>NZ_LMSE01000001.1:0-181 GCF_001428065.1 Nostocoides sp. Soil756
GTCATACCAGCTCCCCCCGAAGGTCTCGATGACCGTGGTCAACGGACCGAACAAGTCACCCCACCCCGGCTTGCCGCGCATACAGATCCCCGACATCCCCGGGCTGTCGACCTTCTTCGCCGCCGCCGCGACCTCCTGCCACGTCGGAGTCCCCGAGAACGTGATCCCAGCCTTGTCCAAC
>NZ_LMSE01000001.1:357-135304 GCF_001428065.1 Nostocoides sp. Soil756
CCCACTGTCAGCGTGCGCTTTCTCGCAAGCATTCCTAACTCCTTTGGTAGGTGCTGCCCGACCGTCGCCGGCCGAGGCCCGGGATCGCCCCGGGGATGGTTCTCTGGCGTGAAGCCGCCGTGAACATCTGAAATCTAGGAAGCGAACCGTGGACCGACAAGGGCCACACCCGCCCCGGATTCGATACTATTTTTCCTAGCCCGCCGTGTGACGTGGGTCTCGGCCGGATGATGGCGCGCGCCACGAGAACCCGCAGACCGCTCAGCCCCGTCTTGTCAACGAGGAGTGGTGAAGATTTCGTACCAATCCACCGGCACCCCCCGGGCCCACCTCGCCGGCTTCCCCTCCACGAGCGTCGAGGGGACCACCCACGACGAGCCCCTCGTCCGCAGCCCCTATCCCCCCGCCCCGCGGCGCGAGATCATCCCGCCGCACCCCGAGCACGCGGTGCGCACCCTGACCCACGACTTCCCCAGTGAGATCTGCGGCTGGGGCGCGCACCCCGAGTACGAGATCCACCTCATCACCAAGACCTCGGGCAGCTTCATCGCCGGCGACCACGTCGGCACCTTCTCCCCCGGCCACGTCAGCATCGTGGGGCCGAACCTGCCGCACGACTGGGTCAGCGACCTCCCCGTGGGGCAGGTGGCCGTCGACCGCGACGCCGTCATCCAGTTCACCGACGAGTGGGTCCGCCGGTGCATGGCGATCATCCCCGAGCTGCAGGAAGTCGACGAGATCCTGCGTGAGTCCAGCCGCGGCCTGGTCTTCTCGGGAGCGACCGCCTGGCGCGCGGCCGAGACCATCCTCCAGGTCGTGCACAGCCACGGGACCGAGCAGATCGCCCACCTCTTCAGCCTGCTGGCGCTGTTCGCCCGCTCCCCCAAGGAGGAGCGCGAGGTCGTCGCCAGCGAGTGGCTGGGCCGACCCGCCGACGGCAACTCCCTGAACGCCGTCGAGGCGGGGCTGGCGTACATCTTCGAGAACCTCACCGGCGACATCCGCCTCGCCACCGCCGCCCACCTGGCCTACATGTCCGAGCCGACGTTCTCGAAGTACTTCAAGAGCGCCACCGGGATGACGTTCAGCAGCATGGTCAAGAAGCTCCGCATCGCGCACGCGCGGCGGCTGCTGGACACCACCGACCACCCGATCGCCCAGGTGGCGACCCTGAGCGGGTATCGCAACATGGCGAACTTCAACCGTCAGTTCCTCGCCGAGGTCGGCACCACCCCGACGGCCTACCGCCGTCTGGAGAGCTCGCAGAAGCCACCCTCGGAGGTGATCAGCCTCGGTCTCCGCGCAGGGACCGAGTGACGCCCGAGGTCAGTCCCCCGTCAGTCCCCCAGGGCGCGGTCGATGGCGCCGTGCACCCCGTGCTCGGCGATCGCGGACCGCTGGCGCAGGAACTCGTCGCGGAAGCGCGCGTCCTGGCCCAGGTCCCCCACGATGCGGGTGAGCCCCAGGAAGGCGGCCGGGTCGGGGCCGGCCGCCGCCCGCGTCATCGCCTCGGCGTGCACGTCGGGCGGCACCTCGGCCGGCGGCAGCTCACCGCGGGCCACCAGGGCCCAGTACTCGGCCCACGCGGCCATCATCAGCGACCCGAGGACGACGGGGCGCCCCGCCAGGAGGTTGTCACGCACCGTGGGCACGGTGAAGGTGGCCATCCGGTTCGCCCCGTCGGTGGCCAGACGCACCAGGGTGTCGCGGATGCCCGGGTTGGAGAACCGCTCGAGCAGGGTGGCCATGTAGCCGGGCAGGTCGATGCCGGGGAGCTCGCCCAGGGTGGGCGCCGCCTCCTCGGCCATGTACCGCTCGAGGTAGCGGACGATGCGCTGGTCGCGCATCGTCTCGTCGACCAGCACGTAGCCCAGGGGGGCACCGAGGTACGCCAGGGCCTGGTGGCTGGCGTTGAGCAGCCGCAGCTTCATCAGCTCGTAGGGCGTCACGTCGTCGACGAACTGCACGTCGACGGCCTCGAGCCGCGGTCGGCCGAGGGGGAACTCGTCCTCGATGATCCACTGGGTGAAGGGCTCGGCCGGCACCGGCCAGCGGTCCCGGACGCCGAACTCCTCGGCCAGGGTGTCGCGGTCGGCATCGGTGGTCGCCGGGGTGATCCGGTCGACCATGCAGTTCGGGAAGGCGACCTCGGCCTCGATCCAGTCGGCCAGCTCGGCGTCGACGAGGCGGGCGAACCCGACCACGGTCTGCCGGCACACGCCGCCGTTGCCCTGGAGGTTGTCGCACGACAGGACGGTGAAGGGGGCGAGCCCGGCCGCGCGCCGACGCCGCAGGCCCTCGACGATGAACCCGAAGGCGGTCCGGGGCGTGTCGAGGTGGTCGACGTCGTGGACCACGGCCTCGTCGGAGGCGTCGAAGCGACCCGTGCCGGCGTCCTTGAGGTAGCCGCCCTCGGTGACGGTGAGCGAGACGATGCGCACCGCCGGGTCGACGAGGCGGGCGTACACGGCCTCGGCCTCCTCGGGCGCGAAGAGGTACTCGAGGACACTGCCGACCACGCGGGGCTCGCGCGAGCCGTCGGGGTGGCGCACCACGAGGGTGTAGAGGCAGTCCTGGGCGCGCATGGCGTCACGCATCGCCGCGTCCTGCGGCAGCACCCCGACCCCACAGATCCCCCAGTCGAGGCCCTCCCCCGACTCCATGAGCCGGTCGAGGTACATCGCCTGGTGCGAGCGGTGGAAGTTGCCGAAACCGAAGTGCACGATCCCGACGCTGGCTGCGGTGCGGTCGTACCCGGGGGTGGGCACCTCGGCGGACGACAGGTCCGTGCTGGTCCGAGCAGTCACAGGTAGTGCTCCTTTCACGAGAACGCGGAGAGCCCCGGGGGCATGTAACCAAGCCGAGGCCGACCTGCCAACCCCCCGGGCCCGATGCCGAAGAAAGCATCGAGAGACGACCGAATGGCATCGACGCCGCCCCGACGGGCGGCGGCGGCTCCCGCGCACGACCCGGGGCGGCTCAGGAGCAGATGTCCTGGTCGGCGGTGCGGGCCTGGATGGCGCTGGGCGACGGGGACGGGACGGCGACCGACGGTGTCGGGAGCGGTTCGCTGCCGAGGCGGTTGGGCACCTCGACCACCGGCCGGGCCCCCGCCCCCACGACGACCCGGACGGTCTGCCCGAGCGATGCCTCCGGCGCCAGGGTCGAGCCGGGGAAGGCCGCCGCGACCGTGCGGGCTGCCTCCTCCCGGCCGGGGCCGTAGGCGACGACGACCCCGTCGGGGCGGTCGGCGACCGAGCTCGTCGTCACGCCGGCGAAGCCCTGCACCCGCAGCGCGGCGGCCACCTCGGCCGCCAGACCGCTGACGCCGGTCGCGTTCACCACCTCGACGCGGATGTCGGCCGGGCTGACGGTGAGGGCCGGCACGGAGGGGGTCGCGCTCGGCGACGCGCTCGGGCTCGGGCTCGGGCTCGTGAGGGGTTCATCCTGTCGCAGGGCGGCCCACAGCGTCGTGGCGGCGGCGGTCCACTGCACGCGGTTGGGGTCCTCGGGGTAGACCTCGGTGGGCACGGTGACGAACGCGATGTTGCCGACCCCGGTGTCCTGCACCGAGGTCGCGATGTCGCGCATCTGGCCCAGGCCGAGGCCCGGGTCGGTGGTCAGCGAGCGGGTGGCGGCGTCGAGGAAGGCGTAGAGCTTGTCGGGGCGCAGCAGCAGGGAGGTGCGGGTGGCCTCCTGGACGACCGATGACAGGAACGCCTGCTGGCGCTTGATCCGCCCGAGGTCGGAGCCGTCGCCCTCGGTGTACCGCGCCCGCACGTACCCCAGCGCCTGCTCGCCGTCGAGGACGTGGCGGCCGGCCGGGAGGGTCAGGTGGGCCTTCGGGTCGTCGATGGGCCGGGTGGTGCACACCGGCACGCCACCGAGGGCGTCGACCATCCCCTTGAAGCCGTTGAAGTCGACCACGGCGAAGTGGTCGATGAAGACGCCGGTGTTCCCCTCGATGGTGTTGATCGTGCAGGCGGGGCCACCCAGGCTGAACGCGGCGTTGAACTGCTGCACCGGCCACTGCGCCTTCGGGACCGTGGCGTCGCAGTTCGGCGGCATCTTCACCATCGAGTCGCGGGGGATCGAGACGACCGTCACGTGCTTGCGGTCGGCCGAGAGGTGGGCGACCAGCGTGGTGTCGGAGCGGGCCCCCGAGACGCTGGCGGCGTCGGAGGTGCCCTCGCCGACCCGGTTGTCGGAGCCGATGAGCAGGATGTTCAGCGGACCCTCGGCCATCTTGGTGGGGCGGTCGCTCGCGAGGCTGCCGCTGACGTCGACCCGGGTGATGTTGCCGTTCAGCCGCCACCAGGCCACGCCGACGGCGGAGGCCGCCACGACCGCCAGGACGGCCAGCCCGGCCACGAGCCGGCGGCGGCGTGGATGACGTCGTGCGCGCCGGCCGGTGGCCGCGGGCCCGGGGTTGCTCCCCGCGGCGCCCCCAGGGCGAGGCTCGTCCGCCATCTCACCGGTCTCCTTCTCGACCCGCCGACCTTCGCCCACGGACGTGGCCGCTGGCAGTACCACCGACCGAGTGTAGGGACAGCGGCTGGGAGGAGCCTGTGGTTCCTGGGTCCGGCTGCGGCCGGACGACCACGGCCCCCGTCCGGCGAGGCCGGGCGGGGGCCGTGGTGACGACTCGGGAGGACCGGGTCAGATGGGGCGGACCTGGTCGGCCTGCGGACCCTTCGGACCCTGGGTGACCTCGAACTCGACGCGCTGCGCCTCGTCCAGGCTGCGGTAGCCCTGGGTGTCGATGGCCGAGTAGTGAACGAACACGTCCGGACCACCGCCGTCCTGAGCGATGAAACCGAAGCCCTTCTCGGCGTTGAACCACTTCACGGTGCCCTGTGCCATGTGGGGAGAATTCCTTTGCTTCTGTAGCACTCGGCCGGCACACCTCGCGCCGACCGTGGATGCGACTCCAGCCCCCTGTGGCGTGGGTTTCGACCTTCGAGGTACCGCTGAACGATGCAACCGCGATGGAACTTAGCAGAGAGCGGCGACGCGCGCGCGGGAGCGCCGCACGGTGTCCGGAGCACGACAGAACCGGGCGCCTAGAGGGGCGCCCGGTTCCGTCGTGGACAGGGGAGGCCCGCACCGAGGCGGCCACCGCACCCGGTCATCGAGCGGGTGCGGTGATCCGCGTCAGGCGGCGTCCTCGACCGTCTTGGCGCCGGTCATGATGGCGACGCCCTCTCCCATGTCGTGCGACGTGGGGGTGATGACCCCGGCGCAGCCGCCGAGCCGCTGGATGTGGATGCGGTCGGCGACCTCCCACACGTGCGGCATGTTGTGGCTGATCAGGATGACGGCGAGGCCGCTGTCGCGCAGCTGCTTCACCATCTGCAGGACCATGCCCGACTCCTTGACGCCCAGCGCCGCCGTCGGCTCGTCGAGAACGACGACCTTGGAGCCGAAGGCCGCGGCCCGGGCCACGGCCACCGCCTGGCGCTGGCCGCCGGAGAGGGTCTCGACCGCCTGGCTCATGTTCTGGATCGTCTGGATGCCGAGGTCCTGGACCGACTGGCCGGCCCGCTTCTCCATCCCGCCCTTGTCGAGCATCCGGAACACCGACCCCAGGATGCCGCTACGACGCTCCTCCCGGCCGAGGTAGAGGTTGCTGGCGATGTCGAGCGCGGGGATGACGGCCAGCTGCTGGTAGACCGTCTCGATACCGGCGTCGCGGGCGTCCTGGGGGCGGCGGAAGTGGACCCGCTTGCCCTCCAGGTGGATGGCGCCCGAGTCGGGGAGGTAGGCGCCGGTGAGGCACTTGATGAGGGTGGACTTGCCGGCCCCGTTGTCGCCGATCACCGCCAGCACCTCGCCCTTGTACAGGTCCAGGCTCACGCCGTCGAGGCCGATGACCCGGCCGAAGGAGATGCCGATGTCACGGGCGGTCAGGACGGGGTCGGCGTCGTAGATGTGGCGACGGTCGTCGGGGATGGCGTCGTGCGTCAGCGGCAGCCGCTCGATGGTGCTCATCGGGGTCCCCGGGAAGTATCGGAGCGACGGAGGAGCGCAGAACTTTCTGGGGTGATGCTCATGCCTTGACCTTCCGGATCCACTGGTCGATGGCGACGGCGATGATGACGAGGACGCCGGTCGCGAGGACGCGCCACTGCTGGTCGACCCCGAGCTGGGACAGCCCGAACGCGAAGGTCTGGACGATCAGCGCGCCGATGAGGGTCCCGATGAGCCGCCCCCGACCGCCGAAGAGGCTGGTGCCGCCGATGACGACGGCGGTGATGGAGGCGAGGTTGGCGTCCGGGATGGCGTTGGGCGTCGCCGCGCCGGCCCGGCCGATGAGGATCCACGCGGCGATCCCGTAGATGAGCCCGGCCACCGTGTACACGCCGAGCAGGATCCGCCGGCTGGGCACGCCGGACAGGCGGGCGGACTCGGCGTCGTCGCCGACGGCGTAGACGTAGCGCCCCCAGGCGGTCTGGGACAGCACGAACGCCATCACCGCGTAGATGAGGACGACGACGACGATGCCCCAGGTGAGCCGGAAGGCGCCGATGCCGAAGCCCTCGCCGAGCACGTTGAGCAGCCGTGGCAGGTGGCTGGCCTGGATGCTCGCGCCGCCCGAGTAGAGCAGCGCGATGGCCGTGAAGATGCTCAGCGTGCCGAGCGTGACGATGAAGGGCGGCAGGTTGATCCGCGTCACGAGGATGCCGTTGAGCAGGCCGGCGATCGTCGCGAAGGCGACGCCGATGATCAGGGCCAGCAGCCCCGGCATCCCGCCGTCCTGGGCGAGCGAGGCCATGACCATCATCGACAGGACCATGACCGCGCCGACCGACAGGTCGATCCCGGCCGTGAGGATGATGAGCGTCTGCCCCACCGCGAGCGCGGCGACGACCGCGGTCTGCTGCAGGAGGATCCCCATGGAGCTCGGCGTCAGGAACGTCGGCGTGGAGATGAAGAACGCGACGAAGGCCACGAGCAGCAGGAACAGTGGGCTCAGCCACGGCCGGCCGTGCAGCTGGTGCTGCACCTGCTGCAGGGGCGTCTGCCGCCGCCGAGAGAACTCGGCGGCGGCGGACGTCGTACTGGTGGAGCTCATGCTCAGTTGCCCCAGCAGAGTTCAGCACCCTTGGCGGAGTCGATGCTCTCGACGCCGTCGACGGGGTTGTCGGTGACGAGCGCGACGCCGGTGTCGAAGAAGTCGAGACCCTCGGTGGGCTTCGGCTTCTCGCCGCCGCGGGCGATCTTGGCGATGGCCTCCATGCCGAGCGTCGCCATCTTCAGCGGGTACTGCTGCGCGGTGGCACCGATGACGCCGGACTTGACGGACGCGACGCCGGCACAGCCGCCGTCGACCGAGACGATGGTCGCCTTCTTGCCCGCCGCCTCGAGCGCGGCGTTGGCGCCGACGGCGGTCGGCTCGTTGATCGTGTACACGAGGTTGATCGCGGGGTTCTTCGCGAGGCACTTCTCCATCGCGCTGCGGCCACCGTCCTCGGCGCCGTTGCCGGCCTCGTTGCAGACGATCGTGTAGTTGCCGCCGGAGTACTTGCCGGTCTTGGCCTCGTCGCCGTTCTTCTTGGGGTCGGCGACGTCGATGCCCATGCCCTCGAGGAAGCCCTGGTCGCGGTTGTAGTCGACCGAGACGATCTTGTCGTCGAAGAGGTCGAGCATGGCGATGACGGCGTCCTTGCCGGCCATGGTCTTGGCGGCCCACTGACCGTCGAGCTTGCCGGCCGCGCGGTTGTCGGTGGCGAAGGTGATGTCGACGGTGTCGGCCGGGTCGGGCGGGGTGTCGAGGGCGATGACGTAGAGCCCGGCGTCGCGCGCCTTCTTGATGGCCGCGTTGACGCCGGTGCTCATCGGGGTGATGAGGATGCCCTTGTCACCACGGGCGATCGCGTCCTCGATGGCCGTGATCTGACCCTGGTCGTCGCCTTCCTGCTTGCCCGAGGCGATGGTGAGGTCGACGTTGTTCTTGCCGGCGTCGGCCTTGGCGCCCTTCTGCATCGCCACGAAGAACGGGTTGGTCGAGTCCTTGGTGATGAGCGTGACGCCCACCGCTTCCTGACCGCCACTGCCGGCGGTCTCCGAGGAACTCGCGCGGTTGCAGGCCGACGCGGTCAGGGCCAGGCCGACGATGCCGGCCGAGGCCAGGACCCTGCGGGTGGCCGGGGCGGCGATGATCTGACGGATGTGCATGTCCGGGACTCTCCTTTGAGTACTGAGCTGGGCCAACCACGCCGCCCGAGACACGAGACAACGTTGTCGCCGGATATGTCTAGTGGGCCCTTGCGCCCGAGGTCAAGGGTCGGCTAAACATCGAGATGTGACCGTGACATCGTTGTCAGAACCGGGCCGGGGGCGGGCGACGATGCGTGAGGTCGCCGCGCTCGCCGGGGTCAGCGTCAAGACCGTGTCGCGGGTCGTCAACCAGGAGGCCGGGGTCTCCAGCGCCGTGCGCGAGCGGGTGTCGTCGGCCGTGAGCCGCCTCGACTACCGGCCCAACCTGGCCGCGAGCAACCTGCGTCGCGCGGGCGCCCGCACCGGCCTGATCGGTGCCCTCGTGCAGGACCTGTCGAACTCGTTCTCGGCCGGGGTGCTGCGCGCCCTCGAGGACACCGCGCGCGCCCACCGCACCGGGGTGCTGGCGACGAGCCTGGACGAGGGGGTCGAGCGCGAGCGCGAGCTGGTGCACGACCTGGTCACCCGTCGCGTCGACGGCCTGGTGATCATGCCCGCCAGCACACGTCATGACTACCTGGTCTCCGAGCTGCGTACCGGCACCCCCGCGGTCTTCGTCGACCGGCCGCCCCGGGGGGTCGACGCCGACTCGGTCGTCGTCGACAACGCCAGCGGCGCGCGGTCGGGCACCGAGCACCTGCTGGCTCGGGGACACCGGCGCATCGCGGGGCTGTTCCACCTGACCCAGATCGTCACGGTCCAGCACCGCATCGACGGCTTCCGGTCGGCGCACGAGGCCTTCGGGCTGGTGCCCGATCCCCGGCTCGTCGTGACCGACATCTCGAGCGCCGAGGAGGCGACCCGGGTGGTCGACCGGCTGCTGGCGCTCGACGACCCGCCCACCGCGATCTTCGCCGCGCGCAACCTCCTCGCCACCGGAGCGGTGCGCTCCCTGGCCCAGCACGGGCTGCGGCGGTCGGTGGCGCTGGTGGGCTTCGACGACTTCCCCCTGGCCGACCTGCTCGACCCCCCGCTCACCGTCGTGCGTCAGGACGTGGCGCGGATCGGTCGCACGGTCGGCGAGCTGATCTTCCAGCGCATCGACGGCGACACCTCCCCGCCGCGGCACGTGGTGATCGAGCCGACGCTGGTGGTGCGCGGCTCGGGGGAGATCCGACCAACGGCCTGAACGGCTACGCCAGCAGGTGGCGCGCCCGGGTCATCAGGTAGATCCCGAAGGCGATGAGCCCCACGGACAGCGTGGTGAGCATCGCCTCACCTCCCGGCACGCCCTGCATCACGTGCAGGGCGCCGTCGATGCCGGTCGACTGGCGCACGTCGTGGGTCACGGCCGCCGCGACGAAGAGCGCCCCGACCACGCCGTACACGATGCCGCGGGCGACGAACCCGAGGATGCCGACGGCCACGACCACCCGCCCGGGCCGGGTCGCGAGGTCGACCAGGAAGTCACGGGAGACCCCGGACCAGATGCTGAAGGCGCCCACCCCGACCACCGCCAGGCCGGTGCCGACGACGAGGAGGACGCCACCGGGCAGCGCGAGCATCGTGCGGGTCATGCTGACCGTGGACTGTCGCGAGGTCTGGCCGGCGCCGATCGCGAAGGCGGCCGCCGACCAGGCCACGGTCGCGTAGGCGATGCCGTCGGCGGCGTGCTCGAAGCGCTTCATGCGCGTGCGGCAGTGCCGGCCCGTGATCCCCCGCGCGAGGTTCCAGACCGTGACCACCGCGAAGCCGGCGAACGCGACCCAGAGGACGGCCCTGCCACCGAGAGAGCCCGCGATGCGGATCAGCGCGCCCGACTCGTCGGCGGTGCTCGAGCTGCGCCCCCACCAGACCAGCTGCAGGCCGGCCCAGCCCATCAGGGCGTGCAGCAGGCCGTCCAGGAAGAATCCCAGGCGCGCGCCGGTGCTCACCGCCGCGTGGGTCTCGGCGACCTCGGCGGCCTGGGCCGTCACCTCCATCGCCTGCTGCGCGGCCTCGGCGACGGTGTCCCCCTGGCGCTTGACGGCCTCGGCGGCCTCCCGAGTGGCGTCGACGACCTCACCGCCGGCCTCGGCCAGCCCGTGCACGGCAGCCGCCAGCGGGCCCTCGTCGGAGGCCTGCGCCGCGGGCCGGGGTTCGGCGCTCACCCGTGGACGGTAACCGGCGAACGGGCCGTCCACGTATCGGCCGCTCGGCCGGACGTCGGGGCCGCTCAGCGGTGCGGCGGCGGTGCGGTGGTCACGTTGACGGTGGGCAGGCCCACGCCGGAGCGCGCGATGACGGCCAGCGACGCCTCACGGCCGGGGTTGGACTCCCGGTGGACCGTGAAGGCCGGAACGTGCACGTAGCTGCCGGCGACGGCGTCGACCCATCCCTCGACGCCCTCGCACTCCAGGCGCAGGACGCCGCGCACGACGTAGAGGACGCTGACGTTGGAGTCGTGGTGGTGCCACCCGGAGACGGCGCCCGGGTCGGTGACGACCTGCCCGGCCCACAGCCCCGGCACCTCGAAGGCGCGGCGGCGCAGCATCCCCGGGGTCGGGTCACCGACGACGAGCTCGTCGTCGGTGACGACGCGGACCGGCTCAGGCCGGACGGCACCGTCCGCGGGGTCGCGCTCGCTCATCCCGCCACGGTAGACCCGAGGTGGCACAGCGGTCATCCGGTCAGGGCCGGGAGGCTGCGCGTTGCGGTGTACCCGGCCACGAGGACGAGCAGGACGGCAAAGGTGCGGGTCAGCACCACCGGCCGGAGTCGGGAGGCGAGGCGGCCGCCGACGAGACTCCCGGCGACGGCCGCCAGGGTGAAGCCCACGACCAGGGGGCCGTCGAGGTGGGTCCCGGTGGTCGTGACGCGGGCGGTCAGGGCGGTGGCGCTGTTGACCGCGATGACCAGCAGGGAGGTGCCGACGGCGACCGGCATCGGGAAGGACAGGGCCAGCACGAGTGCGGGGACCACGACGAAGCCGCCACCGACGCCGAAGAACCCGGTGAGGAGGCCGACGGCGCTCGCGGTGACGACGACCTTGGCCAGGCGAGGGCAGGCACAGTCGAAGGGGCGGAACGTGAGGACGGGCCCGACGCTCGGGTCGTCCGGCCCGGCCCCCGCCGCACCGCGGCGCAGGGAGCGGCGGATCATCAGCGTGGCGACGACCAGCATCAGGCCCGCGAACGCGGTGAGCAGGACCTGGAGGTCCACGCGCGCTGCGAGCGCCGAGCCCGCGAACGACCCCGCGGTGCCGAGCGCCCCGAACATCAGGCCCCGCCCGACCCGGACGCGGCCGGCGCGGGCGTGCGGGACCAGGGCGATCAAGGCGGTCACCCCGACGATCAGCAGCGAGCTGGTCGTGGCCTGGCGCGGGTCCTCACCGAGCAGGTACACCAGCGCGGGGACGGTGAGGATCGAGCCGCCGCCGCCCAGCGCACCGAGCGACAGGCCGATGAGCAGCCCGAGAGGGAGGACCAGAGGTGACACGTCTCTCCTGGAGGTGGAGGGTCCCGCCGGAGGTCGACGCGGGGGTCGACCTCCGGCGGGTCGGCCGGGACACCGGGGCAGGGGGTGTGTCCCGGCCGCGGGGCGCGGCCTGGAGGGGCGGGTGGCCACGCCCGCGTCGGGGCGGGTCAGTCGCGGCCGAAGAGACGACCGAGGAACGAGCCGTGACCGGCGGCGGCGACCTCGTCGGCGCTGTGACCGGGGCAGCGGTTCGCGCGGGCCACACCGGCCATGACCTGGTCGACGTGCTGGCCGCAGCCGGCCCAGGTCGTCTTGCCGCAGACCTTGCAGGTGGCGGGACGGCACATGGTGGTTCTCCTTCGTGGGGGGTGGTGCTCGGGGTGGTGCACGGCGGCGGGGTCAGGCGGCCGATGCGATGGGCAGGCCGGAGGTGACGGCGTGCTCGTCGAAGCCGTCGTCGACGGCCACCACGGGGATGCCGCGGGCGGCCAGGACGGACGCCGCGATGGAGGCGCGGTAGCCCCCGGCGCAGTGCACCCAGACCTCGCCGGCCGGGACCTCGTCGACCCGACCGAGCAGCTCGTGCAGCGGGATGTTGACCGCGCCCTCGATGTGGGCGGCGTCGAACTCCGAGGTGCGCCGGACGTCCAGGACCACGACCGGGCGGTGGTGGCGGACCTGGGCCAGGTCGGCGAAGACGGCCCGCTCGAAACGGCCCAGGGCGTCGCGGGTCCACTGCTCCGGGGTGCCGGTGGCGGCGCCGGCCAGGTGGTCGATGCCGATGCGCACCAGCTCGCGCTGGGCCTCGGCCACCTGCTCGGGGGTGTCGCCGAGCAGGGTCAGCGGGGTACCCCACGGGATCAGCCAGCCGAGGTAGGTGGCGAACTGGCCGTCGATGCCGATGTTCAGCGTGCCGGTGACGTGGCCGGCGGCGAAGGCCGTGCGGGTGCGCAGGTCGACCACCCACTCGCCGGCCGCGATGCGGGCCGCGAGGGTGTCCTTGTCCGCCGCCTCGGGCGGGGTCAGGTCCGGGGCGGACGGCCCGTCGCTGTTGCCGGGCGACATGTGCACGTAGTACGCCGGGTACGCGTCGAGGCCGGCGAGGGTGTCGGCGACCCAGCGCTCCTCGTCCTCGGTCAGCGCCGGGTTCTGGCGCTTCTCCGCCCCGATGGTGGATGCGGTGGTGCCGCCGGTCGAGCCGGCCGAGCAGAACGACCCGAAGCCGTGGGTGGGCAGCACGTGCGCGGCATCCGGCAGCTCGTCGGCCAGCCGGCGCGCGGAGGCGAACTGGTGGTGGACGAGGTCATGGGTGTGCTCGTGGCCGAGCAGGTCGGGGCGGCCGGTGGCGCCGAAGAGCAGCGAGCCCCCGGTGAAGACACCGACCGGCTCGAACGCCTCGGCCCCCGGGGTCGCCGCCTCGAGCGCGTAGGACAGGTGGGTGAACGTGTGGCCCGGGGTGGCGATCGCCCGTACCCGCATCGTGGGCGACACGTCGACGACGTCCCCGTCAGCGATGGGCGAGCGGTCGAAGGCCACCTCGTCGGCGCCGTTGACGTGGTAGCGCGCTCCCGTGGCCCGGGCCAGGGCGAGGCCGCCGGTCAGGTAGTCGTTGTGGAGGTGGGTCTCGAACACGTCCGTGATGCGCACCCCGTGCTCGGCGGCCAGCGCCAGGACGCGGTCGATGTCGCGCTGCGGGTCGACGACGACGGCGACGACCCCGTCGTGCGCGAGGTAGGAGCGGTCCCCCAGGCTGGGGGTCTCGATGGTGACGACGACCGGGGCGCTCACGCACTGCTCCTTCTCACGCGGTGATACCCAACGGGGTATCGCTCGAGAGCTACGTTAATACCCCCGGGGGCATACCTGTCAAATCGTGGGCGCCCGAGCGTGGGGGCCCGTTGGGCGCGTCCGGGGGCCGGGAACATCTCGAGGGGCCCGTGCGCTGTATACCCCCGTAGGTATATGATGAGTGCACCATCCCAAGGAGATATCGCATGAGTACGACCACCCTCACCGGCCAGAACTTCGAGGCCACCGTCACCGCCGGCGGCATCGTCCTGGTCGACTTCTGGGCCGCGTGGTGCGGCCCCTGCCGGCAGTTCGCCCCCGTCTTCGAGGCCACCTCGACCCAGCACCCCGACATCGTGTTCGGCAAGGTCGACACCGAGGCCGAGCAGGGCCTCGCCGCTGCGGCGCGGATCACCTCCATCCCCACGCTGATGGCGTTCCGCGACGGCGTCCTCGTCTACTCCCAGCCCGGAGCGCTCCCCGCGTCGGCCCTCGAGCAGGTCATCGCCGGTGTCCGCGCCCTCGACATGGACGCCGTCCGCGCCGAGCTCGAGCAGCAGCAGCGCTCCCCGCAGACGACCTGAGCCGCCGCACCCCACCAGCCATCCCACCCGAGCCAGCCCGCAGGAGACATCCCATGAGCTACGCCCTCAGCACCACCGTCGACCGGCCGTTCGCGCCCACCCTCGAGGCCACCAGGTCGGCACTGGCCGACCAGGGCTTCGGCGTCCTCACCGAGATCGACCTCGCCGCCACCCTCAAGACCAAGCTCGACGTCGACGTCCCCGCCCAGGTCATCCTCGGAGCCTGCCGGCCGCCGCTGGCCCACGCCGCGCTCCAGGCCGAGCCCTCCATCGGGCTCCTCCTGCCGTGCAACGTGGTCGTCCGGTCCGTCGACGCCGACCGCACGCTGGTCGAGGCGATGGACCCCGAGGTCATGGTCACGATGACCGGCAACGACGCCCTCGCGGCGGTCGCCGCCGACGCCCGCGCACGCCTCACCGCGGCGCTCGACGCGCTCACGGCCTGACCCGGCCGACCACCACACCCCCAGGAGCCCCACGATGGTCACCCTCAACCCCGACGACATGGTCCCCGTCCTGAACCGCCTGCGCCGGGCCCAGGGGCAGCTCGGCGGTGTCATCCGCCTCATCGAGGAGGGCCGGGACTGCCGCGACGTCGTCACCCAGCTCGCGGCCGTCAACCGCGCCCTCGACCGCGCCGGTTTCGCCATCGTGTCCTCCGGGATGCGCGAGTGCCTGACAGCCTCCGGCGGCATCGACGCCGAGGACCAGGCCACCATGGAGAAGCTCTTCCTCACGCTGGCCTGAGGCGCCGTCGCCACCCCACGGCGAATTTCACTGGGAGGCGGCCGGGGACGCGGGACTCCGGCGCTCGCCCCGTCCCCCCGCGAGGCGCCTCCCCGTCATCCCGGCAGGACTGGTCCTCGACTCCAGGGAGGCCAGGCGCGCGGCAGCCTCCGTCCGGCAGCCCAGGTGGACGAGCCAGCGGCACGCAGAAGCTCAGGTCGCACGCAGCAATTAAAGCGTGGCAGCCGAACTTCTGCGTCACGGAACGGTAGTCCCCTCGTCGGCATGTCAGGACGTAAACGGCGTCGCGTCCCGACGCGGTTGTGGTGTCCGAAGGGGGCATCTGCCGCCGACACTGGTCTGTCGGAGGCGGCCTCTCCATTCGGCGGAGAGTGAGGGGGTGACACGGGTCTTCTGCTGATCGTCACGATCTGCAACCTCTCACCCTGGCCGTGGATAGGCTCCGAGATCATGGGGGACGGATGCGGATCACAAGGAGTGGTTCAGTCGCGCCTTCGTCCTGGCAGTTGCCGCGTCAGCGGGCGATGCGGTTCAGCCGATCCAGGATGACGTGGACGGCGTTGACGTCGAACTGAGGAATGGCGGCATCACTGTCGACGTGCAGGACCACCCCGGATCGCGCGCCGGGGTCGTAACGGGACGGCGTGGGACTCCGGCGCCCGCCTCGTCCCTCGGCGAGGCGCCTCCCCTTCATCCCCCGTCCTCCGCCGCCTCCCAGCGGTCGCAGGCTCCCGCTGGGAGGCGGCGGAGGGCGTGGGATTCGAACCCACGATGACGTTGCCGCCATAGCGGTTTTCAAGACCGCCGCACTAGGCCACTATGCGAGCCCTCCAACGAGTATCTCCGCAGGTCAGCGGTGTACTCGCGTCGCGCGACATCGTGATGACTGGCCGGCGTACCACCGTGGTACCACCAACCGCTGCAACCAGCTTCCGGTGTCGCACTCCCAGCCTAGAGGCAGCCCAGCACTGAGTCCTCCCACGATGGACGTGCGGAGAGCCCCTCACGGCACGGCCATCTCATCGAGTGGTCCACCCGCCTCGACCCGCAAGGGCCGGTTAGGGCGACAAACACCCCACGGATCGCCGACGCCGATGTCCGCCCTGCTCCGACCCGGGCCGATGCCCTCCCCGCCCTCACCTGGCACTTGGCCGTTGCGGCCGTGGCTGTCCCGGCATCAACTGTCGGAACCATGCGGCACAGTGCTGGTGTCAAGGGCCATTGAGATCTGCCCAGGGGCGGTCGTGAGACCTGCCCGGTGACGGTCACGAGATCTGCCCGGTGGTGGCCATGGGATCTGCCCAGTGTTGGCCACCTCGGCCCGGTGTGGGGTCAGGTCAAGGGGTTCACCCCCGCGCCGGCGAGGGCTTGGGTCAGGCGGATGCTGTCGCCGGTGGTCTGACAGATGTGGGCGTGGTGCAGGAGCCGGTCGACGGTCGCCGTGGCGAGGGTCTTGGGCATCAGCTCGTCGAACGAGGCAGGGTGCAGGTTTGAGCTGATCGCGATGGATCGCTTCTCGTACGCGGCATCGACTAGCCGGTACAGGCCCTCGGCGGCGTCGTGGGCTACGGGCAGCAGGCCAATGTCGTCGACCACGACGAGATCCGCGCGTAGGACGCGGGCGATGGCGCGGGTGACGGTGTCGTCGGCGCGGTGTCGGCGTAGCAGGACCCCGAGGTCTTCGAGGGTGAACCAGGCGACCTTCAGCCCCTGCTCGACGGCCTGTTGGCCCAGGGCTTCGAGCAGGAACGTCTTGCCCGTGCCGGAGGGTCCGCACACGACGAGGTTCTCGCGGCGGTGGACCCACTCCAGGGTCCGCAGGGCCTGTTGGGTCGGGGCGGGGATCGAGCAGACCTGCGGGTCCCACGCGTCGAACGTCTTGCCGGTGGGGAACCCGGCGGTCGCCCGCCGGGTGGCGAGGGCGGAGCGTTCCCGGCCGGCGGCTTCCTCGCCGAGCAGGGCCCGCAGGACCTCGACGGGTTCCCACCGTTGGGCCTTGGCGGTGGCGACGACCTCGGGGGCGTGGCGGCGGATGTGGGGCAGCCGCAGCCGGCGTAGCAGCGCTTCGAGGTCCTCGGGCAGCGGCGGCGGAGCCGGCACACCGAGGGCCGGGACCGTGGGTGCCTTTGCTGCCGGGCTCACGAGGTCACCTCGGGTCGAGCGTCGTTGACCATGACGGCGTGGTCGCCGCCGGTCACCGGAGGTACCGGAGCCGGGGTGGCGCCGAGGGCGGCCCAGCTGGCGGTGCCTTGGGTCAGGGAGCCGTCCTCCCCGGCGCGGCTGACCGCGGCGTTGTTCGTGGTGTGCTGGTGGTGGTCGAGGATGGAGGCGAGGTCGGCCTCGGCGAACCGGGCGTGTACGGCGGCCTGGCCCAGGGCCCGGTCGACGTCCTTGGTGTCGAACAGCTTCGCCAACGTCACGGCTTGGGCCATCTTGACCCGGATCTTCGTCGTTCCCGCGGCGGCGGCCTCGCTCAGCCACAGCCGGGCGCTGTCACCGATGGCGAGGAACTCGACCTCAGCAGTGTTGCGGGCCAACGGTTTCCGCTCCAGCGCCCCGACCGGGGTGTGGGGGAAGTGGTCGTCGTCGATCTTTGGGCTGCCTGGGGTGGCACGGGCGACCTCGACCGGCCCGGTCGGGCCGACGTGCACGAGCACGATCATCTCCTGGGCGCCTTGCCCGTGGACGCGGACCCACACGGTTTGACCGAGCAACCGGACCGGGACGGAGTACTGCCCACCCTCGAACGAGACCATCGGTGTGCTCGGCGGGACCGTACGGGTCACCCCGAACGCGACGGTGTGCGGGGCGGCCGGGATGGGGTGGAGCCGGGCGTGTTCCTCGGCGAGCATCTCGACCGGCGCCCGCCGGGTGACCCGGTGCACCCGCGCGTTGACGTGGTCACAGAACTCCTGGCAGGCGGTCTCGAGCTCGGCGAACGAGGTGTACTGCTCGCGCAGGTTCGTGTCCTTGGGGACCAGGTCGGCCTTGGCGATCTTCACCGACGACTCCGACCCGCCCTTGGATGCCGGGTCGGCCGGGACGCAGGTGTGGATGGTGATGCCGTAGTGCCGGGCGAACGCGACGATCGCGGGGTTGCGCACCGGCATCCCGGCGATGTGCTCGGTGGGTGACGGTCTTTTCGTTGTCGGTCAGGACGTACGTCGGGGCCCCACCGAGGCGGCGCAGGGTCACATCGAGGGCGGCCATCACCGACGGCATCGTCTTGTCCCGGATCGGCAGGACCACCCGGAACCTCGACCACGCCAACCACGCGATGAACAACGTGGTCTTCACGCCGTCGATGACCGGGCCGTCGCCGAAGTCGTACTGCAACCACATCCCCGGCTCGGTCACCCACGGCCGGTGGACCCGGACCCGGCCGAGGCGGTAGTCCTTCTTCACCGCCGCGACCGCCCGGCGGGTCGTGCACTCGGACCCGGTGTACCCGAGGGCGAGCAGTTTCTCGTGGGCGCGGTCCGCGCGCAGCTTCCCGTTCGACCTGTCGATCCACTCCTCGATCTTCGGGAGGAACTCGTCGATCAGCTGGGGTCGGGCGGCGGGCCGGTCGGACAGGGCGCCCGCTTCGCGGGCGGCGACGTACCTGGCGACAGTGTGGTGCGAGACCCCGGACAGCTCCCCGGCATCGCGCAATGACCCGGTCAGGTCGAAGGCTTCCAACATGTTCATGATCTCCTCGGCAGACTTCAAGGTGTCCCTCCTGGGGGCGGTCGGCGCTTCAGCACCGCCACCGCACCCCAGGAGAGGCCTCAACCACCGGACGTGGTGAGGCCAACGAACTTCGTGTCGGGCAGATCCCGTGACCGCCAGTGGGCACTTCTCGTGGCCGCTACCGGGCAGCTATTTGGCCGCCTCCGGGCAGTTTCTCGTGGCCGCCGTCAGTTTCAAGACCGCCGCACTCGGCCACTATGCGAGCCCTCCTGGCCCGAACGTGCCGGGCGCGGGGTCAAGGCTAGTGGCGGGGCGCGCCGGGGCGGTCGGTGGCGGCCTCGAGACCCCGGTTCGTCAGCCTCACCCCGGTTCCGTTCCGGGGTGAGGCTGACATTTCGGGGTCACCCCGAAAAGCGGAGGCGCCGAGGGTGGGTATGGTCGAGAACCGACGAAAGGAGCCCTCATGGGCAAGCTTGGCTTCCTGGCCGGCATGGCCGCTGGATACGTCCTCGGGGCGAAGGCGGGCACCGCGCGCTACGAGCAGATCCGGCGCACCTCCGGGCGGATCTGGCACTCCGACCCGGTGCAGAAGCAGGTGGCGACCGCGAAGGAGGCCGCGCGCACCAAGGCCGCCCCGGTGGTCGCCGACCTCGTGGCCGACGCCGCGCGGGCCACCGGCGAGAAGCTGCGCCAGGGCCGCACCATCGCGTCCGAGGCCATCACGCACGACGGAGGGCGCCAGCACTCGGGCCCCGCGGCTCCCGTCGCCGACCCCTGGGCGGCCGCCACCGGGCCCGGCGCGGCGGACGACGCCCCGGGGCGCTGAACCCGCCGCGCCCGCAGCGGGGCGCATCACCGCGACACGACACGACGCCCGGCTCCTGCCCCAGGAGCCGGGCGTCGTGACGTGGGGTGTGGGGCGGGCCGCGGCGATGCCGTGACCCGCCCGCCCACCGGAGCCCCCCGACCACACCGCGGATGCCCCTGCGCATCCACCGCGACGCCCTCTGACAACGTCCCGACCGGCGTGGCCGGCTCCCCGCCACGGGGATCCGGTGGGTCCGGCCCCGGGCGGAGCGCGAGGCCGGAACGCCACGGAGGTCCACTCCCGGAGGTTGCCGCCCCTGCGCGGTGCTGTCCGTTCGCGGCCCTTCGTGGGCCCACGCTGACAAGGACGGGCCTGGAGGCGCCCTGATACATCCCGCGCCCAGAAAGTTCTCGGACGGCGTCGGCGCGGGCCGACCCGTGGTCGGGGCCGACTGCGCCCCGGATGTATCAGCGCGGCGCCGAGCCACTCCTGTTCAGCGTCGATGATCATCACTAGTCTGGGTCGCCACGGTCCTCGGCCCCGCGGCCCGGCCCACAGGAGCAGCCCATGGACGCTTCCGGCCCCACCCGTCCCCCCAACTTCCCCGTCTTCGCGGTCCCCGCGACGGCGTTCCGGCGTTTCGGGGCGGTGGTCCTCGACCCGGACCGGGCCAGCCTCCTGGGTGACGAGGCGCCGCCGCACCCCACGGTGTACCGGGCCGACCGCCTGGTGCTGCCCGGCGTGCCGGCGGCCCCGGGGGACCAGCGCGACGGGGACACGCCCATCGCCTCCCTGGAGGCCCTCGGGCGTGAGCTGGGCTTCCGGGTCGACGTGGTCAACCAGCGCTTCGGCGACCTGGCCCGCGAGCTCGGCTACGACGAGCGCTTCCGCCGCCGAGCCCGCCAGGTGGTCCGGCTGGTGCCGGACCGCAAGCGCAGCGGGCCACCGTTGGATGCCTGGGCCGTCCTCCAGCAGGCCCGCGCCACCGAAGCCGTCGACGTGCACCGCTGGAGCCTGAGCCACGTGCTGATGGGCACCGGGTACGGCTCGGGCGTCGGCTACGGGTCCGGCGTCGGCTACGGGTCGGGCGTGGGCTACGGGTCGGGCGTGGGCTACGGGTCCGGGGTCGGCTACGGCTCGGGCGTCGGCTACGGGTCCGGCGTGGGGTACGGGTCCGGCGTCGGCTACGGGTCCGGCGTCGGCATCCCGGGCAGCGCCGACAGCCGCACCCCGGTGATGTTCGCGGGCTCGCCGCCGCCGCCCGCCGGCACCCGCAGCCCCGTGCTCGCGATCCTCGACACCGGTCTCGGCCGGCACCCCTGGTTCCCCGACGGCGACCCGCTCGTCGACCGCGACCCCCGCGTGGGCGGCGTCCCCATCGGGCTGCGCTTCGACCCCGAGGACGACCCCGAGCTCACCGGGGTGACCCTCGACCGCCTCAACGGCTTCCTCGACCCGCTGGCCGGCCACGGCACCTTCATCACCGGCGTCGTCCGCCAGCACTGCGCCGACGCCCGCATCGTCGTCGTCCCGGTGATGTACGGCGACGGCGCGGCCGACGAGGGCGACCTCATCGACGCCCTCCAGCACCTGCTCCTGTGGCACTGGCGCCGGCTCGACGGCCGCGACGAGGGCGACCCGCTCGACATCGTCAGCCTCTCGCTCGGCTACTACCACGAGACCCCTGGAGCGGTCGACGACGAGGCCGGGATGTTCGCCGCCATCCGCGCCCTCCAGGAGTGGGGCGTCTCGGTCGTGGCCGCGGCCGGCAACGGCGCGACGACCATGGAGTTCTGGCCGGCCGCCCTGGCCCGCTCGACCCCGAAGGGCGGGGTACCGCTCACCAGCGTGGGGGCCTGGAACCCCACCGAGCGCACGGTGGCCCTGTTCTCCAACACCGGCGACTGGGTCAGCACCTACCGCTGCGGCGTGGCCGTCGTCAGCACCATGCCGACCACCTTCGACGGCTCGCGCCGGGGCTCGGTCGAGGTGCCGGCGGGGGCGGTGCCCGAACGCGGCACCCCCGACCCCGACGACTTCTCGTGCGGGTTCGGAGTGTGGAACGGCTCGTCGTTCTCGGCGCCAGCCTGCGCCGGGCACGTCGCGCACCTGTTGTCCACCCGGGAGAGCACCCTCGACACCGGGCGACGCAGCGGGCTCGTCAGCGACGCCGTCGCCGCCGCCCTGAAGGAGAAGCCGTGATGCACACCGGCGCCGGCCCCGACAGCCTCGCGATGCAGGCGGCCGACGCCTTCCGCGCCTTCCGCGACGGCGACCCTTCCGGGATGTCGACCCTGGTCGACGTCGTGACGCCGCTGCTCTGGTCGGTCGCGCGCCAGCAGGGGGCGGGCCGGCTCTCCGCCGAGGACGTCGTCCAGAACACCTGGCTCAAGCTCGTCGAGCACGCGCCGACGATCGCCGACCCGCAGTCGGTGCTGAAGTGGCTCATCGTCACGACCAAGCGGGGCGCATGGGCCGTCGGGTCGCACGCCCACCGCGAGGCGCCCGGCACGTACGACGACGTCCGCGAGGTCGAGACCGGCGAGCGCGCAGCCTCCCCCGAAGCGGCCGTGCTGGCCGCCGAGGACGGCTCGGTGGTGTGGGACCACGTGGCCGAGCTTCCCGAGCGCTGCCGCACCCTGCTCCGCACCATCGCCTTCGCCGAACGCCCCGACTACGCGCAGATCGCCGAGGCGCTCGGGATGCCGGTCGGCTCGATCGGCCCGACCCGAGGCCGTTGCCTCGCCAAGCTCCGTGCCGCCCTGGTGGCCGACCCCCGATGGGAGATGTCGTCATGACCCCGACTCCAGAGCACGAGCACCTGCTCTCCGTGGCCCCGCTCGACGAGGTCGACGACCTCGTCCTGGCCGAGCTGCGCGACCTGTACGCCCACCACGACCCGATGCCGGGCGACCTGCTGGACCGCATCAAGTTCTCGATGAGCGTCGCCTCGCTCGAGGCCGAGGTGGCCGAGATCGTCTCGAGCGCATCGCTGGCCACCGTCCGCGGCACCGAGTACGACCGGGTCGAGGCGGTGACGTTCGCCCACGACGGACTCAGCGTCATGGTGAGCACCGAGCCCTCGGGTTCCGGGCGCGCTGACGTGCTGGGATGGTCGAGCGAGGGGCTGATCGAGGTCGAGCTCCGCGAGCGCGGCCGCACCCGCACCACCACCACCGACGACGAGGGGCGCTTCACCTTCCTCGGCGTGGAGCGCGGGCTGGTCAGCTTCGTCCTGCGGCGCACCGACGCCGACGCACCCCCCATCATCACCCCCGCCATCGAGCTCTGAGGAGGTACCCATCGAGGCCCAGCCGCTCCGCGCGGCGGAACGGCTCCTCGCGCAGGCCCGGCACGCCAACGAGGTGGGGCGGTTCGACGCGGCCGCGACCGCGGCACAGGAGGCGCTCCGCGCGCTCGACGGGCTCGACGACGCCGAGGCGCGTCGGCTGCGGGTGCGCATCGACATCACCCGGGCGTGGTCCGAGCTCGAGGTGGACGGGCTCGGACGGGCCCTGCGCACCCTGCACCGGGCCCGGCGCGAGGCACGGCGGGCGCGCAGCCCGTTCCTGGAGGCGCTCAGCCACGTCCAGGAGGGGGTGGTGCACGTGCGGGTCGGCGACTGGGCGGCCGCTCTGGCTGCCCTCGACGCGGTACCCGACGACGCCCCCCTCGACCCGTCCCAGCGGTGCGCCCTGTTCATCAACCGGGGCCTGGCCCACGTGGGCCGGGCCGACATCCCGGAGGCGACCGCCGCGCTCGAGACGGCTCGCGACATCGCCGCCGAGCACGGCCTGGTCGACCAGGAGTTCAAGGCCCGGCACAACCTGGCGTGCCTGGCCTTCGTCGACGGCGACCTGCCCAAGGCGCTGGGCCGGATGCGGGAGGCGGACCGGATGGAGGCCACGGTCTCGCGCGACCGGGCCCGCCTCGACCACGCCGAGGTGCTGCTCGAGGCCGGCCTGGTCGACGACGCCCGCAGCGCCCTGACCGATGCGCTGGTGCACGCGCAGGCCGACCGGCATCGCCTCGAGGTCGGCGAGATCAGCCTGCGTCTGGCCCGGTGCGACCTCCTGGCCGGCGACCTCGGGAGCGCCCGGGCCCACGCGCTCACCGCCCAGGCCGTGCTGCGCAGCCGGCAGGCCGCCGAGCTGGTGCGCGAGGCGGCGATGGTCCGGATGACCATCGACGTCGTCGAGGGCACCCGGGTCGAGGCCGTGGTGGCCGACCTGACGCGGCGCAACGTGAGGGTGACCGACGACTCCCCGGCCGGCCGGGCGGCGGTGCGGCTCGAGGCCGAGGCCCGCCTGGCCCTGGGTGACCCCGACGCCGCCGAGGCCCGCCTGGCCGTCGTGGGCGCGGGGCGCGACTCACTGGCGGCGACCCTGCACGAGAGCCTCGTCCGGGCGCGCATCGCCCTGGCCCGAGGGCTCCCCGAGGAGGCCGAGCGGCACTTCGTCGAGGGCAACCGCATCCTGGCCGCCCACCAGTTCCTCTCCTCCAGCCTCGACGTCCGAGCGGCCATGGCGCTGCACGGCCGACGGCTCTCGTCGTCCGACGTCGAGCGGGCCCTGGCCGGCGGCGATGCCGCCGACGTCGTCCGCACCGTGGAGCGCTGGCGGGCCGTGTCGCACCGCATCAACCCGGTGACCACGTCCTCGGACCCCGAGCTCACGGCCCTGACCCGCGAGCTGCGGCGGCTGCGGCGGCTGCTCGGCGACAGCGACGGGGCCGCGGCTGAGGCCCTGGCGGCCCAGGTCGCCGCCCTCGAGCCGCAGATCGCCGACCGGGAGTGGAGCCTGGCGGCCGAGGGGTCGGCGGACGGGGCCGCCGCCCCCCTCCGCGCCGACGAGCTGCGGGCCGCCGCCGCGGCGGCCGGCGCGCGGCTGGTCGGCCTGTTCGAGTCGCGGGGGACCGTCCACGCCGCGGTCGTCACGGGCGACTCGCTGGCCGTGCACCCCTTGGGGCCCGTCGCCGACCTCGTCGCGCTGGTGCTCAGGCTGCGCCGCGACCTGCGGGCCCGCGCCGTGCTCGCTCCCAGCTCACCGATGACGGCCGCGCTGGCGCGCGCCACCGCGTCGTCGGTGCGGGCCTTGGACGCCGCGTTCGAGGGTCTCTGGGGCGGCGACGGGCGGGTGGTCGTGGTGCCGTCGGGATCGCTGGCGGCCGTCCCCTGGAGCCTGCTGCCCTCGCTGCGCGGGCGGCCGGTCACCGTCGCGCCCAGCCTGACCCGCTGGGTCCGTGGTCCCGCGCGTCGCAGCGTCCCGGCCACCGAGGTCGCGGGCGCCCTCTACGGGCCCGGGCTGGTGCGGACCGGGCCCGAGGTGCGCGCGGTCCTGGCCGCCTGGCACGGCGGGGACCCGGGCGACCGGCCCGACCCGGGGCCGGCCTCGAGCCACGACGTCGTCGACGCCCTCGGTCGGGCCCGGGTGGTGCACCTGGCCGCGCACGGCACCCACGAGGCGCAGAGCCCGCTGTTCTCGTCGGTGCGGATGGCCGACGGGCCGCTGTTCGCTCACGAGCTGCCGCGGCCGGTGGCGGCCGAGCACGTCACGCTGGCGGCCTGCGACGTGGGGCAGTTCTCGACCCGCGCCGGCGACGAGCCGCTGGGGCTGTCGATCGCCCTGCTCTCGCTGGGGGCCTGCGCGGTCCTGGCGGCCGTCGCCCCGGTGGCCGACGACGCGGCGCACGACGCAATGGTGGCCTACCACCGCGCGCTCGCCCGGGGCGCCGACGCGGCCCAGGCATGGGCCGGGGTGGTCGAGCACCAGCCGGACGCGGGCGTGTTCTGCCTCTACGGGTCCGACTGGGCGGCAACGCATCCCGTGGGGGACGGTGCGGTGGTCGGCCTCAGATGAAGATCGCCGGTTCCGCGAACAGCGCGTCGTACGGGTCCTCGTGGGGCTGATGGGGGAAGCGGACCTGGGCCGGGACGCCGGTGGCGACGGCACCGGCCGGGACGTCCTTCACGACCACGGAGTTGGCGCCGATCTGGACGTCGTCGCCGACCTCGATGTCGCCGAGCACCCGCGCGCCGGTACCGATGGTGACGCGGTCGCCCAGGGTCGGGTGCCGCTTGATGCCGCGCTGCAGGGACCGGCCCCCCAGCGTGACGCCGTGGTACAGCATCACGTCGTCGCCCACGACGGCGGTGGCGCCGATGACGACGCCCATCCCGTGGTCGATGAAGAACCGTTGCCCGATCCGCGCACCGGGGTGGATCTCCACGCCGGTGGCGGCGCGGGTCACCGTCGAGAGCAGGCGCGCGGCGGGCTTCCACCGCGGGCCGCGCTCCCACATCCGGTGGGCGAGCCGGTACGACCAGATCGCGTGCAGGCCGGGGGAGTTCAGGGCGAGGTCGGTACGCGAGTGGGCCGCGGGGTCACGGCGCATCGCGGCGTCGAGGTCTGCGCGGACCGCCGCCCGGGCCTGTCGGAGGAACGGCATGGTCAGTCGACGAGACCCTCGAAGAGGATGGTCGACAGGTAGCGCTCGCCGAAGCTGGGGATGATCACGACGATCGTCTTGCCGGCGCTCTCGGGGCGCTGGGCCACCTGGTTGGCGGCGGCCAGGGCCGCCCCGGACGAGATGCCGACGAGCAGCCCCTCCTGGGTCGCGGCCTTGCGGGCCCACTCGACCGAGGTGGCGGCGTCGACATCGATGACCTCGTCGTAGATCTCGGTGTTGAGGACCTCGGGCACGAAGTTCGCACCGAGCCCCTGGATCTTGTGCGGGCCCGGCTGGCCGCCGTTGAGGATGGCCGACTCCGCGGGCTCGACGGCGATGATCTGCACGCCGGGCTTGCGGGCCTTGAGGACCTCGCCGACCCCGGTGATGGTGCCGCCGGTGCCGATGCCGGCCACGACCACGTCGACCTGGCCGTCGGTGTCGTTCCAGATCTCCTCCGCAGTGGTCCGGCGGTGGATCTCGGGGTTCGCGACGTTGGCGAACTGGCGGGCCAGGACCGCGCCCTCGCGCTGGGCGGCGATCTCCTCGGCCTGGGCGACGGCGCCCTTGATGCCCAGCGCGGGGTCGGTGAGGACCAGCTCGGCGCCGTACCCGCGCAGCAGGGCGCGGCGCTCCTTGCTCATCGACTCGGGCATGGCCAGGACGACGTGGTAGCCACGCGCCGCACCGACCATCGCGAGCGCGATGCCGGTGTTGCCCGAGGTGGCCTCGACGATGGTGCCGCCCGGCGTGAGCTCGCCGGAGGCCTCCGCCGCGTCGATGATGGCGACACCGATGCGGTCCTTGACGGACGAGGCCGGGTTGTAGAACTCCAGCTTCGCCGCCACGGTCGCGTCGCCCTCGATGATCCGGTTGAGCCGGACCAGCGGAGTGTTGCCGACGGCCTGGGTCACGTCGTCGAGGATGGGCATCGGGTCGCCTTTCGGTCGGAAGCGCCGGCGCCCGGAGGGGCGGCGGCGCGAGGTGACGGTGCAGCTCTTCGAGCCAACCACCCGCTCCTTATGCGTATTCCAACAGAGGGTTATCCCTCGCCACAACGGCCGCGCCGCCCGCATCGCGGACACCGGTCGAGGTCGGCGGAGACGGGCAGCGCCGGCGTCGGACCCGCCGGTGCGAGGCGTTGACGCCCGTCACAGCCAGGTGAGCGCCCGCTTACCGAGCAGTAGGCTGCACGCCATGCCCGCCGCGCTCGCAACCGTCCTGGCCAGCGATGTCACCCACGAGAGCTTCGGTGGCGTCACCGCCGTCCAGGTCGTGGCCGCCGTCGTCTCGATCGTCGTCGCGACCGTCGGATGGGCCCTGCTGTTCCGCCAGGTGGGGCGGTTCGTCGCGCTCTACCGCCGGGGCCGACCCGACGGCACCCGCACCGGCGACCCCGGCGCCCGCACCTGGACCCTGGCCAAGGAGTTCCTGGGCCACACCCGGATGAGCCGGCTGCCGGTCGTCGCGGCGGCGCACTGGGTCACCGCGCTCTCGTTCATCATCCTGTTCTCGACGCTGGTCAACGCCTTCCTGCAGCTGTTCGACCCCGCCGCGCAGCTGCCGGTGATCGGGTCCTTCGCGCCGTTCGAGTGGGTCGTGGAGGCGTTCTCGTGGGGCGGCCTCATCGGCATCCTGGTGCTGATGGCCGTGCGCCAGAAGAACCACCCGCGGCGCGCGGGCGGCGAGAACGGGCGCTACTCGCGGTTCTTCGGGTCCACCTTCTGGCAGGCCTACTACGTCGAGCTGACCATCCTCGGGGTCACCGTCTGCATCCTGCTGCTGCGCGGCCTCGAGGCGGCGATGAGCCGCATCCTCGAGCCGGGCACCTCGGTCGCCCTGCACTACCCGTTGACCGGGTGGATGGCCGGCTGGTGGGGCGGCGCCTCGCTGCCGGCGCTGGCGTCCTGGGTCTACGTCGTCGCGACCCTGAAGATCCTCATCAGCTTCGCGTGGATGATCACCATCTCGCTGCAGCCGACCATGGGTGTCGCCTGGCACCGCTTCCTGGCGTTCCCCAACATCTGGTTCAAGCGGGAGTCGTCGGGGCGCACCGCCCTCGGGGCCGCGAAGCCGATGACGGTGGGGGGCGAGCCGTTCGACCTCGAGGCCATGGAGGACATGGAGGAGGGCGATGCGCTGGGGGTGGGCGCCGTCGAGGACTTCACCTGGAAGGGCCTGCTCGACTTCTCGACCTGCACCGAGTGCGGCCGCTGCCAGAGCCAGTGCCCCGCGTGGAACACCGAGAAGCCGCTGTCGCCCAAGCTGCTGATGATGACGCTGCGCGACCACGCCGACGCCAAGGCGCCCTACCTACAGGCCCTCGCCCGCCACGGCGGTGACCCCGAGAAGGCCATGGCCACCGTCACCAGCGCCGCGCAGACGGTGCCCACCGACGGCATCGAGCCCGCCGGCACCGTCGACGTCGTCGACTGGTCGCAGATGGCCCTGGTCGGCGACACCGGCTACGACCCCGCGGCCCCCCTGTCGGCGTACAACCCGCACGGCCCCGACGCCGTCATCGACCAGGACGTCCTGTGGTCGTGCACCACCTGCGGCGCGTGCGTCGAGCAGTGCCCCGTCGACATCGAGCACGTCGACCACATCATCGACATGCGCCGCTACTCCACGCTCATCGAGTCGGCCTTCCCCGCCGAGCTCGGCGGGCTGTTCAAGAACCTCGAGAGCAAGGGCAACCCCTGGGGGATGGGCGCCCGGGCGCGCCTGGACTGGGCCAAGGACCTGCCGTTCGAGGTCAAGATCCTGGGCCAGGACGTCGAGCAGGCCTCCGACGTCGAGTGGTTGTTCTGGGTCGGCTGCGCCGGCGCCTACGAGGACCGCGCGAAGAAGACGACGCGGGCCGTGGCCGAGCTGCTCGACACCGCCGGCGTCTCGTTCGCGGTCCTCGGCGACGGCGAGACCTGCACCGGCGACGCCGCCCGGCGCGCCGGCAACGAGCTGCTGTTCCAGACCCTCGCCGCGCAGAACGTCGGGACCTTCGGCGAGTTCGGGGTGACCAAGGTCGTCGTCACGTGTGCCCACTGCTTCAACACCATCAAGAACGAGTACCCCCAGCTCGGCGGCAACTACGAGGTGCTGCACCACACCCAGCTGCTCAACCGGCTGGTGCGCGAGAAGAAGCTCACGCCGGTGGCGCGCCCCGACGAGGCGCCGGGGATGTCGTCGGCCAAGAACGTCGCGTCCACCGCGCCCTCGGTCACCTACCACGACCCCTGCTACCTCGGGCGGCACAACGGGGTCTACGCGCCGCCGCGCGAGCTGATCGGCGCCCTCCCCGGGGTCGAGCTGCGGGAGATGCCGCGTTCGGGTGAGACCTCGTTCTGCTGCGGCGCCGGGGGCGCGCGCATGTGGATGGAGGAGAAGCTCGGCACGCGGATCAACACCAACCGCACCGAGGAGGCCATCGCCACCGGCGCCGAGCGCATCGCCATCGGGTGCCCGTTCTGCCGCGTGATGATCTCGGACGGCCTCACCGCCAAACAGGCCGAGGGTGTGGCCGAGGAGGTCGAGGTCGTCGACGTCGCCCAGATGCTGCTGGCCGCGGTCCGCCGCGGGCAGGACCCCGCGGTCGTGGAGGCGGGCGACACCGGGGCCCCCTCGGACGGTGCGGGCGAGGCCGCCGGCGTCGCGGCGGCAGCGGCGGCCGTGACCGTGGCGGGCCCTGAGGCAGAGCGGGAGGCGGCCGGCCGGGAGGCTCCGGCGGACGCCCCTGCTCCCCAGGCCTCGTCCCCGGCCGCGGCTGCGGCGGACGACACCGACGACGACCCCTGGGACACCCCGGGCGCCTCGACCACCACAGCCGGCCCCCCGGTCACGGACGACACCGACGACGATCCCTGGGACACCCCGTCGGGCGGCACGTCCGCGGCTGACGACGACACCTCGGGGGTCCCCGAGGAGAACGCGGCGCCGGGTGACGCCGACGTCCCCGACCCCGCCGTCGACCCGCCCGCGGTCGAGGACACCGCCGCGGGCCGTTCGGAGGGCGAGCCGTCGGCGGCGAAGGCCGCGCAGGATGCTGCCGCGTCCAGCGACGACGTCGACCCGTGGGACGAGCCCGCCGACGCCACCCCGGCCCCGGCCTCCACCGCGGCGCAGGCGGCTGAGCCCGCGGCGGAAGTGGCCGAGACCGAGGCGACGGCGAGCGAGCCGGAGTCGGAGCCTCAGCCCGACGCGGCACCGGTCGGCGACAACAGCACCGCGGAGACCACCGCCGTCGCGGACGACGACGTCGACCCCTGGGACGAGCCCGCTGACGCCGCGCCGGCCCCGGCCTCCCCCCAGCCCGAGGCGACGACGACGGAGCCGGATGCGGAGCCGGATGCGGAGCCGGAGGCGGTCGCCGACAACAGCACCGCGGAGAGCACCACCGCCGCGGACGACGACGTCGACCCCTGGGACGAGCCGGCCGACGCCGTCCCGGCCGCTGAGCCCGAGGCGGAAGGGGCCGAAGCGGAAGTGGCCGAGCCCGAGGCGCAGGCCGCCGAGCCCGAGCGCGACGCCCCGTCCGAGGCCGATCCGTCCGAGGAGGCCGAGGAGGCCGGGAAGGCCGAGGAGGCCGAGGAGGCCGGGAAGGCCCAGCAGGCCGAGAACGAGCGGCCGAAGCGGGGCCCGGGCGCCGCGTCCTTCGGCGGCGACGCGTCGCTGGTGGACGAGCCCGACCCCTGGGACTGACCCCGCCGAGCCGACCGCCGTCCGGGAGACGTCGAACGCCCCGTTCCCTCGACAGGGAACGGGGCGTTCGAGGTCCGGGGGAAGATCCCCCGCGGCGCGAGGTCAGGCGAGACCGTTGGCCTTGAGGAACTCCGCGGCGACGGCCTTGGGGTCCTGCTTGTCGATGTCGGTCTTCTTCAGCATCTGGGTCAGCGCATCGGTGGTGAGCTTGGCCGACACGGCGTTGAGGGCGTCCTTGACCTGGTCGACCTTGTCGGCGCGGACCAGCGGGACGATGTTCTGGGAGCCGAAGACCTTCTTGGTGTCCTCGAGCACGACCAGGTTGTTGGCGGCGATCCCGGGGTCGGTCGAGAACACGTTCGCGACGTCGGCCTGGCCGTTGACCAGCGCCTGGAGCACGGCCTGGCCGGTGAGCGGGCGGAAGGACCCGAAGGTGATGCCGTACTCCTTCTTCAGGCCCACGACACCCTGGGGGCGCTCCTTGAACTCGGGCTGGGCAGCGAGGGTCAGGTCGCCGGCGATGCCCTTGAGGTCCTCGATGGTCTTGAGGTTCTTGGCGTCGGCCGTCTCCTGGGTGACCGCGAGCGAGTCGACGTCCTCGGCGGCGGACTTCTCGAGCACCGCGAGGGTGTCGGGGATGACCTCCTTGACGTGGGCGTACACCTCGTCGGGGTCGGTGCCGTCGTAGGACTTGTCGTAGTACACGGCGAGCGCGCCCGTGTACTCGGGGAAGACCTGCACCGAGTTGTCCTCGAGGGCGCGCAGGTAGACCTCGCGGGAGCCGATGTTGGTCTTGGTGGTGGCGTCGACGCCCTTGGCCCGCAGCGCGCCGGCGTAGATCTCGGCGAGGAGGGTGGACTCGGAGAAGTCGGCGCCCCCGACGACGATCGGCCCGGAGGACCCGGCCGAGGTGGTGCCGGAGGGGGCGTCGGAGGCCAGCGGGTCGCCACCACCACCGCAGGCGGTCAGCCCGACGATCGAGGCGACCGCGATGGCCAGGGCGGAGGTCATGCGCTTCATGGGGAGGTTCCCTTCGTGAACGGGTGCACTGCTGTGGTCAGGCGCGGACGCGCGGGTCGTGGGAGCCAGTGGCGTCGCCGGCAGAGCTGTCGGTGGCCTCAACGGGAGCGTTGCCGGAATCCTTCCCCCGGCCCCCGACAGCCCGGTTGCCCCCGGTGAGGCCGGGCGAGACGAGACGGCGCTGCAGCAGCGCGAGCAGGCCCTCGAGCAGGATGGCCAGCAGCCCCACGAGGAGCGCGCCTCCGGCGGCGCGGGCGTAGTCGCTCAGGGCGATCCCGTCGATGAGGTAGCGCCCGAGGCCGCCCAGCCCGATGAGGGCCGCGATCGTCGTGGTGGCGACCACCTGCAGGACGGCCGTGCGCACGCCCGACATCACCAGCGGCAGCGCACACGGCAGCTCGACCTGGCGCAGTACCTGCCAGCCGGTCATCCCGACGCCCCGGGCAGCGTCGCGGGCGGCCGGGTCGACCGCCTCGACACCGGCGTACGTGCCCGCGAGCAGCGGCGGGACCGCCAGCAGCAGGAGGACGAACACGGCCGGCACCAGGAACGCCAGGTCGCCGCGGAAGATCGGACCGACCCAGAGCGAGACGGCGAAGAGGAGGCCGAGGGTCGGCACGGCGCGCAGCGAGTTGGCGGTCGAGACCAGCCAGCGCCCACGCCCGGAGTGCCCGATCCACAGCCCGAGCGGCAGGGCGATCACCATCGCGACGACCACCGCCAGCAGGCTGTACCAGAGGTGCTGGAGAAGACGGTGCGGGATGCCGTCGGCGCCGGCCCAGTTCGTGGGGTCGGTGAACCACTGCAGGAGACTGTTGATCATGCCCGGCCCCCTGCCGTGCGCTGCCAAGGTGTGAGCAGCCGCGACACCACCAGGATGAGGGCGTCGAGGGCGAGCGCGAGCAGCAGGCACGCGATGATGCCGGTCCAGAGCTCACCCCAGATGATGCGCCGGTAGCCGTCGACCAGCAGGTTGCCCAGCTGGGAGACCCCGATGACCGACGCGATGCTGACGATGCTGACGTTGCTGACCGCGGCCACCCGCAGACCGGCCGCGATGACCGGCACCGCCAGCGGCAGCTCGACCCCGAACAGCCGCCGCAGGGCGCCGTAGCCCATCGCGGTGGCGGCCTGCTCGACGTGGTCGGGCACCGAGAGCAGCCCGTCGGCGACGGTGCGGGTCAGCAGCGCGACGGTGTAGATGGTCATCGCCACGAGCACGTTCACCGGGTCGAGGATCTTGGTCCCCAGCACCAGCGGCATGATGACGAAGAGCGCCAGCGAGGGGATCGTGTAGAGCAGGCCGGTCGAGGTCACGACGGCCGCGTACGACCCGCGCCACCGCTTGGCGGCCCACGCGAACGGCAGCGAGATGACCAGCCCGAGCACCAGGGGGAGCCCCGCCAGGTACAGGTGCGAGACGGCCAGGTCGAGGACCGTCCGCCAGTGGCTGCTCAGCCAGTCCACGTCAGGACCCGTCGTCCGCCACGCTGACGGCCCCGCCGTGGACGGGGTCGACCTCGTCGCGCTCGGGCCGGTCGGTCTCCTCGATGGCGTTGAGGACCTCGTGCGCCAGCACGGTGCCGACCAGCTCCCCGCTCTCGTCGACGATGACGCCGCGACGCGACGGGGAGGAGAGCGCCGCGTCGAGGGCGCTGCGCAGCGAGCCTCCGGCCGCGGCGATGGTGCCACCGCGGTGCAGGTCGGCGTCCTCGACCGCGCGCGGCCCGATCCGCGCGGGTTCGACCCAGCCCAGCGGGTGCCGCTCGTCGTCGACGACCAGCAGCCATCCGGACCCGGTGGTCTCCGGCCGCTCCCCGATGACGATGCTGCGTTCGGAGCGCAGCGGCAGCCGCGGGGCCGGCTGGAACTGCAGGGCCCGGTAGCCGCGGTCGCGCCCCACGAAGTCGGCCACGAAGTCGTCGGCGGGGTGCGCCAGGAGGTACGCGGGCTCGGCGATCTGCGCCAGGGTGCCCCCGACGCGCAGCACGGCCACCTGGTCACCGAGCTTGATGGCCTCGTCGATGTCGTGGGTGACGAACACGATGGTCTTGCCGAGCTCGTCCTGGAGTCGCAGGAACTCGTCCTGCAGCTGCTCGCGCACGATGGGGTCCACCGCCGAGAACGGCTCGTCCATCAGCATCACCGGGGGGTCGGCGGCCAGGGCCCGCGCCACCCCGACGCGCTGCTGCTGGCCGCCCGAGAGCTGGGTCGGGTAGCGGTCGCCCAGGGCCGGGTCCAGCCCCACGGTCTCGAGCAGCTCGCGCGACCGGTCCCTGATCTTCTTCTTGTCCCAGCCGAGCAGGCGGGGCACGGTGCCGATGTTGTCGAGCACCGTGCGGTGGGGGAAGAGCCCGGCGTGCTGGATGACGTAGCCGATGCCGCGTCGCAGCTCCGCCTGCTTCATCCGCCCGGTGTCCTGGCCGTCGAGCGCGATGGAGCCGCGGGTGGGCTCGATCATCCTGTTGACCATCCGCAGGCTCGTCGTCTTGCCGCAGCCCGAGGGACCGACGAGGACGGTGATCTTGCCGGTGGGGGCGGTGAGGGAGAGATCGTCCACCGCGACCGTGCCGCCGGGGAACTCCTTGGTCACGCCGTCGAAGCGGATCATCCATCGACCCTAACCGGAATCAGCGCACGTCTTCGGGCTCCGGGAGGGGCTTCGACGGGAACCGAGACCACATCGAGACCCAGCGGGACGGCCCTCCTGGCGACCGCGTGCGGCTCCCCACGCCGTCCCGGGCTCCCTGGCCGGGACCCCCGCGGGCACGGCGCGGGTGGGCACCGCCGGGTCGTGGCGCGAGGAATGCGCGGCGGGGGTGAGGGGTTCTCCCCCGCGTGACTCCCCAGGCCCGCCGCGTCCCGTTCCACCTCGGAGCGCTCTTCGGGCTGGCCGGGATGGGCTCGTCGTCGGCGTCGATCGTGCTGCGCGACCTCGCGGCCGACCTGGGCGTGGGGGTGGGCGTGGCCGCCTGGACGATCAGCCTCTACGTCCTGATGCTCGCGGTCACCACCGCGGTGTACGGGCGGGTGGCCGACCTCGTCGGCGTGCGCACGCCGCTGGTGGTCGGGCTGGTCCTGATGGGGTCGGGGTCGCTGGTCTCGGCGCTGGCGCCGACCTTCGCCGTCGAGCTGGTGGCCCGGATGGCCCAGGGCGCCGGAGCCGCCGCGGTGCCGACCCTTGGCGTCACGATCCTCAACCAGCGCTACTCCGGCGCCGAGCGCGGCTACGCGCTGGGCCGGCTCGCGGCCACCGCCACGGCCATCGTCTGCGCCGGGCCGCTCGTCGGTGGCCTGGTCGACCAGTGGCTGGGCTGGCGGGCCGTGATGGCGCTGCCGATCCTGGGACTCCTCCTGCTGCCGGCCCTCTGGCCGTCCCTGACCCGCGAGGGCACCGGTGACCGGCTCGACGTCCTCGGCGCCGGGCTGGTGGCGGCCACGGCGGCCGGGCTGGTCCTGCTGGTGCAGTCACCGACGACCGGGCTGGTCATCGCCGTGACCGGCGGCCTGCTGCTCGTGCTGGGGGTCCCGGCCGTGGCCGCCTGGGTGCGGCGCCGGCCCGACGGCTTCCTGCCCCGCTCGGTCATCCGCAACCCCACCGTGGTGCGCGGGGCGGTGGCCGCCGCGGCTGTACCGGCCGCCTGGTTCGGCCAGCTCATCGCCGTGCCCCTCGTGCTGCTGCGCGAGGGCTGGGCGTCGTGGCAGGTCGGGCTGCTCCTCGTCCCCAGCATCCTGCTCTCACCGCTCATCCCGCGCATCAGCGGCGGCCTGCTCGACCGTCTCGGCGCCCCGCGGACCCTCGCGGTGGCCGGCCTCCTCGCGACGCTGTCGCTCGCGCTGGCCACCGCTGGCGCCGCGCTCGTGGACGTGCCCCTCCTCGTGGCCGCGCTGGTCACGGTGACCTTGGCCTTCGGGCTCGGGCAGCCCACCCTGAGCGCCGCCGTCAGCGACGCCGTGCACCCCGACGTCCGCGGGGTCGCCCTGGGGGTGGCCACCCTGCTCTTCCTCGTCGGGGGCAGCGTGGGCTCGGCCGCCGTCGCCGGGCTGGGCGACCTGCTGGGGGTGGCGGGAAGCCTGGCCGTGCTCGCGGTGCTGCCGGTGCTGGGGCTCGCGGTCCTCTCCCCCGAGCTGCGCGGTCGTGCCGCGAGCCGCACCGCCCCCGAACCGGCCTGAGCCCCGGCGGTCGCCGATGGAGCCCGATGCCGCTGCCCCCGTTGTCCTGCTCGAGCGCGGCTCCCACCGCGGCCGGGCGGCACTGGCGGGGCTGACCCTCGGCACCGGCGTGGCCATCCTCGACGGGAGCGTCGTCAACGTCGCGCTGCGCAGCGTCGGGACCGACCTCGACGCCTCGCTGGCCCAGCTGCAGTGGGTGGTCAACGGCTACCTCCTGGCGCTGGCCTCGTTGGTCCTGGTCGGGGGTGCGCTGGGCGACCGCCGGGGGCGGCGCCGGACGTACCTCGTCGGGGTGGTGTGGTTCGCCGCGGCGTCGGCTCTGTGCGCCGCGGCGCAGACCCCCGGCCAGCTGGTGGCGCTCCGGGTGCTCCAGGGGGTGGGCGCGGCCCTGCTGACCCCGGGCGCGCTCTCGCTCATCCAGTCCTCGTTCCGCCCCGCCGACCGGGCCGCGGCCATCGGTACCTGGGCCGGGTTCTCCGGGGTGGCGGCCGCCCTGGGCCCGCTGGTCGGCGGCTGGCTCGTCGACCACGCCGGCTGGCGCTGGGTCTTCGGGATCAACATCCCGTTGTGCCTGCTGGTGCTGGCTCTCACGGCCCGGACCGTCCCCGAGAGCCACGACCCGGACCAGGCGGGGCGCCCCTTCGACGTCGCCGGCACCGTCCTGGGTGCGGTGGCGCTGGGCGCGCTGACCGCCGTCCTCACCGTGGCCGCGACCGTGGGGGCCGGGACCCTGGCGGCCGGGCTGGCGCTCTCGGTGGCGGCCGGGGCCGGGTTCGTCCTGGTCGAGCGGCGCAGCACCCATCCCCTGGTGCCGCTCACGATGTTCTCCTCGCGGGTGTTCTCGGCGGCCAACGCGATGACCCTGCTGGTGTACGGGGCGCTGGGCGCGGTCACCGTCTTCGTCGTCCTGCAGCTCCAGGCCGCCGGATGGAGCGCACTGCGCGCCGGTGCCTCGGCGCTGCCCATCACGGTCGCGATGATGCTGCTGTCGTCGCGGGCCGCCGCGCTGGCTGCGCGCAGCGGTCCTCGCCTGCCGATGACCCTCGGGCCGCTGGTCTGCGCCGTCGGGGTTCTGCTGCTCCTGCGTATCGGCCGCGACCCCGGCTGGGTCGACGTCCTGCCGGGGATGGTGGTCTTCGCTCTCGGGCTGGCCGCGCTGGTGTCGCCGCTGACGGCGGCGGTGCTGGCGGCCGCGCCCGAGGGGCACTCGGGCGTGGCGAGCGGGGTCAACAACGCCGTGGCGCGGGCCGGCTCGCTGCTGGCCGTCGCGGCGCTGCCCGCGGTCGTCGGGCTGGTGGGTGAGGACTACCTCGACCCGGTGGCGATGACGGCGGGGTTCCGGGCCGCGATGCTCTGGTGTGCTGGGCTGCTGGTGGCCGGGGGCGCCGTCAGCTGGGTCGGGCTGGGTGCAGGAGGGCGTCGCTGACGAACTCGGCGACGGTGCGGTGCCAGAGCGAGGCGTGGCGCAGCATCGCGTGCTTCTCGTCGGGGACGGGGACGTGGCGGACGTCGGCCCCGGTGGCCGCCCAGCGCTGGGCCAGGATGGCCGTGCGTCGTGGGTCGGTGATGCGGTCGCGGGTTCCGTGCATGAGCAGCACCGGCGGGTCGCCCTTGGGGCGGCGGGTGTCGCCCTCGACCCAGGGTGCGAGTGCTGCCACGGCCGCGACCTCGGTCTCGGCGGCGATCTGCAGCGCCACGCGACCGCCCATCGAGTGGCCGACGAGGGCCACCGGCACACCGGGCAGGACCCGGCGGATGCGGTCGAGCGCCCAGCGGGCGTCCTGCACCGGGTCCTGCCGGCTGCCGTTCCAGCCCCGGACGCGGTACTTCAGGCGCAGGACGGCGAGCCGGTCGCCGTCGGCGTGCTCGATGGCGCTGGCGAACGGCAGCATCCGCACCACCGGCAGGCGCCACCAGGTCACGGGGACGCGGCTGCGGCTGGCCCCACCGTGGAGGACGAGGACCACCCCCGCGGGGTGGGCGGGCACGTGCCCGCGCAGCTCAGCGCCGCCGCCGCCGGCGCGCGAGAGCAGGGCCGAGGCCAGGGCGGCCGCCGTCGGGGGCTGGTCGTCGCGACCTTCGGGCGGTGCGGTCGCGTGGATGCGCGGTGCGTGCCGGGCCGTGCTGTGCCGTGGTGTCATGGCACTCCCTCGTCAGCGGTGGCGTTCGCCCCTGTCCCCTGCTGGACGGCGGCCCGCACCCCCGATACGTACCGGGTACGGGCCGACGGGTCAGGGATGGTCAGGTTCGTCGGCGTGTCGGAGGGGTTCGTCGCGGGACGGGGGCCGGATGGGTGCGCGGGCCAGGTCCTGCGGCCCGGGCGGGCGGCCTCAGACGTCGGCGCGGTGGAAGTTCTGGAAGCTGCGGCTGGCGGTGGGGCCGCGCTGGCCCTGGTAGTGCGAGCCGTACGTGGCCGAGCCGTAGGGGTTCTCGGCGGGCGAGGTGAGCTTGAAGAACGCGAGCTGGCCGATCTTCATCCCGGGCCACAACATGATGGGCAGGGTCGCGACGTTGCTCAGCTCGAGGGTGACGTGGCCGATGAAGCCGGGGTCGACGAAGCCCGCGGTGGCGTGGGTCAGCAGCCCCAGGCGGCCGAGGCTCGACTTGCCCTCGACCCGGGCCGCGAGATCGTCGGGGAGGCTCACGGTCTCGAGGGTGGACCCGAGCACGAACTCGCCGGGGTGCAGGACGAAGCCCTCGGCCGGGTCGACCTCGACGAGGCGGGTGAGGTCGGCCTGGTCCTGGGCGGGGTCGATGACGGGGTACTTGTGGTTGTCGAACAGCCGGAAGTACTTGTCGAGGCGGACGTCGACGCTGCTGGGCTGGATCATGTCGGGGTCCCACGGGTCGAGGCTGACCCGGCCGGCCTCGACCTCTGCGCGGATGTCGCGGTCGGAGAGGAGCACGGGCGTCAGGCTACCCGTGGCGGCGCGTGCGGCCCACGGGGCGCGTCGAAACGGGCCGGCCGGTTGGGCTAGAGTGTCGGCGCCGGGGAGGTCGGTTTGGACGATCTCGACCCGGCGCGCCGATGTAGCTCAATGGTAGAGCGCCAGCTTCCCAAGCTGGACACGCGGGTTCGATTCCCGTCATCGGCTCCACCACATCACCGCAGGTCAGGCTCAGTGGGGCCGACCGACCCCCTTCCCCGGATGGCGCAGCCAGTGCGTCGCGTGCCCAACGCGTGCCCAATCACCGCCCCGCACCCCCGCTGAAGACCTGGTCCAGCGTCGCCGCGATCCGGGCGTCACGCTCGGCCGTCGCGTGCTGGTAGATCAGCGCCGCCCGCATGCTCGCGTGGCCCATCCTGTGCATCAGCTCGCGCGTGCTGGCCCCCGATGCGGCGGCGAAGTGGTTGCCCGTGTGGCGCAGGTCGTGCAGGTGAACCCCGGGGTCCAGCTCGGCCGCCGACCGGGCCGCTGTCCACACCGGGGTCCAGTTCGACCGGTGCAGCGTGTTGCCCCGATGGCCCACGAACAGCCGGCCCTCGGGCCCGTCCTCCGCGAACGCGGCGAGGTGCTGCTCGATGTCCTCGCGCAGCCCGAGCGGGAGCGCGATCGTCCGCAGCCCCGCCCGCGACTTGGGTCCCTTGACCACCAGCCGACCGCCGACCTCGGAGACCGAGCGCCGGACCGTGAGGGTCATCAGGTCCAGGTCGAGGTCGCCCCGCTGCAGCCCCATCAGCTCACCCCACCGGAGCGAGCCGTACACCGCCAGCAGCACCACCAGCCGGTACCGCGGCTCGATCACCTCCGCCAGCCGCGCGACCTCGGCCGGACTGAGGATGGGCCGCTCCGAGGCGACCTCGCTCCCCGCACCCCGGATCCGGCACGGGTTCCGCAGGATCACCTCGTCATCCACCGCCGTCGCCATGATCGAGCGCAGCAGCCGGTAGGCCTTCGCGATGGTCGAGGCCCCGACCCCCGCGTCCTGACGACCCTGCCGCCACCGGCGCACCAGCGCGGGCGAGAGGTACCGCAGTTGGACCTCCCCCAGGTACGGCGCGAGGTGCAACCGCAGCAGCGTGCCGTACAGCTCACGGGTCCGGCCCGTGATGGTCGCCCGCTCCGCCACCCACCGAGCGGCGTACGTCCCGAAGGTCACCCCGGCCAGCGACGGGTCCACCCACCGACCGGTCGCCATGTCCGCCGCCACGATCGCGTACGCCGCCTCGGCCTCCGCCTTCGTCCGGTGCGTCTGCTCCAACGTCCGGCGCAGGCCGTCCAGACCGGTGTACCTGACCTGCCAGCGCCCGGACGGCAGCCGGCGGATCGACCCGCGCACCCGCTTGCCCATCACGCACTCCGCCCGCGCGACGGCAGCGGCTCCACCGTCACTGCGGCCAGGTACTCCGGCACCGCCGACACCGGGAACCGCAGGTGCTTGCCTACCCGCAGGAACCGGATGCGCCGCGCCGCCACCAGCTGACGCACGAACCCGTCCGCCGTCCCCAGCACCTCCGCCACTTCGTGCACCGTCAGGAGCCGCTGCATCTCCGTCGTCTCTTCCATCGCCCTCACCTCGTGCTCGTCGTTCCTCCGCTGTGATGTGTCCCCGCGTCGCGTCCGTCCCTTCGCTCCGCTCGCCATTGGTCGTACTCCCGGGCCCGGGCTGCGGCAGCCAGGGCGAGTGCTTCCTCGGCGGCGTCGCGCCAGCCGGTGCCCAGATAGGTCCACGAGCCGACGACGACGGTCGTCTCGTCTTCCTCGTCGGCCAACAGGCGGCGCTCGAGGTCGCGTGTGTCGATCGGTTCCCCGGTCCGGCGCGACTCGGCGGCCATCGCCTGCCACCGGGCGCGGGCGCGGCGCAGGGCTCCGAGGGTGACGGAGTAGCGGCGTGACTTGGTGCCGAAGTGGCCGCGGAAGCCGAGCATGTGCACCCACTGGCTCATCCGCTGGTAGTCGTGGTCCTCGGGCTGGTGCTTGACGGCGCGGTCGGCCAGGGCGGCGCACGCGGCACGCAAGGCGGCGATGTGCGGGCGCTGCTGGCCCTCGCCGTGCAGGCCGGAGACGTCCTTGGTGGCGTACTTCGCGAGGTAGCCGGCCACCTGCCCGGGCGTCAGGGCCGCGGTCGGGTCATCGACGCGGTGTCCGGCGGTGACCACGCGGACGTCGAGCTGGGCGCCCCAGGCCAGGACGCGCGGAGTGTCCTGGTCGTCGACCGGTTCGGCCAGCACGGTTACGCCCGGGGCGGTGTCGCGGATCAGGGCGGCGAGGGTCGGCCCGTCGAGGGCGGCCGGGGCGGGTGCTCCGATTCCGGCGGCGGCGGGTCCGTCGAGGCGGATCAGGGCGTGGAAGTGGACCAGGCCGCGGTCTTGGTACTCGGCGACCTTGGCGTACTGGATCGAGGCGTGCTCGCCCAGGCCGGACTCCGTCATGCCGAGGTGTCCGGCGACGGCTCGGCGGAGGGCGATGGTGGTGCGCCGCCACAGCTCGGGGGCGTGCCACTGCCAGAGGACCGCCGAGGCAGTGTCGTAGCAGTCCACGCAGAGGGGAGCGCCGGAGCGCTGGTCGCCGGGTTCGTGGACGGCGGTGCACCACTGCGGCCGTCCGTGTAGGCAGCGGGTGCGGTCGTCCCGGCGTCGAGGGCGACAGGGTCTCCCGCCGCGGTGGCCGTGCACGAGTCCGAACGAGGGCGCGGTGAACGTGGCGAACAGCAGCGGGTTGTCCGCGACCCGCTCGGGCACGGTCTTACCCCCGGCCACTCCGGCACTGATGAGCGCGAAGGTGTCGCGGGCGTAGGTGCGCGAGCACGCCGGGCAGACGTGGGCGCGGCGGTTCCCGCACGGCCGGTACAGGACCCCGAGCGGTGCGTCGGCCGAGCGGAAGGTCGAGAGCACTTCGCCGGTGCGGGCGTCGATGGTCGCGGAGGATCCGGCGAGCCGGACCGGGCAGGCGCAGTTGTGCACTGCGGCGAGGGTGTCGGCGAAGGCGTCCATCGACCCGTCTGCGAACCGGCCCAGCAGCCCAGCACCGGACGGGCCGTGGAGCGCGGGGACATCGAGCGGTGCGTCCTCACCGAACCCATCGAACCGGGCCGCGGGGCGGTCGGTCGCGGTCGAGGTGGGTGGCATGACGATGGCTCCCGTCAGGCGGCCCGGTCGGTGCGGAGCGCGCCAAGGACGACCCTGCCCAAGGGTTCGCCGTGGCGGAGGGCGTCGTCGAGGGGGCGGCGCTGATCGGGGTCGAGCCCGCCCCAGATGCCGAACTCCTCGCCGTAGAGCAGCGCCGCGGCCAGACACTTCCTCCGGATCGGACAGCCGGAACAGATCGAGCGGGCGCGGTGAGCCGCCGGGGCGCGCAGGTCCTCGAACCACCCGCCGTCCGGGTCGGCCGCGCAGGAGCCGCGTTCTCGCCAGCGGATGCCGTCGAGCTCGTCGAGCACCGCGGCACTGGCGGTCACGTACGGCAGCGGAACACCCCACGGGCGCAACGCGACCCGGTCCGGGGCCTGCGGGCCGGTCATCGCGACCCACTCCCCTCGGCCGACATCGAATCGGCGGAGGCACGCGCCCGTGGTGCTCGCGGCGAACGCGGTCGCCGGGGCCGACACGTTGGCTCGTCGGTGGGCACGGCGTGCAGTCGCGGCCCGTCACTACCGGACGTCTCGTGCTCGTCGCCCTGGTCCGGCGGATCGGGCGTGGTGGGGACCCTCGAGACGCGGCAGGGGTAGCGGGCGGCGAGGTCGCGGATCACCGGGTCGGGCCAGTAGTCGGCGCGGACCCGGTCGGTGTTGCCCTCGTCATCGACCACCCAGGCCGTGCCGGGTGCCGTCGGGGAGATCCGGTGCGCGGGGGCCGTGCGAGTAGCCCCGTCCCCGAGGACCATCGCGGTCTCCTGGTCCGACAGCAACCGCAGCGCGACCCGTTGGGTGAACAGGTTCCGCATCGTCACCACGTCCTTGCGCGGGTCCTGCACGAACGCGGCCACTACCACTCCGAGAGCGCGGCCCTTGGTCAGCAGCCGGGCCAGCAGCCGCGCTGCCTCCATCCGGGTCTCCCGGTCGGCGTACGCGATGAGGTCGGCCAACTCATCGATCACCAGGACGTGCAGCGGGTCACCCGGCCGCGGGGTGTGGGCGCGGACCTGCCCGGCCATCGCCTCCCCCCGCCTCTCCGCGACGTCGAGCAGAGCCGCCAGGACCGCGAGGGCGCCCGGGCCGCTGTCCGCCACCGTGGCGAAGAGGGCGCGGCCCATCCGCAGCTCCACCCCGTGCTTGAGGTCGATCCCCCACAGCCGGGCCGAGTCGGACGGCACGAGCGGGGCGAGGCCGGCGACCAGCCCCCACAGCACTGAACCCTTCCCCGCCCCCGAGCAGCCGGCCACCAGCGTGTGCCGCCCCGCCACCGTCAGAGCCCAGACCCCGCCCACGTCACGACGGCCGAGCGGCAGCAGATGCCCCGGCTCGGCGGACGTTGGTCCGAGCGGGACGGTCCCGTCCCGTGCCTCTCGGAGGGCGTCGTGCATGACGAGCTCGACGCGCAGGGTCGAGGTCGACCCGCCGTACGCAGTGCACCGCCAGGACAGAGCATCCAGCGTCGCCGCCAGCCCCGGCACCCCCGCTTCGAGCTGGTCGAGCGTCTGCCCGGCCCGGGCCCGCACCACGAGGGTGACCGTCGAGCCCTTCGCCCGGACCGACCGCAGCCGTGGGACCGACTGCCCCGACGGCTTGCGCGACCCAGCCACCACGCGGTCTCGCACGACGCGCGCCCACCCGCAGGCCTCCGCCAGCCCGGTCCAGTTCCGGCGCATGTACCGCCGCCACCGACGACGCCTCGACGGGCCCGCGATCACACGCTCGTACCCGGCCGGGAACCACCACGCCCAGCCGACCAGTCCGAGCGGAACGGCGAGCCCTGTCGAGGCCCACGCCAGCAGGGACCCCCCTCGCGCCCACGACAGGAGAACCGACACCGCCAGCCACGCCGCGACCATCCGGCGGTGACCGATCATCCAGGCCCACAGCCACCGGCACAACCAGCCGAGGCGGCCGACGGAGCTCATCGCGGCCCGCCTCGCTCGTGCTGCTCGCACGCCGCCAGCGCCCGGTCCACGCACGAGGCGGCGACGTCCAGCCACCCGGCAACGCTCGCCATCGCCTCGGCGAACCCCGGCACGTCCTCCCCCGAGTGCCCCAGCCGCAGGATGTGCTCGGCGGCGTCCTCGGTGCGCGCGTAGATTCCCAATAGTTCCTCCGCCAGCGCCTCGTCCGTGCCGACCCCGAAGGAGCGAGCCAGCGCGTCGAGGTCCACCGCGGTCACGACGCGGCCTTCAACGTCGCTCCTGGCGCGACCATCCCCTCCGCCCGGAACGACCACGACAGCCGCGGGCGCGGGCCGCTGTCATCGATCCACCCCAGCGCCGTCAGCCCGACAAACTCCACCGGCGTCCACGGCATCCCCGACTTATTCTCCGGCGGCACCGGCTGCTGCTTCGCAGCGAACTTCACCGACACCGCGGTCTCCTTCCGCGACGCCTCCTCGTCCGCGTCGAGCACGGTGGCCTGCCACAGGAGCAGCCCCGTGTCCTTGTCGACCTGCTGGGGCCGCGACCCGTCCTCCCGCGGTGAAGCGTTGAAGTCCGCCACGGGCTCTACCGCCCCCTTGAGGAACGCCCCCGCGGGAAACACGTCACCGTGTGCCACCTTGATCCGCCGCTGCATCGCCATGACCATCTCCACTCTCGAAGCGGTGGGACTCTTACTGCCTCACCGGCCGAATCTGTCACCATAGGGGACTCATCCGTCCCCGGCAAGGACTTATACGCCCCTAAAGGGCGGAAAAGTCCCCCGGGGGACTGACCGGACCCCGGAGTCCTGCACAATGAAGGAGTGGAGATGCCAGAGGTGATCAAGGCTCGACGGGCGGCACTGGGGCTCAGCCAGGCCGATCTCGCCGCACAGGTCGGCCTCGACAAGCGACAGATCCGCCGGTACGAAGCGGGCGACGCTCAGCCGACCCTGTCCGCCGGCCGACAGATCGCCCAAGCCCTCGGGATCACCCTCGACGAGCTGGCGGGCGCGCACTCACGACGAGTCGGCTTGTCGGGCGCGTGGTTCGCTGCCTGGGAGACCTGGAAGGACGGCGAGCCAGTGTTCACCGCGCAGCCCGTGACGCTGCGTCAGCGAGGCGACCTCATCCAGATCCAAGCCGAGAACCGGGGCAACGTCACCGTGGCCGAGGGCGGCTACCTCTGGCGCGGCGAACTCCGCCTCTGGGACAACGAAGTTCTGATGGGCTGGTACGCCGCCGACGATGAGGGCATCCGCTCCCTCGGCACGCTGTTCTTCCACGTGCACATGCACGGTCAGCACATGGCGGGACGATGGGTTGGCCAGTCCCACGACGGCCCGCTACTGACCGGAGCCGCGTCCATCGCCAAGTCCGAGGAAGCCGCCACCACGCAGCTTCGCGACCTCCTCGAAGGGAGCGCCGTCAAGTGACCGACGTCGTCGAGGTCATCGTCACCGGCCCCCCCGAGATCATGCCGGGACTGGCGGAGGGCCTGGTCAGCGATCGCCTCATCGCCTGCGCGCACCTGACACCGATCGACTCCACCTATCGATGGCAGGGCTCCATCGAACACGGCACAGAGGTCCGTGCGGCCATGCACACAACAGCAGCCCGCGCCGAAGCCGTCAAACAGCACGTGCGCCGAGCCCACCCATATGAGGTCCCCTGCATCCTTGTGATCCCGGTTCTCTCTGGGGACAGCGACTACCTCGCTTGGGTTGACCAAGAATCGCGGCCGGCGGGCGAGAGTCCGCTCACTTGAAACGTTCGGTTCCTTGCCGCAAAGGCACCCATTGTGATCGAGGAAGCCAACTGCGCGACTGGCGGCGGTTGGACGCAGGTCCGGGTGCCCTCTCATGCCGATGAGCGCAACTCTCGGTCTGGGGCTGCCATGCTCGCGCTCATGACCTCGGAGAGCCACCGCGCCCTGCTTGAGCAGGTCGTTCATGCCGTTGTCGGACGGGCTGCGCAGGTCGAGTGGGTGGAGACCGGAGATGGTTGGTCGGCTCATGCGCGGCTTCAAGGTGCAAGCGGCCGTGTTAGCCACGTTCTGACCTCGCCTGAGTTGCAGGAAGCAAGATTCGAAGAGCCCCCATGCAGCGTCGTCATCGTCACGACCACCGATGAGGACGAGGTACTTGAGGCGCTGACGAAACTCGCTCGGGCAGCATTGGAGTACTCAAGGGGCGGCGGCCATGTGGAGCGAAGAAGGGGGCTGGTTGGCACCCGGCCGGTCCTTGTCCTTCGCACCGAGGAGGACGAGTGGCGGATTGGAAAGCGGTCCGGCTTCATCCCGTACTAACCGCTCGAACCATCCGGTCATGCCGCGATAAGTCAGACGCTAGAAGTGAGGAAGCTCCTTGCCACCTCGCTCCTCAAGGCGGCGATACCTGCGGCTGAACGCCATGTAGAGCAGTGCTGGCCACGCGATGAGGAAGGGGATGACCACGAGCCAGTACCAGCCACCTCGCTGATTCACTTCGTCGGTCAAGATGACAAGCGCGACGAGGCCGGCCACGCCAACGACGAGCCAGCTGCGGCCTTCGATGAAGCCACGCCAGGTGCGTGGGCGAGCTCGGAACTGCACGTTGTAGGCGTTCGGTCCGAGCGCTTCCCACACTCGCCGCGAGGCCTCGATCACCCGATCATCATCAGCAGCCCCGCTGCTCATCACCACTGACTCCCACAGCGGCGGCCTTGCCTCCGGACCCTCGGCCTCAAGCGACCGAAGCCGCGCCAAGGCATCGTCCGTGACCCACGGCGCCCTTTCGATGACGGCCATCAGGTCGTTGTATCGAGACACAACCGTGGCCTCATCACCCCCACCGCGGCGTTCGCGGATCGACTGCACAGCCTGCGGTCTACCCCGCGCCAAGGCCGCAGAAATGAGGAGATACGAGGCGACCGGCACCTCCCACGGCTGCCGCGGCTGCACTGTCCTCATCGCAGCAACGCTAGAGCGTCCCGTCGACGCAAGCCCCATGATCGAACGGAACCGATGTGCACTCACATGCCGCGGAGAGGAACCCGCACCTCGCGCCGTGGCCGCCATCGGCAGTCCCATGTCACGCTTGAGTGTTTGGGGTGACGCCGTGCGCTTCGGTCGGGAGACTTACGCCATGAGCGACATCAGCATTGTGCCCGTGGACGAGCGGGACTGCGGATGGGAGGTCAACTCGCCCCGCTTCCGGGTGTATCTGCATGGCAGCGGGGAGGCGTCGACTGCCGGCTGGACGGCGACGTATGACGTCATCGGAGCTGATGTCCTGCAGGTCCTCGACTGGGCCCAGGCGCAGGCTCGTGACGGCCGCACCTACGCCGTTGCCCTGGTCTATGACGACGCTGCACAAGAGGGATCGACCCCGGGGTTCGGACGTGGCTTGGTGTGGCTGGTCGGCATGGACGGCAACGACCAAGTTTCGGAAGGCTCCGCGTCGGCCACCACACAGCAACGCATGTTGGAGCGTCGCGGTGCGCCACTCATAGTCCCCACGGGCGACCGGATGCCCCGAGGGGTTGCCCCTGTTTCGCCCGAGTTGCTCGCTGAGCTCGACGCCGGCCAACAGCCCCGATGACCTAGATCGGGCGACGTCCGGAATTGCCGCGCTCAGGTTGAGTTCGCCCTACGGGCCATCGAGACCGAGCACCTCGTCGCGCACATGACGAGACGCCGCATCGTCAAGCCACTCGACCTCGAGAACCTCGCCGATGTAGCGCAGTCTGTTCTGGGCCCAGTCGATGAGCTCTTCGTCCAGCTCCACCCGTCCGACCAGCCAGTCATCGAATCGACCGTCGGAGAACACCATGTAGCCGTGCGGGACCTCGTACGGCTCGGACCACTGGCGCCACCACAGGTGACCACTGATGTGCTCCCAGTACGTCTCCATGCGCACGAAAAGCGTTGCGTTTCGGCCGGCGGCGTCCGTCAGTATCGCCCCACGCTCCCGGTAGCGATTTAGACGAGCGTCACAACCCTGGCCGTCGTATCGAGGGCGCGGTCGCCACGGCATGGAGCGACCATCTCACGACCAAGATCCTCCCGACAGAGACGTCCTCAACAGCCGCAGAGCGCGCAGTACCGAGGCGATGGTGTTGGGTCACGCCTGCTTGGCCCGGACCTCGCCCAAGGCTGCGTTGGCCCGTTGCTGGAGCGGATGGGCCCGCTTGCCGAATGCGACAACCATCGGCACGTCTCGCTGGCCATCGCGGAGATCGAGTCGGAGCAACCGGAGGAAGCGCGATTGTCCGTACCAGTTCAGCTGCCCGCTGTATCCATCCGCTTCGACGCGCAGCACGTCTGAGGTCGACGTGCGTCGGCTGACCAAGAGGCCGCGAGTCGTGACGTCGTCCCGCTCAATCACCAAGCCGAGCCTGGCGGCACGAACAATCAGCACGGCCAAGATGACCAGGATGAACAAGCCCGGCCATGCGGGACCACCGACGCTTGGAACAGGGTCGACCACGCCACCAAGCGTCATGAGTGCGAGCAGCACCAGAACTCCGATGACGCAGGCTCGGTACTGACCACTCGCAATGACCACGCGTTGATTCCCCGAGGCCGCCACGGTCGACAGTATTAATCAGCCACCGCGGCCGACCGCCTCATTCGGGCCAATGTCCGCTCATCAGCGTGATGGACTAGTCGTCGCTGTAGGGGATGCTCACGAAGCCGTCGGTCCAGTTGTCCTCATCGATGTTGAAGGGTGCGGAGTAGAAGCAGTCCGGCTCGTCCCGGAAGCCCTCGCGGAGACGGGCCCTGTCGATGGCCGACTCCACCGATTGCTCGCTGCTGTAGACCCCGATGAGTTTCACGTTGTCGAACTCCTCATCGATGAGCAGCTCACCCACGGAGTCTCGGTGCTCCGTGGGCGACCCGTCGAGATTGCGGGCGTGCCGGACGTGCCATAAGACGTGAACATCCACGCCCGCAGGCTATGGCTTCCCGCAGCCAGGCGGTGCCCCTTCCGCTATTGCCGCGATCCGCGCGGGCCGAGCCGAGGGGGTGCGGTGGGCCGAGCAGGGTCGGGAACTTCTGACGCGACGATCCCGGGGCACTCCCGTGACACCATCTGCCCATGGATTCACCTGTTGCGCTTCGCGGGGCCGAGCGAGTTGGCCATCGCGAGGCGATGGAGCGCCGCAGAAGACGCAATGCTTGGATCGCCGCCGTCGTGGCGGCATCCCTGCCCGCTGGAGCCATGCTTTGGGCCACGGTTTCGGTCGCGCTGTCGTTCTTCTGCATGCCTGCGGACCACGCGTATGCCGATCGGCTTTCATCGTCTGAGTGGCTGAGTCTCCATCCCGTAGGCGCGGAGCCTACGTCGGCTCCCAGCGCGGACTGCGAGGACGACGACAAGATGGCGATGGGTACCCGCACCTTTCGCAGGGGCGGCCTGACCATGGCGGAAGTGCAGGACTTCTACGCGCAGTCGTTGACGGGGCAGGGCTGGACGCTGGGGGAGGGCTCCTCCAGTTGCTGGAATCGCGAGCAGGGAGGCAAGTCGATCAGCCTCGCCGTCTACACAGGTGACGACCCTCTCGAGTACGAACTGCAACTTTCGTCGAGTCGCGACGGCGGCGGTTGGTGCCAGCCCGACACTCTCTAGGGCGCGTTTACCGGATCTGCCGCGATCCGCTCGGTCGGCAGGCGGCGGTAAGACGCAGGGCGACGGACGGCGGCGCAGTGCGGCCGCTTAGGCCGCGCGAGTTCCTAGCCGCGAGATCACGAATTCCGTGAACCGGCCGGTGTCGGCGTAGTAGTTCGGGTACGCCTCGCGCAGTTGGCTGATCCGCGCGATGTTGACCAACACAGCGTCTAGGTCGTCGTCGTCCAGCGCCTCCAGTTCGGTCAGCCGTGCCTGGGCCTCCGCCAGCGTCTCGTGCACCGTGACAGTGAGGTTCCGCTTGCGGCGGTGGAGTTCGAGGGTCAACGCGTTGCGCCTGTCGCTCGTCGCGTGGACGCCCACGATCGACGCGTAGCCCTGGAGCCTATCCACGATGCCAAGCCGGTGCTCCAGACCACGCAACTCTGCGAGCAAGTCCGCTTCGGACGCCTCGGCGCCCGGCACCGGTGCGGTCCCCTCCTCAAATGCCATCAACGATGCGACGAGCACGAAGTACCGGAGCACGTCCGGCTCACCTTTCCCGTACTTCAGCTCGCTGCCTGAGAACAGGTCCATTGTCTCGACCGCCGTCGCCCATGCATGCTGGAGCAGGGTCCGGACCTGTAGCTCGATCTGCAGGCCGTGGTACTCGGCCTTGGAGGCCCCGTACTCGTAGACCAGGTGGACGCCCCGGTAGCCGGAGTCACGCGGGCCGGGTTCGCCGCGGAGGTAGTCGTACACCTTCTTCACGCGGTTTCGGCTCCTCGGTAAGTCCTGGAGCAACGCAACGAGGTCATCGACCTCATCCACGGTCTCAAACACGACGCGACAGCCCCCGAGGTCCTGCATCGTGGTGACGCTCATATTGGGATGGCGCTCCAACTTGTCGAGAATCGTCGGCATGCGCTTGTGGCGCTGGGCGACGATTGCGTTTGCGTTGACGATCAGGGCGTTCTGCCTGACCGTAACGGTGACGGCATTGAGCGGGTATGCGTGCGCGAGGCGATAGTTGCTCAGCACTTCCCGAGCGCTCTCCAACTCTTCGGACGTGCCCGTGCCCTTGCCAACAGCTTTGCTTGCCTTCCGCACTTGGTTGTTGGAGTTCTCGGGAACCGCCCACCGTCTCATGTGGGCAGACGTTACGCGCCTGCCCCGACAGTCACCCGCGGACTCATTGCCGCGCACGAATCCCTCCTGCCGCGCGCGTCATAGCGCGCTGTGACGCAACCTGCCAACGCGGATGCTCGGTGGTCCTGAGCAGCGGGGGCATTTCAGGAGGCTACCCGGCACCCGTGTGATCCGGCAGTCGTGTGATCCGACAGGTGATGCGCGACGTTTCTCCGCCACCTGATGTGCGACAGGTGGCCTAGGANGCGTGGTGGTGGTCCGGGCCACGACGCGGGTCTCGTCGTCGACCTCGATGGCCAGGGTGGTCTCGGCTACGTGGATCGTGACGGTCTGGTGGGCGTGGGTGCGGCCGAGGGCGATCTTCTGTCCGCAGACCATGACGATGCCGCTGTTGGAGGCGCGGCGCTGGACGGTGACCGGCTCGCGGGAGGGCCGCAGCGGCGGGCCCGCGGGGCGCACGGCCCGCAGCCGGAGCCACTGCTCTCGCGGGACCGGGTTCGGTCGGGTGCGCAGCAGCTCGCGGGTCTCGAGGTCGAAGAACATCAGGGTGTGCTCCTCGAGGCGGATCCCGACCTGGCGGCCGGCGAGGATCTCCGCAGCGAGGACGACGTGCCCGCCGAGGCTGACGGTGCCGCTGCGGGCCACGGCCCGTTCGACCTCCACGATTCCGGCCGCGACCCCGGCAGTGGCGGGGAGGGGGCTGGGCCCGGCCGGGACGGCGCCTTCAGCCAGCAGCGCGGCCAGGTNNNCCCGACGGTGAGGTGGACCAGGTCGCAGTCGATCCAGAACCGCACCCGCTGCCCGGCGCGGGCGGGTCCGAGCCAGAACTGCTGCCCGCGGATGGCGAGGTTGCCCGAGGCCCCGACGACCCGCTCCAGCTCGACCGGCCCACCCGGGACCGGGGCCGGCGCCGCGGCCGGCACAGGCTCAGCGTCATCGGACTTCTCGGACGGGATGGGGTGCAGCGTCGCCGGCAGCCACAGCGGCAGCAGCGCCTGCTGCTCGCCGGGCACGGGCGCGAACCGCTCGGCCGGGGTCACCGGGACCTTCACATCCAGGGCTTGGTGGGGCCGGTCGGTGTTGTACCCGGCGACCCACGCATCGACCGCGGCCTGCGCGGCCTCCAGGGACTCGAATGGCTCGCAGGTGTCGAGGAAGTCGGGGCGGAAGGTGCCGTGGAAGCGTTCGACCTTGCCGTTCTGGTTCGGTGAGGACGGCGCGGTCAACCGGTGCCGGATCCCGTTGCGGCGGCAGATTTTGTCGAACAGCACCTCCCCGCCCTTGCCGAACCGGTCGGTGAACTGCTTGCCGTTGTCGGTGATCACCTCCTCGGGCACCCCGAACCGGGCCAGGGCTTGGGCGAAGGCCAGGCACACCGCCCGCCCCGTGGCCCGCTCCACCACCTGCGCGATCACGCAGTACCGCGAGTGGTCATCCACCCCGGTCACCAGCTTCGCCTCACGCACCTCCCCAGTGACCGTGTCGACCAGCTCGATCCCGCCAACGATGTCGATGCCCCACAGCTGCATCGGCCCCGGCCGCTCGAACCGGATGTACGCGCTCCGCGGCTTCTTCCGCGGCCTCGCCCGCAGCAGACCCTGCCGGATCAGGGCCCGGTCGATCGTGCGCTCCGAAGGCACCGCCACGCCCTCGACCGGGCGCCGCAGCATCTCCAACCGGATCCGACGCGAGCCCCACCGCGGATGCTTCCTGCGCATCTCAGCCACCGCGGCCTCGACCTCCGCCGGGACCTGGTGCGGGCACCCCTTCGGGCGATGGGACCGGTCCGCCAACCCCGCGAGCTGACCCACCAGATACCGGCCCACCCACCGGTGCACCGTCGACCGATGCACCCCGTACCGCAACGCGACCTCGATCNNNGACAGACAAGACAACCAGAGCCAATCCCGGCCTCCTCAGGTCGCGACGCTCCCACGGAGAACGTCACCACCCAAGGTGCCGAACACGACCCCTGTCGCACATCAGCTGACGGATACCTGTCGCACATNTCGCAGCTCAGGTGAAGTCGGGAGGAATTTCCTTACTGGCTCAAGGCGCGCCTTCGGCGCGCAGGCGCGGGGCCCCGCGACAGGGACCCCCGCGCTCCGGGCGCTTCGCGCCCTCCGCGCACCCCCGCCGCACCCCACGCAAGATGGCGTGACCAAGTCAGCTTCGATCGCGCCGACGTCGCCGCAGATGCCAAGGCACCGCCCACAGCCAGAAGGGAATCGAGATCACGCCGAAGATCACGTTGTAGGCGGCATCCGACCGAGCGCCCAGTAGGTATGCCACGCCGGCCGCCGAGCCGGTAAGCACGGCCCACACCAGGAAGATCGGTAGCGTCTTGACGCGCTCTCCCGCGATCTCATCGAGCCAGCCCTCATACCCGCGCCGCCTCTTGTCTTCCGACTCCGATCCCGACACTACCCCTCCTCGCCGCCGACAGATCCAATATGTTGCGGAATCGTCTCACCCTCAAGCCGCCGAACCTCCGCTCCACTCTCCGCCGGTCTCCGGGCCGCCTCAAGGGCGCTGCGCGTCGCTACGCGATGACCTCCGGCCACCCTTGACCCGACCACTCCAGCCGGCTCCCCTGCTCCGCTACGGATCGGTGGCTCTCCCTGCCCGCGTGCCCAATCGTGCCCAATCACCCTCCAGAACACACCAAACAGGCACCACCAAAGCCAGTGCAGCCGTGCGTGATCGCAGCCTGGGAAGACCCGTCCGCCCGCTTCCCAAGCTGGACACGCGGGTTCGATTCCCGTCATCGGCTCCAGAACGACAGATCCCCCGACACGCTTTTCGTCGGGGAATTCCTCGTTCAGACACGCAAGCACGGCGGGAATCGGGAGACGCCCATCGCGCGAAGCGCTCGACGCGGCGGGTCCCGTCATCGGCTCCAGTGAGCAGGTGCGCCTGCTCCGAGAGCTCAGGCTCCCAGCACGTCAGGCAGCCGAGGACGCGGAAATCCGCGGATGGCACGGTTGTATCCGCGCCCGCGGGCGCCGGAGATCTCGGACACCGAGCCGCCGTAGAAGTGGGTGGCGTACACGGTGTTGGTGACGGAGTTGACCGCCACGCCGAAATGCGGGCCGTCGCCGTCCCGCTGCAGGTCCCGCGTGGCGCTGACGGTGTTCGCGCCGTCGATGACGACGAGGTCGCCGAGGTGGCCACCCGAGCCCGAGGTCCCCGTCGTGAGGTAGGTCGTATCGGTCACCGGGTTGACCGCCAGGGTGATCGGATACCCGCCCACGGGCACGGACGCCGCCACGGAGTGGTCCGACGTCCTGACGACCGAGATCGTGTCGTCGGCGGTGTTCGCGACGTAGAGGCGGCCGGTGTGCGGGTTGAGCGCCACGCTCGTGGGCGCGCCACCGACCGCGATGGTGTCGGTGACGGCGTAGGTCGGGGCCGCGGGTGCGGCGACCGCCGCGGGGGCGGTCGATGCCTCCACCCCGACCATGCCCAGGCCCATGAGCGCGGCGAGCGCCAGCACGGGACCACGACGACGCACAGGCTGCATACCAGGAGCCCCCAATAAAGGTGGTGGCGAACACCACGGGAGTCCGCGTGCATCAGCAACCACTCGAGTCCCTGGAACGTAACACGTCAGCGCTCTCACCTGCGCCGATCCTTCGATGTGCCGCCATGGACCATCCACCAGGACGGCCACGTGCCTCGACTGCCGGTCGTCGTCGGTGAGCAGACTGCTGCCCACTGGCGCCACCGAGGTCGCCGAGGGGATGCGCCGCGTCGTGGCAGGACGCGGCCCCTTCACCCGCCCGGGACGAGCCAGTTCAGGACCGTCACCGCGCCGATGACGGCGCACACCACGAAGAGCGCGGCCACGATCCATCCGATGACCTGCGCCCCGTCGAGCCCCGAGGACTCCTCCTCATCACCCGGCACCTCCTGAGCCACGACGGCATCCGGCCCCGCGCCGTCGGGCAGCAGCGGGGACGTGGGCTTGTCGAGGTCGGGGTCGCTGGTCAGGGCGCGGGCGCGCAGCGCCTCCAGGCGTGGGGGCCGCGGCTCGTCGCGGAACGGCGCGGGGATGGAGCGCCACATCACCGCGAAGTCGTCGGCCGACTGCTCGCGCCACGCCGCCACGGCCTCGTCGGCCTCGGGGCCCCGGACCCCGGTGGTGAACCACGCCGCGCCCGCCCGCGGCAGGTCACCCATCCCGTGGTGGACGTGGCCGAGGAGGGTCAGGGCCGGCGCGTCGCGTTCGGACCCGACGTGCTCGACGAGCAGGTCGCGGGCCTGCCAGGTGCGGCCCTGCTCGATGAGCTCGCGCGCACGCTCGACGACCTCGGACCCGCTCACGCCAGAACCCCCTCGTCGTCCGTGCCGGGCACCTCGGCGGAGAGCAGGTGCGGGAGGACCACACCCTGCCCCACCAGCGCCGACGGGACGATGCTCATGGCGCGAGTATGCCGCTCACGGCTCCCCGCCGTGGGCGGGCGCGCGCGTCGCACCGGCCGACCCCGCCCCTTGCCCTGGGTTACCGGTCGGTAGAATACTGGTGAGCAAGCGCTCACTCATGCGACGAGAGGACGACCCATGGGGCACTACAAGAGCAACCTGCGCGACATCGAGTTCACCCTCTTCGAGGTGCTCGGTCGCGGGGACGTCCTGGGCTCCGGTCCCTACGCGGACCTCGACCCCGACACCGCGCGCGAGATGCTCAAGGAGGTCTCGCGCCTGGCCGAGCACGAGATCGCCGACTCCTTCGCCGACGCCGACCGCCATCCGCCGGTCTACGACCCGCAGACCCAGGCCGTGACGATGCCCGCCTCGTTCGCGACGTCCTTCGCCGCGTACCGCGACAGCGGCTTCTGGGCCATCGACCTGCCCGCCGAGCTCGACGGCACCGTCGCGCCGCCGAGCCTGCGCTGGGCCGTCAACGAGATGCTGCTCGGCGCCAACCCCGCGCTGGCGATGTTCGCGGCCTCCTACTCCTTCGCCAAGCTCCTGCACGAGCTCGGCACGCCCGAGCAGCAGCAGCTGGCCCGCTGGATCGTCGAGAAGGGCTGGCACTGCACGATGGTGCTCACCGAGCCCGACGCCGGCTCCGACGTCGGCGCCGGCCGCACCAAGGCCGTGCCGAACGCCGACGGCACCTGGACCCTCACCGGCGTCAAGCGCTTCATCACCAGCGCCGAGTCCGACCTGGTCGACAACGTCGTGCACTTCGTCCTGGCCCGGCCCGAGGGCGCGGGCCCCGGCACCAAGGGCCTGTCGCTCTTCATCCTGCCCAAGTACGCCGTCGACCTCGAGACCGGCGAGCTCGGCGAGCGCAACGGCGTCTACGTCACCAACGTCGAGAAGAAGATGGGCCTGAAGGTCTCCCCCACCTGCGAGGTCACCTTCGGCGGCGACGTGCCGGCCGTCGGTACCCTGCTCGGGGAGGTCCACGACGGCATCGCGCAGATGTTCCACGTCATCGAGAACGCGCGGATGATGGTGGGCACCAAGGCGATCGCCACCCTGTCGACCGGCTACCTCAACGCGCTCGAGTACGCCAAGCAGCGCGTCCAGGGCGCCGACCTCACCCAGATGAGCGACAAGGCGGCGCCGCGCGTCACCATCACCCACCACCCCGACGTGCGCCGATCGCTGATGCTGCAGAAGGCCTACTCCGAGGGCCTGCGCGCGCTGGTGCTCTACACCGCGAGCCAGCAGGACGTCGTCGACCAGCACCGCCTCACCACCGGCGACGCCGTGCCCGAGCCCGGCTCGGCCGCCGACATCGCCAACCGGGTCAACGACCTGCTGCTGCCGATCGTCAAGGGCCTGGGCTCCGAGCGGGCCTGGGTGCTGCTGGGCACCGAGTCGCTGCAGACCTTCGGCGGCTCCGGCTTCCTCCAGGACTACCCGGTCGAGCAGTACGTGCGCGACGCCAAGATCGACACCCTCTACGAGGGCACCACGGCCATCCAGGGCATGGACTTCTTCTTCCGCAAGATCGTGCGCGACAAGGGCCAGGCCCTGACCCACCTCGCGACCCAGATGCAGGAGTTCGCCAAGGACCTCGGCCAGCACGGCGGCCGCATCGACCGCGAGCGCGAGCTGCTCGGGCAGGGCGTCGACGACGTGCAGGGGATCCTCGGCTACATGGTCGGCGAGCTGACCAAGGCCGACCCGCGCCAGGGCGGCGACGTCGCGAACCTCTACAAGGTCGGGCAGAACACCTCCCGGCTGCTCCTCGGCGCGGGCGACCTGGTGGTCGGCTGGCTCCTGCTGCGCCAGGCCGCGGTGGCGCTCGACGCGCTGGCCGCCGGCGCGCAGGGCAAGGACAAGGACTTCTACGAGGGCAAGGTCGCGGCGGCGCAGTTCTACGCCCGGCAGGTGCTGCCCCGGCTGGGCGCCGAGCGCGCCATGGCCGAGGCCACCGACAACGACCTGATGGACGTGCCCGAGTCCGCGTTCTGACCGGCGCGCAGCCGGGGCGGCTCAGGCGTCGAGGCGGTCGCGCAGCACCCGCTTGAGCAGCTTGCCGCTCTGGTTGCGCGGCAGCTCGTCGACGAACACGACCTTCTTGGGGACCTTGTAGGACGCCAGGCTGGTGCGCGCGTGGGCGATGATCGCCGCCTCGTCGACATCCTCGCCGGAGCGGCGGACCACCACGGCCGTGACCGCCTCGATCCAGCGCTCGTCGGGGGTGGCCACCACCGCGACCTCGGCGACGGCCGGATGGGTGTAGACGGCGTCCTCGACCTCTCGCGAGGCGACCAGCACGCCACCGGTGTTGATGACGTCCTTGATGCGGTCGACGACCGTGATGTAGCCCGCCTCGTCCCGCACGACCATGTCGCCGGAGTGGAACCAGCCGTCGCGGAACGCGGCCTCGGTCTCGTCCGGCTTGTTCCAGTAGCCGATGCACAGCTGGGGCGAGCGGTAGAGCAGCTCGCCGCGCTCGCCGGCGGGGACGTCGGCGCCCTCCTCGTCGACCACCCTGGTCTCGACGAACAGCACCGTCCGCCCGCACGACTCGGGGCGCTCCTCGTGCTCGGCGGGCAGCAGCACGGTGGCCAGCGGGCCGATCTCGCTCTGCCCGAAGCAGTTGTAGAAGCCGATGTCGGGCAACCGCGCGGCCAGGCGGTCGCGCACCGGCCCCGGCATGATCGAGGCGCCGTAGTACGCCTTGCGCAGGCTGGTGAGGTCGGCGGTGGCCAGTGCCTCGTGGTTCGAGAGCGGCACCCAGACCGTGGGCGCGAGGAACAGCGAGCGATGCCGGTCGGCCGCCACCCGGCGCAGGATCTCGGCCACGTCGGGCTTGGGCAGCAGGGTGTTGGTGCAGCCCCGGGCCAGCGACGGCAGGAGGAACACGTGCATCTGGGCCGAGTGGTAGAGCGGCATGCAGTGCAGCGGGTCGTCGTCCTCGGCGATCTCGAGCCCGGCGAGGCACGACACGTACTCGTGCACCAGCGCGCGGTGCGTCATCATCGCGCCCTTGGGCGCCGAGGTGGTGCCCGAGGTGTAGAGCAGCTGCACCAGGTCGAGCTCGTCGACCTCGTGTTCGAGGGTCGGGACCTCGCCGGCGGCCCAGTGGGGCAGGACGGCGTCGTCGGTGCCGTGGAGCACCAGCACCTGCTCCAGCGCCGTGCGCTCGCGGACCTGCTCGACGCCCGCGCGCAGCGGCTCGTCGACGAGCACCACCCGGGCGCCGGAGTCGGTCAGCAGGTACTCGAGCTCGCCGCCGGTGAGGGCGAAGTTGACCGGCACGTGGACCAGCCCGGCCCGGGCGCAGCCGAGGAAGGCCAGCAGGTAGGCGTCGGAGTTCAGGCCCACCGTGGCCACGCGGTCACCGTGGGCCAGCCCCAGCGAGAGGAGGTGCCCCGCGGCGCGGGTGACCCCGGCGTCGAGCTCGCGGTAGGTCCACTGCCGCTCGGCGAACCGCAGGGCGACCTTGTCGCCGAACCGCTGTGCGCTGCGCCGGACGATGTCGTCGACGGTGCTCGACCGTGGGTCACCCATCCCCGGACCCTAGGCAGCGGGATCGGCGGGGGTCAAGCATCCGAACGGGGACCCGGACACGACGACGGCCCGCCCCTGTCGGGGACGGGCCGTCGGACGTGGTGCGGTGTCGCCGCCGGTCAGAGCGGGTCGACGTCGGTGCGGTCGACCCGGGAGCCGGTGGCGGGGTCGACGGTGGACTGACGGGTGGCGGTGTAGCCACGGCTGGTGCGACCGCGCATGGCGAAGGACAGGATGATCGCCAGGAGGCCGGCGATCATCAGGATGATGCCGACGAGGCTGAGGTTGACGCCCGCGACGACGGTGGTCCCGACGGCGAAGAAGAGGATCGCGCCGACGACGAGCAGGAAGATGCCGAGTCCGATGTACATGTGGGTCTCCTGAGTGGCCGGGGTCGGATGGCCGACAACGCACTCTACCTGCGAAAACGCCCCATGTTGAAGGTTGGTGCAGCCCTCTGCACCAGGGGGCCGGGCGTGGCCGCGGGCTAGACCCAGCCGCCGCGGTCGGTCATTCGGGTGTGCTGCGCGGCGGCGGTCTCGGCCGAGTACGGCGCGTCGGACGAGGCTCGCGCGTCGGACGAGGCTCGCGCCCCGACCCGGTCGTGGCGGCGCGCGATGTACTGGCGGGCCCACACGACGGCGCCCGCAACGGCGCCGAGCACCAGCAGTCCGAGCATCACCACGGCGAACGGTGTCGGCACGGGGCTCCCCTCTCGTCGGCCCCGGCGGTGCGGGGTCCTCAGTGTGACGCGCGCGGGGGGGCGGCGTCCAGGCCTCAGACGAACGAGCCGGGGTTGAGGATGCCGTCGGGGTCGAGCGCGGCCTTGACCCGGCGGTTCAGCGCCATCGCCGCGGGGCCGATCTGGTCCTCGAGGCAGCCGGCCTTGAGCCGCCCCACCCCGTGCTCACCGGTGATGGTGCCGCCAAGGGCGATCGCGGCGCGCATGACGTCGTCGAACGCCAGCCGGGCGCGGCGCTCGGAGTCGGGGTCGCCCGCGTCGTAGACGATGGCGGGGTGGGTGTTGCCGTCGCCGGCGTGGGCGACGACGGGGATCTCGACCTGGTGGCGCTGGGCGATGGCCTCGATCTCGGCGAGCAGGGCCGGCAGCTGCGGCACCGGGACGCCGACGTCCTCGGGCAGGACGGCGCCGCGGGGCTCGAGCGCGGTGAAGTGCACGCGCCGGGCCTGGACGAACATCTCGCCCTCGGCCGGGTCGTCGGTGGCCTCGACGTCCTTGGCGCCGCACAGCTCGCAGGCGGCCACGATGGCGGCGACCTCCTCCTCGCGGGAGGCGCCCGGGGCGTCGGACTGGATGAGCAGCAGCGCGCCCGCGTCGCGGTCGAGACCCATCGGGCGGAAGTCCTCGACGGCGTTGATCGAGGCCCGGTCCATGAGCTCGACCATGCTGGCGCGCACGGTGCGGCCGAGCTCGATGACGGCGGCCGCGGCATCCGCGACCGTGGGGAACAACGCGACGACGGTGGAGGCCGGCTGCTGGGCCGGGACCAGGCGCAGCACGGCCCGGGTGACGATCCCGAGCGTCCCCTCGGAGCCGACGAAGAGCTTCAGCAGCGACAGGCCGGCGACGTCCTTGACGCGCTTGCCGCCGAGGGTGACGAGGGTGCCGTCGGCCAGCACGACGTCCATCCCCAGCACGTAGTCGGTGGTGACTCCGTACTTGACGCAGCACAGGCCCCCGGCGTTGGTGGCGATGTTGCCGCCGATCGAGCAGATCTCGAACGAGCTGGGGTCCGGCGGGTACCAGAGGCCCTCGGCCGCGGCGGCCCGCTTGACCTCGACGTTCAGGGCGCCCGGCTCGACCACGGCCACCCGCGCCGCGGTGTCGATCTCGACGGCGCGCATCCGCTCCAGGCTCAGGGTGACGCAGCCGTCGACGGCCATCGAGCCGCCCGAGAGCGACGTGCCGGCACCGCGCGGGACGACGCCGATGCCGTGCCGCGTGGCCCAGCGCAGCGTCGCCTGGACGTGCTCGGCCGACTCCGCGCGGACAGCGGCGCGGGGAGTCCCGACGCTCGCGTCGTGCGTCCAGTCGTAGCGGTACTTCTCGAGCGCGGCGGGGTCGGTGACGACGACTCCGGCGGGGAGGGCGTCGGCGAGCTCCTTGACGACATCGTCCATCCCCCCACTCTCGCACGCCCGGTTCAGGCGCACGAGGTCAGAGACGACGGTCGGACAGGACGGGGAAGGCCTCGCGGTACGCGGCGGTGGCGGAGAGGTCGACGTCGACCGAGAGCACGGCCTCGTCGGGGTGGGCGGCCTCGGCGAGGATGTCGCCGGCGGCGGTGACCACCTGGCTGTGCCCGCCCATGGGGGTGCGGGCGTGGGTGCCTCCGGTGTTGACCTGCACGACCACCGCCTGGTTCTCGACGGCACGGGCGCGGCCCAGCAGGGTCCAGTGGGCGACGCGGGCGGCGGGCCAGGCGGCCGGGACGAGGAGGAGCTCGGCGCCGGCCTCCTGCTGGCGCCGGTAGAGCTCGGGGAAGCGCAGGTCGTAGCACGTCGAGAGGCCGGCGCGGACGGTGGCGCCACCGCCGGCGAGGAGGTCGAGCACGACGACGTCCTCACCGGCCTCCATCAGCCGGGGCTCGCCGGCGCCGAAGCCGAAGCGGTGGATCTTGCGGTAGGTGGCGAGGAGGGAGCCGTCGGCCCCGAAGACCAGCGAGGTGTTGGCGAGGGTGTGGCCGTCGGAGCCCGGGTCGGGGAGACGCTCGACGAAGGAGCCGGCGTGCAGGGTGGTCCCGGCGGCACGGGCGGCGTCGGCCATGGCCCGGGCCCAGGAGCCGTCGAGGGGTTGGGCGTCCCCGTCCCACCGGCGGTAGTCGAAGCCGGTGGGGGCCCACAGCTCGGGCAGGACGACGAGGTCGTGGCCGCCCTGTTCGGCGACGAGGGTGGCCACGCGGTCGACGCGGGCCTCGAACGGCTCGTCGTCGCCGTAGGCGAGCTGGACCAGGGCGATGCGCATGCGGCCATCCTCCCGCATCCGGCCGGGAGCCGTCGGGAACCGCCCGGGAGAAGCATCGCGCCGGCGGAGGTCCGGATGCTCCCGATGCCGGGCCACCCGCTCAGCCCCCGGAGCACACGTACACGTGCACCGACACCGGGACCGTCGCGCTCGTCCCCCGGAGCACCTCTACAGGTGCTCCGAGACCGGGACCGTCGCGCTCGTCCTCTGGAGCAGAGATACACGTGCTCCGGATGTGGGGCGGGTGGCTCGCCGCTCGGAGCATCCGGACCTGGCGCACACACCCCCCATCCGGCGGCGGGCTCGACCCCCCGCGGGCCGGCGGCCGACCCCCCGCGGCTCAGCCGAGCCGCTCGGTCTCGTCGCGCAGCCGTGCCAGGTGCTCGTTGTAGGCGGTGAGCTCGGCGTCGCCGTCGCGGTCGGCCTGGCGGTCCTGGCGGACGGCGTCGCGGGTCTCGCTGCGGAACCACTGCACCGCCACCACCACGGCCAGCACCAGCGTGGGTCCCTCGCCGACCCCCCAGGCGATCTCGCCCGCGGTGCGCTGGTCGGCCAGCGGGGCCGGCGCCCACGGCAGGCCGAGGGCCTGGAAGAAGTCGGGCGCGAGCAGGGTCGAGGAGCCCGTGAGCGCCACTCCGAAGAACGCGTGGAACGACACCGTCGCGAACAGGATGACCAGCAACATGAGCGGCGACCACCGCCGGGGCCCGGGGTCGATCCCGACCATCACCCACACGAACAGGTACCCGGTGAGCAGGAAGTGGGCCATCATCAGCAGGTGCCCGGTGTGGGTGGTGAGGGCGATCTCGAACAGGCCCGTGTAGTAGAACGCCGCCAGGCTGAAGAAGAACAGGGCCGCCGCCACCACCGGGTTCGACAGCACCCCCATGACCCGCGAGTGCACCACCTGCAGGATGACCTCGCGCGGCCCCCAGGTGCGGTCGGGCCGCGCCGGCAGCGCGCGCAGGGCCAGGGTCAGCGGCGCGGCCGGGACCAGCAGCAGGGGCACCACCATCGCCACGGCCATGTGCATCACCATGTGGGCACTGAACAGCACGCGCCCCCAGATGCCGGGCGCGCCGCAGGTCGCCCACACGAACAACGCCCAGCCCAGCACCCACATCACCACACGCAGCAGCGGCCAGGCGTCGCCGCGGGCCCGCAGGCGACGCACCCCGGCCACGTACAGCCCCACAGCGAGCACCGCGACGCCCACGAACAGCCAGTCCAGCCGCCACGCGAGCAGCCAGTCGGAGGAGAGCAGCGGGCCGGGGTCGGGGTAGCCGGTGAGCTCGAGGACCCGGCTGGGGTCGGGCGCGGCGTCGGGCACCGGGGGCGCGCTGCGCGCCAGCACCGCCGCCAGCCCGGTGGCCAGGCCCATCAGGACGATCTCGCCGAGGGCCAGGCGGGTGAAGGAGCGCCCGTCGCCCGGGTCGACGGCCAGCCGCCCGGCCAGCACGGTGCGCTGCTGCCGGCCGAGGATCCCGAGCAGGACCAGCGCCACGGTCTTGCCGATGATCACCGCGCCGTACGCGGTCGCCAGCCCCGCGAACGAGCCGAGGCGGATCCACGCCTGCAGCACCCCCGAGAGGGCGACCGCGGCGAACGCCCACGTGGCCAGCACCGAGAACCGCGCCACCGATGCCCCCAGGTCGCGCCCGAGACGCGGCCGGAGCACGACCAGCGCGATGAGCCCGCCGACCCAGACGACGACGCCCAGCAGGTGCACGGCCAGCCCGTTCACCGCGTCCTCGTGGCTGGCCGACCCGGCCGCGTGCCCGGTCAGCGACTGCACGACCACGGCGAACAGCGCCAGCACCGCCAGCCACGCCATCGGCCCGCGCCGCGAGGTCAGCCACGAGCCGACGCTCACGACCAGCGCGATGCCGGCCGAGACCAGCAGCACCCGCGTGGTCTCGAGCCCCCAGGCGAAGGAGACCAGCTGGGCGAACAGCCCCTCACCGGTGATCGGCGTCCCCGCGAGGTCGGCGAAGGTGAGCACCACCTCGAGCACGGCCGCCACGAACCACGCGGCGGCCACGCCCCCGGCCAGGCGGGCGGCGGTGCCACGGCGGTCGGTGTGGGTGCGCTCGGGCACCACGAAGGCCCCCAGCAGCAACAGCCCGACCACGGTGACGGAGGTCAACGTCGAGACCGCGTCGACGATCGGCACGCCCCACCGCACGAACGGCCCGGGGTCCGCCAGCGCCAGCGGCGCCACGGCGCCGGTGAGGAGGGCGGCGGGCACGAGGGCGACCAGCGCCGCCCCCACCGCCAGCGCCAGGGCCCGCAGCGAGATGCGCGCCGGGGCGCCGGCCGGCCGGGTGACGGCGACCGGCGGAGTGCTCTCGCGGACGGCCATGTCCTCCAGCGTAGGTACTGTGGCGGCATGTCGCTGCACCCCCCCGCTCCGACGGGCTTCCCCGAGACCGTCGACGCGTGGGCCCAGACCGTCCGGTCCGTCGTCGACCTGGGCCGCACCATGCGCCCCGAGCACGCCGACCTCGCCACCGACTGCCCCGGGTGGACGGTCTTCGACCAGGTGGCGCACGTGGCGGGGGTCGAGGCCACCATCGCGGGCGACCCGGTGCCCGAGATCGACGTCAGCCGGCACGCCCACGTGCGCAGCGACTTCGGAGCCCGGATGGAGCGCCTCGTCGAGTCGCGGCGCGGCCGCTCGCTCGAGGACCTCCTCGAAGAGCTCGAGTGGCGCCTCGACGAGCGTCTCGGCGTCTACCGCGCCGAGGACCTGACCGGCGAGGAGGTGGTCGAGGGGCTGTTCGGCCCGACGTCCCTGGTCGACCTCCTGGCCCTGCGCACCTTCGATGTCTGGATGCACGAGCAGGACCTGCGCGAGGCCCTCGAGCGCCCCGGCGGTCTCGACACCCCGGCCGCCGCGCAGAGCGTCGCGCGTCTGTTCGCGGTCTTCCCGCGCATCGTCGCGCGCACCGCCGGCATCGAGCCCGGCAACGCCGTGGTCCTCGACCTCACCGGGCCCACCGTCGGCCGCACCGGCGCCCGGGTGGAGGAGCAGGACGGCGCCGCCGTGGGCATCCCGCTGTTCCGTGGTGACGCCGACGAGCACGCCGACGTCGTCACCACCTCGCTGGCGATGTCGACCCGGGTGGCGATGCGTCTGGCCGGCGGCCGCCGCTCCCCCGACGACCTGCCCGTCACCGTCACCGGCGACGAGGCCGTCGCGCACCGCGTCCTGGCCGCGCTGGTCGTCACCCCGTGACGCGGCCGCGATGACCAGCTTCTCGACCTCGACGCGCTCGGCCGCCACCGTCACCGCTGCCCCCGAGGAGGTCTGGGCCGCCATCACCGACCCCGACCAGGTCGCCCGCATGACACCGTTCCTCTCGCGGGTGACCCCCCGCGGCGAGCACTGGGTGTGGGAGATGACCAAGGTGCCGGTGCTCGGCAAGAGCTTCTCGTTCACCTTCACCGAGCGGATGACCTTCGACGAGCCCCGCCGGATGGAGTTCGTCCACGACCCGGCGGCCGCCCCCCGGAGCGAGTCCGCCGGGGTCGAGGGCTGGTACGCCCTCACGCCCCACGGTGAGGGCACCCGCCTCGAGACCTCGATGGCGATCACCGTCGACCTGCCGTTCCCAGGCCTCACCCGGCCGGCCGTCGGCGCGGCGATGAAGGGCGTGGTCACCCTGATGGGCCAGCGCTTCGCGCAGAACCTGCTGCACCACCTCGGCGCCCGTACCGCCTGAGGGCCTTCACCCAACCTTCGACAGCGCTGCGGGCGTCGGGCTTTTTAGTTGTATGCTGCACGCAAGTTTAGAGAGGAGGTCGACCGTGCACGACACCACCACACCCACCACCACGCCCACATCCGCCCCCACCCCCGCGTCGGCGCTCGGCGACGAGCTCGTCCGGGTCGTCAAGCTCATGCACGTGGCACGACAGCGCGCACCGCGCCAGCACCCGCTGGTCGACCCGATGGCCTACCCCCTCCTGTACACCATCAGCCGCGGCCCCAGCCGTGTCTCCGAGCTGGCCGACGCGGTGCACGCCGACGTCTCCACCGTGAGCCGCCAGGTCAGCACCCTCGTCGACCTCGGCTTCGTCTCGCGCGAGGCAGACCCCGACGACGGCCGGGCGCAGGTCCTGGCCGTCACGCCCGAGGGGGAGGACCTGCTCCTCGCCCTGCGTGAGAACCGCGAGCGCTGGCTCCAGGGCCTGCTCGCCGACTGGAAGGACGACGACGTCCGCTCCCTCACCGCCTGGCTCGCCCGCCTCCGCGGCGACCTGGAAGCCTCCTTCACCACCACGACCGGCAGGACCGAACGATGACCCAGAACCCCCGCCACGCCGCTGCCGGCGGGCCATCCCTCGACCGAGCCACCGGTGGCCGCCGCTCCGGCGCCGCCGCGGCCGCGCCCGAGGGACCCGACGGCGCGCTCAGCCACCGCCAGATCGTCACCATCCTCCTCGCCCTGATGGCCGGGATGTTCCTCGCGGCCCTCGACCAGACGATCGTGGCCACCGCCATCCGCACCATCGCCGACGACCTCAAGGGGCTCGACCAGCAGGCCTGGGCGACGACGGCGTACCTCATCACCTCCACCATCGTCACGCCGCTCTACGGCAAGCTCGGCGACATCTACGGCCGTAAGAAGCTGTTCATCACGGCCATCTCGATCTTCGTCGTGGGCTCGGTGCTGTGCACCCTCTCCACCTCGATGACGGGCCTGGCCTTCTTCCGCGCCTTCCAGGGCCTGGGGGCCGGCGGCCTGTTCTCGCTCGCGCTGGCCATCATCGGCGACATCGTGCCGGCGCGTGAGCGCGCGAAGTACCAGGGCTACTTCCTGGCCGTGTTCGGGACCTCCTCGGTGCTCGGCCCGGTCATCGGCGGCTTCTTCGCCGGCGCCGACTCCATCCTCGGGATCACCGGCTGGCGCTGGGTCTTCCTCGTGAACGTGCCGATCGGCATCATCGCCCTCGCCCTGGTCACCAAGACCCTGCACCTGCGCCACCAGCGTCTCGACCACCGCATCGACTGGCTGGGCGCCGCGCTGCTCGCGGTCACGCTGGTGCCGCTGCTGCTCGTGGCCGAGCAGGGCCGGGACTGGGGCTGGGGATCGGGCCGCTCGATCGCCGCGTACGTGGTCGGCGCCGTCGCCGCCGCGCTCTTCGTCGTCCAGGAGAACCGGATGGGCGCCGAGGCGATCCTGCCGCTGAAGATCTTCCGTAACCGCACCGTCGGTGTGTCCTCGGCCGCGTCGGTCATCATCGGCATGGGGATGTTCGGCGGCCTGGCCGCGCTGCCCCTCTACCTCCAGATCGTCAAGGGCGCCTCGCCCACCGAGGCGGGGCTGCTGCTGCTGCCGCTGACGCTCGGGATCATGGCGGGCTCGATCTCGTCGGGCCAGATCATCTCGCGCACCGGCCAGTACCGGCTCTTCCCGGTCACCGGGGCCGTGCTGCTCACCGGGTCGCTGTTCGCGCTGCACTACACCGCCTTCGACACCCCGCTGTGGAAGACGATGGCCATCATGGTCTTCTTCGGCCTGGGCCTCGGCTTCAACTTCCAGCCGCTGACCCTGGCCGTGCAGAACGCCGTGCCCCCGCAGCAGATCGGCGTGGCCACCTCGACGGCCACCTTCACCCGGCAGATCGGCGGCACCATCGGCACCGCCGTCTTCCTGACCGTGCTGTTCTCGCTGGTCCCCGAGCGGATCACCTCGGCGTTCAGCACCGTGGCCCCGACGCCCGAGTTCCAGGCCGCGCTGCGCGACCCGGCCAACGCGGCCTTCGCCCAGCAGCTGCAGGAGAGCCAGGCCGGCGGGTCGGCGGCCGCGGCGAGCGGGGTGCTGCAGGACAGCTCGTTCCTCAGTGGCCTCGACCCGAGGCTGGCCAAGCCGTTCCTGATCGGCTTCTCGGAGGCGATGGACACCGTCTTCCTGGTCGGGGCCATCGTGATGGTGCTGGCCGTCTTCGTGCTGGTCTTCCTCCCCCAGGTCGAGCTGCGCCGGGGCTCGGCCTACAGCGCCCGCGCCGACGGCGAGAAGGCCGCCGCGCAGGCGGAGCCCGGGACGCGCGGCGCCCACGGCGAGGACGGCGCCGGCCCCGCGGGCCGGACCGACAGCGACCGGACCGACAGCGGACGCACCGGGAGCGAGGTCACCGAGCCGAGCCCGGCCGGCTGACCCGGCGCCGCCGGACCCGAAGGGCCCCGCTCTCACCTCGAGGGTGGGGTCCTTCGCCGTGGGTGGCCGGGCGCGGGGCCGCCGCGGGGGGTCACCGCGGAGCGGGCGTCACAGCGGGGCGGGGGCCAGCCGCGCCGCCTCCGCGCGCGCGAGGCCCCGCCGGTTCACGCCGACGATGCCCACGGCGAGCGCCCCCGCCACCACAGGCACGAGGTAGGCGTGCTGCGGCCCGTACGCCTCGACGGCCCACCCGGCCACGACCGAGCCGGCCGAGATGCCGATGAGGATGCCGGTGACGGCCACGGCCAGGCCCTCGGTGAGCAGCCCCGCCGGCACCAGGCGCTGGGCCAGCGAGAGGCTGGTGATGAGCATCGGCGCCGTCGCCGAGCCCGCCACCAGCATCACGGCCGCGAGCTGCCAGGTGTTCTGCACCAGCAGCGCCGGCACCTCGAGCACGACCATCGCGGTGGCCGCCAGCAGCAGGCGCCGGGTCAGGGTGGAGCGGACGACCCGCGCCCCCACGACGATGCCGGCCACCGTCGACCCGACCGCGAACAGGCCGAGCACCAGACTCGAGAGGCTCTTGTCCCCCTGGGCGTCGGCGTAGGCGACGGCGATGATCTCGTTGGCGCCGAAGATCATCCCGGTCAGCACCAGGGCACCGGCGACCACCGGGAGCCCCGGGCGGCGGATGGCCAGGCCCGCGGGACGGTCGGCGTGCGCCACCACCGGAGGCTCGGTACGGCGCGCCGACAGGAAGCTGACGACACCCACGGTGAACAGCACCTCGGCCAGCACCAGGCCGGCCTCGGGGAACCACAGCGTCGAGACCAGCACGGCCAGGACCGGGCCGACCACGAAGGAGGCCTCGTCGGCCACCTGCTCGAACGACATCGCGGTGTGCAGGCTGTCGGGGTCGTCGCGGAAGATGTGCGCCCACCGGGCCCGCGACATCGGGCCCGGCTCGGGCAGGAAGGCGCTCAACCCGTAGAGCACGAACAGGGTCCACACCGGCGCACCGAAGCCCGAGGCGAGGGCCACGCCGAGCCCCGTGGTGGCCGAGAGGACCACGAACGGCAGCGCCACCTTCCGCTGCCCGTGGCGGTCGATGAGCCGGCCGAGCACGGGCCCCGCCACGGCCAGGACGGCCAGCCCGACGGCCGAGACGGCGCCGGCGAGCCCGTAGGAGCCCTGCCGGCTGCTGACCATGACGACGACGGCGACACCGAACATCGCACCCCCCACCCGGGAGAACATGGTGCCGGCGATGAACGCCAGGGCGCCGGGGACGCGGAACAGGGGCAGGTAGGCCGACAGCACGGGGAGGCTCGCTCATCAAGAAACCGCCGGGCACCCGAACGGGCCCGGCGGTGGGAGGGACGGAGGATCGCCTCCATCATCCTCCGCCGGCGAGCGCCCGCCAAACGAGTTGCCGGCGAGCGCGTCCTGCACCGTCGGCGAGCGCGCCGGGGGGTGCGGTGCGCAGCGTCAGCGGAAGGCCGACTCCCCCGTGAGGGTCTGGCCGATGACGAGGGTGTGCATCTCGACGGTGCCCTCGTAGGTGAGCACCGACTCGAGGTTGTTGGCGTGCCGCATCACCGGGTACTCGCCGCTGATGCCGTTGCCGCCGAGGATGGTGCGCGCCGTGCGGCAGATCTCGATGGCCTTGGTGACGTTGTTGTACTTGCCGACCGACACCTGCTCGGGGCGCAGCCCGACACTGTCCTTGCGGCGGCCCAGGTGCAGGGCCAGGAGCCGCCCCAGCTGGAGCTCGGTCGACATGTGCGCGAGCTTGGCCTGGGTCAGCTGGAAGCCGGCGATGGGCCGGTCGAACTGGGTGCGCTCCATCGAGTAGCGCCGGGCGGCATCGAGGGCGGTGCGGGCCGCGCCCAGGCAGCCCCAGACGATGCCGTAGCGCGCCTCCGACAGGCAGGACAGCGGTCCCTTGAGCCCCGTGACGTCGGGCAGGACGGCCCCGGCGGGCAGGCGCACCTCCGCCAGGCTGAGCTCGGCGGTGACCGAGGCCCGCAGCGACATCTTGTTCTTCAGCTCGTGGGCCTCGAACCCAGGGGTGTCGGTGGGGACGACGAAGCCGCGGATCCCGCCGTTCTCCTCGCCCGCGTTGGCCCAGACGACGGCCACGTCGGCGATCGAGCCGTTGGTGATCCACATCTTGGAGCCGTCGAGCACCCAATCGTCGCCGTCGCGGCGGGCGCGGGTGCGCATCGAGCCAGGGTCGGAGCCGTGGTCGGGCTCGGTGAGGCCGAAGCAGCCGATGGCCTCACCGGCCGCCATCCGCGGCAGCCACTCCTGCTTCTGCTCCTCGCTGCCGAACGCGTGGATCGCGTACATCGCGAGGCTGCCCTGCACCGACACCAACGAGCGGATGCCCGAGTCGCTGGCCTCGAGCTCGAGACACGCGAGGCCGTAGTCGACCGACGACATCCCCGCGCAGCCGTAGCCCTCGAGGTGCATCCCGAGCAGCCCTACCTTGCCGAACTCCTGGGCGAGCTCGCGCGCGACGGGCAGGTCGCCCTGCTCGTACCACTGCACGACGTGCGGCTCGACGAGGTCGTCGCACACCTGGCGCACGGTGGCGCGGATGGCGCGCTCCTCGTCGGTGAGCATCGAGTCGACGTCGATGATGTCGAGAGGATCGGAGGGGCGCTTCGGCATCGTCGACGAGCTCATGGGGGCCATCATGCCCTTGACGGCGGGAACACGACGGACGAGAGGCAGGTTGGGCCCGGCATGGTCTCGACGACGAGCAGCGTGCGAACGACCACTCCGGCTCCCGGTGCGCTCCCCCTGCTCCCGGCAGCCGCCTTCGTGGTCGTCTGGTGTTCGGGCTACATCGCCGGGCCGGCCGGGGTGGCGGCCATCGACCCCTTCACCGTGCTGACCCTGCGCTTCCTCGTCGCCTCGGTCGTGATGGTCGCCCTGGCGCGGTGGCTGCGCGGGCCGCTGCGCATCCCGGGGCCGGTGCTGCGGCGCATCGCGCTGGTGGGGCTGATGATGAACGGCGTCGTCTTCGCCCTGATGTACCTGGCCTTCGCCGAGGGGATGGGGGCCACCCTCGGCGCACTGCTGCACTCGCTCAGCCCGGTGCTCACCGCGCTGCTGGCCGGGGTCGTGCTGGGCGAACGGCTGAGCCGGCTCCAGGTGGTGGGGTTCGTCCTGGGCGTCGTGGGGGTCCTGGTGGTGCTGGGGCCCGACGTCGACCAGGCGGGGGGGTCGCTCGGGGTGGTGCTGGGGGTGCTGAGCCTCGTCGGCCTGAGCCTGGGGACCCTGGGCCAGCGCTGGTACGCCGCCGACGAGCGCCACGAGGCGCCCGACCCGCTGTGGGCCGCCACCGTGCAGTTCGCGGTGTGCGTCCCGCCGCTGGCCGTGCTGGCCCTGGCGCTCGAGGGCGTGCACACCGTGCACGACCCGCTGCCCGGGGCGCTGGCCGTGCTCTGGATGGCGCTGGTCAACTCCGTCGTGGGGCTGCTGCTGCTGGGGCTGCTGGTCCGGCGGGGTGGGGCCGGGGCGTCGGCGAGCCTGTTCTTCGTCTGCCCGCCGGTGACGGCGCTGATGGCGTGGGCGGCGTTCGGCGACACCCTCGACGCGCGCGAGGGGGTCGGCATCGTCGTGACGGTGCTCGGGGTGGCCATCGCCACCGGGGTCTTCCGGCGCTCCCCCGCCGCCCCCGCCCCCGAACGTGTGTGAAGAACGTCGACATCCCGAGGTTCTTCACACACGTTCGGGGTGAGGCCGGGGGGGTCAGCGAGCGGAGGCGCCGCCGAGCAGGGCCGCCAGCCCGAGGGCGCTGCGCGGGGCGTAGGCGCAGCGCCACAGCCCGCCGTGGGCGGCGGCCTGGGCCTCGTCCTGCCACGGATGGTCCTGCGCGGCCGGGCGCGCCATCAGGTCGTACACCAGCAGCGCTGCCATCAGGGTGTTGGCGGTCCCGGGCTCGAAGACCTCGACCCCGAAGCGGTGGGCCCCCGAGTAGGCCGCCGCCAGGGCCCGGTTCCGGACCACCGAGCGGGTGCGCGTGGGCGGCGCGACCTTGAACGACACCGTGGCACCGGACGCGCGGGCCGTGGTGGCGCGCCAGCGCTGGATGCGCTTGGCCAACAGGTAGTTCGGGCCCTGCTGCAGCACCACCGAGTCGTTGATGCCGGGGTCGACGCCCGGCACGTAGTTGCGGCGCAGCAGCCGGCCCCCCGACAGCGTGCGCAGCGGGACCCGCAGCACCTTGGAGGTGCGGCGCTGCGCGTAGCTCTCGGTGGCGGCGGCCACCGCCTCGGCCGGGACGGCGAACACGTCGGTGGGGGTCGCCAGGAACGACAGCGCCGTGTCGGAGCGCAGCCGCCGGACCTCGTCGGTGAGGGCGTCGACGGCGGTGCTGACCCGCACGTTGGTGGCGCCGTCGGCGTAGACGTAGTTGCCGAGGACGAGGGGCCCCTCGAGGCCCCCGACCCACGAGGTCGCCAGCGGCAGGTCGTGCAACAGGTCGAGGCCGGCCCGCTGGGCGAGGTCGCCGTCGCCCGCCGCCACCGGCAGGACGAGCCGACCGGCGAGGTCGCGGGTGTCGTCGAGGAGGCGGGCCCACAGGTCCGGGCGCGGGAGGTCGACGGCGGCCACGGTGGCGCCCCACCGCAGCAGCGAGCGCAGGGGGCCCATCTCGGCGGCCGCCCCGAGCACCACCACGGTGCGCCCCTCGAGGCGCAGCCACTCGGGGTTCTCGAGGACGGCGGTGACGGCCTCGCGCAGGCCGGGCTCGACGACCCCGGCGGCGACCCAGGCGTCGAGCCGGCGGCGCAGGTCGTCCCCGGCCAGGCGGGTGCCCTGGTAGGGGATGGTCAGCGCGGTGTCGGGCTCGGCGCCCCCGGCCAGCACCTCGTGGCCGTGCGTCGGGTGCGGCGCTCCGGCCGCGCCGGCCACGGCGGCCGAGAGCGGCTGCTCGTCGTGGCCGTCGGGGCTCCACCGCATCCGGCCGTGGACCGAGGCCAGGCCCGCCTCGGCGATGGACCGGGCATCGGCGTAGCTGGGCAGCCCGGCTTCGACCAGCCGCCGGAAGTGGCCGAGGTAGCCGCTGCGCCAGTTCGTCTCGCGCGCCGCTGCGGCCGAGCCCACCGGGTCCACCGGGAGCAGGGCGTCCGCGACGACGGCCCGACCGGTGGCGGACGTCGAGCGCCGCCCCTCGACGTCGGGGAAGACGACCCCGCGCTCCCCGGCCATCCGTCAGCCCCAGACCAGGCCGCGGGACGGGTCGGCGAGGACGGCGGCGACGTCGGCGAGGAAGCGCGACCCGAGCTCGCCGTCGACGAGCCGGTGGTCGAAGCTGAGCGCCAGCGTGGTGACCCAGCGCGGCTCGATGCGCTCGTCGGCGCCGGATCCGACGACCCACGGGCGGCGGGTCACCGAACCGAACGCCAGGATGGCCGCCTCGCCGGGGTTGAGGATGGGGGTACCCGCGTCGACACCGAAGACGCCGACGTTGGTGATGGTGATGGTGCCGCCGGCCATGTCGGCGGGCGGGGTCCGGCCCTCGCGGGCGGTGGCGGTGAGGGCGCCGATGGCCTCGGCGAGCTCGCGCATCGACATCCGGTCGGCCGCCTTGACGTTCGGCACGACGAGGCCGCGCGGGGTCGCGGCGGCGATGCCGAGGTTGACGTCGTGCTTGAGCACGATCTCCTGCGCCGCCTCGTCCCAGCTGGCGTTGATGTCGGGATGGCGGCGGGCGACGACGCACATCGCCTTGGCCAGCACCAGCAGCGGGGTGACCTTGACGTCGCGGAACTCCTTGTCCCGCTTGAGCTTCTCGACGAGCTCCATCGTGGCGGTGACGTCGACGGTGACCCACTCGGTGACGTGCGGGGCGGTGAAGGCCGAGGCCACCATCGCCTGGGCGGTCATCCGGCGCACGCCCTTGACCGGGATGCGGGTCTCCCCACCGGAGGGGGAAGCCGCGCCGCCGGCCGGTCGCGAGGAGGGCGCGGCCGGGGCGGCGCTCGTGGCGTCGGCACTCGCGGCGTCGGTGCCGCCGGCGGCGGCCGCCTCCACGTCGGCGCGGGTGACGATGCCGCCGTCGCCGGTGGGGGTGACGGCGGACAGGTCGATGCCGAGGTCCTTGGCCAGCTTGCGCACCGGCGGCTTCGCCAGCGGCCGACCGCCTCCGGCCGCGGCAGGGGACGGCTCCGGCACCTGACGTGACGAGTCGGACGCTCCGGGTGCGGGGGTCGAGGCGGCGTCGGGGGTGGCGGTGCCCTTGCGGGGGCGGCGCTTGGCCTCGGTCTGCTTCACGCCGTAGCCGACGAGCACCGCGGTGCGCCCGGTGGACGTGGTGCCGCCGATCAGCCCCTCGGCGATCTCGCCCTCGGGTGTTGCGGCAGGGGGCGCCGGGGCCGCAGGTGCGGACGGCCGTCCCTCCTGAGCCCCGTCGGCCGACTCAGGGACGGGGGCGGCATCCGCGGGCGCGGAGGCGCCCCCCACACCGTCGTCGATGGTGATGATGGGCGTGCCCACCTCGACGGTGTCGCCCTCGGCGACGTGCAGCGCCGAGACGGTGCCCGCGAACGGCACCGGCAGCTCGACGAGCGACTTGGCCGTCTCGATCTCGACCACGACGTCGTTGACCTTGACGGTGTCGCCGACGGCGACGTGCCAGGTGACGACATCGGCCTCGGTCAGACCCTCGCCCGGGTCGGGGAGCTTGAACTCACGAAGAGCCATCTGCGACAGTCCCTTTCAGTACGCGAGCGAACGGTCGACGGCATCGAGGACCCGGTCGAGGTCGGGGAGGAACTCTTCCTCGATCCGGCTCGGCGGGTAGGGCACGTTGTAGCCGCCGACCCGCAGCACCGGCGCCTCGAGGTGGTGGAACGCCTCCTCGGTGACCATGGCCGCGATCTCGGCGCCGAGGCCGAGGAAGGTCGAGGCCTCGTGCACCACCACGGCGCGCCCCGTCCTGCGCACCGAGGCCAGCACGGCCTCGCCGTCGAGCGGCGAGAGCGAGCGCAGGTCGACGACCTCGAGCGAGCGACCCTCCTCTTGCGCGGCCTCGGCCGCCTGGAGGCAGGTCTTGACCATGGGGCCGTAGGCGAGGAGCGAGACGTCGGTCCCCTCCCGCAGCACCCGCGCGGTCCCGAGGGCGCCGTCCGGGCCGTCGCCGACCTCGCCCTTGTCCCAGTAGCGCCGCTTGGGCTCGTAGAACACGACCGGGTCGTCGCTGGCGATCGCCTGCTGGATCATCCAGTGCGCGTCGTGGGGGTTCGAGACCGCGACGACCCGCAGGCCGGCGGTGTGCGCGAAGTAGGCCTCGTTGGACTCGCTGTGGTGCTCGACGGCGCCGATGCCACCCCCGAACGGGATGCGGATGACCAGCGGCATCGCGACGTACCCGAGCGAGCGGGCACGCAGCTTGGCGACCTGGCTGACGATGTGGTCGAAGGCGGGGTAGACGAAGCCGTCGAACTGGATCTCGACGACGGGCCGGTAGCCGCGCAGCGCCATCCCGATGGCGGTGCCGAGGATGCCGGCCTCCGCGAGCGGGGTGTCGATGACGCGGTCCTCGCCGAAGTCCTTCTGGAGGCCCTCGGTGACCCGGAAGACTCCCCCGAGCTTGCCGATGTCCTCGCCCATCAGGACGACCTTGGGGTCCTTCTCCATCGCGGCCCGCAGGCCGGTGGTGATGCCCTTGGCCAGGGTCGTGGCGGCCATCAGCGGACCTCCTCGAAGGAGGCGTGGTACGCCTCGAACGCGGCCTTCTCGCGGGCCATCACGGGGTGCGGGTCGGCGTAGACGTGGTCGAACATCGAGGACCCGTCGGGGTCGGGCATCGCCAGGCAGCGCTCCCGCACCGAGGTCCCGAGCTCGTCGGCCTCGGCCTCCACGGCCTCGAAGAAGGAGGCGTCGGCGCGCTGGGTGGTGAGCAGCCAGCGCTTGTAGCGCTCGATGGGGTCGCGGTGCTTCCAGACCTCGACCTCGGCGCTGACGCGGTACTTGGTGGGGTCGTCGGAGGTGGTGTGCGCCCCCATCCGGTAGGTGAAGGCCTCGACGAAGGTGGGGCCCTGGCCGCTGCGGGCGGCGTCGAGCGCCTGCTGGGTGACGGCGTAGACCGCCAGCACGTCGTTGCCGTCGACCCGGATGCCGGGGAAGCCGAAGCCGCGGGCGCGGTGCCACAGCGGGGCGCGCGACTGCTTCTCGTTGGGCTCGGAGATGGCCCACTGGTTGTTCTGGCAGAAGAAGACGACCGGGCTGTTGTTGACGCCGGCGAAGACCAGGGCCTCCGAGACGTCGCCCTGCGAGGTGGCGCCGTCGCCGAAGTACGCGATGACCGCGGTGTCGCGCCGCTCGTCGCCGGTGCCCACGTCGCCGTCGCGCTGGACGCCCATCGCGTAGCCGGTGGCGTGCAGGGTCTGGGCGCCGATGATGATGGTGTAGAGGTGGAAGTTCTTCTCGTTGGGGTCCCAGCCGCCGTGGTTGACGCCGCGGAACATCCCGAGGAGGTTCACCGGGTCGACCCCGCGGCACCAGGCCACGCCGTGCTCGCGGTAGGTCGGGAACGCGTAGTCCTGGCGGCGCATCGCTCGGCCCGAGCCGACCTGGGCGGCCTCCTGGCCGAGCAGGCTGGCCCAGAGGCCGAGCTCGCCCTGGCGCTGGAGCGCGGTGGCCTCGGTGTCGAAGCGCCGGACGAGGACGAGGTCGCGGTAGAGGCCGCGCAGCGCCTCGTCGGACAACGCGTCGACGATGGCGTCGAGCTCGGCGTGCGGCACACGCTCGCCCTCGGGGGTCAGCAGCTGGACCATCTCGGGGCCGCCCTCGTGGGCGGGGCGGCCTGGGGCGTCCGCCCGCGTGACGTGGTGCTGCACGCCGTAGGCGGTCTCGAGCGGGGCGACGTCGCTGTCGCTCACGGGGCACTCCTTCTCCGGCCCCGGGGTGACGGGGCCCGAACGGGGGACGTCGCGCACGCACCGCTGGGTGTGGCGGACGGGCACGGCCGGTGTCGGGCTTACCGTACCCGGCGCGCGGGCCGTGCCGGGAGCGGGCAGGCTGGGGGGATGAGTCCCGCACGCCGAGCCCGCCCCCTCACGACCGCAGGGTTCGCTCTCGGGGCCGCCCTGGCACTCCTGGCCGGGTGCAGCGCAGGGGACCCCGAGCCGGTCGCCACGACCCCGGGCTCCTCCCCCGCGTCGTCGTCGCCCACGCCGACCGCCGCCGCGTCCGGCGCCCCCACGGCCGCGGCCTCTCCGACCGCCTCGCCCACCGCCTCGCCGAGCTCCTCCGCGGCCGACACGTCCACCCCCGCGCCCACGGCCTCGGCCTCGGCCTCGGCGCCGACCGTCGCGCCGTCACCCGCGGGGACGACGGCCGCCCGCGGCATCCCGCGCACCCTGGAGCTGGAGGTCACCTCGGTGGCGTCGGGGTGCGTCTACGCCGAACCGCCCGGGACCGAGCGGCTCTACGCCCTGCGCGGCCGGGTCCCCGCGGTGGCTCCCGGCGACCTGCTCACCGTTTCGGGGGCGGCCGACGACACCCCGTACCCCCAGTGCCCCGACGGGCGCCCGTTCCTCGTCAGCACGGCCACCCGCACCGGCTGAGGCTCAGCGGTTCAGCGGTTCAGGTCTTCAGGGGCTCCCGGCGTCAGGGCCGCGGGGGCGCGGACCGGCGGCGGCGCTCGGCCACGACCGCGGTGACGACGACGCCCAGGGCGACGAGTGCGACGTAGCCCGACCAGTACGGCCGGTCGAGCAGCGTCGCGTTGTCGTAGCGGGCGCCGAAGCGGCCCAGCACCGGGACGGCCACCAGCGTGAGCGGCCCCAGCACCACGAGCAGCCCCACGAGAGGGGCCCGCAGCCAGGCGGGGGTGCGGGAAGCGGCCAGCACCCCCAGCAGCACGACCAGCGGAGCCAGCACACCGTCGTGCAGCACGATGCCGCCGAGCGCCCAGACCAGGACGGCGGGCAGCCGCGGCCCGAGGTCGACCAGGAGCACCAGGCCCCGCACCAGGGCCGCCAGCCCGGCGAGCGCCAGCGCGACGCGCACGGCCTTCACGCCGGCACCACGTCGACCTGCGAGAGCCACTTGGTCTGGAGGACGCCCGGCCGCGCGGGGGCGATGAGGCGGCACGGGAAGCCGTGGTCGGGATGCAGCGGCTCGCCGGCCAGGGTCAGGGCGACGAGGGAGTCGTCGAGACCGACCCAGGCAGCGGGCAGGGTGCTGGTGCGGTAGCCGCCACGGGGCTGCAGCGAGGTGAACGCGACGTCGCGGTCGGTGCCGCCGCCGACGAGCGCGACGAGCTCGCGCACCCGCACCCCACCCCAGGTGCCGCCGGCGCTCCATCCCTCGACACAGGCGATGGGCAGCACGGCCTCGGTCTGCGGCATCGCGCGCAGGTCATCCAGCGTGAGCTCGACGGCGCCTGCGGGCCCCGTGACGGTGAGCCGCCAGGCCGGGTCGTGCAGCAGGTCGACCACGTCGGCGCCGATGGCACTGCGGTTGATCGGCACGCCTTGCGGCCCATCACCCGAGCGCACCGCCAGCACCGCGAGGCGCCGCACGCCGGGGATCCCGACCGAGGTGGTGGTGAGCGCCGCCACGGCCGCCGACAGCCAGGTCGTGCGCAGCAGCGCCCGGCGGGACAGGCCACCCGGGGCGGCCGGCCGCGTCTCGACCGGGGCGCCCCACGCCTCGCGGACGACGGGCAGCTTGACCGCGACGTGCAGCGCGACCGACCCGACGGCGACCCAGGCCAGCGCGAAGTGGGCGGAGATGAAGTCGAACGACCACGGGTACCACTGGGCGCTGTTGGCGAGCCCGGTCACCAGCTGGAACACCGCGGACCCCACGAGCAGGGCGATCGAGCCCTTCTCGAGCAGGTCGAGCAGCAGCCGGCGCGGCGCGGCCGACGGGCGCTGGAAGAAGCGCGGGAAGACCGACCAGAGCTTGACCAGCAGCAGCGGGACCGCGGCCGTCCCGGCCGCCACGTGCAGACCCTGGGTCACCTGGTAGAGGCGCGCCGGGCCGGTGAGCAGCGGGACCCACGGTGACGGGTGCTGGAGGTAGTGGCTGTAGAGACCGGTGACGAAGCAGACCCCGAAGGCGATGCCGAGCCAGCCGCCGAGGCGAGCCGTGGTGCGCGGCCCGCGCAGCCCACTGCGGAAGTCCTCGGGGTGCGGGAGGCGGGCGTCGACGCGGCCGGCCAGGCCGGTCAGCTGGCGCTCGCTCATGCCCGGCGCTCCTCGACCTCCGCCCGTGGATACAGGGCCCGGGCGCCAGCGTACCGGCGCCACAGGCCCGCGAACCGGGTGTCGGGAGCGGACGCGGCCACGTGGTGGGCGTCGTCGACGTGGTCGACGTCGCGCAGGGCCGGGCCCACCACGGCGCGATGCCCGGCCCCGGCGAGCGCCGCGGCGGTCAGGCGGCCGGTGTCGGCCCGGCTCATCGGGACGCTCGAGAGCACCTCGGCCTGCTCCGGGTGGGTCGTGACCAGCACCCACCAGCCGCCGTCGTCGGCCGGGCCGAGCACCGGAGCGTCGTGCGCGTGGGACAGCGCGGCCACCTCGTGCAGGAGGGCGGCGGTCACCTGCGGGGTGTCCATGCCGACCTGCACCACCGGGCCGCCGGCCAGCCGGTGCGCCTCCCGATGGCCGTGGACCAGCCGCTCGCCGAAGCCCCGGCCGCGCTGCGGCACGACGAGCCACCCGTCGGCGGCGAGCCGCAGCTCGTCGGGGCGCGCGCCCTCGGCGAGGTCGCCGGCCAGCGCCAGGACCCGCCGGTCGGCCGGGTAGGCAGCCGCCCCGGCCGCCAGGGTGTCGAGGAGCGCGGCGGCGGCGAGGTCGGCGGCAGCCGCCTCCCCGACCCCCACCGCGAGCCGGGTCTTGGCCTGCCCGGCCACGGGGGCCTTGGCCATGACGAGCACGCTGCCGCGCACGGCGCGACCCCCACGCGCCCTGCTCATCGCAGCCCGTGGCGGGCCAGGACGGCGGCGAAGTCGCGACCGGCGCGCACGGTCCCGGTGAGCGAGCCCGACACCTTCGACCGGGTCCCCTCGGCGCGCGGGTGGTAGGTGATGTCGTGCTCGGTGAGGTCCCAGCCGGCGCGCTGGGCGCGCACCAGCATCTCGACCGGGTAGCCGAAGCGCCGGTCGAGGACGCCGAGGTCGAGCAGGTCCTGGCGGCGGCAGACCCGCATCGGCGCGATGTCGTGCACCGGGAGCCCGGTGGTGCGCCGCAGCCACGCCAGGACGGCGGCGTTGCCGGCCCGGGCGTGCCAGGGCCACACGCCGGGGCGCGAGGGGCGGCGGCGGCCGCAGGCCATCGTGGCGCGCCCGGAGCGCACGTCGTCGAGCAGCGGGAGGACGTCGCGCGGGTCCATCGACCCGTCGCCGTCGAGCACCGCCACGTACTCGGCGGTGGCGGCCTCGACGCCCGCGTGCACGGCGGCCCCGTAGCCCGGGGTGGCCTCGTGCACCACCGTCGCGCCGTGGGCCCGGGCCACCTCCGCGGTGTCGTCGCTGGAGCCGTTGTCGACCACGACGACGTGCATCCCGTCGGGGACGAGCGCGAAGACCCCGGGCAGGGCCGCCGCCTCGTCACGGCACGGCAGCACGAGGTCGCAGGAAACGGTCACGACAAGCGAGCCTAGGTGGTCAGCGGCCGCTCTCGACCCGACGGCGCAGGCCAGACCGGGTGCCGGGTGGGGCCCTGCACGGCCGGCGGAGGCCGAGCGGGCATCCTTGGGGGCATGGCGACGCCCCCGACGACGACGCGACCGCGCGCGGACGCCGGGCGGGACGCCGGGGCGGCCGCCGCGGGTCGCCGGGCGTGGTGGGGCCTGGCCGCGGGGGTGCTCGTCGTCGCCGCGGCGATGCTGGTCCCGCCGGTCTTCGACGTCGTCGTCAAGGCCGGCCGCGCCGCCCCGCTGATCGGCGACTGGGACCTGCGCGTCGGGCCGATGAGCATCGTCGCCCTCGCCCTGGTCGCGCTGGCCGCTCGGCCCGGGGTGCTCGCCCGGCTCGAACGCCTCACCTGGGGCCAGCTGCTGGCGCTGTCGTGGCTGGTCTCGGTCGTCTGGATGGTGTCGCTGGCGCTGGTCGACGGCCCGACCGGCCTCGGCAAGCACCTCGAGCACGGCACCGAGTACCTCGGCAGCGCCCGGGCCGCCGACGACGTGGGCGAGATGCTGCGCGTCTACATCTCGCGCATCCCGCTCGACAGCGCGCACCACTGGCCGGTCCACCTGGCCGGCCACCCGCCGGGCGCGGTGCTGATGTTCGTCGGCCTCGACCGCCTCGGGCTGGGGTCGTGGCAGGCGGCCGGCGCCGTCGTGGTGCTCGTCGCCGGCACCGTGCCCGCCGCCGTGGCCGTCACCCTCGACCGGCTGGCGGCCCGCGACGCCGCCCGCCGCGCCCTGCCGTTCCTGGTCCTGGCGCCCACGGCCGTCCTGATGGCGGTCTCGGCCGACGCCCTCTTCACCGCCACCGTCGCGTGGGGGATGGCCGCGCTGGCGGCGGCCGGGGCGGCGACGGCCTGGCGGCGACCGGCCCTGGCGGTGCTCGCCGGACTGCTCCTCGGCTGGTGCCTCCTGGAGTCCTACGGCCTCGGCCTGGTCGCGCTGCTGGCGGTGGCCGTGCTGGTGGCCACCGGTGGCGCGTGGCGGCCACGCCTGGTCGTGGGGGCGCTCGCCGCCGGTACGGCCCTGCTGGTGGTGCTGCTCGCCGCCGGGCTCGGCTTCGCCTGGTGGGACGCCTACCCGGTGCTGCACGACCGCTACTGGGACCCGCGCGACCTCGCGAGCAAACGGCCGTTCTGGTACTGGTCCTTCGGCAACCTCGGCTCGCTGTTCCTGGCCGCCGGGCTGCTGCTGCCGGCGGCGCTCGGGGCGGCGTCGGTGCCCGTCGCGCGGCTGCGACGGGCGGCCGGGCGCGCCCGGGCGCAGGGCTGGGAGCGGGTCGTGGCCCCGCTCGTCGTGGCCGGCGTCGCGATGGTGCTGGCCGCCGACCTGTCGCGGATGAGCAAGGCCGAGGTCGAGCGCATCTGGCTGCCGTTCATGCCCTGGATGCTGCTGGCCGTGCTCTGGCTGCCCCCGCGCTGGCAGCGTTGGGGCCTGGTCGGCCAGGGCGTGCTGGCGCTGGCGCTGGCGCACGGCATCAAGACCGTCTGGTAGCCGGCATCGTCGGCCGGAAGCAGCCCGGGGCGGGGCTCAGGCGCGCAGCGGCGCGGTGGCGAACGCGGCCAGCCCCTCGTCGGGGGTCACCCGGGCGGTGAAGCCGATCTCGGCCGTGGCCCGCGCCGGGGAGGCCACGATGTGGCGCACGTCGCCGATGCGGTACTGCCCGGTGACGGTCGGCTCGACGTCGCGCCCCGACCCATGGGCCACCGCCCGGGCGACGTCGGCGATGGCGATGGGGTGCCCCGAGGCAACGTTGTAGGTGCGGTGGGTCGCGAGGTCGGCCGCGACCACGGCCCGCGCCGCGGCCAGGTTGGCCCGGGCCACGTCGTCGACGTGCACGAAGTCGCGCATCTGGCGGCCGTCCTCGTAGACCGTGGGCGGCTCGCCCCGCTCGAGCGAGGAGCGGAACATGGCCGCCACCCCGGAGTAGGGGGTGTCGCGCGGCATCCCGGGCCCGTAGACGTTGTGGTAGCGCAGCGACACCGCCGCGCCCGGGGCCTGGCGGCACCACGCGGCGGCGTACTGCTCCTGGGCGACCTTACTGACGGCGTAGCTCGAGCGGGGGTCGAGCGCGGCGTCCTCGTCGACGAGCGCCCAGTCCAGCGGGCCACCGCAGACGGGGCACGGGTCGTCGAACGCGCCGCGGTCGAGGTCCTCGCGGGTGCGCGGGCCGGGGCTCTGCGGGCCGTGCTCGGGGCAGGTGTAGCGGCCCTCGCCGTAGACGACCATCGAGGACGCCTGCACGACGCGGGACACGCCCTCGGCGTGCATCGCGGCCAGCACGGCCGCGGTGCCGAGGTCGTTGTGCCCGGCGTAGAGGGGCAGGTCGGCGGCCGTGACGCCGGCGCCCACCATCGCCGCCAGGTGCACCACCACGTCGACGCCCTGGAACAGGTCGCCCCACGCCCCGGCCTCGCGGACGTCGAGCACGTGCACCCCGGGCGGCGGGTCGGCCCGGGTCGCGGCGGCGTGGGCCTCGGGGATGAGCAGGTCGACGGCGACCACGTCGTGGCCGTCGGTGACGAGCTCGCGCCAGGTCGCCGTGCCGATGAAGCCGGCGGCGCCGGTGAGGAGGATGCGCATCCGGCCATCCTGCCGTGCGGGGACGCCGCCCCCGCCGCGCGGGTGGCGCCCGGTCAGCCCCGGCGCGCGGCCAGGAAGCGCCCCGCGACCTCGACCAAGCGGTCGTTGGCCTCGGACTCGGCGATGGTGGCCCGGACGCCGTCGGTGCCGTAGGGCCGCACGGTGAGGCCCTCGTCGTCGCAGGCCTGCGCGAAGGCGGCGGTGTCGTCGCCCAGCCCGAACCACACGAAGTTGGCCTGCTGGTCGGGGATGTCCCAGCCCTGCTCGCGCAGCGCGGCCACGACCCGATCCCGCTCGGCCACGAGCTCCTTGACCCGCACGTCGAGCTCGTCGGAGGCCTCGAGCGAGGCGATGGCCGCGGCCTGGGCCAGGCTGTTGACGCCGAACGGCAGGGCGGCCTTGCGCAGGGCGGCGGCCACCGGCTCGTGCGCCACGGCGTAGCCGACCCGGAGCCCGGCCAGCCCGTAGGCCTTCGAGAAGGTGCGCAGCACCACGACGTTGGGGCGGGCCGCGTGCACGGCCAGGGCGTCGGGCGCGTCGGGGTCGTCGACGAACTCGAGGTAGGCCTCGTCGAGGACGACCAGCACGTCGCGCGGCACCCGGTCGAGGAACGCGTCGAGCTCGGCGGCGCCGACCGTGGTACCGGTGGGGTTGTTGGGCGTGCAGACCAGGACCAGCCGGGTGCGGTCGGTGACGGCGGCGGCCATCGCGTCGAGGTCGTGCCGGTCGCCGGGGGCCAGCGGCACCATGACCGGTCGCGCCCCCGCCATCGTCGTGAGGATGGGGTAGGCCTCGAACGAGCGCCAGGCGAAGAGCACCTCGTCGCCGTCGTCGCAGGTGGCCCGGATCAGCTGGTCGAGCACGCCCACCGAGCCGGGCCCGGTCGAGATGCGCTCGGCCGGGACGCCGAGCCGCTGCGCCAGGGCGGCGGTGAGAGCGGTGACCGCCATGTCGGGGTAGCGGTTGACCGCGCCGGCCGCCTCGCGCACCACGTCGAGCACCGAGGGCAGCGGCGGGAAAGGGTTCTCGTTGCTGCTGATCTTGTAGGCGACCAGCCCCTCACGGACGGTGGCCGGGCGCCCCGGGGTGTAGGCGGGCAGGGCCTCCAGCGCGGCACGCAGGCGTACCGGCAGCGGCGGCGCAGCGTCGGTGGCGCGGTCGTCGGTGGCGCGGTCGTCAGTCATGGCGCCCACTCTAGGACCGGGGCACGCCGGCTCGCCGGGGGCGGCGGCCGGCGTCCGGGGCGCCCCGGGCCGCGTCCGGGCCGTGGCCGCGTCCGCGTCCGCGTGCCAGACTGGCGGGGTGATGAACTTCCTGATCCGGGTCGCCATCAACGCCGTCGCGCTCTGGGTGGCGGCCCTCGTCGTGCCGGGCATCGACCTCGCCGAGGACAGCTCGACGTGGACGAGCAAGACCGTCACCGTGGTGCTGGTGGCGCTGGTCTTCGGGCTCGTCAACGCCGTCATCAAGCCGATCGCGAAGTTCTTCTCCTTCCCCTTCGTCGTGCTCACGCTGGGGCTGTTCACCTTCGTGATCAACGCCTTCATGCTGCAGATCACCGAGTGGGTGGGTAGCGCCATCGGGCTCTCGTTCTCGATCCAGCACTTCTTCTGGGACGCCGTCCTGGCCGCGGTCGTCATCACCCTGGTCTCATGGGTGCTCAGCGTCGTCCTGCCCGACGGCGACTGAACCCGAGCGGCCGGGCCGGGGCACGGCACTAGGGTCGACGCCATGCGCGTCCTCGTCTCCGGCGGTGCCGGCTACATCGGGTCCCACACCGTCGTCCAGCTGGTGGCCGCGGGGCACGACGTCGTGGTCGTCGACTCGTTCGCCAACGCCAAACCCACCGTCGTCGGGCGCATCGAGGGGCTCACCGGGCAGCCCCTCGACGTGCGCTCCTTCGACCTCACCGACCACGACAAGACCGAGCACCTCTTCGCCGGCGAGCGGTTCGACGCCGTCATCCACTTCGCGGGGTTCAAGGCGGTCGGCGAGAGTGTCGAGCAGCCGCTGGAGTACTACGAGAACAACCTGGGCTCGACGTTCTCGCTGGTGCGGGCGATGCGCCGGCACGGGGTGCGGCGCCTGGTGTTCTCGTCGTCCGCGACGGTCTACGGGGCGCAGGCGCCGGTCCCGATGCACGAGGACCTGCCCACCTCGGCGACCAACCCGTACGGCTGGACCAAGGTGATGCAGGAGCAGGTGCTGCGCGACGTCGCCGCGGCCGACCCCACCTGGCGGATCGCGCTGCTGCGCTACTTCAACCCCGTGGGCGCGCACCCCAGCGGCACCATCGGCGAGGACCCGTCGGGCCCGCCCAACAACCTGATGCCCTACATCGCGCAGGTCGCGGTCGGGCGGCGCGAGCAGCTGGCCGTGTTCGGCGACGACTACGACACCCCCGACGGCACGGGCGTGCGCGACTACATCCACGTCGAAGACCTCGCCGCGGGGCACATCGCGGCGCTGCACCGCATCGGCGAGACCACCGAGCCGGTGTCGACGTGGAACCTCGGCACCGGGCACGGCACCTCGGTGCTCGAGCTGCTGCACGCCTTCGAGCGGGCCTGCGGGCGCGAGCTGCCCTACCGGGTGGTCGCGCGGCGCCCGGGCGACATCGCGGCCTCCTACGCCGACCCCACCCGGGCCGAGGCCGAGCTGGGCTGGCGGGCCACCCGCACCGTGGACGACATGTGCGCCGACACCTGGCGCTGGCAGTCGCAGAACCCGCACGGCTACCCCGACGCCTGACCCCCGGCCCGGCGCCCCCCTCGGCTTTTCGGGGTGACCCCGAAAAGTGCACCGGACAAGGGTTGCGAGGCGGGGTCCGGTGCAGGAGGTCTTGTCTCGAGGTGCCCGGGTCCCGCGCGCAGGCCTGCACCCGGCGTTCGGGCCCCGCGCTCAGCCCTGGTCGAGCCGCTGGTTGAAGCGCAGCATGTTGCCCGCCGGGTCGCGGAAGGCGCAGTCCCGCACGCCGTAGAACTGGTCCTGCGGCTCCTGCAGCACCTCGCCGCCGGCCGCCACCACGTGCTCGAACAGCGCGTCGACGTCGTCGCACTGGAAGATCAGCGGGTTCATCAGCCCCTTGGCGAGCAACGTGTCCATCGCCTCGCGGTCGGCGGGGCTGCTGCCGGGGTAGATGCCGACCGACTGCAGGGTGATCTCGAGCTCGGGCTGGGTCGGCGTGGCCAGGCTCAGCCAGCGGAAGTCGCCGTTGGTCACGTCCTGGGTCACGGTGAAGCCCAGCACGTCGCGGTAGAAGGCCATGGCGGTGTCGTGGTCGTCGACCACCAGGAAGCAGTTGCGGACGGCGAGCGAGGCGGTGGGTGAGGTCGTCATGCCGACGACGCTAGGCCGGCACCCCGGCGCGGCGCTTCTCCGATCCTGACCGGGTGCCCGCCGGCCGGTCGGCGAGCTTGCCGACGCACGGCGGGATGACGGCCGCCGCCCCGTGCGCCCGGGCGCGGTACTCGCTGGGGGTGACCCCCATCAGCGCCGTGAACCGGCTCGAGAACGACCCCAGCGAGGTACAGCCCACCGCCATGCACGCGTCGGTGACCGACACGTCACCGTGCCGCAGCAGGGCGGCCGCCCGCTCGATGCGGCGGGTCATCAGGTGCTGGTAGGGCGTCTCGTCGTAGGCCTCGCGGAACATCCGGTGGAAGTGTCCCGGCGACATCAGGGCCTCGGCGGCGAGCGCCGGCACGTCGAGCGGCTGGGCGTAGTCGCGGTCCATCCGGTCGCGGGCGCGGCGGAGGCGCACGAGGTCGTCGCGGTGCACCCGGTCAGTGTGGCACCGGGATGCCGCTGCCCCACGCCCGTGCGTCGGGTCACCGGGGCACCCCTGGCGTCCCACCTACGACGTTGTGTAGTTTGTACTACGCACCGTCGTATCAGACCGCACCCGCAGGAGCCCCGCATGGGATCGTCGCTCGACGTCGCCCGGTGGCAGTTCGCCATCACGACCGTCTACCACTTCCTCTTCGTCCCCGTGACGATCGGGATGTCGGCCATCGTGGCCTGGTTCCACCTCCGCTGGGTGCGCACCCACCGCCCCGAGTACCTGCGTCTGACGAAGTTCTTCGGCAAGCTGTTCATGATCAACTTCGCGCTCGGCCTGGTCACGGGCATCGTGCAGGAGTTCCAGTTCGGGATGAACTGGTCGGACTACAGCCGCTTCGTCGGTGACATCTTCGGCGCACCGCTGGCCTTCGAGGCGCTCCTGGCGTTCTTCCTGGAGTCGACGTTCCTGGGCGTGTGGATCTTCGGCTGGGGCCGCATCCCCGAGCGCCTGCACGCGGCCTCGATGTGGCTGGTGCACCTCGGGACGGTCCTCTCGGGCTACTTCATCCTCGCGGCGAACTCGTTCATGCAGAACCCGGTCGGCTACCGCTTCAACCCCGAGACGGGCCGGGCCGAGATGGCCGACTTCCTCGCGGTGCTCACCAACAAGGTCCAGCTCGTCACCTTCCCGCACGTCATCCTGTCGGCCTACATGGTCGGTGGCGCGGTGGTCATGGGCGTCTCGCTGTGGCTGCTGCGCCGCGAGGCCGGCACCGACGACGACCGGATGTACCGCCACGGCGTGCGCGTCGGGGCCGTCGTGGCGCTCGTCGCATCCCTCGGGGTGGTCGTCTCGGGCGACCTCCAGGGCAAGATCATGACCGAGGTCCAGCCGATGAAGATGGCCGCCGCCGAGGCCCTCTACGACACCACCAGCCACGCGCCGTTCTCGGTGCTGTCGGTGGGCCCGCTCGACGGCAGCGAGGCCACCCGCATCATCGCCGTGCCCGGGCTGCTCTCCTTCCTCGGCACCGGCGACGTGAACGGCACCGTCGAGGGCATCAACGACCTCAAGGGCAGCGAGCGCGCACTGGCCGAGAAGGTGGTCGCGCAGTACGGCCCGCAGATGGCGCCCCTGGTCCTCACCGACGACTACACCCCGATCGTGCCGGTGGCCTACTGGACCTTCCGGCTGATGATGGGCCTGGGCTTCCTCACGATGCTGCTGGCCGCGCTCACCCTGTGGGCGACCCGCGGCACCCGCGTCCCCCGCGCCCGCTGGTGGCTGCTGGTCGCAGCCGTGACCCCGCTGCTGCCGGTCTTCGCCAACAGCTTCGGCTGGATCTTCACCGAGATGGGGCGCCAGCCCTGGCTGGTCTACGGCCTGATGACCACCGCCACCGGCGTCTCGCCGTCGGTGAGCGTCGCCGAGGTGTGGGTCTCGATGGCCGTCTACACCCTCCTCTACGCGGTGCTGGCCGTCGTCGAGGTCAAGCTCTTCCTCACCTACGTCCGCCGTGGCGCCGAGCCCTTCGTCGACCCGGCCACCCCCGCGGACGCCCACGAGGACGCCCCGCTCCAGTTCGCCTACTGACCCCAGGGACACCGACATGGACACTCTCCAGCTCGTCTGGTTCGCACTCATCGGCCTGCTGTGGGCCGGCTACCTCGTCCTCGAGGGCTTCGACTTCGGGGTGGGGGCGCTCCTCCCCGTCCTCGGGGCCGGCGAGGACGCCGCCGACACCGAGAAGCGCCGCCGCGTCATGCTCACCACCATCGGACCCCACTGGGACGGCAACGAGGTCTGGCTCATCACCGCCGGCGGCGCCACCTTCGCGGCGTTCCCCGAGTGGTACGCGACGATGTTCTCGGCCTTCTACCTGCCGCTGCTGGTGCTGCTGGTGGCGTTGATCGTGCGCAACATGGGCTTCGAGTATCGCCACAAGCGCGACGACGTCACGTGGCGCCGCCGCTGGGACGCCGCCATCATCGGCGGCTCGATCGCGGCGCCCCTGCTGGTCGGGGTCGCTCTCACCGACATCGTGCGAGGGCTACCCATCGACCGCGACCTCGAGTACACCGGCTCGCTGCTCACCCTCCTGGACCCTCTCGGGCTGCTGGGCGGGGTGACCGTGGTGGCCCTCTCCCTGACCCACGGCGCGTTCTTCCTGGCGCTCAAGACCACCGGCACGATCCGCGAGGACGCCCGCCGGCTGGGCACGACCCTGGGCGCGGTCACCGCCGTGCTGGCCGTGGTGACCCTCGGCTGGCTGGGCCTGCTCACCGGGTCGGCGTGGTCGTGGGCCACGACGGTGGTCGCCGCGGTGGCGCTGCTGGCGGCGGTCGCGGCCAACGCCCGCGGCCGCGAGGGCTGGGCCTTCACGGGGACGGCGGTCACGGCCGCCGCGACGGTGGCCACGTACTTCCTGGCCCTGTTCCCGGACGTGATGCCGACGACCCTCGACGGCGGCCGGTCGCTCACCATCGCCAACGCCTCGAGCAGCCCGATGACCCTGCAGATCATGACCTGGGCGGCCGCCGTCTTCACGCCGATCGTGCTCCTCTACACCGGCTACACCTACTACGCCTTCCGCCGGCGGATCGGGACCCAGCACATCCCCGAGCCGGTCGCGGTCGGCTGAGGTCCGCGCCGTGCGGCCCTTCGACCCGCGCCTCCTGGCCGTCGCGCCCGCCGCCCGCCGCCCCGTCGTGGCGGTGGCGGTGGTCGGCGTCCTCCAGGGCCTCGCCACGGTGGCCACCGCCTTCGCCCTGGCGGCCCTGGTGGTCGCAGTGGTCGACGGCACGCCCGTGGGCGCTCCGGCCGGGTGGCTCGTGGCTTTGCTGGGGACGCGCTCCGCGCTGGGCTGGGCGGCCGAGCGGTCGGCGGCGCGCGCCGGGGTCGAGGTCACGGCGGCGCTGCGTCGTGCCCTGCTGGAGCACTGGCTGCGGGTGCCGGCCGAGCGGCGCCCGGACCCCGACCGCGGGGCCACCCTGGCCGGGCAGGGGGTCGCCACCGTCGAGCCGTACGCCGCGCGCTTCCTGCCGGCGCTGGTGGCGGGCGCGGTCGTGCCGGTGCTGGCGCTCGGCGCCCTGGTGTGGGTCGACCCGGTGAGCGCGCTCGTGGTGGCCCTGACCCTGCCGCTGCTCCCGGCCTTCGCGGCCCTGATCGGCGCCGCCACCCGCGACGAGACGCAGCGTCGGTGGCGCGCGCTGTCCTCGCTCGCGGGCCACTTCACGGATGTGGTGCGCGGGCTGCCGACCCTGGTGGGATACGGACGGGCCGAGCGCCAGGTCGAGGTCGTCGCCGAGGTCAGCGGCGCCCACCGCCGGGCCACGATGCGCACGCTGCGCCTGGCCTTCCTGTCATCGGCGGCCCTGGAGCTGCTGGCGTCGATCTCGGTGGCCATCGTGGCCGTCACGGTCGGGCTCCGGCTCACCCACGGCACGCTCGACCTCGGCACCGGCCTGCTCGCGATCCTGCTGGCGCCCGAGGCCTACTGGCCGATCCGCCGGGTCGGGGCCGAGTTCCACGCCGCGGCCGACGGGGCCGAGGCCGTGGCCGACGCCCTCGACGAGCTCGCCGCCGGGCCCGCCGGCCGCACGACACCGGCCGGGACGCCGGCCGCCGAGGCGCTCGGTGTCCGGCTGCGCGGCGTCCACTACTCGTATCCCGGAGCATCCATACCGGTGCTCCGGGGGCTGGACCTGGACGCCGGGCCCGGTCTCACCGTCCTGACCGGGCCCTCCGGCGCCGGCAAGTCGACCGTCCTGGAGCTGGCGGCCGGCCTGCGCACCCCCTCCGCCGGCACCGTCACGGCGGGCCACGCCCACCTGGTGACGCAGCGCCCGTTCCTGCCCGCCGGCACCGTGCGCGACGCCCTGCGACTCGGCAACGACGCTCCCGACGCCGACCTCTGGGCCGCGCTGCGCCGAGTGGGCCTCGAGGGGTTCGTCGCGGCCCTGCCGGCCGCGCTCGACACCCCGCTGGGCGACGAGGGCGTCGGGTTCTCGGCCGGCCAGCGGGCCCGGGTGGCGCTGGCCCGCGCAACGCTGTCGACCGCGCCGGTGCTGCTGGTCGACGAGCCGACCGCCCACCTCGACGGCCCCGGGGCCGAGATCGTCCACGAGCTGCTGTCCGAGCTGGCCGAGCGGCGTGCCGTGCTCGTCGTGACCCATCGCCCCGAGCTCGTGGCGCGGGCCCACCGGCACGTGGGCCTCGAGCCCCGGGCAGTGGGGGCGACGGCATGAGCGCCCCCGCCGCCCTCCGGAACCCCGTCACGGTCGTGCGCCCCACCCGGGCCACGGTCCTCGGCGGCCTGCTCGGCGGGGCCGCCACCACGTCCGGCATCGCCCTGACCGCGACCTCGGGCTGGCTCGTGGTCCGCGCCAGCGAGCGCCCGGTCATCCTCACCCTGCTGGCGGCCATCGTCGCGGTCCGCGCGTTCGGGATGGCGCGGCCCTACTTCCGCTACCTCGAGCGGCTGGTCTCGCACGACGCCGCGCTCGCTGAGCTGGCCGACCGCCGGGTGGCGGTGTTCAGCGCCCTGGTGCCCCTGACCCCCGCCCGGCTCGGCCGGCGCTCGCGGTCGGCGGTGCTCACGGGGGTCGTCGAGGATCTCACCGACGTGGTCGAGGCCCAGGTCCGGGTCACCGTCCCGCTGGTCTCCGGGGCGCTCGCGGGCCTGGGGGCCGCGGCCCTCACGGCGTGGTTCGCCCCCACGCTCGGGCTGGTCGTGGCCGCGCTGCTGGTGGTGCTGGCCCTCGGCTGCGTGGTCGCCTGGCACGCCGAGTCGACCTCGCGCGACGCGCTGCTGGCGGCCCGGGCCGAGGTGGCCCGGGTGGGCGACCTCGTCGCGCGCCAGGCCGGAGAGCTGAAGGCCATCGGCGCCGAGCGGGACGCGCTGCGCGCGCTCGGCGCCGCCCACGCCACGTGGCGCGCGGCGGTGGCGCGGCAGAGCCGGGGTCGGGCCCTGGTGGCGGCGCTGCTGCCGCTGGGGACGGCCGCCGCCACCGTCGCGGCGGCGCTGCTGGTGGACCCGGCCACGGTGGGCGCGCCGGTCGCAGCCCTGCTCGTGCTCGTCCCGGTGGCCGTGGGCGAGGCCCTGGCGCCGTTGGTCGACACCATGCGCGCGCTGGCCCGGGCCCAGGGCAGCAGCGCCCGCCTCACCGCCCTGCTCGACCAGGAGCCGGCCGTGCACGACCCGGCCGGCCCAACGACGTCCTCGGCCCAGCATCCGGAGCACGTGGATGGATGCTCCGAGCCGCGGGCCACGGGAGGCGCGCCGGTCGTCCGGCTCGAGGCGGTCACCGCGTCCTGGACTGGCGAGCGCACCGCGCTTGCACCCACCGACCTCGCGCTCCGCCCGGACCGGCACGTCGCCGTCGTCGGGCCCAACGGCTCGGGCAAGAGCACCCTGCTGGCGGTCCTCGCGCGCGCGCTCGACGTGACCGGGGGGCGCCACACCCGTGACGGGGTCGACGTGCGCGGGCTTCCCCTGGCCACCGCCCGCGCCGACATCGCCGTGGTCGACGACGAGCCGCACGTCTTCGCCGGGTCGCTCGCCGCGAACCTCCGGCTCGCCCGCCCGGACGCCGACGACGACGCGCTGCGCCATGCCCTCGCCCTCGCCGGCCTCGGCCCCTGGCTGACCGAGCTCCCCGACGGGCTCGACACCCGGCTCGGCACCGGCGGCCGCGGCGTCTCGGGCGGCGAGCGCACCCGGCTCGGCATCGCCCGCGCCGTGCTGGCGGAGCGGGCCGTCGTCCTGCTCGACGAACCCACCGCGCACCTCGACGACGCAACGGCCACCGCCGTGCTCGATGATGTCCTGGGCGCCACCCGCGAGCGCGCGGTCGTCCTCGTGAGCCACCGGCCCGAGGCGCTGAACCGCTTCGACCACGTCCTCGACCTCGGGGCCCACCCGTCGTCACGACCCGACCAGGAGTAGCCATGCCGCACTCGGCCCACGCCCCTCGCCTCGGCGACCTCGAGCGGGTCGTCATGGACCGTCTCTGGGAGAGCACCGTGGCCGGGGGCGACGGGTTCGCCGGCGTCACCGTCCGCGAGGTCCACGAGGCCCTCGAGAAGGACCGGGAGATCGCCTATACGACGGTGATGACGGTGCTCGACCGGCTCGCGAAGAAGGACCTGGTCACCCGCGAGCGCGACGGGCGCGCCTGGCGCTATCTGCCCGCCGACACCCGCGAGGCCCTCACCGCGCGCACCATGCGTCGCACCCTCGACGACATGGAGGTCACCGACCGCCGTTCGGCGCTGCTGCACTTCCTCGACGGCGCCAGCACCGACGAGATCGCCGACCTCAAGGCCGCCCTGGCCGAGGTCGAGGCCCGCAGCGACCGCCCGGCATCCCGGGGCGCGCGCTCCCGCCGGCCCCGCTGACCGGCCGAGCGTTCGCCCCGGCGCGCCCGGCTGCCACGATGGTGCCGTGGTCCCGCTCGCCCTCGCCGGGGTGGCCGTCGCGCTGGTCTGGCTGGCGCCCGGCCTCCTCGCCCGCCCGCGCCGTCTCCGGCGCGCGCCCCGCGCCGCCCTCGTGGCCTGGCAGGCGGTCTCCCTCGGCGGGGTCCTGGCCGCCCTCGCCGTGGCCCCGGCGGTGCTGCCGCTGGTGCTGGAGGGCGACGACCTGCGCTCCCACCCCTGGCTGGTCGCTCTCGCCCTGCTCGTCACCGCGGTGGTGCTGGGGCGCCTCCTGCTGTCGGGGCACCGGGTCGGCACCCGCATCCGGCAGGCGCGCACCGAGCATCGTGAGCTCGTCGACATCCTCGGTGAGCACGACCGCGATGGGCTGGTCGTGCTGCAGCACCCCACGCCGACGGCCTACTGCATCCCGGGCCGCGGCCCGCGGGTGGTCCTGACCCGCGGGGTGCTCGACGCCCTCCCCGACGAGCAGCTGGCCGCGGTGGTGGCCCACGAGCGCGCCCATTTGCGGGCCCGGCACGACCTGCTGCTGGAGTTCTTCACCGTGCTGCACGAGTCGGTGCCCCCGGCGCTGCGCTCGGCCACCGCGCTGGCGGAGGTGCGCCTGCTGGTCGAGGCCCTGGCCGACCGGGCCGCCGTGCGGCGCAGCGGGGCGGTGGCCACGGCCCGGGCCCTGGTGACGGTGGCCGCGGGGCGGGCGCCCGCGGGAGCGATGGCCGCGAGCACCTCGGCTCCCGTACGCCTGCACCTGCTGGCCCTGGGGCCGCAACCCGTCACCGCAACGCTGGCCTACGCCCTGGCCGTCGTGGCCGTGGCCCTGCCGCTGGCCCTGCTCGGGTTCGCCTGGGCGTGAGGACCGACCGCGGTCAGGCCCAGCTGGGCGGCGGCGGAGGCGGCGGCGTGGTGGGGCCCCCCGGCCGCTCCTCGTCCGGCATCGGCGGCACCGGCGGCCGGTCGTCGGCGGGCGGCGTGGTCAGCGGCCGGGGGCCGGGCTCGTCGCGCATCGGCATGACCCCACCGGGCGGAGGCGGCGGCACCGAGGCACCGGGTGGAGGCGGCGGCGGGGTGGGTGCGGCACCCCCCGGCGGCGGGGGCGGTGCACCGTAGGGCGACGGGGGCGGGGTGAGGGTCAGCGGCCCCAGCCGGCCGGCCGCCTCGAGCTCGCGCAGGGTCGCCATGACCCGCTCGCGGTCGGTCTCGCCGACGGGGCGGCCGGTGGCGTCCATCCACGCCACGACCCCGAGGTCGCGCAGCGCCCGGTCGGCGCCGATGCCGGGAACGCTGATCCCCGCGTTGGACATCGCGACGTCGGCCTTGGCCGCGAGGTCGCTCGCCGCCGCCTTCGCCCGTTCGAAGAAGCTCATCGGGGACCTCCCTGGGCCGACCCTTGTCCGTGCCCGGAACCATAGCGCCGACGGCGTCGTCCCTTCTAGCGTTGGTCCCCACGGGGTGGAACCCCACCCTCCCCCGCACGGAAGGCGTCGCACCCATGACCATCCACGGCTCGCTGTTCACCGACTTCAAGGAGAAGGACAGCCAGGACCCGTTCTCGCTGCAGAACAAGAAGCTGCTGCGCATCGACATGCGCTACGGCCCGGTGCAGGCCAAGACCGGCTCGATGGTGGCCTACCAGGGCGACGTCCGGTTCGCGAACAAGGGCTCGGGCGGCCTGGGCAAGATGTTCAAGGCCGCCGTCACGGGCGAGGGCGTGAAGATGATGGAGTGCTCGGGCACCGGCGAGCTGTTCGTCGCCGACGAGGCGGCCGAGGTGCAGGTCATGTACCTCGAGAACGACATGGTGTCGGTCAACGGCAACAACGTGCTGGCGTTCTCGAGCTCGATCCAGTGGGACATCCACCGCATCCAGGCCCGGGGCGCCGCGATGACCGGTGGCCTCTACAACGTCTCGCTGCGCGGCACCGGCTACGTCGCGGTCACCACCAAGGGCGACCCCATCGCCCTCGACGTCGCCTCGTCGCCGACCTTCGCCGACGCCCAGGCCGTGGTGCTGTGGACCTCCGGGGTCTCGATGGACGTGCGCGTCGACACCGGCGGTCTCGGCTCGATGATCCGCGGCGGCACCGGCGAGCTGCTGCAGATGGCATTCGGCGGCCAGGGCTACGTGCTGGTGCAGCCGTGCGAGAACGTCGTCGACGGGGGCCACCAGAGCGGCGGCAACCAGCAGGGCCCCGGCGGGATGCTCGGCCAGCTGCTCTCCTGACCCGCCCCTCGGCGTCCGCCCACCGGACCGGCGAGGGCGGGCGTCGGAGGTCGGGCCGCGGGCTGCCACAATCGAGCCCATGACGGCTCAGGTGACCGGAACCGACATCCTCGACGTCGCGCGCGAGCAGGTGCTCGAGCGCGGGGTCGCGCTCACCCACGAGCAGATCGTGGCGGTCCTCGAGACCGGCGACGACCGCCTCCAGGACCTGCTGGCGCTGGCCCACGAGGTGCGTCTGAAGTACCAGGGCCCGAGCGTCGAGGTCGAGGGCATCGTGTCGCTCAAGACGGGCGGCTGCCCCGAGGACTGCCACTTCTGCTCGCAGAGCGGGCAGTTCACCTCGCCGGTGCGCTCGGTGTGGCTCAACATCCCCGAGCTCGTGCGGGCCGCGAAGGAGACCGCCGCCACCGGGGCCAGCGAGTTCTGCATCGTCGCGGCCGTGCGCGGGCCCGACGAGAAGCTGATGCAGCAGATGCGCGAGGGCGTGGCCGCCATCCGCGCCGCCGTCGACATCCAGGTCGCCGCGTCCCTGGGGATGCTGACCCAGGAGCAGGTGGACGACCTGGTCGACATGGGGGTCCACCGCTACAACCACAACCTCGAGGCCGGGCGCTCGTACTTCCCGAACGTCGTCACCACGCACTCCTTCGACGAGCGGCTCGAGACCTGCCGCATGGTCAAGGACTCCGGGATGGAGCTGTGCTGCGGCGGCCTCGTCGGGATGGGCGAGACGGTCGAGCAGCGGGCCGAGCTGGCCGCGCAGCTGGGCGAGCTCGAGCCGCACGAGGTGCCGCTGAACTTCCTCAACCCCCGCCCGGGCACGCCGTTCGGCGACCTCGAGCCGATGCCCGCCAACGACGCGCTGCGCACCATCGCGGCGTTCCGGCTGGCGCTGCCCCGGACCATCCTGCGCTACGCCGGCGGCCGCGAGCTGACCCTGGGTGACCTCGGGACGCGCGACGGGCTGCTCGGCGGCATCAACGCCGTCATCGTGGGCAACTACCTGACGACGCTGGGACGCGACCCTCGCGAGGACCTGGCACTGCTCGACGAGCTCGAGATGCCGATCAAGGCCCTCAACGAGACGTTCTGAGCGCGATGGTGTTCGCCGACGCGGGCGCGCACGAGCCGGTGGCGCGGGCCGGTGACCCCGGGGCGTGGTGCGGCCAGTGCGGGCTCGCGCTGGCCGAGGGCGACCATGCGGGCTGCGCGCGGCGGGCCGAGCTCGAGCCGCCGCGCTTCTGCGTGCACTGCCGCCGCCGGATGGTCGTGCAGGTAACGCCCGGGACGTGGACGGCCACCTGCAGCCGGCACGGCAGCGTCGAACGCTCCACCTGGCACTGACCCCCTCCCCAGCACCCTCCCCCTCGCCTCCGCGCGAATGTGTGTGAAGAGCCTCGGGCATCCAGGGGGTTTTCACACACGTTCGGGGTCAGCGCACCTCGGGAATGCGCGCCGATGGTTGACTGTTCAACCACGAGGTCAGTGTCGACCCGTCCCGGCCCCCGACCTCCCCCAGGAGTCCCTGTGAACGTCCTCGTCCTCGTCGGCAGCCTGCGCGCCGGCTCCACGAACCGCCAGCTCGCCGACGCCGCCACCGCGCACCTGCCTCAGGGCGTGCAGGCGACCGTGTTCGAGCGGCTCGCCGACCTCCCGCACTACTCCGAGGAGCTCGACCACGACGACGCGCTGCCCCAGGTCGCCCGCGACCTGCGCGAGGCCGTCGCCGACGCCGACGCCCTGCTGCTGGTCACTCCCGAGTACAACGGCTCGATGCCGAGCGCCCTCAAGAACGCCGTCGACTGGGTCTCGCGCCCGCGCGGCGCGGCCGCCATCGCCGGCAAGCCGGCCGCGGTGGTGGGCGCCAGCGGCTCCCCGCGCGCCGCGCAGTGGGCCCGCGAGGAGGGCGTGAAGGTCCTCACCGTCGCCGGGGCCGCGGTCATCGAGGACACCGTGGGCGTCGGCGCCTCGTTCCAGGCCTTCGAGGAGGGCCGGCTCTCCGACGCCGAGCTCGACGCCGCCCTGCGCGCCCTCGTGCAGCGGCTCGCCGGCACGGTCGAGGACGCCCGCTCGGCCGCCTGACGCACGCCTCCCGCCACGAGTCGAGGGGCCAGAACACGCGGATGCCGCCAGCCGGATCATCGGGGTGTCCTGGCCCCTCGACCGCCATCCGGAGGATGCGGAGCCCCGGGATCCCCGTGGTGCAGCGGCTCCCGCCCGGCGCGGCATGATGGCCCGCGATGGACGACCTCGACCCCGACGCGCTGCTCGCCTACGACCGCGAGCACGTCTGGCATCCGTACTCGTCGGCGCTCACCCCCACGGACGCCTACCTCGTCGAGTCCGCCGAGGGGGTGCGGCTGCGGCTGCGCGCCCCGGGCGGTGAGGCCCACGAGGTGGTCGACGCCATGAGCTCGTGGTGGTGCGCGGTCCACGGCTACCGGGTGCCCGAGCTCGACGCCGCCGCCCGCGACCAGCTGGGCCGGATGAGCCACGTGATGTTCGGCGGCCTCACCCACGAGCCGGCCGTGGGGCTGGCCCGGCGCCTCCTCGACCTCGCGCCGGCCGGGATGGAGCACGTCTTCCTCGCCGACTCCGGGTCGGTCTCGGTCGAGGTCGCGATGAAGGCCGCGCTCCAGTTCCACCTCGCCGCCGGCCGGCCGCGGACCCGCTTCTTCACCGTGCGCGGCGGCTACCACGGCGACACCTTCTCGCCGATGTCCGTCACCGACCCGGTCGGCGGGATGCACGCCCTCTTCCGCGGGGTGCTTCCCGAGCACGTGTTCGCGCCGCGCCCCCCGGCCGGCGTGGACCGCACCGACGACGACCCCGAGCTCGTCGCCTGGGAACGCACCACGCGGGACCTCTTCGCGCAGAACGCGTCCCACGTGGCAGCGGTCATCGTCGAGCCCGTGCTCCAGGGCGCCGGCGGGATGCACGTGTACGCCCCCCGGGTGCTCGACGTGCTGCACGACCTGGCGCGCGAGCACGGCGCCCTCGTCATCCACGACGAGATCGCCACCGGCTTCCACCGCACCGGGCCGCGCTGGGCGGGCGACCGGGCCGCGCACACCCCCGACATCCTGTGCGTCGGCAAGGCCCTGACCGGCGGCTACCTCACCCTGGCCGCGATGCTGTGCACCCGCGAGGTGGCCGAGGGCGTCAGCCGCGGGGAGGCCGGCGGCCTGATGCACGGGCCGACCTTCATGGGGAACCCGCTGGCCTGTGCCGTCGCGAACGCCAACCTCGACCTGCTGGCCGCCCGCGACACCGAGGCCGAGGTGGCGCGGGTGGAGCGCGGCCTGGCCTCGGGGCTGGCCCGGGCCGCAGCCCTCGCCTCCGTGGCGGAGGTCCGCACCCTGGGGGCCGTCGGCGTCGTGCAGCTGCGCGAGCCGGTGCGGGTGGCCGAGGTGACGGCGGCGGCCGTCCGGCGCGGGGTGTGGGTGCGCCCGTTCCGTGACCTCGTCTACACGATGCCGCCCTTCGTCACCTCCGACCCCGACCTGGCGCTGCTGACGGCCGGGCTGGTCGGCGCGGTGGCCGACGTGCACGGCTGAGACCGCGGGTCAGTCGGCCTTGGCCTCGCCCCAGCCGTGCCAGTTCGTGACCTCGACCCAGCAGCTGATGCGAGCCCGGTCGCGCGTCGGGTAGTCGCGGCCGCCGTAGTGGTTGGACAGGCGGTCGATGTCGGCGAGGGCGCGCTCGGGGTCGTCGTCCCACCGCACCACCCGTCCGCGCACACTGACGTGGGTGTACCACTCGCCCTCCTTCAGGGCGGTGAGCGCGACCTCGGGGTGCTCGCGCATCCACGAGACCCGCGCGCGCTCGGCGTCCATGTTGAGCAGCACGGTGCCGTCGTCCTCGACGAGGTACCAGGTGGCGACCGACATCGGCGCGCCGCTGGGCAGCAGCACCGCGACGACGGCGGGGTTGGGCCGGGCGAACAGCTCGGCGACATCGGCGGGCAGTGGGGCCTTGGGCACGGGGACTCCTTCGGAGGACGGGTGTCCCTCCAGGATGCCCCCTCGCGACGACACGGACCCGGGGCCCGCTCAGCGGGACGCCTGGCGCTGCACCACCGCCAGCGCCTCGTCGGTGCCGATGCCGAGCACCCGGGTCCGTTCGAGGTAGGCGGCCGCCGCCTCCTCCAGCGCGACCGCCGGGGTCGCCGCGGCGGGGGGGTGGGGCGCCACCCGCGTCCCGCCCCCGCGCCGCGACCGCACGTAGCCGGCCGCTTCGAGCTCACGGTAGGTCCGGGCCACGGTGCCGGGGGCGAGCCCGAGGTCGGCAGCCAACTGGCGCACCGGGGGCAGCCGGTCGCCGGGGGCCAGCACGCCGCTGCCGACGAGGTCGGCCAGCTGGCGGCGCAGCTGCTCGTATGGCGGCGTGGGGTCGAGGACGTCGACCGTGACGGCCTGCAGGGTCATCGGACCGGCGCCCCCACCGGGGTCGCCTCCCCCGGGAGGGGACGGGGCAGATCGTCGACGCGGATGGTGGGCGTCACCAGCAGGGCGCCGAGAGCGGCGGCGCCGGCGACGAGCGCCACCGGCCCGACGGCGAGGGCCACCCAGCGGACCACCGCCTGGGTCACCGACATCGGGCACTCGCCGGGCTGCAGCCCCGCGGCGATGAGCACCGCCACCGGCCCGAGGGTGCCGAGCACGGTGAACAGGGCTGCGGTGAGGATGGTGCCGGCCGACCAGCGGCGCAGCATCGAGTCCAGACCGAGGCTCTCGGGCTGCGGGCGGGGCCGCCGGGTGACCGCCACCAGGGCGGCCAGCACGAGGAGGGCGGCCACGCCGAGGGCGGCCGCCAGCGGGACCGCGTAGAAGGAGCCCGGCCACGGCCCACGCGAGGACCACGCCGACACGAGCGCCCCGTCGACCATCACCCGGCACCGCTGGGTGAACGAGCGCCCCGCCCGCTGCAGGTCGTCGGGGCCGCCCCAGGCGGCGCCGAGCGCCAGGGCACCGGCCAGCAGGACACCGGCCACCCCGACCAGGGCGGTGCGCACCGGCGGCAGGATGCCGCGCACCGTGCGGGTCTCGACCACCGCGGTGCGGCGCACGCCGACCCGGGGCCGAGCGGTGAGCTCCCCGACGATGGTGCCGAGGAGGACGCCGATGCCCAGGAGCGCGGGGGCCAGGGCGACCAGTCGGCCGAGGGCGTCCACCGACTGCCCCACGGTGAGCGCCAGGGCGGCCGCGACGAGCCCGGCGAGCAGGCCGCCTACTCGCCACGCCCGGGCGTGGCGGGCGATGCGCACCACCTCGGCGTGCTCGTTCACGCCCACGGTGACGAGGTGACGCCGGGCCAGCGCGACCACGAAGGCCACCAGCGCGATCGGCAGTGACAGGACGGCGAGCCCCATGACCCCTCCAGTTGTGTCGAACGATTGGTACAAGAGGAGCATGGCCGCGAGACCCGCCTTGTGTCAACCATCTGTCACAAACCGCAGCCATCCCGCGACGGGGCGCCTTCCTCCGCCTGCCTGCGACGGGCGCGTCCCGGCTCCGCGGGTGGCATCCGCGCACCCGTGGCAGGATCGGTGACGTGACGCGCCCGCTCGACTGGATCAGGGATGCCGCCGCGGCCCGGGAGGACGCGGGGCTGGTCCGGCGGCTCTCGGTGACCAAGAGCGCCGACGCCGTCGACCTCGCCGGCAACGACTACCTGGGCCTGCGGCACCACCCTGCGGTGGTCGCCGGGGCGGTCGCCGCGGCCGAGACCTACGGCACCGGGGCGGGCGCATCCCGCCTGGTCACGGGCACCCTCGACATCCACGAGGAGCTCGAGGCGGCGCTCGTCGCCCTCACCGGCGCCCCGAGCGCCCTGGTGCTCTCGAGCGGGTACACCGCCAACCTCGCCGCCCTGACGACCCTGGCCGACGCCGGCACCCTGGTCGTCAGCGACGAGCACGCCCACGCCTCCCTCATCGACGGATGCCGCCTCTCGAGGGCCGCCGTCAGCGTGGCCCGGCACAACGACCTCGAGCACGTCGCCGAACTGCTCTCGCGCCGCGACACCCCGCGGGCCGTCGTCGTGGCCGAGTCGATCTACTCCGTCCTGGGCGACGCCGCCCCCGTGGAGGACCTCGTCGCCCTCACCCAGGAGGCCGGCGCGCTGCTGGTCATCGACGAGGCACATGCCCTCGGGGTCATCGGGCCCGGGGGCGGGGGACTCGTCGCGCGGGGCGGGCTGTTCGACGCCGAGCACGTGGTCGTCACCTCCACCCTCTCGAAGTCGCTCGCGGCCCAGGGCGGCGTCGTGCTCGCCCATCCCGACGTCCGCGAGCACCTGGTCAACACCGCGCGGCCCTTCATCTACGACACCGGGCTGGCGCCCGCGTCGGCCGGCGCCGCGCTGGCCGCCCTCGGGGTGCTGCGCGACCACCCCGAGCTACCGGCCCGCCTGCACGCCAACGCGACCCGCCTCGCCGAGGCCCTCGGCGTCGACGCCCCCGAGGGGGCCGTCATGTCGGTCGAGATGGCCGGCCCGCACGAGACCGTCGAGGCGGTCGACGCCGCTCGCGCCCACGGGGTGCGCATCGGGGCGTTCCGGCCGCCGTCGACCCCCGACGGCTCCTCGCGCCTGCGCCTGACCGCGCACGCCGACCACAGCGCGCACGACCTCGACCGCGCCTGCGCCGTGCTCGCCGCCCTCCTCCCGGCCCGGGTCTGAGCGCGCCCCGGTGTCCGACCCACGCGCCCTCCCCTCCGTCGTCCTCGTCACGGGCACCGGCACCGACGTCGGCAAGACCGTCGTCACCGCTGCCCTCGCGGCCCTGGTCCGTGCCCGGGGGAGCCGGGTGGCGGTGGTCAAGCCGGCCCAGACCGGGGTGCTGCCCGGTGAGCCCGGCGACCTCGACGGCGTGCGCGCTCTCGCGGGCGACGACCTCGAGACCCACGAGCTCGTCCGGCTGCGCGACCCGCTGTCCCCCGAGGCCGCGGCCCGTCGCGAAGGCGTCGCCCTCCCACCGGTCGCGCTGCACGCCAGGCGCATCGGCGAGATCGCGGCGGCCACCGACGTCACCCTCGTCGAGGGGGCCGGTGGCCTGCTGGTGCGGATGGACGCCCGCGGGGGCACGCTCGCCGATCTCGGTACGGCGCTGCGCTACAAGGGGGTGTCGTGCGGGGCGGTGCTCGTGGCCTCGGCCGGCCTCGGGGTGCTGAGCACCGCGGCCCTGACGGCCGAGGCGCTGACGGCCCGCGGCCTCCCGCTGCTCGGCGTGGTCGTCGGGTCGTGGCCGTCCGAGCCGGGACTGGCCGAGACCGAGAACCTGTACGACCTGCCGCGGGTCACCGGGGCGCCGCTCTGGGGCCGGGTGCCCGCAGGGGCCGGGGCGCTCACGGCCGCGGCGTTCTGCGAGGCCGCCCCCGGCTGGTTCAGCATCGGCTGACCGCCTCGACTCCCCGCGCCACCCGACTCCGTGCGGAAGGCAGGATGGAGGCATGAGCGCGTCCCCCGAGCCGTACCGCGTCACCGTCGTCTGCCACGGCAACATCTGCCGCTCGCCGATGGCCGAGTTCCTGCTGCGCGAGGCGTTCGACGAGGCCGGCCTGGGCGACCGGGTGGTCGTCGACTCGGCCGGCACCTCCAGCGAGGAGCTCGGCAACGGCGCCCATCCCCGCACCGTCGCGACCCTGCGCCGGCACGGGCATCCGGACGTCGGATGGTCCGAGCACCGCGCCCGCCAGTTCCGCGCCGACGCCTTCGACGACAGCGACCTCGTCCTGGCCGCCGACCACCCGCACGACGAGCGCCTGCGCCGCATCGCCCGGGACGAGAGCGACGCCGCCAAGGTCCGGCTGGTCCGCTCGTTCGACCCCGTGGCCGTGGCCGCCGGCGAGCTCGGGATGGACGACCCCTGGTACGGCGGTGACGCCGAGTACGAGCAGACCTACGCCGAGATCCGCGCCGCCGTGCCGGGCATCGTCGAGTACGTCCGCCGCGAGGTCGACGGCGCCTGACCGCGCCCGCGGGCCCGGCCCTCGCGGGCGGCCGGACGCCGGGACCGGGCGCCGCGTCACCTCTGGGAGGATGGGCCCATGCCGAGCACGACCGACGCCACCTCCGGCCTCTCCCGCGCCCAGAGCCTCGCCGACCTCGACCCGCCGATCGCGCTCGGCGCCCTCGACGGGCGATACCGCGGGGTCGTCGCGCCGCTGGTCGACCACCTGTCGGAGCCCGCGCTCAACCGGGCCCGGGTCCACGTCGAGGTCGAGTGGCTCATCCACCTCACCGACCACGAGGTGGTCCCGGGCGTCCGGCGCCTCACCGACGCCGAGAAGTCCGGCCTGCGCGAGGTCGTCGCCGGGTTCAGCGCGGCCGAGATCGAGGAGATGGCCGCCACCGAGCGGGTCACCCAGCACGACGTCAAGGCGGTCGAGTACTTCCTCAAGGCCCGCCTGCGCGACCTCGCCCCCGCCCCCGAGGACGCCGGCCTGGCCGAGCTCATCCACTTCTGCTGCACCAGCGAGGACATCAACAACCTCTCCTACGCCGTGATGGTGCGCGGCGCGGTGCACGAGGTCTGGCTGCCCCGCGCCCGAGCGCTCGTCGACACCCTCACCACGATGGCCCGCGACCTCGCCGACACCCCGCTGCTGGCGCGCACCCACGGCCAGCCGGCCACCCCCACGACGATGGGCAAGGAGCTCGCGGTGCTGGCGTGGCGCCTGCGCCGCCAGCTGCGCCGCATCGAGGACGCCGAGTTCCTGGGCAAGCTCAACGGCGCCACCGGCACCTACGGCGCGCACCTCGCGGCCGTCCCGGGCGCCGACTGGGAGGGCGTGAGCCGCTCGTTCGTCGAGCACCTCGGCCTCACCTGGAACCCGCTGACGACCCAGATCGAGAGCCACGACTGGCAGGCCGAGCTCTACTCCGACCTCGCGCGCTTCAACCGGGTGCTGCACAACATGTGCACCGACGTGTGGTCCTACATCTCGATGGGCTACTTCGCCCAGGTCCGCGGGCAGGGCACCGTCGGCAGCTCGACGATGCCGCACAAGGTCAACCCCATCCGCTTCGAGAACGCCGAGGCCAACCTCGAGGTCAGCAACGCCCTGCTCGACGTGCTGGCCGCCACGCTGGTGCAGAGCCGGCTGCAGCGCGACCTCACCGACTCCTCGATGCAGCGCAACATCGGCTCGGCCTTCGGCCACAGCCTGCTGGCCATCGACAACGCCCACCGCGGGCTCGACGGGCTCGATGCCGTGCCCGCCACCATGGCCGCCGACCTCGACGGCAACTGGGAGGTCCTCGGCGAGGCCGTGCAGTCGGCCATGCGCGCGCTCGGAGCGCAGGGTGTGGCCGGGATGGAGGAGCCGTACGAGCGGCTCAAGGAGCTCACCAGGGGCCGGCGCATCGGCCAGGACGACCTCGTCGCGTTCGTGCGCGGGCTGGGGCTGCCGACCGAGGTCGAGGAGCGCCTGGCCGCGATGACGCCGCAGACCTACGTCGGGCTCGCGCCGGGGCTGGTCCGCCACCTGCCGTGAGCACCGCTGCCCCCCGAACGTGTGTGAACACGCCCGGGCTTCTGCGGCGTGTTCACACACGTTCGGGATGCCGCGGGCTGTGGGAGGGTGGGCACGTGGCCAGCACCGACCCCCGCCCCGTCGACCGTGACGACCTCGACGGCATCGCGATGGCGCTGCCGGAGGTGACCCGCGAGGGCACCGACGAGCACCCGTCCTACGCGGTGCGGGGCAGGACCTTCGTGGTGTGGCGCGGCCCGCGCAAGGACGCGCTGGACGCCGACGGCGAGCCGATGCCCGACGTCATCCGCATCACCGTGCCGGGCCCCGACGACAAGGCCGCCATCCTCGGGCTGGGCGAGCCGTGGTTCACCACCGCGCACTTCGAGGGGTACAACGCCGTGCTGGTGCGCGAGCGCGACCTGGGGCGGCTCGACTACCTCGAGCTGGCCGAGATCGTCACCGACGCCTGGGCCACCAAGGCGCCGAAGAAGCTGGTCAAGGAGCACCTGGGCTGAGCCCGGGGCAGCCCCCGACGCGACGACGGGCGCACGGGCCGAGCCCTGGACGCCACGGCTGTGCCATCCTGGCGGAGGGCCCCCGGCCCTGATTCGCTCCCCATACCCTAGGGGGGTAACATGGAGCCATGAGCGCGACCCCCTCCGACCCGGCCGGCACGACCCCACCGGGCTACTCCGCCACCAAGGACGCGCAGCTCAAGCGACTGCGCCGGATCGAGGGCCAGGTCCGCGGCATCGCCCGCATGGTCGAGAACGACACGTACTGCATCGACGTCCTCACCCAGGTCAGCGCCGCCACCCGCGCGCTCCAGGCGGTCAGTGTCGGCCTGCTCGAGGAGCACATCGCCCACTGCGTCGTCAGCGCGGCCCGTGAGTCCGACGAGGCCGCCGCCGCCAAGGTCGGCGAGGTCACGACCGCCGTCACCCGGCTGCTGAGGAGCTGAGATGACCCAGACCGCCGACCGCCCCACCGGCGAGGTCCACGAGGTCGACCTCGCGATCACCGGGATGACGTGCGCCTCCTGCTCGGCGCGCATCGAGAAGAAGCTCGGCCGGCTCGACGGGGTCGACGCCGTGGTGAACCTCGCCACCGAGAAGGCCACCGTGCGCTGGACCGGCCCGGTCACCGTCGACGAGCTGATCAGCACCGTGCGCCGCACCGGGTACGGCGCCGAGGTGCTGGCCCCGGCGCCCGACCCCACGGCCGCCCCCGCCGACCCCACGGCGCCCCCCGCCGGCCCCACGGCCGACACCGCCGCCGGCGAGTCCCCCACCGACCGGCAGGCCGGCCACCGCACGGCGCGCGTCGCCGACCTGCGCTCACGGGCCCTCTCGGCGGCCGTCCTGACCGTGCCGGTCGTCATCCTCGCGATGGTGCCGGGCGCCGACATCCCCAACAGTCCGTGGGTGCAGCTGGTCCTCGCGACCCCGGTGGTGCTCTGGGCCGGCCGGCCCTTCCACCGCGCGGCCGCCCAGGCCGCCCGGCACGGCGCCTCGACCATGGACACCCTCGTCTCGCTCGGCGTCCTGGCCGCCTACCTGTGGTCGGTCGTCGTCGTGGTCAGCGGCCGGGCCGGTGGGATGACGGGCGAGGGGTCGCACGTGTGGTTCGAGTCGGCCACCGTCGTCACCACCTTCCTGCTCCTCGGGCGGTGGATGGAGGCCCGCGCCACCGACCGCACCCGCGACGCCCTCCGCGGCCTGCTCGACCTCGGGGCAAAGGAGGCCTCGGTGCTGCGCACCGACACCGCGTCGGGCGCCACCGTCGAGCAACGCATCCCGGCCTCCGACCTCGTCGTCGGCGACCGCTTCCTGGTCCGCCCGGGCGAGAAGGTCGCCACCGACGGCGTGGTGCGCGACGGCACGAGCAGCATCGACACCGCGCTGGTCACCGGCGAGTCCCAGCCGGTCGACGTGGAGCCGGGCGACAGCGTCACCGGCGGCACCGTCAACACCACCGGCCGGCTCGTCGTCGAGGCCACCGGGGTCGGCGCCGACACCACCCTGGCCGGCATCGCCCGCCTCGTCGAGCGCGCCCAGACCTCCAAGGCCCCGGTTCAGCGCCTGGCCGACCGGGTGTCGTCGGTCTTCGTCCCGGTGGTGCTGGCCCTGGCCGCCGTCACCTTCGTCGCCTGGTGGGCCATCGGCGGCGACGCCGTGCGTGCCCTCGAGGTCGCCATCTCGGTGCTGGTCATCGCCTGCCCCTGCGCGCTCGGGCTCGCCACCCCGACGGCCCTGCTCGTCGGCACCGGCCGCGGCGCCCGGCTCGGCATCCTCATCAAGGGCGCCGACGTCCTCGAGGACACCCGGCGGATCGACACCATCGTGCTCGACAAGACCGGCACCGTCACCACCGGCGCCATGACCCTGGTGCAGGTCGTCACCGTGGGCCGCCTGCTCAAGGACCAGGCCCTGCGCGCCGCGGCCGCCGTCGAGGACGGCAGCGAGCACCCGGTCGCCCGCGCCATCGTCGCCGCTGCCGGCGCCCGGGCGCTGCGTCTGCCGGCGGTCGCCGCTTTCGAGTCCCTGCCCGGGGCCGGCGCGCGCGCCGAGGTCAACGGCACCGTCGTCACCGTGGGCCGCGCAGACCTGTTCGACGAGGTGCCCGACGAGGTCGCGCGCCCCACGGCCGAGGGCACCACGGTCTGGGTCGGCTGGGGCGGCCGCGCCCGCGCCTCGCTCACCGTCGCCGACACCGTGCGGCGCAGCTCGGCGCGCGCCGTGCGCGACCTCGGCGACGCCGGGCTCACCACCTACCTGCTGACCGGCGACCACGACCGGGCGGCGGTCACCGTGGCCCGCGACGTCGGCATCCCGGTGGGTCGGGTCGTGGCCGACGTGCGGCCCGAGGACAAGCACGCGATGGTGGCCGACCTGCAACGCCGCGGGCGGGTCGTGGCCATGGTCGGCGACGGCGTCAACGACGCGGCCGCCCTGGCCCAGGCCGACCTCGGCATCGCGATGGGCAGCGGGACCGACGTGGCGGCCGAGGCCGCCGACATCGTGCTGCTGCGCTCGGAGCTGCCGGCCGTGGTCGACGCCATCGCCCTGTCCCGCGCGACGCTGCGCACCATCCGGCAGAACCTGGCGTGGGCGTTCGGCTACAACGTGGCCGCCATCCCGCTGGCGGTGGCCGGCGTGCTCAGCCCGATGGTCGCGGGGGCGGCGATGGCCGCCTCGAGCGTGCTGGTGGTGAGCAACAGCCTGCGGCTGCGGCGCTGGTCACGCGCCCGCTGAGGGCCGCGCCCGGACCCGAGGGTCCGCCGGGTCCGTCAGACGACGACGTCGCCGTGCGGGGTGTCGAAGGTGACGGCCATGAGCCCCGGCGTGCCGTGGGGCGAGACGAACGAGAACTCGATGACCGACGAGGTGTAGTCGGCGGGCAGGCCCAGCCAGTCGCGCACCCGCTCGGGGTCGCCGGCGATGGTGAGCGACTCGATGGTCACCTCGGTGTCGGCGTCCTGCGAGGGATGCGGCGCGCCGTCGTCCCACTTGATGAAGAAGGGCAGCTGGGGGTCGGCCTGCAGGCCCTTGACCCCGATCTGCTGCCAGCGCAGCTCGACGCCATCGGGACGGCGTCGGTTGCCCGGCACCGCCTCCCGGCCCAGGCGGGCCTCCTGCTCGGCGATGTCGTCGACCCGCACGACCCAGCCCAGCCAGCCACCGCCGGCCTCGGAGCGGGCCCGGACGACCTGCCCGAAGGGGGCCTTGTCGGCCGCGGGGTGCTCGAGCACCTCGACGACCTCGACGTACCGCTCGTGGGCGAGCGGCAGGATGACGTTGCGCGTCCCGAAGCGCGGGTGGATCCCCCCGTCGACCGGCCGGACGCCGATCAGCTTCGCGAGACGCTCGGCCGTCGCGTGCACGCCATCGTGCTCGGCCGCGTAGACGACGTGGTCAACTCGCATGCCAGTCATGGTCGCATATGCGCAGGGGTGCTCCGGACACCGGGGCGGCCCCCCGGGCACCCTCCATCCCTGACGTCACAGACACCTCACCCGCCTCAGGAGGAGCGCTGTCGCACCGCCTCGTAGACGACGACGGCCGCGCTCACGCCGGCGTTGAGGGAGTTGACCTGCCCGGCCATCGGGATGCGGACGCGGGCATCGGCGTCGGCCAGCAGCTCGTCGGTGAGACCGGTCTTCTCGGTGCCCACCGCGATGGCGACCGACCCTCGGTAGTCGACGGCGGTGTGCAGCACGTCAGTGTGGGGGGTGGTGGCGATGACGCGGATGCCGTTGGCGTGCAGCCACTCCCGCACCTCGGCCAGGGTGGCCGCGGCCACCGGCACCGAGAACACGGCGCCCTTGCTGGCCCGCACCACGTTGGGGTTGCCCCAGTCGGTGGCGGGGTCGGCGGCGACGACGGCGGCCACCCCCGCGGCGTCGGCGGTCCGCAGCACCGAGCCCAGGTTGCCCGGCTTCTCGAGCGCCTCGACCACGACCACGAGGGGGTCGGGCGGGAGGCGGAGCAGGCCCAGCGGGACCCCGGCCGCCGGCACCACGGCGACGAACCCGTCGGGACCCTCGCGGTAGGCCACCTTCTCGAACGCCGCGCGAGCACAGCGGATGGTGGAGGAACCCAGCGCCCGCACCTCGTCGACCAGCGTGAGCTGCTCGTGGGGGTCGAGCATCAGCTCGGGGCAGTAGAGCAGCGTGCGTGGGACCACCCCGGCCCCCACCGCCAAGCGCAGCTCCTCGTAGCCGTCGACGACGGTCACACCCTCCTCCTCGCGGGTGCGACGCCGCCGTAGCGCGGCGACCGCCTTGAGGCGGGGGTTGGCGGGGGAGGTGACGTTCAGCTCGGCCATGGCCGGCCCAGCATCCCACGCCTCCCGGCGCGCCCGGCCGCTGCGGCGTCGGCGCACCCCCCGGTGCGGTAGACATGCCTGATGACCAGCACGGACGCCCGCGCGCACCAGCAGACGCGAGCCCGTCGGCTCGGCCGGGCCGCGGCCTACGGCGTGGTGGTGGCGGCGGTCTTCTTCACGGTCGGCTTCCTGGTCCGCAGCAGGTGGGACCCGCTGATCAACGCCGACGACGCCGCCATCCGCGCCTTGGTGCCGATCACCCGCGACCATCCCTGGCTGCTGGACTTCTGGCTGTTCTGGCAGGCCGCCTTCCTCCCCCGCAACCTCTACGCCATCGGGACGGTGCTGTGCCTCTGGGTGTGGCTGCGCAAGGGGCTGCGCACCCGCGCCTGGTGGGCGTTCGGCACGATGATGGTCGCCTGGTTCATCGAGTACGCGGCCAAGCTCGTGTTCCAGCGGGCGCGCCCGGTCGTCGAGGACCCGGTCTCCAAGGCCCCCGGCTTCTCCTTCCCGTCCGGGCACGCGTTGGGCTCGGCCGCGTTCTTCACCACCGCCGTCCTCCTCCTCTGGCCCATCGTCACGTCCAGGGTCTGGCGAGGGGTCATGGTCACGGTGTCCGTGGTGCTCGTCGTGCTCACGGCGCTGGACCGCACCTTCCTCGGGGTGCACTACCCCAGCGACGTCACGGTGGGGGTGGTCACCGGGGCCGGGCTGGTCCTGGCCTCGTACGCGGGGTACGCCCGCTGGAACCCGCGCGACCGCGAGGCCGCGCACGACCCCGACCTTCACCCCCGCCCCGGCGACGACGACATCGCCGACGACCGCCACACCGCCCACCAGGAGCGCTGATGTCCATCCTCACCCGCTGGGAAGACCCCACCCGGCCCACCGTCCGCGAGGCCGTGCGCGACGCCTTCGTGCGCGCCGTCCTCCCGGCGATCCCCCTGTTCGTGGTGATCGTGGCCATCGGCCTGGTCATCATGAAGCCGCTGGACGGCTTCAAGGCCGAGAACTCGGTCAACACCTGGCTGGCCGCGCGGCGCACCTCCACCGGCAACGCCGTCACCCAGGTGATGTCGATGATCGGCAACACCGAGTACGTCATCGCGGTCGGCATCCTGGTGGCGCTCGTGGTCCTGTGGCGCACCCACAAGTGGTGGTACGCGGTCATCCCGCTGCTGGCGATCTCGGTGCAGGCCACCGTGTTCGTCATCGCCACCGCCGTCGTCGGTCGCAGCCGGCCGCCGGTCGAACGCCTCGACCCGGCGCCCCCGACGTCGAGCTACCCCAGTGGCCACGTCGGCGCCTCGACCGCCCTCTACGTCTCGTTCGCCCTGATGGCCACCCGCATCCAGAACGTCGTCGCGCGCCGGGTCATCGTGGTGCTGTGCATCATCGTGCCGTTCCTGGTGTCGTTCGCGCGGCTCTACCGCGGCGCCCACCACGTCACCGACGTCATCATGGGCGCGGTCAACGGCGTGGTCTGCGCGCTGCTGGCGTGGGGCTACCTGCGCCGCGACGCGCACGCGGTGGCCGAGCGCCCCGACGGCGCGGACGACCGCCGGGCTCAGAGCCGGGCGTAGCGCGCCCGGGCGAAGCTGTAGACCCCGTAGCCCGCGATCCCCAGGGCGACGACCGTCAGCAGCGCCCGGCCGAACGGCAGCGCGAGGAAGGACTTGAGCGCGCCGTCGAGACCCTTGACGTCCTGCGCGTCGGCGGTCCAGGCCGCCACGAAGAAGAAGATGCCGACGATGACCAGGGCCGCCCCCTTGGCCATATAGCCGACCCGGCCGGCCCGGACCGCCCACTGCCCCGGGTGCTCCACGAGGTCCCCGAGGAACTTCTTCGCGAACCCCTTGTAGACGTGGTAGCCGGCGATGCCGAGGATCACCAGGCCCACCACGGCGAGGACCAGCCGGCCCAGCACGCTGCCGGTGAGCGCGGCGGCGAAGCCCTGGGTCTGGTTCTCGCTGTGGCTGCCGTCGCCGAGGCCCACCAGCTTGAACGTGGTCCACGCGAAGAACAGGTAGACGACACCCTTGCTCGCGAGCTTGACCAGGTCGGCCTTGTCGTGGCGGCGCACGAACCCCTCGCTGAGGTTCCACACGCCGAGGAGGAGGAAGCCGACGACGGCGACCCACAGCAGGGCCCGGCCCGTGCCCGAACCGGCCAGGGTCCGCAGCGCCCCGGACGAGTCGGCCTCCTTGGAGCCGCCGCCCACCCCCCAGGCGATCTTGACCGCGATCCAGGCGATGAGGAGGTGCAGCACACCCAGGATCACGAACCCGACCCGGGCGCCGTACTCGACCACCCGGCTCTCGTTCGCTTCGTGGGTGGCGCGCGTGGCGTCGGCGAGGTCCATGGCGCTCACCCTGCCACCTGCGGGGACGTCGCGTCGAGATCCTGACGGCCGGGGGTGGGCGCCGCCCGATGACGGCTCAGGCCAGACTGCGCAGGACGTCGACCAGCCCGTGCTCGTCGACGTGGCAGGTGACGTCGTCGGCGGCGTCCTTGACCTCGTCGGGAGCGTTGCCCATCGCGACCCCGCGCGCGGCCCAGCGCAGCATCTCGAGGTCGTTGCGCTGGTCACCGACGGCCAGGGTGAGCCGCGGCTCCACGCCCAGCCGGCGCCGGACCGTCTCGAGGGCCGCGGCCTTCGAGACACCCTCCGGGGTGATGTCGAGCCAGGCGCTCCAGCCGACGGCGTACTCGACGCCGTGCAGCCCGATGCGCTCGGCGCCGGCGAGGAAGTCCTCGTCGGTGCCCTCGGGGTCGCGGATGGTCACCCGGGTGACGGGATGGGCCATCAGCTCCTCGAAGCTGACCACCCGGGGGGTGCCGTCGAGCTCGCCCTCGGGGAAGGGCGCCGACACCTTGAAGCCGACGCCGATCTCCTCGACCGCGACCAGGGCGGTGGGGAACTCCGCCCGCAGCACCCGCAACGCCGGGGCGGGGTCGAAGGTGACGGCCTCGAGCACCTCGTAGCCGTCGGGCAGCGCCGGGTCGAGGCGCAGGGTGATGGCGCCGTTGGCGCAGACGGCGTACCCCGTGGTCAGGCCCAGGGCGTCGAGCACGGGCAGCGTGCCGATGACCGCGCGCCCGGTGGCGAGGGTGACGTGGTGGCCGGCGTCGGCGACCGCCCGCACCGCCGCCCGGACGGGCTCGTGGAGGTGGCCGTCGTGGTCGACGGTGGTGCCGTCGATGTCGAGGCAGACCAGGTGTGGTGTCGTCATCGGTGGTCACGCTACCGAGGCCGGATGAACGGACGGTGGACGGCCCGCGCTCCACTACTCGGGCGTCGACCAGGCCTGGCGCATCGAGAGCCTGCCGCCGGTCTGCAGCAGCGAGCGCCGGTACAGCCGCTCGGCCAGGGTGACGACCACGGCGGCCGCGGCCAGCAGCAGCCCGAGCGCCAGCACGGCCTCCCACCACTGCGCCGTGCCCTCGAGCAGTCGCGTCGGCATGAGCACGGCCGAGAACGGCGGGAGGTAGGACAGGGCGACCTTGACCGTGCCGTCGACGAAGAGCGCTCCGAAGAAGACCGCCAGCACCAGCATCGTCAACGGGGTCGCGGTGCTCTGCACCTCCTCGGTGCGCGAGGCCAGCGCCCCGGCCACCGCCCACAGCGCGGCCAGCCCCACGAACCCGGCCACGAAGAACACCAGGAACCACACCACCGGCCCGCTCACCCCCGCCACGAGCGAGGAGTACGGCGTCAGCGACAGCCCGGCCAGCCCCACCCCGGCGTAGAGGACCATCTGCGCGATGGCCAGGAGGCTGTTGCCGACGATCTTGCCGACCAGCAGCTGGCGCACCGGGATCGAGGTGGCGATGATCTCGACGATCCGCGACTGCTTCTCCTCGACCACGCTGTTGGCCAGGGTGATCCCGAAGGTCAGGGTCGCCACGTAGAAGAGGAAGGCGAAGGCGAACGCGACCCCCTGCGCCAGGTCCGCCTTCTGGGCGTCGCCGGTGAGCAGGCGCGTCGTCACCGTGCTGCCGGCCTCGAGGCGGTCGACGGTGGTGCCGAGCTCCTCGGCCCGCTGGCGCAGCGACTCCTGCCGCACGACGTCCTGGGTCACCCGCGTGAGCGCGGTCTTCTGCTCGCTGTCGGTGGTGAGCACCCAGCCGTCGCCGTCGCGCGCGAGCCAGGCGTCGACGTCCCCGCTGGTCACCAACCCGCGGGCGGCCGAGGCGTCCTCGACCGGGCGGACCTCGACGGCCACGCCGTCGTCGATGCCGGGCGCCTTCTCGGCGAGCCGGTCGGCCATGGTGCGCGCGTCGGCGGTCGCTGCGACGGTGTACGTCGTCGTCCGCGCGGCGTCCCACGCCGAGTAGCCCATGAACCCCGTGATCAGCAGAAGGGTGAACACGGTGCCGATGAGGAACGAGCGGTCGGTGAGCTTGACCACCACCTCGCGGCGCGCCACGAGGGTCCAGGCCGAGCCCACCCGGCCGGGCGGCGCGTCGGGCGAGGTCTGGGGCGACGCGTCGAGCCCGGGACGGTCCTGCGGGAGCCGGGTCGTCGTCATCAGGCGGCCACCTCTCGGTAGATGTCGGCCAGGGCGGGTCGGACCGGGGTGAAGTCACGCACCGTCCCGCGGGCGGTCGCCTCGCGCAGGACGTGCTGCTCGGCCCCGTCGTCGATCACCTCGACCAGCGCGGTGCGTCCGTCGACGTCGACGACGTGGATGCCGCCGAGGTCGCGCACCCAGCCGGCATCGCGGTCGAGGGTCAGGCGGTAGCGCACCGGGCCGCGCGAGCGGAGCTCGTCGGCATCGCCGGCGGCGACCACCCGGCCGCGCGAGAGGATGACGAGGCGGTCGCACAGCTTCTCGACCAGGTCGAGCTGGTGGCTCGAGAACAGCACCGGCACCCCGGTGGCCGCCCGCTCGCGCAGGAGGTCGGCCATCGAGTCGACCGCCGTGGGGTCCAGCCCCGAGAACGGCTCGTCGAGGACCAGCGCGGCCGGGTCGTGCAGCAGCGCCGCCACCACCTGCACCCGCTGCTGGTTGCCCAGGCTCAGCTTCTGCAGCTGGTCGCCGGCCCGCTCGGCCAGCCCGAAACGCTCGAGGTGCTCGAGGGCGGCCCGCCGGGCCGTCTCGGCCGCCATCCCCTTGAGCTGCGCGAGGTAGACGAGCTGGTCGAGCACACGCTGCTTGGGGTAGAGGCCGCGCTCCTCGGGCATGTAGCCGAAGCGGCGCTGGTCGGCGGCGGTGACGGTGCGCCCCTGCCAGCGCACCTCGCCCGCGTCGACGGCGAGCACGCCCATGACCATCCGCATGGTGGTGGTCTTGCCGGCACCGTTGCCGCCGACGAACCCGGTGAGGATGCCGTCGCGCACGTCGAACGAGACCCCGTCGACGGCCGTGACGTCACCGAAGCGCCGGGTGAGCTCTCTGATCTCCAACATGCCGGCGACGCTACCGACCCCGCACGGGCGGCGGATCCCCCTGCGGGCTGACTCAGCCCTCCACCGGCGAGATGAGCCCCGCCTCGTGGGCCAGCACCACGGCCTGCACCCGGTCGCGCACCTGCAGCTTGGCCAGGCAGCTCGACACGTGGGTCTTCACGGTGGCCTCGCCGAGGAAGAGGGTCCGCGCGATCTCACCGTTCGACAGACCCCGGCCGACCAGGACCAGCACCTCACGCTCGCGGTCGGTGAGCCGGTCCAGGCCGGGGGGCGCCGGCCGCCGCGGCATCCGCTGGTCGCTGGTCATCCGGTCGATGACCCGACGGGTGACCTCGGGGGCGAGGATGCCGGAGCCGGCGTGGACGACGCGCACGGCATCGAGCAGCTGCTCGGGCTCGGCGTTCTTCAGCAGGAAGCCACCGGCCCCGGCCTGGAGGGCGTCGAACAGGTAGTCGTCGCGGTCGAAGGTGGTGAGGATGACGACGCGCCCCAGCCCCTCGGCCACGATGCGCCGGGTGGCCTCGATGCCGTCGAGCACCGGCATCTGCACGTCCATGAGCACGACGTCGGGGTGCACCGAGCGGGCCACGACCACGGCCTCGGCCCCGTTGGCGGCCTCGCCCACGACCTCGACGTCGTCCTCGACCGAGAGCATCATGGCGAAGCCCGAGCGCACCATCGCGTGGTCGTCGACCAGGAGTACCCGCACCCGCTCGGGGGACGGCGACGCATCGCTCACGGGTGGCCCACCGCGACGTCGGTGGCGGCCGGGCCGGCCGCGGGGGCGGTGGACGCCTCGCCCGAGGAGGAGTGGGGGCCGGCCGGGGACCCGTTCCACGGGTAGCGGACCCGCACGCGGTACCCGCCCGTGGGGCGCGGCCCCACCTCGACGGTGCCGCGGTGCGAGGCCGCCCGCTCGCGGATGCCGAGCTGGCCGAGCCCGCTGCCCGAGGTGCCGGCGCGCGGGCGCCCGTCGTCGACCACCTCGACCTCGGCGAAGCCGTGGGGGCCGTCGTCGAGCCGGACCACGACCGAGACCCGGGCGGCCGTCGAGTGCTTCTCGACGTTGGTGAGGGCCTCCTGCACGGTGCGGTGGACGGAGTGCGCCAGCGCCGACCCCAGCCGGTCGGCCGCCCCCGGCGTGGCTTCGACGACGTCGAGCTCGACGCGGCGTCCTGGGGTGCGGCAGGCCTCCACCAGCACCGGGAGCTGCGAGAGTCCCGGCTGGGGCGTGCGGTCGGCCTCCTCCGCGGGCACCCGCTCCGTCTCGCGCAGGGTGCCGAGCAGCCCCCGCATCGACGACACGGCCTCGCGGGAGGACCCCTCGATGCCGGCCAGGGCGCCCTTGGCGCTGCCCGGGTCACGGTCCATCACCCGTCGGGCCGCGGCGGCCTGGATGCCGATGACCGAGACGTGGTGGGCGACGACGTCGTGCAGCTCGCGCGCGATCCGCAGGCGCTCCTCGGTGACGGCCCGGGCGCGCAGCGCGTCGGCCTGTTCGGTGATGGTGGCGGCCTGCTCGGCGAGGCGGGCCCGGTCACGGGCGGTGCGCCAGAGCATCTGCCCGATGAGCACGGCCCCGCCGAAGTACACGACGTTGATGACCACCGTCAGCAGCACGGCCGCGGGGATGGGCGCGAGGGCGCCGTAGCGTTCGGTGGTCGACAGCCCGTCGAGGTAGTCCTGGGCGGCGCTGCCGACGGCGAACTGCAGGGCGAGCCAGGCGAACATCACGACCACGATGACGCTGACGACGACCAGCATCCAGCGCCGGTCGCGGGCCCACGCCACCCCGGACATCAAGGCCACGAAGTACACGACCTGCATCGTGACCTGCCCCATCACCATCGGGATGGTGACGCCCACGACCACCATGTGCAGCGCCGCGGCCGCCGCGGTGGAGATGGGCCAGCGCCGGCGCCCGACCAGGAGCGCGGCGCCGGTGAGCACGGCCAGCCACTGGACCCACCCCGGCGCACCGACCCCCTTGAGCACCCCGACGGAGCGGACCAGCTCCAGGGCGGCGAGCCCGAAGACCCCGATCCCCCCGGCGAGGAGCACGTCGCGCCGGCCGACCGCGGGCACCGGGCGCAGCCAGGGGTCGTCGACACCGAACCACCCCGCGAGGCGACCGGCGGTCGAGGACACGGACGTCGTCATGCCGCCAGCGTAGGCAGGAGGCGGGCCGCCGGCCTCCCCCGCAGGGGGGAGGGGGCATCCGCCGGGGCGGGGGCGGACACGGCAACGCCCCCTCTCACGTGAAGAGGGGGCGTCGTCATGACGTGGTCACAGCCCCTGCGACAGCGGCCACGTCGGTGGCCTCGAGCCCCTGCGCTCTTGACCGCCTCTAGACCGATACTTTACGAACGCTTTACTTTCAGCGCCAGCATTTCGGCTGCACGGAGTCCGGTTCCGGCCGAACGGCCGAGGACCCCATCAGCCGTTCGGTCGATGCCGCCTCCCGCGGCGGTTCCGGGGTCAGCGGACGGGGGTCAGGACGTCGAGCCCGACCAGGGGACGCAGCACCTCGGGCACCACGACCGAGCCGTCGGCCTGCTGGTGGTTCTCGAGGATGGCGACCAGCCACCGGGTCGTGGCCAGCGTGCCGTTGAGGGTGGCCGCGACCTCGTTGCCGTTCTCCCCCTTGAACCGCGTGTTCAGCCGGCGCGCCTGGAAGGTCGTGCAGTTCGAGGTGGAGGTGAGCTCGCGGTGGCGCCCCTGGGTCGGCACCCAGGCCTCGCAGTCGTACTTGCGTGCGGCGGGGCCGCCGAGGTCGCCGGCCGCGGTGTCGATGACCCGGAACGGCAGGCCGAGCGCGGTCAGCATCTCCTTCTCGAGACGCAGCAGGTTCTCGTGCTCGGCCTGGGCGTCCTCGGGGCGGCAGTAGACGAACATCTCGATCTTGTTGAACTGGTGCACCCGGATGATGCCGCGGGTGTCCTTGCCGTACGAGCCCGCCTCGCGGCGGTAGCAGGTCGACTGGCCGGCGTAGCGCAGCGGGCCGTGCGAGAGGTCGACGACCTCGTCGGCGTGGTAGCCGGCGAGCGCGACCTCGGAGGTGCCGGTGAGGTACAGGTCGTCGGCCTCGAGGCGGTAGACCTCGTCGGCGTGGTGGTCGAGGAAGCCGGCGCCGGCCATCACGTCGGGCTTGACCAGGGTGGGCGTGACCATCGGGACGAAGCCCAGGCCGATGGCGCGCTGCATCGCCAGGTGCAGCATCGCCATCTCGAGGCGCGCCCCGACGCCCTTGAGGAAGTAGAACCGCGAGCCGGCGACCTTGGCGCCGCGTTCCATGTCGATGGCGTCGAGGCCCTCGGCCAGCGCGAGGTGGTCCTTGGGCTCGAACCCCTCGGCCGCGAAGTCGCGCGGGGTGCCGACCTGCTCGAGGACCACGTAGTCGTCCTCACCGCCGGCCGGGACCTCGGGCTCGACGACGTTGCCGATGGTGCGCATCAGGGTGTCGAGCTCGACCTGGGCCTCGTCGGCGGTGGCCTGGAGCGCCTTGACCTGCGCGGCGAGCTCCTTGGTGCGCGCGAGGAGCGCCTGCTTCTGCTCGCCCTGGGCCTTCGCGACGTCCTTGCCCATCGACTTCTGCTCGGCCCGCAGCTGCTCGTAGGCGGTGAGGGAGGAGCGGCGGCGCTCGTCAGCGGCGAGCACGGCGTCGACGACGCCGACGTCCTCGCCGCGGGCCCGCTGGCTCGCGCGCACCGTGTCGGGGTCCTCCCGGAGCAGCCTGATGTCGATCACCCGCGGAGTCTATCGACGGCGCGCGCGGGGCCGGACGGCTCGGCGCCCCGGTCGAGAGGAGGCGACACGCAGGCGGAACTTCTCGTGGCTCCGCGTGTCGCCTCCTCTCGATGGGGACGCAGGTCAGTCCGGGCGGCCGGTGACGAGCAGGCCGGCCCCGAGCCCGACCATCATCAGGCCACCCGCGCCGCCGACCCGCTCCATCCGACGGGGGGACCGGGCGAACCAGTCCCGGAAGCGCGAGGCCAGGACGGCGACGGTGCCGTCGCCGACCAGGGCGATGACGGCGAACACCGGCCCCAGGACGAGCAGCTGCAGGCCGACCTGCCCCCTCGGGTCGACGAACTGGGGCAGCACCGCCGCCAGCAGCACGAACGACTTGGGGTTGGTCACGCCGACGACGAAGCCGGTGCGCAGCGCGTGCAGGGTGGGCGTGGCCGCCGGGGCGGCCGCGACCAGGGCCGCGGCGCTCTCGCGGCGGTGGCGCAGGGCCTGCACCCCGAGCCACACGAGGTAGAGCGCGCCCACCACCTTCAGCACCGTGTACGCGGCGGCGCTGGCGGCGATGACCGGGCCCAGCCCCACGGCCAGCCCGATGATCTGGGTCTGCACCCCGAGGGCGTTGCCGGCCACGGTGAGCAGCGCCTCGCGCCGGCCCGAGGACAGGGCCCGACCGATGGTGAACAGGATGCTGGGGCCGGGGATGGCGATGATGACGGCCGACGCGAGTGCGAAGGCCAGCACGGTGGGGACGGACGGCACGCCACCAGTGTGGAGCCGCGGCCGCCGCGGCGGCATCCCCTTTCCGCCGGCCGGTCCGCCTCGCGCGGACACGCGGGGGCCGCCGGCTCAGCGACCCTCGGCGTACTCCCGGACGACCCCGGCGAAGGCGTCGGTCAACGACCGGCCGGCGGAGGCCGCGGCGGCCTCGTCGCGTTCGGCGGCGGCCAGCAGGGCGGCCAGGTCGTAGCCGTCGGCGGCGACCCGCGCCGGGTCCCAACGCCGCATCCGCTCGGCGCCGGCCTCGGGGTGGAACTGCAGCCCCCACGCCCGCGGCCCGACCCGGAAGGCCTGCACCGGGCAGTCCTCGCTCGCGGCCAGGTGCACCGCGCCGGGCGGCAGCACGGTGACCGCGTCGCGGTGGTTCTCCAGCGCCGGGAAGGTCTCCGGCAGGGGCCCCAGCAACGGGTCACCGACCGACTCGGGCCGGCGCCGGATGCCCACCAGCCCGCGCTCGGGGCGGCCGTGGTCGGCGGTCACCGTGCCGCCGGCGACCAGCGCCAGCAGCTGGCCGCCCAGGCAGACGCCCAACAGCGGCACCCCGCCGGCCAGGGCCGCCTCGGCCAGGCGGCGCTCCCGGGGCAGCCAGGGGGCCCGTGCATCGGCATCCGGCATGAACCCGCCCCCCAGCAGCAGCACGCCCGCATGCCCGCCGGGGTGCTCGGGGACGCCGTCGCCCGCCACCGGCGCGAGCCGCAGGCCCAGGGCGCGCAACCGGGGGCCGACCCGCCCGACCCCGCTGTCGGGGTCGTTGACGACCACCAGCACCGACGGCGCGGGCGGCGCGGGGTTCAGCACGCCGCGAGCTCGGCGGCGTCGCGGCGTTCGTCGAGCCGGCGCATGGCCGGCGTGGCCAGGACCCCGTGCACGAGCACCGACAGGCCGATGGTGAACGCGACGGTCGACCACAGCCAGCGCTCCTCGGCGAAGGGCGTGGCCGCCGCGGCGTACGCGAGGTAGTAGATGGTTCCGACCCCGCGGACGCCGAAGAACGCCACGACCAGGCGCTCGCGGCGGTCCAGCCGGCCGCGGACCCCCTCCTCGCAGCGGTACCCCACGAAGGAGAGGTAGCCGGCCAGCGGGCGGATGACGAACACCAGCGCCAGGCCCACCACCGTCCCGCGCCAGTCGAGGTTGGCGAGCAGGCCGTTGGTGAGCGCGAAGCCGAGCGCCAGCAGCACGATGAGGGTCAGCAGGGTCTCGAGCCGGTGCACGACGTCGTGCATGTGCCCGTGGAAGTCGCTGTCGCGCTCGACGGAGCGGATGGTGAGGGCACACACGAACACGGCGAGGAAGCCGTAGCCCCCGACCAGCTCGGCGACCCCGTAGGCCAGGAGGAAGGCGGCGATCGCGACGAGCGGCTCGCCCACCTCGGCCAGCCGCAGCGAGCGCGACGGGGCGCGGAACACCAGCTTCGCCACCGCCCATCCGACCACCACCCCGGCCAGCGCCCCGACGACGACCTTGCCGACCAGCTCCCACGCGAGCCACGACCCGAACCACCCCGAGGCCGGCCCCTTGGTCGCCAGGAAGATCGCGGCGAACACGAACGGGAAGGCCAGCCCGTCGTTGAGGCCGGCCTCACTGGTCAGGGCGAAACGCACCTCGTCGGTCTCGTCGATCTCGTCGACGTCGCCCTCCTGCGTCGGCCCGTCGACCTGCACCTCCGAGGCGAGCACCGGGTCGGTGGGGGACAACGCGGCGCCCAGGAGCAGGGCGGCCGGCAGCGCCACCCCGAGCGGCCCCCACGCCAGCAGGGCCACGCCGCCGGTGGTCAGGGGCAGCCCGATGGCGAGCAGCCGCCAGGCCGGCCCCCAGGCCCGCCAGGACCGCGCCACCCGCCACCGCAGCGGGCGGTCGAGGGCGAGCCCGACGCCCATCAGGGCTACCAGCACGGTGACCTCGGTGACGTGCTGGATGACGGGGCGCAGGGCGACGGGGTCGGCCTCCACGTCGGCCGAGAACGGCGCCAGCCCGACCAGCATCCCGGCCACCACGAGGACGATGGGGGCGGAGAGGGCGTAGCGGTGCAGCACCTGCGGCAGGAGCGCGGCGAGCAGGAGCGAGGCTCCGAGGAGGAGGTAGACGAGGGTCGCGCTCACGAGGGGGGGCTCACGGGGTGCGCCCCGACGTCGCGCAGGTGGTGAGCGAGGTCGTGCAGGCCGTAGCGCCCGAGCCCGAGCACGGTGAAGCGGCTCCCGTCGGAGCGGGCCCCGGTGCGCTCCCACGCGTCGTCGGGGACGGCGGCGAGGGTGCGGCCCCACGCCGCGGCGGCCTCGGCCAGCGCGGCGGCCACCTCGGCCGGGTCCTGCTCAGCGTACCGGTCGCGGACGGCCGTCGCGTCCTGGTCCCAGTTGTCGAAGGCCGGGGCGTCCTGCCCGAGCATGAGGCGGGTGCGCTCGTCGAAGAGGCGGCACACGTCGCGGACGTGGCAGGCGTACTCCAGGGGGGACCAGGTGGTCGGCGCGGGGCGCACGGCCACGTCCGGGCGGCGCAGCACCTCGGCCCAGGGGGACGTGAGCCGATCCACGAGGCCGGGCAGCTCCGCGCGCTCGACCTCACCCGCGACGAAGCCGCAGTCCGGGCAGCGGCGCTCCAGCGTCCACGTCCAGTCCTTGGTGTCCGGCTCGATCGCGCCGCCATCGGGTTCGGTCATGTCCGGAAGAATACGGCGGCTCACCAGCCACGACGCGGCTCCTGTACGTTGCCCCCTGTGTCAGGCGAGACGTGGACCTTCGTGGGAATCGGGATCGCGGTCGTCTTCGCGATCGTCGGTGCCGTCCTGGTGCTGACCTCCCGCGACGACGGCCGGCACGCGCGGGCCGCCCGTCCCACCCGCGCCACCTTCCGCTCAGGAGAGGACGAGATGCCCCCACGCAAGAGGGTGGCCGTCATCGTCAACCCCCTCAAGTTCGACGACCTCGACGCCGTGCGCCGCCAGCTCGCCGAGGTCTGCGCGACCCACGACTGGGACGAGCCGCTGCTGCTCGAGACCACCCGGACCGACGTCGGCTTCGGTCAGACCCGCGAGGCCCTCGCGCAGCAGGTCGACCTCGTGTGCGCCCTCGGCGGTGACGGGACCGTGCGCGCCGTCGCCGAGGAGCTCGTGGGCTCCGGCACGCCGATGGGTCTGCTGCCCGGAGGCACCGGCAACCTGCTGGCCCGCAATCTCGAGCTGCCCGTCGACGAGCTGAAGAGAGCCATGGCCGTCGCGCTCACCGGCCGCAACCGCCGCATCGACGCCGCGTGGCTCACCCTCGACGCCGACGACCCGGCGCTGGCGCTCGAGCCGGGCGTCGGCGACAGCTCCAGCGCGGGGCACCACCGCCACGCGTTCTTCGTCATGGCCGGGATGGGTCTCGACGCGGCCATCATGGACTCGACCTCCGAGAAGCTGAAGAAGCGCATCGGCTGGGCGGCCTACGTCCCCTCCGGCTTCCAGCACTGGCTCAAGGACCGCTTCACCGTCACGCTCACCTGCGACGGCGCCGCCCCCGAGAGCCAGCGGGCGCGGATGCTCGTCGTCGGCAACTGCGGCAGGATCACCGGCGGCATCGACCTGATGCCCGACGCCGAGCCCGACGACGGCCTCCTCGACGTCATCGTGCTCACCCCCCGCGGGGTCGCCGCCTGGGCCAGCGTCGCCGCCCGGGTCATCACCCGCAGCGACCGGACCAGCCGTGACCTGTCGCGGCACAAGTGCACCGCCGCCACCGTGGTCGTCGACGAGCACCAGCGGGTGCAGGTCGACGGCGACATCGTGGGCGAGGCCAGCCGCTTCTCGGTCGAGATCGAGCCGCGGGCCCTCATCGTGCGCACCGAGAGCCGCAAGGCGCCCGCCGCGGAGTGACCGCGGCGGCCGGTGCACCTCAGTCGGCGCTCCTGTGCTCGCGCCAGGGCCGCTCGAACGGCAGCCGCCAGGTGTACGGCGCGATGAGCTGGTGGATCTGGTTCGGGCCCCACGTGCCCTGCGCGTAGGGGTGCACCGTCGGCGGGTTGTCCAGCACCGGCTGGCTGATCTCCCACAACCGCTCGATGCCGGTGGCCGCCGTGAAGAGCGTGCGGTCGCCGCGCGCGGCGTCGTAGATGAGCCGCTCGTAGGCCTCGAGCACGGCTCCGGCCCAGTCGGTCTCGCCCATCGCGAACTGCATCGACAGCTTGTCGAGGCGGAACCCGGGGCCGGGGCGCTTGCCGTAGAACGACAGCGACATCCGCGAGCGGTCGGCCAGGTCGAAGGTCAGGTGGTCCGGGCCCTGGTCGCCCACGCCGCTGCCCTTGGGGAACATCGACTGCGGGGGCTCCTTGAAGGCGATCGAGATGATCCGGGCCCCCTCGGCCATCCGCTTGCCGGTGCGCAGGAAGAACGGGACGCCGGCCCAGCGCCAGTTGTCGACGTAGCACTTCAGCGCGACGAAGGTCTCGGTCTCGGAGTCGCCGCTGACGCCGGGCTCGTCGTGGTAGCCGGTGTACTGCCCGCGCACGACGTCGGCCGGCTGGATGGGCTGCATCGAGCGGAAGACCTTGTTCTTCTCGCGGCTGATGGCCAGCGGCTCGAGCGCGGTCGGGGGCTCCATCGCGGTGAAGGCCAGGATCTGGAACAGGTGGGTGACCACCATGTCGCGGTAGGCGCCGGTGGTCTCGTAGAAGTCGGCGCGCTGGCTCAGACCCAGGGTCTCGGGCACGTCGATCTGGACGTGGCTGATGTTGTTGCGATGCCAGATCGGCTCGAACAGCCCATTGGCGAAACGGAAGGCCAGGATGTTCTGGGCCGCCTCCTTGCCGAGGAAGTGGTCGATGCGGAAGATCTGGTCCTCGTCGAAGACCTCGTGCAGCTGGGCGTTGAGCGTCACCGCCGAGGCGTGGTCGTGACCGAAAGGCTTCTCCATCACCACCCGTGAGCGGTGCACCAGGTGCGCGTCGGCGATGGTGCGCACCGCGGCCAGAGCGGCCTTGGGTGGCACGGCCAGGTAGTGCAGCCGCAGCTCGGTGTCACCGGGGAACTGCTCCTCGGCGCGCAGCACCGCGGCCTCGAGGGCCTCGGGGCCGGCCGACAGCGGGACGTAGTCGAGGCGCTGGGCGAAGTCCCTCCAGTCGGCCTCGTCCCGCGGACGGGTCGAGTGCTCCTTGACCGCGGTCTCGGCCAGGGTGCGGAACTCGTCGGCGTCCATCTCGTCGAGGGAGGTGCCGACGACACGCAGGTCGTCGAGCAGGCGCGACTGGAACAGGTGCAGCAGGCCGGGGATGAGCTTGCGCTTCGCGAGGTCCCCCGTGGCGCCGAAGAGGATGACGGTCGTGGGCGCGGTCATGCCCCCAGCCTGTCGGGTCGCGGCCTCGCCCGCCACCCCCGGGGGTCAGCCCGCCGGCCCCCGACCCGAACGACGGGGTGTGGCGCGCTCGACCTCCTCGGCCGTCGGGGTGCGCGCCTCCCGGGCCTGCGGCGGCAGGAGGTCGGCGACGGCCGCCATGATGCGGGCGGTGTCGGCCACCGGTGAGTCCCCGGTGAGCTCGACGGGTGCCCCGACCCGCACCCGCACCGTCGGCGGGTGGGCGAGCGTGTGCATCCGCGGGAGCCGTGAGCGCCGTGGCCAGACCACCTCGCTCCCCCAGATGCCGAACGGCACGACCGGTGCCCCGGTGGCGGCCGCCAGGCGGGCGACGCCGGTGCGGCCGGTCAGCACCGGCTCGTAGAACCGCTCACCGCGCGGGATGGTGCCCTGCGGCAGCAGGACGACGACCTCGCCGGCCTCGAGCGACCGGGTGGCCGCATCGAGCGAACCGGTGCCACCACCGGCCCGGTCGACCGGGATTCCCCCGAGCGCGTGCGCCAGCGGACCGATGACGGGCAGCTCGAAGAGCTCCCGCTTGGCGAGGATGTGCCCGGTGCGGCGGGTGGCCCGCATCATCTGGATGATCGCCGGCACGTCGAAGTACGAGCGGTGGTTGCCCGCCAGGATCGCCGGCCCGCTGCTGGGGATGTGCTCGGTCCCGGCGACGTCGAAGCGCGCGTACGGCCACAGCGCGGGTGGGCAGGCGCGGAACAGCAGCCGCTGGGGCTCGAGCCCGGTCACCGACGCTCCACCGCTCCTGGCATGCGGGCAGGCTACCGGCGCGTGCGGTCGCCGGAGCGCCGGAACCCGCGCGCTCCGGACCGCGTCCGACCGGCATGCCCCGCCGCACCGTCGTCACCGTGAGCCTGCTGGCCGCCCTCGTCGTGCTGCTGGCCGCGGCGTCGGTCGCCTGGGTCGGCCTGCGTGACCGCAGCACGCTCGGGGGCGACCAGCAGCCGGTGGCCTCGCTGGCCGATCTGACGGGTACCTGGACCGCCGTCAACGACACCACCACTCCGGCCCGGCTGGTCGCGCCGGTGGTGCTCACGATCGAGGGTGACCGGCTCGTGGCGCGCACCGGCTGCAACTCGGTCGGTGCCCAGGTGGCCGTGCACGACTCACACCTCGTGGTCGTCGGTGCGGTCACGACGACCGAGATGGCCTGCCTGGACGCCGGCGTCACCGCGCAGGAGGACTGGGTCGTGGCCATGCTGACGGCGCGGCCGCGCCTCGAGCACGCCGGCCCGACCCTGGCCCTGCACTGGGCCGCGGGCGAGCGCTACTGGCTCGGGGTCGAGCGCACGACCCCGATGCCCGGCTAAGAACGACCAACGAGGAACGACCGCCTAGGAACGGCCTTCGCGGATCCGCCCCAGCCACGCGCGGGCCGTGATGAAGTCGGCGTCGCTGGCGCGCGGACCCACCGTGGCGGCGCGCCCGTCGGCGCGGGGGTAGGAGCCGAGGAAGCGGACCTCGGCGCAGATCCGCCGCAGCCCCATCAGCGCCTCGCCGAGCCGCTCGTCGTGCACGTGCCCCTCGACGTCGACCGAGAAGCAGTACGAGCCCATCGAGGCCTTGGTCGGGCGCGACTCGAGCCGAGTCATGTTGATGCCGCGGGCCGCGAACTGGTCGAGCAGCTCGAGCAGGCCACCGGCGTGGTCCTCGCGCTGGTAGAGCACGACGGTCGTCTTGTCGGCGCCGCTGGGTGCGGGCAGCGAGCCCGGGCGGGCCACCAGCACGAAGCGGGTGACCGCGGCCTGCATGTCGCCGATGTCGGAGGCCAGCACCTGCAGGCCGTGCAGCGGGGCGGCGGCCGGTGCGCACACCGCGGCCTGGAAGCCCTGCTCGGTCGGCGCCGCGGCCAGTGCCGCGGCGGCGGCGGCCGTCGAGAGCGTCGGCACGTAGACCGCGTCGGGCAGGGTGGCCGCCATCCAGCCCCGGACCTGGGCCCACGCGTGCGAGTGCGTGCCCACCGCCCGGATGTCGGCGGTCGTCACCCCGGCCGGGGCCGCGAGCACGAAGGTGATGGGCACGACGACCTCGCCGGTGACCAGGAGCGGCTCACCGCTGGCGAGGGCGTCGAGGGTGGCCGACACCCCGCCCTCGACGGAGTTCTCGATGGGCACCATGGCGCCGTCGACGTGGCCGGCCCGCAGCGCCGCCAGGGCGGCGTCGACCGAGCCGTAGGCGACCCGCTCGGCGCCGGCGGCCGGCGCCCACTGGTCCAGGGCCATCGAGGTGAAGGTCCCCTCGGGACCCAGGTACCCGAAACGGGTGCTCACGGCTGCTCCTTCCCGGTACGAGCCGCGGCCAGGGCCTGCTGCTCCTCGGGGCTCAGGGTGGCATCGGAGTCGCCGCCCACGACGCCCTTGGCGTAGGTGCGCGACTCGCCCCGGGCGTGGATCGCGCTGATGACGAGGCCGTCGCCCGCGTCGTCGACGACCGCGACGCTGAAGCTGAGCCGCCCGCCCATGTCGGCGAAGGCGTCGTAGCGCACGACGGCCACGTGGCGCAGGGCCTGCGCGACGTCGGCCCGCAGCGCGGCCAGGTCGGCGTCGCCGGCGGGTCGGTGGTTCTCGAGCGCGGTGAGGCGGCGGCGGGTGTCGGCGCTGCGCCGCAGCAGCGTCACGAGCCCGGCCACGAGGGCCACCCCGAGGACCAGGGGTACCAGGAGGACGAGGAGCTCGAACGGATGCGGGTACACGGCATCAGGCTAGGGCCGGGAGCGGGCGCGGGCGGGCGCGTCCCAGGAGGCGATGGCCGCTCACCGGCGCAGCGACGTCCGGATGCCGCGCACCCGGACGTTGGCGTCGAACTCCCCGGAACGCACCGCGGCCACCAGCTCGTCCAGCCGGTCGCGGGGGTCGACCCCGGCCGGCAGCCGCTCGGAGAGCAGCACCCACTGCCCCCGCGGCGCCCGGCCGCTGTCGGGGGCCACGACCCCCACCTTCCAGCCCCTGGACCACTCGCGCACCGCGAACCGCTGCACCACCGCGGTGACCCGGTGGACGAGCAGGACCGCGAGCACGAAGGCGAGGTCGACCAGGACCTGCAGCGGCCCCAGGTCTGGGCCCGGGCCGCCCTCGCGGGTGACGGCCAGCAGCACCCCCATCACGAGGACCACGGTCACGATCGTCAGCGTCATCGGGCGGACCCGGAACGGCAGCCCGACCCGCTCGGCGACGACCACGAGCTCGACGCCGCTGCGGGAGCGCACCTCGACCTCGGCGCCCGGACGCGTCGGCGGCGGCCGCACCTGGTCAGGCATCCGCCACCGCCGCCGGCCGGGCGGCGGGCTCGACCGCGGGCCCCTCGGGGTCGTCGTCCGGGACCCGGGTGACCCACCAGAGCAGGACCAGGCAGGCCAGGCCACCGAAGACGTCGGCGTTCTGCAGGATGCGACCGGGCCACTCGGGCCAGTCGCGCTGCGCCAGCCAGTCGATCCCCCACCACGGCAGGCGCATCGTGAAGAACACCGTGACGGCCGCCCCGGCCCACAGCCGGCGCCGCTCGCGCCAGGGGTCGCCGCCGAGGAGGGCGAACACCACCACGACGACCCAGTGGTAGTGGTGCACCCAGGCCACGGGCGAGAGCAGGCAGGCCAGCAGCCCGACCACGGCCACCACGGCCACGGTGTCGCCGCGGCGGTCGAGCCGGCGCGCCAGGCCGAAGCCGAGGACGCCGACGACCGCCACCAGCACCAGCCACAGCACGCTGCCGGCGGTGCCGTCCAGGCCCATCCGCAGCAGGAACCCCCGCATCGACTGGTTCGCCGTGCCGGCGTTGGGGCCGAGGCGGCCGCTGTCCTGGAGCGCGCCCAGCCAGAAGGCGCGCGAGGCCTGCGGCAGCACCAGGGCTGACCCGATGGTGACCAGGGCCGCAGCGAGCACCGCCGTGGCCGCCTCCCGCCAGCGCCGGGTGACCAGATAGTGGATGACGAAGACACCGGGGGTCAGCTTGACCGCCGTCGCCAGCCCCACGAACGCGCCCGGGTGGAGCCACCGGGCCAGGCGCGGGCGCGGCTCGCGCAGGTCGATGAGGCAGGCCAGCACCAGGAAGGCGTTGACCTGCCCGAAGCGGATGCCGTCGCCGACCGGGTGCAGCCACAGCATCGGCGCCGACAGCACCGCGAGCGCCAGCGGCCACCAGGGCCCCGTGCGCCACAGGATGCGGTAACCGGCGTACCAGGTGATGGCCACGGTGGCGACGACCTGCAGGGCCGTCCACAGCCAGCCGACGACCCCGAACGGCACCAGCGCCAGCGGGACGGAGAGCAGCGCGGCGAACGGCGGGTACGTGAACGGCAGCAGCTGCGGCGCCTCGGTGAGCGTTGCGTAGATCGGGCGCCCGGTGAGGATCGAGACCCCGGCCTCGCGGTAGACCTGCACGTCGACCTGCCACTGGTCCAGGGGCCAGTAGACGAGGTAGCGCAGAGCCGTCGGCGCCGTGGCCAGGGCGATGACCAGCACCGCGAGCGGCCAGCGGTACCGGAGCAGCATCCGGTGCACGGGTCGGGTCGGGGTGCTCACAGGACCATTGTCCCCTCGCCCCGTACCCTGTCCGGCGTGACCCGCAGAGCCCTGGCCGTCGCCCTGGCCCTCGTCGTCTCGCTCGCGGGGCTCGCCGCCGCGGTGGCCGGGGCCTCACCGGCGACCTCGGGCCCGCGCGCCGGCGCCACCGCCGACCAGATGGGTGCCGTGGTGCTCATCGGGACCGCCGGGCTCACCTGGTCCGACATCGACCAGGAGCGCACGCCCAACCTGTGGCTGCTCCTGCGCGACGGCTCGTCCGCCGCGCTCTCGGTCCGCTCGGCGTACGACAACACCTGTCCCACGGACGGCTGGCTGAGCGTGTCGGCCGGCGCCCGGGCCGCGGCCCCGCGCCCCGGGACGGCGGCCGACCCGGCCGAGCGTGCCTGCCCGGGGCCGCCGTCGGTCGTCGACGGCGAGGTCGCGCAGTGGCCGGCCTACCTCCAGGCCGCCCGCGACGAGCGGTTCGGCGCGCAGCTGGGGCTGCTCGCCCAGCAGGTCACCGACGCGAAGCTGTGCATCCGCTCCGTCGGGCCGTACGCCGCCGCCGGGGCGGCCCTGCCGGACGGGCGCGTCCCGCAGTGGAGCGAACTCGACCCGCAGGATCTGCTGGTCGACCTCAACGCGTGCCCGGTGACCCTCGTCGACGTGGGGGTCGTCCGCGACCCCGGCGACCTGGTCGGCGGCGACCTGGCCGGCGACGAGCCGGCCGGCGCGTCGCGTGAGGAGCAGGTGCGCGCCATCGACGCCCGCATCGGGTCGGTCGTGGCGGCCGGGCCCAACGGCGCCGACTTCGTGGTGGCCAGCCTGGCGGACGCGGGCCGGTCCGAGGGGTTGCGGATGGTGCTGGCGCGCGGCCCGCACTTCGGCCCCGGGCTGCTGCGGTCGGGCTCGACCCGGCAGCCGGGGCTGGCGCAGGCCACCGACCTGACCGCCACCGTCCTCGCGGGGGTCGGCCTGCCGGTGCCCGACGCGGTCCAGGGCTCGCCGCTGCGCTCGGACCCGGCGCCCGACAACTCCGAGCGACGAGCCCGGGAGCGGCTGCAGACGCTGCGCGACCTCGGCGAGTCGAGCCACGACGTCCATGGCCTGGTCGAGCCGTTCTTCCAGGTGTTCTCCTACGGCCAGCTGGTGGTCTACCTGCTGGTGCTGGTGCTGTGGAAGAGGCGCCTCGGGTCGCCCGAGACCCGCATCCGCACCCTCGGCCGGGTCCGGGCCTTCGCCGTGGTGGCCGCGAGCATCCCGGTGTCGACCTTCCTGGCCAACCTCACCCCCTGGTGGCGCTTCCCGGTCGAGATGGTGTCGGTGGTGGCGGCCGTGCTGGGGTTCGCGACGGTGATCGGCACGCTCGCCCTGCGCGGCCCCTGGGGGCACCGGCCCCTGGGCCCGATGGCGTTCGTGTCGGCGGTGACCATCGCCGTGCTCGGCGTCGACGTGATCACCGGCAGCCGGCTCCAGCTGTCGTCGCTGATGGGGCTGCAACCGGTGGTGGGGGGCCGGTTCTACGGGATGGGGAACCCCACGTTCGGGCTCTTCGGCACGGCCACGATCCTGTTGGCGACCGCGGTGTCGTCGGTGTTGCTGGCCCGGGGGGCGCGCACGGCGGCCGCGGTGGCGGTGGGGGCCCTGGGTGTCTTCGCCACGGTCGTCGACGGCGCGCCGTTCTGGGGCGCCGACGGGGGCGGCCCGCCGGCCCTGGTGCCGGCCGTCGTCTACCTCGTGCTGGCCGTGCTCGGCATCCGGCTCACCTGGAAGCGCGCCCTCGTGGTGGTGGCCGGGGTGGTCGGGCTGTTCTTCGTGGTGGCCGGGCTGGACTGGCTGCGGGCGCCCTCGGCGCGCAGCCACCTGGGGCGCTTCGTGCAGGCGATGATCGACGGGAACGCCGACGACATCGTGGTGCGCAAGGCGCAGCAGAACTACGACCTGGTGACGAGCAACCTGCCGCTGACCCTGCTGGTGCCGCTGGCGCTGGTGGTGGCCATCGCCCTCCTGGCGCGCCCGACGTCGTGGGGCTCGCGCCGGGTCGCGCGCTGGTCCGCCACCGCGCCCACACTGCGCGCGGGCCTGGTCGCGCTCGTGATGATGCTGACCATCGGCTTCCTGGTCAACGACTCCGGGGTGTCGATCCCGGCCGTCGGGGCCAGCCTGGCCGTGCCGCTCATCGTGTCGGTGGTGGTCTCGTTCCTGCTCGACGCCGCCCGGGCCAGCGCCCCCACCCGGGCCGGCCGCCGCGCGGACCGAGCACGCTGACCAGCGCCAGCCACAGCGCCAGCAGCAGCCACGGCGCCACCGCACGCCGGAACCCCAGGGTCAGCGCCTCGACGCCCGGCGTCATCCCCAGGACCCGCCCCGGCACGTAGGCCAGGGCCGCCACCGTGGTGCGGGCCAGCGCGGCCAGCTCGAGGACGGGCGGCACCGCGGGCGCCACCCCGGGCAGCGCGGCCCACACGAGCACGTCGTACCAGGGCAGGGAGTACGGCGCCGCGAGGACGTAGGCGAGCTGGAGGCCGGCCACGAGCCACAGCGCGGTGGGGGCCGCGGACCGAGCCCGCAGCGGCGCCGGAGCGGGTCCGGCCGGGCGGGAGGCGCGCAGCAGCAGGGCCGCGAGGAGCACGGCGAGCAGGGCGGCCCCGACCGAGATGGCGACGCGGGTACCGCCGTTGCCCAGCACCGGGCGCAGGTTCTCGAGGAGCAGGCGCCACGGGGTGGCCAGCGAGACCGCCTGGCGCGAGCGCAGCAGCTGGTCGTAGACGTGCGGGCCGGCCCACAGCTGCAGCGCGCCCATCACCACGACGAAGCCGGCCAGCATCCCCCCGACCCGGCGCACGGCGGCCCGAGCGCTTCCCTGGTCATCGCCCCGGGTCAGCCAGCACGCGGCGGCCAGGGCCACCAGGCCGATGCCGTAGGTGACCTTGGTGGCGGCGGCGAGGCCGAGGAAGGCACCGGCCAGGGCGGCGCCGGGCGGGCCGGCGGAGCGGGCGGCCACCGCGACGGCCACCACCACGAAGGCCGCCGCCACGACGTCGACGTGGGCCCCGAGCACGCCCAGGCCGAGGACGAGCGGGTTGAGGGTCCAGACGACGTCGACCCGGCCGTGATGCTGCGGGGGAAGGGCGGCCCGCAGCGCCCATCGGGTGGCCAGCCACGCGAGCACCACGATGAGCTGCCAGACCCAGACCTCCTGGCGCAGCGACGGCCCCCCGACCCACGCCGACAGCCCGTGCAGCAGGGTGGCGGCCGGCCCGTAGACGCTCGGTTCCTCGGTCCAGGGGGCCTCGACGCGGCTGGTGACGGGGTCGGCGCCGCCGGCCCACGTGATCGGCGACTGCACCCACGGGTCGCCCCCGCCGACCAGGATGCGGCCGTACGCGACGTAGCTGATGTGGTCGGCGGAACCGAAGGGGGCGTTGAGCAGGGCGACCACGGCCAGCAGCCCGGGCACCCGCCAGCCGCGCAGGGGGCGCGCGGCGCCGCGCAGGCCCAGCAGCACCGCGGCCGCGCCCAGGAGGTAGGCGCCCCAGAGGACGCCGGTGACGACGGCCGGGTCGAGAGTGAGCGGTAGCAGCGGCCCGGGGGCCCACCCGCGCGGCAGCAGGTCGGGCTGGGCGGCATTGGGGCGGCTGAGCCCGACGAGGGCCAGCAGGGCGAGCGACGCGACCAGCAGGGCGCGGCGCCGGTGCTCCCCACGCCCCCGGACCTCCACGGGCCGGCTCAGCCCCGCTGCCATGGGCGCCAGCCGCGCCGGACGAGCGCGAGCCACACGTCGCGGTACTGCTCCGCCCGGTGTACCTGGCCGCGCCAGTCGGAGCCGCTCACCCGGTGCTGGAGCTCGCACGGCACCTCGAGCACGGTGAGGCCGGCCCGCAGGACGTCGACCGTCATCGCGGTCTCGACGCCCCAGCCGCGGGCGAGCGGGCTGGCCGCGGCCATGGCCGCGGGTGAGAGGCACCGCATCCCCGAGAGCGGCTGTACGGCCCGGAAGCCGGTGAGGTGCGCGATGCCGCGGCGCGCCAGGCCCACGACCAGGCCGCGTCCGCCGCCGGCGGTGATCTGGGCCGGCAGGGTGGCGACCGTCATCGAGGCCTGCCCGGCCAGCACCGGGCCGACCAGGACGCCGAGGTTGGCGGCCGTCGAGCGCAGGTCGCCGTCGACGAAGAGGAGGGCGGCGGGCCCGGGGGCGGTGGTGTCGCGGCCGGCGGCGTCGGCGCGGGCGGTGGTGTCGCGGCCGGCGGCGTCGGCGCGGGCGGCGTCGGCGCGCTCGAGCTCGCGCACGTGGCGGATGCCGGTCTCGAGGGCGGCGGCCTTGCCCCGGTTACGGGGGTGGCGGACGACCTCGGCCCCGGCGGCGGCGGCGACCGCGGCAGTGTCGTCGGTGCTGCCGTCGTCGACCACGACGACCCGGCCCACCTCGGGCAGGCCGAGGACGGCCGCGACGGTCTCGCCGATGCGGTCGGCCTCGTCCTTGCACGGGACTATTGCCGCCACCCTGGCCACCGGCGTGCTCATCCGCGCGGACCCGGCGTCGGGCCGCGACGTCCGGGCGCCGGACCGCACGGGTGGGGCAGGACGCGCGGCATCAGCGGAGCGTGACCTGGCGGCTCAGCAGGCCCGCGCGGGCGCGGCGCTCGTCGGCCGTGAGCGGCTCGGTGGAGGCCAGGGCCGCGGCGTAGCGGGTGCCCCAGGCGCCGAGCGCGTCCTCGTGGTCGGCGGCCTCGAGGGTGGGGTCGAGGTCCCAGACCGGCACGAGCAGACCGCTGGTGCGGAAGGCCCCCAGCAGCCGAGTGCCGTCGCCGAGGCCGTCCTCACCGGCCGCGTGCAGCCGGGCCAGGGCATCGGTGGCAGGGTCCTCGTCGTCGGGCAGGACGAGGCGGATGTGAGCGCGCTCGCCGATGCGGACCCAGTAGGCCGAGGGCAGTGCGTCCAGCGCGACGGTGGGGACGATGCTCGCGTTGGCCCGCTCGAGGGACTCCTTGGCGTCGCCCTCGAGCTCCTGGTCGTCGACCCAGAAGTCGAAGCCCTCGTGCAGGGTCAGCTCGAAGGTGCTGTCGGGCGCGAGGACGTCCTGCAGGCGCGGGCTGTCGGCGGTGACCGGTGGGATGGCGGTGATCGGCACCCCCTGGTCGGCGGCCAGCGCCGCGAGCAACTGGGCCGCGAGGTCGCGCGAGGCGTCGCCGCTGGTGCCGCCGGACTGGGTGCCGACGAGCACCGCGCCGTCGGCGCGATGCAGCGCGGGCCACGCCATCGGCAGCACGGTCGCGACGGTGGCGACCGACGGCGCGCCGTCGGGCACGTGCTCGGGGGCGATGGTGACGACGGCGGTCGCCGCGGGGAGGATCTCGCGCATCGCGACCCAGTCGGTCTCGTTCGGGAGGCCCTGGAACGGCCGAGGCTCGAACGACGCCGGCTTCGGGCGCGCGGGGCGGGAGGCGCGCTCTGCGCGCGGACGTCGGGAGGCCTTACCCATGCGCGCCACCCTAGTGGCCGGGTGGTGCGCGCCCGGCGCGCGCCGGTGTCCGCTGTGCTCAGAAGGGTGGCGGGATGGTCGCGGCGGGTGGTGCGGCCTGGTGCTCGAGCAGTGGGGCGGGTGTTCGGGCGGGTGGATGCGGTGCCCGAGCGGTGGGTCCTGGCGTTGGGCGGGTGGATGCGGTCCGGTCAGAACGGAGGGTCTTGGCGCTCGGGCGGGTGGATGCGGTGGGTGGGTTCGGTGACGCGGCGTTTGCCGGTGGGGCTGGTCCAGGTGAGGGTG
>NZ_LMSE01000001.1:135387-135489 GCF_001428065.1 Nostocoides sp. Soil756
CCGCATGGTCTTGGGTGGGCGGTAGGCGCTGGTGGTCAAGGAGGCCAGGGTGCCGGTCTCGGCATCCAGTACCGCCCGGGCCACGTCCATCGGGAGGACCTT
>NZ_LMSE01000001.1:135569-159222 GCF_001428065.1 Nostocoides sp. Soil756
AGATCCGGTTCCGGGGCGGGACGGTCGGTGACCACCGGCACCCCGAGGGTCACCTGCGCCGACACCGTGACGTTGCGCAGGAGCAGGTCCCCGAACGCGTCGGCCCGGGCTTCGGACAGGGTGAGGGTGTCGTCGATGCCGCGGTACTCCCCGGCGAGCTGCTCGGTGGCTGCCCACGCCGCCGCGACCGTCGCGGTCGGCAGCAGGGCGTACACGTCGGTCAGGCCGTCCGGCCCAGGCCTCACTTCCACCGTGCGGGTGCGGCGGGTCCTCGCGACCTGCGCGGCGACCTGGTCGGCCGCCACCCGGGTCGCGACCCGNCGTGGGCGGTGACCTGTGCCGGGTCCAGCCCGGCCAACCGGCCCGACACCTCGGCATCCACGCGAGTGCACGCCTGGGCGTCCAGCCCGGCACAGGCGTCGACCACCTTGTGCGCCGTCGCCGCCGGGACGTCACCGGCCAGGACCAGGTCACGCACGAGGGGGAACCGCTCACCCAGGGCCGCTCCGAGGTGCACCTTCCGCCCCGCCAACCCCTCGGTCACACCTGCTTCCAGCGCGACGAGGCCGGCCGCCATCTGGTCCACGTACCCCACCGGGTGGACCCGCTCCACCGGACCGTCACCCGAGAGTCGCACTTCGACCCGCGCCCCCCACGCGGCCGCGACACCCTGGGCGCCCTCGGCCGCGTTCACCACCCCCTGGAACTCACCGGCCANTTGCCTCAAGGCTTCGGCCGTGCTCGGCCAGCGCACGCCCGAGCGCCGCGACCTCCGCGCGTGCGGCCGCGATACGGCTGCTGAGCTGCCCCCTGTCCATGGACAAACACTACCCGAACACGCGTACGAGAGCAAGCGTCCATCCCCAGGTGTTCGCCTACAGCAGAATCGTATTCGTCAAACATCAGGGACCCGCGAGAGGGCGGTCACGCGGACCCCTCGGCGGCATCCCGGACGCCCCCGGCGACCTCGACACCAGGCTTCGTCAGGGTCACCCCGCTTCCGAACCGGGGTGACCCTGACATTTCGGGGTCACCCCGAAAAGTCCAGCGGGCGAGGAGAGGCGCGGCGGCATCCCGGACGCCCCCGGCGACCTCGAGACAAGGGTTCGTCCGCGAGACCCCGGCTGCGAACCCTTGTCTCGCGGTCTTTTCGGGGTCACCCCGAAAAGCTGGGGCGGGTGGGGCGGAGGGGGGCTTGAGAGGAGGTGCGGCGTCCGTCCGCGTCAGGTGGCGCGGCGGCGGCTGGGGCCGCCGAGGGTGGCCCACACGACGTTGCCGGTGCGGTCCTCGGTGACGCCCCACTCGTGCGCGAGGGAGCGCACGATGCGCAGCCCCCGGCCCGACGAGAGCCAGACCGTCCGCGGCGCCGGCTTGGGTACGGTGCTACCACCCCCGTCGGTGACCTCGATCTCGACGACCTCGCCGCGGATCTTCCAGCGGACCCGGATGGTGCCGTCGGAGAGCGGCCGCGCGTGCCGGACGGCGTTCGTGAGCAGCTCGGACGCGACGATCTCGGCCTCGCCGACGAGCTCCTCGGGCAGGTCGCGCGACCCGAGGTCCTGCACGATCTGGTGGCGCACCTCCGTGACCGACGAGGCGTCGGCCGGGACGCGCACCGTGCAGATGATGCTGTCGGCCCCCGGCCCGGAGGACTCGGCCACCTCGAGCCCGTCGTCGTCGTCGAGGAGGGCGAACCCGACGCGGTCGGGCTCGGTCAGGGGGCGAGCATCTTCCGAGGTCACGGGGCCCGAGCCTACCTCGTGGCCCCCAAACGGTCGATGGCCATCCGCGGGCGGTTCGTGATGACGGCGTCCACCCCGAGCTCGCCGCACAGGTCGACGTCGGCGGGGTCGTCGACGGTCCAGACGAACACGCCGTGCCCGTGCTGGCGGTACCGCTGGACGACCTTGGGCTTGCGCCGGACCAGCCGGATGTCGAGCCCCACGGTGCCGACGCCCGGCGGCAGGGTGCCGTCGACCAGCTGCGCGGTCCGGTCGGCGACCAGGTGCACCAGCGGGATGGCCGGCGACAGGCGGTGCACCCGGGCCAGGGCGCGGGTCGAGAACGACATCACCCGCACGTGCGGGCGCCCGGGGCGGTCGCCGCGGTCGAGGTCGAAGGCGCGCAGCACCTGCACGAGGGTCTTCTCGACGTCGTCGCCGTGCCGGGTGGGGTGCTTGGTCTCGATGAGCGTGACGACCTCCTGGCCCTTCTCGACCAGGGTGTCGAGGAGGCGGCGCAGGGTCAGCAGGTGACCGCGCTCGGGGTCGGCCTCGGGGGTCTCGTCCTCGCCCGCCCGGTCGAGGTCCTTCCAGGAGGCCCAGTCGAACTCCTCCAGCCGCGCCAGCTCGAGGGTCGACACCAGGCCGGAGCCGTTCGACGTGCGCTCGACGCGCCGGTCGTGCACGCAGACCAGGTGGTGGTCGGCGGTGAGGCGGACGTCGCACTCGACGCCGTCGGCGCCGTGGTCGAAGGCCTTGCGGTAGGCCCGCAGCGTGTGCTCGGCCTCCTCGTGACTCGCCCCCCGGTGGGCGATGACGAGGGGGCGGGGGCTCGCGAGCGGCTCGGCGGTCACGGGCCACCATTCTTCCCCCCGAGCGGCCCCAGCCGGGCGACAGATGCACACGACACGCGGCGGATGCCGCCACGGCGTCCCCTGCCCTCACATCCGCGGGCGCCCTACCGTTGCACCATCGTGAGCCTGCCCCCCTTCCAGCATCTCGTCGACGAGTACTGGCGCGACGTCGCCCGCCTCGCCCACGGTCTCGTGGGCCCGGTGCACGCCGACGACGTCGCCCAGCAGGCCTGGACGCAGGCGCTGGCCGCCTACCCCCGGCTCACCCACGCCCGCAACCTGCGCTCGTGGCTGCTCACCGTCACCCACCGCTGTGCCATGGACCACCACCGCCGGGCCCGGCGCACGGCCCCCCACGACGACCCGGCCGCCCTGGCCGAGGCCCCCGTCATCCCACCCCCCGAGGCGTCCTCGGGCGACCTGTGGCGGCTGGTCGCCGCCCTTCCCGAACGCCAGCGCCACGCCGTCGTCCTGCGCTTCGTCGGCGACCTCGACCACCGTGCCGTCGCCGCTGCCCTGGGCACCACGCCCGGGATGAGCCGCCGCCTCGTCAGCGACGCCCTCGCGACCCTGCGCCTCGACCTCCACGACCTCCCGCATCCCGAGGACCTCCGATGACCCACCGTCCCGCGCCCACCTCCCCCGACCCCTTCGCCGCCTTCGACCCACCCCTGGCCGGCCCGCCGCGGCTGGCCCCCACCGACGTCTCGTACGCCGTCGACGACACCGCGGTGGGCCGGATGCTGTTCGCCGTGCGCGACGACGGCCGGGTCGTGGCCACCGCCTACGCGCCCGACGACACCGCCGAGGAGCACTGGCTCGCCCGCATCGCGGCCGCCGTGAGCCCGCGCGTGCTGCGGCATCCGGGCCCCACCGACACCGTGCGCCGCGCCCTCGCGGACTACCTCTCGGGGCGGGCGACCACCGTGGCGGTCGAGCCGGACCTGGCCCTGGCGTCACCCTTCCAGCGCGAGGTACTGACCGGGCTCGCGGCCACCGTCGGGTACGCCGAGCGCACCACCTACGCGGCACTGGCCGCGCGGATCGGCCACGACCGGGCCGCCCGGGCGGTGGGCACCGCGCTCGGCGGCAACCCGCTCTGCGTCACGCTGCCGTGCCACCGGGTGCTGCCGGCCTCCGGCGGGGTGGGCGGGTACGCGGGCGGCCCCGCGGCCAAGGAGCACCTGCTCGCCCTCGAGGCCCGGCGCACCACCCCCTGACCGCGACCGGTCAGTGGAAGCCGTGGCGCGCCAGCGGATGCAGCAGCTCGCGCTCCTCGTAGGCCAGGTGCGAGAGCAGGGTGTCGGTGAGGAGGTCCACGACGTGCTGCAGCCGCTCGATGGCGCCCTCCTCCTGCGACACCAGGGCGACCAGGGCCCGGTCGACCTCCTCGAGGACGTCGTGGATGACCTCGTGCTCCTCCTCGAGCCGGGCCACGACAGGGGCCGCGGCGGGGTCGGCCCAGCGCAGGTGCGGGAAGATCGAGACGTCCTCGAGCGTGTGGTGCCCGGTCACGATGCGGCAGTACGACTCGCAGTACGCCCCGAGCGTCCACTGGTTCTGGCGCATCGTCATGGTGTTGACGGCCGAGCGGGCGTCGCCGACCGCCAGCATCCCGCGCGCCACCTGGCCGACGATGTCGCGCACCTGGGTCAGCTCGGCCCGCAGGTGGTCGTGCACGTCGACCAGGTGCCGGGGTGTCGCCAGCTGCGCCTCGGTGTACCCGGGGTCGGCCGCGGGTGCCGGGTAGCGCGGGCGGGCGTCCTCGTCCCACGGCAGGGAGCCGGTGAGCCGGATGCCGTCGTCCGGGGTCGGGGTGAAGCCGTGGCCGTCGTCGGTCACGAGGCGTCGCGGCCGTCGGGGTCGAGCTCGGGCTCGGGCAGCCTGCCCTCGTCGCCGTAGCCGCCGAGCAGCTCGGCCATCGCCAGGTGCGGCCGGGCCTCGGCCGCGCGCCCCTGGCGCTGCAGGGTGCGCCCGAGCAGCAGGTTGGCGTAGGCCTCGTCGGGGTCGTCGACCAGGATGGCGCGGGTCACCCGCTCGGCGCGGCTCAGCTGGGCCGAGTGGTAGTACGAGCGCGCCAGCAGCAGCCGCAGCTCGGTGGTGCCGTGCAGGGGCGGCTCCAACGCGCTGGCGTCGACCAGCGCCGACAGCTCGTGCGCGGCCGCCTGGAACTCCCCGTGGTCGAAGAGTCCCCGGGCTCGCTGGTAGCGCTCGGCCATTCCGGTCTCGGGGGTGCTCATGGCCACGAGAACACCGCTGGACGTGCCGGGATTCCGGGAGGTCGCCGGCCACGGGCCGCTGGCCTAGGGTCGCTGGCGTGGAGCAGCACCCGGCGTCCGAGCAGCTGCTCGTCGACGTCCCCGGCCATCCCGGCGCCGTCGTCCGGGTCGAGGTCCTGAACCCGCGCGCACCCGCCACCGCCCTGTTCGCCTCCGGGCTGGGGCTGCCCCTGGAGCTGTGGCATCCCGTGGCCGCCCTGCTCCCGGACGTGCGCTGCGTCCTGCTCGACCGACCCGGCACGGGCGGCTCGACGCCCTGGCCCGCCCCGGCCACCTTCGCCGACCAGGTGGGGCTGCTCGCCGCCGTGCTCGACGTGGCCCGGGCCGGCCGGCGAGGTGACCCCCGGGTCGTGGTGGTCGGGCACTCCCACGGGGGCCTGTTCGCCGAGGGCCTCGCCCGGACCCACCCCGCCGACGTGCGCGGGCTCGTCCTGGTCGATGCCAGCGACCCGGGCCACGAGGCCCGCCGCCACCAGCTCGAAGGGCGCCCGGCCGCCCTCGCCCGGCGCGTGGCCGACCTCCCGGGGGTGGCGCGCGGGACGCGACACCTGACCGGGCGCCTGCTCGTGACCGGGGGGACGGCCGCCGCCGCGCCCCGCGGGGCGCGCCGGGCGGTGACCCGTGCCTACGGACGCCCGGCGCAGCTGCGCGCGGCGGTCGACGAGCTCGCCGCCGTGCGGGCCGACGCACTCGCGCTCGAGGCCCTCGCCGCCGGTCACCCGCTGCCGGCCGTGCCGGTGCGGCTGGTCGTCGCCACCCGAGGGGCCTGGCCCCTCGCGGTGCGTCGCACCGGATGGCTGCGTCGGATGGACCGGCGGGCCGCGCAGCTCGGGCCGACCGCGGTCCGTATCGACGTCGAGGCCGCTCACCTGGTGATGCTCGACGCCCCCGAGGCGGTCGCCCGGGCCGTGGAGGACGCGATCAGCTCGGGCGGATGAGCGGGAAGAGGATGGTGTCGCGGATGCCCAGCCCGGTGAGGTTCATGACGAGGCGGTCGACCCCGAGCCCCATCCCCCCGGTCGGCGGCATCCCGTACTCGAGGGCCCGCAGGAAGTCCTCGTCGACCCGCATCGCCTCGGGGTCGCCGTCGGCGGCCAGCAGCGACTGTGCGACGAGCCGGGCCCGCTGGTCGACGGGGTCGACCAGCTCGGAGTAGGCCGTGGCCTGCTCGCTGCCGAACATCACGAGGTCCCACTTCTCGGCCAGCCGCGGGTCGGCCCGGTGCCCGCGGGTGAGGGGCGAGGTGTCGCGCGGGAAGTCGGTGTAGAAGACCGGGATCGTCGTGGCGCCCTCGCACAGCTCGCCGTAGACGTCCTCGAGCAGCCGGCCCCACGACGCCCCGGCCTCCGGCTCGAGGCCGAGGCGGGTCGCGTGCGCCCGCAGCACCCCGACGGGGGTCGCACTCGTGACCTCCTCGCCCAGCGCCCGCGACACCGCGGTGCAGATCGGCACGACGGGCCAGTCGCCGCCGAGGTCGACCTCGTCCACCCCGCCGTCGGGCCGCAGCCGGCGCGCCACCGGCTCACCGAACACGGCGACGGCGGCCTCCTGCACGAGCTGCTGGGTCAGCCGCCGCATGTCGTCGTAGTCGAGGTAGGTGCCGTAGGCCTCGAGCGAGGTGAACTCGGGATTGTGCGACCGGTCGGCGCCCTCGTTGCGGAACTGGCGGCCGAGCTCGAAGACCCGCTCCATCCCGCCGACCACCAGGCGCTTGAGGTGCAGCTCCGTGGCGATGCGCAGCGAGAGGTCGAGGTCGTAGGCGTTGATGTGGGTCTCGAAGGGGCGGGCGTTGGCCCCGCCGTGCACCACCTGGAGGACCGGGGTCTCGACCTCGGTGTAGCCGCGGGCGTGCAGCGACTCGCGCAGGCTGCGCACGACCGCGGCCCGCAGGTGGGCGACGTCGCGCGCGGCCGGGCGCGTGATGAGGTCGACGTAGCGCAGGCGCACCCGGGCCTCGGGGTCGAGCAGCCCGTGCCGCTTGTCGGGCAGCGGTCGCAGCGACTTGCTGGTGAGGGCGAAGGCGGAGGCGTCGACCGTGAGGGTCCCGGAGCGCGTGGTCACGACCTCGCCGGTGACGCCCACGTGGTCGCCGAGGTCGAGCTCGCGGAAGCGGCCGTGCGGCTCGGCGCCGAGCCCGGCCCGCGAGGCCATCACCTGGAGGTCGCCGGTGCCGTCGCGCACGGTCAGGAAGCAGAGGCCGCCGTGGTCGCGGCGCCGCAGGACGCGCCCCACCACCGAGACCTCCTCGCCGGTGCGGGTGTCGGGCGCCAGGGCGGCGTGCCCGGCGGCGACCTCGGCCAGGGTGTGGGTGCGCGGGTGACCGACCGGGTAGGGGTCCACCCCACGGGCCCGCAGGCTGTCGAGGCGGCGACGGCGCGCCCGCTCCTGGTCGGTGCGCGGGGCTTCGAGCGCTGCGGCCACCGGGTCGGGCTCGGCCGGCAGCAGGGCGCGCACCGCGTCGGCGTAGGCGTCCTCGGCCCGGGTCAGCGTCGGGGAGGAGCCGCGCGGGCGCAGCAGGCCGCGCACCGACGGCCGGCTCAGGAACCCCTCGGCGCTCCCGGCCGCGATGCCGACGCGAGGCAGGTCGGAGCCGTACTCGAAGCAGATGTAGCGCGGTTCCCACGTCGGCAGGTACTTGCTGTTGGAGCGGTACAGCGACTCGAGCTGCCAGGTGCTGCTCGCGAGCACCAGCAACCGGCGGCCCAGGCGCGCCAGCGGCCCGGCGCCGAGCTGTTCGCCGCGTGCGAACGCCTCGCGGAACATCGCGAAGTTCAGCGACAGCCGCGTCGCGCGCAGCCGGGCGGCGTCCTCGGCCAGGGCCACCACCAGCAGCTCGACGACCCCGTTGTCGGCGGCCGGGTCACGGCGCATCAGGTCGAGCGAGAGCCCCGAGCGGCCCCACGGCACCAGGCTGAGGAAGCCGCGCAGCCGGCCGGTGCCGTCGAACGCCTCGACCAGCACGCAGTCGCCGTCCAGGGGGTCCCCCAGGCGGCCCAGCGCCATCGAGAACCCCCGCTCGTCACCGCCGTCGCCGCGCCACCGGGAGGCGGCGGCGGCCAGCGCGTCGAGGTCGGCGGCGGCCAGGTCGCGGTGGCGGCGCACCCGCACGGTGTAGCCGCGCCGCCGCAGGCGGGTGACGGCCTGGCGGACCGGCCGCAGCCCGGGGGCCACCAGCGAGAAGGTGGCGAGGTCGAGGACCGCCTCGTCGCCGATCTCGAAGGCGACCAGCCCGGCCTCGGTGTAGGCCCTCGCCCCGTCGCGGCTCGGCGCCATCACGGCCAGCGACCAGCCGTTGGCCCGGGCCTCGCGGCGCCAGGCGTCGATGGCGGCCGGCCAGCGCCGGGGGTCGCCGAGCGGGTCGCCACTCGCCAGGCTCACACCCCCCACGACGCGGTACGAGACGGCGGCCGCGGCGGTGTCGGGCTCACCGGTGTCGTAGACGACCGCCTTGTCGCGGCGGGTGGCGAAGTAGCCGAGCGAGTCGGCGTCGCCGTGCTGCCGCAGCAGGGTGCGCACCCGTGCCTCGTCGTGGGCGACCAGCGACGGGCTACGACCGGGGACGCGCAGCAGCACCACCGTCCCCGCCACCACGACAGCCGCCCCGATGGTGTTGATCACGGCCCGGACCCACCAGGGCGCGCGGAACGAGATGGGTTCCCCGAGACCCACGTCCCGCGAGAGCGTGTCGACCAGGCCGTCGACGCGAGCGCCGTTGCGCATCGTGTGCACCGTGCCGAGCAGGAGCAGCCCGACGGCCAGGAAGACCGCGACGCCCACCCCCAGCACGAGCAGGGCGCGGCGGACCGAGGCCGCCGAGGTCCGCGCCGGGAACTGCTCCCGGGCCGGCACCACCGCCACCAGCAGGGCCCCGGTGACGACCAGCCCGGCCACGTTGGCCCACCGGTTCGTGCCCTGCACGACGAAGGCCACCCGCCCGACGGCGGGCAGCACGACCAGCAGCAGGACCATGACCCAGAGGGCCGGGCGCAGCCGCCGGCGCAGGGCCTCGCCGAGCCCGAGCAGGACCGCGACGTAGACGATGTTGGGGACGACGGGCACGACCACGGCCGAGACCAGGTCGTCGGTGCGCTCGAAGTAGCGTCGCCAGGGCGGGACCAGGGCGACCAGCAGCGACAGCGCGGCCAGCGCGAAGCAGAGGCTCGCCGACCAGTCCGGCCAGCGGTCGTCACGGGCGCGGCCCGTGCGCGGGTGCGGCCTGCGCGAGCGCGCGCCCGGACGACCGGCACGCCGACCGCTGTCCTCGTTCACCCGCGCCACCTCCTCCTGCCTGGGCCGGCGGTGCCGCCGGGCGCCTCCCAGTGAACCAAGGGGGCGCCGACGGGGCGAACTGCGCCCACCGGGGACCCGCCCGGTCCCCCACGTCGCCGGTGCCACAGGGCAGGATCTAGGCGTGTCCGTCCCCCGCACCCCGGACCCGGGGCCCGCGCCGCAGCGCGACCGCTCCCGCCGGTTCGTCGCTGCCGCACGCCGGGTGGGGCGCGGCGGCGCCACGTCGGCCCGGGCGGTGGGGCGAGGCGGCGCGGCGTCGGCGCGCGTGGTCGGGCGCGGCGGGCGGATGGCCGGCGACCGCTTCCGACGCTTCGCCGCGGCCGACGGGGCCGGCGACACCGGCCTCGCCCGCCTCACCGAGCTGCACGCGGTCAACACCGCGGGCGACGCCGCGGTCACGGTGGCCCTGGCGGGGACCGTCTTCGCGATGCCCACCGGCGAGGCCCGCGGGCAGGTGGCCCTCTTCCTGGCCCTGACCATGGCCCCGTTCGTGCTGCTCGCCCCGCTGGTGGGGCCGCTGCTGGACCGGTTCCGGCACGGCCGGCGCTGGGCGCTGGGCACCACCCTGGCCGTGCGCTGCTTCCTCGCCTGGGTGCTGGCCTCGGCCGTGGTCGACGGGAGCGTGTGGCTCTTCCCGGCCGCGCTCGGCTGCCTCGTCGCGTCCCGGTCGTACTCCGTCGCGCGCGCCGCCGCCGTCCCGCGGCTGCTGCCCGCCGGCATCGGGTTCGTCAGCGCCAACTCGCGGCTGAACATCGCCGGCATCGTCGGGATGGTCGTGGGCGGCGCCCTCGCGGGAGCCGCCTCCCGCATCGGCCCGGACTGGTCGCTGCGGGTCGCATTCGTCATCTTCGTCGTGGCCACCGTGATGTCCATCCGCCTGCCGGCCCGCGTCGACTCCCCGCTGGGCGAGGTCGACGTCGACGGCACCCCCGCCGGGCACGAACCGCTCGACGAGCCGCAGCGCGGGATGCGCCGGCTGCGGGCGCTGCCGGTGCCCGTCCGCTACGTGCTGTGGCTGACCACCGGCTCGCGCATCCTCAGCGGCTTCCTGACCCTGTTCCTGACCTTCCTGATGCGCGAGCACCCGATCCCGGGCTGGAACGGGCCGCTGGTCCTGGGGCTCGTGGTCGCCGCGGCCGGCCTCGGCAACGCGCTGGGCTCCCTGGTCGGCAACCGGCGCGAGACCCCGGCCCCGGAGGCCATGGCCACCGTCATCGCGGGGCTGGCCGTGGCCACCTCGGTCGTCACGGCCTCCCTGTACTCGGTGTGGGCCTTGGTGCTGCTCGGGCTCGCGGCCGGGGTGTACACCCAGCTGGCCAAGCTGTGCCTCGACGCGCTGGTGCAGCGCGACGTCGCCGACGCGATGCGGGCCCGGGTCTTCTCGTGGTCCGAGACCATCCTCCAGGCGTTCTGGGTGCTGGGGGGAGCAGTCGGCATCCTGGTCCCGCTCCGGCCGGCGCTCGGCTTCTCGGTCGTCACGGTGGTCGTCCTCGGTGCCGGTGCCCTGGCCGTGCGCTCACGACGGGTGGGCACCGGCGCCCGCGTCGCGTGACGGGGCCGCCGCCGCCCGCCGACGGCTCGCAGCCCCCGCGTGACGGCCCGGCCCCCGGTCGCCTCCGGCTGCTCGGGGCCCTCTTCACCCTGCTGCTCGCCGCGTCGGTGGTGGCCGTGGTCGTGGGCGGCGACCTCGAGGGGGTGCGCGCGTTCGTGGCCGCCACCGGCGCCTGGGGGCCGGTCACCTACGTCGCCGTGCACGTCGTGCTGACCCTGCTGCCGGTGCCCAAGAACCTGCTGGCCGGCATCGCCGGGGCGCTGTTCGGGGCCCTCGGCGGGGTCGCACTGGCGTGGGTCGGTGCGATGCTGAGCGCCGTCGTCGCGTTCGCGCTGGCCCGCCGAGTGGGGCAGGCGGCGGTGGCCGGGCTCACCGGGCGTGGGGTCGTGCGGGTGCAGCGCCTGCTGCGCGAGCAGGGGCTGCTGACGATGCTGGTCGCCCGGCTCACCCCGTTCGTCCCGTTCACGGTCGTCAACTACGCCGCCGGGGTGGGACCCACGTCGCGCCGCGACTACCTCCTCGGCACAGCGGTCGGCATCCTGCCCGGCACCGTGGCCTACGTGGTCGTCGGGGCCTCGGCCGGGCGGGACACCACCACCATCGCGCTGGCCGGCGGGGCCGGCGTGGTGCTGCTCCTCCTCACCGCGCTGGCGGGGCGACGACTCCGCCGCGGCGAGCCCGGTGCACGGCGGTGACGACGGCCACCACCACGGCCCCCACGACGCCACCGGCCACGGCCGAGCCCAGGGTGTTGGTGAGCCACCCCAACGCCCCACCCAGCGGGCCCGTGGCGTCGTGCACCAGCTCCTCGAGGTGGTGCACCAGGCCGTACGGGGCGTGCCAGCCGAGCTCGTCGGCGCCGACCAGCAGGATGTGACCGCCCACCCAGAGCATCGCCACGATGCCGACCGTCGACAGCACCGCCAGCAGCTTCGGCATCCCGGTGACGAGCCCCTGGCCCACACGCCGCACCGCGGCCGACCCGCCGGACTCGGCCAGGTGCAGCCCGATGTCGTCCATCTTCACGATGAGCCCCACCACCCCGTAGACGAGCAGGGTGATGAGGACGGCCACGACCAGCAGGATGACCGCGCGCGCCCAGAAGCCCTCGGAGGCAACCTCGTTCAGCGCGATGACCATGATCTCGGCCGAGAGGATGAAGTCGGTGCGGATGGCGCCGGCCACCATCGTCTGCTCGTGCTCGGGCCCCGCCGCGGCGGCGGGCTCGGTGGCCTCCTCGTGGTGCGCGAGCCTCTCCCAGACCTTCTCGGCGCCCTCGAAGCACAGGTAGGTGCCACCCACCATCAGGATCGGGGTCAGGGCCCACGGGAGGAACTGGCTGAGCAGGAGGGCCACCGGGAGGATGACCAGGATCTTGTTGCGCAGCGACCCCAGCGCGATCTTGCGGATGATGGGCAGCTCGCGGTCGGCGGTGAAGCCGTGCACGTACCGCGGGGTGACGGCCGTGTCGTCGACGACGACCCCGGCGGCCTTGACGCTGGCCCGCCCCGCGGCGGCCCCCACGTCGTCGATGGAGGCGGCCGCCAGCTTGGCCAGCAGCGCCACGTCGTCGAGCAGCGCGACCAGTCCTCCGGCCATGGCCGTGTCCTTCCCTCCGGGGTCGCCGACCTGTCCTCGACGTCTCCTCGACACGAACGCTAACCGCCCGCGGGTGTCGAGGGCACGTCCTGCCGGGCGGGGACGCCGCCCGGGGTCGTGCCGTCGGCCGAACCGGGATCGTCCGTTCGGTGCGGATCTGCGCGCGCATCCTGACAAGCGGCAGGGGCTCGCCCGAGACTGGCCGCATGAGCATCGCCGCTGCCGCCGGGGGACCGACAGCCGTCGGGGGACCGACAGCCGTCGGGGCGCGCACGCCCGAGCACCAGCACGCGATGGACCGCGTGACCGAGCTGATCCTGCGGGCCCAGACGCCGGGTGCCACCACGACCGAGGAGCGCCAGGGCATCGTCGAGGAGGCCCACGCCCACGGCTGGGACGACGTGGTGATGGTCGGGGAGTACGTGGCCGTGCTGGCCGCGCGCTACGACAAGTCGCTCGACGGGGGCGACCACCTGAGCGCCCTGCTCGCACGGGCCCGCCAGGACGACGACGAGGTGTGGGAGGCGCTGGCCCTGGCGATGGGCGCCACCGACGCCGTGCCCGACCCCCGCCCCCGCCTCGACGCCGACCGCGACCTCGCGCACGCCACGGTGCTGCTCGAGAACGCCCACCGACATCATGAGTTCCTCGCCTCCGCACACGGGCAGTGCGCGACCGCCTACCTCGCCCGCGACATGTGGGACCTGGCCCTCGAGCACACCGCCGCGGCCGAGGCCTGCCATCTCCAGGCCCGCCACGACGCGTGGCGGCTCGCGACGGCGATGTACAACCGGGCCGAGATCCACCTGCGCCGGCTGTGCGCGATGCGCCAGACCGGCGACCGGCCCGAGCTGCGCGCGGAGGGTGAGGCCGCCCGCTCCGCCGCCCGACGCGTCCCGTTGGCCCTGCTGCCCGAGAGCTGGGCGGTCGACCTGCACATCTTCGAGAACCTCGTCGACGCGATCGTCCCCCCCGCCGACGACGACCCCCGGCCCCTGGCCGCGCAGGAGGACGCCGAGTTCGCCGCCTATGTCGACCTCGCCCGCGCCTTCTCGGACCCCGACCCCCCCGAGGCGCGCCGCCACCTGGCCCGGGCTCTCGAGGACATCGACGCCGACCGTGAGCCCGAGTTCCACCTCCTGGCCCTCACCCGCGACGCCGAGCTCGAGGCCGCCGTGCTGGGGCACCCCACGGCCGGTCTGCGCCTCGGGCGCGAGCTGGCGCTGCGCCGGGACCACGCCCGCACCGACGCGGTCGAGGCGATGCGCTCGCTCATCCGGCACGAGCAGATGGTGGCCGAGCACGCCCGGCTGCGGGTGGCCGCCGAGTTCGACGCGCTCACCGGCGTGGCCAACCGTCGCGGCCTGAGCCGGCACGTCGAGCTGCTCACCGAGCACGAGCGCTCCGAGGTGACCCTGGTCCTGGTCGACCTCGACCACTTCAAAGAGGTCAACGACACCCATGGGCACGAGGTCGGCGACGAGGTCCTGGTCCGCGTCGCCTCGGCCCTACGTTCGGTGGTGCGGGACACCGACCTGGTGGTGCGCTGGGGCGGCGACGAGTTCCTGCTGCTCCTCGACACCGACGACCTGGATGCGGCGGCCCGGCGCTGCGCGGTCCTGGTCGAGGACATCCGCCTCGAGCACTGGGACGACCTGGCCCCCGCGCTGTCGGTGACCGTCAGCATCGGCCTGGCCGTGGGCAAGGTCGGTGACCTCGACGGGCTGCGCGAGGCGGCCGACCGGGCGCTCTACCGGGCCAAGCAGCGCGGCCGCGACGGCGTGGCCGTCTGAGGGCTCAGCGAGGCACGGGCTGCGTCGCCGCGGTCGCCACGTCGGCCAGCACCTCGTCGAGGGTCTCGTAGCGCCGCTCGCGGGGCAGCTTCGAGAGGCGGCAGGCCAGCCGGGTGGGCTCGTGCCGGCCGATGCACGCGGCGATGAGGTCGTCCTGGCTCGCCGGGAACGGATGCTCCAGCAGGGCGCGGCGCAGGTCCACGAGGTCCTCCGCGAGCGTCGCGTCGACCCTCACGTCGTCCGTCCCCCGGGCGTCGTCCACCATCGTCATCGCCGGACCTCCTCGTCCGTCCCCACCCCGGAACTCGGGGCGATCGAGACGTTACCCCCGCGGCGGCCCCGGGAAACGCCGAACCGCGGATCCGCAGGTCACGGGCCGGGTGCGCCGGCTGAGCGAGCCATCGGCCGAGGCTCGGAATGCCGCGCCGCCGCGGGGCCTTGACCCCCGTATGCGTGCTGTCACCTACGAGTCCTACGGTTCCCCCGACACCCTCGCCGTCCGTGAGGTGCCCGACCCCAAGGTGGGGCCCGGCGAGGCCCTGGTCGAGGTCCGACGCGCCGGCGTCAACCCCGTCGACTGGAAGCTGATGTCCGGCGGTCTCGACGCGATGATGGAGGTCACCTTCCCCGTGGTGCCCGGCTGGGACGTCGCCGGGGTGGTGCGGGCGGTCGGGCCCGACACCCCGGAGGTCGCGGTCGGCGACGAGGTGCTGGCGTACGCCCGCAAGGACTGGGTGCACGGGGGGACCTTCGCCGAGCTCGTCACCGTCCCCGTCCGGGCGCTGGCGCACAAGCCGGCCGCCCTGGGCTGGGACGAGGCCGGCGCGCTCCCCCTGGCGGGTCTCACCGCGCTGCGGACCCTGCGCCGCCTCGAGGTCGGCGTCGGCGACACCGTGCTGGTCCACGCCGCCGCGGGCGGGGTCGGCCTGCTGGCGGTGCAGATCGCCCGCGAGCTCGGGGCCGGCACCGTCATCGGCACCGCCTCGGAGGCGAACCACGACCACCTGCGCAGCCTGGGGGCCACCCCGGTGACGTACGGCGACGGCCTCGCCGAGCGGGTCCGTGAGGTCGCCCCGCAGGGCGTCGACGCCGTCGCCGACTTCGTCGGCGGCGTCCTGGACGACACGCTGGCCGTGCTGCGCGAGGGTGGTCGGCACGCCTCGATCACCGACCCCTCCGTGGCCGAGCACGGCGGGTCCTGGATCTGGGTGCGCCCCGACGGCGACGAGCTGCAGTGGCTGGCCGACCGCGTCGCCGACGGGCGCCTGGTGGTCGACATCGCGGGCAGCTACGGGCTCTCCGAGGTCGCCCAGGCCTTCGCCCGCAGCCAGGAGGGCCACGTCCGGGGCAAGCTGGTCATCAGCGTCACCGCCTGACCCCACCGGCCCCCGGCCGCACTTCGTCCGCTCGCGGAGCCCCGACTGTCGGGCGCGGAGGGTACGGTCGTGAACGACGCCCGGTGCTCCGGGGTCGCGATGGTTCAGCAGCGTGCCATCCGTTCTTTCCAAGAATCGGAGGCACGAAATGTCCGTCATACCCTCTTCTCTCCCGTCGGCCTGGGCCGCGGGTGACACCGACCTCGAGTCGGTGCTGGCCGCCCTCTACACCACCGAGGACGCGGCCGAGCGGGCCACCCTCACCGAGACCGTCGTGCGCGCCACCCTGCCGCTGGCCGACAGCCTGGCCTCGCGCTACGCGGGCCGCGGCATGGACACCGAGGACCTGGTGCAGGTGGCCCGGACCGCGCTGGTCGTGGCGGTGGGCCGTTACCGGCCCGGCGTCGGGCGCGGGTTCGCCGCCTTCGCCGTCCCCACCATCCGGGGCGAGATCAAGCGGCACTTCCGCGACGCCGGCTGGGTCGTGCGCCCCCCACGTGGCCTGCAGGAGCTGCGCGCGCAGGTCGTCCGTGCCGAGGAGGACCTGCGCCACGTGCACGGGCGCGACGCCACCGCCGCCGAGGTGGCGCGCACCGTCGGCTGCACGGCCAAGGACGTCGACGACGCCCACGGCTGCGCCTCCGCCTTCGCCCCCGGGTCGCTCGATGCCCCCACCCCGCTCGGCGGCACCGCGGGCGACCTCCTGGCCGACGACTGGGACCTCGCCGCCACCATCGAGCTGCGCTCGGCGGTGCGCACCGAGATCGCGCGCCTGACGCCCCGCGAGCGCCTGATCCTGCGGCTGCGGTTCGTCGAGGAGCGCACCCAGAGCGAGATCGGCGAGGTCGTCGGGGTCAGCCAGATGCAGGTCTCGCGTCTCCTCAGCGGGGTGCTGCGCCGGCTGCGCGACGGCCTCGACCCGGCCACGGCTGCCTGAGTCTCACGCCCGGGACGCGTTGCATCGACCTCTGCCGCCGGGGCATCGCCTGCCGGTACCGTCGCGCCCATGCGTGTGCTGCGACGGGTGCTGGTCGTCCTGCTGGTGCTGGTCGTGGCGGCCGCCGTGGGCGGCTACTGGTACGCCCGGCCCCTGGTGGCCACCGGCACGGGCTACGCGGCCCACAACGCCTGCGCGGTCACCTTCGTGGCCGGGCGGGGCGACCCGGAGGCCGACCTGCCGCCCAACCCCCTGGTGCCCTACCTCACCGGCTACCTGAACCGGGCCGGGCGCTCGAGCACCGCGGCCGCGCTGTGGGTGCTCTCGAAGCGCAAGGCCTGGTACGTGCCCGGGTACGGATGCACCGTCGCGGCCGAGCGGCCGGCTGACCCGGGGCGCGCGACCAAGGTCGCGAACGACCCCAACCCCCTCTCCGACGACCCGGCCCCCGCGGCCGACCCGGCGGTGGACGCCCTCGTCGGCACGGCGTTCGGCGACGGCCGCTCGGCCGCCGCGCGTCGCGCCCTGGGCACCCGCGGCATCGTGGTCCTGCGCGACGGCAAGCTGGTGGCCGAGCGCTACGCCCCCGGCTTCGACGCCCGGACCCCGCAGCTCGGCTGGTCGATGGCCAAGAGCGTCACGAACCTCATGGTCGGGCGGTACGTGCTGTCGCGGGGTCTCTCGCTGGACGAGAAGGGCCTGCGCCCGGAGTGGACCGACGAGCGGCGCGACATCACCGTCGACCAGCTGATGCGGATGACGAGCGGGCTGTCGTGGGACGAGACCTACGACCTCGGGACGCCGATCACCCAGATGCTCTACGCCGAGCCCGACATGGCGAAGTACGCCGCGAGCCGCCCGCTGGCCCACCAGCCGGGGACCTACCAGCAGTACTCCAGCGGCTCCACCAACATCCTCTGCTCGTGGCTCACCGGCCTGGCGGACGTGCCCGACACCGACTTCCCCCGCACCGTCCTCTTCGCCCCGCTCGGGCTGTCCTCGGCGGTCTGGGAGCCGGATGCGTCGGGGCGGCCGGTGTGCAGCTCCTACCTCTGGGCCACGCCGCGCGACTGGGCCGCCATCGGCCAGTTCGCGCTCCAGGACGGGGTCTGGAACGGCAAGCGGCTGCTGCCGGAGGGCTGGATGAAGGCGTCCACGACCCCCGAGCCCGTCGCGCGCAGCGAGGAGAAGGGCTACGCCGCCGGGTGGTGGGCCAACCGCCAGGCCGACGGGACGCTGGTCAACCCCGCACTGCCCGCCGACGCGTACTGGGCCAGCGGCCACGACGGGCAGCGCCTCTACGTGGTGCCCTCGGCCGGCCTGGTGGTCGTACGGCTCGGCTTCTCCCCCACCGTGCCCGCGTCGGGCCTGGGCACCGACGAGCTGGTGCGCGACCTCGTGGCGCTACGGCCCGCGGCCGGGTGAGCGCGAACCCCGCGAGCCCCCGCCCGTCACAGGGCCGAGGTGACCTGCACCGGTGAGTCGTCGGGCACGTCGCCGAAGATCGGGACGCAGGTGACGGACCGCCCCGCGTCGGAGGTGGTGTCGCCGGTGGCGGTGCACACCGTCTCGGCGTCGGCGCCACCCCCGGTGAAGCGCATCGTGAAGAACACCGGCTGACCGTCACCCCCGGTGACCCGCATCCCCTCGACCGGCCGCCCGAACGAGCCGGCCTCGCCGAGCGACCAGCCGTCCTCGACCTGCGCGTCGCCGACGGGGAAGCCCTCGCCGATGCGGACGGTGACGGTGGTGGCCCCGGTCGGCAGCTCGGAGGGCAGCTGGGTCGGGAGCGAGGTCGGGAAGGCCGACCGGGCGTCGTCGACGGCCGTCGAGACGTTGCGCGCGAAGAGGACCACGGCGACGACCGCCCCGACGACCAGGAGGAGGAGCAGCACGCCCACGGCGATGAGGCAGCCCTTGGCCCCTCCGCTCATGCCACGGCGCTGCGGGGGCTGCCACGCCGGCTGCCCGTAGGCGCCGGGCGTGCCGTAGGGAGCCTCGACCCCGGCAGCAGCCGGCGGGGTGGCCGCGGGATCGCGCAGGTGCTCGGTCCACTGCTGGCCGTCCCACCAGCGCTCCCGTCCGTCGGGCTGCGGGTGCCATCCCGGGGGTGCGCTCATGACGTGTTGCTCCCTCCTGTCACGACGCCGGTCGCCGTGCCTGGGTTCAGGCTATGCCCGACGCACGACGACCCGCGGAGCCTCCTTGAGGCTCTGCCCCACGACGCAGTAGCGCTCCGTGGAGGTCGCGAGCCGCTCCAGGGCCGCGTCGTCGGCGTCGGTCTGCAGCGTGAAGGTCAGCGTGACCGGACCGACGCCCACGGGGGCGGACCGGTCGATCCCCAGGGTTCCGCGGGCGTCGAAGGTGCTCTCGGCCTCGGCCCTCATCCCGTCGACGGTGAGGTCCATCGCCGTCGCGACGCTGCGCAGGGTGACGCCGGCGCACGCCAGCAGGGCTTCGAGCAGGAGGTCGCCGCTGCAGGCGTCCGACCCGTCGCCGCCCGTCGCCTGGTGCAGGCCCGCCCGCACTGGCCCGGCGAACCCGTCCACGGTGCACGTGATCCCGTCGTCGCGAAAGTCGGCCGTGGCGTGCAGCGGGGTCACGGCGGCGGCCGGGTCGGCGGTGTAGCGCTCACGGAGCGGGGCTTGGAGGCGGCGGAGGGCGGTGCGGTCCATCCCCCCATGAGAGCAGGGCCGGGCCCGAAGGGGTAGCGGGGACACGCGCCTCCCGCCCTGCACCGCGGAAGAGGAGCCGGGTGCGACGATGGCGACAGGAGGTGGTGTCGTCGTGTCGGACGTCGAGATCGTCGAGGACGAGCACGCGTGGATGGCCCGGGTCGACGGGCACGCGGCCGGTGAGCTGGTCTGGCGCGAGAGCCGCGACGGCTCCGCAGTCGTGCTGGTGCACACGCAGGTGGCCGAGGGGTTCGAGGGGCAGGGCGTCGGGGGCGCCCTCGTGCGCGCCGCCGTCGACCGGCTGGCCGCGGACGGCCGGGCGGTCCGTCCCGACTGCCCGTTCGCCCGGGCCTGGCTGCAGCGCCACCCCGACCACCCCGTCACGGTCCTCGACCGCACCTGACACGCACGGCGTCGCCGACATGGCCCGGATGCGGCGCAAGGGCGACCTGCCCACCAAGGTGTGCGCGTCCTGTGGGCGGCCCTTCACCTGGCGCCGGAAGTGGGCGGCCGACTGGGACGAGGTGCGCTACTGCTCGAAGGCCTGCCGCCGGGGCCGGCCGGACGCCGGGCCGCCACGAGTCGGGTCGAGGACGCCCTGAGTGGCGTCCCTGGGACCCGTCGGTGCTGCAGAGTGAGGGGATGGGCACCCCCGGCACCCGAGTCCTGCTGATGAGCGACACCCATCTGCCCCGGCGCGCGCGGGACCTGCCCCCTTCGCTCTGGGAGGCCGTCGACGCCGCCGACCTCGTCGTGCACGCCGGCGACTGGGTGGAGGTGTCCGTCCTCGACGCGCTCGAGGCGCGCGCCGCGAGGCTGCTGGCGTGCTGGGGCAACAACGACGGCGACGCCCTGCGGGCCCGGCTGCCCGAGGTGGCGCGGGCCACCGTCGAGGGGGTGCGGGTCGCGGTCGTGCACGAGACCGGGGGCAAGGAACGCCGGGGGGAGCGGATGCGGGCCGCTCACCCCGACGTCGACCTGCTGGTCTTCGGGCACAGCCACATCCCGTGGGACACCGTCCACGCCGGGCTGCGGCTGCTCAACCCGGGCTCACCCACCGACCGTCGGGCCCAGCCCGACTTCACGTGGATGACGCTGCGGCTCGCGGACGGCGGTGTGCACGACGTGGTGCTGCACCGGCTGCCGCCGCCCCACCCGGGTCAGCGCGGGGCGTCGGCGAGGCGCAGGTAGGGGCGCAGCTCCTCGACGTTCTCGAAGCGCTCGCGGGCGTCCTCGGTCGAGATCGCGGGCGAGATGATGACGCGGTCGCCCGGGGTCCACTCGGCGGGGGTCGAGACCGGCCCGGCGTCGGTGGCCTGCAACGCGTCGAGCGCTCGCACGATCTCGGAGAAGTTGCGCCCCACCGACTTCGGGTAGGTGAGGGTCAGGCGCACCTTGTCCTGGGGGTCGATGAGGAAGACCGCGCGGACCGTGGAGGCGTCACCCTCCCCGGGGTGGATCATGTCGTAGGCCTGGGCGACGGCGCGGTCGGAGTCGGCGATGATCGGGAAGTCGACCTCGGCGCCTCCGACCTCGGCGATGTCCGGGATCCAGCGCTGGTGGTCCTCGAGCGAGTCGACCGAGATCGCGATGGGCTTGGCGTTGCGGCGGGCGAACTCGCCCGAGAGCGCGGCGGTGCGGCCGAGCTCGGTGGTGCACACCGGGGTGAAGTCGCCCGGGTGGCTGAACAGGACCGCCCAGGCGCCGCTCTTCCACTCGTGGAACGAGATCGGGCCGGCCGTGGTGTCAGCGGTGAAGTCGGGGGCGGTGTCGCCGAGACGGAGAGACATGGATAACTCCTCATTGGGATCGGGATCACCTCATGTTATCGAGGCACCGCGCCGGCCTCGCGGGCGGCCCGCCATCCGGACGGCGCATCAGCCGGCGGCGTCGGCCAGGCGGCGACCCAGGGTGGCCACCGCGGCGCGCAGGGCGGCCCCGTCGACCACGGTGAACGCCACCGGCAGCCGGGCGAGGTCGCGCGCGTACTCGTCGAGGTTGCTCGTGGTCCCCACCAGGCGGGTGCGCCCGTCGGCGGCCGCCTCGAGCCGGCCCATGGTGCGCGGCAGCCACCGGACCCGTTCGAGGGGGGCGTCGACCAGCACCTCGACCGGGTGCTCCCAGCCGGCGGCCAGGTGCTCCTCGAGCGCGGCGACGGGATCGAGGTCGTCGGGGAGGCGGAACGGCCGGTCGAGCACCTCGACCGCGCGGACCCGGTCGACCCGGTAGGTCCGCACCGTGCCCGAGCGCAGCGACCGGCACACCAGGTACCAGCGGCCGTGGCGCACGACCACGGCCCAGGGCTCCACCTCGGTGGCGAACTCGCGCTCGGACTCCGAGCGGTAGTGGACCCGCACGCAGCGCCCGTCGAGGCGAGCCCGCACCAGGGCGACGGTGGTGGCGGGGTCGGGGCGCGCGGCCCCACGGTCGGGCGCCGCGGCCGCGATGCGGCGCACCACGTCGGCGGGTTCGGCCACCCGCTGCGGCATCGCCCGCAGCAGCTTCGCCACGGCGGCGCCCACGGGGTCGGCCGGGTCGGAGGCGGCGTGATGGCCGTCGAGCACGGCCATCACCAGCCCCAGGGCCTCGTCGCTGCTGAACACCAGCGGCGGCAGCCGGGTACCGCGGCCCATGCGGTACCCCCCGGCCTGCCCGCGCGTCGACTCCACCGGGATGTCGGCCTGGCGCAGGATGTCGACGTAGCGCCGCACGGCCCGGGCCGAGACGCCGAGGCGCCCCGCCAACCGCTCGGCGGTGATCCCCGGCTCGTCCTGGATCGCCTCCATGGTGATCAGGGCGCGGGCGGCGGGGCTGGTGTCGGGGCGCACCGGCTCATCGTGTTGCGGACGCGGGTCGTCCGCAACCCCTCCTACCGTGGCGCCATGACCGCCATCCTGCTGCTCCACCACCTCCAGGGCCTCACCCCGGGCGTGGTCGCCCTGGCCGACGCGTTCCGGGCGGCCGGCCACACCGTGCACACTCCCGATCTGTTCGAGGGGCGCACCTTCGGCTCGATCGACGAGGGGGCCGGGTACGCCCGGTCGGTCGGGTTCGACGAGGTCCGGGCGCGTGGGGTGGCGGCGGCCGACGGACTGCCCGAGGACCTCGTGGTGGCCGGCATCTCGCTCGGGGTGATGGCCGCCCAGCAGCTGGTGGCCACCCGGCCGGGGGTGCGCGGCGCGCTGCTGTTCGAGGCGTTCGCCGGGCCCGAGAACTTCGGGGGCTGGCCCGACGTCGTGCCGGTGCAGGTGCACGGCATGGCCGACGACGAGTTCTTCGGGCACGAGGGCGACCGCGAGGCCGCCGAGACCTTCGCCGCCGGGCGCCCCGAGGTCGAGGTCTTCGTCTATCCCGGCGACCGGCACCTCTTCGTCGACTCCTCCCTGCCGTCCTACGACGCCGAGGCGACCCGCCTGGTGCTGGACCGCTCGCTGGCCTTCCTCGACCGCCTCTGACACCACCCCCGCCCCCCTCGACCCGCCCCCCGACGCGCCCCACCCCACCCGACGCCGACCCCCCAGCTTTTCGGGGTGACCCCGAAATGTCAGGGTCACCCCGGTTCGGAAGCGGGGTGACCCTGACGAACCCGGGTGTCGAGGTCGCCCGGGGCGTCCCGGATGCCGCCGCGCCAGTCCTGGGCCTGCCACCCGGGTGGTGCGCACGCAGTACACCGGATGCCGCCGCGGGGGGACGACGGACGTACCAGGGGGGTTCCTGCTGTCTGACGGATCCGATTCTGCTGTAGGCGAACACCTGGCGATGAGCGCTTGCTATCGTACGCCTGTTCGGGTAAAATCTCTCCATGGACAGGGGGGAGCTCAGCAGCCGCATCGCCGCGGCGCGGGCGGAGGTCACGGCGTTGGGGCGTGCGCTGGCCGAGCACGGCCGAAGCCTTGAGGCAAGCGAGTGCTACGAGCTCGCCGGTGAGGCGCAGCAGCTGGCGAACGCCGCCGACGGCCTCGTGTCCGTCAGTGCCGCGTTGGGCGCTCGGGTCGAGGTCCGGTTGTCGGGGGGCGGTCCGGTGGAGCGGGTCCATCCGGTGGGGTACGTGGACCAGATGGCGGCGGGCCTGGTCGCGTTGGAGGCGGGCCTGACGGAGGGGCTGGCGGGGCGGAAGGTCCACCTCGGCGCCGCGTTGGGTGAGCGGTTCCCGTTGGTGCGTGACCTGGTCCTTGCAGGAGACGTCCCGGCCGCGACGGCGCACAAGGTGGTCGACGCCTGTGCCGGGCTGGACGTTCAGGCGTGCACTCGGGTGGATGCCGAGGTGTCGGGCCGGTTGGCCGGGCTGGACCCGGCGCAGGTCACCGCGCAGGTGCGGCGGGTCGCGTCGCGGGTGGCGGCCGACCAGGTCGCTGCGCAGGTGTCGAGGACCCGCCGCACCCGCACCGTGGAGGTCCGGCCGGGCCCGGACGGCCTGACCGACGTGTACGCCCTGCTGCCGACCGCGACGGTCGCGGCGGCGTGGGCCGCGACGGAGCAGCTGGCCGGGGAGTACCGGGGCGTGGACGACACCCTGACCCTGTCCGAGGCCAGGGCGGATGCGTTCGGGGACCTGCTCCTGCGCAACGTGACGGTGT
>NZ_LMSE01000001.1:159293-159360 GCF_001428065.1 Nostocoides sp. Soil756
CCATACCGGGGAGGAGACCCGCTTCGCCGACCTGCCCCCGGAAGCCCAGCGCCTGTTCCAGACCACC
>NZ_LMSE01000001.1:159465-159636 GCF_001428065.1 Nostocoides sp. Soil756
CTCGCGGTCTCCGGGACGCACCTGCCCGGGCTCGGGTGGGTCGACGCCGCCACCGTCGCCAACCTGCTCCAGGTCCTCCCGATGGACGTGGCCCGAGCCGTGCTGGACGCCGAGACCGGCACCCTGGCCTCCCTGACCACCAGCGCCTACCGACCACCCAAACCCATGCGC
>NZ_LMSE01000001.1:159708-248026 GCF_001428065.1 Nostocoides sp. Soil756
TCACCCACCGGCACACGCCGCGTCACCGAACCCACCCACCGCATCCACCCGCCCGAGCGCCAAGACCCACCGCTCGAGCGCCAGGCGCCACCGCCCGAGCACCGCATCCACCCGCCCGAGCCGGTCGACGACGCACCACCCTTCTGACGCCCGCACCCGAAGAACACCGGGAGAAACCGGCGCCCACACCCCGGTTTCCCCCGGTGTTCCTCGCCAACGGACAGCCCCACGCTGGGCCGGCCCAGCCCACGTCGCAACGCCCCCGCACGACCCGGGGCCGACCGTCCCGCCGAAGGTCAGGCGTGGTCGCGCAGGTAGCGGCCGAAGTGGGGGACGGTGAACGCGATCAGCCCGCGCTCGCCCGAGTAGATCAGCCCCTTCTTCAGCAGGGCGTCGCGCGCCGGCGAGAGGGACTGCGGCTTGCGGTCGAGGTGGGCGGCCACCTCGGCGGTGGCGACGGCATCCGCCTCGCCCCCCGGGCTCGCCGCCGCGACCTCCGCCATCGCCCGCAGGTACTCGCGCTCACCGGGAGTGGCCCGCTCGAAGCGCGACCCGAAGAACCCGACGGCCAGCTCGGCGTCCGCCTCGGGGGCGGCCACCTCGACGTCGGCCGCCGTGATGGGCGAGCCGGGTGCCCGGTCCCACACCGCTTTCCCGTACGCCTGGATGAAGTACGGGTAGCCCCCAGTGGCCGCGTACATCGCTTCGAGGGCCTCCGGCTGGTAGGCCGCCCCCTCCTCCTGGGCCGGCCGCACGAGGGCCGCATCCGCCGCCGCCCGGTCCAGTCGGTCGATCCGCGAGTAGCGGAACAGCCGCTCGGAGTATGACTTCGACGCCGACAGTACCGCCGGCAGGTGCGGCAGCCCGGCGCCCACCACGATCAGCGGCAGCCCCGTCTGGCTGATCTCGTGGGCCGCGGCGCACAGGGCCGACACGTCCTCGGGCCCGAGGTCCTGCATCTCGTCGATGAAGACCGCCACGCCGCGCCCCGTGTCGGCCGCCATCCCGCCGAGATCCGACAGCAGCTCGACCAGGTCGATCTCGATGTCGCCCGAATCGGCCCGCCCAGCCACCGCCGGCACCGAGATGCCCGGGTTCCAGCGGTCGCGCAGCTTCGGAGCCGACGCCCGACCACGGCCGGCGCCCTCCGGCTCGCGCTGGGCGAACGATCGCACCACCCCGAGCGCGTGGTCGCCCGCGCCCCCCGACGGCCCCAGCTCGCGCACCGCCTGGTGCAGCGCCGAGGACAGCGGCCGCCGCAACGACTGCTCGGGGCGCGCCTCGAGCTTGCCGGTCCCCCATCCCGCCCGCACCGCGGCCGATCGCAGCGCGTTGAGCAGCACCGTCTTGCCGACGCCCCGCAGCCCGGTGAGCACGATCGAGCGCTCCGGGCGCCCCCGGGCCACCCGTTCGAGCACCACGTCGAAGGCGTCGAGCTGCTCGTCACGGCCCGCGAGCTCGGGCGGGCGCTGGCCCGCGCCTGGGGCGTAGGGGTTCCGAATCGGGTCCACGATCGCAGCGTATGGGTATCTCTAGCGAATGTCCGAGACATCCTCAGAGAGCGGCATCGGGTGTCGCTTGGAGCGCCCGCACGCAGGGACACCTCCGATGCCCGCGTCTGCGGTCGTCTTACCCTCCCCCTAGAGAGCCCCAGACGCCCCGAGAGGCGGCCGACCGGAGAGGGTCAGGACACCGTCGGGGTGCCGTTCGCGGCGTCCATCGGGCGCCCCGCCGCCTGCCACGCCATCATCCCGCCCTCGAGGTTCGCCACCTCGTAGCCCTGCTGCGCCAGCCAGGGCATGACCCGCTGCACGCGCCCACCCGAGCGGCAGGTGATGACCAGCGGCTCGTCGCGCTCGAGGAACGGCGCGAGCTCGTCGACCCGCTGCGGCAGCTCGGACATGGGGATGTGGACCGCGGCCGGCGCGTGGCCGGCATCCCACTCGTCCTGCTCGCGGATGTCGAGGAAGGTCGCGTCGTCGGCGACCTGGGACACGGGCACGTCGGGGAACTCGCTCATGCCCCCAGCATCCCAGCCCGGCCGACGCCGATGCGACGTGGCCGCCGGCGGAGCTACTTGAGGAACTTGCTGGTGCGCCGGTCGGCCAGTGGTTTGCCCCCGGTCTGGCAGGTGGCGCAGTACTGCAGGGAGGAGTCGGCGAAGGAGACCTCGCGCACGACGTCGCCGCACTCGGGGCACACCTCGCCGGTGCGGCCGTGCACCCTCATCCCCGCGCGCTTGGCGTCCTTGAGCTCCTTGGCCGGCTTCCCCGAGGCGGTGGCCACGGCGTGGGCCAGGGTCTGGCGCAGCGCCGTGTACAGGCGGGTGACCTGCCCGTCGTCGAGGGTGGCCGCGAGCGCGAACGGCGAGAGCTTGGCGACGTGCAGGATCTCGTCGGAGTAGGCGTTGCCGACCCCCGCGATGATCGACTGGTCGCGCAGCAGCCCCTTCACCTGCATCCGGTGCGCCCCCAGGATGGCGGCGAAGGCCTCCTCGGTGAAGTCGTCGGCGAGCGGGTCGGGCCCGAGCGAGGCGATGCCCGGGACCTGGGAAGGGTCGCCCACGAGGTAGGCCGCCAGCCGCTTCTGGGTGCCGGCCTCGGTGAGGTCGAAACCCGAACCGTCGTCGAAGCGGACCCGGAGCGCGATGGGCGACTTGCCGGGGCGCAGCCGGGTGGCCGACTGCGCGTCGGACCAGCGCAGCCACCCGGCCCGCGCCAGGTGGAAGACCAGGTGGGTTCCGCCGCAGTCGAGGTCGATGAACTTGCCGAAGCGACCCACGCCGTCGACCGGTGCGCCGACCAGCGCCTCGGGGGGCGGGGTGAAGGTCTTCAGGACGTGGAAGGACCCGAGCTCGACGCCGGTGACGACGAGCCCCTCGGTGCGCGTGCGCAGGAAGTCGGCCAGCGCCTGGACCTCGGGCAGCTCGGGCATGGAGCGACGCTACCTCCCGCCACCGTCAGAGGCGGGCCCACGGACCCACCCCGCGCGCGAGCCGCCGGACGAGCCCCGCGCGCCGTCAGCGGTCGTCGGGGTCCTCGACGGTGTAGGGCGGGGGCTCGTCGAGACCGCCGGTGACGACGGCCGAGGCGTGCTCGCCCAGGGTGCGCGGTCCGCCGTCGCCGTCCCACAGCCCCCCGACCCGCCGGCGCAGCGCATAGCCGTCGGGGCCACGGACCACTGGCACCTCGAGCCGGCCCTCGGGGGCGGGGGGCACGTCGTCGGTGGCCACCGGGATGGCGTGCGAGAGCACCTGCTCGCCCGCGGTCAGCTCGCGCAGCGCGATGCCGCGCACCCGGTCGGGGCGCTTCGAGGCGAACTCGGTGTAGATGCTCGGGTCGTGCTGGCCGTCGTCGCCGACCAGCAGCCACCGCACGTTGGGCAGGTCGCGCGCCAGGCGGTGCAGCTGGGCCCGCTTGTGCTCCTGCCCCGAACGGAACCAGCCGGTGTTGGTGGGCCCCCAGTCGGTGAGCAGCATCGGGCCGGTCGGGTAGCCGTTGCGGCGCAGGAACCGGGTGAGCTGCGGGCCGGTGTTCCAGGCGCCGGTGCTCAGGTAGATGACCGGGGCCTCCGGCCGGGTGGCCAGGAGCTCGCGGTACATCGTGGCCATGCCCGGCACCGGCCGCCGGGCCCCTTCGGAGCGCACGAAGGTGTTCCACGCGGCGATCATGGGGCGGGGCAGCGACGTCGACAGCACGGTGTCGTCGATGTCGGAGATGATGCCGTGCGTCACCTGCGAGCCGACCACCAGCACCGGCGCCTCGATGGGGCGGGCGCGCGGCGAGTCGAGGTAGACCTGGTGCCAGCCGGGTGTCAGCCCGTGCCCCCGCACGGTCAGGTCGACGTAGCCCCCGCGGTCGGTGCGGGTCGTGACGATGCGGTCGTTGACGCGCACCGTCACCTGCTCGTCGGCCACCGGCGCGGCGAAGAACGCGCGCCAGCCCCGTGTCTCCAGCTCGACCGAGCGCAGTCGCGCGGCGTAGGACTCCTCGCCCTCGTCGGCATCCCCTTCGGGCAGACCGCGGGTCATGATCACCCGGGCGAAGATGCGCAGCTGGGTGGCGCTGCCGTAGCCCGTAGAGGGAACGATGCGGGTGCCCCACCCGCGCGCCTCGAGGAGGCTCGCCTTCCGCTGCGTGTAGGCGTCCTCGAGGAGTGCTGCCGCGTGGGGTCGCGCCATGTCGTGAGCCTAGATGAACGGGCTCAGCCGGATGCACCGAGCCCGTCGTGGCCGCGGACCACGTCGGCGATGACCTGTTCGGCCACCACGCGAACCTTGATGTTGCGGTCCTGCGAGGTCTTGCGCAGCACCTCGAAGGCCTCGTGCTCGGGGATGCCGCGCAACGCCATCACGATGCCCTTGGCCTGCTCGATGGCGGCCCGGCTGGCCATGGCCTGCTCGAGCTGCCCGGCGAGGCGACGCATCCCGTCGAGCTGGGTGACGGCGACCACGGCGTCGGCGCAGCGGCGCGCGGCGAGGCGGACCAGGGCCGCGTCGAAACCGTCGAAGGCGTGGGGCTCCCAGGCGTAGAGGTTGAGCGCGCCGACGCACTGGCCGCCGCTGACCAGGGGCACGGCGAAGAGGCTGCGCATCCCGTCCTGTCGGGTGGCCCGGGCGAAGGTCGGCCACCGCCCGTCGTCAGAGCAGAGGTCGTCAACCCGCTGCTCCTCGCGGGTGCGTGCCGCGTCGAGGCACGGCCCCTCGTCGAGGGCGTACTGGACGGCGTCGATCTCGAGGGTGTGCACGGTGGAGTAAGCGGCGGTGTGCGGACGGTCGTTGCTGAGGATGGTCACCCCGACCTCGTCGCAGCCGTCGACGAACCGGCGGACCGCGTGCACGACCCGGTCGAGGTACTCGGAGAGCTCGGTGATGGACTCCATGACCCCACCGGTCTCCGAGCTCAGCGCATCCAGGGCGCTGGCGGGGGCCGTGTCGAGCGCGGAGGCGACGGGGTCGAGGGCCGAGGCGGGGTCGAGCGTCGCGGCGGGGTCGAGGGCGGCGGCCGGGTCGAGGTGGCCGTCCTGCGGGGACGGCTGGGTGAGCGTGTTGGTCATCCGTGGTCCTTCGGCGGGTCATGCACTGTGCGAGCGAACTGTATCCCGCCGCGCGCGCCGGCGGCGGCCCTGATGGAACGATGGACGGATGCGTGCTCGCTTCCGCAAGGCCTCGCCGCAGGCGCCGGCCGGGTACTTCGCGTGGGAGGCGGCCGGGCTGCGCTGGCTGCGCGAGGCCTCACCCGACGTCGTCGAGGTGCTCGAGGTCGGCGATGACCACCTGACGCTGGCTCACGTGGGGTCGGCGCCCCCCGATGCGGCCGCGGCCGCCGGGCTGGGGCGCGCGCTGGCCGCCATCCACGCCGCGGGCGCCGAGGCGTTCGGACGCGGGCCGCCGGGCTGGCAGGGGGACGGGTGGCTCGGTCCGCTGCGTGAACCGCTGCCGCTGGTCCTGGGCCGATGGCCGACCTGGGGGGTGTTCTACGCCGAGGCCCGCCTGCTGCCGCTGGCCCGCCTCGGCCGCGACCGGGGGGTGCTCGACGCCGCCGACGTGGCCGCGGTCGAAGCCGTGGCGCGCCGGCTGGACGCCGGCGGGTTCGACACCGGGGAGCAGCCGGCCCGGCTGCACGGCGACCTGTGGTCGGGCAACGTCCTGTGGGGGCCGGACGGGGCGGTGCTCATCGACCCGGCCGCCCACGGCGGACACCGGGAGGCCGATCTGGCGATGCTGCAGCTGTTCGGCTGCCCGCACCTGGACGACGTGGTCGCGGTCTACCACGAGGCCCAGCCCCTGCCCGAGGGCTGGCGCAACCGGGTGCTGCTCCACCAGCTGCACCCGCTGTTGCTGCACGCCGTCCTCTTCGGTGGCGGGTACGTGCGGCAGGCCCGCGCGGCCGCGGAGCACTACCGCTGACCCCTGCGGCCACGGGGGACGAGCCGCGCCCGGCGCGCGACCCTCGACGCGGCCGACACCTCGCGCCGCGTCCCTCGGCGCGGCCCCCGGCACGGCACCATACTGGCGCCATGAGCACCCCGACCGAGGTCACCACCCCCGACGGCGCGATGCCGGCCCACCTCTGGCTGCCCGAGTCCGGCCGCGGCCCGGGCATCCTGCTGCTGCAGGAGATCTTCGGCGTCAGCGCCTACATCCGGCGCCGGGCGCAGGACCTGGCCGACCTCGGCTACGTCGTGCTCGCCCCGCAGATCTTCTGGCGGCTCGGCGTCGACGAGATCGCGAACGGCCCCTCGATGCTCGAGGACGCGATGGGGGTCGTCGGCCGGCTCGACTGGGACACCGCGGTGTCCGACGCGCAGGCCGCCCTGCGCGCCCTGCGCGAGCGGGCCGAGACCACCGGCGGGGTCGGGGTGGTGGGCTTCTGCTTCGGCGGCGGCCTCGGCTACGCCGTCGTCGCCGGTGAGCCGGCCGACGCCCTGGTCTCGTTCTACGGCTCGGCGCTGCCCGGCATCACCGAGGCCGTGCCGTCGGTCACCACGCCGTCGCTGCACCACTTCGGCGAGTCCGACGCCTACATCCCGATGGACGTGGTCCAGGCCGTCCGCGAGCGCGTGAGCGGCGGGGGCCCGGTCGACTTCCACACCTACCCCGGCGCCGACCACGCCTTCGACAACGACGACTTCGTCAACCACGACCCGCAGGCGAGTGCCGCCGCGTGGGCCACCACCGAGAGCTGGCTGCGCGAGCACCTGCCCGTCGGCTGACCGGCGTCGCCGGCCGCACGATCGCCGCCCGGTCGCCCGATCGCCGCCGCCCGGTCGCCGCCCGGTCTCAGCCGCAGGTGCAGGGCGACGCGCCGCACTTGGGGCAGCCCTGCGCGTAGCGCGCGAGCGCGGCGTCGAGGTCGACCCCGGTCTGGTTCGCCAGCGACGCGACCCACGCGACGACGTCGGCGAACTCGTGCTCGCGCTGGGCCTGGGTCCCCTTGCGCACGGCCTGCGCCAGCTCGCCGACCTCCTCGGCCAGCCAGGCGACGGTGCTCGGCACGCCCCGGGCGCGGTCGCGTTCGCCGAAGGTGCGCTCGATGACCCGCTGCAGCTCGCCCAGTTCCATGGCCGGCAACCTACCCCGGCGGAAGGGGTCAGTTGAGGGTCGCCCCGGTGGGGTCCGGCGGGGTCGGGAGGGCTCCGAAGCGCTTGACGATCGCGGTCTCACGGCTGAGCAGCGAGAGCACGGCCCGCAGCCGGGTAGCCGCGTCGGCCCCCTCGAGGATGCGCTGACGGTCGGCGGGGTCCAGGACCATCCGCTCGACGACGCGGTAGGCGACGTCGCGCGGGGCCGCCTCGACGGGGTCGGCCGTGGCCCCCACCGCCGCGAGGTAGCGCTCGTGGGCGCGCAGCACCCGCGTGGTCAGCGCCGCCACCTCGACGTCGCCGGCGGCCTCGGGCTCGGCCAGCCACGTCACGGACCCGCTGAGGTAGGCGGTCCCGGCGCCCTCGTCGATGCTGTCGAGCCGGAAGCGGCGCACGCCCCGGGCCACCAGGTGCACCACGGTGCCCACCTCGGCCTGGGCCAGCGCCATCGCGTCGACGCGGGCCTCGCAGCCCACGCCGTGCAGGTCGCGCGCGGCCCCCGGCCCCACCTCGTGCCCCTTGCGGATGAGGACGACGCCGAAGCGCCGCTCGTCGTCGGGCTCGGCCGCCAGGCGCTGGGCGAGCTCGAGGTAGCGCGGCTCGAACAGCTGCAGCGGCAGCCGCGCGCCGGGCAGCAGGACCCCACCGAGCGGGAAGATCGGCAGCGACGGCACACCTCACTGTAGGCACGCCCGGGCCCGCCCACGAGAGGCCCCGCGTGACCCTCGACAGCCTCAGTCGTGCGCGTCCGACGGCTCGGGGGACCAGCCGTCCTCGACCATCGCGTCCGCGGCCCGGCGGATGACCGGCATCACCGTCAGCCCCTGCACCGCGATCGAGAACAGCACCACCGCGTACGTGGCGGTGACCAGGGCCGGGCGCTCGGGGACGTCGGGGAGTCCCAGCGCCAGGCTGATCGCGATGCCGCCCCGCAGGCCGCCCCACGTGAGCAGCCGGACCGTCCACGGCCCGTACCGCGCCCGGCTGCGGACCAGGAGCATCGGGACGGCCACGGAGACGAACCGGGCCACCAGCGTCACCGCGACCACGGCCAGGCTGGCCAGGAGGAGCGCCACGCCGCCCCCGGCGAAGAGCACGTCGAAGCCGATGAAGGCGAACAGCAGGATGTTGAGGAGCTGGTCCAGCACCTCCCAGAAGCCCTCGACCCGGTGGCGGGTCTCCCCGTGGTAGGCCCGCTCCTTGCCCGCCGACATCATCAACCCGGCCGCCACCATCGCCAACGGCCCCGAGACCCCGATCGCGACGGCGGCCGTGTACCCCCCGACCACCATGGCCAGCGTGACCATGATCTCGACGACGTGCCCCTCGATGGTGCGGCACAGGGTGTAGCCGACCCAGCCGATGAGCAGCCCGAAGAGGATGCCGCCCACGGCCTCGCGCAGGAAGATCGTCGCGACGCCGGTGACGGTCAGCTCGCCCTCGGCTCCGCCGACCCCGACGGTGGCCCCGAGGACCACGAACAGGACCACGCCGATCCCGTCGTTGAAGAGGGACTCGCCGGCGATGAGGTGCCGCAGCCGCTCGGGCACCCGGGCCCGCTGCAGCAGGTCGAGGATCGCCACCGGGTCGGTGGGGCTGATCAGCGACCCGAAGAGGAACGCCCAGAGCAGCGGGACCCCCACCCCGAAGGCCCCGAGGACCGCCCAGGCCCCCACCCCGACGACGGCGGTGCTGAGCACCGTCCCCACGACCGCCAAGGTGAGGATGGGGACCCGCTGGCGCAGGATGCGACGGGCGTCCAGGCCCAGCGCTCCGGCGAAGAGGAGGACCGAGAGCATCCCGTTGAGCACGACATCGGTGAGGTCGAGCGTGGCCAGGAGGTGCTCGACCTGGTCGCGCAGCCCCACACCCACGCCGAGGGTGTCGAGCAGCACCAGCGTGCCGGACGCCAGCGCGGCGGCGAGGGTGACGCCCACCGTGGTGGGGATCCGCAGGAAGCGCTCGTTGAACCACGCCAGGAGCGCGGTCGAACAGAGCAGGACGGCGAAGGCTTCGAGCACCGGTCAGCCCACCACGAAGTAGCGCAGCCAGACGTACGGGACACACAGGCCCACCGTCACCGCGGTGACCACCAGCCCGTAACGGGTGAACTCCCAGAACGAGATCGGATGCCCGCTGCGCCGGGCGATCCCGGTGATGACGACGTTGGCACTCGCGCCGATGGCCGTGGCGTTGCCGCCCAGGTCGGCCCCGAGGGCGAGCGCCCACCACAGCGACTGCTTGTCGGGGGACAGGCCGGCACCGGGGCCGACGAGGTCGTGCACCAGGGGCGACATCGTGGCGACGTAGGGGATGTTGTCGACGACCCCGGACAGGACGGCCGAACCGACGAGCACTCCCTGCGCGGCAAGCAGGTAGTTGTCGCCGATCGCCCGGGTCAGCGACCCGGCGAGGTCCTCGATCACCCCGAGGCGCACCAGCGAGCCGACCATCACGAAGAGCCCGGCGAAGAACAGCAGGGTCTCCCACTCCACCTCGGCGAGGTAGTCCTCCGAGGGGAGCCTGGACACGAGCACCGCCGCCCCCGCCCCCAGGAGGGCGACCAGTGACGGCTCCAGGTGGGTGAGGTTGTGCGTCAGGAAGCCGAGCAGCACCAGCGCGAGGATGGCGAGCATCCGCCGCAGCAGCTGCGGCTCGGTGATGGTCTCTTTCGGGGTCAGGGCCATCACCGCGTCGGCCCGCCCGGGGTCGTAGCGCAGCCTGCGGCCCCACAGCAGCCAGCACAGGCCGACGAACACGACGACCAGGACCAGCACGATCGGCGCGAGGTGGACCAGGAAGTCGTTGAAGGTCAGGCCGGCGCGGCTGGCGATGATGATGTTGGGCGGGTCTCCGATCAGGGTCGCCGTCCCCCCGATGTTGCTCGCCATCGCCTCGGCCAGCAGGAACGGCACCGGCGCCAGGGCCAGCCGGTCGCACAGCAGCAGAGTCACCGGGGCCACCAGCAGCACCGTGGTCACGTTGTCGAGCAGGGCCGAGGCGAGTGCGGTGATGACCACCAGCAGGGCCATCGTCCGGAAGGGGCGGGCCCGGGCCCGCTGCGCGGCCCAGATGGCGACGAACTCGAAGACGCCGGTCTGGCGCAGGATGCCGACGATGACCATCATCCCGAGAAGGAGGAAGATGACGTTCCAGTCGATGCCGGTGTCCTGCGAGAAGAACACGTCCTGGCCGCGGACCGCCCCGATGACCACCATGCCGGCCGCGCCGACGAGCGCCACCGCGGTGCGGTTCACCTTCTCGGTGGCGATGAGGACGTAGGCCCCGGCGAAGATCGCGACGGCGACGACGGCGGTGACGCTCACGGCGTCTCGCGAGTGGGGCCGCCCTGCTCGGGGGTGCCGCGCAGGATGATGTCCTTCTCGAGCCGGCGCCGGATGAGGTCGCTGTCCTGCCCGGCGGCCGAGGCGATGGCCGCCAGCAGCCGCGACATCGTGACGACGCCGTGGTAGCGCCGGTCCCGGTCGCGCACCAGGACGACGGGGCTGTGGTGCTCGTCCATGGCCGAGGCGATCTCGAGCAGGGTGTCCTCGGGCAGGACGGTCGGCGCGTCGGCCGGGGTGAGCCGGTCGTCGTCGATGAGGTCGCCGATGGTCGCGTCGTTCAGGCGTCGGCACATCTCGTCGGCCCCCTTCTCGTCGTAGACCTTCGCCAGGCGCCGGTCGTCACGCACCCAGCGGGGCAGCACGATGGCGAGCAGCTGGCTGCCGGGGATCACGGCGATCGGGTCCCCCGCGTCGTCGGCGACGACCAGGGCCGAGAGGCGGTACTCCGCAACGACCCGGGCCGCCTCGGCGCCCGTGGTGCTGCGCGCGACGGTGGGGACCTGCTCGACGAGGTCGGCGGCCTGCATGGCGGCTCCTGGGGGTGCGGGCGGAGGAAGGCGGGGGGCGGAGGGAGGGGCGTGGCGCGGTGGGTCGGAGTCAGGGGGAGCGGCACAGGCGCACGGCCCGCAGCGGCGTGGTGGTGGCCGCGGTCCGCGCGTCGGCCGCGGGCACCCCGGCCACCTCGACGGCCCAGCGCAGGCAGTCGGCCAGGGTGCGGGTGCCACCGGCGATCGCGCCGTCGCTGGTGCGGGCGGTCCCGTCGGCGACCACGACCTCGAGACCGCCCAGCCGGTAGGTGCCGTCGCCCAGCCCGGTGCCGGCCATGGCGTCCGAGACCAGGGCCACGGCCTGCGGCCCCACGGTCTCGAAGACCATCCGCACCACCTCGGGCGCGACGTGCACGCCGTCGGTGACGAGCTCGACGACGGCCTCGCCCCGGGCCGCGGCGGTGAGCGCGGCGGCCACCGGGCCGCCCTCGCGGTGGTGCAGCGGGGGCATCCCGTTGAACAGGTGCGTGACCAGGGCCGGGCGCCCCTGGAGGTCGGCGACCAGCGCGAGGGCGCGGGCCGTCGTGACCGCGTCGGCGGCGGTGTGCCCCACCGCGGGCGTGATGCCGAGCTCGACCAGGGTGCGCACCAGCGCCTCGGCGCCGGCCCGCTCGGGCGCGAAGGTCAGGTGGGCCAGGGCCCCGGGCGCACCGGCCTCGGCCGCGACGTCGGCCAGGCGGCGCACGAGGTCGGGGTCGGGGTCGAGGAGCACGGCCGGGTCGTGGGCTCCCCGTCGCGAGGGCGCGAGGAACGGGCCCTCGAGGTGGATGCCGCCCAGTGTCCCGTCGGCGACCAGCGGGGCGAGGGTCGCGACCTGGGCGGCGAGGCCGTCGGGGCGCGCGGAGACCAGGCTGGCCACGAGCGTGCCGACGCCGGCCGCCGCGTGATGGGCCGCGGCCGCACGGCTGCGCGGCCCGCCCAGCTCGGCCCCGACCGCGCCGTGGCAGTGGATGTCGACGAGTCCGCTCACGCCGACGGACGCTACCCCGCACCGGCGACCGGCTGCCGAGGGCGGCCGCCGGGACCACAGGTCGGCGGGCTACGGTCCGGTGCCCATGGACGTCGTCGGCGGGGTGTGGGCGCGGGTACAGCCCGTGGGCGACATCGCCCTGGCCGGCCCCGCGCTGCTGGTCGTCCTGGCGGCGGCGCTCGTGGCCGTCGCCGTCCCCACGCTGTGGGGGGTGCTGCGCCTCGGGGTGACGCTGGTGCACGAGCTCGGGCACGCGGGCGTGGGGATGGCCGTGGGCCGGCGCTTCACCGGGTTCGTGCTGCGCGGCGACATGTCGGGCCATGCGGTCACGGTCGGCCCGCCCCGGGGCGCGGGCCGGGTCGTCACGACCTGGGCGGGCTACCCGGCGCCGGCCGTCGTCGGGGCGCTCGCCGTGCGGCTCGGCACGCACGGGTGGTCCGGCGCGCTGCTGGCCGCCGTCGTGGTGGTGCTGCTGGTCGCCCTGCTCCGGGTCCGCTCGGCACTGACCGCCGTCGTCGTGCTGGCGGTGACGGCTCTGACCGGTTGGCTGTTCTGGTCGGGGACGGCGCTGGCGCAGGCCCAGGTGCTGGTGGCCGCGGGGCTGGTCCTGGTGGTCGGCGCATGGCGGCATCTGGGGGCGGTGGCCGGGACCCGCGACGCCACGAGCGACGCCGGGGTGCTGGCCCGACTCACCGGGGTGCCACGGTTCGTCTGGCTCGCCAGCTTCGGCCTCGTGTGCGCCGGCGCCACGTGGGTGGTCGGCGCGACGGTGCTCTCCGCGCTCTGAGCGGGGCCCGGCGCTCAGTGCCCGTCGGGCGGCGGCATCTCGACCTGCGGGCGGGACTGCCACAGCGCCCAGTCGGCGCTGACCTCACCGGCGGCCCGCAGCAGCCGAGGCAGGTGCTCGTCGACGAGCTGCTCGGTGGAGGTCTCGGCCGCGTGCACGGTGACGTTCATCGCGGCCCGCACCGCACCGGTGCCGTCGCGCACCGGCACGGCCACCGAGCGGACGCCGGGGGCCAGCTCCTCGTCGGCCAGGGCCCAGCCGCGCGCGCGGACCGAGGTCAGCTCGTCCCTCAGGGCGGACGGGTCCCAGGCGCGGCGGGGCAGGACCGGCGAGCGGCTCGGGAGCGCGAGGACGGCGTCCAGCTCGGTGGGCGCCAGCCCCGCCAGCAGCACCTTGCCCTGCGAGGTGGGCGCCGCCGGGAAGCGGGTCCCGACCTCGACCCGCAGCGCGATGATCTTCGGCACGGCCACCCGCGCCACGTAGACGATGTCCGAGCCGTCGAGCTGGGCCATCGACGAGGACTCCCCGGTCTGCCCGACGAGCCACTCCATCCGCGGGCGCGCCACGTCCCACAGCCCGAGGGAGGCGATGTACGCCATCCCGAGGCCGAGGACCCGCGGGGTCGGCTCGAAGCCGCCGTCGACCTGGCGCACGAACCCGAGCTCGTCGAGGGTGAGCAGCAGCCGGCGCGCCGTGGGGCGGGCCAGCCCGGTGGCCGCCGCGACGTCGCTGAGCGAGCGCCGGGGATGGGTCGCGTCGAAGCAGCCGAGCACGTCGAGACCCCGCGCGAGCGCCTCGACGAAGTCGGCGCCCTGCCCACGACCGGCCACGCGACCTCCCTCGACACCTGGTGATGCGGCGGATCCGCGCGGACGACCCTACGCGGTGGGCAGGGCCCCGTTCACTCGCCGGCGCCGGGCTCGCCGAAGATGCTGCCGCGGGCGAGCGTGGTGTCGGTGCGGAAGTCGGTGTACTGGTACGGGTTGTCGAGCATCTTGTCGTCCTCGCCCGGCTTCTCGGGGTTCATCCCCGCCACCCAGGCCTCCTCGCCCATGACCGAGCGCAGGTGCTCGACGGTGCTCTCGGCGCGCCGGCGGAGGTCGGCGAGGTCGACCCCGACGAGCCTGCCATCCTGCTTGACCACCTTCCCGTCGACCAGCACGGTGTGGACGTCGCCGCGCTGCGCCTGGAACGCGACGTGGCCGTAGGGGTTGAGGAGCGGGAAGGACACCGGCGAGGCGTCGTTGCGCAGCAGCACCACGTCGGCCTTGGCGCCCGGCACGATGCGGCCGAGCTCGTCGGCGCCGAGCGCCCGGGCGCCGCCGCGGGTCGCCCAGTCGACGACCTGCTCGGCGCGCAGGTGCACGTTGGTCACGGTGTCGCCCGCGGCGTGGGCCTCGAGGTGCTCGCGCGAGCGGTCGGCGCCGAGCGTCGTACGCATCGCCGAGAACAGGTCGCCGCTCCACCAGACGCTGGTGTCCATCGACAGCGAGACCGGGATGTCGTGCTTGCGGACCTGCCAGGTGGGGGGGTAGCCCTGGCCGGCGCTCTGCTCGGACTCGGTCGACACCGAGACCGACCCGCCGGTGGCGGCGATCCGGTGGTAGCTGTCGGTCGAGAGGGTGGCCGCGTGCACGTAGACCGTCGACTCGTCGGCGAAGCCGTGGTCGGTCATCAGCCGGATGCCGTCGTCGTTGGTCGCGCCCCACACCCCGGCGTGGGTGGTGACGGGCAGCCCCAGCTCGCGGGCGGCCTCGAACGCGGCCCGCTCGGGGAAGGCGGGGTCGCCGGTGACGTCGAAGGCGAGCTGCCAGCCGTAGAGGTCGCCGCGGCGACGGTCGACGAAGGCCCGCAGCGCCGGGTCGGCGGCCCACTCCCACGGGCCGGCCTGGATGTTGCCGTAGGCCAGGACGAACCGGCCCGGGACGGCGGCGAGCGCGTCGACGGCGGCCTCGGCGTGGTCGATGGTCTGCAGGCCGTGCGACCAGTCGACGGTCGTCGTCACCCCGGCCTCGAGGGACTCCCACGCCGAGAGCAGGTTGCCGGTGTGGACGTCCTCGGGGCGGAAGTGCCTGCCGCTCTCGAGGTAGTACCAGACGAAGTACTGGGTGAGGGTCCAGTCGGCGCCGTAGCCGCGCATGGCGGTCTGCCACATGTGGCGGTGGGTGTCGATCATCCCCGGCATGACGATGCCGCCGGCGGCGTCGACCTCGAAGGCGCCCTCGGGGGCGGCGAGCCCGACCCCGACCGCGGCGATCCGGTCGCCGACGACGAGGACGTCGGCGCCGTGCAGGACGGTGTGCTGGTCGTCCATCGTGAGGACCGTGCCCCCGCGGAACACCACGGGTACCCGGTCGGTCGTCGCGTCGAGCGCCATCGTCACTCCCATCGTCATTGGTGGCGGACAGGTGTCCGTAGAGCGGCACCAGGCCGTGGATCCCACTCTCCGCCCGCGCCGCGTCCGGTGTCAAGACCCCCCGCGCGTGTGGATGCGCTTGTCTTGACAGGCCCGTGCCCCGCGACGCAGACTCGGGGACCAGCACAACGGACGACTGTCCGTTCAACGAGCCGGAGGCCGATGTGACCGCGTCGTCAGGACCCCTCAGCGGACTGCTGGTCGCGGACTTCTCGCGCGTCCTGGCCGGGCCCTACGCCACGATGCTGCTGGCCGACCTGGGCGCCGAGGTCGTCAAGGTCGAGTCCCCGGCCGGTGACGACACCCGCTCCTGGAGCCCCCCGGTGCGCGACGGCGTCTCGACGTACTACCTCGGGGTGAACCGCAACAAGCGCTCGGTCGTGCTCGACCTCAAGGACGACGGCGACCGCGCGGCGGCCCAGGAGCTGGCCCGGCGCGCCGACGTCCTGATGGAGAACTTCAAGCCCGGGGGGCTGGCCCGGTTCGGCCTCGACTACGACGCGGTGGCCGCCACCAACCCCGGCATCGTCTACGCCTCCATCACCGGTTTCGGCAGCGGCCCCGGCGGGCGCGACCTGCCGGGCTACGACCTCATCGTGCAGGCCATCTCCGGGCTGATGAGCCTCACCGGGTCCCCCGACGGCGAGCCGTTCCGGGCCGGCATCTCGGTCTTCGACGTCATGGCGGGGCTGCACGCGAGCATCGGGGTGCTCTCGGCCCTGCACGCCCGCCACGACACCGGGCGGGGCCAGCACGTCGAGGTCAACCTGCTGTCCTCGGCCCTGTCGGGGCTGGTCAACCAGTCCAGCGCCTTCGTGGCCGGCGGCGTCGTCCCCCACCGGATGGGCAACAGCCACCCGAGCCTCTTCCCCTACGAGCCGCTCCCCTGCTCCGACCGCGACCTCGTGGTCACCGCCGGCAACAACGGCCAGTTCCGGCGCCTGGTCGAGGTGCTCGGCGTGCCCGAGCTCGCCGACGACCCGCGCTTCGCCCGCAACGAGGACCGCACCGCCCACCGCGACGCGCTGCGCCCGCTCCTGGTCGACCGGCTGCGCACCCGCACCGCCATGGAGTGGTTCACCGACATCATCGCCGCCGGGGTGCCCTGCGGCCCCATCAACACCGTCGACGGCGGGGTCGCCTTCGCCGAGGGGGTCGGGCTCGAGCCGGTCGTGCACGTGGGCGAGGGCGACGCCGCCGTCCCCTCCATCCGCAACCCGATCCGGTTCTCCGACAGCCAGGCCCGCTACGACCTCCCGCCGCCGTCCCTCGACGCCGACGGTGAAGCCATCCGACGCTGGCTCTCCGAGCCGACCCCCGCGCGCGACGAGGAGCCACGATGACGACCTACCCCACCTCCCTCGGGACCTCCACCGCCGACGAGATCCGCCTCCTCGGGCAGGACCTCACCGAGGACCTCATGGGCTCGGTCGGCTTCGGCGAGCTCGCGTTCTGGCTGGTCGCCCTGCGCCGCCCCACCCCCCAAGAGACGCGCGTCTTCGAGGCGGTCCTCGTGGCCCTCGCCGACCACGGCTTCACCCCCACCGCCATCGCCGCCCGCCTCACCTACCTCTCCGCCCCCGACTCGCTCCAGGGCGCGCTCGCGGCGGGTCTGCTGGGCGGCGGCTCGCGGTTCCTCGGCGTCACCGAGGACAGCGGGGCGTTCCTGCACGCGGTCGTCACCGACCTCGGCGACGACCTGCCCACCGACGACGCCGGCTGGGACGCCGTGGCGCTCGAGGCCGTCCAGCGCACGAAGGAGGCCCGGCGGTTCGTCCCCGGGCTGGGGCACCCCGTGCACAAGCAGGGCGACCCGCGCACCCCCGTGCTCCTGCGCATCGCCGAGGAGGAGGGCCTGCGCGGCCCGCACCTGCGCCTCTTCGAGGCGGTCGGGCGGGTGCACGACCAGGTCCTCGGGAAGCGGCTGCCGCTCAACGGGGCCGGGGTCTGCGGTGCGGCCCTGGCCGACCTCGGGCTGCCGGTCGAGATGCTGCGCGGCTTCGCGCTGCTCGCCCGCTGCGCCGGCCTGCTGGGCCAGCTCGCGGAGGAGCGGCGCCGCCCCATCGGCATGGATGCCTACCTCTCCGTCGACCGCAACGCGGTCTACGTCGACCCCGAGTCCTGACCCTCCGGAAGGAGCACCCGCATGGCCCAGGTCGTCGCCATCATCGCCTCGACGCACCACCCCTTCTACTACCGCGCCAGCACCGCGGTGGGTGACGAGCGGCCGCCGTTCGCTGACGAGTGGGTCGCGAAGATCGAGCGCTTCCGCGAGACCCTGACCCGGGCCCGCCCCGACGTCCTCGTCATGGTGGGCAGCGACCACTTCCACCAGCTCTGGCTCGACAACATGCCGCAGTTCCTCGTCGGCAAAGCGCCTGTCTACGATGCCAACTGGTACAACGAGGAGCGCGAGTTCGGGCTGCCACGGCTGCGCCTCGAAGGGCACGAGGAGCTCTCGTCGCACATCCTGCGCGGGGGCCTGGACTCCGGGTTCGACCTCGCGTTCAGCAACGAGCTGCGGATCGACCACTCGATCACCTGCCCGATCATCACCCTGCGGCCCGAAGCCGACCTGCCGATCGTGCCGATCTACACGAACATCTTCGCGCCGCCGCTGCCGCAGCCGAAGCGCTTCGTCGAGCTGGGCCGCACCATCCGCGAGCTGGTCGAGGCCTGGCCCAGCGACCAGCGGGTGGCCATCATCGGGACCGGCCACCTCTCGCTCGAGCTCGGCGGCCCCCGCCAGTTCGGGCCGCACGGACCCGACCCGGACTTCGACCGCCGGGCCGTGGAGTGGATCGCCAACGGCGACCTCGAGGGCTGCCTCGGTGAGGTCACCCTCGACAGCCTGCACCTGCCGGGCAACGCGACCCACGGCTTCATGGACTTCATGCTGATGATGGGCGTCGCGGGCCAGGGGGTGCGCGCCGACCACGTCGACAGCCTCGACCTGTTCCACACGATGGAGGCGTACTTCACCTGGTACCCGGAGGGAGCGCCGGCATGAGCAAGTACCTCGTGAACAAGTTCCTCTACACCGTCGACCGCGACCCCGAGCTCGTGGAGCGCTACCGCACCGACCCCGCGGGCACCGTCGGCTGGTGGGAGAAGACGCAGGCCAACCGCATCCTCAACGTCCCCGAGGCCGAGGCGAGCACCTGGCTGGCGTTCGAGGAGGCCGAGCGCGCCGCGCTCGTCGCCCACGACCACGTGGCGCTCTTCGAGCTGGGGGCGCACCCGTTCCTCACGCTGACCCTCTTCATCGCGATGTTCGAGCGCGACCACCCCGAGCCCCTGTCGTACCAGAAGGCCTACGGGCAGGCGCTGGCCCACCTGTCGCTGCCCTACCCCGACATCGCCACCTGAGCCGTGCGCGCCGCCGTCGTCACTGCCCACGGCCGCCCGCCCGCGGCCGCCGAGCACCCGGACCCGACGCCCGCCCCGGGCCAGGTGCTGGTCGAGGTCACCGCCGTGCCCATCACCCCCCTCGACCTGCTCTGCGCGTCGGGCACCTCCTACTTCGGCGCGCCCACGCTGCCCTACGTCCCCGGCGTCCAGGGGGTCGGCGTGGTCCGGGAAGGGCCCTCCCACCTCGTGGGGCGGCGCGTCTGGTTCGCGAGCACGGCCGGGATGGCGCCGGGCGACGGGGGGATGGCCGAGCTGACCGCCGTGTCCCCGGCCGACCTGGTCCCGCTGCACGCCGACGTCCCCGACCCGGTGGTGGCCGCCCTCGGCCTGTCGGCGGTCGCGGCCTGGGAAGTGCTCCAGGGGCGGGCCCGTCTGCTCCCCGGGGAGTGCGTGGTGGTCCTCGGCGCCGGCGGGGTCGTCGGGCAGGTGGCCGTGCAGAGCGCTCGCCTCCTGGGCGCCCGGCGGGTCGTGGCGCTCGCGCGTTCCGCGACCGCCCGGGAGGCCGCCGCGCGGCGCGGTGCCGACGAGGTCCTCGCCCTCGGTGACGACGACGAGCCCACAGCCCTCGCCGCCCGCATCCGGGATGCCTGCGGCGGTGACGGCGCCGACGTCGTCGTCGACCCGCTCGCCGGCGTCGCCGCGAGCGCCGCGGTGCTCGCCCTCGCCCCGGGGGGCCGCCTCGTCAACCTCGGCAGCAGTGCCGGTGCGACCCTGGCCGTCGACTCCGCGGCCGTGCGCAGCCGCTCGGCCGCCGTCCTCGGGTACACGAACAACGCCCTGACGGCCGAGCGCCGCGAGGAGGTCCTCACGACGGTCCTCGCCCACGCCGCTCGCGGGCGGATCGGCGTCGACCACACCGTCCGCCCGCTCGCCGACGTCGCCGAGGCGTGGCAGCAGGTGCGCGAGGGGACGGCGCGGGACCGGGTCGTCCTGGTGCCCTGAGGCCGGACGCCCGGCCGGTGGTCGAGCGGGTCCCCGCGAGCCCGTAGACTGGTCGCAGTGGCCCGCCCAGTTCTGCCTCGGGCCCTGCTTCCTCTGATGTCGATGCCAGTGTGACCGGCCCCATGGCCGCCGTCACCGCGCGCCGCGGCCCCGAGAGCCCGCCCGGCAGAACATCCACGTTGTCGCTGCCGACGGCTACTCGTCGCCCCGACACACCCCACCACCGGGAGACCACCCCGTGTCCTCAGACACCTTCGGCGCGCTCGGCGTGCCCACCGTCCTCGTCGACGTCCTGGCCCAGGCCGGGATCACGACCCCCACCCCCATCCAGGCCGCGACCCTGCCCGACTCGCTCGCCGGCCGTGACCTGCTCGGCCGTGGCCGCACCGGCTCCGGCAAGACCGTCGCCTTCCTGCTGCCGCTGCTCGCGCGCCTCGCCACCAGCGGCAAGCAGCGCACCCCCAAGCGGCCCCGCGCGCTCATCCTCGCCCCGACCCGCGAGCTCGCCAGCCAGATCGACGAGGCCATGGCCCCGCTCGCCGCGGTGCTCGGCCTCACCTCGCGCACCGTGTTCGGCGGCGTCGGCCAGGGTCCGCAGGTCTCGGCCATCCGCCGCGGTGTCGACGTCGTCGTGGCCTGCCCCGGTCGCCTCGAGGACCTCATCGGCCAGGGCCACGTCGCCCTCGACGCCGTCGAGGTCACCGTCGTCGACGAGGCCGACCACATGGCCGACCTCGGCTTCCTGCCGCAGGTGCGTCGCATCCTCGACGCCACCCCGAGCCGCGGCCAGCGGATGCTGTTCTCGGCCACGCTCGACGCCGGCATCGGCGTCCTCGCCAAGCGCTACCTGCACGACCCCGCCACCCACGAGGCCGACTCGGCCCAGTCCCCGGTGTCCGCGATGTCGCACCACGTGCTGCACGTGGCCGGGGCCGCGCACCTGCCGGTGCTCGTCGACCTCACCTCGGCGCCGGGTCGCACCATCGTGTTCACCCGCACCAAGCACCGCGCCAAGCGGATCGCCCGCCAGCTCAACGAGGCCGGCGTCCCGGCGGTCGAGCTGCACGGCAACCTCAGCCAGGGCCAGCGCACCCGCACCATGGAGGCCTTCCACAGCGGGGCCGCCAAGACCCTCGTGGCCACCGACATCGCGGCCCGCGGCATCCACGTCGACGACGTGGGCCTGGTCATCCACGCCGACCCGCCGGTCGAGCACAAGGCGTACCTGCACCGCTCGGGCCGCACCGCCCGCGCCGGCGCCTCGGGCACCGTCATCACGCTGATGACCGACGACCAGGTGCGCGACGTGCGCGACCTCACCCGCAAGGCCGGCATCAACCCCACCATCACCCGGGCCCACGCCCAGCACCCGGTGCTGGCCGAGCTCGCCCCCGGCGAGCGCTCCCTCGAGGGCGGCTACGTCGCCCCCGCCGGCGCCGAGCGCTCCGGTGGTGGCGGCGGCGGTCGCCGTGGTGGCGGCCGTCCCGGCGGTGCGGCGGGCTCGCCGCGCCAGGGTGGCGGTCCGCGCAGCGCGCGCGGCCCGCGCAGCGAGCCGCGCGCCGGGGGGCAGGCCCAGGGTCAGGGACGCCCGCGCCGCGGCTCCGGCTCCTCCGGCCGGCCGGCTGCCGCGCCGTCGGGCCGCTCGGCCGCGTCCTTCTCCGAGGGTGCCCGCCCGCGCCGCTCCCGCTGACCTCTCGGGGTCACCCGACCGCGCGCCCCGCTCCGGCCCTCACGGCCGGGGCGGGGCGTCGTTCGTCCGGGCCGCGCGCCACGCCGCCCAGGCGCCGGTGGACCACAGCACCAGCAGGACCAGGAGCGGCTGGAACAGCAGCCGGATGCCGCGGGCCCGGTCGGTGTCGAGGCCGAACCCGTCGGTGCCGGTGACGAACTGGCTGATGTTGCCGGGGAAGACCGCCACCAGGAAGGCCGCGACGACCCATCCGACGGCCGGGCGGTGCCGCCGCGGGGTCAGCGCCAGCGCCGCCGCGAGGGCCAGCTCGAGGACCCCGCTCAGCGCGATGACCAGCTCCGGAGCCGGCAGCCAGGGCGGGATCTGGGCCCGGAAGGACCCGGCCGACACCAGGTGGGCGACCCCGGCGACGGCGAGGAACGCGGCGAAGGCCAGCCGGGCGACGGTGCGCGGCACCGAGCTGGGGGCGGCGGCGGGGTGGAGGTGCATGGCCCCACCCCACCACGCCCCGAGCGCACGAAGGGGGCCGGCCCCGCGGGCCGGCCCCCTCACGTCGTGCTCGCTCAGCGCAGGACGAAGCTCGCCGTCTGCGTCTGGCCGGTCTCCGGGACGGTGACCGTCACGGTGAAGGTGCCCGTGCCCGGGAGGTCACCGGTGCGCAGGTTGTACTGCCACGTGCCGTCGACCAGGGCGGCCGCCCCGGTGAGGACGGTCGTGCCCCCGGTGCTCACCGTGACGACCGGCGCCAGGTCGGTGGGGACCGACCCGTCGCAGTCGGCGAAGGCGATCTTCACCGGCAGCGTCGAGCCCTTCTTGCTCGTGCGACCCTCCTTCGAGAGGGGACCCTCGAAACCGGTGGTCGCGTAGGCGACCGAGACGACCGCGCTCGCGGGCGCCGCCGCCTGGCCGTGGCTGTCGGTCACGACGACCGAGGCCGTGTACCGGCCCGCCGTGGCGTAGGTGTGCGTGGCCGTGACCCGGGTCCGGCCGGCCGCGGCCTGGACCGTGCCGGTGGTGCCGTCGCCCCAGGTGATGGCGACGGTGTGGGTGTCGGCCGCGTCGCGGTCGGCGATGTCGACCGTCAGGGTCGCGGCCCGTCCGCAGCCGACCAGCACCGGCGAGAACGCCGCGCTCGCCGTGGGGGGCGAGTTGGGCGCCAGGCCGATCTTGACCGGGTCGTGGTCGGAGACGCGGTACTGGTCGGGCGCGTACAGCATCGCCTGGAGGTCGGCCGACTTGAAGTCGGTGTTGTAGTCGAGCACCGAGGGCTCGTCGGCGTTGATGTGGTAGTCCGCGACCCCCGTGACCTGGTCGAGGAGCGAGTCCGAGCCGAGGGCGTGGTCGAGGTAGCCCCACTGGCCGTCGAACACGTACGAGTAGGCGTCCTTCCCCTGGTACTTCGCCACGAGGTTGGTGAAGCCGCCGGCCTCGAGGGTGCGGATCGGGTCCTCCTTGGCGTAGGAGTTGTAGTCGCCCACCAGCAGGACGTCGTCGTCGCCGGTGCCGGTCGGGTCGGAGGCCAGCCACGCGAGCAGCGCCTTGACCGAGTTCGTCCGGACCACGTTGCAGTTGCCCTGGCCGTCACCGGCGTCCGGGACCGAGCAGCCCGACCCCTTGGACTTCAGGTGGTTGACGTCGGTCACGAAGACGCCGCCGGTCGCGTTGACCTTCCAGGCCTGGGCGAGGGAAGGACGGGCCCGGGGGGCCGGGTCGCCGCCGTTGACGAACTCGACGCTGTTGAGGACGGCGGTCCGGCCGACCGGGGTGACGGCCGCGGGCCGGTAGATGCTGCCCACCTTGATGGCGTCGCTGCCGAGGGCGTCGACCTGCCCGGTGCGGGCGTCGACGTCGAGGTAGGCGAAGGTGCCCGGCCCCGCGGCCGCGTTGAGGCGGTCGACGAGGGTGGCGATGGCGCTGCTCGGGCCGTAGCCGTCGTTCTCGATCTCGTTGACGCCGTACACGTCGGCGTCGAGGGCGAGGATGGCCGCGACGGTCTTGGCGGTCTGGCGCTCGAGCTCGGTGGCCGTGTTGGCCCCGCGGCAGTCCATGGGGGGGCCGGTCACACCGCCGGTGCAGTTGTCACCGGTCGTGTCGAGGGTGTTGAAGTAGTTGAGCAGGTTCATCCCGACGACCTGGACGTCGCCGCCCACGTCCTCCGGCGTGGTCGGGCGGGGGTTGGCGGCGGTGAAGGTGATGCCGGCCCCGGTCTGGTCGACCGGGCGCAGGCGGTAGGAGTTGGGGCTGGCCGAGTTGCCGCCCCAGGTGTAGGTCATGACGCCGGTCGCGCCGGTCAGGGTGTCACCACCGCGCAGCGTGTTCGACGCCGACAGGGGCTGCCCGCCGCGGCCCCAGATGATCGGGTCCGGGTTCTGGCTGTTGAGGGTGTCGTCGACGATCAGACGGTTGAGGTCGTTCTTGGCCTGGAGGGCGTTGGCCTCGCGGCCGGGCGCGACGACGTTGGTGGGCTGCTGGAGGCGGCCGCCGGAGGAGACCGTGACCTGGCCGAAGCGGCCGAGCTGGTAGTGCTCGGTCACCGACAGGGTCTGCGGCATCGTGACGAGCATCCCCTCGTACTTCTCGAAGTCGGTGGCGCTGGCCATCGGCAGGCGGACCTCCGTGGGGGTCACGGTGCCGGTGCCGCAGGCGTCGGTGGTGCTCGCCACCAGCTGGGTCTGGCCCTGGAACTCCGAGACGGCCCCGGTGACCCGCACGACGTCGCCGCGCGAGACCTCGTCGGCGCCCCCGTCGAAGACGAACACGCCGTCGGAGGTGGCGGGGTCGCCGTCACCGGTCGCGTCCTGGAGGTAGTAGCCCCGCAGCGAGCCGCGGCCCTCGTAGTCGGCGACGACGACGCCCTGGGTGGTGACCGTCCGGCCCGCCAGCGGCGAGGTCTCGCCGCTGCCCTGGATGGCGGGGATGCGGGTGTAGGAGGCGGCGCAGACATCCCCCACGCCGAAGCGGGTGGTGTAGTCGGCCGCGAGGGTGTCGGGCGGGTCGTTGGCATCCACGTCGCTGACCCCGGCGGCGTGCACGGTGAGGGTGCACGACTGCCCGAGCGCGAGGTCGGTGGCGGGGTCGACGGTGTACTCGGTGGGGCCCCCGGTCACCGTGACGGCGACGTCACCGGAGGTGCAGGCGAGGGTGACGGCGTCGGAGGCCAGGGCCACCGGCTCGCTGAAGGTCACGGTCGGCGAGGTGCTGCCGGCGACCGTCGCGCCGTCCTGCGGGGTGGCCGCGGTGACGGTGGGTGCGAGGTCGACGACGGGGCCGCAGTCGGCCGTGTGCGCGCCGAGGCCGTCGACGGTGTCGACCGCGTAGCCGTCCCACTGCACGGCCGGGTCGAACGCGTCGCCGGGGGTGGCGTCCCCCGCGCAGACGGTGGCCTTGCGGCGCAGGGTGTGGTCCTTGGTGCTGGTGACGTCGGTGCCCCACTCGGCGCCGGGGTCGGTGCCGAGCTGGCCGAAGGAGTCGATGACGGCGCCGTCGTGGCGCAGGGTGACCGCGTCGTTGCCGTTCCAGTTGGCGCTCCCCGACAGGAGGTCGGCGGCCGCCTTGATGGTCGCGTTGGCGCTGCCGTTGGCGAGGACGTACACGTCGCCCGGGGCCACCGTGCCGGTGAGGGTGATGGTGCTGTTCGCGGTGCTGGTGCCGTTGGCGAACACCTGCACGGTGTAGGCGTCGAGGTCGACCGGTGAGCCGGTCCCGTTGTAGATCTCGAGCGCCTTGTTGTTGCTCGAGCCCTCGACGTACTCCGAGATGAGGAGATCGGTGGGGGCGGCCGACGCGGGGGTGGGCGTCAGCGCGACGGGCACCGCGAGGGCGAGGGCGCCGACGGCGACCCTCCCCACGAGGCGGCGCAACGGCGTGCGGTTCATGCATCCTCCAGGGGTCCGGCGGGGAGCGCCGACCTGTCCTCGACACCTCGACCCGCTCGCGTGCGCGGCGAACGTAACACCGCGGATCGACCCCTGCGACCTCAGCAGTCCCACAGGTTCGTGAACTCCCGGGGAACGCTCGGAGGCCGTCCGCGGGCGTGAGCGGGGAACATCCGGGCCGGTCAGGGCCTTGGCCCAGAGGTAGATCCCCGGCGCGTGGGCGGCATCCGCCCCTCTGCGCCGCCCCCAGTGACAGGAGCAGACGACATGAAGCAGCGTGCACTGGCAGACCGCCAGGTCGGCGCCATCGGGCTCGGCGGGATGCCGATGTCGATCGAGGGGCGCCCCGACGAGGCCCGCAGCATCGCGACCGTCCGTGCGGCGCTCGACGCCGGCGTCACCCTCATCGACACCGCCGACGCCTACCACCGCGACGCGAACGAGGTCGGCCACAACGAGACCCTCATCGCCAAGGCCCTCGCCTCGTACGGCGGCGACACCTCGCACGTAGTCGTGGCGACCAAGGGCGGCCACCTGCGCCCGGGCGACGGCTCGTGGACGCGCAACGGCGACCCGGCCTACCTGAAGGCCGCCGCGAAGGCCTCGGCGCAGCGCCTGGGCGTCGACGCCATCGGGCTCTACCAGTTCCACCGGCCCGACCCGGAGGTCCCCTACGCCGAGTCGGTCGGGGCGCTGGCGGAGCTGCTCGACGAGGGCGTCATCCAGCGGGCCGGCATCTCGAACGCCACCGTGGCCCAGATCGACGAGGCCAACGAGGTGCTCGGCGGCCGCCTGGTATCGGTGCAGAACCAGTTCTCGCCGGCGTTCCTCTCCAGCCGCGGCGAGCTCGACCACTGCGCCGAGCTGGGCATCGCCTTCCTGCCGTGGAGCCCGCTCGGCGGCATCAAGAGCGCCGGCGACCTCGGCGGCCGCCACGCGGCCTTCGCGACGGTGGCGCAGGCGCACGGGGTGAGCCCGCAGCAGGTGGCCCTGGCGTGGGAGCTCTCGCTGGCCGACGTCGTGCTGCCCATCCCGGGAGCCTCACGCCCGGCGTCCATCCAGGACTCCGTGCAGGCCGCGGACCTCGAGCTCACCGACGACGAGCTCGAGCAGCTGGGGTCGGCCGCGGGCTGACCGCGCGCGCCCTCCGGGCCTCGAGACCCCGGTTCGTCAGCCTCACCCCGGTTCGCTTCCGGGGTGAGGCTGACGTTTCGGGGTGACCCCGAAAAGCCGAGGTGGTGGGGGGAGCGGGTCAGCCGAGGTGGCCGCGGACCGACACGTGGCCCTTGAGCAGGTTGCGGGCCAGGGTGCGGCGCTGGATCTCGTCGGTGCCCTCGTAGATGCGCAGCAGCCGCAGCTCGCGGTACCAGCGCTCGAGCGGCAGCTCGCGGGTGTAGCCCATCCCGCCGTGCACCTGGAGCATCCGGTCGACGATCTCGTTGCACTTGACCCCGCCGAAGAGCTTGGCCATCGACTGCGCCTGGCGCGAGTCACGACCCTCGTCGACCTGCCACGCGGCCGACAGCACCAGCCAGCGCAGCGCCTCGATCTCGGTGGCGGAGTCGGCGATCATCCACTGGATGGCCTGCCGCTCGGCGATCGGCTTGCCGAAGGTCACCCGGTTGCGAGCCCACTCCATGGCCATCTCGACCATCCGCTCGCAGCCGCCCAGGGCGCGGGCCGGCAGCAGGTAGCGGCCCTTCCCGATCCACTGCATCGCGAGCGCGAAGCCCTTGCCCTCCTCGCCGAGGATGGCCGAGTGCGGCACCCGCACGTCGTCGAACACCAGTGCCGCCGGGCCCCACTCGCCCATGGTGTCGATCTGCTGCGAGGTCCAGCCGCGGTCGCGGTCCACCAGGAAACAGGTGACCGACTCCCCGGTGCGCCCCTCCTTGTGGGCCTCGGGGTCGGTGACCGCGAAGACCATCACGAAGTCGGCCTCGACCCCGCCGGTGATGAAGGTCTTCTCGCCGTTGATGACCCACTCGTCGCCCTCGCGCCGGGCCGAGGTGCGGATGGCGCGCGCGTCGGAGCCGGCGCCGGGCTCGGTGATGGCGAAGCAGCTCTTGCGGGTGCCCTCGATGGTCGGGCGCAGGTACTCCTCCTGCTGGGCCTCGTTGGCGTGGAAGAGGATGTTGTCGGCGTCGCCGGCGAAGCGGAACGGCACGAACGAGCGCCCGAGCTCGACCTCGACCAGCGCGGCCATCACCGCCGACAGCCCCATCCCGCCGTACTCCTCCGGGGTCAGCACGCCGAAGAACCCGGCTTCACGGGCGGTGTCCTGCAGCCGCTTCAGCTCCTCGGGGGGCAGGCCGCGCTCGTGGCGGCGCTCGCGGGCCAGCACGTCCTGCTCGAGCGGCATGACCTCCTTCTCCACGAAGGTGCGGACCCACTGGCGGATGTCGCGCTCGTCGTCGGTCAGGCTCAGGTCCATCGGTCAGTCCTCCTGGTGGGTGGCGGTCGGGGTGGGGTCGGCGGCGGGCGTGGGGTCGGCGGCGGGCGCGGCGAACCGGGCCCGCAGCTCGCGCTTGAGCACCTTGTGGCTGGGGCCGAGCGGCAGCGCGTCGACCACCTCCACCCGGCGCGGGTACTTGTGCTTGCCGAGCCGCTCACGGGCCCAGGCGATCAGCTCGTCGGGCTCGACCGGTGCCACGCCGGACGGCACGACGACGGCGCACACCTCCTCGCCCTGCATCGCGTCGGGCAGCCCGACCACGGCGACCTGGCCGACGCCCTCGTGCCGCGAGAGGACCTCCTCGACGTCGCGCGGGTAGACGTTGAAGCCGCCGCGGATGATGAGGTCCTTCTTGCGGTCGACGACCCGGATGAAGCCGTCCTCGTCCTTGATGCCGATGTCACCGGTGCGGAACCAGCCGTCGACCAGCACCGCGGCGCTGGCGTCGGGGTCGTCGAGGTAGCCGGCGAAGACGTTGTGCCCGCGGATGACGATCTCGCCGCGCTCCCCGGTGGGCACCAGGTCGATGCGCTCCTCGACGGCGTCGTCGGCCACCTCGACGTCGACGCCCCACATGGGGTGGCCGATGGTGCCGGGGCGCACCCCGAAGCGGCGCTGGTTCGACGTGGCCGTGGGGGAGGTCTCGGACAGCCCGTAGCCCTCGTAGATCGGTGCCCCGAAGGCCTGCTCGAACCGCTCGAGCACCACCACGGGCAGCGAGGCCCCGCCCGAGATGCAGTCGCGCAGCCGGGGCAGCTCGGCGGCGGCCCCGGCCGCCTCGACCAGCTGCACGTACATCGTCGGCACGCCCATGAAGATGGTCGCCCGCTCGCGCACCATCAGCTCGATGGCCTGGGCGGCGTCGAAGCGCGGCTGGAGGACGAGGGTGGCGCCGACCCGGAAGGTGGTGTTCATCGCCACGGTCTGCCCGAAGGTGTGGAACAGCGGGAGGCTGCCCATGATCACGTCGTCGCGGCGTACCTCGTTGCCGTCGAAGGCGTTGACGGTCGCGTTCATCACGAGGTTGAGGTGGGTGAGCAGGGCGCCCTTCGGCAGGCCCGTCGTGCCGCTGGTGTAGAAGATCACGGCGGTGTCGGCGGGGTCGCGCGAGACGTACGTGGGCAGCGGGTCGGCGCCGTCGCCCAGACCGGTGAGGCTGACCGCCGGCACGCCCACCTCGCCGGCCGCGGGCGCGGCCAGGGCGGCGAGCGCGTCGTGGTGCAGCAGCAGCTCGGCCCCGGAGTGGCGGACCAGGTAGGCGATCTCGCTCGCGCCCAGGAGCGTCGGCACCGGCACCACGACCCCACCGACGGCGAGGATGCCGTAGTACGACGTGACGAAGTCGGTGACGTTCGGGGCCAGCAGGGCCACCCGGGTACCGGGCCCCACGCCCCGCGCACGCAGGTCGGCGGCGCTGCGCCGGGCGGCCTCCCACAGGTCCCGGTAAGAGGTGCGGCGGTCGCCCTCGACGACCGCCGTCGCGGTGGGGGTGCGCAGCGCGCTCTCGGCGAGCAGAACGGCCAGGGACAGGGTGGGCATCGTCGCCTCCGAGCGTCGGGGGGCCGACGTCCGTCGTCGGCGGGGGACCTCGCCCCACTCTTCCTCAGCCGGGCCTCCGGCGGGGGCCGACGCTCGGAGCAGGGCGGGCCTGGACACACCCCGGCGTCCCCGAGGGGCGGCGCGGTGACCGGATCGAGACGTGGCGAACGTGCGATCGAGACCTTCTGGCCTCATCATGGTCCCGGGACGAGGGCTCGCGATGGCGGGCCGCGAGAGGTAGAACCACATGAACAAGCGCAGCAAGGTGCTGCTCACGGCGGCCGTCGCCATCCCGATGGCACTGGGGGGAGTGGGCACGGCGTACGCCGCCCACTACCAGGACCGCGCCCTGCCGGGCAGCACGCTGGCGGGGCAGCCGGTCGCCGGGATGACCCGTGACGAGGTCGCTGCGTCGGTGCGCGAGCGCGCCACCGACCTCCGCGTCGAGGTGCACGCCGGCACCGACACCAGCCGCCGCAGCCTGGCCGACCTCGGCTACTCCGTCGACGTCGACGCCACCGTCGACGCCGTCTTCGCGGCCAACCGCTCGTGGTCCTCCTACGCCACGTCGCTGGTGACCCCGCGCGACATCGACGCCGTCGTGACCTCCGACGACTCACGCATCGCGGCCGTGGCCACCCAGCTGGTCGCCACGGCCGGCAAGGTTGGCAAGGACGCCGGCGTAGGGCTGAACCGGGGCAAGACCTCGTTCGTGGTCAGCCCGGCCGTCGCGGGGGCCACCGTCGACCCCGCGAGCTTCCAGGACGTCGTCGAGCAGGCCGCCACCGATCTCCGGCCGACCACCGCCACGGTCCGCTTCGTCACCCTCGACCCGGCGGTCACCACCGCCGCCGCGCAGAAGGTCGCCGACGCCGCGAACGCCTTGGTCTCGCACCGCGTCTCGGTGTCCGACGGGCAGCAGCCGCGCGTGGCCGACGCCGCCCTCAAGGCCTCGTGGGTCACCATCCCCGTCACCGACGGCGTGCCCGGTACGCCCACCCTCGATGCCGCGAAGGTGCGCACGTGGGTCGACTCCCTGGCCGCCGACGCCAAGTCCGAGCCCAGCGACGGGCTGCGCAACGTCAGCGCCGCGGGCGCCGTGCTGAGCGTCGTCGACCAGCGGCACGACGGCCGCGTCGTCACCAACGGGCCTGCGGTCGCGAAGGCCGCCCTGGCGGCGATGGCGGCCGGCAAGAGCTACTCCGGCACCTTCACCTACGACATCATCGCGGCCTCGTGGAAGGACCGCACCGTCGCCGTCGGCGCCGAGAAGCTGGCCTACCCCGCGGCCGACGGCGAGAAGTGGATCGAGGTCGACCTGGGGTCGCACACCATGACGGCCTACGTCGGCGCGAGCGTGGTCTACGGCCCCGTCGCGATGGTCAACGGTGCCCCCAAGACCCCGACCCGCGTGGGCACCTTCCACGTGTACTACAAGAACCCGCTGATGACGATGCGCGGCAGCAACGCCGACGGCAGCGACTACGAGACGCCCGACGTCCCGTGGTCGAGCTTCTTCGACGGTGGGATCGCGCTGCACGGGGCGTACTGGCGCTCCACCTTCGGGTACGCGGCCTCGCACGGCTGCGTGAACCTCCCGGTGCCGGTCGCGAAGTGGGTCTACGACTTCGCGCCCATCGGCACCCCGGTCGCCGTCCACTCGTGACCCCCGGCGACCGGAGGGGCGCCGCCGCTCCACGACGCCCGTCGAGAGGAGGCGACACGCTGGCGCCCCGGACATCCGGTCGGCGTGTCGCCTCCTCTCGATGCGGCACCGATGAGTTCCGACGCCCCCGCCGGTCCACCCGGGTATGACGACGCACCCCGGCCCCGCGCCCACCACCGACACCCTCCCCGTGGAGGGGGCCGTCCTCACCTACGACGTGCGGGGTGACCTCGCCTCGACGACCCCCGACCGTCCTCCGCTGCTGCTCGTCGGGGCCCCGATGCCCGCGAGCGGCTTCACCACGCTGGCCTCGCACTTCCCCGACCGCGTCGTGGTCACCTACGACCCCCGCAACACCGGGCGCAGCACCCGCGACGAGCCGACCGCCGCCGTGACCACCGCCGAGCACGCGGCCGACCTGCACGCGCTGGTCACCGCGCTCGGGCGTGGCCCGGTCGACCTCTTCGGGTCCTCCGGCGGTGCGGTGGTCGCGCTGGGGCTGCTCGCCCTCCACCCCGACGACCTGCGCGTGCTCGTCGCGCACGAGCCCCCCGTCGCCGGGCTGTTGCCGGATGCCGAGCGGCTGGCCGCGGTGCACGCCGACATCATCCACACCTACGACCGGGCGGGACACGGGCCGGCGATGGCCCGCTTCATCGCGCACGTGATGCACCGGGGCGAGGTCCCGGCCGACGCGCTCGACCGCCCCGCGCCCGACCCTGCGATGTTCGGCCTCTCCGCGGAGGACGACGGCCGCCGCGACGACCCGCTGATGGCGAACCTGCGCGGCGGGGTGGCGGGCGGCGAGGTCGACGTGGAGGCCGTCCGGCGCGCACCCACCACGGTGGTCGTCGGCGTGGGCGCGGAGTCCGGGGGTCCCACCGACGGCGAGATGGCCGCACGGTCGGCCCACGCGCTGGCGGCCGCCCTGGGGCTCGAGCCGGTGGTCTTCCCCGGCGGCCACAACGGCTTCCTCGGCGGCGAGTACGGCCAGACCGATGAGCCCGAGGCGTTCGCGGCCACCCTGCGCGTGGTGCTCGACCGGGCGGTGGTGTCGTGAGCGCCTGCCGTCGCCCGGGCGGCGACCCTTGCCGCGCCGCCCGTGGCTCGCGACACTGGTCGGCGCGGCCCCCCGCTCCGGGGACCGGCCCCGAGGGAAGGGGAGCGTGATGTCCGAGCCGACCATCCACCTGCTGGTGGGGACGAGCAAGGGGGCGTTCGTCCTCGACGGTGACGGCGACCGGGCGCACTGGCGCGTGCGCGGGCCGTACTGCGACGGCTGGCCCATCAACCACGCGGTCGGCGACCCCGCCACCGGCACGATGTGGGCCGGCGGCGGCAGCGACTGGACGGGCGCGGGGGTCTGGCGCTCCGACGACGCCGGCCACACGTGGGAGCTCACGAAGCTGACCACCGGACAGCTGGACCAGTGGGCCGCGAACGACCCGGGGTTCGCCGCGATGATGGGCTGGACCGAGGAGCCTGCGCCCTTCGGCGACCGGTTCGCGCAGGTCTGGTCGCTCGGGCGCTCGGGCGGCCGTCTCTACGCCGGGACCAAGCCCGCGATGCTGCTGGTCAGCGACGACGACGGCCGGACCTGGGACGAGGTCAAGGGCCTCAGCGACCATCCCTCGCGCGAGGAGTGGGTCCCCGGCGGGGCCGGCCTGGTGCTGCACACCATCGTGGCCGACCCGCAGGACCCCGAACGGATGTGGCTCGGCATCTCGTCGGCGGGGGTCTTCGCCACCACCGACGGAGGCGTGACGTGGGAGCGGCGCAACGACCTGGCCGACCCGCACGCCGGTGACGCGTACGACCATCCCGCGTCGGCCTCCGACGGGCACACCGGGCTGTGCGTGCACCACCTGGAGGGTGCCCCCGGCGGGCGGCTCTACCAGCAGAACCACCACGGGGTCTGGCGCTCCGACGACGGCGCCGGCACCTGGCACGACGTGACGGCCGGGCTGCCCTCGACCTTCGGCTTCCCGCTGTGGGCGCACCCGCGCGACGGCGGGACGGTGTGGACGCTGCCGCTGAACGGCGACATGGAGGGCCGCTTCCCGCCGGATGCCTCCGCCGCTGTGTGGCGCTCGCGCGACGCCGGCGCCACCTGGGAGGCGATGCGCGAGGGCCTGCCGCAGGAGACGTGCTTCTTCACCGTGCTGCGCCAGGGGATGACCGGCGACCACCAGGACCCGGCCGGGGTCTACTTCGGCACCAACTCCGGGTCGGTCTTCGCCAGCCGCGACGAGGGGGAGAGCTGGAGCGAGGTCGCCCGGCACCTGCCCACCGTGCTGTCGGTCGACGTGGTCCTCGAGCCGGCGGCGCTGCCGGTCGCCGGCTCGTAGGCTGGGCCGATGGCGAGTACGACGCGCTCCACGACCGCGGTCACCTTCTCGGGCGCCCTCGAGGTGGTGGCCTCGACGACGCTGGTGCGCCTGCCCGCCGAGGCCAGCCGGGCGCTGCCGTCGCGGGGGCAGGTGGCGGTGGCCGGCACCTTCGGCGGCCGGGCGTTCAGCACCGTGCTCGAGCCGGACGGGCGGCGTGGCCACTGGCTGCGCGTCGACCCCGACCTGGCGACGGCAGCCGGCGTCGCCCCGGGCGACGTCGTCGACGTCACCGTCGAGCCGGTCCAGGACTGGCCCGAACCCGAGGTCCCGGGCGACCTCGGCGCGGCGCTCGCGGCCGCGCCCGCGCACATCCGCGACATCTGGGACGACATCACGCCGATGGCCCGATGGGAGTGGGTGCGCTGGGTCGGGGCCACCCGCAACCCCGACACCCGGGCCAAACGGGTGGGCGTGAGCCTGGACAAGATGGACCACGGCAAGCGCCGGCCGTGCTGTTTCGACCTGGCCTCGTGCACCGACCCCGACGTCGCGCGCAGCGGGAAGCTGCCCGAGCCCGGCTGACCGGCCGGCGGCGTCCCGGCCCCGGGGCCGGCGCGGCTAGCATCGGCTCCTGGACGCAGGTGAGCCGAAGGGAACGGACCGCACGATGTCGGGTCGCGAGGTGCCGCTGCCGCCGGCCCCCGAGCGCCTCGGCGAGCGCCTGCACCGATGGGCGCTGACCACGCGAGACCGGGTCGTCGCCTCCGACCCGGGCTACGGGCGGCTGCGGACCGCCGTCACCGTGGTCGTCGGCGTCAGCACCACCATCGGCGTGCTGCAGCTGGTGGCCCGCCTGCTCGCCGTCCCCGGGCCGGCCGCGTTCGCGATGACCCTGTTCGGCGCCGTCGTCGCGATGATCGGGTCGAACGCGCTCGCGGGGATGCTGCGGCGCGAGAAGCTGCCGACCGCGGCGGGGTTCCCGGTCGCCGTCACGGTGGGGCTGGTGCTGGCCGTCCTCACCGGCTCCCACCGCGCGCTCCAGGTCGTCGCGTTCGCCGTGGTGCTGTTCACGGCGGTGTGGGTGCGGCGCTTCGGAGGGGCCTGGTTCTTCTACGGGTTCATGGCCTGGATGGGGTTCTTCTTCGCCACGTTCCTCAAGGCCCAGTGGAGCCTGGTCCCCGAGCTGGTGCTGGCCGCGGTCGTGTCGTCGGCGTGGGTCGGCCTGCTGGGCACGACCGTGCTGTCGACCAACCCACGCCGCATCCTGCGCTCCACCCTCGGCTCGTTCTTCTCGCGCGGACGAGCGGTGGCCCGCGAGGCCGCCGACCTGCTGGCCGTGCCGCCCGGCAACGCCCGGCAGCGGTCCCGGGCCGCGCGCGTGCTGCGCGCCCGTCGGGCCGGGCTCGGCGAGGCGGCCCTGCTGGCCGACGCCTGGTCGGCCGAGCGGTCGGCGGTCCCGGAGGGCTGGTCGGCCTCGGCCCTGCGGCGCCGGCTCATCGAGGCCCAGGCCGCCGCCGAGCGGGTGGCACGGGCCGCGGTGCGCCTGCACGACGCCGAACCGGTGCTGCGGTCACTGGCCCGCTCGGCCGCCGACCACCTGGCGTCCCGGCGCGATGTCGCCGCACTGGTCGACTGCGCGCAGCTGCGCCGGGCCTCCGAGGAGGTCGAGGCCTCGGGCGGCGAGGGCTGGTGGTGGGCGCGCAGCCTGGCCTACGGCATCGAGGAGTTCCTGCGGTTCGAGGCCGCGGCCGACGAGCCGCCGGAGGTCGACCCCGGCGAGGAGGAGTTCGAGGCCGCGTCGACGCTGGCGTTCGGCGGCCTGCCCGGCTCGGCGTCCGTCGCGAGCGGCGTGGCCGCCTCCGGGGCGTCGTGGAACCCGCTGGCCCGGCTGTCGATGACCACCCGCCAGGCCGTGCAGGTGGCGGTGGCCGGAGTGGTGGCGATCGGGCTGGGGACGCTGCTGTCGCCGACGCGCTTCTACTGGGCCGTGATCACCGCGTTCATCATGTTCACCGGCACCGGGTCGCGCTTCGAGACCGTCGACAAGGGGGTCGCGCGCGTCGCGGGCACGGTGGTGGGGCTGGCCGGCGCCGTGGTGCTCGCGCGGCTCACCGCCGGGCACGACCTGCTGGTGCTCGCGATCATCCTGGTGTCGATCTTCGCGGCGTTCTACCTGGCCCGGGTCTCGCAGGCGGCCATGACGTTCTTCATCACGGTGCTCCTCGGCGAGATGTACACGCTGATCGGCACCTACAGCGTCGGGGTGCTCGAGCTGCGGCTGGGCGAGACCGCCATCGGTGTGGTCGCCGGCATCGGGGTGGCGCTGCTGTTCGCTCCGCTGTCCACCCGCGCCACCGTGCGCACCGCCCGCGACGCGATGCTGACCTCGATGATCGCGCTGCTCGACGGCGTGGGTGAGCAGGCCGCATCGGGCCCGGGCGCCTCGACCGGCGTGGCGGCGGTCGACCTCGACGCCCGGGTCCGCCGGCTCGACGACGACGCTCGGCGGCTCGCCCTGGTCGCGCGCCCGCTCACCCGCCAGATCGGCTGGGGCGGCGCCGGGCCGCGCACGGCCCGGCGGCTGCGTCTCTACGTCGCGGCGGTCTCGCAGTGCCGGGCGCTGGTGGTGGCGGTGCAGCGGCGCCCGCTGGTGGCACCCGACGCCATCGGGGCGGCCGTGGCGCACCTGGCCGAGGCGCTGCGGGCCATCTCGCAGCAGCCGCCCGGGGCCGCCGTCCCCGCGGCCGAGGACCCCCTGGCCGAGGCCGACCACCTGCTCTTCCAGGATGCCGCGGCCTCCGACGACGACCCGGTGGTGCGCCACCTGCACCACCTGGCCGCCACCCTGCTCCAGGTGGTGCACACGACGACCGCCTCGTCCGCCGGCCGCCTGCGCTGACCGCGGTCAGCGACCGGCGGCGGCCGCCTGGCGCTTCATCTCGGCCTTGGCGAGGGCGTTCTTGTGCACCTCGTCGGGTCCGTCGGCGAAGCGCAGCGTGCGGTTCATCGCCCACGCCTCGGCCAGCGGGAAGTCCTGCGAGATGCCGCCGGCACCGTGCACCTGGATGGCCTTGTCGAGGATCCACTCGACCGTGGCCGGCGTCGCGATCTTGATGGCCTGGATCTCGGTGTGCGCGCCCTTGTTGCCCTGGGTGTCCATGAGCCACGCGGCCTTGAGCACCAGCAGCCGCAGCTGCTCCAGGCGCACCCGCGACTCGGCGATCCAGTCGCGGATGACGCCCTGCTCCGACAGCGGCCGGCCGAACGCCACCCGCTCCGAGGCCCGCGCGCACATCAGCTCGATGGCCATCTCGGCCACCCCGATCGCGCGCATGCAGTGGTGGATGCGGCCGGGGCCGAGGCGCGCCTGGGCGATGGCGAACCCCGCGCCCTCCTCGCCGATGAGGTTGCTCGCCGGGATGCGCACGTCGTGGAACGCCAGCTCGGCGTGCCCGCCGTGGTCGCGGTCGTCGTAGCCGAAGACCTGCATCGGCCGCACGACCTCGACGCCCTCGGCGTCGCGCGGCACCAGCACCATCGACTGCTGCCGGTGCCGGTCGGCCTCGGGGTCGGTCTTGCCCATCACGATGAAGATCTCGCACTGGGGGTTCATCGCCCCGGTGATCCACCACTTCCGGCCGCTCACGACGTACTCGTCGCCGTCGCGCCGGATGGCGGTCGAGATGTTCGTGGCGTCCGAGGAGGCGACGTCGGGCTCGGTCATCGCGAAGGCCGAGCGGGTGCGGGCCTCGAGCAGCGGTGTCAGCCAGCGCTCCTTCTGCTCGGGGCTGCCGAACATCGCCAGCACCTCCATGTTGCCGGTATCGGGGGCGGCGCAGTTGAGGGCCGCGGGCGCCAGCCGACCCAGCCGCCCGGTGAGCTCGGCCAACGGGGCGTACTGCAGGTTGGTCAGGCCCGCCCCGAGGGTCTCGCCGCCGGTCTGCCCAGGTAGGAACAGGTTCCACAGCCCGCGCCGGCGTGCCTCGGCCCGCAACCGCTCGAGCACCGGGACCGTCGACCAGGCCCAGGGGTCGTCGAGGGCCGCGACCTGCTCGACGAAGGTCGGCTCGGCGGGGGCCACGTGGCGGCCGATGAAGTCGAGCAGCTCGGTGCGCAGCTCCTCGGTGCGGGCGTCGTGGGCGAAGTCCATGGGGTGCTCCTCGGGTGCGGCGGTGGTGGTCAGTGCGACGGTCGGGCCAGGGCGTCGAGCCCCGCCCGCAGCAGCGGGTCGACCACGGAGCCGACCCCCTCGAAGCCCCCGCCGACGGTCTGCCCGGCGAGGTAGCGGTGGTGGATGCCCTCGAGGATGGCCGCGAGCTTGTAGGCGGCCAGCCCGACGTGGAAGTCGAGGTCGAGAGCACCGGTGCCGGAGGCCGCGGCGTACCGCGCGAGCATCCCGGCCTCGTCGAGGTGCCCCGGTGCGCGCACGGCGTCGGCCACGGCCCCGGGGGCGAGCTCGGCCAGGCGGCCGTAGAGGACGAGCAGCGCGACGTCGGTGCGGGTGTCGCCGAGCGTCGCCATCTCCCAGTCGATGACGGCGGCCATCTCGTCGGCGTCGTTGGTGAGGATGTTGTCGAGCCGGTAGTCGCCGTGGACGATGCCCGGGCGGGCCTCGGCCTCGGCGGCCTCGACCCCCGCGGCCAGCGCGTCGGCCAGCCGGGCCTCGAGCGGGCGCTCGGTGGTCAGCGACTTCTGCATCTGCCCGCGCCAGCGTCGCACCTGGCGGGTCAGGAAGCCCTCGGGGTGGCCGAAGTCGGCGAGCCCGACCGCGGCCGGGTCGACGGCGTGCAGGGCGGCGAGGGTGTCGACCATCCGCTCGCTGATGACCCGGGTGCGCTCGGGGCCGAGCGCGGCCAGCTGGGCCGCGGTGCGGTAGGGCGTCCCGGCGACGTCGGCCATCACGTAGAACGGGGCGCCCAGGACGGCCTCGTCCTCGACGTGCGCGTACGTGGCCGGCACCGGCACGGCGGTGGGACCCAGCGCCGAGATGACGGTGTACTCGCGGCCCATGTCGTGGGCGGTCGCCAGCACGTGGCCGAGCGGTGGCCGCCGCACGATCCAGGTGCGCTCGCCGTCGCCGACCCGGTAGGTGAGGTTCGACTTGCCCCCGGCGATGAGGGTGGCGCTGAGGTCGCGCTCACCCAGCGCGGTGGCCGGGTCGCCCGCCAGGTGCTCGCGCCACCACGCCGAGAGGGCGGCGGGGTCGAGGCCGGGGGTCTGGGTCGTCACGGGACGAGCACGCTCAGGACCTCGGCGACACAGCCGGGCTTGTCCTGGCCCTCGACCTCGACGGTGACCCGGGCCCGCAGCTGGAAGCCGCCGCCGCCCGGCTCGAGCGCCAGGAGCTCGACCCGGGCCCGCACCCGCGAGCCGACGCGCACCGGCGACGGGAAGCGCACCCGGTCGCTGCCGTAGTTGACGCCCATCGAGATGCCCTCGACCGCGTAGACCTGCCACACCAGCATCGGCACCAGCGACAGGGTGAGGTAGCCGTGCGCGATGGTGGCGCCGAACGGGCCGGATGCCGCCCGCTCGGGGTCGACGTGGATCCACTGGTGGTCACCGGTGGCCTCGGCGAAGAGGTCGACCTGCTCCTGGGTCACGGTGTGCCAGGGCGAGTACCCCAGGTGCATGCCGACGGCCGTGCGCAGGTCGTCGATGCCGTCGAAGGTGCGCACCGCCATCAGTCCCTCGGGCCGCCGGCCACGTAGATGACCTGGCCCGACACGAAGCCGGCGCCCTCGCTGCAGAGGAACGAGGCGGTGTGCGCGATGTCCTCGGGGCGACCGACGCGCGCGACCGGGATCTCCTTGGCCGCGGCCGCCTTGAACGCCTCGAACTCCATGCCGACGCGCGCGGCGGTGGCGGCGGTCATGTCGGTGGCGATGAACCCCGGCGCGATGGCGTTGGCGGTGACGCCGTAGCGCCCCAGCTCGAGCGCGAGCGTCTTGGTGAAGCCCTGCATGCCGGCCTTGGCGGCGGCGTAGTTCGCCTGGCCGCGGTTGCCGAGGGCCGAGGTGCTCGACAGGTTGACGATGCGCCCGAACTTCGCCTCGACCATGTGCGCCTGGCAGGCCCGGCTCATCAGGAAGGCCCCGCGCAGGTGCACGTTCATCACGGCGTCCCAGTCGTCGGTGGTCATCTTGAAGAGCAGGTTGTCGCGGATGATGCCGGCGTTGTTGACCAGCACCGTGGGCGCGCCCAGCTCGGTGGCGATGCGCTCGACGGCAGCGGTGACGGCGGCCTCGTCGGCGACGTCGCAGCCCACGGCCAGGGCCCGGCCACCGGCGTGGGTGATGTCGTCGACGACGCTCTGGCAGGCGGACTCGTCGAGGTCGACGACGGCCACGGCCATCCCGTCGGACGCGAGGCGGCGGGCGACCTCGGCGCCGATGCCGCGGGCGGCTCCGGTGACGACGGCGGTGCGGGGGGTGCTCATGGTGCTCCTTGCGGGTCGGGGCGGCCGGTGGGTCCGGTGCCCGGTGTGGTCGGGGTGGTCGGTGTCGGGGTCAGGCGGGTGGTCCGGTGCGGGCCGCGGGACCGGCGCCGCCGCCCGGGCCGGGGAGGGTGCCGGCGTCCTCGAGCTTGCGCTGGAGGCGGTTCATCCCGGCCAGCCAGCGGTCGGGGTCGGTGGCCCGAGCGGCGGAGTAGCCCGCGACCTCGGGGTGGGGCAGCACGTAGAAGCGGTCGTGGGCCAGCGCCTCGAACGCGAGGTCGGCGACCTCGGCGGGGGTGCGGGTGTCGTCGCGGCCCAGCATCTCCTGCAGGCCGGCGGCCGCCTCGAGCATCCGGGTGGCGACGCCCTGGGGGCAGATGGCCTGCACCACGACGCCGCGGTGTCGGTAGGTGGCCGAGAGCCACTCGGCGAAGGCGACCGCGCCGTGCTTGCTGACCGAGTAGGTGGGGCTGCCCAGCATCGTCAGAAGCCCGGCGGCCGAGGCGGTCACGACGAAGCGGCCCGACCCGCGCTCGAGCCAGCGGGGCACCAGCAGCCGGGCGGCGCGCACGTGCGCCATGACGTTGACGTCGTGGGTGCGGGCCCACTGCTCGTCGGTGGAGGCCAGCCCGTCGCCGAGGTCGATGCCGGCGTTGCCGAACCAGACGTCGACGTCGCCGAGATGGGCCAGCGCCCCCTCGACCAGCGCGGTGACGCCGTCGTCGGTGGCGAGGTCGGCCACGAGCGGGTGGGCTCCGGTGGCGTCGGCGACCGCCGCCAGGGCGTCGCCGTCGACGTCGGCCGCCACGACCCGCAGGCCGGCCGCCGTCATCCGGCGGGTCAGGGCCTCGCCGATGCCGTGGGCGGCGCCGGTGACGACGACCCCCACGGCGCCGACGGCGCCCGGGGCCGCGTCCGGCGCCGCGTCCGGCATCAGACGCCCCCGGTGAGGGTGACCCCACCGTCGACGACCACGGTCTGCCCGGTGAGCCAGCCCGCGTCGTCGGAGAGGAGGAACGCCACGACACTGCCGATGTCGTCGGGCACGCCGAGGCGCTTCAGGGGGTACTGCGCGGCCACCTGCTCCTCGCGGCCCTCGTAGAGCGCCTTCGCGAAGTCGGTCTTGACGACGGCCGGTGCGACGGCATTGACCCGCACCCCGGGGCCGAGCTCGACGGCCAGCTCCTCGGTGAGGTGGATGAGCGCGGCCTTGCTGGTGCCGTACATGGCGATGCCGGGGGCGGGCTTGATGCCGGCGACCGAGGCGACGTTGACGACGGAGCCGCCGTGCTCGCGCATCCAGGCGGTGTGGGCGGCCTGGGTCCATGCGAGCGCCGCGACCACGTTGACCTCGACGATCTTGCGGGCGATGCCGAGGTCGAGGCCCATGAGGGGCCCGTAGGCCGGGTTGATGCCGGCGTTGTTGACGAGCAGGTCGAGGGAGCCGAAGCGGTCGAGGCAGGCCTGCACGGCGGCGGCGCGGTGGTCGGCGTCGTCGGCCTTGCCCGCGACGGCCGCGGCGTGCTCGGGGCCGCCGAGGTGCGCGACGGCCTCGTCGAGGGCGTCCTGGCCGCGAGCCGTGAGGACGACGCGGCCGCCCTCGGCCACGATCCGCTCGGCGATGCCGAGTCCGATGCCGCGGCTGGCGCCGGTGACCAGCGCGGTGCGGCCCTCGAGGCGCCGCTGGGGCGCTGCGCCGCTCATGAGAGCCGCTCCAGCACCATCGCCATGCCCTGACCGCCGCCGACGCACATGGTTTCCAGTCCGATCTGCCCGTCGCGGTGACGGAGCCCGTTGATGAGGGTGGAGGTGAGGCGCGCGCCGGTCATCCCGAACGGGTGGCCGACCGCGATGGCGCCGCCGTGGACGTTGAGCCGGTCGTCGTCGATACCCAGCTCGCGGGCCGAGGCGATGACCTGGGCCGCGAAGGCCTCGTTGAGCTCGACCAGGTCGACGTCGCCGATGCCCATGCCGGCGCGCTCGAGGGCGCGGCGGCTGGCGTCGACCGGGCCGAGGCCCATGATCTCGGGGCTGAGGCCCGAGACCGCGGTGGAGACGATGCGCGCGAGCGGGGTGATGCCCAGCTCGCGGGCCCGGACGTCGCTCATGACGACCACGGCCGCAGCCCCGTCGTTGAGCGGGCAGCAGTTGCCGGCGGTGACGGTGCCGTCGGGGCGGAAGACCGGCTGCAGCTGGGAGACCGCCTCGTAGGTGACCCCGGCGCGCGGGCCGTCGTCGCGGTCGACCACGGTGCCGTCGGGCAGGGTGACCGGGGTGATGTCGGTGGCCCAGAAGCCGTCGGCGATGGCCTGCTCGGCGCGGTTCTGGCTGCGGACGCCGAAGCGGTCCTGGTCCTCGCGCGAGACGCCCTTGAGCTGGGCGACGTTCTCGGCCGTCTGGCCCATCGCGATGTAGATGTCGGGCAGGTCGCCGTCGTCGCGCGGGTCGCTCCACGTGGGGGCGCCGCCCTCGGAGCGGCGCGCGGTGCGGGCGGTGGCGTCGTCGAAGCGGGGGTTCTGGCTGCCCGGGATGCCGTCGGCGCGCCCGTTCTCGTAGCGGCTGACGGTCTCGACGCCCATCGAGACGAAGGCGTGCCCCTCGCCGGAGCGGATGGCGTGCAGCGCCATCCGGGTCGTCTGGAGGGAGGAGGAGCAGTAGCGGTTGACGGTGGTGCCGGGCAGGTGGTCCATCCCGGCCAGGACGGCGACGACGCGCGCGAGGTTGTAGCCGGACTCCCCGGCGGGCTGCCCGACGCCGAGCATCAGGTCCTCGATCTCGCTCCGGTCGAGGGCGGGGACCTGCGCGAGCGCGGCCTCGAGCATCTGGACGGCGAGGTCGTCGGGGCGGGCCGAGGCCAGGGAACCCTTGCGGGCCCGGCCGATCGGGGACCTCGCGGTCGCGACGATCACGGCTTCGGGCATCGTGCACCTCCGTGGGGCAGCGGGCGTTCCTGTGCTTGACTAAGCGCTTGTTCAGCCCCAGCATGGACGGGCGGCGCACCGCCGTCAACCCCGGGAGGAGGCGGCGTGAGCAGTCCCTCACGACGGGCCGCCCGGCCCGAGGAGCCCCGCGACCGGCTGTTCGCCGCGGCCGTCGAGACCTTCGCCGCGCAGGGCTTCCACGGGACGACGACCCGCGACATCGCCGCGGCGGCGGGGATGAGCCCGGCCGCGCTGTACGTGCACCACCGCTCGAAGGAGGAGATCCTCTTCCGGATCTCGCGGCGCGGGCACGAGACGACCCTCGGCATCCTGCGGGCGGCCCGGGCGTCCAGCGACGACCACCTCGAGCGGCTGCACGCCGTGGTGCGCGAGTTCGTGACCTACCACGCGCGCTCGCACACCTCGGCGCGCGTCGTGAACTACGAGCTGGCCGCGCTGGCGCCCGAGCACCTCGAGGAGATCCAGGTGCTGCGGCACGCCATCGACGCCGAGGTCCAGACCGTGGTGCGCGACGGGGTGGACGCGGGGGTGTTCGCGTGCCCCGAACCCCGGATCGCGGCGGCCGCGCTGCTGTCGCTCGGGGTCGACGTGGCCCGCTGGTGGCGTGACGGCGGCGCCTGGACGCCGGAGGAGCTGGGCGAGCACTACGCCGACGTGGCGCTGCGCATCGTCGGGGTCGTGCGCTAGCCGGAGCCCGCCGGACGGATGTCCCGAACATGGGGGTCCCGAGGTGGTCGGTCGCCTGCGCGGGCTCGGGTACGGGCTGGTCGGCGAGATCGCCGACCACCAGGACATCGACCGGCTCTGCCGCGTGCGCGGCCCCGAGGGCATCATCGTGATGCTGGCGCACGCCCTCGCCGGTCATCCCGGCGCCGGCGCCGGACGCCCCGGCTCACCGAGCCCGGCCGACAGGCTGCGAACGGGGCCTCTCGGATGCACCCCGACCGGGAGCACCTCCACCGTCCCCGCCGCACGCCACCGCCGCCTCTCGGATGCACCACCAGCGGGAGCATCCGAGAGGGCACAGCGCACCTCCCCCTCGGGAGCGTCCGGACCTCACCACGGCGCCCGCGGCCCCGGCAGCCGCACCACCGTCGGCCGACGGCCGGCCGTCCCTCCCCCGTGGGGGAGAATCGCCGGGATGACGCTCACCGACCGCCTCACCGGCGACCTCGCCCCCGGCCGCCCGGGCATCGGCGCCGACGCCGCGCTCGACGTCTTCGTCGAGTGGGCCGGTGAGCGCGGCTTCGCCCTCTACCCGGCGCAGGAGGAGGCAGTCCTCGCGCTCGCCGAGGGCGCCCATGTCGTCCTGGCCACCCCGACCGGGTCGGGCAAGTCGCTGGTCGCGGTCGCCGCCCACGCGCAGGCCCTCGCCACCGGGCGCCGCTCCTGGTACACCGCCCCCATCAAGGCGCTGGTGTCCGAGAAGTTCTTCGCCCTCGTGGAGACCTTCGGCGCCCAGCAGGTGGGGATGCTCACCGGTGACGCCGCCGTGAACCCCGGCGCGCCCATCATCTGCGCCACCGCCGAGGTCCTCGCCAACCACGCCCTGCGCGAGCGCGACGCGTCCGACATCGGGCTCGTGGTCATGGACGAGTTCCACTTCTACGGCGAGCCCGACCGGGGCTGGGCCTGGCAGGTGCCGCTGCTGCTGCTCCCCGAGACCCAGATGCTGCTGATGTCGGCCACGCTCGGCGACACCACCGAGCTCGAGCGCGACCTGCGCCGGCGCACCGACCGCGACGTCGTGGCCGTCACCGGCGTCGAGCGCCCCGTGCCGCTGGAGCACGAGTGGGTGCTCACCGCCGTCCACGAGACCATCGAGCTGCTGCTGCGCGACGACCGGGCGCCCGTCTACGTGGTGTCGTTCACCCAGGCCGGCGCGGTCGAGCAGGCCCAGGCGCTCGCCTCGGTCGACGTCCTTGGCGCCGAGCGCAAGGCCGCCCTCAAGGAGGCCGTCGGCGGCTTCCGCTTCGGCCCGGGCTTCGGCCAGACCCTGCGCCGCCTCGTGCTGCACGGCATCGGGGTCCACCACGCGGGGATGCTGCCGAAGTACCGCCGCCTCGTCGAGACGCTCGCGCAGGCCGGCCTGCTCGCCGTCATCTGCGGCACGGACACCCTCGGCGTCGGCATCAACGTGCCCATCCGCACCGTGCTGCTGACCTCGCTCATCAAGTACGACGGGCGCAAGCAGCGGGTCCTGCGAGCGCGCGAGTTCCACCAGATCGCCGGGCGCGCGGGGCGGGCGGGCTTCGACACCGTCGGGTACGTCGTGGTCCAGGCGCCCGAGCACGTCATCGAGAACTCCAAGGCCCTCGCGAAGGCCGGCGGCGACCCCAAGAAGGAACGCCGCATCGTCCGCAAGAAGCCGCCCGAGGGCGTGCTGACCTACACCGAGGCGACCTACGACAAGCTCGTCACCGCCGCCCCCGAGCCGCTGCGCCCGAAGATGCGGGTTACCCACGCGATGGTGCTCAACGTCCTCGACCAGTGGGAGGGCCAGCAGGAGGCGCTGCACACCCTCGTCCTCGACAACCACGAGGACGAGGCCCGGCGCGAAGCGCTGCTCGAGCGCGCCGTGCAGGTGCTGGGCTCGCTGGTGCGCGCCGGGGTCGTGGAGCCCGACGACGGCTCGTCGGTGGAGGACTGGGTCCCCGCCGACGCCGAACCCCCCGCCCCGGCTCCGGTGGCACTCACCGCTGCCCCGGCCGTGGGCGAGGATGACGCGCCGCCCCCCGAGCGCACCCCCGAACCCGCCGGCCCCGGCAACGCCCTGGGCGCGCTCGGCGAGGCACTGGCCGCCGCCGGCCTCACCCCCACCCCGCCCGCGCAGCACCCCTCCGAGGCCGCGGGCACCACGGGCGACGGGTCCGCCTCCGGGGACGGGGACGCCGCCGCGGAGCGCACCGCCACCGAGCCGACACCCATCGAGCGCTTCGTCCGCCGCGAGGGCCGGCGCTACGACGAGGGCCCTTTCCAGGTCGCGCTCGACCTGCACGACGGCTTCGCCCTCAACCAGCCGCTGTCGGCCTTCGCCCTGGCCGCGCTCGAGCTGCTCGACCGCGAGTCGCCCGAGTACGCTCTCGACGTCGTCAGCGTCATCGAGGCCACCCTCGACGACCCCCGCTAGATCCTGATGGCCCAGCAGTTCGAGGCGCGCGGCGAGGCGGTGGCCGCGATGAAGGCCGACGGCCTCGAGTACGAGGAGCGGATGGAGGCCCTCGACGACGTCACCTGGCCCAAGCCGCTCGCCGAGCTGCTCGAGCTCAGCCTGCGCACCTACCGGCAGCGGCATCCCTGGGTCGACCCCCGCGACCTGTCGCCCAAGTCGGTGGTCCGCGAGATGTTCGAGCGCGCGATGGGGTTCGGCGAGTTCGTGGCCCACTACAAGCTGGCGCGCGCCGAGGGCATCGTGCTGCGCTACCTCACCGACGCCTACCGCGCGCTGCGCTCGACGGTGCCGATGTCGGCGCGCACCGAGGAGCTCGACGACCTCGTCGAGTGGCTCGGCGAGGTCGTGCGCCACACCGACTCCAGCCTGCTCGACGAGTGGGAGGCGCTCACCCATCCCACCGACGAGCCGGAGGCCGTCGTCCGGCCGCCGGGCGAGAACCGGAAGCTGTCGGCCAACCCCCGCGCCCTACGGGTCATGGTGCGCCAGAGCATGTTCCGGCGGGTCGAGCTCGTCTCGCTGGGGCGCTGGCAGGCCCTGGCCGCCCTCGACGGCGGCCTCACCGCCGAGGCCTGGCAGGACGCCACCGCCGAGTACCTCACCGAGTACGACGAGGTACCCACCGGCCCCGCCGCCCGCGGCCCGGCCCTGTTCCGGGTCGAGGAGGAGGCCGACCGCTGGGTCGTGACCCAGATCATCGACGACCCCGAGGGCGACCACGACTGGCGCATCACGGCCGAGCTCGACCTGGCCGCCACCGACGAGGCCGGCGAACCCGCGCTCACCGTCACCGGTTTCGCGCCCACGACCTGAGGTCGCGCGGCACGCAGCACACGGCACGCGGCAGGGCCCGGGCGGCAGCACGCCGACCCGGGCCCTGCACCTCACCCGCGGGTGAGGCCGTGCGTCACTTCTGGAACGGCGTCTTGAACGCCTCGGCCTCCTTGGAGGTGTAGGGCTCGGGCTGCACGAGCTCGAGACCGCCCTCGACCTTGGCCGGCTTCATCAGGTAGACGGCGCGCGTCGACGGCTCGCCGGGCTTGGTGAAGTCGAGGATGCTCGGGGCCAGGCCACCGGTGTCCACCTTGGTCTGGGCCTTGGCGTCGAGGATGCCCTGACGGGTCAGGTCACCGGCGTCGCAGGCCTTCTTGAGCATCTCGCCCCAGGTCTGCCCGAAGGTGTAGCCGACGAGCGGGCCGAAGGTGGGGGTGTCCTGGTACTTCTCCTTGTAGCGCTTCGCGAGCTCCTGGACCTTGGGGTCGCTGGAGTTGAAGGGCTGGATGCCGGCGGCGGTGATGAACTGGCCGCTGGTGAGGGCGGCGGCCGCCGGGGTGCCGAGCAGCTGGGGCGCGTACGTGGGGTTGCTGCCGAAGATCGGCACGTTCAGCCCCTGGGCCGCGGCCTGGCCCACGGCCGAGGCGGTCTGCGCCGGCGTGGTCGTCAGCATGATGGCCTTGACCCCGGCCGACTTCAGCGCCGTGATCGAGCTCGTGAGGTCGGCGTCGGTGGAGGTGACCGTCTTGGGCACCATCGTCATGTTGTGCTCCTTGGCGAAGGCCGAGGAGCCGGCGTACCCGTTCTTGCCGTACTCGCTGTCGATGTAGATGTGCCCGATGGAGTCGCCCTCCTTGATCTTGCCCTGCTCCATCAGGTAGCTCATGCCGTTGACCATCTCGACGTCGTAGGTCGTCCCGACCATGACGACCTCGGGCACGTCGAGGTTGGTCGACGCCCAGGACGAGGGCACCGCCGAGACCTTGTCGTCGACCATCGGCTTCTTCAGCGCCGCGAGGATCGGCGAGCCGAGCAGCTGCACGTACCCCAGCACCTGGCCCTTGGTCTGGTTGTAGAGCGGGACGGCCTTCTCGGCCGAGTAGCCGTGGTCGCTGGAGGTGATCTTGATCTTGCGGTTGCAGATGCCCCCCGCCGCGTTGACGTCCTCCGCCCACATCTCGGTGCCCTGGGTGATGCCGAGACCGAGGATCTTGAACACCCCCGAGAGGTCGGTGAGGTTGCCGAGCGTGATCTCGGTGTCGGTGACGCCGACGTCGGTCTTGACCGCGCCCTCGCCGCTGGCGCCGCCGCCCGAGCCACCGGTCTGCGCCTTGCTGCTGCAGCCGGCCAGGGCGAGGGACGAGACGACCACGGAGGCCGCCAGAGCTCTCGCGAGCTTCTTCGTGCTCATCTGGGTTCCTTTCTGGGTACCCGGACCGGACGTCCGGAGTCGAGGGGCCCGTCAGGGACGGGCGGGCAGGGAGGTCACGATCGCTTCAGCCGGGCCGTCAGGCGACGGCCCAGCGCGGCGAGACCACCGGGTTCGAAGAGCACGATCAGCACGATCAGGGCTCCGTACGCGAGGTAGGTGATGACGACCGGCGAGAACGCCGTGCCCCCGGAGGAGAGCACCGCCGAGCTGTCGCCCTGGCTGAGCAGCGGGATGATCAGCGGCGTCCCGAACACCACCGCGGCGCCGACGATGGCGCCCCCGAGCGAGCCGAGGCCCCCGATCACGACCATCGCGAGGTAGGCGATGGCCACGGCCGTGCTGTAGGTGCCGGAGTCGACGGCCTCGTCGGGCTTGAGCAGCCCGTCGTACCACCACACGACCATGACCCCAGCGAGGCCGGCGTACGCCGAGGAGACCGCGAACGCCACGGACTTCTGCCGCACCACCGACACGCCCATGACGGTGGCCGCGGCCTCGTTGTCGCGCACCGCGCGCCAGGCGCGCCCGACCCGGCCGTCGACGGCGCCGCGCGCTACGAAGTAGGCGATGAGGGTGAGGGCGGCGTAGAGCCAGAAGAGACGCTCGTTCTGCCCGATGGGCACCCCGAGGATCGCCAGGGTGGGTGACTTCTCGCCGAAGTCGAACCCGAACAGGTTCAGGTCGTCGGCGTAGCGGCCGCTGGAGGTGCTGCCGGCGATCGAGGGCAGCACGCGCGCCAGCCACCAGCCGAGGAAGACCAGGCTCAGCGAGGCCACGCCCAGGTAGATGCCGGTCAGCCGCCCGGACACCGGCGCGAACGCCGCTCCGACCGCGGCGCTGATGGCCACGGCCAGCACCAGGCTGAGGGCGGTCGGCAGGCCGAGCCCGACGAAGCCGTCGGTGCCGTCGCTCGAGAGCACCGTATAGCTGACGCCGCCGACGAGCAGGAAGAACGAGTGCGCGAGCGAGAGCTGCCCCGCCTGGCCGATCAGCATGGTCAGGCCCATCGCCCCGACGGCGCCGGTCATCACCCAGGTGCTGACGATCAGGTACTGCCCCGGGAGGTAGATCGGGACGAGGAACAGCACGACGACCAGCGCCCCCCACAGCAGCCAGCGCCGCCGGTCGCGGCGCGGGTGGACAGCCGGCATCCCGCCCTGTCCGTCCGGGGCGGCGGAGTCGGTCTCGGCCGCGTCGACCCCGGTCGCGCCCGCGGTCGGGCCGGTGGCCTCGGCCCTGGTGGTCTCAGACACGGACCTGCTCCACCTTCCCGAACAGCCCCGACGGTCTGGCGACCAGGACGACGAGCATGACGAGGTAGACGGCGACCTTCGCGAAGTCGTTGTCGATGTACTGGGAGGCGGAGGACTCGGCGAGCCCGACCACCAGTCCCCCGACGACGGCGCCGCCGGGCGAGGTGAGACCCCCGAGGATGGCCGCGGGGAAGGCCGCGAAGGCGATGGTGTGGGCGGCGGTCAGGCCGGCCCCCCCGGCGACCGGGAGGGTGGCGATGAACAGGATGGCGATGGCGGCCAGCGCGCCGCCGAGGGCCCAGGCGCTGGCCGTGACCCGCCAGCTGCGGATCCCCATCAGGGCGGCCGCCTCCTTGTTCTCGGACTGCGCCCGCATCGTCAAGCCCCACGTCGAGAAGCGGAACGCGACGAAGAACCCGCCGATGAGCACGATCGCGGTCAGCAGCGCGAACAGCTCCGGCCCTTCGATGGTGGCGCCGAGGAACCGCAGCCGGACGTCCTGGTACGGGTCGCCGAGGAAGGGCGCCGATGCCGTCCCCAGCCGTCTGGTGATCTCGGTGAGGATGAGGATGTCGACGCCGATGGTGAGGATGGCGAGCGAGTCCTGGGAGGCGAGCTTGGCCCTCGCCAGCAGCACGCGCTCGATGAGCACGGCGAGCGCGGCGGCGGCGAGGACTCCGCAGACGGCGGCGCCGAGCCAGCCGAGCGTGGGCTTGAGCGCGAACACGATGTAGCCGCCGAACAGCGCGAGCGACCCGTGCGCGAAGTTGATGACCTCGGTCGACTTGTAGATGACGACGAAGCCCAGGGCCAACAGGGCGTAGATCGCCCCGCGGCCGGTGCCGTTGAGCAGGACCTGGACGAAGGTGCTCATGCGCTCTCCTCCTCGACCGAGCCCAGGTAGGCCCGGATGACGGCGGGGTCCTTCTGGACCACCGCCGGGGTGTCGTCGGCGATGAGCCGGCCGAAGTCGAGCACGGTGACCCGGTCGGCGATGCCCATGACCAGCCCCATGTCGTGCTCGACCAGCAGGATCGAGATCGACAGCCCCGTGCTGATGTCGCGGATGAGGTGCGCCAGCTCGGCGGTCTCGGACGCGTTCATCCCGGCGGCCGGCTCGTCGAGCAGCAGCACGGTGGGCTCGACGGCCAGCGCCCGCGCGATGTCGACCCGCTTCTGGTCGCCGTAGGACAGCACGCCGGCCGGGCGGTGCAGGTGGGCGCCGATGCCGAGGAAGTCGCAGATCTCGGCGGCCCGCTCCTCGTGGCGACGCTCTGCCCGCATGGTGCGCGGCAACCGCAGGCCGTAGGACAGGAAGCCGCCCGAGGTCAGCGAGTACCGGCCGAGCATCACGTTGTCGAGCACCGAGGAGCCGGCGACCAGGGCCAGGTTCTGGAACGCGCGCCCCACCCCGAGCCGGGCCACCTGGTGGGGCGGGGTGTCGGTGAGTACGGCGTCGCCGAGGGTGACCCGCCCGCTGGTGGGCCGGTAGATGCCGGTGACGGCGTTGAAGCACGTCGACTTGCCGGCGCCGTTCGGCCCGATCAGGGCGTGGATGGAGCGTGGCGCCACCGAGAACGACACCGCGTCGAGCGCGACGATGCCGCCGAAGCGCACCGTGACGTCCTCGACGGCCAGGGTGGGGATCTCGCGGGCGCCGGCGGGCACGTCGGCAGGGGGTGCACCCGGGGTGGGGTGCGCGGTGGTGTCGGGCATCGTCATCCCTTCCAGGCCGACAGGATGCGGCGGGGGCGGGCGGGGGCGTCGGTCTCGTGCGCGTCGTCGGCGTGACCGCCGAGGTAGAGCCGCTGGACGTCCTCGCTGGCGGCGAGCTCGGCGGAGGACCCCGCGAGGGCCAGCCGTCCCACCTCGAGGACCACCGCGCGGTGCGAGACCTGCAGCGCCATCGAGGCGTTCTGCTCGACCAGCACGACGGCGGTGCCGCCGGCGTTGATCTCGGTGACGATGCGCCCGATCCGCTGGATGAGCTGGGGGGCGAGCCCGAGCGAGGGCTCGTCGAGCAGCAGCACGACCGGGTCGCACATCAGGGCGCGCCCGATGGCGAGCATCTGCTGCTCGCCGCCGGACAGGAGCCCGGCGGGCTGGGCGGAGCGGTCGGCCAGCACCGGGAAGAGCTCGTGGACCCGGGCCTTGGCGGCCGCGCGCCGCTTCGGCTCGGCCGCGAGGCCGCCGACGCGCAGGTTCTCCTCGACGGTCATCCGGCCGAAGACCTGGCGCCCCTCGGGCACCTGCATCAGCCGGCGCCGCACGATCGCGGCCGGGTCGAGGGTGTCGAGGCGGGTGCCGTCGAGGGTGACCGAGCCCGAGGTGACGGTGCCGCGGTGCAGGGCCAGCGTGGCGGAGATCGCTCGCAGGAGGGTGGACTTGCCGGCGCCGTTGCTGCCGAGGACGGCGACGACCTCGCCGTCGGCCACGTCGAAGGACACATCGTGCAGGGCCTGCACGGCACGTCCGTAACGGACGGAGACGTTCTCGATCTTCAGCACGTACAGGCGCTCCTGACGTCGCGGCGTTGCAGGCGTGGAGTGGGTGGCGGAGAACGTACCCCGACATCCGCGCCCGAGTCACGCAACGATCCGGTCACGGCGCGACGGTCGGTCGGTTTCGCGGGACGAGCGGTCGAACGGTCACGGTGAACGTTCGATGGCCGGGGGAGGAGGCCGGTCGCTGCGGGTGTCGGGTGTCGGTCGCCTGGGTAAGGATGGGGGCACTGACCGGCTACCTGCTGAGAGGACCCCGGCCATGACCACCACCTCCGCCCCCCTGTGGGACGCCACCACCCTCACCTCCCGCTACGAGGAGGTCCGCGGCCACACCGAGCGGCTCGCCGCCCCGCTCTCGCCCGAGGACCAGACCGTCCAGTCGATGGCCGACGTCTCACCCACCAAGTGGCACCGGGCCCACGTCACGTGGTTCTTCGAGACCTTCGTGCTGTCCGGCCACGAGCCCGGGTTCGCGCCGTTCCAGGACCGCTACTGGTTCCTCTTCAACAGCTACTACGAGAGCCTCGGCCCGCGCTACGCCCGGCCCGACCGGGGCCTGGTCACCCGCCCCGGCGCCCACGACGTCGGGGTCTACCGGCGCAACGTCGACGACCGGATGCATGAGCTCGTCGCCGCCCTCGACGACGGCACGGTGCACAAGCTGGCCGCCACCATCGAGCTCGGCTTCCACCATGAGCAGCAGCACCAGGAGCTGCTGCTCATGGACATCAAGCACGTGCTCTCGCGCAACCCGCTCGAGCCGGTGTACGCCGGCACGCGGCGCGAGGACTGCGAGCCGGACGCCCTGGGCTGGGTCGACGTCGAGGGCGGGCTGGTCGAGGTGGGGCACGAGGGCGAGTCGTTCTCGTTCGACAACGAGCTGCCCCGGCACCGGCAGTGGCTCGAGCCCTACCGGCTCGCCGACCGCCTCGTCACCAACGCCGAGTGGCTCGAGTTCATGGCCGACGGCGGCTACGAGCGGGCCGGGCTGTGGCTGTCCGACGGCTGGGGCCGAGTGCGGGCCGAGGGCTGGCGGGCGCCCTTCTACTGGGTCGAGCACGACGGGGTGTGGTTCGAGCACACCCTGCACGGCACCTGGCCGGTCAACCCCGGCCTGCCGGTGGCGCACGTCAGCTTCTACGAGGCCGAGGCCTACGCCACCTGGGCCGGCAAGCGCCTGCCCAGCGAGGCCGAGTGGGAGCACGCCGTGGTCGAGGACGGCCAGGGCGACGCCGCACGCTCCGGGGGCAACCTCACCGACCTCGAGCACTACCACCCGGGGCCGGCGGGGGAGGCCGCGCCGGGGCACCGGCTGCGCCAGGTCTACGGCGACTGCTGGGAGTGGACGTCGTCGGCCTACCACCCCTACCCGGGCTTCCACCCGGCCGAGGGCGCCATCGGCGAGTACAACGGCAAGTTCATGTCGGGCCAGATGGTGCTGCGCGGGGGGTGTGCGCTCACCCCGCCCGGGCACGCGCGGGTCACGTACCGCAACTTCTTCCCGCACGCCTCCCGGTGGGCACTCTCGGGCGTCCGGCTCGCCGACGGCGGCAGCCCGCAGGGGCCGTCGTGAGCGGCGTCGTCGAGCCCCGGGTCGAGGTCCTGCTCGACCCAGACCGGGCCGGCGCCTCGCTGGTCGACGACGTGCGCCGCGGGCTGGGCGGCCGGCCGCGGCGCCTGCCGCCCAAGTGGCTCTACGACGACGAGGGCTCCCGGCTGTTCGACGAGATCACCCGGCTGCCCGAGTACTACCCCACCGAGGCCGAGCGGGCCATCCTGGCCGAGCACGCCGCCGACATCGCGGCCGCGTGTGACGCCAGCACCCTGGTCGAGCTCGGCAGCGGCACCAGCGACAAGACCCGCACCCTGCTCGACGCCTTCCGTGACCCCGCCCGGCCCGGCGGGGTACTGCGGCGGTTCGTCCCGGTCGACGTCTCCGACGCCACGCTGCGCGAGGCGGCGGTGTCGCTGAGCCGGCGCTACCCGGGGCTGGCCGTCGAGGCCGTGGTCGGTGACTTCACCCTGCACCTGGGCCAGCTGCCGCGGGGCGACCGGCGGCTCGTGGCCTTCCTCGGCAGCACCATCGGCAACTTCTACCTCGAGGAGCGCGCGGCGTTCCTCGGGGCGCTGGCCGACTCGCTCGAGCCGGGCGAGTGGCTGCTGCTGGGCACCGACCTGGTCAAGTCCGCCGACCGGCTCGTCGCGGCCTACGACGACGAGGGCCGGCTCACCGAGCGGTTCATCCGCAACTGCCTGACGGTGCTCAACCGTGAGCTCGGGGCCGACTTCGACCCCGGCGCCTTCAGCTACGCCCCGCTCTGGGACGCCCGGATGCAGCGGGTCGACATGCGGCTGCGGGCCGAGGAGGCGCAGCACGTGAGCGTGCCCGGGGCCGGCCTCGAGCTCGACCTCGCGGCCGGCGAGGAGCTGCACGTCGAGATCTCGACGAAGTTCACCCGCGACGGCATCCGGGCCGAGCTCGCCGACGCCGGCTTCGAGGTCACCGACACCTGGTCCGACCTGGCGGGCGACTTCGCGCTCACCCTGGCGCGCCGGCTCTGACCCGGCGCCCGCGCAACCTTCGACAGCCGAGGCCGCCCGGATGCCGGGGCCGGTCGCGACACCGCACACACTGGGCCGATGCTCCTCCGCGACCGGCACGTGCTGCTCACCGGCGCCACCGGCACCATCGGCTCGGCGCTGGCCGCCGCCCTGGCGGCCCGGGGGGCCCGGCTCTCGCTCGTGGCGCGGGGTGAGCCCGCGCTGCGCGCGCTGGCGCACGACACCGATGGGGTGGCGGTGCCGGGCGACCTGACCCGCGCGGACGCACCGGCGTCGGTGCTGGCGGCGGCCGAGTCCGCGCTCGGGCCGGTCGACGTGCTCGTGCACAACGCCGGGGTCGAGGTCCTCGACGAGCTGGCCGACGTCGACCCCGAAGCCGCGCGGCAGGCGGTGCTGCTGAACCTCGTGGCGCCGCTGGTGCTCACCCGGCTGGCGCTGCCCTCGATGCTGCGGCACGGCCGGGGGCACGTGGTGGCGGTGTCGTCGCTGGCCGGGGTAGCCACCTTCCCAGGGCTGGCGGTCTACGGCGCGAGCAAGGCCGGGCTGACCCACGCGATGGCCGGCCTGCGCGCCGAGCTGCGCGGCACACCGGTGCGGACCACGACCGCCGAGCTCGGGCCGGTGGACTCGCCGATGATGGACCGGATCGGCACCCATCCGCCCACCGCGGCGGCGTTCGGCCGGGCGCTGCGCCTGCACGTGCTGCGCACCCTCGACCCGGCGGAGGCCGCGAGCGCGGTCGTCAGGGCCGTCGAGCGCGACCGGGCGCACCTGCGGCGCCCGCGGCGCGCGGCCCCCCTGGCGGCCGTGGCCGGCGCTCCGCGCACCCTGGTGCGCGCGGTGCTGACCGGCATCCCCACGGCCACGGCCACGGCCTCCGCCGCCCGGACCGTCGACGACGGGCAGGGGCTGCGCCGATGACGCCGCCACGCTCCGGGCGGCGCAAGATCGCGGTCGGCACCTGGCGCGCGCCGAGCGAGGGGCGCATCCACGCCCGCACCGAGGTCGATGTCACCGCCGCGCTGGCGCACGTCCAGGTGCTGCGGGAGACGACCGGGGTCCGCGTCACGCTGACCCACCTGGTGGGGGCCGCCCTGGGACGAGCACTGCGCGCCGTCCCGGAGGCGCGAGCCCGGGTGGTGCTCGGGCGGGTCCGGCCGCTGGCCGACTGCACGGTGGCCTTCGCCGTCGACGTGCAGGGCGGCGCCGACCTGGCCCCGGTGCGGGTCGAGGACGCCGACCGGCTGCCCACCGTCGAGATCGCCCGCCGCGTCGAGGCGCGGGCCGCCGCCCTGCGCGGCGGCCACGACCGGGCCCACCGGGTGACGAGCGGGCTGGTGCGCCTGGCGCCGTCGTGGGCGATGCGCCCGGTGATGGGGGCCGCCGGGGTGATGGTCGGCGGCTTCGGGCTGCCCGCGTTCGGCCAGCCGGGGCGGCCCCTGGGGACGGGCTTCGTCTCGAACGTGGGGACGCTCGGGCTGGACGAGGCCTTCCTGGCGCCGGCGCCGTTCGCCCGGACGGCCGTCTACCTGGCGGTCGGCGCGGTCCGCGACCGGCCGGTGGCGGTCGGCGGCGAGGTCGTCGTGCGGCCGGTGAGCGTGCTGGTGGCCACCGCCGACCACCGCCTCGTCGACGGGGCCCACGCCGGCGCCCTGCAACGGGTGCTGCTCGAGCACCTGGCTGACCCGGCCCGCCTCGACGCGCCCGGCGGCTGAGCCGGCACGGCCATCACTCGTGGCTCACATCTCGGAGCATCCGGACCTTCCGGCACGACCCCTCGCCCGCCCGGCGTCCGACGCCGGGACGTCAGCCCGCGCCCGCCCCACCCTCTGCCTGCGCGTGCCACACCGGCGGGTCGGCGGGGGCGAGGGCCGGATCGTCGGCCGCGAAGGTGCGGATCCGCCCGACCTCGGTGTGCGGCCCTTCGAAGCGCACCGTCACCCGGCCCACGCCGCTGCCCTGCACCCAGCCGGCCCCGTGCTCGGCGTGCGTCACGTCCTGCCCCGCCCGCCACGTGGGTGCGCTGGTCATCGCAGCCTCCTCGGTGAGCGCGGCCTCGCCCTCCGCGGCATCCTTGAGACCCGATCCCGCGCCACCGCCGGCATCCGGCCGCACGAACTCCTCGTCGCCCTCGTCGCCGGACGCCGCCCGCACCGGCGGCTCGGGCGCGTCGAGCAGCCCGTCGAGCAGGTCGGGCTGGGTGTAGAGCGAGAGCCCCGAGACGCCCACCCCCAGCAGGCGCAGCCCGTCGGCGACGTCGAGCCCGGCCAGCAGCCGCTCGGCGTGTCTGACGACCAGCGGCACGTCGTCGGTGGGCTGGTCGAGGGTGGTCGAGCGCGTCAGGGTGCTGAAGTCGTGTCGGCGCACCTTGAGCACCACCGTGCGGCCCGACAACCCGTCCTTACGCAGCCGCTCACCGACCCGCTCCGCCAGCTCGCGCAGATGCAGCCCCAGCCGCACCCGGTCGGTCACGTCGACGTCGAACGTCGTCTCGGCCGACACCGACTTGGCCGCCCGCTCGGTGACCACCTCACGGTCGTCCAGCCCCAGCGCGAACGCGTGCAGCTGGGTCCCGTGCGCCCGCCCCAGCAGCCGCACCGCCTCGTCCGCCCCGAGCTCGGCCAACCGCCCGACCGTACCGATACCGTGCGTCGCCAGCCGGGCGGCGGTGGCCGGGCCGACACCCGGGATGGCCCGCACCGACATCGGAGCCAGCCGCTCGGCCTCCTCCCCGGCCGGGACCAGGGCCAGCCCGTCTGGCTTGGCCAGGTCGGAGTGGATCTTGGCCACGAGCTTGCTGGTGCCCGCCCCGATCGAGGCGGTCAGGCCCGTGGTGGCCCGGATGCGCGCCCGTAGCCCCTCCGCCACCGCCGCCACCTCGTCGGCATCGGCCCCCGGATGGGTCGGGGTGAGGTCGAGGTAGGCCTCGTCGATCGAGACCTGCTCGACCAGCGGGGTCACCTCGCGGACCAGGCTCATGACCGCCAGCGAGCAGTCGCGGTAGGCCGGGAAGCGGGGGTAGAGGTAGGCGGCGTTCGGGCAGCGACGGCGCGCCTCGGCGGTGGGCATGGCCGAGCGGATGCCGAACACCCGCGCCTCGTACGACGCGGTCGAGACCACCCCGCGACCGCCGACCCCGCCCACGACCACCGGCTTCCCGCGCAGCGACGGCTTGTGCAGCTGCTCGACCGCGGTGAAGAAGGCGTCGAGGTCCAGGTGCAGGATCACCGGGGCCGAGCGCACGGCCCCAGTCTCCCCCTCGCCACCGACGGCGCGTCAGGCGCGGTGGGCGACGTGGCGCTGCGCCCGGGTGTCCCCGGCGTACAGGGCCCACGCCATCAGGCCGGGCTGGAAGGCCAGGCGCGCCAGGCGCTTCTGGTCGGTGTCGAGCCCGAAGCCGTCCTTGCGCTCCAGCCACTGCGCGACGTTCCCCGGGAGGACCGCGAGGAAGAAGAGCGCGCCGACCCGCCCCATCCGCGCCCGGTGCGGCTGCTCCCACGTCACCAGGGTGGCGGCGCCGAGCGCGAGCTCGGCGTAGCCCGACCACACCACGACGTCGTCGGTGTCGAACGGCACCCACTCGGGCACCTGCGCCCTGAACTCCTGGCGCTTGCTGGTGAGGTGCGCGGTGCCGGCGGCGACGAGGGCCGCCCCCAGGGCCACCTTGCTCGCCGCCCGGGCCCGACGCCCCCACTGCTCACGACGGGTTCTGACCTGCGGCTTCTGCGGTGTCATGCCTCCATTGTGCGGCCGTCCCGCCGAGGTCGCCTCACTCCCGACGCCCGGCACCGGTCAGCTCGCCGCGCCGCCCTCGGCCCGCGGCGCACCGGTCACCTCGTGGCGCCGCCGCCACACAGGGCCGGTGCCCGACGAGATGGCCGGTGTCCGACGAGATGGCCGGTGCCCGACGAGATGGCCGGTGTCGCGTGGGGTGCTTCGGCGCCAGGGGACAGCGTCGACGGTGGACGACCTCGTCCCGCGGCCCGCCGGCTCTTCGCACGTCGCGCCGGTCCGTGCAACGCGATCGACCCCGACGAGAAACCTGTCGGGGTCGATCGCGATCTGTGCGCAAGGGGGGATTTGAACCCCCACGCCCTTTCGGACACTGGCACCTGAAGCCAGCGCGTCTGCCGTTCCGCCACTTGCGCGTGGTGCTCGGATTGAGCCGTCCCAGTGTGCCCGATGGACCCCCGATCCGACAAAAGCGGTCCACGAGGCCCCATCATCCGCGGGGCTCGCGCCCCCCCGTCACGACATCGGCGGAGCCTCCGCCTCGACCCTCGGAGCACCCATCCGGTTGCTCCGAGGCTTGAGCCGAACCCCCGGCAGCGCGGGCGCCGGGATGCGCGCCACATCACCCTCGTACCCCTCCACGACGCCGAACGGCCCGGCCGCGCCACCGCCGGCCCCCGACTCCCAGGCCTCCCGCGCCGCCGCGACGTCGTCGTGGGAGCGGCCGATGAAGTTCCACCACATGACGATCTCCTCGCCGAACGGCTCGCCGCCCAGCACCAGCACCCGGGCGCCCGCATCCCCGGCGGCCAGGACCAGACCGCCCCCGTGCCCGGCCTCGACGACCCCCAGCTCGGCCACGCCCAGCGACCGCCCCGCGAACGACACCGGCCCCCGGTCGACGAGCACCCCCACCTCGTACCGGTCCGGCACCGGCAGCGCCACGCTCGCCCCCGCCGCCAGCACCACCTCGACCCCCAGCAGAGCCGTCTCGACGCGCACCGGCGAGGTCGAACCCCACAGCGAGCCCACGAAGACCCGCGCCTCGACCCCGACCGCCGGGCGCACGGCATCCGGCACGTGGTGCTCGAACCGCGGCTCCACCCCGGCCGCCGCCGCCGGCAGCACCACCCAGAGCTGCGCCCCGTGGAGCACCGACGTCGCGGGGGTGGAGACCTCCGAGTGCGAGATGCCGCGCCCGGCCGTCATCAGGTTCACCTCGCCCGGGCGCACCGTGGCCACCGTCCCGAGCGAGTCGCGGTGCTCGACCTCGCCACTGAACAGCCAGGAGACCGTGGCCAGCCCGCAGTGCGGATGCGGCGCCACGTCCATCCCGCCGCTGGTCGCGACGTCGTCGGGCCCGTAGTGGTCGGCGAAGCACCAGGCGCCGACGAACGAGCGCTCGCGCGAGGGCAGGGTGCGCCGCACCGTCATCGCCCGTGGACCGCCCAGCGGGACCTCGCGGGGGCCGAGCACCAGCACGGACGGGAGCGACGAGGGCGTCATGGGCCCACGCTACGCAGCGCCCCTCCATCCCGAACGTGTGTGAAAAGCCTGGCCCTGGGCGCGCCTCTTCACACACATCCGCGGCGGGATGGCCCGGCACCCCCACCCGCGCGGCCTCAGGCGTCGGCCGACCAGCCTGCCGGGCCGTCGGACCCGGCGGCGTACGTCTCCATCGGCACCGAGCCCTTGGCGAAGGCGTTGAGCACCGGCTCGACGATCCGCCAGCACTCCTCGGCCGAGTCGCCGCGCACCGACAGCAGCCGCGAGCCGTCGAGGATCTGCCCCAGCACCTCGCCGTAGGGCGGCATCCGCGGCGGGGACAGCGTCGCCGACAGCGTCTTCTGCTCGAGGTCGAGCGGGTCGCCCTCGGCGTTCATCGTCAGCGTGAGCTCCATCCGGCCCGGCTTGAGCCCGATGACGAGCCGGTCCGGGCCCTGCGTCCCGACGAACCCGGTCGGCAGGTGGGCGACGTCGCGGAAGGTCACGATGATCTCCTTGCGCGGCGTCCCCAGCGCCTTCCCGCTGCGCAGCACGAACGGCACGCCCGCCCAGCGGTTGGTGTCGACGGCCAGGGTGATCTGCGCGAGCGTCTCGGTGTCGCGCGCCGGGTCGACGCCCTGCTCGGCGGTGTAGTCCGGGATCTTCCGGCGCCCCAGGGTCCCGGCCGTGTACCGCGCCCGCCGCGCCGACGCCGCGACGCTGCGCCCCCAGGGCCGCACCGCCCGCAGCACCTGGCCGCGCTGTTCCTGCAGCTCGTCGGCGTCGAGGGTCGACACCGACTCCATCGCGAACACGGCCAACACCTGCAGCAGATGGCTCTGCAGCATGTCGCGCAGCGCCCCGGCGGTGTCGTAGTAGCCCGCGCGGCCCTCGAGCGCGAGGTCCTCGTCATAGACGATCTCGACCCGCTCGATGTGGTCGCGGGTCCAGACGGGCTGCATCAGCCGGTTCGCGAAGCGCAGCCCGATGAGGTTCAGCACGGTGTTGACCCCGAGGAAGTGGTCGATCCGGAACACCTCGGTCTCGGGGACCACCCGGTGCAGCAGCTCGTTGAACCGGTGCGCGCTGGCCCGGTCGGTGCCGAACGGCTTCTCGAGCGCCAGCCGGGTGACGCGCGGCAGGTCGACGTCGGCCAGGAGCTCGCAGCACTTCATCGTCACGGCGGGGGGGAGGGCGAAGAAGACCACCAGCGGCCCGTCGCCGCACGCCGCGATGAGCCCGGCCAGCTGCTCGGCGTCGAGGATGTCGGTGGCGCGATACTCGGTGCCCTTCACGACCCGGGCAGTCGCGGCCTTCGTCGCCCCGCCGTCGGCGAACGCCCCCTCGACGCGCTGCTCCCACTCGTGGGGGCTCAGCGTGGCGCGGTCGGCGCCGACCACCCGCACGCGCCGGTCCTTCTCGGTCGTCAGCAGGGACGCGAGCCCGGGCAGCAGCAGCCGCCGGGTGAGGTCACCGGCCGCGCCGAGGACCAGCAGGGTGACGGGCGGCGGGGTGCGGGGGACCATCCACCGATCATGGCGGATGTCGCCAGGCGCAGGCCGTGAGCCGCCCGACGGGCCTCTGGACCCCGGTTCGTCAGCCTCACCCCGGTTCCGAACCGGGGGGACCCTGACATTTCGGGGTGACCCCGAAATGCGGAGGTTCCGCAGGGGGTGACCGCACGCCGTCCAGGGACTCCCCAGGTGCGGCAGATAGGCTGACCGGACGCCTGCCGACCCGAACGACCGCGAGGAGGTACGACGTGGGCCTGCTCGACCGCCTGGAGGCGGGGATCGAGCGCGCCGTGCAGGGCACCTTCGCCAAGCACCTGCGCGCCGCCGTGCACCCCGTCGAGATCGCGAGCAACATCCGGCGTGCCATGGACGACCGCGCGGTCGCCTCCTCGGGCCGCGCCATCGTGCCCAACCTCTTCGTCGTCGAGCTCAGCCCGGGCGACTTCGACCGCATCTCGCCGGACATGAAGAACGTCGAGATGGACCTGGTCGCCGCCGCCGAGGAGCACTGCGAGGGCCAGCACTACCAGCCGGCCGGCCCCATCGACATCGTCTTCGAGGAGCACGACGACCTCGAGACCGGCGTCTTCCGCCTGCGCCCGAGCAAGGCCAGCCGGCCCCGCGCCACCGGGACCACCGGCCAGGAGCGAACCGTCCGCCCCACCCCGTCCCCCACACCCGCGGCCGCAGCCGGTGCCGCCGCGCCGGCACTCGGCGCCGACGGGCCCACCCGCCCCCACGACGCGCGCGAGGCCGCGCCGCCCCCGCCCCGCCGGCGGGTCAACCCGGCCGACCGGCCCTGGCTCGACGTCGACGGCGAGCGCTACCCCCTGATGGGCGCGATGACCATTCTCGGCCGCGACGACAGCGCCGACATCATCCTCGACGACCCGGGCATCTCGCGGCGCCACAGCGAGCTGCGCGTCACCACCGACGGCCCGCACTTCGTCACCACCGTGCGCGACCTCGGCTCGACCAACGGCACCTTCGTCAACGGCGAGCGCATCACCAGCACCCACATCGAGGACGGCGACCGCATCACCGTCGGGCGCACCTCCATCACCTTCCGCGCGGGCAGGAAGTGACCCTCGGATGATGAGCGAGCTCACCCTCACCGTGCTCCGGCTCGGCCTCCTGGTCGTGCTCTGGGGCTTCGTGTTCGCCGTGGTCGGCGTGCTCCGCGGCGACCTCTACGGCACCCGCGTCAACCGCCGCTCCTCCAACACCCCCGCGCGCGGCACCCCCGCGCTCCCGGCCGGCGGGGCACGCCGCGGGCGCACCGGTCGCCCGCCGAAGCAGCCGCGCACCGCTCGGAAGAACCCCACCCGCCTGGTCGTCACCGCCGGGCCGCTGGCCGGCACCACGCTGCCCCTGCGCCCGGCCGGCACCCTCATCGGCCGCAGCCCCGAGTGCGCGCTCGTCCTCGACGACGACTACGCCTCGGGCCGGCACTGCCGCGTCTTCGAGGGCGAGAACGGCACCTGGATGGTCGAGGACCTGCGCTCCACCAACGGCACCTACCTCGGGGCCACGCGCCTGACCGAGCCGCGCGAGGTCGCTGCCGGCAGCGTGCTGAGGATCGGGCAGACGATGCTCGAGCTCCAGAGGTAGCCGATGCCCTTCGCCTTCCACTACGCGGCGCGCTCCGACGTCGGCATGGTCCGGTCCAACAACGAGGACTCGGGCTACGCGGGCCCTCATCTGCTCGCCATGGCCGACGGCATGGGCGGGCACGCGGGCGGCGACGTCGCGAGCTCCACCGTGATCGCCGCGCTCGTCGAGCTCGACGGGGAGTCGCTGTCCGGGCGGGATGCGAGCACCGCGCTGCTCGAGCGGATCCGGCGCGCCAACGCCGAGATCGGGCAGCGCATCCACGACGAGCCGGCCCTCGACGGCATGGGCACGACCCTCATCGCGATGCTGCGCACCGGCGAGACCATCACCCTGGCGCACATCGGCGACTCGCGCGCCTTCCTGGTGCGCGACGGCCAGGTCAGCCAGGTGACCAAGGACCACTCGTTCGTGCAGAACCTCGTCGACGAGGGCCGCATCACCGCCGACGAGGCCAAGACCCACCCGCAGCGCTCGCTGGTCACCCGCGTCCTCACCGGCGCCGACGACGACGAGCCCGACCTCGTCGTGCGCCAGGGGAGGGCCGGCGACCGCTACCTCATCGCGTCCGACGGGCTCACCGACTACGTGGCGCGCGAGACGGTCGACGAGGTGCTGGTGCAGACCGCCGACCCCGCCGAGTGCGCCGAGCGCCTCGTGGCCCTGGCCCTGCGCGCGGGCGCCCCCGACAACGTCACCGTCGTCGTCGGCGACCTCGTCGACATGGCGCGCTCGGCCGCGCCCCCCACCCAGCCCCAGGTCGTGGGGGCGGCCGCGGCCCAGCGCCGCGGCACCCGCCCCATCCCCACCACCCCCGCCGCCAAGGCCGCCGCTCTCACCGCCGCCGCCACCGGGGACGACGGCGACGACACCGACGACGCCGTGGCCCTGGCCGAGGAGGGCCCGCGCAGCCGCCGGGCCACGCTGCTGCGGGTCGCTGCCGCCCTCGTCGTCACCGCCGTCGTGCTGGCCGGGGGCTCGTACGCCGCCTACGCCTGGACCCAGCAGCAGTACTACCTCGGCGCCCGGGACGGCGTGGTCACCGTCTACCGGGGGGTCGACCAGACCCTCGGCTGGCTGTCGCTCAGCTCCCCCGAGTACGCCACCACGATCGCCGTCGACGACCTGCCGCCCTCGTACCAGCAGAGCATCGAGAGCGGCATCGAGGTCGCCGACCGGGCCGACGCCGACAGCCGCGTCGACGAGCTGCGGGTGCAGGCCGCTGCCTGCCGCTACGCGCGCAGCCAGGGCGACCCCTGCCGCACGGTGGCCCCCACCTGGGTCGAGCCCACGCCCACGCCCACGCCGACCCCGACCGGCTCCCCCAGCCCCACCCCCACGGGCTCCGGGCTGCCCACCCCCACCGCCTCGGCCACGCTCCCCAAGAACGTGACGACGCCGACCCTCCCCCCGCCGTCATGAGCATCATCTCGTCGGTGGCTCCGCGCAGCGGCCGCACCACCGAGCTCATCCTGCTGCTGGGCGCCGTGGGCATCGTCGGGCTGGCCTACGTCAACCTCGGCCTGGCCACGTCCGGGACCCTGCCGCCCGGCCTGGTCGCGGTCGGCGTGGGCTATCTCGCCGTCAGCCTCGCGTTCCACGTCGTGCTCCGCTGGAAGGCGAAGTACGCCGACCCGCTGATCCTGCCCATCGTCACCCTCCTCAACGGCCTCGGCCTGGTGATGATCCACCGGGTCGACATCGCCCGCGGCCGCGAGATCGCCGACGGGGTGGCCCTGCGCCAGCTGATGTGGAGCGCGCTGGCCGTCGCCATCGCCACCGCCGTCCTCTTCGCGCTGCGCGACCACCGGCTGCTGCGCCGCTACACCTGGATCGCGGGGGTGGCCGGGTTCGCCCTTTTGCTGCTGCCGCTGATGCCCATCATCGGCAACTCCGAGTACGGCTCGCGCATCTGGATCCGGCTGGGGCCGTTGTCGTTCCAGCCCGGTGAGGTCGCCAAGCTGCTGCTGGCCGCCTTCTTCGCGGGCTACCTCGTGCAGACCCGTGACGCCCTCTCCCTGGCCGGCCGCCGGATCCTCGGGCTGACCCTGCCGCGAGCGCGCGACCTGGGCCCCATCCTCATCGCCTGGCTCGCGAGCCTGAGCGTGCTGGTGTTCGAGCGCGACCTCGGCTCGTCGCTGCTGTTCTTCGGCCTCTTCGTCGCGATGCTCTACGTCGCCACCGAGCGCGTCTCGTGGATCGCCATCGGGATGGGCCTGTTCGTGGCCGGTGCCTACCTCGCCTACCTGACCTTCGGGCACGTGCAGACGCGCGTGCTGCTGTGGCTGCACACCTTCAGCCCCGAGGCGCTGCAGACCTCCGACCAGCTGGCCAAGGGCCTGATGGGGATGGCGGCCGGCGGGATGATCGGCACCGGGATCGGCCGCGGCCGCCCCGACCTGACCTACCTGGCCGAGTCCGACTTCATCGTGCCGAGCTTCGGTGAGGAGCTGGGGATGATCGGGCTCTTCGCCATCCTCGCGCTCTACGCCCTGCTCGTCGAGCGCGGCCTGCGCACCTCGCTCGGCACCCGCGACGGCTTCGGCAAGCTGCTCGCGGCCGGGCTTTCGTTCTCGATGGCGCTGCAGTGCTTCGTCGTCGTCGGGGGCGTCACCCGGGTCATCCCGCTCACCGGGCTGACGATGCCGTTCATGTCGGCCGGCGGCTCGTCGCTGCTGGCGAACTGGACCCTGGTCGCCATCCTGCTGCGGATCTCCGACCACGCGCGCCGGCCCGTCCCCGACGCCCAGGAGACCAGCGCCGTCGGGGCGGCGCACACCCAGGTGGTGAGGCTGCCGTGAACGCGCCCGTCCGCCGGCTCTCCCTCCTCGTGGGGGCCCTCTTCGCGGCCCTCCTGGTGTCGACCACCCTCATCCAGTACGTCTTCGCGGCCGACCTCAACGCGCGCCCCGACAACCGCCGCACCCTGCTCGCCACCTACGCCCGCGAGCGCGGCGAGATCCTGGTCGGGCAGACGCCGGTGGCGAAGTCGGTGCCCACCGACGACGAGTTCAAGTACCTGCGGGTCTACGACAAGGGCCCGCTGTACGCGCACGTCACCGGTTTCTACTCGTTCTACGGGGCCGTCGGCGGGCTCGAGCAGGCCGAGGACGCGCTGCTGTCCGGGGCCAGTGACAAGCTCTTCTACCGGCGCGTGTCCGACCTGTTCACCGGCCGCCGCCCGCAGGGCGCGACCATCGAGACCACCCTCGACGCCGCCGTGCAGAAGGCCGCCTCCGACGGCCTCGGCGACCGGCCCGGCGCCGCCGTCGCGATCGACCCCACGACGGGCGCGATCCTGGCGATGGTCAGCCACCCCACGTTCGACCCCAACCTCGTCGCCGGCCACAACCTCGCGACCGTCGACAAGAACTACCAGGCCCTCACCAAGGACCCGAGCCGCCCGCTGGTCAACCGGGCCATCGGCGGCGACCTCTACCCGCCGGGCTCGGCGTTCAAGGTCGTCACGGCGGCGGCGGCCCTGTCCTCGGGGTCCTTCACCCCCGAGTCCGAGCTGCCCGGCGGCGCCGAGCTCGACCTGCCGCTCACCGACACCCCGCTGCCCAACCACGACAACCAGCCGTGCAGCCCCAGCGGCACCGTCACCCTGAAGCAGGCCCTCGTGGTCTCGTGCAACCCGGCCTTCGGTGAGGTGGGGCTGAAGATCGGCGCCGACGCGCTGCGCGAGCAGGCCGCCAAGTTCGGCTTCGGCGACACGCTGAACATCCCGATGCGGGTCACGCCCAGCTCGGTCCCGGCCGAGCTCAACGCCCCCCAGCTGGCGCAGTCGGCCATCGGGCAGTACGACGTGCGGGTCACCCCGCTGCAGATGGCGATGGTCGCCGCGGGCGTCGCCAACAAGGGGGTGGTGATGAAGCCCTACCTGGTGCAGTCGGTCATCGGCTCCGACCTGTCGGTCATCGAGACGGCCGAGCCGACCGAGCTCTCCCAGGCGGTGACGCCGGAGGTGGCCGCCCAGCTCACCGACATGATGGTGGCCACGGTCGAGAAGGGCACCGGCACCCGGGCGCAGATCGACGGGGTCAAGGTCGCCGGCAAGACCGGGACCGCCGAGCACGGCGCCGGCCGCAAGGCCCACGCGTGGTTCATCGCGTTCGCGCCGGCCGAGAACCCCAGCATCGCGGTGGCGGTCATCGTCGAGGACGCCGCGGCGGCCGGGAGCGAGACCGGTGGCGGGGCGGTCGCGGCGCCGATCGCCCGTTCGATGATCGAAGCGCGGTTGAACCGATGAGGAGTGCACGACATGGCTGACGTCCCGGAGCTGCTCGGGGGCCGGTACGAGGTGGGTGAGCTCCTCGGCCGCGGCGGGATGGCGGAGGTCCACCAGGGGTTCGACACCCGGCTGGGCCGCCCCGTCGCCATCAAGCTGCTGCGTCACGACCTCGCGCGCGACGCCACCTTCCTCACCCGGTTCCGCCGCGAGGCCCAGTCGGCCGCCGCGCTCAACCACGCGTCCATCGTCGCCGTCTACGACCACGGCGAGGACCACGTCGTCACCGAGAGCGGCGGGGCCACCTTCAACGTGCCCTACATCGTCATGGAGTACGTCGACGGGCGCACCCTGCGCGAGGTCCTCTCCGAGCAGGGCCAGCTCGACCCCACGTACGCGATCCGGGTCACCGAGGGCGTCCTCGACGCGCTCGGCTACAGCCACCGCCAGGGGATCGTGCACCGCGACATCAAGCCGGCCAACGTGATGATCGGGGCCGACGGCGCGGTCAAGGTCATGGACTTCGGCATCGCGCGGGCCATGGCCGACGCCAACGCCACCGTCACGGCCACCCAGGCCGTCATCGGGACGGCCCAGTACCTCTCGCCGGAGCAGGCCCAGGGCCACCCGGTCGACGCCCGCTCCGACCTGTACTCGGCCGGCTGCATGCTCTTCGAGCTGCTCACCGGCCGGCCGCCGTTCCTCGGGGACAGCCCGGTCTCCATCGCCTACCAGCACGTGGGCGAGACCCCGGTGCCGCCGTCGCGCTTCGTCGACGAGGGCCTGCCCGAGGACCTCGACGCCGTCGTCCTGCACGCCCTCGAGAAGCCCCGCGAGGACCGCTACCAGGATGCCGCCGCGTTCCGCCAGGACCTCCAGGCGGTCCGCCTGGGGCGCCCGGTCTCGGCCGCCGCTCGGGCCTCCGCGGCCGCGCTGGCCGCCGCCGCGGCCGGCCTGTCCGGGGCCACGGCCGCCGGCGCCACCGCGGCGCTGCCGCGCACCTCGCCGCTGTCGGAGCAGACGGCCGCCTACCAGGTGCCGGCCGCCGCGCCCGTCCCGTCGCCGCCGGTCACCGACGAGCGGCCCTACGACGATGACGACGACCGCCGTCGGCGTGGCCCCGGCGCGTACATCGCCCTGGCCATCGCCGTGCTGGCCGCCCTCGCCCTGCTCGGCTACGGGCTGTTCAACTACCTCGGGGCGCCCGACGGGCCGCCGCAGGTCACCGTCCCGTCGGTCGTGGGGGCCCCGCAGCAGACGGCCGAGGCCAAGCTGGCCCAGGCGGGCTTCAAGGTCGAGTCCGTCGTGGCCGCCGACGACACCGTGCCCGAGGGCGAGGTCATCTCGCAGACGCCGAACGGCAACACCCAGGCCGACCAGGGCTCGACGGTGCGCATCACCGTCTCCGGCGGCCCCGATGCCGTGCAGGTCCCGGACCTCAGAGGCAAGTCCCTCTCCGAGGCCACCCAGGTGCTGTCCGACATCGGGCTCACCGTGGGGACGGTCACGAAGACCGACGACCCGAATGCCGCCGCCAACGAAGTCATCTCGAGCGACCCGGCGGCGGGCAACGACGCGAAGCCCGGGACCCGGGTGAACCTCGAGGTCGGCACCGGCAAGGTGGCCGTGCCCAACGTCGAAGGCCTGACCCAGAACGAGGCCCAGCGCCAGCTGGCCGACGCCAACCTGCAAGTCGAGACCGAGTACAAGCAGACCAACGACGTCGCCGAGGGCAACGTCATCTCGCAGTCGCCCAAGGCCGCGAGCAAGGTCGACACCGGCAGTACCGTCAAGATCGTCGTGGCCCAGAAGGCCGCGCCCACGGTCACCCCCACGACGGTCGCGCCCACCCCCACGCCGACCCCCAGCGCCACGCCCAGCCCGTCCGAGTCGCCCACCCCGACGACGCCGCCGACCAAGTGACCCGCTGACCGAGGGACGGCCGCGCTTGGCCGGTCAGCCCGCCGCGACCGCCCGGGCCACCCCGGCCGCGTCGTGCACCAGCGGCGAGAGGCCGGCCGAGCGCTCGACCGCGTCGGTCATCCCGCAGGTGAGCAGCCAGTTGGCGAGCATCCGGTGCCCGCCCTCGGTGAGCACCGACTCGGGGTGGAACTGCACCCCGTGCAGCGGCAGGCCGGCGTGCCGCACCGCCATCACGACGCCGCTGCTGGTGCGGCCGTTGGCCACCAGGGTGTCGGGCAGGGTCGCGGGGTCGATGGTCAGCGAGTGGTAGCGCGTGGCGGTGAACGGGTCGGGGACGCCGGCCAGCACGCCGGTGCCGTCGTGCACGACCTGCGAGGTCTTGCCGTGCAGCAGCTCGGGCGCGCGGCCCACGGTCGCGCCCATCACCACCCCGAGCGCCTGGTGGCCCAGGCACACCCCGAGCATCGGCTGCGCGCGCTCGGCGCAGGCCTCGATCATCGCCATGGACACCCCGGCCTCCTCGGGGGTGCCGGGGCCGGGGGAGACCAGCACGCCGTCGAACTCGGCGCCGTCGGCCGGGGTCACCGCGTCGTTGCGCACGACGTGGCACTCGGCACCCAGCTGCTCGAGGTAGCCGACGATGGTGAAGACGAAGCTGTCGTAGTTGTCGACGACGAGGACGCGGGTCATCCCCCTATGGTGCCCGCTCGCCGCTGGAGCGCGTCAGCCGACGGTGTTGTCGTTGAACGGCAGCAGCGGGGCCAGCGCCGGGAAGACCCACCGGAACAGCACGGCCACCACCACCGCGAGCAGCACGAGGCACTCGACCGCCTTGAGCCAGCGGGGCCCGGGCAGGGCTCGCCACAGCGCCGCGTACATCAGCGCGCCCCCTCGACGGTCATCCAGTCGGCCGCCCGCCACTGGGCGCGCGGGATGCTCTTCACCAGGGCGCCGTGCGTGACGTAGCGGAACCGGGCGCTGTACGTGGGGTGGCACGAGGTCATCGTGATCATCGCGGTGGTGGGGGCCTTCCCCGGCTGGTCGGGGACCGGCGCGATGACCTCGGTCTGCCACGGGCGCACGATCTCGTGGCTGCGGATCTCGTAGACGTACACGGTCGGGGCGGTCTCGACGATCACCCGGTCACCGGCGCGCAGCCGGTCGATGTCGTGGAACGGGCGGCCGTAGGTGGTGCGGTGCCCGGCCACGGCGAAGTTGCCGACCGCCCCAGGAGCAGCGCTGCCGTCGTAGTGCCCGACGCCGAGCGCCAGCACGTCGCGACCGGTGCCCTCGATGACCGGGCGCGCGTAGTCGGCACCGAACCGAGGCACCCGGATGACCGCGAACGCCTTCTCCTGGCCGAGGTCGGGGAAGGCGTCACCGCCCACGTCGGAGGCGCGGCCGGCCCCGAAGTCGTCGACCAGGGCCTGCACGATCTGCGCCTGCCGGCGGTCGGCCACGACATCGGTCCACCACAGCTGCCACGCCACGAACAGCAGCACCAGGACGCCGGCGGTGATGAGCAGCTCGCCGACGCCGCCGACGAGGCGGCGGATCACCGGGACGCGCTCACGAGGCGGCGCTCACGTAGCAGCGCTCACGAGGTGGCGCTCGCGACCCGGGCGTGCACAGGGGTGATGGTCCCCCCGTAGGCGGGGAAGGTGCGCTGGCCGACGTCGTTGACGTCGTACCCGAGCCCGACCCGCACCGACCAGGCGCGCAGGTTGTCGACCTCGGGGTCGTTGTCGAGCGAGCTGCGCATCCGGTCGATGTCGCCGATGGCCGTGATGACGTAGGGCGGGGAGTAGACCCGGCCCTGCAGCACCAGGGTGTTGCCGACGCAGCGGACCGCGCTCGAGGAGATGACGCGCTGGTCCTGCAGCATCATCGCCTCGGCCCCGCCCGCCCACAGGGCGTTGACCACGGCCTGCACGTCCTGCTGGTGGATGACGTAGTCGTCGGCGGTGGCACCGCTGGGCAGCTCGCCGCCCTCGAGCTTGGCGTCGTCGAGGGTCACCTCGAGGGCCGGCCCGCGCACGGCGGTCCGCCCGGCGGCCGGCGCCAGGGCCGCGGCCTGCTGCTCGAGGTCGCGGGTCTCGCTGTCGCCCGGGGCGAGCGCCGCGGTGGCCTTGTCGATCTGCGCCTGGAGCGCCTGGATGCGCGCCGAGCGCTGTTCGTTGGTGAGGGTCTGCTGGCGGATGAGGTCGGGGAGGCGGCTGGCGTCGGCGCGCAGCTGTCCCCCCTCGGAGGCGCGCACGCTGGAGGCGAACAAGGAGCCGGCCACGAGCGCGGCCACGGGCACCAGCCATGGCCACGGCGAGGGTCGGTCGACCCTCCCGGCGTGTGTCCCGGCCACCGGCGCACCTCCTCTCTCGCGTCTGCATCTACGCTAGGGCACGACGCTGAACGAACCGGAGGAGTCCCAGTGCCCGAGTCCAAGGGTCGATCCAAGCCCACGTACACGCCCCCGCGGCGCGCCATCGCCGCCGACAAGGGCCCCAACGCGCGGTGGTTCGTGCCGGTGATGCTCGGGCTGATGGTCGTCGGGCTGCTGTGGGTCGTCACGTACTACATCTCCGGGGTCCACCAGTTCCCCGTGCCGCAGATCGGCCGCTGGAACCTCGGCGTCGGCTTCGCGCTGATGCTGGCCGGCTTCATGATGACCACCCGCTGGCGCTGACCGCCGGCATCCCCGAGGCCGGGTTGTCCACAGGGCTTGTCCACACTGGGGACGAATGACACCGGTGTAATCCACAGCGGGACAGCCTGTGGACAACCGCCGCACCACGCACGAGCGCCCCGACCACACGGTCGGGGCGCTCGTGCGTCTCAGGCGAAGAGGCCTCAGACCAGGGCGTACCGGCCGACCGCCAGCACGACCAGGAGCACACCCACCCCGGCCAGGCCGGCCCAGTGGATGCGCCGGTCGGGCGGCTCGAGGGGGCCGCGCGCGCGCCCCAGGTAGCCGACGACCAGGGCGCACACGGCGCCGGTGAGCAGGCCGCCCAGGTGGGCCTGCCAGGCGATGTTGGGGACGACGAACCCGATCACGGCGTTCAGCACGATGATCACGTACATCCCCGCGGCCGAGCGGCCGAGCCGGCGCTGGAGCACCAGGAACGCCCCGAACAGCCCGAACACCGCGCCCGAGGCGCCGACGGCCCCCTGGCACCACGACCCGCACTGGCCCACGGCCAGCTCGGCCGGGGAGGGGTAGGACGCGAACATCAGGTAGACCACCGAGCCGCCCAGCGCGCTCAGCAGGTACACCGCCGCGAACCGCGCCCGCCCGAGCATGGGCTCGAGGTACTGGCCCATGATCCACAGCGCGTACATGTTGAAGGCGATGTGCAGCAGGCCGCCGTGCGCGAACCCCGAGGTGATGAAGCGCCACGGCTCGCTCTGGCCGACGTTGGCGGCGAACGCGATGCGACCGGTCAGCCCCGGCATGACCTGCTGCAGCAGGAATACCGCCACGCAGATGCCGATCAGCGTCATCGTGACCACGGGCCGCCCGTCGGTGGCCGAACCGCCGAAGACGGTGCGCGCCTGGCGCACCGTCTTCGCACCCTCACGGACGCAGTCGACGCACTGGATGCCGACGGCCGCGGGCCGCTGGCACTCGGGGCACGTCGGCCGGCCGCAGCGCTGGCAGCGCACGTACGACTCGCGGTCGGGGTGGCGCGGGCACACCGGGACCTGTTCCTGCGGCGGCGGGGTCGGCGTCGGCTCGGCCACGGTGGTCGTCCTCGGGTGGGGACCCGGGGTCAGTCCTCGATCTCGACGCGCTCGATGACCACGTCGTCGAGCGGCTTGTCCTGGGCGCCGGTGGGGACGGCGGCGATCTTGTCGACGACCTCACGGCTGGGCCCGTCGGCGACCTCACCGAAGATGGTGTGCTTGCCGTTGAGCCAGGTGGTGGGGGCGACGGTGATGAAGAACTGCGAGCCGTTGGTGCCCTTGCCCATCCGCTTGCCGGCGTTGGCCATGGCGAGCAGGTAGGGGCGGTCGAAGGTCTTGTCGGGGTGGATCTCGTCGTCGAAGGTGTAGCCGGGGCCACCCATCCCGCGACCGACCGGGCAGCCGCCCTGGACCATGAAGCCCGGGATGATGCGGTGGAAGATCAGGCCGTCGTAGAACTTGGTGGGGTTGGAGCGACCGGCGTCGTCCTTGTACTCCTGCTCGCCCGTGGCGAGGCCGGTGAAGTTCTTGACCGTCTTGGGAGCCTCGTTCGCGAAGAGCTCGACGACGATCGGGCCGTGGTTCGTGTGCAGGGTTGCCTTCATGGCCCGATCCTCTCACGCGGACCCGACAGCCCCGTTGCCCCACCCGATGCCCGCCCGAGCGCCGCCGGGGCCCTGATCCGGCGCCCCCTGATGTGCCCCGAGCAGCGGAAACAGGGCAGGATGGGGGGAAAGACGTCCACTCGAGGAGGACCCTGTGTTCCGCAACAAGAGCAAGGCCGACCAGGCCAAGGATGCCGTCGCCGACGCGGCCGAGCGCATGAGCGCCACCGCCCAGGACGCCGCCTCGCGCGCCTCCGCCACCGCCGACGACCTGCGCAAGCAGGGCTCGTCGGCCGGCCAGGACCTCAAGCACGCCCGCAAGGCGGCGCGCAAGGATCTCCAGCAGGCTCGCAAGGCCGCGGCCAAGGACTACGAGCAGGCGCGCGACCGCGCCTCCGACTACGCCGGGGCCGCTCGTGACGCTGCGGGGACCGCCCGCAGCCGCGCCCACGACTACGCCGACGTCGCCCGCGACACCGCCGACGACCTGCGCAAGCAGGCCCACGACGCCGCCGAGACCCTCGCGCCCAAGGTCGAGCAGGCCCGCGACACCTTCGTCGAGGACGTCGTCCCGAAGATCGCGACCGCCGTGGCCGCCATCCTCGCCGGCGCCGCGACCGCCAAGGAGCAGGCCGCCGAGGCCGCCGAGCGCGCGCCCGACGCCTACGCCGTCCTCAAGGGCGACGCCCGGGCGAAGAAGAAGCACGGCAAGGGTGGCTGGGTCCTGGTCCTCGGGGCGGTCGCCGCCGGGGCCGCCGCCTACGCCTACCGCAAGAGCACCGAGCGCCCCGACCCGTGGGCGAGCGCGGGCTCCTACACCCCGCCCAAGGCCGCCTCCACCCGCGTCAGCGACACCGTCGGGGCCGCCAAGGAGAAGGCGGGCGAGGTCAAGGACGCCGCGGCCGCCAAGGCCGGCGAGCTCAAGGACAAGGCCACCGACGCCAAGGACAAGGCGACCGAGAAGGCCGGCCAGGCCAAGGACGGCGCCGCGAGCAAGGTCCAGGAGGCCAAGGCCGCCGCCGGGCGCGAGGCCGACCAGGGCACCGCCACCTGGAACGACGCCGGCGCCGGCAGCAGCGAGGTCCCGTCCACCACGGGCACCTCCGAGCACTCCGACCTGTCGACCCCGCACCTCGACGCGGGCTCGGACAAGGACTCCGGCAAGGACTCGGGCAACGGCTCCGACCAGGCCTGACGCCACCTCGGCACACCACGACGCCGGCCGCTCCCTCACCGGGGGCGGCCGGCGTCGTCGCGTGACCGGCTCGGCCCCTCGGCCCCCCGGCTCCCCGTGACGCCGCGCATCGTCGGGGCCGGCCGCTCCTGCCTGAGGAGCGGCCGGCGCCGACCACCACGGATGCCTCGGCTCCCCTGCTGAGCCGGGCGTCCGGACCGTCCGCGGCGGGGGGCCGCGGAGGTCTCCGCCGTGGCCGGCCTTCGGGGATGTGGAGCGACGGCAGTTGCGCCACGGGCCAGGAACGACGGGGCCGCCGGGTCCCGGAGCGAGCCCCGGCGGATGCAGCGAGCGTAGGCGGGATCGGCGCAGATCAACATGGCTCGATCGGGCCATCTTTCGGCGGCGGCCACGGGACGGCGGACGGCCGGCCGGCCCACCCCGGCCGCGCCCGGCGTCAGGCGGTGGTGCGCTCGACCAGGTCGGCCAGCTCGCCCACCGCGGGGTCGCCGTCGAGCAGCCCCGACAGGGCGGCGGCCTCGTCGCGCAGCGTGTCGGCATCCACCGCCCGCGCCCATGGGCCGTCCGTCAGTCGGTCGGTGAGCAGGGCGATGACCAGGTCCTGGCGCAGCCGGGGTGCGGCCGCCTCCGGGTGGCCGGCGCACTCGGCGTCGCTGAGCCGGCCGCTGCGCTCGACCGGCCGGCCGGTGGCGTCCTGGTACCGCACGGTCGCGGTGACGAACGGGGTGCGCGACCCCCGCCCACGCAGCTCGACGTCGTACAGCGCGGTGGTCGCGTGGCCGGCGAACACCTCACCGCCGTCCACGCCGTCGTCGCGGAACTGGTCGTCGGCCAGCGCCCGGTTCTCGTAGCCGAGGAGCCGGTAGCCGGCCACCTGCTCGGGGTCGAACTCCACCTGCGCCTTGGCGTCGCGGGCGGTCACCACCAGCGAACCGGTCAGGCCGGTGCCGAAGACCCGCTCGGCCTCGCGCGCGTCGTCGACGTAGACATGCCAGCCGTCGCCGCGGTCGGCCAGCTGCTCGAGCAGCCGGTCGTTGTAGTCGGCGATGCCCACCCCCACCGACACCAGGTGGATGCCGTGACGCGTCTCGTCGCCGATGCGCCGCAGGATGCCGCCGGCCGTGGTCGCCCCGACGTTGGCGACACCGTCGCTGATGAGCACGACCCGGGTCATCCGGCCGTCCTGGCGCATCTCGGTGGCCAGGTCGTAGCCGGTGGTGAGCCCGGCCTCGGCGTTGGTCGACGACTGGGGGCGCAGCGCGTCGACGGCATCCAGGATGGTGTCGCGCTCGCTCACCGGCGTGGGGTCGAGGACGACCCGGGCCTGGCTGGAGTAGCAGACCATCGCGACGCGGTCGCTGTCGCGCAGCGAGCCGACGAGGGTGCGCAGGGCCGTCTTGGTCGTCGGCATCTTGTCGGCCTCGCCCATCGAGCCGGAGCAGTCGACGACGAGCACCAGGTCGGCATCCGGCCGGTCGCGGTCCGGGACGTCGGCGCTGCGGATGCCGATGCGCACCAGGCGGTGGCCGGGGCTGAACGGCAGGGCGGCCGCATCGACCGAGACCCCGAGCCCGTCGCGGGGGGCCTCGTAGTCCTGGTCGAAGTAGTTGACGAACTCCTCGGTGCGGATCTGGTTGCGCGGCAGCTGCTCCCCGTGGGTGACGGCGTCGCGGAAGCGAGTGTACGAGCCGGTGTCGATGTCGAGGGCGAAGGTCGAGAGCGGGTCCTGCGCGGCGTCGGTCATCGGGTTCTCGCTGTCACCGAGACCATTTCGCGAGGTGGGTTCGGGGCCGGGGTGGTGGCGGTCGGAGGGGGCGGCGCCGTTCGGGCCGGGGGCGACCTGGCCGCCGTCGGTCGAGCCCGAGCTCGAGGCCGAGCATCCGGTGAGGGCGAGGAGGCCGGCGAGCGCGGCGGCGGTCAGGGCGGGAACGGCGGACGAGCGGTGGGGCGAGGGGAGCTGCATGACTGCCTCCTGCGGGTCGACGGATGCCGCGTGGGACGGACGCTAGGGAGGTGGAGTTCCCGCTGTCGCCGGGTGATGCCGACCCGTGACCGGACCGAGTCCGTCCCGTGGCCGCTCCGTGTCCGCACCGTTGCCGACGGGGCGCTGACAGGCGGCGGACGTGACCGCGCCGTGACCTGCGGCGGGTGGAGGATGGGCGCCATGACCTCGTTCGCGCGCCGCGCCGAGCGCGTCCAGCCGTCGGCCATCCGGGAGTTCCTGGCGCTGGCCGGGACCCCGGGCATCACCTCGTTCGCGGGCGGCTACCCCGACGCGTCGCTCTTCCCGATGGACGAGCTGCGCGGCATCTACGACGGGCTGCTGACGGCCGGCGACGGGTCGGCGCTGCAGTACACCGCGTCCGAGGGGCTGCCGGCCCTGCGCGCGCTGGTCGCCGAGCGGCTGACCGCCGACGGGATGCCGTGCACCGCCGACGACGTGCTCATCACCCAGGGCGGCCAGCAGGGGCTCGACCTGGTGGCGAAGCTGTTCGTCGACGCCGGCGACGTCATCGTCACCGAGCGGCCGACGTTCCTCGGGGCGCTCATCGCGTTCAACCCCTGTGAGCCGCGGTACCGGTCGGTGCCGATGGACGACGGAGGGATGGACGTCGACGCGCTCGAGCAGGTGCTGCGCACGACCGAGCGGGTCAAGATCGTCTACACCGTGCCCGACTTCCAGAACCCGACCGGGCGGACGATGGGCCTGGCGCGGCGCCGGCGGCTCGTCGAGCTGGCGGAGGAGTACGACGTGGTCGTGCTCGAGGACTCGCCCTACCGCGAGCTGCGCTACGAGGGCGAGCGGCTGCCGACCATCAAGAGCCTCGACACCACCGGGCGCGTCATCCACCTGGGGTCGTTCTCGAAGATCCTGGCGCCGGGGCTACGGCTGGGCTGGGCGCTGGCCGAGCCCGAGGTGCGCGAGAAGCTGGCGCTGCTCAAGCTGGCCGCCGACACCCAGAACGGCACCCTCAACATGCGCGCGGCGGCGGCGTACCTGGCGCAGTTCGACGTCGAGGCGCACATCGCGAGGATGCTGCCGACCTACCGGCACCAGCGCGACCTGATGCTCGAGACGATGGCCGAGCACTTCCCGGCCGGGATCACGTGGACGCGCGCCGAGGGCGGGCTGTTCACCTGGGTGACGTTCCCAGAAGGGTTGGACCTGGCCGCGTTCCAGCGCGACGTGCTGATCCCGCGGGCCGGGGTCATCGTGGTGCCCGGGGCGCCGTTCTTCGCGGAGGCCCCCGAGTCGCACCACGCGCGGATGAGCTACTCGGGCGTGCCGGACGACCGGATGATCGCCGGAGTGCGGGCGATGGGCGCCCTGCTCACCGAAGCCCTCGCCTGACCGGCCGGAGTCAGTCCTCGCGCGGGTCACCGGGGCGCACCAGTCCGTGTTCGTACGCGGCGATGGCGGCCTGCACCCGGTCGCGGGCCGGCAGCTTGGCCAGCAGACGGTTGATGTGGGTCTTGACGGTGGTCTCGCCGAGGAAGAGGCGCTCGGCGATCTCGGCGTTCGACAGCCCGCGCGCGACCAGCCGCAGGACCTCGGTCTCGCGCTCGGTGAGGTGGGCGAGCGGCCCGGCGGTGCGCGCGGGTCCCGGTCCGGGGCGCCGGACGTAGTCCTCGATGAGCCGCCGGGTGATGCTCGGCGCCAGCAACGCCTCGCCGGCGTGCACCTGCCGGACCGCCGCGACCAGGCGGTCCGGCGGGGCGGTCTTGAGCAGGAAGCCGGAGGCGCCGGCGCGCAGGGCCTCGTAGACGTAGCGCTCGGTGTCGAAGGTGGTCAGGGCCAGCACCTTCGCGCGAGAGTGCGAGGCCTGCAGCCGGCGGGTCGCCTCCAGGCCGTCCACCTCCGGCATCCGCAGGTCCATCAGCACCACGTCCGGGTCCTGGGCGGCGCACACGGCCAGGGCGTGGGCGCCGTCGTCGGCCTCGCCCACCACCGCCAGCCCCGGTTCGCTCTCGAGGATCAGGCGGAACCCGGCACGCACGAGGGCCTGGTCGTCGGCGATGACGACCCGGATGGGCTCGGTGTCGGTCATGACGACGCGTCCAGGGGAAGCCGGGCCGCGACCCGGAACCCTCCGTCGTCGGTGCGCCCGGCCGTGAGCTCACCGCCGTAGATGCTGGCCCGTTCCCGCGCGCCGCGCAGCCCGTAGCCCGCTCCCTCCGCGGCCGGGCCACCGAGGCGCGCCGGGCCGGGGTCGGAGACCGTGAGCAGCAGCGCGTCGCCCGCCACCTTCAGCTCGATCCGGGCGACCGGCGCGGCGGAGTGCTTGCGCACGTTGGTCAGGGCCTCCTGGATGATCCGGTAGGCGGCCAGCTGGATGCCGGCGGGCACCACGTGGCCCGCCAGGTCGGTCGGCACCGCCGGGACGACGCGGACCCCGGTGCTCGTCGACCGTGCGAACAGCTCCCCGAGGTCGGCCAGCCCGGGCTGCGGGCCGAGGCCGATGCCCTCGTCGCCGTCGCGCAGCACCCCCAGCAGCCCCGCGAGCTCGGTCACGGCCTGCCGCCCGGCGACCTGGATGTCGCGCAGCGAGCTGCGCACCTGTTCCGTGCCGCCCGGGCCAGCGGCCAGGCTGACCCGTTCGGCGGCGCCGGCCTGGACGACCATGAGGCTCACCGCGTGCGAGATCACGTCGTGCAGCTCCCGGGCCAGCCGCGACCGTTCGTTCAGGACGGCGGTCCGGGCGGCATCCTCGCGCTCGCGCTCCCGGCGCAGCATCTCCTCGTTCAGGCGCACCGCCTCGGCCGTGCGCGCCCGGATGGTCTGACCCGCGACGAACGTCAGGACCACGAACGTGGCCCCGAACAGCCAGTTGCCCAACCCTTCTCCGCTGAGCCAGGACTGCAGCGCGAACGCCGCCACGAAGGCACCCGATCCCAGCGTGGCGATGCGCGGCCGCTCCCACGTACACACCGTGAACACGGCGATGACGGAGGCGACGAGGTCCATGATGGGCTGGCTCAGCGGCACCCCCGCGGCCGACTCGAGCAGCCCCGCTGCCGCGACCACGAAGGTGACGGGCAACGGGTGCACCCGCCGGAAGGCCAGCGCGAGCGCCATCGTCACCTCGGTCGCCATCGCGGGCACCTTGGGCGCGATGCCCGGCACGACGATCACCTCGGTGACCGCCACCGCGAGCAGCACCGCACTCAGCCCGAGGTCGAGCAGCGAGGGGCGCGTGGGTCGTTCCACGCCTCCCACGGTCCCACCACCAGGCCGTCTGGTGCGTCCACTCGGGGGTGGACGTGGGTCGACCCCGGGGAGGGGGCGGCCCGGGGATCGGCCCGGCCCCGAGGTCCCCGAGATCCACCCGTCGCACGGCGCGGGGCGAGCGCCCGAGCAGCACGCTGGCCCGTGGCCGGCCATCCGGGGCGGCACCCTCCGAAAGGAACTCGACGTGAAGACAGCACTGCGTGGCCGCATCGCGGCCGCATCCATGACGGCCCTCCTCGCGGTCGGGGGTGGCACCGCCCACGCCGCGGCGCCGCCCGACGGCGCTCAGGTCCTGCGCTTCCACTACAACTCCAGCGCGGCCCCCGACGAGGAGACCGTGATCGCGACCGGCCCGATCCACGGCATCGGCGACGACGTCCAGACCGAGAACGGCGGGACCGAGCTGGCCACCATCACCTTCCCCACCGGCACGGTCCAGGTGACGGCCCGGACGACCGGCGAGCGGGTCACCGCCGACCTCACCGCCTGTCGGATGACGGTGGCCTTCAGCGGGATCTGGTCGGTCGTCGGTGGCACGGACGGCTACGCCGACGCCTCCGGTGGCGGCCCCTTCACCGGCCTGCGGATCATCCACGGAGAGCGCATCGACGGTGTCTGTCAGGGCCCCGACTCCGGGCTGCCGCCCCGCCTCGTCACCGAGGACGTCCGCGCGACCGGGACGGTGTCGCTGGGCTAGCACCTGGGCCGGCGCGGGGGGCCACGGACGCTTCGGTGCTCGGCCCGGCACCTCCCGGTACCCGGGTCGGCGCGCGGAACATTCGGGGTCGACAGGCCGCGGCGACGAGCGGACAATGCTCGACAGCAGCGAGCCGACCCGCACCCAGGGTGAGGTCATGACCAGCACCTCCGCGCCGCATCGCCCACAGGTCGTCCGAGCGATCCTCCGCACCATCGCCGCCGCGACGTTCGCGGTCCTCACCCTCGCGTTCCTGGTCGAACCGACGTGGCTCGATGGCATCGCCGGCGCCGAGCCGGACGGCGGGAGCGGAGCACTCGAGCTCACCCTCGTCCTGGTCGCCGGCGCGGCCGCCCTGGCGGCTTCCGTCGGTGCCGGGCTCGCCTGGCGGCGCGTCCTCACGACGGGCGGCTGACCGTGCGACCGCTCGCCGACCTCCTGCGCGCGCTGCTCGCCATCCCCGGTGCCTTCGCCCGGCTGCTCCGCCAGCTGCCGCGTCTGCTCCTGGCCCTGTTCCGGCCGCGGCCGCACCCTCCCGACCGGCAGGACAAGGCGGCGGCGAGCCGGTGCGTGCCCATCGACGACCCCGCGATGCGGGTGCCCGACCCGCCCGTCTACTCGCAGCAGGACCTGATGGCGCGCGGGCTGCCGGTGACCTGGCAGAACCCGGACTTCACCATCCTCGACGGCGGCACGCCCGTCAACTCGTACGACCTCCAGCCCGACCACACCTACACCGTCGACGTCCGGGTGTGGAACGCGGCGCCGGACTGCCCCGTCGTGGCGATGCCGGTCCACCTGTCCTACCTCGACTTCGGGATGGGGACGGTCAGCGTGCCGGTGGCGACGCGGCTCGTCGACGTGGGCGTCCAGGGCGGCCCCGGCAATCCGTCGCACGTCGCGTTCTCGTGGCACACCCCGGCGGCCCCCGGGCACTACTGCCTCCAGGCGCTGCTCGACCCGGCCAGCGACCGGAACCGGAACAACAACCTCGGGCAGCACAACACCGACGTCGTGCAGGCCCACTCGCCGGCGATCGTCTCCTTCACCCTGCGCAACGAGACCCAGCGCGAGCACCGGTACCGGTTCGAGACCGACGCCTACGTGCTGCAGACGCCGAGGTGCGAGGACCTCGAGGAGTACCGCAAGGACCTGGCCCGCCACCTCGTGGCGACCCCGCTCCCTGCCGGCTGGGCCGTCGAGCTGGCCCCCGACCAGCCGGTCCTGGCGCCGGGCGGCCTCGTGTCCGTGACGGCCACCGTCACCCCGCCCGCCGGGTTCGACGGGACCCAGCGCATCAACATCCACGCCCCCTACACCGAGGGCTACCAGGACGTCCTGGCCGGGGGCGTCAGCGTCGACGTCGTCAAGCAGCCGTGAGGTGACGTGATGGCCGGGTACAAGCAGTACACCCTCTGCAGCCAGCCGATGTCGTGGATGTCGCCGGCCGCCTACATCGCGACTGCCACCGCTGCCACCGCTGCCATCTTCGCCCTGCTGGGCTACGGCACCTTCCCGTGCGGGCTGATCCTCATCGAGGCGTTCGCGGCGGCCGGCGGGGTGGCCTTCTGCGACTGGTGGCTGAACATCCGGCTCGTCTGCCTCGGCGGCGACGAGAGCGTCATCGGGGCGGTGATCAGCGTCGAGACCCCCCAGGAAAAGGTCGGCAACGTCGACCTCGGTGACCCGAAGACCATCGCCAACGCCCTCGACACCGACTACTCCATCAACCTGCTCGTCTACCCGACGATGCCCGGCGTCGACCAGGCCCACCTCGAGACCAGCGTTCCCTACGGGTACCTCGCCGCCGAGACCGACGGGGTGCGCGACCACGTGGGCTTCTTCACCGGCGCGAAGGCCAGGGACAAGAAGGGCGTGCTGCCCCCGACGGCCGTCCTGCACGCCGAGTTCGAGGGAGCCGGCATCGCCGACTTCCGGGTCGGGCTGCTCGTCGCGTACGGGCTGGCGCTCGCGGCCTGGGCCCTGTGCGTGGCCCTACCCCCGCCGTTCGGCTGGATCGTAGGGGGCGTCCTCGCGCTGCTCGCGTTCCTGGCCGCGCTGCTCGGCGGGGCCATCGGGGTGGGGGACGGCGGGTCACCGTCGGACGTCGAGGGCGCGCCGACCGAGATCCACCAGCCCGACGACAAGGGCCTCGGCTCCGACCTGCTCTACGTGCGGGCCCGCTGGGTCTTCGACTCCCTGCACTCCGGCTGGAACGAGCTCCACCCCATCAAGGCGTGCACGGTGGTGGGGAGCTGGGACGGCGACTGGTCGTCCGACACCGTGGGCGTCAAGGACCGGCTCGACGCCGCCTTCGACGCCGCCGACCGCGACGACGTCATCAAGCGTCAGGGGAGGGCCGAGCACCAGTGGCGCGTGCACCCGTTGGTGAACGGGTGCGAACTCAGCACCGAGCCGGCGCCCGAGGACGGTCCGGTCATCCTCTGAGGCTTTGCAGTGACCCCCTGCTTGCAAACTCCCAGTTTGGGGTCCACCGGAGCGTGCATAAGCACAGGTCAGGACGCTGCAAGGCACCAGGCCGCGTCGAACTCCTACCCCGCTGCAGTGCCAAATTGGGGTACGGAGCTACGCATGTCGGGGTCTGACACGTGCAGGGCTGGCGCCTGCTGGGTGCAGCCCACCCGGACGTGGACGTCGCGTCGTGATCGTCGCTCAGCGGCCAGTCACACTGGTGCTGCTGGCAGACTGCGGTGGGTGATCACCGGGGCATGAAGCCTGGGACCTCGGGGACTACGGAACCTTTGGTGCGAACGAGGCACCCTCGCTAGTGTGGACCATTACCCAGCGGTTGGTTGGTACGACATCGACGCGTGGGGCTGCTGCTCAGGACTTGACCGGAGGTGCGAGATGGATCCCGGAATTGCTCGGCGCGCCCGTCCGCAGGGGTCGAGGGATGCGAAGTCGTCCTCGTCAATCGTCAGGACGACACGCCTGGGACGAGTACAAAGGTTCCCGGGCAACTACATCCTCAGGGCATACCCTGCCAACGTGGCTGAATTACAACCCTGTAGTTGTGGCCGGAGCCGACGTCTATCCGGGCAGTCGACCCCCCGCTCGGCCGCCTGGCCTCGCCTAAGCCACAGATGCGTTCAGGTGGGCCAGCCGCCGTTGCCGACCATGACATCGGCCCACATGGCAAACGGCCAGCAGCGTCACGAAAAACCGCTCGGCACCCACGTAGTGTCCCTCACGACGTGGGCTAGTGAAGCGCGTCTCATCGGTGGAATGATCCTACCCGGGGGAGAGGAATCGATATGAGCGGTAAACGGCTGACCCCTGTACAAGAAGCAGCCCTTGGTCAACTTCTGAAGGGCGTTACGGATCCGAAGCAGCGGCGAGAGATCCGGGAGAGTTACGAGCGTCGCCTGAGCCGGAAGAACAAGTACGTCGAAACAAGGATCAAACAGAAGGTCGGCTAGTACTCGGCCAGTACGGCTCGTCCTGCCATCGGTACAGTCGCCATCGCTGTTCCATTGGGTGGCGCTGGAACTTGGGGCCAGACGGTCATGCCGTCGAAGTCTGATGGGGACGAGACTCGCCTCTCGGTTCCAGGGCTATTCCTTGATTTGCGAGTCGAGAGGGGGTACGACGCCTTGAGTCGAGAGCATTTCTTCCTACGCGGGGGCACTATCGACCAGATCGCGGACCTCGCGACGCCAGGACCATGGGTTGTCTACGTGGGTCTTGGGGCAACCATTGACCAGACTGATCTAAGTTGGGCTGGCTTGGTGGGAAAAGTGCTGCGACACGAGGCCCAATCCTCGGCTGACACCAGCCTCAAGGCGATCTCCTCGCAGACTATCGATCGTTGGCTCGAAGCACAGGGCTCTGTGGCCTCAGCTACGACTGCCGAAGCCATGATTAGGAGTCGAAGGGGGCCAAGGTGGGTGGATTCGTTGGTCGACCAAATTCGCGACGCACTCTATCGAGAGCGCAGGCTCTTGGCTGGAGACATGCTCGACGCCCTGGTCCTGTGGGGCTATGCGATTGCTCGGAGCGGTGGCAGCGTACTTTTCATCACCTCCAACTACGACGCCTACCTGCAAGAGGCTCTGGAATCAATCGCAGACCAGAGTGATGTCCGACTTACGAAGATGCGAGTCTTGAACGCGACCGGTCCAACAGGCCAGTTGCCCCGGACGTGGCGAAACCCTGGAAACATGAGCCTATTACATGTACATGGGTACATTCCCGAGGACGCCGAACCATTGGGGATACCGGCATTCGGAGAGATTACGTATCAAGAGACCTCGGGCAAAGCAAGGAAGGTGATGAGTGAGGCCATGACCGGCAGTAACGTCGTCACGGTGGGGTCTTCCCTATCCGATGCCCCCCTCGTCGAATCCTTGATTGCATCCAAGAAGTCTGCAACGGGGCTCAAGCGGTACGCCATTCTACCTTTACAAGGAGCAGAATGGCGGGATGATGAGAAGGAAAAGGGTCGAGATGAATCGCTTTTTTCACTCAACAGGCAGCGACTGAATGCCCTTGGGCTCCAAGGCGTATACCCGGATTACTATGGTCAAGTCCCCCAAGTATTCTATGAGGCTGCGGAGTGGCTCAGTGCGGGTGCGGGTCGCCCAGAACCCGGCCGACTGGATCACCGGCAGCTGTACAAGAACCGTCTGGATGAATGGTGGAGCCATTGGGACTCCAGGGATTCGCATGACGCAATCCGTTACCACTCCGCGCTCCTCCGGCACATACTACCGGGGGTGCGGGGCAATCTCGGCGCGGGCAGTCAAGAGGGTATCAAGCTCGAGATTTGGGCGCGGTCTGATCCGAATGGTGAGGGCCGGCTGGGACTCTGGTGCTCGACTTCTGGATCTCACGAACCAGAATTCGCACATCGTGATTCAATTTCCTTGAAGAGTCCGTACGTGTCGGTAAAGACATTCTGCCTCGGGTCGCCCCAATTCTTCGAGCAATACGGAAAATCACGTTGGAGCAACTATTTCGCGTTCCCCATCTGGAATTGGTCTCAACGAGGTGCGTTCATCGTTGGTGTTGCTGTGATCGCCAGCATGCCAGCTAAAGACGACCCTGAGGGCGGGTCCGTACGAATGGCGAACATCCATCGAGTCGTGCTCGCAGCGGAGCGGCTCGCGTCGGTGGCCGACAAGGTCCTCAACCACAAGATAGACAGCAACGTATCCCGGGCATACAACGAACGAATCGCCATTGATAATGCCCTGGGTGCCGACAGCTCAGACGACCTTCCAATTCTCGAGTAGGCAGGTCACTGCGGGCGGCGTTGGGGGGCTCGAGCCCTCAGTTCCCCCGCCTGCAATCTGCCTGTTTTCGGTCTTCAAGTCCGCAGATGGGCGCTGTCACGCTCGACCACATCAAGTTCTACGTTCGCCGCGGTGCCGATGTGGGGTACGAGTTGCCGCCCCTGGTAGGGCCACTCCTGGGTGGTGCCTTCTGGTTCAAGGCAGTATCTCTGCCAGCCGGTTCCCCACTAGGTCGGCTGCTTCCACAGGCGGAACGTGTTCCCAGATCCGGAGGACGTTCCATCCGGCGTCGCCAAGGAGGCGATTCGTGTCCGCGTCACGCAGGCGGTTGGCCTGGACCTTCTCGGCCCAGTACTGCGCGTGGGTCTTGGCCACCGTGTGGTGCTCTGGACAGCCGTGCCAGAAGCAGCCGTCGACGAACACGGCAAGCCGCGCCCGGGGAAACACGATGTCAGCGGTGCGTCGTACGTTGGCTATGGGCCGTCGGTTGACGAAGTAGCGGAAGCCGCGGGCGTGAAGCTCCCTTCGGAGTGCAAGCTCCGGCTTCGTGTCGCGTCCTCGGTTCCCCACCATGCTGGTTCGCACCCGCTCGGAGGAGGCCCATGAGGCGGGATCGTTCATACGTTCGACCATACGGCGCGCCTGCCCAAGCCACCAGAAGGGAACATTTAGGATGCAGCCTGTGACGACCGGCCCAACGATGATCGACCTCTTCGCAGGCTGCGGTGGGATGACCCGCGGGTTCGTCGCGGAGGGCTTCATCCCCGTCCAGGCCGTTGAGTGGGACTTGGCTGCCGCGGCTACCTACGCGGCGAACTTCGGCGAGGACCACATGTTTTGGGGCGACATCGCCGAGTGGCCCACGTCAAGCATTCCCGAGGTTGACCTCGTGATCGGGGGGCCCCCTTGCCAGGGGTTCTCCAACCTCGGCTCGAAAGACGTCAACGACCCACGGAACAAGCTCTGGAAGGAGTACCTGCGCGTCGTTGCCGCGGCACGACCGAAGGTGTTCGTCCTCGAGAACGTCCAGAGGTTCATGAAGTCCAGTGAGTTTCAACTGCTTCTGGACGAGGCGGACCATGGCGTGATCTCCGACTACTCCCTCACGTACGGGGTTTTGTTGGCCGCCGACTACGGGGTGGCGCAGCGGCGTCCCCGCGCGATCGTGATCGGTTCGCGTGTCGGCGAGATCCCGCTGCCGGCACCGACGCATGCCAAGGTCGGTACTGGCGGGCTGCGTCAGTGGGAGACGGTGCGTAGCCGGATCGAAGGCATGATCGAGCGACCTGGCACTACCGACTTGCCACAGAGTCGTACCGAGTTCTTCGGGCAGGTACTTCCGGGGGTCTTCAAGAGCAGCGCGCTGCACTTTGGGAGGCAACCGCGCGAGCTGTCCCTCGCCAGGTATGACCACGTACCCCCGGGGGGTGGGCGCTTTGATGTCCCGGACGACCTCCTGCCTCGGTGCTGGCGCGACAAGAAGTCGGGAACGACGGACGTGATGGGACGGATGCGTTGGGATGCGCCGTCCTTGACGATCCGAACCGAGTTCTTCAAGCCCGAAAAGGGTCAGTATCTGCATCCGCAGTGGGAGCTCGACCCAGCCCGCCGTCTGAATCGCGTCATTACACATCATGAGGCCGCACGTCTGCAGGACTTCCCGGACGACTTTCTTTGGTGTGGCACGAAGATCGAGATTGCTAAGCAGATCGGGAACGCTGTGCCGGTGGGGCTGGCGGCGGCCATCGCGCGACACCTCGAACCGTACCTGCGCGCTGGCCTGCGGTAACTGGAGATCTCGTAGAGGATGGCTGCGTGACAGCCCCCTTCGTAGTCGACCTCTGCGGTTACCGCCTTAACGGCAATCCGAACACGTCGGACAACAACGACCGTGGGTCAGTCGAGTGGGGCCACGCGCTCTTCGCCAGGTTGGCTGTCCCACCGGGGGTTTCCGAGGTTGAACGTGTTGGCAGCGTGATGGAGGAACGCGCGGCATCCCATCTGAGCGGCTTAAGACCCGACCTCGTCACGGCGAGATCGCGGTCCGCAACCGAGTTCGCGCAGTACCGCCACCTCGCGGTGTTCCAGCGCTTTCGGCGCGCGTACCTTGGGCCCAGTGATGACCTAGCCGACGAGGTGGCCAGTCTCCTGATGCAACCCCTAGGTCCGGAAGTCGAGCGCGTCCTGCAACGCGCGCTTCAGGCCGGTGTTCAACGGCGAAGGGACCACGAGTTGATCATCGATCTACTCGAGACGATGCCTGAGGAGTCCCTACTCAAGGTCGACCTCACCATCGCTGCGGCTGCACCCAGCGAGAGGCTCTTGGTGGCCATCTCGTCGAAGTGGAGCCTGCGTACTGATCGAGCGCAGGACTGCATCTCCCAGGGCGCGAAGTTGGTGTCCCTTCGCCGGGGCCACATGCCCCACTACGCGGTACTCACAATGGAACCCCGGCCCGCCATGCTTCGCCTGATTGCATATGGTTCTGGTTCAGTCGATTGTGTGTACCACCTGGCTCTGCCCGAGCTACGGCAGGCCGCCGCCGACCTCGAGGCCCGACGGGGGTCCAAGCCATGGAAGCCACGGCAGGACCTCGAGCGGATGGTCGCCCAAGGCCGCGTTCGCGACTACGACGATTTGGCGCGTGAAGTCGCACGATTGGGGCCCGGCGCTGTCTGAACGGCGACTTGTGCGAGTTTCGAGATTCGGTTCCAGGACAGCTGGTGGCTCCCGGCAACGGGATCGACGTACTGGCCCGCGGGTGCGCCCGAGGACGGTGCGAAGCGCCGCCCGCAGGGCTTGCGCCGGCGGAGCCGGCGCCTTGATCTAGTAGAGGCCAATTCGGCAGAAGTGGATAGGGAGGTTCTGTCCTCCGTCGGGTGATGTGCGACAGGTATCCGTCAGCTGATGTGCGACAGGGGTCGTGTTCNNNNGCGTTCTCCGTGGGAGCGTCGCGACCTGAGGAGGCCGGGATTGGCTCTGGTTGTCTTGTCTGTTGTCGAGCAGCGGTTGGACGCGGTCCGGG
>NZ_LMSE01000001.1:248041-285493 GCF_001428065.1 Nostocoides sp. Soil756
CCTGGTGGGTCAGCTCGCGGGGTTGGCGGACCGGTCGCACCGCCCGAAGGGGTGCCCGCACCAGGTCCCGGCGGAGGTCGAGGCCGCGGTGGCGGAGATGCGCAGGAAGCATCCGCGGTGGGGGTCGCGCCGGATCCGGTTGGAGATGCTGCGCCGCCCGGTCGAGGGGGTGGTGGTGCCTTCGGAGCGCACGATCGACCGGGCGCTGATCCGGCAGGGGCTGCTGCGGGTGAGGCAGCGGAAGAAGCCGCGGAGCGCGTACATCCGGTTCGAGCGGCCGGGGCCGATGCAGCTGTGGGGCATCGACATCGTCGGCGGGATCGAGCTGGTCGACACGGTCACTGGGGAGGTGCGTGAGGCGAAGCTGGTCACCGGGGTGGATGACCACTCGCGGTACTGCGTGATGGCGCAGGTGGTGGAGCGGGCCACGGGGCGGGCGGTGTGCCTGGCGTTCGCCCAAGCCTTGGCCCGGTTCGGGGTGCCGGAGGAGGTGATCACCGACAACGGCAAGCAGTTCACCGACCGGTTCGGCAAGGGCGGGGAGATGCTGTTCGACAAGATCTGTCGCCGCAACGGGGTCCGGCACCGGTTGACTGAGCCGTCCTCACCGAACCAGAACGGCAAGGTCGAACGCTTCCACGGCACCTTCCGCCCCGACTTCCTCGACACCTGCGAGCCGTTCGAGTCGGTCGAGCTCGCGCAGGCCGCGGTCGATGCGTGGGTCGCCGGGTACAACACCGACCGGCCGCACCAAGCCCTGGACGTGAAGGTCCCGGTGACCCCGGCCGAGCGGTTCGCGCCCGTGCCCGAGGAGCAGCAGGCGCTGCTGCCGTTGTGGCTGCCGGCGACGCTGCACCCCGTCCCGGCCGAGAAGTCCGGTGACGCTGAGCCTGTGCCGGCCGCGGCGCCGGCCCCGGTCCCGGGTGGGCCGGTGGAGCTGGAGCGGGTCGTCGAGGCCTCGGGCAACCTCGCCATCCGCGGCCAGCAGTTCTGGCTCGGCCCCGCCCGCGCCGGGCAACGGGTGCGGTTCTGGATCGACTGCGACCTGGTCCACCTCACGATCGGAGGCACCCGCGTCAAGACCGTGCGCTCCCACCTGTCCGTGACCGACCTGGCCGCGCTGCTGGCTNNTCGGGGTCGCGGCCGGAGTCGTGGACGTCGAACGGGCCGTGGCCCGCAGCGGCACCGTCAGCCTGGGCGGGTACGTGATCCTGGCCGCGGAGATCCTCGCCGGCCGCCAGGTCGGGATCCGCCTCGAGGAGCACACCCTGATGTTCTTCGACCTCGACACCGCGAGCTGCTGCGCACCCGACCGAACCCGGTCCCGCGCGAGCAGTGGCTAAGGCTGCGTGCCGTGCGCCCCGCGGGCCCGCCGCTGCGGCCCTCCCGCGAGCCGGTCACCGTCCAACGCCGCGCCTCCAACAGCGGCATCGTCATGGTCTGCGGCCAGAAGGTCGCCCTCGGCCGTACCCACGCCCACCAGACCGTGACCATCCACGTCGCCGAGACCACCCTGGCCATCGAGCTCGACGACGAGACCCGCATCGTGGCCCGGACCACCACCACCGCCGTGCGTAACATCAAGGTCGACCGGCCACGGACGGTCCCCTCAGTTTCCTAGGCCACCTGTCNTGGATAGGGAGGTTCTTGGTCAGCCGGCCAAGGCCTCGGGAATGACGGGACGAGATCGTGGCGCCGGGAGTTCGTCCGTCACTGCGCCGAGTCTCACCACGGCTTCGGCCATGGAAAGGCTCAGGAGCGATGCATCGCCCAGGTGAAGCTTGGCAGTGGGTCGCACGGGAGCCAGCCCGAGCTTCTTGATCAGCTGCTCACCGGCCGCACGAGCCAAGGGTGGGGGCACGCTATTGCCAACTTGCCGGTGGCCATGCCAGTTCGTCACATGGAACCGAAACCAGTCAGGGTAACCGTGGAGCCGCGCCGCTTCTCTGACCGTGATGACCCGATCTTGTGTCGGGTGGATTGGGCGGGGGGAGGTATGGGCGCCTCGCTCCGCGCCCGTACCTGCGCGGAGGGTTCGCGCGTGACCGCTGGGCGTCAGCCGGAACAGGCGGCTCCGCGGTTCCACGGATCCAGGCTTGGTTTGACTGAATCGACGTATGGTGTCCGCCGAGTGCACCGTCCTTCGTGACCCGCTCAGCAGGGTGTGGTCCCACACCCGCGGATGTGAGAAGTCCCAGCTCGGGGTGTCGAGGCCCGCTAGTAGCCGTGAGTATGAGCCCGTCGAGGAATTGCGCAGAAGCGTGCCCGTAATCCCAAGTGGCACTTGGTCGCTGGACAACAGAGAGGGATAGTGAGCAGGGTTCGGCAGCCCTTCTAGGGCCTCCCCCACCAAGACCGTCGCTCGTCCTGCGGAAGACGGCACCCCCGGGTCTCCCCCTCGCCAGCCCAAGACAATTACGCGTTTCCGGCTCTGCGGAACTCCGAAGTCCTTTGCGTTCAGGGTTCCGTCGGTACCGGACAGCTGGTACCCCGCCCCGCGTAAGCGGCGAAACGCCTCCTCACGAACACTTGCGAACCGTTCGTCGAGAATTCCGGACACGTTCTCAAGGCAGAGTACCCGTGGCCTCAACTGCTCGACGATACGGACGAACTCAAGGATCATTTCGTTTCGGGCATCACCCTCTTCCCGCTTGCCGCCAGTGGAGAATCCCTGACACGGAGGTCCACCGATTAGAGCGTCTACGGTTCCGTCCCATGCGGTCGTGGGGCGGAGTTTCGTGACACCTCGCGCAACCGCCTGCATGAGGCGGTCAGAGCTCAGCTTCCGTAGGTCACGGCAGACGATCTCGCACTCGGGAAAGTTGTATAGATGGGTGGCAGCGTGAACGGGGTCATACTCAACTGCGGCCACGATGTCGAAGCCAGCCTGTTCGAAACCCAGGCTTAACCCTCCCGCCCCGGCGAAGAGGTCGACCGCGATGGGCCTTGGGGACCCAGTCGCTTGCGGAGCGATTGCAGGGGGTCTAGCGGAGAGCGTCACACCGTACACGATCGCACAGTTGGATGCCCGCACCCCGAAATGCCGGCAGATCAAGCGTGTCGGGCGGTACCTTGCGGCAGGATCAGGCTATGGACGGGGGGAGTGCCCCTCAGAGGGAGGATGGCATGACGCTGAGGCGCGACAGGGCAACTGCGAAACCCTCGAAGGAGTTCTTCGTCAGGATGCTGACACGAGACATCTCCCTCGAAGACTGCATCCTTGACCTGGTCGACAACAGCATCGACGGAGCCTGGGAGAAGTCCGGGTACGAGCCGACGGAGCTCAGGAGTGACTCGGCCCTGAGCACTTACCACATCAAGATTCGTTTCAGTGACGACGACTTTTCCATAGTTGACAATTGCGGCGGAATCACCCTAGATAACGCCGCCGACTATGCATTCACGTTTGGCAGAAGGCACGACCAGACCCCTGATGACTTCTCCGTCGGCGTGTACGGCATCGGCATGAAGCGCGCAGTCTTCAAGCTCGGAGACTTGATTGAAGTCCGCAGCACGTACGTCGACGGGCGTCGGACCGAGAGCTTTCGGGTTCCAATCAATGTGCCCGAGTGGATGGCACGCGACGCTGAGCCCTTGGCGAACGGAGAACTCGCCGCGCCCAACTGGGATTTCGACATCGAGGAATCCGACCCGTTGTCTGAACCAGGAGTCGCGGTTCACGTCAGCGGCTTGCGCCCAGAGACATCGGAAAGGCTGGGCGACCCCACCTTTGAGCGTCGCCTACGCAGAATTTTGGGCCGCGATTACATGGTGCCGCTTATGCGGGGTTTGCGTATCTCGGTGAATGGGGTCGCTGTCGTTGGGTACAAACTGGAACTTCGCGGAAGCGACGACTTCGCCCCCATGCGCGACAGATACACAGATGGCTCCGTCACTGTGGAAATTTTGGCCGGAATGGTATCCGTTCCACCAGACTCTGCTGAGCCAGACGAGAATGACCGTCGAAAGATTGATCCTTCTGGCTGGTATATCCTCTGCAACGGCAGAGTCGTCTTGGCGGCAGACACTAGCAACTTGACTGGGTGGGGCGAGGAACTGCCCCGGTGGCACCGTCAGTACAGCGGGTTCGCGGGTATTGCACTGTTTAGTGCTGCGAGGGCCGCGGACCTACCTATGACCACAACCAAGCGAAGTGTTGACGTGTCGCACGCAGTCTATCGGCGTGCACTTGCGCGGATGCACGAGCCCACCCGGACGTGGATTAGCTATACAAATGCTCGCAAGTTCGATTTGGATGAGGCGAAGCACAGAGAGAGATCGGCCGAGCCAAAGGAACTTGTTGCCGTCGAGGCTCGTCCGACTGTGAGAGTTCCTACGTTGGCCACGCCGACTCCCACCCGGGAGCGGATTGGAAATATCAACTATGCCATGCCGTACAAGCGGATCAAGGCGCTCGCCAAGGGCCTCGGAGACTCCCAACTCTCCTACCGGGATGTTGGAATCAAGTCCTTTGACTACGCGTACGAGACTCTGGTTGGCGAGGACGACTAGTGGCCAGCTCATCCAGCACCATCAACTACAGTGTGCGCCAGAACAAGACCATTGAGCGAAGCCTTGTCTTCGGAGGGCTACGGCGTTATGGCACGATCATTGATCTTAGGCATGCCGTGTATGTCGGGCTCGGTTCGGCTTGGTTCGTGGATTTCGAGATGGCGCATCGAGAGCTTGGATTGCGGGACATGATTTCAATCGAATCCGACGAAGTCACATTTAGCCGAGCGAACTTCAACCGGCCGTATCGGACGGTCGAATTGGTACGCGGCATCTCATACGATGAAGTGCCCAAGCTGCTCATACGTCCGGATCTCACCGAGAGACCATGGGTGATATGGCTGGACTACGACCAGGCACTCGATGGGTCCAAGGTTGACGAGCTCGTCGGTCTCGTCGAGCGCGCGCCAGCCAACACGGCGCTACTCGCGACGTTCAATGCTCACCCGCGAAGCTATGGCGACGGGATCTTAGACCGACTGGAAACCTTCCAGGGACTGTTTGGGGACGCCTTCCCGAGCGAGGACTTCCCAAATGGAGTAGGCCTTGCCAATGACGGCAAGGTGCAGGCTGCGACGGCCGAAGCACTGCTGTCGACTCTCGATTCCGCCGCGCGGCGAGTCGCTCGGCCCGGCGGCTTTGTCGCCGGGTTCAATCTTCACTACCAAGATGGCTCTCCGATGGTCACGGTGGGTGGCTTTCTGCCATCCCCGGAGAAGGCCGATGAAGTGCAGCAGTTGGTGGCCGGGGGCCCTTGGCGTTGCTTCACAACCGAGTCCATCAACACCCCTCCGCTTACGCCGAAGGAGATTTCTGCGCTGAGGACACTGCTTCCTGCTGATACGGAACCGTCACGGGAAGACCTGAAGAGGCTGGGGTTCGACCTCGAGGAACGGCACCTGCGATCCTTCGTGCGGTACTACCTGGACTACCCCCTCTTCGTCCAGGCAGCCCGCTGAGCCCAGCCGTCGATTTTGGTGCTAGCGATCATTACGGGCGCTTGCCGCAGGAACATCCAAACAGTCGCCTAAAATATTTGCCATGAAGTCTGTCGTCCTGGATGCCACACAACTGACGCGTGACTACATGTGTCGGGGGCTTCCATACCAGCTCATACAGCACATGCTGCACTCGACTTGGGTCGATGTCTATGTTCCTGCTTCTGTGTTCGAGGAGACGGTCGCGAACTTCGCTCACGCCACGCGTGAGGCAAATAGCGCCCTCGAGCGACTGAATCGATCGCAGCGTCTCTTGGGGCTGCCCGCCTACGCGGCGGTGGCATATGACACCTCCTTTGATTACAGGAGCTACTTGGCGGAGCGGTTCGACGAACAGCTGGGAATCACGGTTCTGCCCTGGCCCAAGGTCGATCACGAAGACCTAGTGAGGCGGGCAGTCGAGCGTCGTCCCCCTTTCGACGCGAAGGGAGGCGGTTATCGCGACTCTCTCGTGTGGGCGGATGTCGTAAACATGGCTGCTCGTGGCTTTGATGTAGCACTCGTCTCGCACGATAAGGCCTTCGCCGGTCCTGGTGGGGGCCTGGCCAGGGAACTAGCAGAGGAGGTCCGAGGTCTGGCTGGTGCGGTCGAACTTGTGATCGACTTTGGGGCTTGGCTCGTGGATCATCTGCCCTGGAAGGAAACCGACCTGCGTTCAGCGGTCGGCCGCAGCCGGGACGAAGACTTCTGCCACTACTACCTGCAGTCGGATTTGCAGAACGAACTTGAGCCCGCCGTGGAGGAGTTGGGCTTCACGGCAAGCCCTCTACAGTGCAACATCACGTCCGTAGAATGGGGCGGCGAGCTTGCTTCTGTGGAGGCCGCAGAGGGGCCCGATGGCATGGTCCTCGTGAAGTACGATCTATCTCAGGATGTGGCATTCGAAGCCACCTTCCTTGAAGGGTTTGTGCCAGAACAAGCCTGGAACATCTCGGAGGTTCATGGCTTCAGAGGAGTCCGCGTCAATGGAGTTATACCCATGATTGCTCGGGTGGCCGTACTGTTCGGAGATCCGGAGTTTGGATTCACCATCGAAGACCTGTCCTGGCGTCGGGTGGACGGCCGGGGTAGGGGTCTCGAAGCGGTCCCATTCGATCCCGACCACCCCGCTCTCTTCGACTTGTCGTAACTCGGGGCGGCGGCTCGCACTACGTCGGCACCGACACTCGGCGTGCCGTCGGCGGGACCCAGTCGAAGGTAAGTGACCGGGCGATGTGGACGACGTGGTTCACCCGTTCACCTGCCGGTGGTGCCAGGAGCGCCTGTGGAGACGCTCTGACGCGAGGCGACGCCCAACCCGACTGGGCCAGCCCGGTTCGCCAACACGTAGCCAGCGGCGGGTGTCGATCGCTCATTGGGCCATGCGAGCGACTGCGATGCCTGGCCGAGATGGGGCTGGTTCCCCGTAGCGGAGCATCTGTAGGGCCCGGTGGGTTGGGTCAAGGGTGGCCGAAGGCCATCACGAAGTGACGCCGCAGGCGCCCTTGAAGCGTTGCGACGGGCGCGGATGATGGGGAGCGGGGGAGCCTGCCCGTACCTCCCGCTGACGCGGACACAGGGCGGGGAGCTACCTGTGGTCAGTGCATCGGTTCAGAAGTTCGTAAAGATCTGACTTCTCCTTGAGCGAGTGCACCCCGGTTTGGCGGACTGGTACCAGGGGCCGCCTGGCCTCCGCCGTTCGATCAAGGGGACATCATGAACGAGTTCGTTGCGCTCGCGCGCGCTACCGGGGGACACAGCCAACTTGCAGTCATGGATCAAGGGCAACATCATCCCGCTGCTCCTTCTGCTCATCGCCGTCATGCTCTTCGTCTTCGCCCAGCGCGGTGACAACGCGAAGGCCATGCGAGTCGTGGCCGGCGTGATTGTGGCGCTTGCGGTGCTGGGCGTCGCCAGCAGCGGTCGCGCCGACGAGGTCGGCACCTGGCTCGCGTCGCTCGTCACGGGCTGAGCCATGCGTTTGCCTGTCGACGACGAGATCTACAACGTCAACGCCGTCTGGCTCGGTCCGCCGGGGAAGACGCTGCCCTTCCGCGCCCGCTACGTCGCCTATGGCGTGGGGGCCGGGGTCTTCGTCCTGCTCCAGATCGCCGAGCGCCGACTCGGCATCGGCGTCGGGTTCTTCGCGATCGCGTACACGCTGCTGGTCACTGTTGGCGTCACGAAGGTCATCCTCCGACTGGTCGACCATGACCGGCCGCTCGGCGCGGTCCTGCGCGGGCTGATGAATGAGGTCAACGCACCGCGTGCACAGACGCGCGGGAGGACCTCCACCCTGCGTCCGGCCCGGGTCCGCGCCGTCCCCCCGCGCCCGGGCCTGATCCGGCAGCGGGGACGCCACTCCGCCACGGCAGAACTCAACGCGGGAGCCACGCCATGAGCAGCCGAGGCCTGTCGCTGCGGCGGATCAGCGGGCATTGCACAGTGGCACGGGATCGGGTCACCGCCTGGTACCAGCTCGCGCCACAAGGCTGGTCGTTCCGGCCGGACAATGCCCGCGAGCGGCTTGTCGTCGACACCGCCGATGCGCTCGCACAGCTGACCAAGCGGAACCTCCACCTTCGAGTGACAACGCGCCCGTACCCGGTTTCCAGGTGGGCGCAGGCACATGATGCGAACGCCCCGGACCCGTTGCCGGGGTGCCGCCGCTTACTTCCGGCGCCCGTCGACGAATATGTCGGGATGCGTGCGGACTAGGCGGACTGGCCATGAGCCGGCAGGCGAACGGCGAGGGGTCAAACTACCCGTACCGAAGCGGCTTCGCGGCGCACGCGGGGATCGTGACACCGAAGATTCGACGGCAGCACTGTCACGATGGAGATCTACTCCTAGTCTCCTCGACCTCGGCCGGCGAGGCTCTCAGTGAGCTCGAGGGTGACCTGTCTGGTTCGCTGCAATCCCCAGAACCGGCCGCGGACGGAACACACTGCCCAACGGCTTGCGCTGTAGGACCGATCCAGGTTCCGTCAACCTTTGGTCACGCGACAGCAGCCAGCCCAAGGACGCGGACCCTGCCCTCACGGTCGCGAACCATCGCAATCTCGAGGTCTTGCTCCTTGCCCGCGATCGAGGGTGACTCGCTTTCCGCCAACTCCCGAAGTCTCGTGGGCCACTTGAGCAAGTCGCGCACCTCCCCCCTCGTCATCAGGTTGTCTATGAACCTCTCGGGGGGCTGGATCTGGACGCGGGCAAGGGAGAGCAGGAACGAGGCCAACTGACGTTCAAGGTCGTCAACGGCCTCCTGCTCTGTTCTCAGCACCGACATGAATCGCGGCAGCGTCATTTCGTGTCCCTGCTGAGCATGTTCTACGGCCTGAAGGACTGCGATCCTTCGCTTGGTGGCTATCGCGAAGGCAGCCATCCTCAGCCGCGCACGGAACTCACCCGCGTTTTGGTCGATGCCCGGGAAGGCTCTCCGGAGCCGTTCGACTGACACACGGTCGTTCTCAAATGAGTCCAGCTCTTGCTGCCATTCACTTGCTCTACGAGCAGCTGCTTCTACCGCCGTGTCGATGTTGTGCACCGCTGAGTCAAGGCCGAGCGAGTGGCCGATCTTGCCTTCATCAAGCAGCACCGCGGCTGCCTTGTCGATTGCCTTGCTTGAGGCCCTCAGCGCGTCTCGTTCGTCGTCCAGCCTTGCCTGTTTGAGTTCCGTGAGTAGCGCGGTAATTCTTTCAAGAGCTCGGCGCCGTTGCTCCTCGGCGTAGACGGTCGCAGCCACTGCGATTGCCAGGAGCACGAGTGGCGCCGCGACTGTAATGGCTCCGACACCCCCGGCCGCTACGGCCCCGCTTGCTCCCGCCGCGGCAACACCAGCTGCGCCCTCGCTAGACGCCACCGCCGCTGCGGTGACCGGTACGAAGGTCGCCTGACCCACGATCCCAGCCGGCCCAAGCACGCCGCTGTAGATGCCAGCCGCAGCTTGGGTGGACGGCATGGATCGTGCGATGCCTTGTCCCATCTGCGCCGCCACCTTCGCTGGGACGACCATCCGATATAGCGTCTCGCCGCCCCGCGAAACAGTCGGCGCAGCTGCCCGCAGTGCCTCGCTCGAATGTTGAATCAGGCTCGTCAGGCTCAAGGCGAGTGGCGTGGTGGCGTCAAGCACTCGGCCGCCGTGGACCTGGTGCTCCAACGGAAGCGGATAGGCCTCCAGTGAGACCACGGGCGTATCCAGAAGCGACGCGAGGCCATCTCGCAACTGCTCCAGACGCTCAGGTGTGATCTCGCCGCTCGGAACCCTTGGGACAAGCCCTGCTACTTTGCTCGGCTCCGTCGCGATAGTCCAGACGGGTACCCGCACCAGATCATCCCTTGCCATCGCGTGCTCCTTCCGTCCCGACTCTGTTGTCACTCTAAGCGGCCGCACGGCCCGCGCTGTGTGCGTTGGGTTAAGCCGGCACCGCTGAGCCATTCAGCGCACGCCAGTTTGCAGCTCCGGTCCCCGCCACGCATACGTACATCAACGATGTCTTCCCGACCAAGACTGGGTTGTATGTCCTCGCACTGCCGTACTTCTCTGGGGTACCGGCACGAAAGAGGCCCTCCCCGGCAATCGGAAAGGGCCTCTGACCTGCGGTGGAGCCAAGGGGACTCGAACCCCTAACCCCCTGCTTGCAAAGCAGGTGCGCTACCAATTGCGCCATGGCCCCCGGTCGGCCATCCCACGCGCGCACAGCTCGACGGGACGACCAGGACGGGTGATCAGCTGCGGGGGGAGTCCGTGGCCTCGGCCCAGAGCTGGTTCTCGGCCTTCTTGTCCCTGATCTGCTTCGAGATCGCGAACGCGCCGGCAGCCGACGCGACGAGGACGAGGAGCTTCTTCACGAACATTCACCGCCTGATGGGGAGGGGGTCGGTGGTGGGCCTAACAGGACTTGAACCTGTGGCCTCTTCCTTATCAGGGAAGCGCTCTAACCGTCTGAGCTATAGGCCCGTTCGCCGACCGGCGGCGCCCTCCGTGGAGCGGGAGGGCACGGTCCACGAGATTACCCCACCCGCACCCTCCCGCCCAAAACGGTTCACCGCCGCCACCAGGAGCGCAGACGCGACGGAGGCCGGGGCCATCCGGCCCCGGCCTCCGTCGGCGCGACCTAGCGGCCGCGACAAGCATCAGTCGTCGGTGAGCGTGAGCTTCAGGCCGCCGACGAGGGCGCTCGAGATGTTGTAGAGGAACGCCGCCAGCGTGGCGATGGCGGTCATCAGGATGACGTCGACGACCCCGATGACGATCGAGAGCGACACCACGCGGGTGAAGCCCACGAAGTCGAGGATGTCGAAGCTGTTGCTGCCGTCGGCCACGACCTGGCCGATGACGCCGTTGATCTGGTCGAAGACGCCCATCGCATCCAGCACCGTCCACAGCACCGCGGTGGCGATGACGCCGGCGATCCCGAGGGCCACCGACAGCAGGAACGACACCTTCATCGCCGACCAGGGGTCGACGCGCGAGACGGTCAGGCGCACCCGGCGGGCGGATGCCGGCCGGCCGGCCGGGCGCTGAACCCCATTGGCCGGGCGCTGGCCGGCCTCAACGGGACGCTGCACGGGAGCGGCGCCGGTCCGGGCCGGCCCACCCTCGCGACCAGCAGGAACGGGACGGGTCGCCTGGGAATCGGCGGCCTGACGGGCGCCGGTGTCACGCCGCAACGTGCCCCCGTCGCCTCGCCCGGCGGCGGAGTCAGCGCCCCGGGTGGCACTCGTCGCGCCGGCGTTCGCCATCGGAGCGGTGCGCGGCGGAGTCGATGAGCGCAGGGGGCGCCCCGCGTGGTCTGCGGTGCTCACTCACGGCCTCCTCGGTCGGTGGTCTCGTCGTCCGACGGTACGGCATCGTCGCCGTCGTCGGCGACACGAGCCTCGTCCGACCCGGCCGTCGTGACCGACTCTTCACCGGCCCCATCGGAGGCCTCCAGAGCCTCGTCACCTGCGACGTCATCGGCCGCATCACCCTCGGCGCCGGACACCGCACCGTCACCACCGGTCACCGGAGCCTCATCGGCCTCGTCGACGCCGTCGTCCTCGTCCTTCTCGGGGTTGCGTGCCACGGCCTTCACCCGGTCGCCCTTCGGCGGCTTCACCAGGATGACGCCCTGGGTGTTGCGCCCCTTGGGCGCGATGCCACTGGTGGTGGCCCGCACGATGTTGCCCTTCTCGAAGACGATGAGCAGCTCGTCGTCGCCGGTGGTGGTCAGGGCGCCGGCCAGGTCGCCGTTGCGGTCGGTGATCTTCGCGACCGCGACGCCGAGGGTGGCGCGCCCCTTGGCGTTCCACTCGGTGGCGGAGGTGCGCTTGGCCATCCCGTTCTCGAACACCACGAACACGTCGGGCTCGGTGCCGTCGGCGATCACGGCCATCGCGAGCAGGGTGTCGTCGCCGCGGAACTTCATGCCGGTGACCCCGCTGGTGCCGCGGCCCATCGGGCGCAGCTGGGCGTCGTCGGCGTGGAAGCGCACCGACATCCCCTTGCGCGAGACCAGCAGCAGGTCGTCGGAGGGCGAGACCAGCCCGACGCCCACCAGCTCGTCGTCGTCGCGCAGGTTGACCGCGATGAGGCCGCCGGTGCGGGGGCTGTCGTACTCGGACAGGCGCGTCTTCTTGACCAGCCCACCCCGGGTCGCGAGCACCAGGTACGGCGCGTCCTCGTAGGACCGGATGGCCAGCACCTGGGCGATCTCCTCGCCCGGCTGGAACGCCAGCAGGTTGGCCACGTGCTGGCCCTTGGAGTCGCGGCCGGCATCCGGCAGCTCGTAGGCCTTGGCCCGGTAGACCCGGCCGAGGTTGGTGAAGAAGAGCAGCCAGTGGTGCGAGGTGGTCGCGAAGAAGTGCTCGACCATGTCCTCGCCGCGCAGCTGCGCCCCGCGGACCCCCCGCCCGCCCGGCTTCTGCGCGCGGTAGGCGTCGACCCGGGTGCGCTTGGCGTAGCCGCCGCGGGTGATGGTGACGACCACGTCCTCCTCGGGGATGAGGTCTTCCATCGACATGTCGCCGTCGAAGTGGGTGATCTTCGTGCGCCGCTCGTCGCCGAAGCGGCGCACGATCTCGGCCAGCTCCTCGGAGACGATGTCGCGCTGGCGGCCGGGCTTGGCGAGGATGTCGGTGAAGTCCTCGATCATCGCCTGGAGCTCGTCGTGGTCGTCGATGATCTTCTGCCGCTCGAGGGCCGCCAGGCGGCGCAGCTGCATGTCGAGGATGGCCTGGGCCTGGATCTCGTCGATCTCGAGCAGCTCGATGAGGCCGGTGCGGGCGGCCTCGACGTCGGGGGAGCGGCGGATGAGGGCGATGACCTCATCCAGCGCGTCGAGGGCCTTGAGCAGGCCGCGCAGGATGTGGATGCGCTCCTCGGCGCGGCGCAGCCGGTAGGCCGTGCGGCGCTGGATGACGTCGAGCTGGTGCTCGACCCAGTGCCGGATGAACGCGTCGATCGGCAGGGTCCGCGGCACGCCGTCGACCAGCGCCAGCATGTTGGCGCCGAAGTTCGTCTGCAGCTGGGTGTGCTTGAAGAGGTTGTTGAGCACGACCTTGGCCACGGCGTCGCGCTTGAGCACGATGACCAGGCGCTGGCCGGTGCGGCCCGAGGTCTCGTCGCGGATGTCGGCGATGCCGCTGAGCCGGCCGTCCTTGACGTGCTCGGCGATCTTCTGGGCGAGGCTGTCGGGGTTGACCTGGTACGGCAGCTCGGTGACCACGAGGCACTGCCGGCCCTGGATCTCCTCGACCTCGACGACCGCGCGCATGATGACCGAGCCGCGGCCGGTGCGGTAGGCGTCGTCGATGCCCTTGGTGCCCATGATGAGCGCGCCGGTGGGGAAGTCGGGACCCTTGATCTCGCGCATCACCGCCTCGAGCATCTCGTCGCGGGTGGCGTCGGGGTGGGCGAGGACCCACTCGGCGGCGGCGGCGACCTCGCGCAGGTTGTGCGGCGGGATCTGCGTCGCCATCCCGACCGCGATGCCCGAGCTGCCGTTGACCAGCAGGTTCGGGAAGCGGCTGGGCAGCACCGACGGCTCGAGGGTCTTGCCGTCGTAGTTGGGGCGGAAGTCGACGGTCTCCTCGTCGATGTCGCGCACCATCTCCATCGACAGCGGCGCCATCCGGCACTCGGTGTACCGCGGGGCCGCGGCCGGGTCGTCGCCGGGGCTGCCGAAGTTGCCCTGGCCCTGCACCAGCGGGTAGCGCAGGCTCCAGTCCTGGACCAGCCGGACGAGGGCGTCGTAGATCGCACTGTCGCCGTGCGGGTGGTACTGGCCCATGACGTCGCCGACGACACGGCTGCACTTGTTGAAGCCGCGGTCGGGCCGGTAGCCGCCGTCATACATCGCGTAGAGCACGCGGCGGTGCACGGGCTTGAGCCCGTCGCGGACGTCCGGCAGCGCGCGGCTGACGATGACGCTCATCGCGTACTCGATGTACGAGCGCTGCATCTCGGTGTTGAGGTCGATCGGCTCGGTGCGGTCGGTCTCGATCGGCGGCTGCTCAGTCATGGACATCCTTCGTGCGGTTCTGGCGTCGCACCGGAAGGTTCAGCGTCGCTGGGGATCCGTTCCCCGGCTGAGGTGAACCTTCCGGCATGGGGCGGGAAAGTTGCAGGGGGCTCAGATGTCGAGGAAGCGGACGTCGCGGGCGTTGCGCTGGATGAAGCCGCGCCGGCTCTCGACGTCCTCGCCCATCAGGATCGAGAAGATCTCGTCGGCCGCGGCGGCGTCGTCGAGGGTGACCTGGAGCAGCACCCGGCTGTCGGGGTCCATCGTGGTCTCCCACAGCTCCTGGTAGTCCATCTCGCCCAGACCCTTGTAGCGCTGGATCGGGTTGTCCTTCGGCAGGCGCCGACCCTTGCTCTGCCCCTCGGCCGTCAGCGCGTCGCGCTCGCGGTCGGTGAAGGCGAACTCGTGCGTGGCGTTGCTCCACTTGATGCGGTACAGCGGCGGCTGCGCGAGGTAGACGTAGCCGGCCTCGATGAGCGGCTTCATGAACCGGAAGAGCAGCGTCAGCAGCAGGGTGCGGATGTGCATGCCGTCGACGTCGGCATCGGCCATCAGCACGATCTTGTGGTAGCGCGCCTTCTCGATGTCGAAGTCCTCGCCGATGCCCGTGCCGAAGGCCGAGATCAGCGCCTGGACCTCGTTGTTGGCCAGCGCCTTGTCGAGGCGGGCGCGCTCGACGTTGAGGATCTTGCCGCGGATGGGGAGGATCGCCTGGGTGTGCGGGTTGCGCCCGCGCACCGCCGAGCCGCCGGCCGAGTCGCCCTCGACGATGAAGACCTCCGAGACCGCGGGGTCCTTGGCCTGGCAGTCGCGCAGCTTGCCGGGCAGGCCGCCGCTCTCGAGGACGCGCTTGCGGGTGGCCTCGCGGGCCTTGCGCGCGGCCATCCGGGCGGTCGCGGCCTGGATGGACTTGCGGACGATGTCCTTGCCCTCGTTGGGGTGGCGCTCGAGCCAGTCGCCGAAGGAGTCGGTCATCGCGCGCTGCACGAAGCCCTTGACCTCGGAGTTGCCCAGCTTGGTCTTGGTCTGGCCCTCGAACTGGGGCTCGCCGAGCTTGACGGAGATGACGGCGGTCAGGCCCTCGCGGACGTCGTCGCCGGTGAGGTTCTCGTCCTTCTCCTTGAGCTGGTTCTGCTTGCGCGCGAAGTCGTTGACCAGCTTGGTCAGCGCCGCGCGGAAGCCCTCCTCGTGGGTGCCGCCCTCGTGGGTGTTGACGGTGTTGGCGTAGGAGTGCACCGACTCGCTGTAGGAGGTGGTCCACTGCATCGCGAGCTCGAGCGAGAGCGCGCGCTCGGTGTCCTCGACCTCGATGCTGATGACCTCGGGGTGCACCGGCTCGGTCTTCTTGCTGCCGACGAGGTGGTGCACGTAGTCGACCAGACCGCCGTCGTAGCGGTAGGTGACCGAGCGAGCCGTGGTGCGGCGCGCGGCGGTGGTCTCCTCGGTGTCGTCGACCGCCTCGACCTCGCTGATGTCGCCGGCGACGCCGTCGAGGTCGGGCTCGGTGTCGTGCACGACGCGCTCGTCGGTGAGCGAGATGGTCAGGCCCTTGTTGAGGAACGCGGTCTGCTGGAAGCGCGCGCGCAGGGTCTCGTAGTCGTACTCGGTGGTCTCGAAGATCTCGGGGCTGGCCCAGAAGGTGACGGTGGTGCCGGTGCGGTCGCTCTCCTCCATCCGCTGGAGGGGCCCGGTGGCGACGCCACGCTCGAAGGTCATCCGGTGGGCGAAGCCCTTCTGGCGCACGCACACGTCGAGGCGGGTCGAGAGGGCGTTGACGACGGAGGAGCCGACGCCGTGCAGACCGCCGGAGACCTTGTAGCCGCCGCCGCCGAACTTACCGCCGGCGTGCAGCTGGGTGAGGACGAGCTCGACGGCGCTGACGCCCTCGGTGGGGTGGATGTCGGTGGGGATGCCGCGGCCGTTGTCGCGCACCCGCACCGAGCCGTCCTCGCGGAGCACGACCTCGATGGTGTCGGCGTAGCCCGCGAGGGCCTCGTCGACCGCGTTGTCGACGATCTCCCAGACCAGGTGGTGCAGGCCGCGGGCGCCGGTGGAGCCGATGTACATGCCGGGGCGCTTGCGGACGGCGTCGAGCCCCTCGAGCACGGTGATGGCCGCGGCGTCGTAGGCCGGGCCGCCGGCGTCGGGCGCGGAGGAGCTGATCGCCGGGACGTGCGGGGCCTCGGGGGTCACTGCCGCGGAGGCGTCGGAGGCGTCACCGGTCTCGGGCACGTCGGGGTTCTGGTCGGGCTGGTCGGCCACGGATCTCCTTCGGGCAGTCCACCCCCACCGGACGGTCGGGGTGGCTCACGGCTCGCGTGGGAGCACCTGTGCCCCGCGACGCGATGTCTGCCCTCCATCCTACCGGCCGGGGACGACAGAACACCGCATGGGAGGCCCGTGGCGGCCATTTTCCGGTGCTGTCCCGGTGCCCGATGACTCCCCACCCGCACCAGGGGCCCCCAGCCGCCCTGACCGGCCTTCCCGACCCGCGCCCGTGTCAGCCGTCGCGCCGCGCGTCGAGGGGGTGGTCGAGGGTGCGCTCGAGCAGCCCGCGCACGTCGTCGGGCAGGGCTGGCTCGGGCAGCCGCACGGCCAGCGGGGGCAGCGGGCAGGAGACGTCGTAGCAGAAGGCGTCGGGGACGTCGCGGGCCTCGCGGGCGGACTCGGCGACTCCTTGCAGCCGCCCGGACTCGAGCAGCGAGTGCCAGTGCCGGGTGTCGGCCTCGGGCAGCGCGGCCAGCGGGACGGTGCTCTCGCGCACCATCCCGGCGATGCCCCCGGTACGCCGGACGGTGACCTCGGTGGCGCGCCCCGGGGCGGGCGGTTCGCTACCGGCTGGGGCATCCGGAGCCGGAGCGGGGGTCGCCCCGCCGGCCGTGACGCCCACCCCCTCCCAGGCCGCCGCGACCGCCGTGGCCTCGGCCGAGCCCTGGCCGTAGCGAGCGGTGGCGGCCGCGACGGTGAGGGCGGCGAAGGTCGCGAAGTCGCAGTCGGCCTTGATCTCCCCGGTGAGGGTGTCGTACCAGATCTGCCCCGCGACCTCCCAGGCGTTGCCGCCCAGGGCCACGGCCAGGTCGTGGAAGGCCTTGTTGGGGATGCCGGAGTTGGTGTGCACCCCGCCGTTGTCGTCGGAGGTCTCGACGTAGTCGCGCATCTGCGCCGGCTGGGGGTCCTTGCCGAGCCGTGGGTCGTCGTAGGCCGTGCCCGGTGCCGCCATCGACCGCAGAGCCACGCCCTTGACCCCGGGGGCCAGCAGGTCGGCGCCGATGAGCCAATCGGCCTCGGCGGCGCTCTGCCCCAGCAGGCGTTGCTTGACCAGCACGCCGAAGACGTCGGAGACCGACTCGTTGAGAGCCCCCGACTGGCCCTGGTAGTTGAGCCCGGCCGTGTACTGGGTGACCCCGTGGGCGAGCTCGTGGCCGATGACGTCGACGCTGCGGGTGAAGCCCAGGAAGATGGTGCCGTCGCCGTCGCCGAACACCATCTGGCTGCCGTCCCAGAAGGCGTTGTCGTAGGCCGTGCCGTAATGCACGGTGGCGAGCAGGGGCAAGCCCTTGGCGTCGAGCGAGGCCCGGCCGTACGCGTCGTGCCAGAGCCGCCAGGTGGCGCCCAGCCCGTCGTAGGCCTCGGTGACGGCGGTGTCGGCGGTGGCCGGGCCGCCCTCGGCCCGCACCTGGGTACCGGGCAGCTCGGTGGAGCCGGCCGCGTCGTAGATGGTGCGCTGCGGGGCGTCGGGGGTGCGCGGGGGCACCGGCGGCGTGGCCCCACGGCGCCCGGGCCGCAGCTCGGCCGTGACCCGACCCCGGCGCAGCCCGGCGTCGACCGCGAGGGTGCGGGCCGCCGAGCCCGCGAGGTGGGGGTCGTCGCTCTGCGCCAGCGCTGCGAGCAGGTACGGCGGGACGATGGTGCAGTGCGGCGCCGCGGGGTGCGCGGAGCGGGGCGAGGTCGTCATCCCTCCACGATGCCCCCGGGCACCGACACCCGCGACCCGGGCCGACATCCGTCGCCGCCACCCGTCGCGCCCATCCGGGCCGGCGGTCAGTGCCAGACGAGCAGGCCGTCGATGACCGTCGTGCGCGTGGACGTCGACCGCAGCGTCACCGTCCCGGCGCGCGTGGACGACATCAGCGGCAGCCAGCGCACCTGTCGTGTCCGTGCTGCCGACGACGTCAGCGAGATCCGACCCAGCCGGGTCGAGCCCACGTACACGTCGACCGCGCCGCACGTGGCGCAGGTGGTCGCGACGATGCCCAGTCGCCGGGTCGACACGCCGGGCCGGGTCAGCGACACCCCGCTGCGGGTCGTGCGGGTGAACGTGCCGAACACGTAGGACGAGGAGACGCCTCGGGTCCACCCGGTGCCGGCGGTGAGCGAGCGGTCGTCGAGGACGACGCTGGTGCACCGCTCGGCGGACCAGGCCCCGACGTTCCCCGCGACGTCACGGGCTCGTACGGACAGGCAGTACTCGTACCCCTGGCTCACCGTCAGCCTCGCCGTGCGCCCCGGGGTGCCCTGGAGGGTGCGCGGGTACACGTACGCCCCCAGACGACTGCCGATGGACGCACGTCGGTAGCGCAGGTCGTAGCTGCGCAGCCCGGAACCGCCGGCGTCGCCGGCCACCCATCCGGTGGTGAGGGTCGTCCCGAGGGTGGCCGTCGGGACGGTCCCGAGCGAGGCGACCGGGGCCGTGGTGTCGACCGACCACGACCGGGTGGCCGTGCTGCCGGCTCCCGACGGGTCGGTGACGGTGACCGTCACGGTGTGCCGCCCCGCCGCGAGCGCAGGGGTCGTCCAGGACGGACCGCAGGCCACCCAGACCCCGGTGTCGATCCGGCACTGCGTGGCGAGGCCGCCGGGCGCGTCGTCGGCATCGGAGGCGCCGAGGACGACTCGGGCCTGCGTGCCGGTCCACTCCGCCACGCTGACCGTCACGGCCGGAGCCGACGACACCGGGTCCCACCACGCGGCGTCCGAGGCCAACGGCAGCCGGGCCACGAGGGTTGGGGTCGTGGGGGCGAGGTCGTACACCCGGCTCGCGGCGCCCTCGGTCCACTCGTGGCCACCGGCGAAGAGGTAGCGACCCGTGGGGTCGTAGCGCAGCCCGGACGGGTAGGTGTAGCTCGCCACCGTGCGCCGGTCCGTCCCGGTGAGGGAGGCCTCGACGATCGACTGGTCGTAGAAGCCGGTGGACCGGACGAACGCCATCCGACCCTGGTTCGACACGGCCAGGTCGCTGACGTGGGTGTCGGTGAGGACGGTGGTCCGGGCGCCGGTGGTCAGGTCGACCCGCACGATGCGGCTGTCCGGTGTCACGGCCAGGAGCGCCGAACCGTCGGGCAGCCACGCGGGGCTGAGCAGGCCGTCGCTCGCCGGGACGGGGGACTCGGCGCCCGTCCCCCGGGCGATCACCACGAGGCCGCCGACCTGGGTCGTCCGACCGTCGGTGACGACCGGGGTGCGGACGACGACCGCGCGGCGCCCGTCGGGGGAGACCTCGGGCTGGGTGTCCGGCACCGCGAGGACGGCGGACCCGACGCCCTGGGTCGACGGGCCGAGGTCGGTGAGGAAGCCGTAGGAGTCACCCTTGACCGCGGCCAGGACGGCCGACCGGCGCGGGTCGGCGCTCAGGCCCGTCACCGGCCAGGGCGCCGAGAGGGTCGCTCGCCCGAAGGTGCCGCCCGCCGCCCACCCGTCGTCGGGGTTGACGGCGACCACACCGCTCGTGGTCGCCAGGAGCAGCCAGCCGGCAGGAACGTGCACCGTCGACCAAGGGCTGGGCAGCTCGCGCCCGTCGAGGGTCTCGAGGACGACCCGGTAGGTGGCCGCGCCCGTCGGGAGCGGGCCGAGGTCCTCGGTCCAGGGCTCGGCGACGAGTGTGCGCCGCTTCAGGACGACGGGGCCGGCGGCGGCCTGCCGCTCGACGCGGTAGGCCGCGAACCCCCCGAGGACGGACGCGGGAGCAGCCCAGGTCATCCGCACCCCACGGGGCGAGCTCACCAGGGTGGGCGCGTCCTGGCCGTGCCCTGCGAGCTGCCCCACGACGATGCCGGCCTCGTGCTCGCCCCAGGGCGTGTCGACCGCCACGATCGCCCGCGACTCCCGGGACGCGTCTGCGGCGGGGCGTGCCGCGACGGTGACGACGCAGGAGGCCCCCGGGGCCAGGGCGGTGCCGGGGCAGGTGGAAGCCGTGACCGACAGGGCGCCCGAGGTGTCGTCGTCGAGCGGGACCAGTCGCACTGCGCTGAGCTCGAGACCCTCGGAGCCATCGTTGCGGACGGTGGCGCTGACGCTGCCCTCCCCTCCGGCCGTGACCGTCGTGACGGCCGTGACCGCCGTGCGGACCAACGGGAGGGGGTCAGGCGTCGCCCAGCGGAACGCGACCCGCAGGTGATGACCGTTCGCACAGTCGAGCTCGGCGTCCGCGGTCTGCGCCGCGAGCCCCGCGAGCGCGTACGCGGTCCGTGAGAGGGTGACGACCCCGGTCGGGGCGGCACACGGCGCCCCGGCGACCGCGGTGACGTCGACCTGGCCGGGGCTGGTCCCCACGTCGTAGCGCCCGTCCGGGACGTCGGGGGCGAGGAAGCGGTGGGTGGCGTCGGTGCCGAAGCTGCTCCAGCCCGGCTCCCACGTGACCTGCGCTCCGTCGGCGAGGACACTGTCGAGCCCGCTGTCGGAACCGGTGGAGGCGGACGCCTGGTCCCACACCATGACCAGTGCGGTGCGGGCCCCCGCGTACGGACCGTCCCAGGCCGGCCGCATCACTTCCGGGCTCGGGGCGCCGGGGTCGCTGGCCGCTCCGGCCCTGAGGGCGACGACGCTGTAGGTGAGGGCCTCACCCGCCGGAGCCGTGGTGTCCTCGTACCCGTCGGAGCTCGAGCCGGAGGCCAGGACGGGGACGGTCACCGCTCCCGAGACGGGTCCCGTCCGGGTCAGGAGGTAGGACGTCGGGGCCGGTCGCGTCGCGTCCACCGTCCCGCGGGACCAGCTGACCCGGATCCCGTCGACGAAGCCGCGCGCGGTGGTGAGGACCGGCGGCGACGGCGCGGCGGCGGTCGTGACCGCCGGGACGGCGAGGGCAGCGGCGGCAGCGGCGGGAGCGGTCGCCGGCTGGGCCGTCGCCACCATGGCCGCGAGGAGCAGGGTGAGCCACGCCATCCGGCCGTGGTGCGTCACTCGACCCATGGATGTCTCCCCCTGCTGCGACCCGACCCCGGGACCAGTCGACGTCCGGCCGGTCGGCAGAGACTACGCGGGCGCTGCGCCGCCTGTCAGCCGGTCGGTGCCGTCGTCGTGCGAAGGGCCGTGCCCTCCTGTGCGCGCTCTCAGGTCGGCAGGGGGTCCGCGGCCGTCGCCGGCCGGTCGGCCCGGTCAGCGCTTGAGGGCGGCCGCCCTCCGCTCCTGGGCGATCTCGGAGTGGAAGAGCCGCCCCGACAGCGCCGCCGTGGCCGGCCCGTCGGCGTCGAAGCGCCCCACCAGCTCGGCCGTCAACAGCTGCTTGCCCGCGGTCAGACCCTGCCGGACGCCGGCCCGGAGGTCGTCCAGCACGGCGGTGACGGCGGCATCCAGCCCCGCCTCGTCGACGACCCGGGTGACCAGGCCGCCCTCGAGCGCCTCGGCCGCGGTGAAGGTGCGCCCGGTGAGGAACCAGTCGGAGGCCGCGCGGGCGGTGAGCCGGTGGCGCAGCGGGATGGAGATGACGGAGGCCGCGAGCCCGAGGCGCACCTCGGTGAGGGCGAACGACACGTCGTCGCGGCAGACCACGACATCGGCGCTGGCGACCAGTCCCAGACCCCCCGCGCGGACCGGGCCGTCGAGGCGGACCACGACCGGGACCGGAAGGGCCGCGATGCGCCGCTGGAGACCGATGATGCCGAGCGCCGACTGCTCCATGTCGACGGTGGCCGCCTCGGCGAGGTCGGCCCCCGAGCAGAACACCCGGTGCGACGAGCGCAGCAGCACCCCGTGCAGCGACTCGTCGTGGGCCACGGCGTCGAGGTGCTCGCCGAGCTCGGCCACCAGGCGGCGGCTCAGGGCGTTGCGGTTGGCCGGCGAGTCGAGGGTGATGACGGCGATGCGGTCGTCGTCGGCGCGCGTGACGAGCGGGGCGGGGGGCTGGGGGGTCGGGTCGTCCACCATCCGACCGACCCTAGTGCCGTGCGCGCCGTGACGGGCGGGGGGCCGAGCCGCCCGTCAGGCGGCGAGGGGGACCAGGCGGAAGACCGGGAAGCCCGGGGCGGCGGCCGCGAGCTCGGCGTCGGAGGCGTCCTGGGTGAGGCCGTCGACGAAGCGGCTGACCTCCCAGCCCCAGCGCGCGAGGTAGACCCGCAGCACCGGGGACCGCTCGCCGGCGGGGAGCTCGACCAGCCCGACCCGCTCGACGCGGCGCCCGACCCGCAGCTCGGCCGCGCCGGCGACGCGGACGTTGCGCACCCACTCGGTGACCCCTCGCGGGGCGACCAGGTAGCGCTCGCCATCGAGGGTCATCAGGTTCACCGGGGTGCTGCGCGGCTGCCCGGAGCGCCGGCCCCGGACGGTGAGGACGCGCGAGCCCATCACGCTGACCCCGTGGGCGGTCAGCCAGGCGACGACGGTGTTGAACCGGCGGTCGGACGCCTCCGGTCGCACGTAGCGGTCGGTGCGGGTGGCGTCGCGGTCGGTGCGGGTCTGGTCGGTGCTCATGGGGTTCTCCTCGGTTGTGTGAGCGGTGCTCTCGTTTTGAGTGTGGGCCCTCGTGGCCGCCCCTGTCAAGAGCAGTGCTCTCGAAATGTGCGAGGATGACCGTCATGTCCCCGACCCGCGCCGAGCGCCGCGCCGACGTCGAGCGCCGCATCCTGCAGATCGCCCGGGCCCACCTGGCCCAGGAGGGGGCGGCCCGGCTGTCGTTGCGGGCGGTCACCCGCGAGCTGGGCATGGTCTCGTCGGCGGTGTACCGCTACGTCGCCGACCGCGACGAGCTGCTGACCCTGCTGGTGGTCGACGGCTACACCGACCTCGCCGACGCCGTCGACGCTGCGGTCGAGGCGGCCGCCGAGCAGCCCTGGCACGAGCGGATCGTCGCGGGCGCGCTCGCCTTCCGGGCCTGGGCCGTGGCCGACCCGGCGCGCTACGCACTGCTCTACGGCAGCCCCGTGCCCGGCTACCAGGCACCCGGCGAGCGCACCATCGGCCCCGGCACCCGCGTGCAGACCACCCTGACGCGGCTCGTGGCCGAGGGTGTGGCGGCCGGCGAGGTCGCCGAGGTCCCCGGGCACCGGGGGCTCGACCCGCGGCTCGACGCCCCCCTGGCCGCCGCAGCCGCCGAGCTCGGGCTCCCCGCCGGGCCGGCCGTCATGGCCGCGGTCGTCGGGCTGTGGTCGGTGGTCGTCGGCGGCACCAGCCTGGAGGTGTTCGGGCAGTACGGGCCGGACGGCCTCGGGGCCCCGGACGCCCTGTTCGAGCACCAGGTGCGCGCCGGCGTCGACGCCCTGCGCGCCTGATCCGACGGCTCACGGCATCCCGCGGCGAGGACCGGCGACTCAGCCGTAGGTGTCGCGCGGGCCCCGGCCGTCCTGCACCCGGTGCCGCCCCCGGGACCAGGGCGGGGCGCTGGGCCCCACGATGCGCAGCTCGGTGACGGTGCCCTCCCCGACGTCCTGCGCCAGCCGGCCCATCAGCGAGGTCTCGAGCAGCCGCAGCTGGGTGGCCCAAGCGGTGGAGTCGGCCCGCACCGTGAGGACCCCTTCGGCGAAGTCGGTGGGCTGGCAGTGCGCGGCGACCTCGGGCCCGACGATGGCCGGCCAGCGCCCGATGACCGAGCCGACCGCGACCTCGGCCGCCCAGCCCCGCTCGGCCACGAACCGGCCGATCTGGTCGCCGAGCAGCTGCGGGTCGCGGCCCCCGTCCTTGCGCCCGTCGGCGGGCACGTCGCGCTGACGCCGCCGGGGCTTCAGTCCGGGGCGCAGCCCCTTGGCGCGCGCGCCGGCCCGGGCGCGGGCCAGGGCCTCGGCGGTGGCCAGCACCGGGTCGGCGACGTCGGGGCCGAGGGCGTCGGACCGGACGGCCTCGGACTCGGCGGCATCCGAGGCATCCGAGGCATCCACGGCATCCGCCGCGTCTCCGCCGGCCGCGTCGGGCTCCGGGGCGTCGGGGGGCTCAGGCGTCATCGGCCACGACCTCCTCGACCGAGCCCAGCGTGACCCGGAAGGTGCGCCCGGCCAGGGCGGCCGGGACATCCTCGGGCACTGCCGCGGTGACCAGCACCTGCTCGGCGTCGCCCACCATCGCGGCCAGCCGCTCGCGCCGGCCCACGTCGAGCTCGGCGAAGACGTCGTCGAGCACCAGCACCGGGTCGTCTCCGAGGTCGGTGCGCAGCAGCTGGAAGGCCGCGAGCCGCAGCCCGAGCGCGAACGACCACGACTCGCCGTGGCTGGCGTAGCCCTTGGCCGGCAGCTCGCCGAGCGAGAGCAGGACGTCGTCGCGGTGCGGCCCCACGAGGCACTGGCCGCGCTCGACCTCCTGGTCGCGCACGGCGGCGAGCGAGGCCAGGATCTCCTCGTGCAGCTCGGGGATCTCGGGCACCTCCCCCGCGGCCAGCCGGGCGGCGGTCCCCTCGCGCAGCGACGAGCGGTAGCTGACCCGGGCGTCGGACTGGCCGTTGCTGACCTCGTCGTAGGCCTTGGCCAGGTACGGCCCGAGGTCGCGCAGCAGCCGCAGCCGGGCGTAGAGCAGCGACGACCCGACCCCGGCCAGCTGGGCGTCCCAGATCCCGAGGGTGTGCAGCGCGCTCGCTGCCTCCGACGCCGGGTCGAGCGCCTCGGCCCCCGGGCGCGGACGACGAACCCGGGCCCGGCGCGAGAGGTAGGGCTGGGCCGACTTCAGCAGCGCCGAGCGCTGCTTGACGATGCGGTCGTACTCCTGGCGCACCCCGGCCCAGCGCGGCTGGCGCGCCACCAGCAGGTCGTCGAGGAAGCGCCGGCGCTCGCCGGGGTCGCCCTTGACCAGCGCCAGGTCCTCGGGGGCGAAGAGCACCGTACGCAGCGACCCCAGGACGTCGCGCGGGCGCACCGGCGAGCGCCCGAGCCGCGCCCGGTTGGCCCGCCCGGGCGTGATCTCGAGCTCGACCATCGTCTCGCGGCCGTCCTGCATCACCGCCCCGCGCACCACGGCCCGCTCGGCCCCGGCCCGCACCAACGGCGCGTCGGTGGCCACCCGGTGGCTCGACAGCGACGCGAGGTAGCCCAGGGCCTCGACCAGGTTGGTCTTGCCCTGGCCGTTGAGACCGACCAGGGTCGTGACGCCCGGCTCCAGCGGGAGCTCGGCGCTCGTGTAGCTGCGGAAGTCGGCGACCGACAGGTGCCGGACGTGCACCCTCCCGCTCAGCCCTTCTTCGTCGTGCGCTTCCGCGCGTCGCCGGTGCTGCCCGGGGAGGCGGGGCCGGCGGTGGCCGCCTGCGCCGCCTTCTTGGCCGCGGCCTTCTTGGTGGGGGTCTTCTCCTTGGGCTTGGCCGCCCGGCGCGAGGCGTCGGCGCTGGCTGGGCCGGTGGCGTCGGCGGCGCGCAGCTTGCGACCCTCCGCGAGGGTCATCACCTGGTGTCCGCCGAACCCGCCGCGCAGCGCCGCGACCGCCTGCATCGTCGGTGAGACCTCCTGGCGCGAGGCGAACCGGGCGAAGAGCGAGGCCGAGATGACCGGCATCGGCACCGAGAGCTCGATGGCCTCCTCGACCGTCCAGCGGCCCTCGCCGGAGTCGGCGGTGTAGTCGGAGACGTCGTCGAGGGTGGGGTTCTCCTCGAGGGCGTCGACCATGAGGTCGAGCAGCCAGGACCGGACGACGGTGCCACGGCTCCAGGCCTTGAAGGCGCCGGGGACGTCGTCGACGATGTCCTTCTTCGTGAGCAGCTCGTAGCCCTCGGCGTACGCGGCCATCAGCCCGTACTCGATGCCGTTGTGCACCATCTTCGTGTAGTGCCCGGCGCCGACCTTGCCGGCGTGGACGAACCCCTCGTCGCGCGGGCCCTCGGGGCGCAGCGCGTCGAAGATCGGCATCGCCTTGCGCACGTTGGCCTTGGTGCCGCCGGCCATCAGGCCGTAGCCGTTCTCGAGGCCCCAGATGCCGCCGGAGACGCCGCAGTCGACGTAGCCGATGCCCTTCTCCTTGAGCAGCTTCTCGTTCTCGATGTCGTCGGTCCACTTGCTGTTGCCGCCGTCGATGACGAGGTCGCCCTTGTCGAGGAGGTCGGCCAGCGCGGCGACGGTCTCGCGGGTGGGGGCGCCGTGCGGCACCATCACCCAGACCACGCGGGGTGCCGAGAGCTGCCCCACCAGATCGGCGAGGCTCGAGGAGTCGGAGACGGCCTTGTTGCGGTCGTAGCCCACGACCTCGTGGCCCGCGCGCCGCAGCCGCTCGCGCATGTTGCCGCCCATCTTGCCCAGGCCGACCAGTCCCAGCTGCATCCGATGCTCCTCGTGTGGGTGGGTGAAGCGTTCGTCCCCCAGCAGGCTACTCAGGCCGGGCGCGCGGGTCAGGAGGCGTAGCGGACCGGCATCAGCACGTAGCGGTACGAGGTGTCGGCGGCGCCGTCCTGCTCGGGCTGGCCCGAGAGGACCGCGGGGCGCGAAGCCTGGGTGAACGAGATGCGCGACCAGTCGGTGCCGACGGCGCCGAGGCCGTCGAGCAGGTACGTGGGGTTGAACGCGATCTCGATCTCGGGGCCGGTGAGGGCGCACTCGACGGCCTCGGAGGCCTGGGCGTCGTCGCCGGTGCCGGCCTCGATGGCCACCTGGCCGTCGCTGAACCGCAGCCGCACCGGGGTGTTGCGCTCGGCGACCAGGGCCACGCGCTTGACGGCCTCCACCAGCTCGGAGGTCTTGATGACCGCCTCGGTGTCGGAGGTGGTGGGGAAGATCGAGGAGACCTTGGGGTACTCGCCGTCGAGGAGGCGCGTGGTGGTGCGGCGGCGCCCGGCCTCGAAGCCCACCAGCCCGTCGCCGCCGGCGGTGGCGCCGAGCGCCACGTCGATCGAGCCGCTGGCACCGAGGCTGCGCGCGGTCTCGCTGAGGGTGCGGGCCGGGATGAGGACCACGTGGTCGGCATCGGTGGAGGTGGGGTTCCAGTGCAGCTCGCGCATGGCGAGGCGGTAGCGGTCGGTGGCCAGCAGCGTCATGGTGTCGCCGTTGACCTCGACCCGCACGCCGGTGAGGATCGGCAGGGTGTCGCCGCGGTCGGCCGCGATCGAGACCTGCGCGACGGCCTGGGTGAAGAGGTGGCCGTCGACCGAACCGGTGGGCTCGGGGCTGGCCGGGAGCGTGGGGTAGTCGTCGGCCGGCATCATCAGCAGGCTGAACCGCGAGGCCCCGCAGGTGACCTGGACCTTGCTGCCCTCGGTGGAGACGTCGATCGGGCGGGCCGGCAGGTTGCGCGAGATGTCGGCCAGCAGCCGACCCAGCACCAGCACGGTGCCCGCCTCGGCCACGTCGGCCGCCACGGTGACGCGGGCCGAGACCTCGTAGTCGAAGGCGCTGAGCGTCAGGGTGCCGTCGTCACCGGCCTCGAGGAGGATGCCGGCGAGGACCGGGACGGGGGGCCGGGCCGGCAGCCCGCGAGCCACCCAGGTGACCGCCTCGGCCAGGACGTCGCGCTCGACGCGGAACTTCACGGCATACCGCCCTATCCGGCGCGGCCTGCCGCGCCCATGTGGTGCATCGGGATCGTGCCCGTCCGCACGGGCGCTCGTCGGCGCCCCCGAGGCAGACGGGAGCATGACATTAGTGCACCGGCCCGGGGGGCGGTACCGATGTCGCTGCATCCGGTCCGTGGGGTTGCTCGCGGGTCGGGGGTCGGGTCGTGAGGTGGTTCTCGGTCGGGTCGCAGCAGGGACCTGATCGGGGTGGACCCCTTCATCTCCAGGTCTCATCGTGGTTGTAGGAGCTGTGGATCCTGTGGACGACGCGGTGTCGGTGCAGGTCAGCGCGGCACGCCCGGGTGTGGACGGGGCCGGGACGAACCGGTGCACGACGGGCCGGCGCTGTTGACGGCCAGCAGGCGTTCACATCCGGTCCACCGGTGCGCGGCGCGTCGTCCACGGCGACGCGCCGTCCGTCCACAGTCATCCACAGGCCCTGTGGACAACCAGGGGCGCAGGACGCTCGTGGGGCAGGTGGGGTCCGGAGTTTTCCACAGGCTTGTACCCATGGGTGGATGACCGTTGTCTAAGGTTGCCGACCGGCTGCCGGGCCCCTGGCGGCCTGTGTCGTGCGTGACGGGAGGCACCCGGGGTTCGACGGTGGCCGGGCTCATCCTGTGGACGAGGTGGGGACGACCGGGGCTTGTCGAAGGTTCGACTGTGGACGACGCGGGTCCGACGGGGGACGGGGGGAGGACCGCGAGCGTCAGCGGGACTGCTGCTTGATCCGGTTGGTCAGCTCGGTGACCTGGTTGTAGATGGCGCGCCGCTCGGCCATCAGCTGGCGGATCTTCTTCTCGGCGTGCATCACCGTGGTGTGGTCGCGGCCACCGAACTGCTGGCCGATCTTGGGCAGCGACAGGTCGGTGAGCTCGCGGCACAGGTACATGGCGATCTGGCGGGCGGTGACGAGCACCCGGCTGCGCGACTGGCCCTGCAGGTCCTCGATGGTCAGCCCGAAGTACGCGGCCGTCTGGGCGATGATCGTCGCCGGCGTGACCTGGCTGGTGGAGTCGTCGGGGATGAGGTCGCGCAGCACGATCTCGGCCAGGCTCATGTCGACCGGCTGGCGGTTCAGGCTGGCGAACGCCGTGACGCGGATGAGGGCGCCCTCGAGCTCGCGGATGTTGGTCGAGATCCGCGACGCGATGAACTCGTGCACGTCGTCGGGGACGCTGAGCCGCTCCTGGATGGCCTTCTTGCGCAGGATCGCGATGCGGGTCTCGAGGTCGGGGGGCTGGACGTCGGTGAGCAGCCCCATCTCGAAGCGGCTGCGCATCCGGGCCTCGAAGCCGGTGAGCAGCTTCGGGGGGACGTCGCTGGTGATGACGACCTGCTTGCTGGCGTTGTGCAGGGTGTTGAAGGTGTGGAAGAACTCCTCCTGGGTCTGCACCTTCCCCTGCAGGAACTGGATGTCGTCGATGAGCAGGACGTCGACGTCGCGGTAGCGGCGCTGGAAGTTGGCGGCCTTGTCGTCGCGGATGCTGTTGATGAAGTCGTTGGTGAACTCCTCGGAGTTCACGTAGCGGACCTTGACGTTGGGGAACAGCGCCCGGGCGTAGTGGCCGATGGCGTGCAGCAGGTGGGTCTTGCCCAGCCCGGAGTCGCCGTAGACGAAGAGCGGGTTGTACGCCTTGGCCGGCGCCTCGGCCACCGCCACCGCCGCCGCGTGGGCGAACCGGTTGGACGCGCCGATGACGAAGGTGTCGAAGGTGTACTTGGGGTTCAGCCGGGTCAGCTCGACCTGCTCGGGCACCTGGGTGCCGGGGCGGGGCCGGCGCATCCCGGGGACCTCGACCAGGGCCGGGCGGCCGTGGTGGTCGCGGCCGGCGCCGCTCTCGTCGTCGTCGATGAGCGCGAGATCGTGGATCTGCTGGCGCCGGTCGGCGGCCCGCTGGTCGTGCCCCGGGTCGGTGTCGGGGTCCTGCGGCCCCGCGCCGTTGGCCTCGGGCTCCTGGCCGTCGGCCGGGAGGTCGGCCAGCGACGGGTCGACGGTGACGGCCAGGCGCACCTCACGACCGAGGCGCTCGCTGAGGGTGTGGGTGACGCGGTCGCGCAGCCGGGTCTCGACCTGGTCCTTGGTGAAGTCGTTGGGGACCGCGATCAGGGCGGTGTCGTCGAGCAGGCCGACCAGCCGGGCCAGGCCCAGGAACGCGCGCTGCTGGACGGGGATGCCGTCGTCGTCGAGAGCCTCGAGAGTGGCGCTCCACAGCTCGGTCATCATCCTGTCCGCCACGTGTTCCCGTCCTCGTTCCGCGTATCGTCGCCGTGCGGCACCGCGGACGGGTCGACCGTCCACACGGTTGTCCACAGGTTGTGGGTTGGGCGCGGCGCGGGCGCTCCCCGGAGTGTCGTCGCTGGATCCGCCGATGCTCCGTGCGATGGTAGAGGGTTCCTGGTCCCGTGGCGAACCGGTGGCCGGGTTTGGTCGGGGCGCCGCGCTCCGGTACCGTGATGCGGTCTGTTCGTCGGCGTTTTTCGCCTGCCCGCGGCCGCCCCGTGACGGGGGTCCCGGGCCTCCGATGACCGCCGATCAGGCACCTCCGACCCGCGGGCCTCCCGGCCCGTCCACCGCGAAAGAGATCATCGTGAGCAAGCGGACCTTCCAGCCCAACAACCGCCGCCGGGCCAAGACCCACGGCTTCCGTCTCCGGATGCGGACCCGTGCGGGCCGCGCCATCCTCGCGGCCCGTCGTCGCAAGGGTCGCTCCGAGCTCTCGGCCTGAGGCCGCTCGGTGCTGCCGGCGCCGAGCCGACTGCGTGAGCGGGCGGACTTCGCGACGGCAGCCCGCGGTCGCGGCGCTGTCCGCGCCGGCTCACGCCTCCTCGTGGTCCACGCCACCCGAACCGACGCGCGTGCGGGGTTCCCGCCGCGGGTCGGTTTCGTCGTGTCGAAGGCCGTCGGCAACGCCGTCGTGCGCAACCGCACCAAGCGTCGGCTGCGCTCGCTGGTCGTGCCGCTCCTGGGCGCCACCCCCTCCGGGGTCGACGTCGTGGTCCGGGCCAACCCGGCCGCGGGCTCCGCGACCTTCATGGACCTGCAGTCGGCGTTGAACCCGTTGTGGCACAGGGTTATCGGGCGTCTCGGGGGCTCCTCGTGAGCGTCGGGCGCGTCCTCGCCTGGCCGCTGCTGGTGCTCATCAAGGGCTACCAGCGCTTCATCAGCCCGCTGCGGCCGCCGACCTGCCGGTACTACCCGTCGTGCTCGGCGTACGCCGTCACGGCCATCGAGCGCTTCGGCCCGCTGCGCGGCGGGTGGATGGGTGCGGCTCGGCTGCTGCGCTGCCATCCCTGGGCGGCGGGCGGCGTCGACCACGTGCCCGACCGCGACCCCGTCACCGGCCGGGCGGTGCCGGGCACCACCGGCCCGAAGCCGTACGCAGGAACTCCGGCGGCCTCGTAGTCGTCGCACAGCTGACCCACCCCGTCACCGCGGTGACATCATCCGCCGGCTCCGGCCGGCCCGTCGAAGGACACCATGGGCGATCTGTTCAACAGCATCCTGGCCCCGATCGAGTGGCTCGTCGCCTGGATCATGTACAGCTTCCACCAGGCGCTCACCGCCATCGGCATGCCCGAGGCGTCGGGGTGGACCTGGGGGCTGTCCATCGTCGGCCTGGTGATCGTGATGCGGGCGGCGATGATCCCGCTGTTCGTCAAGCAGATCAAGGCCTCGCGCAAGCTCCAGCTTATCCAGCCGGAGATGCAGAAGATCCAGAAGAAGTACAAGGGCAAGAACGACCCTGAGTCGCGCCAGGCGATGACCCAGGAGACGATGGACCTGTACAAGAAGGAGGGGACCAACCCCTTCTCTTCGTGCCTGCCGATCCTGGTGCAGTCCCCGTTCTTCTTCGGCCTCTTCCGCGTGCTCAACGGGCTGCAGAAGATCTCCACCGGCGAGACCGACCCCATCGGCCCCATCACCAAGCAGGTCGCGAGCCAGGCCGAGAGGGCCTCGATCTTCGGGGCGCAGCTGTCCGACCACTTCCTCGGGGCCGACCGGCTCTCGACCCAGATCGTCACCATCGTCCTGATCGTGCTGATGTCGGCCACGACGTTCACCACGCAGCGCCAGCTGATGACCAAGAACATGCCGCAGTCGGCGCTGGACAGCCCCTTCGCGAAGCAGCAGAAGATGCTGCTCTACGTCTTCCCCCTCGTCTTCGCCGTCTCCGGGGTCAACTTCCCCATCGGTGTCCTCATCTACTGGTTCACCACCAACGTGTGGTCGATGACCCAGCAGTTCTACGTGATCCGCCGGATGCCGGCGCCCGGCTCCGCGGCCGAGCGGGCCTACCACGAGCGGCTCAAGAAGAAGGGCAAGGCCATCCCGGGAGCCGCCGTGGCCACCGGAGCAGAGGCCGTCGAGGTCGACGAGACGCCCGCGGGGCAGCGCGTGCAGCCCAAGTCCAAGAAGCGGGCCAAGGGTTCGGGCAAGACGGCGGGCGCCACGGCGGCCGGGTCGAAGCCCGCTGCCGGCACCCCCGCTTCCGCCAAGGACGCCTCCGGGAACCGCAGTGGCAAGACCTCCGGCGGCTCGAGCACCGCCGGCGCGGGAAAGCCCGGGGCCAAGAAGACCAGCGCCGGCAAGTCCAAGAAGTCGGGCCAGGGCTCCCCGTCCGCGGGCTGACCCCCACCGTCGGCTTCCCCCAGTACCCCTTCCCCCAGCACCCTTTGGAGAGCCCATGAGCGAGCAGCGCACCGAGGACAGCGAGCAGGTCACCGACGAGACCGTCGCCGTCAGCGACACCACCGACACCACGGAGGCCACCGTGGCCGCGGAGACCACTGAGAGCCGTACCCCTGACGCGTCCCCCACCGACGCGGCTGGGGCCCAGCCGGCAACGGACGAGACTGAGAGCACTCACGACACGGACGACACCGAGGGTGACGCCGACGGTGGCAGCGCCGGTGACGGCAGCCGTCGTGGCGGTCGTCGGGCCCAGCTGGTGCGAGAGGGTGAGGTCGCAGCCGATTTCCTGGAGACCCTGCTCGACATCTGCGACCTCGACGGTGACCTCGACGTGGACGTGGACGGTGACCGCGCGGCCGTGGCCATCGTCGACAGCGAGGACGGCCGGGTGCCTCGCCGGCTCGTCGGTCCGGACGGGCAGGTCCTCGACGCCCTGCAGGAGCTGGCGCGCCTGGCGGTCCAGTCGGAGACCGGTGAGCGCAGCCGGCTGATGCTCGACGTCGCCGGGCACCGCGCCGAGCGGCGGGCTGCTCTGGTGGCCATCGCCAAGGAGGCCATCACGAAGGTGAAGGACTCCGGTGAGTCCACCTCGCTGTCGCCGATGAGCGCGTTCGAGCGCAAGGTGGTGCACGACGAGGTGCTGGCCGCGGGTCTGGTGTCGGAGTCGGAGGGCTCGGAGCCGCGCCGGTACGTTGTCATCGCGCCGTCCGCCTGAGGGTTCGTTTCACGTGAAACATGACGGGCCTGACCCGATCGCACCTCCGGCCGCACCTTCGGGTGCGGCCGCGGTGTTCGGGGACCGGGTGGGACTGGCCGAGCGGTTCGTGGCGATCCTGGCCGACACCGGCGTCACCCATGGACTGATCGGGCCGCGGGAGGTCCCGCGCCTCTGGGAGCGACACGTGCTCAACTGCGCGGTCATCGAGGACGCGTTCCCCCACGGGGCGATGATCGTGGACGTCGGGTCGGGTGCCGGCCTGCCGGGTGTCGCGCTGGCCATCGCGCGCCCGGACCTCGAAGTGCACCTGGTCGAGCCGATGCTGCGCCGCACGACCTGGCTGGGCACGGTGGTGGACGTGCTCGGGCTCAGCGGGGTGACGGTCCACCGCGGCCGGGCCGAAGAGCTCGCCGGCACGCTGGAGGCTCCCTGGGTCACGGCGCGTGCAGTGGCGCGTCTCGACAAGCTGGCCCGCTGGTGTGTCCCCCTGCTGTCCGCGGGCGGGAGTCTGGTCGCCATGAAGGGGCGCAGCGCGGCGAAGGAGCTCGACGAGGACCGTCGTTCGCTGGATCGCCTGGGACTCGCCTCCGCGACGGTGCGCGAGCACGGCGGCGACCTGCTGGAGGAGCCGGTGCTGACGGTCGACCTCACGTTCGTCGAGCGTGGGTCGCGGGCCGGCGCTGACGGACGCCGACGGGGCGGGGCCCGGGCGCGGGCGCGCGGTGCACGTGGAGACGGGCTCGCCGGCACCTGACGGCGACGCTCGCCGGCACCGTGCGCCCCCGCGGAACGGGCCAGGGTCACGCGGGCGGCCGTGGGGCAAGGCACGCTGCCCGGTCGGGCGGCCCGGGCGCTCGTGGGGATGGGCGTGGGGGGATGGGCGTGTGGACGGGCCGAGTGGTCGGAGGGCGTGGGGGCCGGCCACAAGTGCCGGCCCAGGCGGCCCGGGGTGGTCGCGGGGACGCTTACCAGGCCGGCGCCGGTGGCCGTCTCGACCTGGACGCCCCGACGGTGCGGTCCGCGCAGGGGGATGGCGGCCGGGCGTGCGGGCGGAGGACGGGAACGCGCGCTGCGGACCGCGGAGGGCCCACCGGCGGGGCACCTCGTCGCCGACGTCGGGCCTCGCACTCGGCATGGTGCCACCCGTCCGGCAGGAGGCGCCATTGCCGGCGGCGAACGGTCTGCACTCCATGTCGACGGGCGTGGGTGCAGGCACCTCTCTTGGCCGTCGGCGGTGCACCCCGCGAGAAGCGGGAGCGCCGAGGTCGCCCACGGGCCGGTGCGTGGGGCGGCGCGGGGGGCGGAGCGGCAGCCTGTTTCACGTGAAACGTTCGTGTAGGCGGCTGAGCGATGGTCCGATGGCGACGGCAGCGGTGGTGATGGGTGAGACGTGCGGCGACAGCCACGTATCCTCGTGTTTCACGTGAAACGAGACCCCAGGGGACGTAGCCGCTGGGCGCTCCCCTGAGGAGAGCGCCGGGACTGGCGTTCCGAGATGGTTCACGGGGAACGTACCAAACGCGGGGGTCGACCCACGGAGCAGCTGGGGGACCCCGAGCGAGACGAGGCGGGGCGTGTTTCACGTGAAACAACCAGGCCGGTCCAAGATCGCTCCGCCGGGAGCCAGCGCCGGGCAGGCTGCACACCTCCAACCACGCGACGCGGCAGCCGGTCCATCCGTGGTCATCCACAAGTTATCCACCGCTGCCCCTGGCGTGCGTGGCGCCGCACGACGCGCGTAAAGTCGCGCAACAGTGCGGAACGAGGGTCGGGCCCCGCGTCGTCGCACGGGGGAGAGGCCGGGTCGTCCACCGGTTGTCCACAGAGGCGGAGCCTTCTTGGCGTGTCGGGGGTGAGTGGGGTTGGATGGCTCCGTTGTCGTCAAGGAGGGTGGTCGTGTGAGCGCGGTCGCAGGCAGGGAAGTAGTGACCGTCGCTGGAGGCTTGGGGTTCCCGCGACCCCCCGCGGTGCCCGCGTCCGAGCTCGGGTGGCCGCGGGCCGTTTCACGTGAAACAGTGACGCCACCGTCCTCACCGCCGATCTCGGCCGCGGACGCTCCGACCTCCACGGAGGGCACCACCACCGGTAGCCTCGAGGGGGCTGGCGATCACCGATCCACCACCGTCGAGCGGGAGAGCGGGCCGGGGGTCGCCGTCCGCGGGACGGAGAGCGGCCCGGCGGAGGCCGGGTCGTCCGAGCGCACGACCGACGACACCGAGGAGCGAGCCGCTATCGCTGCATCCATTCCTGGCGCTGACGCCATGACCCCGCTGGCTCAGGCCGTCGCTGCTGACGCCCGGAAGCGGATCACGCTGAGCGGGCGTACCGTCCCCCGCCCGAGCCGGACCCGCGTCCTGACGGTCGCCAACCAGAAGGGGGGCGTCGGCAAGACCACCACCACGGTCAACATCGCGGCCGCCCTGGCGCAGGCCGGCAGCACCGTCCTGGTGATCGACCTCGACCCCCAGGGGAACGCCAGCACCGCCCTCGGCATCGACCACCACTCCGAGGTGCCCAGCATCTACGACGTGCTGGTCGAGGGCGAGCCCCTGGCCGACGTCGTCCAGGCGTGCCCCGACATCCCGCGCCTCCTCTGTGCGCCGGCCACCATCGACCTGGCCGGCGCCGAGATCGAGCTGGTCTCGCTCGTCGCCCGCGAGACCCGCCTGCAGAAGGCGGTGGCCGCCTACGTGGAACAGCGGGCGGCGAGCGAGGACCAGCTCGACTACGTGCTGGTGGACTGCCCCCCCAGCCTCGGCCTGCTCACCGTCAACGCGTTCGTCGCGGCCACCGAGGTGTTCATCCCGATCCAGTGCGAGTACTACGCCCTCGAGGGCCTCTCGCAGCTGCTGAAGAACATCGAGATGATCCGCAACCACCTGAACCCGTCGCTGCACGTGTCGACCATCCTGCTCACCATGTTCGACGCGCGCACCCGGCTCTCGGCCCAGGTGGCCGACGAGGTGCGCACGCACTTCTCGGAGCAGACCCTCCGAGCCACGGTGCCCCGCTCGGTGCGGATCTCCGAGGCGCCCAGCCACGGTGAGACCGTCATGACCTACGACCCCAACAGCAGTGGGGCCCTGTCCTATCTCGAGGCGGCCGTCGAGCTCGCCGAACGGGGCGTGCGCGCCCAGACCACGGAGGAGTCCGCGTGAGCGAGAAGCGTCGTGCCCTGGGCCGTGGGCTCGGGGCCCTCATCCCCACCCAGCCGGCCACCGACCGGCCCGTCGACGTGTTCTTCCGCGACCGCGACGAGGACCCGACCGCCGCGCAGAACGGGGGCCCGGACAGCGGGCCCCGGGGGGACGCCGAGCGCGGGGATGCCTCCACCCCGGCGACCCCGGCGTCGGACGGGCCGGTCCTCAAGCCGGTCCCCGGGGCGGAGTTCGCCGAGATCCCGGTCGACGCCATCCGGCCCAACCCGCGCCAGCCGCGCACCGTCTTCGACGAGGACGCCCTGGCCGAGCTGGTGCACTCGATCCGCGAGATCGGGGTCCTGCAGCCCATCGTGGTGCGGCCCGCACCGGACGCCACGGCCGACAGCGAGGTGCGCTTCGAGCTGATCATGGGCGAGCGACGTTGGCGCGCGTCCCGTGAGGCCGGGAAGGAGACGGTCCCCGCCATCGTGCGGTCGACCGACGAGGACGACCTCCTGCGGGACGCCCTCCTGGAGAACCTGCACCGCAGCGAGCTCAACCCCCTCGAGGAGGCGGCGGCCTACCAGCAGCTGCTCGACGACTTCGGCTGCACCCAGGAGGAGCTCGCGCGCCGCATCGGCCGCTCGCGGCCGCAGATCTCGAACACGCTGCGCCTGCTGAAGCTGCCGCCGGCGGTGGCCCGTCGCGTGGCGGCCGGCGTGCTGAGCGCCGGGCACGCCCGCGCCCTCCTGGCCGTGCCCGACGCCGCGGCGATGGAACGGCTGGCGCAGCGCATCGTCGCCGAGGGGCTCTCGGTGCGCTCGGTGGAGGAGATCGTCGCGGTGGGCGATGCCGACACCCCGCCGGCGCGCCGCAACGCCCCCCGGGCCGGCAGCCGGCGCCCCCAGCTCGACGACCTGGCGGCCGACCTGTCGGACCGGCTCGAGACGCGGGTGCGGATCGCCCTCGGCCAGAAGAAGGGGCGCCTGACGGTGGAGTTCGCCTCCGTCGAGGACCTCAACCGCATCCTGTCGGCCATGCATCTGCGCGACGAGGCCGAGCGCGCGTCCTGACCGGGGGGGACGAAAAGGGCTGCGGCCCAACGTTTCCCAGGACTCGAACGCTCCGCACGGCGAACGGNCCCCGGCCCCTCAGGGGGACCGGGGCCGTTCGCCGTGCGACGAGCGGAACTCAGCCGAGGAAGGCCTCGAGCTCGCGCAGCAGGACGGGCTTGGGCTTGGCGCCCAC
>NZ_LMSE01000001.1:285510-309432 GCF_001428065.1 Nostocoides sp. Soil756
GATGGTCTTGACGATCTCGCCGCCCTGGTAGACGTGCATGGTCGGGATGCTGGTGATGCCGAGCCTGCCGGTGATCTGGGGGTTCTCGTCGGTGTTGAGCTTGACGACGGTGACCTTGTCGCCGTGCTCACGGGCGATCTCCTCGAGCACCGGGGCGACCGCGCGGCACGGGCCGCACCAGGGAGCCCAGAAGTCGACGAGCACCGGCTTGTCGCTCTGGATGACGTCGGCGTCGAAGGTGGCGTCGGTGGTCTGCGAGACGTCTGCCATGGGGGGTGTCCTTTCGTGGCCTGCGGCCGGGGTGGAGCGGTGGGGTCCTGCGTCCCATCCTGCCGGGTGCTACCGACAGGAGGGCGGGGTCAGTGGGCCAGGTAGCGCTCGGCGTCGAGGGCGGCCGCGCAGCCGGAGCCGGCGGCGGTGATGGCCTGGCGGTAGGTGTGGTCGACGAGGTCGCCGCAGGCGAAGACGCCGGGCACGTTGGTCTTCGACGTACGGCCCTCGGTGAGGACGTAGCCCTCGGCATCGAGGTCGACCAGGCCCTTGACGAGCTCGTTGCGCGGGTCGTGCCCGATGGCGATGAACAGCCCCGTGACCGCGAGCTCGCGGGTCTCGCCGGTGACGGTGTCGCGCAGCGTCACGCCGCTGAGCTTGCTCTCGCCGTGGATGGCGTCGACCGCACTGTTCCACGTGAAACGGATCTTCTCGTTGGCCTGGGCCCGCTCGACCATGATGCGGCTGGCGCGCAGGGCGTCGCGTCGGACGATGACGGTGACGGAGCGTGCGAACTTGGTGAGGAAGGTGGCCTCCTCCATCGCGGAGTCCCCGCCCCCGACCACGGCGATGTCCTGGTCGCGGAAGAAGAAGCCGTCGCAGGTGGCACACCACGAGACGCCGTGTCCGGAGAGGCGCTTCTCGTCGGGCAGGCCGAGCTCGCGGTAGGCCGAACCCATGGCCAGGATCACGGCGCGCGCCCGGTACTCGTTGCCCGCCGAGTCGCGGACCAGCTTGACGTCGCCCTCGAGCTCGACGTGCTCGACGTCGTCGGTCACGACCTCGGCTCCGAACCGCTCGGCCTGGGCCCGCATGTTCTCCATCAGGTCCGGGCCCATGATGCCGTCGCGGAAGCCGGGGAAGTTCTCGACCTCGGTGGTGTTCATGAGCGCCCCGCCGGCGGTGACGGCACCCTCGATCACCAGGGGTTCGAGGTTGGCGCGGGCGGCGTAGACGGCGGCGGTCCACCCTGCGGGGCCGGAGCCGATGATGATGACGTTACGGACGTCGGAGGTCACGAGACACATCCTGTTGTGGTCGAAACGGCGGAGAGCCGCTACATGCGGTGCTGTCGGAACCGATCCTAGGGCGCGGATGTTCCCGCGGCCGGAGCGCCTCGCCGCCCGCGGCATCCGGCCCGGTCAGCCGGCCGGGACCGGGCCCGCGATGACCTGCGCGTCTGCCGGTGAGCAGCCCGGGCCCACGGCCCAGGCGGTCCGGGCCCCGGACGGTGTCGTGGCCAGGACCACCAGGGCGGCCCGGCCGTCGACCGTGGCCGGAGCGAACAGGACCTGGTCCCCGCGCGGGATGCCCAGGACCGTGGCACAGGCCCTCCCGGCGGCCGCGGTGGCGATGGCGGGCAGATCGGTGCCGGTGTCCCCCTGGGGAGCCGCGGCGGGCCCGGACGGCCCGGCGGGGGCGGTGGAGACCGTCGAGGGCAGGCCGGTGGCGACCGAGCGCAGGTCGGTGGAGTCCAGGACGAGCCCGCCGCCGATGACCTGGACTCCGAGCGCGTCGGAGCCGCGCACCAGGGTCGCCGCGGCCCGAAGGTCCGGGGACCCCGATCCGCCCTCGGCGGCGCCCGCGGCCGAGGAGTCGCTGTCGGCGCCGCCCAGGGCCGACAGCAGGCCGCCGGGCTCGGTGCCCTGCAGGACGAGGCCGCCGGCACCGAGCACCGCCACCACCGCCGCCGCAGCGCCCACCAGGCGCAGCCGGGTGCGACGACGACCGCCCGCCGTCGAGGACCCTCGGGCGGCACCCGCGGCACCCGCTCTTCCGTGGGGCGGAAGGGGGAGGACCGTGGCGCGGTGGGCCTCCTCGTCGGCGCGCAGCTCGGGCGGGCACTCCGGAGCGGCCCACCCGGCGGCCAGCCGGGCCTCGTCGGCCAGCGCCGCCTCGATGCGCGCGATGAGGGAGGGCGGCATGGGCTCGGGGTCGGGCAGGCCGGCGAGCAGCGCCCGCATCCCGGTGGGGTCGTGCTCGAGCGGGTCGCTGTCGTCGTGGGGGTGGTTCACGAGCTGCTCCAGCGGGGGCCGAGGGTGGATGGACGGGCGGCGGCCAGGCCCGGCAGGGGGAGCGCACATACGCCTGGTCGGGGGTGGGACGTCACGAGGCCCCCTGTGGTTCCGGCCGCTCGGCGGCGGATGTCGGACCGTCGGCCCCCACGGCGCCGGCCTGCGGCCCTCCGGTCCTTGGCCCCGCGGCACCGGGTCCCGCGGCACCGAGACCCTCGGCACGGGGACCGCCGGGCAGCACCTCGCGGCGAGGGTCGTCGGCGGCGGGTCGCAGCATCCCGGCCAACGCCTCGCGGCCGCGGAAGCAGCGGGACTTGACGGTGCCCTCGGCCACGCCCAGGACCTGGGCGGCCTCGGCCACCGAGAGGCCCTGCATGTCGACCAGCACCAGGGCGGTCCGTTGGCCCTCAGGCAGCCGGGCCAGCGCCTCGCGGACGACGATGGCGGTCTCGGTGGCCGCGTGGTGGTCGTGGCGGTCGGGCAGGTCGATCTCGCCGAGGTCGCCGGCGCGCCGGACCGAGGCCGTCCGTTCGCGACGCAACCGGTCGAGACAGGCGTTGACCACGATGCGGTGCAGCCAGGTGGTCACCGCGGCCTCGCCCCGGTAGCCGTCGGCCCGGCGGAACGCCGACACGAAGGCCTCCTGCACCGCGTCGGCGGCCATCTCGCGGTTGCCGCAGGTGCGGATGGCCACGGCGTACATCCGATCCCGGTGGCGCCGGAAGAGCTCGCCGAACGCGACGCCGTCGTCCCCCACGACGTGCCGTGCCACGAGGGCAGCGTCGTCGAGCTCGCCGAGGTCCTCGATGGTCACGTGAGCACGCTCAACCGGTGACGACGACCTCGTTGAGCCACGCGCGACGCTGGCGGTTCTCGTCGACGTGCAGGCTGGTGTACCAGATGATGATGTACTGCCCGGACACCTCGGCCGGCACCGGGAAGTCCAGCTGGCCACTGGCATCGGTCTTGGCACCGATCTTGGTCGCGCCCTCGAGAGAGGCGTCAGCGTTCACGTAGACCTCGACGTCGACCTTCTTGGGGACGGTGAGCCGGACCTCCTGCGGCTTCTTGTTCGGGCCGAGGTCGACGATCAGGCCGACCCCGTCCTTCAGGCCGCCGAAGTCGTCGGAGCGGTACTGCTCCGACCTCCAGCCGGTGTTCGGGTCGCCGTCGTACGTCTTGGGCGTGAGCTGGTCGTTCTCGTTGTTGTCGCCCTGCGGGTCGTAGGTGACGACCTTGAGGATGGCCAAGGGCTCGGCGGCCCCGGGGGACCCGCTGGCGGAGGGCTTGGCCGACCCCCCGGGCGACGCGGAGGCGCTGGGACGAGCCCCGGCTCCGGGGCCGGGGTCGATGAGCCCGAGATCGGTGCGCGAGCCGATCTGCTTGACGCCGATGACGCCGATGACCAGGGCCACGATCAGGAAGACCACGACGATCGCGAGCGCGAGCTTGGACTCGTCGCGGGTCAGGGGGGCCGCAGGCTCCATCGGCGCGGCCGCGTGCGGGCGCTCGGTGTCGGGGCTGAGCTCGGAGACCTTGTCGACCGTCCGCTTGGCGAAGTCGGTGACGGCCGATCCCACCGTGCCGAAGGCGGCGCCCACTCCCTCGGCGCGGGTGCCGTCGCGGCCGCGGTCGCGCTCGCCGTCGCCGCTGTCGAGGCGGCGGGCGCGCGCGGTGGTGACCAGCGCGGGGCGGCGGCCGCTCTCGTCGCCGCGGCCCGCGGCACCGGCGACCCCACCGCTGCCCGTCTCGGAGCCGTCATCGGTGGCCGTCGAATCGTCACCGCCGCGGCCGGAGGCCGTGCGAGCGCTGAACCAGCCACCCACCGCGGCCGCGGCACCGGTGGCGGCTCCCGCGGCGACACCGGCCGCACCGGCGGCGGCGACCGCAGCCTTGGTGCCCGCAGCCTTGGCGCCGGCGGCCGCGGCGGCCGCGCCGGAGGCCGAGCGCGCGGGGACGCCGGCGCCTCCCCCCGCCGAGCCACTGTCGTCGGACCGCTGGGCGGGAAGCGTCCTTGACGCGGTGTCCTTCCCCGTCTGCTCGACCGGCTCGTCGTCGGGCGCCGGGGTGTCGATGGCGCCGCCGGCGGCGACCGAGACCGGAGCGGACGGTTCGAGGCCCTGGCCGGGGCCGGCGTCGCCGCCGACCACGGGGAGGGTCGCGGTGGACTCCAGGGGAGCGGCGCTGCTCTCGGCGGACGTCACGGAGGGGGTGGCCGGGTCGTCGGAGGGCACCGGCGGCACGAGCGGCGGCCCGGTGACCGGCTGGACGGTGGGCGGGGCCACGGCGTCCTGCGGCTGCTGGGCGACCACGGGCTTGCCGACGACCTGGCGCGACGGCCACGGCGCCACCTGGCGCGCGTAGTCGCCGGGGCTGGTGGGGCCCTGGTCGTCGTTGAGGGTGAGCCGGCAGATGGCGTCGAGGTCGCGCGGTACCCCGGCGGCGATCTCGGACGGCGAGGCGACCCCGCCGCTCACGCGAGGGGCCGCGGGCAGCCCGGAGCCCCCGGCGCCGAGCGGCCAGAGCCCGGTGAGCCCGGCGTAGGCGAGGCCGACGACGCCCACGGCGTCGCGGCGGCTGGACTCGTCGGGCTCGAGCCCGTCCTCGCCCGCGCGCACCCCGGCGATCTCGAGCCCGCGGAGGCGGATCTCGCCGTCGGGGGTACGCAGCACGTCGTCCGGGGTCAGGTCGAGGTGGTGCACCCCGCGCTGGCGCGCCGACTCCAGGGCCGAGGCGACCTCGCCGGTGATGCGGCGCACCTCGTCACCCGGGATGCCCCCGTCGGTGACGAGCTGGGCCAGGGTGCGGGCCTCGTCGAGACTCTCCTCGACCACGAACGCCACGTCGGCGTCCTGGCCGACGTCGAGGATGCGGACGAGCACCGCGTGCGAGATGGCGCCGGCGCGGCGGGCGGCATCCAGGAAGGCCGCGGCCCGGTGGTCGTCGCGGGGGATGGTGAGGACGGAGACACTGCGCCCGAGGGTGGAGTCCTCGGCGGTCCAGCGTTCGGTCCCGCGCTCCTGGGCGAGGCGGCGTTGCACCGTGTAGCGCCCACCGAGGACGGTGCCGGGGCCCACACCCTTCACCGTGGCTCCTTCCGGTCGTCCGTCACGGCTGCCCCACCGGTCACGCGGCGGAGTCCGACCATCGTAGGGGGTGGGTCAGCCGCGGAGGCGCCCGCGCAGCCGTCGGCCCACCGGTGCGAGCAGGGCGTCCACCTCGGGGACGCGCAGGGCGTGCGCCACCCCCCAGGTGCCCGCCAGCATCAGCACCCCCGTGACCCCCAGCACGACGGCGCCCTCGAGCAGGGCCCGAGGCCCGCGCTCGGACCCGAGGCCCGGCAGCAGCAGCCGCACGGCGAGCGCGAGGGCCGCGGCGATGACCGCCGAGGGCACGGCCAGCTTCACGTAGGTGACCGCGATGGAGCGCAGCCCCAGCGAGCCGTGCTGGCGGCGCAGCACCACGAACCCGATGGCCGAGCCCACGAGGTAGGCGAACGCCTGCCCCAGCCCGACGGTGAAGGCGGTGGCCCGGGGGTCGACGAACGCCGCCCCCACCGAGACCAGGGCGGCGGTGGTGGTGACGACGCACTGGATGCGGAAGGTCAGGTGCGTCTGGGTCTGCGCGTACAGGACCCGGTCGTTGAGGAAGCCCCAGCCCATCGGGATCATCAGCCACAGGACGCCGTAGAGGACGAGGGCCACCTGGGCCGTCTGGGCCAGGGTGTTGGTGAAGAAGAGCGAGCTGGCCACCAGGGGCGCGAAGGCCAGCAGGAAGGCCAGGCCCGGGACGAGGAACACCGACGGCGCGCGCATCCCCTGGTCGTGGTAGCGCAGCACGGCCCGGTGGTCGCCGACCGCCGCGGCCTCCGACAGCCGGGTGTAGAGCGCGGTGATGAGCGAGACGGTGACCAGCCCGTGGGGGAGTAGCACGATGAACTGGGCGTTGGTGAAGGTCGTGAGGCTGGGGACGTTCTCACCGAGGCGCGCGCCGAGCGCTCCCGCCCGGGTGAGGACCCGGCTGGTGACGACGAACCCGACCTGCTGCACGGCGATCGAGCCGATGGTCCACTTCGCGATCGAGCCCATGGCGCCGAAGCCGTGCCCGCGCACCCCCCAGAGCCAGCGATAGCGGAACCCCATCCGGTGCAGGGCCGGGAACAGCCCGAGGCACTGGATGACGATCGAGAGGGTGGCCGTACCCCCGAGGATGCCGATCATCGGGCCGGTCCACTGCCCCGGCGGCGCCGTCAGCGGCAGGTCGGCGGCCCGGAACCAGAGCAGGCCCGCCACCGCCACCACGTTGGCGAGCGCCGGCGCCCACGTGAAGGCCGCGAACCGCCCGTTGGCCGTCAGCACCTGCCCGAGGACGGTGTAGAGGCCGTAGAAGAACAGCTGGGGCATGCAGATGACGGCGAAGACGACGGCCAGGCGGACGGCCGCGGTGTCGCTCGGGCTGTAGAAGATGCGCACGACCAGCGGCGCCAGGGCGGTGAGCAGGACGGTGGCGATGCCGAAGAAGACGACCGAGACGGTGACCACCCGGTTGACGAACTCGTCGCCGTCGGGGCGCTGCCGGGCCCGGACGATCTGGGGCACCAGGACCGCCTGTACCGCACCGCCGGCCAGCAGCAGGTAGAACTGGTTGGGCAGGGTGTTGGCCGCGGTGAAGGCGTCGGCGGTCAGCCCCGACAGGCCGATGACCGAGGCGAGCAGCGAGGTGCGGGCGAGGCCGACGACGCGGCTGACCAGCGTCGCCGCTGCCATCACCGCCCCCGAGCGGCCCACCCCCTGGGCGGCAGCGCTCACCCGGCGTCCCCCGCCAGCCGCTGCCAGGCCAGGCGCGCGATGCGCCGCTCGTTGGGGAAGGTCAGGTGGCGGTGCGCGTCCTCGAGGGCCAGCCAGGCGACGTCGATCGCCTCGTGGTCGGGGTCCTTCTCGATCGTGAGGAAGCCGCCGGTGGCCTCGAGCAGGTAGTGGTGCACGTACTTGTGGATGCGCCGGTCGCCGGCCGCGAACCAGTAGTCGATGGTGCCGAGCTCGATGAGGACACGGCCCTCGATGCCGGTCTCCTCCTCGACCTCGCGCACGGCGGTCTCGGGCAGGGTCTCCTCGCCCTCGATGTGGCCCTTGGGCAGGCACCACTCGACCCGCCCCGCCCGGTTGCGGCGGGCGATCACGGCGATCCGGGCCCGCCCCTCGTGCACGTCGACGACCACGCCCCCGGCGCTGCGCTCCTCGACGGCCGGGAGCCGCCGCGGCGGGACCCCGGTCGGGTCGGCGGCGGCGTGACTCATCTGGTCACTGTAACGAGTGGCGTCCGGGGGGCCGGGAGGCTCGGAGGGCGGCCGTCGGTGCCGCGGGTACCGGCGCGCCCGGGCGCGCGTGCGCCGCCGGGCCGTACGCCCGCCCCTGCCCCACCGCCTACCCTTGACCATCGTGTCCACCCGCCAGCCCCCGGCCGCGCTGCTCCGCCAGGCCGTCGCCCACCTCGCGCCGGTGCTCCCCGTCCTCATCGACCTCGGGCAGCGTTTCGCCGACGCCGGGCACGAGCTGGCCCTGGTCGGCGGCCCCGTGCGCGACGCGTTCCTCGGGCGGGTCTCGGCCGACCTCGACCTCACCACCTCGGCCCGCCCCGACGAGACCGAGCGCCTCCTGAAGGAGTGGGGCTCGGCCACCTGGGACATGGGGCGCGCCTTCGGCACCATCGGCGCCCGCCGCGGCCAGCACGTCGTCGAGGTCACCACCTACCGGGCCGACGCCTACGACGGCGTCACCCGCAAGCCCGTCGTCGCGTTCGGTGACTCCCTCGAGGACGACCTGGTGCGGCGCGACTTCGCGTGCAACGCCATGGCCCTGCGGCTGCCCGACGTGCAGTTCGTCGACCCGCACCGCGGCCTGACCGACCTCGAGAACCGGGTCCTGCGCACCCCCACGACGCCCGAGATCTCCTTCGGCGACGACCCCCTGCGGATGATGCGGGCCGCGCGCTTCGTGGCCCAGCTGGGCTTCGTGCCCGACCCCGCCGTCCTGGCGGCGATGCGCGAGATGTCCGCGTCCATCGAGCGGGTCTCGGCCGAGCGGGTGCGGGACGAGCTGGTCAAGCTGCTGCTGGCCGACCACCCCCGGGCCGGTCTCGAGCTCCTGGTCGCCTCCGGGCTCGCGGCCGTCGTCCTGCCCGAGCTGCCCGCCCTCCAGCTCGAGGTCGACGAGCACCACCGGCACAAGGACGTCTACGTCCACTCGATGATCGTCCTCGAGCAGGCCATCGACCTCGAGGGGCCCCCCGGAGCGCCGGCCGAGGAGGTCCCCGGCCCCGACCTGGTGCTGCGCCTGGCCGCCCTGCTGCACGACATCGGCAAGCCGGCGACGCGCCGCTTCGAGGACGGGGGCGGGGTCTCGTTCCACCATCACGAGGTGGTCGGGGCGAAGCTCGCGGCCAAGCGGATGAAGGCGCTGCGCTTCGACAAGGAGACCATCAAGCAGGTCGCCCGCCTGGTCGAGCTGCACCTGCGCTTCCACGGCTACGGCGAGGGCCAGTGGACCGACTCGGCGGTGCGGCGCTACATCACCGACGCCGGCGACCTGCTGCCGCGGCTGCACCGGCTGACCCGGGCCGACTGCACCACCCGCAACGTGAAGAAGGCGCGCCGGCTCTCGGCGGCGTACGACGATCTCGAGGTCCGCATCGACCGGCTGCGCGCCGAGGAGGAGTTCAAGGCGCTGCGCCCCGAGCTCGACGGGCACCAGATCGCCGAGGCGCTCGGCATCCGGCCCGGCCCGGTGCTCGGGCGCGCCTATGCCCATCTGCTCCAGGTCCGTACCGACGACGGACCGATCGGCGCGGACGCCGCGCGGGAACGGCTGCTGGCCTGGTGGGCCGACCAGCCGGAGTCACGCCAGGGGTGAGGCCCGGCGCTGCAGGTCAGGCGTCGCCGTCGGCCTCGCGCTTGATGGCGGAGATCTCGAACTCGAGCGTGATGCGCTCGGAGACCAGGACCCCGCCGGAGTCCAGGGCCATGTTCCACTGCAGCCCGTAGTCGCGCCGGTTGACCTTGCGGGTCCCCTCGAAGCCGGCCCGCAGGACCCCGAAGGCGTCCCGCTCGACGCCGGTGAGGGCGATCGGGATGGACAGGGTCTGGGTGACGTTCCTGATGGTGAGGTCGCCGGTGACGAGGTAGGCGTTGTCCTCGACCTCCTCGACCCGGCTGCTGACGAAGGTGATGTCGGGGTAGGTCTCGACGTCGAAGAAGTCGGCGCTGCGCAGGTGCTCGTCGCGCTGGAGGGTGCGGGTGTCGACGCTGGCGGCCTTGAGGGTGATCTCGACGTGCGAGTTCGCCATGTCCTCGAGGTCGGCGTGGACGTGGCCCTCGACCTCGTTGAACGAGCCGCGCACGGTGGTGATCATGGCGTGGCGGGCCGAGAAGCCGATCCGCGTGTGCTGGGGGTCGAAGTCCCAGTCCCCGCTGAGCGTGGTTGCGGTGTCGGTCATGGCGCCTCTCCACCAGGTCGGATGCAGCGGATGCTGCTCGCGGCAGTGTGGCAGAGGGGGCGGTGGTTGCACGAGGGTTCGCAGGGAACTGGACGTCCCGGGCCCCGGGCCGGGCCGCGGGCTGCCGGCGGGGACGGTGCGGGGAGTCCTCCCCATCGGCGCGGGCTCGCGGCGCGGTCTAGGCTCGGCGGGTCCACCGTCGTCCGAGGGGAGCGCCCGATGCCCGTCCTCGCCCATCCGGGTCCGAGCGCCCCGGCGGCCCCCGCCGTGCACCTGACCGCCCCCGACGGCTGGGCGCCGGTCCCGGCCGGCGACGCCCTGCTGCGCGTCAGCGCCCCCGGGTCGCAGGAGCAGGCGGTCGACATCCAGGTCCGTCACCTGGTGGCGCCCGAGGGCACCACAGCCGCCGTGGTCATCGCCGACACCACCGCCGCCCGCGGCGGCGAGGTCGAGGACCCCTTCGTGGTCGACCTGGGCGGGAGGGAGTGGCACGCGCGCAACGTCTCCTGGGACGAGGACGGCACCCCGGTGGTGGAGGTCCACCTCGCGACGCCGCTGTCGGTCGCCGAGGGGTGCGCGCCGCACCTGCTGGTGGTCGGGCGGGTCGCCGGCACGGGGATCGACGACGACTACGACACCCTGCAGAACGTGCTGGAGTCGGTGACGGTCGAGGGCGGGCCGTGACGCGGGCCGGGCGGGTCCTACGGGGCAGCTCGATGCTGGTGCGGGCCGCCGCCGCCACCGACGTCGGCCGGGTCCGCGAGCACAACGAGGACAGTGTCCTGGCCGGGACCCGCGTCTTCGCGGTCGCCGACGGGATGGGCGGGCACGCGGCGGGTGAGGTCGCGTCGAGGATCGTCGTCGAGGCGCTCGCCGAGCTCGAGGACCACCCCCCGACCCGGCCCGAGGACGTCGCCGAGGCCCTGCGCGAGGCCAACCGCCGCATCCTGGCGGCCCAGGCCGACCGGCCCGAGCTGCGCGGCATGGGCACCACCGCCACCGGCGTGGCCGTGGTCGACACCGGCGGCCGCGAGCACTGGGTCGTCTTCAACGTCGGCGACTCCCGGGTCTACCGGGTGGCCGAGCACCGGATGCACCAGGTCACCCGCGACCACTCCGAGGTCCGTGAGCTGCTCGACGCCGGCCTGCTGGAGGCCTCGGAGGTGGCCGCCCACCCGCTGCGCAACGTCATCACCCGCTCCCTCGGCACCGACCCCGGCCCCGAGATCGACGTGTGGGTGCTGGCCCCGACCCCCGGCGAGTCCTTCGTGATCTGCAGCGACGGGCTCTCCGGCGAGCTCGAGGACCGCGACATCATGCTGCTCGCTCGGCGCCATCCCGACCCCCAGCGGGCCGCCGACGAGCTGGTCGCTGCGGCGGTGCGTGCCGGCGGGCGCGACAACGTGTCGGTGGTGGTCATCGCGGTCGACGCCGGTGACCACGACGCCGACGCCGATGCCGACACCCAGCCGCGCTCGGGGCTGGCCCGGCGCTGAGCGCGGCGGCGGCCGGGGGACCGGCGGCTCAGCTGGTGTAGAGGACGTGCACCCGCTCGAAGATCGCCCCGTCGTCGCGGTGGACCCGGCCCAGCACGTCCACACCGACCAGCTCCCACTCGCGGCTGCGGTAGCCCTCGAGCTTGTCGACCAGGGCCTGGAGCACCGGGAGCGTGGTGGCGGGCGTGACCCGGCCGATGGTGAACTTCGGCGCGAACCGGCGCCGGTCGACGTAGAAGCCGAAGTCGCTGACCATCGGCGGCAGGGCCTTGGCCACCGTGATCATCCCGTCCACGTCGCCGGCGATGCCGAGCGAGACCGTGTCGTCGTCGGGGGTCTCGAGCGCGATGGCGCCGGCCAGCCCGATGCGGGGGGTCAGGCCGATCTCGGCGACGAGCTCCTCGAGGTGCTCGCAGAGCGCGTCGACGTCGGGCCGGGTCAGGTTGCCCAGCCCGATGAGCGGCAACCGCAGCGCACCGGTGGGCACCATGTCGAGCTGCGCCCGCACGCCGGGGATGCCGTCGACGAGGGCCTCGATCTCGTTGAGGACGCCCTCGGGCGGGACGATCGCCACGGAGACCTGCACCGACGTACCTCCTGATCAACGGCCGACGAGGGCTCATCGTCGCACGAACCGGCTCGTCGTTGCGGGTCGACCGAACCCTTCGACGCGATGGCCGGTCTCGGGGGCCCCGGGGACGGGGCGCCGTTACCCTGTGGCGTGTTCGTCCCCCGCTCGCCCCGTCGCCCGAGGAGCTGCACGTGACCTCCGTCCGCTCGGCCCTGCGCGAGGGCTACGTGGAGATCACCGCACCGGGGATCACCGCCGTCGTCGAGGTCGCCGACCGGCATCTCGACGCGCTGACCAACGCCGCGGCCGACGGCGTGCTGCCGCTGCTGGACCTGCTCTGCTCGCGCGGGCTGCTCGTGCTGCCCTCGTTCGGCCTGGTCGCGACCGGCGGCGACACCGTGCGGGTGCTGCTGCACGGCCCCGTCACCGCCGTCCTCGCCGACGGCCGCGTGCTGACCTCGGGCGGGCGCGAGCCGTGGAGTGACGCCGACGTGGCGGACCCCGGCGACGAGGTGGTCCTGACCGTCCCCGAGCCCGAGCCCGTCGTCGCCCGCGGGTGGCGCCGCCCGGCCCGGCTGCGGGCCGGGGCCGTCGCGGCGACCGAGCCCGCGACCGCCGACCCCGTGGTTCCCGAGCCCGAGCCCGAGCCGGTTGCCGAGCCCGAGCGGCAGGCCGAGCAGGAGCCCGAGCCGGTTGCCGAGCCCGAGCGGCAGGCCGAGCAGGGGCCCGAGCCCGCTCCGCCGGTCGCGCAGGGGGTCCCGGCCGACCTGACCCTGCCGCCGCCCGAGGACGCCTCCGGCAGCTCGCCCGCCGAGCGGGTGCCCCCGTCGGCCCCGCCGCAGCGCAGCATCATCGACTCGGTGCCGTGGCGCCGCGCCGGGGCCCAGCCCGATGCTCGCGCCGAGGTGCCGCTCCCGGCGCCCACCCCGTCCACCGCCCTCTACGACGCCCCGCCCGCGCCGGGGAGCGCGCCGCCGGTCGCCGAGGTCCCTGCGGAGGCCGCTGGACCGGCCGAGCCGGCAGCGGTCGCCGAGCCCCCCGGTGTACCCGTCGTCGACCAGGGGCCGCCGACCGCCGAGGTCGCCGACCGGCCGGAGCCCGTCGCCGCCCCGCCGCCCCCCGCCGAGGACGCCCCCGTCGCGGACGTGACCACCTCGCGCGACGCCCTGCCGCGCAACGACGAGGACCTCGACCGCCCGGTGGTCCTGGCCGTGCTCTGCCCGGCGGGCCACCACTCCCCGCCGCACGCCGGCCGGTGCCGCACCTGCGGTCGCGAGATCCCGCCGCAGCAGCCCACCCCCATCCCCCGCCCCCAGCTCGGGGTGCTGCGCATCTCCAGCGGTGGCAGCGTCCCCCTCGACCGTGGCGTCCTGCTCGGGCGGGCGCCGCGGGTCAACGAGGAGCTGCCGGCGGCCCAGCGTCCGCACCTGGTCCGGCTGGGGGGCGACCGTGACATCAGCCGCAACCACGCCGAGGTCGTCCTCGAGGGCTGGCACGTCCTGGTCCGCGACCTGGGCTCGACCAACGGCACCACCGTGGCGCTGCCCGGCGAGGAGCCGGTGCGGCTGCGGCCCACCGAGGACCAGGGGATCGAGCCGGGCACCGTCATCACGCTCGCCGACGAGGTCTCGCTCACCTACGAGGTCGAGGGATGAGCGGAGCCGCCGGGCCGGACATCCCCGGCCTGGAGTTCGTGCGCCCCCTCGGCTCCGGCGGGTACGCCGACGTCTACCTCTACGAGCAGCAGCAGCCGCGGATGAACGTGGCGGTCAAGGTGCTCAAGCGCCAGGGCCTGACCGCGGCCATCCGGCGCCAGTTCGTCGACGAGGCCAACACCATGGCCCAGCTCGCCGACCATCCGTTCATCGTGCAGGTCTTCCGGTCCGACCAGACCGCCGACGGCGGCGCGTACCTGGTGATGAAGTACTACCCGCCGCCGAACCTCGCGCAGCGGGCCAAGGCCGAGCGACTCTCGGTCGAGGAGGTGCTGCGCAGCGGCATCCAGATCGCGAGTGCCGTCGAGACCGCGCACCGCGCCGGCATCATCCACCGCGACATCAAGCCCGCCAACGTGCTGGTGAGCCAGTACGGGCAGCCCGGGCTCACCGACTTCGGCATCGCCGGGCGGGGCGGCCACGCCGAGGACGTCGACGAGGACGTGGGCGTCTCGGTGCCGTGGTCGGCGCCCGAGGTGCTCTACGGCCAGTCCAACGGCGACGCCCGCAGCGACGTCTACTCCCTCGCGGCCACCCTGTGGCACCTGCTGGTGGGGCGCTCGCCGTTCGAGCAGCCCGGTGGCGACAACTCCGCCTACGCGCTGATGCCGCGCATCCGCGCCACCCCGGTGCCCACCACCGGGCGGGCCGACGTGCCCGTCTCGCTCGAGCGGCTGCTCTCGCACGCGATGGCCAAGAACCCTGATGCCCGCCCGCAGACCGCGCTCGAGCTGGCCCGCGGCCTCCAGGCGGTCGAGCGCGAGCAGCGCCTGCCCAGCACCACGGTGGTCGTGCTCGACGAGACCGGCCGCAGCGCGGTCAGCGCGCTGCCCCAGGCCCGCGGCGCCGACGACCACGACCGCACCAGCGTGCGCGCCCAGGCCGTCCCCGCCGCGCCGGCCCCGGTCGGAGCGCCCGCCGGCGGCGAGGACGACGACGAGGACGCCCCCGCCACCATCAGCGGCGGTGTGGTGCTCGGCGTGCTGGCGCTGCTGGTGGCGGTCACGGTCGGCGTGGTCGTGTGGGCTGTGAACCGCGGCGGCGACGACGGCCAGGACGTGGCGGTGCGACCCACGCGCTCGCAGACGGGGGCGCCGAGCCGGGCGGTCGACTACCCCGAGCAACCGGCCATCGACGCGCGCCCGGTCGCCGGCGGGGTCACCTTCACGTGGAACTACGTGGGCGCCGAGAAGGGCGACTTCTTCCAGCTGCGGGTCGCGGGGTCCGAGGCTGCGGTGACCGAGGCCGAGGTGGTCACGGTGAAGACCGGCTCGCGGTACACGGCCGAGGCCGCGCCGGGCACGACGGTCTGCGCGCAGGTGAAGGTCTCGCGCAGCAACGGCGTGCCGTCGCCGTACTCGCCGATCCGCTGCGAGGTGGCCGGATGAGCACGAGGGGGATGCGATGAGCGTGACGGTGCAGTTCTGCGGTGAGGAGTTCGTCGCGCCCGACGACCGGCCGCTGACGATCGGGCGGGTGGCCGACGTCGAGATCGACGACAACCCCTACCTGCACCGGGTCTTCCTCCAGGTGCACCACGAGCACGGCCTCTGGTGGCTCACCAACGTCGGCTCGACCCTGACGGCCACGGTGGCCGACACCAAGGGCCTGTTCCAGGCGTGGCTCTCGCCGGGCGCGCGCATCCCCCTGGCGCTGGAGTCCTTCACCGTCTGGTTCACCGCCGGGCCGACCACCTACGACTTCGACCTCCTGGTCGAGGACACCCCCTTCGTGTCGGTCGAGACCTCGCCCGACCTCGAGCCCGAGCACTCGGCGGGCGAGACCACGGTGGGCCGGGTGTCGATGACCCCGGACCAGAAGCTGCTGGTCGTGGCCCTGTGCGAGAGCTTCCTGCGCACCGCCTACGCCGGCGGCGGGCAGATCCCGTCGTCGGCCGAGGCCGCGGCCCGGCTCGGCTGGACCGTCACCAAGTTCAACCGCAAGCTCGACAACGTGTGCCAGAAGATCGCCGACGCCGGCACCCGCGGCCTGCACGGCGGCCCCGGCAAGCTCGCCAGCAACCGCAAGGCGCGCCTGGTCGAGCACGCCCTCTCGACCCGGATGGTCACCGAGGCCGACCTGGCCCTGCTGCCCGAGGCCGCCCCCGGCGCCTGACCCGAGGCATCCGCAAGGACGGGGTCCACCGGGGAGAGCTCCCCGTTCGGCTCGCCGAGAACAGGGCGGGCGCGCGGTTACCCTTGTCCGCGGGCCCCGCCCGACGGGGAGGTCGCAGGAGGGCCCGGGGACGCACATCGACGTTGGGAGAGAACGTGGCACGGGCCGGGGCCGCACGCGCACGCGCGGCCAGGAACCGCGCGCGCCGGCGCACGGCGGGCGCGCTCGTCGTGACCCTGCTGGCGGGTGGCCTCGGCTACGCCGCGGTCGCCAGCGACGGCAGCACCGTGCACGAGACCGAGCTCAACGACGCGGGGGTCTGGGTCAGCTCGGCCGCGCAGGCGAAGTTCGCCAAGGCCAACGTGCCCATCGGCCAGCTCGACACCGGGGTCGCCACCGACGCCGGCAGCGGCGCGGGGCTCGACGTCCTCCAGGACGGCGCGGTCGTCCTGGGGATCGGCACCGGCACCGGCGAGCTCTTCCCCATCGACGTGCGCACCTCCACCGCCGGCGACCCGGTCGCCACCGTGCCGGCGGTCCCGGACGGCAAGGGCCGCTTCGTCCCGCGCCCGGTCGCCCTGCGCGGCGGCACCCTGGCCATGCTCGACCCCGCCTCCGGCAAGGTCTACGCCCAGCGCGTCGACCCCCAGGCCGGCACCGACAACTTCCCGGGCGTGGCCGTGGGCGCGAAGCCGGTCGCGACCGTGGGCCGAGGCGGCGCGCTCGCCGTCGGCCTCGACGGCGTCATCCACGTGGTCTCCGGGGCCGACGGCACGGTCACCTCGGTGGCCCCCACCCCGACGGGGTTCGCTCGGCCCGTCGTCACCCGCACCGCCCTGCGCACCGCCACCCCCGACATCACCGCGGTGGGAACCCGGTTCGTGGCCTACGACGCCGCGCAGGACCGTGTCTACACCGCCGAGAAGCCCGACGGCTTCGACGCGCAGGTGACCGTCGACGGCGCCCGGCTCGCGGCGCTGCAGCAACCCGGGCCGGACGCCGACACGGTGGTCGTCGAGTCGGCCGACCGGGCGGTGCCGGTGCCGCTCGACGGTGGGGCTCCGCCCGGCGGGGTCGTCGTCGGCGAGCGGGTCAACCGGGTGCCGGGGGCGGTACTGGTGACCCGCCCGGTGGTGCTCGACGGGTGCATCCACGCCGCGTGGGCCGAGCAGGAGCGCGTCTTCTACGGCGCCAACTGTGGCCGGGTCGACGACGAGCCCACGACCACCCTGCCGGCCGACGGCAGGGAGCCGACCCGCGACGGGGTCGCCTTCCGGGTGAACCGCGGCCTGATCGTCCTCAACGACCTCGACAACGGCGGCGTGTGGGACCTCGAGGACAAGCCGACCAAGATCGACAACTGGGACGCCCTCACCCCGCCCACCCGCCAGGACGACGAGAACACCAAGAAGGACCAGAACCTCGTCGACGAAGCCGCCCTGGAACAGCCGCCGACGGCCAAGCCCGACGCCGAGACCGTGCGCCCAGGACGCACCAGCACGCTGCACGTGCTCGACAACGACACCGACGCGGCCGGGTCGGTGCTGGCCATCGACCAGCGCGACGTGACCGCGCCGTCGATGACGGGGGTGCGGGCGACCGTCTCGGCCGACGGCCAGGCCATCGACGTGGCGGTGCCGGCCGACACCGCGGGCCAGCAGTTCACGTTCTCGTACAAGGTCAACAACGGCAAGAAGACCTCCGCCGCCGCGGCCGCGGTCTCGGTGCGGGTGGTCGGGGACGACGTCAACGGCGCACCGAGGCTGCGCCCGGGCGGGGCGCGGCTGGCGAAGCAGGTGTACCCGGTCATCGCGGGCAAGCGGCTCTCGGTGCCGGTGCTGGCCGACTGGCGCGACCCGGAGAACGACGTGCTGGCCGCGCGGGCGCGGGTCGAGGGCGGGGTGGTCGACGGGCAGGGGCGGATCACCCTGAGCGCGCCGCTCGACCCCGGTCGCCAGCCGGTGGGCTACGTCGTCACCGACGGGCGCGGCGGCACCACCGAGGGCAGCGTCAACGCCCTCGTCATCTCGCCGAACGGCGACTCGACGTTCGTCCCCCCCACGACCCAGCCCGATGCCGTGCGCGGCGTGGTCGGCAAACCGCTGCAGGTCGAGCCGTTGGGCAACGACATCGCGGGGGCTGACCCCGGGGAGCCGGACGCCTCGCTGAAGCTGCGCTCCGCGGTGCGCCCGGTCGGTCCGCTCCAGGTCGACACCGACCTCGCCACCGGCCAGGTCACCATCACCGGCTCGGCGCCCGGGACCTACGAGCTGTCCTACTCGGCGACCACGGGGGCGGGGGCGGCCCCGGGGCGCATCAGGGTCGACCTCGTGGCCCCGCCCGAGGGTGCCCCACCCGTGGCCGTCCCCGACACCGCCACCCTGCACGACCAGTCCGCGACGCTGGTCGACGTCCTGGCCAACGACTACTCCCCGCGCGGTGACGTGCTCGTCACGGCCGAGGTGCGGGCCACCGGGGAGAGCTCCTGGCTCCAGCCGTCGATCTACCAGGGGCGCTGGGTGCGCCTGGAGTCCCGGGAGCCGGGGCCGGTCGGCACCGACGCCGCCCGCCGCGGCCAGGTCGTCTACACCGTGAGCGACGGCACCCAGCGCACCACCGGGCAGATCGAGGTCCTCCAGCAGGGCCCCGACGACACCGCGCTGCCACTGCTGGAGGACGACCGGGCCACCGTGCGCGAGGGCGACACCGTCTCGATCCCGGTGCTCGACAACGACACGATGGCCGACGGCATCCCGCTGGTCCTGGACCCGGGCAGCGTGAAGGTCATCAGCAAGGGTGACGCCCAGCGGGCGTTCGCCTCGGGCAACGTGATCCGCTACGTCCCGGAGGCGACCGGCCTGAGGGCCGAGAAGTTCGTGACCATCGAGTACGCCGCGTACGCCGAGGGGATGAAGGACCGGGCCCAGACCGCGCGGGTGCGGGTGCAGGTCACGCCCCTGCCGAGCGCACAGCGGATCAACCAGGCGCCGGTGGCGCGCAGCTTCACGGCCACGGTCACTGCCGGCGACCCCATCACCATGATGGTGCCGACGTTCGGCGTCGACCCCGACGGCGACTCGGTCAGCGTCACCGGGGTCGTGGGTGCCGACGGGGCAGCGGTCGACCTGACCCTGGGCCGGGTCGTGGGGATCGGCCCGTCGACCATCCGCTACGAGGCCTTCCCGCTGGCGGCCGGGACCGAGGTCATCACCTACGAGGTGCGTGACCGCTTCGGGGCCACCAGCCGTGCCTCGGTGCGGGTCGGGGTCGTCCAGCCGGGCGACGCGCAGCCGCCGGTGGCCGTGGCCGACGAGGTCTTCGCCGCGCCGGGCAGGACGGTCACCGTCAAGCCGCTGGTCAACGACCTCATCGCCCGGGGTGACGTGGTCGACCTCGAGACCGCCTCGCTCAACGACGCGGCCACCCTGCGGAAGTGGCGGGTCGCGGACGACCGCACCGTCACCACGAAGGTCCCCGACGAGACCGGCACCCCGCACCGGCTGATCTACGGCATCAGCGACGGCGTGTTCGACCCCTCGAGGGCCTCGATCCTGGTGCGTCCGGTGAAGGGCTGGGTCAACCCGCCGGTGGCCAACGACGACGTCGCCGCGCCCAAGCCCGGCGAGACCGCGACCCTGGTCGACGCCCTGGCCAACGACACCGACGTCGACTCCGACCCGGCCACCCTGAAGGTCGTCGAGGTGCTCTCGCCCGACGCCCGCTACGACCCCTCGACCCGGCGCGTGTCGGTGAAGATCCTCGACCACCCGTACTCGGTTCCCTACGTCATCGAGGACGAGGACGGCGCCCGGGCCATGGCCCTGATCCACGTGCCCACCGGAGCCAACGGCCGGCCCTTCGTGGTGCAGGGCGCCCTGATCGAGATGGACCCCGACTCGACCCGCACGGTGGCGCTGAACGACTACGTCAAGAGCCCCCGCGGTCGCGTCGTGTCCGTGACCACCGCCCGGACGGTGTCGTCCTCGCCGGCCGAGGACCTCGAGGTGACGGCCACCGACAACCGCACCCTGCAGCTGACGTCGCGCAACGGCTACATCGGGCCGGCCGCGGTGATGCTCGAGGTCACCGACCAGGACGCCGTGGGCCAGAAGGACTTCGGCACGGCGTACGTGTCGGTGCCGGTGCAGGTCGGTCCCAAGGCCCCGTTGCTGCGCTGCCCGGACGGCGCGGTCACCGTCACGGCCGGCGGCCTCGACCGCACCGTCGACATCCCCACCTTCTGCCACGCCTGGCTCCCCGTCGGGATGAGCCTGGACGACGTCGAGTTCGACACCCGCTGGGAGACCGAGCCGGATGCCGACCTCACCGTGGACGGCCCCGGCAACCGCACCCTGACCCTGCACGCCGGGCCCGACGCGAAGAGCTCGACGGGGCGGCTGAGCGTCACCTCGCGCGGGCTGGCGACGCCCTCGACCATCGCCGTGCGCGTCGTGGGCGTGCCCACCGACGGGTCCACGGCCGAGGACCCGGTCCCGCCACCGACGCTGCGGCCCATCCGCGTCACCGGGCTCGAGGAGGGGGAGTCGCGCACCGTCGACGTGCGCCCCTACCTCGACTCCCCGCTGCGCGACCCCTCGTGCTCCATCACCGCCGCCGCCGTCGAGAGCGGCACCGGGCTCACCACCGCGGTCTCGGGATGCCGTCTCACCCTCACGGCCGGGGCCAAGCCCTCCCTCACCGCCTCGGTCGCCATCACCGTCAGCGACGGGCCCGACCGGGCCGCCGACGGCCGGGTCTCGGTCACCCTGCTCGGCCGCCCCGGCGCCCCGCGCCAGGTCGCCGCCGTCGCCGACCGCGACGCCGGTGGCCAGGCGCGGGTCGCATGGCTGCCGCCCACCTACGACGGCGGGTCGGTCGTCTCCTCCTACGTGGTGCGCTGGAGCGGTGGCTCGTCGGGGCAGGTGAGCTGCTCGGCCTCGCCCTGCACGGTCACCGGCCTGACCAACGGCAAGGACTACCGCTTCACCGTCGCGGCGGTCAACGGGATCGGCGAGGGTGACCCGTCGGAGCCCAGCGCGGCGGTGCGCCCCGACACCCTGCCGCGCCAGGTCACCGGCGTCGCGATGGAGAGCCGGGGCGACGGCACCCTCGGCATCCGCTGGGACGCCCCCGAGAACGAGGGCAGCCCGCTCACCAAGTACGTCGTGCGGCTCATCTCCTCGACCGGGCAGACCAAGACCGTCGGGGTGCCGGCGAGCTCGCTGCGCACGACGGTGACCGGGCTCGACAACATGGCCGAGCAGTCGGTGCAGGTGCAGGCCTGGAACGAGCTCGGCGCCGGGCCGTTCGGGCCGGCGGTCACGATGCAGTCCGCCGGCACCCCGCCCGCGCTGCCCGCCCCGGGGATCCAGGCCAGCGGCCCCGGCCCGGCGCAGGACTCGGCCACCCTGACCCTCACCTGGGAGCAGGGCTCGCCCAACGGCCCCCCGACGACGAAGTACACCCTCTACCAGTCGGTGAACAGCGGCGGGTGGACGCGAGTGCAGGACACCGCACCCGACGTGCGCCGCGCCGACGTGGTCATCCCCTACGACGGCAACACCTACCGCTACACCGTCACCCTCACCAACGGTGCCGGCATCGAGGGGCCGCAGACCAACTCCTCGTCGTTCACGTCGGTCGGCCAGCCGTCGACCCCGACCGTGAAGGCCAGCACCCCCGGCTCCGACCGCCGGGTCACCCTGACCGTGGGGGTGGGCCAGCCCCGCGCGGGCTCGTTCTCGTCGATCCGCTGGTCCGGCGGCGGCCGGAACGGCACCTACTCCTGCGGCTGTGCCCCGGGCTCCCAGGTGAGCTTCGCGGTCGGCCCCTTCGACACCTCCCCGACCAAGAGCTACCAGTTCACGGTGTGGACGGTGAACTCCGGTGGCAGCCAGTCCAACCAGGCGAGCGACGGGGCCGTGCCGTACGGGCCGACCCTGACCCCCACGGGCTTCAACGGTTCCCGGAGCGGGGCGACCGGAGCCAGGTGGTCGTGGAACCTGCCCGAGAACGGGCGTGCCATCGACCAGGTGCAGCTCGACGGGGCCGTCAACCGGACCTTCGGCGGGAACAAGACCTCGGAGTCGATCGACCGCGGTCCCGGCACCTACCGGCTGCGCGTGCGTGCCCACTCGGCCGCGGGCTGGTCCTCGTGGACCGGGTTCCAGTCGGTCACCGTCCCGGCGCCGACGCCGAGCATCGTCAACGTCCACAAGGGCCCGAACGCCGTGGACCCGAACGGCATCGGCTCGTGCCGCGTCTCACCCGGGTGCCCCAAGGTCCTCTTCGACATCAAGGACTTCCCCGGCTCCACCACCTGGTCGGTCACGGTGTTCACCCGCGGCGGGGCCGGCTCGGTGAACTCGGGGTCACCGCTCAACGTCAACGGCGGCGGCAACGGCTACTCGTGGTCCGGTTACGTGATCGTCGCCAACGGCAACGGCCCGGTCTCGGTGCGGCTCTGCCGTGGGGGCACCTGCCACACCTCGAACCAGGTCTCGTGGTGACCTCCCCCGACCCCCTCCTCCCGTCCCGCGAAAGGACCCCCTCCGCATGACCGTCTCGACCGACCAGGCCGCCTGGTTCTCCCAGACCTTCGGCGCCATGGTGGCCAACGTCGACAAGGCGGTGCTCGGCAAGGAGCACGTCATCCGGCTCGCCCTGACGTGCATGCTCTCCGAGGGCCACCTCCTCCTCGAGGACTTCCCGGGCACCGGCAAGACCCAGCTGGCCCGGGCGATGGCCGGCACGGTCAAGGGCACGAACTCGCGCATCCAGTTCACCCCCGACCTGCTGCCGAGCGACGTCACCGGCGTGACCATCTACGACCCGAACTCGAAGGTGTTCGAGTTCCACGAGGGCCCGGTCTTCGCGACGATCGTCCTCGCCGACGAGATCAACCGCGCCTCGCCCAAGACCCAGTCGGCGCTGCTCGAGGTGATGGAGGAGGGACACGTCACCGTCGACCGGACGCGGCACTCGGTCGGCGAGCCGTTCATGGTCATCGCGACCCAGAACCCCATCGAGCAGGCCGGCACCTACCGGCTGCCCGAGGCTCAGCTCGACCGCTTCCTCATGAAGACCACCCTCGGCTACCCCGACCACGACGCGACGGTGCGGGTGCTGCGCGACGCCGCGACCCGGGACCGCACGAAGGCGCTCGAGCCGGTCGTGACCTCCGAGGTCATCTCGGACATGGCGGCCCTGGCCGACGAGGTGCACGTTGACGACGCCATCCTCGACTACGTCTCGCGGCTGGCCGAGGAGACCCGGCGCCACGTCAGCATCCGGCTCGGCCTCTCGGTGCGTGGGTGCCTGGCCTACGTGCGGTGCGCCAAGACCTGGGCCATCAGCCAGGGCCGCGACCACGTGCTGCCCGACGACGTGAAGATGCTGGCGCAGCCGATCCTGAACCACCGGCTGCTCGTCACCGCGGAGGCCCAGTTCGCCGGGATCACCGTCGGTCAGGTGATCGACCAGATCCTCGCCGAGGTGGCACCGCCCACGGAGCGCATCCCGGCATGAGTGGCACCCCACCACGTTCCTCCCCCGCGTCGCTCCGCCGGCTACTTCGCGAGGACCCCTCATGAGCGACGCGACCGAGGCCGACGACGTCGAGTCGACGGTCCGACGCTCGGACCTGGCCTCACCCGCCGCCGTGTCCTCGCCGTCGACCCGGGCGAGCGAGCCCCCGAAGCGGCGCCGGGCCCCGAAGCCCCCGCGTGCCCCGCGAGCCGGGGCGCGCAAGGCCCCCCGGGGGCCGCGCCTCGCCCGGCCGTCGCCGCGTAGCACCGGAGGTGTTCGTGCCGACGGCCAGACGCGCACCATCACCCTGCCGCGCGTCCAGGTGCCGAGCGCCCTCACCGACACCGGCGCCCGCATCCTCGTCCTCACCGGCACCCGCATCCGCCCCCTCGCCGACCAGACCCGCCCCGTCTGGCACCCCGTGGTCCAGGTGCTGCGCTGGGTCTCCCCGCTGGGATGGACCGTGCTGGCCGTCGGGCTCGTCGCCTGGTGGCTCGCGGCGCGCTACACCTGGGTCGAGCTCTCGATGGTGGCCTCCGGCTGCCTCGTGCTGGTCCTGGCGTGCGTGCTGCTCGCCGTCGGCCGCGCGAAGCTGCTGATCCGCGCCGACGTCGAACCCACCCGCGTCACCGTGNNNNGGGGACCCGGCCACCGGCCGGGTCACCGTGCGCAACACCGGCCGCCGGGGGATGCTGCCGCTGCTGCTCGAGCTGCCCATCGGC
>NZ_LMSE01000001.1:309454-413958 GCF_001428065.1 Nostocoides sp. Soil756
CGGACCGCCGCCCGCTTCACGCTGCCCGCTCTGGCCCCCGGCCGCAGCCACGAGGAGCTCTTCGTGGTCCCGACCGCCCACCGCGGGGTGGTGCCGGTGGGGCCGGCCACCACCGTGCACGGCGACCCCCTCGGCCTCGTGCGCCGCACGATGGCCTGGACCGAGCGCACCGAGCTCGTCGTGCACCCGCGCACCGTGGGGCTCGAGAGCCTGGGGGCCGGGCTGCTGCGCGACCTCGAGGGCCAGGTCACCCCCGACCTGTCGATGTCGGACCTGGCCTTCCACGCCCTGCGTGAGTACCAGCCGGGCGACGACCGGCGCTACGTGCACTGGCGTTCGTCGGCCAAGCACGGCCGGCTCCTGGTGCGCCAGTTCCTCGACACCCGCCGCTCGCATTTGGCCGTCGTGGTCGACACCGACCCCGAGGTCTACGCCGGGGGCGGCGACGACGTCGAGCTGGGCATCTCGTGCGCCGCCTCGCTGGCGCTGCGCAGCATCCTCGACGAGCAGGACACCACGGTCGTCTGCCACGGCCAGAGCGCCTCGCGCACCACGGGCCCGCTCACCCTCGACGCCCTCGCTCGGGCCGACGTCCGCCGGGGCGACCTCCACGCCGCGGTCGGGCGGGCCGCGTCCCTCGCGCCCGACGCCAGCGTCGCCGTGCTCGTCACCGGGGTCGACCGCCCGTTCATCCAGGTGCAGCGCACCCTCGACCAGTTCGAGCCCGAGGTCGTGCGGGTCGCCCTCGTCGTCGACCCCGACGTCCCGGTCGGCGTGCGGCGCCTGGGCTCCATCGTCATCCTCCACGTCCGCGAGCTCGCCGACCTGCGCCGCGTCCTCTTCTCCGGAGCCCTCGCGTGACCGCCTCCACCCCCGACCGCCCCGCCCCCAGCCTGGCATCCGCGCTGCGCGGTCGCGAGGGTGCAGCCCGGGCCCGCCGCCGCCGCGACCCCGAGGCCCCCGCGCGCTGGCGGGCCGCGCTCCCGGACCGCGACGCGCTCGTCGACCTCGGTTTCGCCGCCGTGCTCTGCGCCATCGCCCTGGTCGGGATGCGGACCGGCTTCCTGGGCGCCGAGTGGGCCGTCGCGGCCGGCGCCGGGCTGGTCCTGGGGCTGCTGGTCGGGCATCTGGGTGCAGCCTTCCGCTGGATGGCGCTCACCACCTTCCTCGTGCTGGCGGCCGTCTACTTCCTGCTGGGTGGCCCCTTCGCGGTGCGCGACCACCTCGTGGCGGGCGTCGTCCCCACCCCGCAGACCTTCGCCGACCTCGCCACCTGGGCCGTCACCGGGTGGAAGAAGTGGCTGACGCTGCTCCCCCCCGTCGACGCCCGCGGCCCGGTACTGGCTCTGCCGTGGCTGGCCGGCCTGCTGGGCGGCGCCGTCACGCTGGGCTTCGCGCGGCGGTGGGCCAACGTGCCGCTGACGGCGCTCGCGCCCCTGCTGCTGCTGGCCGCGTCCATCGCGTTCGGCACCGAGGAGACCGCGGCCCGGTTCGTGCAGGGCATCGGCTTCGCGGCGGTGCTGGTCGCCTGGCTCGTGGTGCGCTCGCAGCGCCACCGCCCGCCCATCCAGAACGGCGCCGGGCGGCAGACGCGCCTGCTGACCGGGGCCGGGCTCGCGATGGTGGCGCTGCTCGCGGGGGCCGTGGCCGGGCCGGCACTGCCGGGCTTCGACGGTGCCGAGCGCCGCGAGGTGGTGCGCGCCCGGCTGGTGCCGCCGCTCGACGTCTCGCAGTTCGCCAGCCCGCTGCCCGGTTTCCGCCGCTACACCGAGCCCAACGACGCCCACCTCTACGACGAGGTCGTGCTGCGGGTCACCGGCCTGCCGGCCGGTCGGCTCGTCCGCTTCGCGACCCTCGACCGCTACGACGGCCTGGTCTGGGGGGCCGCTGACCGCACCGCCGACGGCATCCCCTTCCAGCAGGTCGGCTCGCGGATCGCCGCGTCCGGCGACGGCCGCCCCGTGGAGGTCGAGGTCACCGTGCCGGACGGGGGCTACCGCGGGAACTGGCTCCCCACCGTGGGTGCGCCGACCAGCATCGAGTTCACCGGGCCGCGGGCCGAGGAGCTGGCCGACGCGCTCTGGCTGAACACCGGCACCGGCACCGCGGTGGTCCCGGCCGGCCTGCGCGGCGGCGAGACCTACCGGATGGGCGCCCTCCTGCCCCCGGCTCCGGCCACGACGCTGCCCGCCGAGCTGGACGTGGCGTCGGGGGCCTCGCCGGGGGTCGACGCCGACTTCCTCGACGCGCGGATCGACGCCTGGACCAGCCGGGCCGACGGGGGAGCCTGGTCGAAGCTGCGGGCCTTCGCCACCGCCATGCGCACCGAGGGGACCTACACCGACGGCGGCACGCCCAACAGCTACGAGAAGGTCTACCTGCCCGGGCACGCCATCTCGCGGCTGACCCGGTTCGTGGGCTCCAGCAAGCTCGCCGGCGACGACGAGCAGTACGCCGCCACCCTGGCCCTGGTCGGCCAGCGGCTCGGCATCCCGTCCCGTGTCGTCATGGGCGCCGCGCCCGAGGCCAACGGCGACGTGCGCGGCAAGGACGTGCATGCGTGGGTCGAGGTGAGGCTCGACGACGGGAGCTGGTACCCGCTCACCCAGCAGACCTTCCTCCCGGCTCGCGACAAGACCCCGAGCGAGCAGCAGCTGAAGACCGAGGAGCAGAAGGTGGGGGCCCAGGTGCCACCGCCGGCCGGGGTCAGCCCCCCGTCGGTGCTCCAGGGCCCGGACCAGGCACAGAACGCCACCGACGTCAGCAAGCGCAAGAAGAACCCCTTCGACGTCACCGCGTGGCCGCTCTGGCTGCAGATCCTGGCCGGGCTGGTGCTGCTCGCCCTCCTGGTCGCGCTCTCCGTCGTGGCGCTGCGCTGGCTCAAGGCCCGTCGCCGGCGCGCCCACGCGACGACCGGCCCGGTGCCGTCCCGGGCCGCGTGGGTGTGGCGCGACCTGGTGGCCGAGGCCCGCTCGCTCGGGGTGGCCGTGCCGCGCGGGGTGACCCGGCGCGAGCAGGCCGCGGCCATCGACGCCACGGTGGCCGCCTCCCTCGGGGACGCGGGTCGCGGGGCACCACCCGTGGCCGCCGCCGAGGTGGCGGCGATGGTCGACGCGGTCGTCTTCGGGCCCGGCGACGGCGACCCCGAGCGCACCGCGGCGCTGCACACCCGGAGCGAAGCCGCCCGCCGCACGATGCGCGCCGGTGCCGGGCGGTGGACCCGCCTGCGCTCGGACGCCGACCCACGCCCGTACCTCGTCCGGCCGGAAGGGCCGCGGGCGCGCCGGCGAGGCTCGCGGCTGTCCTGGGTCCCTCGGCCGGGTCGCCCGGGGGCCGGGCCCCGGGCCGCCTGAGCCGGACCGCCGGATGCGGTGCGCACCCGGCGGCGGGAGGCGCGCGCGGCGCACCACGGAGCGGGCGACACCCCCTGGGGTGCCGCCCGCTCCGTCCTGGACCCGACGTCGGCGCCGGTCGTCGACACACCGGTGACCCCGGCCCGACCGGCCCGACCACCGGGGCTGTGAACTCTCGGTGGTCCTCGGTCAGCAGACCGCGCAGTGTCCGTAGTGGACGGCGCTCGCGGGAGCGGCGGACGCGGCGGCCGCCGGGGTGGCGACGAGGACGGTGAGGAGACCGAGGACGGAGACGAAGCGACGCATGATAAGTGTCCTTTCAGAGGGTGAGGGGCCGAACGCGAACATCTTGGCAAAGTTCGGTGCTCACGTCGCCTGTCCGGGGGGCGTGGCGTGGGGTGTCGTCACGGCCGTAGGGTCGTCCCATGACCGCCGAACGACACCTGCGCCACCTGCGCGCGATGTCGGCCGACCCGGCACGCTTCGACCTGTTCGAGCAGCTCAAGGTCCAGGAACGGCCGCTGACGACCGCCGAGCTCGCGCGCCTGGTGCCGTCGGCCCGGCGCGGCATCCAGGCGCACCTGTCGGCCCTGGCCGACGGGGAGTGGATCGAGCACGTCGAGGGTGAGGGGCGCAGCGCGGTCTGGCGGGCCCCACAGACGCCCATCGAGTGGGCGGAGGAGGACGACTCCGACCCGGCCGTGGCCCGGGCCCTGGAGGACCTGTACTGGATCGCCTTGCAGCGACGGATCAACCGCATCCGGCGCTTCGACGCCGAGCGCCAGACCGGCGAGTGGCCCGAGGAGTGGCTCTCGGCCACCATCGGGCGTGACTACTCGCTGTGGCTCTCGGCCGCCGACCTGCGCGAGCTCGACGACGCCCTGGTGGCGCTCTTCGAGGACTTCCGGGCCCGCTCGGCGGCGCGGCGTATGGCCGAGGGCGAGGACTTGCCGGCCGGCGTCGAGCTGGTCTTCGTCACCAGCTCGGCGTTCCCGCTCTCGCGCGACTGACCGAGGGGTCGGCGGCACGGGTGAGCGTGCGGGCTCAGCCGCGCTGGCCCCGGGCCTGCATCGTCAGGCGCTCGAGCGCCAGGTCGAGCTCGCGCTGGACGCGCGCCCGCGTGGCCGGGACGAAGAAGTAGTCCATGGTCACCTCGACGGCGGCGTGCTCGTTGACCACCTGGGTGATCGCCCAGAGGACGCTGGTGCGGGGGTCGGGCTGGGTCCCCTGCCGGATGCGCTGGATCTGGACGTGCGGCGTGTGGCCGCGCAGCTCGGACACCGCCCGGGCCAGGTGGACGTTGTTGTCGAGGTCGCGCAGCACGCCGTCGTCGTCGAGCCACTTGACGGTCGTGAGCAGCCGGTTCAGCGCGGACGCGATGTCGGGCAGCGACTCCGCCGGCGACTCCGTGGAGGGCCGCTCGGTGACCATGGCCGACTCCTTCCCGGGTGCGAGGACGAGCTGGGCAGCAGTGTCCCACCCTTGGTGAGAACTTGACCAATTCTTGACCCCCGCTAGAGACGATCGCGCACTACCCTGTCATCACCGGTCGTTGCTTTTCATCTGTGAAAAGCTGCAGCAGGAGGGCGACCGGCCACACGCAGCGGAGCGGGCGAACCGCAGGGGGTTCGCCCGCTCCGTCGGCGCGTGTGCGAGCGGGGCCGCGGCAGGCCCGCTCACGCTATGGTCAGCGCTCCTCCTCGCCCGCGATGAACGCCTCGAGCCGGGCCCGGCCCAGGTCGTCGGGCCGCTGCTCGGGCGGGGACTTCATCAGGTACGACGACGCCGACAGCAGGGCGCCCCCGATGCCGCGGTCCTTGGCGATCTTGGCCGCCCGGATGGCGTCGATGATGATGCCGGCCGAGTTGGGGGAGTCCCAGACCTCGAGCTTGTACTCGAGGTTCAACGGCACGTCACCGAACGCGCGGCCCTCGAGGCGGACGTAGGCCCACTTGCGGTCGTCGAGCCACGCGACGTAGTCGGACGGGCCGATGTGCACGTTGCGGTCGGAGGTCTTGCCGGCCAGGGCCCCGGTGAGGTTCGAGGTCACCGACTGGGTCTTGGAGATCTTCTTGGACTCCAGGCGCTCGCGCTCGAGCATGTTCTTGAAGTCCATGTTGCCGCCGACGTTGAGCTGGTAGGTGCGGTCGAGCTGCACGCCGCGGTCCTCGAACAGCTTGGCCATCACCCGGTGCGTGATGGTCGCGCCGACCTGGCTCTTGATGTCGTCGCCGATGACGGGCACGCCGGCGGCCTCGAACTTGGCGGCCCACTCGGGGTCGGAGGCGATGAAGACCGGGAGGGCGTTGACGAACGCCACCCCGGCGTCGATGGCGCACTGGGCGTAGAACTTGTCGGCCTGCTCCGAGCCCACCGGGAGATAGGAGACGAGGACGTCGACCTCGGCGTCGCGGAGCGCGGCGACCACGTCGACCGGCTCGGCGCCGGACTCGTCGATGGTCTGGCGGTAGTACTTGCCGAGCCCGTCGAGGGTGTGGCCGCGCTGCACGGTGACCCCGGTGGTGGGGACCTCGGCGATCGTGATGGTGTTGTTCTCGGAGGCGGTGATGGCCTCGGCCAGGTCCTTGCCGACCTTCTTGTCGTCGACGTCGAACGCCGCGACGAACTCCACGTCGCGCACGTGGTACTCGCCGAACAGCACGTGCATCAGGCCGGGCACGGTCTGGGACGGGTCGGCGTCCCGGTAGTAGTGGACGCCCTGGACGAGCGAGGACGCGCAGTTGCCGACACCGACGACGGCGACGCGGATGGAACCCATGACTTCTCCTACGAGGGACGGAGGGGATGGACGGATGGACGGACGGTCCCGGCTCGACGAGGTGGCGGTCCGGGACCTACGGCTGGGGGCCGGGGTCGGTGGGGTGGCGCCGTTCGGCGTCGATGAGCTCGGTGAGCCAGCGGACCTCGCGCTCGGCGGTCTCCTCGCCGTGCTGCTGCAGGGCCGCGGTGTAGGCGTCCAGGCGCTCGCGGCTGCGGCTGGAGCGCTCGCGCACCCGCTCGAGGTTCTCCTCGAGGCGCGAGCGACGGCCTTCGAGGATGCGCAGCCGCACGTCGCTCTCGGTGCGGGCGAAGAACGCGAACCGGACGTCGAAGCCGTCGTCCTCGTAGGCGCTGGAGTCGGAGCGGGCCACGAGCTCGGCGAAGTGCTCCTTGCCGGCGGCGGTCAGCTCGTAGACCACCCGGGGCCGGCGCCCGGTGGGACCGGGGTCGGCGCTCTCGGCCACCAGACCCCGTGCGAGGAGCCCCTTCAGCGCGGGGTAGAGCGTGCCGTAGGAGAGGGCGCGGAACGGGCCGAGCGCGGTGTTGAGCCGGCGGCGCAGGTCGTAGCCGTGGGTGGGGCCCTCGTGCAGCAGCCCGAGGACGGCGAACTCCAGGAGGTGGGCACGGCGTGAGACCACGACGGCTCCTCTCCCGGGGGGCTTCGCCCGACCCGACCTGCGATGACTCCTTGTGCGCTCGACGATAGCACGGATATATCGCGGCGATACATCGCGATGTGAAGTCGCCGGTGTGGCGACCCCGGTGCCGACCGGCCTCGTCGCCCCGGGGGACGTGGCACGCCACCTGCGCTCTCTTTGGGGTTTTCCCAGGTAGGGCGGTCATACTTGCCAGCGGACGTGGCCACGGGCCGCGTCTCCCTCGTGCCCCGACCCCGAAGGCCCCATGAGCGATCGACAGCCCCGCACCCGCGCGGACGCGCAGCGCACCCGCGGCTCCCGCGCCCGCACCGCACCCCGCGGTCGTGGAGGTGCCGGGGCCCGCCCCTCCCGCCGCAAGGTGTGGGTCAAGCGCGGCCTCTGGAGCGTCGCGGGGCTCTTCCTCCTGGGCGTCCTCGGGTTCGGTGTCGCGTACGCGATGACCGACATCCCCCAGCCCAACGAGATGGTCACGGCCCAGGCGAGCATCGTCTACTACTCCGACGGCAAGACCGAGCTGGCCCGGCTCTCGGACGAGGGCGGCAACCGCGAGTCGGTGAAGCTGTCCGAGATCAGCCCGAACATGCAGCACGCCATCCTGGCCGCCGAGGACCGCAACTTCTACCAGAACAACGGCATCAGCCCCACCGGGATCGCCCGCGCCGTCTGGGTCGCCCTCAAGGGCGGGTCGGCCACCCAGGGCGGGTCGACCATCACCCAGCAGTACGTGAAGAACTACTTCCTCACCCAGGACCGCACGATCAGCCGCAAGGTGCGCGAGATCCTCATCTCGCTGAAGATCGACCAGCAGCAGTCCAAGGACCAGATCCTCGAGAACTACCTCAACACCATCTACTACGGCCGCGGGGCGTACGGCATCGAGACCGCCGCCAAGGCCTACTTCGGCACCTCCGCCAAGGACCTCACCCCGGCCCAGGCCGCGTTGCTGGCCTCGGTGGTCCGCGGCCCCTCGCTCTACGACCCCACCCTGGGCGAGGAGCAGAAGAAGAACGCCGAGAGCCGCAGCGCCTACATCCTCGACGCGATGGTGGCCCAGAACTGGCTCACCCCGGCCGAGCGGGCCAAGGCCACGTTCCCGAAGGTCCTGCCGGTGCGCACCCACCAGCTCAGCGGGGTGTCCGGGTACATCGTCGACCTGGTGAAGAAGGAGCTGGTGAACAAGTACAAGCTCACCGAGTCCGACATCCAGCGCGGCGGACTGCGGGTGACCTCGACCATCGACCGGGCCAAGCAGAAGGCCGCGGCCAAGGCGGTCGCCGACGAACGCCCCGACCAGCCGGACGTGCACGTGGGCCTGGTGTCCATCGTGCCGGGCGACGGCGCCATCCGCGCCCTGTACGGCGGTAAGGACTTCGCGAAGCGGCCCCTGAACAACGCCACTCAGGCCAAGATGCAGGCGGGTTCGACCTTCAAGATCTTCAGCCTGATCGCGGCGCTGCAGTCCGGGGACGTCAGCACCAAGACCCGCTTCGACGGCAGCAGCCCCCAGTACTTCCCCGAGTTCGCCGACCCCAACGGCACCACCGAGGCCGCCCGGCGCGGTCGGGTCGAGAACTACGGGAACGAGCAGTTCGGGCGGATCGACCTCCTCCGGGCCACCGGGCACTCGGTGAACACCGTCTTCGCCCAGGTGAACAAGATCGCCGGCCCCGAGAACACCATGAAGGCCGCCCAGGCCGCCGGCGTGCGCTCGAAGCTGAACCCGAACATGGCCAACGTGCTGGGCACCGACTACGTGACGGTGCTCGACATGGCCAACGCCTACGCCACCATCGCGGCCCAGGGGGTGCACGCAGAGCCCTACCTGGTCAAGCAGGTGCGCTTCCAGGACTCCGGCGTCCCCACCATCGACGCCGAGCCCAAGACCCAGCGCGTCTTCGACCAGCCCCTGATGACCGACGTCATCGACGCCATGCAGGAGCCGGTGAAGCCGGGCGGGACCGCCCAGTACGTGGGGCAGAACCTCGGCCGGCCGGCGGCCGGCAAGACCGGCACCTCGGAGTCGTACCGCTCGGCGTGGTTCGACGGCTACGTGCCGCAGCTGGAGACGGCCGTCGGGCTGTACCGCTCCGATCCCAAGACCGGCGACGAGCTCCCCATGGAGAACCTGCCGAAGGCCGGTGACATCACCGGTGGGACGTACCCGGCACGCATCTGGACGGCGTACATGAAGGCCGCGCTCGAGGGTGTCGACGTGGCCCGGTTCCCGGCTCCGGCGCACATCAACGAGGGCGCCGACCCGCCGCGGCCCACCACCCAGGCCCCGCCGCCGCCCCCGCAGACCTCGCAGGCGCCGCCCACCACGAGCGCTCCGCCGCCCACCACGAGCGCTCCGCCGCCGCCGAGCCCGACGCCGACCCCCACGCCGACCCCGAGCAAGACCAACGGGCCACCGCCGTCGCCGACGCCCACGCCGTCGATCACGGGCCTGCAGCCCTCTCCCCGCCCGAGCTGACCCCGACCCTGCGGTGAGCGTCGGTCCCGGTCCGCGTGCCCGGCTCCCCGAAGGCCTCCTGACGGCCCTCGGGGGGCCGCGGGGCTCGCGTGCCCGCCGCCCGTCGTGGCGGTTCGGGGTGCCCGCGCCCCTGGTGCTGCTGCTCGCGCTGCCCCTCGGGGTGGCCGCGCTGCGGCAGGCGTCGTGCGCCGCCCACGGCTGGGCTGGGCGCGCACCCCTGTGGCGACAGTGCGCCTCCCCGATGATGAGCGCGGTCGGCGTCGACGGGCCCCAGGGCCTCCTGGCCTACCTGACCGGCCGGGTGGGCGTCGAGCTGCCCCTGCCGCAGGGGTTCGTCACGTCGGCGCTCGTCACGCTGGCGCCGGGGTCGGGCCTCCAGCAGCAGCGGGGGGTGCTGGTCCTGTGGGCGGTCGTGGCGGCCGTGCTGTCGGCCGGGCTGGTCGTGGCGGTCGCGACGGTGCGCGACACCCCCCGGGCCGACGCCGTGGCCGTCGCGCTCTCGCCGGTGCTCGCCGTCTCGGTCCTGCTGTCGGTGCAGCTGGTCCCGGTGGCGCTCGCTGCGGGTGGCCTGTGGGCATGGCAGCGCCGCCGGCCCGAGCTCGCGGGGGCCCTGCTGGGCGTGGCCGTCCTGAGCGGTCGCCCCGCCGTCGCCGTCCTCCTCGCGATGGCCCTGGTGCCGCCGCCGGGCGTGGCCGACGCCGTACGCCGGCTCCTGCGCGCCGCCGGCACCGCCCTGCTCCTGGTGGTGGGCCCGGTCGCGGCCATCGACCTCGGGCTGGTCCTGCGCCCGCTGTCGGCCTGGTGGGGCGGCGGAGCCGGTGCCGGCTCACCCTGGTTCGTCCCCGAGCTGGCGCGCCACCCGCTGGGCCCGGCGACGGTCGCGGTCCTGTCCCTGCTGGGGCTGGCGCTGGCCGCCGGGCTGGTCGTGGTGCTGTCCACCCGGCGCCCGCGGCCGGCCGCCGCGGACCTGGCGCTGCTGGGGGTGGTCGTCGTGCTGCTCACCGGCGCCTCCTTCCGGCCCGCCGACGCCGTCTGGCTGGTGCCGTTCGTGGCACTGGCGGGGGTCCGCTGGCGCGACCACCTCGTCTGGGCCGGCGCCGAGGCCACGCACGCGGTGGCCCTCTACACCTGGCTCGACGCCGCCACCGACCCCGCCAAGGGGCTGCCCGCCGGGTGGTACGCCGCGGCGCTGTCCCTGCGGCTGATGGCCGTCGGCCGCCTGGCCTGGGTGGTCTGGGCCCGCGCGAGTTGGGAGGGGCCCCCGCCGGCGGGTACCCTTGCGAGGTTGCCCCCGGAACGCCCTGTGGACAGATCCCGGGTCGCTGTGGGCGACGATGCATACCCTCCTGTCACGGAAGGACCGTGACCGCTCAGACCGAAGGAGGCGGGTTAACGCATGCGTCAGTACGAACTCATGGTCATCCTCGACCCCGAGCTCGACGACCGGACCGTCCAGCCCTCGCTGGAGAAGTTCCTCAATGTCGTCACGACCGACGGTGGCACCGTCGACACCATCGACGTCTGGGGCCGGCGCCGTCTGGCCTACGAGATCAAGAAGAAGGCCGAGGGCATCTACGCCGTCGTCAACTTCACCTCCGAGCCGGCCACGGCCAAGGAGCTCGACCGCCAGCTCGGCCTCAACGAGTCGATCATGCGGACCAAGCTCATGCGCCCCGGCGCCTGAGCCCGCGGTCACCGGTCGACGACCAACCCCCGAAGGGACACCCGTCATGGCAGGCGACACCACCATCACCATCGTCGGCAACCTCACCGCCGACCCCGAGCTCCGCTTCACCCCTTCCGGTGCGGCCGTCGCGAACTTCACCGTCGCGTCGACCCCGCGCCAGTTCGACCGCCAGTCGAACGAGTGGAAGGACGGCGAGACCCTCTTCATGCGCTGCTCCATCTGGCGCGACGCGGCCGAGAACGTGGCCGAGTCGATGCACCGGGGCACCCGCGTCATCGTCACGGGCCGGCTGAAGTCGCGCTCGTACGAGACCAAGGAGGGCGAGAAGCGCACCGTCATCGAGCTCGAGGTCGACGAGGTCGGCCCGTCGCTGCGGTACGCCTCCGCGAAGGTCACCAAGGCCGAGCGCGGGAGCGGCGGCGGCGGTGGCTTCGGCGGTGGTGGCGGCGGCTTCCAGCAGAACGACCCGTGGGCCACCGGTGGCTCCGCCCCCCAGGGCGGGCCGCAGGGTGGCGGCCAGCCGGGCGGTTACGGCGGTGGCCAGCCGGCCCCGCAGCAGCCGGCCCAGGGTGGCCAGCAGGGCGGCGGCTGGGGCCAGGCGCCGAGCTACGACGAGCCTCCCTTCTGACCGTCGGGGCCTGCGGGCCCCGGCCGTACCTCACCGAACGCACCACCAGACATCCATCCCTGGGAGACCAGGGCTCATCCGCCGGGCCTGCCCGGCAGAAGGAGAGCACCACGATGGCCAAGCCCGCCATTCGCAAGCCGAAGAAGAAGGCCAACCCGCTCAAGGCGGCGAAGGTCGAGAACATCGACTACAAGGACGTCGCGCTGCTGCGCAAGTTCATCTCCGACCGCGGCAAGATCCGCGCCCGGCGCGTGACCGGCGTCTCCGTCCAGGAGCAGCGCCTCATCGCCAACGCGGTCAAGAACGCCCGCGAGATGGCGCTCCTGCCGTACTCGAGCTCGCCCCGCTGATCCGACGTCAAGGAGCATCGAACGATGAAGGTCATCCTCACCCACGAGGTCTCCGGCCTCGGTACCGCCGGTGACGTCGTCGACGTCAAGGACGGGTACGCGCGCAACTTCCTCTTCAAGCGCGACCTCGCGACCGCCTGGACCAAGGGCGGACAGAAGCAGGTCGACGCGATCGCCACGGCACGCGAGTCCCGCGCCGTGCGCTCGCTCGAGGAGGCTCAGTCCATCAAGGGCAACCTCGAGTCCAAGCCCGTCACGGTCACCGCGCACGCCGGCACGAGCGGGCGCCTCTTCGGCGCCGTCTCGACCGCCGACATCGCGGCGGCCGTCAAGGACGCGGGCGGGCCCGAGCTCGACCGTCGCCGGATCGAGGTCCCGACGCCGATCCGCGCCACCGGCGAGCACACCGTCCTCGTCCGCCTCCACCCGGAGGTCCAGGCGAAGATCGAGCTCGACGTCGTCGCCGGCTGACGCCGCACACCAGCACCACCTCGAAGGCCCCGGACCACGGTCCGGGGCCTTCGTCGTGCCCGGTCCGGCCCTGTCGGTGCCGGGCCGTAGGTTGGGCCGCATGGCAGGGACGACGGCACGACGCAGCGCTCGGGGCACCGCGGCGTACCGCTGCAGCGAGTGCGGGTGGCAGACCGCCAAGTGGGTCGGGCGCTGCGGCGAGTGCCAGGCCTGGGGGACGGTGGCCGAGACCGGCGGCGTGACCGCACGCACCAGCGCCACCACGGTGCTGCGCCCGGCGGTCCCCATCGGCGAGGTCGACCTCACCCGGGCGGCGGCCCGCCCCACCGGGGTGCCCGAGTTCGACCGGGTCCTGGGGGGCGGCCTGGTCCCCGGGGCCGTCGTGCTGGTCGCCGGCGAGCCCGGCATCGGCAAGTCCACGCTCCTGCTCGACGTCGCCGGCCGGGCCGCGCGCTCGGGGGAGCACGGTGAGCGCCGGGTCCTGTACGTCAGCGGTGAGGAGTCGGCGGCCCAGGTGCGCTCGCGGGCCGAGCGCATCGAGGCGATGGCGCGCTCGCTCTACCTCGCCTCCGAGACCGACCTCGGCACCCTGCTCGGCCAGGTCGAGCAGGTCGGGCCCGAGCTACTGGTCGTCGACTCGGTGCAGACGATCTCCAGTGCCGAGGTCGAGGGCTCGGCCGGCAACGTGGCCCAGGTCCGTGAGGTCGCCGCCTCCCTCATCCAGGTCGCCAAGGCCCGCGGCATCGCGGTCCTGCTCGTCGGGCACGTCACCAAGGACGGCTCGATCGCCGGGCCGCGGGTGCTCGAGCACCTGGTCGACGTCGTCGTGCAGTTCGAGGGTGACCGGCACTCGCGCCTGCGGCTGGTGCGGGCCGTCAAGAACCGCTACGGCCCCACCGACGAGGTCGGCTGCTTCGACCTCTCCGACGTCGGCATCGTCGGCCTCACCGACCCCAGCGGGCTGTTCCTCTCCGGGCGGACCGCGTCGGTCCCGGGCACCTGTGTCACCGTCACCCTCGAGGGTCGCCGCCCGCTGGTCACCGAGGTCCAGGCCCTGGTCACGGCCTCCAGCCTGGCCACCCCGCGTCGCGCCACCAGCGGGCTCGACACGGCCCGGGTCAACATGGTGCTGGCCGTCCTCGACAAGAGGGCCCAGGCGCCCATCGGGGGCAGCGACGCCTACCTCTCGACCGTCGGTGGGGTGCGGCTCACCGAGCCCGCCGCCGACCTGGCCGTCACCCTGGCCCTGGCCGGCGCCATCACCGACCGTCCCCTGCCCGGGGGCACCGTCGCGTTCGGCGAGGTGGGCCTGGCCGGCGAGGTCCGGCCCGTGACGGGCGCCCACCGGCGGCTGGCCGAGGCGGCGCGGCTGGGGTTCACCCGGGCCGTGGTGCCGCCCGGCGTCCTCGGTGCCGGCCCGGTGCCCGAGGGCATCTCGGTGCTCGAGGTCGGCACCGTCGCCGAGGCCGTGGGCCGGGCCCTGCACGACGTGCCCGGCCGCTGAAGGCCGCTGAAGGCCGTTGACGGCCGGTAGCGGGTGCTGACGGGTGGCTGAGTGGCCGGCGGGGGCGCCGCGTGGCCCGGCCGAGATCGAGACCTCGCCGTGACATGCGGCCGGATAGGATCCACCGGGACCGTGGGCGTCACCTGCCCCGGCACCGGGGACCGCACACGACCGAGGAGGACGCATGGCCGGCTCGCCCACCGACGACGAGCTGCTGCGCACCACCCTCGCGGCCGTCGCTCCCGGCACCGAGCTGCGCGACGGGCTCGAGCGCATCCTGCGCGGGCGCACCGGCGCCCTGATCGTCCTCGGCCACGACCGGGTCATCGAGCAGATCGCCACCGGCGGCTTCCCCCTCGACATCGAGTTCTCGGCCACCCGCCTGCGCGAGCTGGCCAAGATGGACGGCGGCGTGGTGGTCGACCGCGACGTCACCCGCATCCTGCGGGCGGCCACCCAGCTGCTGCCCGACGCCGGCATCGAGACGATGGAGTCGGGCACCCGGCACCGCACCGCCGAGCGCGTGGCCAAGCAGACCGGCTTCCCCGTGGTCTCGGTCAGCCAGTCGATGCGCATCATCCAGCTCTACGTGGCCGGGCGTCGCGTGGTGCTCGAGGACTCCAGCGCCATCCTGTCGCGGGCCAACCAGGCCCTGCAGACCCTCGAGCGCTACAAGTCGCGCCTCGACGAGGTCACCGGCACCCTCTCGGCGCTCGAGATCGAGGACCTCGTCACCGTCCGCGACGTCGCCAACGTCCTGCAGCGCCTCGAGATGGTGCGCCGCATCAAGGACGAGATCGCCGAGTACGTGGTGCAGCTGGGCACCGACGGGCGCCTGCTCAGCCTCCAGCTCGAGGAGCTCACCGGCGGCCTGTCCGACGACCTGGGCCTGGTCATCCGCGACTACCTGCCCGAGACCAAGGCGGGCTACTCGCACGAGGAGGCCGTCGAGAACCTCACCGCCATCGACAGCACCGAGCTGCTCGACCCCGCGGCCGGGGCCAAGGCCATGGGCTTCACCGTCGTGGGCGACTCCCTCGACTCCTCGGTCAGCCCCCTCGGCCACCGCCTGCTCTCCAAGGTGCCCCGCCTGCCGGGGGCCATCGTCGAGCGGCTGGTCGTGCACTTCGGCTCGCTCCAGAAGCTGCTCGCGGCCAACATCGACGACCTGATGGACGTCGACGGCGTCGGCGAGGGCCGCGCCCGCCTGGTGCGCGAGGGCCTCTCGCGCCTGGCCGAGACGAGCATCCTCGAGCGCTACGTCTGAGGTGTCGGGCGTTCCCCGCGCGGCGGTCCCCGTCGCGGTGCTGCACGAGCGGGTCCTGACCTGGTTCGACGCGCAGAAGCGCGCCCTGCCGTGGCGCGACGGCCGCACCGACGCCTGGGGCGTGCTGGTCAGCGAGGTCATGCTGCAGCAGACGCCGGTGGTGCGGGTCGAGCCGGTGTGGCGGGCCTGGATGGAGCGCTGGCCGACCCCGGCCGCGCTGGCGGCCGAGGCGCCCGGCGAGGTGGTGCGGGCCTGGGGCCGGCTCGGCTACCCGCGGCGGGCGCTGCGGCTGCGCGAGGCGGCGGTGGCCGTCGTCCGCGACCACGGCGGCCGGGTACCCGACACCGAGGACGCCCTGCGCGGGCTGCCCGGGGTCGGCGCCTACACCGCGGCCGCGGTCGCCGCCTTCGCGCACGGGCGGCGGACGGTGGTCGTCGACACCAACGTGCGCCGGGTGCTGGCCCGCGCGGTGCAGGGGCGGGCCCAGGCCGCCCCGGCCCTGACCGCCGCCGAGACCCGGGTCGCCGCCGCGACGGTGCCGGCCGACGCCGCCACGTCCGTGCGGTGGAACGTGGCCGTCATGGAGCTGGGCGCCGTGCTCTGCCGCGCCCGCGGGCCTCGCTGTGCGCAGTGCCCGCTGGTCGACGTCTGCGCCTGGGTGGCCGCGGGCAGCCCGGCCGACGACGGGCCGCCGCGCCGGGGGCAGGCCTGGCACGGCACCGACCGCCAGATCCGCGGAGCACTCGTCCAGGTGCTCCGGGAGACGAGCCGGTCGGTGCCGCGCGAGCACCTCGTGGGCCGGGCGCTCGAGAGCGCCCGCCTCGACCCGGCCCGCCACCGGGAGCAGACGGACCGGTGCCTCGCGGGGCTGGTCGAGGACGGCCTCGTCGAGCCCGTGCGCGGCGGCCGCTTCCGCCTTCCAGCGTGAGCCGGGGGCCCGAGCGGGGCCGGCCGTCCCCGCTCAGGCCGGTCGGCCTCAGGGCAGGTAGTAGTTGGGGTTCGGGAGCTTGAAGGTGCGGTCGGCGTAGCCGCCCTCCAGGTCGCTGTACTGGTCGCCGAAGTTCGCCACGATGTCGTAGCCCAGCGATTCGATGTGCGCACGGGTGGCGGCCTTGTAGTGGATGGTCGTGCACTTGCCCCCCGGGTCGGCGGCGCAGGCCTGCTTCAGGTAGTCCGGGTAGTCGGCGAGCGCCGGCTTGGTGAACAGGCCGTCCTCGCCGTCCGGGAGCGTGGTCGGGGCGGGGAAGCCGGCATCGACCCCGACGCCGTCGGCGGTGAGGTTGCCCAGGGTCGCGGCCTCCTGCGTGGTCGGCCGGCCGGTCAGGAAGAACACGGCGTAGCCCTCCTGCGCCGCGCGGGTCGCCATCTCGACCATCCCCGGGGTGGCCGGGAAACGCTGCTCGGTGACGAACGTCCCGTTGGTGGCCGGGTTGTAGGCCCAGTTGCTCGCGATCTCGTAGTTCCAGGTGGTGAGGCTGGTGTCGTCGACGTCGAGGACGATCGCCTTCGTGGCGTCCGAGCCGCGCGTCCCGGCGTGGCGACGGGCGTCGAGCCAGCGCTCGCCCGCCTTGGCCACCGAGGTCGCCTCGACGGCGTAGTTCCCGTCGGGGGCGAAGGTGCCGGTGCCCAGCGGGTCGCCGTAGTAGTTGCGGATCTGCTGGCGCAGTACGTCGATGTTGGTGACCTGGTCGGCGTGGCGCGGGGTCGTGGTGCTGATGGCGGGCTGGGCGGTCGCGGCGTACGCGACACCACCGCCGACCAGGGCGGCGCCGACGACGGCGCCGGCGGCCAGGGCCCGGCGGCCGAGCGACGGGGAACGGAAGGGCATGAGGATCTCCTCGGGGAGGGGGACGGCGGGCAACGGCGGCACGCTAGCCGCGGCCGCCGCCCGGTGGCAGGGCAGCGACGGCCGGCCCGGAGGGCGAGGCTCAGGGTTCTCTCAGCCGCGACGAGCAGGCCCTCGCACCCGGCCAGGGGCCCGCGTGCCGCACAATGCCGCCATGCCCGAGGGACACACGCTCTACGCGCTGGCGCGCGACCTGCACGCGGCCTTCGCGGGGACCGCGCCGCTGGTCACCAGCCCGCAGGGCCGCTTCACCGACGGGGCGGCCCTGGTCAGCGGGCGCCGGCTGCTCGGCGTCACCTCGCGGGGCAAGCACCTCTTCCTCGAGTTCGAGGGCGACACGTGGGTGCACGTGCACCTCGGGCTCATCGGCACCTTCACCGTCGACCACGGGGGCTGGACCGCGGAGGCGCCCGTCGTCGGGCAGGTGCGGATGCGGCTGGCCACCGACCAGCACGTCGCCGACCTCCGGGGGCCCACGGTGTGCGCCGTCGTCACCGCCGAGGAGGTCGCGGCCGTGCTGGCCCGCCTGGGGCCGGACCCGCTGCGCGCCGACAGCGACCCCGACGTCGCGTGGCGCCGCATCACGCGCTCGAACCGCAGCATCGCCGAGCTGCTCATGGACCAGTCGGTGCTGGCCGGGGTCGGCAACGTCTACCGGTGCGAGGTGCTCTTCCGGCACCGCCTGTCGCCGGCGACCGAGGGGCGCCGGGTGCGCCCGACGTCCTGGGGGCTGGTCTGGGACGACCTGGTGCGCCTGCTGCCCCTCGGGGTGGCCACCGGGCGCATCGTCACCGTCGAGGAGCAGGTGCTCGAGGTCGAGGCCGCGCTGGGCCGGGGCGAGGTGCCCCGCCTCGAGGAGCGGACGTCGGCGGTCTACAAGCGCGACGGGCAGCCGTGCCCGCGCTGCGGCGCGCGCATCCGCACCCGGCTCGTGGCCGGGCGCAACCTCTTCTGGTGCGGTGGCTGCCAGCGGCGGCGCTGACGGCCCCCCGGCTCTACGCCGAGGGCGAACGCGTAGCCCCCGCGGAACACCCCGGGACCGCGTGCGCGTTGTGCCCCCTGTAGGACGCCACCGCCGGCCCTTCGACAACCGGGGGGACTCGGTCAGGTGGCGCGACTAGCATCGAGGGGACTCGACGTCAGGAGTAGCACCATGTTCGAACGGTTCACCGACCGGGCCCGCCGGGTGGTCGTCCTCGCCCAGGAGGAGGCCCGCGGTCTCAACCACAACTACATCGGGACCGAGCACATCCTCCTCGGCCTCATCCACGAGGGTGAGGGCGTGGCGAGCAAGGCGCTCGAGAGCCTCGGCATCAGCCTCGAGGCCGTCCGCGAGCAGGTGCAGGAGATCATCGGGCAGGGCCAGCAGGCCCCGACCGGTCACATCCCGTTCACGCCGCGAGCCAAGAAGGTCCTCGAGCTGAGCCTGCGCGAGGCCCTCCAGCTCGGCCACAACTACATCGGCACCGAGCACATCCTGCTGGGTCTGATCCGTGAGGGTGAGGGCGTCGCCGCCCAGGTCCTGGTCAAGCTGGGGGCCGATCTCTCGCGCGTGCGCCAGCAGGTCATCCAGCTCATCTCGGGCTACCAGGGTGGCAAGGAGGGCGCCTCCTCGGGCGCCGGCGCCACCCAGGGCGGCCCCGCCGAGGGCACCCCCGCCGGCTCGCTGGTCCTCGACCAGTTCGGGCGCAACCTCACCCAGGCCGCGCGCGAGGGCAAGCTCGACCCGGTGATCGGGCGTGGCAAGGAGATCGAGCGGGTCATGCAGGTGCTCTCCCGCCGCACCAAGAACAACCCCGTCCTCATCGGCGAGCCCGGCGTCGGCAAGACCGCCGTCGTCGAGGGCCTGGCCCAGGACGTCGTCAAGGGCGAGGTGCCCGAGACCCTCAAGGACAAGCAGCTCTACACCCTCGACCTCGGCGCGCTGGTGGCCGGAAGCCGCTACCGCGGTGACTTCGAGGAGCGGCTGAAGAAGGTCCTCAAGGAGATCCGCACCCGCGGCGACATCGTGCTGTTCATCGACGAGATCCACACCCTCGTCGGGGCCGGTGCGGCCGAGGGTGCCATCGACGCCGCGTCCATCCTCAAGCCGATGCTCGCGCGCGGTGAGCTCCAGGTCATCGGGGCCACCACGCTCGACGAGTACCGCAAGCACATCGAGAAGGACGCCGCCCTCGAGCGACGCTTCCAGCCGATCCAGGTCGCCGAGCCCACGCTGGCCCACGCGATCGAGATCCTCAAGGGCCTGCGTGACCGCTACGAGGCCCACCACCGGGTGTCCATCACCGACGCCGCGCTGGTGGCGGCGGCCAACATGGCCGACCGGTACGTCAACGACCGGTTCCTGCCCGACAAGGCGATCGACCTCATCGACGAGGCGGGCGCGCGGCTGCGCATCCGCCGGATGACCGCACCGCCGGACCTGCGCGAGTTCGACGAGAAGATCGCCGCGGTCGTGCGCGAGAAGGAGTCGGCCATCGACGGCCAGGACTTCGAGAAGGCCGCTCGCCTGCGCGACGACGAGAAGAACCTGCGCGGCGAGAAGGCCAAGCGTGAGGCCGAGTGGAAGTCCGGCGACATGGACGTCATCGCCGAGGTCGACGAGGAGCTCATCGCCGAGGTCCTGGCCGCGTCCACGGGCATCCCGGTCTTCAAGCTCACCGAGGAGGAGTCCAGCCGTCTGCTCCACATGGAGGACGAGCTGCACAAGCGCGTTGTCGGCATGGACGAGGCCATCAAGTCGCTCTCGCAGGCCATCCGGCGCACCCGGGCCGGCCTGAAGGACCCGCGCCGCCCCGGTGGCTCGTTCATCTTCGCCGGCCCCACCGGCGTCGGGAAGACCGAGCTGGCCAAGACGCTGGCCGAGTTCCTCTTCGGCGACGAGGACAGCCTCATCCAGCTCGACATGTCGGAGTACAGCGAGAAGCACACCGTCTCGCGCCTCTTCGGCTCGCCCCCCGGCTACGTCGGCTACGAGGAGGGTGGCCAGCTCACCGAGAAGGTGCGGCGCAAGCCGTTCTCGGTCGTGCTGTTCGACGAGGTCGAGAAGGCCCACCCCGAGATCTTCAACAGCCTGCTGCAGGTGCTCGAGGACGGCCGTCTCACCGACAGCCAGGGCCGGATGGTCGACTTCAAGAACACCGTCATCATCATGACCACCAACCTCGGCACCCGCGACATCTCCAAGGGCACGCTCGGTTTCTCGGCCGGCCCCGACACCCGGTCCGATTACGACCGGATGAAGGCCAAGGTCACCGACGAGCTGAAGCAGCACTTCCGCCCGGAGTTCCTCAACCGCGTCGACGACACCATCGTCTTCCCGCAGCTGAGCCAGTCCGAGATCGTCCAGATCGTCGACCTCGAGATCGCCAAGCTCGACAAGCGGCTCAAGGACAAGGACATGGGCATGGAGCTCACGCCCGCGGCCAAGAACCTGCTGGCGACCAAGGGCTACGACCCCGTGCTCGGGGCGCGCCCGCTGCGGCGCACCATCCAGCGCGAGATCGAGGACGTGCTGTCCGAGAAGATCCTGTTCGGCGAGCTCAAGGCCGGCGAGATCGTGGCGGTCGACGCCACCGGTGAGGGCAAGGACGCCACGTTCACCTTCCAGGGCACGCCGCACAGCCGGGGCATCGAGCTCCCGGTCGTCGCGGTCGAGGCCTCGGAGGCCTGAGCCCCGCCCGTCCGGCTCCCCGAAGGCCCCCGACCACTCCGGTCGGGGGCCTTCGCGCCGTTCGGGGTCCGGCGGTCCCCGGGCGACGGCCGCGAGCCGAGGAAATGAATGGTCGACGACGGCCGCAGCGATAGGCCGGAGAAACCTTGACGGATTCTTTACCCATTCGCGAACCTTGTTACCGCATCATTTGAAGGGCAAGGGCCTCCGGGGCCTCTTGCAGCGGCCCGCCACCACCCCTGCGGTGGCGGGCCGCCCCTCTGCCCGGGCACCGGGGCGCCGAACCCGTCGGTCCGACGCCGCGCGGGCGGCACTACAGTGCCGATCGTGACCTCTGACCCCGGCCTCCCGACCCCCCCGCCCGGCGTGCTCGTGCGCCCGGCCCGCACCGCCGACGTCCGCGCCATCCGGGCCCTCGTGGCTCCGCTGGCCGAGGGCCGGGTGCTGCTGCAGAAGGAGGCCGTGGCCTACTACGAGTCGGTCGTCGACTTCGTGGTGGCCGAGGACGAGGCCGACGGGCGTATCGTGGGCTGCGGGGCGGTGCACGTGCTGTGGGAGGACCTGGGCGAGGTCCGCACGCTGGCGGTCGACGCCGGTGTCGTGGGCCGCGGGGTGGGGTCGGCCATCCTCGACCGGCTGGTCCGGCGCGCCCGCGAGCTGGGCCTGTCGCGCCTGTTCTGCCTGACCTTCGAGACCGAGTTCTTCGGGCGGCACGGGTTCACCCCCATCGAGGGTCAGGCCGTCGCTCCCGAGGTCTACGCCGAGCTGTTGCGCTCGTACGACGAGGGCGTGGCCGAGTTCCTCGACCTCGAGCGGGTCAAGCCCAACACCCTCGGCAACACCCGGATGCTCCGGGTCCTCTGAGCCGGGGGGCGGTGGCGCGGCCGCCCGTGGGAGCGCAGACCCACAACGGCCAGGGCCAGCAGCATCGACAGGAGGAGCAGGGCCGCCACGGGCAGCGCGGCACCCAGCGCCAGGGCCCACCGGGCCCGGTGGGTGACGTCGGCGGCGGCGACGGCCGCGGGCGCCACCTGCCCGTCCTCGAGCAGTGAGACCGCCCGCTGCGAGCGCTCCGGGACACCGAGCAGCCGGGCGCCCAGCTCGCTGAACGGGTCGTCGAGCGCGGCGGCGTCGCTGCGGGCCCTCGCCACCTCGGTGATGGAGCGCGCGGCCGCCGGGAGCGAGGTGCGCAGGGCCCGGTAGTCGTCGTCGAGGCTGGCGCGCTCGTAGGACTGCCGGACCGCTGCGGGGACGTCGAGCCCGGTGCGCCGCGCCGCGTCCTGGACCGCCACCGCCGCCGACCCCAGGGGCGCGACCGCTGCGCGCACGGTGCGGCTGCGATCGAAGTCCCAGGAGGTCATGGCGTCGCGCAGCCCCTCGGGCGGTAGCCAGGCGCCGTCGGCCCGGTCGAGCGTGGTGTAGGCGGCCCGCTCGCGGGCGCGCGGGGCGAGCAGGGCCACCTGCTGGTCGTCCAGGACCCAGGTGGTGAAGACCTTCGAGGCGCTGGTGACCCCGCCGCGGGTCTCGAGCAGGTCCAGCCAGTCCGACCAGGACGTGCGCCCGGCGCTGGGGGTGACGGTGCCGGGCGGGTCGTAGGCCCGCTCGCCCCGGACGGCCGCGCCCACGACGGCCGCGAACCTCCGGTCGTCGAGCCCCCCCAGGAGCGCCTTCATGACCTGGTAGGACGCCGGGTAGGCGTAGGCCTCGACGTCGGTCGAGCGGCTGCCGGCGTCACCGTCCCAGGCGTTGAGGGCGACGGCACCCGGGCTCCGGCGGGAGACCACCGGGTGCCGGGTCGGACGGCCGCCGGTGCGCTGAACGGTCCGCTCGGCGACGACCTGGGCCAGGCCCTCGTAGAGCCACCGCTCGTCGAAGCGGTCGCCGGAGACCCAGGCGTGGGAGAGCTCGTGGAAGATCAGGTCGTCGTCGAGCTGTTCGCCGACCACGATCTCGTCGCCCTGCGGGTCGAACCAGCCGTCGTAGCCGCGCAGCGAGGGCGAGGCGTCCTCACGGATCCGCTGGAGGCCGCCGGGCCACGGGTTGCCCACGAGCGACTCCAGCGTGGGCAGCCCCTCGCGCACGGTGCCGGCGACGAACGAGGACCACTGCTCGTCGTCCGGGAAGGCCGACAGGGTGAAGGACAGGTCGCCGACGGTGACCGTGCTCTCGCGGGTGCGGGCCGGGTCGCGCAGCGAGACGACCGCCCAGAGGCCCCCGTCGAAGGTGTTCTCGGTGGCGGTGTAGATCGAGGTCCCGTCGCCCCCGCTGGAGGTGAAGCCGTCGACGGTGCTGGTGAACGACATCGCCGAGGGGGTGACGACCTGCACGCGGTTGCGGCCCGCGTCGCCCGGCCCGTAGGCGACGAAGGTCGCGTAGCCGGGCCCCACCCGGGTGCTGTCGCTCGCGCGGGGTGGCTGCCCGAGGATGTCGTAGGTCAGCAGGATCCGCCGGCTCTGGCGGTAGCGCAGGTCGGGGAACGAGATGCGCGCCAGCGCGATGCTGGGGTCGTCGGTGCCGACAACCTGCACGTCGAGCCGGTCGCCGCTGCTCTGCGCCCGGACCCGCCCGGAGCTCTTCGGGATCGGGATCGAGTAGCTCTGGAAGAAGTAGGTGTAGACCCCCCCGCTGCTCTGGCGGTCGGGGCTGATGTTGCTCAGGTCGACGGTCATGGTGGCGTGCACGACCTGGTCCTTCGCGTCGTAGACGTACCGGCTCGTCGCCGCGACGGTGAGGCCCTCCTCGGCGTGCGCGGCCGGTGCGGGCACCACCAGCGCGGCGAGCAGCACCGCGGCGACGGCCGAGGCCCCCAGCACGCGGCGCAGCGTCGTCATGGTCATCCCTCCGCGCGCGTGCTCGGCCCCACCCCGACCGATGGCTCCGGCCACGATCGTAGGTCGCGCACGTCGCCTCGTCGCGCCATTCCGGCCGGGACGCGCCCCTGGCGTCGGGCCGCGGCGCTCCGCGGGCCGGACCAGCAGGTGGGCCGGGTGTCAGCTGGCCTTCTTCGGGGCCCGCTTCTCGGCCGTCTTCGCCGTCGTCTTCCGGGTGGTCGACTTCTTCGCCGCGGCCTTCTTGGCGCCCGACTTCTTGGTGCCGGTCTTCGACGCCGTCGTGCTCTTCGCCGGGGCGGGGGCCTCCCCGCGGGCGGCCTTGGCCTTCTCGACCGAGCGCGACAGGGCCGCGAGCAGGTCGACGACCTCGCCGGACTCCTCCTCCTCGACCGCCGCCACGCGCACCTCGCCGCCCTCGACCTTGGCCCGGACGAGCTCCTTGACGGCCAGGGCGTAGTCGTCCTCGTACTCGCCCGGGTCGTAGTCGCCCGCCAGCTGGTCGATGAGCATTCGCGCCATGTCCATCTCCTGCTTCGAGGCGTGGGTCTCCTCCTGGACGTGCGCGAACTCGGCCGCCCGGACCTCGTCGGGCCACAGCATGGTCTGCATGACGATGACCCCGTCGCGCACCCGGAGCACGGCCATCGTCATCCGGGTGCGGATGGAGACCGTGACGATGGCGACGCGCTTCTCGCTCTCGAGGGCGTCGCGCAGCAGGACGTAGGGCTTGGTGGCGGACTTGTCGGGCTCGAGGAAGTAGGACTTGTCGAGCCACATGGGGTCGATCTGGTCGGCGGGGACGAACTTGGTGACCCCGATCTCCTTGGAGGTCTTCGAGGGCAGGTCGGCGAAGTCGTCGTCGGTGAGCACGACCATGTCGCCGTCCTCGGTCTCGTACCCCTTGGCGATGTCGTCGTAGCTGACCTCCTCGCCGTCGATCGAGCAGATGCGCCGGTAGCGGATGCGGCCGCCGTCCTCGCGGTGCACCTGGCGGAACTGCACGTCGTGGTTCTCGGTGGCCGAGTACAGCCGCACCGGCACGTTGACGAGGCCGAAGGAGACCGCGCCCTTCCAGATCGCTCGCATCCTCAGCGCCACCTTCCGGTCCTGCTCGTCGTCGTCCCTGGTCAGCCTAGGCCCGGGGGTGCCCTCGCGGCCGGTCCGGAATCGCCCGATGGGTCACGTGCGGTCCGCGCAGGCCGCGGCGGCCGCCACCAGGGCGTCCAACGGCGCGGGGAGGGCGTCGGGGTCGAGGCGTTCCACCAGCCGCGCGGCCAGCCGGGCCTTGCGCCCCGACCCGGAGCCGGCGAAGCGGTGCAGCTGGTCGGCCACCGGGCGGCCGCGCCACTGCGGCATCCGGGTGAAGGTCTCGAAGGCGGGCCCCTCACCCATCCCGGCCAGCGCGTCGACGACCGCGCCCGGCCCCAGGCCGCGGATGAGGACGTCCTCGAGGTCGCGCTCGCAGACGAACACGCCGTGCCACGCCAGCTCCTCGACGCTGTCGGCCCGCACCCCGTGGCGGCGCAGCGCGCCGGTGGCGAAGCGGGTCTCGCCCTGGTCGACCAGGGCCAGCACGTGCGGGCCCGGGCCGCCGAGGGCGTCCAGGAAGCGCAGCAGGTTGGTGACGCCCCCCATGGCCGTGACCGTGACACCCGGGGCCCGGTCGCGCAGCAGGGCGCGCACCACCACCGCGTCGCTCTCGCCCTCGACCAGGGCGACGGGACGCGCCACGGCACCCGGGCGGGGCGGCTCCATTCGTGGACGGTAGCCCAGCGCGCGCCGCATCCGGGCCCGGGCCGCGCGCCGCACGGCAGGATGGGCGCATGCGCCCGATGCTCGCGACCGCCGCCGACGCGCCGCCGCGTGGGCCGGAGTGGGTGCACGAGGTCAAGTGGGACGGGATGCGGGTGCTCGTCGACGTCCGCGGTGAGCGGGTGGTCGTCACGTCCCGCACCGAGCGCGACGTCAGCGCCGCCTTCCCCGAGCTCGACGGCCTGGCCGGCACCTACGACGACCTGCTGCTCGACGGCGAGGTGGTCGCCATGGACGACGGCCGCCCGAGCTTCCACGCCCTGACCGAGCGGATGCACGTCACCCAGCGGCGCAGGGCCGAGACGCTCGCGGCGACCCGGCCGGTGACCCTCATCGTCTTCGACCTGCTGCGCCTCTTCGGGCAGGACCTCACCGGGCAGCCGTGGGCCACCCGGCGACGCCTCCTCGAGGAGCTCGACCTCACCGGCCGGTCGTGGCAGGTGCCCGAGGTGCACGACGACGGCGACGTCCTGCTGCGGGTCACCGACGAACAGGGCCTGGAGGGGGTGGTCAGCAAGCGCCGCAGCGCCCGCTACCTCGCCGGCCGGCGCTCCCCGGACTGGCGCAAGGTCGCCCACCGGCGCACCTACTCGGTGCTGGTCGGCGGCTGGCGCCCCGAGGTGGGCTCCGGCGCCTCGTCGGCCGACCGGCTGGGGGCCGTGCTGGTGGGGCTGCCCGACGGCGAGGGCGGCTGGCGCTACGCGGGCCGGGTCGGTTCGGGGCTGGCCGGGGCGGCCGGCGAGTCCCTGCTGCGCCGCCTGCGGCCCCTCGAGTCCGACGCCTCGCCCTTCGCCGACGAGGTGCCGCGCGTCGACGCCTCCGGAGCGACGTGGGTCCGCCCCGCCCTGGTCGTGGAGGTCCGCACCCTGATGCTCACCGCCGACCACCGCCTGCGCCAGCCCACCTACCTCGGCGTTCGGCACGACCTGACGCCCGCCGAGCTGCGGGAGGTCGAGGATGGCGGCTGAGCCCTCGGTGACCCGGGTCGAGGTGGGGGGCCGCCGGCTACGGCTCACCAGGCTCGAGAAGGTGATGTACCCCGCCACCGAGACGACCAAGGGCGAGGTGCTCGACTACTACGCGCGCGTGGCGCCGGTGCTGCTGCCCCATCTGGCGGGGCGCCCGGTCACCCGGGTGCGCTGGCCGCACGGGGTCGCAGACCAGATGTTCTTCGAGAAGAACGTGCCCTCGGGCGCCCCCGCCTGGCTGCCCCGGGTGGCGGTCGACGACGTCACCTACCCGCTGGTCCCGGGGGTCGCCGAGCTGGCCTACCTGGTCAACCTCAACTCCCTCGAGCTGCACGTGCCGCAGTGGACGGTCACCGACGACGGTGAGCGGCAGAACCCCGACCGGCTGGTCATCGACCTCGATCCCGGCAAGCCCGCGGGGCTGCAGGAGTGCGCCCAGGTGGCGCTCCTGGTGCGCGAGCGGCTCGAGCGCCTGGGTCTCGACCTCTTCCCGGTCACCTCGGGCAGCAAGGGGATGCAGCTCTACGCGCGCCTCGGCGGTGACCTGACCTCGGACCAGGTGCGCGACCTCGCCCAGCAGCTCGCGCAGGAGCTGACCAAGAAGCATCCGGGCCTGGTGCTCTGGAAGATGACGAAGTCACTGCGCCCGGGCAAGGTGTTCCTCGACTGGAGCCAGAACGTCGCGGCCAAGACCACCATCAGCCCGTACTCGCTGCGCGGGCGCGAGCTGCCGCACGTGGCGGCGCCGCGCTCGTGGGACGAGGTGGAACGCGGCGCCGACGCACCGGGCGCGCTGACCCAGTTGATGTTCGACGAGGTGCTCGAGCGGGTGGAGCGCGACGGGGACCTGGTCGCCGACCTGCCCTGACCGGCGTCTGCCGGGAGCCGGTGGGCGCGCCCAGCGGCTCAGGACCGCTTGGCCAGCCGCAGCCAGGTGTCGACGACGGTGTCGGGGTTCAGCGACATCGACTCGATGCCCTCCTCGACCAGCCACTCGGCCAGGTCCGGGTGGTCGGAGGGGCCCTGCCCGCAGATGCCGACGTACTTGCCGCGCTCGCGGCAGGCGCGGATGGCCATCGAGATGAGCGTCTTGACGGCCGGGTCGCGCTCGTCGAACGACCCGGCGACCAGGGCGGAGTCGCGGTCGACGCCGAGGGTCAGCTGGGTCAGGTCGTTGGACCCGATCGAGAAGCCGTCGACGTGGTCGAGGAAGGCGTCGGCGTTGACCGCGTTGGAGGGCAGCTCGCACATCATCACGACCTGCAGGTCGTTCTCGCCGCGGCTCAGCCCGTTGCGCCCGAGCAGCTCGATGACGCCCTCGACCTCGGCCACGGTGCGCACGAACGGGATCATCACCTTGACGTTGGTCAGGCCCATCTCGTCGCGCACGTAGCGCAGTGCCTCGCACTCCATGGCGAAGCACGGCGCGAACCCCTCCGAGAGGTAGCGGGCCGCGCCGCGGTAGCCCAGCATCGGGTTCTCCTCGTGCGGCTCGTAGCGCTCGCCGCCCAGCAGGCCGGCGTACTCGTTGGACTTGAAGTCCGAGAGGCGCACGATGACCGGCTCGGGCGCGAAGGCGGCCGCGAGCATCGAGATGCCCTCGGCCAGGCGCTGGACGAAGAACTCGCGGGGCCCGGGGTAGGCGGCGATGCGCTCCTCGATCTCGGCGCGCAGCGCCGGCTCCTGGTCCTCGAGCTCGAGCAGGGCCCGGGGGTGGATGCCGATCTGCCGGTTGATGATGAACTCCAGGCGCGCCAGCCCGATGCCCCGGTGCGGCAGGCGCGAGAACTCGAAGGCCTGCTCCGGGGTGCCGACGTTCATCATGATCCGCGTCGGGATCTCGGGCATCTCCTCGAGCGTGGTCTCGGCGACGCTGAACTCGCGCAGCCCGTCGTAGACGTAGCCGGTGTCGCCCTCGGCGCACGAGACGGTGACCTCGCGCCCGTCGGCCAGCTCGGTGGTGGCGCTGCCGGTGCCGACCACGGCCGGGATGCCGAGCTCGCGGGCGATGATCGCCGCGTGGCAGGTGCGCCCGCCTCGGTTGGTGACGATGGCGGCCGCGCGCTTCATGATCGGCTCCCAGTCGGGGTCGGTCATGTCGGCCACGAGCACCTCGCCCGGTACGAACTCGTGCATCGACCCCACGTCGGTGAGGACGCGCACCGCGCCGGCGCCGATCTTCTGCCCGATCGCCCGGCCCTCGACGACCACCGGCCCGCGCTCCTCGAGGCGGAAGCGCTGCTGGACCCCGCCGGCCGCGCGCGACTTGACCGTCTCGGGCCGGGCCTGGAGCACGTAGATCTTCCCGTCGACCCCGTCGCGGCCCCACTCGATGTCCATCGGTCGCCCGTAGTGCTCCTCGATGCGCAGGGCGGTGCGGGCCAGCTCGGTGACCTCCTCGTCGGTGAGGCTGAGCCGGCGCTGGTCCTCGGGCTCGACCGGCACGAACTCGATGGTGCGGCCCACCGTGGCGTCGTCCGTGTAGACCATCTTCGTGGCCTTGGCGCCCACGCCTCGCTTGAGGATGGCCGGGCGGCCGGCGCGCAGCGCGGGCTTGTGCACGTAGAACTCGTCGGGGTTGACCGCGCCCTGCACGACACCCTCGCCGAGGCCGTAGGCGCTGGTGATGAACACCGCGTCCTCGAAGCCGGACTCGGTGTCGATGGTGAACATGACCCCGGAGGCGCCGACGTCGGAGCGGACCATCCGCTGCACCCCGGCCGAGAGCGCGACGACGTCGTGGTCGAAGTTGCTGTGCACCCGGTAGGCGATGGCCCGGTCGTTGTACAGCGAGGCGAAGACGAGGCGGATGGCGTGCAGCACGTTGTCGATCCCGCGCACGTTGAGGAAGGTCTCCTGCTGCCCCGCGAACGAGGCGTCCGGGAGGTCCTCGGCCGTCGCGCTCGAACGCACCGCCCAGCTGACGTCGTCGCCCGCGTCGCCGACCAGCTGCTCGTAGGCGGCCCGGATGTCGCGCTCGAGGTCCTCGGGGAACTCCTGGGCCTCCACTGCCTCGCGGATCTCGCGCCCGACCTCGGCCAGCCGCCGGGTGTCGTCGACGTCGAGGTCGCGCAGCAGCGTCGAGATGCGCTCGGCCAGCCCGGTGTCGCCGAGGAAGCGGCGGTAGGCCTCGGCGGTCGTGGCGAAGCCGTCGGGCACGGCCACCCCCGCGGCCGAGAGGTGCTGGACCATCTCGCCGAGCGAGGCGTTCTTGCCCCCGACGGACTCGACGTCGTCGAGGCCGAGCTCACGGAACCAGCGGACGGTGGTGGTCATGGGCGGAGGGTCCTTTCGGGGGGCGGCGCGACGGTGCGGCGAAGGACAGGATGGCAGCCGCGGTCAGGCCGAACCGGTCAGCTGACGCGTGTGCATGATCACGGCCGCCATCTCCTCGACCGACATCCCGGAGGAGTCGATGACGGGGAGGCGGTGGGCGCGGTAGAGCTCCTCGGCGCGCTTGAGCTCCCAGGTGCACTGCGGGAGCGAGGCGTAGGGCGAGCCGGGCCGGCGCTCGCTGCGCACCTGGCTGAGCCGGGCCGGCGTGGAGGTCAGCGCGACGCACCGGTCGAGGAAGGGGCGTACCGGCTCGGGCAGCTCGGTGGCGCGCAGGTCCTCGTCGACCAGCGGGTAGTTCGCCACCTTCACCCCGTGCTGCAGGGCCAGGTAGAGCGAGGTCGGCGTCTTCCCACAGCGTGAGGGCGCGACGAGGATCAGCTCGGCCTGCTGGACGTTGCGCAGACTGGCGCCGTCGTCGTGCTCGAGCGAGAAGTCGATGGCCTTCATCCGCCGCTCGTAGCGCTGGATGTCGCCCAGGCCGTGCAGGGCCGGGACCTTGGGGCTGGCGTTGACGTGCAGGACCCGCTCGACGATGTCGAGGTGGGTGCCGAACAGGTCGATGAAGGCGCACCGGGTGCCGAGCAGCACCTCGCGCAGCTCGTGGTCGGCCACGGTGGAGAAGACGATGGGGGTGACCGACTCGGTCATCGCGGCGTCGAGCTCCTCGACCACCCGGTGGGCCTGCTCGACCGTGCGGATGAAGGGGATCTTGCGCCGCACGAAAGCCACGGTGGGGAACTGGCTGATGATCAGGTTGCCCAGGGTCTCGGCCGAGATGCCGGTGCCGCCCGCGAGGAAGAACACCGGCGTGGCCGTGTCGGGCCCGTCGCCCGGGGTCATCGGCCGGCCTCGGTCTCGTCGTCGACGAGGACGACCACCAGGGTGCGCGGGCCGTGCACGCCTTCGACCCGCTCGAGCTCGATGTCGCTGGTCGCGCTGGGTCCGCTGACCCAGGTGAGCGGGCGGGCCCGGCCCGGCTGCGGGCGCAGCCGGGCCACGGCCTCGGGGACGTCGTGCACCACCTGCCGCGAGCGCACCACGCAGACGTGGGTGTCGGGGACGAGCGTCAGCGCCCGTCGGCCCTGGTCGGGGCCGTGGTCGAGCACGACGGTGCCGGTGGTCGCGACCCCGAGGGCGGCGGCGGTCACCACGGCGTCGACCGCGTCGAGGGCGGCGTCGCTCGTGACCTCGGTCTCGGCCAGGACCTCGGCCGCCGCGGCCACTGCCCGGACCCACGCGGGGTCGAGCCCCGAGGGGACGACCGCGGTGGTGCAGCCGTGCTCGCGCAGGGCGCCGGCCACCGCGTCGGCCACCGCGTCCGGCCCGACCCGCACGACCTGCGCCCGGTAGTCGGCCACGGTCTCGGCGAAGAGCGACAGGGTGGCGGCGCGTTCGGCCGGGGCGTCGGGCACCGGGGCCGGCCGCCGCTCTCCGGGCGAGGTGGTGACGTCGGCGGTGGCTCCTCGGACCCGGGCCAGGATGTCGTCGCGGGCGCTCATCGGGGCTCCTCCCCCCGCTCGCGGGCCCACCACTGCCGGAAGGTCTCGGTCGGTGGGGTCGGCACGTCGCGCGCGTCGCTCCACGCGCCGAGACCGGGCACGGCCCGCACGGTGCGGTCGCCGAGCAGACGCCCGGCGGCGGTGGCGGCCCGCTGGGCGCGGGCCAGCCGTTTCGGGTCCGACAGCACCCACGCGGCCGCCGCCATCGCGGTGGACTCGGCGGTGCGGCCCTCCTGGTCGACGACCCGCCCGCGCAGCTCGACGAGCAGCTCGGGGATGTCGATGCGCACCGGGCAGACGTCGAAGCACGCGCCGCAGAGGCTCGAGGCGTAGGGCAGCGACTTGTCGACGTCACTGGTCGTGCCCCGCAGCTGCGGGTTGAGCACCGCCCCGATCGGCCCGGGGTAGACCGAGCCGTAGGCGTGCCCGCCGGTGCGCTCGTAGACGGGGCAGACGTTGAGGCAGGCCGAGCAGCGGATGCAGCGCAGGGCCTGGCGACCGAGCCGGTCGGCGAGCACGTGGGTGCGCCCGTTGTCGAGCAGGACGACGTGGACCTCGCTCGGTCCGTCGCCGTCGTGGACCCCGCTCCACATCGACGTGTACGGGTTCATCCGCTCGCCGGTGCTCGAGCGGGGGAGCAGCTGGAGCATCGGGGCGAGGTCGTCCCACGACGGCAGGACCTTCTCGATGCCCACGACCGACACGAGGGTCTCGGGCAGCGTGAGGCACATCCGCCCGTTGCCCTCGGACTCGACCACCACCAGGGTGCCGGTGTCGGCCACGGCGAAGTTCGCCCCGGAGACCGCCACCTTCGCGCGCAGGAACTTCTCGCGCAGGTGCAGCCGGGCGGCCTCGGCCAGCCCGGCGGGGTCGTCGGTCAGGTCCTCGGGCGCCGGGCGGCCGACCGCTGCCATCTCGCGGCGGAAGATGTCGCGGATCTCACCGCGGCCGCGGTGGATGGCCGGCACCAGGATGTGGCTCGGGCGGTCGTGGCCGAGCTGGACGATGAGCTCGGCGAGGTCGGTCTCCCAGGCGTTCACGCCCGCGGCCTCGAGGGCCTCGTTGAGCTCGATCTCCTGGGTGGCCATCGACTTGACCTTGACGACCTCGTCGACGCCCTTGGCGCGCACGATGTCCAGCACGATGCGGTTGGCCTCGGCGGCGTCCCGCGCCCAGTGCACGGTGGCCCCGTTGGCGACCAGGGTCGTCTCGAGCTGCTCGAGGTAGTCGCCGAGGTGGGCCAGGGCCTCGTCCTTGGCCGCGGCCCCGGCCACGCGCAGGGCCTCCCACTCGGGCACCTCGGCCACCACGCTCGCCCGCTTGTCGCGGATGGTGTGCGTGGCCTGGCGCAGCGCGCGGCGCTGCTGGGTGTTCTCGAGCGCGGAGCGGGCGGCGACGGGGAAGGACGGCATCCCGACGAAGACCGCCGAGGTGTCCTGGACCGGGCCGGGGGTGGTCGTCACAGGGGGTCCTCCTCGGTCGCGGCCAGCACCTCGGCCAGGTGCAGCCGGCGGACCCCGGCGCGCTGCCGGCCGAGGATGCCGCCGATGTGGGCCAGGCACGAGCTGTCACCGGCGACGAGCACCTCGGCGCCGGTGTCGACGACGTGCCGGGCCTTGTCGGAGCCCATGGCGACCGAGACGTCCGCGTTCTTCATCGCGAAGGTCCCGCCGAAGCCGCAGCACTCCTGCGCGCCGGCCAGCTCGACCAGGTCGATGCCGCGCACCGCCCGCAGCAGGCGCAGCGGGCGGTCGCCGACCCCGAGCATCCGCAGCGAGTGACAGGTGGGGTGGTAGGTCACCCGGTGCGGGAAGTACGCGCCGACGTCGGTGACGCCGAGGACGTCGACCAACAGCTCGGAGAGCTCGAGGACCCGTGGGGCGAGGACGTCGACGCGGCTGGCGAGGCGGTGGTCGCCCGCGAGCTCGACGATGCGGTGGTGCTGGTGGCGCACCGACCCGACGCACGACCCGGACGGGGCGACGACGACGTCGTAGCCCTCGAAGACGTCGACGAAGCGGCGCACCAGCGGTAGCGCCATGGTGCCGTAGCCGGTGTTGGTGAGCATCTGCCCGCAGCACGTCTGGGCGGCCGGGAACTCCACGTGGCAGCCGAGCCGCTCGAGCAGGCGCACCGTCGCCCGGGGGACCTCGGGCCACATCGTGTCGTTGAAGCACGTGGCGAACAGCGCCACCCGCAGCCCCGCGGCGGGGCCGGCGGGAGCCGATGCGGGGGGACCGGGACGATGCTCCATGACAGGACCATACGGACCCGGACGGGTCCCCGGGCCGTCCGGGCGCGCGGTTCCTTGCGGCGGCGGCGAGGAGGCATTACCCGGCCGCTGCGAGAAGGCGGCCGCCGAGCGCTCCGGACCGTTTCCGTGCGCCGGTTCGGAACTGGGGCCCGAGCCCCTTCCGCGGCACCCCCGGAAATGGCGTCGTCGGAATCGGACGCCGGTTTCCGGGACGGGTTTTCCCACTCTTCCCGGTGGGCAGTGACGCGGCGGGTTCAGCGGCGGCCGGCAGGGGGCGCCAGCCGGGGGCAGCCGGCGCATTCCGAACAGCCCGGAAGGGCGTAGATGAGACAGCACGACGCGCGCAGTAGGACCCCCGGGGCGACCGCCCCGGCCGTGGCCTCGGCCTCGCGCCGGGCGGCCCGCCACATGTCGTCCACGAGGGCGTCGCGGGTGTGCTCGCCCAGCCGCACCGCCGAGGGGTAGTCGCGGGCCAGTGGGGCCGCCACGGCGCGGTAGTCGGCCTCGGCGGCGTCGAGGCGCGCGCCGAGGTCGCGGGGGTCGGCGACGAGCGGGGGCAGCGCCACCACCTCGGGCACCAGGGTGGTGCCCGTCGCGAAGGTGAGTCCGGCCAGGTCGGGGGCGCGCCACGGTCCGGCGGCGGCCGCGTGGGCGGCGGTGTGCGCGGGGACCTGCAGCAGCCACTGGAGCACGAAGACGGCGGCCACGGCCGGTGGCGCCGCACCGTCGTACCAGCGGGCGTGCAGACGCGAGAGAGCGGCCGCCCAGGCGAGGGCATCGTCGCTGGTGAGGGGGTGCGGCAACGGGTCGGTGACCACGGCGAAGGTGAGCCAGGCGTGCCGGGCGGACATGCGAGCGGCGGCGACACCCGGGTCGGGTGCCGCCGCCGTGGCCGAGGATGCGCTCGTCAGGAGGTGGCCTTCTCGTACGCCTCTTGGATCTCGGTGGAGATCCGGCCACGGTCACTGATGTCGTAGCCGTTCTCGCGGGCCCACGTCCGGATGGCGCCGACGTCGCGGCGGCCGGGGCGGGGCGATGCCGTGCGGGCGCTGCGGCGGCCACCGGTGCGCTCGGCGTGCCCGATCCACAGGGCGAGCGAGTCGCGCAGCTTGGTGGCGTTCTCGCTCGTGAGGTCGATCTCGTAGCTGACGCCGTCGAGCGCGAACGTCACGGTCTCGTCCGCCGGCGACTCCTTGTCGACGTCGTCGACGAGGAGGACCTGAACCTTCTTGGCCATCTGGGGTGTCCTTAGGGGTGGTCATTCATTGTCGGGGCACAGGAGAGCATGCCCCGGATCGGGTATGAGGAGACTCTAGTCGCGGTAAAGCAACGGTAAAGAGGAAAACCCGGAAACTCGCGGGGCTCAGACCGCCGGGCCGTCGGTATTCTCGCCGGCGTCCCCGTGGGCGGGGTTCTCCCTCGCCTTTTCGGCGGCGTCCTGCTCGTTCTCGAACCGACGCTGAGCGAGCCGCTCGTTGCGGTCGCCCTCGAGGATGCGCTTCATGAGGAAGTAGAAGAGGGTGGCCACGAAGATGGTGGGGACCAGCGCGGCCAGGTAGGGCCAGACGACGTCCACGCTCAGGCCTCCGGCTTCAGGTGGGGGAACAGGATGGTCTCGCGGATGTTCGCGCCGGTGAAGAACATGACCAGGCGGTCGACCCCGAGCCCGAGACCGCCCATCGGCGGAGCGCCGTACTCCAGCGCCCGCAGGAAGTCCTCGTCGAGCTGCATCGCCTCGGGGTCGCCGCCAGCGGCCCGCAGCGACTGGGCCGTGAGCACCTCGCGCTGCACCACCGGGTCGACGAGCTCGGAGAAGCCGGTGCCGCGCTCGACCCCGCCGATGATCAGGTCCCAGGCCTCGATGAGGCCGGGCTCGCTGCGGTGCGGGCGAGCCAGCGGCTGGGCGATGGCGGGGTAGTCGCACAGGAAGGTCGGCTGGAGCAGGCCCGGCTCGACCAGCTCGCCGAGCAGCTCGAGGAAGACCTTGTCCTTCTCCAGGGCCGGGTCGACCTCGACCCCGTGCTCCGCGGCGTACCGCAGGAGGGTCTCCTTCGGGGTGTCGATGGTGACGGTCTCGCCGACCGCCTGCGAGACGCCCTCGTGGACCGGGAGCCAGCGCCACTCGCCGTCGAGGTCGACGGTGCCGGCGGGGGTCTCGACGACCCGCGAGCCCAGGGCGTCGGCCACCCCGAGGTACAGGTCGCGCATGAGGGCGCCGATGCTGCGCTGGTCGCCCCAGGCCTGGTAGGCCTCGAGCATCGTGAACTCCGGCGAGTGGGTGGCGTCCACGCCCTCGTTGCGGAAGATCCGGCCCATCTCGTAGACCCGGTCGACGCCGCCGACGACGGCCTTCTTGAGGTTCAGCTCCAGGGCGATGCGCAGCACCATGTCCTGGTCGAAGGCGTTGAGGTGGGTGCGGAACGGGCGGGCGGCGGCGCCGCCGTGCACGAGCTGGATGACGGGGGTCTCGACCTCGAGGTAGCCCTGCTCCTCGAGCACGCCGCGCAGGGCCCGCAGGGCGGCGGCCTTGGTGCGCACCATGTCGCGGGCCTCCTGGCGCACGACCAGGTCGGCGTAGCGCTGGCGGACCCGGCTCTCCTCCGACAGCTCCTTGTGCAGGACCGGCAGCGGCCGCAGGGCCTTGCTCGCCATGCCCCACCGCGAGGCCATGACCGAGAGCTCGCCGCGGCGCGAGCTGATGACGCGCCCCTCGACCCACACGTGGTCGCCGAGGTCGACGTCGGCCTTGAACGCGGCCAGCGCCTCGTCGCCGACCTCGGCCAGGCTCAGCATCACCTGGAGGCGGGTCCCCGCCCCCTCCTGGAGCGTGGCGAACGCGAGCTTGCCGGTGGTCCGGACGAACACCACCCGGCCGGCCACGGCCACGACGTCCGCGGTCTCCTCCCCCGACTCCAGGTGGCCCCACTGCTCGCGCACCTGCTCGAGGGAGTGCGTGCGCGGGACGGACACCGGGTAGGCGTCCCCGCCTGCGGCCAGCAGGCGCTCGCGCTTCTCACGGCGGATCCGCAGCTGCTCGGGCAGGTCGACCTCGGGGGCGGGCGCGGCGTTCTCGGTCACGGAGGTCAAGCGTACGAGGTGCCCACCACGCCGCCGTCACCGTCCACCCGTCACGCGGAGGGGGGCGCCGCCCCCGGAGGCGGGGCCGTCGACGTGCGCACGACGAGGCGCGGTGCGATGACCACGTCGCCCACCGTGCCGGTGCCCTCGATGAGGGCCAGCGCCGTCCGGACGCTCTGGGCGGCCATCGTGGCGGGGTCCTGGCTGACGCTGGTCAGCAGGACCGTGCCGAGGCGCGCGATCGGGCTGTCGTCGTAGCCGACGACGGACACGTCGCCGGGCACGTCGAGGCCCTCGCGCAACAGGGCGTCGCGCAGCCCCAGGGCGCACCGGTCGTTGAAGGCGACCACCGCCGTCGGTCGGGTCGCCCGCGGCTCGGCGGCCACCCGAGCGCCCGCCTCCAGGCCTCCGGACTCGGTGGCTCCGGCGGCCAGGACCACCGCCTCGTCGGCCAGCCCCCGGGCCCGCATCGCCGCGCGGTACCCGCGCCGGCGGGCGGTGGCGATGGGGCCCCGCCCCCCGTCGGCGTAGGCGACCCGGCGGTGCCCGAGGTCGACGAGATGGTCGACGGCCAGGCGCAGCCCGGCGGCGTCGTCGGCCCACACCCCGCGGGCGCGTGCGGCTCCGGGCCGCCCGAGCACGACCACCGGGGTCTGGGCGGCCAGCGCATCGAGGGCGCCGGCGCCCAGCGTCGTCCCGAGCATGAGGACGGCGGCGCACCGCGAGTCGAGCAGGGTGTCGGCGGCGGCCCGCTCGTCCCGTCGCGAGGTGGTGGAGGACAGGACCAGGTCGAGGCCGGTCCCGGTCAGCGCGCCGTCGAGCGCGTCCACCAGCGCCGCGTGGAAGGGGTGGCTGACGTCGAGCACCACCCCGAGCAGGGGGGACCGCTTGCGGGCGAGGGTGCTCGCGCTGCGGTCCGCGCGGTACCCCAGGGCGGCGGCCGCTGCCTCCACGGCGCCGCGTGTCGCCGCGCTCGGCCCCGGCTGTCCGCGCAGCACGAGCGAGGCGGTCGCGGGGGAGACTCCGGCCCGGACGGCGACGTCGGCGAGACGGGCGCGCGGCATGGCGGCATCCTCGCACCGGTCGACCCGTTGACAGGGGCAGGGGTGGCCGAGCAGACTGACTTAAAGCGCTTTAAGACTTTGCTCGTCCCCCTGCCCTCGGGAGCCCCGATGACCGTCACCGCGACCCGCCGCGAGTACGACCCGTTCTCCGACGCCTTCAAGGCCGACCCGTTCCCCGTCTACGACTGGCTGCGCGAGGAGGCGCCGGTCTACCACTCCGAGCGCTGGGGCTGGTGGGCGCTCTCGCGCTTCGAGGACGTGCGGGCCGCGGCCACCGACCCCGAGACCTTCCGCTCCTTCGAGGGCATCGACATCGACGACACCGCGAAGGACCAGTCCGGGCCCGGGTTCCTCCCGGACCTCGACAACCCCCGCCACGACGAGGTGCGCCAGGTCGTCCAGCCGTTCTTCCTGCCCCGCCGGATCGCCGAGCGGGAGGACGCGATCCGGGCCGTCATCCGCGAGCACGTGGCGCCGTGGCGCGACCGGGGGCACGTCGACCTCGCGCAGGAGCTGGCCTGGCCGGTCCCCAACGACGTCTTCTTCGCGGTGCTGGGGCTCCCGGGGCGGAGAGAGGACCCGCAGACCCGAGCCCGGCTCGACACCTGGGTGCACCAGCTGAAGGACCGCCGTCCCGGCGACCAGCGGCTGACTCCGCTCGCCACGGCCGCGACGGAGGGCATCCGCGACTACTTCGTCGAGCTGCTGCGCGACCGGCGGGCCCACCCGCGTGACGACGTGCTGACCCACCTCGTGCAGGCCGAGGTGGGGGGCCGCCCGTTCGCGGAGGAGGACATCACCCCGGCCTCGGAGGTCCTCGGGCTGATGATGGTCCTCTTCCTCGGCGGGGTGGAGTCGACCGCCGGCCTCATCGCGACGACCCTCAAGCTGCTGGCCGATCACCCGGACCAGCGCGAGCTCGTCCTGGCCGACCCCTCGCTCATCCCGGCCGCGGTCGACGAGGCGGTGCGGTGGAACACCCCGCTCCAGCTCGTGGGCCGCACGACGTCGCGCCCGGTCACCCTGCACGGCACGACGATCCCGGCGGGGGCGCGCGTCGTCCTCGTCTACGGGGCGGCCAACCGGGACGAGCGCCGGTTCGCCGATGCCGACCGGTTCCTCGTGACGCGGGAGCGCTCCCGCCACCTCGGCTTCGGCGAGGGGATGCACGGCTGCCTCGGCCGGCCGCTCGCCCTGCTCGAGACCCAGGTCGCCCTGGAGGAGGTGCTGCCGGTCCTCGGCCGGTACGAGCTCTGCGGACCACCCGAGCGGTACCGCAGCACGCCCAACATGCACGTCTGGTGGCACCTGCCGGTGTCCTTCACCCCGCCGGGCGATCGGGGGGAGGCCGGCGCGGCCGTCTCGCGGCTCACCGGCGAGACGATGACCGAGGCCGTCGTCGAGACCAAGGAGGCGGTGAGCGACGGCGTGGTCGCCCTCACCCTGCGCCCGGCGTCCGGGGGGACGTTCCCGGCGTGGCAGCCGGGCTCCCACGTCGACCTCGTCCTCCCCGGGGTGCGCACCCGCCAGTACTCGCTGTGCGGCGACCCGACCGACCGTTCGACCTACCGGCTGGGCGTGCTGCGCGAGCCGGCGAGCCGGGGCACGTCGGAGTACGTGCACGCCGACCTGCGCGCCGGCGACGTCGTCCGGGTCGTGGGCCCGCGCAACCACTTCCGGCTCGTGCAGTCCGCTCGCCACGTGTTCGTGGCGGGCGGTATCGGCATCACGCCGATCCTGCCCATGGTGCGGGAGGCGCACGCCCGCGGCACCGACTGGCACCTCACCTACGGCGGCCGCAGCCGCTCCTCGATGGCCTTCCTCGACGAGCTGGCCGCCTACGGCGACCGGGTCACCGTCGCGCCCCAGGACGAGGTCGGGCTGCTCGACCTGCCGAGCGTTCTCGGAGCACCGCGCAGCGACACCAGCGTCTACTGCTGCGGCCCGGGCCCGCTGCTCGACGCGGTGGAGGAGGCCTGTGCGGCGTGGCCCCGGGGCTCGCTGCACACCGAGCGCTTCGTCGCGCGGCCGCTCACCGAGCCGGCGCGCGCCGGCTCCTTCGAGGTCGAGCTGCGCGCGAGCGGGCGCACCGTGACGGTCGGGCCCGACGTCACGGTGCTCGACGCGATCGCGGCCGCCGGTGTCCCGACCGTCTCCTCGTGCAACGAGGGCACCTGCGGGACGTGCGAGACCACCGTGCTGGAAGGGGTCCCCGACCACCGGGACTCGGTCCTGGACGACACCGAGCGCGAGGCGAACGACTGCCTGATGATCTGCGTCTCCCGGTCGTGCACGGCCAGGCTCGTCCTCGACCTGTGACGGTGGCTCAGCGCTCGTCGACCATGATGTCGATGGAGTAGTCCTCGGCCCGGTAGCAGTGGTCGCCGAACTCCACGGCGTTGCCGGAGGCGTCGAAGGCCATCCGGGTCATGGTGAGCACGGGGTGCTGCCCGCGGATCCCGAGGTTCTTGCGCTCGGTGGGCGTCGGCATCCGGGCGCCGATCGTCTGCTGGGCGACGACGGGCTTGACTCCGCGGGAACGCAGCGCGGCGTACAGGCCGGTGGAGGCGAGCTCCTCGAGGGTGATGTCGGCGTACTGCGGCGGGAGCCAGTTGTGCATGTAGGCGACAGGGATGTCGTCGGCGGAACGGACCCGGACCACGAGCAGCAGGGGGGTGTCGGGCTCGAGGTCGAGGGCTGCGGCGGCACGCTCGTCGATGACGGTCTCGTGCCGCACGATCTCGGTGCGGGGGTGGCGACCGTCGCGGCTCAGGTCGTCCCAGAGTGAGGTCAGCTCGGCCCGGCGGTGGACCTTGCGGTTCGCGACGTGGGTCCCGAGGCCCCGGCGGCGTACCAGGAGGCCCTGGTCGACCATCTCCTGGATGGCACGGCGCACGGTGGGGCGCGAGAGCCGGAGCCGCTCCGCGAGGGCCACCTCGTTCTCGAACGGGTCGCCCGGCTGGAGGGTGCCGTCGCTGATCGCGCCGCTCAGCTGCTCGGCGAGCTGGTGGTACAGCGGCACGGGTGAGTCACGGTCGATACGGACGTCCACCAGGTGCGTGCTCACGAGGAGCACTGTAGACAGTTCCGGCACGCATGTCCGGACCCCTCCGTTGTCCTTTCCTCCGGAGGTTTTGAGATCAGAATGTTAGGACAATTGCTTGACAGTGTGTTCGTCCCCCGGTCAGAGTGGGTGGACGGATGCGCCCCGGAGGCATGTGGCGCTCGACACGAAGGAGTGCCGGATGCGGATCGGTCAGGCAGGGACGCCACAGGGCGCACCCGACCTCCTGGCCATCGGTCGCACCGGGGTCGACGTCTACCCTCTCGAGCACGGGGTGGGCCTGGAGGACGTCCAGACCTTCAAGAAGTTCCTCGGGGGAAGCGCGACCAACGTGGCGGTCGCCACGGCCCGCCACGGCCGGCGCGTCGCGCTCGTCACCAAGGTGGGCGACGACCCCTTCGGCCGCTACGTCCGCCGCGAGGCCGCCCGGCTGGGGGTGGACCCCCGGTACGTGTCGGTCGTGAAAGGCGCCGGGCCCCCGACGCCGGTCACCTTCTGCGAGGTCTTCCCCCCGGACGACTTCCCGCTCCACTTCTACCGCTACCCCGTCGCCCCGGACCTGCTGCTGACCACCGACGACCTCCCCCTCGACGCCGTGCGCGAGGCGCAGGTGTTCTGGGCGACCGTCACCGGCCTGTCCCAGGAGCCGTCGCGCAGCACGCACTTCGCGGCCTGGGAGGCGCGCGGACGCCGCCGGCACACCGTCCTCGACCTCGACTACCGCCCGATGTTCTGGAGCGAGCCCGCCGAGGCCCGCGAGCAGGTCGGCCGCGCCCTGGAGCACGTGACGGTCGCGGTGGGCAACCGTGAGGAGTGCGAGGTCGCGGTCGGTGAGACCGACAGCGGACGCGCCACCGACGCCCTTCTCGACCGCGGGATCGAGCTGGCCGTGGTCAAGCAGGGACCCCGGGGGGTGCTGGCCGCCACCCGTGACGAGCGGATCGAGGTGGCGCCCACCCCGATCAGAGTCGTCAACGGGCTCGGGGCCGGGGACGCCTTCGGCGGGGCGCTGGTGCACGGTCTGCTCGCCGGGTGGGACCTGCGCCGCACCGTGGAGTTCGCGAGCGTCGCCGGGGCCATCGTCGCCGCGCGGCTCGAGTGCTCCACGGCGATGCCGACGACGTACGAGGTCGAGGCCGTCCTCGCCGAGCGGGAGGCCGGGTCGTGAGCCCTTTCCACCCCGTGTCCCGGGCGGATCTGAGCACCGTCCGCGCCGGCGCCGCCCACCGCATCGGCGAGGCGTGGGACGCCCGACGGCGCCGCCCCCTGCTGGGTGACGACGGCCGGCTCCTGGTCGTCGCGGCCGACCACCCGGCCCGCGGCGCCCTCGGGGTCCGCCAGGACGCGATGGCGATGGCCAGCCGCTCCGACTTCCTCGACCGCCTCGCGACGGCCGTCTCCCGCCCCGGGGTCGACGGCGTGCTCGGCACCGCGGACGTGCTCGACGACCTGCTGCTGCTCGGCGCGCTGGAGGGCAAGGTGGTCATCGGCTCGATGAACCGCGGCGGTCTCCAGGGCGCGGTCTTCGAGCTCGACGACCGCTTCACCGGGTACACGGCCGACGAGATCGCGGCGCGGGGGCTCGAGGGCGGCAAGATGCTCACCCGGATCGCCCTCGGCGACCCCGGTACCGCCGGGACCCTCGAGGCCAGTGCGCGGGCCATCACCGACCTGGCCGCCCGAGGGCTGATGGCGATGGTCGAGCCGTTCTGGTCGGTGCTCGAGGACGGCCGGGTGCGCAACCTGCTCGACCCCGACTCCACGATCCGGTCGATCCACGTCGCGTCGGGCCTCGGCGCCTCGAGCGCCCATACCTGGCTCAAGCTGCCCGTCGTCGACGACCTGCCGCGCGTCATGGACGCCACGACGCTGCCCACCCTGCTGCTCGGCGGCGATCCCCAGGGCCACCCCGACGACAGCTACGCCGCGTGGGCCCGGGCGCTCGAGATCCCGGCGGTCCGCGGCCTCGTCGTCGGGCGCGCGCTGCTCTACCCCCCGGGGGGCGACGTCGCCGCGGCCGTCGACATCGCGGCCGACCTCGTCCACGGAGCGCGCCGATGAGCCGCGCCGGGACCGACCTGCTCGTCCCCGCCCCCGCCAGGGGGTGGAGGGCCCCGGCCGGTCCGGCCGGCCGGCCGGCCTCGACGACCCGGGCCCACGAGGCCCACCACCGACCCCGGGCCGCGCCGCGGCCCCCCGTCGCGCTCGCGGAGGTCCCCGACCGGGGCCCGCGCGGGAGGGGGGAGGAGACGGGCTGAGCGGCCATCGGCGGCCCGTCCCAGCACCCCAGGACCCACTCCGCAGGACCAGCAGTACCCATCCACACGACGCCGCTTCGACGAAGCGGTGATGTTCGAAAGGCACCTCGATGATTCGCAAGAAGACCACCGCGGCGGTAGCGATCGCGCTGGCCACCGCGCTCTCCCTCGCCGCCTGCTCCTCCTCCGGGGGCAAGCAGGAGACCACGTCCGGCGGCAGCAACGCGGGCGTCGCCGACACCCCGAAGATGACCGTCGCCATGATCACCCACCAGGCCCCGGGCGACACGTTCTGGGACATCATCCGCAAGGGTGCCGAGGCCGCCGCGGCCAAGGACAACATCAACCTGGACTACTCCAACGACCCCGACGCCACCAAGCAGGCCCAGCTCATCCAGGCCGCCATCGACAAGAAGGTCGACGGCATCGCCGTCACCGACCCGAACACCGGCGCCCTCGGCTCGGCCATCAAGGCGGCGGTCGCGGCCGGCATCCCGGTGACCATGTTCAACGCCGGCGGCAACGACGCGCTCGGGCTCGGTGCCATCGGCTACTTCGGCCAGGGCGAGTTCGAGGCCGGCGTCGGCGCCGGCAAGAAGATCGTCTCCGAGGGTGGCAAGAACATCCTCTGTGTGATCCAGGAGCAGGGCCAGCAGCAGCTCGAGGACCGCTGCGACGGCGTCATCAAGGGCGCCGAGGGCGCCAAGGTCTCGCGTCTGTACGTCAACGGCCGGGACGACTCGGCGGTCACCACCTCGATCCAGGCCAAGCTGACCGAGGACCCGAGCATCGACTGGGTGCTCGCCCTGGGTGCGCCGTTCGCCCTCGACGCCGTCAAGTCGGTCCAGCAGGCCGGCAGCAAGGCCAAGATCGGCACCTTCGACACCAACAAGGAGCTCGTCGGCGCCATCAAGGACGGCAAGGTCGCCTTCGCGATCGACCAGCAGCCCTACCTCCAGGGCTACCTGGCCGTCGACGCGCTGTGGCTCTACAACACCAACGGCAACACCATCGGCGGCGGCGAGAACGTCGCGACCGGCCCCGCGTTCATCGACGCCTCCAACGTCGAGAAGGTCGCGAAGTTCGCGGCCAACGGGACCCGGTGACCTGAGGTGTCCAACGTCACGACCACACCCGCCGACGACCGGGTCGGCACCCGTTCCTCGTTCTCCACGACCCTCGCCCGGCCGGAGGTGGGGGCCCTGCTGGCTGCCATCGCCGTCGCCGTGCTCTTCTTCGCGGTCGCCCCGGCGTTCCGCAACGTCGGGAACATCGGGACGATCCTCTACGGCTCCTCGACGATCGGCATCATGGCCGTCGTCGTCGCGCTGCTGATGATCGGCGGCGAGTTCGACCTGTCGGCGGGTGTGGCCGTGACGACCTCCGCGCTGATGGCCGCCCACACGGCGTGGTACTTCAGCCTCAACGTGTGGGTCGGCATCGGGGCGGCGCTCGTGCTGTCCCTCGCGATCGGCGCCTTCAACGGGTGGCTGCTCCACAAGACCGGGTTGCCGAGCTTCCTGGTGACCCTCGGGACGTTCTTCGTCCTGCAGGGTGCGAACCTCGCGATGACCCGGCTCATCGCGGGCGGTGTGTCGTCGAACGCGCTCAACGACCTCGACGGCTTCGACAGCGCCCACGCCGTGTTCGCCTCGTCCGTGACCCTCGGGCCGGTCGAGGTGAAGATCCCGGTCATCTACTGGATCGTGATGGCCGTCATCGCCGGCGCGCTGCTGCTGCGCACCCACTACGGCAACTGGATCTTCGCCGTCGGCGGCGACTCGGCGGCCGCGCGCGCCGTCGGGGTGCCCGTCACCGCCACGAAGGTCTTCCTCTTCATGGGGGTCGGCTTCGGCGCCTGGGTGCTCGGCATGCACAACCTCTTCGAGTACAACAACGTGCAGTCGGGCCAGGGCGTCGGCTACGAGTTCGTCTACATCATCGCGGCCGTCATCGGCGGGTGCACCCTCACCGGGGGGTACGGCTCCGTCGTCGGAGCCGCCATCGGGGCGCTGATCTTCGGGATGACCCAGCTCGGCATCACCTACGCCGGCTGGAACGTCGACTGGTTCAAGACCTTCCTCGGCGTCATGCTCATCGCCTCGGTGCTGGTCAACATGTACGTCAAGCGGAAGGCGGAGGGCCGATGAGCGCGCTCGAGGACACCACGGTCGACCGGAGCACCACGCCCGTCCTGGAGCTGGTCGACTGCGGCAAGCACTACGGCAACGTCCACGCGCTGCGCGGGGTGAACCTCAGCGTCCGCCAGGGCGAGGTCACCTGCGTGCTCGGCGACAACGGAGCCGGCAAGTCCACCCTCATCAAGATCATCTCGGGCCTGCACGACTACACCGAGGGCTCGATGAAGCTCAACGGCATCGTGCGCCAGTTCAACTCCCCGCGCGTCGCCCAGGCGCTCGGCATCGCCACGGTGTACCAGGACCTCGCGCTCGCCCCGCTCATGTCGGTGTGGCGCAACTTCTTCCTCGGCAACGAGGTCCGCAAGGGCCCGTTCCTCGCCATCCCCGAGATGAAGCGGGTCGCCGGGGAGGAGCTGACCAAGATGGGGATCGTCATCCCCGACCTCGACCGGCCGGTCAGCAGCCTCTCGGGCGGCCAGCGGCAGGTCATCGCGATCGCCCGGGCGATCTACTTCGGGGCCAAGGTCATCATCCTCGACGAGCCGACGGCGGCCCTGGGCGTCAAGCAGTCGGGCGTCGTCCTCAAGTACATCGTCAAGGCACGCGACGCGGGGCTCGGGGTCATCTTCATCACCCACAACCCGCACCACGCGTACCTCGTCGGCAACCACTTCGTCATCCTCAAGCTGGGCCGCGTCGTGCTCGACGCGCGCCGTGACGAGCTGACCCTGGAGCAGCTGACCGGCGAGATGGCCGGCGGCCAGGAGCTCGCCGAGCTGAGCCACGAGCTCCAGGGCCAGGACCCGAGCGGGGCCGCGCCGGCGGCGGAGGCCGCGCCCGACCGCACCGGAGACGCCGGCCCCGCGCGGGAGGAGAAGAGGACGTGAGCGAGCCGGAGCTGCGCGTCGGGATCATCGGCGTCGGGATGATGGGCGCCGACCACGCGGAGCGGGTCGCCCGCCGTGTCTCGGGGGCCCGGCTGGTGGCCGTGTCCGACCCGGACACCGCCCGGGCCGGCGCCCTCGCCGCTCGCTTCGACGGGGTGCGGGCGATCGGGGACCCGCTGGACCTCGTGGCTGACGACGACGTGGACGCGGTCGTCATCGCGTCGCCGGGTTTCGCCCACGAGGAGCAGGTGCTCGCCTGTCTCGAGCACGGCAAGCCGACACTCTGCGAGAAGCCGCTGACGATGGACGGCGACTCCTCCCTCCGCCTCGTCGAGGCCGAGGCGGCCGGTGGTCGCCCGCTGGTCCAGCTCGGGTTCATGCGCCGCTTCGACCCGGAGTACGCGCGGCTCAAGGCGCTGCTGGACTCCCAGCGGTTCGGGCGGCTCCTCGTGCTGCACAACACCCACCGCAACAAGGACGTCCCGGACTCCTTCCGCTCCGAGATGATCGTGCGCGACAGCCTCGTCCACGAGGTCGACGTCGCCCGCTTCCTCTTCGGCGAGGAGATCACCGAGGTCACGGTGTACTGCCCGACCCCCACCAGCGCGGCGGCCGAGGGGGTCGCGGACCCCCAGGTCTCGGTCTTCCGGATGGCCGGGGGCGCCGTCGTCACCAACGAGGTCTTCGTCCGCAACCAGGTGGGCTACGAGGTCCGCTGCGAGGCGGTGTGCGAACGTGGCACCGCGATCGCCGGCCGCCCGTGGGGCGACCTCTACACGACGACCACCGACGGGGGCGGGGCTTGGGGCGGGACGGTGCCCCCGGACTTCACGGCCCGGTTCGCCACCGCCTACGACCTCGAGCTCCAGGCGTGGGCCGACTCGGCCCGCCGGGGTGAGGTCGTCGGCCCCACGACGTGGGACGGCTACGCCGCGACCGTCGTCTGCGAGGCGGGGATGGAGTCCCTGGCCTCCGGGGGGCCGGTGACCGTCCGTCTCGTCGCTCGCGGGCCGCGGAGGTGAGGCTCGGGTGACGTTCGCTCGCGACCCCTCCCGGGTCCGAGCGGCGACCCCGGCGGACCCGCGGGCCCCGGAGCCGCTACCTGCCCGGCGGCATCGAGGGCTATCTTGCGCAGTGGAGGTCCCCGACCGGATCCGGGGTTCCCGCGCCGGTTCGCCCCACACCGTGCATGTTAACATGTAAGTACATTCACACCCCGCGGAGGATCACCATGAGCACCCCAACCCGTATCACCCATCTTGTCGCCGGTACGTCCTGGGAGGGGACGGCGGAGCGGACGAGCCCGGTGTTCAACCCGGCCACGGGTGAGCAGACCGGTGTGTTGGACCTGGCCTCGGCCGAGCTGGTGGGGGAGGTCGTGGCGGGTGCGAAGGAGGCGTGGGCGAACGAGTGGGGGAGCATCTCCCTCACGAAGCGGACGCAGGTGCTGTTCAAGTTCCGTCAGCTGCTGGATGAGCGCAAGGACGAGATCGCGGCGTTGATCACGGCCGAGCACGGCAAGGTCCTCTCGGACGCGGTGGGTGAGGTGACCCGTGGCCTGGAGGTGGCGGAGTTCGCGTGCGGCATCCCGCACCTGCTCAAGGGTGGGTTCACCGAGAACGCCTCGACCAAGGTGGACGTGTACTCGATCCGGCAGAGCCTGGGGGTGGTGGCGGTGATCAGCCCGTTCAACTTCCCGGCGATGGTGCCGATGTGGTTCGTCCCGGTGGCGATCGCCACCGGGAACGCGGTGGTGTTGAAGCCGTCGGAGAAGGACCCCTCGGCCGCGATCGCCATTGCGAAGCTGTGGACCGAGGCCGGGCTGCCGGATGGGGTGATGAACGTGGTCAACGGTGACAAGGAGGCCGTGGATGCGCTGTTGACGCACCCGGATGTGAAGGCGGTCTCGTTCGTGGGGTCCACCCCGATCGCGAAGTACGTGTACGAGACCGGTACCTCGCACGGGAAGCGGGTGCAGGCGTTGGGGGGTGCGAAGAACCACATGATCGTGCTGCCGGATGCGGACCTGGACCTGGCCGCCGATGCCGCGGTCAATGCGGGGTTCGGCTCGGCCGGGGAGCGGTGCATGGCGATCTCGGCCCTGGTGGCGGTCGAGCCGATCGCTGATGACCTGGTCGCGCGGATCACGGACCGGATGGGCAAGCTGGTCACCGGCGACGGGACGCGCGCCTGCGACATGGGGCCGCTGGTCACCCAGCAGCACCGCGACAAGGTGGCCTCCTACCTCGATGCCGGGGTGGCCGAGGGGGCCACGTTGGTGGTCGACGGGCGTGAGGGTGATGTCGATGCCGAGGGGGAGGGGTTCTTCCTCAGGCCGACGCTGTTCGACCACGTCACCCCGGGCATGTCGTTGTACCGGGACGAGATCTTCGGCCCGGTGCTGTCGGTGGTGCGGGCCGGCTCGTATGAAGAGGCGCTGGGTTTGATCAACGCCAACCCGTACGGCAACGGCACCGCGATCTTCACCAACGACGGTGGCGCGGCGCGGCGTTTCCAGAACGAGGTCGAGGTCGGGATGGTCGGCATCAACGTGCCGATCCCCGTGCCGATGGCGTACTACTCGTTCGGGGGGTGGAAGGACAGCCTGTTCGGTGACACCCACGCCCACGGCATGGAGGGTGTGCACTTCTTCACCCGGGGCAAGGTCGTCACCTCCCGGTGGCTCGACCCGAGCCACGGCGGCATCGAGCTCGGCTTCCCCCAGAACGCCTGAGCGGTGCCCGGGCCACGAGCCCGCGGAAAGGCCCCGGACCCTCGCGGTCCGGGGCCTTCGGCGTAGCTCAGGGCGCGGGCGTGATGACGTCGCGCACGAGCTGGTCGAGCTCCTCGTCGGCGGCGAGGAACTGGCGCAGCGTCTTGCGGGTCGCCCCGAAGGTGTCGAACTCCGCCGGCGACATCCCGTCGGGCTCGTAGGCGCGCCGGAAGTCCTCGATCCGCTCGAGCGAGGCGATGATCTCGGGCGCGACGGGCTCGTCGATCCGCGGCGTGGGCTCGATCCCGGACTCCTGGAACCGCTGCTGCCAAGCGAAGGGCGGGGAGAGCACGAGGTCGCCCCCGACGAGCTCGGTCCACTGCAGCTGGTTGCGGTAGGCGGCGGCCAGCACGCGGGCGCGCAGCCCGCGCTCGCGGAACAGCGTGTAGGCGCGCTTGACGGCGGCGACGCCGGCCCACTCGAGGTGCGCGGGGTCGATGTCGAGGCCGTCGCGGGCCACGACCTCCTTGAGCCAGTCGTCGAGCCGGCCCACCATGATCGTGACGACCGGCCCGGTGCCGCTGACGTCGTGGCCTTCGGCCTCGCGGCGGCGCAGGCCGCGCTCGATGGCCTCCCCGGCGGCCAGCGCCTGGGGCACGGTGAAGGACACGGTGACGTTGATGTCGACGCCGCGGTAGGTCGCCTCCTCGATGGCCTCGATGCCGACCTCGGTGGCGGGGATCTTGACGATGATGTTCGGCGCCAGCGAGGCGAAGTGCTCGGCCTGGTCGGCGAGGGCGGTGGCCGAGCGGCGCAGGCGCGGGTCGGTCTGCATCGAGCACCGGCCGTTGCGGCCGCGGTGCTCGGCGAAGACGGGCTCGAGCAGGCGCGCCGCCTCGAGCGAGACCTCCTCGACGACGAGCCAGCCGATCTCGGACTCGGTCGCGGTGGGCCGCTCCGCCGCGATCTCGGCGATGCGGGCCTCCCAGCGCGCCTGGTCGCCGCGGATGGCGGCGAGGGCGATCACGGGGTTGCAGGTGGCACCGACGGCCCCCCATCCGATGGCCGTCGCCAGCTCGGTGGGATCGGCACTGTCGTTCCACAGTGCCGTGGGGGTGGTCTCGGTCATCGTCCGCAGCGGCGTGCGCGCTCCGGACGTGGCCTCGGTTGCGCTCGCCATGTCGTCTCCCTCGATGTGTCTAAATGTCCTTACATATAGACTAACCTACGAACGAGCGCCGGGAAAGAGCAGCCCGACCCGGACGAGGAGCACGCTGATGACGGTGACGCAGGACCGCGGAGCCCACGGACCGTTCACCCTCGCGGTGTGCGCCGAGATGGTCTTCCGCGACCTCCCGGTCACGCAGCGGGTCCGGCGCCTGGTCGACCTCGACGTACAGGTCGAGATCTGGGACTGGACCGCCCACGACGTCGACGCCCTCGAGGCCCTGCGCGGGGAGGGTGCGGTGTACTCCTCGATGACGGGCTACGTCCGCGGCGGCCTCGTCGAGCCGAACGCCGTCGCCGAGCTGCTGGCCACGGCCGAGGAGTCCATCCCGGTCGCTCGGCGCCTCGGCATCCCCCGGCTCAACCTCCACGGCACGGGGCTCGACGGGCGCGGGCTGCCGGTGGTGCCGGTCCACGAGGTCACGGGCGCCATGTGGCTCGCCGCGCGGGACACCCTCGCGCGCGTCGCCGAGCTCGGCGAGCGGCACGGGGTGCAGTTCGTCCTCGAGAACCTCAACCTCGCGGTGGACCACCCCGGGGTGCCGTTCGCCCGGGCCGCCGACACCCTGGCGCTGGTCTCGGCCGTCGACTCCCCGCACCTGCGGATGATGCTCGACCTCTACCACGCGCAGATCGGCGAGGGGAACCTGATCGAGCTCTGCCGCCAGGCGCTGCCCTGGATCGGCGAACTCCAGGTGGCCGACGTCCCCGGCCGGTGCGAGCCCGGCAGCGGCGAGATCGCCTACCCCGCGGTGGCGCGGGCGCTCGCGGAGATGGGGTACACCGGGACCGTCGGCATGGAGGCCTTCGCGAGCGGCGACTCGACCGCGGCCGTGGAGCGCTTCCGGGAGGCCTTCACCGTCACCGGCTGAGACGGAGGCCGCGTCGAGGAAACAGGTCCTTATGTCCCCTTGTGCGGACATAAGGACCTGTGTCATTCTCGTTGGACCGTTCCAGCAGACATCGGAGTCACACCCATGGCCTTTCTCGACCGCATTGCCTCGGCCCCCATCTCCTGGGGAATCTGTGAGGTCCCCGGCTGGGGGCAGATGCTCCCCACCGAGCGGGTGCTCACCGAGATGACGGACCTGGGGATCACCGCGACGGAGTACGGCGCTCCCGGCTTCCTGCCGACCGACCCCGACGACATCCGCTCGGTCCTCGGCGGGCACGGGATGTCGCTGCTCGGCGGGTTCACCCCCCTCGTGCTGCACGACCCCGCGCGCCGCGAGACCGAGCTCGCCCGGGTCCGTGAGGTCGCCGCGCTGTTCAGCCGCGCCGGCGCCTCGACCTTCGTGTCGTGCCCGGTCATGGACGACGACTGGTCGGTGCCCCGCCCCCTCGACCGCGACGAGCACCGGCAGCTGGTGCGGATGCTGGGCGAGGTCGACGCCATCTGTGCCGACGCCGGCCTGCGCCAGGTGCTGCACCCCCACCTCCAGACCGTCGTCGAGACCTCGACCGACGTCCACCGCGTCCTCGACGACTGCGACGTCGCCTGGTGTCTCGACACCGGCCACCTCGCCATCGGAGGGACCGACCCCGTGGAGTTCGCTCGGCAGGCGGCCGACCGGGTCGGCCACGTGCACCTCAAGGACGTGCGGATGGACCTCGTGCCGCGGATGCTCGACCGCTCCACCTCGATCATGGAGGGCGTCCAGGAGGGCCTCTTCCCGCCCCTCGGCCAGGGCGACCTCGCCCTCGCCGACGTCGTCGTCACCCTCGAGCGCGCCGGCTACCAGGGCTGGTACGTCATCGAGCAGGACACCGCGATCACCACCGGCCTCCCACCGGAGGGACAGGGCCCGGTGGACGACGTCCGGGACTCGATGCGCTACCTGCGCGAGGTCGTCGCGCCCCTGGTGGAGCAGAGCGCGTGACCGAGCCGCTGGATCTGCTGACCCTCGGGCGGATCAGCGTCGACCTCTACGCGCAGGAGGCGGGGGCGACCTTCCTCGAGCCACAGACCTTCGTGAAGTCGATCGGCGGCAGCCCGACCAACGTCGCCGTCGCGGGCGCGCGGCTGGGCCTGCGGGCGGCGGTCGTCACCGCGGTCGGCACCGACCCGCTCGGTGAGTACGCGACCGCCAAGCTCGCCGCCCTCGGGGTCCAGACGCGGTTCGTCGGCCGGGAGACCGGCGGGCGCACCCCCGTGGTCCTGGTGGCCCTCGCGGACCCGGCCGAGCCGACCATCACGTTCCTGCGGGCCCCCGACGCGCCCGACACGGCGATCGGGCCCGACGCGGTCGACGACGCCACCCTGGCCGCCGCGCGCGTCCTGTGGATGAGCGGCAGCGCGCTGGCGACCGGGGCCACGGCCGCCACCGCGGTCCGCTGGATGGAGGGCCGGGCCGGGACGCCGCACACGGTCCTCGACCTGGACCTGCGCCCGGACCTGTGGGCCGACCCGTCGGAGGCGACCGCCGCCGCCCAACGAGCGATCGCGCACAGCAGCGTGGTCATCGGCAACCGGGCCGAGTGTGCGATGGCCGTGGGCGCGAGCGACCCGCACCAGGCGGCCGACGCGCTGCTGGCGCGGGGCGTCGCCATCGCCGTCGTCAAGATGGGCGCCGACGGCGTCCTCCTGGCGTCCGCCGACGAGCGGGTCGTCGTGCCGCCGATCCGGGTGACCGTGCGGTGCGGGTCCGGGGCGGGTGACGCCTTCGGCGGCGCCCTCGCGACCGGCCTGGTCCACGGCTGGTCGCTGTCGCGGATCGGTGAGCTCGCCAACGCCGCGGGCGCCCTCGTCACCTCGCGCCTCACCTGCGCCGACGCGATGCCCACCTTGCCCGAGCTCGAGGCCTTCGAGGCCGGCGCGGCGAGCGCGGCGGCCGTCCTCGAGCAGGCCCCCGGCCATGCCTGAGCACGGGGTGACGCTGAGCGACCAGGACTACCAGGCGCTCACCGAGGCGCGGATCCGCGACCCCCGCAGCCTGCCGAGGGCGCTGGCGGGTCGCCGGCGCCGCCCCCTCGTGGGCGACGACGGGCGGATGCTCCTCCTCGCCGCCGACCACACCTCGCGCGGCAAGCTGACGATCGGGGCCGACCCGATGGCCGCGGCCGACCGTCGCTCCCTCCTGGAGCGCCTCCTCACCGGGCTCGCCGACCCCCGGGTCGACGGCGTGCTCGGCAGCGCCGACGTCCTCGAGGAGCTCGCCCTGCTCGGGGCGCTCGACGGCCGGCTCGCCGTGGGCACGATGAACCGCGGCGGCATCGCCGGTGCCCACTGGGAGATGGACGACCGGCTCACCGCCTACGACGTCGAGCACGTCATGTCGCTCGGGCTCGACGGCGGCAAGACCCTGCTGCGGGTCGAGCCGACCGACCCCGGGGTGCCGCGCACCCTCGAGACCGTCGCCCGGATCACGACGGCCCTCGCCGACGCAGGCGTCATGTCCCTCGTCGAACCGCTGCCGTACCGGCGACGCGACGACGGCCGGCTCGAGCTCGACCCGAGCGAGGACGCGTTGGTGCGGATGGCCGCCATCGCCAGCGGCCTCGGGTCCTCCTCGGCCTACACCTGGCTCAAGCTCCCGGCGACCGCCGACCCGGCCCGTGTCGCGGCCGCCACGACCTGCCCCGTCCTCCTGCTCGGCGGCGACGTCGGCCGCGAGCACGAGCGGGTCTTCAGCGCCTGGGAACGGGCGCTGGCCGTCCCGAACATCCGAGGCCTCGTCCCCGGACGAGCACTGCTCTACCCCGAGGTCCTGAGTGTGGGCGACGCCGTCGCCCGAGCCGGTGCCCTCGTCCACCCCACGTCCGCACCGTCCCCCGAGGAGCCCCTCCCGTGAGCAACCACCATCGCACCGGCACCCTGGCCGGCCCCGACACCCTCGTCACCGTGACGCCCGAACAGGCCGGCTGGGCCTACAGCGGCCTCGAGGTCTTCGACCTCGCCGCCGGGCCCGCGGTGCGCACGCTCGAGGGCGTCGAGGGCGTCCTGGTGCCGCTGTCCGCCACCGACCTGCGCGTCACGGTCGACGGTGAGACCCACACCCTGCGGGGGCGCACGGGCGTCTTCGCGTCCGTCTCGGACTGGATGTACCTGCCGCTCGGCTCCGCGGTCGAGGTCGTCGCGGCCGCCGGTGAGGTCGCGCTGTGCACGGCCCGCGCCACCGAGCGCTTCCCGCTGCGCGTCACGGCCGCCGAGGACGTGCCGGTGGAGGTCCGCGGCGGCGGACGCGCCACCCGCCAGGTGACCAACATCGCGACGCCCGGCTCCTTCGACGGCGCCCACAAGATCAACGTGTGCGAGGTGCTCACCCCCGGCGGCAACGTGTCGTCGTGGCCCCCGCACCGGCACGACGGCATCGGCGACTGTGCGCCGACCAACGAGGAGATCTACTACTTCCGGATGGGCCGCCTCGACGCCCCCCACGGCCACCCCCACGGCCAGGGCCTCTTCCGCGTGTACACCGTCGACGGGTCCTCCGACGAGACGGTCACCGTGCTCGACGGTGACGTGTACCTGGTCCCCCAGGGCTACCACGGCCCCTCGACGGCCCAGCCGGAGTACCCGATGTACTTCCTCAACGTGCTCGCCGGGCCGGCCGAGGACCGCACCATGGCGTTCTGCGACGACCCCGACCATCACTGGATCCGTGAGACCTGGGACGAGCAGGGCCAGGACCCGCGCCTCCCGATGACCTCCGCCACGGGGCCGGTGGCCCGATGAAGGCCCGCATCGGCATCGCCGTCCTCGGTCTCGGCTGGATGGGCCAGGCCCACTCCCGCTCGGCCCGCCGCATCCCCGGCCACTTCCCGCAGCGGTCCTTCGACCCGCACCTCGTGGTGTGCGCCGACCCGGTCGCCGACCGGCGCCGACAGGCGGTCGAGGACTTCGGGTTCGAGCGGGCCGTCGAGGACTGGCACGAGGCCGTCACCGCGCCCGACGTGGATGCGGTGTGGGTCACCGCGCCCAACATGCTCCACCTGCCGATGATCGAGGCCGCCACGGCCGCCGGTAAGGCGGTCTTCAGCGAGAAGCCGATCGGTGGCAAGCCCGAGCACGCCGTGGCGGCCCTGCGCCACGCGCAGGCCGCGGGCGTGGCCACCGGGGTCGGCTACTGCTACCTCTGGTCGCCGCTGGTGCTGCACGCCCGCGAGCTCATCGCCAGCGGTGCCCTCGGCGAGGTCACGCACTACCGCGGGCGCTTCCTCTCGATGTACGGCAGCGACCCGCTGGGCCTGCTGACCTGGCGCTTCTTCCTCGACCAGGCGGGCTACGGGGTCACCAGCGACATCCTCAGCCACTCGGTGGCGATGGCGCAGTTCCTCGTCGGGCCGATCACCGAGGTCGTCGGCATGGCCAACACGACGATCCCCCGGCGCCCGCTCCCCACCGGCGCCGCCAGCCACTACGGCACGGGGAGCCCGCAGGACCCGACCGGGGAGGTCGAGAACGAGGACTTCGCCTCGATGCTCTGTCGGTTCCAGGCCGGGGCCACCGGGACGTTCGAGGCCAGCCGCACCGTGGTGGGCCCCGAGAGCCAGAACGCCTTCGAGATCTACGGGACCAAGGGCTCGCTGATCTGGAACCATGAGCGGATCAACGAGCTGCAGTACTACTCGGTCACCGACTCCCCGGACTCGGGGTACACGACGATCTTCGGCGGTGAGCGCTTCCCGTACCACGGCGCGTTCGTGCCAGGGCAGGCGAACAGCATCGGCTTCGAGGACCTCATCACCATCCAGGACTTCGCGTTCCTCGAGGCCCTGGCCACCGGCGGCACCTTCAGCCCGGGGTTCGCCGAGGCCGTCGACGTCGTCAGCGTGCAGCAGGCCCTCATCGACTCGTGGGAGTCGCGGGGCTGGCAGCAGGTGCAGGACCTGAAGGAGACCCGATGAGCACCGTCCGCATCACCACCGCCGAGGCGCTGGTCCGCTATCTCGTCGCGCAGCGCACCGAGGTCGACGGCCAGGAGGTCCCCCTCTACCCGGGCGTCTTCGCGATCTTCGGCCACGGCAACGTCACGAGCCTGGGCCACGCGCTCGAGCAGCACCGCGACGAGATCCCCGTCTGGCGCGGCCAGACCGAGGAGGGCATGGGGCTCGCGGCGGTCGCGTTCGGCAAGGCGACCCGCCGCCGGCAGGTCATGGTGGCCACGAGCTCGATCGGCCCCGGTGCCACGAACATGGTCACCGCCGCCGGGGTCGCGATGTCGAACCGCATCCCCGCGCTCTTCATCTCCGGCGACGCCTTCGCCTCCCGCCTGCCCGACCCGGTGCTCCAGCAGGTCGAGCACTTCGGCGACCCGACGACGACGGTCAACGACGCCTTCCGGCCCGTGGTCCGCTACTGGGACCGGATCACCCACCCGGCCCAGCTGCTGGCCTCCCTGCCGCAGGTCACGAGGACCCTGCTCGACCCGGCCGACTGCGGCCCCGTGTTCCTCGGCCTGCCCCAGGACGTGGCCGCCACCGCGTACGACTACCCGGAGGCCTTCTTCGAGCCGGTGGTGCACAGCGTGCCCCGGCCGCGGGCGGCCACCGCCGAGCTCGCCGCCGCGGCCCGGGTGCTCGCCGCGGCCGAGCGGCCGGTCATCATCGCGGGGGGCGGGGTCCACTACTCGCTCGCCGAGGCCGAGCTGGCCGAGTTCGCCACCCGCCACGGCATCCCGGTCGTCGAGACGGTCGCCGGCAAGTCCTGCCTCGTGAGCGACCACCCGCGCTACACCGGCCCGCTCGGGGTCACCGGCGCGGACGAGGCCAACGAGGCCGCCGCCCGGGCCGACGTCGTGCTCGCGGTCGGCACCCGGCTCAACGACTTCAACACCGGCTCCTGGACGCTCTTCCCCGAGAGCGCCACGCTGATCGGTCTCAACACGGCGCGGTTCGACGCGACCAAGCACCGTTCGGTGCCGGTCGTCGGCGACGCGCGCGAGAGCCTCGTCGAGCTGTCCGGGCTCCTGGGCGACTGGGTCGCCCCCGAGGAGTGGACGAACGTGGGGGTGACCCTGCGCGAGCGGCTCGGGACCTTCATCGCCGGTCGGACCGCCGACGACGGTGCGCTGCCGCTCAGCTACGCGCAGGTCGTCGGTGCGCTGCACCGCTCGGCCACGCCGCAGGACTACGTGATGACCGCGGCCGGGGGCCTGCCCGGTGAGCTCAACATCAACTGGCTCAGCAAGGGCATCGCGACCTTCGACTGCGAGTACGGGTTCTCGTGCATGGGCTACGAGACCGCCGGGGCCTGGGGTGCCGCGTTCGCGCGCACCGAGGGCGAGGTGCTCTGCCTCGTCGGCGACGGGTCCTACCTCATGCTCAACAGCGAGATCTACTCCTCGGTGCTCTCGGGCAAGAAGTTCATCCTGCTGGTCTGCGACAACGCGGGGTTCGCCGTCATCGAGCGGCTCCAGCGCAACCAGGGCGGCAACTCGTACAACAACATGCTGCGGGATGCGCGCGGGCCGCACAGCGACGTGCGGGTCGACTTCGTCGCGCACGCCGCGTCCCTGGGCGCCCACGCCACCCGCGCCTCGACGATCGGCGAGCTCGAGGCCGCGATCGAGACCGCGCGCGGGCACGACCGCACCAGCGTCATCGTCGTCGACGTCCGCGAGGCGGACTGGACCGAGGGGAACCTCTTCTGGGAGGTCGGGGTCCCCGAGGTCAGCGAGCTGGCGTCGGTCCGCGACGCCCGGGCGGCGTACGAGGCGGGCGTGGCGAACCAGCGCCGCGGCACCTGACGCCGATGGCGAGCACCGAGCCCGCTCGAGGCACCGACCGGGCCGCGCACCCCACGATCCGTGACGTCGCGGCCCGGGCGGGCGTCTCGAAGTCGCTCGTCTCGCTCGCCCTGCAGAACGCCCCCCGGGTCGCCCCCGAGACCCGGGAGGCGATCCTCGCCGCCGCGGAGGAGATCGGCTACCGGCGCAACGCGGCGGCCCGGGCCCTGGTGGCGCGGCGCACCCGCACCATCGGCGTCTTCGTCCTCGACCTGCACAACCCGATGACGGCCGACGTGCTCGACGCCGTCCAGGCCGAGGCGCGGCGGCGTGACTACCGCACCCTCGTCGTCGTCGGGGGCGAGGACGCGGTCGCCGAACGGGCCGAGCTCGAGAAGCTCCTCGAGTTCCGGGTCGAGGGGATCATCGCGCTCGGGCACCGCCTGCCCCACGGCGTCGAGGAGGCGGTCGGCGAGGCCTGCCCGGCCGTCAGCATCGGCAGCGCCCCGCGCGGGGTCGCCCACCTGGGCTCGCTGAGCACCGACGACGTGATGGGGGCGGGGCTCGCCGTCGACCACCTCGTCGCACTCGGGCACGAACGCATCGTCCACGTCGACGGTGGCTCCAGCCTCGTCGCGCGCGACCGGCGCCGCGGGTACCGGGCGGCGATGAAGCGGCACGGGCTGGGCGCCCTGGCCACCGTCGTGCCCGGGTCCTTCGCCGACGAGGGCGGCTACCGCGGGGCGCGGGCGGCACTCGCGCTCCCGTCCCCGCCGACCGCGCTGTTCGTCGTCAACGACCTCGCGGCCATGGGGGCCCTGGCCGCGGTCGCGGACGCCGGGCTGGCCGTCCCGCAGGACGTGTCGGTCGTCGGGTACGACGGCACCGGGCTGGCCGGCCTGCGGCCCATCGCGCTGACCACCGTCGGGCAGCCGCTCCACGAGTTGGGGACCCGCGCCGCCGCCCAGCTGTGCGGGCAGCTCGACGGCGAACCGCCCGGGGCCGCGCACACCCTGCTTCGTCCCACGCTCGTCGTGCGCCGGACCACGGCTCCGCCGGTGCCGGCTCGCCCGGTGGCTCGCAGGTCCCGGGCGGCCGGATGAGCGCCGGGCAGGCGTCGTCCGAGGGGTGAGGCGGCCTCGCTGTCCCTAGCGGGCGACCTCGTCGATGCGCACCGGGCGACCCTCGAGGGCCGACAGGGTGGCGGCCTCGGCGATCCAGGCCGTCCCCATCGCGTCCTCGATGGTGCACGGCGAGGGGATCTCGCCGGCGGCGACCCGGCAGAACGCCGCGAGCTCGCGCCGGAACGCCTCGGTCAGCCGGTCGACGAAGAACGTGTGCGGGGGGCCCGCCGGCCAGGTGATGCCGGGCTGGGTGGAGCGCAGCGGCAGCCCCTCGTCGAGGCCGGCGGCGACCGAGTCGAGGACGCCGTGCACCTCGAGCCGGACGTCGTAGCCGCGGGCGTTGGTGCGGGTGTTGCTCACGACGCCGATGGTCCCGTCGGCGAGGGTGATGAGCGTCGAGGCGCTCGACCAGTCGCGGTTGTCGGCGTACAGCTCGGCGGGGGCGTCCGGGTCGACGGCGCCGACCGCGTAGACCTCGACGGCCTCCTGCCCGGTGACCCACCGCACCGCGTCGAAGTCGTGGACGGCGCAGTCCCGGAACATCCCGCCGGAGACGGCCAGGTACGCCGCCGGCGGGGGGGCCGGGTCGAGGGTCGTCGAGCGGACGGTGTGGACCCGGCCGAGCTCGCCGGCCCGGACGGCGTCGCGGGCGGCGACGAAGGCGGGGTCGAAGCGGCGGGGGTAGCCGATCTGCACCGGGACGTCGGAGCCCCGCAGCCGGTCGCGCACGGCCACGGCCTCGTCGGCGCTCCCGGCGATCGGCTTCTCGCAGAACGTGGGGATGCCCCGCTCCACGGCCGCGAGGAGCAGCTCGGCGTGCGCACTCGTCGCCGCGGCGATGACCACACCGTCGATGCCGGCGTCGAGCAGCGCCTCGGGGGAGGCCATCGCGGTGGCCTTGCCGATCCTGGCCGTCACGGCGTCGACGGCGGCGGCAACGGGGTCGGTGACGACCAGCTCCGTCACGTGGTCCAGCGCGGCGAGGGTGTCGGCGTGGAAGCCGCCGATCCGCCCGAGTCCGATGAGTCCGATACGCATCCTGGTGACACCCTTCGCCTGATCGTGGTCGGCCAGATGCTATCAGCCGAATGTCCTGACAAATAGCCATAGGGGTGGTGAGCCGCGGCGGCCGAGGGTCAGTGGCTCAGCTTGGCCCGCGCGACGGCCTCCAGGCGCTCGCCGAGGGCCTGTGGCGTCTGCTCCTCGGCGAGGGCCCGGCGCACCACGTCGGCCTGGCTGCGCGGCGTCATCCCGTCCACGGGGGTGTCGCGGTCGAGGTTGGTCGGGAAGGCGTAGCCCTCGGCGGCCGCGGCGACGACGCGGTACTGGTCGGCCTCCGGCATCCCGGCGGCCCGTGCGGCGAGCAGGGACGGGTAGACGGAGCGCACGACGCGGTCGCGGTCGACGGTCTCCATCGCCCGACCGAACGCGGAGGAGATCTGGAGCAGGTTGGCCATCCGGCGCACGTCGGAGGTGTGGTTGGAGCCGGCCGCGTGGAAGAGCGCCGGGTTGAAGAAGACCGCGTCGCCGGCTCGCAGCGGCAGCTGGACGTGGTGGTCGGTGAAGTAGTCCTGGAACTCCGGCAGCCAGTAGGCGAGGTAGCCGTGCGAGTACTTCTGGCTGTGCGGCAGGTAGAGGGTCGGGCCGGACTCGACCGGCATGTCGCAGTGGGCCACTGCCCCCTGGAGGGTCAGCAGCGAGGAGAGGTCGTGGACCCGCCCCGGGTACCGGCCGGTGACCTCCGGCGCCTGGAAGCCGAGGTGGTAGTCGCGGTGCACCGTCTGCCCCTTGCCGCCGGGGTTGACGACGTTGATCTGCGAGGTCACCTGGTACGCCGGCCCGAGCCACGCCTCGGCCGCGAGGGCGATCATGTCGTTCGCGTAGTAGGCCACGAAGGTCTCGGGGTCGGCCACGGCGAGCTTCTCGAGGGCGTTCCACACGCGGTCGTTGGCCCCGGGGCTCGCGAAGTGGTCGCCGGCCATCTGGCCCGAGGCCTTCTCGCGCTCGATGATCGCCGCGAACGTCGTGCTCGCCCGGTCGACGACGTCGACGTCGACGGCTCCCTCCATCACGACGATGCCGGGCCCGTCGGCGAGGGCGTCGGCCAGCTCGGCCCGCACCGCGTCGGCCGCGGCGGGGTCCGCGAGGACCGGTCGCAGCGCCCGGGCGTCGTAGATGGGGACGCCCTGCTCGACCCGGGTGGCGTGGGGGTGGCGGGCCGGGTCGGTGCGGTCCTCGAGCACCCGCAGGAGGTCCTCGAGGTGGCAGTCCTCGGCCCGGCGGTATCCGTGGGCCGCGGGGTGCATCGGGGCGTCCGGGTACGTCGGGGTGGTCGAGGGTGTCGTCATCGTCGTCTCCTTCGGGGCGGAGCGTGCGGACCGCCGGGGTCGTCGCGGGGACGCGTCGTGGGTCCAGCCTCCTCCCGGGGTGGCCGGCGCGGTGGCCCGGAACACCTCAGAAACACCTCAGTGCGAGCGGCCACGGGGGTGGTGCGTAACGGCGCGGCCGACGACGATGGTCGGGTGCCCCGTCGCAACCACCGGATCCGTGACGTCGCGGAGCAGGCGGGCCTGTCCGTCGCGACCGTCGACCGGGTCCTGCACGGCCGCGCCGGGGCCAGCCCGCGCGCCGTGCGCGCCGTCGAGACCGCCCTCGTCGAGCTCGACCGGCAGTCGACGCGCCTGCGTCTCTCACGCCGGACGCTGCTGGTCGACGTCGTCCTCGACGCACCGGCCCGTTTCCGGGACGCCGTCCGCGCCGCCACCGAGGAGTCCCTCACGACCGTGCGTCCCGCGACCGTCCGGGTCCGCTTCCACGAGCATGACGGCGCCGACCCGGCCGAGCTCGCCCGGGCCGTCGACCGGGTGGGGTCCGGCGGCCGGGTCAGCCACGGGGTGGTCCTCAAGGCTCCCGACGACGCGCAGGTCGCGGCGGCGGTGGCGCGGGCGGCCGATCGCGGCATCCCGGCCGTCACGCTCGTGACCGACGTCGCCCGTTCGGGGCGGGTCGCCTACGTCGGCCTCGACAACCGGGCCGCCGGGGCGACGGCGGCGTACCTGCTCGGGGGGTTCCTGCACGGCCGCGAGGGGGCGGTGCTCGCCTCGGTGAGCCACCGGGCCTTCCAGGGGGAGCAGGAGCGGTTCGAGGGACTGGTGGAGCGGCTCCGTGTCGTCGACCCGGGCCGGGCGGTCGTGCGGGTCGGCGACGCCCACGGCGACGACGACGCCATGGCCGAGGTCGTCGCCGAGGCGCTCGCCCGCCACCCCGACATCGTTGGGGTGTACTCGATGGGCGGCGGCAACGGCGGCATCGCTCGCGCGCTCGAGCAGGCGGGGCGCGGGGGCGTGCCCTTCCTCGGCCACGACCTCGACGCCGACAACCGGGTGCTCCTGCGCACCGGCGTGCTGACGGCGGTGCTGCACCACGACCTGCGGGCCGACCTGCGCGCCGGCTTGGTCCAGCTGCTGCGGGCGCACCGGCTGCTCCCCGGTGCACCCACGTCGACCATGTCGGCGCCGCAGGTGGTCACGCCGTGGAACCTGCCGCCGAGACTGTGGGCCGGAGCGGTATGACGTCTCCGCCTCTGTACTGATGTCCTTACATGCCGCTACGGTGGGCCCATGACGACGGAGTCCCTGCCCACGCCCCGCACCCCCGACTCCGCGCAGGCCCCGGCTCTGCGGTGGGGCGTCCTCGGCACCGGATGGATCGCCGACACCTTCGTCCGCTCGCTGCACGCCCACACCCGGCAGGTCGTCCAGGCCGTCGGGTCCCGCACGCTGGAGTCGGCCGAGCGCGCGGCGCGAGCCTGGGAGGCGCCGGTGGCGCACGGCTCGTACGAGGCGCTCGTCGCCGACCCCGACGTCGACGTCGTCTACGTCGCGACGCCCCACAACTACCACCTGCCGCACGCCCTGCTGGCGATCGAGGCGGGCAAACACGTCCTCGTCGAGAAGCCGGTCGGGCTCGACGCCGCGGAAGCCCGGGCCATCGGCGACGCAGCCGAGCGCGCGGGCGTCTTCTGCATGGAGGCGATGTGGACCCTCTTCCTGCCGAAGTTCGACGTCGTGCGCCAGCTGCTGACCGACGGCGTGCTCGGCCGAATCGTCATCGCCCAGGCCGACATGGGGGAGCGGTTCGACCCCCCGCACCGCGTGACCCAGGTCGACCTCGCGGGGGGTCCCCTCCTCGACCTCGGCACCTACGCGGCGACCTTCGCGACCTGGGTGCTCGGTGAGCCCGACGAGGTCACCGCCGTGGCCACGCCCGGCCCCGGCGGGGTCAACGGCCAGCTGGCAGTGGCGCTGCGGACGGCGTCGGGGGCCATCGGCTCACTGCACACCTCGATCCTCGCCGACAGCGCGACGACCGCGAACGTCATCGGCACCGAGGGCCGGATCGATCTCGGCACCCGGTACTACCTGCCGGGCCCGATGACCCTGCACCAGCGCTGCGGTCCCACGTTGTCCTGGTCCGAGCCGATGGTCGAGCACGCGGCGCTCCACTTCGAGGCGGCCGAGGTCGCCCGGCGCATCGTCGGGGGCGCGACCGGCTCGCCGCTGCGCCCCTGGGCCGACACCGTCGCGACCCTCGAGCTGATGGACCGGGTCCGGGCGGCCACCGGCCTGGACTTCGAGGAGGCCCGGGCGGTCCGGGGGCTCTGACTCAGCCGCGGCCGGCTGTCCGCAGGACGCCCGCCAGCGCCGCCAGGTCGCCCCCGGCCGCGCGAGCGGCGTCCAGGTCGACGCGAGCGCCGGCGGCGATGGCGGCCGCGGCGGCCCGCACCGGGCGCGCCACCCCTGGGCCGGTGGTCACCCCACACACGGCCAGCAGCCGGCCCGCGGCGTCGAGCGACAGCACTACCGGCGCGGCGGCGTCCCCGACCAGCACCTCGGTGGCGCCGGCCGGTGCCACCCCCATCGACTGCATCGACGCGTCGCCCTGGTCCGACCACGACCAGGGGACGTCGTCGAAGGGGTCGTCGACGCCCAACGCCGTGGCTGCGGCGACCGCGCCCTGGCGGCCGGCGGCCGTGTAGGACTCCAGGCGCTCGCCGCGTCCACCGCCTGCGGCCCGCATCCGCACCACGTCGCCGGCGGCGAGCACCGCCGGGTGCGAGGTGCGCATACCGGCGTCGACCACCACCCCGTCGTCGACGGTGAGGCCGGCCGCCTCGGCCAGAGCCGTGCGCGGTGCCACCCCGATGCCGGCCACGACGGCGTCGGCAGCCATCTCGGACCCGTCGGACAGGTGCACCCCCACGACCCGCCCGGCCTCGCGCCGCACCTCCTGCACGGTGACGCCGGTGCGGACGACCACGCCGGCGGCCTCGTGCCGCCGGGCCAGCCACGCGGCCACCGGCGCCGGCACCCCGCGGGGCAGCAGCCGGTCGGCGGCCTCGACGACCTCGACCGGGACTCCGCGCGCCACCGCGGCCGCGGCCACCTCGAGCCCGATGACGCCGCCGCCGACCACCACGAGGCGACCGGCGGTGCCGAGCACAGCGGTGAGCGCGGCGGCGTCGGCCGCGTCGCGCAGGGTCAGCACGTCCGGGCCGTCGGCGCCGGGCACCACGAGCCGGCGCGGCTCGGCCCCGGTGGCCAGGATCGCCGCCTCGAACGCCCACGTGGTGCCGTCGTCGGTGGTGAGGATGCCGGCGTCGGGGTCGATCGCCTCGACCCGGGTGCGCGGCCGCACGAAGACGTGCTCGAGCCAGGGGGCGCCCGGTGGCAGGAGTGAGGGGATGTCGGCGCCGGGGGCGAGGAGGACGTCCTTCGACAGCACGGTGCGGTCGTAGGGTCCGCGGGGCTCGGCGGTCAGCACGGCGACCGTGGCTCCGGCCTCGGCGAAGCGGCGGGCGGCCCCGGCGGCGGCCGGCCCGCCCCCGACGACGACGAACCGCGGCGACTCCATCGGCCCGAACCTAGCCGACGAGCAGCGCGACGGCCGCGACGGCGGAGGTGAGGAGCACCGCCACGTCGAAGGCGCGCTGGCTGATCCGGGCCACGGTGGCCGAGCCGACGACGCCGCCGAGCACGACGAGCGGGGCGAGCAGGCCGGCGCGGGCGACGTCGGCGCCGTGCAGCAGCCCGAGCCCGATCGAGAAGGGCACCTTCACGAGGTTGACGACCAGGAAGAACCAGGCGTTGGTGCCGATGAAGCGGCGCTTGTCGATGCCCGCGGCCGACAGGTAGAGGGTCATCACCGGCCCGGCGGCGTTGGCGGTCATGGTCGCGAACCCGGCCGCGCTGCCGGCGCCCCAGGCGGCGGCCGGGTGGCCCGCGGCCCGGGCCGCGCCGGTGGCGCCCTCGTCACTGTCGGCGCGCCGCCGCCGCGACCACAGCTGGAGCCCGAGCAGCACCAGCAGCACGCCACCGATCGAGCGGCGCAGCGTCTGGTCACCGACGTGGGCCAGGAACAGCGATCCCAGCGCCAGGCCGGGCAGCACCGCCGGCAGCAGGCGCCGCACCAGCGCCCAGTCGGCGTCGCGGCGGTAGTGCCACACCGCCACGAGGTCACCGACGATCAGGACGGCCAGGATGGCGGCCGTCGACTGGCGCGCCGGCAGGATCGAGGCGAAGAGGGCCACCGCCACGACGGCCAGCCCCCCGAGCGCGGTCTTGGAGTACCCGATCACGGCCGCGGCCAGCGCCATGAGGGCCAGGCCCACGAGGGTCCCGCCGAAGAGGTCGAGCATCCCTGCAGGCTACGGGCGACGCGGATCCGCTGCTCCGAGCGACCACGGCCGGGCGGCGTCCCGGGTCAGGGGGTCAGCCGGTGGCGGCCCGCCTACCCCGGCCGCCGGGGTGGGCCTGCTTCCAGGGTTGCCGAGCGCTGTTCTTGTGAATGGTCTCCGGTGAAAGTCGGACCTTCCGAAGGTAAAACCTTCGTCAAATTGTTCGTCGTCCAGTGACCTGGAGCCGCTGTTGGTTCTACGGTCGGCGCAATGCCACGGAGGCGGTGACGCGCGAGGGGCAGTCGAGGATCTGTCGGCTGTGGTGGGATGGGGTTGTCGTCGTGCGTGCTGGTTCGGGGTTGTCTGTCATGTCGTCGTATGACGCCGACGGGAACATGACCACCCAGACCCTGCCCGGCCGGCTCACCCAGAAGACCACGTTCGACGAGGGTGGGGAACCGGTCCAGCTGCAGTACCTGGGCCAGGTCACCCCGGTCACCGTGAGCACCGACCCGAGCACCGGGGAGGCCACGTACACCCCGGGCACCCCCGTGCAGGACCAGCCGTGGCTGACGTGGTCCACTCTCGACGACGTCACCGGCCGGGCCCGGTTCGAGGCGACCGGGACCGGCGCCGCGTTCGACGGCGGCAACGGTGTGGCCACCATCGACGCCGTCACCGACTGGACCGCCGGCGCGGTCGGGCAGGCCGCCAGCTACGGGCGCGAGTACCGCTACGACGGCGCCGGGCGCCTGACCCACGTCACCGACGACGCCACCACCCTGGACGCCACCACCGGACAGCCCGTCCCGACCTGCACGGAACGGGACTACACCTTCGACGCCAACGGCCGCCGCACCCACCTGGCCACCCTGACCCATGATGGCGGTGACTGCGCCGCGACCGGCACCACCACCACCGTCGCCACCACCGGCTACGACACCGCCGACCGGCCCACCACCGGCAAGGACGGGGTCGGGACCTACGCCTACGACCTGCTCGGGCGGCAGACCACCCTGCCCGCAGCCGACGCACCCCTCCAGGGCGCCGGCGATGTCACCCTGGGCTACTTCGACGACGACCTGCCCCGCAGCATCACCCAGAACGGCACCACGACCACCTTCACCCTCGACGCCGCCGCCCGCCGCTCCGTCCAGACCACCACCACCTCATCCGGCACCACCGCCACCACGACCCGCCGGTACACCGACAGCGGCGACAACCCCGCCTGGACCGAGGTCACCACCAGCGCCGGCACCACCACCACGAGGTACGCGCAGTCCATCGGCGGGGACCTGTCCGCCAGCATCGACGACACCACCGGGAACGCCACCCGCGGCGACACCACCCTGTCCCTGGCCAACCCCCACGGCGACATCGTCACCACCGTCACCATCCCCGCCACCCACACGTCGACCACCTCCGCCACGCAGATCGGCGGGTGGGCCAGCTACGACGAGTACGGCAACACCACCACCGCCGACACCGTCAACGGGCCCCTCGGCTACGGCTGGCTCGGCGCCAAACAACGCTCCACCACCACCGCCACCGCCGGGCTGACATTGATGGGTGTGCGGCTCTACAACGCCACACGCGGACTCTTCACCGCCCCCGACCCCGTCCCCGGCGGCAACGACAACACCTACAACTATCCCAATGACCCCGTGAATAAACTCGATCTTAATGGAATGTGGAGCGTCTGGGGCGCCCTCGCGGCTGTAGCTGTCGTCGCTTCCGTTGCTGCCATGTTCACGCCGGTGGGGTGGGTGGCCGCCCTAGCGTGGGGCGCCTCAGCGATTCTGGTGGCTCACGACGGTTACGGTTGCGCTCGGGCACGGTCATGGCGGGGGTGTTCAGACTTTGCTGTTGACGTCGCGACATTAGGCGTGGGAAAGGGTGCGGGCCACCTCTTCGGTAAGTACCTAATGCGAAAGGCGGCGAGGGCCGCACATTCGATCGGCCGCCAATACCCTAAGGGAGTCAGACATATGGGGCACGCTTACCGTGGCGCTAGAAAGGCTGCAGCACATGCCGCGCGCGCGGGTGAACGGAGGTTGCAGCGATCGGCCCATCGCGTCGTGAAAGGATATGCAGCCGCCACTGCAGGGTTTGGTGCGTGGCAGTCATATCGTAATCGAGGAATGTGGTGACTCTGCAGTTTCCAGGGCTTGATTTCGTTGCGAATCAGGATCTTGAGGGGTACCGAAATCTGATGCTCCGTTCGCGAACGACAGCAAAGGGCAGGCGGCAACTCAAGTTGGACCGGGCGGAAGTAGCCAGCGTGCGGGCTATCGGTCATGGCAGGGAAGCCGTAGGTTGGCTCGGCAGTTTCCTTGCGATTTCGCTCGTTGTGGGCCTAAGCTTTCTTTTCCCTGACCGGGCTCTGAACTGGCGTGTTTTCGGCTTTGCCTGCCTGTTGGTGGCTGGCCCATTTGGTGGCTACTACTTAGAAGCGGCGCGCATCCGTTCAGGCGTGCAAACTAATCATGGTGGCGGCACCGTCTCGGCTCGCGCAAACGTCTCTCTTGCGAACCCTTGGCCCGGCGCGGCGCGGACAACGGCCTCCATTTTTGTCCTTGGTCTACTAGTCGGGGGCGCCATGGACGTGTGGTATTCGTAGGCGGATTTTCGCTGATTGTGGCTCTAGAACCTGGTGTGGGGCTAGGGCCTACTTGTCGCGCGTCAGACTTTGTCCCGAGTCGGGTCTGTCCCGCTGCGAGGTTTTCGGCGGAGCCGTACTGGTAGCCCCGCGCCTGGATGCGATCCGAGGGTGTGCGGCCGTCGCGGCTGACGTGGCTGAAGTAGTCGTACCGGCCCATGTCGAGACTGTGCAGGCGCGCGGCCTTGGCCAGCGCGGGATGGACCCTCAGGGGGGCGCATCCGGCCTTGGCGCGCTCCTGGTTGACCAGGGCCACCGCCCCATGCATGAGCTGCCCGGAGGACACCGCCGTCGTGGAGCCCACCACGACGGGGCTCGCCACGGCCGGCGGTGCCACGCCGAGGACGAGAGCCAAGAGGGCGCCGGCGACGAGGGCCCCGGGCGAAGCGGAAGGGCGGTGGCGGGCGACGAGTGCGGGCAACGGTTCGCCTCGAAGGAGGGTCGACCCGAGGTCGACCGAGCGGGTACTGGTGACGACACGCCCTGCCCGCCTCATCCGCGCTCACCATGGCACAGCGCTCGCCAGGGCACGGCCGGAACGCGAAGGACCCGTCCCTCCGGTGGAGGGACGGGTCCTTCGAACGGCGGAGGGCTCTCAGCGGCGGGCGCGCCGGCGCTTCTTCTGGGCCTTCTTCAGCTCCAGGCGCACGATGTCGCGGCGGCGGCGGCCCTCGACCTTGTTCGGCAGCGAGAGCTCGACGACCTTCCAGTACACCGAGGCCGCCTGCTTCCAGAGGCTGCCGGTGACGTAGGGCAGCTCGTGGCGCTCCATCAGGTCCTGGATCCGCGGGGCGATCTGCGCGTACCGGTTGCTGGGCATGTCGGGGAAGAGGTGGTGCTCGATCTGGTGGCTGAGGTTGCCGGTCATCACGTGCATGGCCTTCGAGCCGCTGATGTTGCCCGAGCCCAGCATCTGGCGCAGGTACCACTCGCCACGGGTCTCGCCCTCGATCGAGGTCTTCTCGAAGGTGGAGATGCCGGGCGGGAAGTGCCCGCAGATGATGACGGTGTTGGTCCACACGTTGCGCACCAGGTTCGCGACCAGGTTGGCCGTCAGGGTGGTGCGGGCCGAACCGGTGACGGCCGACATCGCCGGGTGCACCAGGTAGTCCTTGGTCGCCTGCCGCTTGATCTTCTGCAGCACCTCGGAGCGGTTGGCGCGGAACTCGGCCTTCTGCTCGTCGGTCATCCGGTTCTTCGTGGCGACGTACTTGCCGAGCTCGAGGTCGTAGGCGGCGATCGAGTACTCGAACAGCAGCGCGTTGCCCACGTGCCAGATCGGCTGGAACAGCGAGAAGAGGGTCCACTTCTGGTCCTCGTCGACGCGCAGGATGCCGTAGCCGAGGTCGTTGTCGCGGCCGAGGACGTTGGTGAAGGTGTGGTGGATCTCGTTGTGGCTGTGCTTCCACTGGCTGGCCGGGGAGGCGTTGTCCCACTCCCACTCGGTCGAGTGGATCTTGGGGTCACGCATCCAGTCCCACTGGCCGTGCATGACGTTGTGGCCGATCTCCATGTTCTCGAGGATCTTGGCCACCGACAGCCCGGCCGTGCCGAGCCACCACGCGGGCCGGATGCCCTTGACCTTCACCCCGGAGAAGAGCAGGACGGCGCGGCTGCCCATCTCGAGGTAGCGCTGGCTCTTGATGACCTTGCGGATGTAGGCGGCGTCGCGCTCGCCGCGGCTGTCCATGACCTCCTTGCGCAGGGCGTCGAGCTCGTGGCCGATGCCCTCGATCTGCTCGGGGGTCAGGTGCGCCGCCGGGTTCGGGCGCCCGGACTTCTTCAGGGCCGGGCGCTGCGGGCGCGGGGTGTCGCTCTGGACGCGCAGCCGCGGGTTGATGCCCTGCGGCTTGGTCGAGGCGTGGCGTTCGGGGGCGAGGGTCATGAGGGTGGTTCCTTCCGTGTCGCTCGCGGGGGGCTCGGGGGCTGGGGGTGGGTCACGGTTCGGAGCATCCAATCGGATGCACCGAGGGGCGGGTCAGATGTCGATCTCGCAGGAGCCGGCGACGGCGTTGACGCAGGTCTGCACGGGCAGCGGCTCGTCGGACTCGTGCACGGTGACCTCGCCGGTGCGCAGGTCGCGGATGGCGCCGGCGCGCATCGGCAGGACGCAGCCGAAGCAGATGCCCATCCGGCAGCCGCTCGGCATGAGGACGCCGGCCTGCTCGCCGGCGTCGAGGATGGGGGTGGCGCCGTCGGCCTCGAGGGTCAGGCCGCTGCGGGCGAAGGTCACCGTGCCGCCCTCGCCGGGCTCGAGCACGCTGGGCCGGAAGCGCTCGACGTGCAGGCGTTCAGGGATGCCGGCGTCGGCCCAGTGAGCCTCGGCGGCGTCCAGCAGGGCGGTCGGCCCGCACAGCCAGGTCTCGCGCTCGCGCCAGTCGGGGACCAGCGCGTCGAGGCGGTCGAGCTCGAGCATCCCGTGCACGTCGTCGAGGTTCAGGCTCAGCGCCATCCGCCCGCTCGTGTGGTGGGCGGCGAGCTCGGCAGCGAAGATGACGTCGCGCTCGCTGGGCGCGCAGTGCACGTGGGCCACGTCGCGCAGCTCGGCCAGGTGGTTGCGCAGCATCCCCATGACGGGGGTGATGCCGCTGCCGGCGGTGAGGAAGAGGACCTTGGCCGGGGCCGGGCTGGGCAGGGTGAAGTCGCCGGTCGCCTGGTCGAGCATCACCAGGGTGCCGGGGCCGGCCTCGCGCACGAGGTGGCGGCTGACCGTGCCCTCGGGGATGGCCTTGGTGGTGATGGCGATGCAGCCGGCCGGGATGCCGGCCGCCGGCGAGCCGTCGGCGCGGTGGGTGAGGCTGTAGGCGCGCCAGTGGCGCACGCCGTCGATGTCGATGCCGATGCGGATGTACTGGCCCGGGACGTGCCCTCGCCAGCCGCGCCCGGGCCGGATGACGACGGTGGCGGCGTCGGCGGTCTCGGGGCGGACCTCGACGATGCGGCCGCGCAGGTCGGCGCCGCTGCGCATCGGGTCGATGAGGTCGAGGTAGTCGGCGGGGACGAGGGGGGTCGCGAGCGCCTCGGCCAGCTTGCGGGCGCCCCGGACGACGCCGCCGAGCGGGCCGTCGGTGTGCGCCCCGAGGCGCGGCCGGGTGGCGCCCGCGGACGGGGTCGCTCGGTCGATGCTCGGTGCACTCATGTACGCCAGCGTAACCTACGTTCGCGTAAGTTACGACTCCGTAGGTTGGGCGTGTCCCGGCTCCTCCGGCGTCAGTGGTCGCCGGCCATGAGGCGGCCGATCTCGGTGCGGTCGGCGTCCTGGGCGTCCATCTCGGCCACGACCGCCCCGCCGTGGACGACGGCGATGCGGTCCGAGAGCGAGAGGATCTCGTCGAGCTCGGCCGACACCAGCAGCACCGCGGCCCCGGCGTCGCGGGCCTCCACGATCCGGCGGTGGATGAACTCGATCGAGCCCACGTCGACGCCGCGGGTGGGCTGGGCCGCCATCAGCAGGCGGGGCCGGAAGGACATCTCGCGGGCGACGACGACCTTCTGCTTGTTGCCACCCGAGAGCGAGCCGGCGGTCTGCATCACGCCCGAGGAGCGGATGTCGAACTCCTCGCGCAGAGTCTCGGCGTTCTCGCGCACGGCGGCGAACTGCCGGACCCCACGACGGGCGAACGGCTCCTGGTCGAACTCGTTGAGCACGAGGTTGTCCGCGATCGAGTACGTGCCGACGAGGCCGTGCTTCTCGCGGTCCTCGGGGATGTGCCCGACGCCCGCGTGGTGCGTCCGGTGCGGGTTGGCCCGGGTGAGGTCGAGCTCGCCCAGGGTCACCCGCCCCGAGACCACCTTGCGCATCCCCGCGAGCGCCTCGACCAGCTCGCGCTGCCCGTTGCCCTCGACGCCGGCCACGCCGACGATCTCTCCGGCCCGCACCGTGAGGCTGAACCCGTTGACGGCGACGAGCTCGCGGTCGTCCTGGACGCGCAGGTCCTCGATCTCGAGCACTGCCTCGCCGGGGGTCGCCGGGGCCTTCTCGATCGAGAGCACGACCTCGCGCCCGACCATCATCGTGGCCAGGCGGCGCGCGTCGGTGGCGGCGGTCGCGACCTCGCCGACGACCGCGCCCTGGCGCAGGACATAGACCCGGTCGGCGACGGCGAGCACCTCGCGCAGCTTGTGGGTGATGAAGACGATGGAGGTGCCCGAGCGGGCGAGGTCCTTCATGACGCCGAGCAGCTCGTCGGTCTCCTGCGGTGTCAGCACCGCGGTGGGCTCGTCGAGGATGAGCAGGTCGGCCTTGCGCGAGAGCGCCTTGAGGATCTCGACGCGCTGCTGGCTGCCCACCGGCAGGTCGTCGACCTCGGCGTCGGGGTCGACGGCCAGACCGTGCTTGGCCGACAGCTCGCGCACCATCGACCGGGCCGCCTCGAGGTCGAGGAAGCCCCCGCCGCGGGTGGTCTCGTGGCCCAGCATCATGTTCTCGGCCACCGTCATGACCGGCACCAGCTGGAAGTGCTGGTGCACCATCCCGATGCCGCGGGCGATGGCGTCCTTGGGGTCGCGGATCTTGGCGGCGTCACCCTGGATCGAGACCGTCCCGCTGTCGGGGGTGATCAGGCCGAAGATCTGGTTCACCAGGGTGGACTTGCCCGCCCCGTTCTCGCCGAGCAGGGCGACGATCTCGCCACGGCGGACCTCGAGGCTGATGTCGCGGTTGGCGCGTACCGAGCCGAAGCTCTTGCTCAGGCCCTGGATCGACAGCAGCACCTCACCCGCCGTGCCCCCGTCGAGGCCCGAGCGACCCGCCGCGGGCTGGGCCGCGGTGTCGTTGGCCGCGACCGGGGGGAGGGGCTCGGGTGTGCTCTCGCTCATCACTGGTCCTTCTTGACATAGGGCTGGCCGACCGCGCCGGGCGGCCGCACCCGGCCGGCCGCGACCGCGAGGACGACCAGGACCGCGACGTACGGGAGCGTGCCGGTCAGTTGGGGAGGGACGCTGAAGCCGCCGGTCTGCTGCAGCTGGGAGGCAACCGCGTTGACGAAGCCGAAGAAGACGGCCATGGCCATCGCCCGCAGCGGCCGCCACGCGCCCATGATCATGATCGCGAGCGCGAGGAAGCCGCGCCCGGCGGTCATGTCGCGCTCGAAGGAGCTCGACGCGTCCATCGACAGGTAGACCCCGGCGAGCCCGGCCAGCGAGCCGGCCACCGTGACGTTGATCATCCGCAGCCGTTCGACGTTGATGCCGGCGGTGTCGGCCGCCGACGGGTACTCGCCGACGGCGCGGGTGCGCAGCCCCCACCGGGTGTGGAAGAGCATCAGGTGCACACCGATCGCGGCGACGATCGCGACGGAGGCGATCCAGCTGCGGCCGCTGAAGAAGACCTCCCCGAGGAGGGGGATGTCGGCGAGCAGGGGCACCCGGAGGTTGGGGATCACCCCGGGCAGGATCTCGCCGGACTTCAGGTAGAACGAGGTGATGCCGGTGGCGATGATGTTGAGCACGACACCGGCGATGATCTGGTCCATCCGCCAGCGCACCGTGGTCCAGGCCAGGAACCCGCCCGCGAGCAGCCCGGTGCCGATGCCGGCCAGGATGCCGACGACCATCGAGCCGGTGGCCGCCGCGCTGAAGAAGCCCGCGAACGCCGCCAGCAGCATCTGTCCCTCGATGCCGATGTTGACCACCCCGGAGCGTTCGCCGATGACACCCACGAGGGCGGCCAGGACCAGCGGGATCGCGTAGTCCCACGCGGCACCGAACATCGAGGGGGCGATGTCGTTCTTGGCGTAGTAGAAGACGTAGGCCGCGACGACGACCACCACGGCCAGCACCACGGTGGTGCGGTTCTTCTGGACCCAGGTCCCCATGTCAGCTCCCCCAGCTCGTCGAAGCGACGCTGACCTTGGCGGCCCGGCTGCGGAAGAGCCACGTGCCCAGCACGGGGATCGACACCATGAGCAGGATGATCGCCAGCAGCAGGTCGACGATCTCGGGGGCGATGCCGGTGCTGAACTGCAGCCCGGCCGCCCCGGTCCGCAGGATGCCGACGAGGAGGGCGGCGGGGAGCGTCGCGAGCGGGTTGGCGCGCGCGAGCAGGGCGATGGTGATGCCGTCGAAGCCCAGGGAGCCGGCGATGGCCGGCTGGAAGCGGTGCAGGGTGCCCTCGGCCTCGAGGGCGCCGGCGAGCCCGGCGAGCCCGCCGCCGGCGGCCATCGCCAGGATGACGATCCGGTTCAGCGGGATGCCGGCGTAGCGGGCGGCGCCGCGGTTGGCGCCGACGGTGTTGAACCGGAAGCCGAGGGTGGTGCGCGAGAGCACCCACCAGCAGACCACCGCCAGCAGGGCGGCGATGACGAAGGCGACGGGGACGCCGGCGACGGCATCCAGCCGGGCGGCCTCCGGGATGAGCTCGGTCTGCGCGATGCCGCTGTTCCCCGCTGCGGCCAGGGGCCCGACGGCCAGCCAGAAGGAGATGCCGGCGATGATGTAGTTGAGCATGATCGTCGAGATGACCTCGTGGACGCCGCGGTAGGCCTTCAGGACACCCACCACCCACCCCACGACGGCACCGAGGGCGACGCCGACGACCATGCCGAGGAGCGCCCCGACGAACCCGAGCCCGCCGGCCACGTAGGCGACCCAGGCCCCGATGACGGCGCCGGTGACGAGCTGCCCCTGACCGCCGATGTTGAACAGACCCACCCGGAGGGGGAGCACGACCGCGAGCCCGGTGAGGACGAGGGGGGCCGTCTTCTGCAGGGTGCGGGTCAGGGCGCCGTCGGTGACCAGCGCCTCGCGCAGGAGGGTCTCGTACGCGTACGCGGGGTTGACACCCTGGTAGCGGATGAGCGCGGCCCCCACGAGGAGCGAGATGACGAGAGCGACGACGATGACCACACCGCTCTGGTGGCCGATGAGGTAGGCGAGCAGGCCGCCGCGGTCGCGCGGCTCGCGGGGCGTGGGCTCCGCGGGGGGCGACGGCTGCGCTGCCGTGCTGGTCTCGGACATGGGTCTCCAATGACTCGGGGTTGCCCGACAGTCTTCCTTGAGGAGGAGGCGGGCGGAAGTGCGGGGGTGCCCGAGCGGGCGGGGCGATCTGGGCAGGTTCTGCCCTTCGCCGTCGGCCGTCCGGTCGCGGTTCGGTCACCCCCGGTCGCGAGGGCGGACGCGCCGAAGGGGCGGGCATCCGGGCCGGATGCCCGCCCCCTCGGGACAGGTGGTCACACGGGGTGCGTGCGGACCGTCGTCAGAGGGTCACGCCGGTCTTCAGCGTGCCCGCCTCCATCTGCTTGACGACGTCGGCGACCTTGGCCTTGACGTCGGCCGGGATCTTGCTCTCGAAGTCGTGGTACGGCGCCAGGCCGGCCTGGCCGAGGGTCTGCAGGCCCTCGAACTCGCCGGACTTGGCGGTCTTGACGGTGTCGGTGACGCCCTGGCTGATGAGCTTCTCGGCCGAGGTGATCAGACACGGCCGCGCCGCCGGGACGGTGTCCCACTGGTCGGTGTCGACGCCGATGCAGAACACGTCGGTGCCCGCGCCGGAAGCCTTGGCGATCTCCTGGAGCGCACCGTTGCCGGTGTTGCCGCCGGCGCCGAAGATGATGTCGGCGTCCTGGGCCAGCATCTTCTTGGCCTCGCCCGCGCCCCATACCGGGTCGTTGAAGGCGTTGTCGGCGGCGGGGTGGTAGACCGTGGCGACGGTGACCTTGGGGTTGGCGGCCTTGGCGCCGGCCTCGAAGCCCTTGGCGTACTTCTGCACCGGCGGGATCTCGAGACCGAGGACCTGCCCGAGCTTGTTGGTCTTGGTCATCAGGCCCGCGAGGTAGCCGGCGCCGTAACCCGCCTGGTCCTCGGGGAAGATCAGCCCGGTGACGTTCTTGGCGGTGACCTTGCTGGCGTCGTAGTTCTGGTCGACCCCGATGAACTTGGTGTCCGGGTTCTCGGCCGCGGCCTGGGTGGTGGCGTCGGCCATGAGGAAGCCCACGGTGACGATGACGTCGTACTTCTTGTTGGTGAACTGCGAGATGTTCGCCGCGTAGTCCTTGGCGTCCTGGGTCTCGATGTACTTGTAGAAGCCGCCTTCCTCCTTGGCGGCGGCCATCGCGCCCTCGTGGGCGGACTGGTTGAACGACTTGTCGTCGACCTTGCCGGTGTCGGTGACGAGGCCGACGCAGAACACAGCGGCGTCCGCGCAGTTCGAGTCGTCGGTCGGGGCGCCGGCAGCGCCAGAAGCGCCGGAGCCGGAGGCGGTGGAGCCGCTGCCGGAGGTGCCGGTGCTGCCGCCGCAGCCCGCGAGGGCCAGGGCGAGGGCCGCGGGGACCGCGACGAGGTAACGCGTGGACTTCATGGAGGATCTCCTCGGGAGGTCGGGTCAGACCTGCGGATCCTACGACCAGTTGGGCCGCTCACCGCACACGGCGCGGCTTCGTTGCGCGGTCGTTACCCGCGGGTCGCTGCGCGCCTACCAGCCGGGCGCACCGGACCAGCCGGCATCGACGGTGACGGTGGTGCCCGTGATGCCGGAGGCACCTGCTGAGGTCAGGAACGCGATCGTGCTCGCCACCTCGTCGGCCGTGACCGGGCGGCCCAGGGCCGACGCCGCGCGGTAGCGGGCCACCCCCTCGGGCCAGGCCGCCTCGAGACCGTCGCGCTCGACGAGGCCGGGCGCCACCCCGACGACGCGCACGCCGCGCTGGCCGAGCTCGGTGGCCGCCGCGCCCACCAGGTGGTGCAGTGCGGCCTTGGCCACGGCGTAGGGGGCGTGGGTGGGCATCGCCCGCAGCCCCTCGATGGAGCCGACCAGCACCGCGGCCCCGCCCGTGCCCATCCGGGCGGTGGCCTGCCGGAGCAGCACGGCGGTGGGGCGCAGCCCGGCCCGGTGGTAGGCGTCCCACGCGGCGGCGTCGAGGTCGCCCCAGGCCACGTGGTGCTGGGGGAAGGCGTTGAGCACCACCACGTCGGGCCAGCCGAGGGCCGTCTCGCAGCGGTCGAGCAGGTCCCGGCAGCGGGCGTCGAGCCCGGCGGGGTCGTCGAGGGCGACGTCGAGGTCGGCGTGCAGGGCCACGGCGCGGTGCCCCGCGGCCTCGACCTCGGCCACGGCGGCGGCGGCCCCGGCGGCGTCGCCGCGGTAGTGCACCGCCACGTCGTGCCCGGCGCCGGCCAGGGCCCGGGCGACCGCCCGCCCGAGGCCGCCACTGGCCCCCGTGACCAGCGCGGTCACCGGTGCTGCCTCATCGCATCCGCCCGGCGGGCGCCTCGCGGGTCAGGGTCTCGATCTCGGTCGTGAACTGCGGGTACTCCTCGACCAGGGCCCGGCGCTGGCCCAGCTCGAAGTGCTCGGGGCGGAAGGCGGGGGCGCACCAGCACGACAGCAGGGTCCAGTGGCCCAGGGTCGTCGCGCCCATCCAGGTGCCCTTGCGGACCAGGATCTGCGCGTGCTCGGCGCCCAGGTAGTTCAGCACCCCCGAGCCGCCGGGCCGCAGCCGCAGCAACGCGGCCGGGGCCCCGCCGAGCCACTGCCATCCCTCGTCGATGGTGAGCCGGTGCATGGCCGAGAAGCCGTCGGGGCGGTTCGTGAGCAGCACCGTGATGCCGTTGAGGGCCTGGGTGCGCGGGCCGGCGACGTACCAGGCGCCCTCCTCCGGGATGGGCACCATGCCCAGACGCTCGATGACCTCCTCGGCGCTCTCGTCGGGCGGCTCGAGGTGGGGGATCTGCGTCATGACGCGTCGGCGGCTGCGGTGGCCGCGGCTGCGGTGGCCGCCGCGCGGGCGGCGGTGGCGCCGCGGTCGCGGGCGCGGGCCAGCAGGTCGGTGGTGTCGAGGCGGGTGCTGGCGCCGCCCCGGACCACGACCTCGCCGTCGACCAGGACGTCGGTGACGTCGGCCCGGCCGGCCGCGAAGACCAGCAGCGCGGCCACGTCGTGCACCGGGGTGAGGTGCGGCTTCTCGAGGTCCAGCAGGACCAGGTCGGCCCGCTTGCCGGGCTCGACCGAGCCGATGAGGTGGCCGAGGCCCAGGGCCCGGGCCCCCTCGATGGTGGCGGCGCGCAGCACCTCGTGCGCGCTCGCGACGTCGGGGCGGCCGCTGGTGAGGCGGGCCAGGAGCGCGGCCTGGCGCATCGCCTGCCACATGTCGAGGTCGTTCGAGCTCGAGCAGCCGTCGGTGCCGATGCCGAGCCGCACGCCGGCGTCGCGCACCTGCTCCCAGGGGAGAGCGCCGCTGGCGAGCTTCTGGTTCGAGCCGGCGCAGTGGGCCACCGTCGAGCCGGAGGCCGCGAGCCGTGCGAGGTCGTCGGGGGTCAGGTGCACCCCGTGCCCGGCCACGAAGGGGGTCTCGCCGTCGAGCCAGCCCGCACCGTCGAGCACCGCCGTGGGGGTGGCGCCGTGGCGGGCCAGCACATCGGCGTTCTCGGCCGCGTTCTCGGACACGTGGGTGGTGAGCAGGGGCCTCACCGGGGCGGCATCGGGGCCCGGCTGCGCGCAGGTCTCGCGCAGGGTGGCCACCACCTCGGCCAGGTGGTCGGGCGAGCAGGTGTACGTGGCGTGCGGCATCGCGGCCAGCGGCACCTCGGGGCCGCCGATCTCGAGCAGGGCGGTACGCCAGGCCCGCAGCAGGGCCAGGCGCTCGTCCCAGGCGAGGCCGTCGGGGCCCGGGCCGTCCATGAAGACCGGCCCGATGACGTGCCGGCTGCCGGCGGCGACCGCGCCCCGGTGGGCGGCCTCGTGGTGGAAGTACATGTCGAGCTGGGTGGTGCACCCGCCCAGCAGCGACTCGAGCGCCCCGAGGGTGGCGCCGAGCTCGACGGTGTCGGGGTCCATCACGGCCCCCTCGGCCGCCCAGACCCGGGTCAGGAAGCCCTGGAGGTCGACGTCCTCGGCCAACCCGCGCAGCAGCGTCATCGGCAGGTGGGTGTGCAGGTTGACCAGGCCCGGCAGCAGCAGGCGGCCGCGGCCGTCGATGACCACGGGCTCGTCGGGCGTCGAGGCCTCGGTGGGACGCGGCGCCGGCCGGGGCACCTCGCGGTCGCCGACCGCGGTGATGAGCCCGTCCTGCACGACGACGGTGACGTCGGTGAGCACGGTGTCGTGCTCGTCGACGGTGAGCAGGTACGAGACGTCCTGGATGACGATGGTTCTCACGCAGGCTCCTCGGGCTGGGCAGCGTCGTCGGTGGCGAAGGTCGCCCGGGTGTGGACCAGCTCGTCGAGCACGGCCAGGACGGCGGCGCGGCTGCGGGCCAGCACCACCTCGATCTCGGCCATGGTGATGGGCTCGTCGGAGGGCCCGACGCCGGTGGCGGGGTTGACCACCAGTGACACGGCGGCGTAGCGCAGCCCGGCCTCGAGGGCCAGGGTCACCTCGGGCACGCCGGTCATCCCGGCCACGGTGCCGCCGGCCAGGCGCGCGAGGCGGATCTCGGCGGCGGTCTCGAAGCGCGGGCCTTCGAAGGCGGCGTACACCCCCCCGTCGCGCATCGGCTGCCCGACCGCGGCCGCGGCCTCGAGAATCTCGCGGCGCAGGCCGGCGTCGTAGGGGGCGCTGACGTCGGTGTGCACGACGCCTTCGGGGCCCGAGCCGTCGACGAAGGTCAGCGGGCGCTGGCGGGTCAGGTCGAGGAAGTCGTCGAGGCAGACGAGGTCGCCGGGCGCGAGGTCGGGGTCGATGGAGCCGGTGACGTTGACGGCGACGACGTCCTGCACGCCGAGGTCGGCCAGGGCCCGGATGTTCGCGCGGTAGTTCACGAGGTGGGGCGGCACCGAGTGGCCGGCCCCGTGCCGGGTGAGGAACACGACGGGCAGGCCGTGCCAGTGCCCGCGCACGACCCGGGCGGTGCCCCAGGCGGTCTCGACGGTCTCCTCCGTGGGGCCCTCGAGCGCATCGAGGTCGTAGAACCCGGTGCCGGCGACGACGGCGAGCGGGGGCAGGGTCATGCCTCGCAACGCTACCGGGCGAGGCGCTCGTGGCGGACACCGACGGCCGGGCCCGGTGGCAGGATGCGCAGACATGGGTGAGGTGGCGCTGGCGGCGACCGGCCCGGTCTCGCTGACGGCCGGCCGCGAGGTCGCGCGGGCGGGAGGGAACGCGGTCGATGTGGCCGTGGCCGCCGCGCTCACGGCGATGGCCACCGAGCCCGGCATCGTCTCGCTCGGTGGGGGTGCCTACGTGTCGGTCTGGGCCGCCGGTGAGGAGCCCGAGGTCGTCGACGGCAACGTCGAGATGCCCGGCCGCGGGCTGGCGCCGGAGGCCTTCGGCCGCGGGGTGCGCGAGGTCTTCACCGAGTACGGCGGCGGCGTCACCATGCACGTCGGCCCCGGCTCCGTGGCCACCCCGGGTGCCGCGCTCGCGTGCGAGGACGCCATCACCCGGCACGGCGTCGCGTCGTGGGCCGACGTCGTGGCCCCGGCCGCGCGCGCGTGCCGGGACGGGTACCGGGTGGGGGGTGCGGCGGCCCGCTACCTCGGGTTCGTCGCGCACTCCCTCTTCGGGGCCGACCCCGAGGCGCACACCGTGGTCACCGGGCCGGGCGGGGCGTCGCTGGCGGTGGGCGAGACCACCACCAACGGCCCGCTCGCCGACCTGCTCGACCTCGTGGGCCGTGAGGGCGCGGCCGTGCTCTCGACCGGCGAGGTCGGGCGGGCCATGGCGGCCGACCTCGCCGCCCGCGGCGGGCTGGTGACCGACGCCGACCTCGCGGCCTACGCCCCGGTCGTCCGCGTGCCGCTGCGGCGGGTGGTCGGCGACTGGGACCTGGCCGTCAACCCGCCGCCCTCGGTGGGCGGCCCGATGCTGGCGGTGATGCTGGGCGAGCTGGCCCGGGTCGGCGCCTACGAGTGGGCGGACGTACTGCGGGCCCAGGAGGCGGTGCTGCGCTACCGGCTCGAGGTGCACGACGAGGCCGACGACCTCGAGGCCGCGGGCCACGCGCTGCTGGTCGGCGTCGACCGGCACGGGCTCGCGGGGCTGCCGACCTCGGCGTCGACCGCGCACGTGTCGGCCGTCGACGCCGACGGGCTGGCCTGTGCGATCACGATGTCGGCCGGCTATGGCGCCGGGATCACGGTGCCCGGCACCGGGATGCTGCTCAACAACGCCCTCGGCGAGCCCGAGCTGAACCGGCTCGGGTTGCACGCGCTGGCCCCCGGCACCCGGCTGGCCTCCAACATGGCGCCCACCACCGGCCGCACCCGCGACGGTCGGGTCATCGCCGTGGGCTCGCCCGGGGCCGACCGCATCACCACCGCCCTGATGCAGGTGCTGGGCCAGGGCTGCCTGCACGGTGCCGACCTGGCCGCGGCCATCGAGGCGCCCCGGCTGCACGTGCGCTTCGACCCCGACGGGCGGCCCGTGGTCGAGCACGAGGCCGACCCCGGCATCAGTGCGGCGGTGGCCGCGGCCGGGCTGCCCGCCCACGACCACGGCGCGCTCTCGATGTACTTCGGCGGCGTCGGGGCCGCGTACCGTCGCGAGGACGGCCGGCTGCAGGCGGCCGGTGACCCGCGGCGCGAGGCCGCGGTCGCCGTCCTGCCCTGAGCCCGGGGCACCGCCCCGCGGGTCCGCCACCGGTGGGTCGCACCCCGTCCCGAGGCGATCCACGAGAGAGTGCGGGGGTGAGCCGAGCGCCGGGGAGCCACCACCGCGAGGTGGTGCGCCTCGCCGGGCCGGCGTTCCTCGCGCTGGTCGCCGAACCGCTGTTCCTCCTGGTCGACTCGGCCGTGGTCGGCCGGCTCGGGGTCGAGCCGCTGGCCGGGCTGGGGGTGGCGAGCGCCGTCCTGCTCACCGCCGCCAACGTCTTCGTCTTCCTCGCCTACGGGACCACCAGCGTCGTCGCACGCCGGCTGGGCGCCGGGTCACGGGCGGGCGCGGTCTCGGCCGGCATCGACGGCACCTGGCTGGCGGTCGGGCTGGGGGCCGTGACGGCCGTGGTCGTCGCCCTGTTCGCCGGCGACCTGGCCGGGGTCTTCGGCGCCTCGCCGGGGGTGCTCGACGAGGCCACCACCTACCTGCGGGTCTCGGCCCTGGGCCTGCCCGGGATGCTCGTCGTGCTCGCCACCACTGGCGTGCTGCGCGGCCTCCAGGACACCCGCACCCCGCTGGTCGCCGCCCTGCTCGGCTTCTCGGCCAACGCGGCCCTGAACATCTGGTTCGTCCACGGGCTCGGCTGGGGCATCGCCGGGTCGGCCTGGGGGACCGTCATCGCCCAGACCGCGATGGCGGTGGGGCTGGCCACGGTCCTGGTCCGCGAGGCGCGGCGCTCGCGGGTGCCGCTGCGCGCCCATCCGGGTCGGGTCCTGGTCGCGGCGCGTGGCGGGGTGCCCCTGTTGGTGCGGACCCTGGCGCTGCGCGGCGTCCTCCTCCTCACGACCTGGGTGGCCGCAGGCCTGGGCGACGTGCCGCTGGCGGCCTACCAGGTGTCGGCAACGGTCTGGTCGTTCCTCACCTTCGCGCTCGACGCCCTGGCCATCGCCGCCCAGGCCATCACCGGGCGGGCTCTGGGGGCCGGCGACGTGGTGACGACCCGCGCCGCCACCCGGCTGATGGTGCGCTGGGGGGTGTTGGGCGGTGTCGTGCTGGGCCTGCTGCTTCTGCTGGTGCGCCCGTTCGTCGGTCCGCTGTTCACCTCCGACCCCGAGGTCCAGGCGGCCATCGCCACCGCCCTGCTGGTCGTCGCGCTCGGTCAGCCGCTTTCGGGGTACGTCTTCGTCGTCGACGGGGTGCTGATCGGCGCCGGCGACGGGCCCTGGCTGGCCCGCGCCATGCTGGTCAACCTCGCCCTCTACCTGCCGGTGGCCCTGGGGGTACACCTGGCGGGCGACTGGCTGCTGGGCGACGGGGGCCGGCAGGGCACCGGCGACGCCCTGACCTGGCTCTGGCTGGCCTTCACCGTCTTCATGGCGGTGCGCGCCACGCTGATGTGGCTGCGGGTGCACACCGACCGCTGGATGGTCGTGGGCGCCGCCCGCTGACGCCGGTCAGGCCAGGCCCAGGGCGCGGGCCTCCTCCCACAGCTCGTCGCGCACGCGGGGGTGGGCGGCGTCGCGGATGAGGTGGCGGCACTGGGCACGCTGGTCGTGGCCGTAGAGCTCGGCGATGCCCTGCTCGGTGACGACGGCGCTCTGCTGGACGCTGGTGACCGGCTCGTCGAGCAGCGGGACCACGGTCGAGCAGTCGGCCTTGGGGTGCCAGGACCGCAGGGCGATGAACGCCTGGCCGCCCGGGGAGTGCAGGGCGCCTACGACGAAGTCGGTCTGGCCGCCGAAGCCGGAGTGGATGCGCGCGTCGATCCGCGAGGCGTTGGCCTGCCCGAAGAGGTCGACCTCGAGGGCGCTGTTGACCGAGGTCATCGCGCGCTGCCGGGCGATGAGGGCGGGGTCGTTGGTGGTCTCGGTGCGCGTCATCCGCACCCGCGGGTTGCCGTCGGCCCAGGCGTACAGCTCGTCGGAGCCGAACAGGAACGAGGTGATGAGGGGGTGGTCGGGGTCGAGGGCCCCGGCCCGGTCGAGGGCGACCACGCCGTCGGAGAACATCTCGGTCCACACCCGCAGGCCCCGCCGCCCGGCCAGCGCCGCGATCGTGGCGTCCGGGATGCCGCCGATGCCGGCCTGCAGCGTGGCGCCGTCGCCGACCCGGCTCGCCACCCGCTCGCCGATGAGGCGGCTGTCGTCGTCGGGCGGGGGTGGCGCGAGGCTGGGCAGCGGGGCGGTGACCTCGACGGCCAGGTCGACCGCGGTCACGTCCAGCAGGGCGTCGCCGCCGGTGTACGGCATCGCCTCGTTGACCACCGCCACCACCAGGCCCGAGCGGGCCCGGCAGGCCTCCACGGCCGCGGGCAGGACGTTGACCTCGATGCCGAGCGAGAGCATCCCGTCGCGGGGCGGGGCGCAGTGCACGACCACGACGTCCGGGGCGAGCGGGCCGCGGTAGAGCACCGGCACCATCGACAGCCGGCTGGGCACGTACGAGAGGTCGCTGTGCCCGCGCATCCCGGCCCCGACGAAGCACGTCTCGGCCGTCACCCCGGGGCGGTCGGGGATGCCGGCGGGCGCGTTGAGGGCGTGCAGGACGTAGCGCTCGCAGTGGGCGTCGAGCAGCCGCACCACCTCCCACGGCACCGCGACGTTGCCGGAGACCACGACCCGGGGGCGCCCCGGGAGGGCGGCCAGATGCCGACCGAGCTCGTCCGTGCCGACGGTGCGCATGGGCTCATCATGCTCCCGGCGGCCGGGGGTGCGTCGACACTTCCTCGGGGTGCGCGGCCGACCTACCGTGGAGGCATGTGCCGCAACATCCGCCAGCTCCACAACTTCGAGCCGCCTGCGACCACCGAGGAGGTGGCGGCCGCGGCCCTGCAGTACGTGCGCAAGGTCAGCGGCGCCACCCGCCCCTCGCAGGCCAACGAGGCGGCCTTCGCCCGCGCGGTCGAGGAGGTCGCCGAGGTCACCCAGCGGCTGCTCGACGCCCTGGTCACGGCCGCGCCGCCCAAGGACCGCGAGGTCGAGGCGACCAAGGCCCGAGCCCGGGCGGCGGAGCGCTACGGCCGCACCGGCTGAGTCGTCGGCCGCCTGCTCGGCGCGCCGTTCGGCCCCCCGGCGGCGCGCCACCTCTGTGGATGGCGACACGCCCGGGACTTTCTCACGTGCACACCCCGTGGACGACGAACCTGCAGTTCAGGACGTTGTCAGCGCCGGCACTCGGCGGTTGTCCACAGGGTTGCCCACCGTCGGTGCACAACGTGCCCGGCGGTTCTCCACAGGTCATCCACCGCTCGTCCCCAGCCGTTCGGACGATGTGCGCGCCTCGACTTTGAGGGCGCGGCGTCGCCGTCCTACGGTGACTCGGCAGGCCCCGGTCGGGGTCGGTGTCGGACCTCTCTGGTGGTCTTGGTCCCGCCCGGTCGAGCAGGTCAGGGTCCGGGGGTCCGGGCCACCGGGTTGACGTCGAGAGGGGTTGGGCGCGTGAGCATCGCCGAGCTGGGCACGGGCTACACCGGGTCCGAGCGAGCCCCGGACGACCGCGTCCCCCCGCAGGACCTGCACGCCGAGCAGTCGGTGCTGGGCTCGATGCTGCTCGACAAGGACGCCATCGCCGACTGCCTCGAGGAGTGCAAGGCCCACGACTTCTACCGGCCGGCGCACGAGGCGATCTTCGACGCCATCCTCGACCTGTTCGGGCGGGGCGAGCCGGCCGACGCCATCACCGTCGCCGACGAGCTCGGCAAGCGCGGCGACCTGGTGCGGGTCGGCGGGCAGGCGTACCTGCACCAGCTGATCCAGTCGGTGCCCACGGCCGCCAACGCCGGTTACTACGCCGAGATCGTGCACGAGCGGGCGGTGCTGCGGCGCCTGGTCGAGGCCGGCACCCGCATCGTGCAGATGGGCTACGCGCAGGGCGAGGGCGACATCGCCGACATCGTCAACCGCGCCCAGGCCGAGGTCTACGGGGTGGCCGAGCAGCGCGGCGGCGAGGACTACCACGTGCTCGGCGAGCTGCTCAACGAGACGATGGAGGAGATCGAGGCCGCCTCGGGGCGCACCGACGACCTCATCGGGGTGCCCACCGGCTTCATCGAGCTCGACGAGCTCACCCACGGGCTGCACCCGGGCCAGATGATCGTCGTCGCGGCGCGCCCGGCCGTCGGCAAATCAACGCTCGGGATCGACATCGTGCGGGCGGCCGCCATCAAGCACAACATGGCGGCGGCGGTGTTCTCGCTCGAGATGAGCCGCACCGAGATCACCATGCGCATCCTGTCGGCCGAGGCAACCATCCAGCTGCAGGACCTGCGTCGCGGCCTGAAGAACCAGGAACAGTGGACCAAGCTGGCGCGGATCATGGGCAAGATCTCCAACGCGCCGCTGTTCATCGACGACAGCCCGAACATGTCGCTCATGGAGATCCGGGCCAAGGCGCGCCGGCTCAAGCAGCAGCACAACCTCAAGCTCATCGTCATCGACTACCTGCAGCTGATGACCAGCGGCAAGAAGGTCGAGTCGCGCCAGCAGGAGGTCGCCGAGTTCTCGCGGGCCCTGAAGCTGCTGGCCAAGGAGCTCGAGGTGCCGGTCATCGCCATCAGCCAGCTGAACCGTGGCCCCGAGCAGCGCACCGACAAGCGGCCCCAGATGTCGGACCTGCGTGAGTCGGGCTCGATCGAGCAGGACGCCGACGTCGTCATCCTGCTGCACCGCGACCGCGGCGACGCCGAGCGCGAGGGGGAGGCCGACGTCATCGTGGCCAAGCACCGCAACGGCCCCACCAAGGACATCGTGCTGGCATTCCAGGGGCACTACTCGCGCTTCAGCAACATGGCCCAGGACAGCGGCTTCTAGGTCGCCGGCCCCCGGACGCGCCAGCCGGGTGCGCGCTCGCGAGCCGGTTCCGTGGCGGTGAGCCTTCTGCAGCAGGCTCGGGCGCATCGACCCGGCTCGAGTCCGTCGACGGGGCGGTTCACGAACCGGCGCCGGTGCGGCTCGGAGTCAGGCCAGGCGGTCGCCGAGCAGGGCGATGAACTCGTCGGCCATGGCGAGCCGGCGCTCGAGGTCGGCGCGTCGAGCGGTGGCGTCGGCCAGGGTGTCGACCAGCCGGGCCCGGGCCTCGGCCGCACCGGCCGCGGAGACGGCGTCCAGCGCCTCGATGTCGCACAGCGCCGCCGCCATCTGCTCGAGGGTGAAGCCCAGCGGCTTCATCCGGCGGATGAGCAGGATCTTCTCGACGTCGGCCTCGGTGTACTGGCGGAACCCGCCGTCGCTGCGCCCCGACGGCCGCAGCAGCCCCACCTCGTCCCAGTGCCGCAGGCTGCGCAGCGACAGCTCGGTGCGGGCGGCGACCTCGCCGATGTGCATGGTCGGCGGGGGCTCGGGCGGTGGCGCGTCGGGGGTCACGGGGTCGCTCTCGCTGGCACGGAGGTAAAACCTCACGTTACGTGAGGGTATGGTCGTCGCAGACTTCCGCCGGCGATGGTGCCGGCCGCGCCCAGGGCGCACCCCCACCCTCTCAGCCCCACTGGGGCGTCGGCCCGCGACGCCTCGAGACGGCCACCCCGAACGGAGCACCGTGAGCACGTCCACGCCCGACGCGCCCGTGGGCGCTCCGGCCACCCCCGCCGCCCCGGCCCTCGGCGTCCGCGCCGCCCTGCGCTCGCCGGCCCTGCTGCGCACCGAGGTCCTGGCCGGGCTGGTCGTCGCCCTGGCCCTGATCCCCGAGGCCATCTCGTTCTCGATCATCGCCGGGGTCGACCCCCGGGTCGGCCTCTTCGCCTCGTTCACGATGGCCGTCTCCATCGCCGTCCTGGGCGGGCGCCCGGCGATGATCTCGGCGGCCACGGGCTCGATCGCCCTGGTCGTCGCCCCCGTCTCGCGCGAGTACGGCCTCGACTACCTTGTCGCCACCGTCCTGCTCGGCGGCCTTCTCCAGGTGGTCCTCGGCCTCGCCGGGGTGGCGCGCCTGATGCGCTTCATCCCGCGCTCGGTGATGGTCGGCTTCGTCAACGCCCTCGCCATCCTCATCTTCCTGGCCCAGCTGCCACACCTGGTCGACGTGCCCCTGGCCGTCTACCCGATGGTCGCCGTCGGCATCGCCGTCATCGTCGCGCTGCCGCGGGTGACGCGCATCGTGCCGGCGCCGCTGGTCGCGATCGTCGCGCTCACCGGCTTCACGCTGCTGGCCGCCGTGAACGTGCCGACCGTCGGCGACGAGGGGGCGCTGCCCGACAGCCTGCCGACCCTGTTCGTCCCGGACGTCCCACTCACCCTGGACACCCTGCGGGTCATCGCCCCCTACGCGCTCGCCATGGCCGTGGTCGGCCTCCTCGAGTCGCTGCTCACGGCCAAGCTGGTCGACGACATCACCGACACCCCTTCGCACAAGACCCGCGAGTCCTGGGGCCAGGGCGCGGCCAACGTCGTCACCGGGCTCTTCGGGGGCATGGGCGGCTGCGCGATGATCGGGCAGACCATGATCAACGTGAAGGTCTCGGGGGCCCGCACCCGCATCTCCACGTTCCTCGCCGGGGTCTTCCTGCTCGTGCTCGTCGTGGGCCTCGGCGACGTCGTGGCGCTCATCCCCATGGCCGCCCTCGTCGCCGTGATGGTCATGGTCTCGGTCGGCACCTTCGACTGGCACAGCATCCGCCCCGCCACCCTGCGCCGGATGCCCCGCTCCGAGACCGCGGTGATGGTCTCGACCGTGGTGGTGGTCGTCGCCACCAACAACCTCGCCATCGGGGTGGTCGTCGGCGTGCTCGTCGCCATGGTCCTGTTCGCCCGTCGCGTCGCGCACCTCACCGACACCCACCGCGAGCTGGTCGAGGCCGCCGGCGGCAGCGTCACGGCCCGCTACACGGTGACCGGCGAGCTCTTCTTCGCCTCCAGCAACGACCTGTACACCCAGTTCGACTACGCCGCCGACCCCGCCCGCGTGGTCATCGACCTCAGTCGCTCGCACGTCTGGGACGCCTCCACCGTCGCCGCCCTCGATGCGATCACCACCAAGTACGAGCGCCGCGGCACGACGGTCGAGATCGTCGGACTGAACCCCTCCAGCGCCGCGCGGCACGGCCGGCTCACCGGCTCGCTCCCCTCACACTGACGCCGGCGCCCGGCGCCGACGGCCGGACGGGCGGCCGGCTGCGCACAGCCGGGATGCCGGTCAGCGGGCGATGCGCTGGACCAGGGCGTCGGTGCGGCTGGCCACGAACACCGCGTGCGACCCGGGCTCGACGGCCACCGAGTTCGGCTGTCGCACGGTCGGGTAGCGGGCGATGATCCGCGGGCCGTCGCCCGCCACCGACACCCCGACCACCTCGTTGGCGCCGCTCAGCGTCACCCACACCAGCCCCTCGCCGGGGTCGGCGGCCAGGCCGTACGGGCTCGCGCCCACCGCGAAGTCCGCGACCGGCCGCAACGGGTCCACCGAGAACAGCCGGAGCCGGCCGCCGCGGGTGTCGGCCACCGCCAGCCGGGTCGGCGACGCCAGCACGGCGTGGGTGGGCCCGGTGCCGGCGGCGACCCGGCCGACCCGCACCATCCGGTCCAGGTCGTAGGCGCTCACCGTGAAGTCGCCGACGTCGACGACCAGCCCGAGGCGCCCGGCGGCCACCACGCCACCGGGCTGCACGAGGTCGTCGAAGGTGTGCACGACGCGCCCGTCCCGCACGACGCTCATCGACCGGCTGAACTCGTCGGCCACGAGGACCTCACCGGCGGCGGTGCCTGCCGCGTCGTGCGGCACGTGGCCGACCGGCGTCGAGCGCACGGCACCGGTGCGCAGGTCGACCTCCGAGACGGTGTCGCCCGCCTCGTTCGGCACCAGCACGACCCCGCCGGGCGGCAGCAGTCCGAGGTGGCGCACCGTGCCCGCCACCCTCACGGACCGCCGCTCCGCCAGCGTCGTGGGGTCGAGCACCACGATGCGGTCCGGGCGCCGTGCCCCCACGACCAGCGACGCCGTGACCTCGTCGAAGACCATGCCCTCGGCCGCGTAGCCCGCCGGCGCGACCTTCCCCGCCGCGGCCACGGTGGGGGTCGGGGCGTCGGCCGGCTCGGCGCCCTTCTTCGCGGGGGACGACGGAGGCTGCCCGCCGGCCCCCTCGCCCGAGCAGCCCGCCAGCGCCAGGGCCGCGAGCAGCAGCACCGCGCGGCGGTCGGGGGGCGGCGACGTCACCCGGCCGAGTCTGCCCCGCCGGCCAGGGCGACACCGTGGGGACGCGCACTCCGTCCACCCGGCGTGCGAGAGTGGGCGTCATGTCCATGCGGCGGATCGACCGTGCGGTGGCCGACTACATCTCCCTACGCCCTCGCCTCGAGCCGGCCACCCGGGAGTTCGTCGCCGAGGTCACGCGCACCATCGACGAGGCGGGCATCAACTACCTCAGCGTCACGGGGCGCACCAAGTCCGTCCCGTCGTTCGCGGCCAAGGCGCGCGGCGTGCTGGCCGACAGCGGCCGGGCCGACCCGCTCGTCGCCGTCACCGACCAGGTGGGCGTGCGGGTCATCACCTACGTCCAGCGCGACATCGACGCCGTGGCCGACCTGCTGGCCGAGCAGTTCACCGTGCTCGACGACCGGGACCTCGGCGAGGAGACCGCCGCCGCCGGCCGCTTCGGGTACGCCAGCCGCCACCTGCTCGTCACCCGGGCGCCCTCGGCCGAGGCCGGGTACGAGCCGCTGCGGTGCGCGTCCATCCAGCTGCGCACCGTGCTCCAGCACGCCTGGGCCGAGTTCGAGCACGACATCCGCTACAAGGGCACCGTGCCGCCGGAGCAGGTCCCCGACCTCGACCGTCGCTTCACCCTGGCCGCCGGCCTGCTCGAGCTGGCCGACCGCGAGTTCGAGACCATCCGCGACCGCCTCCAGGTGGGCCTCGGCGACAGCCACGTCGGCGCCGGCGACGAGCACGACCCGCGCATCGGCGCCCGAGAGCTCGCGACCTTCCTCGCCGGGCGTTACTCGAGCGCGGGCTGGTCGCGCACCGAGCACTACGAGTGGATCTCGGGCCTGCTGCTCGAGCTGGGCATCGCCTCCCTCGAGGAGCTCGGCACCACGCTGCGCGACGTCGACAGCGCCTCGGTGACCGCCGCGATGGGCTACCGCTACCCACCCGGGGCGGTGCGCCGGCTCGACGACGACCTGCTCTCGCGCTTCGGTGACATCTACCTCGCACTGCACGGCAACGCCCACCGGCGCGAGGCGCTCGCGGCGCGCCGCGCGAACCTCACCGGCTGAGCGGCGCCCCCGACCGCTCGGCGCCCCGACGGCCCGACCCCCTGGTGGGGCGGGGCCGGCTCGGCGAGAATGGGCGGGACGCCTCGGTCACCGACGACGGAAGGACGCAACCATGCCCGCACCCCTCGACGCCGAGGCCTTCGCCCAGAAGGCCGACGCCATCCTCCAGGGCGTGGTCGACGCCTCGGCCCCCGTCGCCGGGGTGGTCGCGATGCTGACCGACGCCGACGGCACGGTCTACGAGGGCACCGCGGGGCAGCGCGTCCTCGGCGGCGACCAGCCGATGACCGCCGACACCGTGTTCGCGATCTTCTCCACCACCAAGGCGATCACCGCCACCGCCGCCCTCCAGCTGGTCGAGGAGGGTCGGCTCGACCTCGACGCCCCGGCCGAGGAGTACGCCCCGGCCATCGGCACCCTCCAGGTCATCGACGGCTTCGACGACGAGGGGCAGCCGCGGCTGCGCCCCCCGGCCGGCCGGGTGACCACGCGTCAGCTGCTGACCCACACCGGCGGCTTCGGCTACGACTTCTTCAACGAGACCTACGCCCGCCTCAACCGCGACCACGGCCAGCCCGGCGTCATCACCGCCTCCCGGGCGGCGCTGATGACCCCGATGCTCTTCGACCCCGGGACGCAGTGGGAGTACGGCAGCAACATCGACTGGGTCGGCCAGGTCGTCGAGGGCATCACCGGCCGGCGGCTCGGCGAGGTCTTCGCCGAGCGGATCTTCGCGCCGTGCGGCATCACCTCGATGACCTTCGCCATCGACGACGCGCGCCGCGAGAAGGTGGCCGGGATGCACGCCCGGGCCGCCGACGGCTCGCTGGCCCCGATCGAGTTCGAGCTGCCCTCGCCGCCCGAGGTCGACTTCGGCGGCCACGGCCTCTACGGCACCGTGCCCGACTACCTGCGCTTCATCCGGATGTGGCTGAACGACGGTCAGGGTGAGAACGGCCGGGTGCTGGCCCCCGAGACCGTCGAGATGGCCGTGCAGCGTCACCTCGCGAAGGACCTCGAGGTGACGAAGCTCCCCGGCGTCATCCCGTCGATCTCGAACGACGCCGAGTTCTTCCCGGGTCAGCGCAAGTCGTGGTCGCTGCCGTTCATGATCAACGAGGAGGTCGCGCCCACCGGCCGGCCTGCCGGCGCCCAGGGCTGGGCCGGGCTGGCCAACCTGTACTACTGGGTCGACCGCGAGAACGGCATCGGCGGCTTCTGGGCGACCCAGATCCTGCCGTTCGCCGACGCACCGTCCTTCACCGGGTACCTGGAGTTCGAGACCGCCGCGTACCAGTCGCTCACCGGCTGAGCGCGATCCGCGTCGTCAGCCGGCGGTGACCGAGCGGCGGGCGCCCGCCAGGACGTGCTCGAGAACCCCGATGCCGTGGTCGACGTCGTCGGCGGTCGTGTAGGGCGCCACCGAGAGCCGCAGCACCGGGCCCTCGTCGGTGACCCCGCACCACAGGTCGACGCCCCGGGCGTGCAGCGCGCGCAGCATCGCCTCGGGGTCGACGTCGGGGAGCTGCACCGAGACCATGGCGGGCGAGCGCGGTGCTCGGGCCAGGGAGGTGACACCGGGGATGGCGAGCAGGGCCTCCTCGGCGCGGGCGGTGAGGCGCCGCCAGTGCGCGAGCAGGCCCTCGGTCAGCAGGTCACGCTGGTAGGCGACCGCCTCGACCCCGACGAGGTGGGCGATGACGTCGTCGGTGCCGGCCCACGAGAAGCGCCGGGGCATGGTCTCGGCCTCGGCGTACCAGCTCGTGACGACGGGCCGCACGTCGTCGGCCTCCTCGGCCGGGACCACCAGGAAACCCGTGCCCTTCGGCAGGTGCAGCCACTTGTGCAGCGTGAGGCACAGGTAGACCCCGCGCCGCATCACCGGCAGCGGCACCTGGCCGGCGGTGTGGGCGGCGTCGACGACGGTCGCAACCCCACTGCCCTCGAGCGCGCCGGTGATGGCGTCGACGTCGTTGACCTGCGACCACGGCGAGGTGACATGGCTGACGACGACGGCGCGGGTGCGCGGTCCGCACGCGTCGAGGACGCGCTCGACGAGCCCCTCGTGGCGGCCGTCAACGGTGTCGACGACCACGCCGCGCTGCTCGAGCAGGCGCATCAGCACCACGGTGGCCTCGTACTCGCGCGAGGTGGTGACGACGTGCTCGCCCTCGCGCAGCGCGAGGTGGTCGACGACCGTCTGCATGGCGGTCGTGGAGTTGCGGACGAAGACGCCGCGCCCCAGCGGGATGCCGAGGTGGTCGCACACGGCGCGGCGTGAGCCCTCGAGCACGGGGAAGACGCGGTCGTAGTAGAAGGCGGGATAGTCCTGCTCGGCCTCGACGCGCAGCGCCCGGGCGGCCCGCAGCACGGGCAGGGGGGTGGCCCCGAACGAGCCGTGGTTGAGGAAGGTCTTCCCCGGCACGAGCGGATAGTCGTCGCGTCGGTCCATGCGGTCATCCTGCCCGCGATGGTGCGCCGCGGCGCGCGGGAGCGGGCCGCCACGGCTCGCGTCGAGCCCCTGACCACGGTGTTCGTCGGAATAAGCGGGGGCGCCACGGGCGCTGGACCGGGTATGACCGTTCCCACCATCACACTCAACGACGGCTCGACGATCCCCCAGCTCGGCTTCGGGGTGTTCCAGATCGACCCCGCCGAGACCGCCGAGGCCGTGACCCGCGCGTTCGAGATCGGCTACCGCCACATCGACACCGCGCAGATGTACGGCAACGAGCGTGGGGTCGGGGAGGCCATCGCCGCCTCCGGCATCCCGCGCGACGAGATCTACGTGACCTCGAAGCTCAACAACGGCTTCCACCGTCCCGAGGACGCCACCCGTGAGTTCGCGCAGACCCTCGAGAAGCTCGACCTCGAGCAGATCGACCTGTTCCTCATCCACTGGCCGCTGCCCACCCGCTACGACGGTGACTTCGTCTCGACCTGGCGCACCCTGGCCTCGTTCGTCGAGGACGGCCGGGCCCGCTCGGTCGGCGTCTCGAACTTCCAGCCCGCGCACCTGCAGCGGATCATCGACGAGACTGGCGTCGTGCCGGCGGTCAACCAGATCGAGGTGCACCCCTACCTCGGCAACGAGGAGGCCCGCGCGGCCAACGCCGCCCACGGCATCGCCACCGAGGCCTGGTCGCCCATCGCCCAGGGCCGGGTCCTCGACGACGCGGTCCTGCAGGAGATCGCCGCGGCCAAGGACGTCACGACCGCCCAGGTGGCGCTGCGCTGGCACATCGAGCGCGGCGACATCGTCTTCCCGAAGTCGGTCACCCCGTCGCGGATGCAGGAGAACTTCGACATCTTCGGCTTCGAGCTCAGCCCCGACGAGGTCTCGCGCATCTCCGCGCTCGACCGTGGCGAGGCCGGCCGCACCGGCCCCAACCCCGACGTCTTCGACTACATCCCCGACTGACGCCCGACCTCTGACGGCGGCCCCTCGACCCTCGGGTCGGGGGGCCGCTGCTCGCTCAGGGGTGGGCCAGCACCTCGCCGTGCAGGACCACGAACCAGCCGTCGGGGTCGGCCGTCCAGCGCCGCCAGGCGGCGGCCATGGCGGCCAGGTCGGCGGGGGTGCAGCGCCCTTCGGCGACCAGCTGGTCGGCCAGGGCCGAGCCGACGATGCGCTCGGCCCACATCCCGCCCCAGTACTCGCGGTCCTCCGGCGTCGCGAAACACCAGGTGGAGGCGGTGGCCGCCGGGTCGGGGAAGCCGGCCGCCCGGGCCCAGCCGAGGAGGCGACGGCCGGCGTCGGGCTCGCCCCCGTTGGCCCGGGCGGCGTCGTCGTAGAGCCGCAGCCACGTGTCGAGCCCGGGATCGCGCGGCCACCAGGTGAAGCCCGCGTAGTCGGCGTCGCGCACCGCCACCAGGCCACCGGGACGGCAGACCCGGCGCAGCTCGCGCAGCGCGCCGACCGGGTCGGCCACGTGCTGGAGCACCTGGTGGGCGTGCACGACGTCGAACGCGTCGTCGGGGAAGGGCAGGTCGTGCACGTCGCCCACCACCAGGTCGGCCCGGATGCCGCGCCGCTCCAGCTCGGCGGCGGTGAGGCCCAGGGCGTCGGGGGTGGCCTCGAGGGCGGTGACCTCCCCGGGGGCGACCAGGGCGGCCAGGTCGGCGGTGAGGGTGCCGGGCCCGGAGCCGACGTCGAGCAGCCGCTGCCCCGGCCGCAGGTGTGGCAGCAGGTAGGCCGCCGAGTTCTCGGCGGTGCGCCAGCGGTGCGAGCGCAGGACCGGCTCCGCGTGCCCGTGGGTGTAGGACGTCATGACCCCACGCTCCGCCCGCCGGCCGCGCCCCGGCAACCGGCGCCCACGGGCTGGTCCCACTCCGACCCCGGGACCAGGTCGTACCGGTCGAAGGGCGAGGCCGGGATGCGGTCGGCGCTCGCGGCCGCGACGATGGCGTCGGTGCCCTCGGTGACGGTCTGCGAGCCGCGGTGGCCGTTGAGGTCGGTGGCGGTGTAGCCGGGGTCGACCGTCGCGACCCGCACCCCGGGGAGCGCCTTGCCGTACTGGTTCCCGATCATGGTCAGGGCCGCTTTCGACGACTGGTAGACCATCCCGGGCACGCCGAACTCCGTGCGTGAGGGGTCGTTGACGTGCTCGAGCCGGCCCAGCCCGCTCGACACCATCACGAGCCGGGGCCGCGGGGAGGCGGTCAGCAGGGGCAGGAACGCGTGGGTCACCCGCACCGGCCCCAGGACGTTGACGCCGAACACCGGCAGGAAGTCGGCCGGCGTGGTGGTGAGGGTGTCGTGGCCGTCGCCGATGATGCCCGCGTTGTTCACGAGGACGTCGAGCCCAGTGCCCGAGCCGGTCACGGTCTCGACAGCCGCGGCGACCGAGGCGTCGTCGGTCACGTCGAGGGCGACGACGCGCAGGTCGGCGTCGGGCTGCTCGGCGCGGATGCGGTCGGCCGCGGCTTCGCCGGCCACGGTGTCGCGGGCGGCCATCCAGACGGTCCAGCCGAGGGCGGCGAGCCGGCGGCTGGTCTCGGCGCCGAGGCCCTTGGTGGCGCCGGTGACGAGGACGGTGGTGGGGCCGGTGTGGTCGGGGGTCGTGGTGTGGTGAGTGCTCATGGCTCCACCCTGCGGCCGGCCGGGACACCCTGCCAGGGCCGCCGCGTCGTGGGACCGGCGGTACCAGGCTCACCCTCCCGCGGCGTGGCCGGGCCGGGTGATGATGGGGAGGTGAAGGGTGACCGCGACGAGCTCGCCATCGCGCTGCGCCGCGCCCGGTCCCGGGTCCGGCCCGAGGACGCGGGCCTGCCGGCGGGCTCCCGGCGGCGCGTCCCGGGGCTGCGCCGCGAGGAGGTCGCGTTGCTCGCCGGGGTGAGCGTCGACTACGTCGTGCGTCTCGAGCAGGGGCGCGGCCCGCATCCGTCGGAGCAGGTCGTCGCCGCCCTCTGCCGGGCCCTGCGGCTCGGCGACGACGAGCGCGACCGGGTCTTCCGGTTGGCCGGGGTCGAACCGCCGCGGTCCGGGCGCATCGACGTCCGGGTGCGGCCGAGCGTGCTGCGCCTCCTCGAGCGCTTCACCGACCTGCCGTCGCTGGTGCAGAGCGCCAAGGGCGACATCCTGGCCTGGAACGCGATGTCGTCGGCCCTGACCGGCGACTGGTCGGCGCTGCGGCCCGAGCGTCGCAACCAGCTGCGGCTGCGGTTCCTCCCCGACCCGAGCGACCCGCCCCGCTCGGCGGTCGGGGGCTCGGGCGAGGAGCGTGCCGCGACCGCGCGCCAGAGTGTGGCGAGCCTGCGCTCGGCGGCCGCGCGCTACCCCGACGACCCCGGCCTGCGGCGACTCCTGGCCGACCTGCTGGCGGGGTCGGCCGAGTTCCGCCACCTCTGGGAGACCGCCGAGGCCGGCGCCTGGCGCAGCCACACCAAGACCGTGCTGCACCCCGCGCTGGGAGAGCTGGTGCTCGAGTGCGACACCCTCCACCTCCCCGACTCCGACCAGCTGCTCATCGTGTACTCGGCCGAACCCGGTTCCGCGGCAGCGGAGTCCCTCGCCCTGCTGCGTGTCGTCGGCACCCAGGACCTCACCGCCGCGCCACCCCGGTAGGGGGGTGGTGGGCTAGTACCAGTGCGGTGAGCGCGACTGCCAGCTGCCCCACGCCGAACACGGTGAGCCGTAGGCGCGGTGGATGTAGTCGAGGCCCCACCGGATCTGCGTGCGGGGGTTCGTCAGCCAGTCGGAGCCGGCGGAGGCCATCTTCCAGCTCGGGAGGGCCTGCGGGATGCCGTACGCCCCTGAGCTCGGGTTGGTCGCACTCCAGCTCCACCCGGACTCGCCGTTCCAGAGGTCGACGAGGCACGAGAGCTGGCCGTCGCCCCAGCCGTGGGCCCCCAGCAGTGACCGGGCGATGGCCTGGGCGGCCGCGGGGGACCGGTCGCCCGAGAAGCCCCCGGAGCCACCCGTCGCGCCGGTGCCGACGACGGGGGTGGATGCGGCCGCGCGCGCGGCGCGGTCACGCGCGGCCCGCTCCGCCGCCGCCCGTGCGGCGGCCGCCCTGGCCGCAGCGGCGCGTGCGGCAGCAGCGGCCCGAGCACGCGCCAGGGCCGCCAGGCCGGTCACCCGCTGGGTCCGCAGGGCGCTCGCCCGGGCGTCGAGCGCGTCCACGCTGGCGCTGAGCTGCTCGGCACGGGCCGCGAGGGACGCGGCGTGCGTCTGGGCGGCCCGGGTCGCGGCCTCGGCCGCCTGTCGGGCGTGGGTGGCGGCCAGCGCAGCGGCGGCCTGGTCCTGGCGGGCGGCCGCCAGGTAGGCCTCGCGGGAGCGGTCGGCGGCCGCGGCATCGGCGGCCTCCCGGACCGCGCGGTCGGCCTCACGCCCCTGGGCGTCGATGACGAGCTGGGCGTCCGACATCGCCTGCGGGGACGCGCTCAGCACCAGGTCGAGCTGGGAGAGCTCGCCCGCACCGGTCCAGGCGCGAGCCGCCACCCCGGCCACGGCCCGGCGCGCCGCCTCGTGCTGGCGGCGCGCCGCGTCGAGCTCGTCGGAAGCCTTCTGCGCGATGGCGCTGGCCTGGTCGAGCCGGGCCTGGGCGCGGTTCTCGTCGTCGACGGCGTGGGCGACCCCCAGCTCGAGCCCGGTGATCTGGGCCGTCACCGCCGCCTCCTGGGCGACCACCGCGGAGCGGGTGCGGGCGGCCTCGGTGGCAGCGGCCCGGGCCGCGCGCACCGCCGCCGCGCTGGGGATGACGGGGTCCTTGGCGGCCGCGGGCCCGGCGGTGAGCGCGGGCGCGGTCAGGAGCGCGACGGCGACCAGCGCGGTTGCCGCCCGCCGACGGGGGGACATCAGCACGTCGTCCAGTGTCACACCAGCACCACGGGCCACAACGGACCCGGGGGTGGGCGGCTCTCAGGAAGGGGACCCGCTCATCCGCCCCTCCGGGGACGTCACGCCGGTACGCCGGCGCCGGGCGAGGCGCCCGAGCGCCACGTCCAGCCCCCAGTACAGGCTCGCGACGGCCAGGCCGAAGACCAGGATCGCGGCCAGGGTGCGCGCGACCGCGCCGTAGCCGAGCGCGCTCACGTTCGCGAAGTCGTAGGGGTAGGCGCCGATGACGGCGCCGCGCACCAGCATCCACGCGATCCAGAGCAGCGGCACGGCCAGCGCCAGGGGGACCAGGCGACCGCGGACCCAGCCGCGCGGGCCGGCGACGACCCAGGCCAGCACGGTGAGGACGGGGGTGACCTTGTGCAGCATCGGGTCGGTGAGCAGCGACCAGCCCTGCACGTCGGCCGTGGGGGCCAGGAGTACCTGGTAGACGATCGCGGTGATGGTGATCATCAGCAGGGCGTCCAAACGCAGGACCCGCGCCACCAGGCCGTGGTCCCTGGGCCGCACCAGCAGCAGGGTGGCCGAGAGCGCGACGACGACGTTGGACCAGATGGTGAAGTAGCTGAGGGTGTCCGCGACCCGCGAGAGCACTCCGGCCGCTCCGTCCGGGTGGCTGCCGTAGAGGCCGACCGGCGGCACGCTCTCGCGGTACCCGCCGGCGGCGGAGATGACCGTGGTGAGGGCGACCCCCAGCCAGGCGATGCCCGCGTTGAGGGCGACCAGTGCCCGCGCCGGGCGGGAGAACGGGATGGAGGGCTCGTGGGTCACGCAGGGAGTATGCCGTGGACGGCCCCCGGCGAGAACGGGTCTCGACCAACGCGCCGCGCTCGGTCACACTGTCGCCATGGCCAAGCCCTACAGCGTGAGCCGCGAGACCATCGTCGCGGCCCCTCCGGAGCGCGTGCGCGCCCTCCTCACCGACTTCCGTTCGTGGTCGCGCTGGTCCCCCTGGGAGGACCTGGACCCGGCGATGGACCGTACCTACTCGGGGGCTGACCGGGGGGTCGGCGCGCACTACGCCTGGGACGGCGACAAGAAGGCCGGGCGCGGCACCATGGAGATCACCGGCGACGAGCCGGAGCGCGTCGAGGTCGCTCTCGCGTTCGAGAAGCCGTTCCCGTCCCGCTCGCGGGTCGAGTTCGTGCTCACGCCGCAGGAGGACGAGACCCACGTCGAGTGGGTGATGCGCGGCGAGCTGACGCCGATGATGCGGGTCTTCTCGGTGGTCAAGCCGATGGAGGAGCTCGTGGGCCCGGACATGGAGAAGGGGCTGGTCCGGCTGCGGGACGCGGCGCAGGAGGACGCGGCCGGCGCGGTCTGAGACGGGCGGAGGCGTGCTGTCCGTGCTCGAGTGTCCGGGTTCGGCTGCGGCACAGGGCCCCCGTCCTTGCGGCGGGGTGCCGGGAGCCGCCCGCATCCGCGGCAGGTAGGGTCGCGAGCCATGGTGGGGAACCGGCTGTCGCACACCGAGGAGACGGCTCACGTGGGCCGCCTGGGTGTCCACTCCGAGGTGGGGCGGCTCCGCGAGGTGCTCGTCTGCCGCCCGGGTCTGGCCCACCGCCGGCTGACCCCCTCCACGTCGGCCGACCTGCTCTTCGACGACGTCATGTGGGTCGAGCAGGCGCAGCGCGACCACGCCGACTTCGTCGACCAGCTCCGGGCCCGCGGGGTCGAGGTGGTGGAGCTGCACGACCTGCTCGCCGACACCCTCGCCGTGCCGGGCGCGCGCGACTGGCTGCTCGACCGCACCATCGTGCCCAACCTCGTGGGGCTGGGGCTCGTCGAGGGCACCCGTGCCTTCCTCGAGACCCTCGGTGCGCCCCGGCTGGCGGAGTTCCTCATCGGGGGTCTGGCCATCGCCGACCTGCCCGAGGAGTTCCAGTCGCCGTGGTCGATGCTCGCGCGCGAGCAGGCCGGCGCCCGCGAGTACCTGCTGCCGCCGCTGCCCAACACCCTCTTCACGCGCGACACGACGTCGTGGATCTACGGCGGGGTTACGCTGAACCCGCTGCACTGGGCGGCCCGCGAGCACGAGACCTTGCTCTACAAGGCCCTCTACGCGTTCCACCCCCGCTACCGCGGCGCCCGCATCTGGTGGGGCGACCCCGAGGCCGAGTGGGGCGAGGCGACGCTCGAGGGTGGCGACGTGATGCCGGTGGGCAACGGCGTGGTCCTCATGGGGATGAGCGAGCGGAGCTCACGTCAGGGCATCACCCAGGCCGCCGCTGCTCTGTTCGCGGAGGGGGCCGCCGAGAAGGTGGTCGTGGCCGGGATGCCGAGCCTGCGGGCCGCGATGCACCTCGACACGGTCTTCACCTTCGCCGACCGCGACGTCGTGACGCTCTACCCGCGCATCGTGGATGCGGTGCACACCTTCGTGCTGCACCCGTCCGACACGGCTGCGGGCCTGGAGATCGAGGACCGCGGCGCCGGGACGTTCACGCGCGTGGTCGCCGAGGCGCTCGGGCTGGAAGGCCTGCGGGTCATCGAGACCGGCGGCGACGTCTACGCCTCCGAGCGCCAGCAGTGGGACAGCGGCAACAACGCGGTGGCCGTCGAGCCGGGTGTGGTCTTCACCTACGACCGCAACACCACGACCAACGCGCTGCTGCGCGCGGCCGGCATCGAGGTCCTCGAGATCGCCGGCTCCGAGCTGGGCCGGGGACGCGGCGGTGGTCACTGCATGACCTGCCCGCTGGTGCGCGACCCGGTCGGCTACTGACCGGCGGTCGGCGCCAGCGCGTCGAGCTCCTCGGCGATCGGGGTGGAACCGCTGTTGAACTCGATGACGTGCCCGGCGGTGGCCGGCCGGTCGAGGACGTCGGCGACCACGTGGGCCACGTCGGCGCGCGCGACCGAGCTCTTGTCGGCCCCGGTGCGCGGGGTCTCGATGCTGCCCGTGGGCGCGTCGTCGGTGAGGGCGCTGGGGCGGACCAGGGTCCAGCCGAGGGCCGACTCCTGGAGCCGCTGGTCGGCCGCGGACTTGGCCTCGGCGTACGCGAAGAACGGGTCGCCCTGCGGCACACCGTGGTCGGGCCCGGCGCCGAAGTACGACACCATCACGTACCGCTGCACTCCGGCCGCCTCGGCGGCATCGATGGAACGGATCGCGGCGTCGCGGTCGACGGCGTAGGTGCGCTCCGGGCTGCCGCCCCCCGCGCCGGCCGACCACACCACGGCGTCGTAACCGCGCACGAGGTCGGTGAGCCCAGCGGGGTCGAGCGCTTCCACGTCGGCGACGAGCGGTGTGGCACCGTCGCGCTCGACGTCGGCCGCATGCTCGGGGTTGCGGATGACGGCGGTCACCGCGTGCGAGCGCTGGGCGAGCAGGGGATGCAGGAGTCGGGCCACCTTGCCGTGGCCGCCGATCACGAGAACGTTCATGTCAGGGCCAACCCCATGGCCGCGGTCGCTGTTCCGTCGCCGGGCGTCGGGTGGCGGCGCTCACAGGGCCAGCAGCGCGGCCACCAGCCCGACGACCGCCAGTGCCGCCCTCGCCCGGTCGACCCCGAGCAGCCGGCGGAGCAGCGCGGGCTCGGCACCCCGACGCCCGAGGGCACCGTGCAGCGGTGCGGCCAGCGCGGCGGTGACGACGAGCACCGCGGCCTGCGCAGCCAGGGCGGTCAGCGTCGCGGGGCCGAGCGGTGCTGCCACGAGGACCCATCCGCCCACCAGGAGGACGCCGAGGTAGACGAGGCCGACGAGCGGGACGATGCGGCGGGAGTGGGCGTCGTGGGCGGCGGCAAACCGGTCGGCGGGGACGGCGGCGAGGGCCGGGTAGGTGAGGACCGTCACGGTGAGCTGGAACCCGGCGTGCGCGGCCGCCACCACCGTCAGTGCGGCCAAAGGACTCATCGGGCTCGTGGGGGACGGGGGAGCGGGCGCGGCATCCCGAACTCGGTCGTGGTCCCGTGGGAGTGCAGCACGCTGGCCGGTGGCGTCGCCGCCAGCCCGGGGAAGCCGGCCGCCGCGACCAGCTCGTCCTCGAGGGTGACCAGGGTGGCGTGGCGCAACGGCCAGGGCTCGTGGGTGTTGGGGATCCACCAGGTACGCCCGGCGATCCGGGTGTGCAGGCCGAAGCGGGCGGTGACGAAGTCCGCCAGCGGCGTCGGCCGGGCCACCGGGTCGCCGACCTCGACGACCATCCGGCTGCGGGCGCCCCGCGGGGCCGGCCAGCGCCGGGTCGAGTCGTAGTGCCACCGGTCGCCCCGCTGTGACGCGCGCATCCGGGCCCAGGTGTAGGGAGTGCCGACGAGGGCGCGGGCGGCCAGGACCACGGGGAGCCGGGTGGCCTCGAGGGAGGCGAAGACCACGCCGTGCCGGCCCTGGTCGTCGACGGAGTAGAGGCGCACGTTGGTCTCGAGGAAGGTGCCCAGCCACGGGACGGCCGGGCCGCGGCCGAGGCCCGCCCCCACCATCCGGAAGGGGATGAGGCCGACGTAGGTGGCGCCGTCGAGGACGTCGGGGCGGGCTCCGGCCGGCAGCAGGGGGGCGACGAGAGCCGGGTCGACGGCCCAGTGCACGAAGGTGATGTCGAGCCACTGCTGGTTCATCGAGCGGGCACCGACCAGCGGTGGGGGGAGAGGGTCGAAGGGCACCGGTCGAGTCTGTCCAGCCGGCGTCGGGCTCCGCGCGGCGGGGTGACCACCCTCACGCGGACCTGTCGAACCTCCACCGCCCAGGGCGACGGGTCAGCGCGAGGCCGAACGGCGCTCGGCGTCCTTTCCGGCGCGGTAGTCGGCCAGCCGACGCTCGGCCTCGTCGCCGAAGAGGATGCGGGCCACCTCGTTCAGGCCCTCGGAGCCCTCGATCTCGTCGTCGGGGACGACGAGATCGATCTTGGAGCGGCGCCGCATGAAATCGTCGAGGGTCACGACCATCTCGGCCTCGGCCGCGGTGTACAGCTCGGCGCGCAGGTAGTCGGCCGAGCCCATGACGTCCTCGCCCATCGCCGGGTCGGCGCGGATGGCCTCCAGCAGGTCGAAGGCGCGCCGGCCGTAGCGCCGCCACAGGCGGTCGGTGAGCGGCTCGGTGTCGGGCTTGGTGCGCAGCGCGTCGAGACGCATCAGGCGGGCCTGACGGTAGAACTCGGCGCGGGTCTGGGCGGCGGGCTCGCCGTACCAGGTGCCGTGGTCCTTCTCGAGCGGGATGCCGAGGGCCGCGACCTCGTGGCAGACCTCCTCGCCGACGTTGAGGCAGTCGGTGAGCTTGCCGCCGAGGACGGACACGACGGCCTCGTGGTCGTCGCGCTCGATCTCGTGCTTGCGCGACAGGGAGGTCCAGTCGGCCTCGTTCTGGTCACCGGTTCCCCGGGTGACGACGAGGGGGCGGACCCCACAGCGCTCGGCGATGATGTCGTCGGTGGTGAGCGGGCGGGGCAGGTCGAGGCGTGCGTTGATCTGCTCGAGCAGGAACTCGCGGTCCTCGTCGGTGACCTCGGTGTAGGGCGATTCGACGCGGGTGTCGGTGGTGCCGATGACCGAGCGCCGCCCCATCGGGATGACGTAGAAGAGGCGGCCGGTGTCGTCGAAGAACGCCAGCACGCGGTCGTGGCGGGTGGTGGTGAGCCGCGGGACGACGAGGTGGATGCCCTTGGAGTAGACGATGCGGTGCTCGGTGGCGACGCCCCAGGCCTCGTTGAGCCCGTCGGCGAAGGGGCCGGCGGCGTTGACGAGCACTCGGGCGCTGGTCGTGATCTCGGCGCCGGAGTCGGTGTCGCGCAACGTGACGACCCAGCGGTCACCGACCCGCCGCGCGGAGACGACCTCGACGTAGTTGGCGACGGCCGCGCCGGCCTCGAGGGCCGAACGCACGAAGGAGAACACGAAGCGGGAGTCGTTGTCGACGAGGTAGGCGTCCTGGTACTGGATGGCGCCGCGCACGTCGCGGGTGTCGATCGCCGGCTCCTCGTCCTTGACGGCCTCGGCGTCGAAGAGGCGGGGCCGCTTGGTGCCGAACAGCCCGATGCCCCAGTAGGCGGTGGCGCCGAGCCCGGCGAACCAGGGGGCGTACGGGGCGTCCTTCGAGAGCGCGGCCAGGAAGCCGATCTCCTTGATGTTGTCGGGGTAGGCCTTCATGAGGCGGTTGCGCGAGCGGCACAGGCCGAAGACGAGGGGGAGCTCGTAGTTCTCGAGGTACTTGAAGCCCCCCCAGACCAGGTTGGAGGACTCCTGGCTCGTGAAAGCGCCGAAGTCGCCGCGGTCGACCAGCGCCACGGAGGCCCCCCGGCCCGCCAGGGCGGCCGCCGACACGGCCCCGTTGATGCCGGCCCCCACGACGAGAACGTCGAAGAAGCCTCCGTCGATTCGCTCGATGTTCGCCGACCTCAGGCTCATGGGTCCAGCCTAAGCCGCTGTCGCGCGGGGTGGTGCACGTGGACGGGGACGAAGGCCGTCGAGCGTGAGGGTGGCCGGGCACCGGGCGACTCGTGCGGGCGCCGCGTGCACTCAGCCGACGCCGCGGCTGGGCTCAGAACGGCGGGTGGTCCTCGGGTGGTGGTAGCGCGGGTGGTCTCGGTGGCTGGGTGGGGGTGTAGGTGAGGTGG
>NZ_LMSE01000001.1:414007-414148 GCF_001428065.1 Nostocoides sp. Soil756
TTGGTGGGGGCGGGGTCGGTGCCGGTGTCGGGCAGGACGAGGCGGTGGAGGTGGTCGATGGGGTGGGTGGTGCGCTCTCGGCCGGTGGGGTCGGTCCAGGTCATGGTGGCGTCGAGGTGGAGGGCGGCGTGCCAGCCGGGG
>NZ_LMSE01000001.1:414248-414936 GCF_001428065.1 Nostocoides sp. Soil756
CGGCCGGTACGCATCCGTGGACAGGAGCCCGGCGAGGTCGAGCAGGGCACCGGTGCGCGGGTCACACGGCGCCGGGCCCGGCCGGGGTTTGCCCCGCGGCCGCGGCGCGGCCCGGCCGGAGCCGGTCCCGGCGGTCGCGGCGGTCGCGGCGGAGGCGGCGGTCGCGGCGGTGGCGGCGGTGGAAGTGGGGGGNGCCCGGAGCTGCCTTGCTCACCCCGGCCTGGCTCGCGGGCGCAGCAGCCCCGGGGGGCGCGGCCGTGGGGGCATCGGTCGCGTTCGTGCCAGTGGCCGCGGTGTCGGCGGCGGTGGTGTAGATGACCTGGACGTCGATGGTGGCGTTGCTGGCGACGAGGTCGGTCAGGGCTTTGGCCCTGGCCCGGTCGACCCTGTCGCATACCCCGTCGGTGACGTACTGCTGGGCGAGGGCGTCGATCGCGGCCCAGGCTTGGGCTGCTTCTTCGGAGGGGAACGTGCCGTGCCACGTGTCGACCCCGGGCTCACCGACCCACCGTTCGAGACGGCACTCGGACCGGGCCCGCACCGCCCGTTGGCGCAGCAGGTCCGGGGAGATCCGGGCGAGCATCCGGCGGACCCGGCGGCGCAACCTCGGCCCGTCCTCGGTCTCGAGGAACTCCTCGAGCCCGGCGATCACGGACGCGGCGACCTCGGCCGGTGCCTCCTCCAGCTC
>NZ_LMSE01000001.1:414947-415064 GCF_001428065.1 Nostocoides sp. Soil756
CGCGTCCAACCGCCCGGCACCCATCGCCTCGTGCAACCCCCCAAGGCCGGTCTCGGTGGGGGTGCCGTCGGGCCCGTCGGCGGCCATCCGGACCGCCGCCCGCACCCGGCGTTCGGC
>NZ_LMSE01000001.1:415076-506200 GCF_001428065.1 Nostocoides sp. Soil756
CGCGGGGGCGTCCAGCGCCACGTGACCGAGGGCCCGGTGGGTGTCGATGACCTCCCCGTCGTCCAACACCTGCGGTTCGATCGCGGCCAACCGCACGATCGCCGCATCCTGGGCCGCGGTCGCGGTGTCGATCACCGCCTGCAGCTCACCTAACGCGTGGGCCCACTCCTCCTGCGACCCCCGCACCTCACCGGGGCTGAGGACATCCGAGAGCGCCCGGCGCGCGACCCGCGCGGCCGACATCACGTCCCGTGGACCGGTCGTCACTGTCATCGGAAACCCCCTCCCCGTTACCCACCATGATACCCGGAAGANNGTGACACGAACAAGCGTTCGAGGNAGAGTGAATTCGTCTTTCTGCCAAGTATTTTCCCGCCATGATCGGTGCTGGTGAGGCGGGTGTGACGACCCCGGCGAGGGGTGCCGAGGCCCGCCCAGCGTGCGCACCAACGAGGCCGCCAAGGTCGTTCGGGACGAGCGCCGAGAGGTGCCAGGCACGCCGGGCGTGAGCACCACGGAAGCCGCCAGGGTCGGTCGGGACGAGCGCAGAGAGGTACCAGGCCACGCCCGGCGTGAGCACCACGGAAGCCGCCAGGGCCGGTCGGGACGAGCGCAGAGAGGTACCAGGCCACGCCCGGCGTGAGCACCACCGGAACCGCCATCAAGGCCATCTGGAAGCCCGCCCCGAGACACCGCCGAGGCCGCCCGGAGGTCCCGCCCGAGTCAGCCGGCGGTCCCGCCCGAGTCATCCGGCAGCCGTGACGTCCGCCGGGAACCGGGCGAACGCGCCTCCGTGGGAGCCGACCCCACCGATGAGTCCCGCCCCACTGGCCGGTCGATCCAGATGTCACCACCCCTCGCAGAGGAGATGTCCCGATGTCCTTCCAGGCCTACCTCGACACCATCGAGAAGAAGACCGGCAAGATCCCGCAGGACCTCGTCGACGAGGCCCACGCCCGCGGCTACGGCCCGGACACTCCGGCGGCCGAGATCGTCAGCTGGCTCGCCGACGACTACGGCCTCGGCCGGGGGCACGCGATGGCCCTCGTGCACGTCGTCAAGAACGGGCCGCAGATCTCCGACAGGCACGTGGGGACCGACGGGATGCACCGCGACGTGTCGGACCGCCTACGGCTCGACGGCGTCGCCCACCGCTGAGCCAACCGGCGCCCCAGCCGCGAGTCCTCAGCCGGCGCGCGGGTCGTCGAGCACGTCGCGCCACGAGTGCTGCGGCTCGTACCCCAGCAGCCGCCGTGCCTTGTCGATCGAGTAGAACGTCTCGCGTTCTCCCAGCTCACGGCGCACCTCGACCCCGTCGTAGAACCGCGCCACCAGTTCGGAGGTCGGCGCCGCCACCGAGTGGTCGGCGGCCGCCACGTTGAACACCTCGTAGCCCAGCCCGTCGGTGTGCAGGCAGCGGTCGATGATCTGACCCAGGTCGCGGGCGTCGATGTAGGCGAAGATGTTTCGCCGCCGCTGCTCGGGCGCCTCGAGGAACGACGGGAACAGCTGGGCGTACTCGTGGGGCTCGATGACGTTGTTGATCCGCAGCCCGTACACGTCGGCCCCGGTGCGCCGCTGCACCGAGCGCGCCGTCACCTCGCTGGCGACCTTCGAGATCGCGTACGCGTCCTCGGGAACCGTCGGGTGCTCCTCGTCGACCGGGAGGTACTCGGGCCGCCACTCACCGCGAGCGAAGCAGATGCCGTACGTGGTCTCCGACGACGCGAAGACGACCTTGCGGATGCCGAGCAGGGCCGAGGCCTCCAGCACGTTCCACGTCGAGACCACGTTGGTGACGTAGGTGTCGTGGTCCGAGCGCAGCAGGATGCGGGGCACGGCCGCCAGGTGCACGACCGCGTCGTACGCCGGCTCCTGCGGTTCGTCGAGCTCGGCGAACGAGGCCGGCATCCGCAGCGCGGACACCAGCGCCCCGAGGTCGGTCAGCTCCACGTCGAGGTCGGTGACCCCGTCGAGTCCCAGGGGTGCCCGGTCGAGGTTGGTGACCGTGTGCCCGTGCTCCAGCAGGTAAGGGACGACGTGACGGCCGGCCTTGCCGCTGCCGCCGGTGACGAGGATGCGCATGCCTGCCATCCTCACACCGACCGGGCCGCCCCGCCGACCGGGGTCAGAACCGGAAGACGACCCCGGTGAGCTCCTCCGAGCGGTCCCACAGCGTGCGGGCCAGGGTCTCGTCGCGGGCCCACGTCGAGCGCTTGGCCTCGCCGACGGCGCCCCGGCTCTCGCCGATCCCGGTGGGGCCCGAGTACGACCCGGGCGGGGCGACGGTCGCGGCGTAGAGCGGTCCCTGTGCCCCCTTCTCGGGGCCGGGGAAGATGACCTTCGAGGCCAGCTGCATCAGGGAGCCGACCACGGGGATGGCACCGAGGCCGTCCTTGCTGGCGATGAGGTTGGTGGCCGAGACGCCGGGGTGGGCGGCGGTCGAGGTCAGCGGCACCCCGGCGGCCGAGGCGCGCCGCTGCAGCTCCTGGGCGAACAGCAGGTTGGCCAGCTTCGAGCGCCCGTACGCGGTCTGCGGGTCGTAGCCCTGGCGCGGGTTGCCCTCGCACACGGCGCCGTCGCCGGCCTGGTGCGCGATGGACGACACCGTCGTCACCCGCGAGGTGGGGGCCTCGAGCAGCCGCGGCAGCAGCAGCCCGGTCAGCGCGAAGTGGCCCAGGTGGTTGGTCCCGAACTGCAGCTCGAAACCGTCCTCGGTCTCGCGGTAGCGCGGCGGCATCATCACGCCGGCGTTGTTGAGCAGCAGGTGCAGCGGCCCGGTGAACCGCTCGGCGAGCGCCCTGATGGACGCCTGCGACGCCAGGTCGAGGGTCTCGACGGTGACCGAGCCCGGGGCCCCCGTACGGCGGATGCGCTCGGCGGCCTGCTCTCTTGCAGCGGTGTTGCGGACGGCCAGGACGACGTCGGCACCCTTCTGGGCCAGCGCGCGGGCCTCGACGAGCCCGATGCCGGAGTTGGCCCCCGTGACCAGGGCTCGCTTCCCGGTGAGGTCGGGGATGTCCTCGGCGGTCCAGCGGGTCATGGCGTCCTCTCGTCGTGCGGATGGGGGCCGGTGGGCCCCGACGGTGGAACGAGCGGGGTGGACACACCATTCCGCAGGACCACCGGGCCCAGCCCCTCTCCCGTCGTCGCCGAGGACGTGCCGGGTCAGCGGAAGTGCAGGAGGACCTTGGACGCCACCGCGCGGTCACCCGCTGTGTCGAACGCGGCGACCGCATCCTCCACAGCCATCTCGTGGGTGATGACCGGAGCCACCGGGAGACCGCCCGCGAGCAGCGCCAGCGCCTCGTCGAGCTCGTGGTCGAAACGGAACGCTCCGCGCAGCTCGACCTCGCGCGTCACGAGCAGGTTGCCCGGGAACGGTGTGGTCCCCGGCGGAAGCAGACCGAGCTGCACCACCGTCCCGCCGCGCCGGGTGGCGTTGATGGCCGCTGCCAGCCCCGGTGCGCTCCCCGAGGCCTCGACCGCGACGTCGACGTCGACCACTGCCCGGTCGTCGGCGAGATCGCTCGCCAGCACCGTGTGCGTCGCCCCCACCGCTCGAGCCACCGCGAGGGCTGCCGGCGCGAGGTCGCTGACGACGATCTCCGCCGCCCCCCGCGCCGCCAGCACGGCCACGGTCAGGGCGCCGATCGGCCCGGCACCGGTGACGAGGCAGCGTCGCCCGCGCACCTCGCCGGCCCGACCGACGGCGTGGGTGGCGACGGCGAGGGGTTCGGCCACCGCCGCCAGGCGCAGGTCGACCCCTTCCGGGACCGCTCGCAGCTGCCCCACCGGCACGGCGAGCACGTCGCGGAAGCCCCCCTGGATGTGCGGGAAGCGGGCCGCGCTGCCCAGGTAGCGGGTGTCCCGGCAGATGTTCCGGCGCCCTGAGAGGCACTCCGGGCAGCGGTCACACGGGGTGGCGGGATGGACGGCCACCGGGGTGCCCGGTTCCCAGCCCGGTGCCGAGCGGACCCGGCCCACGACCTCGTGGCCGACCACCAGGGGTTCGCGCAGGGTGAAGTCACCGACGGCGCCGCGGTGGTAGTAGTGCAGGTCCGAGCCGCACACGCCGCCGTAGACGATGTCGACCAGCGCGGTCCCGGGGCCGCCCTCGGGCACCGGGACCTGGTCCACGCGCAGGTCGCCGGCGCCGTGCACGGTGACGGCCCTCATCGCCGTCCCCCGTCGCCGGCCCGGGCGCCCATCCCCGCGGAGCGCCGCGTCCCCTCCCGCTCACAGGACACTGGTCATCCCTCCGTCGACGTAGACGATCTGGCCGTTGACGAACGACGAGGCCGGCGACACCAGGTAGACCAGGGTCCCCACGAGGTCACGCACGTCGCCCCACCGACCGGCCGGCGTGCGGCCCCGGACCCACGAGCTGAACTGCTCGTCGGCCACCAGTGCCGCGGTCAGCTCGGTGTCGAAGTAGCCCGGCCCGATCGCGTTGACCGTGATGCCGTGCGGGGCGAGGTCGGCGCACAGCCCCTTCGTCAGCATCAGCAGCCCGCCCTTGGTGGCCGAGTAGGGGGCGATGCCGGGTCGGGCCACCATCGACTGCAGCGAGCAGATGTTGACGATCCGGCCCGCCCCCCGGGCCGTCATCGCGCGGGCGACCTCCCTGGAGACGTAGAACGCCGTGGTGAGGTTGGTGTCCAGGATGCGGTGCCACTCGTCGTCACCGAACTCCGTCACCGGCTTGCGGTTCTGCATGCCGGTGTTGTTCACCAGGATGTCGATCGCCCCGACCTCGGCCTCCAGGCGGCCGACGGCGGCCCGCACCGCCTGGGCGTCGGTGGCGTCGAACGGCGCCTCGTGCACCCGGGCACCGTCCCGGGCGTCCTGCCGGAGGGCGGTGGCCGCGACCGCCACCGCGTCCGGATCGCGGCCGTTGACCACCACCGAGCAGCCGTGCTCGACCAGCCCTCGGGCCAGGGCCAGCCCGATGCCGCGGCTGGAACCGGTCACGAGGGCGAGGCGGCCGGTGATGTCGAACAGCGTGCTCATGGTGCTCCCTGGAGGGTCAGTAGCCGGCGACGGGGTCGACGACGTTGCGGAGGGGCTCGCCGTCGAGGGCACGCCCCAGGTTCTCGGCGAAGAAGGCCACGATCCGGTCGTCCTCGGCGGTCGACAGGGCGGCGGTGTGCGGGCTGAGGAGCAGGCGGGGGGCACCCCAGAGCGCAGACGTGTCCGGGAGCGGCTCGGGGTCGGTCACGTCGAGGACCGCTCCGGCCAAATGGCCGGCGTGCAGCACCCGGGCGAGGGCGTCGCCGTCGACCACCGACCCGCGCCCGACGTTGACCAGCACTGCGTCGCTGCGCATCCGGCCCAGCAGGTCGGCGTCGAACAGCCCGCGCGTCTGCTCGGTGCCCGGCAGGGTGAGGACCACGGCATCCGCGTCGGCCACGAGGTCGGGCAGCCGTTCGAGAGGCTCGGTGCGCTCGACCCCCGGCGCGGGCCGGGGGCGCCGGGCCACGCCGGTGACGTGCATCCCGAAGGCCGCTCCCCGGGCCGCCACCGCTCGCCCGATCCCGCCGAGCCCGACCACGAGCAGCCGCGACCCGGCCAGCGACCGCATCGGCCAGCGGGCCGGCCACTCACGCCGTTGCTTCTGGGCCTGGAGCCGCTCGACGTCCTTGGCGACGTGCAGGATGCCGGCCAGGGCGAACTCGGCGAGCTGCTCCGCGTGCAACCCGGCCGCCGAGGTGACGACCACCGGGCCCAGGGCAGCGGCGTCGAGCCCGGCGCGGGTCAGCTGCTCCCCGGCACCCGCGGCGGTGGCCTGGGCCCAGACCACGGGTGCCCCGCCGGCGAGGGCGTCCCGCAGCCCCTGGCCGCTGTCGCCGGGCAGCCCGAGGAGGAGCTGGGCACGGCTCAGCAGGGACTGCCACTCGCGTTCCTGCTCGGGGCTCCGCCGCCAGCCGGGGTCGCCCTTGTGGTCGGCGACGAACCGCTGCGGGGGCAGCAGGTCGGGGCGGTGGTGGACCACGACCGAGGTGCCGCGGGCGTCGGTGACCCGCCGGACGGCGGGCGCGGGGTCGAGCCCGAGCGGCACCGCGACGAGGACCTCCGGAGCCACCCCAGCGGGCAGCCGCACGATGCCGTGCGGCTGCCCGGAGGTGCTCGGCGGGGCCGGGCTCACTTGCCCCAGATCTTCTTGTACGCGTCCTGGTAGCCGTTCTGCGGGTCCCAGGAGGTGCTCGTCCCGACGTTGCTGGTGTCGGTGACGTGCACGGCCGGGACGTAGCCGGACGCCGGTGCCTTGTTGAAGGCGCGGTTGAACTCGTCCACGATCTGCCATCCCTCCTGGTTCAGCGGCTCGGGCACGGTGGCGGCCTGGTACTGCTTGGCCGCGATGCGCTGGAAGGCCGCGGGCGAGCCGTCACCGGCGCCGACGTTGAAGGGGGCTCCGTCGCCCTGCTTGCCCGCCGCCCGCAGCGGCGTCGCGGCGTTGTCGAAGTAGAGGTCGTTGATCGCCACCGAGTACGTCCAGGAGTCGGCGAGCTGCGAGACGAGGGACGAGAACTCCTGGGGCGTGCGGGTCCCGGCGTCCGGGATCGGGATGTTCTCGACCTTGAGCACCTTCACGCTCGAGCACGTGGCGAGCTCGTCCTCGATCATCTTGGCCTTGCCGGCCGCGAACGGGATGGAGTTGTCGGTGAACACGACCACCCCGGCCGTACCCCCGGACTTGGCGATGATGTACTGCGCGCTGATCTTCGAGACGTCGCTGACCTTGGTGGTCACGTTGGAGAACAGCTTCGGGCTGGTGCTCGGGCCCGGCTCGGCGAGCGCGTGCCAACCGATCACGGGGATGCCGGCCGCGTCGGCGGCCGCCATCTGCGCCGTGACGGTGTTGGGGTCGAAGCCCCCCACGACGATGCCGTCGGGCTTGAGCTGCACGGCCTGACCGAAGGCGGCGGAGATGCCCGCCGGGTCACCCTGCCCGTCGATCACCCGCACGTTCCAGCCGATCGTCTTCGCGGCGTCCTGGATGCCGGCCGCGACGCCCGAGACTCCGGGGTTGGTCATGGTCTGGGCGACGAAGACGAGCGTCTTGCCCGCCGCGGCCTTGGGGCCGTCGGTGGGACCGTCCCACGCCGGGGCGGGGTCGGTGGCGGCGGCGACGGCCGTCGTGGCCGAGGCCACCACGTCGGGGCAGGCACCGGTGCCCGTGCTGGTGCTGGCCGCGGGGGTCGCGGTCGACCCCCGGGTACAACCGGTGACCGCCGCGAGGGCGACCACCGTCAGCGCGAGGCCCCGCACGGTGCGGGTGGGGCGAGCACTCATCGAGCTTCTCCTTGTTCTGGTGCCGGGGGGCACGGGGGGTCGAGCGGAAAGGAAAGGGGTGGGCCGGGCGAGGCCGGTCAGGACCTCGGGCCGGCGTCGTCGGCGGCGGGGGCGGCCGGGGCCGCCGGCGGGGGCGGAGACCCACTGGTGCGGGACGCGGCTCCGACGACGGTGCCGGCCCGCTGTCGCCGGCGGGCGGCGAAGCCGGCCAGGCCGACCGCGGCGAGCAGGGTGAGGCCGTTGAAGAGCGGGGTCACCCAGAACGCGGCGCCCTTCTGCTGGAGCCCCGAGAGCCCGATGGCGAGCACCGCGACGGCCACGAGGGTGCCGACCGCGTTGGCCCGGCCCGGCTTGATGGTGGTCGAGCCCAGCAGGGCCCCGACGAACGCCGGCAGCAGGTAGGACTGGCCGGCGCTGGGGTCGCCGATCTGCTGCTGGGCCGCCAGGAGAACGCCGGCGAGTGCGGTGACCACCCCGGACCCGAGGAACGCGTAGAGGATGACGCGCCGCCGTGGGATGCCCACGAGCTCGGCGGCGCGGGGGTTGGCCCCGACCACGTAGAGGTAGCGCCCGAGGGGGAGGTGCTCGAGCATCAGCCAGAGGGCCAGCACCAGGAGCACGACGTACCAGAAGGTCACGGGCAGTCCCGCCAGCGACGAGTTGGTGAGGTCGGTGAACGCCGGGGGGAGGCCGCCCTGCCCGGGGACGATGCGCCCCCCTCCCGTCACCCACCCGGTGAGGGCGTAGAGCACGCTGCCGGTGCCGAGGGTCGCGATGAAGGAGTCGATCTGGGCGACCTCCACCAGGAAGCCGTTGACGAGACCGACCACGACACCCCCCGCCAGGACCAGGACGACCACCAGCGGCCAGGCCAGACCGCCCTCGACGAGCAGCCACATCGCCAGCACGTGGCTCAGGCCGAGCCCGTAGCCGATCGAGAGGTCGAAGCGCCCCGTGACGATCGGGATCGTGGCGCCGAGCGCCAGGATCGCCGGGATCGACTGGTTCGTGAGGATGGCCCGGATGTTGCCCGTCGTCGGGAACGTGGTCGGCAGGAGGACGGCGAAGAGGACGAAGAGGGCGACGGTGAGCACGGGCAGCCCCCACGTGCCGACGAACGAGCCGCCGCTGCGCCGCTTCACGCGACCGCTCCCGACGCGTTCTCGACCAGGGCGGCGACCGACAGCTCGTCGCGTGGGATCTCCCGCACGATCCGCCCGTCCTTGAAGACCACGGCACGGTGGGACACGGAGGCGACCTCCTCGAAGTCGGTCGAGATGAGCAGGACGGCGACGCCTCGTTCCAGCGCCTCGTCCAAGAGGGTGTAGAGCTCGTGCTTGGCGCCGACGTCGACGCCGGCGGTGGGCTCCTCGAGCACCAGGACGGAGGCGTCGGTCGAGAGCCAGCGGCCGAGGATGACCTTCTGCTGGTTACCCCCGCTCAGCGCGGACACGGGCAGGTCGGGGTCGCTCGGGCGGACGCCGAAGGTGTCGATGAGCTGGCGGGCGTCGGTGCGCTCGCGGGCGTGCCGGCGCAGCGTGAACGGGCCGTGGTGCTGCAGGGCCGGGTTGGGCCGGAGGTTCTCGGTGAGGGTCAGCGCCATGGCCAGGCCCTCGTCGGCGCGGTTGCTGGTGACGAAGCCCAGACCTTCGCGCACCGCCTCCCGCACCGACGAGGGAGCGAAGGGGCCGCCCCGCAGCGACATCGAGCCGGAGAACGTCGGGAGGTCACCGAGCACGGTGCGCCCGAGCTCGACGTGGCCCGCGCCGGCGAGGCCGACGAGGCCGACCACCTCACCCGCACCGACCCGCAACGACACCGGCCCCACCCGTTGACCGACCACCTGGTCGAGGACCAGGACGGCCTCGTCGTCTCGCCGCGCGACCGGTGGGGGCGGCGGAACGGGGGTGCGGCCGACGATGTGCTCGACGACGGCGGACGGGGTGAGCTCGGCGATGGGAGCGTCGGCGACCACGGCCCCGTCGCGCATCACCGTCACGTGGTCGGCGATCTCGAACACCTCGTCCAGGCGGTGCGACACGTACACCAGCCCCAGGCCTTCGTCCCGCAGACGCCGCAGCACCCGGAACAGCCGGTAGGTCTCGTCGACCGGCAGGCTGGCCGTCGGCTCGTCCAGGACCAGCACCTTGGCATCGACCACCAGGGCGCGGCCGATGGCGACCAGCGACTTCTCGGTCCGCGAGAGGTCGGCGACGCGGGCCGAGGGGTCCACCTCGCTCCCGACCAGCTCGAGCGCGCGAGCCGCCCGCTCCCGCACCGTCCGCCAGCCGATGAACGGGCCGGCGGTGCGGGGGTACCCGGTGCCCAGGGCGACGTTCTCGCCCACCGACAACCCGTCGACGAGCCCGAGGTCCTGGTGGATGAACGAGATCGAGCGGGAGGCGACCTCACTGCCGAGGGGGGCCCCGCAGATGGTCACCTCGCCGGCGTCCAGGGTGTAGACGCCCGCGAGCACCTTGATGACGGTGGACTTGCCGGCGCCGTTCTGGCCGAGCAGGGCCAGCACCGACCCGGGGTGGACGTCGAGGTCGACGCCGGCCAGGGCCTGGGTGGCTCCGAAGCGCTTGCTCGCCCCCCGGACCTGCACCAGGGGTGGAGCGCCGAGCGTCAAGGACGCCGTGCGCGCTGACGCGTCGCTCATGGACTGCCTCCGACTGGCGGCTACGGTACCGCCGTCCACGATGATGGACGACGTTCAGCCCATTGGCAATAGGTTGTCTATCAGGCGACCGTCACCATCGGGTTCGACAGGGCCGCCCCGACCTCCCGGAGCTCCACGAGCAGGCGGTCGCGCAGGGAGGGGTCGAACTGGGTGCTGATCGTGGTCACGCTGATCGCGAAGGGGTCGCTGTCGGTGCGGGAGCCGGGCACCGCGATCGAGACGCAGGTGACGCCCGGAGTGGTCTCCTCGTCGTCGGCCGCCCAGCCCTGCGAGCGCACCCGGTCGAGCTCGGCGCGCAGCTCGCCCACGTCGGTGATCGACCGTTCGGTGAGGCCGGCCAGCGAGCGCCGACCGCGCAGCCGCTCGTCCAGGGCTGCGAGCGGTAGTGCGGCCAACAGCGCCTTGCCCGTGGCCGTGCAGTTCGCGGGGAAACGGTCGCCGATGTTGGCGGTGAAGCGGATCGGCATGCTGCCGTCGTAGCGGGCCAGGTACAGGACGTCGAGCCCGTCGAGCACCGCCACGCGTGCGGTGAGGCCGCTGATGGTGGGCTCCCGGCGACAGGCTGCGTAGAACTCCTTGACCTGGTCGACGGTCGCCAGGTAGGCCCCGCCCAGCTCGACCAGGCGGCGCCCCAGCAGGTAGCCGGCGTCGACGCGCGAGACGAGGCGCTCGGACTCCAGCGCCTGGCACAGGTTGGCCGTGGAGGACTTGGGCAGGCCGAGCGTGCGGGCCAGCTCGCTGACCGAGACGGGTGCTCCGGCGGCCTGGGCGAGCGCCTCGAGGATGGCTGCTGCTCGCGTGACCGCGGGCACGCTGCTCGATTCCGCCGCCACGACGGTCCTCCTACCTGGTGGCCAACCTGTTGGCCACCGTCCAAGATGGTGCTACGGTCGCGCCGACCGCGCAAGAGCCCGCGACCTCGGCCCCGGACAGCCGCATGCTACCGCCGAGCCGAACCAGGGCCCCGGCCTCCGGCGGCGTCCGCGTCGTCCCGCATCCGTTCCGAGAGAACCGAGGTACCGATGGACCACGGCACCGACCACCCCGTTCCCCCGCCCCTGCGGCCCGACGAGCGGCTGACGACCACGGAGTTCGACGAGCTCTTCGACCGGCTGCGGCGATGGGACGACGACGGGACCGACGTCGACGAGCGCGGTGCCCTGGCCGGGCTCAGCGGCCAGGACCGCCTCCGGGCCCTGGCGGCCGCGACCACCGGCCGTGCGGTCAGCCTGTCCCTGCCCCTCAACACGGTGGCCGGCGTGGACAACCCCAAGCCGGCCCTGCACCACATGGTCGACCTCGGCGACGTCGAGGAGCCCGAGCCCAGCGGCCACAAGGACTTCATCGGCATCGACTACCACGGCAAGGCCACGACCCACCTGGACGCGCTCTGCCACATCGGCTACCGCGGGCACCTCTACGGGGGGCGGCCCAGTCGCGACGCCTACCGGTCCTCCGGAACGTCCTGGGCGGCGGTGACCCAGCTCGCCGACGGCCTGGTGCTGCGCGGCGTCCTCCTCGACCTGCCGGTCGTCCGCCGCGAGGCGTGGCTGGCGCCCGGGACCGCGGTGCACGCCGCGGACCTGCTGGCGGCCGAGGAGGCCCTGGGGGTGCGGGTCGGCCCCGGTGACGCCGTGCTGCTCCGCTCCGGCCACGGGGCCCGGCGCGCCGCGCACGGCTGGTGGGACTCCGGCGCTGCGAGCGCCGGGTGGCACGTCGACGCCATGCCGGTCCTCGCCGACCGCGGTATCGCGGTGCTGGGAGGTGACGGTGACAGCGACGTCCGCCCGTCCCCGGTGGCGGGCGTGCACTCCCCGATCCACGCCCTGGCCCTGACGGCCCTCGGCATCCCGCTGCTCGACAACCTCGACCTGGAGCCCCTCGCCGCCGCCTGCGCGGAGCAGGGGCAGTACACCTTCACCCTCTTCGTGGCACCGCTCGTCGTCCCGCGGGGGACCGGCTCTCCCGTCAACCCGATCGCGGTGCTGTGATGGGCGCCGACCCCTCCGGTGGCCGTCCGTTCCGGGTGGCCCTCAGCGGCGACCTCGCCTCGGCCACCCAGCAGTCCTCCTGGGGCGACATCGGCCTCGACGCGCTCGCCGCCGAGGGCATCGGGCACTCCTTCCTCCCGGATGAGCCCGTGCTCCGGCCCGAGGACCTCGACGGGCTCGACGCGGTCCTCTTCGCCGCACCGCGGGTGGATGCCGCGTCGGTGTCGGGCCCGCGGCCGCCGTGCCTGCTCGCCCGCTTCGGCGTGGGGCTCGACGCCGTCGACGTGGAGGCCTGCACCGCCGCCGGGGTCGGAGTGACCATCACCCCGGACGGTGCCCGGCGCCCGGTCGCGACCGCCGCCCTGACGCTGGTCCTGGCCGTGCAGCACCGGCTGCTGGTCAAGCACCGCCTGGTCGAGCGCGGCCGGTGGGACGACAAGCTGGCGTACATGGGCCGGGGGTTGACGGGGTCCACGCTCGGGACCGTCGGGCTCGGCAACGTGGCCCGTGAGCTGTTCGCGCTGACCCGCCCCTTCGGCACCCGCAACCTGGCGGCGGACCCGTGGCGCACCCCCGAGCAGGCGGCCGCGCTCGGGGCGGAGCTGGTCGAGCTGCCCGAGCTGCTGCGCCGCAGCGACGTCGTCGTCGTCACGAGTGCCCTCACCCCGGAGACCCATCGGCTGCTCGACCGCGAGATGATCGCTCTCATGCCGCCGCACGCCGTGCTCGTCAACGTCGCCCGTGGGCCGATCGTCGACACCGAGGCCCTGACGGCCGCCCTCGTCGAGGGCCGGCTCGCCGGAGCGGGCCTCGACGTCGTCGACCCCGAGCCGCTTCCGCCGGACCACCCGCTGGTCGGGCTCGACCAGGTGATCCTCAGCCCGCACGGGCTCGCCTGGACCGACGAGCTGGCCCGCGGCAACGGGTCCAGCGCCGTGCGCGCCATCCTCGCGGTGCGCGACGGCCGGCGCCCCGACCACGTCGTCAACCCCGAGGCGTTCGAGCACCCCCGCTACGCGGGAGCGTTCCGGTGAGCGCTCCCGTCGCGGTCCTCGGGCTCGGCCGGATGGGGCTGCCGATGTCACTCAACCTGGCCCGGTCCGGCGTGGCGGTGCAGGCCTGGAACCGGAGCCCCCGAGAGGTGCCGGACGCACCCGCGGGATGGCGGGCGTGCGGGTCGGTGGCCGAGGCCCTCGACGGCGCCGAGGTCGTGGTGACGGTCCTGCCCGACCTCGCGCAGGTGTGCGAGGTCCTCGACGGACGGCTGCGGCGGGGCCAGGTGGTGGTCGTCATGGGCACCGTCTCGCCGGTGGGGCTGCGCGAGTGGGCGTCCGGCCTCGACGGCGTGGGCGTGGTCGACGCCCCGGTCAGCGGGGGCACGGTCGGCGCGGTCGACGGCACGCTCTCGGTCATGGTCGGGGGAGCCGACGCCGACGTCGTGCGGGTCCTGCCCCTCCTGGAGCCCATGGCCTCGCGGGTGGTCCGGCTGGGGCCCCTCGGCAGCGGGCAGCTGGCCAAGGCGTGCAACCAGATCGTCGTGGCGACCACCCTGTCGGCCCTGGCCGAGGCGGTCGCGCTGGGGCGCCGGGGCGGACTCGACGTCTCCGCCCTGCTCGACGTGCTGGCGGCCGGCCTCGCGGGGAGCCGGGCGCTCGAGGTCAAGCGCGACCTGCTGACCCGCCACGACTTCACCCCCCAGGGCTCAGCGGCGTTCCAGCACAAGGACCTCGGCTTCGCGCTCGAGGCGGCGCGGTCCGAGGGTGTGGCCGTGCCCGTCACCGCGCTCGTCGACCAGCTCTTCGGCGCGATGCGGTGGACCGGCCACGGCGAGGACGACCACAGCGGCGTCCTGCAGATGATCGAGCTGCTCTCGGGGGAGCCGGGGTGAGCGAGCGCGTCTTCCTCGTCGGGCTGATGGGCAGCGGCAAGTCGACGGTCGGGCGTCTCCTGGCCGGCGAGCTGGACCGCCCCTACGTCGACAACGACGCCACCATCGCGGCGCTGGCGGGACGCTCGACGGTCGACCTCGCCCGGGCCGGCGGCACCACCCTGCACGAGTGGGAGGCGCGCTACGCCCAGCATCTGGTGCAGGCCCAGCCGGCGCCGTTCGTGGCCGGGGTCCCGGCCAGCAGCGGTGACCGGCCCGACGAGCTCGACGCGCTCGCGGCCACCGGCCTCCTGGTCTACCTCGACGTCCCCGTCGACGTGCTGGTCGAGCGGGTGCTGGCCGACCCGCCCCGCCCCTGGCTCACCGAGTCGCCCGGGCCGCTGCTGCGCCGGCTGCACGCGAGCCGCCACGAGGTGCTGCGGCGGCACAGCACCCTGGTCGTCGACGGCACCCGCGCACCGGCGCTGGTCGCGGGCGAGGTGCTGGCCGCGCTCCCGGGCGCCGGTCGCCGCTGAGCCCAGCGCCGGGGTCGACCCCTCGGCGTCAGGCGTCGCCCCGCTCAGCGGCGTTGCGCAGGATGCAGAACTCGTTGCCCTCGGGGTCGGCCAGGACGACCCAGCCGGTGCCGGGCCCGTACTGGCCGCGGTGGTCGGACACCTCGGTGGCCCCGTGGGCGAGGAGCCGGGCCAGCTCGTCGTCGCGGCTGCCCTGGACCGGCTCGAGGTCGAGGTGGAGGCGGTTCTTGCCGCTCTTGCCCTCGGGGACCTCGATGAACAGCAGCCGGTGGCCCCCGTCGCGCGACACGATCATGCACTCCTGGTGTCCGGGCAGGTTGGGGTCTCCGTCGAGGTCGACGTAGTCGAGCACGCCCTTCCACCACTGGGACAGGGCGTAGGCGTCGTGGCAGTCGACGGTCGTGTGCGCGACGCGGGCGGTCATGCGGGCGAGCCTGCCACCGACGCGGCCCGGCGGCCACCGGGTTCTCGCTCAGACCGTGATGGCGGCCGGGATGCCGTCGGAGAACACCTCGGGCGGGTCGGGCAGGCGGTGCGAGCGCCCGGCCACCCGGCGCGCGGCGGTCCAGGCGACGGCGCACGCGTCGAGCACGTCGTCAGCGGCGTAACCGCGGCCGTCGAGCACCGACGGCCGGCCGATCCCGGCCGCGGCCAGCGCAGCGAGTCGGGCGGTGCGGCCGGCGTCGGTCTTCTTGCCCGCCGCCACCGGGGCCCCGGCCATGGCGGCGAAGGAGACCTCCGGGTGCACCTCGAGCACTTCGACGGTGGGGCGCGCTCGGACCCAGGCGTCGACCTCGAGGATCTTGGCCCGCAGGGCGAACGCCTGCGCCCCCACCCCCTGCCCGCTGAGCCCCCGGTTGACGGCGTCGGCCGCAGCGCGGTCGGGCGCGGCGTACGCGGCCCGCGTCAGGGTCGTGAACACCGACGACGCCTTGCCGGGCAGCGCGCGGCGCGCCAGGGCGTCGGCCGCGCGCGTGGTGTCGTCGGGCAGGCCGATCGGGATGTCGATGCCGACGACGCGCACCGCAGCGTTCTCGCGCACCGTCTCGACCAGCCGGGCGATGGTGGGGGCCACCACGATCCGCGGCCGGGGGGCGCCGGGCTCGAGCAGGGCGCCGACCCATCCGGCCCGGCAGCCGTCGACGCCCAGCACCGGCTCGGCGAGCTCGACCGTCGGGGCGGGGCCACTCGCGGCCGGCGCCAGCAGCTCGGCCATCCCCGCCACGACGTGGTCGGCGAACCCGGCGGCGGCCAGCCGGTGCAGGACCTCGGCGGCCACGACGGCCCGCTCCTCGTCGGCTCCCATGGCGCCAGCCTAGGGACCGGTCCTCCCGACGCGACCGGGCCCCGGCCGAGCGGGGGCTCGACCGGGGCCCGTGGGTCTGGGGGTGGTCCGGGTCAGCGGTGGGCACCCGAGCCGGCGCCGACGACCGCGCCCTCGACGACGTCACCCGAGTGGTCGTCGATCATCGTGGCCTCGTCGAACGGCCGGTGGCCCGCGAGGACCGCCTCCATCTGCTCGCGGTCGACCGCGTGGACCCAGGTGCCGATGAGCACGCAGGCGATCGAGTTGCCGGCGAAGTTGGTCAGTGCCCGCGCCTCGCTCATCAGCCGGTCGATGCCGACGATGAAGCCCACGCCGTCGACCAGGTCGGGGCGGTGCGACTGCAGACCGCCGGCGAGCGTGGCCAGGCCCGCCCCGGTGACGCCGGCTGCACCCTTGCTGGCGATGATCATGAAGACGAGCAGGCCGATCTGCTGGCCGATGCTGAACGGCTTGTCGAGCGCCTCGGCGATGAACAGCGAGGCCATCGTGAGGTAGATGGCGGTGCCGTCGAGGTTGAACGAGTAGCCGGTCGGGACGGTGATGCCGACGACCGGGCGCGACACCCCGAGGTGCTCCATCTTCGCGATGAGCCGCGGCAGGGCCGACTCCGACGACGAGGTCGACAGGATGAGGAGGAACTCGCGCGCCAGGTAGCGGAACAGCGCGACCACGCTGACGTGCGCGACCATCCGCAGGATCGTGCCCAGGATGAGGAACACGAAGATGAGGCAGGTGGCGTAGAAGGCCACCATGATCAGGCCGAGGCTCTTCAGCGCCTGCAGGCCGGTGGCGCCGACGACCGCGGCCATCGCCCCGAAGGCACCCACGGGCGCGACCCACATGATCATCGCCATGAGCCGGAAGACGAGCTTCTGGAAGTGCGTGATGCCGCGCAGGACGGGCTCGCCGGCCGGCCCCATCTTCTGCAGCGCGAACCCGACGAGCAGCGCGACCAGCAGGGTCTGCAGCACCGAACCGGAGGTCAGCGCCGACACCAGGGTGTCGGGCACCAGGCCGAGCAGGAAGTCGACGGTGGTCTCGGCCTCGCCCGAGACCTGGCTCTGCCCGGTCTTGGCCAGCTCGTCGGTGAGGTTCAGCCCCGCCCCGGGCTTGACGATGTTGCCGACGACGAGGCCGACGGCCAGCGCCACGGTCGACATCGTGAGGAAGTAGCCGAGGGCGAGGCCGCCCACCCGGCCGACCTGGGCCGCGCGGCGCACCGAGCCGATGCCCAGCACGATGGTGACGAAGATGATCGGGCTGATCATCATCTTGATGAGGTTGACGAAGAACGTCCCGAGCGGCTTGAGCTCCTTGCCGAGCTCCGGGAACAGGAACCCGACGAGGATGCCGAGCACCATCGCGGCGATCACCGCGAGGTAGAGGATGTGGGTGCGGTCGCGACGGGGAGCCGGTTGCGGCTCGCCCCCGTGGCGCCGGGCGGGCGCGTCTGCGGTCATGGCGTGAACTCCTTTGTCCGACGCAGGGGTCCTGCGGTCGGGGGTCATCGTGCCCACGCGCCGCGGCTAGGGTCGCGGTTGTGTTCGCAGTGTTCACGGCCTCCTGCGGGGTGCCCCGGTGACGTCGGCGGCGGCCGCGGAGGTGGACGGACGCCGCGGGCTGAGCGTCGCGGGGCAGACCGCGGCACTGGTCGTGGCGCTGGTCTTCGCGGTCATCGCGGCCGGGCTGGGCGCCGCCTACCTGCAGGCGCGGCGCGCCGTGACGGACGAGTCGACGGCCCAGGTGCTGGCCGTCGCCCGGTCGGTGGCCGCCGAGCCCGACGTCGTGGCCGGGGCGGCGGCGGGGGACCCCCGGGGCTCGCTCCAGGCCCTCGGCGAGGGGGTCCGGGCCGCCACCGGCACCGACTTCGTCGTCATCATGAGCCCGGCCGGCATCCGCTACAGCCACCCCAACCCGGCCCAGGTCGGCCGGCGGTTCGTGGGCCACATCGAGGCCGCGCAGGCCGGCGGCACGGTGGTGGAGGACTACGTCGGCACCCTCGGGCCGAGCCGCCGCGCCGTGGTCCCGGTGCTCCAGGGCGACCGGGTCGTCGGGCTGGTCGCGGTCGGCCTGCGCAAGGAGGCGGTGAACGCGCGGCTGGCCGGTGAGCTGCCGCCGCTGCTGGTGGCGGGGGCGGCGGCCGGGCTGCTGGCCGCCGTCGGCACCACCCTGATCGCCCGCCGGGTGCGCCGCCAGACCCGCGGGCTGCGGGCGGCCGAGCTGCAGACCATGCACGACCACCACGACGCGGTGCTGCACTCGGTGAGCGAAGGGCTGGTCCTCGTCGACCCCGAGGGCCGGGTGCGGCTGGCCAACGACGAGGCCCGCCGGCTGCTCGGCCTGGACGCCGACCCGCGCGGCCGCGAGGTCGCGGAGCTCGGGCTCGCCCCCGCCCTGGTCGGCGCCATGACCGACGCCGACGTGCGCGAGGACGACCTGCACGTGACCGGGGCCCGGGTGCTGGTCCTGAACAAGGCGCGCGCCCAGCGCGACGGGGCCGACCTGGGAGCGGTGGTGACCATCCGCGACCGCACCGACCTCGAGGAGCTCACCGGCGAGCTCGGCGCCACCCGCAGCCTGGCCGAGGCGCTGCGCTCGCAGGCGCACGAGTCGGGCAACCGGCTGCACACCATGGTCTCGCTCATCGAGCTCGGCCACCCCGAGCGGGCCGTCGAGTTCGCGACCGGCGAGCTCGCGCGGGCCCAGACGCTGACCGACCGCGTCGTCGAGGGCGTCGACGACCCGGTGGTGTCGGCGCTGCTGCTCGGCAAGGCGGCCGAGGCGCACGAGCGGGGGGTCGACCTCGTGCTCGACCCGGCCCTGCGCTGGCCGGCCGGGGTGGCGGCCCCGCGTGACCTCGTGACGGTGGTGGGCAACCTGGTCGACAACGCCCTCGACGCCGTGCTGCCGCAGGCCGGTGAGCGCCGGGTCGAGCTGGCCGCGCGCGACCTGGGCGACCGGGTCGAGCTGGTCGTGGCCGACACCGGCCCCGGCATCCCCGCCGAGGTCCGCGACCGGGTGCTGGAGCGGGGCTTCTCGACCAAGGCCCGCGACGGGTCCGGGGCCGGACGCGGCATCGGGCTGGCCCTCGTGCGCGAGACCGTGGAGCGGCTCGGCGGCAGCCTCGTCATCGGTGACCCGCCGGGAGCCAGGGTCACGGTGACGCTGCCGGTGACGGGGGAGGGCTCGTGAGCGGCCCCGGGGACGCCCCGCGCGACGCGGCCGGAGAGGCGACGGCCCCCATCGCCGTGCTGGTGGTCGAGGACGAGCCGGTGGCCGCCCGGGCGCACGCCACCTACGTCGGCCGTGTCGAGGGCTTCGTGGTCTCCGGCGTGGTGCACACCGCCCGCGACGCCCTGCGCCACCTCGGCACCGAGCGGGTCGACCTGGTCCTGCTCGACATGGGGCTGCCCGACCTGCCGGGGCTCGACGTGGTGCGCTCGATGCGGGCCCACGGGCACCGGGCCGACGTCATGGCCGTCACCTCGGCCCGCGACCTGGCCCTGGTCCGGGCGGCCGTCTCGCTCGGCGTCGTGCAGTACGTGCTCAAGCCGTTCGTGTTCGCGACCCTGCGCGAGCGGTTGCTGGCCTACGCCGAGTACCGCCGCGACGCCGGCGAGGCCGACACCCAGGCCGAGGTCGACACCCTGTTCACCCGGCTGCGACCGGTGACGACCTCCAGCGTGCCGAAGGGGATGACCGAGGAGCTGCTGGGCCGGGCCGCCGTCGCCCTGCGCGAGGCCGGCTCGACCGCGGACGGCACCTCGGCCGCCGAGCTGGCCGCGGTCCTCGGGGTGAGCCGGGTGACGGCCCGCCGCTACGCCGAGCACCTGGTCGACTCCGGCCGGGCGCGCCGCGGCAACCGCTACTCCGGTGCCGGGCGGCCCGAGGTCGTCTACGCCTGGGAGGCACCGCGGTAGGCCCCTCACCTGTGACGACGCCCGGTTCTCTCAGGAACCAGGGGGCCATCTGGCCCGCTCGGGATGCAACAGTGGGTCCATGCCCGAGAACAACCGCGTCACCCGCATGCTCGAGCCCTGGCGCGGTGCGCCCGAGGCCGACGTCAACCCCACCGACGTCGACGTCCACCACCGGCGCAAGGCCGCCGCCGGCCTCGAGGCGGTCGCCGTCTCGATGAACCGCGGCGTCGGCCAGATGGGCCCGGTGCGCACCCTCAACACCCTGCGCCGGCTCAACCAGGCCGACGGCTTCGACTGCATGGGCTGCGCGTGGCCCGACCCCGACCCCGAGCACCGCAGCTTCGCGGAGTTCTGCGAGAACGGCGCCAAGGCCGTCGCCGAGGAGGCCACCAAGCAGCGTGCCGACCCGGCCTTCTTCGCGCAGCACTCGGTGGCCGAGCTGGCGACCTGGAGCGACTTCCAGCTGGGCCGCGCCGGCCGCATCACCGAGCCGATGCTGCTGCGTGAGGGTGGGACGCACTACGAACCGGTGTCGTGGGAGGAGGCCTTCGCGGTCGTCGCCGACGCCCTGCGGGGGCTCGACAGCCCGGACGAGGCCGTCTTCTACACCAGCGGGCGCGCCTCCAACGAGGCTGCGTTCGTCTACCAGCTCTTCGCTCGGGCCTACGGCACCAACAACCTGCCCGACTGCTCGAACATGTGCCACGAGTCGACCTCGGTCGCGCTCGCCGAGTCGATCGGCATCGGCAAGGGCTCGGTGAGCCTGCAGGACATCCACGAGGCCGAGCTGATCATCGTCGCCGGCCAGAACCCGGGCACCAACCACCCCCGCATGCTCAGCGCGCTCGAGAAGTGCGTGCAGGGCGGCGGCAAGATCGTCGCGGTCAACCCGCTGCCGGAGACCGGGCTGATCAAGTTCGACAACCCCCAGAAGGTCAAGGGCCTCGTGGGCCTCGGCACCGACCTCGCCACCGAGTTCCTGCCCATCCGCCTCGGCGGTGACCTCGCGCTCTTCCAGGCGCTGGGGGCGCTGCTCATCGAGCGCGGGGCCGTCGACCACGACTTCGTCGACCGGCACACCACGGGCTACGACTCCTACCGCACCCACGTGGCCGAGCTCGACTGGGACCAGGTGCTGAAGGCCACCGGGCTCCCGCGGGCACAGATCGAGAAGCTGGCCGACATGCTCGTGGCCTCGAGCCGGACGGTCTTCGTCTGGGCGATGGGCGTCACGCAGCAGAAGCACGCCGTGGCCGCCATCAAGGAGATCACCAACGTCGCTCTGCTGCAGGGCAACATCGGCAAGCCCGGCGCCGGCCTGTGCCCCGTGCGCGGCCACTCCAACGTGCAGGGCGACCGCACGATGGGCGTCTGGGAGAAGCTGCCGGCGCACTTCTCCGACGCGCTGCGCCAGGAGTTCGGCTTCGACCCGCCCACCGAGCGCGGCCACGACGTCGTCAACACCATCCGCGCGATGCGGGAGGGCAAGGTCAAGGTGCTGATGGGGCTCGGCGGCAACTTCGCCTCGGCCACCCCCGACACCGACGCCGTGTTCGAGGCGCTGCGTTCGGTCGAGCTCGGCATCCAGATCTCGACCAAGCCGAACCGCACCCACGTGATCCCCGGCCGGCAGATGCTCATCCTCCCGTGCCTCGGGCGCACCGAGAAGGACATGACCGAGGCCGGCTGGCAGGGCCTGACGGTCGAGGACTCGATGTCCGACGTGCACCTCTCGGTCGGGCGCAACGAGCCGGCCGGTCCGATGCTGCACGGCGAGCCGTGGATCCTCGCCAAGATCGCCGAGGCCACCATCGGCGACCGCCCCGAGAGCGCGAACATCGACTGGGCCGCGATGGCCACGGACTACCGCGCCATCCGTCGCCACATCGCCAACGTGGTGCCCGGCTGCGACGCCTACGAGGACAAGATCTCGCGGCCCGGCGGCTTCACCCTGCCGCACCCGCCGCGCGACACCCGCACCTTCGAGACCCCCTCGGGCAAGGCCGAGATCGTGGTCAACCCGATCGCGGTGCTCGAGGCGCCGGAGGGGCACCTGCTGCTGCAGACCCTGCGCAGCCACGACCAGTTCAACACCACGATCTACGGGCACGACGACCGCTACCGCGGGCTGGCCGGCGGCCGGCAGGTCGTGATGGTGCACCCCGACGACATCCGCGACCTGGGGCTCACCGAGGGCGAGCTCTACGACGTCGTCTCGGTGTGGACCGACGGGTCGGAGCGGGTGGTCCACGGCTACCGCGTGGTCTCGTACCCCACGTCGCGCGGGTGCGCCGCCGCGTACTACCCCGAGTGCAACGTGCTGGTGCCGCTCGACCACACCGCCGAGGGCAGCAACTGCCCGGTGTCCAAGGCCGTGGTGGTGCGCTTCGCCCCCCACGGGACCCGGGACGCCAACGACGGCAGGGAGCCCTCGCGGGTGGCGTCGGGCAGCGACCACTCGCACCGCAGCCAGGTCGAGCCCCACCACCTGAGCTGACGCCGCCGGGCAACTTTTTCGCCCGATGCGGCAACCTTCAGCCCGGCACCGGAACCGAAGGGGTGCGAACCCCAAGGTTCCGGTGCCGAACGGCCGGCGCGCTCGGGGCCGATGAGTCGGCGGGTTCCGTACGGTCGGTACCGGTGCGGCACCATCCGGTGCCCGAGGAGGCCCCAGATGACGACCACGCCCAGCGACGCGAACGGCACGACCGGCACGACCACCGCGGCCCGACCGGCACCGGCCGCGACCGACCCGGCGTTCGACGACGCCGTCACCCGCTACCGGCGCGAGCTCCTCGCGCACTGCTACCGAATGACGGGCTCGCCGACCGAGGCCGAGGACCTCGTGCAGGAGGTCTACCTGCGGGCCTGGCGGGCCTACGGCTCGTTCGAGGGCCGCTCCTCGCTGCGCACCTGGCTGCACCGCATCGCCACCAACGTCTGCCTCAGCGCCCTCGAGGGCAAGGAGCGGCGCACCCTGCCCACCGGGCTCGGCGCCCCGTCGTCCTCCGGGGCCGACCCGCTCGACGAGCGCGTCGAGGTGCCCTGGCTCGGGCCGATGCCGGATGCCGCGCTCACCGGGACGGCCGACCCGGCCGACATCGTGGCCGAGCGCGACACCCTGCGCATCGCGTTCGTCGCGGCCCTGCAGCACCTGCCGCCCCGGCAGCGGGCGGTGCTCGTCCTGCGCGAGGTGCTGCGCTGGAGCGCGGCCGAGGTCGCCGAGGCCACCGGCAGCAGCGTGGCGTCGGTCAACAGTGCGCTGCAGCGGGCCCGCGCCACCCTCGAGGCCGTGGCGCCCTCCCCCGACGCCCCCTCGCGGCCCGATCTCACCGACGAGCAGCGCGCGCTCCTCGACCGCTACGTCGACGCGTTCTGGCGCAAGGACGTCGAGGCCATCGCGGCCCTGTTCACCGAGGACGCCGTCTGGGAGATGCCGCCCTTCGCAGGTTGGTACCAGGGCCCGCGCACCATCGCCGAGCTGGTCGGCACCCAGTGCCCCGGCGGCCGCCACGACATGCCCCTGGTCGCCACCGACTGCAACGGCCAGCCGGCGTTCGGGCTGTACATGCGCGAGGACGGCCCTGACGGCGACCGCTACCTGCCGTTCCAGCTGCACGTCCTCGACCTCGAGGGCCCGGCGGTCCGGCACGCCGCGGTGTTCTTCGACACCGCGTACTTCGCGCTGGCCGGGCTCCCCGCCGTGCTCGGCCCCCAGGACGTCCCGGGCGGGCCGGAGTCGTGACCGTGCGACCCGTCGGCCTCCGGCCCCGGGTCGACGTCGAGCTGCTGGAGCGTTCCCTGGGCTGGGCCCGTGGGGCGCTGGCGGGTGTGGCCGACGACGAGGCCCCCCGGCCGACGCCGTGCGCCGGATGGGTGCTCGCCGACCTGCTCGTGCACATGGTCGACACCCTCGAGGTGGTGACCGAGCTGTCGCTGGGCCGGATGGCCGAGGTCGGGCCGCCGCCGACGTCCACGCGGCCGTCGGTGCTGGCCGACCATCTCTCGGTGCTCGGCTGCGCCCTGCTGGAGGGCTGGCTGCGGGGGCCGCCGCCGGGTGCGTTGGCCGTCGGGGAGCGACGCATCGAGCCGGAGGTGGCGGTGGAGGTGTCGGCCCTCGAGATCGCGGTGCACGGCTGGGACGTGGCCCGGGCCCGGGGCCTGGCGACGCCCTTCCCGCCGCTGCTGGCGGCCGCCCTGCTGCCGGTGGCCGTGCACCGGGTGCCGCGGGTCGGGCGGGGGGCCCGTTTCGCCCCGCCGCTCGCCCCGTCGGCCACCGACCCGGCCTCGTTGCTGCTGGCCCACCTCGGGCGCTCGTGACCGGGATGCCGGTCGGTCACCGGGGGAGCGGCGCCACGACGAGGCGGACGGCTTCACCCGGGCGCAGCTGGGCCGCGCGGTCGGAGGCGTCCTCGGTGAGCACCGCCACGACGGGGTAGCCGCCCGTGACCGGGTGGTCCGCGAGGAAGAGCACCGGGCCGCCGTCGGGAGGCAGCTGCACCGCGCCGCGCACCATCCCCTCGCTCGGCAGCTCGGCGTCGCGCCAGGGGTCGACGCGGGTGACGGCGGCGCCGTGAGGGTCGCTGAGCCGCAACCCGATCCGGTCGCTGTCGGGCCCGACGACCCACGTGGGCGCGCTCAACGCGGCGAGGCCACCGACCCAGTCGGTCCGCGGGCCGGGCAGCACCTGGAGCCGGACGGGCCCGGGGGTGGGCGATGGGTGGGCGGCGGCATCCACCCGCGGGAAGGTCGAGGGGGCAGGCCCCACGGGCAGGATGTCGCCGGCCGCCACTCGCGGCGGCCCCACCCCCGAGAGGGTGTCGGTCGAGCGGGACCCGAGCACCGGCTCGACGGCGATGCCGCCCCGGACGGTGACGTAGGTGCGGCATCCGGTCGGCGGCGTCCCGAGGGTGAGGAGGGCGCCGTCGGGCACGTCGAGGAGGGCGTGGTGGGCCACCGGCCGGTCGTCGAGGGCCGCGGGGGCCGGGGCTCCGGTGAGCGCCATCGTGAGCCGGCCGCGGGCCCGGACCACCAGACCGCCGAGGAGGACCTCGAGGGCGGCCAGGTCCTCGCGCTGCCCGACGAGGCGCGCACCCAGGCGGTGGGCCCCCCGGTCGGCCGCCCCCGACCGGCCGACGCCGACGGCGGCGTACCCCGGGCGGCCGGTGTCCTGCACCAGGGTCAGCGGGCCGGTGCGCACGACCTCGAGCGCGGGTGTCACGGTCGCACCCGCTCGGGACCGGTCGCCGTGAACCGGACGACCGCGCCCGGACGGAGCAGGGCCGGGGGGTCACGCCGGACGTCCCAGAGGGCGGCGTCCGTCGTGCCGATCAGCTGCCAGCCGCCCGGCGAGGCGCGCGGGTAGACCCCGGAGTATCCGCCGGCCAGGCCCACCGACCCGGGCGGGACCGACGGGCGGGGTGCGGCTCGGCGGGGCACGGCCAGCCGGGGGTCGCCGCCCACGAGGTAGGCGAAGCCCGGGGCGAAGCCGCCGAAGGCCACTCGCCACGGGGTGCCGGTGTGGGCGGCCACCACCTCGTGCGCGTCCAGGCCGGTGAGGCGGGCCACGTCGTCGAGGTCAGGGCCGTCGTAGCGGACGGCGATCTCGACCACCGGGTGCCCGAGGGAGCCGGCGGCGAGCGCGCCCGGCGACGGCTCGAGCTCGGCGGCCAGTCGACGCACGTCGGCCGCGAGGATGTCGAGGCGGCCGCCGTCCGTGACGTGGAGCAGCACCGTCCGGGCGGCCGGGACGACGTCGCGCACGGTGGCCCAGGGGCCCGCACCGGCGGCGGCGCAGGCCCGGAACGCGGCGTCGAGAGCCAGGACGGCGCCGATCTCCGACGTTCCGTCCCCATCGCCATCGCCATCGGCCCGGTCGGCCTCGGGCGCGGCGACCTCGACCAGCAGCGCCCGCTCACCGGCCGGCAGCAGCCGAACCCCGATGCCGCTCACGGCCGGGTGAACGCCTCGAGCCCGATGCCGGCCCGGGCGAGCGCCGTGCGCACCGCCGTCGCCAGCCCCACCGCGCCCGGGGTGTCGCCGTGGACGCAGACCGACCGCGCCCGGATGCCGACCTCGGTGCCGTCGACGGCGGTGACGACCCCGTCGCGCACCATCCGCACGACCCGCTCCGCCACCTCGTCGGGGTCGTGCAGGATCGCCCCGGGCGCGGTCCGGGGCACGAGCCGGCCGTCGGCGTCGTACCCCCGGTCGGCGAACGCCTCGCCGACCGTGGTCAGCCCCCGCTCGCCGGCCACCCGCAGCAGCACCGACCCCGGCAGCCCGAGCAGGGGCAGGGTCGCGTCGTAGGCGGCCACGGCATCCACCACGGCGCCGGCCTGGCCCTCGTCGACGGCGGCCGTCGTGTACAGCGCCCCGTGCGGCTTGACGTAGGCGACGCGGGTACCGGCCACGCGGCACATCGCCTCGAGGGCGCCCAGCTGGTAGAGCACGTCGGCGGTGAGGTCGGCGGCTGCGACGTCCATCCGGCGCCGGCCGAAGCCCGCGAGGTCGCGGTAGCCGACCTGGGCGCCGACCACCACGCCGCGCTCGGCCGCACGGGCGACGGTGCGCCGCAACGTGGTCGGGTCGCCCGCGTGGAAGCCGCACGCGACATTGGCGCTGGTGACGACCTCGAGCATCGCGTCGTCGTCGCCCAGCACCCAGGTGCCGAACGATTCGCCGAGGTCGGCGTTGAGGTCGATGTCGAGACTCACCGTGCCGACGCTACCGGCCGCGGGTCGCGCCCGCCGCGGCCGTAGCCTGGGCGTATGGAGCCCTCGCGCCATCCGTTGGCCACCGCGAAGTACGTGCAGCTGACGACGTTCCGCCGCAACGGCACACCGGTCGCGACGCCGGTGTGGGTCGCGCCGGCCGCCGACGGCTCGGAGCACCTGGTCGTCATCACCGTCGACGACACGGGCAAGACCAAGCGGCTCGGGCACACCTCGCGCGTCGAGCTGCGCCCGTGCGACATGCGCGGGCGGGTGGCCGAGGGGGCGCCGAGCTACCGGGGCGAGGGTGCGGTCGTCCGGGATGCCGCGGAGGTGGCGGCGGTGCGCGCGGCCGTGGTCGCCAAGTACGGGCTGCCGGCGCGCTTCTCGGACCTGGTCGACGCGGTGACCTCGCGCGTCGGCATCCGGCGGGCGGCGCGGGCCGGCATCCTGCTCACCGTCGAGCCCACGCCCGTCGGCGCCTGAGCGGCACGCACCCTCCCCGAGACCCCGGTTCGTCAGGGTCACCCCGCTTTCGAACCGGGGTGACCCTGACATTTCGGGGTGACCCCGAAAAGCTGGGAGGGGCGGTGGGAAACGCACGACCGCCGCCCGGCGAGGCCGGACGGCGGTCATGAGGTGCGCCCGAGGGCGCGGGGGGTCTCAGGTCAGAGAACGGTGATGTTCGCGGCCTGCGGACCCTTGGGGCCCTGCTGGGTCTCGTACTCGACCTTGGCGTTCTCGTCGAGCGAGCGGTACCCGCTGGAGTTGATGGCCGAGTAGTGGGCGAAGACGTCGGCGGAGCCGTCGTCGGGGGCGATGAAGCCGAAGCCCTTCTCGGCGTTGAACCACTTCACGGTGCCAGTAGCCATGTTGGCCTTCTTTCCGGGTGGGCGCTCCGCGTGTCGGAGTCGCCCGGCGTTGGTGATGCTTGCTGCGTACCTCTGATCGGAAAGTGCCTCGGGCCCCGGCGGGGCCATGCTGCTACTACGTCACAACGGAAAGCTCAACAACTGGTGACGAGCGTAGCGGGTCCTGGCGAGATCCGCCTCATCGGGGGCGCTCGTCCGCCACGAGCCGCCCCAGTGCCCATCGCGCGACCGGCGCGTAGGCCACCACGACAGGCCACAGCGAGTGCACCCGCGCCCACCCCGTGCTCCCCCCACCGGCGGCCTCGACCCCGTGCTCGAAGCGCAGCCGCAACGGGCCCGACCGCACGCTCCAGGCCCACACCCGCGCCTCGTGGTCGACGGCGTCGATGCGGAAGACCGCCACCACCCCCGCCGGCCCCGTGACCCGTCCGCTCGTGCCGGGGCGGATGACGGTGTGCGGGTAGTCGACCTCGCGGATCTGCGGCGCCCACTCCGACCAGCGCCGCGGCTCGGTGTAGCGCGCCCAGGCGTGCTCCGGGCCGAGCGGACCGGTGGCCTGGACGCGCAGGCTGCCGAGGGCGAGCGAGGGGAGGTCCACGCGCCCATGGTGGCGCACCGTCGAACCTCGTGGTGGCGGGGTCGCCGCCCCGGGCCGGGCGCGACTAGCGTGGAGGACGTGAGCCTCCTCCGGACCGACCGTTCCTGGCGCGCGGAGGTCCGCGGCCGGGTGCCGGTCCGCTACCTCCCGCAGACCACGCCCGACCACCTGCGCGGCACCTGGCGCGAGGCCCGCCCGGCCCGCATCGACGCCGCCCTGGCCGCGGCGCAGCGCCGGCCCACCCACGGCTGGCTGGTCGCCGGCGCTTCGGACGAGGTCCCGGGCCGGCGCTCGGTGGTGCGGACCGTCGCCGGCCGCGAGGTCGTGCTCTGGCGGGATGCCGGGGGCGCGCTGCTCGCCGGGCCGGGCGCCTGCCCGCATCTCGGGGCCCGCCTGCACGACTGCGACGTCGTCGACGGCACGGTCCTCTGCCGGTGGCACGGGATGCCGCTGGGCCGCGACTCCGACCCGCCCTGGGCCACCTACGCCGCGTACGACGACGGGGTGCTGGTCTGGGTGCGCCTCGGCCCGGTCGAAGACGGTGCCGAGCCCACCGACCGCCCGGTGCTGGCCGCCCGCCCGGCCCCCGAGGGCGCCATCGCCTCGGTCGTCTCGCTGGCCGCGACGTGTGAGCCGCGCGACATCGTGGCCAACCGCCTCGACCCCTGGCACGGCGCGTGGCTGCACCCCTACGCCTTCAGCGACCTGCGGGTCGACGACGCCGCGTCCAGCGACGACCGGCTCGTGCTGGACGTGGCCTACCGGCTGGGGCGCACCTTCGCGGTGCCGGTGCGGGCCGAGTTCACCTGCCCCGACTCGCACACCATCGTCATGACCATCACCGACGGCGAGGGCACCGGCAGCGTCGTCGAGACGCACGCGACGCCGCTGACCGCACCCGGCGCCCATCCCGCCCGCACCGTGATGACCGAGGCCATCGTCGCGACCTCCGACCGGGTCGGCTTCGGGGTCGCCCGGCGGATGGCGTCGCTGGTGAAGGTGGGGATGCGGGCCTCGGCCGTGCAGCTGTGGGCCGACGACCTGATGTACGCCGAGCGGCGCTACGCGCTGCGGCGGGGCGCCGTCGGCTGACGCGGCACTGGCCGGGCGCGCGCCGGGCTCCTACCCTGTCGGCATGGCCGAGCACCGCATCTTCAGCACGAGCCTCGCCGACATCCACGCGCTCTACGTGGCCAAGGTCGAGCGCAAGGGGCACACCCGGGCGGAGGTCGACGAGGTCCTCCGGTGGCTCACCGGGTACGACCAGGCGGGTCTCGAGCGGGTGCTGGCCGACGGCACCGACCTGCGGACCTTCTTCGCGCAGGCGCCGGCGATGAACCCGCACACCGGCCTCATCACGGGCGTGGTCTGCGGCATCCGGGTGGAGGAGATCGAGGACCCGCTGATGCAGCAGATCCGGTGGATGGACAAGCTCGTCGACGAGCTCGCGCGCGGCAAGCGGATGACCTCGATCCTGCGCGAGCCGAAGGCGCCGGCCGCCCGCTGAGAGGCTGCGAACCGGACGCGTTCCGCCCGCCGCCCGTGCCAGGGTGGCGGGATGAGCGCAGCGGCCGAGGTGTCCGTCCCGTGGGGGCAGGCGCTGGCGTGGCGGCTCGGGCGGCAGCTGCTCGACCCGGTGGGGTCCGCGTCGGCGGCCGACGTCGTGCGCCGGCTGGGAGCGGTCCCCTCGATGGACGAGTCCCTGGCCGAGCTGGCCGTGCGGACCCGCTGCACCACCTCGCGCCCCGGCGAGCTGGCTCGGGCGCTGACGGCCGGGACCGTCGTGAAGGTCTTCGCCTTCCGGGGCGCCGTGCACTACCTCTCGGCCGAGGACGGCGGGATGTACCTCGCGCTGCGCGCCGCGGGCCGCCAGTGGGAGCGCACCAGCTGGGTCGAGTACTACGGGCTGACGCCGCAGGCCTGGCCCGACTTCCGCGCGGCCGTGCGCGAGGCGCTGACCGACGGTCCGCTGACGGTCGGCGAGCTGGGCGAGGCGCTGGCGGCGCACCCCGAGTACCGGCACCTGGTGCCGGTGTTCGAGGAGGGTGCCGGCACCCTGGTGAAGCCGCTGACCTGGCAGGGCGACATGGGGTTCGCGGCGCCGCGCGACGGGCGGGCGACGTTCCAGCGCCTCGACACGAACCCGCACTGGCGCGGCATCCCGCTGCTGGAGGAGGCCGGGCCGCGGGCGGTCGAGGCGTACCTGGAGGCGTACGGTCCCGCGACGCGCGACGCCCTCCACCACTGGCTGGGCGACGGGCTCAGCGCCGGGACGCGGCGGATCGACGGCTGGCTCGCGGGCCTGGCCGACCGCGTGGTCGAGGTCGACGTCGAGGGCACGCCCGCACTGCTGCTGCGCGACGACGTGGACGACCTGCTGGCGACCGAGCCGTCGGATGCCGTGCGCCTGCTGCCGGGGCACGACCCGTGGGTGATGGGGCCGGGGACCCAGGACGAGCACGTCGTGCCCGCGGCGCGGCGCGAGGCGATGACCCGCAAGGCCAACCCCGTGCTCGAGGGCGGGGTGGTGCGGGGGACCTGGACCCGGCGTGGGGACGAGGTCAGAGTGACGTGGCTCGACGGCCGGCCGCGGCCCGTCGCCGCGATCGCGCGGGAGGTCGAGCGGCTGGCCGGCATCCTCGGGGACGGCTAGGCACCGGGACCTTGGGGTTCGCACCCCTACCGAAGCGGTGCGAGGGTGAAGGTTCCCGCAGGGGGCGAAAAAGTTGCCCGGGGGGTCAGGCGGGGCGGGCGGCCCGGTAGCGGCGGATGCCCTGGCGGGCCAGCGCGGGCAGGCGCCCGAGCCGGGGGCCGGTGGGTACCGACCACACGCCGTGCCCGGGCCGGCCCCACCCGGTGAGCAGCGCGTCGGCCGCGAGCCAGCCGGTGGTCGCCGCGCGCTCCATGAGGGCGACCGGCAGGTCGCAGCGCACCGCGTCTCCGGCGAGCACCAGCCGCGCGTCGGGCGTGACCACGCCGGGCCGTGACGCCCACGGCTCGAGCCCGACCAGCACGCAGTCGCGCTCGACCAGCCACTCGTCGTGCACCGCCGTGAGCGCTGCCGTCTCGGGGTAGACCCGGTGCAGAGCGTCGAGCATCCGCGCCCGCAGGTCGTCCTCGGTCGTGCCCTCGGGCACCGCGTACGCGTGCAGCTCGACGACCGACCCGTGGTGGGCGTCGGCCCAGAGCGCGGCGTGGTCCTCGAAGCGCTCGAGCACCGAGACGTTGTCGAGCGGGCCATAGCCGCTGGTGCCCAGGAAGGGCGGCCGGTCGGCCCGCACCCGCCCGTCGAGCCAGAGCCGCCAGACCGCGAAGGCCGGCGCCGACCGCACCCCGGCCACCCGCTCGCGCCAGCCGAGCCCGGCGTCGTCGATGCCGCCCAGGCGCGGCGAGCCCGCCACCACGTCGCGCAGCCCCACCGGGTCGAGCGCCAGCACCACGGCGTCGGCGTCGACCCCGCGCCCGGGATCGCCGCCCGCGGCCGCGCGGTGGTGCACCGCCAGCCGGCCGCCGGCGCTCTCGAGCACCGCCGTGACCTCGCGCCCCACGGCCACCTCGACCCCGAGCCCGTGCAGGTGTCGGCCGAGCGGCCCCCACAGCGTCGTGTCGTAGTCGTCGCGCGGCACGTCGAACAGCAGCCCTTCGGCTGACCCGACGAAGTACAGGTGGAACATCGCCAGCAGCTCGGCCCCCGAGAACTCCTCGGGCGCCGCGAAGAAGCTGCGGGCGAAGACCTCCAGCGCCAGGTGCCGCGCCTCCTCGGGGAAGTGCAGCCGGTCGAGCACCTCGGCCGCGCTCACCCCGTCGAGCGCCTCGAAGGTCGCCGGGAAGTCGACGTCGAGCATCCCCAGCGCCTGCTCCACGTCGACGCCGCGCAGCCCGGCGACCCCGAAGCTGGGGCTGCGCGCCACGAACGCGGCCAGGTTCAGCGGCGGCGTGCGGGGGATGCCGGCGAACGAGTCGGACGCCCCGCCCTCGCGCACCAGCGGGTAGTCGGCCAGCGGGCGCAGCCGGGCCAGGGTGGGGTCGGTGCGCCGCAGGACCGCGCGCAGGTTGTAGTACTGCCGGAAGAACGCGTGGAAGCCGCGGCTCATCTGCGAGGGGCTGCCGTCGGGCAGCGTCACCGGCCACGAGGCCACCCGGCCGCCGAGGCGCTCGCCGCGTTCGAGGAGGGTGACCCGCACGCCACGCTCGGCCAGGCCCAGTGCGGCCGTCATCCCCGCGATGCCGCCGCCGACCACCACCACGTGCCGCTGCTCTGCCCCGGTGGACGGCACCGACCGGGGAGCCGGCGGCGGGTGGAAGACGGCGCGCCGGTCACGCCCCGGCACGAACCGCGGCGGGCCGGGCCACGGCATCCAGGGCGGGGGCGTCACGACGGCGAGCTCCCCACGACGGTGTGCACGACGTCGCTCTGCCACCCGGGGTACGTGCGGTGCCGGACGTCGACCAGCCCCACCTCCTGCAGCCGCCGGCAGATGCGCGCCACCGAGTCGAAGTCGCGCACGCTGGTGTACAGGTAGCGGTGCAGCGGCACGTCGGAGCGCTTCAGCACGGCCAGCGGGATGATGATGCCGTGGCACACCGCCGCCCAGATGGCCTGGGCGCGAACGCTACCCGCCACCGAGTAGTCGTGGATGACGAACGCGCCGCCGGGCCGCAGGACCCGCGCCACCTCGGCCACCAGGGCCGCGCGGTCGGGCACGTTGCGCAGCAGGTAGGCCCCGAGCACGCCGTCGACCGAGGCGTCGGGCTGCTCGCGCAGGTAGGCCACGGCATCCGCGACGACGAGCTCGACGCCCGGGCGCCAGGCCTTGGCCCGGGCCTGCGCCACCATGCCCTCGGAGGCGTCGACGCCGGTGACCGACAGCCCGGACGCCGAGCGGCCGGCGGCCTCCCAGGCGTCGAGGAGGGCCTGGGTCGAGGCCCCGGACCCGCAGCCGAGGTCGAGCACCCGCGCCGACCCCGCACCCGACGGCATCCGGGCGACGAGCGCCTCGGCCGCGGTGCGCAGCTGGTCGTGGTACCCGGGCGACAGGGCCACCATGGCGTCGTACGTCGGGGCGGCGCGGTCGAACGCGTCGGCCAGTACCCACTCGCGGCCGGTCATCCGGCCACCTCCTCGTCTCGTCGACCCCAGCGGACCCAGAGCAGGATCGTGAGGGTCACCATGCTGAACCCGAAGAGGTAGTCCTCGACGGGGATGTCCCAGGGGACCCGCACGCCCAGCGTCTGCGACTCGTCGTAGATGACGATCGGCGCCGAGAGCTTGGTGAGCCAGCCGTCGACCAGCACCTGGAAGGCGAACACGATCGCCATCGACAGCCAGTACTGGAGACGGCCGAACACCCCGGTGCGCAGCCAGAACAGCTCGACCGCCGCCGTCAGCAGCACCGACAGCACGGCCAGGGCGGTGTACTCAGGCATCGCCGGCCTCCCGCCGCGACGCGCGGCGGCGCAGCAGCCCGAGCATGGTGCCGACCGCCTCGTAGGTGAGCAGCCCGCAGATCGGGATGACGACGAAGAACACCAGCTCCTCGAGGGGCACCCGCAGCGGCAGCAGGATGCCGGTGGTGTAGCGCTCGCTGTAGGTCCAGTGCCCGCGCACGATGCCGAGGACGTCCCAGGCGACGAACAGTGCGACCACCGGCAGCAGCGCCACCAGGAGCCGCACCGGGCGGCGGTAGACGCGCGCCCGGAGGACGAACTCGAGCGGCAGGGTGATGAGGAGGCACCCCGCCATGAGCAGCAGGTACTGGTAGCGGTCCACCGCTCAGACCATCCCGGCCGGCACGGCCCGCGCGGCCTCGGGGAGCTCGGCGCGGTCGGCGGCCGGCCACGCGAGCGGGTCGGGGCCGAGGGCCGTCAGCAACGGCATCTGCTCGGCGCACCACGGCGAGACGGTGCGTCGCCCGGCCAGCACGTCGGCGCTGAACTCGCCCCACGGCACCCAGCCGGCGTCGTCGACCTCGGCCGGGTCGGGCGCCAGCGCCGGGTCCTCGACCCGCGCCACGAACACCGGGCACAGCTCGTGCTCGACGACCTGCCCCATCGCGGCGCGGTACCGGAAGCGCGGCAGCACGAGACGCAGCTCCCCGACCTGGACGCCCAGCTCGTCGCCGGCGCGGCGGCGCACGGCGTCCTCGAGGTCCTCGCCCGGCAGCGGGTGGCCGCAGACGGTGTTGGTGACGACGCCGGGGAAGCTCGGCTTGCTGGCCGCCCGGGTGGTGACCAGGAGGCGCCCAGCGGGGTCGAGCACGTAGCAGGAGAAGGCCAGGTGCAGCGGGGTGTCGTCGTGGTGCACCTGCGACTTGGGTGCGGTGCCCAGGGCCCGGCCGGCGTCGTCGACGAGCACGACCGGGTGGTCGGCCACCCAGCCCAGCGCGGGCGCCGCCGCGGCCCGGTCGGCGCGCACCAGGCGCATCGGCTCGCGCGCGGTCACCATCCGGGCCGACAGCGCGACCTTCTCGCGGGTGGGGACGCGGACCCGGGCGGTGAAGACGTCGGTGTCGGCGGCCTCGATGCGCTCGAGGATGCGGGCGTAGAGGACGCGCGCGGTGGCCACGCAGCGGCGCGAGGCCGGCGGCAGGGTGGGGATGCCCTCGTCCGCCTCGCGGTAGAGGCGCCGGTTGCGCGCGACCTCGAAGGCCATCAGGGCCCGCCACTCGGGGGTGACGCGTCGCTCCCACGGGTCGGCCCCGAAGCGGCGCAGGTCCTCCTGGGGGACGTAGACCCGGCCGCGGTCGAGGTCCTCGCCGACGTCGCGCAGGAAGTTGGTGAGCTGGAAGGCCAGGCCCAGGGCCCGGGCCGGGGTGCGGGCCTCGGCGCCGGGCTCGAGCACCGGCAGCATCATCTCGCCGATGACCGCGGCGCTGCCGTCCATGTAGCCGAGCAGGTCGTCCCAGGTCTCGTAGGTGGTGCGGCTGAGGTCGGTGCGCATGGCGCCGAAGAAGCGCGCGAAGCACTCGTCGGGGATGCCGCAGGCCCGCACCGTCTCGGCCACGGCCGCCAGCACCGGGTCGGCGGAGCCGCCGTCGGCCAGGGCCGACCAGAAGGAGGCCTCGAACGCGTCGAGCGCGGCCCCGGTGGCCGCGCCCGGCTCGGGCCCCGCGAGGTCGACGATGTCGTCGGCCCGGCGGGCCAGGGTGTAGATCGCATGCACGTGCCGGCGCCGCGCGGCCGGCAGCAGCCGGGCGCCCCACCAGTAGGTGGTGCCGTAGCGCCGGGTGACGTCGGCGCACTCGGCGTAGCCGCGCGCCAGGAGGGTGGGCTCGCTCATCGCGCCCCCGCGGTGGTGACCCGTCGGGCCGGGCGGGACCGGCCGGCGTAGGCGTCGACCCGCTCGGCCGCCAGCTTGCCGCTGATCAGGACCATCGGGATGCCCACGCCGGGCGTGGTGCCCGAGCCGGCGAACACCAGGCCCGGCACGCGCCGGTCGATGTTCGACGCCCGGAACGGCCCCGACTGGGTGAAGGTGTGCGCCAGCGCGAAGGGCGTGCCCAGGTGCATCCCCTGCGCGGCCCAGTCGTCGGGGGTCACGAGGCGCTCCTGCACCACGTCGGTGGGGTAGCCGTTGGCCCCGAGGAACGCGTGCAGGCGCTCGCGCATCGGGCCCGACTCGCGCGCCCAGTCGATCCTGGAGCCGGTGTGCGGCACCGGCTCGAGCACGTACAGCGTCGAGCAGCCCTCGGGCGCGGCGGTGGGGTCCGAGACGGTGGGGACGGTGACCAGGCGGCTGGGGTCGGGCATCAGCTCGCCGCGGTCGATGAGGGCCTCGAAGGCGGTGTCCCACTCGTGGCCGAAGTGGATGTTGTGGTGGGCGACCTCGGGCCCGGGCACCCCGCGGACCCCGACGTGCCACACCACGGCCGACGGCGAGAACGCGCCGCGCCGCACGACCCGGGGCGCGCTGACCCCGGGCAACAGCCGCTCGTAGACCACCGGCAGGTCGACGGTGCACACCACGGCGTCGGCGGCGATCCGGGTGCCGTCGGCGGTGGCGACCCCGGCCGCCGCCCCGTCGCTACGGCGCAGCACCTCGGCCACCTCGACCCCCAGCTGCAGGGTCGCGCCCGCCTCGGTGAGCGCGGTCGCCATCCCGACCGGCACGGCGTTCATCCCGCCCTCGGGGTGGAAGACGCCCCGCACGGTGTCCATGTAGGTGATGACGGCGAACACGGCGCGCGCGGCGGCCGGGGCCACCCCGGCGTAGAGCGCCTGGAACCCGAAGATGCGGTGCAGCCGCTCGTCGTCGAAGAACGAGGCCACCTTGGGGCCGAGCGCCCCGAGGCCGCCGAGCCGCAGCAGCTTGGCGGCCGTCAGCGGGTGCTGCAGCAGGTCGAGCGGGCTGTCGAAGTTGTGGTCGATGAAGGTGTCGAACTCGACCTGGTACATCTGCTCGAGCCAGTCGAGGAAGCGGTCGAAGCCGGCGGCGTCGCGCTCGCCCGAGAGCCGGCGCACCTCCTCGCGCAGGTCGGCCATGTCGGCCCGCACCGAGAGCTCGGAGCCGTCGGCGTAGCGGGCGCGGTAGGCCGGGTCGAGGCGGTGCATCGGCACCAGGCGCTCGGGGTCACCGCCCACGGCCCGGATGGGGGCGTGCACCAGCTCGGGCATCGTCATCACGACCGGGCCGGTCTCGAACCGGAAGCCGCCCAGGTGCAGCAGCCCGGCGCGGCCCCCGACGATGTCCTCGCGTTCGAGCACGGTGACGTCGTGGCCGGCCGCGGTGAGGTGGCAGGCGGCGGCGAGCCCCGACAGGCCCGCACCGACGACGAGGACCCTCATCGGGTCCGCCAGGCGACGGCGTGCGTGACGGCCCGCAGCGACTCGGCGGTGCCGCGGTCGGCGCCGAGGTCCTCGAGGGCCCCGTGGGACCGCTGCACCAGCTGCTCGACGCCCTCCTCGGCCCGCGCCAGCACCCCGGAGCGCTGCATGGCCCGCTGCAGGGCGTGCACCCCGGCGTCGTCGAGGGCCCCCTCGTCGCAGGCGGCCAGCAGCGACAGGTCCGACTCGGGCAGCATCTCCTCGGCCCACACCAGCAGCACGGTGGGCTTGCCCGAGCGCAGGTCGTCGCCGGCCGGCTTGCCGGTGACGACCGGGTCCCCCCAGACGCCGAGGATGTCGTCGCGCAGCGCGAAGGCGTCGCCGACCAGGTCGCCCCAGGTCATCAGGCGCTGGACCAGCCCCGGCTCGGCACCGCCCACGAGCGCGCCGAGCTCGAGCGGGCGGGTGATGGTGTAGCGGCCGCTCTTCAGGCGGGCGATGCGGCGCGAGGCCGCGAGGTCGCGGCGTCGGCCGGCGGTGTGAGTGACGTCGAGCAGCTGGCCCTCGACGAGCTCGGTGGCCATCCGGCGCCACGCGCGGGCCAGGTCGGGCCCGGCCTCGGCCGCCAGCAGGGTGGCCTCGCTGAGGGCGAGGTCGGCCACCAGGACCGCCACGCTGTCGCCGAACAGGGCGGGGTCGCCGAGCCCGGCGCTGGCGCGGTGCCGTTCGGCCGCCACGACGTGCAGACTCGGGCGGCCGCGCCGCTCGGCGGAGCGGTCCATGACGTCGTCCTGCACCAGGGCGAACAGCTGGAGCAGCTCGAGGGCCGCGGCCACGCGCACCAGCGCCTCCCGCGAGCCGGGGCCGCCCCCGGCGACCTCCCAGCCCCAGCCGGCCAGGATGGGGCGCAGCCGCTTGCCGTGGTGGCGGACGCGGGCCGCGAGCTCGCCGACCAGGTCGAGGCCGAGGGGGCCGGGCGAGCCGCAGGGCGGCAGGTCGCCGACCTCGACGAGGATGCCGCGGAGCTGGCCGATGACGTCCTCGAGCAGGGCGTCGACCTCGCCGAGCAGGGCCGCGGAGTGGTCATCGCGGCGCAGGCCGTCGAGAGAGATGGTGTCGGGCTCGGTGCTCATGCCGTGGTCCGCCTCGTCGCCTCATCCCGATCTCACGCTGTACGTCGTCCGGACGCCGGTCGGTCCGGCGTCCTCGATTCAACCATCGGCACGACGCGACGCGGAGACGAGGCAGCCCAACCCTAGACGGCGGCTGCGCCCGGCGCATCGGGGCCCGCCGCCCGCGTACTACGGTGCCAGCGTGGATGCGGACGTCGTCGTCGTCGGGGCCGGGCTGGCGGGGCTGCGGTGTGCCGACCGGCTGGCCGAGGCCGGGCGGCGGGTCGTCCTGCTCGAGCGCGACGACGTGGTGGGGGGGCGCCAGCGCACCGACGAGGTCGACGGGTTCCTGCTCGACCGGGGCTTCCAGGTGCTCAACCCCGCCTACCCGGCCGTCCAGCGCTGGGTCGACGTCGACGACCTGGCCCTGCGGCCCTTCGGAGCCGGGCTGCTGGTCCGCCGGGCGCGCGGCCTGGTCGCGCTGACCCATCCGCTGCGCTCGCCCCGCGGGGTGCCGGCCACGCTGCGCAGCGGGCTGCTGCGCCCGCGCGAGCTGGGAGCCCTGGCCCGCTGGGCCGCCCCTGCCATCGCCCGCCCACGCGCGGTCGTCACCGGGCCCGACCGCACGGTGCGCGAGGGGCTCGACGCGGCCGGGGTCACCGGGCCGCTGCGCACGGAGGTGCTCGAGCCGTTCCTGGCCGGCGTGGTGGCCGAGGACCGGGGCGAGACCTCCGAGGCCTACGTGCGCCTGCTGGTGCGGATGTTCGCACTCGGCGTGCCGGGGCTGCCGGCCCGCGGCATCGGGGCGCTGCCGGCCTGGATGGCCGACCGGATGACCCGCCGTGCGCTGGCCCCCGAGGTGCGGCTCTCGGCCGGGGTGGTGGGCGTCCGGGCCGGGGCCGAGCCCGGTGTGGAGTGCCTCGACGGGACGAGCCTGACGGCCCGCGCGGTCGTGGTGGCGGTCGGGCCGGAGGCCGTGGCCGGGCTCGTCGACGTGGCCGCCCCGCGGACGCGTGGCCTGCGGACCTGGTGGTTCGCGGCCCCCGAGGCCCCGACCGACTCCGACCTGGTCGTGGTCGACGGGCGGCGCCGCGGGCCGATGGTCAACGCGGCCGTCGTCAGCAACGCCGTCCCCTCCTACGCCCCGCCGGGCCAGCACCTGGTGCAGGTCACGACGCTGCTGGGCGACGGCGCCGACCCCTCCGAGGACGACGTGCGCCGCCAGGCCGCCGAGGTGTTCGGGCGCCCCACCACCGCCTGGCGCACCATCCGCCGCGACGACGTCTTCGACGCCCTGCCCGCCCAGCCGGCGCCGCTGCGCGTCACCTCGCCCGCCCGGGTCGCCGCCGGGGTCTACGTGGCGGGCGACCACCGCGACACCGCCAGCATCCAGGGCGCGCTGGTCTCGGGGCACCGGGTCGCCGGCGTCGTGCTGGCCGACCTGGGCGCGGCGTGAGCGGCCTCCGGCTGCGCCTGGTCTTCCCGCACCAGCTGTTCGAGGCGCTGCTCGACGAGCCCGCCGGCACCCGGTTCGTCCTGGTCGAGGACGACCTGCTGTTCCGCCACCAGCCCGTGCACGCCCAGAAGCTGGTGCTGCACCGGGCCTCGATGCGCCTGTTCGCGACGCGGCTGCGGGAGGCGGGCTTCGCGGTCGACGTGGTGGAGACCGACGCCGCCGCGCCCACCGGCGAACGACTGACGGCCCTGGTGGCGGCGCTCGCGCCGTCCGAGGTGCGCGTGTACGACGTGGTCGACGACTGGCTGCTGCGCGACACCCGGGCCGCCCTGGCCGCCGCCGGGGTCGAGCTCGCGCCCGAGGACGTCGACGAGACACCGAGCTTCTTCTGCACCCGCCCCGAGCTGGCCGCGTGGTTCGGCGAGCACCGGGCCCGGATGCAGACCTTCTACCAGTGGCAGCGGCGCCGGTTGGACGTGCTCGTCGAGGGCCCCGAGCACGACCGGCCCGTGGGCGGTCAGTGGTCCTACGACCCCGAGAACCGCAAGAAGCTGCCGAAGGGGCACCGGGTGCCGTCGCGCCGGCCGGTCGAGCGGCTGCCCGAGGTCGACGAGGCCGTGGCCTGGGTGGGCGAGGCGTTCCCGGACGCGCCCGGCCGGGCCGACACCTTCGACTGGCCGGTCACCCACGAGCAGGCCCGGGCCGGGCTGCGGGAGTTCGTCGACGAGCGGCTCTCGCAGTTCGGGCCCTACGAGGACGCCGTGGCCACCGCGCATCCGTTCGTCTTCCACGCGGCCATCACCCCGGCCCTGAACTGCGGGCTGCTCGACCCCCGCGAGGTGCTCGAGACCGTGCTGGCCGCGGCCGAGGAGCACGACGTGGACCTGCCCTCGCTCGAGGGGTTCGTGCGCCAGCTCATCGGCTGGCGCGAGTACATGCGGGCCACGTACCACCTCTACGGGCGGCGGATGCGGACGTCGAACCACCTGGGGCACACCCGGTCCCTGGCGCCGGGCTGGTGGGACGCCGGCACCGGGCTCGACCCCGTCGACCACGTCGTGCGGGGGGCGCTGGAGCGCGGGTACGCCCACCACATCGAGCGGCTCATGGTGCTGGGCAACGCGATGTGCCTGCTGCGCACCGACCCCGACGAGGTCTACGCGTGGTTCATGGCGCTCTTCGTCGACGCCTACGACTGGGTGATGGTGCCCAACGTCTACGCGATGTCGCAGTTCGCCGCGGGCACGGGCATCACGACCAAACCGTACGTCTCGGGCAGCAACTACCTCAGGACGATGACCGACTTCGGCACCGGCCAGTGGCGTGACGACTGGGACGCCCTCTACTGGACCTTCGTCGCCGACCACCGTGAGGTGTTCGAGGGCAACGTGCGGGCCCGGATGGTGACGCGCACGTGGGACGGGATGGACCCGGGCCGGCGCGACGAGCTGCTGGCGCGCGGCCGCTCCGCCATCACCCGCCTCTGAGCCCAACTTTTTCGCCCCCTGCGGGAACCTTGACCCCAGCACCGCAACGGTGGGGGTGTGATCCTGAAGGTTCCGGTGCCCACCCCTTCGCGAGCCCCGTCGCGAGCCCCGTCGCGAGCCCCGTCGCGAGCCCCGTCGCGAGCCCCGCGCCGCGCGCCCGGCGACCTCGCGCCCCTCGCCGCCGCCGTCCCACGGCCCGGCCCAAACGTTCGACAGCCCGGGACTGACGTGGCCTTCCTCGACGTTGGGCCCGACGACGGCATCCGAGCAGCGACGACAGGAGAGCACGTGTCCGCGAGCACCCCGACCACCGCGACCCCCGCCACCGACCAGGACCACCCGCAGGGGACGGCGCAGGTGGCCGTGACCGGGCTCGCCGTCATGGGCCGCAACCTGGCGCGCAACCTGGCCCGCAACGGCTTCCGGGTCGCGGTGCACAACCGCACGACGAGCAGGGCGGAGGCACTGGTCGAGGAGTTCGGCCACGAGGGCGACTTCACCCTGGCCCGCACCGCCGAGGAGCTCGTGGCCGCGCTCGAGCGGCCCCGCCGCATCATCGTGATGGTCAAGGCGGGCGAGGCCACCGACGCCGTGCTCGACGAGCTCGTGCCGCTGCTCGACGAGGGCGACATCGTGGCCGACGCCGGCAACGCGCACTGGCGCGACACCGCGCGCCGGCACGCCGCGCTGGCCGAGAAGGGCATCCGCTTCGCCGGGGTCGGGGTCTCCGGCGGCGAGGTCGGTGCGCTCGAGGGCCCGTCGATCATGCCCGGCTGCGACGCCGACACCTACGGCGAGCTGGGTCCCTTCCTCGAGATCATCTCGGCCCACGTCGACGACGAGCCCTGCTGCACCCTCATCGGCCCCGACGGCTCGGGCCACTTCGTGAAGATGGTGCACAACGGCATCGAGTACTCCGACATGCAGCTCATCGCCGAGACCTTCGACCTGCTGCGCGGGCCCCTGGCCCTCCCCGTGGAGGCCGTCGCCGACACCTTCCGCGCGTGGAACGACACCGAGCTCGAGTCCTACCTGGTGCAGATCACCGCCGAAGTGCTGGCGCACACCGATGCCGACACCGGGCGCCCGTTCGTCGACGTCGTGCGCGACGCCGCCGAGCAGAAGGGCACCGGGCGCTGGACCGTGCAGACCGCCCTCGACCTGGGGGTGCCGGTCACCGGCATCGCCGAGGCCACGATGGCGCGCGCGGTCTCCGGTGACACCGAGCGTCGCACCGCGGTCCGCGAGGCCCTCGAGCCCGTCGACGACGGGGCCGACGAGGGGGGCTCGGATGCCGCCGCCGTCGACCTCTCCGTCGACGACCTGCGCGCGGCCCTCTACGCGGCCAAGGTCGTCTCGTACGCGCAGGGGCTCGACATGGTCCGCGAGGGGTCGCGCGAGAACGACTGGGACATCGACCCGGCCGACCTGTCACGGATCTGGCGCGACGGGTGCATCATCCGGGCCCGGCTGCTCGGCGACATCACCTCGGCCGTCGAGGAGCACCCCGACGCCCCGAGCCTGCTCGCCACGCCCACGTTCGCGGCCGCCGTGGCCGACCGGCTGCCGGCGCTGCGCCGGGTCGTCACCGCGGCCGTGGCCTCGGGCACCCCGGTGCCGGTCTTCTCGGCGGTGCTCGCCTACGTCGACGCGCTGCGGGCCGAGCGGCTGCCGGCGGCTCTGGTGCAGGGGCTGCGCGACTACTTCGGCGCCCACACCTACGAGCGCGTCGACCGCGAGGGCACCTTCCACACCGAGTGGTCGAAGGACCGCGCCGAGGTCGAGGCCTGAGCCGCCGGCCGCCGGCAGTCGGTCAGGGGCGCGCGGCCTCGAGCTCGGCCAGCGCCTCGCCGGTGTGCACGGCCAGGCGCTGCAGGTGCGGCAGCGCCTCGCGGTCACCGATGAAGCCGATGTCGAGGGTGCCGGCGTAGGACTGGGCCGTGATGTTCAGCGCCATCGAGTGCCCGGGGATCGAGACCGGGAAGGCGGCCTCGAGCCGGGCCCCTCGCCAGTAGAGGTGCTTGGTCGGGCCCGGCACGTTCGAGATGCAGACGTTCAGGGTCAGCGGAACGGGCAGCGGGAGGCCGCTCATGGCGCGGGTGATCTGCAGGCCGGCGGGCGCCAGCAGCATGGCGCTGTAGGCGATCACCGCGTCCCCGTCCATCCCGCGCATCCGGGCCTTGGCCGCTCTCGACGACGAGGCGATGGCGGCCAGCCGGGCCACCGGGTCGTCGATGTCGGTGGCGAGCGAGACCAGGGTGGCGCCGACGTAGTTGCCGCCACCCTCGCTCGACGGGGCCCGCACGTTCACCGGGATGAAGCCGATGAGCGGGCGGTCGGGCAGCTCGTCGAGCTCGCCCAGGAAGCGCCGCAGACCGCCCGCGCAGATCGCCATCAGGACGTCGTTGAGGGTGACGCCCCGGTGCCGGGCCACCGCCCGCAGCCGCTCGAGGTCGTACTGCTGGGTCGCGAAGCGGCGCGAGCGGCCGGTGCGGCCGTTGAGCACCGACATCGGCGCCTGGTACGAGGTGACGGCCCGCGTCGAGGCCTGGCCGCGGCGCAGCTGGGTCTCGGCCAGCGTCCGGGCGACCGCGGGCAGCGACGTGAGCGCGGACGACACACTGCGCAGGATGGACGCGACGTCGCCCACCGGCTCGGCTCGTGCCTCCTCGGTGCGCGGTCGGCGGTCGAGGCTGAAGAAGTGCGGGTGGCTGCGGTCCTCGGGGGTGGTGGCCAGGCCCCGCTGGAGGAAGCGCATGGCGGTGAAGCCGTCGACGAGGCTGTGGTGGATCTTCACGTAGACCGCGAACCGCCCCGGCCCGACGCCCTCGATGAGGTGGATCTCCCAGGGCGGGCGGCGGAAGTCGATCTGGTTCGAGTGCAGCCGCGAGACGAGGATGCCCAGCTCGCGCTCGCCGCCCGGGGCCGGCAGGGCCGAGTGCCGCACGTGGTAGCCCATGTCGACACCGGTGTCCTCGACGAAGCGGTGCACCGGCTGGCGCATCAGGCGCCGGGTCTGCAGGCGCAGGGACCAAGGGGGGTGCACCGGCGCGGAGCGGAGGTCGGCGGTGAGGTCGCGCAGGAAGGTGTCCTCCTCGCCCTCGGGGTAGCTGAAGTGCAGCAGCGACCCCACGTGCATCAGCGTCTCGGGCGACTCCGCCACGAGGAAGACCGCATCCAGGGGTGAAGCCCAGCGCGCGTGCGCCACGCGGTCATCCGGCCTGTTCGTGGGCGTCCGCGGGGGTCGCCGCCGGGGCCTGCCAGGGCGTCCAGGCGCCCTCGGGCTGGGCCAGCCGGTCGCACAGCACCCGGAGCGTCTCGAGGTGGTGGCCGTAGCCCAGGTGGGTGGCGCTGACCTCGATGTTCTCGGTCTGCGGCGCCTCCGCGGCCACGCAGCACTGCCAGGCCACGATGCCGTCGTCGCGCGAGTAGATGCTGGTCGTCGGCACCTCCAGGGCGCCGGCCCGGGCCGCGATGGCCTCCTGGGTGAACAGCTCGCTGGTGTACGGGCCCCGGTTGAGCAGCCGGTACATGGCCCAGGCGCGGGTCGAGGCCGGGTGCCCGGCGAACGGGCTGCCCAGCGTGATGACCGAGCGGGTGTAGTGCGGCAGCGCGCGGGCCAGCTCGCGGGCGTAGATGCCGCCGGCGCTCCAGCCGACGACGCTGACCCGGCGGCCGTAGCGGTCGTACAGCTCGAGGAGCAGCTCCTCGAGGTCGGCGGCCAGGGCGGCGCTGGCCCCGAGGTTACGGCCCTGGCGCCAGTCGTGGGTGCGGTAGCCCAGGCGGCGCAGGTGCTGGCGCAGGAAGAGGGTCGACTCGGGGCCGGCCAGGAAGCCGGGGATGACGAGCACGGGGTGGCCGTCGCCGGGGGGCCAGCCGGCGAGGTCGCGAGTCCGCACGGCGGTGGCGGCCAGGTCGAGCGCGGTGCGCCACTCGCGCGAGGTCGCCCAGAGGGTAGGGGCCAGCGGGGCGCTGGGCGTGTCCGGGGTGTCGGGAGCGTCGGCGTCGGGAGCGGCGGCGACGGGAGCGGCGTCGGGCGCGGGGGCCGTGGTCATCGGTCGCTCCTTCCGGGGGACGGGCGTCGCGACGACCCACCCGGGGCCGCGACGCTGCGAGGGCAGACGAGCAGTGTCGCAGAACGCGGCCCGATGTGGGTGGGTGCGGGCCCCGGCGTTCGACATCCGGCGGGCAGGCTTACCGTGGAGCGATGACGACCTCCCACGACGACCAGGACGCCCGGGCCACCCCCGCCGCCGCGGGTGCGGACCCCGGCAGGACCCGCACCGAGCGCGACACCATGGGCACCGTCGAGGTGCCGGCTGACCGCTACTGGGGCGCGCAGACCCAGCGCAGCCTCGAGCACTTCGACATCGGGCGCGACACCTTCGTGTGGGGGCGGCCGGTCATCCGCGGGCTCGGGCTGCTGAAGAAGTCGGCGGCGCTGGCCAACGCCGGGCTCGGGCTGCTGCCCGAGGACGTGGCGCGCGCGGTGGTCGAGGCGGCCGACGAGGTCGCGCGCGGCGAGCTGGACGAGCACTTCCCGCTGGTGGTGTTCCAGACCGGCTCCGGCACGCAGTCGAACATGAACGCCAACGAGGTCGTGGCCAACCGCGCCATCGAGCTCCTGGGTGGCGTCCTCGGGTCGAAGGACCCGGTGCACCCCAACGACCACGTCAACCGCAGCCAGTCGAGCAACGACACCTTCCCCACGGCGGTGCACGTGGCGGTGGCGCTCGAGCTGGCCGAGCGGCTGCATCCGGCCGTCGACGCGCTCGTCGCGGCCCTCGACGCCAAGGCGGCCGAGCTGGGCGACGTCGTGAAGGTCGGGCGCACCCACCTGCAGGACGCCACGCCAGTGACCCTCGGGCAGGAGATCGGTGCCTGGGCCGGGCAGCTGCGTGAGGCCCAGGCCGACGTCCGGTACGCCGGTGAGAAGGTGCTGGCGCTCGCCATCGGGGGCACCGCGGTGGGCACTGGGCTCAACGCGCCCGCGGCGTTCGGGCCGGCGGTCGCCGAGCACCTCGCGGCCGAGACCGGGCTGGGGTTCCGGCAGGCCGACAACCTGTTCGTCCAGCTGGCTGCGCACGACGGGCTGGTGGCGGTGTCGTCGTCGCTGCGCACGCTGGCCGGGGGGCTGATGAAGCTGGCCAACGACGTGCGCTGGCTGGCGTCCGGGCCGCGCACCGGCATCGGCGAGCTGCGCATCCCCGAGAACGAGCCCGGGAGCTCGATCATGCCGGGCAAGGTCAACCCCACCCAGAGCGAGGCGATGACGATGGTCGTCACGCGGGTGTTCGGCAACGACGCGACCGTGGGGTTCGCGGGGACGCAGGGCAACTTCCAGCTCAACGTGTTCACGCCGGTGATGGCGCACGCGGTGCTCGAGTCGGTGCGGCTGCTGGCGGATGCGTGCTGGTCGTTCACCGAGCACTGCGTCGTGGGGCTCGAGGCCGACCGCGAGCGCATCGCCGAGCACCTCGACGCCGACCTGATGCTGGTCACGGCGCTGGCTCCGCACATCGGGTACGACCGGGCGGCGGCCATCGCCAAGCAGGCGCACCGCGACGGCTCGACGCTGCGCGAGGCCGCGGTGGCGTCGGGCGCGGTGTCGGACGCCGACTACGACCGCTGGGTCGACCCCGAGGCCATGACCCGCCCCGACTGAGCCGGGCCGAAGGGCGCGGCATCCTGGCCGGACGACCACCACGCACCGGGACCTTCACCTCGGCACCGCAACGGAAGTGGTGCCGGCGTGAAGGTTCCCGCATCGGGCGAAAAAGTTGTCGGGGCTCAGCCGGAGAGGAGGCCGCGCAGGTCGTCGGCGGTCAGGGCCGAGCTCATCGCCGCGCCCTCGTCCACCACCCGGGCGAACAGGTCGCGCTTGCGCTCCTGCAGCGCGACGACCTTCTCCTCGACGGTGTCGCGCGCCACCAGGCGGTAGACGTTGACCGGCCGGGTCTGCCCGATGCGGTGGGCGCGGTCGATGGCCTGGGCCTCGGCCGCGGGGTTCCACCACGGGTCGAGCACGAACACGTAGTCGGCCTCGGTGAGGGTGAGCCCGAAGCCGCCGGCCTTGAGCGAGATGAGGAACACCGGGGCGTCGCCGTCGCGGAAGGCGGCGATGCGGTCGGCGCGGTCGCGGGTGCGGCCGTCGAGGTACTCGTAGGCGATGCCCTCGGCCGCCAGCCGCTCGCGCACGACGCCCAGGAAGCCCGTGAACTGCGAGAACACCAGGGCCCGGTGCCCCTCGCCGGCGAGCTCGGCCACGTGCTCGACCAGCGTGTCGACCTTGGCCGAGGTCGCCAGCCCCGCGTACTCGGGGTCGACCAGCGCCGGGTCGAGCGCCATCTGCCGCAGCGCCGTCAGCGCGCGCAGCACCGCCATCCGGTTGCCGTCGAGGTCGTCGATGAGCCCGAGCAGCCGCTGCCGCTCGCGCTGGAGGTGCCGGTCGTAGACCGCCCGGTGGCGCGGGTGCAGGTCGACGGTGAGGATCTGCTCCTGCTTGGGCGGCAGCTCGGTGGCCACCGCCTCCTTGGTGCGGCGCAGCATCAGCGGCCGGATGCGGCGGCGCAGCGTGGCCAGCCGTTCGCTGTCTCCGTCGCGCTCGATGGGGTTGGCCCACTGCTCCTTGAACGCGCCGGGCCGGGGGTGCAGCCCGGGCGCGACGATCGAGAGCAGCGACCAGAGGTCCATCAGCGAGTTCTCGAGCGGGGTACCGGTGATCGCGAACTTGGCCCGGGCGCTCAGCCGGCGCACCGCCTGGTAGGTCTTGGCCTGGTGGTTCTTGACGAACTGCGCCTCGTCGAGGACGACCGCCGCCCACGGCCGCGAGCGCCACGCCGCCTCGTCGATGCGCGCCACGGTGTAGGACGTGATGACCAGCTGGGCGCCGTCGATGGCGGCCTCGAGGGAGCGCCCGTCCTTGCCGCGGGTCCGCTCGACCACCGCGGTCTTCAGGCTGGGCGCGAACCGCGCGGCCTCGCCCGCCCAGGTCGAGAGCACCGAGGTCGGGGCCACGACCAGCACCGGATGCTCGAGCTCGCCGCGCTCCTGGGCCCGCAGCACCATGGCCAGCATCTGTACGGTCTTGCCCAGGCCCATGTCGTCGGCCAGCACCCCGCCGAGCCCGGTGTCCCAGAGCAGCGACAGCCACCGGAAACCGTCGACCTGGTACGGGCGCAGCGTGGCATCGAGGCTCGCGGGCACCTCGGCCGGCTCGACCCCGGTGCCGTCGACCAGCCGGCCCACGGTGGTCTGCCAGCGCTCGCTCTGCTCGTCGACCACGCCCAGGTTCGCGAGCTCCTCCCACAGCCCGACGTGCACCGCCGAGATGCGCAGCGGGTCGCTGGGCTTGTCCTGCAGTGAGCGCGCCTCCTCGACCAGCCGGCGCAGCGACTCGAGCTCGGGGCGGTCGAGCGAGAACCAGGTCCCGGAGTCGAGGATGAGGTGCGGGTGCCGGCGGGCCAGGGCCTCGATGAGCGGCGCCAGGGGCACGTCCTCGCCGCCGACGGTGACCGAGATGCCGAGGTCGAACCAGTCGGTGGCGCCCGGGCCGCCGCGGGACTCGGTGGCGGACACCTGGATGAGCGGCGCCTCGTCGGTCTCGCTGTAGTCGGCGACCTCGCCCACGACGGTGACGTCGAGGTCGGGCAGCTCCTGGAGGATGGGCAGCACGTGGCTGAAGCCCACCGTGGTGAAGCCGTGCAGGCGGGTCTCGGGCACCAGGCGCGGCTGCTGCCCCACGACCTGCCAGAGCACGGCGAACCCGGCGACCTCGGGCACCGCGCGCAGGGCCTCGACCAGCCGCCGCTCGGCGCCGCGGTCGCGCATCGGGTCGGGGTCGTCGGGGCCCAGCGGCACGTGCACCCCGGACGGGCCGCCGTAGCGGTAGCCCCAGCGCAGGTGGGTTTGGTGCCCGGGCTCGGCGGTGACGGTGAGGTCGAGCCGCGGCGGGACCGCCTCGGGCAGGTCGAGCCGCGGCGAGAGGCTGCGCACGTGCGCCTTGCGGCGCAGCCCCGGCAGGTGGGTGACGGTGAAGCGCGCCCAGTCAGCCTCGGGGACCTCGATGGTGCCGAGGTCGAGGAGGCGCTGGCGGGTGGCGTCGAGCGGCTCGGCCAGCGAGCCCAGCACCAGGGTGTCGTCATCACGCAGCCAGAACCCGGTGGCGGGCGAGCCGACCAGGTGCGTGGTGGTGCCGGGGGTGACGGGCAGGTCGAGGTGGGGGTGCAGGGCGGCGCCGTCGTCGGTGCGGTCGATGTCGACGACGAGCTCGGCCGGCTCGGGCGCGAACGCCACGCGGCCCTCGCCGGTGAGGTCGGCCAGCAGGCGCACCCCGGCGCGGTCGGCGGCGCGCAGCAGGCCGACCCACCCGGCCCCGAGGTGGTCGAGCAGGATGGCGTCGGGCATCCGGCCGTACCCGAAGGCGCGCACCGAGCGGCGGTGGGCGTCGGCGACGGCGGTGAGGGCGTCGCGGTGCTCGTCGGGGAAGGTCACCTTCCCGAAGCCGTAGTAGCCACCCGCGAAGGTCTCCCAGGACACTCCGCTGCGGATCCAGGCGCCGCGCACGCCGGGCACCACCGGGCGCAGCCGCAGCTGGGCCCGGCCGGTGTCGTCGGCCAGGCGCGCGCGACCGCCGGCGGGGCGGGCGGGCTCGATGAGCAGCCCGACGGGGGTGGTGTCGACCGGGCGGTCGTCGTCGAGGAGGCCGCCGAGCGCCTGCTCCCAGGTGGGCCGAGGCGAGGGGCCCCCGGCGGCCGCCCGGGCGGCGTCCGGCATCGCGGGCTCGCGCTCGCGGACGGCGACGGCGACGGCGACGGCGTGCTTGCAGTCGCTCCCGACGGGGCAGGAGCACTGGCTGTACCAGCGGCGCAGGGGGCGGCGGGCGGAGGTCTCCCCGGTGGGGCGCAGGGTGACCTGGGTGGTGTAGGTCTGGCCGGCGCTTCCGCCGACCCAGCCGGTGGCGTCGGTGCCGTCGGGGGAGACCTCGACGTCGACGACGCGCCCCTCCTTGGCGTAGGCGAGCCCGCGAGCGACGGTGACGGTGCCGCACAGCTCGCCGAGGGTGCGGTTGGTGAGCGCGGCGAGGCGGTCGACGCCGACGACCCGTGCCATCGCGGACCTCCTCGCAGGGTTGTGCCACCGCCCGGTACCGGCGACCCGAACACCCGAGCGTACGTCGCCGCGACGACATCCGTGGAACTCCTCCACAGGGTCGCCGGCCGGCCGGAGGGTTCCTCGGGGTGCCCTGGAGACGCTGCCCCGGTGTCGTGACGCTGGGTGCAGCCGTCACGCGGGGGCGCGCAGCCCCGCGACGAGCAGGGCGACGAGCGAGCGGGCGTCGTAGCGCGGGTCGTCGCCGGCCCCGATGCACAGGTTGCCGACCCCGCGCAGCACCCCGTAGGCGCCGATCTCCGACGTGACCTCGCCGGCGTCCCTGGCCGCGTCGAGGAGCCGGCCGCAGACCGGGACGAGCCGGTCGACGAAGTACGTGTGCAGAGCGGAGGAGGACGGGTCGTCGGCCCGGATCGCCTCCGCCAGACCGTGCTTGGTCACCAGGAAGTCGACGAAGAGGTCGAGCCAGCGGGCTAGGGCCTCGCCCGGGCTGTCGTGCTCTGCGAGGAGGGCCGGGCCGGCGTCGGCACACGTCTCCACCTGATGCCGGTAGACCGCCACGACCAGGTCGGCGCGGGTGGGGAAGTGCCGGTAGATCGTGCCGACCCCCACGCCCGCCCGCGCTGCGACGTCGCGCACGGGGACATCGACGCCCGACGCCACGAACGCGGCCGCCGCGGCCTCGAGGAGGGCCGCTTCGTTGCGCCGGGCGTCGGCCCGTTTGCGCGTGCTCCCGACCTCGCTCATCGGACCGCCTCCTGGAGTGGGTGGACAAAACGGAACATTGTTCCGTATCATCTAAACGGAACGCAGATCCGGTATGGCGGAGTATGCCAGGGCGCCGGGTCCGCCACCATCCCCCACCCTCGGAAGGACCGCACATGCAGTACCGCACCCTCGGCACCACGGGCATCCGGGTCAGCGCCCTCGCGCTCGGCACGATGAACTTCGGCGCCCTCGGCCGGACCACCCAGAAGGACGTCACCGCCCTGGTCGACGGCGCCCTCGCGGCGGGCATCACGCTCGTCGACACCGCCGACGTCTACTCCGGCGGCCAGTCCGAGGAGATGCTCGGGCGGGCGCTCGCCGGCCGCCGCGACGACGTGGTGCTGGCGACGAAGGCCGGCCTCCCGATGGGGGAGGACCCGGCCCGTCGTGGTGCCTCCCGCCGGTGGCTCGTGCAGGCGCTGGAGGACAGCCTCCGCCGGCTCGGCACTGACCACGTCGACCTGTACCAGGTGCACCGCTGGGACCCGACCACGAGCGACGAGGAGACCCTCGCGGCGCTCACCGACCTCCAGCGCGCGGGCAAGATCCGCGCCTTCGGGTCGTCGACCTATCCCGCCGACCGCATCGTCGAGGCGCAGTGGGCGGCCCGGGAGCGCGGACTCGGACGGTACGTGACCGAGCAACCGCCGTACTCGATCCTCCAGCGGGGGGCGGAGGCGCACGTGCTGCCCGTCGCCGAGCGGTACGGGCTCGGGGTGCTGGCCTGGAGCCCGCTCGCCTCCGGCTGGCTCTCCGGCGCCGTTCGGGCTGGGCACGAGGTGAGGACGAACCGCTCGGGCTTCATGCCGGCCCGGTTCGACGTGAGCCAGCCGCACAACCGGGCTCGGCTCGACGCGGTGGAGCGGCTGGTGGCGGTGGCGGATGCGGCCGGGCTGACGATGGTCCAGCTCGCACTGGGGTTCGTCACCGCGCATCGCGCCGTCACCGCCGCTCTCATCGGCCCACGCACGACCGAGCACCTGGGCTCGCAGCTCGCGGCCGCCGACACGGTCCTCTCCGCCGATGTGCTCGACGCCGTCGACGAGATCGTGGCCCCCGGCCTCGACCTCGCGCCGGGTGAGCGCAACGACACCCCGCCGTCGCTCCTGGACGCCGCCCTGCGCCGGCGCTGACCCCACCGCGGCCGGTGGTGCTCGACGGGTGCCCGGGTCGGGCACCGCAACCTTCAGCGAGACACCCCTACCGTTGGGGTGCCTCGCTGAAGGTTCCCGCACCGGGCGAGAAAGTTGTGCGGTCAGGCGGTGACGTGGCGGTCGGTGACGTCGAGGGCGCGGTCGAGGATGTCCAGGCCCTCGGCCATCTCCTCGGCGGTGGTCGTGCACGGCGGCACCACGTGGGTGCGGTTGAAGTGGGTGAACGGCCAGAGCCCTTCGGCCTTGCACGCCGCGGCGAGCTCGGTCATCGGGGCCGCGGCCTCCCCGGAGGCGTTGTAGGGCACCAGCGGCTCGCGGGTCTCGGGGTCACGCACCAGGTCCAGGGCCCAGAAGAACCCCAGCCCGCGCACCTCACCCACGCTGGGGTGCTTGTCGGCGATCTCGGCCAGGCGGGGCGCGATGACGGTGTCGGCGACCTTGCGGACGTTCTCCAGGATGCCCTCCTCGTCGAAGATCCGCATCGAGGCCACCGCCGACGCACACGCCAACGGGTGCCCCGAGTACGTCAACCCACCCGGGAAGACCCGCTCGTCGAAGGTGGCGGCGATCTCGGCCGAGATGACAACGCCACCCAGGGGCACGTACCCGGAGTTGACGCCCTTGGCGAAACAGATCAGGTCCGGCACCACCCCCCAGTGGTCGACCGCGAACCACTCACCACAGCGCCCGAAGCCGGCCATCACCTCATCGGCGATGTAGACGATGCCGTGCTCGTCGCAGATCTCCCGCACCCCGGCCAGGTACCCCTCCGGCGGCACCAGGATCCCGTTGGTCCCGACCACGGTCTCGAGCATGATGGCCGCGATGGTGTGCGCGCCCTCGACCATGATCGTCTCGCGCAGGTGCTGCAACGCCCGCTCACACTCCTGCGCCGCGTCGGCGGAGTGGAACGGCGAGCGGTACGGGTACGGGCCCCAGAAGTGCACGATCCCGGCCACCCCGGGCTCGTTGGCCCACCGGCGCGGGTCACCGGTCGCGGCGATCGACCCGGTGGTGGCGCCGTGGTAGCTGCGGTAGGTGGTCAGCACCTTGTTCCGCCCCGTGTGCAGCTTCGCCATCCGCATCGCGTTCTCGGTCGCCTCGGCACCACCGTTGGTGAAGAACACCTTGTCCAGGCTGCCCGGGGCGCGCTCGGCGATCATCCGTGCCGCCTCCGAACGGGACTCGTCCGCGAAGCTCGGCGCGATGGTGCACTGCCGGGCGGCGGCCTCCTGGATGGCCGCGACCAGCTTCGGGTGCTGGTAGCCGATGTTGACGTTGACCAGCTGGCTCGAGAAGTCCAGGTACCGCTTGCCCTCGAAGTCCCAGAAATGACTCCCCGAAGCCCCCGCGATCGGCAACGGGCTGATCTTCGCCTGCGCCGACCACGAATGGAACACGTGCGCCCGGTCGTCCTGCGCGACGCGGGCGCCCTTCTCGGGGTCGGGGGTGATGGTCGGGGTGGCGAACTCGGTCATCGTCGGGGGTCCTCTCGGTCGGTCCGGGTCAGCCCGGCAGGGTGAAGATGGTGCGGTGCCAGGGCTTGTGCGCCTGGTTGGTTAGGTCGTGCATGACGTGCTTGACCTGCGTGTACTCCTCGAACGAGTACGCCGACATGTCCTTGCCGAAGCCGGAGTGCTTGTACCCACCATGGGGCATCTCGCTGATGATCGGGATGTGGTCGTTCACCCAGACACAGCCGGCCGCGATCTCGCGCGCGGCCCGGCCGGCCCGGTAGGTGTCGCGGGTCCAGGCGGAGGCGGCCAGGCCGTACTCGGTGTCGTTGGCCAGCGCGATGGCCTCGTCGTCGGTGTCGAACGGGACGACCGCCAGCACCGGCCCGAACACCTCGTCGGTCCACAGCTCGGAGCCGATCGGCACGTCGGCCACCAGCGTCGGCGCGTAGTAGCAGCCGCGGGCCAGGTCGCCCGTGGGGGCGGCACCGCCGGTGACGACCCGCGCGTAGCCGCGGGCGCGCTCGACCATGCCCGCGACCTTCTCGAGGTGGCGGCGCGAGCTGAGCGGGCCCAGGTCGGTGGCCGGGTCGGCCGTGGGGCCCATCCGCACCGCCGCCATGAGGTCAGCGACGCCGCGCACGAACGCGTCGTAGAGGGAGCGGTGCACGATGGCGCGGGTGGCGGCCGTGCAGTCCTGCCCGGTGTTGATGAGCGAGGCGGCCACGGCCCCGTGCACCGCGGCCTCGAGGTCGGCGTCGTCGAAGACCACGAACGGCGCCTTGCCGCCGAGCTCGAGGTGCACCCGCTTGCCGGTGAGCGCCGCGGTGGCCATCACCTGCCGGCCGACGGCGGTGGAGCCGGTGAACGAGGTCATGACGACGTCGGGGTGGCCCACGAGGTGCTGCCCCGCCACCGCCCCGGTGCCGGTGACCACGTTGAAGACCCCGGGCGGGGCGCCGGCGGCGGTGAAGGCCTCCGCGAACACCAGCGCCGTGAGCGGGGTGATCTCGGCCGGCTTGAGCACGATGGTGTTGCCCGCGGCCACCGCCGGGAGCACCTTCCAGGCCGCCATCTGCAGCGGGTAGTTCCACGGGGCGATGGACCCGACGACGCCGAGGGGCTCACGCCGGATGCTGGAGGTGTGGTCGGCCGAGTACTCGCCGCTGGCCATCCCGTCGAGGCGCCGGGCGGCGGCGCCGAAGAACGCGGTGTTGTCGACGGTGCCGGGCACGTCGAACTCGCGGGCCAGGCGGATGGGCTTGCCCGCCTGGCGCGACTCGAGCTGCGCGAGCTCCTCGGCGCGCTCGTCGAGGACGGCGGCGGCCCGGGTGAGCACGGCGGCGCGCTCGCCGGGGGTGGCGCGCGACCACTCGCCGAAGGCGGCCTTCGCCGAGGCCACCGCGGCGTCGACGTCGGCCGGGCCCGCCAGGGTCAGCGTCTCGAGGGTCTCGTCGGTGCTCGGGTCCAGCACGTCGAAGGACTCCCCCGACGCCGCCGTGCGGCGCTCGCCGTGGATGTACTGGTGCATGGTCGCGAGCATACGGGGGCGCCCCCGCTGCCGGAAAGGGCAGCAGGGGCGCGGTGAGACGACGGATTCCGTCGCCGGGGGCTCCCGGCGATGCCGCGCTCAGTGCTGGAAGGTCCCGTGGATGACGGCGCGACCCAGCGTCTTGAAGGCCAGGTTGAACGAGACCACGGCCGGGGACGCGTCGGCATCGACCCCGAGGGTCGGCTCCGACACGGCGTGCACGGCCAGGAAGTAGCGGTGCGGCATGTCGCCCTGCGGCGGGGCGGCGCCCATGAAGCCGGCCTGTCCGGCGTCGTTGCGGACGTGGAAGGCCTTCCCGGGCAGCTCGCCCGCGGCGGCGCCGGCGGCGAGGGAGCTGACGTCGGCCGGCACGTCGACCAGCACCCAGTGCCAGAAGCCCGACGGCGTGGGGGCGTCCGGGTCGAACACGGTGACCACGTAGGACTGCGTCCCCTCGGGGGCGCCGCTCCACGACACCTGCGGCGAGGTGTTGCCGCGGTCGGCGACTTGGTCGTCCTTCAGCGGGGCGCCGTCGGTGACGTCGTCGCTGGTCACGGTGAACGAGGGCACCGCGGGGAGCAGGTCGTAGGGGTTCGGGGCGACCGGTCGGTCCAGGCTCATGCCGTTGCTCCTTCGCATCGGGGGACTGTCGTCGCGTCCAACCCCGACCAGGCCCGACTTATTGCGGGAGGACGGCCGCGACCGCGAACGGGGCGCCGACCGGGTGGTCGGCGCCCCGTTCGGGCGTGCGGGTGTCTCAGCCGTTGACGGCGCGCTTGAGCTGCGCCGCGGCCTTGAAGCCGACCGAGGTCGACGCGGCGATCTGGATCTCGGCGCCCGTCTGCGGGTTGCGGCCGGTGCGGGCCGCCCGCTCGCGGGTCTCGAAGTTGCCGAACCCGGCGAGCTTGACGTCCTCGCCCTTGGCGAGCGAGTCGCTGATGATGTCGAGGGCCGCGTTGACGACGTCCTCGGCCGCGCTGGCGGACAGGTCGGTCTTGCCGGCGAGGGCCTGGGCGAGTTCCTTCTTGGTCATGCTGATGCTCCTTCGTGGCGTCTGGCTTTCCTGCTGAACCTAGCAAGGACGGGGGCCCCGCTCGTGCAGGGCACCCTCGGGGGCCTCGGCGTGGCGCCGATCCGCACGTCAGCGGGGGTGTGCGGCCTCCGGGCCCCGGGGCTCGCCCCAGGCGTCCCCCCACGCGGCGTCGCGGGCCCGGCGGTAGGACTCCCGGTCGCGTTTGGTGACGATCTGCGGCCCCGCCGTGCCGTCGCTGCGGCACAGCTCGAGGGTGACCATCCCCTTGCGGGAGGCGGGATGCCGCAGCACCCGGGCCTCGCTGTGCGGCAAGGGCTCTCGCGACGCCAGGACGTACGAGAACTTCTCGTCCTCGTGCCCGAGCGCGCCCCCCTTGAGCCGGCGGTGCAGGGCGCTGCGGTCGAGCCGAGCCGTGAAGTGGCACCAGTCGCCCGCCCGCGCCGCCACCGGGCACGGGCCCGGGTGCGGGCAGGGCGCGACCAGGTGCCACCCGGCGGCCACCAGCCGGTCGCGGGCGGCCAGTACCGCGGCGAACCCGCGCGGCGTCCCGGGCTCGACCACGAGGACGAGGCCCGCGGCATCGATGGCCGCGTCGACGAGATCGGCCCGCCGGTCCTCGGCCAGCTCGCCCAGGACGTACGAGACGACGGCCAGGTCGGCGGCCGGCAGGGTGGGGCGGGTCGCGAGCTCGACCGGGGCCCAGCCGGCCGCGGCCACCACCGGTGGTCCGTACCCGGCGAGGCGCCGGCCGAGGGCCAGCGCGTCGGCCGACCCGTCGAGCACGGTCGCCCGCTCGAGCCCCGGCACGGCCTCGGCCACCGCCCACAGCGCCGCCCCGGTACCACCCCCCACGTCGACCAGCGAGCGGATGCCGGCCAGCGCGCCCAGGGCGTCGGCCTCGCCCAGCGCGCGGGCCAGCGCCGCGTGGGTGGCGGGCATCCGGTAGGCCGCGTAGGCCGCCGCGGCGACCGGGTCGGCCAGCACCTGGCTCGAGGGTGGCGCGCCCGACCGGTAGACCTCGACCAGGCGGGCGGTGGCCCGGCGCAGCGCCGCGGTGTCGCTGTCGGCGAGGGCGGCCCCGAGGGCGTCGGTCAGGCGGTGCGGCACGGCCCCATCCTGCCGCCCGCAGGGTCCGCGCGGCGCCGCGGAGCGGACGAGGGGAGCGGCCGGCGGGATGAATCCGGGCCCGGGCTGCGTTGTCCCCACAGATCCGGGCGGAGTGCTCGGGCCCTCGGCTGGGCCCTCGCGACCGCCTCCCCCGCCCCCAGGAGGAGCACCGTCATGGCAACGACCGACCTCACGGCCGAGACCTTCGAGAAGACCGTGACCGACCAGGGCATCGTCCTGGTCGACTTCTGGGCGTCCTGGTGCGGCCCCTGCCGCCAGTTCGCCCCCACCTTCGACGCCTCGAGCGAGAAGCACGAGGACGTCGTGCACGCCAAGGTCGACACCGAGGCCGAGCAGGCGCTCGCCACGATGCTGCAGATCACCTCGATCCCCACCCTCATGGGCTTCCGGGACGGCATCCTGGTCTTCCACCAGGCCGGCGCGCTGCCGCCCGCCGCGCTCGAGCAGGTCGTCCAGGGCATCAAGGGTCTGGACATGGACGAGGTCCACGCCAAGGTCGCGGCCGGCTCGGCCGGCTGACCCCCCACCCCGGCGGCCGCGGCCGTCCCCAGGCCAGGAGGGCCTCGCATGGAGCTCGATCCCACCGAGATGCAGGCCGTCGTCAAGCGGCTGCGCCGGGCCCAGGGCCAGATCGGCGGCATCCTCAAGATGATCGAGGACGGCCGCGAGTGCCAGGACGTCGTCACCCAGCTGGCGGCGGTCTCCAAGGCCGTCGACCGGGCCGGGTTCGCCGTCATCGCGCTCGGGCTGCGTCAGTGCCTCTCCGATCCCGAGGCCGCGGGCTCGATGGACGTCGAGCAGATGGAGAAGCTGTTCCTCTCGCTCGCGTGAGGAGCCCCCGGCCGGGCGCCCCTCGGCGTCAGCGGGTGGGGTCGACCAGCACCATCCCGCGCGAGGGCGTCGTCCCCAGCGTCGTGAGCAGCCGGCCCGCCTCCTCGAGGCCCACGGCGTCCCCCGGGGCCGTCAGGCCGGCGAGGTCGAGGCGCCCGGCCGCGACGTCGGCCAGCAGCGCCGGGTAGTCGGCCGCCGCCATCCCGTGGCTGCCCAGGACGTCGAGCTCCCAGCCGATGACGCGCTCCATCGGGATGTCCGCGCGCCCGGCGCTCGGGGGCAGCAGCCCCACCTGCACGTGCCGCCCGCGGCGCCGCAGCGCCAGGATGCCGGTGCGTGCGGTCGCGGGGGAGCCCACGGCGTCGACCGCCAGGTGCGCTCCGCCGTCGGACCAGTCGACCACGGCGGCCACGAGGTCGGCCTCGCCGACGGAGCCGTCGAGCGTCGTCTCGGCGCCCGCCGCGAGCGCGTGCTCGCGGGAGGTGGCGTCGACGTCGACGGCGCACACCCGTGCCCCGCGCGCGGCGGCCACCTGGACGGCGGCCAGCCCCACGCCACCGCAGCCCAGGACCAGGACGCACTCGCCGGCGCCGACCCGCCCGCGGGCCACCACAGCGCGGTGGGCGGTGGCGACGCGGCATCCGAGCCCGGCGGCGGTGGTGGCCGGCACGCCGTCGGGGAGGGCGACGAGGTTGGTGCCGGCGGCTCGCACCACGACGAGCTCGGCGAAGCTGCCGGGGTCGGTGAACCCGGGCTGGCGCTGCTGGGGGCACACCTGGCCGTCGCCCGCGGCGCAGGTCGGGCACTCGCCGCACGCGAAGACGAACGGTGCCGTCACCGCGCGGCCGACCCATCCGGCGTCCACCCCGTCGCCGACGGACTCGACGACCCCGGCCAGCTCGTGCCCCGGCACGTGCGGGAAGGCCGCGATGTCGGGGTCGTGGCCCCTCCAGCCGTGCCAGTCGCTGCGGCACAGCCCGGTCCGCACGACCCGCACCACGGCGTCGCCGGGGCCGGCCACCGGGTCGGGCCGCTGCGTCACGCGGGGGGTCGCGCCGAAGGCGTCGTAGACGAGAGCTCGCACGCGCCCAGCCTGCCAGGGGTGGGCCGGCCCGTGCCGCCGCCTCCTGTCCCTCGAACGTGTGTGAACACGCCGGCGGATCCGCGGCTTCTTCACACACGTTCGGGTCGGCCGGTCCAGGTCACGGTTCGGACACGTCGCGGACGCCCCGTTGACGGCGGACGGCCCGGCGGGCGATTCTGCGCGGGTGACGAATGGGAGCGCTCCCACGACGAGCGACACGAGTCGCGGGAACGCCCGACGCCACCCGCCCGGGACCCGTGCCGGTGCCGATCGGGAACCCGGCCCCGGCACGGGGACCGGACGGCCCCCCACCCTCGACGACGTCGCCCGGGCCGCCGGGGTGGGGCGGGGCACGGCCTCACGGGTCCTCAACGGCTCCCCGCACGTGAGCCTGTCCGCCCGCAGCGCGGTGCTGGCCGCGGTGCGCGACCTCGCCTACGTCCCGAACGCCGCGGCCCGGGCCCTGGTCCGCCGCCGCACCGACGCCGTCGCCCTGGTCGTCACCGAGTCCGACGAGCGCATCTTCGGGGAGCCCTACTTCGCGGCGGCCGTGCGCGGCATCGGCCGGCGGCTGGGGGAGGCCGGGCTCCAGCTCGTCCTGGTGATGGCGCGCCCCGGCGGCGACGAGGGCGCGGCGCAGACGGCGCAGTCCTTCCTCACCGACCAGCACGTCGACGGCGTCCTCCTGCTGTCGCTGCACGCCGAGGACCCACTGCCCGAGCTCCTCGAGTCGCGTGGCGTCCCCACCGTGTGCGGCGGCAGCCCGGCGACCACGCGCCCGCGCACCGTGGTCGACGCCGACAACCTGGGCGGGGGGCGCAGCGCCGTGCAGCACCTCGTCGCCACCGGGCGCCGGCGGCTGGCCGTGCTGGCCGGCCCGCAGGACATGTCCTCGGGCCGCGACCGTCTGGCCGGCGCGCTCGACGCGGCGGCCGAGGCGCGCTGTCCCCGCGACGCCGTGGCGCTGGCCTACGGCGACTACTCGGAGGAGAGCGGGCGCCGCGCGATGGCCGAGGTGCTGGCGGCCGGGCCCCCGCCCGACGGCGTGTTCGCGGCCTCCGACCTGATGGCCGTGGGCGCCCTGCGGGTCCTGCGCGAGGCCGGGCTGAGGGTGCCCCACGACGTCGGCCTGGTGGGCTTCGACGACTCGCCGGTGTGCCGCCACACCGACCCCGAGCTGACCAGCGTGCACCAGCCCGTGGCCCGGATGGGGCGGCTCATGGCCGAGGTGCTCCTGGCCCGGATCGCCGGCGACGACGTGCCCACCGAGACCGTGCTCCCCACCCGGCTGGTCGTGCGAGGGTCCGCCTAGGCCCCGAGGGACGACGACGACCCCCGGCCACGGCGGGCGGAGGGTCGGTCAGGATCGCGCGGGAAGGGGCGAAAGGCGCGGACGGGCTCAGATCACGCGGGGTGCGGAGGTCTGGGCGAGGTAGTACAGCTCGTTGGTCTCGCGGACGAGGTCGCGGTCGACCTCGGTGTCCCAGCCGCGGCCGGCGCGACGGACGGTGCGGAGGTTGGCGGCGAGGGCACGGGCCTTCTGGACGGAGAGCGATGCGGCGTTCATGAGTCCAATGATCCCGCTGGCAACTGTTCAGCACAACGTCAAGACACTTAGGGATCTCGTAGTAGGGCTTATGATTCCGGCATGCTCGACCCGCACCGTCTCACCGTCTTCCGTTCGGTCGTCGCGAGCGGGGGCGTCCAGGCCGCCGCCGACAACCTCGGGATGACCTCCTCGGCCGTCAGCCAGCACCTCGCCGCCCTCCAGCGCGAGACGGGCCTGACCCTCTTCCAGCGCGCCGGGCGGGGCATCGTCCCCACCGAGGCGGCCCTGGTCCTCGACGCGCAGAGCGACCGCCCGCTGGGCGAGTGGAGCCGTCTCGACCAGGTGGTCGGCGACCTGCGCGACGGCCGCTCCGGGCGCCTGACCATCGGCTACTTCGCCTCGGCCGGCTCGGCCTGGATGCCCACCCTGGTGCGCCGCCTCTCGTCGGAGTACCCCGACCTGGTGCTCGAGCTGGTGCTCAACGAGTTCGAGCAGCGCGGGCCCCGCCCCGACATCGACCTGGTCATCGACCCGCCCGACACCCCGCCCCCGGCCGGGCACCGCCGCGTCGACCTCACCGAGGACCCCTTCGTCGTCATCGTGCCGCGCGACCATCCCCTGGCCGACGCGGGCGAGGTCGCGCTCACCGACCTGCGGGGGGAGACGTGGGTCAGCAACGACCTCCCGGGGGCCGTCTGCCACCGCATCGTGGTCGCCGCGTGCGCCGCGGTCGGGCTACGGCCGCGGTTCAGCGTGCAGGCGCAGGACCACCACACCGCCATCGGGTTCGTGGCCGCCGGGGTCGGCATCTCGGTGATGCCGGGGCTGGCCGCGCGCGGTCTCCCGGGCTCGGTGGTGCGGCTCGCCATCGCCTCGCCGGCGCCGGTACGCCACCTCGCCGCGGTCGTGCGTCAGCTGGGGGCGTCGACCGCCCCGGCGGAGCGGGCGGTGCAGCTGCTCCAGGACCTCATCGCCCACCCGAGCGCGCGCCGCCGCTGACGGGGGCGGGTTCGTGCGCGGTGCGGGAAGAACCGTCGGAACCGTGGTCGGCGCCCGCGGCGTGCTCGGGCCCGTCGAAGTGCCCGGCCTCCAGCCGCTCGGTCAGCTTCAGGCCCTCCACGTCGAGGTCGGGCAGCAGCCGGTCGAGCCAGCGCGGGATCCACCAGGCCCGGTCGCCGAGCAGGTGCATCACGGCCGGCGTCAGCGTCATCCGCACCAGGAAGGCGTCGACCAGCACGCCGACCGCGAGCCCGAAGCCGATCGGACGCACCATCACGAGGTGGCTGTAGGCGAACCCGAGGAACACCGACGTCATGATGATCGCGGCGGCCGAGACCACTCGGGCCCCGTGGACGAACCCGGTGCGCACGGCGCTGCGCGAGTCCTCGCCGTGGGCGCGGGCCTCGTGCATGCCGGAGACGAGGAACATCTGGTAGTCCATCGCCAGGCCGAAGAGCACGCCGATGAGGATGATCGGCATGAACGACAGCAGCGGGCCGGGCTGGCTCACCCCGAGGTACTGGCCGAGCCAGCCCCACTGGTGCACGGCCACGGTGGCGCCGAAGGCCGCGCCGACCGAGAGCAGGAACCCGCCGGTGGCGATGAGCGGCACGACCACGGAGCGGAAGACCAGCAGCAGGATCACCAGCGACATCCCGACCACGACCGCGAGGTAGCCGGGGAGGGCGCCGGCCAGCCGGTCGGAGATCTCGATGTTCGCGATCGTCTGGCCGGTGAGCCCGACCGAGATGTCGTGCTCGCGCTCCAGCCGGTCGGCGACGGAGCGGATGTCATCGACGGTGGCGCGGGTCTCCTCCGACGCCGGGCCGCTGGTGGGCACGATCTGGAACGCCAGCGTGCTGGTGTCCTTGCTGACGCCGAACGGGACGACGCTGCTCACCGACGGCAGGTCGCTGAACGCGGTCGCGACGACCGCCTGGGCGTGCAGCACCTCGGCGTCGGTACGGGTGCCCGACGCGGCCGGCAGGGTGGCCACGGCGATGACCGGCCCGTTCATCCCGGGGCCGAACTCGTCGGCGATGGTGGTGTACGCGGTGTAGGCCGAGGATCCGGTGGGCTCACTGCCACCGTCGGGCAGGCCGAGGAACATCGAGCGCGTGGGCAGCGCCACGACCCCGACGATGCCGACGACCGCGAGCACCGTGAGCCACGGGCGGCGGGTGACGGCGGCGACGTGCCATCCCCCGTGCTCCTCGGTGGCGGCGTGCCCCGCGCCGGTGCGGCTCGAGACCTCGCCCGGCGTCGCGAAGCCGGCTCGGCGCCAGCCGCGGCGCGACACCACGCGGGTGCCCATGAGCCGGAGCACGGCCGGCGAGATCGTGATGGCCACGAGCACGGTGACGGCCACGGTGGCGGCCGCCACCAGCCCCATCTGGGCCAGGATCGGGATGCCGGACAGGACGAGGGCGGCCAGGGCGATGACCACGGTCGTGCCGGCGAACGTCACGGCGCTCCCGGCGGTCGCCACGGCCCGCGGGATGGAGTCGCGCAGCGGCATCCCGCCCAGGATGTTGGCGCGGTGCCGGTTGACGATGAAGAGCGCGTAGTCGATGCCCACCGCGAGCCCGAGCATGAGGGCGAGGGCCGGCGTGGTGTTGTTGAGCTCGACGAACGAGGTCATCGCCATCGCCCCGCCCAGCCCGACCCCGACGCCCAGCAGGGCCACCAGCAACGGGAGGCCGGCCGCGATCAGGCTGCCGAGCACGATGACCAGGACGAGGACCGCGACCGAGAGGCCGAGGATCTCACCGGGGCCGACCAGCGCGATGTCCTGGGTGATCTCGACGCTGTACGACGCGGTGATGCCGGCGGCCTCCAGCACGGGGTCGCCGACGGCGGGGATGCGGGCGCGGTCGTCGGTGGGGACCGACTGGGCGTTGGTGTCGAACTGGATCTGGACGACGGCGTAACGGCCGTCCTCGCTGACCAGCCGGGTCCCCTTCGAGGCCTCGGCGACGGCCAGCCCGTCCTCGTACTGGGCCTGCCCGGCGTCGAGGCGGGCCTGGGACTGCGCGAGCTTCTGCTCCCCGGCCGAGACCTGGGCCCGACCCTGGGCCACCTGCGCCTCGATGGCGGCGATCCGGGGGTCGGACGGGTCGGCGGCCTTGAGCTGCGCGAGGGGGGCCTCGCCGGCACTCACCTGGGACTTGGCGGCCTCGAGCTGCTGGCGCGCGTCGGCGAGCTGGGCCCGGCCCTGCTCGAGGCGCGCCTTGGCGGCCGCGAGGGACGAGGCGGAGGCGTCGATCTGCTGCTGCGCCGCGAACGGGTCGACGGTGCGCTCGACGTGGGGGAGGGCCTGCCAGGCCTCCAGCGTGCGGGCGACGGCGGCCTTCTGCTCCGGGGTGAAGGCGCCGGAGTCGCTGGCCAGCACGACGCGGCCGAAGCCGCCGGCCGCGGCGGGGATCTCGTCGCCCAGCTGGGTGAGGACCTTCTCGAACTCGGTGCCCGGCATCGTGATCTCGTTGGTCAGGGGCTTGCCGATGGTGCCGGCGAGGGTGCCCGCGGCGGCGAGCACGACGAGCCACGCGGCGATGACGGGCCACGCGTGGGCGGCGCACCAGCGGCCGAGGCGGTACAGGGCGGTGGACATGGAGGGACCTTCCGGAGGGTGGGGTCAGGAGCGAGGAGTGGGGGTGCCGACGAGCAGGCCGGTGCGCAGGTGCCCCAGCGACTCGGCGAGGACGGCGGGGAACGCGGGGGGCCGGTCACCGGCGACGACGGCGCGGGACCAGACGCGGATGGCGGCCTCACCGCTGCCGAGGATGGCCGCCGCCAGGGTGGCGAGGTGGACCTCGCTGAGGCCGGGGCCGACGCGGCCGCGCAGCCACTCCTCGAACCAGTCGAGCCAGGTGTGGAACTCGGCCAGGATCAGGCCCTTGGCGTGGGCGGAGGTCTCGCCGGCGGCCGCCAGCACCCCGATGCGCTCGACGAGGGAGAGGTCGCCCGGGTCGTCGACGACGGAGAGGACACTGTCGAGGACGTCCTCGTCGGGGGGGCGCTGGTCGAGCCGCTCGCTGAGGGCTGCGAAGAAGTCGGTGACGCTGGCGGTAAGCACGGACTCGACAGAGGGGAAGTAGTTGAAGAAGGTGCGGCGCGAGACCCCGGCGCGCTCGGCCACCGCGTCGGCGGTGACGGCGCCGACCCCGGCGTCGCGCACGATCGCGTAGGCGGCCCCGGCGATGGCGCGGCGGGTCTCCTCGCGCTTGCGGTCACGCAGCGTGGGGACCACGCAGGTGGGGCGGCGGCTCATGACGTCGAGGGTAGGACGAAGATGCACACCAGTGCAAATCTGCACCATCATGCATGTCGAAGGTCACGGGCGGCGGTCAGCCGGGGCGGACGAACCCCGTCTCGTAGGCGAGGACGGCGGCCTGGACCCGGTCACGGAGGCCGAGCTTGGCGAGGACCCGCGCCACGTGTGTCTTCACCGTCGCCTCGCCCAGGAAGAGGTCTGCGGCGATCTCGGCGTTGGACTGACCGCGCGCGACGTGCCGCAGGACCTCGCGTTCGCGCTCGCTGAGGCACTCCAGCGCCGCCGGGACGCCGGTCTGCGGCGGGGGCTGGCTGACATAGGCCTCGATCAGCCGTCGGGTGACCGCCGGCGCGAGCAGCGCGTCGCCGCGGGCCACCATCCGCACGGCGGCGACGAGCTGTTCGCGGGGCGCGTCCTTGAGCAGGAAACCGCTGGCGCCGGCCTTCATCGCCGCGTAGACGTAGGCGTCGAGGTCGAAGGTGGTGAGGACCAGGACCCGGGCGGTCGAGCCCGCGGCGACGATGCGGCGGGTGGCCTCGATGCCGTCGAGCACGGGCATCTGGACGTCCATCAGGACGACGTCGGGAGAGGTGCGGGCGACGAGGTCGAGAGCGCGGCTGCCGTCGGGGGCCTCCCCGACCACCTCGAGGTCGTCCTCGAGGTCGAGGATCAGCCGGAAGCCGGCGCGCACCATCTCCTGGTCGTCGCACAGGAGGACCCGCAGCACGTCCGTCACCGTGGTGTCCCGGGCAGCCGTGCCCACAACCGGAAGCCGCCGGCCGGGTCGGGGCCGTGCTCGAGCCGGCCACCCGCCGCGTGGACCCGTTCGCGGACGCCCACGAGTCCGGTCCCGCCGCGCGCGACCGTGGGCACGGGCGCCGCGGCCGCGATGTTGTGGACGCACACCTCGACCCACTCGTCGGTGACCCGCACCGCCAGGGTCGTCGCGACCGGTCCCGCGTGCTTGAGCACGTTCGTCAGGCCCTCCTGCGCGATCCGGTACGACGCCAGGCCCACGGCCGCGGGACACGAGGCGGAGGGGTCGGGGAGCGAGGCGGTCAGGGGCAGCCCGGCGCCCCGCATCAGCGCGACCAGGCCGGGCAGGTCAGCCAGGCCACGAGCAGGGCGAAGGTCCTCGGGCCCGAGTCCGTCGTCGCCGGCCGGGCGCAGGACGCCCAGCATCTGACGCATGTCCTGCAGGGCGGCCCGCGAGGCGGCACGGATCATCCGCAGTGGTTCTGCGGCGCGGGACGGGTCCTTGGCGAGAGCGGCCTCGGCGGCGTCGGCCTGCACCGCGATCACGCTCAGCCCGTTGGCGACGACGTCGTGGAGCTCGCGCGCGATCCGGACGCGCTCCTCGGCGACGGCGAGCCGCGCGAGGTCGCGCTGGTGCTGCTCGGCGTACGTCGCGCGGGACCGCCATCCCCGCAGGGCCCGCCCGCCCAACCATGCCGCGCCGTACACCAGCAGGATGAACAGGTAGTCGCTGCCGTGGTCGAGCCACTCCTGGACCCAGACCCCGCCCACGAGGGCCACGAGGCCGAGCACCGCCGGACCCTCTTCACGCTCCGCCCCGACCGTGAAGGCCAGGACGAGATAGATGACCAGGCTGCTCAGCGTGCTGGGCGAGTGGCCGACCACGGCCTGGGCGGCCCCCGCTGCCACCGCCACGATCGTGGCGGCGACGGGCCACCGGCTGCGGGCGAGCAGCGAGCCGCACATCAGCACCGCGACGGGCACGCTCACCCACCCCGGTCCCTCGTGCACCGCCCCGGTCAGGATGGCGCCGAGGGTGTAGAGCAGCAGCGCGGCGGCGAGGACGACGTCCACAACGGGGGCGCCCGCGACCTGGCCGGAGCCGGCCCACCGATGTCGCGGCCGCCTCACCTGCTCGTCCATGCACGGATCGTAGGTCCCCGGTGGATCCTGGCGGATCCGTCCCGAGGACGGGGGCGGTCATCCCTGCGGCGGACCCGGATCGCCCCCAGTCCGGATGCTGCCCGGGGCGCCCGAACCCCAGGCTCGGAGGCGTCATCTTCCCCAGGCCGAAGGAGCCCCGATGTCCACGTCCTTCCTCTCCCGTTCGCCGCGCACGGCTGGACCCGTTGGTCTCGTCGCTGGCGCCGCCGCGTTCGGTGTCGGTGATCTCCTGCGCCGCTCGGTCGACACCGGTGCCGGCTCTCCGAACGCGATCGTGGCCGCCGTGCAGCAGCACCCGTTCACCTGGCTCGCCGCCGGAGCACTGTCCGTGCTGGCGACGGTGCTGATGCTGCCCGCGGTGCTGTCCCTCCCCGCCCGGGCCATGGGGCGCGGCCGCGTACCGGTGGCGGTCGGGAGCGCACTGTTCGGGCTCGGCCTGATCGCCAGTGTCGGCCACGCGGTCGCGTACTTCGGCTCCTACGCCGCGCTCGCCCGGGCCGGCCTCGATGGCGCGCAGGTGTCCGCGTTCGCCTCCGCCACGGAGCACACCCCCTTCCTGATCGGCTTCATCCTTCTGTTCGTGCTCGGCCTGATGCTCGGGCAGCTGGTGCTCTGGTTCGGCCTCTGGCGGGCGCGGCTGGTGCCGGTGTGGGCCCTGTTGGCGGCCCTCGTGGACGTCGTCGCCGGCAACAGCCCCGGGATGGCTGCCGGCGTCGTGGGACTCATCGGCTGGGTGGCGGCCACGGCCGCCCTCCTGCGGCGTCGGCCCGTTCCCGGCGCGGTGGCAACCGCTCCGCTGGCGGTCGACCCGGCCCGGGCCTGATCCGGAACACTGGCCCCGCGGTGAACGCAGGTCCGTCCCGCCATGGGCCAGCGACTGTGGGTGGCGGCCGTCGTGGGCCGGCCGTAGCGTCCCGGTATGGCGCCCGAACCCACCGTCACGCTGCGCTCGCGCACGCCGGAGGACCTGGACGTCCTGTTCCGGCTCTCCACCGAGCTCGACACCTGGGAGGAGCGCAGCGCCCGGCCGCCGCGCCCGATGACGCGAGAGGCGTACGAGGCGCGCCTCGCGCAGGTGACCGTGGAGCACGGGAGCGACGCGGTGTCCTTCGTCGTGGACGTCGACGGGGCCGCCGCCGGCGTCGTGACCCTGTTGGACGTCGACCATCTGGCACGTCACGCCGAGGTCGGGATCACCCTCGAACGCAGCTTCCGCGGGCGGGGGATCGGCACGGCCGCGATCATCCAGCTCGTCGAGTTCGGCTTCGTGCGCCTCAACCTGCGCCGGCTGCACCTCCAGGCGATCGCGTCGAACACCGCGGCGATCCGCGCCTACGAGAAGGCCGGCTTCGTCGTCGAAGGCCGCCAGCGCCAGCACGCCTGGGTCAGAGGCGGTTACGAGGACATCGTGCGGATGGGCATCCTGCGCTCCGAGCACCGTCGCGGGTAGGCCAGGCGCGCAGGCGTCTCGACGAGGCCTCTCTGCTCAGGACGCGGGGAGGTGCGCAGCCAGGGATCGGTGCAGCGTGTCGATGGCGGCAGCCTCGAGCGGACCCTCCGCGCGGAGCTGCCCGTAGAGCCTCTTCGGCCAGAGGGACTCGACCTCGCGGGTGGTGAAGCTGCCACCCAACAGCGGCCAGTCGGCATCCAGGAAGCAGAGGACGCCGCGCACCGGCACCTCGTCGCCGACGATGCCGCGCACGACGTCCATCTGTTTCAGGACGCCGTCGACGAGCTTCGTGCCGTCGCGCGACCCGATGAACAGCCGCTCCACGCGAGGCCGCAGGAAGCCGCCGTCGACGCGCAGGTGCGGCCGCCCCGTGTACCGCTTGGCGTCGATGACGAACACGCCGCCGGCCGTGACGATGAGATGGTCGATGTTGGCGCGAGTCCCAGGGATGCGACGGTCGTGCAGCACGCGGACGGTGTCGGAGGCGAGGCGGTCGAGCCCCTTGCCGAGCACCTCCTCGCCGCGCGCCCCGACGGCCCAGGCCGTGGTCGACTGGGGCTCGTCGGAGATGGCGAGGATCAGGCCCCCGAGCTTCGGGTGTTGGGTGCGGATGCGCTCCTCGCGCTTGGCCTTGCGCCGCTCGAACTCGCGCCGCGCCGATGCCCCGGGCTGCCCGGCCTCGACGAGCTCGGCCGGTGCCGCTGCCGTTGCGACCGTCGCGGGGGCCGAGGAGGGCGGCAGTTCCGTCGGGGCGGCAACCGGCTCGACAGTGGAGGAGGCGCCGGCATCCGTCGGATGAGCCACGCAGCGAACCGTTTTCGTGGAGCGTTCGTAGATCGCCTCGGCCTGCGCGGGCAGCGCGGCCGCGCACACGCGACACGTTCCGGCGTAGCGCAGCCGCATCCGTTTCTCGTCGGGTCCCCCGGCCATGGAGCGAGGGTAGGGGCGGGACCTCGGCCCCGTCAGGGTTTCGAGCCATCCCGCGCCGACTACCCCCGGGTCGGACGCCGGGCTCGTGTCCGTGGACGGTCCTAGAGTGGCGCGCATGAGCGTCCGGGTCGGGTTCCTGCGCGCGGTCAACGTCGGCAAGCGGCGGGTTCCGATGAGCCGCCTCGTCACGGTCTGCGAAGGCCTGGGCTACGCCGATGTGTGGACCTACGTCAACAGCGGCAACGTCGTGGTCGACGCCCCCGGCTCGCGCGGGGCGGTCGAGAGTGCCATGGAGCGGGCCTTCGAGAACGAGTTCGGCTTCGAGTGCACGACGTTCGTCCGGACGGCGCCCGAGCTGAGGGCCGTCCTCGACGCGAAGCCGTTCACGATGCACCCGGGCGACACGCACTTCGTGACGTTCCTCAAGGACGCGCCGTCACCGAGCCAGGCGACGGCGCTCGAGGCCCTCTCGAACGAGTTCGACACCCTGGTGGTCGCGGGCAGCGACGTGCACTGGCACATGCCTGGTAAGTCGACCGACTCCCTGCTCGTGAAGCGCCACTGGGATCGGATCCTCGGCCCGCTGAGCAGCACCAGCCGCAATGTCACGATGCTGACGAAGCTCGTGGCCAAGATCGACGCCGCCTGACCGGCTCCCAGCGGGCGACCGTGCGCTGACGCAGAAGTTCGGCCGGCACGCAGCAATCGCCGCGTGCGACCAGAACTTCTGCGTGCCGCCGCCGCGGAAGCTTGTCGAAGACGCGGAAGCTTCCGCGTCACGGGCCGGGTACCGCGCCACGTCTGGGGCGTCACCCCAAGGGCTCCGCACTAGTCTCGGCGGGTGAGGATCGCGGAGCTCGACTGGGCCGAGACGCCGTGGGGCGAAATCAGCCTCCGCCGGCGCCGCGACCCCGTCACCGAGCGCGACGTCTACGAGGTCAAGCTCGGTGACGACTACCTGATGTCGAGCCAGTTCGTCCACGGGGAGCAGGAGCTCTCCCGCATCGGGCTGCGAGCGGTGGCCGGCACCCAGCTGACGGTCCTGGTCGGCGGCCTGGGACTGGGCTACACGGCTGCCGCCGCCCTCGAGGACGACCGCGTCGCCGAGCTCACCGTGGTCGAGGCGCTGGAGCAGGTGCTCTCCTGGCATCGGCGCGACCTGCTGCCCGACACCCGCGGCCTGGCCGCCGACCCCCGCGTCCGCCTCGTGCGCGACGACTTCTTCGACCTGGTGCGCGCCGGCCGGGCCGACCGCACCTACGACGCCGTGCTCGTCGACATCGACCACGCCCCCGACTGGCTGCTGCGCCAGGACCACGGCGACCTCTACACGGCCGAGGGGTTCGCCCGGGTGGGCGCGATGCTCACCGACGCAGGCGTGTTCGCGCTCTGGTCGGACGAGCCGCCCGAGCCCGAGGTGGTGCGCCGGATGGCCGAGGCCTTCGATCACGCGGACGCCCACGTGGTGCCGTTCCCCAACCCGCTGACCGGCGGCGAGTCGAGCAACACCGTGTACCTGGCCGTCCGCCCGCGGCGCTGACCCTCGGGAGCCGCGTTCAGCCGCCGGCCTGCAGGCGCAGGCCGGCCAGGAGCAGGTCGAGGCCGGCGCGGAACTGGTCGGCGTCGTCGTGGGCCGCGAACTCGTCGGCGATGTGGTGCACGAAGGGGAACTGCGCCGCGTCCAGGGCCCGCCACTGGTCGACGGCCGCCGCCAGGTAGTCGTCGCGCCCGACCTCGCCCGAGAGGACCGCCTCGGGCGGCTGCTGCCCCATGTCGGCCGCGGTGCCCACGACGAACCCCACGACGGCCGAGACGGCGTGGAAACGCTGCCGCGGTGTGAGCTCGAGGCGCAGCACCTGCTGGCCGAGCTTCTCGAAGAGCCGCAGCGAGTTGGGCTGCACCTCGGTGTTGCGCATGAAGTAGGCGCCGAGCCAGGGCCGGTCGACGATGGCGTCGAAGAGCGTGACCGCGATGGTGCGCAGGTCGTCGACGGGGTCGCCGGCCTCCGACGCCCCCACCGGCGCCACGGCATCCAGCACCGACCCCAGCACGTGGTCGGCGGCGCGGTCGAGCAGCTCGTCGCGGCTCGAGACGTACCAGTAGATGCTGCCGACGCCGCCCCCCAGCCGCCCGGCCAGGGCGCGGAAGTTCAGCCCCGCCTCGCCCGCCTCGTCGAGCAGCGCCACCGTCTCGGCCAGCACCGACTCGAGCGAGTGCGATGCCCGCCGCCGCTCGCGGGGAGCCCCGGCCCGCCCGCCCCGTGCGCCACGGCCGCGCGCCACGGCCGGGCCGCGGGGGTCGCGCAGGTCGCGTCGCTGGGGAGGCACGGGCCCATCAGACCACATCGCCGGGACCTGGGTTGCGCCGGACCGAACATGGTTCTATCGTACCGAACAGCGTTCGACTACCGAACACCGTTCGAGACCCGGAAGGAGGAGCCATGACGGCCACCACCGTCACCGCCCCGCCCCGTACCTACCCCTCGCTGCGGGCCGCCTGGGTGCCGCTCGCAGCCCTCTGTCTCGCCTTCTTCGTCGAGATGGTCGACAACACCCTGCTCACCATCGCCCTGCCCACCATCGGCCGTGACCTCGGCAGCGGCACGACCGCGCTGCAGTGGGTCACCGGCGCCTACTCGCTGACGTTCGGCGGGCTGCTGCTGACGGCCGGCTCGCTGGCCGACCGCCTGGGCCGCCGCCGGGTGCTGCTGGTGGGCCTGGCCGTCTTCGGGGTGGTGAGCCTCGGCGTCGCCGCGGTCAGCACCACCGGCGAGCTGGTCGCGCTGCGCGCCGCCCTGGGGGTGGCCGCCGCCGCGATGGCCCCCATCACCAACTCGCTGGTCTTCCGGCTCTTCGGCGACCAGGCGCTGCGGATGCGCGCCATGACCGTGATGATCGTCGTCGGCATGTCGGGGTTCGTCCTCGGCCCGCTGCTCGGCGGCACCGCCCTGGCCCACGTGCGCTGGGAGTGGCTGTTGCTGGTCAACGGGCCCATCGCCCTGCTGGCCTGGATCGGCGTGCGCGTGGGCGTGGCGCCCGACCGCCCCGAGGACCTCACCCGCGACGCGCCCGACCTGCCCGGGGCCGCGCTCAGCGTCACCGCTATCGGCCTCGGCTGCTACGCCCTGACCAGCGGCGTCGAGCGCGGCTGGCTGTCGGCGGTCACCCTGGCCTGCGCCCTCGGGGCCGTCGCCGCGGTGGCCGGCTTCCTGCGGCACGAGCGCCGCACGGCCGCCCCGATGCTCGACCTGGCGCTGTTCGCGCGCGGCACCGTGCGCGGCGCCGCCATCGCGCAGGTCGGCACGTCGATCGCGATGGCCGGGGTGATGTTCGCGCTCATCCTGCACTTCCAGTACGCCTACGGCTGGAGCCCGGTGCGGGCCGGTCTCGCCAACCTCCCGCTCATCGTCACGATGGTGCTGGCGACCCCGGTGTCGGAGTGGCTCGCCCGCCGGTTCGGCCACCGCGTCGCCTGCCTCACGGGTGCCGGCCTCATGGCGCTGTCGCTGGCCGGCCTGGCGTGGGGCGTCGAGCACGGCTACCCGGCCATCGCCGCGTGCCTCGTCGTGATGACGGTCGGGCTGCGCACCGTGATGACCATCTGCGCCGTCGCGCTCGTCGACGCCATGCCCGAGAACCGCACCTCGATGGGCACCGCCCTCAACGACACCGCGCAGGAGGTCGGGACCAGCGTCGGCACCGCGGTCGTCGGCACCCTCGTGGCCGTCCTCGTCACCACCACGCTGCCCGCCGGCACCTGGAGCAGCGCCCTGGTGCAGTCGTTCTTCCACGGCGAGCGGGTCACGTTCGCCGCGCTCGCGGTCGTCGTCGGCCTGGTGGCCGGATGGGGTGCGCTGACCCTCACCGACGCCCGCACGGTCGACGAGCACGCGGCCGAGACCGCGTCGGAGACCGAGACCGAGACCGGGACGGTGACCGCGGCCGACGGCGCTCGCGCCTAGGCGGTGCGGGCCTCCAGCGCGTCGGTGAGCAGGCCCACCAGCGCCTCGAGCTGCACGTCGGCCGAGGAGCCGACCTCCTCGTCGGAGCCGTCGAGGGCGCGCGCCGCGAGCCCGGCCTTGTCGTCAACGATCTCGGCCAGCCGCGAGTCGATGGTCTGGGCCGCGATGATGCGCCACGCCGTGACCGGCTCGGCCTGCCCGATGCGGTGCACCCGGTCGATGGCCTGGGTCTGCTCGGCCGCTGTCCAGGACAGCTCGGCCAGAACGACGTTGGAGGCGACCTGGAGGTTCAGGCCCACCCCCGCCGCGCTCAGCGAGCAGACGATCACCGAGACCTCGGGGTCGGTGAGGAAGGCCTCGATGTTGGCCTTGCGCACCTTCGCGGTCTGCTCGCCGCGCACCGACGCGTAGCCGATGCCGCGCTTGGCGAAGGTCTGCTCGGCCGCATCCATCACGTCGATGTGCTTGGCGAAGAGGACCACCTTGCCCACGCTGCGCGCGAGCTGGGCGGCGTAGTCGGCGGCCGGGACGGCCTTGGCCTGGCCGATCCGGCGCATCACGGTGAAGACGTTGTCCCCGGTGGCCTTGGTGCCGGTGTTCTTGCGCTCGGCCGAGGCGACCTTGCGGACCAGTGCCTCGTCGACGCCCTGGCCCTCGACCACGACGGGGCGGGACGCGAGGGCCTTCTCGTAGCGGGCCACCAGGCGGCGGGCGAGCTCCTGCTCGGCCGCCCGGATCGAGCGACCGGCCTCGTCGTCGAGCTCGATCGGCAGGTCGGCGACGCGGCGCGCCGGGATGTCGGCGGCGACGTCGACCTTGCGGCGGCGCACGATCCCCATCCCGATGACCGCGGCCCGGGCCGCGGCGGCGAACCCGGGGTCGGCCGGGGTGAGGCCGGTCTCCTCGAGGGCGGCCATCAGGGCGCCCCGGGGCTTGGCGTCGTCGATCCAGCCGAGGAACTGCCAGATGGCGCGGAAGTCCTCGATGTCGTTGATGAGCGGGGTACCGGTGAGCGCCATCAGGAGGGCGTCGGCGCGACGGTCGCGGATGCGGGCCGACAGCTCGAGCACGTGGCGCGAGCGCTGCGAGGTGCGGTTCTTGATGAAGTGCGCCTCGTCGACGACCATCCCGCGGAAGCCGTGGTGCGCCAGCCAGCCGGCGTGCCGGTCGAGGATGTCGTAGTTGACGATGACGATGTCGGCGAAGCCGTCGAGGTTCTCGCCGTCGCCGTGGATGACGGTGGCCGTGCGCTGCGGTGTCCAGAGCCCCGCCTCGTGCGCCCAGTTGGCCTTGACGACGTTCGGTACGACGACCAGCAGCGGGAAGGCGTCGGCGGCATCCGCCGCCAGCAGCGCCTGGGCGGTCTTGCCCAGGCCCGGCTCGTCGGCCAGCAGGAACGTGCGGTGGCCCGCGGCGGCGGCCGCCACGACCTGCGCCTGGTGGTGCATGAGGACCCGGCCCCGCAGGCCCGGCACGGCGCGGTCGGGCTCGGGCAGCGCCATGCACGAGGAGTCGCCGCCGGACTCGAAGGCCCGGAACAGCGGGGAGAGGAGCTCCCAGCTGCCGAGGCGGTTGGTGGTGGGCCGGCGGGCCGGCACGGCCGAGAAGTCGGGGGCCAGGAACGGGCTCGCCAGCTGGCGCGCGATGACGGTCTGCGGCACGACGCGCCGTGGTGCGGGGGCACGGTCGCCGGCCGGTTCCGGCTCGGGCGTCGGCTCCGGGTCGGGCTCGCGCCCGGCGGCCCGCAGCATCTGGTTCTTCAGCTCGGCGGCGGCCTCCGACACCGTGGCGCCGTCGGCCAGCAGCGAGAGCAGCGAGGTGTCGCGGGCGGCGGTCTTGGCCAGGATGGTGGCGATGCCCTCGAGCTGGGCCAGCGAGGCCGCCCTGCCCGGCTCGCGCGCGGGGAGGTCGGACTGCAGGCGGGCGCGCTCCTGGCGCACCAGCAGGGCCACGACCTGGTAGGCGGTGCGGCTGACGGGCCGGATGCGGCCGCGGTTGGCCTCGGCCTCGACCCGGCGGGCGGTGCGGGTCAGGGCCGGGATGAGGGCCTCGTCCTGCGGTGGGCGGGCAGGCTGGTGCGCGCGCGGGGCGGTGCGCCGCGCGCCGGCACGACGCGGAGATCGCGGTGTCAAGCGGTTCGTCGTCTCCCGGAAGGGGCGGATGGGCGGGGTCGTGCTCGTGGGTGCCCGGGCGCACCCCGCCGGAGCGGGATCCCCGACGCGTCGTCAGGCGCTGGTCGGGCCGGAGCGAACGCGCGGCGTGGACCTGGTCCGGGCCCCCGGTTCGCTGCAGTGTGCTGCCGTTCGGCGCACCACCCACCCCACGTTACGCGCTGCACCGCATCCTCGGGTACTCCAGGAGACGTCGGGCTCGTCATGCCCCGGCCCGTACGGGCCGGGGCGCCGCCCGATGCGTCGACGGCGGACCGGCGCAGCAACCACACGATTAGTTGATGGTGTGCAACTGTTGCTATTCTACAATAAATCTATCGTCACAGGAAGAAACGGGGTTTCGTCATGGCTGGAGTCACGGTGGTCACGGGAGCGAGCGGCGGCATCGGGCGCGCCTGTGCCCGCGAGTTCGCGCGGCGAGGGGACGACGTGGCCCTGCTGGCGCGTGGCGAGTCCGGCCTCGAGGCGGCGGCCGAGGAGGTCCGCTCCTTCGGCGGGCGCGCCCTCGTCGTCCCCGTCGACATGGCCGACGCCGACGCGGTCGAGCGCGCGGTGGCGACCATCGAGGACGAGCTGGGCCCGGTCGACACCTGGGTGAACGTGGCCTTCACCTCGGTGTTCGCCCGCTTCGACGACATCGAGCCGGCGGAGTTCCGGCGGGTCACCGAGGTCAGCTACCTCGGCTACGTCTACGCGACCATGGCGATCCTGCCGCGGATGAAGCAGCGCGACCGCGGCGCGATCGTCCACGTCGGGTCGGCGCTGGCCTACCGCGGCATCCCGCTGCAGAGCGCCTACTGCGGCGCCAAGCACGCCATCCAGGGCTTCCACGAGTCCCTGCGCTGCGAGCTGCTGCACGAGCGCAGCAACGTGCACGTCACCATGGTGCAGATGCCGGCGGTCAACACCCCACAGTTCTCGTGGGTGCTCTCGCGCCTGCCCAACCACGCGCAGCCGGTGCCCCCCATCTACCAGCCCGAGGTCGCGGCCCGCGCCGTGGTCTTCGCCGCCGATCACCCGCAGCGGCGTGAGTACTGGGTGGGCGCGAGCACGGTGGGGACCCTCATGGCCAACGCCGTCGTGCCCGGCCTCCTCGACCGCTACCTCGGGCGCACCGGCTTCTCGTCGCAGCAGACCGACAAGCCCAAGCCGGCCGACCAGCCGGCCAACCTCTGGGAGCCCGCCGACGGGCCCGAGGGCCACGACTTCGGTGCCCACGGCGCGTTCGACGGCAAGGCCACGGCGAGCAGCCCCCAGCAGTGGGTCGCCCACCGTTACCCGCAGGTCGCCGCCGTCGGCGCGGCGGTCGGCGCCCTCACCGGCGCCGTCTGGGCCGTGAGCCGGCGCCGGTGAACGCCGCGACCACGCCGGTGCGGGCCGCCGGCGCGCTCGGCGTGGCCTGGGGCGTGGCGCTCCTCGCCCGCCCCGAGCCGCTCTGGCGCGCCGTCACCGGGAGCGGGCCGGACGAGATCGATGTCCTGGCCGCCCGCGCTCTGGGGGTGCGCCAGCTCGTGCAGGGCGCGGCCCAGGCCGCCGCTCCCACGCACCTGCGCGGGTTGTTCGTCACGGTCGACCTCCTCCACGCGGCCACCATGCTGCCCCTCGCCGTGCGCCCCGGGCGCCGGCGCCGGGCAGCGGCGCTCAGCACCGCGGTGGCCCTGGCCAGCGCCGCGACCACGGTGGCGGCCGGCCGGGCGGGACGGGGAGGCCACCGGTGAGCGGCTCCTCCCGAGCTCCGGCAGACCTCTCGTACCCCCCACAGGTGGTGCGCGAGTACGCCTTCCTCGGCGACGGCTACCGCGGCGCCCTCATCGGCCCGCGAGGCGACGTCGGCTGGCTGTGCGCGCCGACCTGGGACAGCCCGCCGGCGCTGGCTCGGCTGATCGGCGGCGACGGTGTCTACGCGGTGACGCCCCACGACCCGTTCGTCTGGGGCGGCTCGTACGAGCCTGGCACCCTCATCTGGCGCAGCCGGTGGACCACCGCGCAGGCGCGGCTCGAGTGCCGCGAGGCGCTCGCGTGCCCGTCCGACCCCCACCGCCTGGTCCTGCTGCGCCGGATCCGTCCGCTGTACGGGCCGTGCAGCGTCGACATCGTCCTGCAGGTGGCCGACGGGTTCGAGCGCTCGCCGCTGAGCGCGCGACGCGACGACAGCGGTGCCTGGGTCCTGGAGTCGGGCACCCGCCGGGCCCGCTGGACCGGTGCCCAGGACGCCCAGCTCGGCCGCGACGGCGTCCTGCGTCTCCACCTGGACGTGGCTCAAGGCGAGCACCACGACCTGGTCCTCGAGATCAGCGACCGGGCCCTGCCAGAGCTACCGGACCCCGCCCGGCTCTGGACCACCACGGAGAGCTACTGGCACGACACGGTGCCGGCGTTCGAGTCCTCGGCGGCCCCCCGGGACGCGCAGCACGCCTACGCCGTGCTGCGCGGGCTCACCGCCCCCGGAGGCGGTGGCATGGTGGCCGCGGCCACCCTCGGGATGCCCGAGCGCGTGGAAGCGGGACGCAACTACGACTACCGCTACGTGTGGCTGCGCGACCAGGCCTACGCCGGGCTGGCCGTGGCGGTGGACCACCCGGACCCGCTCATGGACGAGGCGGTGGCGCTCAGCACCGCAAGGGTCCTGGAGCACGGCCCCGACCTCGCGCCGGCCTACCGGCTCGACGGCCGCCTTCCGCCCCGAGAGCGTGACCTCGACCTCCCGGGCTACCCCGGCGGCAAGGTCGTCGCGGGGAACTGGGTCCGCGGGCAGTTCCAGCTCGACGTCTGCGGCGAGCTCCTCCAGCTGTACGCCGCCTCGGCCCGGCACGACCACCTCACCGCCGACGATGTCCGCGCCGTGACCCAGGTCGTCGACATCATCCAGCGGCGCTGGAACGAGCCGGACGCCGGCGTGTGGGAGCTCGACGACGCGTGGTGGACCCAGTCCCGGCTGGCCTGCGTGGCGGGCCTGCGGGTCGCGGCCGACCAGCTCTCCGGGCGCGAGGCGGGGCGCCTGGTGTCCCTCGCCGACGCCATCATGGCCGAGACCTCCCGCCGCTGCCTGGCCCCCGACGGGTCCTGGCAGCGCGCCCCGGGGATCGCCGGGGTCGATGCCTCCATGCTGCTGGCACCCGTCCGGGGGGCGCTGGCGCCCTCGGACCCCCGCAGTGTCGCCACGCTCGCCGCCGTGAGCCGCGACCTCGTCGAGGACGGCTACGTCTACCGCTACCAGCCGGACGACCGGCCCCTCGGGGAGGCCGAGGGCGCCTTCCTCATGTGTGGCTTCGCGATGAGCCTGGCGAACCTCGCGGCCGGGGACAGGGTCGAGGCGTTCCGGTGGTTCGAGCGCCAGCGGGCCAGCTGCGGGCCGGCCGGGCTGCTGTCGGAGGAGTTCGACGTCCGTGAACGACAGCTCCGGGGCAACCTGCCGCAGGGCTTCGTGCACGCCCTCCTGCTCGAGTCCGCGCAGCGGCTGGGAGCGACGGACGGAGCGCCCGGGTCAGACTGAGGGCGGGAGCCGCTCGAGGGCGCGGCGGGCCCTGGCGGCCGCGTCGTGCGCCGCGCGCTCGTCGCGGGTGGCGGCCAGCTGAGAGCGCCGCGCCGCCGACTCGGCCTCCGCCGCGTCGGCAACCCGCTCCTCGAGCTCGGCCATCGCCCGACGGGCCCGGTCGAGGTCGCGGTCCAGCTCCTCGCGGCGGCGACGGGCCGCGGTGGCGCGCTGACGGGCGGCATCCGCGGCCTCCGTCGCCGCCACGAGCGCGGCGTGCGCCTCGTCGTGGGCGCGCCGTGCCTGCGCCCGGGCCTGCTCCTCGCGGGCCGCGCGGGCGGCGCTCGCGCCGCGCCGGCCGCCGGGACCGGCACCAGGACCGGCACCGGGGGTCCCGGCGGGTCGAGCGGCGCCGGGCGCCGCCACGACCGACGACAGGTCGACGGGGTCGAGCCCGGATGCGCTGAAGGTGTCGACGAGCAGGCCCGTGGCCAGGGCGGCCCCGGCGTCGGGGTCGACCATGGCCGAGCGCAGCGTCTCCTCGACGGCGGCGAGCACCGCCGGCGTCACCGTCCGCCCGGCGTCGCGGGCCAGGGCTGCGGCCCGCTGCGCCACGGCCCGGGTCAGCGCGCGGCGCTGGGTGTCGAGGGCCCGCAGCTCGGCGGCGCCGAGAGTGCCCTGGGCGGCGCGCAGGCGCACCCCCAGCGCCAGCACGTCGTCGACCTCGTCGGGGTGCTCGCGCACCAGCCGGTTGAGGAGCCAGGCGCCCGCGGTGGGGCGGCGCAGGGCCTTCACCGCGGCGGCGAGGTCGCGGGCGCCGGCGTCCCTGGCCGCGCTCGAGCGGGCGTTGCGCGCGGCGGTGAACTCCTCCGGCGGCAGGGCGTACAGCGCGGCGGCGAGGGTGTGGAGGTCGTCGGCGCCGGCGCTGCCCAGGCTCATCCGCCCAGCGACCCGACGGCGCGGGCGACGATGAGCAGCGACACGGCGAGCGCGGCCGTGGCCTGGCTCGCCATCAGCAGCTTGGCCCGCGAGGTCAAGGGCATGGTGTCGGTGGGGCTGAACGCGCTCGAGTTCGTGATCGACACGTAGAGGTAGTCCACGAACACCGGCACCCAACCACTGCGCTCGCTCGAGCCCACCGCCACCTCGCGCACGGTGTCGGCGTTCTCGTCCTGCGAGAACCGCCAGTCGGCCGGGGGCATCCGGTCGCGGCGCTCGCGGTGGCGAGACACCGGGCCGCCGCGGTCGAGCTCCCAGTACAGGAGCGCGTAGCCGATGACGTTGGTGAGCCACACCTGGACGCCCCCCATCAGCAGGCCCTTGGCGCCCTCCTTGGGCGCGCCCAGGGTGTTCACCAGCATCGCGAGGCCCCCGAGGTTGGCGCCGATGACCACCAGTGCCAGGGTGATCGAGACGTAGCGCGACCAGCGGGTCTGACGCACCAGCCGGACGGGGTTGACCGCCACCAGGCTGACCAGCAGCAGCACCTCGACGGCCGGGATGGCCAGCCGCGGGCCGATGAGCAGCGAGTCGGGCAGCAGGGTGTAGGTGACGACGGCGACCACGACGGCCAGCGCGGGCGGCACCCGGTTCTCGCCCTCGCCCGTGCGCCGGTGCGACCCCTCGTCGGGCGTCGCTGGTGGCACGGACTCCTCCTCGGGGGGCTGATGGGGCGCTGACCTGGTACGACGGACGCTACTCCGGACGAGGGCGCCCAGCGCGCGAGCGCGCAGCCAGGTCGCGCGGCGACCCCTCAGAGGACGTAGTGCGCGATGAGCTTGTTGAGGTACGCGACGTCGGTGTTGCCCTTGAACTCGAAGCGCACCTTCCCCAGACCCGAGAACCAGAGCTCGAGCTCGGCATCGAGGTCGAAGGTCCCCGCGGTCTCGATGGAGAAGGCCTGGACCTTGGAGAACGGGAGTGAGGTGAAGTCCTTCTTCTTCCCGGTGAGGCCCTGGACGTTCACCGCGATGATGCGCTTGCTGGTGAACACGATGTAGTCGCGCATCCCCTTGAAGGCCGCGTACCCCTGTTCGCCGTCGACGAGAAGGGGGCCGACCTGGCCCTGCACCTCGGAGTAGCTGATCTGGCCCAGCTTGATGTAGCTCGCGTTCTGGAAGTCGATCATCAACCCACCGTCACGCGGTGGCACGCGGCCCGATCCCCGCCCCCCGGCCTCGGCCGTTCGGGCCGTTCTGGTGTCCGGTCCTGTCGGGGGACGCCCCGCCCGACGTACGGTGCCGGGGCTGCGAGGGACGACGCGGTGGGAGCAGGGAGCGCACATGACGACACCGACCGGGCGAGGCCCGGGACCGGCGCACTGGTTCGGCTGGGGAGGCCTGGTGGCGGTCGCATTCCTCGGCGGGATGACGTCGGGCGTCAGCGGCTTCTGCTCCGTGGCCGGCGCCTACGTGCTGGTAGTGGCCGTCGTGGGGCTGGTGCGCGGCCACGTCGCCTGGGCCCGCCTGCGCGGGCGCGCCACGGCCGGGCTCGCGCTCGCCGCCGCGGTCGTCCTCGCCGGCATCGGCGGGGCCACCGCCGCCCCCGTCGAGAGGTCGACCGGCCTCGAGCTCGCCGGACCCACGGCCACCGCGCCCACGGGTGCGGCATCCGCGTCCGCCGTCCCCACACCGTCCCCGACCCCCACCCCGAGCCCGACGGCGACGCCCACCGTCACTCCCACCCCGAGCCCCACCCCGAGCCCCACCCCGAGTCCCACCCCCACGAAGGCCGCCCCGGCCCGCGGCACCGCCCTGGCCGCGCTGGCCACCGTGGCGGTCAAGGGCCGGGCCCCCAAGACCGGCTACGACCGGGCGCAGTTCGGCACCGCCTGGAAGGACGTGGACCGCAACGGCTGCGACACCCGCAACGACATCCTGCGCCGCGACCTGCACCCGTTCACCCTCAAGGCCGGGACCCACGGCTGCCTCGTGCTGTCCGGGACCCTGAAAAGCCCCTACACGGGCGCGACCAAGGCCTTCGTGCGGGGCCAGGGCACGTCGTCGGCGGTGCAGATCGACCACGTCGTGGCCCTCTCGGACGCGTGGCAGAAGGGCGCCCAGCAGCTCGACGTCGGCACGCGCACCGCCTTCGCCAACGACCCGCTGAACCTGCTCGCCGTCGAGGGTGCGGTGAACCAGGCCAAGAGCGACGGGGATGCCGCCACCTGGCTGCCGCCGCGCAAGGCGTACCGCTGCGCGTACGTCGCGCGCCAGGTCGCGGTGAAGGTCCGGTACCACCTGTGGATGACGGCCGCCGAGCACGACGCCGTCGAGCGCATCCTGCTGACCTGCCCGGGACAGAAGCTGCCCGTCGCGGGCGCGGTCGCCCTGGGTGGCGGGCGCGTGGTCAGCGCGCCGGCCCCCACGACCACCGCGCCCCGCGTCGTGACGCCTCCGCCCCCCAGCGGCGGCGGCACCGACCCGCACTTCGCCACCTGCAAGGCCGCGAAGGCCGCCGGCTACGGCCCGTACTACCGGGGCCGGGACGCCGAGTACGGCTGGTACCGCGACGGCGACAGCGACGGCATCGTCTGCGAGTGACCGCCGGGTTCGTGGGACCCTGTCGGGCATGCTCGACGACATCGCCCTGGACCCCCGCGCCGAGGCGCTGCTGCGCCGCATCAGGGAGTCGGTCATCGGCGAGGACCACGTCATGGAGACGCCGTACGGCCGGCGCCGGGTCACCTACGCCGACTACACCGCCAGCGGCCGTGCCCTCTCGTTCATCGAAGACGTCATCCGCGACGAGGTGCTGCCGGCCTACGCCAACACGCACACCGAGTCCAGCGGCACCGGGCTGCAGACCACGCGGCTGCGCGAGGGCGCCCGGCGCCTGATCCGCGACGCCGTGGGCGGCGACGACGGGACCGTCGTGTTGTTCGCGGGCTCGGGGTGCACGGGCGCCATCGACAAGATCATCGGCGTGCTGGGCCTGCGGCTGCCCTCGAGCCTCGAGGACCGCTATGACCTGACCCGGCACATCCCCGCCGAGCAGCGGCCGGTGGTCTTCATCGGCCCCTACGAGCACCACAGCAACGAGATCCCCTGGCGCGAGACCGTCGCCGACGTCGTCACCATCCGCGAGGACGCCGACGGCCTCATCGACACCGCCGATCTCGAGGGCCGCCTCACCGAGTACGCCGGCCGGCCGCTGCTCATCGGGTCGTTCAGTGCGGCCAGCAACGTGACCGGGATCGTCAGCGACACCCACGGCATCTCGGCGCTGCTGCACCGCCACGGCGCGCTGGCGTTCTGGGACTTCGCCGCCGCCGGCCCCTACGTCGAGATCGAGATGCAGGCCCCGGAGGGCGGGGACCGGCTGGCGTACAAGGACGCCCTGTTCCTCAGCCCGCACAAGTTCATCGGCGGCCCGTCGACCCCGGGGGTGCTGGTCGCGCGGCGCGAGCTGTTCGCCAACCGGGTGCCGGTGGTGCCCGGTGGCGGCACGGTGGCGTACGTCAACCCCGAGGACCACGCGTACCTGGCCGACGTCGAGCACCGCGAGGAGGGCGGGACGCCGGCGATCATCGAGTCCATCCGCGCCGGGCTGGTGTTCCAGCTCAAGGCCGCGGTCGGGGTCGACACCATCCGGGCCCGCGAGGAGCGCTTCCTGGCGCGCGCGGTCACGGCCTGGCGCGACGAGCCCGGCCTCGAGATCCTCGGCAACCTCGACGCGCCGCGGCTCTCGATCGTCTCGTTCGTGGTGCGCGCGCCCAGCGGCCGCTACCTGCACCACAACCTCGTGGTCGCGATGCTCAACGACCTCTTCGGCATCCAGGCCCGCGGTGGCTGCTCGTGCGCCGGCCCCTACGGCCACCGGCTGCTCGGCATCGACCTCGAGCGCAGCCACGCCTTCGAGCGCGAGATCACCGGCGGCTGCGAGGGCATCAAGCCCGGCTGGGTCCGGGTCAACTTCAACTACTTCATCTCCGACGCCGTCGCCGACTACGTGGTGGAGGCCGTGCGGATGGTCGCGCGCGACGGCTGGCGGCTGATCGGCGACTACACCTTCGACCCGCTCACCGGCCTGTGGCGGCACCGCCGCGGCGTGGTCGAGCCGCCGGTGCGGCTCACCGACATCCGCTACGAGGACGACGGGACGCTCACCGTGCCGAGCGCGGCCCGGGTGGGCGGCGAGGAGATGCTGGCCGAGCACCTGCGCGAGGCCGCGGCCGTGCTGGCCGCCGCCACGCCGCCGGACCTCGAGGCTGCCGCGGCCGGTCTGTCGGAGGACTTCGAGCACCTGCGCTGGTTCGACCTGCCCAGCAGCGCGGTCGTCAGCGGTCCAGGGGCCGCGCGTCGGTGACGGCGCCGGCGTCGAGGCCGCCGTAGAGGTGGGGGAAGAGCTCGTCCGCCTCGGGATGGGCGGGCTCCCAGCGGATCTCGGAGCCGACCCGGGTGGGGTCGATGGTCAGCAGCACGAGCTCGCCGTGGTGGTCGGCGTAGTAGCGCTCGAGGACCCCCGGCCACTGCTCGGCGGTGGAGAGGTGGATGAACCCGACCTCGGCCAGCGAGAGCCCACGCGTGGAGCGTTCGTAGCGTCCGAGGGCGCGGGCGGCCTCCCACTCGGAGGCGTCGGCGACGTGGAAGAGGGAGTCGGTCACGGGGACACGGTGCCACGACGGGACCGGGGCCGCCCGCCGTGACCGGTGAGCGGCCGGCAGGGTGGCCCGCCGTCGTAGGGTCGAGGGATGAGCACGAGCATCCGCCCCGCGACCCTCGACGACGTCCCGGCGATCCTGCGTCTCGTGGGCGACCTGGCCGAGTACGAGAAGGCGCGCCACGAGGTCGAGGCGACCGAGGAGCACCTGCGCGCGGCCCTTTTCCCGGAGGACGGGGCGACCTCGACCTTCGCGCACGTGGCCGAGGTCGACGGCGAGGTCGTGGGGATGGCGGTCTGGTTCCTGTCGTTCTCGACCTGGACCGGGACCAGCGGCATCTGGCTCGAGGACCTGTACGTCGACCCGGCGCACCGCGGGTCCGGGCTCGGCCACGGCCTGCTGCGCGCGCTGGCCCAGGTGTGCCGCGACCGCGGCTACCGGCGCCTGGAGTGGTGGGTCCTGAACTGGAACACCCCCAGCATCGGGTTCTACGAGTCGCTCGGCGCGCAGCCCCAGAGCGAGTGGACGACCTACCGGCTCGACGGCGACGCGCTCGCGGCTCTGGCCGGAGCCACGGGTGGGGCGTAGGCGTCAGCCGCCGGCGGCCGTCGTCACGCCTCCGGGACGTTCGCCTCGAGCTCGGCCAGCCAGGTGGTGGCGGCGGCGTCCGACGGCATCCGCCAGTCGCCGCGCGGTGAGAGCGATCCGCCCGCGACCACCTTGGGGCCGTTGGGCAGCGCCGAGCGCTTGAACTGGTTCTGGAAGAAGCGCCGCAGGAACACCTGCATCCAGTGCCGGACCGCGGTCAGGTCATAGGACGTGCGGTCGCCGTCGGGGTAGCCCGCCGGCCAGGTGCCGGCCTCGACGTCGCGCCACGCGTGCTCGGCGAGGAACGCGACCTTGCTGGGCCGGTAGCCGCGCCGCAGCAGGTGGAAGAGCGTGAAGTCGTGCAGGGCGTACGGCCCGATGGTGTCCTGGGTCGACTGGATCTTCTCGCCGTCGCGGGCCGGCACCAGCTCGGGGCTGATCTCGGTGGCCAGGATGGCGAGCAGCGTCTCGTCGGCCTTCTCGTCACCGAGCTCACCGGACGAGACGACCCAGCGGATGAGGTGCTGGATGAGGGTCTTGGGCACCCCGGCGTTGACGCCGTAGTGCGACATCTGGTCGCCGACCCCGTAGGTGCACCACCCGAGGGCGAGCTCGGAGAGGTCGCCGGTCCCCAGGACGATGCCCCCGCGCTGGTTGGCCGCGCGGAACAGCAGGTCGGTGCGCAGCCCGGCCTGCACATTCTCGAACGTCACGTCGTAGACCTCGTCGCCGTCGCCGGCGGGGTGGCCGAGGTCGCGCAGCATCTGGGTGGCCAGCGGGCGGATGTCGATCTCCTCCCACTGGATGCCGAGCGCCTCCATCAGCTCGACGGCATTGCTCTTGGTGCCGGCGCTGGTGGCGAAGCCGGGCATCGTGATGCCGAGGACGTGGGTGCGGGGCAGCCCGAGCCGGTCGCACGCCTTGACCGCGACGATCAGGGCGTGGGTGGAGTCGAGGCCGCCGGAGACGCCGATGACGATGCGCGGCATCCGGGCCGGGTCGCCGCCGCCGATGGCGCGCATCCGCTGCTCGAGCCCGCTGACCTGGATGTTGTAGGCCTCGTAGCAGTCCAGGGCCAGGCGGGCGGGGTCGTCGGGGACGAACGGGAAGCGGTCGAGCGCGCGGCGCAGGCCGAGGTCGCCGGTGGGCGGGCGCAGCCGGAACGGCACGACCCGGAACCCGGCGTCGTCGGCGGAGTAGGCGCCGGCGTTGTCGTCGAAGCTGCCCTGGCGCAGGCGCTCCTGGCGCAGCCGGTCGAGGTCGACGTCGACGACGGTGGCGCGCGGGCCGTCGGGGAAGCGGTCGGACTCGCCGAGCAGGTCGCCCGCCTCGTAGACCATCGTCATGCCGTCCCACGACAGGTCGGTGCTCGACTCGCCCTGGCTCGCGGCGGCGTAGAGGTAGGCCGCGTTGCAGCGGGCGCTGGCCGAGCGGGCCAGCAGGTGGCGGTCCTGGGCGCGGCCGACGGTGATGGGGGAGGCCGACAGGTTCAGCAGCACGCTGGCGCCGGCGAGGGCGGCCTCGTGGCTGGGCGGCACCGGGACCCACATGTCCTCGCAGACCTCGGCGTGCACGACCAGGCCCGGCACGTCGTCGGCCGAGAACAGCAGGTCGGGGCCGAAGGGGATCTCGCCGTCGGCGTCGCTGCCGGGCCACGCCGGGCGGACGAGGAACTGGCCCTCCTGGCCGGTGCCGGCGGCGAACCAGCGCTTCTCGTAGAACTCGCGGTAGTTGGGCAGGTACGACTTGGGTGCGACGCCGAGCACCTCGCCGCGGTGGATGACGACGGCGCAGTTGTAGAGGCGGTGCCCGTGGCGCAGCGGGGCGCCGACGACGACGAGCGGGGTGAGCCCGGCGGTGGCCTCGGCGACCGTGACCACGGCCGCGTCGACGGCGTCGAGCAGGACGTCCTGCAGCAGGAGGTCGTCGATGGCGTACCCCGAGAGCGACAGCTCGGGGAACAGCGCGACGGCCACCCCGTCGTCGTGGTGGGCGCGGACCTGTTCGACGATGCGCCGGGCGTTCTCGGCCGGGTCGGCGAGGGCGACGGGGAGGGTGCACGCCGCGACCCGGGCGAACCCCTGGGCGTAGACGTTCCGAAACTCCATGGCGTCAGCCTAGGGGTGTCGCCGGCTCGGGTCCGCCGGGTGGCGCCGAGCCGACGTGGCGCCGAGGACGACCCAGGGCAGCAGGTCGCCGAGCTCGGCGTGCTCCTCGACGAGATCAGTGCGGGCCACCCGGCGCTGGAGCGACTCGCCCGAGGAGCTTGCGACGAACGCGAACACCGTGGTCAGGGCGCCGACGGCCGTGGTCAGCGACCGCGGCGTGCACGACCAGGGCGTGCACGGGGATGCCGAGGACGGTGTCGAACAAGCGGACCTCCGAGATGACGGGCGGCCGGGGCCGCGGGACTCAGGGGTAAACCCTGCCGTGTCGGCGACGTCGGGGCACGCTCAGAATCTGTGCGGAGGCTATGACGTGCGGATGCGGCCCGGACGAGGTCCGGACGGGTGGCGCGCGGGCTGCCGCAGGTCAGGGGGTCAGCAGGACCTTGCCGGTGGCGCGCCGCTCGTCGACGGCGACCAGGGCGGCGACCACCTCGTCGAGGTCGCGCACCTCGCCGATGACGGGGTCGACGGCACCGGACTGCAGGAGCGGCAGCAGCTCGTCCCACTGGGTGCGCAGGTACGCGGGGCCGGGGCCCTGGCGGTGGGTCCACCACGCCCCCCAGCCCACTCCGACGACCGAGACGTTGTTGAGCAGGAGCCGGTTGACCCTGACCTCGGGGATGGAGCCGGCGGTGAACCCGATGACGAGGTGCCGGCCGCCGGGGGCCAGCGACCGCAGGGAGTCGGTGAGGCGGTCGCCGCCCACCGGGTCGACGACCAGGTCGACGCCCCGCCCGGAGGTGAGGTCGGCGACGGCGTCCTTGAAGCCGTCGGCCGGGACCACCTCGTCGGCGCCCGCGGCCCGGGCCACCTCGGCCTTGGCGTCGGTGGAGACGACGGCGACGACGCGGGCGCCCCAGGCCTTGGCCAGCTGCACGGCCGCGGTGCCGACCCCCCCGGCCGCGCCGTGCACCAGCACGGTCTCGCCCTCCTGGAGCCGGCCGCGCTCGCGGAGCGCGAAGTGGCAGGTCAGGTAGTTCATCGGCAGAGCCGCGCCGGCGGCCCAGGGGGTGTCCTGCGGCAGCGGGAAGACCATCGCGGGGTCGACGGCCACGGCCTCGGCGAAGCCGCCGAGCACGCAGAACGCCGCCACCCGGTCGCCCGGGGAGAACTCACTGCCGGGCGGGGCGCTGCAAACCACCCCGGCCACCTCGGAGCCTGGGACGAAGGGCGGCTCGGGCTTCATCTGGTACTGGCCGCGGGTCAGCAGCACGTCGGGGAAGCAGATGCCGGCCGCCGCGACGTCGACGACGACCGTGGTCGCGGGGTCGGCCCCCTCGCCCACGTCGGGGAGGTCGACGACCTCGACGGCCTCGGGTCCGTCGAGCCGGGTCACCTGGGCTGCGCGCATCCCCCGATCCTAGGCAGCAGGCCGTGCGGATGAGCTCCGGGCGACATCCGGGCCGGATGCGCCCTGCCCGGGAATGCCCCACGGGGTCGGGTTCCTTGCACCTGAGTGCCCGCACCCCGCCACCCTGCCCTCGCGACCGCCGCCCTCATCCTCGGCGGTGTCGCCATCGGGACGACCGAGTTCGTGACCATGGGGCTGCTGCCGCGTATCGCCGACGGGGTGCAGGTCAGCATCCCGGTGGCGGGGCACACCATCTCGGCCTACGCGGCGGGGGTCGTGGTCGGGGCGCCGCTCATCGCGGCGCTGGGTGCGACCCGGCCGCGCAAGGGGCTGCTGCTGTCGCTGATGGCCGCGTTCGCGGTGGGGAACGTCCTCAGTGCGCTGGCGCCGAGCTACGAGACGCTGGTCGCCGCCCGCTTCCTGGCGGGGCTGCCACACGGCGCGTTCTTCGGGGTGGCGGCGCTGGTCGCCGTCGACCTCGCACCGAAGGGCCGGGCCGGCCGGGCCGTCGGCACGGTGATGCTCGGCATCCCGATCGCGAACGTCCTGGGTGTCCCGGGCGCCACGTGGCTCGGGCAACACGCGGGCTGGCGGTCGGCGTACTGGCTGGTGGCCACCCTCGGGATGGCGACGGTGGCGTTGGTGGCCCTCAGTGTGCCCCGGCTCGCGGCCGACCCGACGCGCACCGTGCGCGCCGAGCTCAGTGCGCTGAAGAGCCTGCAGGTGATGCTGACCCTGGCCGTCGGCGCCATCGGTTTCGGCGGGATGTTCGCCATGTACTCCTACATCGCCCCGACGGTCACCCAGGTGACGGGACTGTCGGAGTCGGCGGTGCCGATCTTCCTGCTGGTCTTCGGGGCTGCCGGTTTCGTCGGGAACCTCGTGGCGGGCCGGATGGGCGACTGGTCGGTGCTCCGGTCGGTGGTCATCGGGATGGTGGGGCTCGGCGTCGGGCTGGCGCTGTTCGCGCTCGCGGCCCCGTACGCCGTGGCGGCACTGGCGGTGCTGGCCCTGGTCTCGGTCCTGGCCTCGGTGCTCGTCATCAACCTCCAGCTGCGGCTGATGCAGGTGGCAGGTGCGGCCCAGACCCTGGCCGCCGCCGGCAACCACGCGGCGCTCAACGCCGCGAACGCCCTGGGGGCGTGGCTGGGCGGCGTCGTCATCGCGGCCGGGTACGGCTACACGGCGCCGTCGTGGGTGGGGGTGGGGCTCGCCGCCCTCGGGCTCGGGGTGCTCGCGCTGTCGGTGCGGCTGCACCGGCGGGACACCCGGGGCCCGCGTGCGGACCGGGCGGCGGCCCCGTCGGACACGCCGGCCCTGAGCGCGTCGCCCTCGGTGTCCTGACCCGCCCGGTCAGCCGATCCCGGCGACGACGGAACCCCGGGCCGACGATGGTCGACCCGGGGTTCGGTGGTGCTGTCGGTCAGGCGCTCTCGCGCATCTCGTCCAGCGTGGGGTAGTCGATGTAGCCCTCGGCGCCGCCACCGTAGAAGGTGTCGGGGTTGGGCTCGTTGAGCTCGGCGCGCTCGTGCCAGCGGCGCGGCAGGTCGGGGTTGGCCAGGAAGAGCCGGCCCACGACCACGGCATCGCCGAGGCCCTCGGCGAGGAGCTTCTCGGCACCCTCCCGGGTGGTCACTGAGGTGAAGCCGTCGTTGATGAGCAGGACGCCCTGGTGCAGCGAGCGGATGGTCGCGGCCAGCTCGCCGCGCGGGTCGGCGAGCACCGAGACGTACGCGATGCCGAGATCGGCGATGCCCTCGAGGAAGGCGGTGTAGGTGGCCCGGGTGTCGGCCTCGTCCTCCTCGGTGGCGCCCTGGATGTTGTGGGCGGGCGAGAGTCGCAGACCCACCCGGTCGGCGCCGATGGCGTCGACGACGGCCCGGACGACCTCGATGCCGAAGCGCGCGCGGGCGGCGGGGGAGCCGCCGTAGCCGTCGGTGCGCTGGTTGGAGCCCGGGGCGAGGAACTGGTGGATGAGGTAGCCGTTGGCGCCGTGGACCTCGACCCCGTCGAGCCCGGCGTCGATGGCGTTGCGGGCGGCGTCGACGTACTCCTGGACGACGGAGGGGATCTCGTCCTCGCTGAGGGCGCGGGGGACCGGGTGGGGCTTGGGGCCGTTCGCGGTGAACATCTCGCCCGGGGCCGCGAGGGCGCTGGGGGCGACGGTCTCGAGGCCGTGCTTGTTGTCGGGGTGCGCGACGCGGCCGGCGTGCATCAGCTGGACGACGATGCGGCCGCCTTCGCCGTGCACGGCGTCGGCGACGCGTCGCCACCCGGCGACCTGCTCGGCGCTGTGGATGCCGGGGGTGTTGAGGTAGCCCTGGCCGACGGCGCTGGGCTGGGTGCCCTCGGTGATGATGAGCGCGGCGGAGGCCCGCTGGCGGTAGTACTCGACCTGGAGGTCGGTGGGTACGCCGTTCTCGTCGGCGCGGTTACGGGTCAGCGGCGCGAGCACGATGCGGTGCGGCAGCTCGCCGAGCGGGGTGGGCAGGGGGGTAAACAGGTCAGTCATGAACCTCGCCGATCGTCGTGGGGAAACTCCGGCGCGCCGGTCCCTTCGGACGGGGCGCGACAGGAGGGATGTCGTTGAGGGTTCAACAGGTTTGCGCGCACGGCATTCCCGCGGCGTCGAACCTCGGTGTGCCCTCTACCGGCTGACGCGCGAGCGCGTGTCGGATCAGGGAGGGGGCGGGCCGGGCTGGGCTCAGAACGGTGGCTGGTCCTCGGGTGGTGGTAGCGCTGGTGGTTTCGGTGCGTGGCTGGGTGTGTAGAGCAGGTCGGCGTGGGCTCGGGCGGCTGTGGGGTGGTGGTGTTCGAGGCGGCAGCGGGTGCGGGGTCGTGTCCAGGGTGGGTCGGGGGTGNGCGGCGGGGGTTGTGGCTGATGGGGGCGGGGTCGGTGCCGGTGTCGGGCAGGACGAGACGGTGGAGGTGGTCGATGGGGTGGGTGGTGCGGGTCCGGCCGGTGGGGTCGGTC
>NZ_LMSE01000001.1:506304-506903 GCF_001428065.1 Nostocoides sp. Soil756
GGGCCGGTACGCGTCAGTGGACAGGAGCCCGGCGAGGTCGAGTAGGGCACCGGTGAGCGGGTCACAGGGGGCGGGGCCCCTGCGGGGTTTGCCCCGCGGCCGCGGGGCGGCCCGACCAGAGCTGGTGGGGGTGGTGCCGGAGCTGGTGGGGGAGTTGGCGGAGGTCGGCTGGGCGTTGGCACGGTCCAGCCACGCGCGGGAGACCAGCGTGGGCTCGCCGGGCCGTAGCCCGGCGACCTCGACCAGGTCGCCCGGAGCGGCCTCGCTCACCCCGGCCTCCCTCGCAGGCGAATCCGCCGCGGGAACATCGGCGTCGAGCACGGCAGCCGCGAGGGCATCAGTCGCGGGCGGACCTGCCGCGGGGTCAGCGGTTGTGGGCGCAACTGCCGCGGACGCAGGTGGCGCGTCAGCCGCGGGAGCAGTGGTTGCGGGCGGACCTGCCGTGGGGCCATTGGTCTTGGACGCGGCGGCCGCGCAAGCAGCAGCCCCGGGGGGCGCGGCCGTGGGGGCGCGGCCGCGTTCGTGCCAGTGGCCGCGGTGTCGGCGGCGGTGGTGTAGATGACCTGGACGTCGATGGTGGCGTTGCTCGCGACGAGGTC
>NZ_LMSE01000002.1:0-181 GCF_001428065.1 Nostocoides sp. Soil756
GTCATACCAGCTCCCCCCGAAGGTCTCGATGACCGTGGTCAACGGACCGAACAAGTCACCCCAGCCGGGCTTGCCCCGCATACAGATCCCCGACATCCCCGGGCTGTCGACCTTCTTGGCCGCCGCCGCGACCTCCTGCCACGTCGGAGTCCCCGAGAACGTGATCCCCGCCTTGTCCAAC
>NZ_LMSE01000002.1:301-21388 GCF_001428065.1 Nostocoides sp. Soil756
CCCGGCATCACTCGGCTGGTTCTCACGCGCATGTGTCCAACTCCTTCATCGTGCTGGTCATGACCCGACCGGCGGGCGCCACGAGAGGCGGACCGGACGGGGGTGTCATCGAGTGGACCGCGGCGCAACGCGTTGCGCAATAGTTTGCGGCCGTCTCGTGGTCACAACCGGGTAACGACGGAGGCGGGCTCCCATCGGCGCGGGGGCGACCAGCGGGCCCTTCGCCTCTGGGCACCCCAGACGCGCAGGGCGACCCTCGAGCGGTGGTCTCCTCGATCCCCGACGGCAGCGTCCTCGTCCTCGTTGACGGCACGGACGACACCCGGCGCGCCGCTCGGTGGGCGGCCGAGGTCGCGGAGCACCAGGGCCGTGTCCTGGTCCTGGTCCCGGCGCTCGACCCCGCGGGCGGGGGGAGCGAAGGGGGTGCGGGCGCCGACGACGCACCCGGCTCGTGGGCGGACACCCGGTGGGCGCTGGTCGAGCAGGGGGGCGACCTCGACGTTCGGATCGGTACGCGGACGTGGACCGCCGAGGGGTCGAGATCGGACGCGCAGGTCCTGGCGTCGCTGGGTCTGGCCGTGACCGGCCTGCTCGCGACACTGTGCGGGCTCACGCGCCACGACGGCGGCGTCCTCGACGCGGTCCTGGCGGTGGTGGCGACCGGCGGTGTGACGAGCTCGGTCGCGCTGGCCGGCCGCGGGCTCAGCCGGCTCGCCGAGGCCCGCCGCCCGGCATGGGCCGCCGCCCGGCATGGGCCGTCGCCCTGGGTGTGGCCGCCCTCCTGACCGGTGGTGGGACGCTCGTGGCGGTGACCGTCTGGGGCCTGCTGGCCCTGGTCGGGCGCTGACCCGGGCGTCGCCCTCGGCCGCGGAGGGCGGCGGGGCACCGGGTCCCGGGCGCCGCCCGGGGTCTCTCGGCCCGCCTCGCTCCACCGGTCGAGCTGGCGAGAGGGTGCGCGCCGCGCCGGGGACTCCACCTCATCCCAGAGGTCCTCGCGCGGTCCGGCTCGCCTCCACCAGCGGGCGGCCCGGTCGGCGACGTGTAGCGCGCACGACACCTCCAGGCTGGCTGTGTGCGCGTGACCTGACCGCGTTTGTGCGCATGTTCCGACCGCGGTCCCGGCGCGGCTCAGCACGGTGTGTTCGTGAGAACTGGGCGCGGGATCGGGTTTCGCATCGAACCTTGTCAGCCGGTCCGAGCGCCCCTATCTTGAGCGAATAGGGCAACGGCGGTCGGAGTTGAGCGGCTGGCCGTGGGAATGGAGGGGCAATGAGGACGAGGTGGCTTCTGGCGGTGGTGGCCGCGGCGGGGACGTGGGTGGTGGCGGGGGCACCGGTCGGGGCGGCCACGGCGACGGCGTCGAGCACGGTGCAGCTCGTGGGCACGGGCGCGGCCAGCACGGTGAACGAGGCGGAGCTGTTCGACATCAAGCAGGTTGCCAAGGATCGGGGAATCCCCCTGGCTCAGGCGATCAAGGAGCTGGCCGGACAGGACGAGTTCGCCGCGTTTGCCACTGAGGCCGCGGAGCGGTTCCCTGACGAGTTCTCGTTTGCCCGCTACGACAGTGGCGCGGCCAGCCTCGGCGTCAAGGGCACGCTGTCGACGTCGATGACGCAGCTGGCACGGGCACTACCGTTCGACGTGAGCGTGGCGCAGAACGTCGGGTGGTCCGAGCGGGAGATCAAGGCCGCAGGAGAAGCGGTTCATGCTGCGGCGCGGGCCGCCGCTCCAGGAGTCTCGATCTCCACTGACATCGACACCCGGACCGGGCAGGTCACCGTGGCGACATCCGCGGCGGCCAGCGGTGCGCGAGTGTCACCCACGGTGCTCGCCGGCTCGGACGCTGTCCGGGCCGCGGGGGCCAGGCTGCCTGCCGGCGCCAAGCTGACGTTCATCTCTGACACCGGGGAAGGTGGCTTGGACACCGTGTACGGGGGCGGCTCCCTGTCGACGTGCACGGCGGCCTTCTCGGTGTCCAGCCCGAGCTACGCCCACGGGCTCCTCACCGCTGAGCACTGCGGCAACTCTCAGGCCTACTCCGGCCGCAGCGTGCTGACGTTCCGGGCGGCTCTGTCCAAGAGCCTGGGTGATGCCCAGTGGCACAGCTCCAGCGAAGGAGCGAACCCGTACTTCTACTACACCAGCGGCAGCCTGCGGGCGATCACCTCGACCGCGAACGCCGTTCCTGGGCAGTCGCTCTGCAAGTACGGCAAGACGACGAGCAACACCTGTGACACGGTCTACAAGACGGCACAGTGCCGGGATGCGTACTGCAACCTGATCATGGGTGAACCGCCGCAAGGCCGATAGCGGGGACAGCGGAGGCCCGTGGTACTGGGGCAACGCCGGGTATGGAATCCACTCGGGATGGAAAACGTACCTGCTGATCAACCGTGACATGTACACCCCGGTCCGCTCGACGGCGGCCGGTCTGGGTCTGACCGTGAAACTTCAGTAGGAGGAAACCCCGTGCGAAAACGGGCTCTGTGGATCCTCGTCCTCCTGCCGGTAGCCCTGGCGGTCGCCGCGTGCGGAGGATCTGGTCAGGTGCAGGTGCAGAAGCACGGCGGCAGCACGGCCCTGATCTCAGACGGCGGTCAGGGATCGGATGCCGAGGTCCGCGGGGTGGTGCAGATGGCGGCCGGCGGCTGCTGGGGCATCGTGCCGGAAGGGAGCGACGCGGCCGTGCCAGCGATCTGGCCCGAGGGAGCGACGGTGTCCCAGGACGGCACGAGCATCGAGATCCCGGATGTCGGCACCGTCCGAGCCGGTAGTACCGTGGTGGGTGCCGGAGGCGAGATCTCAGACCCAAGCGGTGACCGGTACACCGACGTGCCCGCCGCCTGCCTGGAGCAGAAGATGCTCGTCGACGTCGCGAAACTCACCGCGGTCACCTGACCGGCGCAGCTCCCGAAGCACAACAAGCGATGCGGGGCAAGACCCCCACTGCGCTCGAATCACGCGAACACGAGCTCGCCCCCGCCGAGGGGTGCGGTCAGAATGCGCGCACAAACGCGGTCAGGTCACGCGCACACAGCCACCAGGCCGTGGCCCTCGTAGGAGGCCCGGTCGCGGTGCTGCTGGAGCTGAAGACCGGGCGTTCGCCCTCACTCGCCGGGATGCTCGCCCGCGGCGCGCACGACCAGCAGCGGGCTCAGCGAGCGCCGAACCAGGGCCTGGCTGACCGATCCCATCAGCAGGCCGCCGCGCGGTGACAGTCCGCGCGTACCGACGACCAGCGACTCCGCACTGGCTGACGCCCGCACCAGGGCCGAGACCGGGTCGCCGTCCGCGATCTGCTCACGCACCTCGACACCGGTGCCGGCGACCCCGAGGCGCGCGACGGCGGCGTCCACGACGGCGCTGGCCCGGCGCTCCGACCGGCGGACCGCCGGCTCGACGTCCGCGGTGCGCGGTGAGGGCGGCACGTAGTCGGTGGTCCACGCGTGGACGATGCTGAGCGGGAGGCCGGTCCGCCGGGCGCGCTGGAGGGCGAGCTGCAGCACGGCGGCGTCCGAGGACGATCCGTCGATGCCGGCCACGACGCCCTCGGAGGGGGCGCCCCGGCGCGTCGCGGCGCGTACCACCGCGACCGGGCAGTGCGCGTGGCCGGCGACCGACATCGCCACCGAGCCCAGGAACGCCTGCCCCACCACCCCGTGGCGGGGTGCGCCCACGACCACCGCCGTGGCCTCCGTGGAGGCGCGGACCAGCTGGTGCCCGACGTCGCCGCCGACGCTGCGCAGGACGGCCTCGGTGCCGACGCCGGCCGCCCGGACGCGCTCGAGGCCCTGACGCAGGACGTCGTCGTCGTCCGCGGGCGGTACCGGGCTCCCGATGCCCACCGCCGGCCATGTGGTGTCGACGGGGTGCACGTGCACCAGATGCAGGGGGCAGCCCAGTGCCGTCGCCTCCGCCGCGGCCCAGTCGAGGGCGGCGTCGCTGTTCCGGCCGCCATCCACGGCCACCACCAGGGGTGGCGCGGGCCGGTCGTGCAGCGGGCGGGGCGCGGGCGCCGAGGTCGTGCTGGTCATGGTCGGGTCTCCGATCGGGGCGAGGTCGCTGCGACCAGGGTGACGCCACCGGGCGCCACCGACCAGGGACCTTGGACCCGCCACGGCCCACCGTGGCGCGAGACGTGGGTGGCGGCCCGGCGCAAATGGGGCTTGTCGAGGGCGTGCTGGGGCATCCTGTGAGGCGTGACCGCCGACTCCTCCCTCCAGCACCTCGCGCGCCTCGTCGGGGGCGAGCCGCGGGCAGCCCTGACCCGGCTTCTCACCCTCGTGTGCGAGCAGCTGGCCATGGACCTCGCGTTCGTCACCGTGCTCGACGACGACGGAGGGCGCACCGTCCGGATGCCGATCCGACGCGACGGGACCGCCGGCGCGCTGGGACCCCAGGAGACGGTGGCCGCCGCGTGGTGCGGCCGGGCCGCGGAGAGAGGGCCGCTGCTGGTCCAGGACATCGGTACCGCAGGCCCGGACGTACTGCCCGCGCCGGCCTCGGTCGGGATCACTGCCTACGCAGGCGTTCCGCTGGTGGACGTGGACGGCACGGTCATGGGTGCTCTCTGCGCCGTCGGGCTCGAGCCCCATGACTCGCTCAACAGCCGCGACACCGACATGCTCGCCGGGCTGGCGACCGTCGTCGCGCCGCTCGTGCGTGGGCTGGACCATCGGAGCGAGGAGCTGCGGCCGGCTTCGGGGCTGGCCGCGCTCGCTGCCTCCGTCGACGGTGCTGAGGACCTGGAGCGGCTCAGCCGGCCGCTCATCGACGCCCTGCGCCACCTCACCGGGCTCTCGTCGGCGTACCTCACCGCGGTCGACCTGCACGCGGGGACGCAGGAGATCCGCTACGCGACGAACGTGCGGGAGGACTTCGAGATGCCCGAGGGGCTCGTCGTCCCTTGGGCCGACACCCTCTGCAAGCGCGCCCTCGACGAGGGCATCCCAGCGACGAACGACGTCTCGACGGTCTGGGGGGACAGTGCGGAGGCTCGGGCGCTCGGCATCCAGACCTACATCTCGGTCCCGGTGTCGATGTCGGACGGCCGGGTCTGGGGAACCCTGTGCGCGGCGGACTCAGTGGCCGCCGAGGACGTCGAGGCGCACCTGCCGACGATGCGCCTGTTCGCGCGCCTCATCGCGGCCGAGGTCGAGCGGGAGGCCGCCATCCAACAGGCTCGGGCCGAAGCGGACACGGACGCCCTCACCGGGTGCTCGTCGCGTCGTGTCGCCGAGCCGTGGCTCGCCGCGCAGACCGCCAGCCTGTCACCGGACGAGGTAGTGGCCGTGGCGTTCATCGACCTCGACAGCTTCAAGGCCGTCAACGACACCCTCGGCCACGCGGCCGGGGACGCCGTCCTGGTCCAGGTGGGGCACCACCTGCGCACCGCGGCTCGCCCGCACGACCTCGTGTGCCGCCTCGGTGGCGACGAGTTCCTCGTCGCGGTGAGGGTGCCCCGGGGCACGCAGGACTCGATCCTCGAGCGGGTCGTCGACGCCACGAACTTCTCGATGGTGTGGCAGGGCGTCCCCGTGGAGGTGCGCTCGTCCATCGGCATCGCCGTGTCGGACGACAACGACCCCGCCATGCTCGTCGCGGCTGCCGACGCCAGGATGTACGCCCACAAGAGCTCCCGCTGAGCCCCGGCGCCCGCCGGCCCGGCGACGGTCGCGGTCCCGTCAGGCATGGAACCATCGCGGCCCGCGTGCCGTCGTGCTGCCCGGACGGTCACCGGTCGCGGTTCCTCACCAGGAGCGCCGCGCCGCGCCACAGCAGGAGCTCCCCAGGCGGGAGCAGGACCCCGAGCGACCCGACCGCGCCGGTGCCGGTGACGAACGCGGACAGCACGAGTGCCGCCACGGCGACGAGCACTGCGCCGTAGAGGACGGCGAGGCCCGCGGCCACAGCCACCGCGGGTGGTCGACGACGCGTGGTCACCTCGTTCACAACCGGAGGGCGCGACCCCATCCGGCTCCTCGGGCGAGGCTGCCGGGGCGGCGGCGCACCTGTCAAGCAGCAGGATGACAGCCGGCGCGGGGAGTTCGCAGGCCGTTGCAGGCCACGCGCTCCCGGGCAGATGGCATCCGGGTGCTCGTGGCTACCCGGAGTTGCTGACCGGCTCGGTGCCGGCGCCGACGCCTGGGGTCGGGAAGTGGGACGGCTGTCGCACACTGCGGAAGGTGCGCCGTCCCACCAGGAGCTGGCCCGCGACGAACCCGACCCCGACGAGGGCACCGACGAGGGCGACCACGGGGGAGGGGCCTCCCGCCGCACTGGTGACCAGGGCGCCCAGCGTGCCGGCGACGATGGCGTTGAAGACCGTCAGGAAGATGCTCGTGCTCGCGATGACGTGGCTGAACGTCGAGCGCGGCCAGCCCATGAAATAGGTGTCCATCAGCCCTCGCTGGTCGTCGTGGGGCGAGGTGACGAAGTACGGCTCGAGGCTGGGGTCGATGTCGAGGTAGGCGGCTCGCAGCCGGTTCATCCCGATGACCGCGGAGCCGTCGTCGATGCTGGCGTTGACGACCCGAGCCTGGGTGAGGATGCCCATGAGGAGCACGGCCGCCGCCAGCCCGATCGCCATGATCCGGAAGGGCCGGCCGAACCCCGAGCTCTGGACGAACAGCGCCAGGACGACGAGGGAGGCCGAGGCCACGGTGAGGTGGATGGTGATCCGGCTCATGATCTCCGACCAGGCCATGCTGCGGGGGGCGAGCAGGCTCCAGTGCTCGGTCGCGAGGATCTGGGCCTTGACGCCGGCGGGCAGGGCTGCGGGTGGCCCGGTGGGGTCGGTCACCGGGCTCGCGCCGACCGTCGGCGGCGTGGCGGTGCGCGGGGCGGTGGGCGGCATCTCTGACGTCGGCATCGACATGACGGCTCCTTCGGCACGACCTGCTCGTCAGTATGGTCGCGCTGCGCCCGGCACGTCTCGGTGCGAGTGAGGCACGCCGTCGGCCGGCGCCGTCCGGGCCGGGGGCGCAGTGACCCGGCCGGCTGCCGTCCTGGCGGGCTCGGAAGTCCCCGGTCATGGCGCATGAGGGTGTCCACGGGCAGGTCGAGGGGTCACACCACGCTCATCCCGATCTGCCGCGGAGCGCGGGATCAGTGCCCTCGCCGAGGTGAGGTGCGACCCCCGAGGGGCTAGCGGCTGAGGAACACCGTGATCGTGCAGAAGAGCACCATCACGCTCAGGGCGAGCAGGTGGTCGCGCAGGTCATGCGCCGGGTGTTCGTCGAGTTCAAGTGGGCACATCATGCCCAGCCGAGGTGGACCAGCTGGTGATGGAGCAGCCATCGCGACCTCCTGGGGCCACAGCGCGGGGCGCGCGGTGCATCAAGGGTAGGGCGGCGCCTACGTCCAAGGGAAGTGGACGCGACTGTCCCGCATGCTCAGCGGGAGCGCTCACACGTCCCCTTCTGCCGCAGATGGGGCGAGCGCTGCGGCCGATGGGCGTCAGCTTCCGCGCCGTCACGGTGATGACGCGGAACCTGGTCGATGACGCGGATACATCCCCGCCACCAGCCGGCTTCCGCGTCATCCCAGTGACGGCGCGGATGGTTGCGCATGCCGCTGTCGATGAATCTCATCGCGGCTGGCTGACCCCGTGTCAGCATTCACTCATGGCGAGGAAGACCTCACGAGCGAAGACGTTCGTTGAGCTGGCCGCTGAGCCGACGTGGTCAGAGACGCCGGCCTCGCGCACCGGCAAGTACGCCTCCAGACCTGGTGGGGTGAATCCCGCAGGTGAGTTCTTCGACCCCGACGGCGTGAAGCTCGAACTCCAGGTGGAGGACGCCTCGACAGATCAGGCGCAGCAGGCCGTCGACGCTGGGGCAGCGGTCGTGATCGAGAGGTGCGGATGTGGGGGCGGCCTCCGAAGCTGCACGCCTCGTTGGCTCTCGCAGAAGGACGTGGAGGCGCTCCGGGGGGGGCCGCCGCCGACGTTCACTGGCAGATACGACGCGCCGACGTGGCTCGAAGTGTGGGCCGGAAGCGGTCGAGCGGTCGTGTTCGCACATGGAGACGTGTCCTGGGGCGACGCTCTCGACTAGCCACGGACCTTCCGCATCTGGCTCCCTTCTGTGTCAAGACGCCTTGGGGATGCCGGTCGTAGGCTTGGTGGTGGCGGGTCCGGGAAGTGACTTGTTCGAAGAGCCGGTGTCGGGTTGTGAGCCGGTCGCGCTGGGGTCAGAGCCGTTGCCCGTGTGTCCTCCCGGGCCCGTCGCTGCGCCGCGGCTGAGGTCGTCGAGCAGTGCCCGGTACACCAGGTCTGACAGCCGTCGTTTCAGGCATCGCATCGCCTCGTTGGGGGTCTTGCCGGCGGCGACTTTGCGGTCGTAGTAGGCCCTGCCCTCGGTGGCGTTGCGCAGCTGGACCACGGCCATGATGTGCAGGACCCGGTTGATCTTGCGGTTCCCGCCGCGGCTGAGGCGGTGGCGCACGTTGTCCCCGGAGGAGGCGTCGATGGGCGCGGTACCGGTCCAGGACGCGAAGTGGCCCTTGTCGGGGAAGCGGGTGACGTCGCCGACCTCGACGAGCAGCCGAGCGGCCCCGGAGGGCCTGATGCCGCGCAGGTCGGTCAGGGTCGTGCCGGTGGCGCGCAGCAGCACGGTCAGCTCCTTGTTCGCGGCCTTCTTGCGCAGGTACAGCCGCTCGAGGTCGGCGACGAGCTCGGTCGCGACCCGCTTACGGGTCTTGCCCACCACGTCCCGCGGGCGCACCCCGGTGAGGATTCTGCGGGCCTGAGCAGCGGACAGGTCGCGCTTGGCGCCGCCGGGGATCAGTTCCAGCAGAAGCGCATGCAGCTGGTTGACCTTGTAGGTGTGCTCCTCCCCGATGGACCGGCGCCGGTCGACCAGGATCCGCAGTACCTCGCGTTGCGCGTCGGGTACGACCGGTCGCAGCCCGGACATGCGGGTGCCGACCAGGGCGACGGAGTGGGCGTCGGTGGCGTCGGTCTTGCGGCCCTGACCGTGGCGAAGGTCCGCACCCGCGCGGACAGCTTCGGCGGCACGTCCAGGACCTGCTCGCCGGCGGCGACCAGCCGGGTCGCGACGTGTCGGCCGATGCCGTTGCAGCCCTCGACCGTCCATACCCGCGTCGGCCAGGACCGGGCTTGCTCGAGCAGCGCGGCGAAGCCGGCCTCGTCGGTGGCGTACCGGCCGCGGTGCACGATGCCCTCGTCGGCGGCCATGACCTCGATGGTCACGCTGCGTTTGTGCGGGTCCATCCCGATGACCACACCCGCTGTTGGTGTCTGTTCCACGGTGCTTGCTCCTGTCGTCGAACCAAGGAGTGGTCGAGCGCGGAGGGCACCGCTACTTCCGGCAGCACAGTCCCTTCTTCAGCCTCTCCGGCCCTGCGGTGCCGGGGCGGCGCATGCCATGTGAGAGTCACGACCCGAAGGAAGGACAGCCGTAATTGAGAGCGACCAACCCCGACACCTGGACCGAGCCTGCGCAGGCACCGATCCTGGGTCAATGAAACAAGTAGCCGCGGACCGTGAGGCGTGCGGGCGGCAGGTCACACCAGACGCGTCAACTTGGTCCGACCAAGGACACTGGAAAAGTCCACGAAGTACAGGTGATCATCGGGCCGCATCCGACGAAGCACGTCCACAAGGGGAACGCCGTGGATGAAGTCGCCCTCGGCGACCTCCCAAGGTTCCTCGGACGAGATGAGGTAGACCGGCAAATGATCGATGCCCTGTACCTCATGAGTCTTGGCCATGCCCACATTGTGACTGCACCAAGCGCGCGGCGGGACCCCTGTGCGTCAGGCTGAGGTGAGACACATCCGTTGAGTTCCTTCCCTTGCACGGGGCGAGAAGTGAGGAGCAGCCGATGACGATGACTCTGGCCGATTCCGCCCTCGATGATGGGGGGATGGGACCTCGAGCTGACCGGCCCAAGCGGCGGGTGTTCACCGCGGAGTACACGGCGGGCGTCCTGGCCGAGTACGAGGAGGCGGACCGGGGTGAGCGTGGTGCGATCCTGCGCCGGGAGGGTTGTATTCCTCCCACATCGTGGAGTGGCGCAAGGCCGCCGAGGCCGGCGCTCGTTCCGGTCTGGCGCCGGCCATCAAGAACCGACCAGATCGCGAGATCGAGCAGCGGCACCATCATCGAAACCGGCACCGACTCCTACCGCCTCGCCCACAGCCGTAGCGCGCGAGAGTAGTGAGAGCCTTCGAACAACTCCTCGAGCCACAGGTTCCTATCCGCCGGGTCGTCACGGACGCCCCATAACAGGGCGCTCCGACAGCGGCCCGCGGTTCCAACAGAACGACGACGTGCCGAACTGAGGATCTTCGCCCCACCGGTTGCCGAGCCGGTACTTCGACTCTAGGTTTCGCAGCAGGCCGATCAAACGATCGACCACATCGGGGGTTGGAAGGGGAATCATGAAGAAGGCAAAGGTTTCTCGCGGGCTGATGGCCGTGTGCGCTGGCGTGGGGCTGATGGCTATGGCTGTTCCCTCCGCCATGGCCGTCTCGGTGGAGACGAGCAGGAGCGGATCGGACTACTCACAGAACGACTCGACCGGCAAGAAGATCACCCTCCGCGACGGTGAGTGCGACGGCCACGGAGTCCGATCCGACTACGTCCTGACCGGATCCAGTACCACGAACAGCTTCGACAACTACATCGGATGCAACAACTCGAACTCGGTGTCCACGAGCCGCTTGGTCTACAAGCACCGGGTGGTCGAGGTCATCCCGGTCTCCGCCGACGACTACGGCGCGTGGGTCTACCCGAAGTGACGTTCGCTGCTTCTCTGCGAGAAGCGGAGGTCTGGTTCGGGGCAACCCGCGCGTTGCCCCGAACCAGCCTCGACGTCTCGCCGGGTGAGGTGCTCGCCCTCATGGGTCCTTCTGGCTCCGGCAAGAGCACTCTTCTTGGTCTTCTGGCCGGTACGGTCCAAGCAAGTTCCGGTGCCGTCGAAGTCCTCGGCATGGATGTCGGGTCAGCCTCTCCGGCCGAGAGGGCCGAGCAGCGTCGCAGAGCATTGGGGCTGGTGTTCCAGGACGGGGATCTCCTCCCCGAGCTGAATGCTCGCGAGAACGTGGGACTGCTGATGATCCTCGACGGAGTCCGGCGTGCCCAAGCACTCGCCGAAGCCGACAACGCATTGGCGTCGGTGGGGCTCGAGGGGTTGGGGCGACGCACGCCGTCCGAGCTGTCGGGCGGTGAACGACAGCGGGTCGCTATTGCCCGCGCATTGGGGCGCCCTAGTGCCAGGTTCGTCATCGCCGACGAACCGACGGCATCCCTGGATCGTCAGCGCGCCGACGAGGTCGTCGAGACCTTGGTCGCCTCCGTGCGACGGCGGGGCGCCACACTGGTCATGGCCACCCACGACCCGGAGGTTGCCTCGGTGTGCGACCGAACGCACATCCTCGACACGGCCGTGATCGGACAGCCAACAGCATGATCACGTTGCGGCTCGCGGTGCGAATGGCGTACTCCCCGGACCCGCGGGCGCGATGGCGACAGCTGAGCGTCATCGCGAGCCTTTTCCTCGGCACTCTCATGCTGTTGACCGCAGCGAGCGTGACGACCGGCGTAGCACGGTCCGAGTCCGATTTGCGCCACCGCTCCCCTGTGTGGGCCGCGCCGGACGAGTCGCCAGCCCTCGTGGTTCGGGCTCGCGCCATCATCATCGACGGGGCTCAAGTGCCCGTGACGTGGCTGGAGCCCGGCCAGCGTCCGCCCGCCGCCGGGTACACCACTGTCCCGCCTGGTCTCGACCGGCTTCCGGGTCCGGGTGAGATGGTCGTTTCACCCGGCCTGCTCTCTCAAGGCATCGACGCATCCAGCTTGGGAATGCTCCCGTCGCGAGCTGGTGCCGGCGGCGGACCGGCGATCGGCGCTGACGGGCTGGCGACGATGAGCGAGCCCCTCATCTATGCCCGGCCTCGTGAGGGGCAGTCCCTGGGCCGGGAAGGGGCCCTGTTGGCCTTCCGCGGGTACGGCCCTCAGGGCCCCGCGGAGCCGACCGGGTGGACTACCCAGCCACCGCTGATCGGCTGGGACATTGCGCCGTTCGGGGTCGTTCTCCTCCTGTTGATCCCCGCACTGGTCGTCCTAGGTCTTGGGGGGCGCGCGCTGTCACCGACGCGAACGGCCCGCGCGGCAACTTTAATGCGGCTCGGTGTAGCCACAAGCAGGGTCCGGTGGCTGCTCGCCTTGGAGACTGCGTCGCTAGCGGTTCCGGGGGCCGTGCTGGCCTTCATCACCTGGTGGTTCGCGGTCAGCAGGACGACCACAGTGCCTGTGGTAGGCACGGTCCTCAAGCAGGGGACCTTCGCCCTTCCGTTGATCGTCACGCTCCCCGTGATGCTCGTGGCGATCGGTCTCGCCTCGGCGGCCTCGGCCATGGTGCAGAGCGCAACCGGTCGTCGCGCCTGCCGGTCGGTGCATTGGTGGGAGCTGCTGCCTCTCGTCGCCGGCGTTCTGATGGTGGTCTCGGCTTGGGTGGGACGCTTCAGCGGGACCCTGCTCGGGATCGGAACCATGGTGCTATTCGTCGGAGTGCTGCTAGCGACGCCGCTCCTGACCGCGCTCTTGGGAGCCGCCATGAGCCGCCACCGCGCGCCCCGCCTCTGGCTTGCAGGACGTCAGCTCACCTTCTCCCCAAGGAACAGTGCACGCCCCGCGGCGCTGCTGGGAGCCCTGACTCTTGTGGGCTGTTCCAGTGTCGCGGTCTACGGCACCCTCCTCGATGGACGACTCGATGGGACGTCAAGTCGGAACGCATCCATCGCCTACGTCGACTGGGTCGGCGCAGAGAACACCACGTGGTCCGAGGTCATCGCCGCAGCGGCCTCAGTGGACGCAGCCGCCCTTCCCGTCCACCGCGACAGCGATGGACAGACATCTGTCAACCTCGCCGACTGCGCTCCATCGGGGGCCAGCGCCTGCTCAGCGATCAGGTCGGGAAGACCCCTCGCGCTTCTCGAGTCGAGTGGCATTCAGACCAACGAGCAAGCGGGCCCCGTTGACACAGAAGCCGCAGTCATCATCAAAGACAAGCCGCTCGCCGACTCCACCCTCTACCAAGCACTCACCCCGATCGCACCCGCACTGAACATCCGGGAGCTGACCCCCTCGACCCTCGCCGCGCCGCTGTACTTCAAGGGGCTGCTCGTTGCTTGGCTCGTCACCACAGCGGCACTGAGCCTGGCCGTCCTCCGCGAGGTCGGGGACCGCGTCATGAGGCTGACCTGGACCGACCGATACACCATGATTCGCGCCGGTCTGCGTCCCGTGGAGATCATCAGCATCAGTCGCGCAAGCACTCTGGCCCCGCTAGTCTCCGGAGCAGTCCTCGGCTTCCTCGCAGGATGCCTCGTGGCGTTTTCTGGTCGGACCAACCGGATTACCGTCGTCGACCTGCCAGCACTCACCGCGTACCTGTTGGTAGCAGTCCTAACCTCCGCAGCGACCGCGCTGTTCGTGCTGCGCCTCCTGCGCGACAGGACGCCGTGACGCCTTCCGCGGGTACGGCAGTCCCCTGTCCCTGAAGCACTGGCGACTGCGATCAAATCTCGCCAACGCTAGAGGCCGCCGTCGCGGGTAGACCGCAGTCAAAACGCGCAAGCAAACGCGGTCAACTCACACGAACAGAGCCACCAGGCGCCGCCCGGACATCCGGGTCGAGGAGGGCCGGTCACCGGCCGAGGCGTTCGTCCCACAGTCCCACCTGCCGGGCGCGGAGGCCGAGGTCGACTTCGGCGACGTGACGATCCGCCTGGCCGGGCAGCTGGTGGTCTGCCAGCTGTTCTCCTTCCGCCTGTCGTACTCGGGTAAGGCGGTCCACCGGGTCTTCGCCACCGGCGGCCAGGAGGCCTTCCTGGAGGGGCACGTGCACGCCCTGCACGTCCTGGGTGGGGTGCCGACCGGGCGGGTGCGCTACGACAACCTCAAGGCCGCGGTGGCGCAGGTCCTCGGCTTCAGCCGGCAGCGGGTCGAGACCGACCGGTGGGTGGCGTTCCGCTCGCACTACGGGCTGGAGGCCTTCTACTGCCAGCCCGGCATCGGCGGCGCCCACGAGAAGGGCGGCGTCGAGGGTGACATCGGCCGGTTCCGCCGCAACCACCTGGTCCCGGTCCCGCAGGTCGCCACCCTGGAGGAGCTGAACGCGATGCTCGAGCGGTGGGACGCCGCCGACGACGCGCGCCGGATCGGCAGCCGTCCCCGCACCGTCGGCGAGCTGTTCGCGGCGGAGCAGCCACTGCTGCGGCCCCTGCCGGTCGAGCACTTCGAGACCGGACGCTGGTTCCATCCCCGGGTGGACCGGTACGGGCAAGTCACAGTGCGCACCAACCGGTACTCAGTCCCCCGCCTGATCGGGCGGCAGGTCGCGGTGCTGCTGCACGCCTCGCATCTGGTGGTTTTCGACGGGCGGGTCGAGGTCGCCCGGCACGAACGAATGACCGCCAAGGGCGGCACCCGCCTGGACCTCGACCACTACCTGGAGACCCTGGTCCGCAAACCCGGCGCGCTACCCGGGGCCACCGCCCTGGAGCAGGCCCGCGCGGCGGGCAAGTTCACCCCTGTCCACGACGCCTGGTGGGCCGGGGCCTGCAAGGCCCACGGCGACACCGACGGCACCCGCGCCCTGATCGAGGTGCTGCTGCTGCACCGGCACGTGCCCCACGAGCAGGTCGTGGCCGGCCTCGCGGTCGCCCTCAAGGTCGGCGCATGGACCGCCGACGCGGTCGCCCTCGAAGCCCGCAAGGCCGCCGACCACGAACGCGACGGACAACCCACCCCGGACCTGCACGACGCCATCACCCGTGCACCCGTGGTGGCCTCCCTGACCCAGCGCCGCCTGGCCCAGCTCCCACCCGACCCGCGGCCACTGCCCTCGGTCGCCCCCTACGACCAGCTGCTCCGGCTGGCCCGACCCGCCACCCCTGGGAGAAAGCCATGACCGCACGCCGGCGCACGATGAGCGAGCAGGCCGCCGACGCCGCTGTCGACCAGGCCTGTCGGATGCTGCGCCTGCCCACCATCCGCGCCCGCTTCCCCGACGTGGCCGAGCAGGCCATCCGCGACCAGATGTCCTACCGGGTCTTCATGGCCGAGCTGCTCCTGGCCGAGTGCGACGACCGGGCCCGCCGCCGCTCCGAACGACGGATCAAGGCCGCCGCCTTCCCCCGCGAGAAGTCCCTGCGCGCGTTCGACTTCGACGCCAACCCCAACATCGACCCCGCCACCATCCACACCCTGGCCACCAGCGACTGGGTCAAACGTGGCGAACCCCTGTGCCTGATCGGGGACTCCGGCACCGGCAAATCCCACCTGCTCATCGCCTTGGGCACCGAGGCCGCGATGGCCGGCTACCGGGTCAAGTACGCCCTGGCCACCAAGCTCGTCAACGAGCTCGTCGAAGCCGCCGACGAGATGATCCTGTCCAAGACCATCGCCCGCTACGGCCGGGTCGACCTGCTCATGATCGACGAGCTCGGCTACATGGAGCTCGACCGCCGCGGCGCCGAGATGCTCTTCCAGGTCCTGACCGAACGCGAAGAGAAGAACTCCATCGCCATCGCCTCCAACGAGTCCTTCTCCGGCTGGACCAAGACCTTCACCGACCCCCGCCTGTGCGCCGCCATCGTCGACCGCCTCACCTACAAAGGCACCATCATCGAAACCGGCACCGACTCCTACCGCCTCGCCCATTCCCGCGGCTAGCAAGAGGGACGAGACGCGAGTGCCACAGCGGGATCGGCCGGTGGAGGACCATTCCCGACAGGGCGACCTCCCGACCCGAGATTCACGATGGAGCGAGCCTTGTCGGGGGTCCCCCGCGGGGGGGTGACGTACGAGTTGCGCATTGGTCGGTCGGGAGTACTTTCCGATGTTGGGAGGCAACCATCGGGGGCGCTTCCCACCTCTGGAAGGAATCCATCATGAAGTGACTCAAGATCGCGGGCATCCTGCTGGCCGCCACAACGTTCGCCGCGGCTCCGGCGTACGCGCACAGCTCCACCTCACCGGACAACGGGTCGAGGGCGTACGACACCTCCGGCCCCAAGTTCAACGTCGATGACCCCAAGTGCGACGGCTACATCGCCTACGGGTTCTGGAACAACGCCAACAACCGCCTGGACGACAAGAGCGGGTGCGGCACCACAGCGACGCGCAGCGTCTCCAGCGTCACGTCCGTCAAGGCATGCACCAACATCCCGCTGGCCTCCGACCCGTGCAGCAACTGGCACTGACCCCTGCCTGATCCTGTCCGGCGCCATCAGAGAGAGCCCACTCGTGACCGCTACCGACCCCGGCACCACCTCGCGCACTGGCCTGCTCGACGGCTCTCCCGTCCTGGCCGTGCAGGACCTGTCGGTCGCCTACGGTGACCGACAGGTCCTGCACGGCCTTACCTTCTCTGTGATGCCAGGAACCTCGACGGCAGTCACCGGCCCCAGTGGCTCGGGCAAGTCGACACTGTTGAACTGCATCCTCGGTCTGACTCGTCCTGATACCGGCGCGGTCCTGATCGACGGCACGGACATCACCGAGTCTCCGACCAGACAGGCAGCAAGGCTCCGCCGAGAGACCATCGGGATGGTCTTCCAATCCGGCGAGCTCCTCCCCGAACTATCTCCGGTCGAGAACGTCATGGTCTCTGCGCTCTTGGCGGGACGAGCTGTCGACCACGCTCGGCACGACGCCGAGGAACTCCTCGCACGGCTCGGAGTGCCGCCCGGGGCACGCTCCATCACGGAGTTCTCCGGTGGCGAACGTCAACGAGTCGCAGTGGCTCGAGCGCTCATCAACCAGCCGCGGCTGGTTCTAGCGGATGAACCCACCGGATCTCTGGACCCCGAGACCCGGGACGCAGTCAGCGACGTCATCTTCGGTCTGCCCGAGCAGTTCCGATGTGGACTGGTGGTGGTGACCCACGACCCGGTGGTCGCGAATCATGCCACCGGCCGGGTCCACCTACCCAACACGGCCCGACCCGTGGATGACCCATCGTGACCACAGCGCCCCAAGCAACGCGGCACCTACCGCTCTTCCTGGTCCGTCTTGGACTGCAGCTGAGCCGGCGCGGTCTGTGGACGCGACTCCGCTTCCTGGCGCTAGCGGTCGGTGCCGCAGTGACCTGTCTTGGGCTCGTCGCCCTTGCCGGAGCGGTGGGCATCGCCCAGGACCGGGACGACCGCGGCAACAGCCTCCGACCGACTCTGACCGACCGGCGGACCTCCGCGCAGCTACTGGTCTCCTACGACGGGTTCACTGAGCTCGCCGACCGCCCGGTATTGGTGGAGTCGATCTGGCCCCTTGCCCCCGATGCCCCGCCGCCTCCAGGCGTCCCCGATTGGCCCCAGCCCGGCCAGGTCGTGGTGTCACCACAGGTCGCCGAGGACCTGCGCGCCTCACCCAACCCCACGATCTTTGGACCGATCGCGTCGCTCATCGGACCCGATGGGCTCGAGACCCCCAACGAGCGGCGGGTCTACCTACGCCCCACCCCAGCTGCTCTCGATCAGGCCAGCATGCAACCAGCCACCGGCTTCGGCGACAACCACACTGACGGTTGGTACGGCCTGGGCGTCCTGGACGCGGCGCCCCGCTGGGAGGTCGCAGCCCTCCTGCTCGGCGGTGTCACCCTCCCCGGCCTCGTCGCCCTAGCTCTAGGCAGCGGCCTGGACCATCAGCGACGAACCACCCGGCACCGGCTTCTGACCGTGATCGGCGCCCGCCGACGCGACCTGCTCCTCCTCGACGCCTCTGAGGCCTGGCCCGCCGTCACCTTGGGCACCACAGCAGCAGCCGCCGCCGTGGCAGCCGCCGCCACCGTCGACGTCCATCTCCCCGCCCTGGAGACCACCATCCTGTCCGCGCAAGTACGCGAGCACTTCCCTGTCCTGCTCGCGGCTATTCTCCTCGGACACCTTGTGTCGATCCTCGCTGTTCTCACGGTCATCTCCGTTCGCGGACCCCGACGCCGCCACGGTTTCTCAACCAGGATCGCCCAAGCCCTGCCAGTCACCCGCGCAACCATCGGACTCGGTGTCGGCGCCGCCACCGTGGTGCTCCCTACGTTCAGCCAGTCCGGCCCGCTCCGCACATTGATCTACATCATCGGGACCGCCATCTTCGTCCTCACCCTGCCCGCCATCTTGGCGGTCACTCTCGCCGCAGCAGGTTCCATCGCAGCGAGTATCGCGCTGCGCACAGGGTCAGTCGGGTCCCTCCTCGGCGGCCGACGGCTCGAGGTGTTCCCAGCCCGAACCGCTCGCCTCTGCCTCGGCATCGCCGGCGTCGTCCTCGCACTCGGCCAAATCCAACTCTGGGCCAGCCAGCTCGGACAGCAGTACACAGACGCCCAAGCCGCGCGCGCCACGTACGGCACCACCGTCCTGCACGCCAACCACACCAGCTACGGCGCAGGAGCCAGCGCCTTTCTGCACGACCTGCCCTCGTCCGCGCGACCCATGTGGACCTGGCTCCAGGAGTCACCCGACGCACCGCCCCAAGTCGTGGTGGGCGCCACCTGCAGCACCTTGAAACTGCTCGACCTCAGCTGCCAAGCCTCGACCCTCACCGCAGCCGACGCCGCCATGCGCGCCCCGCAACTCAGAGCGATCATAGAAACCAGCCTCGCCTACGGCGACATCGACATCCAACCCCTCCCCAGCGACGATGCGACACCTCTGGCCGCGCACCAAGCCGACCTCTACGTCGTCTCGACCGACGGCCGAGACCTACCCCTCGACGACCTCCAAAAACTCGCCTACCAGCTGACCCCGGGAGGGCTACAGCTCGAGGCGCCGGGACAGAGCTGGCTCACCCAAGGGGCCACCGTCAAACTCCAAGGCGCTTGGACCATCGCATGGGGCAGTATCGGCGTCCTCGCAGTTCTCATCGCAGCCGCCCTCGCCATCGGCGCCGACCTCATCTCCTCAGCTCGCGACATTGCACCGCTCGCCGCCCTCGCAGGCCGGCGGCGCTGGCTACTACCTCTCGCGCTCTGGCGTCTCGCACTCCCCATCACCGTGGCCGGAGTCGGCGCCGCGGTCGCCTACCTGATCCTGCCCATGGGGATCGAAAGCGGGGAAACCTTCATGACACCCTCGCCGACGTACGCCAGCTTCGCCGCGATCGGCAGCCTGCTCACCGCCGCCCTCGTCGCCCTTTACGCGGCACTAACGCTGCAACATCTCAGCAAGACCTGGCGCCCCGGCGACCAGGACTACACCGCCATCTAAGCTCCGTCCACCGGCACCGGCCAGCCAGTGCGTCTACTTCCCACGAACACAAGACCCGTCGACTTCTCGCCAACGCGGTCAAGAGTCGCGAACATCTGCGCTCCGATCTCACGCACGACGCCATCGTGGCCTTCGAGCTACCGATCTCACACGAAGCAGTCGGCGAGCTTCTTGGAGCAGACGGGCCCGGCTTCGAGGCGTCCCCTCACCCCTCCCAAGCAGCGGTGGACGCTGATGTCCGTTTTGCAGTGCTGGAGCCTTGCCGAGGGGGCCGACGCCGCGTATTTTGCAGCTGATTCTGGGCGCGGTGCCAGCGGTATACCGCGCGGTGGAGCTAGCTGGTTATGTCGCGAACGTCGCTCTTGACGGTGGGCGTAGGCAGCCAATTAAGCAGACGCGATGCTGCCGTGGTGCGGCGCGAATTCGCTGCGGGTGAACTGGATTGGGCGGGTGCTAACGCGTCGTGGACCGTCTTTGCCGTCAGGGGCGGCCAGGAGCACCCTCTCAGGTCGCACCCGGAGCGCTCGTACTTGAGCGAAGTGTGTAGTTGCCTTCAAGCGCAAAGTGCTTCATCTCAAGCTTCTTGGCTGAGGAGGCTAGGGAGGGGCGAGACCTCACGCATCTCGATGCTGTCGCGGTCGAGCCCGTTGAGGGTGCGGCGGATTCCCGGTACGTCGCGATTGTGGACCATGCGAGTCCAGCGCTCGAGGTTGCGGGCGTGGGGCTGACCCGTGATGCGCGGGCGGAGGTGCTCGAGTCGCGACTCGATGTGAGGGATATAGCTCTCCAGGGTCTGCGGGGACAGGTCGAGTGACAGCTATTGGTGCAGACGCCATGAGTGGCGCTCGGAACGAGTGAGGTCCGGCTGGATCGAACGGCGAGTGACCTCGAGCTGGTACCCCATGCACTCGAGGATCCGGTCGAGCATCTCGTCACTGAGCTCGGTTCGGCCCGCAACTAACTGACAGATGCTCGGCTGAAGTTGAGTCCCTGATAGTGGTGTAGCGCGGTCGCCGTCCTCGGGTTGGGGCTGGACGTGGATGCGGCCACCGCGTGATCCTTCGAGTGAACCTCTCACAGCACTCTCGAACGGAGCATCACGATGACCGCACCACACATTGTCGACCCTGCTGGGCTGCTTGGCGAGGCGTTGGCCGAAGCCTCGCCGGACCTGATGCGTTCGCTGCTGCAGTCGATCATCAACGCGTTGCTGTCCGCGGATGCGGATGCGGTGGTCGGCGCGGAGTGGGGACGCCCCAGCCCGGAGCGGGTCGCGCAGCGCAACGGCTATCGCCACCGCGAGCTGGACACCCGGGTCGGCACGATCGACGTGGCCGTGCCCAAGCTGCGCACCGGGAGCTACTTCCCGCAGTGGCTGCTGGAGCGTCGTAAGCGCGCGGAGTCGGCGCTGGTCACCGTGGTGGCCGACTGCTACCTGGCTGGGGTGTCCACCCGGCGGATGGACAAGCTGGTCAAGACCTTGGGGATCGACTCGCTGAGCCGTTCGCAGGTCTCGCGGATGGCCGCCGACCTCGACCAGCAGGTCGAGGACTTCCGCCACCGCCCGCTGGGCCCGGCCGGGCCGTTCACGTTCGTGGCCGCGGACGCGTTGACGATGAAGGTCCGCGAGGGAGGACGGGTGGTCAACGCGGTCGTCCTGGTCGCGGTCGGGGTCAACGGCGACGGGCACCGTGAGGTCCTGGGCATGCGGGTGGCCACCAGCGAGACCGGGGCGGCGTGGAACGAGTTCTTCGCCGACCTGGTCGCCCGCGGCCTGGCCGGGGTCAAGCTGGTCACCTCCGATGCCCACCCCGGGCTGGTCGAGGCGATCGCGGCGAACCTGCCCGGCGCGTC
>NZ_LMSE01000002.1:21497-73431 GCF_001428065.1 Nostocoides sp. Soil756
ACCCGAGAAGCGATCGTCCGCCTCGTCGGCGCGGTCCTGGCCGAGCAGACCGACGAATGGGCAGAAGGACGCCGCTACCTCGGCCTGGAAGTCCTGACCCGCTCTCGCCTGACCCCCCTCACCANACGAAGATCACGCAGCGTTACACCACCACCGGGGACTTGACCTCGGCTGATGCACCCCCCAGTCGGGACAAACGGGACTGAGTGGTCCCGGTCTCCGACATCACCTGGTCGAGCAGATCGCCTCGCGTGCCCGAAGCTGACGTAGCAACTGCTGCTATGTCAGCGTCGACGACCAGAGCCGGGATCGGCCATTTGACTCAGGGCGGTTGCCAGAGCCTGGTCGCGGGCCTGCGAGGTGTGGAGGTAGAGCGCGCTGACCTTTGGGTCGGCGTGGCCCATCCGGGCCTGGAGAGTCGCCTGGGTAGCGCCTGCGTCGGCGGCCAGGGTGTTCGCCGTGTGCCGCAGGTCGTGCCAGACCATCCCGTCCCTCCCGATGGATCGACTGGCCGTGCGGAAGGCGCTCAGGGTGGTGTGCCGCGAGATCGGCTGGCCGTCCCCGCGGGTCCACACGAAGTCCCTGGGGTTCGTCCCCGGTCTCGTCCCTAGGTACGTCCCCATCGCCTCGGTGACGTGGGCGGGCATGTGGACGATCCGGATACCGCGCTCGGACTTCGGCGGTCCGAGGACCAGTCGTGCCGGGCGGCCGACGTACTGCGCGGTCTGCCGAACGTGGAGCGCGCCGGCCTCGAGGTCGACGTCGCCGATGCGAAGGCCCGCGGCCTCGCCGATGCGAAGCCCGCACCAGCCGGAGACCAGCGTCAGCGCCCGCCAGTGGTCCGGCATGGCGTCGACGAGGGCGGCGAGCTCGACGGGGGAGAGGGCCACCGACTCGCGGACCTTGGCGGCGCTCCCGCCGCCCTTGAGCCGGCACGGGTTGCGCGTGATCAGCTCGTCGTCCTCGGCGGTTTGCAGGATCGCCTTGAGGACGCTGTACGCCTTCGCGCCGGCGGAGTCGTTGCCACGCACTGCGAACTGGCCACGCCAGTGCCGCACGACCGCGCTGGTGATCTCGTCGAGGGGGAGAGGGCCGAACGCCGGAAGTACGTGCACGTCGAGGGCGTTGCGGTACCCGGCGACGGTGGACGGGCGTAGCGCCCTCCCGCGTGTGGTGACTCGCCCCTCGAGCCATTGGTCGGCGTAGACCGCGAAGGTCGAGACCCGGCGTCTCTCGGCTTCCTGGGCGGCCCGCGCTGCCCGAACGGTCGGCGAGGTCCACTGTTGCTGAGAGATCAGGGACCGCTCGACCGAGAGCCACGCCTGGGCATCGCCCTTCGTGACGAAGGTGGACGGCCCGGTATAGGTCACGAGGTCTGGCCCCGTGTACCGCGCCTGCCACCGTCCCGACGGCAGCTTCCGCAGGTTTCCGAACGCACTTTTGCTTGCCATGACACCCCTAGGCGCCGGACACCTTCTTCGCGGCCACGGCGGATGTCGTGCCAGATACGTGCCAGATGGACGCCGATTCGTGCCATATCTTGGCCTGTTCTGGCCCTCGTGGCAAGAGGCCGTAGGCAACGGAAACCCGCTGGTCAGAGCGTGTTTCGTGGGGTGCCCCCGGCAGGATTCGAACCTGCGACACCTTCTTTAGGAGAGAAGTGCTCTTCCCCTGAGCTACGAGGGCGGGAAGACCGCGGATCACACTACGGGACGGGGTCGCCCGCCACCGGGTGCCCGGGCACTCGCCCCGCGGCCTGCAGGCATACTGCTCCGGTGACGACGGCCGAGCTCCCCGAGTCGACGGTCGCCGACCGCGCCGACACCCAGCGTCGCGTCGTCCGCACCCTCGTCGCCTCGCAGATGCTCGGCGGGGTCGGGCTGTCGTCCGGCATCGCCGTGGGCGCGCTGCTGGCCGAACAGGTCTCGGGCTCGGCCCGGTACGCCGGCCTCGGTGGCACCTTCCAGGTCCTGGGCGCCGCGCTGGCCGCCATCCCGATGGCCCGCATCATGGCGGCCCGGGGCCGACGGCCCGGGCTCGCGCTCGGATACGTGTCCGCGGCCATCGGCGCGGTGGGCCTGATCGCCTCCGGGGTGCTGCGCAACTTCCCGTTGTTGCTGCTCTCGAGCCTGGTCTTCGGCAGCGCCACCGCCTCCAACAGCCAGAGCCGCTACGCCGCCGCCGACCTCGCGCTGCCGCACCGCCGCGCCCGCGACCTCAGCATCGTCGTCTGGGCCACCACCGTGGGGAGCGTCCTCGGCCCCAACCTGGTCGGCCCCAGCGCGCCCGTGGCCGACGCCCTCGGGCTGCCGCGCCTCGTCGGGCCGTTCGTCTTCTCCCTCGTCGGTCTCCTGCTGGCCGTCGGGGTCGTGCTGCTGCGCCTGCGCCCGGACCCGCTCGTCGAGGCGCGCCGCCAGCGCCTGGCCGACGGCGCCGGTGACACCGAGCCCACCCACGGGTCGGTGCTGCGCGGCATCCGGGTCGTGGCCGCCAGCCCCGTGGCGCGACTCGGCCTGGCCACCCTGGCCCTCGGGCACGGCGTCATGGTGAGCGTGATGGTGATGACGCCCCTGCACATGGCGCACGGCCACGCCGGGCTGACCGTCATCGGGTTCGTCATCAGCATGCACGTGCTCGGGATGTACGCGCTGTCGCCGGTGACCGGAGCCGCCACCGACCGTTTCGGCGGGCGGGTCGTCGCGGTGGCCGGCGCCGTCATCCTGGTCGCCGCGACCCTGCTGGCCGCGGCGGCACCCACCGGGGAGTCGCTGGGCCTGACGGTCGGGCTGTTCCTGCTCGGGCTGGGCTGGTCGTGCACGCTGGTCGCCGGCTCCACGCTGCTGACCGCCGGCGTCGCCCCGGCCGAGCGGCCCGGTGCCCAGGGGGCAGCCGACGTGCTCATGGGCCTGGCCGCCGGGGGCGGCGGGGCGGTGGCCGGTGTCATCGTCGACCAGGTCAGCTTCCACGCCCTGGCGCTGACCTCGCTGGGGTTCGCCGTGCTCATCGGGCTGCTGGCGCTCACGGTCCGTACCCACGCCCGACCGGCCCGCCCGGCCGCCTGAGCCACCCCGAGCGGCGGGAGCGACCCGTCCGGCGGCGCGCGCCCCGCCTCCCCGGGGTCCGGGCCGGCCGTTGTTAGCCTGCCGGGGTGAGTGCGAGCGGCCCGGCGCGCGAGGGACGGACCCGGCGTGGGGCCGCCTCGGGGGTCGCTGTGCCGGACGAGCCGAGACGGGGAGGACACCTGAGCGTGGCCCCTACCCCCGATGCCGTGCGCGCCGAGGCGGTCGCCGCCGCCCGGGCGCACTGGACCCGCCAGCTGGTCGAGCTGGGCGGCCCCAACACCCTGCTCTGGTACCGCGACCTCCCCGTGGGCACCGTCGACCTCACCAACGCCCACCTCGGCGCCCGCAACGCCCTGGTCACCGGCGAGCGGGCCCGCCTGTCCGAGCTGGTCCGTGACCCGCAGGCCCTCGAGGACGCCGGCCGCCGCGTCGAGCGCGTCCACGACACCGCGGCGCTGCTGGAGTACGAGCACGGCATCCGCACCTGCTTCCTCGGCATCGGGACCGCCTCCTGGACCGTGGTCCTCAAGGGCGGCAAGGTCGCCCCCCGCGAGCCCGCGGCGCCGGTGTTCCTGCGCTCCTGCACGCTGCGGCCGGTCGACGCCCGGCGCCTCGACTGGCTGCTCGAGCCCGGCGACGAGCTCGAGACCAACCCCGCCCTGGTCGACTACCTGGCCTCGGCGCACGGCATCCACCTCGACACCGACCGGCTCGAGGCCCTCGCCACGGCCGCGGGCGGGGTCGACCCCTACCCGGCCTACGCCGCGCTCGGCGAGGTCTGCGCCGGCGTCCCCGACTTCGCCGTCACCCCCCGCGTCGTCCTCACCACCTTCCCGTACTACAAGGCCCCGCTCGTGGCCGACCTCGCCGCGCAGGCCGACACCCTCGAACGCCACGACGTCGTCGCCGCGCTGGCGGGTCATGCCGACGCACTGCCGGCCGTGTCGGTGGGCTCCGACCTCGAGACGGTGGGGGCGGACGCCGACGCCCTCGTCCTGCCCGCCGACGCCGCCCAGCGCGAGGCCGTGGCCGCGGCGCGCGCCGGGTCACACCTGTTCCTGCGCACTCCTCCCGGGACCGGTGCCTCGCAGACGGTCGCCAACCTCGTGGCGGCGCTGGCCGGGGACGGGCAACGGGTGCTCCTCGTCTCGCCCAAGCGAGCCTCGGTCGAGACGGTCCTGGACCGTCTCGCGTCCGTGGGGCTCGGGGACCTCGTCCTCGACCTCCCGGACGGTGGGTACGCCCGCGGCCGGGCCGTCCGGACCCTGGTCGAGACCCTCGACCATCGCCTGCGCGAGGCCTCGACCCGCGGCGACGACGCGGGCCCGACCCGCGACGACGAGGTCACCGACGCGCAGCGTCAGGCCGCGCACGACCTGCTCGAGGCGCACGTGCACGCCCTGCACGGGCGGCGCGAGCCGTGGGCGACGACCGTGCACGAGATCCAGGAGGAGGTCAGCCGGCACGCGCGGCTCGACACCCCGCCCCGATCCCGGGTACGGGTGGCCGGCACCGCCCTGGCGCGTCTCGACCGCGAGACCCTCGACCACGCCGAGGCCACCCTCGAGCACCTGGCCGCGGTGGCCGCCTGGGACGGCGACGGCGTGGATGACCCCTGGTTCGGCGCCGCCATCACCACCCAGCAGCAGACCGACGAGGCGCGCGAGCGCGTCGCCCGGCTGGCTGAGGGTGGGGTGGCCGAGACCCGGACCACGCTGGCCGCGGTCTTCCGCGGCATCCATCTCCCGGCGGCCCCAACCGTGCTCGACTGGCACCGGGTGCTGGCCACCGTGGGCCGGGTCCGCGACACGCTCGAGCTCTTCCGGCCCGAGGTCTTCGACATCCCGCTCGGGGACCTGGTCGCCGCCACGGGATCCGCCGTCGACCGCCGGGCACTCGGCAGCGACCTCGGCGCGCTGGACCGCTGGCGGGTACGACGCCAGGCGCGAGGGCTGCTGCGCCCCGGCCGCCCGCCCGCCGACCTGCACGCGGCCCTGGCCGAGGCCCACGCCCAGCGCGGCGCCTGGCGCGAGCTGGCCGGCTCCGGCGGCCGCCCCGAGATCCCGGTCGAGCTCGACCGTGCCCAGGTCGCCCACGACTCCCTCGTCGAGGACCTTGCCTGGCTGGATGCCCACCTGCCGCCGCGGGCCGACGGCTCACGACTGGTCGACCTCGACCTGGTCGCGCTCGAAGCGCGGGTTGCCACCCTGCACGCGGACGCCGAACGACTCGCCGTGGTCGCCGACGAGCGCCGCGCCCTGGACGCCCTCGGTGCCCTGGGGCTCGCAGAGCTGGTCGAGGACCTTCGAGCCCGGCGGGTGCCGGCGGCCCGTGTGGCCACCGAGCTGCGGTGGGTCTGGTGGTGCTCGCTGGCCGACGAGGTCGGCGCGCACGACCCGCGGATCGCCGGGCACGACGGGCCCGCGCTCGCGGCCGCCGCCGATGTGCTGGCCCGCTCCGAGCAGGAGGCACGCGCCCGGCGGCCCGACGCCATCCGTCGGGCCCTGGCCGAGCAGCTGTCCGCGGTCCGTCGCGGCCATCCCGAGCAGGAAGCGGAGCTGCGCGGCCAGGCCGGGCGTGCCCGCCGACCCGGCCCGCTGCCGGCCCTCGTGCGCCGTTGCGGCGAGCTCGTCACGGCGGCGCGACCGTGCTGGGCGATGAGCCCGCTGTCCGTCCCGTCGGTCCTGCCGCCGGGTGAGCTGTTCGACGTGGTGGTGATCGAGGAGGCCTCGCTCCTGACCCCGGCGGAAGCGGTGGCTGCCGTCTCGCGCGGGCGCCGCGTGGTGGTCGTCGGCGATGCGCTCCAGCTGCCGCCCTCGCCGTTCGTGGTCTCGGCCGGGGTCGACGCCCCCGAGGACGACGACGACCTCTCGGTCGTCGACCTGCTCGACGGCGTGCTGCCCACGCGACGGCTCTCGCGGCACTACCGCGCCCACGACGAGCGCCTGGTGGCGTTCGTCGACGACGAGCTCTACGCCGGCGGCCTCGCGACCGTCCCTGGGGCGGACACGGCCCCGGTCGTGCACCACGAGCTGGTCGAGGGCCACGGGGTGGTCGCCGAGGGCGAGGCCGCTGTCGAGTCCACCGACGCCGAGGTGCAGCGGGTCGTCCAGCTCGTGCTGCGGCACGCGCGCACCCGCCCCGAGCGTTCGCTGGGCGTCATCGTCTTCTCCGCCGGACACCGCCGCCGCGTCACCGAGGCGGTGCACGCGGCCCTCTCCGGCCTCGACGAGCGTGACCTGATGTTCTTCGACCCCCAGCGCCCCGAGGCCTTCGCGGTCCGCGAGGCCGACCACGTGCAGGGCCAGGCCTGGGACGATGTCATCCTCAGCGTCGGGTTCGGCAAGACGCCCCACGGGCGGGTGCTGCACCGCTTCGGTCCGCTGGGCACCGACACCGGCCACCGCCGCCTCGGGGTCGCGCTGACCCGGGCCCGGCGCGGGCTGGTCGTGGTGTCCACCATCACCGCCGACGAGCTCGACCCCGACCGCCTCCGGACCCCGGGGTCGCGCCTGCTGCGCGCCCTGCTCGAGCACGTCGGGGCCGACGGGGACGACGCGCCGGTGCACGCCCCCGAGGGAGAGGGCCGCTCGGTGGTCCTCGGCGACCTGGCTCGGCGACTGCGCTCGCACGGCTTGGTGGTCCACGAGGACTACGGCTCGTCCAGCGCCCCGGTCGAGCTGGCCGTGGAGGACCCCACGGCGCCCGGGACGATGCTCGTGGCGGTCGACTCGGACGGCCCCGACTACGCTGCCACGCCGTCGGTGGCCGACCGCGACCGGGTGCGGGCCGCGCAGCTCGAGGCCCGTGGCTGGCGCTACGTGCGGGTGTGGTCGACCGGCGCGTTCCGTGACCCCGCGCGCGACGTCTCCCGCATCCTCGAGGTGGCGGGAGTCCGACGGGCTCCCGGTGGCTGACGGCCCGGCGGAGCGGGCCGCCGACCTTCCGGGCGACGCCTCGGCGGGGGACGAGCCCACCGCGGCAGCGGGCTCGGCGGCCGCGCGTCGGCGTCGCCCGCGCCGGGCCCGGCGTGCCGCCACCAACCCCCGCACCGACGACAGCCTCGACCTGCCGACTCCCCGAGAGGCACCGCCCGCGGGCGAGGACGCCCGGGCCCGCTGGTTCCGCGAACAGCGCCCGCCGCACTGGGACTGAGACGCGAACGGGCGGCACCCGCGAGGGGTGCCGCCCGTTCGTCGTGCGGAGGAGGCGGGTCAGACGCCGCGCCCGGCCCGCAGCTCGTCGCGGATCTCCTTGAGGAGCTCGGTGTTGGGGTCGATGGTCTCGGCGTCGGGCTCCTTGGGGAAGAAGCGCTCCTTGGCGCGCTCGTACGGCTTGACCACGAAGAAGTAGATGACGAAGGCCACGATGAGGAACGAGATGAGCGCGGTGAGGAAGGCCCCCACCGACACCCCGCCGGGCTTGTAGTCGGAGAAGTTGGGGGTCCCGCCGAGCTTGCCCAGGACGTCCATGAACATCTTGGTGAAGGCCGTGACCACGGTGGCGAAGGCGGCGCCGATGACGAACGCGACGGCGAGCTCGACGAGGTTGCCGCGCATGATGAAGCTCTTGAATCCCTGCATGGTGTCGATCCTTCGGACGGAGGGAGCGGGATGACTCACAGAGTAGGGGTGAGTGCGCTCCACGTCATCCGCTGGGCCGACGGTGGACGACGCTGTCCGGCCCCGGGCCCGGCGGATGCGGTACCGCCGTGACGGGCGACGATCTCAGCCCGACAGCACCAGGGTGACCACGGGTGGACCGCCCTCGAGGCCGCCGTGCCCCGCGAGGACCCGGTCAGCGGCGTCGGCGGGGAGGGCCAGCACCACCCCCCGGGGCGCGGTCGTGGAGCCCCCGAGGACGACGGCGCCGGGGTCGGGCGGGGGGTCGACCGACAGCACGGCGGCCCCACGGGCCAGGGCCGGGGCGCCGGTGGTGGGGTAGACCGCCACCCGCCGGCCCGCCGACAGCAGGTCTCCGGCGGTGGGATCGGCGAGCAGCACGTGCAGGGCCACCGCCCCCGGGGCGAGCCCGTCGGCCGGCCCGCGCGGCACCAGCCGGGTGGTCGTGACGGCCTCGCCGGCGGCCAGCGGCGCGGCCAACCGCCGGCCCACCGCCGACCCGGGGGCGAGGACGGCACCGGGCTGGCGCGCCTGGAGCGGCACCGGCTCGAGGGTGACGTCGGCCGTGCTCAGCACCGCTCCGGCCGGGACGGCGCGTGCGGCGACCACGACCGCGACCACGGGCGGCGGGGGAGGCCGGAGCTCGCGCACGCCGAGCACGACGGCCCCGGCCGCGCAGGCGGCGGCCAGCACGCGCCGCAGGACCCCGCGGCGCCAGCGGGCCCGACGGCCCCGCCCGGTGAGGCCGGGGAGGGGGCGCGACACGGGGACCATGCCCCGACGCTAGGCAGCCGGCGAGCCCCCGGCGCGGCTCAGGACGAGGTTGTGGACGACGATCCCGACGAGGCGGCCCCTGTGGACGACGCCGCCGTGGAGCCGTTCGTACCCGACGACGAGCCCGAGGAGCCGCCCGACCCCTTGTCCCCGGCCCCGGTGCCGGATGCGGCGCCGTTGGTGCCGGTCGAACCGGCCTCGGACGAGCCCGCCCCGCTGCCCTTTCCCGACCCCGAGCGCGAGTCGGTGCGGTAGAAGCCACCGCCCTTGAAGACGATGCCGACGGCGTTGAAGACCTTGCGCAGCTTGCACCCGCACACCGGGCAGACGGTGAGCGAGTCGTCGCTGAAGCTCTGGACGACCTCGAAACGGTGGTCGCACTCGGTGCACGCGTAGGCGTACGTCGGCACGGTGGTCCTCCTCGGAACGGACGGCGGGGCGCCGCCGGCCCCCTCCCAGGGGAGGGGACTCGCGGCGGCGCGGTCGGCCCCCAGGATAAGCGCTGGGGGCCGAGCCGTGTTCCCGGGCGGGCGGGGCGCAGTAGCCCCGCCCGCCGCGGGCGGGGCTACTTCACCTCGGCCCGGGTGATCCACCACATCCCGGCCGCCAGGGGCAGCAGCACCCACAGGCCCACCGACGTCCCCAGCCGGGCCCACTCCTCACCCGACAGCGACCCGGTGAACAGCGGCTCCATCGTGCGGTTGAGGTCGAGCCACTCGGCGGCGGTGCGCACCTGCGACACCAGGGAGCCGACGACGCTCCACGCCGTGGGGAGGACGAAGTAGGCCACCACGGCGGCGGGGGTGTTGCGCAGCAGCATGCCGAAGCCGACGCCCTGGAGCAGCCCCAGCAGCACGTACCCGCCGGCTCCGAGGAAGGCGGTCCCCGGCATCGTCCAGTCGCCGGTGGCCCCCCGGAACGCGATGGCGGCGGCGTGGGTCGCGGTGGCGAGGACGAACGAGGTGGCGACGGCCGAAGCGCCCACCAGCAGGGCCGCGACCACCTTGGCGGATGCCACCCGCACCCGGCGCGCCTCGAGGGTGAAGGTCACCAGCGCGGTCCGCTGCGACCACTCGGAGGTGACGGCCAGGATGCCGACCACCGGCAGCAGGACCGCCATGGGCATCGTCGTGGCCTGGAGGTAGTCCCCGAACGGATGCTCGCCGCCGTCCTGTACGAACAGGATGGTCAGGGCTCCGGCGATGACGACGCCGATGCCGATGAGCAGCCAACGCCCGGCCCGGGTGTCGAGCATCTTGCGCAGCTCGACGTGCACCAGGCGGCCGAACGGGATGCCGGTGCGGGGGCGGGGGCCGGCGAGGGACGCGGGCAGCCCCGCATCGTCCTGGGCGGAGGGCGCGGAGCCCCCCGTGCGCCGGGTGGCGCCGGCGGGCGTCACGGTCGTCGTGCTCATGCCGCCACCTCCTCGCGGGCCGAGGAGGCCGTGAGGTCGAGGAACATCTCCTCGAGCCCGCGCTCGTCACCCGACCGCAGCTCGAGCAGCGCGACGCCCGCGGCCAGGGCGCACTGCCCCACCTCGGCCGGCTCGGCCTCGACGAGGAGGGCGCCGGTGGCGGTGGGCGTCACCGCCACCGACCGGGCGGTGAGCGCGGCGGCCAGCGCGGCGTCGTCGCTGGAGCGGACCACCGTGCCCGAGCCCGACAGCAGCTCGCCGGTGGTGCCGGACGCCACGATGCGGCCGTGGCCGATGACGATGATGTCGTCGGCCACGCGCTCGATCTCGCCGAGCAGGTGCGAGCTCAGCAGCACGGTGCCGCCGCGCTCGGCGAAGCCGCGCAACAGCCCCCGCATCCAGCGGATGCCCGCGGGGTCGAGCCCGTTGGCGGGCTCGTCGAGCACCAGGACCTCGGGGTCGCCCAGCAGGGCGTGCGCGATGCCGAGCCGCTGGCGCATCCCCAAGGAGTAGTTGCGCACGCGGCGCCCCGCCTCCTTCTCGGTGAGCCCCACGAGGTCGAGCAGGTGGTCGACCCGGCGGCGGTCGACGCCGGTGAGGATGGCCCCGAGGGTCAGCACCTCGCGCCCGGTGCGGCCGGCGTGCTGGGCCGAGGCGTCGAGCAGGAGCCCGACGTGGCGGCCCGGGTTGGGGAGGGTGGCGTAGGGGCGGCCGAGGACGGTGGTGCGGCCGGCGGAGACGGGGGTGAGCCCGGCGACGACGCGCATGGCGGTCGTCTTCCCGGCTCCGTTGGGCCCGAGGAACCCGGTGACCCGCCCGGCGCGTGCCTCGAAGGACACGTCGTCGAGGGCGGTGAAGGAGCCGTAGCGCTTGGTGAGGTGGTCGACGGTGATCATGTCGGCGAGCCTGCCGTCGCGGGGGTGGGCGCGCCATGAGGGTCGGACCTGAGGCGACCCTGAGCCGCCCCGGGGTCGCTCAGGGTGGCGGGGGCGACGGCCCCGGGGTCAGTCGGTGGTCCACTCCGCGAGGCGGCCGCCGCGGCTCACCTGGTAGAGCCGGCGCTCGACGGCGGCCCGCACCGCGGATGGCGCCACCACCAGCAGCTGGTCGCCGTGGCGCAGCACGTCGACGTCGCGGGGGACGAACGAGCCGCCGCCGCGCACGACCAGCGCCACGTTGGCCCCGCGGGGCAGGCGCAGCTCGAAGACCCGCACGCCGGCCAGGCGCGACGCGGCCCCGATGTCGATCTCGAGCAGCTCGGCTCCGAGCTCGGTCAGCGGGGTGGCCTCGACCGCGAGGTCGACCCGGTGGTGGGCGGCGTCGACCTTGAGCGCCCGGGCCACCCACGGCAGGGTCGGGGCCTGGATGAGGGTGAAGACGACGACGAGGACGAACACGAGGTCGAACATCCACTCCACCCCCGGCGTCCCGGCCGTGACCGGGACGGTGGCCAGGACGATCGGCACCGCGCCCCGCAGCCCGGCCCAGGACAGGAACGCCTGGGTGCGCCAGGGGATGCGGAAGGGGGTGCACGAGGCGATGACCGACAGCGGGCGGCCCAGCAGCACGGCGGCCCCCACCACCAGGGCCGGGACGAGCTGGGCCGCGAACCCCGACGGGGACGCGAGCAGCCCGAGCAGCACGAACAGGCCGATCTGCGCGAGCCAGCCGATGGCAGTCGCGAACCCCATCACCGACGGGCGGTGGGGGAGCGAGACGTTGCCCAGCACCAGCGCCGCCAGGTAGCACGCGATGAAGCCGGAGGTGTGCACCAGGTCGGCCGCGCCGTAGGCCAGCACGGCCATCGAGAGCACCCCGATGGCGAAGAGGGCCGACGACGTGGTCGCCACCGCCCGCAGCAGCCGGGCCCCCAGCCAGCCGACGGCCAGCCCGACCAGCGCCCCGCCGGCGAGCTCGAGCCCCGCGAGAGCGCCGACCTGCCACCAGGGCTCACCCTCGGCGTCGGGCGCGAGCTGTGAGGCCAGCGCCGTGACGAGCAGGACCGTCGGGGCGTCGTTGAAGCCGGACTCGGCCTCGAGCATCCCCGAGATGCGGCGCGGCAGCGGTACCCGGCGCAGCACCGAGAACACGGCGGCGGCATCCGTGCTGGCCACGACCGCGCCGATGAGCAGCGACACCTCCCACGACCAGCCGAGGACGAGGTGCGCGACCACGGCGACCACGACGACGCTGACCGCCACGCCCACCGTGGCCAGCACGGCCGCGGGGGCGACGGAACGCCGGATGCCGGCCCACTGCGTGCTGATCCCGCCCTCGACGAGGATGAGGACGAGCGCGGCATAGCCCAGGACCTGGGTGAGCTCCTGGGAGTCGTAGCGGATGCCGAGGCCGCCCTCGCCGAGCGCCAGGCCGATGCCGAGGTAGATCAGCAACGACGGCAGCCCCGAGCGCACGGACAGGCGCACCGCCGCGACGGCCACGACCAGGACCACGCTGCCGACGAGCAGGGCCAGGGAGAGGTCGTCGGTGGTGAAGGCTCCGCGCACGTCGCGCACCGTGGCGAAGCCGGTCAGCGCCAACGGGAGTGTCACCAGCACCATCCTCGTGTCGTCGGGGGTGGTGTCCTAGTCTCGCAGGGTGAGTCGCCTCGTCGTGGTCCGCCGCGTCCTCCTGGCTGCGCTCGCCGTGGTTCTCGTCGCCGCCCTGGTGGGCGCGGTCATCGTCGTGTCCACCGTGCGCGAGTCGCTGCCCGACCGCTCGGGCCAGGCCACCCTGCCCGGTCTGGGCGCCGACGTCACGGTGCTGCGTGACGAGAGCGGCATCCCCCACCTGTACGGCGACAGCCTCACCGACCTCGCCCGGGCCCAGGGCTACGTGCACGCTCAGGAGCGGTTCTTCGAGATGGACCTGCGCCGCCACATCACCGCCGGGCGGCTCTCCGAGCTGGTCGGCAGCGCGGGCCTCGACACCGACAAGGTCATCCGCACGATGGGCTGGCGACGCGTCGCCGAGGAGGAGCTGCCCACCCTCGAGCCCCGGACCCGGCAGCTGCTGCAGGCGTACGCCGACGGGGTCAACCGCTACCTGCGCGGGCGCTCGCCGAGTGAGGTCAGCCTCGAGTACAGCGTGCTCGGGCTGCAGCTGCCGCTGGGGGAGATCGAGGACTGGACTCCGGTCGACAGCCTGGCGTGGCTCAAGGCGATGGCCTGGGACCTGCGCGGCGACTACACCGACGAGCTGGCTCGGGCCCAGCTGAGCGGCCGGCTCACCCCGGCCCAGATCGCCCAGATCTACCCGCCGTACCGGCCCGACCAGCACCCGCCGATCCTCTCGGCCGACGAGTGGCAGCCCGGGCGGGCCGCGGCCGGTTCGGCCGTGCCCTCGGCGCTGGCCTCCACCCTGGACGCGCCGGCCTCGGCCGGCGTCGTGGCGGGGACCACCACGCCCGGTGCGCGCAGCGCGTACGCCGCGGTCGACGCGGCGCTGCGGATGGTGCCGCAGCTGGTGGGCCGCGGCGAGGGCATCGGCTCGAACTCGTGGGTCATCGCCGGGTCGCGCACCGCGTCGGGGAAGCCGTTGCTGGCCAACGACCCGCACCTGGCGGTCGGCCAGCCCGGCATCTGGATCCAGAACAGCCTGCACTGCCGCACCGTCAGTGCGCAGTGCCCCCTCGACGTCTCGGGCTTCTCGTTCGCCGGGGTCCCCGGCGTCATCATCGGGCACAACGACAAGATCGCCTGGGGCTTCACCAACCTCGGGCCCGACGTCTCGGACTTCTACCTCGAGCGGGTGGTCGGCGACACCTATCAGCGCGACGGGGCGTGGAAGCCGCTGACGACGCGGGAGGAGACCATCAAGATCGCGGGCGGCGCCGACCAGACCATCACGGTGCGCTCCACCGTGCACGGCCCGGTGATGTCCGACGTCGTCCAGAACGCCCGGGAGGCCGGGGAGCGCGCGCCCACGACCCTCGAGGGTGACGAGTCGCAGGGCTACGCCGTGTCGCTGGCGTGGACCGGCCTGCTCCCGGGGCGCACGGCCGACGCCATCCTCCAGCTGGACCTCGCCCAGGACTTCACCGAGTTCCGCGCCGCCGCACGCTCGTTCGCGGTGCCCGCGCAGAACCTGGTCTACGCCGACACCGCCGGCCACATCGGCTACCAGGCACCCGGGCAGGTGCCGGTGCGCCGCGCGGCCATCCCCAACAGCCCGCCCGGCTACTGGCCGGCCCCCGGCTGGGACTCGAGCTACGACTGGCAGGGGTTCGTCGACCAGGCCGACCTGCCGTGGACGCTCGACCCGAAGGACGGGATGATCGTGACCGCGAACCAGGCGGTGGTGGCCGGGAACACCCCCTTCCTCACCACCGAGTGGGACGCCGGCTGGCGCTCGACCCGCATCGGGCAGCGCCTCGAGCAGCTGACCGCGGCGACACCGGCCGACATGGCCTCGGTGCAGATGGACGACACCGACCTGTTCGCACGGTCACTGGTACCGGCCCTGCTGGGGGTCCCGCTCGAGGCGCCCGAGTCCGAGCCGCAGTCGCAGGACCTGCTCGACTTCACCGAGGGGGCCCGAGGGCTGCTGCGCGGCTGGGACCGCACGACCCCGGCGGCCGACTCGGAGTCGTCCGCCGCGGCGGCCTACTACAACGCGGTGTGGCGCAACCTGTGCGAGCTGCTCTTCGACGACGAGCTGCCGGCCGGGCTCAAGGCCGACGGCGGCGCCCGGTGGCGGGCCGCCGTCCAGGTGCTGCTGGCCGACCCCGAGAGCGCCTGGTGGGACAACAAGCTCACCCCCAACGTCACCGAGGGCAAGGACGAGATCCTGCGCCAGGCGCTGGTGGCGGCCCGCCTCGAGCTGACCCGCGAGCTGGGGAAGGACCCGCGCGGCTGGGACTGGGGCAAGCTGCACCGCGTCACCCTCGAGCACAAGGTGCTCGGCGGTGAGGACGTGCCGGCCCCGGTGCGCTGGCTGTTCAACGAGGGCCCGTACGACATGCCCGGCGGCTCGGCGATCGTGAACGCCAACGGGTGGAACGCGAGCGAGGGCTACGAGGTGACAGCGGGGCCGTCGATGCGGATGGTCGTGGACCTCTCGAACCTCGACCGCTCCACGTGGATCAACCAGACCGGGGTCAGCGGGCACGCTGCCGACGACCACTACGCCGACCAGATCCAGGACTGGGTGGACGGGACCCAGCGGCCCTGGCCATTCACCCGCGCGGCGGTCGAGGCCACCGACCCGCAAGTGCTGACGCTGAAGCCGGAGTCCGCCACCACCTGAGTGCGGGCGCTCCTGCCCGGCCCGGGCGGTCCGCCCGACAGGGTGGTGGTGTGCGAGGACGGTCCGGATGCTCCGACACCCGAGCCATGCCCCGTGCCGGGGAGCACTCATCTGTGTGCTCCGGTATCCGGGCCGCGGCGCGCCGGTGGGAGCACTCGCTGTGTGCTCCGAGAGTCGAGCGGTGGCTCACGATCGGGAGCATCCGGACCTTATGCGCGCACACCCCTACCTGGGCGCCCCACGACGCCCGGCCCCGGGGTCCCGGAGCTCCCGGCCCTCAGGCGGGGTGCGGCCAGTGGATGCCGTCGGCCGTGACGACGCCGTCGACCGGCACGTCGTGCGGCTCCCGAGGCAGCGCCTCCCCGGGCTCGCGCTCGCCGGGGTGCAGCAGCACCAGCACCGGCACCCCGGCCCGGCGCCTCGGCAGCGCCCGGTCGTAGCACCCGCCGCCCTGCCCGAGCCGGGTCCCGCGCCCGTCGACTGCCAGCCCGGGCGCCAGCACCAGGTCGGCCTCGCCCACGGCCTGCACCCCCAGCCCCCGCACCGTCCCGTCGTCCCGCGTCAGCTCGTGCCAGCCCAGATCGAGGTCGGGCAGCGTGTCGGGCACCAGCACGCGGTACCCCTCGCCGAGCAGCCACGCGTTCAGCGCCTCGGTCGGGGGCTCGCCCGCCACCGACTCGTAGGAGAGCACCGTCATCCCCGGGGCGAGCCCCGTCCGCGCCACCACCGCGCTCACCTGCGCGACCAGGTCGCGGCCGTCGGCGGCGGTGTCGCGGACCGCCGTGATCTCACGCCGCCGCGCCCGCAGGCGACGCCGGACCTGGGACTTCTCAGAGGTGGCCACGGGGACATCGTAGGGTGGCCGTCATGACGAGCGATGCCCTGCACGCTGCCACCGACACGATGCGCGAGGCCGGCGTCGACGAGCTCGCGATCCGCGTCTTCGCCGACTTCCACCGCCAGCTGTCCGAGCACGTGACCGGCACCATCCCCGAGGACACGATCAACCCGCTCACCGACGTCCCCGCCCTGGCCGACGCGCACCCCGACGACGGGGCCGTCGCCGCCGCGCTCGCCCGCACGGTCGTGGTCAAGCTCAACGGCGGGCTGGGCACCGGCATGGGTGTCCAGGGCCCCAAGTCGGCGCTCGAGGTCCGCGACGGCCGCACCTTCCTCGACATCATCGCCGCCCAGGTCCTGGGCCTGCGCGAGCGCTACGGGGTGGACGTCCCGCTGCTCCTGATGAACTCCTTCCGTACCCGCGAGGCCTCGCTCGAGATCCTCGGGCGCCACCCCGGCCTGGCCGTCGAGGGGCTGCCGCTGGACTTCCTCCAGAGCAAGGAGCCCAAGCTCCGCGCCGACGACCTCACGCCGGTGGAGTGGCCCGACGACCCCGAACTGGCCTGGTGCCCCCCCGGCCACGGCGACGTCTACGTGGCGCTGCGCACCACCGGCATCCTCGACACCCTGCGCGAGCGCGGTTACCGCCACGTGTTCCTGTCCAACGCCGACAACCTCGGCGCCACCTGCGACGGGGCCATCCCGGCCTGGATGGCGGCCGAGGGCATCCCCTACGTGGCCGAGCTGTGCGAGCGCACCGTCAACGACCGCAAGGGCGGGCACCTGGCCGTGCGCCGCTCCGACGGGCGCCTGGTGCTGCGCGACTCGGCGATGGTCGCGCCCGGCGAGGACCACTACTTCCAGGACAACGAGCGCCACCCGTACTTCCACACCAACAACCTGTGGGTCGACCTCGAGGCGCTGGCCGCGCGGCTCGACGAGCGCGACGGCGTCCTGGGCCTGCCGATCATCGTCAACCGCAAGACCGTCGACCCCACCCGCCCCGACTCCACGCCCGTCATCCAGATCGAGTCGGCGATGGGCACCGCGGTGGAGGTCTTCGACGGGGCCCGCGCGATCGTGGTCGACCGCAGCCGGTTCCGCCCGGTGAAGACCACCAACGAGCTGCTCCTGCTGCGCAGCGACCTGTACCGCGTCACCGACGCCGGGATGGTCGAGGCCGTCGCCGACCGCCCCGAGCCGCTGGTCGACCTCGGGGGCGCCTACAAGCTCGTGGGCGACTTCGACGCGCGCTTCCCGCGCGGTGTCCCGTCGCTGCGCGAGTGCACCAGCCTGCGCGTCGAGGGCGACACCGTCTTCGGCGCCGGCGTCGCCTGCGTCGGCGACGTGCGTGTCACCGAGGGCACCCGCGCTGTCCCCGACGGCGCCCGGATCGAAGGGACCCTCTGATGCGCACCGTGGCCGAGCACCGGGAGGCCGTCCTGGCCCTGGTCCGCCCCCTGCCCGCCGACACCGTCGAGGTGGGGGCCGCCCTCGGGCGGGTCCTGGCCGAGGACGTCGTGGCTCGGGTCGACCTGCCCTCCTTCGACAACTCCGCGATGGACGGCTACGCCGTGCGATCCGCCGACCTCGCGGGCGCGGGGGACGGCCGTCCCGTCACGCTGCCGGTGGACGGCGACGTCGCGGCCGGCGACACCACCTGCCATGTCCTGGTCCCCGGTCACGCGATGCGCATCATGACCGGCGCCCCGCTGCCCGAGGGCTGCGACGCCGTCGTCCCCGTCGAGGCCACCGACGGCGGTGCCGAGCAGGTGGCGGTGCGTCTCGAGCCCGAGGTCGGCCGGCACGTCCGCCGGCGCGGCGAGGACGTCCGCACCGGCGACACCGTCCTGCGTGCCGGTACCCACATGGGCCCGGGCCACGTCGCGCTCGCCGCCGCCGCGAACGTGCCGCAGGTCGCGGTGCACCGTCGCCCGAGGGTCACCGTCGTGTCCACCGGCGACGAGCTGGTGCCGGTGGGCGCTTCGCTCGAGCACGGGCAGATCGTCGACTCCAACCGCCTGATGCTGCGCGCGCTCGTCGAGGCGGCGGGGGCCGAGGTGGCCGCCGACGTGCACCTGCGTGACGAGGGCGACGCCGTGCGGGCCTTCTTCGCGGCGCCCGACGGCGCGCCCGACCTGGTCATCACGAGCGGTGGGGTCTCGATGGGCGTGTACGACACCGTCAAGGAGGTCCTCACCGAGGACGGCGGCGTCGAGTTCGTCAAGGTCGCGATGCGCCCCGGGATGCCGCAGGGCTGCGGGGTCGTAGGCCCCGGGAGGGTGCCGATCGTCACGCTGCCTGGCAACCCGGTCAGCTCCTTCGCCTCGTTCCACGTCTTCGTCCTGCCGGCCCTGCGGGCGATGGCCGGCATCGACCCCGCCGACGACGGCGCCTTCGAGGCGGTGGCGGGTGAGTCGTGGTCGACCATCGCGGGGCGCACCGAGCTGACCCGCGTGGTCGTGGACGGCGGTGTGGTGCGCCCGTCCGGCGGCCAGGGGTCGCACGTGCTGGGTGCGCTGGCCGAGGCGAGCGCCCTCGCGGTGGTCCCGGCCGACGTCGAGCGGGTCGAGCAGGGGGCTACCGTCCTCTGCCTGCCCCTGCTGGGGCATCATCGGAGACGTGGCTGACACCGGAGCGTCCCCCAGCGGCCTGACCCACGTCCGCGCCGACGGGACGGCCCACATGGTCGACGTCTCGGGCAAGGCCGTCACCGCCCGCCGGGCCGAGGCGCGCGGCCGGGTCCTGCTCTCGCCGGCCGCCGTCGCCGCGCTGCGCGACGGCACGGTGCCCAAGGGGGACGCCCTCGCCGTGGCCCGCATCGCCGGCATCCAGGCAGCCAAGCGCACCCCCGAGCTGGTACCGCTGGCGCATCCGGTGGCCGTGCACGCCGTCGAGGTCGACCTCACCGTCGCCGACGACGGGGTCGACCTGCGGGCCGAGGTCCGCACGGCCGACCGCACCGGCATCGAGATGGAGGCGCTCACCGCCGTGAGCGTCGGGGCGCTGGCCCTCATCGACATGGTCAAGGCCGTCGACAAGCACGCGCGCATCACCGACGTGCGGGTCACCGCCAAGTCCGGCGGCCGCTCCGGCGACTGGGTGGAGGAGTCCCGGTGAGCGGCGACGACGCCGGGATGCAGGGGGCCGGCGGCCCGCTGGCCGGGCGGCGCGCCGTCGTGGTCACCTGCTCGACCCGCGCGTCCCAGGGCGTCTACCCGGACCGCGGCGGCGCCCTCATCGTCGAGGCCCTGCGGGGCTGGGGGGCCCAGGTGGGTGAGCCCGTGGTCGTCCCCGACGGCCCGGCCGTGGTCGAGGCGCTGCGCGCCGCCCTGGCCGACGGCCCCGACCTCGTCCTGACCACCGGAGGCACCGGGCTGAGCCCCACCGACGGCACCCCGGAGGCGACCCGCCCGCTGCTCGACCGTGAGGTGCCCGGCCTCGCCGAGGCCGTACGGGCCGCCGGTGTCGCCAAGGGCGTGCCCACCGCGATGCTCTCGCGCGGGCTGGCCGGCCTGGCCGGGCGAACCCTCGTCGTGAACCTGCCCGGCTCCAGTGGCGGGGTCAAGGACGCGCTCGCGGTGCTGGCCGAGGTCCTCCCGCACGCACTGGACCAGGTCCGCGGCGGTGACCACTGATGTGGCGCCGGCTGCTCGGTGAGAGTGCGCGCCACGCGTCGCAGCCGGCGCCGCCCCCGGAGTGGGTCTGGCCGGTGCGCCTGCACGGCCGGACGCCCACCGGGGTCGACCTGACCCTGCGACCGCTGACCCACGCCGACGGCTCCGTCTTCCAGGCGGTGCGCCGGGCCAACGCCCAGTGGCTCGAGCCCTGGGACGCCACCGCTCCCGAGCCGGACGCGCCCGCGCGCACCTACGAGGAGCTGGTCACGCAGTACGACCTCGACGGGGCCGCGGGGCGAGCGCTGCCGCTGGCCGTCGAAGCGGAGGGCCGGGTGGTGGGGCAGGTCAACGTCGGCACCGTGGTCTATGGCTCGTTCCGCTCGTGCTACATCGGCTACTGGGTGAGCCGGGCGTTGGCCGGCCAGCTCGTGGTGCCCACCGGCGTGGCCCTGGTCGCCGACCACCTGTTCTGGCGGGTCGGTCTGCACCGGATCGAGATCAACATCCGACCCGAGAACACCGCCAGCCTGGCGGTGGTGCGCAAGCTGGGGTTCCGGTTCGAAGGGCGCCGCCCGCACTACCTGCACATCGACGGTGCCTGGCGCGAGCACCTGTCCTTCGCGCTCACCACCGAGGACCTCGCCGGCGAGACCGTGCTCGCCCGGCTGACCCGTCTGACGCTCCGATCACAGTCGTCACACGAGTCACTTGCGCGACACACCGAGCCGGGTGCACGCCCGGGGGAGGCTCCGCGCCTACCGTCGTAGCCGTGCAGTCGCCGTCGAGCCTGATCTTCCTCGTCCTCATCGGGGTCTGGGCTGCCTACTTCGTGCAGTACTGGATCCGGCGCCGTGACCACCTGGCCACCGCGCGTTCGGTCGAGCAGTTCAGCGCCGCCATGCGCGTCCTCGAGCGCCGTGCCCCGATCCCGCGCACCGACCTCTCCGACCCCACCCCGCGCTCGTGGGCGGTGCATCCGGCCCGCGCGGTGCGGCCGCAGGTCGTCGTCAAGCGCGCCGTGTCCGCCGACGCCGGCGTCATGATGGCCTCCGTGCCCGCGCCTCGCGCCGGGCGCACCTCCGTCCCGGCTGTGCGCATCCCGGCCGCGGCCGGGGGTGCACACCCGTCGCGACGGGTCCGGGCCCTGACCTTCCTGGCCGTCCTCGTCATGACGCTCGTCGTCACGGTCCTGGCGGTCGCCGGGCTGTTCGCCGGATGGGCCCCGCTCGTCGCCCTGGTCGCCATCGCCTCCTCCTTCGCCTGGCTGCGCGCCGGTATCCGGGCCGAGCAGGCCGCGCGGGCCGCCCGCCGCCGCCGCGCCCGAGCCGAGACCCTCGAGCGCACCGTCGCTCCGGCGGCGCCCGCTCGCCCGGCCCGGCAGCGCCGCGCGCCGGCCCACGCGCCCGCGGTCGTCGCCTCCGCCGGCCCGGCCGACCGTGCCGTCTCGGGCAGCACCGAGGTCGACGAGGCATCTGCCCCGGCCGCGGCCTCCGTGGCGCCCCCGGCCTCCGAGGCGCCCGTGGCCCCCGCCGCACCCGAGCCGGTCGTCGAGCCGGCACCGGCTCTGGAGCCCGAGCCCGTCATGGAGATCGAGTACGTCCACCTCGTCGACGAGGACGACATCCCGCTCACCTGGGACCCGGTGCCCGTCCCGCGGCCGACCTACACCATGAAGGCCAAGGCCGAGCGGCCCCAGGTGGCTCCCGCCGCCGTGGCGCCCGAGGCGTCGCCGGTGGCGGCCGAGCTCCGCTCGCACGACGGAGCCCTCGACGAACGGCGCGTCGCCGGCGCCTGAGCCGGGCCGACGGCCGCGGGTCGTCGGAGGTGCGTCGTCGGAGGTGGGTCAGGCGGTGCCGTCGGGCGCGTCGCGCCCCACGCGCTCGTCGGGCACCTCCGGCGCAGCGTCCCTGCCGTCGCCGTGCGGCGTGGGGGCGTCCTCGGCCCCCGGGGTCTCGAGGTCCTCGTCCGTCGGGTCGTCCGGTGCATCGAGCAGGTGGTGGCCGACGGCGTTGAGCACCGCGACGGTGGGGACCGCGATGAGGCCGCCGATGACACCGGCCAGGATGATGCCGGCGGCGATGGCCAGGATGACGGCCAGGGGGTGCAGGCGCATCGCGCGGCCGATGAGGAACGGCTGGAGCAGGTGGCTCTCGAGCTGCTGCACCCCGATGACGACAGCCAGCATGATGAGCGCCTGCACCGGCCCGAGGGCGACCAGGGCCAGCAGCACCGCGACGCCACCGGAGACGGCCGCGCCGACGATCGGGATGAAGGCGCCGAAGAACACCAGGAGCGCGATGCCCGAGGGGAACGGCACGCCCAGCACCAGGGCGCCCAGACCGATGCCGGTGGCGTCGACGGCCGCGACCAGGATCGTCGCGCGGGTGAACGCGGCCACCTGGCCCCAGGCGATCACCCCGGAGGAGTGCACCCGGGTGCGGGCGCCCCGCGGGAACAGGCGCACGATCCACCCCCAGATGGTGGGTCCGTCGTAGAGGAAGAAGAACAGCGAGAAGAGCGCCAGGAAGAAGCCGGTCAGCAGGTGACCCACGCCGAGCCCGGCCGCGGTGAGCGAGTTCGTGAGGCCGCCCGAGCTCATCGACTCACGCACCTGGGCGATGTAGTCGGTGAGCTGGGTGTCCGTGATCGCGAAGGTGTCCTGGACCCACTGCCGCACCTGGTCGATGCCGTCGGTGACCTTGGTCGAGATGTCGCCGAGCTGGCTGGTCAGCTGCGAGCCCACGAACGAGATGAGCCCGATGACCACCGCGATGGTGCCGAGGACGGTGATGCTGGCCGCCGCGCCCTTGGGCATGACCCGGGCCAGCCGGTCGAAGATGGGGTGCAGCAGGGCTGACAGCAGCAGAGCGACGAGGATCGGGATGACGACCTCGCTGAGCAGGCTCGTCAGGAACAGCACGGCGACCAGGGCCGCCCCGATCACCAGCCCACGCCAGGCCCACTCACTGGCCGTGCGCACCCCCCGGGGGACCGACCACTCGGCCGGCAGCCGCGGGTCGTCCATCCACGGGCCGCCCGGGTCGACCAGGACCCGGCGCGGGGGCCGAGCGCCCGGTGCGGGCTCGGGTCGGGCGCCGCGGGAGAAGGGAAGTCGCATGCCGCGACTCTAGGCGGTGCCGCCGTCGGCCGACGCGCGCCGACCGGGGGCGAAGCCCGTCCGAGGCGGTGACGGGTGGGTTTCGGGCACCTGCTCGCTCGGTGTTATCGTTTCTTCCGCACTCGGGGCTGTAGCGCAGTTGGTAGCGCGTCTCGTTCGCAATGAGAAGGTCCGGGGTTCGATTCCCCGCAGCTCCACCCGAGACGAACCCCGTCCGAGCAGCGCGGTAGCGCCGGCCCGGGCGGGGTTCCGTGGTTGTGGGGCCCGGTGTCCGAACGCCGCCACCCGTCCTGGGCCACACCGGGAGGGGCGTCGGGTGGGGAGCGTGGAGGTGCTTCCCGGTGACCCCGTCCCCGACCGTGTCGACGCCATGGTGACGACCGCGGCGGACGGCCCACGTCCGGCCGCCAGAGGACTCAGACGACCAGGGCGGCCGCGGTGGCCTCGACCAGGGTCGGTGACGGCATCCGGAACTCGGGGCGCCCGAAGTGGTAGCCCTGGCCCAGGACGATGCCGACGTCGCGCAGGACGGCCCACTGCTCGCGGGTCTCGACGCCCTCGGCGCAGACGAGGGCGCCCATGCTGCGGGCCCACTCGGCCAGGGCCCGTAGCGCGTCGGCCCGGCTCCGGTCGCCGTCCAGGCCCGCCAGCAGGCTGCGGTCGAGCTTGACCACCTCCGGGCGCAGCCGCAGGATGCGCTCGACGTTGGAGTACCCCTTCCCCCAGTCGTCGAGGGCGATGGTCGCACCGCGACCCCGGAGGGCGGCGACGGTGGCGATGGCGGCGTCCCAGTCGTCGGTGTCGGTCTGCTCGGTGATCTCGATGACGACGTCGTGCAGGTCGCCGGGCAGCACCGCCTCGACCTCCGCGGCGCCGAGCGAGCCGATGCTGAGGTTCACCGATACGTAGCCCTGGTCGGGGCGCTCGGCGAGGGCGGCGCGGATGGCGGCGGCCTCGAGCGCCGGGCCCTGGCCGGCCCGGTGGGCCTGGGCGAAGACGGTCTCGGGGTCTCCGTCCGGGAAGCGGCTGAGGGCCTCGTGGCCGACGACCGTGCCGTCGCGCAGGTCGACGATCGGCTGGAAGGCGATGCGCAGGGCCGGCAGCCCACGCTCGGGGCAGCCGGCGTTCGCGACGCGCACGCGGGCGCGGCCGGCGTGCTTGGCCTCGTAGAGCGCACGGTCCGCCATCTCCACGAGGCGTGACGGCTCGGCGCCAGGCTCCCAGGCCGCGACGCCGGCCGAGAACCGCTGCCCGTACGGGGTGAGCCCTTGCATGGTGTCGAGGAGCTCGCAGGCCTGTTCGGTGGTCGAGCCGGGCAGCAGCACCCCGAACTCCTCGCCCCCGTACCGCGCCAGCACCTCGTGGGGCGCGAGGAGGCTGCTCCACGCCGCCACCGCCTCGCGCAGCAGGAGGTCGCCCGCCTGGTGCCCCCGCTCGTCGTTGAAGCGCTTGAAGTGGTCGAGGTCGATCAGCGCCACCGTCAGCGGGGCGTCGGTGTCCTCGGCCTGCTGTACGGCCCGGCCGAGCTCGTGGTCCCAGGTCCGGCGGTTGGGAGCGCCGGTGAGCCCGTCGCTGCGGGCCAGCGCGGCCAGCTGCACGGCCTGCACCTCGACGGTGCGGACCAGCACGCCCATCCGCGCGAGCACCAGCATCGAGAGCGCCACCGACCCGATGGAGACCAGCAGCCACGGGAGCCGATGGCCCAGCAGCCCGTCGGCGAGCAGCGTCGCGCCGGGCAGCACGAGCGCGCAGCCCAGGGCCACCAGCCGCCGGTTCGCCGACGTGCCCCCGTCGAGGCTCAGCCCGTCCTCGCCGAGCGCGGGGGCTGAGCGCGTGCAGGCCGCCGCGGCCCCCGCGAGGTAGCCGAGCAGCCACAGCTGGTCGAGCCAGGCCTGTGCTGTGGCCGTGGGGTCGGCGATCGCCATCACGTTCCAGGTCAGGTCGGCCACGAGCACCGAGAGCAGGGCGACGACGAGCAGCCGGAACGACGGAGACCGGAGGCTGGCGGTGGCCCACAACCGCACCAGGACGGCCAGCAGGAGCACGTCGGCGATCGGGTAGGCCGACGTCACGATCCGCCCGAGCACCGGGACGGTCGAGTCGCTCGCGACCGGGCTGACGACGAAGGTCCCCACGACGACACCGAAGGTGAGCGCGACGATCGACGCGTCGAGCATCAGGGTGGGGTCGGAGCGCATCCGTCGGCCGCGCGCGAGATGGAGGAGCCCGGCGGCCAGCACGGCGTACGACGCGAGGTAGGGGACGTCGCTCGGGGCCGGGTAGGCGGCCAGCCGGAGGCCGTACTGCTCGACGGAGTAGACGACGTCGCCCAGGGCCCACCCCGCGAAACCTGCGGTGACGAGCAGCCAGCCGCGACGCGCGGGGCCGGGGATGCGCCAGGCGCCGTAGAGGCCCAGAGCCACGCACAGCACACCGAAGACGTCGCCCACCAGCGACCGGGTCGCTCCCGCCGGCACGAGCGGCAGAAGGCACAGGGCCCCGAGGAGCGCGATGAACACCGCGCGGGACGTCGACCGCATGAGGACTCCGCCCTGGGAAGACCCCTGCGTGGATCGTGGACCTGACCATGCTCGCACCGCTGCGCCCGTGAACAGGGGGAACGGCGGGTGCACTGGCCGTTCGACCGATGGATGGGGAGCGGTCGCGCGCCCGGTCAGGGGACGGGGACGGCGAACGGCCCGCGGCGCTGGTCGCGCCGCGGGCCGTGGCCATGCGGTGGTCTGACGTCCCGGCCGGACGGCTCACGGCCGGCCGGGACGCGTCCACGTCGGTCGCATCCTCCGACGGGACGTGGTGGGGCCGGAGGGCCCGGTCTCAGTGGTGGCTCGCGCCGTTGCCCTTGCCGTGGCCGGAGCCGCCGGCGTGGCTGTTGCCGTGGCCCGAGCGGTGGCTGAAGGCCTGCGGACGCTCTGCCTTCGCCGTCCGTCGTGCGGGCTTGGCGGCATCCTGGGCGGTGTCCTCGGCGTCCTTCGCAGCGTCCTCGGGCGTCGTGGGCTCCGCGCCCGGCTCGGCCGCGGCCACGTCGTCGCAGCCGACGGCCTGCACGTTGCGGAACGCGGGCGAGTCGGCAGCCTTGCCCGGGGCGTCCTTGACGTGCGACCAGGCGGTGCACAGGCCGTGGTGGGCCGGACCGGCGGCGTCGGGGCCGGTGCCGGTGGCGGATTCGCCCGTGCCGTCCTCGGTGTCCGGTGTCTCGGTAGGGTCGGGCGCGGAGGACTCGTCGGACGAGGTGGCCGAGCTCTGGTCCTCCCCCTGCTCGTCCTGGCCCGAGGCCTCGGAGGTGGGGGTGTCCGAGGAGGTGGGGGTGTCCGAGGAGGTGGCGGTGCTGGCCTCATCGCCGCTGACGACGAGGGCGGTGGGGGCGGAGGCGGCGACAGCGGCCACACCACCCCCGAGGACGACGACGGCGGCGCTCGTGAGAGCGGCACCGAGACGTGAGAGGGACATGGGGCCTCCGTGCGCAGGGGTGGTGACGAGTGATGCTCGCGCACGAGGGGGGGCCGGTGTCCGATGATCGGGTGCGAAGTGACCGAACGGCCGAGGGCCCCGGCCGGGTCAGGCCTGCGCTCGCTGAGGAGCTGCGATCCGCTCCGTCGACACCGCGTGGTCGCACAGCCGCAGGAAGGCTCCCAGCGCCAGCAGCTCGGCGGGGGAGCGGGGCGAGAAGTCGGTCAGGACCTGCGATCGCACCACGAACGCGGCGTACTGGCCGCGGGAGACCGCCACGTTGAGGCGGTGCCGGTCGAGCAGGAAGCCCATCCCGCGGGAGACGTCGGAGTGCGACGACGCGGCCATCGTCAGGATGGCGACGGCCGCCTCCTGGCCCTGGAACTTGTCGACGGTGCCGACCGCGACGTCGGGATGGCCCGCGTCGTCGAGGGCGCGCCGGACCAGCCCGGCCTGGGCGTTGTAGGGCGTGATGACGATGACGTCGCTCTCCGCCAGCGGCCGCCCGGCATCCCCGCTCCCCGCCGAGCCGTCGACCCAGGTCCGGCCCAGCAGGCCGCGCACGAGCGCCACCACCGCGTCGGCCTCCTGCGGCGAGTGGGTGGAGTTGTCACGGTGCTCGACGGCCTGCACGTGCACCCCGGGCTCGATGCCCTCCAGGTGGCGGGCCCCGGTGACCTCGCCCTGCGCGGCCAGGCGCCCCTCGTAGGCGAGCTCGGAGACCGGCCGGGTGAGGGCGGGGTGCATCCGCCACGTCGTCGCGAGGAAGTAGCCGAGGGTGGGCGGGAGCACCGGCTCGCCGCGGGCGAGCCACGCGAGCGCCGCCATGTCGATCGGCTCGGCGTGGGTACCGGTGGTGACCTGGGGCAGCTGCTGGGGGTCGCCGAGCAGCAACAGCCGCCGGGCCGCCACCGACACGGCCAGGGTCTTGGCCAGCGAGAACTGCCCGGCCTCGTCGACGACCAGCAGGTCGAGCTCGCGGCGCCCGACCCGCCCCGGGTTGGTGAAGTCCCAGGCGGTACCGCCGATGACGTAGCCGCGCCCGGCCGCGCGGTGCCCGGCGGCGAAGGCGGCCAGCTCGTCGGCCTTGCCCAGCGCCGTCCAGGTGGGCCCGGCCGTGGCACGAGGGACCTTGGCCACCTGTGCGCCCGGCACGTCGGTGGCGGCGACGATCTTGGTCAGCACGTTCTCGACCGCGGCGTGGCTCTGGGCGCAGACACCCACGGCCCAGCCCTGGCCGACGAGCCGGGCCACCACGTGGGCCCCGACGTGCGTCTTGCCGGTGCCGGGCGGGCCCTGCACGGCCACGTACGAGTCGTCCATCCCGAGCAGGGCCGCGGTGATGGCCTCGGTGTAGCCGTCAGGACCGTCGGCCACGGCCGGCAGCGGGTCGCCCCCACGCAGCCGGGGCGGGCAGCGCAGCAGTACGTCGGTGCCGGCGCCCACCGGCACCTGCCCGGTGTCGCGCACGGCCGCGGCGACCTCGGCCAGCGCGCGGTCGATGGGGGCCGAGCTGACGTTGTCGTTGGGCACCAGCGCCACCGGCACGTCGACGTGCGGTTCGCCGTCCTTGGGCTGGAGCTCCTCGACCAGCAGCACCTGGTGGAGCCGCCCGGTGTCGGCGAGCAGGTCGTGGGCCTCGAGGACGGTGACCCCGGCGCTGCTGCGGGCGTTGGCGTGCAGGGGCTCGGCGACGACCCCGACCGGCGCGGGTACGCCGTAGACCGCGGAGACGGCGGCGCCCACCCCGATGCCGCCCTGGCGCATCGGCTCGCCGGACAGGCGCAGGGTGCGACGGGGGCGCTGGCGGGCCGTCGCCTGGTGCCAGTCGCTGACCACCTCGGCCCGCTCGACCAGGAAGACGCCGTCGGCCGCGTGCCAGTCGCCCACCGGCAGCCGCAGCCGCTCGAAGTGCTCCTGCCACTTGGGCTTGTCCTCGCGCGCGTGGAACAGCACCGCGGAGCCGACCAGGGCCACGGCGTGGTGCTCGTCGGAGCGGTCGGCCGGCGCCACGTCGTCGACCAGGGCTCGGACCGCGGCCTCCAGCTCGAGCGCGGCCCGGCGGGCTGCACTGACCTCGACCTCACCGATGGTGTCGGCGACCGGGAGGGCCCAGTCGTCACCGACCTGCTCGGCCCGGCGCTCGAGCAGCCAGTCGCGCAGCTTGAGAGTGGAGACGCAGTCGTCCTCGTTGTAGTGGGCGATCTCGCCGATCAGCGCGCGGGCCTCGTCGTCGCGGCCCTCGATGTGCGCGGCGGAGAACTGGTGGTAGGCCACGATGCTCTCGGCCCCGCCCTGCACGTCGCCCTCGCGGGCCTCCATGTAGAGCGGTTCGAGCTTCTTGATCGAGTACGAGCGCTGCGAGACCCGGATGCCGGCGCGGACCACCGAGTAGAGGTCGACGAAGACGCCGTCGCGCAGCAGCTGGTCGACGTCGTCCTCGCAGACCCCGTGGCGGGCGGCCATCCGGAGCAGGGCCGCGGGCTCGTAGGGCGCGTAGTGGTAGACGTGCAGGTCGGGCCAGCGTCGCCGGCGGGCGGCCAGGTGCTCGACGAAGTCGACCAGCGCCCGGCGCTCCTCGTGGCGGTCGTGGGCCCAGAACGCGCGGAACCGGGCCTCGCCGGAGTCGACCTCGACCATCCCGAAGAGGTACTCCAGCCCCCAGATGCTCGACCCCGGCTCCTGCCACAGCGGGTCGCCCTCGAAGTCGAAGAAGACGTCGCCCGGGCTGGGGCGCGGCATCCGGCGGAGCGCGTCGGGGTCGACGACCTCGAAGCGCACCCCGCCCGCGGGGTCGGCCTCCTGGGCCAGCTGCAGCCGGGCCTGTGCGCGTAGCCGGTCGAGCAGGGCCGGGCGGACATCGGCGACCGGGCCCTCGTGGGCGGCGAGCCGCTCGACGGTGGAGACCCCGGCCGCGAGCAGCCGGGCCCGGGTGGGCCCGCGCATCCCGGCCACCAGCAGGAGGTCGCGCGCCCGCTCGACCTCGGCCTCGCACACGGCGCAGCGGCCACAGGCGAGCCATCGCTCGTCCCCCCAGCTCGCCGGCGCCCCGGAGGCGTGGTGCTCGGCCAGCAGGGCGTCGAGGCGGGCCCGGCGCGCGCGGTAGACCGGCACGATGTCGCCGAGGGCGTAGTCGTGGTGCTCGCCCGAGCCGACGACCAGCCGCGCGACCGGAGCGGCCGGTACCCCGGCGGCTGCCAGCTGGTCGGCGTAGGCCGCGATCTGCAGCAGCGCCGGCACGCCGGCGGTCCGGGCGAGCTTGGTGTCGCTGACCAGCCAGCCGCCAGGCGTGCGCTCGAGGAAGTCGGCGTGCCCCACGAAGGACCCGTCGAAGAAGGTGGCCTGGTAGACGACCTCGACCGCGGGGTCGAGCAGGGCGGTGACCGTCTGGGCGTGGGCCCGCTCGAGCGCCTCACGGGTGTAGCCCGGCCGCTCGAACTGCACGACGTGGCCGCGGTGCTCGGCGGCCAGCCGGCGCAGCTCGACCTGCTCGTGCTCGGTGCCGAGGCGGGCGACCCGGGCGAGCATCGGGTCGTCGGCGACGGGCGCGCGCTCGGCCCGGCCGAGCGCGACGTCGAGGGCATGCACGAGCGCGAACTCGCAGTCGGCGGCCGTACGCAGGTCGCTGGCGCTGATGACCAGCGCCGCGTCGTCGCCGAGGAGGAACATGACCCGAACCTAAACCCGCCCACCGACAGCCCCGACGGGGCCCGCGGACGCGCGGCACGGCATCCGGCGTCGTCCCGCCCGGAAACGGGAGCCGCCGCTCGGGCGTGCCGCCGGGGTTCGGGCGGGGACCTTCACCTCGTCACCGGAACGGTTGCCCTGCGACGGTGAAGGTTCCCGCACCGGGCGAGAAAGTGGTGTCGGGCCGGCGGAGCGGTCAGATCCAGCTCGGGAACCACATCCGCCAGTGCCAGTGCTCGTAGGGGATGGTGTCGGCCACGTAGATCGGATGGAAGAAGGCGAACAGCGCCAGGGTGAGCAGCAGGTACCCGCCCACGACCAGCACCCGGAACCGGAAGCGCGCCGGGTCGGGCTCGCGCCGCCCCACCCAGAGCCCGATGACGAACACCACCGCCAGCACCACCCACGGCTCGAACGCCACGGAGTAGAAGGTGTAGATGGTGCGGTGCTGGTAGGCGAACCAGGGCAGGTAGCCGCCGATCACCCCGGCCGCGATGGCGCCGGCGCGCCAGTCGCGTCGCACCAGCCACCACCACAGCACCGCCAGCAGGGCGAAGACGCCCAGCCACCAGACGGAGATGGTGCCGACGGGGTTGACGGCCTGCGAGCACTGGGCCACCGTGCAGCCGTCGACGCCCCGGGTGGGGCTCTGGTAGTAGAACGACGTCGGGCGCGTCTGCAGCAGCCAGGACCACGGGTTCGACTGGTACGGATGTGGTTGTGCCAGCGTGGTGTTGAAGTCGTACGCGTCGTGGTGGTACTTGACCCAGTTGCGCAGGGCGGGCGGCAGCCACTGCACCCCCTCGCCCGGGTGGAAGCGGTCCCAGTGCCGGTGGTAGCCGTTGTCCGACAGGAACCAGCCGGTCCACGACACCACGTAGACGACCGCCCCGACCACCACCAGCTGCAGCGCCGCGAACGGGCCGTCCTTCAGCAGCGCCCCGCGCGCCCAGTGCCGCACGCCGGCGGCCCGGCGCGCGCCGAGGTCCCACCACACCGTCATCAGCCCGAACGCGGCCAGGAAGAACAGCCCCGACCACTTGGTGCCCATGCACAGGCCCAGTGACACCCCGGCCACCCACCGCCACGGCCGCCAGCCCAGCCACGGCCCCCCGCCCCCCGGCCACTCGCCGCGGCCCAGGGCGCCCACCTTCGCGGCCAGCACCTCACGGCTGCGGTCCCGGTCGACCAGCAGGGCCGCGAACGCGCACAGCGCGAAGAACATGACGATGATGTCGAGGATGCCGGTGCGCGACATCACGAAGTGCAGTCCCTCGAAGGCCAGCAGGAACGAGGCGACGCAGCCCAGCGCGGTCGAGCCGAACATCCGCCGCGCCACCCGGCCCACGACCAGGATCGACACGGTGCCGAGCAGCGCCACCGAGAACCGCCATCCCCAGCCCGAGTCGGCACCCAGCAGCCATTCGCCGGCGCCGATCAACCACTTGCCGACCGGGGGGTGGACGACGTAGTCCCCCTCGGTGCTCGAGAAGATGTCGGGGTTGCCGCCGACGAACGCCTGGTCGGGCTTCTTCAGGGAGTCCAGGACCCGCATCTCGACGCCGTAGCGGAGCATCGAGTAGCCCTGCTTGACGTAGTACGTCTCGTCGAAGACCAGCGCGTGCGGCCGGTCGAGGTTCCAGAACCGCAGGATGCCGCCCACGAGGGCGATCAGCCCCGGGCCCAGCCAGCCCCACAGCCGGTCGGTGGGCCGGAACCCGAGCAGGCGTTCGCGCAGCTCGTCCGTCCGGGTCACCGGCACATCGTAGGTGGGCGCCCTGCGGCGCCCCGGCCGCGTGCGAGGATCGGCCCATGAGCGGCCTCCTGGTGCTGGCGGCGACCCCCATCGGCGACCCGCGCGACGCCGCTCCCCGGCTCGCCGCGGAGCTCGCGAGCGCGGACGTCGTGGCCGCCGAGGACACCCGCCGGATGCGACGGCTGTGCGCCGACCTCGGGGTGAGCCCGGCCGGCCGGGTCGTGTCCTTCCACGAGCACAACGAGTCCGGCCGCGCCGCCGACCTCGTGGCCGAGATGGTCGCCGGCGCCCGGGTGCTCGTCGTCACCGACGCCGGGATGCCGTCGGTCTCCGACCCGGGCTACCGGCTGGTGGCCGCCGCCGTCGACGCCGGGGTTCGTGTCACCGCCGTCCCCGGACCGTCGGCCGTGCTCACCGCCCTGGCCGTCTCGGGCCTGCCGGTCGACCGGTTCTGCTTCGAGGGCTTCCTGCCCCGCAAGGAGGGGGAGCGGGCCCGCGCGCTCGCCGGGCTCGCCGACGAGCACCGCACCATGGTGTTCTTCGAGGCGCCGCACCGCCTGGCCCGGATGCTGGCCACGGCGGCCGAGGTGCTCGGACCCGACCGCCCGGCCGCCGTCTGCCGCGAGCTGACCAAGACCTACGAGGAGGTGCGCCGCGGCGGACTCGCTGAGCTCGCCGACTGGGCGCAGGAGCACGCGCGCGGCGAGATCACCGTCGTCGTGGCGGGGCGCCGCGGCCCCGTCGGCACCGTCGAGGACGCCGTCCCCGAGGTCCTCGCCCGGGTCGCGGCCGGCGAGCGGCTCAAGGACGTCTGCGCCGACGTCGCCGGCCGGACCGGGCTGGTCAAGCGGGCACTCTACGACGCCGCCGTGGCCGCCCGCGCCGGCTGAGGCCGACCCGCGCCGGTGACGCCGACCTGCGCTGGTGACGACCGCGGACCGCGACGGGTACCCGGAGGTAACCGGGCCAATGTCACACCCGGGCAGGGCTCGACAGCCCTCGCCGGTGTCCGGGGCGGGGACTAGGGTTGTCGTTCGTGGCCACAACGACTTCCTCGCGACCCGCGACGGCCCGCCGGACCACGATCGGCCTGAAGCTCCTCATGGCCGTGACCGGTCTGGTGTTCGTCGCGTTCGTCCTCCTGCACATGTACGGCAACCTCAAGGCGCTGTGGGGCGAGGAGTCCTTCAACACCTACGCCGAGCACCTGCGGACCATCGGCGAGCCGATGCTTCCCTACCGGGGTCTGCTCTACGTCACCGAGGCGGTGCTGGTGCTCAGCCTCGTGGGGCACGTGTACGCGGCGTACACGCTGTGGAGCCGGGCCGGCAACGCCCGCCGCACGAAGTACGAGGCCGTCAAGCGGGCCTCGCGCACCGCGTGGATGCGGTGGGGAGGCACCTTCCTCCTCCTGTTCCTCGTGTGGCACCTGCTCCAGTTCTCCATCGTGAAGTTCTCGGTGAACTCCGCCAAGCAGGGCCCCGACATCCAGCAGAACCCCTACGCGCTGCTCGTCGCGAGCTTCCAGGTCCCCTGGAACACCCTCATCTACGTCCTCGCGATGGTCGCCCTCGCGCTCCACCTCTCGCACGGCGTCTTCAGTGCGAGCCAGACCCTCGGCCTCACCGGGACCGCGGCGGCCTACCGCCGCGCGAAGCTGGTCGGCCACGCCGTCGCCGCGGTCGTGGTCATCGGCTTCCTGCTCCCGCCGCTCGCGATCCTCTTCGGCATCATCAAGTAAGGCACGGAACCGATGACAGACACCATCAACGCCGGCATCACCCACGGGCTGTACACCGAGGGCGAGCCCATCGCCGACACCAAGGCCCCCGCGGGCCCCATCGCGCAGATGTGGACCACCCGCCGCTTCGAGGCCGCGCTGGTCAACCCCGCCAACCGCCGCAAGCTGGACGTCATCATCGTCGGCACCGGCCTGGCCGGCGGCTCGGCCGCCGCCACGCTGGGCGAGGCCGGCTACAACGTCAAGTCCTTCTGCTTCCAGGACTCCCCGCGCCGCGCGCACTCCATCGCGGCCCAGGGCGGCATCAACGCGGCCAAGAACTACAAGGAGGACGGCGACTCCGTCTACCGCCTCTTCTACGACACCGTCAAGGGCGGCGACTACCGCTCCCGCGAGACCAACGTCTACCGCCTGGCCGAGGTCAGCGCGAACATCATCGACCAGTGCGTGGCCCAGGGCGTGCCCTTCGCCCGCGACTACGGCGGCCTCCTCGACAACCGCTCGTTCGGCGGCGTCCAGGTCTCGCGCACCTTCTACGCCCGCGGGCAGACCGGCCAGCAGCTGCTCATCGGCGCCTACCAGGCGCTCGAGCGCCAGGTCGCCGCCGGCACCGTCACGACGTACACGCGGCACGAGATGCTCGAGATCGTCGTCGTCGACGGCCGCGCCCGCGGCATCATCGTGCGCGACCTGGTCACCGGCGAGATCGAGACGCACCTGGCCGACGCCGTGGTGCTCGCGAGCGGCGGCTACGGCAACGTCTTCTTCCTCTCCACCAACGCGATGGGCTCCAACGTCACCGCGTCGTGGCGGGCCCACCGCAAGGGCGCCTACATGGCCAACCCCTGCTTCACCCAGATCCACCCCACGTGCATCCCCGTCTCCGGCGAGCACCAGTCGAAGCTGACCCTGATGTCGGAGTCGCTGCGCAACGACGGGCGCATCTGGGTTCCGAAGAACCGCGAGGACTGCGACAAGGACCCGCGCGACATCCCGGAGGAGGACCGCGACTACTACCTGGAGCGGATCTACCCCTCTTACGGCAACCTCGTTCCCCGCGACATCGCCTCGCGCCAGGCCAAGAACGTCTGCGACGAGGGTCGCGGCGTCGGCCCGAAGGTCGGTGACTTCCGGCGCGGTGTCTACCTCGACTTCGCCGACGCCATCGAGCGCCTCGGCAAGGCGGCGGTGAGCGAGAAGTACGGCAACCTCTTCGACATGTACGCCCGCATCACGGGCGAGGACCCCTACACCGTGCCGATGCGCATCTACCCGGCGGTGCACTACGTGATGGGCGGCCTCTGGGTCGACTACGACCTGCAGTCGAGCATCCCCGGTCTGTTCGTCGCGGGGGAGGCCAACTACTCCGACCACGGCGCCAACCGGCTCGGGGCGTCCGCCCTGATGCAGGGCCTGGCCGACGGGTACTTCGTCCTGCCCAACACCATCCGCGACTACCTGGCCAAGGGGCCCTTCGAGCCGCTCAGCGCCGACCACCCCGAGGTCGTCGCCGCCCGGCGCAGCGTCGAGTCGCGCACCGAGCGGCTGCTGGCCATCAACGGCGAACGCAGCGTCGACTCCTTCCACCGCGAGCTCGGCCAGGTGATGTGGGAGTACTGCGGCATGGAGCGCTCCGAGGAGGGCCTGCTCAAGGCCATCGACCTCATCCGGGGGCTGCGCGAGGAGTTCTGGCGCAACGTGCGCGTGCTCGGTGCGGGGGACACCCTCAACCAGAGCCTCGAGCGGGCCGGTCGCGTGGCCGACTTCCTCGAGCTCGGCGAGCTCATGTGCATCGACGCCCTGCACCGCCGTGAGTCCTGCGGTAGCCACTTCCGGGTCGAGAGCCAGACCGAGGACGGCGAAGCCCTGCGGCACGACGACGAGTACGCGTACGTCGCCGCGTGGGAGTCCACCGGCGGCGACGGGTTCGGCGAGCTCGGCACCCCGGTCCTGCACAAGGAGGACCTCGTCTACGAAGCCATCCAGCTCAAGCAGCGCAGCTACAAGTGACCCGGCCCCGCGCCCGCGCCCTTCCCGCTGCCACTACCTCCCGAGGACACCGATGAACCTCACGCTCAAGATCTGGCGCCAGCCCGGGCCCCGCCACCGGGGCTCGATGCAGACCTACAAGGTCACCGACATCAGCGAGGACATGAGCTTCCTCGAGATGCTCGACATCCTCAACGAGCAGCTGAACGCCAAGGGCGAGGAGCCCATCGCGTTCGACTCCGACTGCCGCGAAGGCATCTGCGGCTCGTGCGGGCTGATGATCTCCGGCAAGGCCCACGGCCCGGAGCGGACCACCACCTGTCAGCTGCACATGCGCAGCTTCACCGACGGGGAGGTCATCACCATCGAGCCGTGGCGAGCCAACGCCTTCCCGGTCATCAAGGACCTCGTCGTCGACCGCAGCGCCTTCGACCGCATCATCCAGGCGGGCGGTTACATCTCGGTCAACACCGGCTCGGCTCCCGAGGCCAACGCGGCTCCCGTGCCCAAGCAGCACGCCGAGCGTGCGTTCATGGCGGCCGAGTGCATCGGGTGCGGCGCCTGCGTCGCCGCCTGCCCCAACGCCTCGGCCATGCTCTTCATGGGCGCCAAGGTCACCCACCTGTCCGAGCTGCCCCAGGGCCAGCCCGAGCGCGACGCCCGCGTGGTGTCGATGGTCGAGCAGCACGACCACGAGGGCTTCGGCGGCTGCACCAACGTGGGCGCCTGCTCGCAGGCCTGCCCCAAGGGCATCCCCCAGGACGTCATCTCGACGCTGAACAAGGACCTGCGGACGGCCCTGCGCCGCTGATCCCCCGACGCCGTGAGGCCCGCCCCAGTCACGGGAGGCGGGCCTCACGGCTTCCCTGTCGGCTGCTTGGGGTCCGGTCCGGCTCAGAGCCAGCCCACGTGCGGCTTGAGCAGCGAGTACCCGACGAAGGCCACGACGTCGAGGAGGGTGTGCGCCACCACCAGCGGCATCACCCGCTTCGTCCGGGTGTAAAGCCAGCCGAAGACGAGGCCCATCACGACGTTCCCGACGAAGCCGCCGAAGCCCTGGTACAGGTGGTAGGTCCCGCGGATCAGGGCGGAGGTGACGATGACCCGCCAAGTGCCCCAGCCGGCCTGTCCCCAGCGGCGGAAGAGGTAGCCGACCATGATCGTCTCCTCGAGCACCGCGTTCTGGGCGGCCGCGAGGACGAGGATCGGGACGGTGAACCAGGCGGCGCCCACGAGGTTCGCGGCGGACACCGTGGTGTTCAGCCCCAGCGCCTTGGCGGTGAGGTAGAGACCCAGCCCGGGGATGCCGATGACCGCCGCGAGGGCGGCGCCGCGCCACAGGTCCTGGAGCGGGCGGCGCAGGTCGAAGCCCATGGTGTGTGGCTCGTCGGGGTCGTCGCGCCGCAGCAGGTGCAGCGCCAGCGCGACCGGGACGAGCGCGAGGGCGATCCCGACCAGCTGGAAGGTCACGTCGAGCCACGGGCGGTCCGGCGTGACCGAGGAGTTCATCGTGGCCGTCTGCTGGGACAGCGCCTGGGGGCGGGTCAGCCGGTCGACGATGCGCAGCAGGGCGTAGATCGCGGACGACCCGAGCGAGACGCCGAGGACGAGCCAGGTCTCGGTGAGGTGACGGCGGCGCATCGACCCACCCTAGGCTGGGGCATCCGGGAGGATCCTGGATGCCGGCTGTGAGCGGGCTGGATGCCGCCGGGCGCGGCACAATGGGCACGATGCCATCGCGTGCCTGCCCCGTCGTCCGGCCCACCCGCGTCCGGCCCACCCGCGGGCGGCCCGCGTGCCGGCTCGGGGGCCCGGTGGTCCGCGGGTGGGCGGCGGCGGCGCTGGCGCTCGCCGTGTGCGCCGGTGGCTGCTCCGCCGTACCCGGCCTCCCGGCTCCGGCGACCTTCGGTACCGACCCGAGCACGTCCCCACCGGTGTCGCCGGCCCCGCCCCCCGTCGGCGAGCTCTACGTCGACGCCCGGACCTTCGCCCTGTCCGCCCAGTCGGCGCACGTCGCCGGGACGGTGATGCGCGGGCGGGTGCGGGTCACCATCGACCTCCAGGGCAACGCGTCGGGCACCCAGCAGCGGCTGCGGGTGACAGCCCCCGGTGCGGGCACGGCCGAGCTGCTCACGGTGGGCGACCGGACCTGGCTCTCGGGCGACCAGGCGTTCTGGAGCCGCCGCCTGGGTTCGGCGGCGGCGGCGCGGCCCTATCGCGACAAGTACCTCCTGGTCACGGCGCGGCAGGCGGCCGCGGTCGGGCCCTACACGCTGAGGGGCCTGCTCACAGCACGGTTCGCGCGCCCCGACGTGGTGGCCCTGCAGAAGCGGACCAGGCCGGCGCTCGTGGAGTCGCTCGACGGGGACGTCGTCTGGCGGCTGGAGGTGGGCGCCGGGGGGCTGGTCGTCGCCAGCGACGGCAGCGCGGCCCTCCTGCGGTTCACCACGGTGGGCACCGACGCATCCGACCTGAGGTTCGACCGCTGGGGACAGGTGGGCTCGTTCACCGAGCCCGCGCCGGCCGACGTCATCACGCCCTGACGGCCGGAAGGCGTCGGGTCAGCCGGGGGAGTAGGCGCGCTCGCGGCGCGAGCGGCGCCAGTCGCGGACCCGCAGCCAGAGCCAGACGAGCAACCACGCCAGCAGGGCGAGCGCGACGACGACGAACACCGGCGCCAGGATCGCCACCAGCGAGAGTCCGATGGATGCTCCGTCCTCGACGGTGGAGACGACCGGCCCGCCGGCGCCGATGGTGACACCGTTGACCACCGGGCGGGCGGCCATCTTGCCGGTGTGCACCAGCCCCGACACCACCACGCCGAGGACGACCCCGACCCACGGGTGCTGGGTCATCCACGTCGAGTGGTCGAGGTCGGAGGCGGCGCTGGTGGCCGCGAAGATCAGCCCGCCCATGCTCGGCCGGATGAAGGTCTGGATGGTGTCGTTGACGGTGTCGACTGCAGGGACCTTGTCGAGGACGACCTCGGCCAGCAGCAGCACCGCCCCGATCCCGATGGCCCAGCCGCTCTCGATCCACGCGTAGCCCGTGGGGAGCGTGATGAGGTCGGTGAACCGCGCGACGAGCGCGACGACGAGGAAGGGGATGTAGGCGTTCAGGCCCGCCGCGGCGGACAGCCCCATCCCCGTGAGGGCAGCCAGCACGGCGACCTCCTGACCTGTGGCGAGCGCACGACACGCTCGCACCCGGGAGAGCAACATCGCTCCGACGTCAGGGTAGTCCCGGCCGGTTCCGTCGTGACCGAACCGTTGCGGGCGCCGCGAAACCCGGTGGACGATCGGCGACCGGCCCACCACCATCGGCACGTGCCCTCCGACCCCGCCCCGGCCGTGTCCTCCGCCCTCGCCGACCCCGCCGCCCTGCTGCGCGTCTACGACGACCAGCTGCGCACCGACGCCGAGACGCCCGGCGCGGTGTCGGTGACCCGGCTGGGCCCGCTGCGGATGGCCGTCTTCCCGGGGGGCCGGGGCTTCGTCTCGTACCGCGACCTCCAGGGCGCGGATGCGGCGACCGTGCGCGGGTGGGTCGCGGCGGCGCTCGAGTACTTCCGGGGGGAGCCGTCCGTGGTCGACGTCGAGTGGAAGACCCGCGGGCACGACGTCGCGCCCGGGCTGCTCGAGGCGCTGGTGGAGCACGGCTTCGTCGGGGGCGAGCTCGAGTCGGTGATGATGGGCCCGGCCGCCGCCCTCGCCGTGGAGCTGCCGCTGCCGCCGGGCGTGGTGCTGCGCCGGGTCACGGACGAGCCCGACGTGCGGGCCATGAGTGCGATGGCCGACGAGGCGTTCGGTGACCCGGTCTCGACGCGCCGGGCCGACGACCTGATGTTCCGGCTCTCCCGTGAGGACGGCATGGAGCTCTGGGTCGCCGAGGCCGACGGGGTGATGGTGAGCTCGGGCCGGCTCGAGCCCGTGCCCGGCACCCAGGTGGCGGGCGTGTGGGGCGGAGCCACCGTGCCGGCGTGGCGCGGACGTGGCATCTACCGGGCGCTGACGGCCGTGCGGGCACGGTCGGCGCTGCGGCTGGGCAAGACCGTCCTGCACAGCGACTCCACCGAGTACTCGCGCCCCATCCTCGAACGGGCCGGGCTGGTGCAGGTCACCACCACGACGCCGTACGAGTGGACCCGCTGAGGCCGCTCGCCCTCGGGACACCGGCGGAAGCGGTGGTGGGTGGCACCTAGGATTCGGGGCATGAAGGTCCTCTCCGCCGTCGCCTGGCCGTACGCCAACGGCCCCCGCCACCTCGGTCACGTCGCCGGGTTCGGGGTGCCGTCCGACGTGTTCAGCCGGTACATGCGGATGGCGGGCCACGACGTGCTCATGGTCAGCGGCTCCGACGAGCACGGCACGCCCATCCTCGTGCTCGCCGACCAGGCCGGGGTGACCCCGCGCGAGTTCGTCGACCGCAACCACGCCCTCATCGCCGGCGAGCTGTGCGACCTCGGCTGCACCTACGACCTCTACACGCGCACCACCACGGCGAACCACTACGCCGTCGCGCAGGAGCTCTTCCGCCAGAACTGGCTCAACGGCTACATGGTCGAGCGTACCCAGCAGGGTGCCATCTCGCCCTCCACCGGGCGCACGCTGCCCGACCGCTTCATCGAGGGCGAGTGCCCCATCTGCCACTATCCGGACGCCCGGGGCGACCAGTGCGACAACTGCGGCAACCAGCTCGAGCCCGAGGAGCTCATCGACCCGCGGAGCAAGATCAACGGCGAGACGCCGCAGTTCGTGCAGACCCAGCACTTCTTCCTCGACCTGCCCGCGCTGGCCGAGGCGCTGGGCGAGTGGCTCACGGGGCGCGAGGCCTCGGGCACCTGGCGGCCCAACGTCATCAAGTTCAGCCGCAACATCCTCGACGAGATCAAGCCGCGCGCCATGACCCGCGACATCGACTGGGGCATCCCGGTGCCGCTCGACGGGTGGCGGGACAACCCGGCCAAGCGCCTCTACGTGTGGTTCGACGCCGTCATCGGCTACCTGTCGGCCTCCATCGAGTGGGCGCGGCGCCTGGGCGAGCCCGAGCGCTGGCGTGAGTGGTGGAACGACCCCGAGGCACTCACCTACTACTTCATGGGGAAGGACAACATCACCTTCCACTCCCAGATCTGGCCCGCCGAGCTCCTCGGCTACGCCGGCAAGGGGTCGCGCGGCGGCGAGCCGGGCGTCTACGGCGAGCTCAACCTGCCGACCGAGGTGGTCTCGAGCGAGTACCTGACCATGGAGGGCCGGCAGTTCTCGACCTCGCGCGGCTACACGGTGCTGGTGCGCGACGTCCTCGACCGGTACGGCCCCGACGGCATCCGCTACTTCATCTGCGCAGCCGGTCCCGAGAACCAGGACTCCAACTTCACCTGGCGGGAGTTCGTGCAGCGCAACAACTCCGAGCTGGTGGCCGGCTGGGGCAACCTCGTCTCGCGCACCGCCGCCATGGTGGCCAAGAACTTCGGCGAGATCCCGGCCCCGGGCCCGCTCGAGCCGGTCGACCAGGAGATCCGCGACACCGTGCTCGCCGGTTTCGACACCGTGGGAGGCCTGCTCGAGCGGCACCGGCAGAAGGCCGCCATCGCCGAGGCCATGCGGGTGGTCGGCGAGGTCAACGGGTACGTCTCGCGCACCGAGCCGTTCAAGCTCAAGGGCGAGGACCAGCAGGAGCGCCTGGCCACCGTGCTGCACACCTTGGTCCAGTGCGTCGCAGACCTGAACACGATGCTGGCGCCTTTCCTCCCCCACGCCGCCAACCGGGTGCACGCGGTGCTGGGCGGCGAGGGCGAGCTCGTCCCGATGCCGCGCCTCGAGACCGTCACCGGGCTCGACCCCGAGGACGACGGGCGCTCGTGGCCGGTCATCACCGGCGACTACTCCGGGTTCCCGCGGTGGGGGTCGCGCCCGGTCGTCGTGGGGACGCCCATCAGCAAGCCCGCGCCGGTCTTCACCAAGCTCGACGAGTCGGTCGTCGACGACGAGCTGGCCCGGGCGGAGGCCTGAGCGGATGACGGCACAGCCGAGTCGGCGGGGCGAGCCCGAGCCGCCCGACCCGCTGCCGATCCCGGTGGTGGACAACCACACCCACCTCGACATCAGCCGTGAGGGTGCCGAGATCGCAGCGGGCGACCTCGGCCCGGCGCTGCGGGCCGCGGCCGCGGTGGGGGTCGACCGGGTCGTGCAGATCGGCTGTGACGAGGCGGGCAACGAGTTCGCGGTCGCGGCCGCGGAGGCGTACCCGTCAGTGCTGGCGGGGGTGGCCGTGCACCCCAACGAGGCGCCGCTCCTGGCCGCGCGGGGGCGGCTCGACGCCGTCCTCGACCGGGTCGAACAGCTGGCGGCGCATCCGCGGGTGCGGGTCGTCGGCGAGACCGGACTCGACCACTTCCGCACCGGCCCCGAAGGGCGTCCCGTGCAGGAGGAGTCGTTCCGGCGGCACATCGACATCGCCAAGCGCACCGGGCGGGCCCTCCAGATCCACGACCGCGACAGCCACGACGACGTCCTGCGGGTGCTGGCCGAGGAGGGCGCACCGGAGCGCACCGTCATGCACTGCTTCTCCGGCGACCTGGAGATGGCGCGTGAGTGCGTCCGGCGCGGCTACCACCTCTCGTTCAGCGGCACCGTGACGTTCAAGAGCTCGCGGGGCTTGCGCGACGCGCTCGCGGTCACCCCGCTCGAGCTCCTGCTGGTCGAGACCGATGCCCCCTACCTGACCCCGCACCCCTGGCGGGGAGCGTCCAACAGCCCTGTGCTGGTGCCGTTGACGGTGCGGGCGATGGCGGCCGTGCTGGGGGTGGCGGTGGCCACGTTGTGCCAGGCCCTCTCGGAGAACTCCGAACGGCTCTACGGCCCCTGGTGAGCCGGGGCGAGCCCCCGGGTCCCTCAGCAGCGACTCAGGGGCTGCGTGGCTCGTGTGACTGATGCGTCGCGTGTGACTCGTGAGGTCACGTGTTGTTGGGTCCCCCGTTACCCAAACTTGACCTTTGCCCCGACCGTCCTGCACGGTGGAGCGAGATGGCCGGGGCCGGAACGCCTCGGACGACGTGCACGAACGCCCGTCCGGCACCGCCGCCGGCAGGGGCGTTTCGTGCGCTGGGCCCCCCGGCCCGGGCCCGCGGGTCGCCGTCCGACGCCGGTGCCCGGGGAGCCCCACCCCTGGAGTCGTTTTGTTCAACCGCACCGTTCGTCATGCCGCCCAAGGCGTCGCGGCCCTCGCCGTGGCCGTCGGGTCGGTCGGCGTCGCCCACTTCGACAAGGCCGTGTCCCTGACTGTCGACGGCAGCCGGTCCTCGGTCCACGTCCTGGGGTCAACCGTCCGCGACGCCCTCGACAAGCAGGGCATCTCGGTGGGGGAGCACGATGTGGTCGTCCCGAGCCTCGACAGCCCGATCGCCGACGGTGACCGCATCTCGGTGCGGTACGGACGCAAGCTGGTCGTCACGGTCGACGGGGTCACCCGCGAGTACTGGACGACCGCCACGACGGTCGACGCGGCGCTCAAGGACATCGGGGTGCGGGCCGACGGCGCGGTCCTGACCGCCTCGCGTTCGCTCCCGCTGGGACGGGAGGGCCTGGCGATGTCGGTGTCCACCCCCAAGGACGTCACCGTGGTCATCGGCGGCAAGCGACGCTCCGTCTCCACGGCGGCGCCGAAGGTCTCGGGCGTGCTCGGTGAGCTGAACGTCAGCCGCAACGCGACCGACCTCGTGCGCCCCGGCCTCGACACCCCGGTCACCGACGGCATGACCATCGTCTTCCAGCGGGTGACGACCAAGCGGGTCACCACCACCGAGGCGATCCCGTTCTCTGTGGTCAAGCGGGAGGACGCCGGCCTCGCGAAGGGCCGGAGCCGGACCGTGACCCCCGGCCGCCAGGGCAGCCGTGAGGTCGTGCGCAGCCAGCGTTTCGTCGACGGCAAGCTCGCGGGTACCTCGGTGGTGTCGCAGAAGGTCGTCACCAAGCCGGTCAGCCAGGTCGTCGAGGTCGGCACCAAGCCGGTCGCGACCGCGCCCGCGCCCAGCGCCGGCAACACCTCCGGCGCCGGTCTCAACCTCGCCAACGCGGCGATGTGGGACCGCATCGCCCAGTGCGAGTCGAGCGGCAACTGGTCGATCAACACCGGCAACGGCTACTACGGCGGCCTCCAGTTCAACATCCCGTCGTGGCTCGCCAACGGGGGCGACGACTTCGCCTCGCGCCCCGACCTCGCGTCCCGGGCCGAGCAGATCACGGTGGCCAACCGCTACTACGCCAAGGCCGGGCTCTCGCCCTGGGGCTGCGCGTCCGCTGCCTGACCCTCTCGAGCCCGCCCCGCGAGCCGCTGCCTCCACCGAGGCGGCGGCTCGCGGCATCCTGGCCCGCGCCNGCGCGCCGCCCGGGCCGAGACCCCGGTTCGAGGCAAGGCCTGCTGCACCTGCCCCCGCCTCGCAGGTCTTGTCTGGAGCGCTTTTCGGGGTGACCCCGAAAAGCGGGGAGGGGGCGGTGGCTAGGGTGGCGCCCGTGACCGACGCCCCGGATGCCGCGCCTGCCGCGCTGCTCGGGGCCGCGCAGGTCCGCGAGCTCGCGGCTCGTCACGGCATCCGGCCCACCAAGCAGTGGGGGCAGAACTTCGTCGTCGACGGCAACACCGTCCGCCGCATCGTGCGCGTGTCGGGGGTGGCGGGCGACGACGTCGTGGTGGAGGTCGGCCCCGGCCTCGGCAGCCTCACCCTGGCCCTGCTGCCGGTGGTGCAACGCGTGGTCGCGCTCGAGGTCGACCCGGTGCTGGCGGCCACCCTCCCCGGCACTGTCGACGCCCTGGCACCGTCGCTGTCCGGCCGCCTCGAGGTCGTCCACGGCGACGCGCTCGCCGTGACCGAGCTCCCCGGGCCGCCGCCCACCGCCCTGGTCGCCAACCTGCCCTACAACATCTCGGTGCCGGTCGTGCTGCGGATGCTCGAGCTGTTCCCGAGCCTGCGCACCGTCCTCGTGATGGTGCAGCTCGAGGTCGCCGAGCGGCTCGCCGCGCCCCCCGGCAGCCGCACCTACGGCGTCCCCAGCGTCAAGGCGGCGTGGTACGCCGACGTGCGCCTGGCCGGCACCGTGCCGCGCAGCGTGTTCTGGCCGGTTCCCAACGTCGACTCCGGCCTCGTCGCCCTGACCCGCCGTGAGCCGCCCGTCACGACGGCGACGCGCGCCGAGGTGTTCGCCGTCGTCGACGCGGCCTTCGCCCAGCGCCGCAAGACCCTGCGGGCCGCCCTGGCCGGATGGGCCGGGTCGCCGGTCGCGGCCGAGGCGGCGCTGGTGGCGGCCGGGGTCGACCCCCGCACCCGCGGCGAGCAGCTCGACGTCGGCGCGTTCGCCCGCATCGCCGCCGCCCGCGGCTGAGCAGCCGGCGCGGCGTCCGCCCCGGTCCTCTGACTAGGGTGAGGACATGACCGCCGCCCCCCTCGTGCCCGGCCCCGTGACCGTGCGCGTCCCGGCCAAGGTCAACCTCGAGCTCCTGGTCGGACCGCTGCGCGACGACGGCTTCCACACCCTCGCGACCGTCTACCAGGCGGTCGGTCTGTACGACGACGTCACGGTGGCGGCGGCCGACGACTGGGGCGTCAGCGTCTCCGGAGCGCTGGCCGACGGCGTCCCCACCGACGCCAGCAACCTGGCCCTTCGAGCGGCCCGGGTGCTCGCCGACCGCCACGCCGGGGCCCCCGCCCACGTCAGCATCCGTAAGGGAATCCCGGTGGCGGGGGGGATGGCGGGGGGCTCGGCCGATGCCGCGGCGACCCTCGTCGCCCTCGACCGCCTCTGGGACCTCGGCCTCGACCGTGACGAGCTCGAGGAGGTCGCCACCGAGCTCGGCAGCGACGTGCCGTTCCTGGTCGCCGGGGGCACCGCCATGGGAAGCGGCCGCGGCGAGCTCCTGGCCCCGGTGCTCGCGCGCGGCACCTACCACTGGGTCTTCGCCCTGGCCGACGGCGGCCTGTCGACCCCCGAGGTCTACGCCGAGTGCGACCGCCTGCGGGCCGGCACCTCGGTGCCCGAGCCGGTGGCCACGCCTGCACTGATGGCGGCCCTGCGCAGCGGCGACCCCCACGAGCTCGCACCCCAGCTCACCAACGACCTCCAGCCGGCCGCCATCTCGCTGCGCCCCGACCTCGGCGCGACCCTCGAGGCCGGGATGGAGTACGGCGCGCTCGGCGGCATCGTGTCCGGTTCAGGGCCCACGCTCGCGTTCCTCGTCGAGAGCAACGAGGCCGGCATCGACCTCGCCGTCGCCCTCACCGCCAGCGGCGCGGTGCGCGACGTGCGCCGGGCCAGCGGCCCCGTGCCCGGTGCTCACGTCATCCACCAGCGGATCGACTAGTGGCGAGCCTGGTCTCCGTCGAGCGCGCCTCTCTCGCGCTCGGCACCGCGCAGGTGCTCGACGGCGTGTCCCTCGGCGTCAACGGCGGCGACCGCATCGGCGTCGTCGGCCGCAACGGCGGCGGCAAGACGACGCTGCTGCGGGTGCTGGCCGGGACCCGCGAGCCCGACGACGGCCGGGTCGCCCGCACCGGAGGGCTGCGGGTCGGCGTCCTCACCCAGGACGACAGCCTCGACGCCGCCGCCACCGTGCACGCCTCGGTGCTCGGCGGGATGGCCGAGCACGAGTGGGCCGCGGACCCCCGCATCCGCGACGTGCTGGTCGGGCTGCTCGGCGGCCTCGACGCCCCGGTGGTCGGCGGGATGGACGCCACGGTGGGTCCGCTGTCCGGTGGTGAGCGGCGCCGGGTGGCCCTGGCGGCGCTGCTGGTGGCGGCGCCCGACCTGCTGCTGCTCGACGAGCCGACCAACCACCTCGACGTCGAGGGCGTGGCGTGGCTGGCCGAGCACCTCGCCGGCTCCTTCGCCCGGCCCGACACGGGGCTGGTGGTCATCACCCACGACCGGTGGTTCCTGGACGCCGTGGCCACCCGCACGTGGGAGGTCGAGAGCGGCCTCGTGCACCAGTACGAGGGCGGGTATGCCGCGTACGTGCTGGCCAAGGCCGAGCGCGACCGGCTGGCCGGCGTCATCGCCGAGCGGCGCGGCAACCTGCTGCGCAAGGAGCTCGCCTGGCTGCGCCGGGGGCCACCCGCGCGCACCAGCAAGCCCAAGTTCCGCATCGACGCCGCGAACGCCCTGATCGCCGACGAGCCGCCCCCGCGCGACGACGTCGAGCTGATGCGCTTCGCCACCAACCGGCTCGGCAAGGACGTCGTCGACCTGCTCGACGCCCGCCTCACGGTGGGCGACCGGGTGCTGCTCGACTGCTTCACCTGGCGCCTGGCGCCCGGCGAGCGGGTGGGCCTGGTGGGGGTCAACGGAGCGGGGAAGTCGACGCTGCTGCGCGCGCTCGCGGGACAGGTGCCGCTCGCGGCCGGCAAGCGCACCGTCGGCGTCACCGTCAAGATCGCCTTCCTGACCCAGGAGGTGCGCGAGCTCGACGCCTGGGCCTCCCGCCGGGTCATCGAGGCCGTCGAGGACGTGCGCTCGGTGGTGCGCTTCGGCAAGAAGGACCTCACCGCCTCGCAGCTGGCCCAGCGGCTGGGCTTCACCGGGCCGCGCCAGCAGACCCGCGTCGGGGACCTCAGCGGTGGCGAGCGGCGGCGGCTGCAGCTGACCCGCCTGCTGATGGACGAACCCAACGTGCTGCTGCTCGACGAGCCCACCAACGACCTCGACATCGAGACCCTGACCTCGCTCGAGGACCTGCTCGACGGATGGGCCGGCACCCTCGTGGTCGTGTCCCACGACCGCTACCTGCTGGAGCGGGTGTGCGACCGGCAGCTGGCGCTGCTGGGTGACGGGCGGCTGCGCGAGCTGCCCGGCGGCGTCGAGGAGTACCTGCGGCTACGGCGCGACCTGGTCGACCGCGGCGAGGGGGTTCGCGAGGTGCCCGGGGCGGAGGCATCCCGGGCCGCTGTGCCCGCGCCGGCGTCCGGTGCGGAGGGGGCCTCACCCGGCGAGCTGCGCGAGGCGCGCAAGGTGATGGCGCGGGTCGAGAAGCAGCTGGCGCGGCTGGCCCAGCGCGAGGACCGCATCCACGCCGCGATGGCGGAGGCGGCCACCGACCACGAGCGCGTGCTGGTGCTCAACCGCGAGCTGCGCGAGGTCGTCGACGAGCGCGAGGGTCTCGAGCTCGAGTGGCTCGAGGCGGCCGAGATCACGGGCTGAGCCGCGGACGGTCGTGCTCGGCGTCGGACGGTTCAGGCCGGCCCGGTCTCGAACGGCCGCAGCAGCCGGCGCAGCAGCGCCGCCAGGGCCTGCTGTTCGTCGGGCTCGAGGCGCGCCAGCAGCTCGCGCTCGTGGGTGACCAGCTCGGCCAGCGCGCGGTCGACGGCCGTCATCCCGTCGTGGGTCAGCCGCACGATGACGCCGCGCCGGTCGCCGGGGTCGGGGTGGCGCTCGACGAAGCCGCGCGCGGCCAGCCGGTCGACCCGGTTGGTCATGGTGCCGCTGGTCACCAGCGTCTCGGAGACCAGCTGCCCGGGGCTGAGCTCGTAGGGGGCGCCCGTGCGGCGCAGGGCCGAGAGCACGTCGAACTCCCAGCTCTCGAGCCCCGTCCCCGAGAAGGCGCGGCCCCGCGCCAGGTCGAGGCGGCGCGCCAGGCGCGACACGCGCGAGAGGACCTCCAGGGGGGATACGTCGAGATCGGGGCGCTCGCGCCGCCAGGCGGAGACGATACGGTCGACGTCGTCAGCGGCCATGCGCGCATGCTACTCCGCGTCAAGTTTCTTGACGTCAAGGTATCTGCCCGGCATCCCGGTCGCCGACCCCGTCAGCGGAGGAGACGACCGTGCGCGAGACGCCGAGCTGGGACCCGAGAGGGTACGGACGCTACGCCGACGAGCGGGCGCGCCCGTTCGGCGACCTGCTCGCACAGGTGGGGGCTGAGGATCCGCGGCTGGTCGTCGACCTGGGCTGCGGGCACGGGCCGATGACGATGCTGCTGGCGCAGCGCTGGCCGCGGGCGCGGGTGGTGGGGGTCGACGCGTCCGAGTCGATGCTGGCGGCGGCGCAGGAGCTGGACCCCGACGGCCGCGTCGAGTGGCTCCTGGCCGACCTGCGCGACTGGGACCCCGTCTCGCTCGGCGAGGCCCCCGATGTCGTCATCACCAGCTCGACCCTCCAGTGGGTCCCCGAGCACCTGAACCTCATCGAGCCGTGGGTGCAGTCCCTGGCCCCCGGGGGATGGTTCGCGATGCAGGTTCCGGGCAACTTCGACGCCCCCAGCCACGCGCTCATGCGAGCCACCGCGCAGACCCATCGTCGTGGCGGCGAGCTGACGGCCGCCCTCGACGTCCCGGCGGTGGGTGAGCCCGCGACGTACCTGCGGATGCTCGCCCGCGTCGGATGCCGGGTCGACGCCTGGGAGACCACGTACCTCCACGTGCTCGATCCCGAGGGTCAGGAGGAGAACCCGGTGCTCACCTGGGTCAGCGCCACCGGTCTGCGGCCGGTGCTGGAGCTGCTCGAGGAGGGCGAGGAGCGTGACGCCTTCGTCCAGCCCTACGCGGCCGCGCTCGCGGAGGCCTACCCCCGCACCCCGGACGGCGTCCTCTTCCCGTTCCGGCGGGTCTTCGCGGTGGCCCGGTGTGTGGGCGGGAGCGTCTGATGGCCGTGGTCGGGCTGCACCACGTGCAGATCGCCTGTCCGCCGGGAGCCACCGGGCTCCTGCGGTCCTGGTACGGCGGGGTGCTCGGCATGTCCGAGCTCCCCACCCCGGCTGCGATCGCCGCGCGCGGCGGGGTCTGGTTCGCCGCCGGCGACCGCCAGCTGCACTGCGGGGTGGATGCTGCCTTCGTCGCGGCGCGCAAGGCCCACCCCTGCCTCCTGGTCGACGACGTCGATGCGGTCGCCCGCGCGGTGGCCGAGGCGGGCGGGGCGGTGCGCTGGTCGGAAGAGATCGCGGGGGTCCGCCGGTTCCACACCGACGACCCCGTCGGCAACCGGGTCGAGCTGCAGCAGGCCTGACACCGGCGCCTGCCGGGTCAGATCTGCGCGAGCGTCTCGGGGGTCAGGGTCGGCTTCGGCTCGAGGCCGGTGAGGCCGTTCCACGCGAGGTTGACGACGTGCGCCGCCACCTCGTGCTTCTTGAACTTGCGGTTGTCGAGCCACCACTGGCCGACCAGCGCGATCATCCCGACGAGCATCTGCGCGTACATCGGCGCGGCCTTCGGGTCGAGGCCGTGCTGTTTGAACTGGGCGGCGAGGATGTGCTCGACCTGGCTGGCGATGTCGCTCATCAGGCTGGCGAACGAGCCGGTGGCCTGGCCGGCCGGGCTGTCGCGCACCAGAATCCGGAACCCATCGGAGTTGCTCTCGACGTAGGCGAGCAGGGCCAGCGCCGCCCCCTCGACGATCTGGCGTGAGGAGGTGCCGGCGTCGAGAGCCGAGGTGACCCCGGCCAGCAGCGCCTCGATCTCGCGGTCGACGACGACGGCGTAGAGCCCCTCCTTGCCGCCGAAGTGCTCGTACACGACCGGCTTGCTGACCCCGGCCGAGGCGGCGATCTCCTCGACGGTGGCCCCCTCGAAGCCCTTGTCGGCGAAGTGCTTGCGCCCGATGCCGATGAGCTGCTCGCGCCGCTCGCGCCCCGTCATCCGGGCTCGGGAGGTGCGCGACTTCTTGGCCCCCGGGTCATCGCTCACCGGGCCATTCTGCCGCCTCCCGGAGATGCGGGGCGCCAGGCGCAACGGTGCGGGCGCGCGTCGAGAGGAGGTGAAACGCGGATGCGCCGGCCGGCTGCTCGGCGTGTCACCTCCTCTCGAGGGTGCGCCGGGGGTGCCGGCGCTCCATTACCCTCGACGCAGCCGCCCCGCGAGGCGGCGGTCCCCGGTTGGTCTGCTGGCAGGGCCCGCCTGACTTTGAATCAGGACAAGCGACGTAGGTTCGATTCCTACCCGGGGAGCCCAGGAATCACGCTCTGACCTGGGCGTTCTCCGCCCGGCTCACCACGCAACTCTCGACCGCATCCGATGGCTTGGTAACGGGTTTGCTAACAGCGCGCACGTCCTCGGTTGCCTGAAGCGCCCCAACGGCTGGCGTCATCGCCTCCTCCACGACCTGGGCGAACATCTCTGCGACACCGGATGCCTGGTCCCTCAGCACGTGCGCATAGACCCGCAGCGTGATCGCCGGATCGACGTGGCCGAGGCGTGCCGCGACGACGTGCACCGGGACGCCTGCTCGCAGTAGCAGCGTGGCGTGCGTGTGTCGCAGGTCGTGGAACCGGATCCGCGGGAGCGGAGGCGAGCCCAAGCGGTTGTTGTGCTCCACGATGACGCGCCGCATGACCTCACCAGGACGGTCCGGCGGCAGCTGGGAACCCAGCTCGGTCAGGAACACCCGGCGGGCTCCACGCCAGGAACCGTCAGCGAACCGACGCTCGTCCTCCTGTCGAGCCCGCCAGGCCCGCATGACGGCCACCGTTCCCAGGTCGAGTCCCACCATGCGCACCCGGCCGCTCTTGGTGGTGCCGTCGACCCGCCGGCCACCGACGATCGAGACCGTGCCCCGCACCACGATGTGCGGCGCCTCGTTGTCGAGGTCGACGTCGCCCCAGTGCAGGAACAGCAGCTCACCGCGGCGGGCACCCGTGAACGCCGCCAGGCGGAAGAACGGGTGAAGCCGCTCACCGCTGACCGCGTTCAGGAACTCCGCGAGCTGTGAGGCGTCCCACACCCGGTCGGGCATCTGCGCCTGCATGACCTCGACGCGCGGCCGCTTGGCCCGCAGCACCGGGGACTGCTGAAGGTTCGGTTGACACCAGTTCTGTGGGGCCGGGAGGCCTCGCTGGAAGGATGTCGACATGCCTGCACCCCATCCCAAGGAGTTCCGTGACGACGTGGTCGCGGTCGCCCGCAAGGGCGAGACTCCGCTCGCGCAACTGGCCAAGGACTTCGGAATCTCGGAGTCGTGTTTGAGGAACTGGCTGAAGGCCGCTGACGTCGAGGACGGAATCCGTCCTGGCGTGACAAGGGCCGATTCGGAGGAGCTGAGAGAGCTCAAGCGCCGTAACCGGGCGCTGGAGCAGGAGAACGAGGTCCTGCGCCGCGCGGCGGCGTACCTGTCCCAGGCGAACCTGAGGCTGGGTCAGTCCCCAAAATGACGTACCCGCTGGTCCTTGACCTCGCTGCTGACGGGATCCCCGTCGCGGTGACCTGCGGGTTGCTGGGTTTCTCCCGGCAGGCGTTCTACTCCTGGAAGGCGCACCCGGTGTGTGAGCGGGACCTGGTCGATGCGTACGCGACCAACGCCGCTCTCGAGGTGCACCGTGACGACCCGGGGTTCGGGTACCGGTTCATCGCCGACGAGCTGAGCGACGCCGGTCACGAGCTATCGGAGCGGCGGGTGTGGAAGGTGTGCTCCCAGGCGGGGATCGTCTCCGCGCACTCCCGCAAACGGGGCCGGTCCAAGAAGCCGGGCCCGCCCGTGCACGACGACCTCGTCGAGCGGGTGTTCACCGCGGCCGGCCCCAACCGGCTGTGGCTGACCGACATCACCGAGCACCCCACCGGCCAGGGGAAGCTGTACCTGTGCGCGGTCAAGGACGTCTGGTCCCGCCGCATCGTCGGCTACTCGA
>NZ_LMSE01000002.1:73569-74352 GCF_001428065.1 Nostocoides sp. Soil756
CTCTCTCTCGGCGACTGGGGTTGGTCTGCTCGGCCCGCCATTGGTCGTACTCGCGGGCCCGGGCCGCGGCCGCGAGGGCGAGTGCTTCCTCGGCGGCGTCGCGCCAGCCGGTGCCGAGCTAGGTCCACGAGCCGATCACGACGGTGGTCTCCTCGTCGTCGTCGGCCAGGAGCCGGCGCTCGAGGTCGCGGGTGTCGATCGGTTCCCCGGTGCGGGCGGACTCGGCCGTGAACCGCTGCCAGCGCACCCGCGCTCGGCGCAAGTGCTCCGAGGGTGACCGAGTAGCGGCGGGACTTGGTGCCGAAGTGACCGCGGAAACCGAGCATGTGCACCCAACGGCTCATCCGCTGGTAGTCGTGGTCCTCGCCCTGGTGGCGGGCGGCGCGGTTGGCCAGGTCGGCGCAGGCGGCGCGGAAGGCGGCGATGTGTGGGCGCTGCTGGCCCTCGCCGTGCAGACCGGAGACGTCCTTGGTGGCGTACATCGCGAGGTAGCCGGCGACCTGTCCGGGGGTGAGGGCGGCGGTGGGGTCGTCGGCGCGGTGGCTGTGTTCGTGTGACTCGACCGCAAATGTTCGCGCGTCCTGACCGCACCCTTTATGTGCATCAGGAACGTGTTCGTGAAAGCTGAACGCAGGGCGTACTTACGAGAGTGTTGCCGAAATCGGGGGTTTGAGCCGGGGTCAAGTCCCCGGTGGTGGTGTAACGCTGCGTGATCTTCGGTGGGGTTAGGCGGTCAGGGCGGAGATGGGTTCTGCTCCGTTCTCGGGGTCGGTGGTGGTGAGG
>NZ_LMSE01000002.1:74366-74491 GCF_001428065.1 Nostocoides sp. Soil756
GCCATTCGTCGGTCTGCTCGGCCAGGACCGCGCCGACGAGGCGGACGATCGCTTCTCGGGTGGGGAAGATGCCGACGGAGTCGGTGCGGCGGCGGATCTCACGGTTGAGGCGTTCGGCGGGGTTG
>NZ_LMSE01000002.1:74594-124922 GCF_001428065.1 Nostocoides sp. Soil756
GCATCGCGGCCGCGCGCGACGACCTCCGAGCCCAGCGCGGCGAGGTCCGCACCGGCTTCAAGCTCGGCTGGACGTCCGAGGTGATGCGGCGCTCCCTCGGCGTGAGCGAACCGAACTTCGGGAGCCTGTGGGCCTACATGAACGTTCAGGAAGGGCTCCTGGACCCCCAGCGCCTCATCCATCCCAAGGCGGAGCCTGAGTTCGCGGTCAGGGCCGAGGCGACACTCGCCGGGCCGGGCGTCACCGCTCTGGACGTGACCACGGCCGGGCGCTGGGCGGTGGCAGTGGAGGTGGTCGACCCGCGGTGGGAGAGCTGGGACTTCGACTGGCTCGACAACACCGCCGACGGCTCCTCTGCCGCCGCATACGCCGTCAGTGCCTTCCGTCCGACGGCGGTGCCCCCGGAGCGACTCATCCTGACCATGCAGGCAGGCGACGTCGAGTGCCGTGGGGCGGGTCGGGAGGCGATGGGTTCGCCGGCCGAGGCGGTGGCCTACCTCGTCCGCGAGCTGCACGTCCGCGGGGCCGCACTGGAGCCGGGGATGGTGGTGCTCACCGGCGGGATCACGGCTCCCGTCGATCTCGTCCCGGGGCTCGAGATCCGCGTGTCGTGCCCAGAGCTGGGGACGTGCCGGGTGCGCTGCACGTGAGTCGCGTTAGGCCAGGAAGTCGCAGAGCAGCCGGTTGAACTCATCGGCGCGCTCGATCTGGACCCAGTGTCCGCAGCGGCCGAACACGTGGAGCTGGGAGTCGTCGATCAGCTCGTGCAGACGGAGCGACGTCGTCAACGGGATCACCCGGTCGTCCCGCCCGTGCACGATCAGTGTCGGCACGGGGATGCGTCGCACCAGCTCCTCGTCGACGGTCATCGCGTCGATGTGCTGCTGACGCGGTACGGGGAACATGCGCGCGTAGGCCTCGTGGACGCCGGGCCGGGTCGCCGCGTCCAGCCGGAGCAGGGCCAGGTCGTCGTCGACCAGAGAGCGGTCGTGGGCGAAGACGTTGAGCAGGCTGCGCATGGCAGGCAGCGAGGGCTCGAAACCCCAGACGGCGTCCAAACCGGAAGTGAGGGGGAACGCCGCGCCCACGCTGCCCATGAGTACCAGCCGGTCGACCCGCTCCGGGTGGAATGTGGCGAGGTTGAGGGCGAGCGCCCCGCCGAAGCTGTTGCCGACAAGGGAGACGCTGCCGAGCTCCATCGCATCGAGGAAGCCAACCAGGTGATCCGTCCATGCGGCCATGTCGTAACGATCGCTGGGCTTTCGTCGCGTGTAGCCGAACCCGAGGAGGTCGGGTGCGAGCACTCGGAACTCCTGTGCCAGCGCAGGGAGGGTGAGACGCCAGTTGGCCCAGGCGCTCACCCCGGGACCCGACCCGTGGATCAAGACCACCGGCGCCCCCGACCCTTCATCGTGGTAGTTCGTGTCGACGCCCTTGACGTCGACGGTCTGGCCGATCTCGGGCGGCGTGGGTGCGTGGTCGGGCATGTCGGCACTCCGTTCCGCGGCCTGCTGCAGCAACCAGGCACGCATCGATTGGTGGGGGACCGCCGGAGGGAGCAGTGCCTCCACCCAGCCGTCGACGATCCGAGTGGGGTAGACGGTCGCGGCCTCGGTCGGTAGGTCAGTACGCCGGCCGTCGCTCAGGTCGAACCGCCAGAAGTGTCCGGGGCAGATGAGGCTGCCGTCGCGCACCGTGCCTCCCGACAGGGAGATGTCGCGGTGCGGGCACCTGTCGAGCATCGCGACCGGCTGCCCTCCAGGTCCCCGGACGACGCACACGCGATCCCGGTCCTGGCCAGACGTGCCCACCAACCGCCCGATCGGACGGTCCTGATCGAGGTCCTCGATCCGGCAGACCTGCTCCCACGAGCCGGTCACGGCTGCCACCCGAGGTTCGCCGAGATCCGCAACGCGGTGTCCAGCAGGGGACGGGTCAGGTGTCGGATGCCGGCATCGACCTCATCGACGAGCTCGGCCACGGACACCGAGGCGACCACCCGCCCAAGGGGGTCGCGAATGGGAGCGGCCACCGAGCACATGCCCGGTTGTGACTCACCTCGGTTCTCGGCAAAACCCTGACGCCGAACCCGGGCCAGCTCCTCGAGCAGCGTCCTGGCACTGGTGATGGTGCGGGGCGTCTTGGCCGCCAAGCGCATCGACCCCACCGTACTGCGCTGCTGTTCCAGCGGCAGGAACGCCAGCAGAACCTTGCCGCTGGACGTGGCATGGGCCGCGTTGCGGGCCCCGACCGCACGGAAGACGGGGATGGCGCCGGGGCCCTCCCGACGCTCGACGTACAGCACGTCGTCACCGTCCAGAACGCCGATGTGCAGCGTCCCGGGGGTGGCGCTACGAAGCCGGTCGAGGGGCAACGTAGAGGCCTCGTGCAATCGCTGAGCCGTCTCAGCGCTGGCACCCAACGAGCGCATCGTTGCGGTCAGCCGGAACAACCCGGTTTCCTCTACCTTCTCCAGCAGTCCCTCCTCCACCAGCGTCCAGATGACCCTGTGGGCCGTGCTCTTGCCGATACCCGCTCGTTGCGCCAGCTGGGTGACGCCGAGCTGAGTGCTGTGCTTGCCGAACTCCCGCAAGATCCGCGCCGCCGCCGCGACGCTCGACAGGCGCTCCTTCTCCGGCTCCTTGTCCCGCACCGAATCGCTCATCTGCTGACGTCGTCCAGTACGGCCCTCAACGCTTCCAGAGCAGACACGCCGGCCGGCAGGGACACCCGGTGCTCCGTGAGCTCGGCCGCTAGCAGTGCCGAGGCCCGCGGGAGCCCACGACGGACGCACACACCGAACTCGTCGACGGTGGCCGACTGAAGGGGCAGGGCATGTCGCAGTCCCTCCAGATCGCGGCCGGTCTTGGCGTGCTGGTTGGCCAGCGCCACTCCCGAGTGCTGGGCGTGATGGGGTCCCAGCCCTCCGCCGACGTCAACGGTCAGGTGGTACAGGACGTCATCCATGCCGAGAACGCGGCGAACCTCGGCGGGTTGGTCCTCCTGCAGCAACCCAAGTGCTGGAAGGACGGACGGGTCGTAGAACCGCAGGACCCAGGTGAGCCCGAGGTAGTCCTCAACGATCTCCACCTCGGGCCCCTGAGGGGCCGGCAGATGATCTGCGGTCGCCAACAGGTGTAGCCGCCGGGTTGCGGCGGCCACGACGGTCACCCGCTGTCCGGCGACGAGGGGCAATCTGCCACGTTCACCGGCCGGAAGGTGACGCGTGTGATCCAAGTACGCGCCATGCAGCGCGAGCACGTAGTCACTGACCAGCTGGCGCATCGCCTCGGGCTCGGCTGGAACGGCGTTGGTGGACACGCCCTGAGTGTGGGCCTCATGCGACCTGGTCAACATCTGCTGTCCCGTATGGCGGAACACGTCCTGCCTAGGGGTCGGGCGGTCAGTCATGTTGCTCGTATGGCATATGCGAACGGCGTCACAGGCCACCAGGACCTGGTGGAAGGCACCCCGGCCGGCACGCGCCGGGAGTTCGCCAAGGGAGCACCCCCTGACGGCGCCCGGTTCGATCCGTCGGACACCCGGCAGGCGCACCGCTTCTCAGGGCGCAGCACGGTCCCGGGAAAGCCGCGCGGGATCCTGCGCCTGGGTCACGTCGACGTGACCGTCACCGACCTCGACCTCGCTGCGGCTTACTACACGGGCGTCATGGGCATGGACATCACCGCCCGGACCGAGGACTCGGTCTACCTCAAGTGCTGGGACGAGGAGGACCACCACTCCCTCCGGCTGCGGTACGCCCAGCGCATGGGGATGGATCTGATGTCGTTCAAGGTCCACCACGAGGACGACCTCGCCGACCTCGAGAACCGCGTCGGACGCTACGGCTTCCCGGTCGAGCGCATCAGCAGGGGAGAGGTGCTCGGGCAAGGCGAGTCCATCCGGTTCTCCACCCCAAGCGGACACATCATGGAGCTGGTCGCCGACGTCGAGAAGGTCGGCACATCACGACCCCGTCACCAGCTCGAACCGAGCAGCGACAGCGAGCCCTTCCCCCGCGACCGCATCTGCCCGCCGCGGATGGACCACATGCTCATCAACGCCGAGGAGGTCGGCGAGTCGACAAGGTTCTTCATGGACGTCCTCGGCTTCCGCATCACCGAACAGCTCCTCGACGGCAACGGCCACCAGCTCGGAACATGGATGGAACGCTCCCACTCACCCCACGACCTCGCCATCGTTCACGGCCCCAACGGCGGGCTTCACCACTTCGCGTTCTGGCTCGATGACTGGGACGACGTGCGCGACTCCGCGGACGTCCTCGCCTACAACGGCATCCAGCTCGACGTCGGACCCACCCGGCACGGCATCACCCGCGGATCCACCATCTACTTCTTCGACCCGCTCGGCACCCGCAACGAGGTGTTCACCGGCGGCTACCGACCCGATCCCGATTTCCCCACGCTGACCTGGACCGAGGACAACATCGGCCGCGCCATCTTCTACTACGAAGGCGAGGTCAACGACCGCTTCATGAGAGTGCACACCTGATGACGATTCTGCGCCTTTCCCACGTCGAGATCCGCGTACCCGATCTCGAGCTCGCCACTGCGTACTACTCCGAGGTCGTCGGGATGATCGAGACCGGACGAGACGCCAACCGCGTGTTCCTGAAGTGCTGGGACGAGCACCAGCACCACAGCGTCGTGCTCACCATGGAACCCACTCACGGGCTCAACCACTTCGGATTCAAGGTCACCGACTCCGGAGACCTCGACCACTACCAGGAGCGCCTCGAGGCAGCTGGCGTCGCTGTTCACCGCTACGCCGCCGACCAGTGGGCTCCCGGTCACGGGACCTCCATCCGGTTCGAGCTCCCCAGCGGTCACCAGATGGAGCTCGTCTACGGCATGCAGCAGGTCGGCAACCTCCTCCCGCAGACCAACCCGCCTCCGCGTCCGATGGGTCTCACCGGCATCGCCCCTCCCCGGGTCGACCACATCTTCCTCACCGCCGAGGAGGTCGACACCAACACGCGATTCCTCGCCCAGCACCTCGACTTCCGGCTCACCGAGCAGGTGATGGGCGACGACGGCTACCAGATCGCCAGCTGGCTGGAGGTCAGCCACCGCTCCCACGACATCGCCTTCATCACCGGACCCAACGGCGGCCTTCACCACTTCGCCTACTGGGTGGACGGGTGGAACGACCTTCGCAACGCCGCAGACGCGTGCGTCTACCACGGAGTGAACGTCGAGACGAACCCCACCCGACACGGCGCCACCCGCGGGCAATGCCTCTACTTCTTCGACCCCCTCGGCAACCGCAACGAGATGTTCACCGGCGGCTACTGGGTCGACCCCGGAGCCGAACCCGTGACCTGGACCGAGGCCGAGATGGGACGGGCGATGTTCTATTACGACGGCGTCGTGAACCAGCAGTTCCTCACGGTCCACAGCTGAGGTGCCGCAGATGAGCATCGACGAGCACAGCAGCCCGGGCGCCCTGCCGCGCACCGAACGCCCTGACGCACCCGCCTACCTGACCCGTCACCGGGTACGCCGGTCTGCCCAGCCCGCCGCGGACCAGGCAGCGGGGGTGGAGGAGGACACGTCCGTTCCGCTCTACCTGCGCCAGTTCAGAGGCCGCGGGGACCACCGCAGCGACCCGGTCATGTACGACGGCAACGTCGTCGGCAACGCCCGCGCCTGGGCGGAGGTGACCCGCACCAAGGAGATCGTGCCCGAGCGACGCGACCAGCTCGCCGACATCGACTGCGACATCTACCTCGTACGGCACGGCGAGACGCAGGGCTACTCCTCCGAGTCGGGTCTGACGCCGCTCGGGTCGTGGCAGGCACACCGCCGCGGCCAGGAGCTGGCGCGCCGCGTCTTCGACGGCCAGAAGGTCGAGCTGCTGTGCGCCCCCACCAACCGGGCACGGCAGACGGCCGAGCACCTGCGCCGGGGACTCCTCGACAACGTCGAGCTCTACGGACGCGGCGAACCCGACATCAGCCAGCTCAACGACGACCGCAACTTCCGCAACTTCGAGGTCGCCACACCCGAAGGCCCCAGGGACGTCACTAGCGCCTTCCGCCTCTACCACCGCGAGATGGAGAAGTACGAGCGCGTCGGACTCGGCGAGCGGCCCGGCTGGTTGGTCGACGTCGACCGGTTCTGGGGAATCCAGCAGGGAGGCGGCGACCCGATCACCCACTGGCTGACGATGCCGATGATGTACTTCGAGCCCCCCGTCTCATGTGTGCGCAGGTTCTGGCGCGGCATCCTGACGGCTCGGGAGAACACCGATGCCCGCAGCATCATCGTCGCCACCCACTCCGGGCCGATCCGGGCGTTCGCCACCCTCGCCATGGGCTACGACCCCGGCGAGCCGTTCAACACCGAGTTCGTCCGGGTTCGCCTCGTCGCCGGCGGCACCACGGCTCTCGTGCTCTACCGCAACCGCGTCCAGGAAGTCGTCATCCCCGACCTCGACGCGCTGCCCCCGAACTCCGACACCCGGTTCCAGGAGTGACCCAGATGACCGAATGCCCCAGCGTCCTGCCGTTCGGCAACCTGACCACCGAGTTCCACCCCCAGGTCGGCGGCAAGTGCGCCTCCTTGGGAGTGATGATCCAGGCCGGGCTCCCCGTCCCGCCAGGATTCGCGATCACCACTCACGCCTTCGCGGAGGCCGGTGAAGCCTCCGGCTTGATGCCGCGCATCAGCGAGCTCCTCGCGCAGACCGACATCACGGACTCGGCCGCCCTCAAGGCCGCTGCCGCACAAGCCCGCGAAATGGTGACCAGCTGGAAGCTGCTGGACGAGCACCAGAACCTCCTCGACCAGAACTACGCCGAGCTGTGCGAGCTCGTCGGTATCCCGGACGTCCCGGTCGCCGTCCGCTCCTCCGCTACCTCCGAGGACTCCCCGGACGCATCGTTCGCCGGCGAGCACGACACCTACTTGTGGGTGTGCGGCATCGACAACGTGCGGCAGAAGGTCCGCGAGTGCTGGGCGAGCCTGTTCACGGAGCGGGCCATTGTCTACCGAGCCGAGATGGGCTACCCCCACGACGAGGTCGACATGGCCGTCGCCGTGCAGAAGATGGTCAAGCCCCGTAGCGCGGGCGTCGCCTTCACCCTCGACCCGACCAACGGCGACCGGTCCGGCATCTGCATCGACGCGGCCTGGGGTTTCGGCGAAGGGGTCGTCTCCGGCGACGTCACCCCGGACAACTTCCTGGTCGACAAGGTCATGTGGAGCATCAACCGGCGAACCATCAGCCCCAAGACCCACGCCCACCTGCTGGTCGCGTCCGACAACGGCGCCCACCCGACGGTCGGCCGTGTGGAACTGCCGGCGGAGCAGGTCCACGCCCCGTCGCTGACCGACGAGGAGATCGTCGCCGTAGCGAGGCTGGCCCGCACCGCGGAGAAACACTACGGGAGCCCGCAGGACATCGAGTGGGCCGTCGACGAGGACCTCCCGCCCGGCGAAAACGTCGTCCTCCTCCAGGCGCGCCCCGAAACCGTGTGGAGCAAGAAGCACCACGCCGTCAGCGGCAAGAAGGACCCCATGGCCTCCATCGTCGACACCTTGGTCAACCCCCTCTCTGCCAAGAAGGGGGCCGCGACCGGCTGACTCGGGTCAGCACAGCGCACTTGCGCGCACATCCCACGACTCGACACCTCACCCGACGCAAGGAAGAAGACCCATGGCCGATCGTTTCCCCAGCCCCTTCGAGATCGAAGCACCCGACGGTGCCGACGGCTGGCAAGAGCTCTACTCCTACTCCGCCGTGTTCTCCAGGGAACGCCGCGACTACGAGGACGGCGGCTTCTGGTTCCACGACGGAGTCCACTGGCCCGAGGCCCTCACGCCATGGGACGCCGGCGTGTTCGAGGTCGCCATCGCCTCGCTCGGCCAGTACAACACCCGCCACTACCTCGTCCCGCCCGCCTACGGCGTCGACTTGCGTATCCTCAACGGCTACGCCTACCTCAGCCCCGTGCCGGCCCCGGAGGGCGACATCGAGAGCCGGGTGCCGCACTTCATGGAGCGGGCCGGCTACTACTTCGCCAACTGGGACCGCCTCTACGCCGACTGGCTGGTCAAGGTCCGGGCGTTGGTGCAGCAGATGAGCGAGCTCGACTTCAGCCCGCTGCCCGAGATGGAGGACATGGACGTCATCACCTCCGGCGCCGGCCGCGGGTCCGGTGACCGGTTGCTCTCCACCTACCACCGGCTCCTCGATCACGTCGTCACCCTGTGGCAGCACCACTTCGAGTTCCTCAACCTCGGCTACGCCGCCTACCTCGACTTCTTCGGCTTCTGCAAGGCCGCCTTCCCGTCCATCCCCGACCTGGCAATCGCCAAGATGGTCGCCGGCGTCGACGTCGACCTGTTCAAGCCCGACGACCACCTCAAGAGCCTCGCCCGGCTGGCCGTGAGCAGCGGCATCGACGACCGCTTCAACGGCGGTAGCCCCGACGAGGTGTGGGCCAAGCTCGGGACCGACGAGGCCGGGCAGGCGTGGATCGCCGAGTGGGACAAGGCCGCGGAACCGTGGTTCAACTTCTCCACCGGTTCCGGGTTCTACCACTCCGACAAGATCTGGATCCAGAACGTCGAGGTCCCCCTGGGCTACATCACCGACTACATCGTCAAGGTCAAGGAGGGGGTGGACCTCAACCGGCCCGTGAAAGAGCTGCACGCCGAGCGCGACCGGGTCGCCTCCGAGTACCGCGAGCTGCTCGACTCCGACGACGACCGCGAGACGTTCGACGGCAAGCTCGGCCTCTCCCGCACAGTGTTCCCCTACGTGGAGAACCACAACTTCTACGTCGAGCACTGGGCCCACTCGGTGATCTGGCGCAAGATGCGCGAGCTCGGCGACGTGCTCAAGGACGCCGGCTTCATCGCCGAGACCGACGACGTGTTCATGTTCCGCCGCTCCGAGCTGGTCGACGTCCTGTTCGACCTGTACGCGGGATGGGCGGTTGGTGCCCCCTCGCGGGGCCCCGGCCTGTGGCCCCAGCAGATCGAGCGCCGCCACGCCATCCACAACACCCTCAAGGGCTGGTCGGCCCCGCCGGCGCTCGGTGTGCCACCCGAGGTCGTCACCGAGCCCTTCACCGTCATGTTGTGGGGCATCACTTCCGACTCGGTGTCGGCCTGGCTCAACACCGGCAGCGACTCCGACGACGGTTCCCTGAGCGGCTTCGCGGCCTCGCCCGGCCTCGTCGAGGGACCCGCGCGCGTCATCTTCTCCGCCGACCAGATCAGCGAGATCGAAGACGGCGAGATCCTCGTCGCCCCCCTGACCGCACCGTCCTGGGCGCCGGTGTTCGGCAAGATCAAGGCCACCGTCACCGACGTCGGCGGAATGATGAGCCACGCGGCCATCGTCTGCCGCGAGTACGGCCTCCCGGCCGTCACCGGCACCGCGTTCGGCACCAAGAACATCACCACCGGCCAGCTGATCCGCGTGGACGGCAACACCGGCACGGTCACGATCCTCGAGGGCTGAACGCTCCCTCCGCCCACTCTGCCCACCGGCCCGACCGCATCTGAAGGCCTGAGATCGTCCCACAAGGAGAGACAACGACATGCTGACTGTCGAGCAGAACGAAGAACTGACCCAGGTGGGTCCCGGCACTCCCATGGGTGAGCTGCTCCGGCGCTACTGGTACCCCATCGCGTTCGAGCAGGACTTCGACAAGCGACCCAGCAAGACCGTGCGGCTGCTCGGGGAGAACTGGACGCTGTACAAGACCCCCTCGGGCAAGTACGGGATCATCGGCGAGGCCTGCCCCCACCGCCGTGCCTCCCTGACCTACGGCATCGTCCACGAGGACGGCATCCGTTGTGGCTACCACGGCTGGAAGTACGACTTCAACGGCCAGTGCGTCGAGCAGCCGGCCGAGAACGACAACACGACCTTCCGCGACAAGATCAAGGCCAAGGCCGGCGTCGCCCAGGTCCTCGGAGGAATGGTCTGGGTCTACGTCGGACCCACCCCGGTGCCTGAGCTTCCCCGCTTCGACGTCTACGTCCTGGACGGCATCAGGGACGTCGGCGTCGCGACGCTGAACTGCAACTGGTTGCAGATCATGGAGAACTCCGTCGACCCGCACCACGTGGAGTGGCTGCACGGTGCCTACTTCGAGTTCCTGGGCCAGACCCAGGGATTCGAGGCACCCAAGTCGTTCCAGAAGAAGCACATCAAGGTCGCCTTCGACGAGTTCGAGTACGGCATCATCAAGCGTCGGATCCTCGAGGGACACGGCGAAGAGAACGACGACTGGGCCATCGGCCACCCGCTGATGTTCCCCTACGGCATGCGCGTCGGCGGGCAGTGGATCGACCAGATGCAGATCCGCGTGCCGATCGACGACACCCACACCTGGAAGCTCTTCTACTCCCTGCACCACCCCGAGGGCGGCACCTGGGAGAAGCAGGAGCGTCCCGTGGTCTACGACTTTGAGATCTACGACGAGGACGGCAACTTCGTCACCGACTACGTTGAGGGCCAGGACGCGATGGCTTGGGTCTCGCAGGGCGAGATCACCGACCGTACCCAGGAACACCTGGGGCGCTCCGACCAGGGCGTCGCCATGCTCCGCAAGATGTTCAAGGAGGCGATGGCCTCGGTCGAGGACGGTGAGGACCCGCCGGGCGTGGTGCGCAAGAAGCACGACGTGATCGACCTGCCCTGCGAGAAGGACAAGTTCGGTGCCGGCACCGCGTTCACCGACCAGTGGATCAACGGTGGCTCGATGCGCTACAGCCCGATCCGCGAGGAGCTCCTCAAGCTTCACCGCGACGCCGCCGCCGTGCGGGAGAAGGCCGACTCCGGTGCGTGAGATCGACCAGGCACGGCGGGCGGCCCACCACGGACCGATGCCGGACCTGCCGCCGGACCCCTACCTGCTGCCGCCGCCGGGGGACTGGTTTGCCTCCGACGCGGCCCACCACCTGCTCGACAAGCCGAAGTTCTGCCCTTCCTGCGCATCGTCGTTGGACCGCGGCCTGATCACGGAGTGGTGGAGCGGGCACGAGCGGATCTTCCTGACGTGGTGCGCGGCGTGCCGGTGGACCGGGAACGTGGTGCTGTTCGACAAGGCGATCATCGAGGAGCCGGAGCACTGAGATGACTGTCCCCGCCCTGGTGCTCGACTTCGGTGGCCCGGTCCTCCTCACGCCCTTCGAGCTGGTCGAGGAGCGGACCGGGACCCCGATCCACGCCCTCCTGCACGGCCGCGGACCGCTGGCATCCCCAGACGACCCGGATCCGGTCTGGCAGGACCTCCAGGCGGGCCGGATCACCGAACGTGACTACTGGGCAGACCGAGCGCTGCAGTGGGACCGGGAGGGGGGCCACGGCTCGGACATCAGGGCGATGATCGCGCACCTGTACGAGCCGCCGCGCCCCAGCCTGGTCCGTGAGGAGGCGCGTCGGCTGGTGCGCGACGCCCTCGCCGCCGGGCACCCCGTCGGGATCCTCACCAACGACCTGCACGCCTTCCACTCCGAGGAGTGGGTGCAGCAGATCGAGATCGTCGGTGACGTCGACGTCGTCGTGGACGGATCCCTCGAAGGGCACCTCAAGCCCGACCCCAGGCTCTACGTGCTGCTGTCCGAACGGCTCGACGTCAGCTTCGCCGACATGGTCTTCCTCGACGATCAGGCCACCAACATCAGAGGTGCCGAGGCGCTCGGCATCCCATCGGTGCTGTTCGACGTCACCGACCCCGAGACGTCCTACGCAGAGGTGCGCAAGCTCCTCCAGCTACCCGAGGAGGACCACGATGGTTGAGCAGCGCGAGCTTCGCGTCACCCAGATGACCCTCGAGGCCGAGGGAGTGCTCTCGCTCCGGCTCACCCGGATCGAGAGCGACAGACCGCTACCGGCGTGGGAACCCGGATCCCACATCGACGTCTACGTCCCCGACGGCACGACCCGGCAGTACTCGCTGTGTGGCGACCCGGAAGACCTGTCCTCCTACCAGGTGGCGGTCCTGCGTGAACCCGAAGGCCGCGGCGGCTCGGCCTTCATCCACGACGAGCTCAGGGTCGGAGACCGGCTGCTGGTGACGCGCCCCAAGCAAGGTTTCGCCCTCGAAGACGCGACCTACCACGCACTGGTCGCCGGCGGGGTCGGCATCACTCCCATCATGGCGTTCGCCGAGCACCTCGACCGCCAAGGTCGCCCGTTCCGACTGGTCTACGGCGGCCGCACCCGGGACTCCATGGCGTTCTGCCCTCGCCTGGGCGCTCTGGGGGACCGGGTGGAGCTGCTCGCCGAGGACGTCGACGGCAGGCCCGACCTCGACGACGTCGTCAAGCAGCTCCCCGACGGTGGGCTGATCTACGTGTGCGGGCCACTGCCGCTGCTGCGAGCCGTCGAGGCGGCCGCCGAAGCCGTCCACGGACCCGACCAGGACGTGGTGCGGTTCGAGCTCTTCAGCCGCGCCGGCGTCGAACCGAAGGAGTCGGTGCCTCTCGACGGCGACAACTACGAGCTCGTGCTCGCCAAGTCCGGCCACACCCTGCGGATGAGGCCCGACGCCAACATCCTCGACACCGTCCTCGCGCTGGGCGTCGAGGTCGAGAACGACTGCCGCGACGGGATCTGCGGGTCCTGCATCACCAGCGTCGTCGCAGGCACCGTCGACCACCGGGACCTCGTCCTGACACGCAAGGAGCAAGCCGCCATGAACAAGATGATGATCTGCTGCTCCCGACCGACCAGCGACCGGCTGGAGCTCGACCTGTGATAAATGACGCCACCCGGATCGAGGTCGCCGGGCTCCTCCTCGACGCCTACGAGACCGGCAAACCCATTCCGCCGCTCACCGCGACCTACGACCTGACGCTCGAGGACGCGTACGCCATCCAGGTCCTGCAGATCGAACGGTTCCTCGCGCAAGGTCGCAGCGTGAGAGGACGCAAAGTGGGACTGACCAGCGCCGCCATGCAGCGACTGCTGGGAGTCGACGAACCCGACTTCGGGCACCTCCTCGACGACTTCTTCTACCTCGAGCACGCGCCGATCCCGCTGACCCGCTTCGTCCAGCCCCGGATCGAACCCGAGGTCGCGTTCGTGCTGAAGAAGCCCCTGACCGGGCCCGGCGTCACCGCGCACGAAGCCATCAGCGCCGTCGACTTCGTCCTCCCCGCGCTCGAGATCGTCGACAGCCGCATCGAGGACTGGAGGATCGGCCTGTTCGACACCATCGCCGACAACGCCAGCTCCGGCGCCGTGGTCCTCGGCTCCACACCCACCCCCCTAGCCGACGTCGACCTCCGCCTCTCCGGCTGCGTCATGACCCGCAACGGGGCCGTGGCCGGCACCGGAGCCGGCGGCGCAGTCCTCGGGTCGCCGTTGACTTCACTGGTCTGGCTCGCCAACACCGTCGGCGCCCGCGGAGTCGCCCTCGAAGCCGGACAGGTCATCCTCCCCGGCTCCGTCTGCGCGATGTCACCCGTCGCCGCAGGCGACGTCTTCACCGCGACCTTCGCCGGCCTCGGCAGCGTCACCGCCCGATTCGCCACCCACGACTCCGAGCAGGATGAGGTCTGACATGACGAACGCCAAGGCAACCGCGGCCATCGTCGGCCCCGGCAACATCGGGACCGACCTGATGTTCAAGCTGATGCGGCGCAGCGAGATCATCGAACCGCGCTACATGGTCGGCGTCGACCCCGCCTCCGACGGTCTGGCACGCGCCAAGCGCTGCGGACTCGAGACCAGCGCCGAGGGCGTCGACTGGCTCCTCGCCCGAGGCGAGCTCCCCGACATCGTCTTCGAGTGCACCTCGGCCAAGGCCCACGCGGCGAACGCACCCCGCTACGCCGAAGCAGGCATCCTCGCCGTCGACCTCACACCCGCCGCTGTCGGCCCCTACCTGTGCCCCCCGGTGAACCTGTCTTTCAACCTCGACGCCTCCAACGTCAACATGATCACCTGCGGCGGCCAGGCCACCGTGCCCATAGTCCACGCGGTCTCCTCGGTCGTACCCGTGCCGTACGCCGAGATCGTCGCGTCGGTCTCCAGCCGCTCCGCCGGACCCGGCACCCGCGCCAACATCGACGAGTTCACCGAGACCACCGCATCCGCAGTCGAAGCCGTCGGCGGCGCGACTGTCGGCAAGGCCATCATCATCCTCAACCCCGTCGAACCACCCCTGATGATGCGGAACTCGGTGTTCTGCGCCATCCCGGCCGAAGCAGGCGAAGCGGGCCCGCTGCAGGACCAGATCCTGGAGTCCGTGCACGCGATGGTGCGCACCGTCCAGGAGTACGTGCCCGGCTACCACCTGCGAGCAGAACCGCAGTTCGACCCCGCCCGGGGCACCTGGCGCGACCAGGCCCGCATCTTCGTCCCCATCGAGGTCAAGGGCCGCGGCGACTACCTCCCCGACTACGCCGGGAACCTCGACATCATCACCGCCGCCGCTGCCCGCGTAGGCGACCTCATGACGGCTCACCGTCTCGGCGTGGAGACCTCGTGGAAGTCTTCCGCAGACCTCGGCGAGCTCGAGCCCGACGAGGCAGCGGTGGTGGCGACCCACCAGAAGGCAGGAGTCTGACCATGGGAGATATGATCATCCGCCCGGAGGACGCACCGTTGGTAACGACCGAGGTCACCGAGACCGACGTACGCGCCTACACCCCGGTGGCCGGACCCGCCGACCTCCGCATCACCGACTCCACGCTGCGCGACGGATCGCACGCGATGTCCCACCAGTTCACTGAAGAGCAGGTCCGCGGCGTCGTCGCAGCCCTCGACCGCGCCGGCGTGCAGGTGATCGAGGTCAGTCACGGCGACGGCCTCGGCGGGTCGAGCTTCAACTACGGGTTCAGCAAGGTCGACGAGTTCGACCTGATCGCCGCCGCGGTCGACGAGGCCGAGCAGGCGAAGATCGCGATCCTGATGCTCCCGGGCCTGGGCACGCTGGGGCACCTGCGACGAGCCCACGGCGTCGGCGCATCGGTGGCACGCATCGCCACCCACTGCACCGAGGCCGACGTCTCCGTCCAACACTTCGCCGAAGCCCGTGCACTCGGCATGGAGACCGTCGGGTTCCTCATGCTCTCCCACAGCACCACCCCCCCATTCCTCGCGCAGCAGGCACGGATCATGGCCGACGCTGGCGCACAGTGCGTCTACGTCGTTGACTCCGCCGGTGCACTCGTCCTCTCCGACGCCCAGGAACGCATCCAGGCGGTCCTCGACGAGGTCGGCCGCGACGACGTGCAGGTGGGATTCCACGGCCACCAGAACCTCAGCCTCGGTGTGGCCAACTCGGTGCTGGCCTTCCAGGCAGGGGCCCGCCAGATCGACGGCGCCCTGTGCGCCCTGGGCGCCGGCGCCGGGAACTCACCCACCGAGGTTCTGGCCGCGACCTTCGAGCGCATGGGCATCCGCACCGGGGTCGACCTGGGCGACGTCCTCTCGGCTGCAGAGGAAGTGGTGCGTCCGTTCATCCCGCGGCTGCCGTGGATGGACCGTGCCTCGATCACCCAGGGGTACGCCGGCGTCTACTCGTCCTTCCTGCTCCATGCAGAGCGGGCCGCCGAGCGGTACGGCGTCCCTGCCCACGCAATCCTGCAGAAGGTCGGCGAGTACGGGTACGTCGGTGGCCAGGAAGACATGATCATCGACATCGCCCTCCAGCTCTCCCAGGAGCAGGAGCTCGGCGACCTCGCCGCCGCGGGAGTCCGCTGATGACCACCTGGGACGTCGCGGGGGTGGCAGAGGAGCTGCTCAGGTGCGAGGACGAACGCCGCGACCGGGCCCCGTTCACCGACGAGTGGCCCGAGCTCGACCTCGACACCGGCTACACCATCCAGGACCTCACGTTGGAGAAGCGGCTGGCGCGGGGCGAGACGCTGGTCGGCGTCAAGCTCGGGCTCACCAGCCGTGCGAAGCAGGAGCGGATGAACGTCAACGTCCCGCTCGTCGCGTGGCTCACCGACGCGATGGTCCTCCCCGCTGGCGAGCGGGTGCCGCAGGAGCAGCTCATCCACCCTCGTGTGGAGCCAGAGATCGTGTTCGTGATGGGGGATCGGCTCGAGGGCCCCGGCGTCACCGCGGCGACCGCGATGGCGGCGGTCTCCATCGTCCTGGGCGGCGCCGAGGTGATCGACAGCCGCTACCGCGACTTCCGGTTCACCGCCGGCGACGTCGTGGCCGACAACGCCTCCTCCGGCGCCTATGTCACCGGCCCGGTCGGTGTCCCACCCAGTGAGCTCGACCTGTCCCTCGAGGCGGTGCTGGTGGAGGTCGACGGCCAGGTCGTCGACTCTGCGACCGGTGCGGCGGTCCTCGGCCACCCCGGAGAAGCGCTCGCCCTGGCCGCCAACGAGCTCGCCCGGCGTGGTCGCGTCATCGAACCAGGCTGGGTGGTCCTCACCGGCGGGATGACCGACGCCGTACCGATCCCGCCAGGGTCGTCGGTAGCAATGCACTTCACCAACCTCGGATCCGTCCACGTCCGCGGCGGGGAGGTTCAGCCATGCCCTTGATCGAGGTGACCATGGTCGAGGGCCGCACCCCACAGCAGGTCCGTGCCCTCATCTCCGCCCTGACTGACGCCGCCGTCGAGACGGTCGCTGCTCCACGGGAGAGCATCCGGGTGGTCGTCCGGGAGGTGCCCGCCACCCACTGGGCGGCCGGGGACGTCACCATCGCCGAGCGCCGCACCCCAGAGGAGACGACACCGTGAGCGACATGTTCTTCGGCCACCTCATCGACGGTGAGGAAGTCCCCTCGGTCGACGGGGCCACGTTCGATGTGTGGAACCCGTGGACCCAAGAAGTGTTCGCCCAGGCCGCGGAAGGTGGCCCCGAGGACGCCGCCCGTGCTGTCGCGAGCGCGCGAACCGCTTTCGACGACGGACCGTGGCCGCGTCTGGGACGTGCAGAGCGGGCCGCCGCGATCCACCGTCTCGCGGACGTCATGGAACAGCACGCCGACGAGCTAGCAACGCTCGACACCACCAACATGGGCAAGCCCCTGGCGCAGTCACGTCACGACGTGGCGAGGTCAGTGTGGAACTTCCGGTTCTTCGCCGACCACCAGCGAGACCACTGCGGCGAGGTCTACCCCATGGACTCCGGCCATCACTCCTTCAGTGAGTACGGACCCGCCGGCGTCGTGGCTGCGATCAGCCCGTGGAACTTCCCTCTCATGATGGCCACCTGGAAGATCGCACCGGCCATCGCGTGGGGCAACACCTGCGTCATCAAGCCGTCCGAGGACACCCCCGCCTCGGTGACCCTCCTGGGGCGCCTCGCCGTCGAGGCCGGGCTCCCGAACGGCGTCATCAACGTGCTGAACGGGCATGGAACGCCCGCGGGCTCCTCCTTGGTCTCCGATGAGCGAGTCGACCGGGTCACCTTCACCGGATCGTCGGTCACCGGACGACACGTCATGGCGGCCGCAGCCGCGCACCTGGCTCCGGTCTCCCTCGAGCTCGGCGGCAAGGGCGCCAACATCGTCTTCGACGACGCCGACATCGACAACGCAGTGCACTGGGCCGTCGAGTCGATCTTCCGCAACTCCGGGCAGGTGTGTCTCGCTGGGTCGAGGCTGTTCGTCGGCTCCGGCATCTACGACGAGTTCATGTCCCGGTTCGTCGCTGCCGCCGAGTCCCTCACGATCGGCGACCCGTTCGACCCCGACACGAAGTTCTCGACCCTGGCCAGCAAGCGCCACTTCGACAAGGTCGCCTCCTACGTCGACGGTGTCGGCCCCGACGGTGGCACCGTCCTCACCGGCGGGGTGGACGACCAGGGTCGGTGGCTGGTGAAGCCCACCATCATCACCGGACTTCCGCTCAACGCAGCTGCCTACTGCGAGGAGATCTTCGGACCGGTGTGCGTCGTCAACCGGTTCGACTCCGAGGAGGAGGTCGTCGCACTGGCCAATGACACCCGCTACGGCCTCAACGCCATGCTCTTCACCGAGAACCTCTCACGGGCCCACCGCGTCGCCTCCCGCCTTCGCGCGGGCACGGTGTGGGTGAACTGCTTCTTCATCCGCGATCTCCGCACACCCTTCGGCGGAGTGGGCGACTCCGGTGTCGGGCGGGAAGGCGGAAACTTCAGCCGGGAGTTCTTCACCGAACCGAAGGCTGTCGTCATGCAAATTCGGCGTTGATGACTTCCTAGGCTCTCGTCATGGACCTCGATCTCGACCGGCGGGTTTACCTCATCGACAGCGAGGTAAGAGTCCCGTGGAGTGGTGGGCTTTGAGGTCATCGATGCCTACCGGTCGCCTTCGGTGAGGGCGACGGTTTCAGTGTCGTCCTTTGCGCCGATCTTGGCCATGGATTCTTCGGAGAGGTAGCGGCGTTCGTCGGTGGCCCATTCGTCGTGGGTNCCCCACGACGCGGGAGCGGCGTTTGATCTCCTTGTTCAGCCGCTCCAGGGGGTTGGTGGACCAGATCTTGCGCCAGTGCTCACGGGGGAACGCCGCGAACGCCAGGACCTCGGCCTTGGCGGCGTCCATGAGGGGCCCGATCTTGGGGTAGCGGGCGGCGAGCTCGTCGCGGACCTTGTCCCACTGCGCGGCCATCGGGGCGAGGCTGGGTTGGGCGAAGATCGTGCGGAAGACCGCGGCCACCATCTCCCGCTCGCCCTTGGCCACGTGCGCCAGGACGTTGCGGATGAAGTGCACCCGGCAGCGCTGGTGCGCGGCACCTTGGAAGGCGCGGGCGATGGCGGCGGTCAGCCCGGCGTGCTGGTCGGAGATGACGAGCTTGACCCCGGTCAGGCCGCGCTTCTTCAGCCCGGTCAGGAACGCCCGCCAGAACACCTCGTCCTCGCTGTCGCCGACGTCCAGGCCCAGGATCTCCCGGCGGCCCTGCGCGGTGACGCCGGTAGCCACGACAACGGCCTTGGAGACGACCATGGCCGCCTCGGTGCGCACGTGCAGGTAGGTCGCGTCCAGGTACACGTACGGGAACTCGACGTGGTCCAGGCGTCGGGTGCGGAACGCCCCGACCGTCTCATCCAGCCCGGCACAGATCCGGGAGGCCTCACTCTTGGAGATCCCGGACCCGCCGAGCGCGACCACCAGGTCATCGACCGAGCGGGTGGAGACGCCGTGGACGTAGGCCTCCATCACCACCGCGTACAGCGCCTGGTCCACCCGCCGGCGCGGCTCCAAGATGCTCGGGAAGAACGAGCCTGCGCGCAGCTTCGGGATCGCCAGCTGCACATCCCCGGCGTGCGTGGTCAACAGCCGCGGCCGGGACCCGTTGCGTTCGGTGCTCCTGGTCTCGGTGCGTTCGTAGCGGCCGGCGCCGACCGCGGCCGTGGCTTCGGTCTCGATCAGCTCCTGCATCGCGACACGGATGCATTCTCGGATGAAGTCGGTGCCCTCACCGGTGCGGAACACCTCGAACAGCTCGGACACGGCAGACTGGGACAAGGCCATCGGTGAGGTCTCCTTCGATGCGTGCTTGGCGGTACACATCGAGAATCTCGCCGGTGGCCCCCTTCACTCAGGACGCCGCGCCGTCACCCCAAACCCCACCACTCCACGGGGCGCTGTCCCTGGTGCGGGCACCACTTCGGCCGGTGCGACCGGTCCGCCAAACCGGCGAGCTGACCCACCAGGTACCGGCCCACCCACCGGTGCACCGTCGACCGATGCACCCCATACCGGGCCGCGACCTCGATCACGTCCGCCCCGGCCAGCACCTCCCGGACCGCGTCCAACCGCTGCTCGACNCCAGGTCGCGACGCTCCCACGGAGAACGCCACCGCCCAAGGTGCCGAACACGACCCCTGTCGCACATCAGCTGACGGAGGACAAGTAGCCTCTGCTCGGCCCGGGAGAACTTTCTGTACTGGCTCAAGGCGGCGCTCCGCGCCGCGGCGCAGCTCGGCGGCGGGGCCCCGCGACAGGGACCCCCGCGCTGCGGGCGCTTCGCGCCCTCCGCGCACCCCCATCGCACCCCGCCCCCTCGCCTCCCACAGCCCCGAACTAACCGCGTGGCCTGGCCGAGGCGTCCTCACCCACCGAGCCGCCGACCCGACGCCGAGCCTCCGGCCGACTCCGGACCGCATCAAGGGCGGCTGCGCCGTCGCTCCGCGATGACCTACGGCCACCCTTGACCCGGCCACTCCGCCGGCCTCTCCTGCTCCGCTATGGGTCGGTGGCTCTCCCTGTCTCCGCACCGCCCCTTGCTAACGGATTGGTAACAGGCCGGCCAATCGAGGGGGACGTCGGTGGACCGCCGACCGCCATCCTGAGCACGAACGCCCAGCAGGACACCACCACCGGACACCTGCCCCGCATCTTTGAATCAGGACTAGCGACGATGGTTCGATTCCATCCCGGGGAGCTGGCGCAGCGAAGCCAGCCAGCGCCCCGGGACGGAATCCGGGGAGCGGCATCGGCGAGCGGGGCGGCTCGTCCTGCAGACAGCGCAGGCGATGAACCCGCAGGTCACGGCCGTGCGGATTGCGCTGCATCGGAACCGCACCGCCACCCCCACCCGGGCTTATGGTGGCCGCGCAGACGCACCGGGTGTCCCTCCGGATGTCTCCAGCACCACTTCGCGACGAGGCCACCGGGACGGCGCCGAGCGCGGCCGTGACGGCCGACCAGAGCGAAGGGACGGGGATGGCCACTTCCGAAGCCAGCACGCAGGAGAAGCCGGTCCAGAGCCTCATCCCGGCCCGGATGCACGACATGCCGTGGGTGAAGTTCCACTGGCTCGTCATCTTCGGGCTCGGGACCGCCTGGATCCTCGACGGCCTGGAAGCGCAGATCGTCGCGGCGGGCGGCTTCGAGAAGTCGCTCGACATGACCGCGGCCGACGTCGGCCTGGCGGGCACCGTCTACCTCGTCGGACAGGTCTTCGGCGCGATCGTCTTCGGACGCCTCACCGACAAGCTCGGGCGCAAGAAGCTCTTCACCCTCACCTTGGCGCTCTACCTGGTCGCCGCCGCGGCGGCCGGCCTGGCCCCGAACATGACGCTGTTCCTCATCTTCCGGTTCATCTCCGGGATGGGCATCGGGGGTGAGTACTCGGCGGTCAACTCGGCCGTCGACGAGCTCATCCCGGGGCGCTTCCGCGGCCGGGTCGACCTGGCCATCAACGGCACCTACTGGGCGGGTGCGGCCATCGGGGCCTTCGCCTCCACGATCCTGCTCGACACCTCCCGCTTCGACCAGAACGTCGGCTGGCGCATCGCCTTCTTCATCGGGCCGATCCTGGGCCTCGGCATCATCTACCTGCGCCGCCACATCCCCGAGAGCCCCCGCTGGATGGTGACGCACGGTCAGCCCGAGCGCGCCGAGGAGGTGGTCTCGGCCCTCGAGCAGGACGTGCGCGATGCCGGAAAGACCGTCCCGGAGCACAGCGACGACGACGCGATGTGGATCAAGTCCCGCGAGGGCCTGACGCCACGACAGCTGATCTACGTGTTCTTCCGGATGTACCCCACCCGCACCGTGCTCGGCGCGACGCTGATGATCACCCAGAGCTTCCTCTACAACGCCATCTTCTTCACCTACGCCCTGGTGCTGCAGAACTTCTACGACAAGTCGGCGTCCGAGGCGGCGTTGTACTTCTTCCCCTTCGCCATCGGCAACCTCCTCGGTCCCCTGCTCCTGGGGCGCCTGTTCGACACGGTCGGGCGCCGCCGGATGATCACCGGCTGCTATGCGTTCGCGGGCATCGTGCTGGCCATCTCCGCCTGGTTGTTCGAGCAGCAGGCCATCTCGGCCGGCGTGCACACCGCGTTCTGGTGCCTCGCCTTCTTCTTCGCCTCGGCGGGTGCGTCGGCCGGCTACCTGACCGTGTCCGAGATCTTCCCCCTCGAGGTGCGGGGGCAGGCGATCTCCTACTTCTTCGCCATCGCCCAGGTCTTCGGAGCCATCGGGCCGGTCTTCTACGGCTGGCTGATCGGCGACGGCAAGGACCGCACCCCGATGTTCTACGGCTACCTCATCGCCACGGTGATCATGCTGATCGGCGCCGCGGTCGCCTGGAAGTGGGGCGTCGACGCCGAGAACAGGTCGCTCGAGGAGATCGCTCCACCGCTCACGAGCTACGACGAGCACGGCAACGAGACCGTCAAGCTCCCGGTCTGAGGACGGACGAGATGGACCAGACACCCCAGTCGCCCTGGACCGTGGTCGTCGGGGTCAGCCCCGGCTCGAGCTCACCGACCGCCCTGCGCTGGGCGGTGGACGAGGCGCGCCGCCACGACGGGCGCGTCGTCGCGGTGCGGGCCTGGAAGGCATCGGGCCCGCAGGCCACCCCGTCCGGCACGACGGCCGCCCGCGTGCCCCGTGACGCCGACACCGAGCAGGAGGCCTTCAGCCGGCTCGTGGCCGACGTGGCCGACGTGCTCGGGCCCGACCACGAGGTGGATGTCGTGCTCACCCGCGGGGGGCGACGCCGCGCCCTGGTCGACGCCGCCCAGGGTGCCGACCTGCTGGTCGTCGACGCGCCGCGCTCGGTGGCCGACGGCCCGCTCTTCGCCCATCGCCTCGTGTACGCCGCCACGTGCCCGGTGGTCGTGATGCCGCCGCGCATCTCGGGGGAGCCGGAGTCGACGCTCACCCGCGCTTCGCGGGCGGCCGGGCGAGCGGCGGCCCGGGCAGCGGGAGAGGCCGGGCGCCCGGGGTTGGGGACGCGGCGCACCTGAGTGCCACGGCCCCGGACCTCCTCGGGGCGGCCGGGACCGCGGGCGCCGGTAGAGTGACGACCGTCCGCCGTCGCCACCTCCACGGGAGCATCCGAGCGTGAACGCCCGACCGGCCGCAGTCATCGTCCTCGCCGCCGGCGAGGGCACCCGGATGAAGTCCACGACCCCCAAGGTCCTGCACCGCATCGGTGGCACGACCCTCCTGGGGCACGCCGTGCGGGCCGCCCGTCAGACCGGAGCCGAGCATGTCTCGGTCGTCGTCCGCCACGAGCGCGACCGGGTCGTCGAGTTCTGCACCGCCTTCGACGCCGGTCTGCTCATCGCCGACCAGGACGACGTCAAGGGCACCGGCCGCGCCACCGAGTGCGGCCTCGCGGTGCTGCCGGCCGACCTCGCCGGCACCGTGCTGGTCACCTACGGCGACGTCCCCCTGCTCACGGGCGAGACGCTGGTCGCGCTCACCGAGGCACATGTGGCCAGCGGGAGCGCCGTCTCGGTCGTCACCGCCCACGTCGCCGACCCCACCGGCTACGGGCGCATCGTGCGCGACACCGACGGGCACGTGGCCCGCATCGTGGAGCACAAGGATGCCTGCGCCGAGGAGCGGGCCATCACCGAGATCAACTCGGGCATCTACGCCTTCGACGCGGGGATGCTCCGCGCGGCACTCGCGCAGGTCGGTACCGACAACGCCCAGGGCGAGAAGTACCTCACCGACGTCGTCCAGGTCGCCCGCGAGTCCGGTAAGCCGGTCAGTGCCCACGTGGTCGACGACCCCTGGCAGACCGAGGGCGTGAACGACCGCGTGCAGCTGGCCCAGCTCGGGCGCATCCTCAACGAGCGCGTGTGCGAGCGGCACCTGCGCGCCGGCGTCACCATTATCGACCCGGCCACCACCTGGATCGACGTCGACGTCTCCATCGGGCAGGACACCACCGTGCTGCCGGGGACGCAGCTGCTCGGCGCCACCAGCATCGGCTCCGACGCCGTCATCGGCCCCGAGGTCACGCTCACCGACACCGAGGTCGGCGACGGGGCCGAGGTCACCCGCGCGGTGGCCAACCTCGCCGTCATCGGGGCGGGGGCGACCGTGGGCCCGTACTCGTACCTGCGGCCGGGGACGAGGCTCGGGGCCAAGGGCAAGATCGGCGGCTTCGTCGAGACCAAGAACGCCGAGATCGGTGAGGGCGCCAAGGTGCCGCACCTCACCTACGCCGGTGACGTGACCATCGGCGAGGGGGCCAACATCGGCGCCGGCACGATCTTCGCCAACTACGACGGCGTGGCCAAGCACCACTCCACCGTGGGTGCGCACAGCTTCGTGGGCAGCCAGACGGTGGTCATCAGCCCGGTCACCGTCGGTGACGGTGCCTACGTGGCGGCCGGGAGTGCCCTCACCGGCGACGTCGAGCCGGGCCAGATCGCCGTGGCCCGCGGCAAGCAGCGCAACGTCGACGGATGGGTGGCCCGGGCCCGCGCCGGGACCCGCACCGCCGAGGCCGCCGAGCGTGCCCTCGCCGCCCGGACCGCCCCCGACACCGAGCCGACCCCGAGCACCGACGCCACCCCGGAGGACCCCACCCCGTGAGCAGCAACCGCCCGCCCTCGGCCAACATCCGCAAGCGGCCCAAGAAGCAGATGATGGTGTTCTCGGGGCGGGCCAACCCCGGGCTGGCGCAGGAGGTCGCGGCCCAGCTGGGCACCGAGCTCGTCCCCACCAGCGCCTACGACTTCGCGAACGGCGAGATCTACGTGCGCTTCGAGGAGTCGGTGCGCGGCTCGGACGCCTTCGTCATCCAGAGCCACACCAGCCCGATCAACGAGAACATCATGGAGCACCTGCTCATGGTGGACGCCCTGAAGCGGGCCAGCGCCAAGCGCATCACCGTCGTGATGCCGTTCTACGGCTACGCGCGCCAGGACAAGAAGCACCGCGGTCGCGAGCCGATCAGCGCGCGCCTGGTCGCCGACATGTTCAAGACCGCCGGTGCCGACCGGCTCATCTGCGTCGACCTGCACACCGACCAGATCCAGGGCTTCTTCGACGGCCCGGTCGACCACCTGATGGCCATCCCCGTGCTCTCGGAGTACGTCGCACAGCGCTACGGCGACCAGGACCTCGCGGTGGTCTCGCCCGACGCCGGCCGCATCAAGGTGGCCGAGCAGTGGAGCAAGCGCCTCGGGGGAGCGCCGCTGGCCTTCATCCACAAGACGCGCGACATCAACCGGCCCAACGAGTCGGTGGCCAACCGCGTCGTGGGCGACGTCACGGGCCGGGTCTGCGTGCTGGTCGACGACATGATCGACACCGGTGGGACCATCACCAAGGCCGCCGACGCGCTGATGGCCGACGGGGCCAAGGACGTCGTCATCGCCGCCACCCACGCCATCCTCTCCGAGCCCGCCCGCGAGCGGCTGATGGCGTGCGCCGCCCGCGAGGTCATCGTGACCAACACCCTGCCCATCGCGCCGGCCAAGGAGTTCGACGGGCTGACCGTGCTGTCGATCGCGCCGCTCATCAGCGCCGCGGTCAAGGAGGTCTTCGAGGACGGCTCGGTCACGAGCCTCTTCAACGGCCGCGCCTGACGACGCCGACGCGGCGGGTCAGGCCCGCGCGGCCTTGCGGGCCCGGTAGGCCGCGACGTTGGCCCGGGTGCCGCAGGTACCCTCGCAGAACTTGCGCGAGCGGTTGCGCGAGAGGTCGACGTAGACGTCGTCGCAGTGCTCGGCCGAGCACACCGCCAGCCGGTCGCACTCGCCGGCGCGGATGACGTCGACCATCGCCATCGCGAACTCGACGGCCACCCGGTCGGCGAAGGGCGCATCGTCGTCGGTGGCGTGGACGTGCCAGCCCTGCCCGTCGTGCTCGACCAGCCGGGGGAGGGCTCTGGTCCGGGCCAGGAGCAGGTTCACGGCGTCGACCTGCTCGCCCAGCGGCGCCGACCACACGGCCCCGATGCGGGCGCGGACCCGGTGCAGGTGCGTGACGTCGCGGGTGGTCGTCGGGCGGCCACCGCTCCAGCCCCACTCCGCCATCCAGGCCAGGACGGCCTCGAGGTCGGGCAGGTCCTCGGCTCCGCTCGCGCCGTGCCCCGGCGCGCTGTTGACCAACGCCGCGGCGTGCCGCAGCACGAGGTCGGTGTCATCGGTGAACATCATCTTGACTCCTGACAGGGGTCGCCCGTAGTGTCAGGACCAAGATAGCAGGTGACTCCTTACACGGTCCGAGAGGTCGGGATGGTCGACACGATGCGCCGGCACACCGGAACCGGCCTGGCCGCGCTCGTCCTCTCCAGTGCGGCCTTCGGTACCTCGGGGCCGTTCGCCAAGGCCCTCATCGAGGCCGGCTGGAGTCCCGGGGCCGTCGTCCTGCTGCGCATCGCGGGCGCCGCCGCCCTGCTGCTGCCCGGGGTGCTGTGGTCACAGCGTCACGCCCTGCGCGCCGTCGCGCGCGAGCTGCCGCTGGCCGCCGGGTACGGATGCCTGGCCGTGGCCGCCGCCCAGCTGGGGTACTTCCAGGCGGTCGAGCGCCTCACCGTGGGCGTCGCCCTGCTCATCGAGTACCTGGGCATCGTGCTCGTCGTCCTGGTGATGTGGGTCCTGACCCGCCGTCGTCCGCACCGGCTCACCGGCGTCGGCATCCTGCTGGCCGTCCTCGGTCTCGCGCTCGTCCTCGACGTCACCGGCCAGACCACCCCCGACCTGGTGGGCGTCGCCTGGGGGCTGGTCGCCGCCACCGGGCTGGCCGGCCACTACGTCCTGGCCGCGCGCGAGACCACGCTCTCGCCCATCACCTTCGTGGCACTGGGCCTGACCGCCGGCGGCGTGGTGCTCGCGCTGCTCGGGGTCACCGGGGTCATCCCGATGCACGTCGGAGGGTCGCAGGTCGCGGTGGGCAGCGGCCAGATCCCCGCCTGGCTGGCGCTGGTCGAGCTGGTCGTCGTGGCCGCCGCGGTGGCCTACGTCCTGGGGGTGCTCGGGGCACGCCACCTCGGATCGACCCTGGCGTCCTTCGTCGGGCTGACCGAGGTGATGTTCGCCGTGCTCGTTGCGTGGCTCGTGCTGGGCGAGCTCCCGGGCCCGCTCCAGCTGGTCGGGGGGCTGGTCATCCTGGTCGGGATCGTCGCCGTCCGGCTGGGGGAGCGGCCCGATGCCCGCAGGTCGGTGACCGGTGAGGCCGTCGATTTCGACGTTCCCTCACCCGTCGCCTAGACTCGTACGGTTGCCTCGGCGAGGGACGTCGCATCGGACGCAGTGGTCCGGTGAGTGTGGAGCCCGCTCCACGACACCTCCGTGATCGACGCTGGCGGCGCGCAGACCCCCGGGTCCGCGGGCCGTTCGCGCGCCGGTTCGGTGCCACGTCCCGCGTCGAGGACCGACGACCGTCCTTCCCAGACCCACCCCAGGAGTCATCCCGATGTCCGACGTCACCAAGCTCGTCGCCGAGCAGCGCACCCAGTTCGGCAAGGGCGCGGCCCGCAAGATCCGCCGCGACCACAAGATCCCCGCCGTCATGTACGGCCACGGCACCGCGCCGGTCCACATCGCGCTGCCGGGCCACGAGACGATGCTGGCCCTCAAGCACACCAACGCGCTCCTCACCCTCGTCATCGACGGCGAGGAGCACCTCGCGCTCGCCAAGGACGTGCAGCGCGACCCGATCAAGCCGGTCATCGAGCACGTCGACCTCGTCGTCGTGCGCAAGGGAGAGAAGGTCACCGTCGAGGTGTCGGTCCACCTCGAGGGCGACGCGGCTCCCGAGACCGTCGTGACGACCGTCATGGGCACGGTCGAGCTCGAGGTCGAGGCCACCGACATCCCCGAGAACGTCACGCACTCGATCGAGGGCGCCCAGGTCGGCACCCAGGTCCTCGCCTCCGACCTCCAGCTGCCCGCCGGCGCCACGCTGGTCACCGACCCCGAGGCCCTGGTCGTCAACGTCACGCAGCAGGTCACGGCCGAGGAGCTGGAGGCCGACCTCGAGGAGGCCGAGGGCGAGGCCGGCATCGAGCGCGAGGAGTCGGGCGAGGAAGCCGCTGCGGGCGCAGCCACCGACGGCGAGGGCGCGGCCGAGGCCAAGGACTCCGACCAGTCCTGAGCCCCACCGCTCCTGACGACGGGGCCCGGTCCACGGCGGACCGGGCCCCGTCGCCGTCTCCGGTGCCTCGTTGCGGATGGCAGAATCGGCGCCGTGAGTGACACCGCCCCCTGGCTCGTCGTCGGCCTCGGCAACCCGGGGCCGGGGTACGCCGGCAACCGGCACAACGTCGGTGCCATGGTCGTCGACGAGCTCGCCCGGCGCGGCGGGGTCAGCCTGCGCACGCACAAGGCCCGGGCCGTCGCGGCGCAGCTGCGGGTCGGTACCGGCCCCGGCGGGGTGCCCGGGCCGCCGGCCGTCGTGGCCGTGCCGTCGTCGTACATGAACGAGTCGGGCGGCCCGGTCAAGGCGCTGCTGTCGTTCTTCTCGGTGCCGGTCGAGCGGCTGGTGGTCGTGCACGACGAGCTCGACATCGACGCCGGCGCGGTACGGCTGAAACGCGGTGGGGGAGAGGGCGGTCACAACGGGCTGCGCTCGATCAGCTCCTCGCTCGGCACCAAGGACTACCACCGGGTGCGGGTCGGCATCGGCCGCCCGCCCGGCCGGATGGACCCCGCCGACTTCGTCCTCAAGGACTTCTCGCCCAGCGAGCGCAAGGACCTCCTCCCGTTCCTGGTCGACGACGCCGCCGACGCGGTCGAGCAGCTCGTGACCGTCGGGCTGCTCGACGCCCAGCAGCGGGTGCACGCCCCGCGCTGACGCGCCGCTGCGACGCGCCCTCCCCGGCGGCCGGCACCCTCCGGGGCGGTCCAGGAGGAACGTCGACGAATTCGGCCAATAGGCTGCACGTTGTCCGTGCGTGCCCCTATCATCGGCAGATACGCCGTACCTGGTGCAGGGCTGGGAGCGACGTGAAGATCGACGGAGATGCCGACCGGTAAGAGGGACCGACGTCATCGTCACTCTTCGAACACACATCGATTGCAGGGGTCGATAGTTCGATGAGCATTGCTCAAGGTACTGGTGCGCGCCCGTGGGTCAGCCCACCGCGCGTCGCACACATTGATCTGGCCTCGTACGGCCACGCTCGGGTCAAGACCGGGCTCGCACCATGGGAGCGCAGCTACCGCCGCTCCGTCGTGATCGTCGACGCGACTGCTGCGCTGTTCGGTGCGCTGGCCGGCCTGGCGGGTCGCAACACCATCCTCGGCGACCATGTCGACGTGTGGGGTTCGTCGCACACGGTGCGGCTGACCCTGGTCGTGGCGGCATTGGCCTGGCTCGGGCTGCTGGGCCGCAACGGCGCCTACGCGAGCCGCTACGTCGGTGCAGGGAGCGAGGAGTACCGGGCGGTGACCCGCTCGGCGTTCGGCCTCGTCGCCCTCATCGCCTTCGCGTCCTTCGCGCTGCAGCTGGAGTTCTCGCGGGGCATCCTGCTCCTGACCGTCCCGGCCATGATGGGCGCGACCATCCTCGGCCGGTACATGGTACGGCGTCGGCTGGTCCGTCAGCGACACGCCGGCCTCCACCTGCGCCCGACTCTCGTGGTCGGGGACGCCCGCGCTGCGCTGGATGCCGCGCACCGTATCCACAGTGACCCGGCCACCACCGGGATGAAGGTTGCTGCGCTGTGTGTCACGGACCTGAGTGACCCGGTCCTCAAGACCGACAACACCGCCGGCTTTCCCGTCCTCGGCACCGAGCTCGACACCCTGGAGGTCGTCGACCGCGTGGACGTTGCGGCCGTGGCCGTCGCGAGCAGCCCCACGATGGCCGGGCACGCGCTCCGCCGTCTCGGCTGGGCCCTGGAGCAGCGCGACGTCGACCTCCTCGTCGCCCCCGGTGTCGTAGAAGTAGCCGGGCCGCGGCTCACGATGCGACGGGCGGCCGGCCTGCCCATGCTCCACGTCGAGCGTCCGGTGCAGAGTGGCTGGCGATACTCGCTCAAGCTCTTCGGTGACCGGGTACTGGGCGCGGCCGCCCTGGTCTTCCTGGCGCCGATCCTGCTGGCCCTCGCGGTCCTCATCCGGCGTGACAGCCAGGGGCCGGTGTTCTTCCGCCAGGAGCGTGTCGGTGAGGGCGGGCGCGTGTTCTCGATGTACAAGTTCCGCACCATGGTTCCGGACGCCGAAGCCCGGCTGGCCGAGCTGAGGACGGCGAGCGAGGGCAACGGTGTCCTCTTCAAGATGCGCAGCGACCCTCGGGTCACTCGGGTGGGTGCCGTCCTGCGCCGGTTCTCGCTCGACGAGCTACCCCAGCTGATCAACGTGGTCCGTGGTGAGATGTCCCTGGTGGGCCCTCGTCCCCCTCTTGCGAGCGAGGTTGACCTCTACGAGAGTGATGCCGTGCGGCGGCTGCGGGTCCGGCCTGGCATGACTGGGCTGTGGCAGGTCTCAGGCCGCAGCGACCTCTCCTGGCTAGACTCCGTGCGCCTGGATCTCTGGTACGTCGACAACTGGTCGCTAGCTCTCGACGCGCAGATCATCTTGCGTACGGCTAGGGCCGTGTTCCGGGGCAACGGGGCGTACTGAGGCGCGTCGACAATGAGGGGTCGTGGACCAAGTCCGGCGTCCATCACCAAGACCGCGGCCCAGGAGCGGGGCGGAATGGCTGAACGCCTGGAACCGGACATGCGAGGAAGTGCATGAGAGGATCCGTACGGTGAGTCCTTCTGCCCGCGACGCGTCGCCGCGCCCCCCGTGGTCGAGGCCCCGACCGATTCTGGTCACCGGGATGCCGCGATCCGGGACGACATGGTTGGCGCGTCTCTTGGCCCAGTCGCCGAGGGCCGCTATGGCTGGTCGGGAACCCATGAACCCTCATCCGGGCCAGTATCGATTGGGGGGCTCAGCCAAGGCCTGGGTCCGAATCGAGGAGCCCACCGCGGCGGAGGCCAGGGCGATCCGCCGCGCCTACAAGGGTTTGACGCCATCGGTGTACGGCCGGTACGGCGTGAGGCAGTTGGCGGCCCCAATGCCGTGGACGCGCCTCGTCGTCAAGGATCCGTTCGCGGTCCTGTCCCTCGGGGCGGTCACGCGCGTTACCGGGGCGCGAGTGGTGCTGGTCCATCGGCATCCTGCGGCGATGCTGGACAGCTACCGACGGATGGGTTGGCTGCCGGATATCGACGAGCTGAAGCCGATCGTCGAGCGGTTCCGGGCTCGGTGCGGACCCGAGGACATGCTTCCCGATGAGCTCGAGACCAACGTGCGACCTGAGAGCGCTGCCGCCCTCGGCTGGTTCTGGTCGTCTCTGTACTCGATCGCCCTTGCGGACGTGCGGCGGGTCAAGGGGGTGCTGGTGGTGTCCCACGAACGAATCGCCTCTGATTCCGGAGCGTGCCGGATCCTCCACGAGGCGCTTGGCGTGACCTGGAGTGCGGCGACCGACGCCGAGTTCAACCGAACCCCGTCAGGTAGCACGGATACTCAGCGTCTGCACAACTTGGACCGCTCCCCCGCGCAGACTGCCGTGGCATGGAGAGACCGTCTCGATCCAGCGGAGTTCCAGGAACTGGACGAGATGACGACACGGGTCCAGTCGCGTTTGCATGCCCTCGAGCTTGGCGCGCGCCTCGATGGGGTTTGACGCGCGCCCCGTAGGTCAGATCCCGTGTCCCCGGCGGTTGAGCTCCCGTTGGATCCATGAGGCCGGGACGCCGAACAGGACCAGCAGCGCCAGAGCCCAGCGTCGCTCCAGCGGGCGTCGAGCCATGCACCGACGGATCCATCCGAGCGCCTCGGTCCGCTCACCGAGCGCCGCGTGCCCAAAGGCGAGCTTCCCGTAGAGGAGCGCCGCGCCGGTACGATCCGCGGCGAACTCCGGGTGCCGGTCCAGCAGCCACGCATGAGCCTCGTTCTTGTCGCGCCAGGCTTCGTTGAAGTACGACGCTGCGCCCCAGCGGATCCCGACCAATGGCCGATCCACGTGCGCGATCGGCGCCACGCGCGCGGCCCGAAGAAGGAGGTCCCAATCCTCAGCCATGCTGCGGGGTAGGGACTCGTTCACCAATCCGAACTCCTCCAGCATGGCCAGACGCTTGAACAGGAAGGAGGACGAGTGCAGCATGGCCATCCGCGAGCGAGCCAGATCGTCAAGGGTGACCATTTCGCGGCCGACGACTCGCTCCACACTCTTCGCCCCCCAGTCCACACGCATCGCAGTCGTGACGAAGCGGGCGCCGTGAGTCGCGGACAACCTCCGGACCTGCGCTGTCAGTTTCCCGTCGAGCCACGTGTCGTCGTCATCACAGAAGGCGACGAGTTCAGTGTCGAACGCCATGACGCCGGAGTTGCGCGCTCCTGCCAGGCCGGGTGAGCGAGTGTTCGTGATGACAGAGACGCGACGAGCCTCCTCCGTCGCGCGCACAAGTGACCCATCTGGTTCGGTGCGGTCGAACACCACGACGACGTGGATTCGTCCTGGATAGTCCTGGGCCAGAATCGAGTCGAGCGCCGCACGCATGAGTACCGGACGGTCGTGTGTGACCAGGACCACGCCCACGTCCGGCCAGTCGTTACTCAGGTCGACGTCCTGTGCCGGGTCGGACATCGAGCCTCCGCTCGCAGTAGGTGTCCGACAAACGGACGGGAGCTCGTACTCTAGCCCGCCCCGGGGGCCCCTGCAGGCTCCCCGCAAGAGCGAGCCGCCGGCGTGGACGTGCGAAGGTTGGCGCGTGAACCAGGACCCCGGCGTTCCCCCTCGGATCGACGCACCCGGCTCTGGTCGGGCGTCGTTGAGTGGGGTCGCGCGGGGTGGGGCGCTCAATGCCGTGGGCGCCGTGGTGTCGGCGGTGCTCGGATTCGCAGTCACGCTGTGCATCGCCAGGGGCTTCTCACGCGAGGCCGCGGGCGTGTTCTTCAACAGCACCTCGGCGTTTTTGGTCCTCGTCGCAGTCGGACAGCTCGGGACGAACGTCGGTCTCGTCTACTTCGTCTCACGCTCGCGGGTGAGGGAGGGGCCGGACATGTTCTCCTCGTACGTCCGAGCCGCCGGTGGCCCCGTCCTCGTCTGGAACGTCGTGCTCGGGATCGCGATCTTCGCCGCAGCCCCGGCGCTCGGAGAACTCATCGGTTCCGACCGCAGCGACGATGTGGCGTCGGCCCTCCGTGTCCTCGCCCCGTTCGTCCTGGCCGCGGCCGTCGAGAACTTGGCGGTCTCGGCGAGCCGGGGTCTGGGGACCATGCGCCCCACGGCCGTCCTGACACTCGTTGCCCGTCCCGCCATCCAGGTCGTCCTTGTTCTCGGTGCGGTCGCGGTCGCGGGCCCTAGCGCCGCGGTCGGCGCCTGGGCGACCGGTTACGTGCTCTGCGCGCTCGCGGCGGTCGTCTGGGTTCGGCGTCTCGGATACGCCCGGCCGGGCATGCACCCGCCCCAGCGCGTCCGAGTGGGCCGCGACTTCTGGGCCTTCACGGCTCCCCGCGCTCTCGTGACGGTCGCGCAGATCGCCATGCAACGCCTCGACATCGTGCTGGTGGGAGCTCTGGCCGGAGCAGCGCCCGCCGCCGTCTATGCCGCGACCACTCGATTTCTCGTGGCCGGCCAGTTGGGTACGCAGTCGATCTCACTGGCTGCACAACCGGGGTTCGCGCACTTCCTGGCCGCCGGCGACCGCAGCAGGGCTGAGGATCTCTACCGGATGTCGACCGCGTGGCTCGTCCTCGTCGCGTGGCCCCTGTACTTGGTGCTCGCGATCTTCTCCTCGACAATCCTGCGCATCTTTGGTCCTGGATACGTGGAGGGCGCCCCGGTCCTGGTCATCCTCGCCGCCGCCCTGATGTTCGGCGCGGTCGTCGGGGTTGTCGAGGTCGTCCTGGTGATGGCCGGCCACTCGGGGTGGACCTTGGTCAACAGCGTCTCGGCTCTCAGCGTGATGGTGCTTCTCGACGTGTGGCTCATCCCCCGGCACGGAGCGTTTGGAGCCTCGATCGGATGGGGGTGCGCCATCGTGGTCCGGAACGCCCTGGCGCTGCTGCAGGTGCGACGGACCCTCGGTCTCCACCCCTTCGGGCGTGCGAGCGCTTTGACCGTGGCGATCACCTTGGGGGGCGTCGGGGTGCCGCTGTTGATGTGTCGGGTCCTCCTCGGGCCGGGACTCGCTTCGCTGGCGGTCGGGCTCCTCGTCGCGGGCGTGTGCCACCTGAGTGCGACCTACGTTCTCAGGCGGCAGTTGCACGTGCCGGCACTGCTCGCGTCGCTGCGACGACGCCGATCGGCGTGACAGGCGGGGGCCCAGCGGCCCATCTGCCCGATTCGTCCGCACATGCACCAGTCCTTCCGTATGCTCGAAAGGTGGTCGCCGCTTGGCGGTAGGCCAGTCCTGGGCTGCGCAGGTCCCACCTCGATGCACAGTGCCTCTGGGGATGACGAAGGGCGCGCATGAGCATCATCTACGAGTCGGCCGGCGAGCGGTCGCATCGCCGGGGGCGACCGCGAGATGACCATGAGGTGCGACTGCTCCGGCGCAATCCCGCCTGGATGCTCTGGCTTCTCCTCGTCGGTTTTCCGGCCTTCTGGGTGCTGGGCCTAGGCGCGTTTGCCGTTCCGATGATGGCCGTCCCGATGGGGCTCGAGCTGCTGCGGCGAAGACCACTGAAGTTGCCTCGAGGGTTCCTCATGTGGGCGCTGTTCCTCGTCTGGAGCCTGGCCGGGGTGGCGCTTCTCGGAGTGAATCCCTACGGTTACGTCCCGGACACTGTCTCTGGCCGCCTGATCGGGTACGGGACGCGGGAGTCCATGTATCTCGGGCTCACCATCGTCCTTCTCTTCATCGGAAACCTGAGCGAGACGGAACTGCCGCAGGCCAAGCTGGTCCGTTGGCTCGCGTGGAGTTTCTGTGGCGTCGTAGCAGGGGGCCTCCTCGGACTCGTCGCGCCCACCTTCGACTTCACCTCGCTCTTCGAGGTTGTGTTGCCCAACTCCCTGCGGAGCAACATTTTCGTCCAGGCCCAGGTGCATCCACGAGCTGCCCAAGTGCAGGCCATCTTCGGTGACACCACGCCGCGGCCGGCCGCGCCTTACCCGTACACGAACCAGTGGAGCTTCAATCTCGTGCTCCTCGCCGTCTGGTTCGTCGTGGCCGTGGCGCGCAGCCGCTCGGCGCGGGTCAAACTGGGCGGGGTGCTGGTGCTCGCGGCGGCCGCGGTGACGCTGGTGTACAGCCTCAACAGGGCCGCGTGGATCGCAGTCGTCGTCGGGATCGCATACGCCGCCTTGCGACTGGCTCGACGAGGTCGTCTTGGCCTCGTTCTCGTGATCGTCCTCGCCGGAACGTCTGCTGCGGCCGTCGTAGCCGCAACGCCGCTGGGGGATGTCGTCAGCCAACGGATCGACGCGGGCAACAGCAACCAGATCCGGGCGTTTACTATCGAGCGAGCTTTCGAACTGTCGGCCGAGTCCCCTGTCGTCGGCTTCGGCAGCACCCGGTCGACTCTGGGTTCAGCGTCGTCTATCGCCGTTGGTCGTAGCGCGGGCTGCCCCACCTGTGGCAACGCACAGATCGGAATGAACGGGTACCTCTACATGCTGCTCGTGACGACCGGACTCGGCGGTGTCGTCCTGTTCGCGGGGCTTGGCGTTGCCCAGTGGTGGCGATGTCGCCGGTTGGGAACCCCGGTGGCCCTCGCAGGTTCGACGGTCCTGGTCATGACGGCGTACTTCAGCCCGGTGTACGACGCCGCTACGTGGATGCTCGTGCCATTCGTGAGCGTGGCTCTGTTGTGGCGCGAGGGGCAACGTACCGACGGCTCCGATCGACCCGCGCCACCGCGGGAGACTAGTACGCGGAGGCCGCTTCTAGAATCCCCTGGGATGGTGCAGGCGACGAGAGCAGGAGCCATTCCCGCATGCGCTCCGCTGGGGACGCGGAGTCACCCTCGGCCACGACGAAAGGTAGTCAGTTGACCGTCCAGAAGCCCAGCGCGGACATCGAGTTCGCCGAGTACCTCGTCGTGTTGCGTCGGCGGTGGGGGGTCGTCGTCCTGGGAGTCGTGGTGGGGTTGCTGGGGGCAGTCCTTGCCGGTGTGTTGCTTCCCAAGACCTACTCATCCACGGCGTCCGTCATCGTCCAGTCCACCGGTGAGGACGGCGCTGTCGCGGGTGGGCGCACGACGCAACCGCTCAACCTCGACACCGAGGCGCAGATCGTGAAGTCGACCGCCGTGGCCCAGCTCGCACTGGACAGAATGCGCATGCCTCCGGCGGACACGCCCACTGAACTGTCCAAGTCCGTCAGCGTGGCGGTTCCGCCCAATACGTCGGTGCTGAACATCACCTTCTTCGCGCCGAGTGCCCAGGTGGCGCAGGACGGTGCGGAGTCCTTCGCCACGGCCTACCTCGACAACCGCAAGTCGGTGGCCGAGGATCGGTCCCAGGCCGACGGGGCTGCAGTCCGGTCCCGTATCGACTCTTTGCAGGCGGACCTCAGCGCGCTCACGGAGCGACTCGCCTCTCTGAAGGAGTCGAGTTCTGAGTATTCCCTGGCGAGGTCGCAGCGGGATCTCACTGTCCGCCAACTGTCGGATCTCAACTCCGAGCTCTTGTCCCTAAGCACGGGTGCTGTTCAGCCGGGGAGCATCATCACCGATGCTCAGCTCCCACTCGGCCCCTCCACCCCGAACACCGTGATCCTGGCTATCAGTGGCCTGCTCATCGGTCTGGTCGGGGGTGTACTACTCGCCTTCCTCGTCGACCGTTCAGACCGGCGGCTTCGTGATCGCCGGGACCTCCAGCGGCTCGGGCTGGACCCGCTCGTGCAGCGGCTGTCCATCACCGCCCCCGGGAGGGCGTGGGCCCGTGGGCTAAACGACTTCGCCAACGTTCCGCTCCGGCAACTCGGAAACACGGTGCTCGCTGGCCTGCCGGAGGGGCGTGGGGCGGTCCTGGTCGCCGGTGTCTCCGATGACGGGTCGGGTTCAGCGGTCGCCGTCCGGCTCGCCACGGTGGTGGCGCGCAGCGGATACGACGTCCTGCTCGTGTCCGCGAACTTAGGCGCCGTGACATCACGCGACCTCGTCGATGGCGACGGGATCGCCGGTCTGGCTGACGTCCTGCGGGGCGAAGCCTTGGTCGAGGACGTCGCGTCCGTGGTCGAGGGAATCCCCACCCTTCGCGTGATCGGCGCGGGAACCGGGACGACGTCGGCGAGTACCCTGCCGCAGAGCATTCACTCCCGTGACGCCCTGGACGTCCTTACCTCGACCACCAGCCTGGTTGTGATTGACGTCACGCCCACGACGGTGAACGCGGACGCCCAGTCCTTGGCGGCGCTCGGCCTCGGCGTGCTCCTCGTCGGTTCGGCGAACCGGACCGATCGCCGTGACATGGAAGATGCGATCGACCAACTTGCCCACGTACACGCGTTCCTTCTCGGTGCCGTCTTGGTGACGCTTGTTCCCACGCCGGCCTCGGACGCAGAGCTAAGCGCAGAGGTAGCAGCGGGCCGGGCGACGTTGCCGACATCCCGTCAGTCAGCGCGGGGGATCGAGCAATCGCACCCGACCGCGGAAACGGCGGACGGAGACCAGCACGCCCCTCCCGAGGTCCCCCTGGTGGCCCGCGAGGCTGAGCGTGCCCGCCAGCAGTCCCCGGTGGCGGACGTGCGGGGTCCGGGGGCGTCGCCCGCGAAGGCGGGCCGCGGACCGCGGCGCAGACGGTCCAGCGCGCATCGACCGGCCGGGCCGCCGATGGAGGCAGGCTGGGAGTGATGGCCCGAGGACGCTTCTTCCGTCGGAGCGCAGACCGGGACGATGTCGCGGGTTTCGAGCCGAGCGCAGGCCCACCAGGTTCGTCCATGGACATGCTGCGACAGCTCTATCCGGAACCGTTGGAGTTTCACGCCGGTGGCCGCCGCGGGTCTCGAAGGCAGTTCGTGGCCCTACCGTCCGCGGGACGAGCGCGGATGCTCCTCCCCTGCGCGCCGCGCCTGTCCGCCAGAGCGCTGGAGCAGGCGCGACGCCCGGTCGGGTTGCGCGAGCGTGGCAAAGTCCACGCCATCGCCTGGGCGCTGCGGTGCGGCGCGGGCGCGGTCGTCGGTGATCGAGTCTCCGTCTGCGGGGCCGGCCGAATTCTCGACGAACGCCTGTCGGAGGTCCTTGGCGAGCCGGTCGTCGTCGGTGTCTTTCTCGGGCCGCCGCGCGCCAACCGCAAGCCGGTCCTGCAGCTGCTTGACCGTCAGGGAACCCTGGTCGGCGTCGCCAAGGTAGGAGCGACCCCTCTCGCGGCGACCTTGGTGGCCGCCGAAGCGGAGACGTTGCGGCGCCTGGCCGTCTTGGCCCCGATGGGCCTCGTCACGCCGAGGGTGATCGACGAGCTTGTGTGGAACGGACTCCCCGTGGTGGTGCAGTCGCCGTTGAAGATCTGGTCGGACGGGCACGACGTCCAGACTCTCGGCCTCGTACGGGCCGTGCGCGTGATCGCCGCGCTGGGCGGGATGTCCCGTAGAAGGTGGGCCACTTCGGAATATGCGGGCTCTCTGCATCAGCGGATCGCCTCGCTTCCGGATCGTGAGCTGCGCGCAACGATGGCTGAGCTGGTGGCTACGGCGATGTCCCCGGACGACATCGTCGTACTCGGCAGCTGGCACGGGGACCTCACACCGTGGAACATGGCTGGCTCGCGGTCGGGAACGATGGTCTGGGACTGGGAGCGTTTCGAAACGGGGGTCCCCTTCGGCTTCGATCTCCTGCATCACCACTTCGTCCCGTCCCTCGGGCGGCTGGGGGAAGACGTAGCAAGGGCCGGCGTGCTGCTCGTGGAGCGGAGCACTGAGCTACTGGGACCCCTTGGTGCGGATCTGGGGTCGGCTGCCGCCGTGGCGGTCCTCTACCTCGTCGAGATCGCACTCCGGTTCACCGTCGACGGCCAAGGGGCGACCGGAGTCCCGGGCGGCAATCCCGCGACGTGGCTTGGGCCGCTGCATGACCACTGGCAGAACGGATAGGCAGCGCTTCCGTGACGTCGATCTCGTCACGCTCGGCCTTTCACAATGGATGACGAGTGCGCCGCTTCGCTCGAGTTCTACGACGAGGCCCGCACTCACGGCTAGGCTCTCGGCATGAAGTGGGAGCGCGCACGCCCGGCCGTTTTCCTCCTTCTAACCTTCGTCGCGCTACTCAGCATGGTCACCTCGACCCTGCGGTTGGTGGTCCCCCCTGGCCTGGCTGTCAGGATCGGCCACAACAGCGAGTCCTTGCTGTGGGTCCTCCTCGTCATCGCTCTCGTCGAGATCGTGCGTCCGCGGGTCATCGGCCGCACCTGGGTCGTGGGAATGCTCGTCGCTGTCCTGCTCGTCGTTACCGGCCTCCTGCTGGCTCGGGCTGACTGGCCGTCCTCCGTGGTGACGCTGAACGAACCAGTCGTCGGATCGGGACTCATGCTCGCGTACCTGATGCTGTCGAGACCGATCCGGCATCCGGCGTGGATTGTGCTGGTGTTCGTACTCCTGATTGCCGCCTTCTACCGCACGGACCTCGTCATCGACCAGTCCGAGAGCCTGGTGCCGATGGTCATTGCACCCGTGGCGCTCGATGTGGTCGACCGGACGATCCTCGAGCCATGGCTGTTGGACCGGCGGCAGCTGAGGCTGTTCTGGCTCGGAGTACTCGTCCTCATCGGCGTGTTCTTCATGCTCGTGGCCCCTTGGGCGCGCGCTCGCATGGACAACCCACTCGACCTGACAATCGACTACGCACAACGAGCGTCCGAGGCCTACTGGGGCTGGATCCTGCTCCATCTCTACTTCGGTTATGCACGGCCACCGTCCGAACGTCGCCAGCTGGCGGGTAACGCCAGCGGGCACTCACGGACGGGATCGTCCTGACGGAAGCCCACTGCGGTCAGTCCCAGACGAGAGGTTCGTCGATCATCCGCTGCAGGCGCTCGTTGTACGGCGCGTAGTGGGAGGCGAGCCGCCGTCGGGTGCCGGCGTCCAGCGGAGTGCCGGGCCTGGCGTTGTGTTGCTCAAAGGCCTGAGGCCGGAAATCGGGCAGGCCGAGGAAGTCGAGGACGCGCGCGAACTCGAACTCCGGTTGCGCGAAGAAGGACTCGCTCTGCAACACGTGGACACGGTCGCGCCCGAGGTGCTCCCACATCCGTTGGACCTGGTCGGCGTACTCACCGCGCGATCTGTGTGAGTGGTGGCGATGGCAGAAGCTCTCGTAGCGAGCGTCCGCGGTCATCCGTTCGACCTCACCGAGCAGGCGCTCGTCCTCGAGATCCAGTGCCCGCTGGAACGGCTCCCATTCGAAACCGCGTGCGGACTCGTGTTTCCAGGCGGAGTAGGCGCGTTCGACGGGGTCGCGGAGCATCGCGATGACCTTGACCTCCGGTATGGCGCGGGCCAATCGCGGCACGGCCAGCGGATGGAAGATGTAGTAGCCGCTGGCCTCGAACGCCATAGGTTCGCCCCACCCTCGTGACCGGAGGCGTGCCGTGGCCTGGAGGGGAAAGTGTCCGAGGTACCACGACCAGGGACGGGTGACGTTGAGGTCGAAGTAACGCACCCCCTTCCCGACGACGGGTCGCACGACGGCGGGGTGCGCCGACAGCGCACGGAAGAGCGACGTTGTCCCCGACCGCGAAGCGCCGACCATGACGAAGGAAGGCACGATGCGCGGGGCGGCGCTGGCTCTGCCGATCGAGACATAGGCAGTCCCGGCTGCCTGTTCGAGCGACGCGGGGACGAGGGAACGAAGGGTCATCGTTACCCCCCCGCCCGTTCAGAACCACGTGTCGGGCTGTCCGACAGCGCCGCTGGTGGCGGCGAGCCGCATGAGATCTCGCGTCCCCCGTTGCCATGGTTGCCCGAGAAGGTAGCAGTAACGGTCGGGCTGACTCGGACCGCAACGATGTCGTCGATCGCCGACACCTTGCCGACCCGAGTGAGGCGTGCGACGAAGCGGTCGTCCACCTCCGACGGGTCGGATGTGGTCTCGTCGTAACGGCCCGCCTTTGCCAGTGCGTCGCGCCGAAGGATGCGCGCGCTGTAGGCCAGATGGCGCTCTGGTCGGCGTCGCACCGTGCGTGCGGGTCGCGCCCGCGACCTCCCTGACGCAACTGACGTGTCGGCCGTTGACAATCGGCCGCCCACCGCCAGCACGTCCGGCCGCAGCCGAAGCTCGGCCACCTGCAACTGCGTCTTGTGCGGGGACCACACGTGGCCGTCCTCCAGCCCGGCAATGAGGCTGCCGGTCGCGGCTTTCAGACCCGCGTTTCGTGCCTCTGCGAGGCTGACCGGGCCCTCTAGGGGAACGTGTACGACCATGCGGGTGCGGTCCCCCTGCACGTCGTCTACCGGATGATGGCTCCGGCCGCCGACGAGGACGAGCTCGATCTTTCCGGGATACTCTTGATCAAGGACGGATCGCACGCTGTCAGACGACGGAACGCCACCGGGGACCGTCAGGACTACTGAGACGGCGGGGGGTGAAGGATCGCCCTCGATGGCTGGAAGGGGCACTGGGGTGGAGCGCGGTAGTCCTCCGGTCCGAGTGAACAGCCTGCGAGGAGAGACGACGAGACCTACCAGGACGCGGTCGTGCATCGCCATGTCCCGACGCCAGCGTTCGTCCTGGCGGAGCTCGACCGCTCCGACGGTGAAGCGCGATGGATTCCCGGACAGTCCGTGGCTAGCAGGGAGACGGATCGTGTTGTCGTGCACGTGCTGGAGACCGCCCGGAGGGAGCGGCAAGGACAGCCCGGAGAGAACGCGTGCCAAGACGTTGCCGGGCTCCCGCACGAATTCCTCGTAGGACACCTGCCTGACGGGGAGTCCACGCCACGCCAGGAGGTCGATCTCGGCCTGTGTCGTGAGCCAGCTGGCGGCCCCGACCACGGGTGGCTTGCGGAACATGTGCTCCTCGGCGTGAGCCCTGCCATGTGGTCGGTCCACGTGACGCGACAAGGAGTGGGCCACTCCTCGCGGGTCGCGGACGAGGTGAATGACCCGAACGTCCATCCCTCCTGAATACAGGGCCAGCGCCAGCGCGGGCCACTTGCTCGCATCCACGACCACGCGCTGGCCACTGACGTCAGAAACGGCCTGGTAGATGGACGCAAGTCCCTCGACGTACTCGGCGAGCTGATGGCGGAAGCGCCCGCCGGTCGCCCCGGTCAGAAGTCGGGGCAGGAACCGCTGGCGAGCCACCCTCTGCTGGAGGTGATGCAGGCGACGGAGCTCCCCCGCGTCCCAACCGTGCGGAAGCAGGTCGCCCACGGCCTGCCAGAATGGGCAGTCGTGGAAGGGGCGTCCGCAGCCGCAGCGCTCGTCGTTCGGCGCCACCTTCCGTGGCAGGTCGAGCAGTTCACCGACGTTGACGTAACCGTCGATCGCCCCGATCGCCCGCTCGAGGACGGTGCTTCCGGAACGGCCGGATCCCGCGATGTACAGGACGGTGGGTCCGCCGCCGGACCGTGGGGTGAAGTCTCCCGAACGCATCTGTCCGTCCTTGTTTGTCTGGGGGGCGATGCGTCGAGTCTATGGAGTCGCCGTCGGGTTTCGCCCGCCTCGCATAGGACCGTGGCACCGGACGGAAGTCACCTCCCTACGACGTGCTCGGCCGCGAGGCGTCCGTTCGCCGGTGCGCCGGTACACTAACGGTTGGTCCTGCGATCCGCAGTCGGGCGAGAGGACGGGTCGCGTCATTCCGGTAGGAACGACCGAGCACGACACATTCGAGGATTGCGGAGTCGATCATGAGCAGCGCATCTGATGGCTTCCCGGCGCCGATGGCGGAGGAACCGCCTTGCAGCAGTGCAACGGCGGCCGCAGGACGGCCGCCGGTCCGGGTCCAGCTACCCGGGCTCGCCCTCGACCCGCTGAGCGAGGCCGACGTCGTGAACCACGTCGTCCGGCAGTGGTCCGCGGGTGCGGGTGGGCTCATCGTCACACCGAATGTGGACATCTGGTTGCGGATGCGCCGCGAACCCGATACTGCGCTACTGGTGTCGAGTGCCGACATCGTGGTTGCCGACGGCCAGCCGCTGGTCCTCGCTGCGAGGCTCATGGGGGAGCCGCTGCCAGGACGAGTCACGGGCGCATCGCTCGTGGAGTCGCTGTCCGCAGCGGCGGCCGTTCACGACATACCGGTCTACGTCATCGGCGGTGGCGAAGCGGAGGTGGCACTCCTCGCGGCGTCGTCGTTGGCGGATCGGCATCGTGGTCTGCAGGTCGTCGGGCACGTCACCCCTCCTCACGGGTTCGAACGTGACCCCGTCTTGCTGGACGAGCTGGTCTCGCACGTCGTGTCGTGCGGCCCGGGAATCGTTCTGGTAGGTCTCGGCTTCCCGAAGCAGGAGTGGCTGGCCAAGGTGCTCATGGCCAGACTGCCGCAGGCATGGTTCCTCGGCTGCGGTGCAGGTGTGGAAATGGCGGCCGGTAGGCGACGTCGCGCTCCGGGCTGGGCCCAGCGCTGCGGACTGGAGTGGCTTGCCCGACTCGTGCAGGAGCCTCGGCGCCTCGCGCGGCGATACCTTGTTGACGACGCGCCGGCGGCGGTGGCCCTCCTGGTGGCCAGTGCGGTACGCCGTTGGCACCGCTGAGTCAGGTGGGCGCGCGGCGGGTACGTCGGTGGTGGAGGGTACTGGCGGGGGGCCTGGTCATCGTTGCCGCGGTTGGCTGTTCCCCCGTGAAGCCGTCACACGTCATCACTCCGACCGTGACGGCGCCTGCTCCGCAGTGCCCCGTCCAGCCCCTGGGATTCACCGACTGCGGAGTCCTTTGGGGCGTGGCGACCGAGACCTCCTCGGCGCGAGCCGTGGCTGACGTCGAGGCGGCGGTGGGGCGCTCGTTCGACTTCATCTATCGCTACCACGACGTCAACGACGTCGTTCCGGACGCGGCTGAACGAGTGGCATTGGAACAGGGCAAGCTCCTCCACATCTCCATTGCTGCGCGCGACTTCTCGCATCCTCAGCGAGGAAGCGTCACCTGGAAAGAAGTTGCCAGAGGGGACTTCGATCCGGGGCTGCGTCGACAAGCGAAGGGCTTGGCCGCCGTCGACCGGCCGGTCTTTGTGACGTTCGAGCAAGAAGCCGATCAGTCGCGCAAAGTCGCGGATCTAGGGGCCCCGGCGGACTTCGTCGCGGCGTGGCGTCATCTGCACGACCTGTATCAGGACGAGGGCGCAGACAATGTGGTCTGGGTATGGGTCATGACCGGCGTGGAGTCGAATCTGGACACAGCGGCTTCGATGTGGCCCGGTAACGACGACGTCGACTGGATCAGCTGGAACGTTTACAACCAGTCCGGGTGCCGGAACCGCGACATCGACCCGAATCTCTACGAGAGCTTCGAGGAACAGTTCCTTGTCTTCTGGAAGTTCATCCACCAGCGTGGGGCGGAGCTGGGTGTCGATAGCAGCAAGCCGATGATGATCAGCGAGGCTGGCTCGGCGCAGTACTCCCAGGCGCCAATGCTGACCGCGCGGTGGTACCGCGAGATCCCAGACGTCCTCGAGCGCTACCGGCAGGTCCGTGCGGTGACCCTGTGGGACAGCGTGGATGGGGGGTGCGACTACCGCTTCCAGCGTGTGCCGCCGGTCCTCGATGCGGTCCGCTCGGTGGGGCTCGACCCGTTCGTGAACACGCATCCATCCCTACCTGGGACGGCTACGGCCCCCTGACCAGCGAGGACGGTCTGGCCAGACGAGTTTTCCGAAATGCGTGCAGAGCCGTGGGGCGCCGGAGTACGCTCAGCCCCAGCCGTCGTGCCGTCAGGGTCGGCGGGAAGTCTGAAGGGCTAGATCACGGGCTCCGCGGTCGAACCCCAAAAGCTTCGAACTCCATCGATTGCAGGGGTCGAAAGTTCGATGATCGGTTCTATGGGCGGCTTTGTGCGCCCTTCGTTGGTCAGAGAGACGCGTAGGCGAGTCCTCGGGGCTGTCCGTGCCTCCGCGGTCCTCCGCCAGCCGACGCGACGTGGTGCCCGAGAGGGATCCGAACCACGGACGCTCTCTCCCGTGCCTCTCAGGGCCCGACGCACCTCGTCCTGGAGGGACGCATCTCCCCTGCACCCCGGGATCTTCACCGAAGGCTCCGGGTTCTCTCGCCGCGCGACACCTGCGCCAGCGTCTTTGGGAGCATGCGAATGACCATCACCTTCCGGCGGGCTGTCGTGCTCGCGCTCAGCACCGTCTTGTCGGTTGGGAGCCTCACCGTGGCAGCCACCTCGGGCGTCGCCGCGGCCCCCAACCACGACCGCGTCGTGTCTGCGGTTCCGCCGTCCTGGACGCCGTCCATTGACGACGGTTCGGTCCAGAACGTTGCCCAGACGGGCAACGTCATGGTCGCCGTCGGCGACTTCACGAGTGTGACGCCCCAGGGCGGTGTGAAGGTGGCGCGCCAGGGGGCAGTGGCGTTCGACGCCTCGAACGGGGCACTGGTCTCGAGCTTCGCTCCCACGTTCAACGGCGCCGTCAACGACGTCATCCCGGGCCCGACCAGCGGAACGGTCTACGTGGCGGGCGGTTTCACCAAGATCAACAACGTCACGGCCAACCGCGTCGCGCTGCTGGATGCTCGCACCGGCGCGCTCGTCAGCACGTTCAAGACCCCGGGTATCGGGGGAGTCGTCAACGCGATCGTGCGCTCGGGCAACCGCCTCTACGTGGGCGGCAACTTCTCCATGGTGAGCAACCAGGCGCACAACGGCCTGGTGGCTGTGAACGCTTCGACGGGCGCGCTGGACGCCTCGGTCGGCAACCAGTTCATGGGGCATCACAACGACAGCGGCAGCGGGGCGCAAGGCGCAGTCGGTATCCGTGATCTCGACGTGACGCCGGACGGATCCCGGCTCGTGGTGATCGGAAACTTCAAGACGGTCGACGGGTTGACGCGCGACCAGATCGCCCTCCTCGACGTTTCCGGGGCCACCGCCGTGGTGAGGTCGGACTGGCGCACCCGCCGGTACGAGCCGTACTGCTTCAGCTGGGCGTTCGATACCTACGTGCGGGGCGTCAGCTTCTCTCCAGACGGCTCCTTCTTCGTCGTCGCCACGACCGGCGGTCCGAACGCAGGAACGCTGTGCGACACCGCGTCCCGTTTTGAGACCAACGGGACGGGCGATGACGTCCAGCCGACCTGGACCGACTACACGGGTGGCGACACCTTGTGGGGTGTCACGGTGACAGAGGAAGCCGTGTACGTCGGTGGACACCAGCGGTGGTTGAACAACAGCAGCGGCGCCGACAGCCCGGGGCAAGGCGCCGTGCCGCGTCCCGGTCTAGCGGCGCTCGACCTGGACACGGGGCTGCCCATCGCCTGGAACCCAGGACGCAACCCGAGGGGCGTCGCGGTCTACGCGTTGTACGCCACCTCGGCCGGCCTCTGGATGGGCAGCAACACCGAGTGGGTGGGCAACTTCCAGTACAAGCGCCCCCGGCTGGCGTACTTCCCCATCGCAGATGGATCCCCACCGGCCTCCGACGCCATTGCAGGCCTACCCGGGACGGCGTACTTGGGCGGAGCGTCGAGCACCTCGCAGGGCAACATCTTGTACCGGGTCGACGCGGGCGGTCCGACGATCGGCTCCGTTGACGCCGGTCCGGACTGGATCTCTGACGACCAGGCCAGCAGTCCTTACCGCAATGACGGGAGCAACGCGGCGGCCTACGCTCCGAGCGTTTCGATGGATTCGACGGTTCCGTCCTCCACTCCGAGCGGCGTGTTCGACACGGAACGCTGGTCGCCGTCGGACGACCCAGCAATGAGCTGGTCCTTCCCGGTCAAGGCGGGAACGGCGATCGAGGTACGGCTGTACTTCGCCAACCGGTACTCAGGCACTTCGTCCCCGGGTAGCCGCGTCTTCGACGTGGCGCTCGACGGAACTCGAGTGCTCGACCACTTCGACATCGTGGCGACGACAGGTGACCAACGCGGCACGATGAAGGCATTCGACATCACTAGCGACGGCGCCGTCGACATCGACTTTAGCCACGAGGTCGAGAACCCCCTCGTCAACGCCATCGAGATCGTCCGGACTGATCAGGCCCCCCCGACCGCGTCCAGCTCGCTCAAGTCGATCGGTCTCAGCTCCACAGGTCCCAGCGGCGTGGCCCAGGACGTGCCTGACCAGGGCGTCGACTGGACGAGTGTTCGCGGCGCCTTCGTGGCCGGCGGCAAGCTCTGGTACGGCGTACGGTCCGGTGAATTCAAGTCCAGGACTATCACCTCCGGTGGGGTACTCGGCCCGGAGACGACCGTCGACCCGTACAACGACCCGGCCTGGGCCGGGGTCTCCACGGGTAGTGGAGGCACCTACGACGGGAGGCCGACGGCCTTGTACGGGCAGATGTCGAGTGTCACCGGTATGGCCTACGCCGATGGGAGGCTCTACTACACCCTTGCCGGGGACTCCAACCTCTACTGGCGTTGGTTCAACACCGACAGTGGGATCATCGGGTCGGAGTACTTCGCGGCCAACGGTGGACGGTCATGGTCAGGAACGAGCGGCATGTTCGTTGCCGACGGAGAGCTCTACTACGCATCGGCCGACGGCAATCTCAACAAGATCTCTCTGACCGCCGGGGTGCCGACCGGCAATCCCACTCTTGTTGATGGTCCAGCGCAGTCCGGTACCGACTGGCGTGCCCGTGCGCTCTACCTCAGCGCAGCGGCAGCCCCTGCGCCCAACACGGACCCGACCGCGTCCTTCACGTCGTCGTGTGACCAGCTGGTGTGCTCCTTCGATGCGTCAGCGTCCAGCGACGTGGACGGCACGATTGCGTCCTACGCCTGGGACTTCGGGCCCGGAAGCGGCACTGGGAAGACCACGGAGCACACGTTCGCGGCCGACGGCACGTACAGCGTCAAACTCACCGTGACCGACGATCGTGGTGGCTCCGCCACCCTGACGAAGCAGCTCACGGTGTCGACGACCCCCGCTCCCAAGGTGGACATCGCCTTCCGCGACTCCAGCGGAGCTGCGGCCAACCTCCAGGATCCGACTATCGACATCCCCGCGGGGACACAAGCGGGCGATCTGCTCCTTTTCACCGCGACCGTCAGCAGCTCCCCGACAGTCTCCGACCCCACCGGGTGGACGCTCGTGGGGCGGAAGGAGAACACCGGTATGACGACGCTCGTGTGGTCGCGGACGGCGACCTCATCGGACGCCGGCAAGACCGTCTCACTCCACTTCCAGGACCGGCGCAAGTCAGCGCTCGCGATATCGGCCTACCAGAACGCCGGGCAGGTTGGCGCCACCGCGACGGCTACCGACTCCAGGACGGACACGCACAAGGCGCCGGCGCTGGCCGTGACCAGCGGGTCCTGGATTGTGTGGTACTTCGCGGACAAATCGGGTTCGACAGGAGACTGGACAGGACCGTCCGGTGCCCCGGTCCGAGCGGAGGTCCTCTCCAGCGGGAGCGGCCGATGGTCGGCCTTCGTTCTGGACTCGGATGGACCGTTGACCGGGAATGTCGAGGGCGTGACGGCCACGACCGACGTCCAGAGCGCCTATGGAATCTCCTGGGCGATCGAGCTCCAGCCGGCACCGTGAGAGTCATGTTGAGGTTGACGATCACGAGCGGTGTGTTGTCCTTGGTCGCGCTGTCGCTCGGCGCCTGCAGCGGTAGCCCGGTAGCGGGTGAGCCGGTGCCGTCCTCACCGGCAACCGCGTCCATGGCGGGCCCCACGTCCCCGGTCCGGGCATCGCCTGTCCCGTCCGGCAGTCGGACCGTGCCCTTGGCTTCACGCTCCACATCGCCCTCGTCATCGGCCCCTAGACCGGATCCCGGGGCCGTCGACCTCAGCGCGGAGGGCGCCGAACCCACGAAGGACGGACGTCAGGAGGCCGTGCTCGCGCGGGTCAAGGGGCCCAGCCAGGACGTGTGTACCGACACCACGGGCAAGCGGGACGTACGCTCGGGATCGATCGTGGGAGGCGCTTTCGACGAGGCGACGAGTGCGTGGGGCACGAAGCGCAAGGGTGTCCCGCCGCAGAACGTTCGCCTCTACTGGGTCCCTCTCCATGCCCAGAAGATGCCGGGGGTGACCGTTGTGGCGCACAACGCGGGAACCGGAACGACTGTGAAGGTCATCAACCGCGACTACGGGGATGCCGAGCAGTGGAAGTACTACAACACGGACTTCGTCCTGCTAGAGCCGGGAGAGTGGCAGGTGCGTGTGACTGCGGGCCCCGACTCCGGATGCTTCCTCATGACGCTGAAGGACTGAGCGTCGTCGATCGACCGGAGCCGGGTCCGACGTCAGGGTGTGGTCCAGCCGTCAGCGACGACGGCAGACACCTCCCGGTACTCGCTCGAGCGGGACAAGGGCCACTGGCAGTCCTGGTTCGCAGGGTTCGTCGGCGGGTGGTTGAAGTAGAAGGCCGCGACGAACATTTCGCGGTTCGACTGGAGCCACGTATAACCGTTCTTGATCCAGGCGGCCCGGTCGACGGTGCTGTTGGCTGCGAACTCGGGCAACGAGGCTAGCTTTCCATGCTGCTTGGCGAACGTCACCATCGGTGCCGCCAACGTCGACAGAGGTACGTCCCGTCCCTGGCCGTGACCGCAGGTGTGCCAGTTGTAGGCATCCGCTCCGATGATGTCGACGTATGCGTCCCCTGGGTAGAACCGTGGCGCGTAGTTGTAGGCCGTGCTGTCCGTGCGGAAGCCCCAGTCGGTCGCCTGGAATACCCACTTAACATTGCGGACGCCGCTGCTTCGGAACACAGCGACGACCTTCTGGTAGGCGGCCTTGTACTCGGCCGGGGTGCCGAGGTTCTTCTTCGCTGCCTGCTCAGGCTCGTGCCCGAAGGCGACCAGAACCGTCCCGCTACGGCCGCCGATGGCCCTGGCCCAGCGCACCATATCTGCGTACAGCGCGCTTCCGGGCTGGGCATTGGCAACGGACGTCCACGGGGCTGTGTGGGCGTTGATGGTAACCATCTCACCCACCGGGATGTACTTGTCCTGAAGATGCCCATAGACGTGGTGCGCGACCCGCTCGCCCGAGGTAGAGGACATCGTCGCGACGTCCCCGACCCCGCCGAACACCAACTGCGTCGAGGCCGGTTTCGTGGTGACCGACGGCGCCGGCGGTGTTGCGCTCTGAGATCCCAACTGCGTCGCGACACTCCCGGAGATCGAGCCCGTACCGCCTAGGACCACGATGCGCTGCGGCTTCAGACGGGCGAGCTCGGTGGCGACGGCGGTCGGAATGCTGGTCGGGCGAACCAGGAGAACCGGAGCATGCTGGATGCCCCCGAGGGGGCCACCGGAGAGGGCGTCGGGGAAGTCGGTTCCCTTGGCGACGTAGGCGACGTCCACCCCGGGGGCGAAGGTGGCTGCGCTGATCCTGGCGGAGGTGGAGTAGCGGTCCGCGCCGGCCAGGCGCGTGACCGAGCCACTCGTGTACTGCCCCAGGNTGGAGACGGAGCCGGTACCGCCGAGGACGACGATCCGCTGGGGGCGAAGACGGGTGAGCTCGCTCGCGGTGACGGTCGGAATGGCGGTGGGTCGCACCAGCAGTACTGGGCCGCCCAGTGTTCCGCCGGAGAGGGCGTCGGGGAAGTCGGTCCCCTTGGCGACGTAGGCGACGGCCACTCCGGGGGCGAAGGTGGCTGCGCTGATCCTGGCCGAGGTGGAGTAGCGGTCCGCGCCGGCCAGGCGCGTGACCGAGCCACTCGTGTACTGCCCCAGG
>NZ_LMSE01000002.1:124928-258918 GCF_001428065.1 Nostocoides sp. Soil756
CGGAGACGGAGCCGGCACCGCCGAGGACGACGATCCGCTGGGGGCGAAGACGGGTGAGCTCGCTCGCGATGACGGTCGGAATGGCGGTGGGTTGCACCAGCAGAACCGGGCCGCGCCCGGTCGCGCCCGCGGAGGCGCCGGAGAGGGCGTCGGGGAAGTCGGTTCCCTTGGCGACGTAGGCGACAGGGACGCCGGGGGCGAAGTTCGCGGCGCTGATCCTTGCTGAGGTGTCGTACCGATCAGCGCCGGCGAGGCGGCTGACCGACGCGACGGCGGTCGTCACCGTCGGCGTCGAGACGGCGTTGGCGGGGGCCTGGGCCAGGCTGACGGCGGCCAGTGCTGCGCACGCGGCGGCAACGCCGGCACGGCGACGGGCAGGGGTGTTCATCCCTCTCCTCCTCAGGAGACGAGGTCTGCACCTCCCCCCGCGGCCCCAGCGGCAGCGTGAAACGGTTGGTACCGACCTTCTTGCATTCGGCGGGCAACCCCTGCGGCCCTGTGACTGCTCGACATCCAGTACGAGCACCCCTGCGCTCCCGGTCCTGCGATGTCGAGACAGACTGTAAGTCTGCTCTTCCGCGTTCGTGGGCGGAAACGGAAATTCTCCCCCATACGGCTGAGTGGCGACATTTTCGCAGGTGGGCGGATCGTCGGCCCTGGTCGGCCGCCCAGGAAGGCGCCCGTGCGGCCCGAAACGGCGCCCGTGCCGTCGAGCGTCGGGGGCCGTCGGTCGCGGCGACTACGCTTGAGCACGACATGCCCTCGCTCTCCCCGCTCCGTGCCCGCGTGGCCGCACTCCCCGGCCCCACCCGTCTCGCCGAGGCCCTCAGCGTGCCCTCGGCCGAGGTCGAGGCGACCGCCCCGCCCGGGGCCCGCCACGTCGTCGTCGCCGCCGTTGCACCCCGGCCCTCCGGCGCGCCCGTGCTGGCCGTCACCGCCACGGGCCGCGAGGCCGAGGACCTCCACGGCGCCCTCGCGGCCAGCCTCGGAGCCGACGCCGTCGCGCTCTTCCCGTCCTGGGAGACGCTGCCGCACGAGCGGCTGAGCCCGCGCAGCGACACCGTGGGCCAGCGGCTGTCCGTGCTGCGCCGGCTCGCGCATCCCGAGGCCGGCGACGGCGCGCACGGCTCGCTCGCCGTGGTCGTCGCCCCGGTCCGGGCCGTGCTGCAGCCCATCTCCAAGGGTCTGGGCGACCTGCGTCCGGTGGCCCTCGCGGCCGGTGACGACGTGCCGCTCGAACGCGTCGTCGAGGACCTCGCGGCCGCGGCCTACGCGCGGGTCGACCTCGTCGAGCGGCGCGGCGAGTTCGCGGTGCGCGGCGGCATCCTCGACGTCTTCCCGCCCACCGAGGAGCACCCGCTGCGGGTGGAGTTCTGGGGCGACACGGTCGAGGAGATCCGCTGGTTCAAGGTGGCCGACCAGCGCTCGCTCGAGGTCGCCGAGCACGGCCTGTGGGCACCCCCGTGCCGCGAGCTGCTGCTCACCCCGGCGGTGCGCGAGCGCGCGGCCGCCCTGGCCGACCAGCTGCCCGGCGTGGCCGACATCCTCGAGAAGCTCTCGCTGGGCATCGCGGTCGAGGGGATGGAGTCGTTGGCCCCGGCCCTGGTCGACGGCATGGAGACCGTCCTCGAGGTGCTGCCGGCCGACGCCCTGGTGGTGGCGTGCGACCCCGAGCGCGTGCGCACCCGGGCCCACGACCTGGTCTCGACCAGCGAGGAGTTCCTCCAGGCCGGCTGGGCCAACGCCGCCAGCGGCAACGCCGTGCCGGTCGACCTCGAGTCGGTGCTCGGCACCGCCTCCTTCCACACCATCGCCGAGCTGCGCGAGCAGGCCCGGGCGCTCGGCCAGCGCTGGCTCGACCTCACCCCGTTCGCGGGCGACGACGACGACGACACCATCGACCTCGGCCTGACCGTCTCACCCACCTTCCGCGGCAGCACCGAGGATGCCGTCGCCGAGGTGCGTCGCCTGGTCGCCGACGACTGGTCGGTGGTCGTCGCCACCGAGGGCCCTGGTCTGGCCAAGCGGGTCGTCGAGATGCTGGGCGAGCACGAGGTCCCCACCCGCCTGGCCATCGACGCCGCCGAGCCCGAGCCGGGCATGGTCGTCGTCACCACCGGCGGTACGGGCGCGGGCTTCCTGGTGCCGGAGGAGCGCCTGGCCGTCATCACCGAGGCCGACCTCACCGGGGCGGCCGGCGGGTCCGGGACCTCCACCAAGGACATGCGGCGGATGCCGTCCAAGCGCCGCAACCAGGTCGACCCTCTCCAGCTCCACCCGGGCGACTTCGTGGTGCACGAGCAGCACGGCGTCGGCCGCTTCGTCGAGATGATGCAGCGCACCGTGCAGGGCGCCACCCGCGAGTACCTGCTGCTCGAGTACGCCCCGTCCAAGCGCGGCCAGCCCGGCGACCGCCTCTACGTCCCCACCGACCAGCTCGACCAGGTCACCCGCTACACCGGCGGCGAGGCGCCCAGCCTCAACAAGATGGGCGGCTCCGACTGGCAGCAGACCAAGGGCCGCGCCCGCCGCTACGTCAAGCAGATCGCCGCCGAGCTCATCCGCCTCTACTCGGCGCGGATGGCCACCCGGGGCCACGCCTTCGGGCCCGACACCCCGTGGCAGCGCGAGCTCGAGGACGCCTTCGCCCACGTCGAGACCCCCGACCAGCTGGTCACCATCGACGAGGTCAAGGCCGACATGCAGCGCGAGGTCCCCATGGACCGCCTCGTCTGCGGCGACGTCGGCTACGGCAAGACCGAGATCGCGGTGCGGGCGGCCTTCAAGGCCATCCAGGAGGGCAAGCAGGTGGCGGTCCTGTGCCCCACCACCCTGCTGGTCCAGCAGCACCAGAACACCTTCGCCGAGCGATACGCCGGGTTCCCGGTCGTCGTGAGGTCGCTGTCGCGCTTCCAGACCGACGCCGAGGCCAAGGCCACCCTGGCCGGGCTGGCCGACGGCTCGGTCGACCTCGTCATCGGCACCCACCGGCTGCTCTCGAAGGAGATCACCTTCAAGGACCTCGGCCTGGTCGTCATCGACGAGGAGCAGCGCTTCGGCGTCGAGCACAAGGAGAAGCTGAAGGCCTTCCGTACCTCGGTCGACGTCCTCGCGATGTCGGCCACGCCCATCCCGCGCACCCTCGAGATGGCGGTCACCGGCATCCGCGAGATGTCGACCCTGGCCACCCCGCCCGAGGAACGCCACCCGGTCCTCACCTACGTCGGCGCCTACGACGAGAAGACGGTCACCGCCGCCATCCGCCGCGAGCTGCTGCGCGAGGGCCAGGTCTTCCTGGTGCACAACAAGGTGTCGACCATCGAGAAGGCGGCCGCTCGCGTCCGCGAGCTGGTGCCCGAGGCCCGGGTGGCCACCGCGCACGGCAAGATGGGCGAGCACAAGCTCGAGCAGGTCGTGCTCGACTTCTGGGAGAAGCGCTTCGACGTGCTGGTCTGCACCACCATCGTCGAGACCGGCCTCGACATCAGCAACGCCAACACCCTCATCGTCGAGCGCGCCGACCGCCTCGGGCTCAGCCAGCTGCACCAGCTGCGCGGGCGCGTCGGGCGCGGACGCGAGCGGGCCTACTCGTACTTCCTGTACCCGCCCGAGAACCCGCTCACCGAGACCGCCCTCGACCGGCTCCAGACCATCGCGAGCAACACCGACCTCGGGTCGGGCATGCAGGTCGCGATGAAGGATCTCGAGATCCGCGGCGCCGGCAACCTGCTCGGGGGCGAGCAGTCGGGCCACATCGCGGGCGTCGGGTTCGACCTCTACGTGCGGCTCGTGGGGGAGGCCGTGGCCTCCTTCCGGGGTGAGGGCGACGACGCCCCCGCCGAGATCAAGATCGAGCTGCCGGTCGACGCGCACCTGCCCCACGACTACGTGCCGCACGAGCGGCTGCGCCTCGAGATGTACAAGAAGCTGGCCGCCGTCGCCGACGAGCAGCAGCTGGCCGACATCGAGGGCGAGCTGGTCGACCGCTACGGTCCCGTGCCTGTGCCGGTGCGCAACCTCCTCGAGGTCGCCCGGCTGCGCACGGTCGCGCGGGCCGCCGGGATCGCCGACATCTCGGTGCAGGGGCAGACGGTGCGTTTCGGGCCGGTCGAGCTGCGCGAAAGCCAGCAGCTGCGGCTGCAGCGCGTCTACCCCGGCTCCATCCTCAAGCCGGCCACCGGCGCGATGCTGGTGCCGGCACCCAAGACGGCCCGGGTCGGTGGTCGGCCGCTGCGCGACCGTGACATCCTCGACTGGGCCGCCACCGTGGTGCGCTCGGTCGTCATGGACAATGTCGGTGAGGCCGCCCGCGCGGCCACTGCCCCGGCCGGGGCGACCCGACCCTGAAAGGACCGCTCGTGACCCTCCCGGTTCGCCGCGTGCTCGCGGTGCTCATCCTCGGCGCTGCCCTCGTCACCACCGGGTGCGGGTCCCTCCAGACCAACCGCGCCGCCACGGTGAACGGCTCGGTCATCACCGAGGACGAGGTCCGAGCGGTCATGACCGAGGTCAACTCGATGCAACCGGCGCTCCTCCAGCAGAAGCTCACCCCGTCCAGTGCGCTCACGGCTCTGCTCCGAGCCCGGCCCGCCCTCGCCTACTTCGCCGAGAACGGCATCGTGGCCTCCGACAGTGTGGCCACCCAGGAGGCCCAGACCCGGGGGGTCGACGACCCCAGCGGCGCGACGATCGAGTTCATCCGGTTCATCGACGCCCTCAACCAGGCCGCCTCCAGCCAGAAGTTCACCACCGACGACGAGGCCACGCTCGTGCAGCGGATCAGCGAGCAGAAGGTCACGGTCAACCCGCGCTACGGCGTCTTCGACCCCACCACGGCGGGTGTCGGTGTGACGCCGCCTCCGTGGGTCACCGCCTACTCGCCGAAGCAGTGACCGCCGGCCGGCTCGGCCTCCTCGTCACCTCGCCCCGCGTCGCGCCCGGGCTGCTGTCGGCGGCGGCCTGGTCGGCCGTCTCCGGGGCCGACCGCCTGCTCGCGCGCGCCGACGACGAGCCGATCGTCGAGGCCCTGGCCGACGCCGGGGTGGCGGTCGAGGTGGTGGGCGACCTGCCGCCGGCGACGCTGGCGCGTCTCCTGGTGGAGGCCGCAGGGACGGCTTCGGTGGTGTGGCTGGGCTCGGCCGACGCCGACCCCGGGCTGTCGGACGCCGTGGCGTCGGAGGTCTCGCGGCTCGAGTCTCCGCCCGACGTCGAGCTGGTCGTGGGCTCGTGGGACGTGCAGGGGGGCCGGTTGCTCGACGTCGTCGCGGCCATGGACCGGCTGCGCTCGCCCGGCGGCTGCCCCTGGGACGCCGAGCAGACCCACGCCTCGCTCGCCCCGTACCTGGTCGAGGAGACCCACGAGGTGCTCGAGGCCATCGACGCCGGCGATCCGCGGGCGCTGGCCGAGGAGCTCGGCGACGTGCTGTTGCAGGTCGTGTTCCACGCCCGTGTGGCCGAGGACGCTCCCGAGGGGGACGCGTTCGACGTCGACACCGTCGCGGGGCTGCTGGTCGAGAAGCTCGTGCGCCGCCATCCGCACGTGTTCGCCGACGGCGAGGCCAGTACGCCCGGGGAGGTCGAGCAGGAGTGGGAGCGGATCAAGGCCCTCGAGAAGGCCGGAACGGGCGACGCGTACGCGCAGGACCTGCTGCACGGCATCCCGCCCACGCTGCCGCCGGGTCTGGCCGCCGACAAGGTGCTGGCCCGGATGCGGCGCCGTGACCTCGTCGCCGAACCCACGGCGCTGGCCGAGCTCGACCGGGCCCGGGCCGCGCTGCAGGACGCCGAGGCGCGGATGCGCGCGGCCGTGGCCGGGGTGGCCGGAGGCGCACGCCCGCCGGCCTGAGTCGCGCCGGCCGAGGACACCCCACCCGCAGCGCACTTGCTTTGGAAATGCAAGTGCGCTTAAGATCTGCAAGCATGAGCCTCACCGAGCGGGAGCGCGAGATCGTCGCCCTGCTGCGCGCCGACCCCCTGCTGGATGCCGCGGGGCTGGCCGAGCGCCTCGGCTCGACCCGCGCCGCCGTGTCGGTGCACCTGTCGAACCTCACCCGCAAGGGCGTCCTGCTGGGCCGCGGCTACCTGGTCCGGCCCGATGCCGGCTCGGTGCTCGTCGTGGGCGGTGCGGTCCTCGACCTCAAGGTCCGCACCCGCACGCCCCCGGTCCTGGCCACCAGCAACCCGGGCACGGCCACGTCGGCGGTCGGTGGGGTCGGTCGCAACATCGCCGAGAACCTGGCCCGCCTGGGCACGCCCACGGCCCTGGTCGCCGCGGTGGGTCGCGACGCCGCTGCCGACACCGTGCTCGGACGCACCACCGAGGCGGGCGTCGACTGCCGGCACGTGGTCCTCTCGCGGCATCCGACCGGCACCTACACCGCCCTGCTCGACCACGCCGGCGACCTCCACCTGGCCGTCGCCGACATGCGCGCCACCGACGAGCTGACCGTCGGCGACCTGGCCGTGGTGCCGTCGCTGCTGTCCGGCGCGGGGGCCCTGGTCGTCGACTGCAACCTGCACGTCGACGTCATCCGCTGGCTGCTCACGACCGCCGCGGCCGCCGGGGTACCGACGGTGCTCGAGCCGGTGAGTGTCGCCAAGGCCACCGAGGCGGCACCGGCGCTCGACGGCTCGGTGCCGCTGCACACCGTCACCCCCAACGTCGACGAGCTCGCGGCCCTCGTGGGCGGCCCGGTCGCCGACACCGTCGACGACATCGTCCGCGCGGCGGGGCTGCTGCACGCCCGCGGCGTCGAGCGCGTCTGGGTGCGCCGCGGCACCCGCGGCAGCCTGCTCTCGGTCGACGCCGGCGTGGGGGGCGACGACGCGGGACGCCGGGTCGTCCTGGTCGCCGCCCCGGCCGTCGACGTCGCCGATGTCACGGGCGCCGGCGACGCGATGACCGCCGGCTACGTCCACGCGGTCCTGCGCGGCGAGGGGGTCGTCGAGGCCGCGCGCACCGGCCAGGTGCTGGCCGGCCTCACCTGTGCCTCGCCCGACACCGTCCGCCCCGACCTCACCGCGGCCCTGGTCGCCGCCCACCTGACCCCCACCCGCCCCGCCACCGAGGAGATCTCCCCATGACCACCGCCACCACCCCGCACCCGATGCTCGCCGTCGCCCCCGAGGTCCGCGCGGCGCTGGCCGACGGCCGGCCGGTCGTGGCACTGGAGTCGACGATCATCAGCCACGGGATGCCCTACCCGCAGAACGTCGGCATGGCCCGCGAGGTCGAGCAGATCGTGCGCGACCACGGCGCCGTCCCCGCCACCATCGCCATCCTCGACGGCCGCCCCACGGTGGGCCTCTCGGACGACCAGCTCGAGCTTTTCGGGGCCGACACCGCCATCCGCAAGGTCAGCGTCCGAGACCTCCCGCACGTCGTCGCCACCGGTGTGCACGGCGCCACCACCGTCGCGAGCACCATGCGGATCGCCGCACTCGCCGGCATCCGGGTCTTCGTCACCGGCGGCCTGGGTGGTGTGCACCAGGGCGCCGAGACCTCGATGGACGTCTCGGCCGACCTCACCGAACTCTCGCGCACCGAGGTCGCGGTGATCTCGGCCGGCGTGAAGTCCATCCTCGACATCGGCCGCACCCTCGAGGTGCTCGAGACCCTCGGGGTGCCGGTGGTGGGCTACGGCACCGACGAGTTCCCGTCGTTCTTCTCGCGCTCCAGCGGCCTGCCGGTGCCGATGCGCCTCGACACCCCGGACGAGGTGGCGGCGATGATGCAGGCGTCCTTCGGACTGGGGCTCGGCAGCGGCATCTCGATCGCGAACCCCGTTCCGGCCGAGGACGAGATGCCGCGTGCCGACATCGACGCCGTGATCGCGCGCGCGCTGGCCGACTGCGCCGAGCGCGGCATCACCGGCAAGGACATCACCCCGTACCTGCTCGGCCGCCTGGTCGAGCTCTCGGACGGACGCTCGTTGCGGACGAACCTCGCGCTGGTGCGCCACAACGCCGTCGTCGGCACCGCCATCGCCGTCGCGTACGCCGGGCTGGCCTGACCGGCCCGCCTCGACGCGTCCGAGCCGGGTCGGCGGGCCCGAGCCTGCTGCAGCCGGCTCGAGCTCACCCATCCGGCTCGAACGCCCCGACGCGGCCCCCGCGCTCAGGCCGCTGCGGCCGCCAGAGCCGCCCGCACCCGGGCCAGCAGCGCCGCCGGGTCGGCCAGCTCGGCCCAGGTGACCCGGACGACGCGGTATCCGGCGTCGCGCAGCCGTTCCTCGCGGCGCTTCTCGCGGGCGAGCTCGTAGGGGCCCTCGATGCCGCCGTACTTGACCATCCCGTCGAACTCGACCACCACCCGGCCGCCGACGAGCAGGTCGACGCGGCCCACGAAGCCTTCCGCATCGTGGACATCGACCTGGCTGCGGACCTCGACCCCGAGCGCCTCGAGGACCAGGCGCGTCCGTGACTCGCCCGGCGACTCGGCCCGCCCGTCGGCCCGCTCGACCGCAGCCCGGGCGTGCGCGATCCCGTGCTTCAGGCCGGGATGGGCGAGGGCGGCCACCAGGTCGTCGGTGCCGCACCGCCGCTCGTGCAGCGCGCCGTCGAGGGCCACGACCCCCGCCTCGACCCCGTCGCGGGCCGCCACCTGCAGACACGCCACGGCCGGTGGCACGGCCCGTGGCTGCGCGGTGACCAGGTGCTGGTGGTCGGCCGCGAGCCGGTGGACGTGCAGGCCGTGGCGGAGCTTGGTCGTGCCCACCGTGCCCGCGACGTCGACCGTGGTCAGGTCGACCCCGTGCATCGGCAGCCCGTGCAGGACCAGCGCGGCGTGATGGGTGGCGACCCAGCGGGGATGCGCGGCCATGACCCCGACGACGGTGAGCCGGTAGCGCTCCCACGGCGGCGCTGCATCCCAGACCGGGGCAGCGGCGTACAGCCCGCGACGGACGCGGCGCAGGTCGCCGGCCGAGACGGCGCACCGGAGGTCGTCCGGCGACAGGCCGCCCCGCCGGGCGGTGGCGGTGTCCAGGACGCCGGGGCCGGTCGCGAGGAGTCGTCGCAGGTCGGGGAGCACGGCATCCAGCCTGCCGACTCCGGCCCCGCGCACCGTGGAGTTGTCCACAGGCCCGCACCCACGCGGCCCCGGACAGGGGAGCCCGGTCGGCGCGTCCGAGCCGGGTCGGCAGCCCCGAGCCTGCTGCAGCAGGCTCGAGCTCATCCACCCGGCTCGAGCGCGGGGAGGCGGCCCGGGTCCGGGCGTCCGGCTCGGGCTGGGGAGGCGGCCCGGGGCCGGGCGTCCGGCTCGGGCTGGGGAGGCGGCCCGGGTCCGGGCGTCCGGGGTGCGGGTCGCTCGCCGGTGACGTACGCCACCCCGGCTACTCTCGGAGGCGAACCCGATCCCCTCTCCACAGGAGTCCCTGGTGGCCACCATCGATGCAGTAGGCGCGCGCGAGATCCTCGACTCACGCGGCAACCCCACCGTCGAGGTCGAGGTCGCTCTCGACGACGGCACCGTGGCCCGCGCGGCCGTCCCGAGTGGCGCCTCCACCGGCGCCTTCGAGGCCGTCGAGCGCCGCGACGGCGACAAGAACCGCTACCTCGGCAAGGGGGTCGAGAAGGCCGTCGACGCCGTGATCGACGAGCTCGGCCCCAAGCTGCTCGGCTTCGAGGCCAGCGAGCAGCGCCTCGTCGACGCCGAGATGCTGGCCGTCGACGGCAGCGCCAACAAGGAGAAGATCGGCGCGAACGCCATCCTCGGCGTCAGCCTGGCCGTCGCTCGCGCCGCCGCCGACTCGGCCGACCTGCCGCTGTTCCGCTACGTCGGCGGCCCCAACGCTCACGTCCTGCCCGTGCCGATGATGAACATCCTCAACGGCGGCAGCCACGCCGACTCCAACGTCGACATCCAGGAGTTCATGATCGCGCCCATCGGCGCCGCGACCTTCCGCGAGGCGCTGCGCTGGGGCGCCGAGGTCTACCACGCGCTCAAGGGCGTGCTGCAGGACAAGGGCCTGGCCACCGGGCTGGGCGACGAGGGCGGCTTCGCGCCGAACCTGGAGTCGAACCGGGCCGCGCTCGACCTCATCCTCGAGGCCATCGAGAAGGCCGGCTACACCCCCGGCGAGCAGATCGCGCTGGCGCTCGATGTCGCAGCGTCCGAGTTCTTCTCCGACGGCACGTACGCCTTCGAGGGTGGTACCAAGACCGCCGAGGAGATGGTCGACTACTACGCCGACCTCGTCGCGTCCTACCCGCTGGTCTCCATCGAGGACCCGCTCAACGAGGAGGACTGGGACGGCTGGAAGGCCATGACCCACCGCCTCGGCGACCAGGTGCAGATCGTCGGCGACGACCTCTTCGTCACCAACCCCGAGCGGCTCGCCCGTGGCATCGCCTCGGGCACCGCCAACGCGCTCCTGGTGAAGGTCAACCAGATCGGCTCGCTCACCGAGACCCTCGACGCGGTCGACCTCGCCCACCGCAACGGCTACCGCTGCATGATGAGCCACCGCTCCGGTGAGACCGAGGACACCACCATCGCCGACCTCGCCGTGGCGACGAACTGTGGCCAGATCAAGACCGGCGCCCCCGCCCGCTCCGAGCGCGTCGCCAAGTACAACCAGCTGCTGCGCATCGAGGAGGAGCTCGACGACGCCGCCGAGTACGCCGGTGCCGGCGCCTTCCCGCGCTTCGCGGCGCGCCGCCAGGGCTGACGGGCAGAGCACCGATGGCCGGCCGCACGACCGGACCCGCGTCGCGCCCTGCGCGTCGCGGGTCGGCCGCGCGCCCGGCCGCCCGTGGGACCACCGCGTCGGGGCGCCCTGCCCCGAGTCGTGCGGCCTCGGGACGCGCCCGGCCCGCCGTGTCGGCCGCGGCGCGGTCCTCCGCGTCCCGCCCCACCACGGCCAAGGTCGTGCGCCGCGCACCCGCCGGCTGGCGTCGGGTCGGCGGCGCCGCCACCAACCGGGTCGTCCGGCGGGGTGCGGTGCTGGTCTCGATCCTGGCCTTCCTCGCGGTGCTGCTGGGATCCTCGGTCGCGGCGTGGTTCCACCAGCGCACCCAGCTCGCCGCGCTGCGCGAGCGGGTGGCCACCCAGGAGGCCGACGTCGCGACGCTGCGCGCCGAGCGCGAGCGGTGGAACGACCCGGCGTACGTCGAGCAGCAGGCCCGCGAGCGACTGAAGTTCGTCCGGCCGGGCGAGCGGTCCTACACCGTGCTCGACCCCGAGCCGGCCGACCCGGCCACCCCCTCGATCGCCGGCCCGGGCTCGAGCGAGAAGGTCGCGCCCCGTCCCTGGTACGACACCGTGTGGGAGTCGGTGCGCACCGCCGACGCCCCCGGAGCCCGCCGGTGACCGCGCGCGCCGCACCCGTCCCTCCCACCGCCGCCGACCTCGAGGCCGTCACGCGCCAGCTGGGCCGCCCGGTGCGGGGCGTGGCCGAGGTCGGCCACCGCTGCCCCTGTGGCGAACCCGACGTCGTCCGCACCGAGCCGCGCCTCCCCGACGGCACACCGTTCCCGACCTCGTTCTACGCCACCTGTCCCCGCCTCACCGGCGCGATCTCCACGCTCGAGAGCCAGGGCGTGATGCGCGAGATGACCGAGCGCCTCGACGCCGACGCCGCGCTGCGGGCTGCGTACGAGGCCGCGCACGCCGACTACCTGGCGCGTCGCGCCGAGCTCGGCGATGTCCCCGAGGTCGCCGGGGTGTCGGCCGGCGGGATGCCGACCCGGGTCAAGTGCCTCCACGTGCTGGTGGCCCACTCGCTGGCCGCCGGGCGGGGCGTCAACCCGCTGGGCGACGAGGCGCTGGACCTGCTCGACCCCTGGTGGGAGCGCCATCCGTGCTCGGCGGTCACGGCGGCCGAGCGCGCGGGCGACGCCTCGCTCGACGGCCGATGACGGGCCGCCGGGTGGCGGCCGTGGACTGCGGCACCAACTCCATCCGCCTGCTCGTCGCCGACGTGGGCGACGACGGTCTGCTCACCGACCTCGTGCGGCGCACCGAGGTCGTGCGACTGGGTCAGGGCATCGACCGCACCGGCGTCATCGCCCCCGACGCGATGGAGCGCGCCCTCGCGCGCTCGCGCGAGTACGCCGCCCAGTGCCGCGAGCACGGGGTGCGCGACGTGCGCTTCGTAGCCACCTCGGCCTCGCGCGACGCCCGTAACGCCGACGAGTTCGTGGCCGGGGTCCGCGAGGCGTTCGGCGACCTCGACGTCACGCCGGAGGTGGTGGCCGGCGATGTCGAGGCACGGCTGTCGTTCACCGGCGCCACTGGCGACCTGCGGCGGCTCGGCATCCCCGGTCCGTACCTCGTCGTCGACCTCGGCGGCGGCTCCACCGAGCTGGTCCGCGGCACCGACGACGTCGAGGCGGGCTGCTCGGTCGACATCGGCTGCGTGCGCCTCACCGAGCGGCACCTGGCCGGCGACCCACCCACCGACGACGAGGTCGTGGCCGCGCGCGCCGACGTCGCGGCCGCCCTCGACACCGCCGAGGAGGTCGTCGACCTCACCGGGCTCTCGGCCGTGGTCGGGCTGGCCGGATCGGTCACGACCATCACCGCGCACCTGCTCGCCCTCGAGAGCTACGACCCCGAGGCCGTGCACCTGGCCGAGCGTCCGCTGGCCGAACACCGCACCGCCTGCCGCGAGCTGCTCGGGATGGCGCGGGCCGACCGCGCCGCGCTCCCGTACCTGCACCCGGGCCGGGTCGACGTCATCGGGGCCGGCGCGCTGGTCTGGCACGAGGTGCTGGGCCGCGTCGCCCTGCGGTCCCCCGGCGCGCGGGTCGTCACCAGCGAGCACGACATCCTCGACGGCATCGCGCTGTCGGTCGCCGCTCGCTGACCGGCCCCCGCGGACCCGTGCGCCCGCCATCCGCGGTCCCGCGGTCCACTCGCAGCACGACACACCCGTGTCGTCCTCTGCGTGGTACTGCGGTATGCGTAGTACTGTGCCAACCACAGGAAAGGGAGGTGGCGATGGACGACACCCAGCTGGTCAAGGGCGTGCTCGACCTGGCGGTGCTCGCCGTGGTGGCGCGGGAGGACGGCTACGGCTACGACGTCGTGCGCCGACTGCGCGAGGCCGGGCTCGAGGAGGTCGGCGACGCGTCGGTCTACGGCACGCTGCGCCGGCTCTACGCGGCCGGGGCGCTGACCTCGTACGTCGTGCCGTCCGACGAGGGCCCGCACCGCAAGTACTACGGGATCAACCGGGAGGGGCGTCACGTGCTCGAGACCCAGGCGAAGACATGGGGTGGCTTCGTCGCCACCATGGGCGGGCTGCTGACCGAGGCGGGGGTGGCCTCGTGAGCACGCCGACGATGCCCCTGGCCGACCCGCGCGCCGAGGACGTCCGCGCCTACATCGGGGCCGTGCGCGCCTGGCTGGCCGACCTGCCGGCCGAGGACGTCGAGGACCTGACCCTCGGGATGGAGGCAGACCTGGCCGAGCGCGCGGCCGAGAACGGCGGCCGGCTCGGGGAGCTGCTCGGCGACCCCGAGGCCTACGCCGCCGAGCTCCGGGCCGCGGCCGGTCTTGCGCCCCGCGCGGTGCCCGATGCGGGGGCGCCCTCGGGCGGGTTCTGGGCCCGCTCGGTCGACGACGCGCGTCGAGAGGTGCGCCAGCGCATCCAGGAGTGGCCCTGGCTGCGTGACCTGCGCCCGCTCTGGTGGCTGGCTCGCGGCTGGGTGCTCGGATGGGCGGTGGCGGCCGCGCTCGGCACGGGGCACGTCCTGGTGCTGCCGCTGCTGGGTGCCGCCCTCTCGTTCTGGTGGGGGCGCCGGGCCGCCTCCCGTGCGGCGCAGGGCGCGGCGCTGCGGACCGCCAACGTGCTGGCCGCCATCCTGCTGCTCCCGGCGGCGGTGGCCGTGCTGGGTTCCACGGGCGGTGGCGCCGAGGACACCTCGTACCAGCCGCCGGCCGGCCTGTCGCTCGACGGTGCGCCGGTCTCGAACCTGTACGTGTACGACGCCCAGGGACAGCGAGTGGAGGGCGCGCGCATCCTGACCCCCGAGGGGAGGGGAGTCTTCGTCGACCCGACCACGACCGCGGTCTCGCCCGAGGACCTGCCCTACCGGGCGGACGGGACGCTGGACGTGCGCAACGACGTCTTCCCCCTCGTCATCGGTGACCGCGACCCGTGGACCGACCCGGGCTACGGATGGGTCCCGCCGCTGAGCCTGGCGCCGCTCGCGATCACGCCCCCCTCTTCACCATCGGATGCCGTGCCGACCGCCTCGACCTCGGCGCCGGCGACCGGCACGGCGGCGCCCACCCCAACCCCGACGCCCTCCGGCGGCTGACGTCCCGGACCCCGGGGTCGCGCTACCGTGGGCGCGCCCCCGTGGCCCAACCGGCAGAGGCAGGCGCCTTAAAAGCGCCACAGGTGCGGGTTCGACTCCCGTCGGGGGCGCGTAGCGCTCCCGCAGGGAGTCGGGAGGCATCCGAACGGAGTGAGGTGGCCGGTTCCCGTCGGGGGCGCGAAGCGCTCCCGCAGGGAGTCGGGAGGAGCCCGAACGGAGTGAGGTGGCCGGTTCCCGTCGGGGGTGCGAAGCGCTCCCGCAGAGAGTCGGGAGGAGCCCGAACGGAGTGAGGTGGCCGGTTCCCGTCGGGGGCGCGCAGCGCTCCCGCGGGGAGTCGGGAGGCATCCGAACGGCGACCGTACCCCTGGGAGCCGGGGTGATCTGCACTCCACCGGACCCGGAACGGCCATTCGTCCCCGCGCGGTCCCGTTGCGCCGATACCGTCCGAGGGCAGGTATCTCTCGAGGACGGACGGCCGTGTACGGAGTAGAGGGGCCCTTCGGCGACTGGGCGAGCCGGCCGCCGGCCGCCGTCGCTGCGGCGTTGACGCAGCGACTGGGCATCGCCGTCTACGTCGCCGAGCCCGGGCCGGCCGGTCGCTGGCTGCACGTGAGCCCCGCCATCCAGGAGGTCCTGGGCGTCTCGCCGGCCGCTCTGATCGAGGACCCGACGCTCTGGAGCTCGCTGGTGCATCCCGACGACCGCGACGCCTTGATGGGCAGCGAGGTCGGCCTCGAGCCCGACTCCCGGGCCCGGGTGGACTACCGCGTCATCCGCCCTGACGGCCGGGTCCTCTGGCTGCTCGACGACGCGGTCATCGGCCGCAGCCCGGACGGTGAGCCGGTGATGGACGGCTACCTGGTCGACATCACCAGCCAGCGCCGGGCCGAGCGGATGATGGCGGGTCAGGCCCGCGTCGTCGAGGGGCTCACCGGCCGCACCTCCCTGCGCGAGGTCCTGGCCGGCCTCCCCGGGGTCTGCGTCGAGTCCGCGTCGGCCGTCGCGTGCGTGCTCGAGATCGCAGCGGAACGCCTCGTCGCGCTTCGCTCGGACGTCGACGCCGTGCCCGGCGACGGGGCCACGCTGTCGGCCGATGCCGTCCTTCCGGATTCCGACGCCACCGGCCGCGTCACGCTGTACTACGCCCCCGGGGTCGCCCCGCCGGCCGACGACAGGGTCGTGCCCGAGTGGGCGGCCGGGCTGCTGTCGCTCGCCGCCACCCGCTTGGCCGAGCGTGAGCGCGCGGAGCTGATGTACGCGCAGCTGGCCGCCACCCTAGAGTCCACCGTCGACGGCATCGTGGTGGTCGACCGGCACGACCGGATCGTCGGCCACAACACCCGATTCGCACAGCTGTGGGACCTCGACCCGGCCGTGCTGGCGGCCGGTGACACCGCCGCGGTCACCAGTGCGATCCTCGACCGGCTCGAGGACCCGACCGCCTACCTCGCGGCGGTGCACCACCTGGCCGGCAACCCCGAGGAGACCAGCGTCGACGAGCTGCGGACCCGCGACGGCCGTGCGCTGGAGCGCTACTCGCTGCCCCAGCGCATCGACGGCCTCCCGGTGGGTCGGGTCTGGAGCTTCCGCGACGTCACCGAGACCCGCCGCCTCCAGGCCGAGCTCCGCGAGCGCGAGGCGAGCCTCGACCGGCTGGTCAGCCAGGTCACCGACTACGCCATCCTCAACCTCGATGCCGAGGGTCGGGTCGCGTCCTGGAACGAAGGCGCCGCGCGCATCCTGCGGCACGCCGAGAGTGCTGTCCTCGGGGTGTCCTACGAGGTGTTCTTCCCCGACGACGCCCCCGAGTTCGGTCGGGCCGACCGCCTCCTCCACCTCGCCCTGACCCGCGGGTCGTCGCGCGAGGAGGGCTGGTTCGTGCGCCAGGACGGGGAGCGCTTCTGGGCGGCCATCGTCCTCACCGCGTTGCGCGACGACCAGGGGCGGATGCGCGGGGTGGGTCTGGTGCTGCAGGACGTCAGCGAGCGGCGCACCGCCCAGCTGGCCCTGGAGCGCCGCGCCCGCACCCTGGCGACGGTCGGCACCATCGCCACCGCCGCCAACTCGGCCACCTCGATCGGGGGCGCCCTCGACACCGCCCTGCTGGCGGTCTGCGAGCACGGCGACTGGCAGCTGGCGCACGTGTACCTGCTCGACGACGAATCCGGGACGCTGCGCCACCACGCCTGGCACGTGGCCCCGGACCTCGACGCGCAGCGGTTCGCGGCCTTCATCGCCGCCACCGACGCCACCAGCCCGGCCGACCTCCCGCTTCCGGCGGCAGCCCTCGAGCAGGGCCGCACCGTCTGGGTCAGCGACCTCGCCGCGATGGCCGCCGTCGGGCGCGCCCACGCCGGCACCGCGGCCGGGCTGGTCTCGGGCAGCGGCGTGCCGGTGCTCGTGGGCAGCGAGCGCGTCGGCGTCCTGGAGTTCTTCAGCACCACGCCGCGCCCCTTCGACGTCGAGTCCGACCTCGTGATGCGGCAGCTCGGGACCCAGCTCGGGCGGGTGGTGGAGCGCGAGCGCGCCGAGCGCCGGTCGGCGTCCCTGGCGCGCAGCGTGATGCGGCTCTCGGGCGACACCCCCGCCCTGGGCTGACGGCCGTTCGCCCCGGTCCTCAGCGGGAACTCAGGAGGCGGTGTCGACGTCTACTCTGGTGGAGACGACGGTGATCGACACCGTCACGACGAGCACGGAGGAACGATGGCCAGCAGCAACCCGGCCTTCAACCGGATCGAGCAGGACGCCCGCAACGGCTACGCGGGCTTCCGCGGCGGGTCCGCCCCCACCAGCGCCCCAGGTGAGCAGCTGAGCGCCCAGCAGCTCCAGGACATGTACAGCGCGCCCTCGCCGGTGCGCAACGCGGGGGACCGCGCCGTCACCATGGACGACGTCATCATGAAAACGCTGGCGCTCTTCGCCATCGTCCTCGTCACGGGCGGCATCGGCTGGGGTCTCGCGGCGTCCAACCCGGGCATCGGCTTCGCCCTCTGGGCCGGCGGCGGCATCCTCATGCTGGTCCTGGGGCTGGTCATCGCCTTCAAGAAGACCCTCAGCGTGCCGCTCATCGTGCTCTACGCGGCCGTCGAAGGTGTCTTCGTCGGGGCCATCAGCCAGTTCTACGCGCTGCGCTTCGACGGGCCGGGTGTCGAGACCGTCTCGTTCCAGGGGATCGTCCCGCAGGCGGTGCTGGCCACCGTGGCGACCTTCGCCGGGATGCTCATCGCCTACAAGACCGGCCTGATCAAGGTCACGGCCCGGTTCCGCAAGATCATGACGATGGCCCTCATCGGCTACGCGATCTTCGCCGTGGTCAACTTCGTCTTCGCCATCGTCACGAACACCGCGTTCGGCATCGGCGGCTCGAGCGCGCTCGGCATCGGCATCTCGCTCTTCGCCGTCGGGCTCGCTGCCTTCACCCTGGCGCTCGACTTCGACGCCATCGACCGCGCCATCGCCACCGGGGCCCCGCAGAAGTACTCGTGGCTCCTGGCCCACGGCCTCGTGGTCACCCTGGTGTGGCTCTACCTCGAGTTCCTGCGCCTCCTGGGCCGCCTCCGCTCGTGACCGACGGGTCGACGCACGACGCCGGGGCGGCCGCAGCCGCCCCGGCGTCGTCGTCGCTGCCCCCGCGCCGCGTCGACCTGCTGCCGCCCGACGCACGCACCGAGCTCGAGCGCATCCGCCGACGGTGGTCCGAGCTGAGGGCCCGCGAGGCCGCTGCAGCCGTGCCCGAGCTCCGGGCGGCGGTGGAGGCCATCGCCGCCCGCAGCGACGACGCCGCGGTCCCGGACCTCGGCCCGGCGGCGCTGCCCGACCAGCTCGCCGTCGTCGTCTGGGACGCCTGCGCGGCCGGCCGCGCAGACGGCATCCACGACGCCCTCACCGGGCTGCGCCGCGCCCTCCCCTGAGCGGGGAGGACGCGCGCGGCCGGTGTCGGGTCAGGACAGGCGCTCGACGATGATGGCCATGCCCTGGCCGCCGCCGACGCACATCGTCTCGAGGCCGTAGCGGCCGTCGCGCTCGCGCAGGCCGTTGAGCAGGGTGGCCATGATGCGGGTGCCGGTGGAGCCGAAGGGGTGGCCGAGGGCGATGGCGCCGCCGTGGGCGTTGAGCTTCTCGGGGTCCATGCCGAGGTCGTCGGCCGAGGCCAGCACCTGGGAGGCGAAGGCCTCGTTGATCTCGTAGAGGTCCAGGTCGGCGATGGTCAGCCCGGCGCGTTCGAGGGCCTGGCGCGAGGCCTCGACCGGGCCGAGGCCCATGATCTCGGGCGAGAGGCCCGAGACACCGGTGGAGACGATGCGCGCCAGGGGGGTGAGGCCCAGCTCGGCCGCGCGGGTGTCGCTCATGACGACCACGCCGGACGCGCCGTCGTTGAGCGGGCAGCAGTTGCCGGCCGTGACGGTGCCGCCCTCGCGGAAGACCGGGTTCAGGCCGCTGACGCCCTCGAGGGTGACCCCGGCGCGCGGGCCGTCGTCGCGGCTCACGACCGAGCCGTCGGGCAGGGTGACCGGCAGGATCTCGCGCTCGAAGAAGCCGCTCGCGATGGCGGCCTCGGCGCGGTTCTGGCTGATGACGCCCCACTCGTCCTGGCGCTGCCGCGAGATGCCGCGGGAGGTCGCGACGTTCTCGGCCGTCTGGCCCATCGCGATGTACACGTCGGGGAGCAGGCCGTCCTCGCGCGGGTCGTGCCACGCGGCGTTGGTGCGGGCGGTCTCGGCCGTCCGGGCGGCCGCGTCGGCGAACGCGGGGTTCTGGGCGTCGCCCGTGCTGCCGCCGGCCCCGGTGAAGCTCTCGTACTGGCTGACGCACTCGACGCCGCCGACCACGAAGGTGTCGCCCTCGCCGGCCTTGATGGCGTGGAAGGCCATCCGCATGGTCTGGGTCGAGGACGCGCAGAAGCGGTTGACGGTGGCGGCCGGCAGGCGGTCGAGCCCGGCCAGCACGGCGATGACCCGGGCCATGTTCGAGCCGTGCTTGAAGCTCGGCTCCGCGCAGCCCCAGTAGAGGTCGTCGATGGTCTGCGGGTCGAGCCCGGGCAGCTGCTCGAGCAGGCCGTGGACGACCTGTACCGAGAGGTCGTCGGGGCGGATGTCCTTGAGCGAGCCCTTGAACGCGCGCCCGATGGGGGTGCGGGCGGTGGCGACGATGACGGCCTCGGTCACGGGGATCCTCCTGGCAGTGGTCGTCGGGCGGCCGGCGGGCCGGCCCGAGCGCGGGTAAGCAAGCGCTCACCACGGGTCTGTCAGCCTAGGCGCTCCGCGCGGCCGAGGGAACCTCGCGGCCGTTGTGGGCTCCGTCTCGTGGGGGTGGAGGCGTTCCGGGCCCGCAGGGGGTCGTGCCGCGACCGCCGGAGGGACAGGATGACCTCATGAACACCACGCGTAGCCGGGCATCGTCAGGGTCGCCGTTCGAGAGGTCGGTCGGGTTCGCCCGCGCGGTCCGGGTCGGCCAGCACGTCGCCATCTCCGGGACGGCACCGATCGGAGCGGATGGGCGCGTCTCCAAGGACCCCGGGGAGCAGGCCCGGCGCTGCTGGGAGATCGCCCTGGGCGCGCTCGCCGAGCTCGGTGGCCGGCCGGACGACGTCATCCGCACCCGGCACTACCTCACCGACCTCGACGCCGTGGATGCGGTCTCGGCGGTGCACGGCGAGGTCTTCGGCGACATCCGCCCGGCGAGCACGATGCTGGTGGTGGCGGCGCTGCTCGACCCGCGCTGGCTCGTCGAGATCGAGGTGGACGCGATCCTGCCCGAGGGCTGAGCCGGCGGCGACAGCGCCGGATGCCGAGCGCGCCGCACCTCAGCCTCAGTGCGACGCGGACCCCGGGTCGTCGACGACCGCCCGGTCCTCGCCCGGAGCGGCGGCCGGGCCGGCGGCCGGCGGCACGACGTCGGGGCGACGGCGCAGCAGCACCGCCCAGCGGCCCCGGGGGCCCCGAGACTGCCCGGCGACCTGGGTGGGGGAGACCTCCGTCCCGCCCTCGCGCACGGCCTGGCCGGCGGCGACGGCCACCGGCCCGATCCGCTCGCCGCGTCGCGGCTCGGGGGCCCGGTCGCCGGTGTCGGCGCCCCAGACGCCGAGGGCGGCGCACACGCTGGGCAGCAGCGCGGCCGCGGCCCGGGCATAGCCGGTGGCGGAGGGGTGGAAGCGGTCCTTGCTGAACATCTCGTGCGGGGCGGCGGCGAACTCGGGGCCGATCAGGTCGCCGAGCGAGACCGTGCGCCCGCCGGCCTCGACCACCGCCACGGTCTGGGCGGCGGCCAGGTCGCGCGACCAGCGCTGCATCAGGGCCCGCAGCGGCTGCTGGATGGGCTGGATGGTGCCGAGGTCGGGGCAGGTACCGACGACCACCTCACTGCCGAGGGCGCGGATGCGGCGCACGGTCTGCTCGAGGTGGCGCACCGCGGCCGAGCGGTCGATGCGGTGGGTGACGTCGTTGGCGCCGATCATCACGAGGACGACATCGGGGCGCAGGACGTCCTCGAGGGCGTTGGCGAGCTGGCGCTCGAGGTCACTGGACTCGGCGCCCACCACGGCCCGGTTGGTGAGCCGCACCGGCCGGCCGGTGAGGGCCGCGACGCCACTGGCCACGATGGCGCCCACGGTCTCGTGCGCGTGCTCGACGCCCATCCCGGCCGCGGAGGAGTCGCCGAGGACGACGACCTCGTAGGGGGTGCCGCGCCCCGCCCCGTAGACCCCGTTGTCGTCGGGGGAGTCGTCGAACGGGGTGCCGATGACCCGCCGGGCCAGGGCCGCCTCGGCCTTGATGACCCCGTAGCCGAGGGCGCCGATGGCCGCCCCCGCGGCAGCCACACCCCCGCCCCCGTACGCGGCCGTGGCCGCGATCCGGCGCGCGCGTCGAGCCCGTCCCATCCCTGCTGTGCCTCCTCGTCCTGCTCGGATCCCCCACGGTAGCCCGGGCCGCTGACGCCCGGGGTCGGACCCCGCAGAACGGGGATGGGCGCCGACCGGCCGGGGCCGGGATGCGGGGGCGGTCGTGACAGGATGCAGTGCGTGAAGTACGCCGACCACATCGCAGACCTCGTCGGGGACACCCCGCTCGTCAAGCTCAGCTCCGTGACCGAGGGCATCGGGGCCACCGTCCTGGCCAAGGTGGAGTACCTCAACCCGGGCGGGTCGGTGAAGGACCGCATCGCGCTGAAGATGATCGAGGCCGCCGAGGCCTCCGGCGAGCTCCAGCCGGGCGGGGTCATCGTCGAGCCGACCTCGGGCAACACCGGCGTCGGGCTGGCCCTGGTCGCCCAGCGCAAGGGTTACACCTGCATCTTCGTCTGCCCCGACAAGGTCTCCGAGGACAAGCGCAACGTGCTGCGTGCCTACGGCGCCGAGGTCGTGGTCTGCCCCACGGCGGTCGCGCCCGACCACCCCGACTCCTACTACTCGGTCTCGGACCGGCTGGTGCGCGAGACTCCCAAGGCGTGGAAGCCCGACCAGTACTCCAACCCCAACGGGCCTCTCTCGCACTACGAGAGCACCGGGCCCGAGATCTGGCGCGACACCGACGGCCGGCTCACGCACTTCGTCACCGGCGCCGGCACCGGCGGCACCATCAGCGGCGCCGGCCGTTACCTGCGCGAGGTCAGCGCCGACCGCGAGGGCGGGCGCGTGCAGGTCGTGGCGGCCGACCCCGAGGGCTCGGTCTACAGCGGCGGCTCGGGCCGCCCGTACCTGGTCGAGGGCGTCGGCGAGGACTTCTGGCCCAGTGCCTACGACCCGTCGCAGGTCGACCGGGTCGAGGCCGTCTCCGACGCCGACTCCTTCGAGATGACCCGGCGCCTGGCCCGCGAGGAGGGCCTCCTGGTCGGTGGCTCCTGCGGGATGGCCGTGGTCGCCGCGCTGCGGGTGGCCCGCGAGCTGCCCGACGACGCGGTCGTGGTGGTGCTGCTGCCCGACTCCGGCCGCGGCTACCTCTCGAAGATCTTCAACGACGACTGGATGGCCTCCTACGGCTTCATGCGCGTCGAGGGCGGCCGGACCGTCGGCGACGTGCTGCGCGCCAAGGCCGGCGACCTCCCGGCGCTGGTGCACACCCACCCCAACGAGACCCTGCGCGACGCCATCGAGATCCTGCGCGAGTACGGCGTCTCGCAGATGCCGGTCGTCAAGGCCGAGCCCCCCGTGGTCTCGGGCGAGGTCGCGGGCTCGGTCTCCGAGCGCGAGCTGCTCGAGGCGCTCTTCACCGGGGCCGCCCACCTGGCCGACCCGGTCGAGAAGCACATGGGCCCCGGCCTGCCGCTCGTCGGGGCGGGCGAGCCGGTGGCCACCGCGCGGCACGAGCTCGAGACCTCCGACGCCGTGCTGGTGGTCGAGGACGGCAACCCGGTGGGCGTGCTCACCCGCGCCGACCTGCTCTCCTTCCTCAGCGCCTGACGCGCGGCCGCGCCGATCCGCCCGTACCCCCGGGGCGCTTGCGAGACTGGGGGCATGGAGGGTCCGCGCTACGAGTCCCCCGTCGAGCGGATGATCCGTGAGGCGCAGGAGCGCGGCGAGTTCGACGACCTGCCGGGCGCCGGCAAGCCGCTCGACCTCGGCGACGTCGACGACCCGCTGTGGTGGGTCCGGCGGCTGGCCGCGCGCGAGCAGCTCGACTTCACCGCCGCCCTGCCGCCCGGCGTGGCCCTGCGCAAGGAGGCCGCCGGATTCCCCGCGTCACTGGCCGAGCTGCGCACCGAGGAGTCGGTGCGGGCGGTGCTCGAGGACTACAACCGGCGCGCCAAGCGTGACCGGCTGCGCCTCCCCGACCGCGGGATGCCGCAGATCATCGCCCCGACCGTCGACGTCGATGCGATGGTGCATCGGTGGCGTGACCTGCGAGCAGCCTCACAGTCGCCCGAGGTCGACCCGCCGGTGACGCCGGGGGAGGCTCCGTGGGGTCGCCGCTGGTGGCGCCGCCGCCGCTGACCCGCAGGGGCACCGTCCCACCAGGCCCGATGGACCCGCACGAGGCGCGGGTGCCGACCATCGTCACCTCGGTGCCGCGGGCGGCCTTCACCGGCCTCCGAGGCCCCCGTCCGACACCGGACGAGGGACTCGCGGGCAGGATGGGCGGATGGAGACGCCGAACTGGGTGGAGCGCTACCGCGCCGGGGCCCGCGAGCAGGTGTGGCACGAGCTGCGGCAGTACGGGCGGCAGGTGCGCGAGCCGAGGCTCGCGGCCGAGGCCCAGGCCGTCTGCGACGAGATGGCGAGGCGGGCCCGGCACAACCTCGAGGTACTGGTCGAGCGGCTGCGCGCGGACGGCTACCGCTTCCACACCAACGACGGCAGCGAGACGCCGGTCGAGCCCCTGGCGGACCCGGGACCGGGGGCCGAGGAGCTCGTGACGTGGCTCGACGAGACCTTCGGCGGCATCCCGATGGCGGTGTCCTCCTGGCTGCGGCTGGTCGGCGACGTGTGGCTCGTCGGCACCCACCCGGAGTGGCCGGAGTCGTCGGCAGCGGACCCGCTGGTCGTCGAGCTCGAGGGGGCCCGCTACCGGGGCATCTCCGTCCGCGAGCACTACGTCAACGAGCTCGACGCGTGGCGCGAGTGGAGCGGGGAGGAGCCGGGCGCCGCGGGGTTCGTGCTCCCGGTGGCGCCGGACCGGCTTCACAAGGCCAACGTGAGCGGCAGCGACCCCTACGGGTTCCGGCTGCCGGACGCGACGGCCGAGGGGCTCTTCGTGGGCGAGGTCGCCATGCCCTTCGTCGCGTACCTGAACCTGGTGTTCCGCCACGGGGGCTTCCCGGCGGAGCAGTGCTGGCCGGTCACGCCGCGCCTGGCCGACGGCCTGTTGCCCCTGTGACCTCCACGCGCTGACCGGCGGCCACCGCGCGAGCCGGTTCCCGGCGTCCGAGCCTCCTGCAGGAGGCTCGTACACCGGAAGCAGGCTCGTCGGCCCCGCTCGCCCGGTCAGTTGATGATTTCGCCGCGTTCCTCCTCGAGGATGACCACGAGGCGCTCGCGCCACGCCCGCAGGGCCTCGGGGGCGAGCCGGGGCCAGTCGTGGACCTCCCGGACGACGCGCAGGGGAGCGATGCTGCGGTAGGAGCGTGTGGGGTTGCCGGGGAACTTCTTGTCGGTGACGTTGGGGTCGTCCTCGAAGGAGCCGGTGGGTTCGACCTCGTACACGCGGGGCTCGGCGTCCCCCGTGGCCAGCTCGGCCGCCAGCCCGGCACCGGCCACCAGCACGGTGAAGTAGACGTGGTTCATGACGATCTCGGGTCGGTAGTTCGACCGGAAGCCCGCGGTCAGGAGGTCACCGACACCGACATCGGCCTTCGTCCCGTGGAAGAACGGCCCCTCGTCGAGCACCCCTGTCACCTCCTCAGCGTAGGACGAGCGAGCCCCCTCCCGCAGCGGGGAGGGGGCTCGCTCGTGCGGCGTGATGCGTCAGGCCGGCGGGACCACGTCGGTCTGCGCAGGGAGGTTGGCGACGCCGACCGGGCAGGTGAGCCCGTTGGGGCCGTGGTTGCAGTAGCCGTTCGGGTTCTTGTGGAGGTACTGCTGGTGGTAGTCCTCGGCGTACCAGAACGGCCCGGCGTCCTCGGCCGAGGCGATGCTCGTCGAGATCTCGCCCCGTCCGGCGGCGGTCAGGACGCCCTGGAACGCCTCACGGGTGGCGTGGGCGGCGGCGTCCTGCCCAGGGGTCGTGGTGTAGATCGCCGACCGGTACGCGGTGCCGATGTCGTTGCCCTGCCGGTTCGGCGTGGTCGGGTCGTGGTTCTCCCAGAAGGCCTTGAGCAGCAGCTCGGGGCTGGTGGCCGCCGGGTCGTAGGCGACGAGCACGGTCTCGGCGTGGCCGGTGCGACCGGTGCAGGTCTCCTCGTACGTGGGGTTCGGGGTGTAGCCGCCCATGTAGCCGGCGGCCGTGGTGACCACGCCGGGGAGCTGCCAGAAGATCCGCTCGACGCCCCAGAAGCAACCCATCGCGACGTACAGGACCTCGGTGCCCTCGGGCCAGGGGCCCTCCAGCGGGGTGCCCAGCACGGCGTGGGTCGACGGGACGGGGAAGATCCGCTGGTCGCGGCCGGGCAGGGCCTCGTCGCGGGAGGGGAAGGTGGTCTTGGCGCGGGAACCGAAGAGCATGTGCGTTCCAACGGCATCGGGTGGCACGGTGTTCCGCATGGTCTCGCTCGTCCCCGTCTCCGGCCTCGACACCGACCCCGAGGGCATCGCTCGGTTCGACGCGTGGGCCGCGGTACTGGCCGACGTCGCCCGGCACGACCAGGGGGAGGACCACGACGCCTGGAGCGCTGCTGAGCTGCGTGGTCTCGAGGCATCGGCGTCCAAGCGACGCGTCCAGGTCCTCGCCGTCGAGGACCGCGAGCCGGTGGGCGCGGCCGGTGTCATCGCCCCGCTGCTCGACAACGAGCACAGCGCGCAGGTGTTCGTGGCGGTGCTGCCGGCCCACCGCCGCCGCGGGGTGGGCGGCCGCCTCGCGCGCTGGGCCGAGGACGAGGCCCGGGCCCTGCGGCGCAGCATCCTGCACGCCGAGACGCAGTCGGGCCCGGGGTCCGACGACCCGTACGTCCCGTGGCTGGTGCGCCGGGGGTTCGCCCCGGCCCAGACCGTGCTGCGCGCCGACCTCGACGTCCGGGGTGCGGTCCTGCCGGTGCTCTCCACCGCGGCCGGGTACCGGCTCGAGACCCACGTCGACCGGATGCCCGACGCCGACCTCGCGGACCGGGCACTGCTGGCCCGACGGATGTCGACCGACGCCCCGCTGGGCGACCTCGACCTCTCCGAGGAGGCGTGGGACGAGCAGCGCATCCGGGGGGAGGACGAGCGGACCCGGGCGATGGGGCGGCGCATCGTGTCGACGTTCGCCCGTGACCTGGGGACCGGGCGGCTCGTGGGGTACACGACCGTCCAGGTGCCCGAGCACGCCCCACGGCTGGCCTTCCAGCACGACACCCTCGTCCTGCGCGAGCACCGCGGGCACGGGCTGGGGCTGGCCCTGAAGGTCGCGAACCTGCGCGCGCTCGGCGACGCCGTCCCCGAGGTGCGCACGGTGCGGACCTGGAACGCGGCCGAGAACGCGCACATGCTCGCGGTGAACGCCGCGATGGGCTTCCGCCCGAGCGGGGTGCTGCGCCAGTGGCAGCGCCACCTCGACCCGTGAGGGGCGCGGGCGGGGTGGCTGGGGGAGCGAGGACCCCGACCCCTACCCTCGAGGCATGACCGTCGACGACCTCGGCTTCTCCTCCCGCGCCATCCACGCCGGGCAGGAGCCCGACCCCACCACCGGGGCCGTGGTGCCCCCCATCCACCAGGTGAGCACCTACAAGCAGGACGGGGTGGGCGGCCTGCGCGGCGGGTACGAGTACTCGCGCTCGGCCAACCCGACCCGCACCGCGCTCGAGGAGTGCATCGCCTCGCTGGAGGGCGGCGAGCGAGCCTTCGCGTTCGCCAGCGGCCTCGCCGGTGAGGACACCGTGCTGCGCGCCCTGCTGGCCCCCGGCGACCACGTCGTCGTGCCATCGGACGCCTACGGCGGCACCTACCGGCTGTTCAACCGCGTGCTGAAGCCGTGGGGGGTCGACCACTCCATCGCCCGGGTCGCCGACGTCGAGTCGGTGCGGGCGGCGCTGCGGCCCGAGACCCGGATCGTGTGGGTCGAGACGCCGACGAACCCCTTGCTGGGCATCGCTGACATCGCCGCCATCGCCGACGTGGCGCACGGCGCCGGCGCGCTGCTGGTCGTCGACAACACCTTCGCCTCTCCCTACCTGCAGAACCCGATCGCCCTCGGCGCCGACGTGGTGGTGCACTCCACCACCAAGTACGCCGGCGGGCACAGCGACGTCGTGGGCGGCGCCGTGGTCGTGGCTCCCGGCGCCCTGACCCCCCGGGGCGAGTCCGTCGTCGAGCGGGTCGCGTTCCACCAGAACTCGATGGGCGCGGTGGCCGGGCCCTTCGACGCCTGGCTGGTGCTGCGCGGGTTGAAGACGCTGGCGGTGCGGATGGAGCGGCACTGCGACAACGCCGAGGTCGTCGTCGACTTCCTGCAGAGCCACCCGGGCGTCACGGCCGTGCACTACCCGGGTCTGACCGACCACCCCAACCACGCCGTGGCGGCCCGTCAGATGCGGCGCTTCGGCGGCATGGTGGCGTTCCGGGTCAAGGGCGGCGAGGACGTCGCGGCCAAGGTCTGCGCCGAGACCCAGCTGTTCACCCTGGGGGAGTCGCTCGGGGGCGTCGAGTCCCTCATCGAGCACCCCGGCCGGATGACGCACGCCTCCGTCGCCGGCACCGAGCTCGAGGTACCGGCCGACCTCATCCGGCTGTCGGTGGGCATCGAGGACGCCGCCGACCTCGTGGCCGACCTGCGCCAGGCCCTCGACCGCCTGACCTGACCCGTCCACCGGCGTCGGGGCGTGGGAGCGTGGCTCACTAGAGTGCGCGGATGCCCGAGGTCCTGTGCGTCGACGTCGGCTCGACCTTCACCAAGGCTCTGCTCGTCGGTGACGACGGTGAGGTCCGGGGTCGGGCGGCGCACCCGACGACGGTCGCCACCGACGTGATGGACGGCGTCGACGCCGTGCGCGCCGCGCTCGGGGTGGCCCACGACCCGGAGCACCTGGTTCTGTGCTCCAGCGCCGGGGGCGGGCTGCGGCTGGCGGTCGTCGGGTTCGAGCGCGAGGTCACGGCCGAGGCCGGGCACCGGGTGGGCCTCTCGGCCGGGGCGCGGGTCGTGCACGTCGCCGCCGGGCCGATGACGGCCGCCGACATCCGGGCCCTGCGCGACGCCCGACCGGACCTCGTCCTGCTGGTCGGGGGCACCGACGGGGGCAACGCCGCCGTCCTGCTCCACAACGCCGAGCGGCTGGCCCGGGCGCGGGTGACCGCCCCGGTCGTCGTGGCCGGCAACGCCGACGCCGCCGCCGCGGTGGCAGCCCTCCTCGACGCCACCAGCCGGCGCCACGTGCTGGCCGACAACGTCCTGCCCCGCATCGGCGAGGTCGCGCCCGAGAGCGCTCGCGCCGCCATCCGCGCCGTGTTCCTGGAGCACGTCATCGGGGGCAAGGGACTCTCGCGCGGGCGCGGTTTCGCGCCGCTGGTGCGGGCCGCCACCCCCGACGCCGTGCTGCGGGGGGTCGAGGTGCTGGCGCACACCCGCGGCGAGGACGTGCTGGTCGTCGACGTCGGGGGGGCGACCACCGACGTCTACTCGGTGCTGGCCCCCCAGGGCGAGGACGCGACCATCCGGCGCGAGGTCGTGGGCACGCTCTGGCACGCCCGCACGGTGGAGGCCGACCTCGGGATGCGGTGGAACGCCGAGGCCGTCGTCGAGGCGGCTGCCCGCGAACGGCTCGACCTGGGCCCGGGCGTCGCGGCGTGGGCGACCACCGTCGCCGCCGACCCCGCCCGGCTGGCCACCACCGCGGCCGAGTGGGACGCCGAGACCGCGCTGGCCCGGGCCGCGGTCACCGTGGCCGTCCGCCGGCACGGGCGCCCGGCCGCCGCCGGTGACCGCCCGCGGCCGCTGGCCGACGTGGGCCTGGTCGTGGGCTCCGGCGGCGTCCTGCGGCACGCCCCCGCCGAGGCCGCCCAGTCCGTGCTCGCCCCGGCCCTGGGAGACCACGGCGGCGGGTGGCGGGTGCCCGACCGGGCCCGGGCCGTGGTCGACCGCGACTACGTCCTGTTCGCCGTGGGGCTGCTGGCCGAGGACCATCCACAGGCCGCTGCCGCCCTGGCGGCCCGCTTCAGCGCGACCGGCTGACGCGACCTGGCACCTGCGGAGTGGGAGCGGTCCGGGGTGGGGGGTGAGGACCAGAACCCGGCACGTGCGGAGTTCGGGCGGTCCGGGAAGGGCTGTGACGACCAGGACCCGGCACGTGCGGAGTTCGGGCGGTCCGGGAGGGGATGCGACGACCAGAACCCGGCACGTGCGGAGTCCGAGCGGCCGGGCTTCGACCCCGGGNNNACGCGAGGCGGCCCGGCCCCTCGGGCGAGGGGCCGGGCCGCGTGGGGAGCGCCGCAGAGGCGCCACAACTCAGCCCGTGTAAGGCGTGGCGCCGANGGATCTTGACCTCGATGGTCTTGCCGTTGGGCGCCTCGTAGGAGACCGAGTCGCCGATGACGTGCCCGTTGACGGCGGCACCGATGGGGGACTGCTCGGAGAAGACCTGCATCGAGGAGTCGGTGATCTCGCGCGAGCCGAGGAGGAACTCCTCCTCGTCGCCGAACATCTCGACCCGCACGATCATCCCGGGCTCGACGACGCCGTCGTCCTTGGGCGTCTCGCCGATGGTGGCCTTCTCGAGCAGCTGGGTGAGCTGGCGGATGCGGGCCTCCATCTTGCCCTGCTCCTCCTTGGCCGCGTGGTAGCCACCGTTCTCCTTGAGGTCGCCCTCCTCGCGGGCCGCCTCGATCTTCTTCGCGATCTCGGTGCGACCCGGGCCCGACAGCTCCTCGAGCTCGCCCTTGAGCCGGTCGTACGCGGCCTGGGTCAGGAAGCTCTGGTTCGTCGTCGTGTCGGTCACGGTTGCTCAACTCCTGCTGGGTACGTGGGGCGCCGGACCCTCGGGGGGTCGGCGCCGGGGGTTGCTACGGCAACGGGCCCGGGCCGACCGCTGTCTTCTCAGCGACTCGTCGGTCCCAGACCCGAACGTGAAGAGACCACCGTACCCCTGCGGGCGCCCGAGAGCACATCCGTTGGGGGGCGCCCGGGGATGTCGTGACCGAGCCGTGACTCGCCGAGAGGTCGCTCAGCCGGCGTCGGTGCCCCGAACGCAGGACTCCACGACCCCGGTGACGGCGCGGGCGCTGGTGCGCACCCGGACCACCTCGTGCACGACGGCCGGTCCGGTGGCCGGGACGGTCTCGACGACGGTGCCGACCCGGCCCTTGCGGTCGTCGAGGGCGCTGACCCGGCAGGTGAGGGCGGTGCCTTCGGGGCGGGAGACGTCGAACTCGACCCGGGTGAGGGCGTCGGACTCGACCTCGTAGGCGGTGACCTGCACCCGGACCTGCCCCGAGGTCGTGGCCCAGCCGTACCAGGAGATCGCGACGACCGCGGCGAGCAGCGCCAGCCCGGCGGCGAGCACGCGGCGCCCCTGGCGGGTGCGCGGGTCGGGCAGCGGCACGATGCTCCTCGGGGTCGGTGGGCGGCGGGTGACAGAATGGTCTCCGCATCATTCTCGGGGAACGCCCCGAGCCCACGACACGAAGGGTCCCCGGCATGTCCGAACCGCTCCGGCTCATGTGCGTCCACGCGCACCCGGACGACGAGTCGAGCAAGGGCGCGGCCACGATGGCCAAGTACGTCGACGCCGGCCACCAGGTGCTGGTCGTCTCGTGCACCGGCGGCGAGCGTGGCGACATCCTCAACCCCCGCCTCCAGGACGACGTCCACATCCTGCGTGACCTGGCCCAGGTGCGCCGCGACGAGATGGCCCGGGCCCAGGAGATCCTCGGCGTCCAGCACACCTGGCTGGGCTTCGTCGACTCCGGTCTGCCCGAGGGCGACCCGCTGCCTCCACTGCCCGACGGCTGCTTCGCCCTCGAGTCCCTCGAGGTCACCACCGAGGCGCTGGTGCGCGAGATCCGCCGGTTCCGGCCGCACGTGGTCACCACGTACGACGAGAACGGCGGCTACCCCCACCCCGACCACATCATGTGCCACGACGTCTCGGTGGCCGCGTTCGCCGCGGCCGGCGACCCCCTGCGCTTCCCCGAGGCCGGTTCCGCCTGGCAACCGCTGAAGCTCTACTACAACCAGACGTTCAACCGGGCGCGCATCGAGGCCTTCCACGAGGCGCTCACGGCCCTCGGGGAGGAGAGCCCCTACGCCGAGTGGCTCGAGCGCTGGGACCGCGACGAGCGGGGCGAGCGCGCCGTCACCACGCGCGTCCATTGCGCCGACTGGTACGACCGCCGCGACGCGGCCCTGCTGGCCCACGCCACCCAGGTCGACCCCGACGGCACCTGGTTCAAGGTGCCCCGCGAGGTGCAGGCCCGGGTCTGGCCGGTCGAGGAGTACGAGCTCGCGGCCTCGTACGTGCCGTTCGCCGACATCGAGGACGACCTCTTCGCCGGGCTCCCGGCCACCACCGCCGAGGCCGACGCCCTGGCGACCTCGAGCGGCCTGCAGCTCGCCCACGACACCCGCACGGAGCGTGCCGCATGAACGAGACCCCCACCACCGACTCCGTGCCGGGGTTCCTGGCCTTCATCGCCTTCGCGCTGCTGGCCGTGGCCCTGTGGTTCCTGATGCGCAACATGAACGCCCGGATGCGCCGGATGTCCTACCGCCAGCAGCAGGCCCACCGCGGTCGCGACGAGCCCCAGGCCGGCCCCGGGGACGCCGGGGTGACCGACGCCGACGCCCCTTCTGCCGTCACCGACGAGACGCGCGAGGCGCGCCGGGACCGGCACCACTCCGACGGGGACCCCTCCGACGGGGGCGACCCCGACGGGGGCGACCCCGGCGACGCCGATCCCCAGGGCCGCGTCTGACGTCGTGACGTGCCGTGCCACGGGGGGCGCGGCCGCTCACCGGTGGCGCCGCGGCGTCCGCGTCACCGGGGATGCTGCGTGCCGCCGGTGTGACGACGCACCAGCACGGGGCGCTGCGCTCAGGCCGGGGCGGCCGTGAGCGCCATCGAGGCGGCCACGAAGTGCGCCATGAAGGCCAGCACGGTGAGCGCGTGGAAGACCTCGTGGAAGCCGAACCAGCGGGGCGAGATGTCGGGGCGCTTGGTGCCGTAGACCACCGCGCCGATGCTGTAGAGGGCGCCGCCGATGACGACCCAGCTCATCACCGCACCCCCTACGTGCTCCAGGAGCGGGCCGAAGTAGAACACCGCGACCCAGCCGAGCATGAGGTAGGCCGGGACGTAGAGCCAGCGCGGCGCGTTGGTCCAGAACACCCGGAACAGCACCCCCGCCACGGCGCCGGTCCACACGATGACCAGCATGGTGCGGGCCTGGTCGGCCGGCAGCAGCAGCGCGAACGGGGTGTAGGTGCCGGCGATGATCAGGAAGATGTTGGAGTGGTCGAGGCGCCGCAGCACGGCGCCGACCCGCGGCGACCAGGTGCCGCGGTGGTAGACCGCCGAGGTACCGAAGAGCAGCACGGCGGTACCGGCGAACACCGCCGCCGACACCTTGCCCTCGGTGGTCGTCGCGAGGAGGACCAGCACGATCCCCAGCACCAGGGCGACCGGTGCCATCCCGGCGTGCAGCCACCCCCGCAGGTGCGGTTTGACCTGCTGGATCGCCACCCCCATCCGGGACTCGACGGTCTCGAGCGGGCCCCGCTCCGAGGCTGCCGGGTCGTCGGTGCTGTCCATCGCTCCACCGTAACCTACGCAACCGTAGGTTGTCAGCGCGCGAGCGGCCCTCACAGGACCTTCACACCCCTGCCCCACTCCCCGCGCGGCGCTCGCCCGCGGGCCCGGGACCCGCGGAGTAGCGTGGCCCGCGGCGTCCGGGTGGTCCGGGGGCACCGACGCACTGGAGGCGTGAGCACGATGGGGCGGTTCACGGACGTGGCCTACGCCGCGTACGCGAAACGGCTGACCCGCCAGCTCGGTGCCGCCCCCGTCCCGCGCCACGTGGGCGTGATGCTCGACGGCAACCGCCGCTGGGCCAAGGCCCGCGGCGCCGGCGCCAGCGAGGGGCACCAGGCCGGAGCCGACAACATCGTCAACCTGCTGTCCTGGTGCGACGAGGTGGGCGTCGAGGTGGTCACCCTGTGGCTGCTCTCGACCGACAACCTCAACCGCCCGGAGGCCGAGCTGCGCCCGCTGCTCGGCATCATCCAGAAGGCCGTCGACACCCTGGCCGAGGCGCACCGCTGGCGCATCCACCCCGTGGGGGCGCTCGACCTGCTGCCGGCCGAGACCGCGGCCCGCCTCAAGGCGGCCGAGGAGACCACCCGCGACGTCGACGGGATGCTGGTCAACGTGGCCGTGGGCTACGGCGGGCGCCGCGAGATCGCCGACGCGGTGCGCTCGCTGCTGCACGAGCACGCCGGGCGGGGCACCTCCATCGAGGAGCTGGCCGAGGTCATCGACGTGGAGCACATCGCCGAGCATCTCTACACCAAGGGCCAGCCCGACCCCGACCTGGTCATCCGCACCTCCGGCGAGCAGCGCCTCGGCGGGTTCCTGCTCTGGCAGAGCGCGCACAGCGAGTTCTACTTCTGCGAGGCCTACTGGCCCGACTTCCGCAAGGTCGACTTCCTGCGGGCCCTGCGCGCCTTCGGCGACCGGCACCGCCGCTTCGGGGCCTGAGCGCGCGCGAGGCCGGCGACGAACGGTCGACCGGGGGGCGTCGAACGGGTGACATTTGCTCCCAGTCGCCTCCTGAGTCACACCCGTCACTCGGGTGACGACACGCCGGAGGTCCGTGCCGGGCACCGCGCGCGGGCCGGTCGTACGTTCGCAGTACGGCACGACCCCTCGACCTCCAGGGAGTGGCAATGGCTTCGACGACGCAGACGGCTGGCAGGACGCGATCGGGGAAGGAGCCGCGCCGCACCTTCGTCCTCGACACCTCGGTCCTGCTCTCCGACCCACGGGCCATCCAGCGCTTCGCCGAGCACGAGGTCGTGCTCCCCGTGGTGGTGGTCACCGAGCTCGAGGCCAAGCGCCACCACCCCGAGCTGGGCTACTTCGCGCGCCAGTCGCTGCGGATGCTCGACGACCTGCGCGTCTCCGCGGGCCGGCTCGACGCGCCGGTGCCCATCGGCGAGCAGGGGGGCTCGCTGCGGGTCGAGCTCAACCACACCGACCCGACCTCGCTGCCGGCGGGCTTCCGGCTCGGCGACAACGACACCCGCATCCTGGCCGTGGCCCGCAACCTGGCGAACGAGGGATGCCACGTCACCGTCGTCAGCAAGGACCTGCCGATGCGGGTCAAGGCCTCGGCGTGCGGCCTCGAGGCCGAGGAGTACCGGGCCGAGTTGGCCGTCGAGTCGGGCTGGACCGGGATGGCCGAGCTCGACGTCACCACCTCGGAGATGGACCACCTCTACGAGTACGGGCGGCTCGAGAGCGTCGATGGCGCCGAGTTCCCCTGCCACACCGGGCTGGTGCTCACCTCGCCCCGCGGCTCGGGGCTGGCCCGGGTCGGCCCCGACAAGCAGCTGCGCCTGGTGCGCGGCGACCGCGACGCCTTCGGGCTGCACGGCCGCAGCGCCGAGCAGCGCATCGCCCTCGACCTGCTGATGGACCCCGACATCGGCATCGTCAGCCTCGGTGGCCGCGCCGGCACCGGCAAGTCGGCGCTGGCCCTGTGCGCCGGCATCGAGGCCGTGATGGAGCGCCGCCAGCAGCGCAAGGTCGTCGTCTTCCGCCCGCTGTACGCCGTGGGCGGCCAGGAGCTCGGCTACCTGCCCGGCTCGGAGGCCGAGAAGATGAACCCGTGGGGGCAGGCCGTCTTCGACACCCTGTCGGCGCTGGTCTCGCGCGAGGTGGTCGAGGAGATCCTCGACCGCGGGATGCTGGAGGTGCTGCCGCTCACCCACATCCGCGGCCGCAGCCTGCACGACGCCTTCGTCATCGTCGACGAGGCCCAGAGCCTCGAGCGCAACGTGCTGCTGACCGTGCTCTCCCGGATCGGGCAGAACTCCCGGGTCGTCCTCACCCACGACGTGGCCCAGCGCGACAACCTGCGGGTCGGGCGCCACGACGGTGTCGTCGCGGTCGTCGAGGCCCTCAAGGGGCACCCGCTGTTCGCGCACGTGACCCTGACCCGCTCCGAGCGCAGCCCCATCGCCGCCCTGGTGACCGACCTGCTGGAGGGCATCGAGGTCTGACGCCGGGCGGCGCGCCGGTCCGACCTGGCCCTCCGTGCGTCGGCGCGATGCCCGATTTCACCTCCCCAGGGTGACCCCCTACAGTAAGGTCTCGATTGCGTAACGCTGGGTGTGTCCCGTGCATGTCCCCTGCCCCACCTCCGGAAGGCCCTGCCCACCCGTCATGTCCCGCTATACCCCCCGGCACGCCCCTCGACACGCCGCCCCCCGCCGCTCCGGTGGCCGCCGGGCTCTCGCGCTCGTCGGGCGCCCGGTCGTCTCCACGGGGCTCGTGGCGGCTGCGGTCATGGGGGGGATGGCGCTCCTGCCGGTGGCCGACGACGCCGCCAACGCCGACCCGCTGACGCTCGCGATCGACGAGGCGACCACCACGACCTCCCTCGAGGAGAGCCGTACCGCCACCGAGGACGACGTGCGGGTGGCCGCCGCCCGCTCCGCGACCAACGAGCAGCGCGCCGTCATCGCCGCGAAGGCGGCCGCCGTCGAGCGCGCCCGGGCCGCGGCGCTGGCCAAGCAACGCGAGCAGCAGGCCGAGCGGGCCGCTCGCGCCGCCGAGCGCACCCGCATCTTCTCCAACGCCCAGGACGACCCCAAGGCCGCCGCGCAGATCCTGCTGCCCGAGTACGGCTTCAGCCAGGGCCAGTGGCCCTGCCTCGAGCAGCTCTGGACCGGGGAGAGCGACTGGCGCTGGTGGGTGTCCAACTCCTCCTCGGGCGCCTACGGCATCCCGCAGTCGCTGCCGGCCTCCAAGATGGCGACCGTCGGTGACGACTGGCGCACCAACCCCGTCACCCAGATCCGCTGGGGGCTCGACTACATCAAGCGCTCGTACGGCACGCCCTGCAACGCGCTCAACATGTGGAACAGCCGCTCGCCGCACTGGTACTGACCCGCTCGACCTCGACGCCCCGGCCCTGGCCGGGGCGTTCGTCGTTCGTGGGCCGTGCGGTGGCCGGCGGGTGCGCGGTCGTGGCCGCCGCCCCGGGGCGCGGCTCAGAGCTTGCGCAGCCGGATGTGGCTCACCGAGTGGTCGTGGCTCTTGGTCAGGACCAGCGTGGCCCGGTCGCGCGTCGGCTGGATGTTCTCGACCAGGTTGGGCTCGTTGATGCGCTCCCAGATGCCGGCGGCCGTGGCCCGGGCCTCGTCGTCGCTGAGGGCCGCGTACCGATGGAAGTAAGACTGCGGGTCGGCGAAGGCCGTCTCGCGCAGACGCAGGAAGCGCTCGACGTACCAGGCCCGCACGTGCTCGGGCGGGGCGTCGACGTACACCGAGAAGTCGAAGTAGTCCGACAGCGCCGTGGTGCTGCCCCCGTCGGGCCGGGCCGCCGGGGGCTGCAGCACGTTGAGCCCCTCCACGATCAGAACGTCGGGCTTGCGCACCTCGGTCGGTTCGGGCAGCACGTCGTAGGTGAGGTGCGAGTACTGCGGGGCGGGCACCACGGGCATCCCCGACTTCACGTCGGCGACGAAGCGCAGGAGCGAGCGCCGGTCGTAGGACTCGGGGAAGCCCTTGCGCTGCAGCAGTCCTCGCCGCTCGAGCTCGACGTTGGGGTACAGGAAGCCGTCGGTGGTGACGAGCTCGACGCGCGGGGTGTGCGGCCAGCGCGACATCAGCTCGCGCAGGATGCGGGCGGTCGTCGACTTGCCCACGGCCACCGAGCCGGCCACCCCGACCACGAACGGCACCCGGCTCGGCCGCTCGCCGAGGAACTCGCTGGTCGCCAGGCGCAGCCCGTGCACCGCCTCGACGTAGAAGTGCAGCAGACGGGACAGCGGCAGGTAGACGTCCTCGACCTCACGCAGGTCGAGCCGGTCGCCGAGGCCGCGCAGCCGGGCCAGGTCGTCCTGGGTCAGGCTCATCGGGTGCTCTTCGCGCAGGCGTGACCACTGCTCGCGGTCGAGCTCGACGTAGGGGGTCGGCAGGCCGGCGTCACCGGCGAGGCCGAGACGCGCGAGCGCCTCCTCGGCCGCGGTCACGCGCGCCATCATTGCGTATTCGCCCGTGCTCGAGGGGCGGTGGGCGCTGACATCGCCGCCCACCAGCCGCGGGGGCGGCCGGCCGCGGGCCCGGGGGCCCTTCGTGGGTGCGGTCGGGCCCGCGGCGCACGGGCTACGCTGGCGCGCATGTGCGGAATCGTCGGCTACGTGGGCCGGACCATGGACGGCACGGCTCTCGAGGTCGTCATGGAGGGCCTGGCCCGCCTCGAGTACCGGGGGTACGACTCGGCCGGGGTGGCGCTGGTCACCGCCGACGGCGTCGCCAGCGAGAAGCGCGCCGGCAAGCTCGAGAACCTCCGCTCGGCGCTGGAGGCCCACCCCCTCCCGGCCTCGCGCACCGGCATCGGCCACACCCGCTGGGCCACCCACGGCGGCCCCACCGACGGCAACGCCCACCCGCACCGCGGCGGCGAGGGCGACCGGCTGGCCCTCATCCACAACGGCATCATCGAGAACTTCCACTCCCTGAAGAAGGAGCTCCTGGCCGAGGGCGTCGAGTTCCGTTCCGAGACCGACACCGAGGTCGCCGCCAAGCTCGTCGGCCGCGAGTACGACCGGCTCGGCGACCTCACCGACGCGATGCGCGCGGTCGTGGCCCGCCTCGAGGGCGCCTTCACGCTCCTGGCCGTGCACGCCGACAGCCCGGGCGTCGTCGTCGGCGCCCGGCGCAACAGCCCGCTGGTGGTCGGGCTCGGCGAGGGCGAGAACTTCCTCGGCAGCGACGTCGCGGCCTTCATCGGCTACACCCGGCACGCCCTCGAGCTGGGCCAGGACCAGATCGTCACCATCACCCCCGACGGCTACGAGGTCATCGGCTTCGACGGCGCGCCGGCCGAGGGGAAGGCCTACGAGGTCACCTGGGACGCCGCGGCCGCCGAGAAGGGTGGCTACGCGACCTTCATGGAGAAGGAGATCCACGAGCAGCCGCACGCGGTGGCCGACACCCTGCTGGGGCGCACCGACGAGGCGGGGCGGCTCGTGCTCGACGAGGTGCGCATCCCCGAGGAGCGGCTGCGCCAGGTCGAGCGCATCACCATCGTCGCGTGCGGCACCGCGGCCTACGCCGGGATGGTCGCCAAGTACGCGATCGAGCACTGGACCCGCATCCCGGTCGAGGTCGCGCTGGCCCACGAGTTCCGCTACTGCGACCCGATCGTCGACGAGAACACCCTGGTGGTCTCGATCAGCCAGTCCGGCGAGACGATGGACACCCTGATGGCGGTCAAGCACGCGGCCGAGCTGGGCGCGATGACCCTCTCGATCTGCAACACCCACGGCTCGACCATCCCGCGCGAGTCCGACGCCGTGCTCTACACCCACGCCGGCCCCGAGATCGCCGTCGCCTCGACCAAGGCGTTCCTGGCCCAGATCACCGCCTGCTACGTCCTCGGCCTCTACCTCGCCCAGCTGCGGGGCGAGACCTACGCCGACGACGCCCGGGCCGTGATGGCCGAGCTGCACGAGATGCCGGCCAAGATCGAGGACCTGCTGGGCCGGATGGGCCGGGTGCAGGAGATGGCCGAGTTCATGTCCGACAGCCGGGCGGTGCTCTTCCTGGGCCGGCACGTGGGCTACCCGGTGGCGCTGGAGGGCGCGCTCAAGCTCAAGGAGCTCGCCTACATCCACGCCGAGGGCTTCGCGGCCGGCGAGCTCAAGCACGGCCCGATCGCGCTCATCGAGCCCGGCCAGCCCGTTTTCGTCGTGGTGCCGGCCCCCGAGACGCCGCACGAGCTGCACAAGAAGGTGGTCTCGAACATCCAGGAGATCCGGGCCCGTGGGGCACGCACTCTGGTCATCGCCCACGACGGTGACGACGACGTCGAGCCCTTCGCGAGCGAGGTCATCCGCATCCCGCACTGCTCGCCGATGCTGGCGCCGTTGCTCGCGGTGGTGCCGCTGCAGGTCTTCGCCCTGCACCTGGCGTCGGCCAAGGGCCTGGACGTCGACCAGCCCCGCAACCTCGCGAAGTCGGTCACGGTCGAGTGAGCCCGGTGGCGCGGTGATCGTCGGGGTAGGCATCGACGTGGTCGACGTGACGCGCTTCGGCGAGAGCCTGGAGCGCACCCCGGCACTGGCGGTGCGGCTGTTCACCGAGCGCGAGCGGACGCTGCCGCTGTACTCGCTGGCCGCGCGGTTCGCGGCGAAGGAGGCCCTGGCCAAGGCGCTCGGGGCCCCGGTGGGCCTGGGCTGGCACGACGCCGAAGTACACCGCGGCGAGGGGCGCCGCCCCGAGTTCGTGCTGCGCGGCACGGTGGCGGAGCGGGTGGCCGAGCTCGGCATCACCTCGGTGCACGTGTCGCTGTCGCACGACGCGGGGATCGCCTCCGCGGTGGTCGTCGCCGAACGAGAGGGGAGCCACCCGTGATCGAGGCGTACTCGACCCAGGCGGTCTACGCAGCCGAGGCGTCGCTGATGGCGACGCTGGCCGACGGCGAGCTGATGGCCCGCGCCGTCGAGGGGCTCGCGGCCGTGACGGCGGCCCGGCTCGAGGCGCTGGGCGGGACCACCGTCGTGGGCCTGGTGGGTCCGGGGAACAACGGCGCCGACACCCTCTACGCGTTGGCGCACCTGGCCGAGGCGGGACACACGGCCGTGGCGGTGCATCACGACACCGTGCACGAGGGTGCCCGTACGGCGGCGGAGGGAGCCGGGGTCCTGCTGTCCGCCGACCCCGCGGCCGTGGCCGAGGCCGACCTGGTCCTCGACGGCATCCTCGGCATCGGTGCCCGACCCGGCCTGCCCGACTGGGCCCGCGCCTGGGTCGCCGCGGTCCCCGACGACGCGTACCTGCTGGCCGTCGACCTGCCCTCGGGACAGGACCCGGCCGGAGGCGCCTTCGACCCCCACGGGGTGATCGCCGACGAGACCGTGACGTTCTCGGTGGCCAAGCCGGTGCACCTGCTGCCGCCCACCGAGCAGGCGTGCGGGGTGCTCACGGTGGTCGAGATCGGCATCGAGCTCGAGGGTGACCCGGTGGTGCGCCGGCTCGACCACGACGACGTCGCAGCGCTCTGGCCGGTGCCGGGGCCCGGCGACGACAAGTACTCGCGCGGTGTGGTGGGGGTGGTCGCCGGCGGCGAGTCCTTCAGCGGGGCCGCGCTGCTGTGCACGACGGCCGCGGTCGAGGCCGGGGCCGGGATGGTCCGCTACGTGGGGACACCCACGCCCACGGCCCTGGTGCGGGCGCACGTGCCGGAGGCCACGCACGGCGTCGGCCGGGTGCAGGCCTGGGTCGTCGGGCCGGGGCTCGACACCGCCTCGCGCGCCGCGGGCTCCAAGGCCCAGCTCGACGTCGCCCGCGACGCACTGGCGGGCGAGGAGCCGGTGGTGCTCGATGCCGGGGGTCTCGACCTGCTCGACGCCGGCGTCATCCGCCGACGATCCGGCCGGGTCACCCTGCTCACCCCGCACGCCGGCGAGTGCGCCCGCCTGCTCACCCGCCTCGACGGCTCCGAGGTGGCGCGGGCCGACGTCGAGGCGGCCCCGCTCGAGCACGCCCGGCGGCTGGGCGGGCTCACGGGGGCCACCGTCCTGCTCAAGGGGGCCGTCACGCTGGTGGTGCCGCCGGCGGCCGACGCCCCGGTGTGGTCGCAGGCCGACGCCCCGGCGTGGCTCGCGACCGCCGGCGCCGGTGACGTGCTGGCCGGCCTGCTGGGGATGCTGCTGGCCGCGGGGCTGCCCGCCGACGAGGCCGGGGCGCTCGGTGCGCTGGTCCACGGGGTCGCCGCCGAGCGGGCCAACCCCGGCGGCCCGGTGCGTGCCCTCGGGGTGGCGCACGCCCTGGGCGCGACGGTCGCCGCCCTGCTGCGCCGCTGAGCATCCAACCGGTCGCCGGTCGGTGCCCCGGACGTGGGTGTGCACACCGGGGACTCGGACGTGGTCACGCCTGTTCGCGAGCAGCAGGACCGGGACCCACCTGCGCGGACACCGTCGAGGCCGCGCACCTAGACTGGTCCGGCCCATGACCGCATCCGCAGCCCCGCCCCCCGCCCCCGCGGGCGCTTCCGCATGGGTCACGGTCGACGCCGGGGCCATCGCCGACAACGTCGCCGAGCTGGTGCGCCGCGCCGCTCCCGCGCAGGTCATGGCGGTCGTCAAGGCCGACGCCTACGGCCACGGGCTGGCCACGGGCGCCCGCGCCGCGCTCGCCGGCGGGGCGAGCTGGCTGGGCGTGGCGCAGCTGTCGGAGGCGCTGGCGCTGCGGGCGGCCGGCGTGCGGGCACCCCTGCTGACCTGGATCTACCCGCCCCAGGCCGACCTCGTGGTGGCCGTCGAGGCCGACATCGACCTCACCGTGGGCAGCGCCTGGAACCTCGAGGCCGTCGTGGCGGCGGCCCGCGCCCTCGGCCGCCCGGCCCGGGTCCAGGCCAAGGTCGACACCGGCCTCGGTCGCGGCGGCGTGCTCACCGACTGGCCGGAGTTCACCGTGGCGCTGGCACGCGCGGTCGCCGAGGGCGCCGTCCAGGTCACCGGCACCTGGTCGCACTTCGCCTGGGCCGACGCCCCGGCCCATCCGACCGTGCGGGCCCAGGAGGAGCGCTTCGTCGAGGCCGTCGCCCAGCTCGAGGCCGCCGGGGTCGACCCCGGCCTGCGGCACCTCGCGAACTCCGCGGCCACCCTGACCAACCCGGGCGCCCACTTCGACATGGTGCGCCCCGGGCTGGCCGTCTACGGGCTCTCGCCGGTCCCCGACCTCGGCTCGCCGGCCCGCTTCGGGCTGCGCGAGGCGATGCGCCTCACCGCTCGCCTCACCCAGGTCAAGCGCGCCCGCGCAGGTCAGGGCGTCAGCTACGGCCACGAGTACACGACCACGCGCGACACCGTGCTGGGCCTGGTGCCGCTGGGGTACTCCGACGGCATCCCCCGCCACGCGGGCAACCGCGGGCCGATGCAGGTCGGCGGGCGCCGGCTCACCGTGGCGGGGCGGGTCTGCATGGACCAGGTGATGCTCGACCTCGGCCCCGACTTCGACGGCGCACCCGGCGACGAGGTCGTGCTCCTCGGCCGCGGCGCCGACGGCGAGCCCACCGCCCAGGACTGGGCCGAGGCCGCGGGCACCATCAACTACGAGATCGTCACCCGGATGAGCCCGCGGCTGCCGCGCGTCGTGGTCGGCGGGGACCGCTGATGGCCGGCGTCGCGGTCCCCGCCGCCCTGGGCGTCGCCGCGGCTCGCGTGGGCGAGCGGGTGCGCACGGCGCGCACCCGCCGGCTCGAGCCGGACACCCCGCTGGTCTGGTCGGACCCGGCCACCGAGGCCCTGGTCGTCACCACCAGCGACGGCGTCGACCTGCACGTCGAGATCGACGCGCCCGCTGCGGCCGCCCGGGGCCGGCGCCACCTCGCGGGTCGCACCCCCACGGCCGTGCTGGTCCACGGGTTCGCCCTGACCATGCAGTCGTGGGTGCTCCAGCGCCGCGAGCTGGTGGCGCAGGGCTTCCGGGTCGTGTCCTACGACCAGCGCGGCCACGGCCGCTCGGGGCGCCCCGACCTCGCCACCTGCACCATCGACCGGCTCGGGCGCGACCTGGCACAGGTCCTCGAGGCCACGTGTCCGTCCGGCCCGGTCGTGCTCTTCGGGCACTCGATGGGCGGGATGAGCGTGATGGCGTTCTGCGGCCAGAACCCCGAGCTCGTGCGCGAGCGGGTGCTGGCCGTGGCCCTGGTGTCGACCTCCGCGGGCGGGCACGAGGTGACCGAGCTCGGTCTGGGATCGTTGGTCGGGCGCATCGTCGGCACCGTCGGGCCGGGCGTGCTCACCCGGCTCTCGCGGCACGCCGGACCCATCGGCCTGGTGCGCCGGATGGGCAAGGGCGTTCAGGACCTCGTCGTCGCCCGGTGGGGCTTCGGGTCACCGGTCGGGCCCGCTACCGTCGACCTCGTGGCGGAGATGATCTTCGGGACCTCGTTCGACGTGATGGCGGCGTTCCTGCCCGACATCGACGCCCTCGACCTGGTGCCCAGCCTGGGCCCGCTGCTGGGGGTCGAGACCCTGGTGATGAACGGCGCGCGCGACCTCATCACCCCTGCGTCGCACTCGGAGGAGATCGTGCGCCACGTGCCGGGCGCCGAGCACGTCGTCGTCGAGGAGGCGGGCCACATCATCATGCTCGAGCACCCCGAGCTCGTGAGCCAGCAGCTGCTGATGCTCGTGCAGCGGGCCCAGCGCGGCGTCGCCGAGGGCGTACCGGCGGGCAGCAAGCCGCGGGTGCGGGCGCGGGTCCAGGACATCTCGAAGAAGCGGCGCTCGGCCCGGCGGCGGCGCGGAGCGGCGTCATGAGCGCGGTGCGGGTCGCGCTGGCGACCGTCGACGACACCCGCGCGCTCGGTGCCCGCCTCGGGGGGATGCTGCGGGCCGGCGACCTCGTCGTGCTCACCGGCAGTCTCGGGGCCGGCAAGACCACACTGACCCAGGGGCTGGGGGAGGCCCTCGGCGTCCGCGGGGCGGTGACCTCGCCGACCTTCGTGATCGCGCGCGTGCACCCCTCGACCGTCGGCGGTCCGGCCCTGGTGCACGTCGACGCCTACCGCCTCGGTGGCACCCTCGAGCTGGACGACCTCGACCTCGACGCGTCGGTCGAGCAGAGCGTCACCGTGGTCGAGTGGGGCCACGGGCTGGCCGAGGGACTGGCCGACGACCGGCTCGAGGTCGTGCTCGCCGTCGACACCGACACCGAGGAGCGCACCGCCACCGTCACCGGCGTCGGGGGGCGCTGGGCGGGCGGCCCCGACGTCCTGGCCCCCCTGGGAGGAGAGCCGTGCTGACCCTGGCCATCGACACCTCGACCACCGCGATCGGCGTGGCCGTGCTCGCCGGCGACGCCGAGCCGGTGCGGGCCGTCGTCCTCGACGCGCGCGCACACACCGAGCACCTGGCCCCGCTGGTGGCCGACGCGCTGGCCCGTGCGGGTGCCACTCCGGCCGAGGTCACCGACATCGCCGTGGGTACCGGGCCGGGGCCCTTCACCGGCCTCCGGGTGGGGCTCGTGACGGCCGTGACCATGGGGTACGCCCTGGGCGTACCGGTGCACGGGGTGGGCAGCCTCGACGTGCTGGCCGAGCAGGCGTTCGCGGCCACCGGCGACGACGTCGGCGAGGTGCTGGTCGCCACCGACGCCCGGCGCCGCGAGGTCTACTGGGCCCGCTACGCGCGCACGGCCGACGGGGCGCGGGCGCTGGGCGAGCCGGCCGTGGAGGCCCCGGCCCAGGTCCCGGAGCACACCCGGATGCTCCCGACCGCGGGCCGCGGGCCGCTGCTGTACCCCGACGCGTTCCCCCGCCCCGTGGCCGACGTCCTCGACGTCGACCCAGCGGCGCTGGGCGCCATCGCCCGGCGTCGCGCCGCGGCGGGGGTGCCGATGCCGGTCGAGCCCCTCTATCTGCGCCGGCCCGACGCCCTGACCACCGCCGAGCGGGCCGCGCGATGACCCTACCGACCGCGACGGCCGCCCGCGCGACCGCCGGCACCTCGCTGCGCGACGCTCGCTGGGGCGACGTCGAGGCGCTCGCTGCCCTCGAGCGCGACCTCTTCCCCGACGACGCCTGGTCGGTGCCCTCCTGGTGGGCCGAGCTCGCCGGCCGGCCCCGCCGCGACTACGTGGTGCTCACCGACGAGGCCGGCATCGCGGGCTACGGCGGACTCGACCACGGGGGAGAGGTCTCGGACGTCATGACGGTGGCCGTCGCCCCGCGCCGCCGCGGCGGTGGTCTCGGTCGGCTGCTGCTGGGCGAGCTCGAGCGTCGCGCGCGCCACCGGGGAGCGGCGCACGTGCTGCTCGAGGTGCGAGCCGACAACGAGGCCGCGCTGGCGCTCTACCGGCGTAGCGGCTTCGTCGAGATCGCCCGCCGGCGGGGCTACTACCAGCCCGGGGCGGTCGACGCCCTGGTCCTGCGCAAGACGTTGTCCACGAACGGAGTCGGTGATGGCTGACCAGCCCCTCGTCCTCGGCATCGAGACCTCCTGCGACGAGACCGGGGTCGGGATCGTGCGCGGCGAGACGCTGCTGTTCGACGCCATCGCCTCCAGCGTCGACGAGCACGCCCGCTTCGGCGGGGTCGTCCCCGAGGTCGCCTCGCGCGCCCACCTCGAGGCCATGGTGCCCACCATCGAGCGCGCCTGCCGCGAGGCGGGCGTCACCCTGGGTGACGTGGACGCGGTGGCCGTCACCTCGGGCCCCGGCCTGGCGGGGGCGCTGATGGTGGGGGTCGCCTCGGCCAAGGCGCTGGCGCTGGCCCTGGGTGTACCGCTGCACGGCGTGAACCACCTGGCCAGCCACGTCGCGGTCGACATCGTCGAGCACGGGCCGCTGCCCGAGCCCACGCTGGCGCTGCTGGTCTCGGGCGGGCACTCCTCGCTGCTGCTCGTCCCCGACGTCACGGACGACGTGCGCAGCCTGGGCTCGACCATCGACGACGCGGCCGGCGAGGCCTTCGACAAGGTGGCGCGCGTGCTGGGCCTGCCGTTCCCGGGCGGCCCGCACATCGACCGGATGGCGCGCGAGGGCCAGGTCGTCATCGACTTCCCGCGCGGCCTCACCGGCGGCCGCGACGCCGAGCGGCACCGCTTCGACTTCTCGTTCTCGGGCCTGAAGACGGCCGTGTCGCGCTGGGTCCAGGCCCGCGAGGCGGCCGGGGAGCCGGTGCCGGTGGCGGACGTGGCGGCCAGCTTCCAGGAGGCCGTCACCGACGTGCTCACCCGCAAGGCGATCGACGCCTGCCGCACCCACGGGGTCGGCCACCTGCAGGTGGGCGGCGGGGTCGCCGCCAACTCCCGGTTGCGGGCCCTGGCCCAGGAGCGCTGCGACGCCGCGGGGATCCAGCTGCGGGTGCCCCGCCCGGGCCTGTGCACCGACAACGGCGCCATGGTCGCGGCGCTCGGGGCGCAGATGGTGCTCAAGGGCCGCGCCCCGTCCGACCTCGCCATCCCGGCCGACTCCTCGATGCCGGTCACCCAGGTCTCGGCCTGAGGCCGGCCCGGCCTCAGGCCGGGGCGAGGAACTCGTGCACCAGCGGTACGGCGGAGGCGCCCTCGCCGGTGGCCGCGGCGACCCGCTTCATCGAGCCCGCCCGCACGTCACCGGCGGCGAAGACGCCCGGCACGCTGGTCGCGAGGTTGGCCGGAGGCCGCCCGTCGGCCCAGCGCGTCGGCGGCACGTCGCGCCCGGTGAGGACGAAGCCGCGCTCGTCGAGGTCGACCTCGGCGGGCAGCCACCCGCAGTGCGGCTCGGCCCCCAGCAGCAGGAACAGGCCGCGGGTCCCGTGGCGCCGTCGCTCGCCGGTGAGGCTGTGCTCGAGCGTCACCCACTCGAGCCGTCCGTCGCCCCCGGCGTCGACCACCTCGGTGCAGGGCTCGACGGTGATGCGGGGGTTGAACTCGATCTCGCCCACGAGGTAGGCCGACATCGTCTCGGCCAGGGTGGGGCGGCGGACCACGACGGTGACCGAGCGGGCGAAGCGGGCCAGGTGCACGGCCGCCTGACCGGCCGAGTTGCCGCCGCCGACCACCACGACGTCCTGGTCCTCCATCTCGCGCGAGAGCGACATCGCGGTGCCGTAGTTCACCCCGCGCCCGATGAGGTCCTCCACCGCAGGGACGCCCAGGTGCCGGTAGTGCACGCCGGAGGCCACGACCACGGCGCGGGCCCGCAGCGCGAAGTCGGCCCCGCGCAGGGTGTGCGGCTGCCCGTCGGTGCCGGCGACGAGCTCCTCGACCTCCCAGCCGGTGTGGAAGCGGGTGCCGAAGCGCAGCGCCTGGTTGCGGGCGCGCTGGGCCAGGCGCATGCCCGCGATGCCGCGCGGGAAGCCGAGGTAGTTGCGGATCATCGAGCTGGTGCCGGCCTGGCCGCCGATGGCGCTCGCGTCGAGGACGACGGTCGAGAGCCCCTCGGAGGCGGCGTACACCGCGGTGGCGAGACCCGCGGGCCCCCCGCCCACGACGGCGAGGTCGACCACCTCGGGGTCGGTCTCGGCCGCCAGCTCACGCTCGGCCGGGGTCTCGAAGAACGAGCGCGCGATGTCGCGCACGGAGGTCGCCACCATGGGCTCGCGGTTGACGGCCCAGACCCGCGGGTAGCCGGCGTCCTCGGGGAACGCCGTGGCGACCCGCCGGCCGATCTCGCTGTCCGGCGTGATGACGCGGCAGGGCATCCCCATCCGCTCGAAGAAGTCGCGGATCTGCTGGGCCAGCGGGTCGTCGGCCGGCGCGACGATCTTGGCGACCACGACGTCCGGGTCGGTGGTGGTCCAGCCCCAGTCGCTGAGCAGCTCGGTGACCGCGTAGTGGAACTCCTCGTCGCGGGTGCCGCGCGGCATCAGCAGGTACGCGTCGTACTTGCCCTGGGCCATGCCGGCGCGCAACCCGGGCGCGTCGGCCAGGAAGCGGTCGAACGGCGAGACGATGAGGCGCCGCGCGGTGGGGACCAGGGTGCGCCAGCGCGCGAAGGCCGCGAGGACGTTGTCCTCGTCGGGCAGTCGTGAGTCCGAGACGAACATCGCCACGGGCGCCCCCTCGGCCAGGGCGGCCTCGGTGACGGCGCAGGCCTCGCGGCAGGTCGTGGCGGTGCGGATGTCGTACTCGCGCGAGTAGCGCCAGAAGACCTCGCGCAGGGTCGGCGCGTGTTCGCCGGAGACGAGCACCAGGACGGGGGTGGGGGAGCCGGGGAAGGGCTGGACGCTCACCGCACGAGCCTAGGCGGCCCGGCGCTCCGGGCCCAAGGGGTTACGCCCCCGGCGGAACCGGGAACACGGACCCACGGGGCGGCCCCGCGCGGTCGACGACCAGGTGGGGCCGCGTCCGTCGCCGGAGGGCGGCGGTCAGTCCTGCGGTCCGCGCGAGCAGGACAGCAGACCCATCCGGTCCTTCAGGGTCAGGACCCGTGTCACGGAGGCGTCGACGAGGCCCTGGAACGTGGGGTCGGCGGCGGCCCGCGCGGCGAGGGCGGCAGCCATCTGGGGGGCCACCGACGCGTCACCGGTGAGGATGATGTCGCCCCCGGCCTCGACGACCTTGATCGCCCGCTGGGCCGGAGGGGTGGCCGCCACGGCCTTCGCGTTGACGTCGTCGGTGATGACCACGCCGTCGTAGCCGAGGTCGCCGCGCAGCAGGTCGGTGACGATGGGCTTCGAGAACATGGCCGGTACCCCGGGGTCGAGCTGGGTGTAGCGGGCCGAGCCCACCATGACCAGGCCGGCGCCGGCGTCGACCCCGGCCCGAAACGGCTGCAGGTAGGGGTCGGTGGCCGAGGTGGTGTCGTCGGTGATGCCGGTGGCGCTGAAGTCGGTGTTGTTGCGGATGCGGCCGAGCCCCGGGAAGTGCTTGACGGTGGCCTCGACCCCGCCCTGGAGCATCCCGATGATGAACGCCTTCGACGCCCGCTCGACGGTGGCGGGGTCGGAGCCGTACTGGCGGGCGTACTTGCCGATGGGCGCGTTGCCGCGACCGAGGTCGGCCGGCACGGTGTCGGTGACGGGGGCCAGGTTGACGTTGACGCCGGCGGCCTTGAGCTCGCGGGCCCATCCGGTGGCGGCCCGGGTGAGGGCCGCCGATGACATCCGGGCCTGCTCGCGGGCGGTGGGGGGCCGGGTGAAGCCGTCGCCGCGCAGCTGGTGCACCTCGCCGCCCTCCTGGTCGGCGGCGACGAGCAGGCCCACCCCGCCGGTCGCGTCCTGCGAGACCAGGCCCTGGAGGTGCTCGGAGGTGCGGGTGACCTTGTCGGCGCCGTACCAGCCGCCGAGGTAGATGACGTTGCCGATGTGGTCGCGGACGATCTCGTCGTCGAGCGAGGAGAGCGAGGCGTTGGTGTCGAAGCCGACCATGAGGAGCTGCCCGATGCGCTGGTCCTCGCTGAGCGCAGCCTCGGTCTGGTCGACGCAGGACGGGGTGGCGGTCGGCGACGGGACGGAGGAGGCGGAGGGGGTTGCGGTGGTCGGAGCGGCGCTCGAGCTGCTGGGCGCGAGGCCGCCGCCGGTGCTCGGTGGGGACGTGGGGGTGGCGCCGGAGCAGCCGGCCACGGCCAGCGCGAGCACGCCACCGAGGGTGGCGGCGACGCGGCGGGCGGGACGGGGACGGCTGGTCACGTGACGACGCTACGCGACGGCCCGCCCGGAGGGGGAATCCTGGCGGAGGCCGCGGACGAGGCCGGAGAGCAGCCACACCAGGGGCAGGACGGTGCCGGCGGCCAGCACCGTCCAGCCGCCCTGGGCCGAGCTGGCCAGCGAGGCGATGAACGCCCCGACCCCGAGGGCCACCAGCCACAGCGGCGCCAGGGCCAGGCCGAGCAGGAGTCGGGACGCGCGCGGCCGGAGCGGGCCGGACCCGACCGCCGCCGCTCCCGCGGCGGCCACCAGGCCGAGCCCCCAGACGACCCAGGCGAGGGCCCAGCGGGGCGGGTCCTCGAGGGTGCCGCACGGTGCGATCTCGCAGGCGGCCCCGTCCGGGAACAGCTCGGGCTGCGCGGGCGCCACCAGGCTCGCGAGGACCATCAGCCCCAGGCCGGCCAGCAGCACCCCGCGTGGTCCCACCCGCGCCATCCGCCGGCCCCCCGTCCGTTCGTCCGTGCCCCCGCGCCCCGCCGGTGCCGTCGCTCGAGTAGACCACGAGCGGCTGCGCCCGTCGGACGGGGTGCCGGTGCCCCGGGCGAGCGACGCCGGCCGCCGGGATGCGCCATGATCGGGGGGTGCCGACCATCCCTCTCGTCCTCGACGTCGACACCGGGGTCGACGACGCCTGCGCGCTGCTCCTCGCCGCCCTCCACCCGGGCCTCGACCTGCGGGCCGTCACCTGCGTGGGCGGCAACGCCCCCCTGGCCGACGTCGTCCGCAACACCCTGACCGTCCTCGAGACGGCCGGACGCGCCGACGTCCCGGTCGGTGTCGGGGTGGCCCGCCCGCTGCTCGAGGAGCCCGTCGACGCCCGCCACGTGCACGGGTCCGACGGCATGGCCGACCTCGGGATGGCCCCGCCCACGCTCGCCCCCGACCCGCGCTCGGCCGTGGACCTGCTCCGCGAGGTGGCGGACGCCGCGGCCGCCGACGGCGACCCGGTCACCCTCGTGCCGCTGGCCCCGATGACCAACGTCGCGATCTTCGCCCGGCTGCACCCGGAGTCGTTCGCCCGGTTGGGTCGGGTGGTCTTCATGGGCGGGGGCGCCGACGTCAGCAACGCCACCGCGGCGGCCGAGTTCAACGTCTTCCACGACCCCGAGGCCACCGCCATCGTCCTCGACGCCTGCGCCACCCTCGGCGTGCCCGTCACGATGTACGGCCTCGACGTGTTCTACGACCCCAGGGTCACCGACGCCGACGTCACGGCCCTGCGCGCCGTCGACACCCCGGTCGCGCGCCTGGCCGCCGACCTCATCTCGTTCCACCACCGCCGCTTCGCCGACGACGGCGCCACCATCGGCGACGCCGGGGCCGTCGCCTCCCTGCTGCTGCCGCAGGCCCTCGAGACCCGGAGCCTGCCGGTGCGCGTCGAGCTCACCGGGTCGTGGACCCGCGGTCGCACCATCGTCGACCGCCGTGACTGGTCGGGCGACATGGAGCACGACCCCCACGGCCTGGCCCCCGCCCAGGTCGACGTCGCGCTGGCCTGCGACGGGCCCGCCCTCGCGGCCCTCTGGCTGCGCACCGTGGCCGGGGAGGAGCGATGAGCGGCCGGGTCATGGTGCTGGGCTCGCTCAACGTCGACCTCGTGACGCGGGTGCAGCGGCATCCGCGCCCGGGTGAGACGGTGCTGGGCGACGGCCTGCGCCGGCTCGCCGGCGGCAAGGGCGCCAACCAGGCGGTGGCGGCGGCGGCCGCCGGCGCCGAGGTGCTGATGGTCGGCTGCGTGGGCGACGACGACGGCGGAGCGGCCTACCGCGCCCGGCTGGCCGACCGCGGCATCGACGTCGCCGGCGTGCGCACCTGCGACGGCCTGCCCAGCGGCCACGCGATGATCCAGGTCAGCGACGACGGCGAGAACTCCATCGTCGTCGTGCCCGGCGCCAACGACGCCCTCGACGAGCGCGAGGTCGCCGCCGTCGACACCCTGGGGCCTGGTGACGTGCTCGTCCTCCAGCTCGAGGTGCCCCGCACCGTGGTGTGCGTCGCGGCCCGGCGTGCGGTCGCCCGCGGGGCCCGCGTCGTGCTGAACATCGCGCCCTACGCGGCCCTGCCGCCCGACGTGGTGGCCCTGGCCGACCCGCTCGTGGCCAACGAGCACGAGATGCAGGCGCTGGCCGAGTCCGGCGCGCAGCCGGGCTCGCTCCTGGTCACCTTCGGCGCCAACGGCGCCTCGTGGGACGGGCAGACCCTCCCGGCCGTCGCGGTCCCCGCCGACGAGGTGGCCGACACCACCGGCGCCGGGGACGCCTTCTGCGGCGCCCTCGCGGCCGCGCTGGCGGGCGGTGCCGACCGCTCCGAGGCCCTGGCCGCGGCCCTCGCTGCGGGCGCCGACGCCGTGCGCCACGAGGGAGCCCAGCCCGATCCCTACTTGTGAGTAGCTTCTCGGTCGGGAACCCTGCCATGGCGCCGGATGCCGTGTCACAGTGGCGACATGGCCTCTCCTGACGCCGTCCCCCGCACCGCCGGCCCCGAGGGTGCCGCCTCGCGCACAGCGCCGCCGCTCGAGGCCGACGCCGCCGCGCTGCGCGCCTTCCTCGACGGCCCCCACGCCGCGGTCCGCGACGCGGTGCGGGCCCGGCTGGTCGAGCAGGCCACCCTCCTCGACGAGCGCGTCGACCTGTCCCGCGCCGAGCTGCGCCGCCGGGTGCGCGACGAGGTCGTCGCGATCGGTGCCGGCGGCCAGGCGGGGTACGGCTTCCCCCCGCAGTACGGGGGCGGCGGCGACATCGGCGCCTCCGTCGCGGCCTTCGAGACCCTGGCCTACGGCGACCTGTCGGTGCTCGTGAAGTCCGGCGTGCAGTACGGCCTGTTCGGCGGCGCCGTCCTCCAGCTCGGCACCACCCGCCACCACGAGGCCTATCTGCCCGACCTCGTGAGCGGGCGGCTCCTCGGCTGCTTCGCGATGACCGAGACCGGCCACGGCAGCAACGTCCAGGCCCTCGGCACGCTGGCGCGCTACGACGCCGACACCGACGAGATCGTCGTCACGACGCCCGACGACGCCTCGCGCAAGGACTACATCGGCAACGCGGCCGACGACGGGGAGGTCGCGGTCGTCTTCGCCCAGCTCGAGGTCGCGGGCCAGGGGCACGGCGTGCACGCCGTGCTCGTCCCGCTGCGCCGCGACGGCGCGGTCCTGCCGGGCGTGCGCATCGAGGACTGCGGCGCCAAGCTCGGCCTCGAGGGCGTCGACAACGGGCGCATCTGGTTCGACGAGGTCCGGGTGCCCCGAGCCAACCTGCTCGACCGGTTCGCCGGCATCGGCGACGACGGCATCTACCACTCGAGCATCGAGAACCCCCACCGCCGCTTCTTCACGATGCTCGGCACCCTGGTGCAGGGCCGGGTCAGTGTGGGAGGCGCCGCCCTGGCCGCGTCCAAGGTGGCGCTCGAGATCGCCGTCCGCTACGCCCTGCGCCGCCGCCAGTTCGAGGCGAGCACCCCGAGCGAGGAGGACCTGCTGCTCGACTACGGGATGCACCAGCGCCGCCTGCTGCCGCTCGTGGCGCGCACCTACGCGCTCTCGTGCGCGCAGGAGGAGGTGGCGGGGCAGCTGCACCGGGTGTTCTCGGCCGACGCCCCCGACGACCGCGCCCGCCGCGCCCTGGAGTCGCGCGCCGCCGGGACCAAGGCCCTGCTCACCTGGCACGCCACCGCCACCATCCAGGAGTGCCGGGAGGCGTGCGGCGGCGCCGGCTACCTCGCCGTCAACCGGTTCTCGGCCCTCAAGGCCGACACCGACGTGTTCACCACCTTCGAGGGCGACAACCACGTGCTGCTCCAGCTCGTGGCCAAGGGCCTGCTCACCGACTACTCCTCGGACTTCGAGGACCTCGACCAGTTCGGCATGGTCCGCTTCGTCACCGGCCTGGCCGTCGAGACGGTCATCGAGCGCACCGCCGCCCACCAGCTCCTCGAGCGCATCCGCGACGTGCTGCCCGGCGGTCGCGACGGCTGGGACCAGGAGGCCGGCCTGCTCGACCCCGACTACCAGCTGGCGATGCTGCGCTACCGCGAGGAGCACCAGCTGGCCGGCGTGGCGCGCCGCCTCAAGGCCGGCGTGGGTGTCGGCACCGCGCCCGGGGTGGTCTTCAGCACCGTGCAGGACCACGTCATCGCGGCCGCCCGCTCGCACGTCGACCGGCTGGTGCTCGAGGCCTTCGTGGCCCGGGTGCGCTCGCAGCCCGAGGGGCCCACGCGCGACACCCTGGCCGCGCTGTGCGACCTGTACGCGCTCACCACCATCGAGGCCGACCGGGGCTGGTTCCTCGAGCACGGCCGGCTCTCGGCGCCGCGGTCAAAGGCCATCACCCGCGAGGTGTCCGCGGTGCTGCGCCGGCTGCGCCCGGTGGCCGGCGAGCTGGTCGCGGCCTTCGGCATCCCGGCGGAGGTCCTCGGCGCCCACGACCTCGTCGGCTGACCCGCGGCGTGGCCGAAGGGGTCAGGCCGGGTCGACGACCAGGACCGTCTGGCGGCCCGCGACCCGGGTGAGGATGACGGTGGCCTGCGCCCCGTCGCCGGCCTTGCGCCCGATGCGCAGCTCGCGGCGCAGCTGGTCGTCGTCGAGGCGGACCCCCCGCTTCTTGATGGTCAGCCCGGTCACGCCGTGCTGCCCTAGCCAGGCCCGCAGCGTCTTGACCGTGAAGGGCATCGACTCGAGCACGGCGTAGCGCCGGGCGAACGGGATGTCGACCTCGGCGTCGGAGAGCACGTAGCCGAGCCCGCGCTCGACCTCGCTGCCCAGCGTCGCCGCCGTCACCGCACCGAGCAGGCCCGCCTGGGTGACCGCGCGGTCGGGCTCGTACAGCCAGGCACCGATCGAGGTGGCGCTCTGGACCAGGGGCGGGTCGGGCTCGCACATCTGCTCGTCGACCTCGACCGGCGCGGTGTTCGGGCCGAGGATGCGCGCCGTCCGGCCCGGGGTGTAGGCCAGCGGCCCCCACCAGACGGCGCACTCGAGCACCTCGCCGCCGAACGAGGTCCACTGGGCCTCGGCCCCCAGGGGGACGGCGTCGTGCGGCATCGACGGCGACAGCTTGGCCCCGGTGGCCGGTACCGCGGTGGCGACCTGGAGGACGAACTCCCAGGTGGGGCGGATCTCGTCGAGGCGGAAGACGCGCTTGATGCGCCCGTGCCGGCCGGTGTGCCCCGGCACCCGGCGGGCCGGGTCGAGCCACACCCCGACCCGTGAGCGCAGCGGGTCGCGCGGAGCCTCGAACTCCTCGGCCATCCCCTCGCGGGCGCGCGAGTCGGGCCACGGGCGCAGGTTGGTGTCGGCGACGGCCGCGGTGACCGGGTCGATGTCGACGCCGCGGACGGTGACGCCGAGGGCCGACATCGCCACCGCGTCGCTGCCGATGCCGCAGCCGAGGTCGTGCACGGTCGCGAGACTGGCGTTGTAGAAGCGGCCCGCGTGGGTGGCCGCCACCTCGAGGCGCGACGCCTGTTCGAGGCCGTCGGGCGTGTAGAGCATGTCGGTCGCGAACTCGCCGAACTTGGCCACCGCCCGGGCGCGCAGCCGCTGCTGGGTGAGCGCCGCAGCCACCAGCTCGGGTGGGTGCCCCTCCCGGCGGAGCCGCTCCTGGAGGCCGATGACCGAGGCCTCGTCGTACGGCGGGAGGGAGCGCAACAGGGCCTGGCCGTCGGGGGACCCCAGCGCGCGCACCGTCCCGACGTCCACGGCGGGCCATCCTGCCACCCGGGCTCGGGCCGGCTGCGCCGTCCCCCGCCGGGGGCCCGGAGCCGGCCCGCGCACGGGCTGCTGGCACTCGAGTTGACCGAGTGCTAACCGCGGACCTAGATTTGGCTCATTGGCACTCGCCCTCGGTGAGTGCCAGCGCCCCCGGGTCAGGATCGACCCCCGCGACGGCGAGAGCGGCCCGGAGCGCAGTCCCCGTCCACTTCGACTCATCCCAGCAAGGGGAGGAGCACACCGTGTCGGTTTCCATCAAGCCGCTCGAGGACCGCATCGTCATCAAGAGCCTCGAGGCCGAGCAGACCACCGCGTCCGGGCTCGTCATTCCGGACACCGCGAAGGAGAAGCCCCAGGAGGGCGAGGTCCTCGCGGTCGGTCCCGGTCGCATCGACGACAAGGGCAACCGCGTGCCGCTCGACGTCAACGTCGGCGACCGTGTCATCTACAGCAAGTACGGCGGCACCGAGATCAAGCACGGCGGCGAGGAGTACCTCATCCTCTCCGCCCGCGACGTCCTCGCCGTCGTCGGCTGACGCACGACCCACGTATGCCGTGACCGCGCCCCGGTGCGCACCCGCCACCGGGTGTGACCGGGGCGCGTCCGGTAGCGGTCACTGAACGACAATCCCGCTGCGGCGGCACGCCCGCGTAGCCCCCGGCATCCCGATCACGAAGGACAGCAATGGCCAAGGAACTGGAGTTCAACGACTCCGCCCGCAAGTCGCTCGAGCGCGGCGTCGACGCGCTCGCGAACGCCGTCAAGGTGACGCTCGGCCCGCGCGGTCGCAACGTCGTCCTCGACAAGAAGTGGGGCGCCCCCACCATCACCAACGACGGCGTCACGATCGCCCGTGAGGTCGAGCTCGACGACCCGTTCGAGAACCTCGGCGCGCAGCTCGCCAAGGAGGTCGCCACCAAGACCAACGACGTCGCCGGTGACGGCACCACCACCGCCACCGTCCTGGCGCAGGCCATGGTCAAGGAGGGTCTGCGCAACGTCGCCGCCGGGGCCGCCCCGTCGGGCCTGAAGCGCGGGATGGACAAGGCCGTCGAGGCCGTGTCCGAGCGCCTGCTCGAGACCGCTCGCGAGATCGAGTCCAAGGACGAGATCGCCCAGGTCGCCTCGCTCTCCGCGCAGGACCAGGAGATCGGCGCCACCATCGCCGACGCGTTCGACAAGGTCGGCAAGGACGGCGTCATCACCGTCGAGGAGTCCTCGACCGCGTCCACCGAGCTCGAGTTCACCGAGGGCATGCAGTTCGACAAGGGCTACATCTCCCCGTACTTCGTCTCCGACCCCGAGCGCATGGAGGCCGTCGTCGAGGACGCCTACGTGCTCATCCACCAGGGCAAGATCTCGGCCATCGCCGACGTCCTGCCGGTCCTCGAGAAGGTCGTCCAGGCCGGCAAGCCGCTCCTGGTCATCGCCGAGGACATCGACGGGGAGGCCCTCTCGACGCTGGTCGTCAACAAGATCCGCGGCACCTTCAACGTGGTCGCGGTCAAGGCGCCCGGCTTCGGCGACCGCCGCAAGGCCATGCTCCAGGACATCGCGATCCTCACCGGCGGCCAGGTCGTCGCCGAGGAGGTCGGCCTCAAGCTCGACCAGGTCGGGCTCGAGACCCTCGGCCAGGCCCGTCGCGTCGTCGTCACCAAGGACAACACGACGATCATCGACGGCGCCGGCGACTCCGCCGAGGTCGACGGCCGCGTCGCGCAGATCAAGCAGGAGATCGAGCGCACCGACTCCGACTGGGACCGCGAGAAGCTCCAGGAGCGCCTCGCGAAGCTCGCCGGCGGCGTGTGCGTCATCAAGGTCGGCGCGCACACCGAGGTCGAGCTCAAGGAGAAGAAGCACCGCATCGAGGACGCCATCTCGGCGACGCGTGCGGCCATCGAGGAGGGCATCGTCGCCGGTGGCGGCTCGGCCCTCATCCAGGCCGTGGCCGTGCTCGACGGGCTCTCGCTCGAGGGCGACGAGGCCGTGGGTGCCAACATCGTGCGCAAGGCGGCCGCCGAGCCGCTGCGCTGGATCGCCGAGAACGCCGGCATGCAGGGCTACGTGGCCGTCGCCAAGGTCAGCGAGCTGGCCGCCGGCATGGGCCTGAACGCCGCCACCGGCGAGTACGAGGACCTCATCAAGGCCGGCGTCATCGACCCGGTCAAGGTCACCCGCTCGGCGCTGCGCAACGCGGCCTCGATCGCCTCGATGGTCCTGACGACCGACACCCTGGTCGTCGAGAAGAAGGAGGAGGAGGAGCCGGCCGCCGGCGGTGGCCACGGCCACGGTCACGGCCACTGAGCCCTCCTCACCGTCGCCGGGTCACCCGGTCGACGCAGCGTGACGCCGCCCGGTCCCCTCGTGGGGCCGGGCGGCGTCCGTCGTTCTGCGGCGGGACCGGGCCGGGTCAGCCGGCGGTGACGCGCACCGAGCCGGCACCGTCGAGCGCGACCACGTCGCCCACGTGCACCTGGCGCCCGCGGCGGGTGTCGACCTGGCCGTTGACGCTCACCAGCCCGCGCTCGATGACCTCGCGGGCGGCGGCACCGTCGTCGGCCAGCCCGGCGAGCTTCAGCAGCTGCCCGAGGCGGATGACGTCGTCGCGGATGGGGAGGTCCTCAGGGGTGCCGGTCACGGCCACCAGCCTAGGCGCAGGGACTCGGTCCCGGCCCGGCGCAGACAAGGGCCGCGGGGTGGCTCGTGGGCTCTCGCTCCCACGACCCACCCCGCGGCCGGGGTCGGTCTTCCGGTCTCCGTGGGCTCTCGCCCCCACGGTTCCGGTGCCGTCGCGCTGCTCTCGCGCCGCGACCGGCGGTGACCTGACTCTCGTCCCCTCGGAGCAGGGGACCGCCCTCGTCGGGCGTCTGTGACGGGTACCGGCTCGCCTCAGGAGGCGATGTGCCGCTCCCGGGCGTAGTGCGTCTCCCGCTCGTCCTCGGTGAGGCCGCCCCACACGCCGTAGGGCTCCCGCACGGCGAGGGCGTGGCTGCGGCACTGCTGGATGACCGGGCAGGCCAGGCAGATCTCCTTGGCGGCCGTCGCGCGGCGGCTGCGCTTGCTGCCTCGCTCGCCCTCGGGGTGGAAGAACGTCTCGGGCCCGACCCGGCGGCAGGCGCCGTCGAGCTGCCAGTCCCACAGGTCGGCCACGGGCCCCGGGAGCCGGGTGATCTCGGCCATGTGTACCTCCACGAACAGATCTGGGCCACTTCCCCGAGTGGCGACGGTCCTCACCGTAGGTCGGGATCGACAGGGGGAGGGCAAGGCCCGGGTAAGCCTTTGGTCAAGGGTCGGCCTCCAGGTCAAGAGATGGCAAAGTCCGAGGGGGAGCCCGAGGCGGGACGGGCGCGGGGCATCCCGCCCGGGGCCGTAGAATCGGGGGATGAGCCTCGGACTCGACGAGACCCGCGCCAGCACCGACCGTCCCGAGCCCGTCGCGGCCCGCCCGGGGGGTGCGGCGCACGGTGTGCCCGTGACCTCGGCCCAGCCCGAGCCCACCGGCCCGTTCGCCGCCCTGGGGCTCACCTACGACGACGTGCTGCTGCAGCCGGGCGAGACCGACGTCATCCCCAGCGAGGTCGACACCACCGCGCGGCTCACCCGCGAGATCTCGCTGCGGGTGCCCCTGGTCTCGGCGGCCATGGACACCGTCACCGAGGCCCGGATGGCCATCGCGATGGCGCGCCACGGCGGCCTCGGCATCCTGCACCGCAACCTCTCGATCGAGGACCAGGCCTACCAGGTCGACCTCGTCAAGCGGACCCAGACCGGGATGATCTCCAACCCGGTCACCATCGGCCCCGACGCCACCCTCGAGGAGCTCGACGAGATCTGCGGGCGCTACCGCGTCTCGGGCCTGCCGGTCGTGGACCCGGCCGACCACCTCCTCGGCATCGTCACCAACCGCGACCTGCGCTTCACGCCCGTCGCCGAGTGGGGCCACACGCTGGTGCGCGACGTCATGACCCCGATGCCGCTGATCACCGGCAAGGTCGGCATCGGCAACGACGAGGCGACCCTGCTGCTGCGCCGGCACAAGCGCGAGCGGCTGCCGATCATCGACGACGAGGGCCGGCTGCGCGGGCTCATCACGGTCAAGGACTTCGTGAAGTCCGAGCAGTTCCCGCACGCCAGCAAGGACGCCGACGGGCGCCTCCTGGTGGGCGCGGCCGTCGGCTACTTCGGCGAGGCGTGGGAGCGGGCGACCACCCTGGTCGAGGCCGGGGTCGACGTGCTCGTCGTCGACACCGCCCACGGCCACGCCCGCCTGCTGCTCGAAATGGTGCAGCGCATCAAGCGCGACCCCGCCCTGCGCCACGTGCAGGTCATCGGCGGCAACGTCGCGACCCGCGCCGGGGCCCAGGCGCTGGTCGACGCCGGGGTCGACGCCGTCAAGGTCGGCGTGGGTCCGGGCTCGATCTGCACCACCCGGGTCGTGGCCGGGGTGGGCGTGCCCCAGGTCACCGCCATCTACGAGGCCTCCCTCGCGTGCGGTCCGGCCGGCGTCCCGCTCATCGGCGACGGCGGCCTGCAGTACTCCGGCGACATCGCCAAGGCCCTCGTGGCCGGGGCCGACACCGTGATGATCGGCTCGCTGCTGGCCGGCTGCGAGGAGAGCCCCGGCGAGCTCGTGTTCATCAACGGCAAGCAGTTCAAGGCCTACCGCGGGATGGGCTCGCTCGGCGCGATGTCCTCGCGGGGCAAGAAGTCCTACAGCAAGGACCGCTACTTCCAGGCCGACGTCGCCTCCGACGACAAGATCGTCCCCGAGGGCATCGAGGGCCAGGTCGCCTACCGCGGCCCGGTCGGCGCGGTCGTGCACCAGCTGGTGGGCGGCCTCCACCAGTCGATGTTCTACGTCGGAGCGCCCACGGTGCCCGAGCTCAAGGCCCGCGGCCGCTTCATCCGGATCACCACCGCCGGGCTGCGCGAGTCGCACCCGCACGACATCACCGGCATCGTCGAGGCGCCGAACTACTCCTCGAAGGGCTGAGCCCCGGGTCGTGCCGGGCCCGGAGCCGACGTATGGTCTGCGCGTGCGCCGCCTCCCCGCCCGCTGGCTCCTCCCGGGCCTGGTCGCGCTCGCCCTGGCCGGGTGCGGCAGCGTTCCCGCGCCCACGCCGAGCGGGCCGAGCGTGAGCCCCAGCCGCGCGGCGGACGCCGAGCCGTCACGCGCGCCCACCCCCACGCGCGCCACCCCGGCCCCGACCGCCACCGACGACCTCGTCGTGCCGGTGCCCGTACCGAGGCCGGTCGCGCCGGCCTCTGCTGGTGACGGGGCCGTCACCGGCGGCCGGCCGGGGGTGCCGGCGTCCGGGCGGCTGACCACGCTGGTGGGCGACACCCGCAGCGCCATGGTGTGGGCTCCCCTGTCGGACCCGTCGGCCGTCACCACCGAGGGCTCGGTGCCCAGCGCCCGGGCCTGGTCGACGTCGAAGGTGCTGGTCGTCGCGGCCTACCTCGACACCGTGGTGGGCGGCGACCCGTCGAGGATCCCGAGCACCGAACGCGGCTGGATCCGGGCCGCGCTCACGGCCAGCGACGGTGACGCGGTGGTGGCGATCCGCGACCGCATCCCCGGCAGCCCGGGCGCGGCCATCACCGCCGTGCTGCGCTCCATCGGCGACACCCGCACCTCGGCGCCCGACCGTTCGCAGGGGACGATGACCTGGACCCCGCGCGAGCAGGTGCGCTTCATGGCGGCCCTGGCGGCCGGCCGGGTGGTCAGCCCCGCGGCCAGCGCCTACCTGCTCGCCCAGATGCAGCCGATCGCGGCCCACCGCTGGGGCCTCGGCACCATCGGGGCGTCGTCGCTCAAGGGAGGCTGGCTGACCTCCGAGACCGAGACCCGGCAGATGGGCATCGTGGGCGGCTACGCGGTCGCCATCATCACCGTGGGCGTCGGGCCGGCGGTCCGACAGACCGACGGCGACTCGGCCCACGTGCAGCAGCTGGACCGGATCGCCGACCTGCTGGCCCGCCGTCTGCGCTGAGCGGCCGCCGGGACCGCTGAGCGCCGGCCGGGCGCGGTCAGTCGGCCCGGGTCATGGCGTCGCGCCACGACCGGGTGGCGAGGCCACCGTCGGCGGTGCGGTCGACCGAGGTGCCGGCCGCCACCGCCCGGGCGATGGCGCGGGTGACGCAACGGGCGGCGGCGTCGTGCAGCTCGAAGAGGTCGAGCTGCTCGGGCTGCGGGCGCGCGCCGGTGGCCAGGGCGAACACGGTGTCGCCGTCGAGCTCGGTGTGCACCGGCGACAGGGCGCGCGCCATCCCGTCGTGCGCCACGGTGGCCAGCCGGCGGCATCCGGCCTTGGTCAGGGTCGCGTCGGTGGCGACGACGGCCAGCGTCGTGGCTCGCCCCGCCCGCAGGGCGGCGACCTCGTCGGCCCGCTCGCCCCAGTACGCGGCAGCGGCCTCCGGGTGGGGGTGGGGAAGCTCGGGCAGCTCGCCCTCGACCAGGGCGGCGGCGCCCAGCAGGGTGCCGTCGGCAGCCACGGCACTGCCGGCGGCGTTGACCACGACGAGTGCCGCCACGGTGACCCCGCCCCCGAGGACGAAGGAGGCGGTGCCCACCCCGCCGCGCAGACCCCCCGCCCGGGTGCCGGTGCCGGCCCCGACAGGTCCCTCGGTGACCGGGCCGGCCGCGGCGGTCCGGTAGGCGTCCGCTCCGTCGGTGGGGCCCGGGTGGTGGCGCCAGACCCCCGCCCGGCCGAGGTCGAAGACGATGGCGGCCGGCACGATCGGCACCCGCTCGTCGGCGCCCGGCCCCACCGGCCAGCCGCGCCCGGCCGCCCACGCCGCGTCCGCGACGCCGTCGGCCGCGCCCAGCCCGAAGGCGCTGCCACCCGCCAGCACCACGGCATCCACCGCGTCGACCCGGTTGACGGGGTCGAGCAGGTCGGTCTCGCGGGTCCCCGGGCCGCCGCCGCGCACGTCGACACCGCCGACGGTGTGTGGGGGCGGGACGACGACGGTGACCCCGGTGAGCCACCCCGGCTCGGCGCGGGTGGTGTGGCCCACGAGGACCCCGTCGACGTCGGTGATGGCGTTGTACCGGCCGGGGTGCATGGCCCCAGCATGGCCGATGCCGGCCCCGCGCTGGCGGGACCGGCATCGGACCGGGGCGGAGCGGGCTCAGTGCAGGAGCACCGGCGCGGCCACCTCGTCGGCGTCGGCGTCGTCGAGGAGGTGCGCCTCCTCGTGCTTGCGCGGCAGGAAGGCGGCCGCGACCAGCGTGAGGGTGACGAAGCCGGCGGCGAACCAGAACGTGTGCGCGTAGGCCTGGGCGGCCAGCTCGGCGACCCGGGCCGCGAGCGCCCCGACCGCGGCCTGGGCGTTGCCGCTCTGCTCGGCGAGGAACTGCCCGACCAGGGGGAGCCGGGCGAGCGCGCTCTGGGCGGCCTCCGGGCCCTGCGTCTGCACCGTCTGGAGGTACTGCCCGCCCTGGCCGACCAGCGGGCGGTCCTTGAAGGCGTTGGTCAACAGCACCGAGAAGATCGCCACCCCGACCGAGCTCGCGATCTGCTGGGTGATGTTGAGCAGGGTCGTTCCGCGGGCGACCTCGTGGTGGGTGAGCGTCTTCAGCGCCGAGGTCATGATCGGCATCATCGTGGCGCCCATCCCGAGGCCCATGACGAACAGGACCGGGATGAGGAAGCCCCAGTGCGAGGAGTCGGCCTCGAGCTGGGTGAGGGTGAACATGCCACCGGTGATGAGCAGCAGCCCGAACGGCACGATCCGACCGACCGGGAAACGGTCGACCAGCGCACCGGCGATGGGCATGGTCAGCACCGCGCCCAGACCCTGCGGCGCGATGAGCCAGCCCGCCGACAGCGGGGTCTCGCCCTGGACCTGCTGGAGGAACTGCGGCACCAGCAGCAGACCGCCGAAGAAGGACGCCGCGAAGATGAACATCGTGATGACCGAGACCGTGAGGTTGCGGTTGCGGAACAGCCGGAAGTCGAGCAGCGGGTGCGCCGGCCGGAAGCTGTAGACGACGAACGAGGCGATCAGCGCCAGGCCCACGATGCCGGGGATGAGCACCTTGGGGTGGCCGACGCCGCCCTGCTCGGGGATGGAGGAGATGCCGTACAGGAAGAGCGCCAGGCCCGGGCTCATCATCAGCAGGCCGCGCCAGTCGAGCGACTCCGAGGGGTGCGGGCGGTCGCGCGGCAGGACCCGCCAGGCGTAGCCGAGCGCCAGGATGCCGATGGGCACGTTGATCAGGAAGATGAAGTGCCAGCTGAACGCGTCGATGAGGTAGCCGCCGAGGATGGGGCCGAAGATCGGGCCGAGCAGCATCGGGACGCCGAGCACGGCCATCAGCCGGCCCATGCGCTTGGGGCCGGCCGCGCGGGTCATGATCGTCATGCCCAGCGGCATCAGCATGCCGCCGCCGAGACCCTGGATGACGCGGAACGCCACCAGCATGTGGATGCCGGTGGCGGTGGCGCACAGGGCCGAGCCGAGGGTGAAGAGCAGGATCGCCATCATGTAGAGGCGCTTGGTGCCGAAGCGGTCGGCGGCCCAGCCCGAGAGCGGGATGACCGTGGCGAGCGCCAGGGTGTAGCCGGTGACGGTCCACGCGACGGCCGAGTAGTCGAGCGGGCGGCCGTCGACGGCGAAGACGTTCTGGAACGTGCGCAGCGCGACGTTGACGACGGTGATGTCGAGGATCGACATGATGGCGCCGAGGACGACGACACCGGCGACCTTGAGGACGGCGGCGTCGATCTTGTCCGGGTAGTCGGGAGGCGCCGAGGGGGCGGTGGTGGTCGTTGACACGTGGGCTCCATGTCGGGTCGGGCTGGGCGGGGGGAGGCGGCCCGGGCGGCGGGCAGCCGGGGCGCGCGGGCCGGCGGCGATGCCGGGAGCGAGTCTGCCGGACACATCCGACAGGCGTGGAACGGTTATTCGTTCCCGTCTAATCCCCGCAGGTCAGGGCCGCTCGCGCCGGGCCGGCGCGGACCGTGCGTCCTGCTGTCCGCACCGTCGGTAGGCTGCGCGGGTGACCGAGATCGAGATCGGCCGTGGCAAGCGCGGCCGCCGCGCCTACTCCTTCGACGACATCGCGATCGTGCCCTCGCGGCGCACGCGCGACCCGCAGGAGGTGAACACCGGCTGGCAGATCGACGCCTACCACTTCGACATCCCGGTCATCGCGGCCCCGATGGACTCGGTGATGTCGCCCGACACGGCCATCGCGCTGGGCCAGCACGGCGGCCTGCCGGTCCTCGACCTCGAGGGCCTCTGGACCCGCTACGAGGACCCGTTGCCGCTCCTGGCCGAGATCGCGACCCTCGACCCGGCGCTCGCGACCCAGCGGATGCAGGAGATCTACCGGGCCGACATCCAGCCCGAGCTCGTCACCGAGCGGCTGCGCCAGATCCGCGCCTCCGGCGTCACCGTGGCCGGGGCCCTGACCCCACAGCGCACCCAGCAGCTCTGGAAGACCGTCGTCGACGCGGGGGTCGACCTGTTCGTCATCCGCGGCACCACCGTCTCGGCCGAGCACGTGTCGGGCCGGGCCGAGCCGCTGAACCTCAAGCGCTTCATCTACGAGCTCGACGTGCCGGTCATCGTCGGCGGAGCGGCGTCGTACTCGGCGGCCCTGCACCTGATGCGCACCGGGGCGGCCGGCGTCCTGGTCGGCTTCGGCGGCGGCGCGGCCCACACCACCCGCGTCACCCTCGGCATCCACGCCCCCATGGCCTCGGCCATCGCCGACGTCGCCGCGGCCCGCCGCGACTACCTCGACGAGTCCGGGGGCCGCTACGTGCACGTCATCGCCGACGGCGGCGTGGGCACCAGCGGCGACATCGTCAAGGCTGTGGCCTGCGGCGCCGACGCCGTGATGCTCGGGGCCGCTCTGGCCCGCGCCACCGACGCCCCCGGCCGCGGGTTCCACTGGGGCGCCGAGGCGCACCACACCGAGCTGCCCCGCGGGCACCGCGTGCAGGTCGGGGCGGTGGCGCCGCTCGAGGAGCTGCTCTTCGGGCCCAGCCGGCTGGCCGACGGCACCACCAACCTCATCGGGGCGCTCCGGCGCGCGATGGCCACGTCGGGCTACGTCGACCTCAAGGAGTTCCAGCGGGTCGAGGTCGTCGTCGCGCCGTACCAGCGCAGCTGAGGCGGGGCGCCCCCGACCCGGACCCGGGTGGTCAGCCCGAGCACGAGACCTGCTGGTCCCTCGGCCACACCGGGTCGGCGCCACCGCCGGAGAGGTGCAGGGTGGCGGTCTCGTCGCGCCAGGTGAGCGACCAGGAGCCGGCGGCGAACGGTCGGTAGCCGTCGTCGGCGTCGTACCGGCCCACCGGCCGGGTGAGGACGGCGTACGGCGGGAGGACGTGGACGGTTCCGCCCCCGGCGAGCAGGAACGAGCGTTCCTCGACGACGACCCGGCAGCCGTCCGGGCCGGGGGGCGCGAGGACGCGGTAGGAGGCGGGAACGTCGCCGAGCAGCGCGAGGCCCGTGGCCCCGATGGCCGCGACGGTGAGCAGGACGAGCCGGGTGCGGGGGCGGGGCCACGGAACGGGCCCGCCGCCGGCCCGCCGGGCGAGCGCGACCCGGGCCGCCCCGAGCGCGGCGGCCAGCCCCAACAGGACGACACCGGTCGGGCCCGGGCGCATCACCACGTCGCCGACGACGACGAGCCGCCCCGTCGTGACCCCGAGGACGGAGAAGGCGACGGCCGCCGCCAGCGACGTCGCGGCGCCGCGACCCAGGCGCCGGCCCACCTGCGCCGCCCGGTCCTGCGGCTCCCCGACCGTCGTCGTCCCTCCGGACCGGTCCGGCGATGCCTCGTCCCCCATGGCACGACCGTAGGGGAGCGCACCGCGCCCGGGCTTCCTCCGCGATGGCTACTCTTCAGTAATGGCCGATGTCATCGCGGACCCGGAGACCGACCCGCGCGCCACCTTCGTGGTCGACCCAGGGCGGGTGCGCGCCCTGACCCGACGGGTCGTCGCCTCCGGCCCGGAGCTGACGACCCACTCGCCGATGACCGGGGCGCCGCTCGCGACCTTCGCCACCTCGACCGCCGCCGACGTGGTCGAGGCGCTCGGGCGGGCCCGTGCGGCCCAGCGGCGATGGGCCGAGGTCCCGGTCGCCGAGCGGGCCCGGTGGCTGCTGACCCTGCACGACCTCGTCCTCGACCGGCAGGGCGAGCTGCTCGACCTGGTGCAGCTCGAGTCGGGCAAGGCCCGGGCGCACGCCTTCGAGGAGGTCGCCGACTGCGCCCTGGTCTGCCGGTACTACGCGCGGCGCGGGCGGGCCCTGCTCGCCCCCGAGCGGCACCTGGGCGTCTTCCCCGTCATCACCCGCAGCACCGAGCACCACCGCCCCCACGGCGTCGTGGGCATCGTGTCGCCCTGGAACTACCCGCTCAGCCTCTCGGTCACCGACGCGCTGCCCGCGCTGGTCGCCGGCAACGCGGTGGTGCTGCGGCCCGACCCCCAGGGCACGCTCACCGCCCTCGCCGCCGTGGGCCTGATGGTCGAGGCGGGCCTGCCCGAGGGGCTGGTGCAGGTCGTCCTCGGGCCGGGCGAGCCGACCGGGCAGGCGGTCGTCGACCACGCCGACTACATGTGCTTCACCGGCTCGACGGCCACCGGCCGCACGGTGGCCGCCGCGGCGGGGCGCCGGCTGGTGGGCGCGAGCCTCGAGCTCGGCGGCAAGAACACCGTCTACGTGGCGGCCGACGCCGACCTGCGCCGAGCGGTGCCGGGGGTGCTGCGGGCCTGCTTCGCCTCGGCCGGGCAGCTGTGCGTCAGCGCCGAACGCCTGGTGGTCCACGAGGCCGTCGCCGACGCGTTCCTCGCCCGCTTCCTCGACGCCGTCGGCCGGATGCGCCTCTCGACCGACCTGCACTGGGGCGCCGACATGGGCAGCCTCGTGGGCCCAGCCCAGCTCGCCCGCGTGCTGGGTCACGTCGACGACGCCGTGGCCCACGGCGCGCGGGTGCTCACCGGCGGTGCGCACCGGCCCGACATCGGCCCCTACGTCGTCGAGCCCACCGTCCTCGAGGGCGTGACCCGCGAGATGGCGTGCCGCGACGAGGAGACCTTCGGGCCGGTGGTCGCCCTGTACCGGGTCGGCTCCGACGACGAGGCGGTGGCCCTGGCCAACGACACCGAGTACGGCCTCAACGCCTCGGTGTGGACCCGCGACGTCGCGCGGGGCCGGGCCCTGGCCGCGCGCATCCAGGCCGGCACCGTCAACGTCAACGAGGCCTACGCCGCGGCGTGGGGCAGCATCGGGTCGCCGATGGGCGGGATGAAGGCCTCCGGGCTCGGTCGGCGGCACGGGCGCGAGGGCATCCTGAAGTACACCGAGAGCCAGAACGTCACCGTGCAGGGCCTGGTCAACGTCGGCGACGCGCCGGGGCTCGCGGGGGAGGCGTACGGGCGCGGGCTCACCCGGGCGCTCAGGGTGCTCAAGGCGGTGGGGCTCCCGTGAGCCGCGGCGGTGCGGCATCCCCCGCCGACGGGGACACCGGGCCCGACGGCGGCGTCGATGTCGACGTGGTCGTCATCGGGTCGGGTTTCGGCGGCTCGGTGGCGGCGCTCCGGGCGGCCGAGAAGGGCTACCGCGTGCTGGTGCTCGAGGCCGGCCGACGCTTCGAGGACGCCGACTTCGCCCGCACCTCGTGGGACCTGCGCCGCTTCCTCTGGGCACCCCGGCTCGGCTGCTACGGCGTGCAGCGCATCCACCGGCTGCCCGACGTGGTGGTGCTCGCCGGGGCGGGCGTGGGCGGCGGCTCGCTGAACTACGCCAACACCCTCTACCGGCCGCCGCGCGCGTTCTACGACGACCCGCAGTGGCGCGACCTGGCCGACTGGGAGGGCGAGCTGGCGCCGCACTACGACACGGCCAGCCGGATGCTGGGCGTGGTCACCAACCGCTGCGACGGCCCCGTCGAACGGGCGATGCAGGGCGCGGCCGAGGATCTCGGCGTCGGCGAGACCTTCCGGCGCACCCCCGTGGGCGTCTACTTCGGCCGGCCCGGCGAGACCGTCGACGACCCCTACTTCGGCGGCGCCGGCCCGCGGCGCACCGGGTGCACCGAGTGCGGCAACTGCATGGTCGGCTGCCGCGTGGGCGCCAAGAACACGCTGGTCAAGAACTACCTCGCCCTGGCCGAGGGGCTGGGGGTCGAGATCCGGCCGATGCGCACCGTCACCCGCCTCGGTGTCGTGCCGGGCACCGAGGGGCCGGACGGCGAGGGCGCCATCTACCGGGTGCTGCACGAACGCACCGGCCCCGTGGGCGGGCGCGACCGGCGGGTGGTGACGGCCGCCCGGGTGGTCGTGGCCGCGGGCACCTGGGGGACGCAGACCCTGCTCCACGCGATGCGCGACGTGGGTGAGCTGCCCCGCCTCTCGCAGCGTCTGGGGTCGCTGACCCGCACCAACTCCGAGGCGCTCGTGGGCGCGATGACCGAGCACGCCCCTGCCGGGGTCGACCTCACCCGCGGCGTCGCCATCACCACCAGCTTCAACGTCGACGCCGACACCCACGTCGAGAACTGCCGCTACGGCAAGGGCTCGAACGCGATGGGTCTGCTCGCGACCATCGGCGTGCCGGGCGGCACCGGGCGCCCGCGCTGGCGCGAGTTCCTGGCCATGGTCGCGCGCGACCCCGAGCCGCTGCGCCGGATGCTCCCGACGACCCGGCGCTGGAGCGAGCGGATCGTCGTGGGTCTGGTCATGCAGAGCCGCGACAACTCGCTGCGGGTGTCGGGGCGGCGGCGCTTCGGCCGGCCCGGCCTCACCTCCGCCCAGGGGCACGGCGAGCCGAACCCCACCTACCTCCCGCAGGGGCAGGCCGCGATGGAGGCGCTCGCAGCCCGGCTGGCGGCGGCCACCGGCCAGTACACGGTGGCCGGCGGCTCGTGGCCCGAGGTCCTCGACGTGCCGATGACGGCGCACTTCCTCGGCGGTGCCCCCATCGGGGGCTCGCCCGCGACCGGGGTGCTCGACCGCTACCAGCGCGTGTGGGGCCATCCGGGCGTCTCCGTCCTCGACGGCTCGGCGGTCTCGGCCAACCTCGGGGTCAACCCGTCGCTGACCATCACGGCCCAGGCCGAGCGGGCGATGGCGTTCTGGCCGGCCCGGGGTGACGCCGATGCGCGGCCGCGGCAGGTCGAGCTGCTGGGCGAGCGGGAGCCGGCCGGCGTCTGAGTGACCTGCGGGCGCAGGCGCCGGGGCGGCCCGCGTGAGTGGCGTCCCCGAGGTGTCCCGCATCACGAGCGCCTCCCGCGTGCACCACGACACGCGGCGGCTGTTCGGCTCGTCCTGACGGCCGTCGGTGAGGGGGCGGCGCCGAACGTCCAGGACGACCGGCCGAAGGGATGACTCGGGCGGTGACCTGCGACGACGTGGACCGGTTGTCCCTACGGTCGGGGCTCCTGGGGGTTCTGTCTCGCCTGTCGAAAGAGGTCATCCGTGCCCGCTCCTGCCCGCCCGCGCGCCGCTCGCGTGGTGCCCACCGCCTCCGCCACCCGCCGGGTGGCGGCCGTCGTCGCGGTCGTGGCCACCGTCGCGGTCGGTGCCGTGGTCACCGCATCGCGCTCCGACGCCGTGCCGGGGACGCCCACGACGACGCTGTTCGAGGAGTCCTTCGCGGGCACCACGACGAGCTCGCCCTCGTGGTCGCGCCCCTCGGCCGCGTCGAACACCGCGTGTCTGACCGGCTCCCAGGACGGGGCTCAGTCGCCCATCCCGGGTTGTGGCGGTGACGCGCCGGGCTCCGGGGTGCTCCGGCTGACCTCCAACGAGACCGCGCAGGTCGGGACGGTCTTCTACGACGCCTCGTTGCCCTCGGCGCGCGGTATCGACGTCTCCTTCGACAGCTACCAGTGGGCCGGCGGTTCGTCTCCGGCGGACGGGATGAGCTTCGCCCTCGCCGCCGCCGACCCGGCGGCCCCGGCGGCCCCGGCCCACGCGGGCCCCACCGGGGGCGCCCTCGGCTACTACGGGATCCCTGGGGTGGACGGCCTCCCGCACGGCTACCTCGGAGTGGGCCTGGACGTGTACGGGGGGTTCTCCAACGGAGACCCCGCCGGCAACGGTCAGTGCTTTCGCAACCCCCCGATGTCGCAGGCCGTATCGGTCCGCGGGCCGGGTGACGGCGCCAGCGGCTACTGCGTCCTCGGCTCGGAGTGGAGCATCGGTCCGCTCGACGACAGCTTCAGCTGGTCGCGCCCCGCTCCGGTGCCGGTCGTCGTCTCCATCAACCCGGCCGGCGCCCCCGTGCTGAACCGTTCCGGCGACGAGGTCCCGGCGCGCTCCTGGCTCGTCGCCTGGACGGCCTACGGGGCCGCGCGCCAGGTGATGACGGGTGACCTGCCGGACCAGGCCGCCCTCGACGCGGCGCAGATCCCCTCCTCGTGGGTCGACCCGGACACGGGCGTCCCCTACCAGCTCACGTTCGGCTGGTCCGGCTCCACCGGCTCGCTCGCCGAGATCCACGCGCTCGGCAACGTCCGGGCCACCACGCTCACCGGCAAGCTTCCCGTCTTCGGGCTGTCCGTCGCCGACGACGCCTCCGGGGTGCTCGACCCCGGCACCACGGTCACCGCCACGGTCACCCCCACCCTCGCCGCCGAAGGCGACGAGACCCAGACGCCGGTCGTGACCACCACCGTGCCCGACGGCGTCACCGTCGGCACGCCGACCGCACCGGGTTACGAGTGCGCCGTGGCCTCGCCCGTGGTGACCTGCACCGCCAGCGGGCCCGGGCCGTGGCTCGCCGGCTCCGAGTTGCCCCCGATCTCACTGCCGCTCATCGCTGCCGGCACGGTCACCGGGCAGGCCTCGATCACGGCGAAGGTGTCCTCGACCGACGGCAACCCGGCATCCGCCCGGCACGACCTCACCCTGCGCGCCGCGCAGGAGATCACCGTGACGCCCCTGACGACCCCGGCCCTGGTCGGGACCAGCCAGGCGGTCGTCGCGACCGGCGGTGGCGCCACCACCCCCGTCGAGCTCTCGACGGCCGGCTCCGGTGCGGGCGTCTGCTCGCTGACGGGGACCACCCTCAGCCTCATGGCCGCCGGCACCTGCGTCGTCACGGCCACCCAGGCGGGTGACGCCGGGCACGCCCCGGCCGCCCCGGTGCAGCAGAGCGTGACCGTCGAGAAGGTCGCCACCGCGGTGTCGGTCGCGGCCACCCCCGCGGGCAGCGTCGTCGGCCAGGACGTCTCCGTGGCGGTCACCGTCGCCGGCGGCGTGGCCGGCACGGTCACCGCGACCGTCGACGGCGCACCGGTCGGGAGCGCCGCCGTCTCGGCCGCGCAGCACGTCGCGAGCTTCCCGGTCGCCTCGTCCTCGGCTCCGCTGAGCGCTGGTGCCCACATCCTGTCGGCCTCCTTCGCGCCGGCCGACGCCACCACCTACGCCACCTCGGCCGCGACCCCGCTGACCCTCACGGTGGACCGGGCGGCGACGACCACGTCGGTCACCGTCGCTCCGGGTGCTCTGACCGCCCGGGTCGCCGTGGCCGCGCCCGGCCACGCCGTCCCCAGCGGGACCGTGCGGTTCTCGGTCGACGGGGTGCTCGTGGGCTCGGCCGCCGTGGTGAACGGATCCGCGACGCTGGCGTACCGGACCCCGGCCGACGCGAGTCGTGCGGTCTCCGCCACCTTCTCGGGCGACGCCGCCACCCTCGGCTCGTCGGGGTCGACGGCCCGCCACAACCCGGGCGTCACCGCACGGGTGACCAGCACCGTGCCGCGCTCGAAGGCCGGCTGGTACCGCGCGCCGGTCGTCGTCACCTTCACCTGCACCACCGCGGGCGCTCCGCTCACGGCTCCGTGCCCGGCGCCGGTCACGCTGTCGCGCAACGGCGCCGGCCAGGCGGTCACCCGTACGGTGTCGGCCACCGACGGCGGCATCGCCACCGTCAACGTCAAGGGGATCGACATCGACCGGACGGCCCCGGCCGTGGCGGTCCGCGGCATCCGGCCCGGCGGGGTCTACTTCCTCTCGAGCGCTGCTGCCCGCTGCGTGGGGTCGGACTCGCTCTCGGGCCTGGCCTCGTGCACTTTGAGCCGCAGCCGCCGGGGCACGACCGAGAAGGTCACCGCCAGGGCGGTCGACCGGGCCGGCAACGTGCGGACGACGACGGTGAGCGTCACCGTGACCGACGTCGTGCTGGTCGGTGGCACGTGGAAGAACGGTGCCTACGTCGTGCGACGTGGCCACGCGTACACCCTGCTCGCCGCCTCCCGGGTCCGGCCGCGCTACGTGGACGCCGCCTACGGCGCGCGCCGACCGCGGGGAGAGGACAACTGGTTCCGCAGCAGCGGACGGAGCCGCTGGTCGGTCGGCGTGACCATGGACCGGACGATGCGGCTCGGCTCGTGGAACCTGGGCGTGCGGCGGGGCTCCACCCTCACCGTGGTGAAGGTGGTCGTCACCCGGTGACCCCGCAGTGACCGGACGCCCGGTGGTGCCCCACGGCATCACCGGGCGTCCGGCGTCCCGGGCGCGGCGTGCGAGGCGCGGTCGGCGCGCGACGGGCGGTGGCACGCCGCCGCCACGTACAGTCTTCCTGTGAGTTCTCTCAGCCAGTCGGTCGTCGACGTCATCGAGTCGATCGGCGAGGTCGGCGTCGGGCTGCTGATCGCGCTCGAGACCGTCCTGCCGCCCATCCCGTCCGAGGTGATCCTGCCGTTCGCGGGGTTCGCCGCCGCCGACGGCCGGCTCGACCCCTACCTGGCCTGGGCCTGCGCCACGCTCGGGTCGCTGGTCGGGGCGCTGCTCCTCTACGGGCTGGGCGTGCGGTTCAGCTACGAACGGCTCCACCACCTGGCGGGCAAGCGCTGGTTCTTCCTGTTCGGCCGCCGCGACCTCGAGCGCGGGATGCGCTTCTTCGACCGGCACGGCAGCGCGGTGGTGCTCGTCGGGCGGTTCGTGCCGCTGATCCGCTCGGTCGTGTCGGTGCCGGCCGGCCTCGACCGGATGCCGCTGGGCCGCTTCCTGGGTCTGACCGCCTTCGGCAGTGGCATCTGGAACGCCGCCTTCATCGCCGTCGGCTACCGGCTGGGGGAGGACTACGCCGTCGTCGAGGAGTACGTCGGGCCGGTCAGCAAGGCAGTCGTCGCCGTCTGCGTCGTGGTGCTGGTCTGGCTGGTCGTCCGCACGGCGCGGCTGCGCCGGGCCGGGACGCCCGACCAGGACCACGACGAACCGGCCGCCGCGGACACCGCCGACGCCGACGCCGGCCGGGACGACGACGCGGTCCGCGCCGAGGCGGAGCAGGGGGCGCGGCGGGGCTGAGCCCCCAGCCTCACCCCTCGTCGCGCCAGGACCGCCAGAGCGCGGCGTAGTCGCCGTCGGCGGCGAGCAGCTCGTCGTGCGAGCCGAGCTCACTGACCCGGCCACCGTCGACCACGGCCACCCGGTCGGCGTCGTGCGCCGTGTGCAGCCGGTGCGCGATGGCCACCACGGTGCGCCCGGTGAGGACCGCTCCGAGCGAGCGCTCGAGGTGGCGCGCCGCCCGCGGGTCGAGCAGCGAGGTGGCCTCGTCGAGCACGAGGGTGTGCGGGTCGGCCAGCACCAAGCGGGCCAGGGCGACCTGCTGGGCCTGGGCCTCGGTGAGCTCGTGGCCGCCCGAGCCCACGCGCGTCGCCAGCCCGCGCGGCAGCGCCTCGGCCCACTCGAGGGCGTCGACGGCCTCGAGGGCCCCTCGTAGCTCGTCGTCGGTGGCCGTGGGCCGGGGGAGGCGCAGGTTCTCGGCCAGGGTGCCGACGAAGACGTGGTGCTCCTGGGTGACCAGGGCGACCTGGCCGCGCAGCTCGTCGAGCTCGAGGTCGACCAGCGGCACACCGCCGACCGCGATGCGCCCGGTGCGCGGGCCGTCGACGCCTGCCATCAGCCGCCCCAGGGTCGACTTGCCCGCCCCCGACGGACCGACGACCGCGAGGCGCTCGCCGGGGTGGAGGTCGAGCGACACCCCGTGCAGCACGTCCTGGCCGGGCCGGTAGGCGTAGCGGACGTCGTCGACCTCGAGCTGGTCGTCGCGCGGCACGGCACCGGTGGCCACCCGGTCGGGCGGCACCTCGCCGACCCCGAGGATGCGCGACATCGACGTGGCGGCGAACTGGATCTCGTCGAGCATCCCGACCAGCTCACCGAGCGGGTCGAGCAGGCGCTGCACGTAGAGGACGACAGCGGTCGCGGCGGCCACCGGGATGACGCCCTCCCAGGCCAGCCAGCCGCCCCACAGCAGGGCACCGGCGATGGGCGCGAAGAACCCCAGCTCGAGCCAGGGGAACCAGCGCAGCCGCAGGCCCACGGTGTAGCGCTCGGCGGCGTGGCTCTCGGCCACGGCCTCAGCGAACCGCTCGCCGCGCTCCTGCGACAGGCCGAGCGCGTCGACGGTGGCGGCGCCCTCGACGGTCTCGGCGGCCACCCCGTTGAGGCGGGCGTAGGTGGCGTGCTCCCACAGGTAGCCCGGGCCGGCCAGGCGCAGGTAGCGCCGGGTGGGCAGGAACCAGACGAGCGGCGTCAGCAGCAGTGGCAGCGCGGCCAGCGGCGACACCAGCACGGTGGCGACGCCGGTGACCAGCACGGTGGTCACCGACACCACGACCGAGGGGATGCCGAAGCGGATGACGTAGCTGATGGCGTCGATGTCGTTGGTCGTGCGGGCGAGCAGGTCGCCGGTGCCGGCCCGCTCGACGGTCGAGAGCGGCAGCCGCACCGCCGAGCCCACGAAGTCCTCGCGCAGCCGCGCGAAGATGCGTTCGGACAGCACGAACGACCCGCGCCGGGCCAGCCAGGTGGCCCCGGTCTCGGCCAGCAGGGCGGCGGCCAGCAGCCCGACCAGCACGTCGATGTCGGTGATGACGGCGCGGCCGGTGGTGACGACCCCGACGACCTGGCCGATGACCCAGGGCCCGGCGAGCCCCACGACCGCGGCCAGCAGGTGCCACAGCAGCACGCCGGCCAGCGGCCGCCGGTGCTCGCGCAGCAGCACGCCCACGTGGGTGCGCACGACCGACCCCGGCGCGATGGGCAGGGTGCGCCGGGCGTGGTCGGTGCGCTCGGACAGCGGCGACATCAGTCCTCCTCGCCGCGCACGACGACGGCCCGGTAGCGGGCGTCGGCGCGCGAGAGCTCACGGTGGGTGCCGGTGGCGGCCACGCGGCCGTCGACCACGAGGTGCACGACGTCGGCGTGCTCGAGCAGCAGCGGGCTGGCCGTGACCACCACCGTGGTGCGGCCCTTGCGGTGCTCGGCCAGGCGGCCGGCGATGCGCGCCTCGGTGTGCGCGTCGACGGCGCTGGTGGGCTCGACCAGGACCAGCACGTCGGGGTCGCGCAGCAGGGCGCGGGCCAGCGCGAGTCGCTGGCGCTGGCCGCCGGAGAGCGAGCGGCCGCGCTCCTCGACCTCGCCGTCCATCCCGCCCTCGACCGCGGCCAGGGCGTCGTCGGCGTCGGCGACGGCCAGCGAGGCCATCCGGGCGTCGTCGTCAGGGCCGCCCAGCGCGCCCCGCAGCGGGCCGCTGAACAGCCGGGGGTCGGCCTGCGAGACCAGCACCCGGGCCCGCACGTCGGCCAGCGGCAGGTCGTCGAGCGCCTCCTCGCCCCAGGTGACGCCGTGCCGTCCCGGGACGGTGCGGCCGAGCCGGCCGGCGATGGCGGCGGTGTCGTCCGGGCGGGCGGCGACCAGCGCGGTGAGGACGCCGGGCTCGACGGTGACGCCGGAGGTGGGGTCGACGAGCGCGGCGTCGGGCGGGACCCAGCCGGTGGGCTCGAGGGCGGGGTGGTCGGGCTCGGTGGCCAGGATGCGCGCGATGCGGCGGCCGGCGACCCGGGTGGTGATGAGCTTGTCGGCCATCTCGACGGCGGTCTGCAGCGGGATGGTGAGGAAGGCGGTGTAGCCGTAGAAGGCGACGAGCTGGCCGGCGCTGATCTGCCCGTCGACGGCCAGGTGGGCGCCCACCCCGGTGACGACGAGCACGAACAACCCGGGCAGCAGCACCTGGGCCGAGTCGAGGGTGGCCTGGGTGCCGGCGACCCGCACCCCGGCCCGTCGCACGGTCTGCGACTGCGCGCGGTAGCGGGCCAGGAACGAGTCCTCGCCGCCGATGCCGCGCAGCACCCGCAGGCCGCTGACGGTGTCGGCGCCGAGCGCGGTGAGCCGCCCGGCCTCCTCGCGCTGGGCGCTCTGGCGCCGCTGGAGGGGCTTCATGACGAACGCCAGCGAGCCCACGAGCAGCGGGCCGCCGAGCAGCATGATGAGCCCGAGCAGCAGCGAGCCGCGCAGCAGGATGACCGCGACGACCACGAACGACACGACCGCGCCCATGAACCGCGCGAAGACGTCGAAGGTGTGGCCCATCCGCCCGAAGTCGCTGGTGAAGCTGGCCAGCACCTCGCCGGCGGGCATCGTGCGGGTCAGGGCCGGGCCGGTGCGGCGCACCGCGCGGTCGGCGACGACGCCGGCGCGGAAGGCCGCGACGAGCCAGTTCTTGACGGCGAACCAGTGCCGGCCGTTGCCGGCGGCCGCCGACACCGCGCCGAGGCCGAGAACGGCCAGCGACCACAGGGCGAGGGCGCGGCCGTCGCGGGCGACGATGCCGTCGTCGACGGCGCGGCCGACGGCGGCCGGCACCAGCGCGACCGAGAGCATCCACGGGATGCCGAAGCACGCGCCCGCGAGGAGGGATCGCCACTGGCGGCGTGCGAGCCACACGAGCAGCCGGTCGGTGTCGGCCGGGGCGTCGTCATCGGGTCGCACGCCGTAGAACCAGGGCGGTCTCGTCGGCATGATGGCTCCACGCTAGGTGCTCGGGCCGACACGTTGCGAACGGGTTTCCGCCCCGCCCTCACCCCCGACCCCCCTCCACTTTTCGGGGTGACCCCGAAACGTCAGCCTCACCCCGGTTCGGAAGCGGGGTGAGGCTGACGAACCGGGGTCTCGAGGCGCCGGCACCGGCCGCCGACCCCGGCGCCCGGCCGGGAACCGTCGCTCAGGGCAGCCGGCGTGCCCCGGCGCCCGCCCGGATGGATGCCGCCTCGCGCGACCGGGTGGCGCGGGCGGCGGCCTCCTCCGGGGTGAACGGCAGCTCGACGTAGGCGTCCCCGACCGCGATATCCCCGCCCTCGACGATGCGGAACACGGTCCCGGCCCGAGCGTGCAGGGCCGCCGCCGCACCGGGCCCGACCTCGTCGTCGAGGATGCGGCACGGCGCCGCGACCCGCACGACCTCGAGCAGCACCGGCCCGATGCGGGCCTGCGCCCCGGGCACCGACACCACGTCGCCGGTGTCGACCGTGATGTTCCGCCGCGTACCGGGAAGCGGTACCGGGGCGCCCAGCCGATCGGCCGCCTCGGCCAGGCGGGCCGCCGACTGCACCGTCACGTGGCGGTGCCGGCTGCCGTGGTAGCGGTCGCCGACCAGCCCCACCCCGGCCTCGGCCGCCACCGAGCCGACGGCGCGCATGGGCAGCCGGCGGCCGGGCGCGACGTGGATCGCGGTCACGACGGCACCGGATACGGCACGGTCGGCGGGGATGGCGGGGATGGCGGGGGTGGCGGCCATCGCGCCATTGTCGCCGGATGCCGGTCGCGTACCCTCGAGAGGTGCTGCGGACGGCCCTGACCCCGAGGTTCCTCGGGCTGCTGGCGCTGGTCCTCGTGGTCGGCGCCGCCTTCGTCCAGCTCGGCCGCTGGCAGCTCGGCGTGGCGGAGAACAGCGGGCAGCTGGCCGCGCTCGAACGGGCCCGCACGACCGCGCCGGTGCCCCTCACCGACGTCCTGCAGCCGCACTCCGACTTCCCCGGCGAGCTCTCGACCCGTCCCGTCACGGTGCGCGGGCACTACACCGACGGCCAGCTCCTGGTGCCCGAGCGCCGGCTCGACGGCCGCACCGGCGCGTGGGTGCTCACCCCGTTCGTGGTCGACGACGGCGGCGCCACCCTGCCCGTCGTGCGCGGCTTCGTGCCCGACGGTGCCGACGCCGGACCGCCCCCCACCGGCACCCTCACGCTGGCCGGCGGGCTCGCGCCGCCCGAGTCGCCCTCCGACGTGCCCGCCGGCCCCGGTGAGATCGGCTCGGTCGACACCTCGGTGCTGGTCAACACCTGGCCCGGCGACCTCTACAACGCCTTCCTCTTCCTCCAGCGCGAGGAGCCGGCACCCGGCACGTCCCTGACCCGCGTGCCGACCCCGGTCGGGTCCACCGGCGTCAACTGGCGCAACGCCGCGTACGCCGTGCAGTGGTGGGTCTTCGCGGCCTTCGCACTCTGGCTGTGGTGGCGGATGGTGCGCGAGCAGCACGAGCGCTCGACCCGCGAGGCCGCCACCGGCGGCGGCGACCCGGCAGCCGGCGACACCGCCGACCCCGGCGAGCAGCCCGCCGTCACCCCCGTGCCGTCGCGGGGGGAGAATGACGTCCGTGAGCACCTCTGAGACGCGCCCTGCGGTCGCCATCGCCCCCGAGGACGTCGACGCCGTCCGGCCCCGCCTGACCTTCTTCAAGGTGATGGCCTTCGCGGTCGGCATCGGCCTGCTCGTCCTCGTGGTCGAGATCATCCTGAGCTACGGCTTCGGGCTGAAGGGCAGCGCCAACCCGCTGGCGTGGTGGCCGCAGCCGCACGGCTTCATCTACATGATCTACCTGGTGGCCACCGCCCTGCTGGGCTTCAAGGTGGGCTGGTCGCTCCCCAAGATGGTGCTGGTGATGCTGGCCGGCTGCGTCCCGTTCCTGTCGTTCTGGGTCGAGCGGCGCGTCGCCGGTGAGGTCGAGTCCGGGCTGGCCGCCGCGCGCCGATAGCCTGAGTCGCGTGAGCGACGCCCCCGAGCTGCCGGCCGACCCCTCGCCCGTCGACCCCTCCCATGCGGTGGTCGAGGGCGGGGAGCCCATCCACCTCGCCGACCGCCCGGTGCTGGTCGTCGACTTCGGCGCCCAGTACGCGCAGCTGATCGCGCGGCGGGTGCGCGAGGCCAACTGCTTCAGCGAGGTCGTGCCGCACTCGATGCCCGCGGCCGAGATGCTGGCCAAGGGCCCGGCCGCCATCGTGCTGTCCGGTGGCCCCTCGTCGGTCTACGAGGAGGGCGCCCCGCGCCTCGACCCCGCGCTGCTCGAGGCCGGAGTCCCCGTCTTCGGCATGTGCTACGGCTTCCAGGCGATGGCGCTGGCCCTCGGCGGCGAGGTCGCGAAGACCGGCCTCTCCGAGTTCGGCGCCACCCCGGCCACCATCACCGACACCGCCTCGACCCTCTTCAACGGCCAGCCCGCCGAGCAGTCGGTGTGGATGAGCCACGGCGACTCCGTCGAGCAGCCACCGCCCGGGATGCGCGTCACCGCCACCACCTCCGGCGCCCCGGTGGCGGGCTTCGAGGACGACGAGCGTCGGCTCTACGGCGTGCAGTGGCACCCCGAGGTCCTGCACTCCACCTTCGGGCAGCGGGTGCTCGAGAACTTCCTGCTCCGCGGGGCCGGGCTCACCGGCGAGTGGACGGCCGCCAACGTCGTCGACCAGCTCGTCGACGCCGTGCGCGAGCAGATCGGCACGGGACGAGTCATCTGCGGCCTGTCCGGCGGGGTCGACTCCTCGGTGGCCGCCGCGCTCGTGCAGCGCGCCGTCGGCGACCAGCTGACCTGCGTGTTCGTCGACCACGGCCTGCTGCGGGCCGGCGAGGCCGAGCAGGTGCAGCAGGACTTCGTGGCCGCCACCGGCGTCGACCTGGTCACGGTGGATGCCGCCGACCGCTTCCTCGACGCCCTGGCCGGGGTCAGCGACCCCGAGGAGAAGCGCAAGATCATCGGGCGCGAGTTCATCCGCGTCTTCGAGCAGGCGGCCCGCGACATCGTCGGCGAGCACGCCGGCGACGGTCACCCCGTCGAGTTCCTCGTGCAGGGCACGCTCTACCCGGACGTCGTCGAGTCCGGCGGTGGCAGCGGGACCGCGAACATCAAGAGCCACCACAACGTGGGCGGGCTGCCCGACGACCTCCAGTTCACCCTGGTCGAGCCGCTGCGGCTGCTCTTCAAGGACGAGGTGCGCCAGGTCGGCCTCGAACTGGGCGTGCCCGAGGGCATCGTGTGGCGCCAGCCGTTCCCCGGCCCGGGGCTCGGCATCCGCATCGTCGGCGAGGTGACCAAGGAGCGGCTCGACATCCTGCGCGCGGCCGACCGGATCGCCCGCCACGAGCTGTCCGAGGCCGGGCTCGACCGCGAGATCTGGCAGTGCCCCGTGGTGCTGCTGGCTGATGTCCGCTCGGTCGGGGTGCAGGGCGACGGGCGCACCTACGGCCACCCGGTGGTGCTGCGCCCGGTGTCGTCGGAGGACGCCATGACCGCCGACTGGACGCGCCTGCCCTACGAGGTGCTGGCCCGCATCTCGACCCGGATCACCAACGAGGTGCGCGAGGTCAACCGGGTCGTCCTGGACGTCACCAGCAAGCCGCCGGGCACCATCGAGTGGGAGTGAGGCCGGGCCTCACGACCCGGCGGCCGCCCCGAGCGACCTGAACGGTCCGACGGATGCTGCGGTCGGCCGCTGCTCGCACCCACCCCGGCCCCCAACGGTGCTGTGACATGACCCGACCCCAGCGACGCGGCCCCGGCCGCCGTGGCAGGCTGGGCCTGTTCACCTCCCGGTACCCCGAGGACGCCCCATGCAGAGCACGACCACGACGGTGACCACGGCCGACGACACCTCCCTCTTCACCCACCGCTGGCTCCCCGACGGTGAGCCGAAGGGGGTTGTGCAGATCGCCCACGGGATGGCCGAGCACTCGGCCCGCTACGCCCGGGTCGCCGAGGCCCTCACCGCGGCCGGGTATGCCGTCTACGCGCACGACCACCGGGGGCACGGCCGCACCGCCGAGGCCGCCGACCACGGCTACTTCGCCGACCGCGACGGCTGGGCACGGGTCGTGGCCGACCTGCGCCAGGTCACCGACCACGCCCGCGCCGAGCACCCGGGGCTGCCGGTGTTCCTCCTCGGGCACTCGATGGGCTCCTTCCTGGCGCGCAGCTACGTCATCCAGGACTCCCACGACCTGGCCGGGCTGGTGCTGTCGGGCACCGCGGGCGACCCCGGAGCCCTCGGCAAGGTCGGCGCGGGCGTCGCGGCCGTGGAGGCGCGGCTGCGGGGGCGGCGGCACACCAGCAGCCTGCTCGACAAGCTGACCTTCGGGCAGTACAACGCCGCCTTCAAGCCCAACCGCACCGCCTTCGACTGGCTCAGCCGCGACGAGGCCGAGGTCGACGCCTACGTCGCCGACCCGCTGTGCGGCAACACCTTCACCTCGGGCTTCTTCGCCGACCTGCTGGGCGGCCTCGCCGGTATCAACGACCCCCAGCAGGTGGCGGGCGTACGTCGCGACCTGCCGGTGCTGCTGGTCTCGGGCGACCGCGACCCGGTGGGCGACGGCGGCAAGGGCCCGCGGGCCGTGGCGCAGGCCTACCGCGAGGCCGGCCTCACCGACGTCACCTGCACGCTCTACCCCGAGGCCCGGCACGAGCTCTTCAACGAGACCAACCGCGACGAGGTGCTGACCGACGTCGTCACCTGGCTCGACGCGCACCTGCCCGGCTGAGCCCCACGCAGCGACCGCGCGGCAGGCCGGATGCGGGACACGCGCCCGGTCCTGGCTAGGGTTGCCCCGTGCTGAGAACGGCCGCCGCCGTCGTCGCGGGCAAGACCGCTCGAGCCCTCGCCCGTCGTCGGGGCGGTGGCTCGGCCTTCCCTGGGCTGGTAGCCGAGCGCATCCAGCCCCGCATCCTGCGCCGCTCGCTCTCATGCGTGCGCGGCGGCATCGTCGTGGTCAGCGGCACCAACGGCAAGACCACCACGACCAAGATGCTGGTCGCGGTGCTGCGGGCCCACGGGCGCAGCGTCTTCACCAATCCCACGGGCTCGAACTTCACCCGCGGCGTGCTCTCCGAGATGCTGCCGCAGCTGCCGCTCAGCGGCCGGCTGGTCAGCGACATGGTGGTCGTCGAGCTCGACGAGGCCCACGCCATGCGGTTCATCGACGAGGTGCCGCCCACCCACGCGCTGCTGCTCAACGTCGCGCGCGACCAGCTCGACCGGTTCGCCGAGATCGACCACACCGCGGCCCTGCTGGCCCGCCTGGGCGCCGCGAGCACCGAGGGCGTCGTCGCCAACGCCGACGACCCGTTCATCGCCCGCGCCGCCGATGCGGTCGACGTGCCGGTGCGCTGGTTCGGCCTCGACGCCTCGATCGCCGACCGCCTGCCCGAGCTCACCGAGCACGACGCGCGCTTCGACGACGAGCCCGTCACCCGGCAGTACGGCCCCGGCGACGCCCGCCTGCGGCCGGTCGACGAGCGGGTGTTCGACATCGTCTTCGACGACGTCACGGTCGGCCCGGTCACGCTGCGCCAGCGCGGCCTGGCCGCCATGATCAACGCCACCGCGGCCACCACCACCGCCCGGATGCTGCTGGGTGAGGCCTTCGACGCCGCGACCGCCGCCACCGCGCTGGCCGCGGTGCAACCGCCGTTCGGGCGCGGCGAGGTCATCATCGTCGACGGCCAGCCGCTCGAGCTGGTGCTGGTGAAGAACCCCGCCGGCTTCGGGGTGGCCCTCTCGACGTACGGCACCACCCCGGTCGCCACCATGATCGCCATCAACGACAACGACGCCGACGGCCGCGACGTGTCGTGGCTCTACGACGTGTCGTTCGCGTCGCTGCGCGAGCGGGGGGTGGCCGTCACCAGCGGCATGCGGGCCTACGACATGGCGCTCCGGCTGCACTACGACGACGTGCACACCGGCCAGGTGGTGCCCGACCTCGACACCGCGCTCGACGCGTTCACGGCCGGGCACCCCGACGAGCCCAAGCGCATCTTCTGCACCTACACGGCGATGATGGCACTGCGCCGCACCCTGGCCGCCCGCCACGGCCTGGCCCAGTTCGGAGAGGACGGCCCGCAGTGAGCACCGAGGTCCTCGAGCCCGCCGGCCCCAGCAAGGGCACCATCACCCTCGTCCACCTCTACCCGCGCGAGATGAGCATCTACGGCGACCGCGGCAACACCCACGCGCTCGCGAGCCGCATCCGCCGGCACGGCTACACCGCCGAGGTCGTGCTGCACGACCCGGGCGACGACTTCCGGCACGACGCCCACCTGTTCATGGGCGGTGGCGGCCAGGACTCGGGGCAGGCCCGCGTCGAGGCCGACCTCGGGGCCGTCGGCCCCACCCTGCAGGCGATGGCGCGCGACGGGGTGCCGATGCTCGTCATCTGCGGGATGTACCAGCTGTTCGGGAACTCCTTCCACACCGTCACCGGCCAGGTGCTGCCCGGGCTCGGCATCCTCGACGTCACCACCCGCGGCAACGACCGCCGGATGATCGGGCCGGTGTGCCTCGAGACCGAGTACGGCCGGGTCGTCGGCTACGAGAACCACTCCGGCTCGACGGTGCTGGGGGAGGGGCAGCAGCCGTTCGGGCGGGTCCTGTCCGGGCACGGCAACAACGGCGAGGACGGCCTCGAGGGCGCGCGCACCCTGAACGTCATCGGCACCTACCTGCACGGCCCCCTGCTGCCGGCCAACCCGATGGTCTCCGACGCCCTCATCGCGGTGGCGGCCGAGCGCGCCACCGGGCGGCCGTTCGAGCCCGAGCCGATGAGCGACCCGCTGGCCGACGAGGCCCGCGAGCGCCAGGTACGCCGCCTCATCGGCCACCGCTGACCTCCAACTTTCTCGCCCGGTGCGGGAACCTTCACCTGGACCCCGGAACGGTTCCGTTGCCCCACTGAAGGTTCCGGTGCCCGAGCCCCCCGACCGGCCGGCGTACCCCCTCCGCCCGCCCCCGCACCTCGCCCCACGGCCGGCCACCGCGGCGCCCGGCCGGGAGCCCCCATCGCGCGGATGCCAGGATGGCGGGGTGAGCACCGCCGACACCATCGCCGCCGAGTTCGCCCAGTACGTCACCGCCTCGCCCACGGCCTTCCACGCCGCCGCGGTCGCCCGCGACCGTCTCGTGGCCGCCGGCTTCACCGCCCTCGACGAGCACGAGGCCTGGCCCACCACACCGGGCGGCTACGTGGTGGTCCGCGACGGCGCGGTCATCGCGTGGCGGCTGCCGGAGGGCGCCGGCCCCACGACCCCGTGGCGCATCCTGGGCGCGCACACCGACAGCCCCGGCTTCCGCCTCAAGCCCACGCCCGTGGTGCGCAGCCACGGCTGGGAGCAGCTCAACGTCGAGGTCTACGGCGGTCCGCTCGTGGCCACCTGGTTCGACCGCGACCTGGCGCTGGCGGGCCGGGTCGTGCGCCCCGACGGCCGCGTCGAGCTGGTCGCCAGCGGCGCGGTGGCGCGCATCCCCAACCTGGCCATCCACCTCGACCGCAACGGCGACACCGGCAGCAACCTCGACCGCCAGCGCCACCTGCTGCCGGTTGTGGGCACCGGGCTCGACGACCGCTCCGGTGCCGACGCGGTGCTGCGCGACCTGCTCGGCGACGCCGTGGCCTGGGACCTGTTCGTCGCCGACACCCAGGCGCCCGCCCGCATCGGGGCCGGGGACGCGTTCCTGGCCTCGGGCCGGATGGACAACCTCACCAGCGTGCACGCCGGCCTGGCCGGGCTGCTGGCCGCCCCCGCCGACACCGGGCACATCCCGGTGCTGGCCGCCTTCGACCACGAGGAGGTCGGCTCGGCCAGTCCGACCGGCGCGGGGGGCCCGTTCCTCGAGGACGTCCTGGGCCGGGTCCGCGAGGGCCTGGGCGCCGGCACGTCGGATGCCGCCCGCTCGGCAAGGGGCTCCTGGCTGCTGTCGAGCGACGCCGGGCACCTGGTGCACCCGAGCTACGCCGAGAAGCACGACCCCACCAACCGGCCCCGGCCCGGCGGCGGCCCGCTCCTCAAGATCAGCGCGAGCCAGCGCTACATGACCGACGCCCGCGGCGAGGCCCTGTTCGCGGCCGCGTGCGAGAGCGCCGGCGTGCCGTGGCAGCCGTTCGTCAACACCAACACCATCCCGGGCGGCTCGACCATCGGGCCCATCGCGGCGACCCGGCTCGGCATCCCGACCGTCGACGTGGGCGTGGGCCTGCTGTCGATGCACTCGGCCCGCGAGCTGGTGCACGTCGACGACCTCGCGGCCCTGCACGGGGCGGTCGCGGCCTTCCTCGCGGGCTGACCGCGCGAAGGACACGTCAGCGCGGGAGGTGCCGTCAGCGCGGTGCTGCCCCGGAGCGCGGCACCGCCTCCGGAGGCACCTCCGGGCTCGGGTCGCCCTCGCCGGCCGGGGCGGCGCCGGCGTCGCGGAGCAGGTCGGGGACGGTGACCGGCCGGGCCGCCGCCAGGGTGGGTTCGGTGCCCTCCTCGGGCGGCTCGACCTTGGTGCTCAGCGACCACAACAGCCAGCCCAGCCCGCCCAGGGGGACCTCCATCAGGTGGGTGAGGATCGAGAACAGCACCACGCCCGCCGACGCCGCGGCCGGGTCGGCGCCCCAGCCGACCAGCACGATCGTGGTGGTGGCCTCGGTGACGCCCACCCCGCCCGGGGTGATGCCCACGGCGCTCAGGAGCCGGCCGATGGCGTAGGCCGCGAAGAGCAGGTTCAGGGCCAGCCCGACCCCCGTCTGGCGCATGACCAGGACGAAGAGCAGGTAGTAGATCCCGAAGAACCCGATCATCCCCAGCGTCATGGACCACCAGCGCCACCGGACGACGTCGATGATGCGGGCCCGCAGGTCGGTCACGAGGGCGGCGACCGACATCGCCGAATGCGGTCGGCGGCGGCGCACCAGTGGCCCCACGACCCGGTCGATGAGGGCACCGATGCGCTGGGCGACCCGTTCGCTGGCCATCATCCCGGCGACGGCGGCGATGATGCCCAGCCCGGTGAGGGAGCCGGCGACGGCGAGGTCGACCAGGGCCTGCGGGAGGGTGACCCCGCCGATCATCAGCAGCAGGATGGCGACGACGGGCACGGCGATGCGGGCCAGCACGTTCCAGACGCCGGTGACGATGGCCGACGTGGACGTGGCCCGCCGCGAGAAGCCCCACGAGCGGCAGATGGCGTAGGTGGCGGCCAGCCCGACCGCGCCCCCGCCGGGCAGCAGGTTCGAGACCGACGACCCGCACAGGTTGATGACCAGCGCCTTGCCGTGGCTGAGCCCGCGCAGCGACCCGGTGAAGGTGAAGGTGTAGGAGTACAGCCCGAGCAGCATCAGGGCCTGCAGGCCGATGGCGACCTGCGGCGGGACGCCGCGGATCACGGCCCAGATGGCGCCCCACGAGGTCTGGGCGAAGTACGGCAGCCCCCAGGCCAGCAGCACGACGGCCAGCGTCATCCCCACCCCGAACTGGAGCAGCTGGCGGGCGTGGGTGGGCACGGCGACGGGGATCTTCACGGCAGCCCCTCGAAGATGTCCCTGCTCACGATGCCCCCCGGTGGTCTGGTCGGGTCGCGGAACCACTCGCGTCCGAAGACCAGATCGTAGAGCGGGCGGGGGATGCGCAGGAAGGCCGCGAGGGTGCGGTCCCCCGTCTGGGTCCCCTCGCCCGGCGCGAACGCGCCGGCGCCCCCTGTCTGGGACGCGTGCGCACGCATCGACGCCCGCTTGGCCGGGACGTGGCGGCGGACGTCGATGCGATGGGTGATGTCGGCCCGCGCGGTGAACGCCCGCTCGAAGCTCGCGGGGTCGAACTCGGCCGGGAAGCGGTAGACCCGGCCCACCGCCCGGATGGCGCGCACGATGGTGTCGCGAGGGACCGTGGCCTCCAGGACCCGCGAGGTGCCGGCGATCTCGGCGGCCCGGGCGGCGACCTCGTGGACGCGCCGGTGGTCGCGGTGGCCGTAGCCGCCGTTGGCGTCGTAGGAGAGCAGGACGTCGGCGCGCTCGGTGCGCAGCACGGCGGCGAGGCGCTCGGCGGCCTCCTCGAGCGGGGCTCGACAGAAGCGGGTGAGCCCGGGAGCGTCCGGCTCGGGCTGGGCGCCACTGCCGCTGTCGGCGTAGCCGAGCCACTCCAGCCGCGCGACCCCGAGGGCCGCGGCCGAGCGCTCGGCCTCGCGCAGCCGCAGCCGCCCGAGGCCGTCGTCACGGCGGAGGTCGTCGGCCGCGAGCCCGGCCCCGCCGTCGGTGGCCAGCACCAGGACGACCCGGTGGCCCTCGGCCGCCGCGCGGGCCATCGTGCCCGCGGTGAGCAGGGCCTCGTCGTCGGGGTGGGCGTGGAACGCCACCAGGGTTCGGGACATCGTGGCCCATCCTCGCGCATGGCAGGGTGGACCCTCGTGAAGGTCGCCCTCCTGTCGGACTGCTACCCGCCCCGGCTGGGCGGCATCGAGCGCCAGGTGCACGACCTGGCGCACCACCTCGCGGCGGCGGGGCACACCGTCGAGGTGTTCACGGCGACGGCCGGGCCGGCCGGTGAGCGCGGCGGAGCGAGCACCGTCGAGGCCGAGGCGGGGAGCCACGGCGTGCGGGTGCACCGGATGGCGCTGGCCCTGCCGGGGGGCGTGCCGGTCAACCCCTTCGCGGCGCCCGAGGTACGCCGGCGGCTCGACGCGGGGGGCTTCGACGTGGCGCACGCGCACCTGGGGGTCGTGAGCCCGTTCGCGTCCGACCTCGTGGGCGTCGCCCTGGCGGCGGGCCTTCCGGTGGCGGCGACCTTCCACTGCGTGCTGGGGCCCGCGCTGCCCGCGGTGCGTCTGGCCGGGTCGGTGCGTCGTTGGGCGCGCCGGGGGGTGGCGCTCAGCGCGGTGTCGCGGATGGCGGCCGACCAGGTCGCCCGGGCGGCCGGCGGTGCCGACGTGGCTGAGGTGGCGGTGCTCAACAACGGCATCGACGTCGGCTGGTGGGCGCCCGCGGCGGTGCGTCCGCAGCGCGAGGACGTGCACGTCGTCACGGCGATGCGGTTGGTGTCGCGCAAGCGCCCGCTGTCCCTGCTCGCCGCCCTGCATCGGGCCCGGGCCCTGCTCGACCCGGCGGTCCCGTTGCGGGCGACGATCGCGGGTGAGGGGCCGCAGCGCCGCGCTATGGAGGCGTTCCTGCGGGCGCGGGGGATGGGCTGGGTCGCGCTGCCGGGTCGGCTCGACCGCGAGGGGCTGCGAGCGCTGCACCACGACGGCGACCTGTACGTGTCGGCGGCCCGGCTCGAGGCGTTCGGCATCGCGGCCCTCGAGGCCCGGGTCGCCGGGCTGCCGGTGGTGGCGCCGCGGGGGACCGGGGTCGACGACATCGTGGCCCACGGGGTCGACGGGCTGCTCGTCGACGGTGACGAGGAGCTGGCCGTGGCGGTGGCGGGGCTGGCCGCCGACCGGGCCCGGCGCGAGGGGATGCAGGCTCATCTGCTGGCCGTGGCGCCCCGGCAGGCGTGGCCCGCCACGGTCGCGGCGACCCTGGCCGAGTACCGGCGGGCCGGGGCGCCCTCGTGATCACCGTCGTGGGGCGGTCCGCCGAGGTGGAGGTCGTGCGCTTCGTCCTCGCGCACGGCGAGGACCCGCGGGCCGGGCTGCTCGCCCGGGGATGGGCCGCCGGGGCGGTCCGTGCGCAGGGGGTGCTCGGCGCCCTGGTCCTGGCGTTCGAGGTCGAGCGGGCCGACCCGCCCGGGGAGGCCGCCCGCACCCGGCCCCAGGGCCCGGGTCTGGGGGCGGTCGAGCGCCGGGGCGTGGTGCCACGCCAGCGCGTCGCGGCCTACGCCGTCGTCGTGGCCGACGGAGCGCTCCTGCTGACCCAGCTGTCGTCGGCCACCGGGGCCGGCGGCCGGTGGAACCTGCCCGGCGGCGGGGTCGACGACGGCGAGTCCCCGGCGGACGCCGTCGTGCGCGAGGTGACCGAGGAGACCGGACAGCTGGTGGTCGACGTCCGGCTCCGCGAGGTGATGACCCAGCACTGGGTCGGCCGCTCCCCCCGGGGTGCCGAGGACTACCACGCCGTGCGGCTGCTGCACACGGCCCGCTGCCCGCAGCCGTCGCCCCCGGTGGTGCACGACGTGGGCGGCTCGACCTCGGCGGCCCGCTGGGTGCCGTGGGACGAGCTGGGGGCGGTCCCCGTGGTGGCGAGCGTACCGGCGGCGGTCCGGGCGGCCGGCCTGCCCTGGGACCACGCGTGGCCTCAGTCCTGAACGCGGTTGGCGCGCAGGCCGATCAGCCCGACCAGCACCACCATGAGGCCGCCGGCCACGACAACCCAGGGGCCCAGCGTCGACCACGGGACGCTGACGTCGGCCACCTCGGTGAGCAGGACCGAGGCGGCGACCACGAGCCCCAGCACCGCGATGAGCAGCGCGAAGGGGGCCGGGCCACGGCGGTGGACGGGGGTGCCCGGCGTGGGGGCGGATACGGGGTCCTCGGCCCCCGGGGCGGAAGGCGCGCCGGGGGAGGTCTGCGCCGGCTTCTCGTCGGCCAGGCCCAGCTGGTCGGACAGGGGTCGGGTGTCGTCGGTGCTCATGCTCACTCCTCCTCGATGATGACGTCGCCGAGGCCGACCTCGACGGTGACGACCACGTCGGGGGTGCCCCCCGAGCCGTCGACGGCGTCATAGGTGAACTCGGTGCCGGGGTCGCCGTTCTGCGGGGCTCGGGTCAGTGCCCCCGGCCGGCCGTAGCTGACCGTCCCGGCGCCCACGCTGTTCTCGACCCGGACGTCCAGCCCCGGTGGGACCTCGACCCGCAGCGAGCCCGCCCCGATCTGCACCGAGACCCGGTGCGGCGGCTCGGCGCCGGCCGGAGCCGTCGTGAGGTCCGTGAGGTTCGTCAGGTCGAGGGTGGCGTCCCCGACCCCGAGCGAGTAGCTCACCGGCGTGGCCGTGGAGGTGGGGGCCCACGTCCGGTCGCCGGCCCCGCCGAGGGTGCCGGCGGGCGAGTGGGCCACGAGGGCCCCGACGACGGTGACGATGGTCAGGGCCAGGGTGAGGAAGCCGCTGAAGCCGGAGGCCCGACCGGTGAGCGCGAGCCCCAGCACCACCAGGGAGGTGCCGGTCAGGGCCAGGACCAGGCCCAGCAGCACCGGCTCCCCGGGGAAGCCCAGCGGCCCGGCGAGGACCACCCCGAGGCCGACCAGGGCGGCGGCGAGGCCGAGGGAGACGAGGCCGACGTAGCCGCTGGGGCGCCGACGGCGCGGGCGCGGCGGCGCCGGCGGCAGAGGGGGCGGGGGCGGCGCCCACGGGCGGTAGCCGGCCGTCGGTGCCGGCGGCATCCCCCCGCCGTACGGCGCAGTGCCGGCGGTGACCGGGGCCGCCATCGCACTGGCGGGCGGCGCGAACGAGCTGGTGGGTCCGGACATCGGGGTGCCTCCCGGAGGCGGTGGGGGGACGGGAGCGCCGGGGGGCGCGGGGTAGGGCGCGTAGCCGGTGGCCTGGCCCCATGCCTGGTGCCCGCCCGAGCGGCTGCGGTTCACCAGCAGCCAGACGACGAGCCCGACCGGCACCAGCAGCCACAGCGACCCGCCCCAGTGGTCGTTGCCGGTGCCGAGCGAGAGCAGGCCACCGAGGACGAACAGGGCGGTCACGACGCCGAGCACGACGGCCCAGGCGTCGCCGTGCCGCACAGCGCGCTCGACCAGGACGGTGCCGCGGGTGTCGGGCAGCGCCAGCCAGAGCACGAGGTAGACCGGCACCCCCACGCCGCCGGCGATGGTCAGCGCGATGGCGGCGGCGCGGATGAGGAGGGGGTCGACACCGAAGCGGGCGGCGATCCCGGAGCACACCCCCCCGAACCAGCGGTTGTCGGTGTCGCGGCGCACGTCGCTGCGGTGCAGCCGCTCGAAGACGTCGTCGAGGGCGCCGGCCGCGCGGGGTGGCGGGGGCTGGTCCTGGGTGGGGATGTCCGTCATGGTCATCACCTTCCCGGCCGCGGGGGGTCGCTCGCCATGAGGGTCGACCCTGAACCGCCCCTGACCGCACCCCGGCGACGGGGTCCGGGCAGGGTCCGGTGCGTCAGGATGGGGGCGTGCCCACCCCCTACGAGCCCGCCGCGTCGCGCGCCTGGGCCGCGTCCGAGCCGCCGAGGCCCGTGGTGACGCGCCCGCCGCTGGTGCGTTCGCGCACGGCCGGCTGGACCCCCGGGGTGTGCGACGCGGTCGCCCGCCATCTCGGGGTCTCACGCCGGCTGGTGCGGGCCGCCTTCGTGGTGCTGGCGCTGTCCGGCGGTGCCGGGGTGGCGGCCTACCTCTTCCTCTGGGCGCTGACCTCCGAGTCCGAGGACGTGGCCCCTGCCGGCAGTGCGCGGGGCTGGTCCGAGCGGCGCCGCTCGGCGCTCCTGCTGCTGGGGGGCGGGGTGGCCGTCGTCGTGGGGCTGGCGCTGCTCGTCCCGGGTCTCGGTGTCTCGCTGCGGGGCTCGGGCATCCTGCCGGTCCTGGTCATCGCCGTCGGCGCCGTGGTGGCCTGGTCGACCCTCGACGAGGCGCAGCGCTCGCGGTGGCTCACCGGGCGGCCCGGGGGGATGACCTGGGTGCGCATCGCGCTCGGCGGCGGGCTGGCGCTGCTCGGCATCCTGGTGCTGATGACCCGGGGGCGCTCGATCTCGGTGGTCTGGGACGCGATGCTCGCCGCGCTGTCGGTGCTGGTCGGTGCCCTGATCATCGCCGCGCCCTGGGCGGTGCGGCTCTGGAGCGACTTCCGGCGCGAGCAGGTGGCCGCCGCGCGGGCCACCGAGCGCGCCGACATCGCGGCCCACCTGCACGACTCGGTGCTGCAGACGCTGGCCCTCATCCAGCGCCAGGCCGACGACGGGCAGGCCGTCACCCGGCTGGCCCGGGCCCAGGAGCGTGAGCTGCGGACCTGGCTCTACGACGGGCCGCAGGGGTCGCAGCAGTCGCTCGCGGCCGCCGTCACCGAGGTCGCCCACGAGGTCGAGGACCTGCACGGGGTTCCGGTCGACCTCGTCGTCACCGGCGACCGCCCGTTCGAACAGCACGGGGCCGCCCTCTCGCGGGCGCTGCGCGAGGCCCTGCTCAACGCCGTCCGCCACGCCGCCCCGCCCGTCACCGCCTACGTCGAGATCGGCCCCCACGGGGTCGAGGCCTTCGTGCGTGACCGCGGGGCCGGCTTCGACCTCGAGACCGTGCCGGACGACCGCCTCGGCGTGCGACAGTCGGTGCTGGGCCGGATGGAGCGCCACGGCGGCTCGGCCCGGGTCCGCCGCCGCGACGACGGCACCGAGGTCGAGCTCCGACTTCCGCCCCTCGAAGGAGAGCAGTCATGACCACCACCCCCGCCCCCGCACCCTCGTCCGGCCCGGTGCGCGTCGTCCTCGTCGACGACCACCGGATGTTCCGCACCGGCGTGCGGGCCGAGCTCACCGAGGCGATGGCGGGCGGTGCTCCCGTGTGCGAGTTCGTCGGAGAGGCGCCTGACGTCGACAGCGCGATCGCGGTCATCCGCAGGGAGACTCCCGACGTGGTGCTGCTCGACGTGCACCTGCCCGGCGGCTCGGGCAACGGCGGCGGCGACGTCATCCGCGGGTGCGCCGGGGTCGAGACGGCGTCCGGGGCGCCGGTGCGCTTCCTGGCGCTGTCGGTCTCGGACGCCGCGGAGGACGTCATCGCCGTCATCCGGGCCGGGGCCCGGGGCTACGTCACCAAGACCATCAACGCGCGTGACCTGGTGACCGCCATCCGACGGGTGGCCGACGGCGACGCGGTGTTCTCGCCGCGGCTGGCCGGCTTCGTGCTCGACGCGTTCGGGGCGGCCGCGGGCGAGATCGCCGAGGTCGACGAGGAGCTCGACCGGCTCTCGGCCCGCGAGCGCGAGGTGATGCGGCTCATCGCGCGCGGCTTCCAGTACAAGGAGGTCGCCAAGGAGCTGTTCATCTCGGTCAAGACCGTCGAGACCCACGTGTCGTCGGTGCTGCGCAAGCTCCAGCTGAGCTCGCGCCACGAGCTGACGGCCTGGGCGATGGGCCGCCGCCTCGTCTGACCTCCCCTGTTCGGGGTCACCCCGACATGTCAGGGTCACCCCGGTTCGGAACCGGGGGGATGCTGACGAACCGGGGTGTCGAGGCGCGCGGGAGGGGTGTCCGGGCGCGCGCCGCGGCGGGCCTACGCTGGCCGCATGACCCTCCTCGAGAACGTCTTCGTCCTGCTGCACCTGCTGGGGATGGCCGCCATCGTCGGCAGCGCGGTGTTCGTCGCGCGGGGGCGTTCGACCCCGGCGCTGCTGTGGGGGGCGCGGGCCCAGATCGTCAGCGGGCTGATCCTGGTCGGTATCGCCGGGGCGGGGACCGACCCGGTGAACCACGCGAAGATCGGCGTCAAGCTGGTCATCGCGATCGCCGTCGCCGCCTGCGCCGAGATCGCCGCCGCCAAGGTCCGCAAGGGCGAGGGCGAGCGCCCGCAGCTGGTGACCGCCGCCGGCGCGCTGGCCGTGCTCAACGCCGCCATCGCGGTGCTCTGGGTCTCCGGCTCCTGAGCCCCGGCGACGACCCGGCGCGCTCGCGGTCTACGGCGCCTGGCCCGGTGGCCCCGACCGACGTTGCGGCTCAGGGGAGCAGCAACAGCTTCCCCTGGGTGCGCCGGCCCTCGAGGTCCTCGTACGCCTGGGCTGCGTCGCGCAGGTCGTAGCGACCTCCGATCGCGATCTGCAGGCTGCCGTCGGCCACCTGACCGAAGACCTCGTCGGCCCGCCACTCGAGCTCGGCCCGGTCGCGCAGGTGGTGGCCGAGGGAGGGGCGGGTCAGGAAGAGCGAACCCCCCGCGTTGAGCCGCTGGATGTCGAAGGGCGGCACCTGCCCGCTGGAGGCCCCGAACAGGGCCAGGGTGCCGCGGAGGCGCAGCGACGCCAGCGACGCGTCGAAGGTGTCCTTGCCGACCCCGTCGTAGGCGACGTCGACCCCACGGCCGCCGGTGGCCTCGGCGATGGCGGCCGTCAGGTCGTCGACGCAGCGGTAGTCGATGACGTGGTCGGCGCCGCGGCTGCGGGCGGTCTCGCACTTCTCCGCGCCGCCGGCGGTGGCCACCACGGTGCCGCCGAGGCGCTTGACCATCTGGACGAGGAGCTGCCCGACCCCGCCCGCGGCGGCGTGGATCAGCGCCACGGTGCCCTCCTCGACAGCGAACGTGCTGCGGACCAGGTAGTGCGCGGTCAGGCCCTGCAGCATCACTGCCGCCGCGTCGTCGAGGTCGACGCCGCCCGGGACGTGGACCACCCTGGAGGCCGGCTGCACCGAGTAGCGCGCGGCGCTGCCGAGGCTCTGCGGCCAGGCCACCCGGTCACCGACCGCGAAACCGTCGACGCCCGCGCCGACCTCCACCACGGTGCCCGCACCCTCGTTGCCCGAGACGAACGGGGTCTGCATGGGGTAGACGCCCTCGCGCTGGTAGACGTCGATGAAGTTCACCCCGACCGCACTGACCTCGACCAGGAGCTCTCCGTCGCCGGGGCGGCCCGCGGGTCGATCCTCGACGGTGAGGACGTCGCGCCCACCGGGGCGGCTGACGACGAGGGCGGGGCCGATGAGGTCGCTCATGGCGTCAGCCTAGATCGGCCCAGCCGCCGGTGGGGACCCAGTACCGCCGCTTGCCGCTGCGCACGTCCTCGAGCACCCCGCCCGCGGACTCGATGACCCGGGCCGAGCCGACGTTGGTCTCGTCACAGGTCAGCAGGGCCGGGTCGATGCCGAGATCGTGGGCCCGGGGGAGGGCCAGTCTCAGCGCCGCCGTGGCGACGCCCCGCCGACGGGCGGAGGGGCGCACCGAGTAGCCGATGTGGCCCGCGGCCTCCAGCAGGAACGGGGTGAGCCGGTGCCGGATCGAGAGTGACCCGAGGTAGGTGTCGGGGTCGGCGTCGTCGATGACCCAGAGGAAGGTGCACGGCACGTGGCCGGCCGGCCGGGGCGAGTCCTCGCGGGCCTGGTCGAGGCGGTGGGCGGCGAAGCGCTCGAAGCCCTCCGGCGTCTCGAGCCCGGCGCGGGTGAAGGTGACCCCGGCGAATCCCTCGTCCGGCGCCTCGACCCAGACGCCGTCGCCGTCACGGTGGCCCTCGCCGATCGCGACGAACTCGTCGTGGGCCGCGAGGTAGGACTCGCGCAGCGCGGCGTCGGGGGCGCGGAGGTCGATCATCCGCCGACGGTAGGCGAGCGCCTGCCGCGACCGCCAACCGGTTTCCGGGTGGGCTCTCGGTTGCTCCCGGTGGTGGGGCGGCCGGTTTCGGGACGGTGCGGGGGTGGGCTCTTGGTTGCTCCCGATGGTGGGGCGGGAGGTCGGAGGGGCGTGTGCGTCACGGCCGGGAGCATCCGAGATGACGCCGGCGCCCACCCTCGGGTCCCCCGGTCCTCACCCGGCCCGCAACGACAGCAGCACCTCGTCGAGCATCGCGGGGGTGAGCCTCTTGGTGAACGTGTTGTGCGGGCTCACGTGGTAGCAGCCGACCATCCGGATGCCGCGCCCGTCGGGGGCCGTCAGCACCACCTCGGCGGCGTGCCCGAAACGGGGCTTGGGGCGCGGGACCTCCCACCCGGCAGCGGTGGCCGCGGCCAGTGCGGCATCCCAGCCGATCGCCCCGAGGCACAGGACGGCCCGCAGCCGCGGCGTCGCCAGCTCGAGGTCGCGCACCAGCCAGGCGCGGCAGGTCTCCTTCTCGGCGGACGTCGGCTTGTTCTCCGGCGGCGCGCAGCGGACGGCGGCCACGATGCGCATCCCGGTGAGCGCCTGGCCGTCGCCCGCAGCCACGGAGGTCGGTTGCGCGGCGAACCCGGTGCGGTGCAGCGCGGCCCAGAGGAAGTCGCCCGAGGAGTCACCCGTGAACATCCGGCCGGTGCGGTTGGTGCCGTTGGCCGCGGGGGCCAGGCCGACGAGCAGCACCGCGGCGTCGGCGTCACCGAAGGACGGGCCCGGGCGGCCCCAGTACGGCTGGTCGGCGAACGATGCGCGGCGCCCGGTCGTCGCGACCGACTCGCGCCAGCGGACGAGGCGAGGACAGGCCCGGCACACCGAGACCCGGGCCTGGAGCTCCGCCACGTCGGCCGCCGACCTGGCGAGTCGCCGCACCGCGGCCGCGGTGGTGGCGACCGGGGTCTGCGCGTCGGCGGGGTCACCGGGCCATCCGCAGCCGGGCCGAGCGGGGGAGGGCAGGAGCGTTCCGGTCACGGGGTGTGGGTCGAGAGGCTCCATCGGGCGACTCTACGAGTCGGCCACCACGGCGTGGCGAGAGGTGGTCGTCACCCGGGTTCGCGACGATGGGGCCATGGCACGGGTGACGGTGGTCGGCGGCGGCGTCATCGGCCTGACCTCGGCCCTGAGGCTGGCCGAGAGCGGCCATCGGGTGCGATGCGTGCGCGACACCCCGGCGCCGGCGACGGTCTCGGCGGTGGCGGGCGGGCTGTGGTTCCCCTACCACGTCCAGCCCCGTGACCGAGTGGCCGCGTGGGGACTGCTGTCCCTCAGCCGTTTCCGTGACCTGGCCACCGATCCCGGCACCGGAGTGGTGCTTCGCGAGGGGGTGCTCGTCGAGCGCGCCGGCCCCGAACGGTGGTGGGTCGAGGGCGTCGACGGGGTGCGCGAGGCGACGGCCTCCGAGCTGCCGCAGGGCGCGACCTCGGGGGTGGTCGCGCGCCTGCCGCTCGTCGCCATGCCCACGTACCTCGCCTGGCTCGAGCAGCAGTGCCTCGCCGTGGGCGTCGAGCTCGTCACCGGCCGCGTCGGGGCCCTCGACGAGCTGGAGGACGACGTGCTGGTGGTCGCGACCGGGCTGCGCACCCCCGGCCTCCTGCCCGACGTGGTGGTCACCCCCTCACGGGGGCAGGTGGCCCTGCTGGCCAACCCGGGCCTCGAGCGCTGGTTCGTCGACGGCGACGCACCCGACGGCGTCACCTACGTGCTGCCGCACGCCCAGTGGGTGGTCTGCGGGGGCACCGACGTGCCCGGCAGCGAGCCCGAGCCGGACGCCGCCGTGCACGCCGCGATCGTCGCCCGCTGCCGGGCGGCGGTCCCGGCGCTGCGCGACGCCGAGGTGCTGGGCTCGCGGGTGGGCCTGCGCCCGGTCGCGCCCGCGGTCGACCTGCGGCTGCGCACCGTGCACGGCCGCCCGGTCGTGACCAACGTGGGGCACGGCGGGGCCGGAGTCACCCTGTCGTGGGGCTGCGCCGACGAGGTCGTCGGGCTGGTGCGCCACGTCTCCTGAGGACCCCTCCGCCTCAGCCCTCGGACGGGGGCCGGGAGCGCGCCGACTTCAGCTCGCCGCGCCTCTTCTTGGCCGCCAGGCGGCGCTCCTTCGAGCCGCGGGTGGGTCGCGTCGCCCGCCGCGGCGGCGGGGGAGGGGCGATCGCCTCGCGCAGCAGGTCGGCCATCCGTTCGCGCGCCGCGACCCGGTTGCGGCGCTGCTGGCGGTGCTCGGATGCGGCCACCACGAGCCGGCCGTCGACGAGCCGGCCCGCCAGCCGGGCCAGCAGCCGCTCCCGGCGTGTCGCACCGAGCGACGCCACCGCGGCCGAGGCGCCCACGTCGAGCTCGAGCTCGACCCGGCTGTCGGCGGTGTTGACCCCCTGCCCGCCCGGCCCCGACGAGCGGGAGAACCGCTCGACGAGCTCGCCCGCGGGCACCGTCAGGCCCTGGGGGAGACCGGGGCCCGGTGGCACGACGAGGTCCATCAGGGCTTCCCGGTGTCGTCCTCGGGCTCGGGCGGAGCCTCGGCGCCCTCGGCCTCGTCGCGCTCGGCCCACTCCAGCAGCGGGCGGATGTCGAAGACGGCGTCGTCGATGCCGGCGTGCAGGTCGCCGAGGCGCGCGTACCGCTCGGGCATGGTGGCGATGGTGAAGTCGTCGGGCTCGGCGTCGTCGACCTCGTCCCACGCGATGGGGGCCGAGACGGTGCCGATGTCGTTGCCGCGCACCGAGTATGCCGCCGCGATGGTGTGGTCGCGGGCGTTCTGGTTGTAGTCGACGAAGACCGCGGCCGGGTCGCGGTCCTTGCGCCACCAGGTGGTGGTGACGTCGTCGGGGATGCGGCGTTCGACCTCGCGCGCGAACGCCAGCGCGGCCCGCCGCACGTCGCCGAACCCGTGCTCGGGCGCGATGCGGACGTAGACGTGCAGGCCGTGCCCGCCGCTGGTCTTGGGCCAGCCGACCGCCCCGAGCTCGTCGAGCACCTCGTGGGCGACGTGCGCGGCCCGGCGCACCCGGGAGAACGGCGCCTCCGGCATCGGGTCGAGGTCGATGCGCCACTCGTCGGGCTTCTCGGTGTCGGCGCGCCGGCTGTTCCACGGGTGGAACTCGACGGTGCTCATCTGGCAGGCCCACGCCACGTCGGCCAGCCGCGTGACGCAGAGCTCGTCGGCGTGCAGCCCGTAGCGGGGGAAGTGCAGCCGCACGGTCTCGACCCAGGGCGGGGCGCCGCGGGGCAGGCGCTTCTGGTGCACCTTGGCCCCGGCGACGCCGTCGGGGAAGCGGTGCAGCATGCACGGCCGCTCGCGCAGGGCGCCCACGATGCCGTCGCCGACGGACAGGTAGTACCGCACGAGGTCGAGCTTGGTCTCGCCGCGGGCCGGGAAGTACACCCGGTCGGGGCTGCTGACCCGGACGTCGAAGCCGTCGACGTCGAGGACGACCGGCTCCCCGAACTCACCCTTGCGCGAGGCCATGGCACCACCGTAGGGCTCAGGCCGTCCGGGGAGCGCGGCCGCGACGGCCCGGGGACGCGCGACCGTCCGATGCGCGCCGCCCGCACCGAGCGCATCGGGGAGGGGCTGCCGGATGCCGTCGAAGGTTCGACAAAGTATCGACATCGGGGCGAGGGCGACTTAGGTTCGGAGCACCGATCGGATCCACCGTCACTGCCGACACCAGGAGAACCTGACATGAGCCGTCGTCCCAGCCACCGCCCGTTCACCCGTGCCCAGAACCCCGGGCAGTCCCGCGACTCGGCCCGCGCCTGGGCCCGCTCGGCCGCCACCGTCGCCGTGGCCGGTCTCGCCGTGGCCGCCTTCTCGGCCCCCGCCCAGGCCGCCCCCGCCGACGGTCGCTGTCAGGCGGCCGGCATCGCCACCCTCAAGAGCATCGGCGCCTTCAAGGCCGTGCGCGACAACGGCGTCAGCGTCGCCACCGCCGTCTCGCTGGGCGTCACGCCGCGCAACGGCCTGCCCGACGGCGTCACCCTCGACACCGTCATCCCGTTCCACACCCTGCTGGCCGACCACCGCGCCGGGGACAACAGCATCTTCGTCTACCCCTGGTGCTCCTGAGCAGCCACGGCCGGGGGCGTCCCGGCCGTGCCTGACCCGGTCGACGGCCGGCCCCCTCGGGGGCCGGCCGTCGTCTCGTTCCCACCCGGCCGTAAGATCTTCGGTCTCGAACCCGCCGAATGCTGGACGCGGCGCGTGGGGGTGTCCTATTGTCTGGACAAGCCCTCCGTCGGCCGCACGACCGCATCCCCCTGCAGCGGTCGCGCGGCCGCGGAGGGCTCGCCCGTCCCCGGGCCCGTCGGCGCCGGGACGTAGGGTGGACGATGAGATGAGCACCCTCTTCGACGGCCTCGACTTCGGGGTCCACGCCACCGCCCCGCCGGCCGACCCCGCGACCCACGCGAGCGCCCAGGCGGCACTGGTCAACGCCTCCGGTGTCCCCACCTGGGCCGAGGCGGCCGCCGCAGGCCGGGGGCCCGAGGGGGGGCCGCGCGCGCTCGACGCCGACGCCCTGCTCGACGGGCTCAACCCGCAGCAGCGTGAGGCCGTCCTGCACGAGGGACCGCCGCTGCTCATCGTGGCCGGCGCCGGCTCGGGCAAGACCCGGGTGCTGACCCACCGCATCGCGCACCTGCTCGCCGACCGCGGCGTGCAGCCGGGGCAGGTCCTCGCCATCACCTTCACCAACAAGGCCGCCGCCGAGATGCGCGAGCGGGTCGCAGCCCTCGTGGGGCCGCGGGCCAAGGCGATGTGGGTGATGACCTTCCACAGCGCCTGCGTGCGCATCCTGCGCCGGGAGGCCGACAAGGTGGGGATGCGCTCGACGTTCTCCATCTACGACGCTGCCGACAGCCAGCGCCTCATGGCGATGGTCCTGCGCGACATGGACCTCGACCCCAAGCGCTACAACCCCCGCGCCTTCGGCCACCAGGTCTCCAACCTCAAGAACGAGCTGGTCGACGAGGAGACCTTCGCCAGCCGCGTGGCCCAGGAGGGCACCCACCAGGAGCAGGTGCTGGCCGAGGCCTACACCGCCTACCAGCGGCGCCTGCGCCAGGCCAACGCGATGGACTTCGACGACCTCATCATGACCACGGTGCACATGTTCCAGGCCTTCCCCGAGGTCGCCGAGCACTACCGGCGGCGCTTCCGGCACGTCATGGTCGACGAGTACCAGGACACCAACCACGCCCAGTACCAGCTGGTCAAGGAGCTCGTGGGGGCCGAGGCCACCCGCACCGAGCACGGTGTCGAGGCCAGCGAGCTGGTGGTGGTGGGCGACGCCGACCAGTCGATCTACGCCTTCCGGGGCGCGACCATCCGCAACATCGAGGAGTTCGAGCAGGACTACCCGCAGGCACGCACCATCCTGCTGGAGCAGAACTACCGCTCGACCCAGACCATCCTGCGCGCCGCCAACGCCGTCATCGCCCGCAACGAGACCCGGCGCAAGAAGAACCTCTGGACCGACAGCGGCGACGGTGCGCCCATCATCGGCTACGTCGCCGACAACGAGCACGACGAGGCCTCGTTCGTGGCGCGCACCATCGACCGGCTCGGCGACGACCACGGCGTGCGGCCCGGCGACGTCGCGGTGTTCTACCGCACCAACGCCCAGTCGCGCGCGCTCGAGGAGGTGTTCGTCCGGGTCGGCCTGCCGTACAAGGTCGTCGGTGGCACCCGGTTCTACGAGCGCCGCGAGGTCAAGGACGCCCTGGCCTACCTGCGGGTGCTGTCCAACCCCGCCGACACCGTCAACCTGCGCCGCATCCTCAACGTGCCCAAGCGCGGCATCGGCGACCGCGCCGAGGCCTGCGTCGTGGCCCTGGCCGAGCGCGAGCGCATCCCGTTCGTGGCGGCTCTCGGGCGCCCCCAGGACGCTCCCGGGATCGCCACCCGCTCGGTCGCGGCCATCACCGGTTTCACCACCATCCTCGAGGACCTGGGCCGGGTCCGCGACGACGAGGACGCCGGGGTCGCCGACCTGCTCGAGGCCATCCTCGACCGCACCGGCTACGTCGCCGAGCTCCGCGACAGCCGCGACCCCCAGGACGAGACCCGCGTCGAGAACCTCGCCGAGCTCGTGGCCGTGGCCCGCGAGTTCGACGAGGCGCGCCGGGAGACCGGCGAGGTCGTGAGCCTCGAGGACTTCCTCGAGCGGGTCAGCCTGGTCGCCGACGCCGACGAGATCCCCGACAGCGCCGAGGCCGAGGAGCAGGGTGTCGTCACGCTGATGACCCTGCACACCGCCAAGGGCCTGGAGTTCCCGGTGGTCTTCCTCACCGGGATGGAGGACGGCACCTTCCCGCACCTGCGCAGCCTGGGGGACCCCAAGGAGCTCGAGGAGGAGCGCCGGCTGGCCTACGTCGGCATCACCCGCGCCCGCGAGCGGCTGCACCTCTCCCGGGCGGCTGTCCGGTCCGCCTGGGGCGCACCGCAGTACAACCCGCCCTCGCGCTTCCTCGACGAGATCCCGGCCGAGCTGCTGACGTGGGAGCGCGAGCTCTCCGGTGCCGCTGCCGTGGGCCGGCGCGACCAGCGCCCCGCGGTGGCCACCCTCGCGGCCCGTCCCGGTGTGCGCTCACCCGGCAACCGGCCCGTCATCGCCCTGAGCTCCGGCGACCGCGTCACCCACGACAGCTACGGGCTCGGCACCGTGGTGCGGACCATGGGCGAGGGCGACAGGACCCAGGCCGAGGTCGACTTCGGCGGCGAGCTCGGGGTCAAGCGCTTCGTGCTGCGCTACGCCCCGCTCGAGAAGCTCTGACCGCCGGGGGCCGGCGCCCGGCCCGCTCCCGACGCAGCAGGACCCCGGCCGGGGCCGGGGTCCTGTCGCTGCGGCGCAAAAGCGCCGAGGTCACCAGAGGCCGTGGTTCTTCAGCCAGGGGACGGGGTCGATGGGGGTGTCGGCGGTCTCGGTGCGCTGGAACTCCAGGTGCAGGTGCGAGCCGAAGGAGTGCCCGGTGTTGCCCACCGCGCCCACCTGGTCGCCCGCGGAGACCTGCTGACCCGTCTGCACGTCGATGCGGCTCATGTGGCCGTACCAGCTGATGCTGCCGTCCCAGTAGCGGATCTCGACCTTGTTGCCGAAGCTGTTCTCCCAGCCCGCCTTGATGACCGTCCCCTGGGACATGGCGTAGAGCGGGGTGCCGGTCGGAGCGCCGAGGTCGATGCCGTCGTGCCGCTTGCCCCAGCGCCAGCCGAAGCCCGAGGTGATGGTCCAGGTGTGGATGGGCCGCACCCAGGCGCGGGCCCGCTTCTCGGCGGCCGCTTCGGCCTTGGCCTTCGCCTCCGCCTTGCGGACGGCCGCCCGCGCGGCCCGGCGCTGGGCTTCGGCCCGGCCGAGGAGGGCCGCCGACTGCATGGCCGCGTCCTGGCGGCGCTCGGCGATGTCGGTGACGGACGCCTCGGAGGCTGCCTCCTGGGTCCGGACCATCTGCGTCTGCTGGCCCGTGAGGGCGAAGGTCTGGGGCGGGGCCGACTCGGCGACGCTGGCGCCCGTGGCGGTCACCACCAGCGCCGCGGCGGCGGTCGTCGGGAGGACGAAGCCGGCGCTGAAGGCGCGGGGGAGGCGCACACGGGAGCCGGCGCGGTGGCGCCCGGCGTGGCGCCCCTGGTAGGAGCGAGAGCTCACGGCAGGAGGTACCTCAGGGGTGTCGCAGGTGGTCAGGAAGGGCTCAGCAGGCGTGGTCACCGTACCGTGACCATTCCGTGACACAAAGGCGTCTCGCGAAGGTGGGGCCCGGGCCCCGGAGGCGGTCGTGGATGCTCACCGGGACTGACCTGCGATGACGAAGGTCTGTCTAATCCTGGTTAACCTTGTGAAGATTCTCAGGTGCGGTGGAATATCGGGCGTGGCGCGCGGATCGCGGCTGACAACGGTGTCAGTCCGTCGACGGCGCCCCGGGTGTGGCCAGGTGCGCAACCGCTTCGCCCGCCTCGTGCCCGAACGGCCAGGATCGCGCGCGAGAGCGGACACGAGGGCCGCATTCTTCGTCAATCCCGCGCGCGAACAGGCGGGGCGGTGTATTCCTCAGGGGAGGTTCCCCCTCGTGCCCGGGCCCGGGCCGTCCACCCCCGAAGGAGTGACTCTTCCCCGTGCGAGCACTCCTGCCCGGTCTCGCGCTCGGCGCGGCCCTGGTGACCCTGGCCGCCGACCTCCCCGCCTCGGCGGGTGCCGGCAGTGCCACCGCCGCCGTGTCGGTCAGCACCGCCGCGGCCCTCGCCACCCCGGCCCTGGGCACCCCGGCCCCCGCCGCCCCTGCTGCCACCCCCGCCGCGCCGCCCTCGACCGCGGCGAGGACCGGCGCCGTCCCACCCACCCGTGTGGCGGCGGCCGTCCCGGCCTCCGCGCGCGCCGCGAGCGACCCCCGTTCCGACCACACCGCCCTCGGTCTCGGCGCCGACGAGAGGCTGGTGGTGCGCTCGACGGTCATCGACCCCGACGGCACCCGGCACGTCCACTACGACCGCACCTGGCGCGGCCTGCGCGTCGTCGGCGGCGACCTCGTGCTCGATCGCGGCACGGCCGGCGCCGTGCGTGCCGTCCACTACAACGCCGGGCACCGGGCCGTCGGAGCCTCCGACACGACCCCGGTGGTCTCCCGCTCGGCGGCCCTCGCCACCGGCGCGCGGCGCTCGGCCGCGACCACGGACAGGTCGTCCTCGGGCGAGCTGGTGGTCTGGGCCGGCTCGGGGTCGCCGCGCCTGGCCTACGACGTGCTGACCACGGGCGTGAAGGCCGACCAGACCCCCAGCCGGCTGCACACCATCGTCGACGCCGACCGGGGCACCGTCATCACGGGGTGGGATGAGATCGCCGAGGGGACCGGCAGCTCGCTGTACTCGGGCACCGTCACCCTCAACAGCCTCCAGAGCGGCACCGGCTGGCTGCTCAAGGACAGCATCGGCAACTACACGACCGACCTCAACGGGGCGACCACGGGCACCGGCACGCAGTTCACCGACGCCGACAACGTGTGGGGCAACGGCACCACCTCGAGCCGCCAGAGCGCCGCGGTCGACGCCCAGTACGGCGCCGAGAAGACCTACGCCTACTACCAGAACGTGCTCGGCCGCGCCGGCATCTGGAACAACGGTACCGGCGCCCGCAGCCGGGTCCACTACGGCAACGCCTACAACAACGCCTTCTGGGACGGCACCCAGATGACGTACGGCGACGGCGCGAACAACGCCAAGCCGCTGACGAGCATCGACGTCGCCGCCCACGAGATGAGCCACGGCGTCACCGAGCGCACCGCCGGGCTGGCCTACACCGGGGAGGCCGGTGGCCTCAACGAGGCGACCTCCGACATCTTCGGCACCGCGGTGGAGTTCTACGCGGGCAGCGCGGCCGACCCCGGTGACTACCTCATCGGGGAGAAGATCGACATCAACGGCAACGGGACCCCGCTGCGCTACCTGGACCAGCCCAGCAAGGACGGGGTGTCCCGGGACTGCTGGGCCTCCGACCTGGGCAGCCTCGACCCGCACTACTCCTCGGGCCCGCTCAACCACTGGTTCTACCTCGCCTCCGAGGGCAGCGGCGCCAAGACCGTGAACGGGGTCCCGTACGACAGCCCCACCTGCAACGGGGCGAGCGTCGTCGGCGCGGGCCGCAGGAACATCGAGAAGGTCTGGTACCGCACGCTGTCGACCAAGCTCACCTCGAACAGCACCTACCGCGACGCCCGCGAAGGGGCCATCGCCTCGGCCAAGGAGCTCTTCCCCAGCAACATCGCGGTGTGCGCCGCGGTCGAGAGCGCGTTCTCGGCCATCGCGGTGCCGGCCGGCGCACAGAGCTGCGGCGGTACCACCCCGTCCCCCACGGGGGGCAACCTGCTGCAGAACGCGGGCTTCGAGTCCGGCGCCACGGCCTGGACCGGCATCACCGGCCCGATCACCACCAACTCCGGCCGCCCGCCCCGGACCGGTGGCTGGAAGCTGTGGCTCGGCGGCAACGCCACCACGGCGACCGAGTCCGAGCAGCAGACGGTCACCATCCCCGCGACCGCCACCTCGGCCGTCCTCACGTTCTACGTCCGGATCGACACCGCCGAGAGCGGCGCCATCGCCTACGACACGATGAAGCCGCAGGTCGTGGTGGGCGGCGCGACGACGACGTTGGCCACGTACTCGAACGTGAACGCGACCTCGGGCTACGTGCCGAAGACCTTCGACCTCACCGCCTACAAGGGCCGGTCCGTCACGGTCCGGTTCCTCATGACGGAGGACTCGAGCCTGCAGACCTCCTTCGTGGTCGACGACACCGCGCTGACGGTGCGCTGACCGCGGCCGGCCCGGTCGGCCCGGCCGCTGCACGCCGCGGGGCGTGGCGCGCGGCCGCTCCGAGGTGAGATCGGTCCCATCGGGTGGGTGCCGATGGCGTCGCGACGTCGCGGCGCCGATACGCTGCCCAATGGACCACCTTCGCCGACAGTGAGGACGGATCGCCTCGTGGATCTCTTCGAGTACCAGGCCCGTGACATGTTCGAGAAGCACGGTGTCCCCGTGCTCGCCGGGGCGGTCGCGACCACCCCCGAGGAGGCCCGCGCGGCCGCGGAGCGGATCGGCACCGCCAGCGGTGGTGTCACCGTCGTCAAGGCGCAGGTCAAGGTCGGCGGCCGCGGCAAGGCCGGGGGCGTCAAGGTCGCCAAGACCGCCGACGAGGCACAGGAGCACGCCGCCGCCATCCTCGGCATGGACATCAAGGGCCACACGGTCCACCGCGTCATGGTGGCCCAGGGCGCCAAGATCGCCGAGGAGTACTACTTCTCGGTCCTGCTCGACCGGGCCAACCGCACCTACCTGGCGATGTGCAGCAGGGAGGGCGGGGTCGAGATCGAGCAGCTCGCCGTCGAGCGTCCCGAGGCCCTCGCGCGGGTCGCCGTCGACCCCAACACCGGCATCGACGACGCCAAGGCGCGCGAGATCGTCGAGGCCGCCGGTTTCGACGCCGAGACCGCCGCGAAGATCGAGCCCGTCCTGAAGTCGCTCTGGGCGGTCTACCGCGACGAGGACGCCACGCTGGTCGAGGTCAACCCGCTGGTCAAGACCGAGGACGGCGACATCGTCGCGCTCGACGGCAAGGTCACCCTCGACGAGAACGCGGGCTTCCGCCACCCCGACCACGAGGCCCTCCAGGACCGGGCCGCGGCCGACCCGCTCGAGGCCGCCGCCAAGGAGAAGGACCTCAACTACGTCAAGCTCGACGGCTCCGTCGGCATCATCGGCAACGGCGCCGGGCTCGTGATGAGCACCCTCGACGTCGTCGCGTACGCCGGCGAGGAGTTCGGCGGCCAGAAGCCGGCCAACTTCCTCGACATCGGCGGCGGCGCCTCGGCCGAGGTGATGGCCAACGGGCTGCACATCATCCTGTCCGACCCCCAGGTCAAGAGCGTGTTCGTCAACGTCTTCGGCGGCATCACCTCGTGCGACGCGGTCGCCAACGGCATCGTCGGGGCGCTCGACGCCCTCGGTGACGAGGAGAACCGCGCGCTGGTCGTGCGGCTCGACGGCAACAACGTCGAGGAGGGGCGCCGCATCCTCGCCGAGCGCGACCACCCGCGCGTCATCATCGAGGCGACGATGGACGGCGCCGCCCGCAAGGCCGCCGAGCTGGCCTCCCAGAACTGACCCCGAGCGCGAAGAGAGACACGAGACAACCCATGGCCATCTTCCTCACCGCCGACTCCAAGGTCATCGTCCAGGGCATGACCGGCTCGGAGGGCATGAAGCACACCCAGCGGATGCTGTGCTCCGGCACCTCCATCGTCGGGGGCGTCAACCCCCGCAAGGCCGGCACCTCGGTCGACTTCGAGGGCGGGGTGTCCGTCCCCGTCTTCGGCACGGTCGCCGAGGCCGTCGAGGCGACCGGCGCCGACGTCAGCGTCATCTTCGTCCCGCCGGCCTTCGCCAAGTCCGCCGTCGAGGAGGCCGTCGACGCGGCCGTCCCGCTCGCGGTCGTCATCACCGAGGGCATCGCCGTCAAGGACTCGGCCGAGTTCTACGCCAAGGCCGCCGCCTCCGGCACCACCCGGATCATCGGCCCGAACTGCCCCGGGCTGATCAGCCCCGGGCAGTCCAACGCCGGGATCATCCCGGCCGACATCGCGGGCGCCGGCCGCATCGGGCTGGTCTCGAAGTCGGGCACCCTGACCTACCAGATGATGTACGAGCTGCGCGAGTTCGGCTTCTCGTCCGCGGTCGGCATCGGCGGCGACCCGATCATCGGCACCACGCACATCGACTGCCTCGAGGCCTTCCAGAACGACCCCGACACCGACGCCATCGTCATGATCGGCGAGATCGGTGGCGACGCCGAGGAGCGTGCCGCGGCCTACATCAAGGACCACGTCACCAAGCCGGTCGTGGGCTACGTGGCCGGCTTCACCGCCCCCGAGGGCAAGACCATGGGCCACGCCGGCGCCATCGTGTCGGGCTCGTCGGGCACCGCGGCCGCGAAGAAGGAGGCCCTCGAGGCCGCCGGGGTCCGGGTCGGCAAGACGCCGTCCGAGACCGCCGACCTGATGCGCGAGATCATGCAGGGCCTCTCGGACTGACCCTCCCTCCTGCCCCGGCTCCGCTTTTCGGGGTCACCCCGAAACGTCAGCGTCCCCCCGGTTCCGAACCGGGGGGACGCTGACGTTCCGGGGTCCCGAGGCGGACCGACGCTGGACGCCGGCGGGTTCGGTGCGCGACGGCGTGTGCTCGCCGACCGAGGCACGCCCATCGGCGACACTGAGCAGGATGACCGTCACCGACCGCCTGCGCGCCGCCCTGCCCGGGGGGGCGGATGCCGTCGACGGCCCCTCCCGCTGGGGCCCGGGGTGGCGGCGCTCGGGGATGCTCGGGATGCTGACGGCCCTCGTGTCGAGCGCCCTCGTCCTGGTGCCCGTCGTTCTCGCGTGGCGCCAGGACCCGCTCGCCGGCTCCGGGGCCGGGGGCGCCCTCGGCGTCGGCGCCTCGCTCTGGCTGCTGGCGTCCGGGGCCCGCCTCACCGCCGGCGCCGCCACGCTCTCGCTGACCCCGCTGCTGGGCCTGGCCGTGGTCGTCGGCCTCGGCTGGTTGGGAGCGCGTGAGGCCGTGGTCGACGTCAGCACCGAGGGCGAGCACTGGGCCGGGATGCTGCCGCGCTCCCTCGCCGCGGCCGTGGGCGCCTGGTGGGCCGGGTACGCGCTCGTCGTCGCGCTCGCGGGGGTCGTGGCGGGCACCGGCCCCTTCCCGCCGGAGCTGTGGTCGATGCTGCTGCCCCTGGTCGTGGTCCCCGGGCTCGGCGTGCTGCTGGTGCTCCGTGCGGCGGGCCGCGACGACCCCGACGTCCTGGGGCCGCGCCTCGCCCTACCGCTGCCCGACGTGCTGCGGCGTGGCGTCGGCGCCGGTCTGGCCGGTGCGTGGCTGCTGCTGGGCCTGGGGATGCTGGTCGTCGTCGGAGCCCTCGTCCTGTCCTGGCCGCAGGTCCAGGCCATCGCCGACGACCTCGGCGCCCGGGGCTCGGGGGCCTGGGCGCTCGACCTGGCGCAGCTGGCCGTGCTGCCCAACCTCGCCGTCTGGGCGGTCTCGTTCCTGGCCGGGCCCGGGTTCTCGGTCGTCGACGGCGCCTCGGTGTCGTGGGGTGGCGTCGAGGGCGGCCTGCTGCCGATGGTCCCGGTCCTCGGGGCGATGCCGCAGCCCGGCGGCATCCCGGCCCTGGTCGGCGTGGTCTCGTTCCTCCTGGTCGTGGCCGTCGGCGCCTGGGTCGGCAAGCGCGCGGTCGCCACGGTCGCGCGCCTCTCGCGGCTGCGCACCAAGGTCGTCGTCGCCTTCTCGGGCTGCGCCACCAGCGCCCTCGCCCTCGCGGTGCTCGACGGGGTGGCGGGCGGCTCTCTCGGGCGGTTCCGCCTGGCCGACGTCGGTGCCCCGGCCCTCGAGCTGGGCCTGGTCCTGTTCGCCGAGCTCTTCCTCGGGGCGTTGGCCTACGTGCTGCGTGACGCCTGGCGGCTGCGCCGGTGAGCTCCGTCCCGACGCCCCCCGAGCCACTGCGCCTCGTCGTCCTGGTCTCCGGCTCGGGCACCAACCTGCAGGCGATCCTCGACGCCGCGGCCGCCCCCGACGCCCCGTTCACGGTGGTCGCCGTCGGCGCCGACCGCGACGGCACGGGCGGGGTGGAGCGCGCGGAGGCCGCCGGCGTCGGCACCTTCGTCTGCCGGATCTCCGACGTCGACACCCGCGCCGACTGGGACCGCGCCCTGGCCCGCACCATCAGCGGCCAGGACGCCGACCTCGTCGTGTCCGCGGGCTTCATGCGGGTGCTCGGCCCCGCGGTGCTGGCCGCCCACCGGGTGCTCAACACCCATCCGGCGCTGCTGCCCAGCTTCCCCGGGGCCCATGGGGTGCGCGACGCCCTGGCGCACGGGGTCAAGGTCACCGGCTGCACCTGCCACTGGGTCGACGCCGGTGTCGACACCGGGCCGATCATCGACCAGCGCGCGGTACGGGTCGAGCCCGGTGACACGGTCGAGAGCCTGCACGAACGGATCAAGGTGGTCGAGCGCACGATGGTCGTCGACGTCCTCAGCGAGCTCGCCCGGGACCGGTCGTGGCGCTGACCCCCGCCGAGCTCCCGCCCGCCGCGGTCGCGTTCATGCGGGAGCGGCACCTGGCCACCCTCACCACCCTGCGGCGCGACGGCAGCCCGCACGTGGTGCCCGTCGGGTTCACCTGGGATGCCGACGCGCTCGTCGCGCGCGTCATCACCAGTCGCGCCAGCGCCAAGGCGGTGCAGGCGCGCGCGGGCCGGCGCGCGGCCATCGGGCAGGTCGACGGCCGGCGATGGCTGACCCTCGAGGGGCCGACCCGGGTGGTCGAGGACCCCGATGCCGTGCGCGACGCCGAGGAGCGCTACGCCGCCCGCTACCGCCAGCCGCGCCCCAACCCCGAGCGCGTCGTCATCGTGCTCGACGTCGACCGCGTGCTCGGCGGCTCCTGGCCCGACCCGCTGCCACCCTCGCCCTACCGCTCCTGACCGGAGCGGCCCCGCGCCCGGGCCCGAGCGCCCGCACCGGGCGCGAGCAGGCCCGCTGACTCGGTAGACTCGCCGGCGACGACTGGCGAGGGTGGGTCACCACCGGGAAGTCCGCAGTCGGGGCATCGCCCGCCTGGGTGCCCCGCGACCGACCGTCGACCCACGGGAGCCTCCATGTCCGCCGCCGTCTCCGCCCCCGGCCCCACGCAGGACGTCCGTCCCGTGCGCCGGGCCCTCGTCTCCGTCTACGACAAGACCGGCCTGCCCGATCTGGTCCGCGGCCTGCACGATGCCGGGGTCGCCCTGGTGTCCACCGGCGGCTCGGCCGCGCTCATCGAGTCGCTGGGCCTGCCCGTGACCCGCGTCGAGGAGCTCACCGGCTTCCCCGAGTGCCTGGAGGGCCGGGTCAAGACCCTGCACCCCAAGGTGCACGCCGGCCTGCTGGCCGACACCCGCAAGCCCGAGCACCGCGCGCAGCTGGGCGAGCTCGGGGTCGAGGCCTTCGAGCTCGTCGTGGTGAACCTCTACCCGTTCCGCGAGACCGTGGCCTCGGGGGCATCGCCCGACGAGGTCATCGAGCAGATCGACATCGGCGGGCCGTCGATGGTGCGGGCCGCCGCCAAGAACCACCCCAGCGTGGCGGTCGTCACCGAGCCCGCGGCCTACGACGCGGTGCTCGAGGCCGTGCGGGCCGGGGGGTTCAGCCTCGCCCAGCGCAAGCTCCTCGCCGCGCGGGCCTTCGTGCACACCGCCGACTACGACAACGCGGTGGCCAACTGGATGGGCAACGTCTACACCGACACCTCCGACGGCACCGGCTTCCCGGCCTGGACCGGCGCCACCTTCACCCGCGCGGCCGTCCTGCGCTACGGCGAGAACCCGCACCAGAAGGCGGCCCTGTACCGCCACTGGCGCGGCGGGGTGGCCTCGGCCGAGCAGCTGCACGGCAAGGAGATGTCGTACAACAACTACGTCGACACCGACGCCGCGGTGCGCGCCGCGCACGACCACGGCGACCAGCCGACCGTCGCGGTCGTCAAGCACGCCAACCCGTGCGGCATCGCCGTGGGCGCCACCATCGAGGAGGCCTACGCGGCCGCGCACGCCACCGACCCGGTGTCGGCCTTCGGCGGGATCATCGCGGCCAACCGCCCGGTGAACCTCGCGATGGCCGAGCAGGTCAAGGACGTCTTCACCGAGGTGATCATCGCGCCCGACTTCGACGCCGACGCGCTGGAGGTGCTCCGCGCGAAGAAGAACATCCGCATCCTGCGGCTGCCGGCCGACGCCGTGAGCACGGCCGACGCCGTCGAGATGCGCCCCATCAGCGGCGGCCTGCTGCTGCAGACCGTCGACCGGGTCGACGCCGTGGTCGAGGGCGACAAGCCCGGCGGCGACGACCCGTCGCGGTGGACCCTCGTCGCCGGGGAGGCCGCGGACGACGCGATGCTGGCCGACCTCGCGTTCGCCTGGCGCTCGGTGCGCGCGGTCAAGTCCAACGCCATCCTCCTGGCCAAGGGCGGGGCGGCCGTCGGCATCGGGATGGGCCAGGTCAACCGCGTCGACTCCTGCCACCTCGCGGTCTCGCGGGCGGGCGTCGAGCGGGCGGCCGGCGCGGTCGCGGCCTCCGACGCGTTCTTCCCGTTCGCCGACGGGCTCCAGGTGCTGCTCGACGCCGGGGTGCGCGCCGTGGTCGCGCCCGGTGGCTCGATGCGCGACGCGGAGGTCGTGGCGGCGGCGCAGGCGGCGGGCGTGACGATGTACTTCACCGGTACCCGCCACTTCGCCCACTGACCCGGCGCGGCTCGAGACCCCGCTTCGTCAGGATCCCCCCGGTTCCGAACCGGGGGGATCCTGACATTTCGGGGTCACCCCGAAATGCCGAGGCGGCGGCGGGGCTGGGGCGGCGGGGCTGGGGCGGCCGCGCTCAGGCCGTCTGCTCGCGCTCCTCCTCGACCTTGGGCGCCGAACGGACCAGCCGGAGCGCAGTCACGAAGCCGACCCCGCCGACGAGGTTGCCCAGCGCGGCCCACAGCATCGCCACCAGGAACTGCGCCACGGAGATGTCGGAGCCGGCGATCGCGGCGCCGACGATGAAGATCTCGTCGAGCACCGCGTGGAAGAGCTCGGCGCCCACCAGGACCGCGCTGAACAGCACCGCCGGGACGATCTTGACGCCGAGGTTGTCGGTGGAGTGCTGGGCCCGCGTCATCAGCGTGATGACCAGGCCGCCGAGCACGGCCAGCATGAAGCTCTTGGGGTTGACCCCCAGCCCGGCGTAGTGCTCGCCGGTCTCGCGCGCGACCTCGTGCAGGTCGGGGCGGGCCACCAGGATCACCCAGATGACCGCCGAGCCCCCGATGACGTTGGTGACGAGCGTGACCGCCCAGAGCCGGACCAGCCCGAGCCACGGCCCCTTCTCGGCGACCGCGGCCGTGACGGGGACGAGGAAGTTCTCGGTGAACAGCTCGCTGTGCGCCAGCAGCAGGGCGACGAACCCGACCGAGAACGCCAGCGCGGCCAGCAGCTGGCTGTCGGTCTCGTGCTTGACCACGAGGTAGGCCAGGATGCCGACCCCGACGTCGACACCGCCGAGCACGCCGGTGGCGACGAGCTCGCGCAGGGGCCGGCGCAGCCGCTCGTGCCCTTCGTTGACGAGGCGGTCGAAGGCCTCGTCGACCTCGGCGTCGGGCTGCTCCTCGATCGGCACGTCGGTCTCGCTCACGCGGGAAACCTACCCGGGCGCCGGCCTCAGCGGTGAGCAGCCGCCCGCTCCACGAGCACGTCGATCGGGGTGCAGGTGCCGTTGTTCGACTTCTCGGCCGAGCACGCCGTGACCCCGGCGACGAGGGGCACCGCGGCCTCGATGGTGAAGCGGTCACCGGGGGAGGTCGGCGGCGGGTCGATGTGCAGCTCGCCGGCGGCGTCGGTCCACACGTCCATGAAGACGTTGAGGGTGACGCCGATGCTGTCGGGGCCGACGCCGTAGGGCGCCAGCGCCGTGACGAGGTTGCCGAAGCAGCTGGGGTGGGCCGCGCCGCCGAGGTCGGGGTAGAGGATGTCGAAGGTGGCCTGGCTGCAGGGCGTGAGCGTCAGGTCGTGCACCCCGACGGTGTCGTCGACGACCTCGGCCAGCACCCGTGAGCGGTTGCTCCAGAGCGAGGACCCGGTCGAGACGTAGATGCTGTTGCCGAAGTCGGTGGTGCGCCCCGACGAGAACTGCTCGGCCACGTCACCCGCCGCCACCAGGTAGAGGTCGCTGACCTGCTCGCCGGCCGGGTCGAGCAGGGTCAGCCGGTCGCCGGGCGCGAGCTCGAAGGCCGCCCCCGTCTGCGGCGCCAGCCGGGTCCACCCCGGGGCCGGGGCCTGGGCCGACCCTGCGTAGGCCGGCGCCGGGCCGGTGCGGGGATGACGGGTACGGGCGGGGTTCACGCGCTCTCCTCGGGGGTCGGGCTCGCCTGGAAGGGCGGCGTCCAGTCGTCGGGGCGCTCGCGCCCGGAGTACTGCAGGGCCTCCGACGCGTCCCCGTGGTCGCCGACCATCGGGTTGAGCGAGCCCTGGAGGTCGGTGTCACGGCGGCGGATGGTGTCGCGCATCCGCGTGTAGCGGCCGTCGCCGCGCATCCGCTCGAACTGCTCGTGCAGGTTGAAGACCAGCGTCGGCAGCGGGGAGCGGCGCGCGATGCGGGAGGCGCCGGGGTGCAGGCCCACCACGAAGAAGGCGGTGCCGTGCACGCTGAACGCGAAGTGCGGGTCACCCGGGTCGGCCGACACGCCGTCGGCCCAGGCCCCGTCGTCCTGGTCGTGCAGGTGCTGCAACGCGCCCCACAGGAGCCGTTCGAACGTGGGCTCGTCGGTGGTCTCCGGGGCGCGGAAGCACGCGACGAACGAGACCAGGTCGCCGTCGGCGCTGACCTCGCGCGCGTAGTCGCCCAGGTGCTCAACGAGCCGGTCGAGCGAGCCGCCGGGGGAGGTGTCGCCGAGGTCGTCGAGCACGACGGCGGTGACGGCGTCGCGGCGGAAGACCGAGCGGGCGCCGAGGCACGGGTAGTCGGGGTGCGCGACCATAGCCGCCACGGTCTCGACGACCGCGGCGGCCGGAGCGTCAGGCCCCGGCGGGGGAGGCGCCAGGAGAGGGGTGTCGGGGTCGGTGTCCGGCATGACGGCCTGGTACCCCCTGGGAGGCGCCGGTACGCGGACCGTGGAGGGTGACTCCGTTCACGGCCGGTAGCCGGTGGGCTCCTCGCCGAGGTCGACGATGGCGGCCACCGGGCCGCCGCCGTCGGGGCCCTGGTGGGCGGCCGACACCGACACGAACACGGCCGGGTCGCCGGTGACGGCAGCCGTCACGCCGCCCACGGCGGCCTTGATCTGCCGGTGCCAGTGCACGTCGGAGTCGTCGAGCATCGCGTTGCGTCGCCCGCGCACCGCGCCGTCCTGGCTGGTCTCGCACTTGAGGAACAGGTTCACCAGGCGCCCGTCGAGGTCGGTGTGGTGGGGGCGCTCGGGCAGCTCGAGGCCGGCGTCGCGGATGGCCTCCCACAGCCCGTCCTGGTCGAGCGCGTCCTTCATCACGGAGTGCCCGATGCGGTAGCGCCCGCCCACGCCGCGGGCGTTGCCGACCACGACCACCTGGGCCCGGTCCAGCTCGACCCCGGACGAGCACGACGCCACCGACGAGTAGAGCGAGCGGTCACGCAGCACGTCCTCGTCGCGCGGCATCTCGATCTCGCCCAGGGCCACCGCGATGCCGAGGGCCGTGCCGCCGTTCGAGACGTCCATCGAGGTCAGGGTGTCCTCGGTGAAGACGTCGTGGCCGCGGCTCTTGGCGTCGCGGATGGTGTCGATGGTCAGCAGCGGGGTTTTGGTCTGCACGTAGTGCACGTCCGCGGTGTCGGTGATGCCGGCGCGCTCCATCGCGACCTTCACCGCCGCGGCGACCTTGGTGACCATCGCGGTCCGGCCGATGTCCTCGGGCAGCAGGGTCTCGCTCATGGCGAACCCGACGGTCAGGCGCGGCTCGTCGGTCGGCTCGGCGCGCTCGGCCGGGACGGTGGCGAAGATGGTGGCGTGCGGGCTGATGACGCCGTCGGTACCGCCGGACCAGACGATCGGCACGTCCTTGACGCGCTCGGGGTCGGCGCCCTTGGCCACGAGCATCTCGCGGAAGGCGCGGTCGGCGATGATGCGGGTGTAGTCGTTGACCCCGCCGTTGCCCTCGGTCTTGCCGATGACGGCGATGACCCGGTCGGCCTCGATGACGCCGGCGTCGATCAGGGCGCCGAGCTCGGAGGCGTCGGAGACGGAGTGCAGGGGGACCTTGCGGACCTCGATGGCGTCGGGCACGGGATCGTTCCTCTCGGTGGGGGTGGTCGTGGTCAGTCGGGCTCGACGACGGTGCCGAAGGTGCCGTCGACGGCGTCGGTGATGCGGGCGAGCGAGGTAATGACGCCGCGGCGCCCGCCGGCGTCGACGAAGCGGAGCAGCGCCTCGACCTTGGGGCCCATCGAGCCCGAGCGGAACTCGCCGGCGGCGGCCAGGGCGCGCAGCTCCGACGGCCCGACCCGGCCCAGGTCGCGCTGGGCGGGCGTACCGAAGCCGGTGGCGGCGTGGTCGACGTCGGTGGCGACCACCAGCACGTCGGCGTCGAGGGCCCGGGCCAGCAGCGCGGCGGTGAGGTCCTTGTCGATGACGGCCTCGACCCCGCGCAGCGTCCCGTCGGGGTCGCGCACGACGGGGATGCCGCCGCCTCCGGCCGCGACCACCACGTAGCCGGCGTCGAGCAGGGTGCGGGCGGCCGCGACGTCGAGCACCTCGAGCGGCTCGGGGCTGGCCACCATCCGGCGCCATCCCCTCTCGCCGCGGTCCTCCCAGACCTGGCCGTGCGCGGCCATCCGGCGGGCGGCGTCGGCGTCGACGGAGCGGCCCACCGGCTTGGTGGGGCGGGTGAAGCCGGGGTCGTCGCGGTCGACCAGGGTGCGGGTGACCAGCGCGGCCACCGGCCGCACCGCGCCGGCCCGGGCGAGGGCGGTGTCGAGCGCGTCGAGGAGGGCGAAGCCGAGGGTGCCCTGGGTCTGCGCGCCGCACCAGTCGAGAGGGACCGGCGGCACGACGTGGGCCGCGAGCTCGTTCTTCACCAGCAGGTTGCCGACCTGAGGCCCGTTGCCGTGGGTGAGGACCAGCTCGTGGCCGGCCGCGACCAGGGCGGCGGCCGAGGCCATCGCCCCGGTGACGGCGGCGATCTGCGCGTCCGGGGTGGCGCTGCCGTCGGGGCCGGTCATGGCGTTCCCGCCGAGGGCCAGGAGGACCCGCATCGTCACCTCGCTCCACCGCACGGTCGCCGGGCTGCTCGCCGGGCGGGGGTGCCCGGGACTCGACCCTAGGGACGCCGGGACGGGCCGGGCGTCGTCGACATCTGCCCAACGGGGCGCTCGGGGGTCGGCAACAGGTCGGCTTCCACGACTCCGACGCCCCGGGGGCGCGAGATCTTCCGGGACGCCGGCGCCGTGGGGGATGCTGTGCTGCATGACTTCCCCGGGATCCGACCGCACCTGGCTCGTAGCCGTCGCCGCCTCCTTGTGGGGTCTGTCCTCGCTCTGGCGCGGCCCGCTGTCGCAGCAGTACCCTGCGCTGGCCGTGGTGTTCTGGGAGCACCTGGTGCTGGTCGTGCTCACCCTGCCGTGGCTGCTGCCGGCGGTGCGGCGGGTGCGGGCCGCGAGCCGGCGTACCCAGGGGAGCGTGCTCGTCATCGGGGCCGGGTCGTCGGCGCTGGCGACGACGCTGTTCACCGCGGCCTTCCGCCTCGGCGACCCCATCACCCCGCAGGTGCTGCAGAAGCTCCAGCCGCTCATCGCGGTGGCCCTGGCCGCCCTCCTGCTGGGCGAGCGGCTGCGGCCGGTGTACGGCCTCTTCCTGGTGCCGGCGCTGGCCGGGGCCTGGCTGCTGGCGTTCCCAGACCCGCTGGCCGTCGGGGTCTCCAACGCCCAAGCGGCGCTGCTGGCGCTCGGGGCCGCGGCCCTGTGGGCGGCCGGCACGGTGCTGGGGCGGGCGGCCTCGGCCGAGCTGCGCTTCTCCGACCTGACGGCACTGCGTTTCGCCGTCGGCCTGGTCACCCTGGCCGTCACGGCGGCGGTCACCACCACGCCGCTGGCCCTGGCCTGGAGCGCGGCCGGCGACATCGCCCTGCTGGCGCTCGTGCCCGGGCTGCTGGCGCTGGTCCTCTACTACCGGGCGCTCGGTCGCACCCCCGCCTCGCGCGCCACCCTGGCCGAGCTCGCGTTCCCGCTGTCGGCGGCGCTGGTCGGCGTGGTCGCCCTCGGGGCCCGGCCCACCGGGTCGCAGTGGCTCGGCTTCGCCGTCGTGCTGGCCGCGGTGGTGGGGCTGGCGCTCAACGAGCAGCGCAGCCGCCGGCCCTCGGTGGCCGTCCCCGACCGCGCCGACGAGGCCCTCACCCCCGCTCGCTGACCGGCCTCGGACGGCTGGGTCGACCCGTCCCGTCCCGGCCGGCTCAGGCCGGGTCGGGCTCGTCGAGCCAGGCCCGGATGGCGGCGCCGTGCTCGTCGAGCCCCGGGGGCGGCAGGTGCGTCTCGCGCCCGCCGCCGTAGGCGTTGTCGTCGAGGCGGATGGCCGGGCCGGGCAGCTCGATGGTGCCGAGCACCGGGTGCTCGACCGGCACGACCAGGCCCTGCGAGCGGGTCTGCTCCCAGTCGTAGACCTGCTCGAGGGTGCGGACCTGACCGGCCGGGATGCCGACCTCGGCCAGCCGCGCCAGCAGCGCCTCGGCCCGCCACGCCCCGAACACGCCGTCGATGACCTCGACGAGGTGCTCGCGGTGGGCGACCCGGGCCGCGTTGGTGGCCAGCAGGGGGTCGTCGGGGTCGATGCCGAAGGCCTGCGCGAAGCGGACCCAGAGCCCCTGCGACCCCACCGCCACCTGCACCGGGCCGTCGGCCGCGTGGAAGAGGCCGTAGGGCGCCAGCGAGGGGTGGTGGTTCCCCTGGGCACGGCCCACCTGCCCCGCCACCGTGTAGGCGGTGCCCTGGAACGCGTGCACCCCGACCACCGAGGCCAGCAGCGAGGTGCGCACGACCCGGCCGCGCCCAGTGAGCTCGCGCTCGCGCAGGGCCGCAGCGACCCCGAACGCCCCGTGCAGGCCGGCCAGCAGGTCGCCGATGGGGACGCCGACGCGCTGCGGGGTGTCGGCGTCCGGCCCGGTCACCGACATCAGGCCGGCCTCGCCCTGGGCGATCTGGTCGTAGCCGGCGCGCCCGCCCTCGGGGCCGTCGTGGCCGAAGCCGCTGATCGACAGCACGACCAGCCCGGGGTTGAGGTCGTGCAGGTGGGCGACGTCGAAGCCGAGGCGGTCGAGCACGCCGGGGCGGAAGTTCTCGACGAGCACGTCGCCCCGGCGCACCAGCCGGGTCAGCACGTCACGGCCGTCGTCGGACTTCAGGTCGAGGACGATCGACTCCTTGTTGCGGTTGCACGACAGGTAGTACGTCGAGACCGGGTCGTCGTCGGGCCCGACGAAGGGCGGCCCCCAGCCGCGGGTGTCGTCGCCGGTGGGGGACTCGACCTTGACGACGCGCGCACCCATGTCGCCCAGCAGCATCGCGGCGTGCGGGCCGGCCAGTGCCCGCGAGAGGTCGACGACGGTGATGCCGTCCAGGGGGCCGCGCACGCTCGCTCCTCGGGTCGCCGGTGGGGTGCTGGCCAACCTAGCCGGTGGCGCGCGGCCGCCCATCGGCGCGCGGGGCCGGGGACGGGGGTGTCGCCCTGGCAGGTTCTGCCAGGGACGGGTCGACAGCCGGGGAGGACTTGAGCATCTGCTCAAGTTGAGCATATGCTCAACCCATGACCACGCCCGTGCCCCCACCCGACCCGCCGGCCCGGCCGCAGTCCTCGCGGGGGCGGACGCTGGCCCTGTCGGCCGTCGTCGCCGCGGTCGGGCTCGGCGGGGTCGGGATCGCGGCCCTCACCGACCGCCTCGACACCGCGCTGCTCTTCGTCGGGGTGCCCTGCCTGCTCGCCTTCGTCATCGGCCGGATCCGGGGGAACGGCGGCTGGGGGCAGGTCTTCCAGGTGCTCACCGTGGTGCTGCTCCTGGCCGCGGCGCTGCTGCAGGAGGGCGCCATCTGCGTCTTCCTCACGGCGCCGCTGGTGTACGGGGTGGCGGGGCTGGTCTACGCGGTCGCGGCCCACGAGCGGCGCCGCGCCGGGTCGCTGGTCCTGGTCCCGGTCGTCGCGATGGTGATGGTCGAGGGCGTGCTGCCCGGTACCCGCATCCACCCCGACCAGCAGGCGGTCGCCGAGCGGGTGGTCGCGGACCGCTGCACCGCGTTCGAGGCCGCCCTGGCGCGCGGGCCCCGGATCGACGCGGCCGAGGACCGCGGTGCCCTGCTGAGCGTCTTCCGCTACCCCACGCCCACCGCGGCCACGGGGGCCGGCCTCGAGCCCGGCGACCATTGGACCCTGACCCTGGCCGACGGCCGGGTGCGCACCCACGTCACCGCCCGCGAGGGGTCCACGCTGCGCTTCGCCCTCGACGAGGACACCACCAAGCTGAAGAAGTGGGCCGCCGTCCGGGGCGGCACCCTCACCTGGCGCGACGGCTCCGACGGGTGCCGCGCGACCCTGACCGTCGACTACGAGCGCCGCCTCGACCCCGCGTTCTGGTTCGGCCCGGTGACCGGCGCCTTCATGGATGCCGGGGCCGCGGCCTTCCTGGCCGGGCTGGACTGAGCGATGTCGGCGAGCCTGCTGCGCAACCTGAGCCTGCTGCTGCCCCTGCTCGCGGTGGCCGGGGCCGCGCTCGCCCGCCACCACCGCGGTGACCTGCGCCCCCGGGTCGCCGGCGCCGTGCTGGCGACCCTGCTGGCGTGGACGGGGGTCGTGCTGGTCGAGGCGGCCACCGGGTGGTGGTCGTTCGCGCCCGGCCCCACGACGGTGCTGGGCCTGCCGTTCGAGACCGGCCTGGGATGGGCCCTGGCCTGGGGCGCGCTGCCGGCGCTGGCCGGCGGCCGACCCGTGCTGTGGTGGCTCGCGCTGGCCTGGGCCGACCTCCTGCTGGTCCCGCGGATGGCCCCGCTGGTCGAGCTCGGCCCGCACTGGCTGGTGGGCGAGGGCCTGCTGCTGGTCGCGGTGGCCGCCCCGGCGCTGGCCCTCGGCCACGCCACCGTCCACCGCCGCCGCCTCGGGCTGCGGGTGGCGCTCCAGGGGGTCGTCTTCACGGGGCTGGTCGGCGGGGTCGCGCCCACCCTGGCCCTGGCCCACGACGGGCTGGGCTGGGCCGACGTGGTCGACCACCCGCTCCCGGTGCGCGTCGCGCTGCTGGTGGCCGCGGTGCTGGTCGGCGTCCCGACCCTGGCCGCGGTGGCCGAGCTGTGGCGGGTCGGCGGGGGCACGCCGTTCCCGTGGGACCCGCCGGAGCGGCTCGTCACCACCGGCCCGTACGCCTACCTGCACAACCCGATGCAGGTCGGCGCGGTGCTGCTCCTCCTCCTGCTCGCGGCTGCCGCGGCCTCGCCGACCCTGGCCCTCGGGGTCGTGGTGGCGGTGGTGTTCTCGGAGGCCGTGGCCGAGCGGCACGAGCGGATGGTCCTCGGGGCCCGGTGGCCCGGCCACGCCGCCTACCGCGCCGCGGTGCGGGGATGGCTGCCGCGCCGGCGCCCGTACGCGGCCGACCCCGCGACCCTCTGGGTGTCGCAGTCGTGCGGGCTGTGCCGCAGCACCGGCGACGCCGTCCGCCTGCTCGCCCCCCGCGGGGTCGCGCTCCGGCCGGCCGAGGAGGCGCCGGTCACCCTCACCCGGATGCGGTTCAGCATCGTCGGAGAGCCTGCGGGTCCGGTCGCCGGGGGCGGGGCCGGCGTCGAGGAGCGTGGGGTCGCGGCCCTGGGCCGGGCCCTCGAGCGGGTGTCGCTGCCGTGGGCCTGGCTCGGCTGGCTGGTGCGGCTGCCGCTGGTCGACCGTGGGGTGCAGGCGGTCGCCGACGCCTGCGGCCTGGGCCCGCGCGACCTCGGGCCCGCGCTGCGTACGGTGGCCCCGTGAGCAGCACGACCAAGCAGGACCTGATGGCCGCCGCGGTCCGCCTGACCGCCACGGCCGGGGCCCGTGGGCTCACCGCGCGGGCCATCGGCGCCGAGGCCGGGGTCAACCAGGCGCTGATCTTCTACCACTTCGACTCGGTCGAGAACCTGCTGCGGCTCGCGTACGCCGGGGCCACCGAGGCGATGGTGCGCGACTACGCCGAGGCGCTGGGCGCGGCGCAGACCTTCGCCGACCTCTACGCCGTCGGCGAGCGGCTGGGTGCGAGCTCGCGCGCGGACGGCAGCGCCGCCCTGCTCACCCACGTCATGGCCGCCTCCCACCACGACCCGCAGATGGCGGCTGCGCTCGCGGCCTCGCTCGGCACGTGGCGCGACGTCGTCACCGACGCGGTCCACCGGGTCGTGCGCCACCACGGGCTCGACGGCGTCCTCGATGCCGACGGGCTGGCCGCCGCCCTGGCCGCCGCGACCATCGGGATGGTCACCGTCGACGCGCTCCCGGGGGCGCCGTTGGGCTCGACCCTGCGCTCGGTCGAGGCCCTGCCGCGGGTCGTCGACACGCTGGCGGCCCGCTTCCCCCGGGCGCTGGTCCGCCGCATCGGGCGCTCGCTGGCTCCCCGCGGCTGACCCGGCGGCGTGCTCAGCGCCAGTCGACGTCGGCCGAGGTGGGCCCGCCGCTCAGCCGGGCGTACCCGGGGCCCCGGTCGAAGAACGGCTCCTCGCCCCGGGCCGCGCGGCGTTCGGCGCGCAGCGCGTCGGAGGCGGCGGTGTCGACCACCGGCTCGTCGCGGGTCCCCGAGGCCACCACGCCGTAGTCGCGCCGGGCGCCCTCGAAGGAGACCTTGCCCCAGCGCAGGTCGCGCTCGACCTCGTCGTAGGGCCGCTCGAGCGGGTCGCCCCACCCGCCGCCGCCGGTGGTGCGGATGCGGATGACCTGCCCCGCGCGCACCGGCTCGGCGTCGGCCAGGGCGTCGACCACGCGCTCGTCGGGGCCGCCGAGGTCGACGGTGACCTCGAACGGCCGCCCCGCCTTGCCGCCCTTGACGCCCCAGCACGCGAGGATCGAGCGGTCGGCGATCGACATGAAGTGCGCGTCGGCCAGCATCCGGAGGTGCTTCTCGTAGCCCAGGCCGCCGCGGTGGCGCCCGGCCCCGCCGGAGTCGACGGCCAGCCCGAGCCGCTCGACCCGGAAGGGGAACCGGCTCTCGGTGAACTCGGTCGGCAGGTTGCGGCTGTCGGGCACGACGTGGATGGTGTCCTCGCCGTCGGCGTAGTACCGCCCGCCCGAGCCACCCCCGAGCACCTCGCGCATCAGGTAGTCGTTGCCGTCGCGGTCCTTGCCGTAGACGCCGGTGTAGCGGATGGTCTCCTGGTCGGCGGGCATTCGGCCGTCGACGGCCTTGGCCACCACGCCGGCGAGCACGCCGAGCAGCCGCAGGATGACGAAGGTGCGGGCGTTGGTGGGGGCGGGGTAGACCGGCGTGAGCAGGGTGCCCTTCTCCGGGAAGCGCATCTCGATGAGCGGCACCACGCCCTCGTTGACGTCGAGCTCGGCCATCCGCTCCGGGGTGTCGGCCAGGTTGCGCAGCACCGGCGCGAGCCACTTCTTGAGGAAGTTGCCCCCCACGTAGTCGCCGCAGTGGTTGATCGGGCCCTTGGCCTGGGCGCCGGTGCCGGTGAAGTCGATGACCAGCCGCGGGCCGCCGTCGCCGGGCCCCGGGCCGCCGGTGCTGGTCTTGGTCAGCGTGATCCGCTGGGCGTGCAGCATCGGCTCGTCGACGCCGTCGTGCTCGGCGTAGTCCTCCCAGACGTAGCTGCCGTCGGGGATGCGGTCGAGGATCTCGCGCCGGTAGGTCTCGGTCGTCGCGTCGAGGATCGCGTCGAAGGCGGTCTCGACGCTCTCGCGGCCGTACCGCGCGAACAGCTCGCCGAGCCGGCGCGCCCCCATCAGGCAGGCCGAGCACTCGGCGTCGAGGTCGGCGTCGAGGCTGTCGGGCATCCGGCTGTTGCGGGTCATGATGCGCAGGGCCGCGCGGTTGGGGGTCCCGGCGTCCCACAGCCGGATCGGCGGCACCGAGAGCCCCTCCTCGAACACGGTGCGGGCGTTGCTCGGCATCGACCCGGGCACCGCCCCGCCGATGTCGTCGTGGTGGCCGAAGGCCTGCACGAAGGCCACGACCTCGCCGTCGTGGAAGACCGGCACCGTGACGCACAGGTCGGGCAGGTGGCCGATGCCGCCCTCGGACTCGTAGACGTCGTTGTGGAAGAACACGTCGCCCTCGCGCATGGTCGCGATCGGGAAGTCGCGCACGACCGGGTGCACCAGCGCCGAGTACGACCGGCCGGTCAGCTTGCGCAGCTGCCGGTCGTGGATGCCGGCGCGGAAGTCGTGGGCGTCGCGGATCATCGGGCTGCGCGAGGTGCGGGCGATGGCCGTCTCGACCTCCATCTCGACGCTCGCCAGCGTGCCCTGGACGATCTCGACCAGGATCGGGTCGACGGTGCTGCCCTCGGCGGTGAGGCGGCCGCCGTGCTCGTAGGCGGTGGGGAGGCCGGCGGGGTTGGCCGGCGCCGCCGCGAGGTAGGCCTCGAGGTCGATGGCCGGGTCGGGGCGGGATGCCGGGGAGCCGGTAACGGCGTGCGGGCTCATCGGGTGCCCTCCTTCGTGATGACGAGGTTGCCCCAGATGTCGACGCGCACCGCGAAGCCGGGGTGGACCGGGACCGTCGAGCCGAACTCCTCGACGACCGCGGGGCCGGTGAAGGTGTCGCCGGCCCGCAGGTCGGGACGCCAGTGGATCGGGGTCTCGACGTACCCGTCGTCGGGGTCGAAGCAGACCGGCCGGGTCGAGCGCTGCCCCGGGTGTCCCTGCGGTGGCCGGTCGGACGGTTCGGGTCCGTCGGCGTCGACGCGCGCGGCCAGTGGCTGCAGCTCGGGGCGGGTGATGGGCCCGACGCCGGTGACCCGCAGGTTGACCCACTCGACCTGCTGGCTCGGGTCGTCGCGGAAGTCGTAGCCGTAGAGGCCGCGGTGCTCGTCGTGGAAGCGCGTGACGACCGCGTCCGCCCAGGCGTCGTCGATGACCCCGACCCCGGCCGGCACCCGCACCTCGTACGCCTGCCCGAAGTAGCGCAGGTCGGCGGTGCGCACGAACTGGTGCTCGTCGGCCCCGAAGCCCTCGGCCGTCAGCGCCGCCGCCCCCCGGGCCGTGAGCGCGTCGACCACCCCGGCCACCGCCTCGAGGTCGAGCCCCTCGTGGCGCGCGACGTGGGTCTGCACGTAGTCGTTGCGCACGTCGACGGTGAGCAGCCCGAAGGCACTGAGGTTGCCCGGGTTCTGCGGCACCACGGCGCCGGCCAGGTCGAGCACGTCGACCAGCCGGCACGCCAGCAGCGAGCCCGAGCCCCCGAAGGTCGTCAGCATGAAGTCGCGCACGTCGAGCCCGCGCTTGACCGACACCTGGCGCAGCGCGTTGGCCTGGTTCCAGGCCGAGATCTCGAGGATGCCCGCCGCGCAGCGCTCGAGGTCGAGCCCGAGTCGCTCGGCCAGGGCCGCCACCCCGGCCCGGGCGGCCTCGGCGTCGAGCGGGATCTCGCCGCCCAGCAGGTGCGGGGGGATGCGGCCGAGGACCAGGTGCGCGTCGGTGATGGTCGGCTCGGTGCCCCGGCGGCCGTAGCAGAGCGGCCCGGGGTCGGCGCCGGCCGAGTGCGGCCCGACCTTGAGCGTGCCCTCGGGCGAGACCCACGCGATGGAGCCACCGCCGGCCCCCACGGTGACGACGTCGATCATCGGGATCTTGCTGGGGTAGGCGCCCACCGAGCCCTCGGTGGTCAGCGTCGGCTCGCCGTCGAGCACCACCGAGACGTCGGTGGAGGTGCCGCCGCCGTCGCAGGTGAGCACCCGGGGGAAGCCCGCCCGCTCGGCGATGAGCGCAGCGCCCAGCGCCCCGGCCGCCGGCCCCGACAGCACGGTCGTGATCGGCTGGTGCACGACCTCGTCGGCCGAGAGCACCCCGCCGTTGGACTTCATGACGTAGAACGGCACCGGCCGGCCACCGGTGAAGCCGTCGAGCCGCTCGTGGATGTTCGTCACGTACCGGCTGACGTTGGGCTTGACCGCGGCGTCCACCAGGGTGGTCATCGCCCGCTCGTACTCGCGGTACTCGCGCAGCACCTCACTGCTGATCGAGACCACCGCCTCGGGGTGCTCGCGCCGCAGCACCTCGCGCATCGCGAGCTCGTGCTCGTCGTTCGCGTAGGAGTGCAGGAAGCACACCCCGATGGTCGTGATGCGGCGCTCGCGGAAGAACCGGGCGGCGGCCACGGCGTCCTCCTCCGAGAACGGGCGCACCTCCTCACCCGAGACGTCGAGCCGGCCGCGCACGGTGCGCACGGCGTCGGCCGGGACGATGCGCGGCGGCTTGACCCAGAAGTAGCTGTTGCCGTAGCCGTCGGGCACGGCCTGGCGGGCGATCTCGAGCATGAACTCGTAGCCCTCGGTGGTCACGAAGCCCAGCCGCTCGACCTTGCCCTCGAGCAGCTTGTTGGTCGCCACCGTGGTGCCGTGGCTGACGGCGGTGAGGTCGGTGCCGTCGGCGCCCATCAGGCCCAGGATCTTCTCGATGCCGGCGATGAAGCCGTCGGCGGGGTTGGCGGGCGTGCTGGGCGTCTTGGTCGTGACGACCTCGCCCGAGACCTCGTCGACGGCGACCACGTCGGTGAACGTCCCGCCGGTGTCGATGCCGACCCGGATACGCCGCTGATCTGCCGTCATGCCCTCGATCCAAGCGGCATCCGGCGCGGGTCGCGTTGGCAGATGATGCCGACGGATGCCGCGGGGGCGCCCCATCCTCGCCAACGGCGCCCCCGTGCCCGACCCGGTGCTCCGGATGCCGCGAGGGCCCGCCGCACGCTCAGCGCGTGCGACGGGCCCTCGTCCGGGTCGGGAGCTCGGGCGTCAGGCCTCCGCGTCACCTCGCGCGGAGGCGGGGGAGGGGGCCGCGACGGCCGCGGGCGCCTCCGGGCCCGCGGCGCCGGTGGCCCCCGCGGTGTAGCGCCGGAGGATCTCCTGCATGTCGACCCCGGTGGTGTTCTTGAGCATGGCCAGGGTCTGGGTGAGGTTGTCGGTCACCTGCTTGGGCAGGGCCCCGGCGCCGTCGGTGGAGACGACGGTGAGGTGGTCGATGGCGGCCATCGGCGCCGCGACCTCGCGGGCCACCTTGGGCAGCACCTCGACCAGCATCTGCAGCACCGCGGCCTCGTTGTAGCGGGCGAAGGCGTCGGCGCGCTTGTTCATCGCCTCGGCCTCGGCCTGCCCGGTGGCGAGGATGGCGCTGGCCTGGGCCTCGCCCTCGGCGCGGGTGGCGTCGGCCTGCGCCACGCGCAGGGCCTTGTCGGCCTCACCGCGCCGGGTGCCCTCGATGGCCTCGGCGTCGGCCAGAGCCGAGCGGCGCGCCTTCTCGGCCTCACCGGTGAGGCGGGCCTTCTCGGCGTCGGCCTGGGCGGCGGCGATGCTGGCGGCCTTGCGGGCCTCGGCCTCGGCGATGGCGGCGTTGCGCGCGGCCTCGGCCTCCTGCTCCACGCGGTAGCGGGCGGCATCGGCCGGCTTTCGGACCTCGGTGTCGAGCTGGCGCTCCTTGAGGGCGGCCTGACGGACCGCGACCTTCTCCTGTTCGGTGAGGATCGCCTGGTCGCGGTCGGCCTGGGCGAGCGGGCCGGCGGCGGCGGCCTGCGCCTGCGCGGCGTCGGTCTCGGCCTTGATCTCGGCGGTCTTCAGCGCGAGCTGGCGCTGGCTGACCGCGATCTCCTGCTCGGCGACGATCCGGGCCTGCTCGGCGGCCTGGCGGGCGTTGGCCTCGGCGATGGCGGCGAGCTGGCCGACCTTGGCCGACTCGGGGCGCCCGAGGTCGGAGAGGTAGGTGCCGTCGTCGGTGATGTCCTGGATCTGGAAGGTGTCGAGGACCAGGCCCTGGCCGGTGAGCGAGGACTCGGCCTCGTCGGCGACCCGCTGGGCGAACGCGGCCCGGTCGCGGATGATCTGCTCCACGGTGAGCGAGCCGACGATCGAGCGCAGCGAGCCGGCGAGGGTCTCCTGGGTGAAGGTCTCGATCTCGCCCTGCTGGGTCAGGAAGCGCTGGGCCGCGGCGCGGATGGAGTCCTCGTTGCCGCCGACCTTGACGATGGCGACGCCGTCGAGGTTGAGCTTGACGCCCTGGCCCGAGACCGCCCCCCGGATCTGCACCATGATGCGGCGGCTCGACAGGTCGAGGATGTGCAGGCGCTGCACGAACGGGACCACGAAGATGCCGCCCCCCATGACGACCTTCTGGCCGGAGAGGTCGGTGGACATCTCGCCCGTCTCGGGGTTCTTCACCTCCTTGCCCTTGCGGCCGGTGACGATGAACGCCTCGTTGGGGCCGGCCACGCGGTAGCGCGAGGCGATGACGAGCCCGCTGAGGACGACGAGGAGGACGAGCCCTAGGACGGCGACGAGACCGACGGAGACATCGAACCCGAACATGGGTGCCTGGCCTTTCCGGGTGCGGTGGCACCCGAGCTGAGTTGGTGAGCGATGGACGTGGGCGGCGGACCCCCGGTTCCGCCGCCCCGCTGCGGGGTCAGGCGTCCTGGCGGGCGACGGTGACCGAGGTGGGGCTGAGGACGGCCGTGACGACCACGGCGGTGCCGCTGCCGAGGGGTTCGGCGGCGCGCGCGTTGAGCCGGGTGATGTGGCCGGCGGCGACCACGCTGACCATCCCGTAGCCGTCGGCGGGGACCGCCTCGACGACGGTGCCGGTGAGCCCGACGAGGCGCGAGGAGCGCACCGTCGACTCGTCGCCGCCGCGCATCAGGCGTCGGGTGGCGAGGCCGGCCACCGCGGCGGCGGCCACCCCTGCGACCAGGCCGACCAGGATCGCGACCGGCACCGAGGCGCCGGCATCGAGGACCAGGGCCCCGACGAAGCCGAAGGCCGCGAGGAAGCCGGCGACGGCCAGGCCGGAGAGCGCATCCGGGCCGATGCCGTCGAGGACGCCGTCGAGCAGGTCGCCGAGGAGCAGCGAGACCAGCAGCAGCGCGATCCCGATCCCTCCGATGACGAGCATCGTCACCTGCATGGTGCATCCCTCCCCGCCCACCCCGGGCGCGCGTCGCGGCGCCACGTACCGCAGCGCCTAGTCGGCGAGGGTAGCGGGTCGGGCCTCCCGCCGTCGGCGGTCCGGCGACAGCGACGCTCGGCGAGAGCGAGCCGGGGCTCCCGCCGTTGTGGGCGCGCGGGGCTCAGGCGGTGACGGCGGTCATCCGGATCGAGACCAGGACCGCCCGGCAGTTGCGCAGCGCCTGGTGGGTCTGGTCCTGGATGCCCGCTCCGGCCGGCTCGCCGGTGCTCGGGTCGATGCCCACGAGCCCCGAGACGTGGAAGTCTCCCCCGGCGCGCACGCCCTGGCTGTAGAGCGGCGAGCTCGGGGCGTCGGGGTGGAGAGGACCTCTCGGGGCACGACACGCCTCCTGGTGCGTGGGCGGACCGGATGTCGCACTGTCCCAGATCCGTCCCCTCGCGCGCCAGGGCCCGTGGGCGCCGGGGTCAGGCGTGCGGGAAGGGGGAGCTGGCCGGGGCCTCGAGCTCCTCGCGGTGGCCGCGGATGAGGTCGAGGTTGCGGTCGCGCAGGTGGTCGAAGCCCTGGCCGACGTTGGAGCCGGGGGTCAGCGAGGCCAGCGCCTCGGCCGGGTCGAGCCGGGCGCTGACCCATCCCTCGTGGGAGGCGGCCTTGGCGACGATGTGGCCGATGGGCGTCACCACGTGGGAGTTGCCGAAGTAGTGCACCCCGGCGGCGTCGGTGCCGGTGGCGTTGGCACCGACGACATAGACGTGGTTGTCGTAGGCGCGGGCCCGGGAGGTGAGCTCCCAGACGTCGGCCGAGCGCAGCAGCGCCGAGGGGCGGCAGATGACCTCGGCCCCGCGCACCGCCTGGATGCGCGACAGCTCGGGGTAGTCGCCGTCGAAGCAGATGATCATGCCGATCCGCCCCAGCTCGGTGTCGACGACGGTGACGGTGTCACCCGGGGTGACCCAGCCGCCGCCGGAGACGGCCTCGGTGCAGAACGGGTGGGTCTTGCGGTACACCCCGCGGATGACGCCGCGCGGGTCGATGAGCACCGAGCAGTTGTAGACCGTCTCGGGGCTCGGGCCGCGCTCGTAGGTGCCGGCGACGAGGTGGATGCCGAGCTCGGCGGCGACGTCGCAGAGCCGCTGCGTGATGGGGCCCGGGACCTCGGAGACCAGCTCCCACAGCTCCTCGGTGGGGATGCCGGGGGTGAAGCCGGTGGTGCACGACTCGGGCAGCACCACGAGCTCGGCGCCGGTGGCCTCGACGCAGCGGCGCACGTACTCGACGCAGCGGTCGATGTTGCGGGTGACGGACTCGGCCGTGAGCGGCCCGGGGTGCGGGGCGACCTGCACGGCGGCGACGGTGAACGGGCGCATCAGCGGTTCCTTCCGATACGGGCGCCGAGCGCGACGCCGGCCAGGGCCAGCAGGCCCCCCGCGACGGCGGCCAGGACCAGGTCGCGGGACGAGCGGGCCGTCGGGGCTGCGGCGGCCCTCCCGGTGAACGTCTCGCCGACGGCCGGGGTGCCCGGTGCGCCGGCGGCGGACGGGACCCCGGCGGCGGACGGGACCCCGGCGGCGGACGGGACCCCGGCGGCGGCCGGGGGCCCACCGGGGACGACGGTGGCCGTGCCGGGCGCGGCGATGTCGGCGTCGAGGGCGCTGAAGAACTGGCCCGCCATCTTGCGGGTGACGCCGGCGAGCATCCGCTGGCCCACCCCGCCGATGGTGCCGCCGACGGTGGCGTCCGCCTCGTAGGTGAGGTCGGTGCCGCCGCCGGCCGAGGGGGCCAGGCGCACCCGCACGTCGGCGTCGATGGTGCCGGGGGCGCCGGATCCGTTGGCGCGCAGGCGCAGGGCCGACGGCTGCTCCATGTCGGTGAGCGCCACCTCGCCGGTGTAGGTGCCCTTGATGGCGGCCACCCCGGCGGTGACGGTCATGGCGTAGCGGTCCTCGCCGACGGTGGTCAGCGCCTCGCAGCCCGGGATGCAGCGGGCCAGTACGGCGGGGTCGAGGAGGGCGCGCCACACCACCTCGGGTGCGGCGTCGAGCGTCGAGGTACCGGCGATCTTCATCGCGGGTCTTCCTGCACGGGAACGGGATGGGGGTCGGAGGCGGCGTGCCGGCGGCGGAGCTCCCAGAGCTCGGCCGGGCTGATCGGCATCGAGCGGATGGGGAAGCCCTCGGCATCCTCGATGGCCGAGGCGATGACGGCCGAGACGGGGATGGTGCCCGCCTCGCCCGCGCCCTTGATGCCGAGCGGGTTCAGCGGCGAGGGGGTCTCGAGGTGGTCGGTCTCGATGTGCGGGACCTCGGAGGCGTACGGCATCAGGAAGTCCATGAACGAGGCGTTGAGCAGCTGCCCGCCCTCGTCGTAGACCATCCGCTCGTAGAGGGCGCCGCCGACGCCCTGCGCGACGCCGCCGTGCACCTGCCCCTCGACGATCATCGGGTTGACCATCACGCCGCAGTCGTGGACCACGCAGTAGCGCAGGATGCGGATCTCGGCCGTGACGGGGTCGGTCTCGACGACGGCCGCGTGCATCCCGTTGGCGAAGGTCGCCTGGGTGGGCGAGTAGAAGTCCTGGCCCTCGAGGCCGGGCTCGTCGTCGTCGCCGACCGGCGGCGTGTCGGGGTCGAAGGTGCCGGCGAACTGGGTGGCCGCGGCGGCCGAGGCGTCGAAGGCGTAGCGCAGCGGGTTCGACATCACCGCCACGGTCTTCAGCGCGATGGACGTACCGGGCGCGCCCTTGACCGAGACCACGCCGTCGGCGATGTCGAGGTCGTCGGGGGAGACCTCGAGGGCCTCGGCGGCGATGCGCAGGGCCTTGGCGCGCACCACCCGCGCGGCCAGCGCCACCGCGTTGCCCGACATCACGGCGCCGCGTGAGGCGAAGGTGCCCACGGCGTACGCCATCCGCCGGGTATCGCCGGTGGTGACGTGCACGTCGTCGAACGGCACCCCGAGCTCGTCGGCCACGATCTGGGCCAGGATCGTCTGGTGCCCCTGGCCCTGGGTGGTGAGCCCGGTGGCGACATTGACCCGGCCGCTGGTCTCGACCTGCACGTGCCCGCCCTCGTACGGCCCGACCCCGGTGCCCTCGACGTAGCAGCCGATGCCGAGGCCGACCCGGCGCCCCTCGCGCGCGGCCTGCTCGCGGTAGGCGGCGAAGTCGTCCCAGCCGACGAGGGCCTTGAGCTTCGCCAGGGAGGCCGGGAAGTCGCCCGAGTCGTACTTCAGCGGGCGGCCGTCCTGGAACATCAGGCCGTGGTCCCAGGGCATCTCGTCGGGCTGGATGAAGTTGCGGCTGCGGACCTCGGCCCGGTCGAGCCCGCGGTGCTCGGCGATGGCGTCCATGGTGCGCTCCATGGCGTAGCAGCCCTGGGGGCGCCCGGCGCCCCGGTACGGCGTCACGAGAACGGTGTTGGTGTAGAGGCTCCAGAACTCGACGCGGTAGGCGCCGGGCTTGTAGGGGCCGAGCAGTTGGGTTGCGGTGATGATCGGGACGATGATCCCGTAGGGGGTGTAGGCGCCGTTGTCGTGCCAGAAGTGGACGTCGAGGGCCAGCAGCCGGCCGTCGTCGTCGAACCCGACAGTGACCTCCTGGAGCTGACCGCGCTCGTGGGCGCTCGAAACGAAGTGCTCGCGCCGGTCCTCGGTCCACTTCACGTCGCGCCCGAGGTTGCGGGCGGCCCAGGGGACCAGCACCTCCTCGGGCCAGGGGTGCACGATCTTGACGCCGAAGCCGCCGCCGACGTCGGGGGTGACGACCTCGACCTTGGCCAGCGGCAGCTCGAGCTTGGCGGCCACGGCGGCCCGCACCCCGGTGCTGGTCTGGGTCGAGGAGTACAGGCGCAGCGAGCCGTCGTCGGCGTCCCAGCGGGCGAAGACGCCCTTGCCCTCCATCGGCATGCAGGCGCTGCGCTCGATCGCGAGCTCGAGGGTGAGGGTGTGCGGCGCGGCGGCCATGGCGGTGTCGACGTCGCCGACCTCCTGGCGCAGGTTCGCGGCCACGTTGCCGGGGACGTCGTCGTGCACGAGCCGGTCGCCGTCGCGGGCCCGGGCCACCCCCACGACCGCGGGGAGGGTGTCGTACTGCACGGTGATGCGGGCGCAGGCGTCCTCGGCGACGTAGCGGTCGCGGGCGACGACCATCACCACGGCCTCGCCGACGTGGTTCACCTCGTCGCGCGCCAGGCAGTAGCCGGTGCGGGCGTGGGTCATGGCCGGGTGGGGGATGAGGACCGGCAGCGGCTCGGCGACCCGCCCGGGCAGGTCCTCCCACGTGTAGATCGCCTCGACGCCGTCGAGCTCCCAGGCGTCGGCGATGTCGATGTCGACGATCCGGGCGTGGGCGTGCGGGCTGCGCACGAACGCGGCCTGGAGGGCGCCGCGGCCGAGGTCGTCGAGGTAGCGGCCGTTGCCGGTGAGCAGGCGCGGGTCCTCGCGGCGCTGGACCTTCTCGCCCATCTGCCGGGTGCTCACGGCGTGCCCTCGCGCTCGCGGCGCAGCTCGGCGGCCCGCAGGACGGCCGCGACGATGTTCTGGTAGCCGGTGCAGCGGCACAGGTTGCCCGAGATGGCCTCGCGCGCCTCGTCGGCCGAGGGGTCGGGGTGCTCGTCGAGGTAGGCGCTGATGGTGGTGACGAACCCCGGTGTGCAGAAGCCGCACTGGAGCGCGTGGCACTCGACGAAGGCCTGCTGCACGGGGTCGAGGTCGGCGGGGTCGTGGCCGATGCCCTCGACGGTGGTGACGTCGTGGGCCTGGGCGGTGACGGCGAACATCAGGCAGGCGCGGGCCGGCTCGCCGTCGACGAGCACCGTGCACGCCCCGCAGACGCCGTGCTCGCACCCGACGTGGGTGCCGGTGAGGCCCAGGTCGTGGCGCAGGAAGTCCGAGAGCAGCCGGCGGGCCGGGGCCGCGGCGGTGCGCCGGACCCCGTTGACGCGGACCGTGATGTCGAGCAGCGGGTCGGCGGCGGACTGGCTCATGCCGCTCCCTCCCGGACGCCGGTGGTGGTCGAGACCAGGCTGCGGACGGTGAGCTCGGCGGCCAGCATCCGGCGGTAGTCGGCGCCGGCGTGGATGTCGGACTCGGGGTCGACGTGCGCGCGCACGGCCTCGGTGACGGCGTCGAGCGGGAGAGCCCCGACCCGGGCGCCGGCGAGCACGGGGGTGAGGACGAGGACGTCGGGGACGGGGGTCACCGAGACGAAGGAGGCCCGGGCGCCGGTGACGGTGTTGCCGTCGGTGCTGACCGCGAGCGCGACCCCGGCCAGCGCGTAGTCGCCCGAGCGCCGCGCCGACTCGGCGAAGCCGGTGCGGGTGCCGGCCGGGAGGCGCCCGAACCGCACCGCCACGACCAGCTCGTCGGCCTCGAGGACGGTCTCGAGCGGGCCCAGGAAGAAGCCGTCGGCGGCCACCTCGCGGGTCCCGCGGGGGCCGGTGACCTCGAGGACCGCACCGGTGAGCACGGCGACCGCCGGCATCTCGCCCGCGGGGTCGGCGTGGGCCAGTGACCCGACGGTGGTGCCGCGGGTGCGGATGGCCGGGTGGGCGACGTGGCGCACCGCCTGGCGCAGCAGGGGGAGCGCCGCGGCGGCGCCGTCGTGCCGCTCGAGGCCGGCGTGGCGGACCAGCGCGCCGACCCGCACGTGCTCGGCGGTGACCTCGACGGTGTCGAGCCCGGCCACCCCGTTGACGTCGACCAGGTGCCCGGGCGAGGCCAGGCGCATGTTGAGCACCGGGACCAGGCTCTGCCCGCCGGCCAGGACCTTGCCGTCGGGCCCGACCTGCGCGAGCACCGCGACCGCCTCCTCGACGGTCCGGGGTGCGTGGTGGACGAACGGGGCGGGCTTCACCTGGTCGATCCTGCCTCTCGGGGGTCGGTGGTGGTGGGAACGGGAGGGGTGGAACAGGCGCGCCCCGCCCGGTGCCGGCACCGGG
>NZ_LMSE01000002.1:258923-698681 GCF_001428065.1 Nostocoides sp. Soil756
CGGTCACCGCCCTCGAGCAGGTCGTCGACCCCGTCGGCGTCGCCGTACACGTAGTCGCCGACGGCGATGGCCGTGCCCTCGGCCTGGTCGCGCAGCTCGCGCGGGGCGATGACGCGGGCCAGGTGCCAGCCCGCCACCGTGACGATGGTGCCGAGGGCGATGCCGCCGAGCGAGAAGGTGTCGGTGACCTTGAGCTCGACGTTGCCGATGCCGATGATGATGCCCGCGGCGACCGGGACCAGGTTGATCGGGTTGGCGAAGTCGACCCCGTTCTCTTTCCAGATCTTGGCGCCGAGGAGGCCGATCATCCCGTAGAGGACCACGGTGATGCCGCCCAGGACGCCGCCGGGGACCGACGCCACCAGGGCGCCGAACTTGGGCGAGAGGCCGAAGAGGAGCGCGACCACCGCCGCCACGTAGTACGCGGCCGTGGAGTAGACCCGGGTGGCCGCCATCACCCCGATGTTCTCGGCGTAGGTGGTGGTGGGCGAGCCGCCGACCGAGGTGGCGATGACGGTGCCGATGCCGTCGGCCGCGATGGCCCGGCCCATCACCGGGTTCAGGTCGTGGCCGGTCATCTCGGCGACGGCCTTGACGTGGCCGGTGTTCTCGGCGATGAGGGCGATGACGGCCGGGAGGACCAGCAGGATCGCGGCGGCGGAGAAGCTCGGCAGGTGCCAGCCCACGACCTCCTTGCCGTCGGCGGCGATCATCGTCTGGTTCGGGAAGCCGAACCACGAGGCCGCGCCGACACCCGAGGTGTCCCAGCGGAGGTGGTCGGTGGCCTGCGTGGCGCCGCCCAGCACGGAGTTGATCTGCCCCACGGTGAGGTCGAGCACCCACGAGAGCAGGGTGCCGAAGACCAGCGCCAGGAAGATCGCGATGCGGCTGACGAAGCCCTTGAACGCGACCGCCACGACGATGGTGAAGAGCATGGTGAGGAGGGCGACCCACTGGTCCTGCGGCCAGTAGATGCCGGCGACCACCGGGGCGAGGTTGAAGCCGATGAGCATGACCACGGCGCCGGTGACGACCGGCGGCAGCACCGCGTGCACCACGTGCGAGCCGAGGACGTGGATGACGACGCCGACCGCCACCAGCACCAGGCCGGCCACGAGGATGGCGCCGGTGACGGTGGGGGAGTCCCCGCCCTGGGCGCGGATGGCCGCGACCCCGCCGACGAAGGAGGCCGAAGTGCCGAGGTAGCTCGGGACCCGGCCCGAGACGATGAGCAGGAACGCGATGGTCGCGACACCGCTCATCATGATCGCCAGCTGGGGGTTCAGGCCCATGACCAGCGGGAAGACGAACGTGGCACCGAACATCGCGACGACGTGCTGGGCGCCGAGGCCCACGGTGCGACCCCACGACAGGCGCTCGTCGGGGGCGACGACCTCACCGGGCGCGAGCGACCGGCCGTCGCCCTTGAGCTTCCAACCGAGACCGAGGGACATCCGCTGACCTCATTCCGAGAGGGTCCACGCCGACGGTGACGCGGCTCACAGGACCGTGATACCGGGAACCTAGTGACGGCGTCCCGCGACACCCTCAGCAATGGTTGACAGCCGGATGCCGGTTCGGTTGGCAACGCTGCCGCCGGAGGCATCCCGCGTCACGGGCGTGGGTCGGGCGTGTGTCGTGACGGTGTCCGGGGCGGCTGCGGGCCGCCCTCTCGTCAGCGGGGCTCGACGGCCAGCTCCTGGTAGGCCGGGTTCAGCTCCTGCCAGCGGGCGCGGGCGTCGCAGCGCTCGTTCCCGGCCAGGACCGCGCGGAGGTCTTCGAGGTGGATCTGGTCGCCGGCGCCGTAGGCCGGGAGCTGGTCGAGCGGCATCCCGCGGTCCTCGACCACCAGCCGGGTGCCGTCGCCGTCGGGGGTCAGCACGGCCTCGATGACGCCCTCGGGCTGGTCGGGGGAGGAGGTGTGCACCACGAGCCGGCGGGGCGGCTCGCAGACCTCCACCCGGCCGGTGCCCTCCCAGCCGCTGGCGAAGAAGTGGGCCGTGAAGCCGCCGCCCGGGCGCAGGTCGCCCTCGACCTCGCCGAGCCAGCGGCGCAGCCGGTCGGGGTCGGTGAGCGCCGACCACAGGTCGTCGGGTCCGGTGGCGTAGCGGTCCTCGAGGTGCACGACGCCGGTGCCGTCGGCGGTGCGCAGGGTGCCGAGCACGCGGACGCCGCCGCTGCCGGTCTCCGCGGCGGGGGAGGTGCCGTCGGAGGTGTGGTCGCTGGGGGTGCTGTTCGTGGTGGTCACGGGGTGTCCTTCCGGGCACGCGTGCCGCGCGCGATCTCGGTGTGGAGGGCGTCCAGGCGGTGCTCCCACATCGCCAGGTGCCGGGTGAGCCAGTCGTCGACCTCGGCCAGGGGCTGGGGCCGCAGCGAGTAGACCCGCCGCTGCGCCTCCTGCCGGACCTCGACGAGACCGGCCTCGCGCAGCACCCGCAGGTGGCGCGAGACGCCCGGCCGGGCGATCGGCAGCAGGGCCGCCAGCTCGCCGGCGGTGGCCGGGCCGGACGCGAGGGCCTCGAGCATCGTACGCCGGCTGTCGTCGGCGATGGCTCTGAGCGCTGCGTCCATGCCTCTTGTGTACCCCAACAGTTACGTACCCGTCAAGGTACGTAACCACTTTTCCGCCCGATGTCGGAACCTTCACGTTCGCGCCGGAACGGTTCAGGTGTGATGTGCCATGACATCGCTGACACAAGTGTCATGACATCGCTGACGGTACTGCGGTGCGTGGGGGTCGTCCCGGTGTCAGGCCGCTGGGCTGGATCTTGGTGTCAGGGTTGATCCGGACCCGGCGGATGAGGTCGGGTCCGTGGAAGATCACTGCGTCCAGGTCGTGGCGTAGGACGGTGAGGGTGGCGCCGGTCCAGGCGTGGCCCAGGGTGATGGAGTAGCCGCCCGGGCCCAGGCCGACGCGGCCGGTGCGCCCGGCGATGACGTCGCCGTGGAAGGTCAACGGGGGCAGGTCCTGGCTGGGGTCGGGCTCGGCCTTGGCGGTGGCTTGGTAGCGCTGTTCGGGGGTGACCCGGCCGATGCCTTGGTGGGGGCGTTGCGTGTTGAACACCGCGTCGTAGGCATCGACCAGGCGTTGCAGCTCGGCGATGCTGTCGGGGGCGGGGTGGGCGTCGAGCCAGCGGTGCAGCGGCTGCCAGTCGCGTTCCTTCTTGCCGCAGGTTTGCGGGTGGTGCGGCGAGGACACGACCTGGTGGATCCCCAGCCGGCGCAGCTGCCATTGCAGGTCGGTGACCTGTCCGCGGCCCTGGCGGACCCCGCTGAACGCGATCGACCCGTCGTGCAGCAGCAGCGCGGGCCGGCCGTGCAGGTCCATCGCGGTTTGAAGCAGCGCCCAGGTGTCGGCCATGTTCTCGCTGGGTGCGGCCCGGGTGGCCAGCAGCAACCTGGAGTGGTCATCGATCACCCGCAGGATGCACACCACGGTGCCGTCGGCCAGGGCACGTTTGGTCCCATCCAGCTGCCACATCCCGTTCGGTGCGGCGGCCTCGAACCGCCGGTAGCTGTCCCGGCGGCGCTTCTTCGGTGACGCCTTGACCCGCTCGTGCGCGATCAGGATCCGGTGGATGGTCCGGTCGCTGGGCGCGGCCACGCCCTGGCACCGCATCCGGTCGCGCACGCTGCGCGCTCCGGCATCCCAACCCTGCCCGAGCAGCTCGTCGTGCACCGCCACGACCGCCTCAGCCACCGCTGCGGCCGTCCTCGACGGTGAGCGCGCCGGCCGCCGCGACCGCGGCAACAGCCCCTGCAAACCCTCGGCCTGGAACCGGCGCCGGTACACATAGAACGTCTGACGCGAGATCCCGTGCTCGGCGCAGAACGCCGTCACGTTCACCGGACCGTCCGCGCACGCGGCGAACGCCACCGCCATCCGCTGCTCCATCGAAACCACCAGCTCCGCCATGGTCGATCATCGACCGCGACTGATCAGGTGTCAGCGATGTCCTGGCACATCACTGTCAGGCATGTCCTGGCACAGGACACCGGAACGGTTCAGGGGCGTACGTGAAGGTTCCGGTGTGCGGGCCCGCCTGGAGCGCCGGCCCGCCTGGGGCGCCGGCCCAACGCTCGACGAGGGGCCTCCGCCCCGGTGACCTCGCCCTGCGGGTCGGCTGCGACCCGTAGCGTCGAGGGATGACGACCCGCCGCTTCGACTTCGCCTTCACCGCGCCCTACCGCATCGCCGGCCTGCCCTTCGGGGTGCTGCCGGCGACCACCTGGGTCGAGGTGGGCGACGGCCGGCTGCGCGCACGGTTCGGCTGGTGGACCCTCGACACCGCGCTCGACAACGTCACCGACGTCGCGACCTCGGGCGACTACGCCTTCGTCAAGACCGCGGGCCCTCCGCACCTCTCGCTGACCGACCGCGGCGTCACGTTCGCCACCAACGGCGACCAGGGGGTGTGCGCGTCCTTCGCCCGACCGGTGCGCGCCATCGACCCCACCGGCCGCATCACCCATCCCGGCGCCACCTTCACCGTCGCCGACGTCGACGGCTTGGCCACCGCCCTGCGCGAGGGCTGACCCGGCGGTCGTCCCGGCCCGCGGGGTGGGGCGCGGCCTCAGATGCCCTTCATGCGGTGCACCCGCAGGGCCAGCGCCAGGGTCAGGCGCAGCTGGGGGTCGGTGGTGAACGGCCCGAGCATCCGCTCGAGCTTCGCGATGCGGTAGCGCAGCGTGTTGTAGTGGAAGAACAGCCGGCGTGCGGTCTCGGCGACGTTGAGGTTGGTGTCGAGCAGCACCGAGAGGGTGTTGCGCAGGTCGGCGTTCTCGGGCACGTCGTCGGTGGCGAGCTCGCCGAGGCTCTCGACGACGAACCGCCGCAGGTCGCCCGAGTCGGGCACCAGCGCCAGCAGCCGGTAGATGCCGAGCCGGTCGAAGTGCGACAGCCCCGAGCCGCCGTCGACCTGGCGCCCCACCTGGACGGCGGTGAGCGCCTCGTCGTACGCCCGGGGCAGGTCGGCGACCGAGGTGACCAGCCGCGACACCCCGGCGGTGAAGGTGCGCCGCCCGCCGCCGCCGTCGCCACGCACCACCCGCGCCAGGTCGCCGACGGGCCGCAGGACGGCGTCGGTGTCGGCGTCCTCGGGGACCGGCAGCAGGACGACGACCTCCTGGCTGAAGCCGGCGACGGCCACCGAGGTGTCGCGCGCGCGCACCGCCTGCGTCCAGGCGCGCACGAACCGGTCCTGGAGGCTGTGCACCTCCTCGGCCGTGCGGGTGGTCTCGGCGTCGTTCTCGTCGGTCTCGGCGACCACCACCACCAGCGGCCGGTCGATGTCCCAGCCGAGGGAGGCGGCGTGCGCCGCGGCCTCGGTGGCATCGCCGGCGCGGCCCGCGAGCACGTCGCGCAGGAACTCGGCGCGGTACTTGCCCTCGACGGCCGCGACCGCCTGCTGCTTGGTGACGGCCAGCGCCGCGACGGTGGCGGCCCGCTCGAGCATGTGCACGTCGGTGGCGCTGAGGGCGGGGCCGGGCGAGAACGCCCCGAGGACGCCCAGCTCGGAGGCCCCCGCGACGATGCGCACGAACGCGCGCGCCGGGTCGGCCGGGCCCCCGGGCGCCCGCAGCCCCACGGGCTCGTCCTCGACCAGGAGCCGCCCGGTGCGGTCGAAGCAGGCCAGGGCGGACGGCGGCCCGACCTCCGGGAGGGTGCCGGCGCTGGCGAGCACCCGGCCGTCGGTGGTCGTGACGACCGCCGCGCCGCCGAAGAAGCCCGCCACGGCGTGCGCGATCTCGCCGAGGCCGCCGCCGTCGAGGACCACGCGCACCAGAACGCGGTGCACCTCGTCCTCCCGCTCGAGGAGGGCCCGCTGGTGCTCGACCAGGGCGGTGAGGTCGCGCAGGTCGGCCGCCGCACGTGCTGGCAAGGTCTGTGCGTCGTCCCGACCATCGTTGGCAACTCTGACCATCCGCCTACTGTATCGGCGTCACTAGCGTCGCCGTATGCGCTCGCCCGCCGTGGTCCCGTCCCCCGGGCCCCGAGTGCTCCCCGGCGCCCTCTCGCCGCTGACCGCCGACCTGGTCCGCTGCCCTCGGCGCCCGGCCGTGGTGCTGGCCGCCGGCCGCTTCGGCGCGTATCTCGGAGCACACGGACGGGTGCTCCCGGTGCTGAGCCGGGATGCCGTCGCGCTGCCGGGTGCCCTCCGCCTCGCCGAGCCCTCCGCCACCCTCGGCCTCGGCCTCGTCGCGGGGGACATGGTGGTCATCGGGGGCGGATGCGTGCGCACCGCGGAGGTCACGATCCGCGGGGTGCGCACCTGGCGCCCGGCCCGGGTACGGCCCGGCTCGGCCTGCAGCACCTCGCTCCCACGGGCCCGCCTGCTGCTGGCCGCCGCCGTGGGGGACCTCGACCCGTGGCTGGCCGCCGGCGTCGACGGCTGCCTGCGGGCCACCGACCCGTACGCCGCGGTGGCCGGACTCGTCGGCCGCGGCGAGGGGCTCACCCCGGCGGGTGACGACGCCCTGGCCGGTGCCCTGCTGCTGCGGCGCGCCCTCGGCCTCGCGCCGCCCGCCCGCGCCGACGACGCCCTCGTGGCCGCCGTCCGGACCCGGCTGCCGGCCACCACCGCGGTGTCGGCCTCCCTGCTCGACGCCGCCGCCGGTGGCTGGGCCGCCCGTGAGGTCGTCGAGCTGGTGGACGCCGTGGTGCACGGCGGTGGGCGCGGGGTCCGGGCCGCGCTGCCCGCCGTGCTGGCCATCGGCCACACCTCGGGCCGCGACCTCGTCACCGGGCTGCTGGCCGCGCTCGACGCCCTCGTCCCCTCCGGAAGGATCGCCGCATGAGCGTCCACGTCGAGCTCCGCCGCGGGGCCTACCACGACTCGGTCAGCCTCCTCCAGGTCTCGCGCGCCGTCGCGGGGGCGCCCGGGGTCGAGGCCGCCCAGGTCGCCATGGCCACCGAGCTCAACGTCGACGTCCTGCGCGGGATGGGTTTCGCGGTGCCCGAGGAGGCCGGCCCCAACGACCTCCTGGTCGCGCTGCGGGCCGCCGACGACGACGGGCTGGCCGCCGGGCTGGCCGCGGTCGAGGACGCCCTGGCCGCGCTGAGTGCCACGGCGAGCTCCACCGGCGCCGACGACGAGGTCCCTCCCGCCACCCTCGGCTCGGCCGTGCGCCGCTCCGGCGCCGGCCTGGCCCTGGTCTCCGTCCCGGGGGCCCACGCCGTCACCGAGACCTACGACGCGATCGCCGCCGGCGCCTCGGTGATGCTGTTCTCCGACAACGTGTCCGTCGCCGACGAGGTGGCGCTCAAGGACGCCGCGGCCGCCGCCGACGTCCTGGTCATGGGTCCCGACTGCGGCACCGCGCTGGTGGGCGGGGTGGCCCTGGGTTTCGCCGACGTCGTCCGGCCCGGGCCCGTCGGCATCGTCGCCGCCTCCGGCACCGGGGCGCAGCAGGCCATGTGCCTGCTCGACGCGGCCGGGGTCGGCGTCAGCCACTGCCTGGGCGTCGGAGGCCGCGACCTCTCCGCCGCGGTGGGCGGACGCTCGACCCGCCAGGCGCTGCGAGCGCTGGCCGTCGACGACGCGACCGACTGGGTGCTGGTGGTGTCGAAGCCGCCGGACCCGGACGTGCTGGCCGCCATGGAGCGCGAGGTCGAGGCGCTCGGTCTCCGGGCGCACTGGGCCATCCTCGGCGCCGGCCGGCCCGACCTCACCGCGGCCGTCGAGCAGGCCCTGGCGGCCGAGGGGGTCGCCGTCCCCGACTGGCCGGCCGTCCTCGTCGCGACCGACGCGCCGCCGCGGCCCGCCGACGCCCCGACCACGACCACGACGGGCTCGTTGCGCGGGCTCTTCTGCGGCGGCACCCTCGCCGAGGAGGCCGTCCTCGTCGCCGGCGCCGTCCTCGGCCCGGTCAGCAGCAACCTCGGCCACGACCCCGAGCACGCCCTCGGCCGCGGCCTGCGCGCCGCGGGCCACGCCGTCATCGACTTCGGCGCCGACGAGCTCACCCGCGGCCGCGCGCACCCGATGATCGACCCCACGCTGCGGATGGAGCGGATCGCCGCCGAGGCCGCCGACCCCACGTGCGGGGTCCTGCTCCTCGACCTCGTGCTGGGCCACGGCGCGCATCCCGACCCGGGCCCCGAGCTGGCCGAGGCCGTGCGGGCGGCCCGCGCCACCGCCCGCGCCGCCGGCCGCGAGCTCCCCGTCGTCGTCTCGCTCTGCGGCACCGACGCCGACCCCCAGGACCGCCGGCGCACCGAAGCCACCCTGGCCGAGGCCGGAGCCTCGGTGTTCCTGTCCAACGCGGCCGCCGCCCGGCACGCGGCCGGCATCCTCGGAGGTGCCCGATGACCACCCCGCTGCGCGGCCTGCTCACCACCGACCCGGTCGTCGCCACCTCGGGGGTGGCCCTCTTCGCCGACGCCCTGCGCGACCAGGCCGTCCCCGTGCTGGATGCCGGCTGGCACCCGCCGCCGCCCGGCACCGAGGGCGACCTCGCCATCGTGATGGCCGACCCGCGCCGGGTCTCCGCCAACGCCGCGGCGCTGGCCCGGATGACCGCGGCCGAGGCCCTCCTGGTCGACGTCCTGCCGGCGTCTCAGGCCCTCGGCCTCGAGCGCGGCACCTTCCTGCACGCCGGCCCGCCCATCGAGTGGGAGCGCGCGTCGGGGCCCCTGCGCGGCGCCCTCGTCGGGGCCGTGCTCCTCGAGGGCCTGGCCGACACCCCCGAGGAGGCCGAGCGCCGGCTCGCGGCGGGTGCGTTCGACCTCGAGCCGTGCCACCACCGTGGCGCCGTCGGCCCGATGGCGGGAGTCGTCAGCCCCTCGATGTGGGTCTACGCCGTGCGCGACGACGTGCACGGCAACACCTCGTGGTGCTCGCTCAACGAGGGCCTGGGCAAGGTGCTGCGCTACGGCGCGTACGGCCCCGAGGTGATCGACCGGCTGCGCTGGATGGGCGCGGTCCTGGGCCCGATCCTGCGCCAGGCCGTCCGCAGCACGGGGCCGGTCGACATCCGCGCGATCATCGCCCAGATGCTCCAGATGGGCGACGAGGGGCACAACCGCAACCGGGCCGGCTCGCTGATGCTGCTGCGCGAGCTGCTCCCGGGGATGATCACGGCCGACGCCCCGGCCTCCGACGTCGCCGAGGCGGTGCGCTTCTCGGGCGCCAACGAGCACTTCTTCCTCAACCTCGGGATGCCCGCCTGCAAGCTGGCCACCCGCGCGGCCGAGGGCATCCCGGGCTCGACCGTCGTCACGACCATGGCCCGCAACGGCACCGACTTCGGCATCCGCGTCTCCGGCACCGGCGAGCAGTGGTTCACCGGGCCGGCCAACACCCCGCAGGGCCTCTTCCTCGGCGACTACGGCCCGGAGGACGCCAACCCCGACATCGGCGACTCCGCCATCACCGAGACCGCCGGCATCGGCGGCTTCGCGATGGCCGCCGCCCCCGCCATCGTGCGGTTCGTGGGCGGCGACGTCCCGTTCGCGCTCGCGGCCACGCGCCGGATGTACGAGGTCACGGTGGGCGAGCACCCCCTCTACCAGGTGCCGGTCCTGGGCTTCCGCGGGACGCCGGTCGGCATCGACGTCGCGCTGGTCGTGCGGACCGGTGACCTGCCCCAGATCAATACCGGGATGGCGGGCCGGGTCGCCGGTACCGGGCAGGTGGGCGCCGGCCTCGTGACGCCCCCGGCCGAGTGCTTCACCGCCGCGCTCACCGCTCTCGCGCGGGCCGCGGGCTCCTGACCGGGACGCCGTGCCGGCCGCGTGAGGGCAGACGCACGACCCGCACCAGCACCTCGAGCGGGCCGGTGCCGAAGCGCCGGTCGAGGCCCCAGCAGGCGCCCACCACGACCACGGTGGTGACCAGCAGGACCGGCCAGGTGTCGTCGGGCGCGCCGTCCCGGGCCAGGGACAGTAGTGCGAGCACCAGGATCAGCAGGGTGTAGGCGGTCAGGGTCAGCCGGCCGACGGCCAGCAGGACGTGCAGCGCGGGCTCGAGCACCGTGGCCCGGCCGCGCACCAGCAGCACCAGCGCGAACGACGCCACGACCGCCCCCGCGGCCAGGAAGGTGACGGCCACGACCTCGGCCGTGGTGCCCGAGGACGGGCCCGCGCCGTCGGCGGTGCCGTCGCCGATGACCTTGACCACGCCACCCGCGCCGAGCAGGACGGCCGCGATGCCCACGGTCGGGACGAGCCGGGTGAGGTGCGGCAGGAGCAGGGCCAGGACGAGCCCGGCCAGGGCCATCGGGAGGAAGGACACCAGCCGGTGGTCGGACCCGGTGGCGAGCCAGCGCAGGAGGTGGCCGGTGACCCCCGCGGCGGCCGACGGGTCGGCGAGCACGTGGTCGCGCACCCGCTCGGTGACCAGCGGGCCGAGGACCGCACCGCCGACCACCAGGCCCAGGGTGAGCACGGGGACGGGGCGCAGCACCAGGGCCAGCGGGGCCAGCACGACGACGAGCACACCGAGGTAGGGGAGCACGACGTCGACCTGCCCGTAGGCCGCCTGGAGCACGACGCCGAGGAGCACCAGCAGGATGCCGCGCACGACCTCGTCGGCGACGAAGCGGGGGCGGTCGGGACGGGCGCGGGTCATCCGCAGGACGACGCCGACGCCGAGGACGACGACGAAGAGTGGGGCGGCCAGGTACTGCGCGACGTCGAGCGCGCCGCCGACGGGGCTGAGGTAGGCCACCAGCATCACGAGCACCGCGAGGCCGCGGGCGGCGTCGAGTCCGTCGAGCCGCGGGCCGGTGGCGCCGGGGCGGGTGGCCACCGGGGCGCGACCGCGCGGGCCGGCGGCGCGGTGCCGGCCGCCGGAGGGGGTGAGGTCGGTCGCCATCGGGCCGCGGGTCAGGAGCTGGTCGCGTCGAGGTGCTGGAGGAGCTCGTGGGCCGCGAGCTCGACGTCCTTGTGGCGCCACTCCGAGGCCCGGTAGACGCAGGCGATGAGGGCGCTGCGATGCACCCGGCGCAGGTCGCCGGCCGCGAAGGCGTAGCGGGCCTTGGTGCCGTCGGTCGCGCCCTCGGTGAGGCCGAGGTGCCAGGCGGCGTACTCGTCCCAGGAGTGCCGCTCGAGGTAGGCGTTCTGAGCCTCGGCGTCGGGCTGCACCTGGCCCCAGTCGCTGTCGAGGACGTACTGGCGGGCGTCGATGAGGGCCCGCACGTGCTCAACCGCTGCCTGGTTCACCGCGTACTTCGCCACAGGGGCCACGCTAGTCACTCCAGCGTCGGCGCGGGGGGTGAGGGGGTCACGATCCGGCGACGAGGCTGCGTATCGGCTGAGAACGGCCCGTGGTCGCGTCCGGCCGTCGGGCCTGCGACGAGCGCTCAGGGTGCAGCGTGGACGCGAGAAGGCAGGGACCTGGTCGCCGATCCCATCCGAGCAGGTGGTCGGCACCGAACCAGCAGTCAGCCCTGTGCGTGCGTCGTCGGGTCGGACACCGAGACGGCGCACGGCCGCTCCGGTGGCGCGGTGTTTTCAGAGGGCATCGCGCCGCCGGTGGGGGGCCGCCTCCCGTACGCCGGCGCCTTTCCTCCTGGGCCCGGTGTGCGGGACGGTCGGGGGGCCGCGCGGCCGATGGAAGAATGGCACGGTGACCGCGACGACTCTCGACGGCAAGGCCATCCTCTCCACGATCAAGGACGAGCTGCGCGCCCGCGTGGCCGCGCTCGCCGAACGCGGGGTCGTGCCGGGTCTCGGCACGGTGCTCGTGGGGGACGACCCGGGCAGCCGCTGGTACGTGGGCGCCAAGCACAAGGACTGCGCCGAGATCGGCATCACGAGCATCCGGCGCGACCTGCCGGCGGGCACGAGCCTGGATGAGGTGCTCTCCGTCGTGCGCGAGCTCAACGACGACCCCGCGTGCACCGGCTTCATCGTCCAGCAGCCCACCGGGCTCGACGAGTTCGCCATCCTCTCCGCGGTCGACCCCGCCAAGGACGTCGACGGGCTGCACCCGACCAACCTCGGCTGGCTGGTCCTCGGGCGCCCGGCCCCGCTGCCGTGCACCCCGGTCGGCTGTGTCGAGCTGCTGCGGCGCTACGACGTGCCGGTCGCCGGCGCCAAGGTCGTGGTCGTGGGCCGCGGCATCACGGTGGGCCGGCCGCTGGGGCTCATCCTCGCCCGCCGCTCCGAGAATGCCACCGTCACCCTCTGCCACACCGGCACCCGCGACCTCGCCGCCGAGGTGCGCCAGGCCGACATCGTGGTCGCGGCCGCGGGCGTCCCCGGCATCATCACCGGCGACATGGTCAAGCCCGGCGCGGCCGTCCTCGACGTCGGCGTCTCGCGCGTCGACGACGGCTCGGGCAAGGGCCGCGTCGCGGGCGACGTCGCCGACGACGTCTGGGACGTCGCCGGGTACGTCTCGCCCAACCCGGGCGGGGTCGGCCCGATGACGCGCGCCCTGCTGCTGAGCAACGTCGTGGAGGCTGCCGAGCGCGGGGCCCCCTGATGGCGGACGCCGCCGGCCCACGCACCACGCTGATGTGGCGGGCCATGCCCGTCGTCGCCCTCGTGGCCCTGGTCGCCAGCTGGGGCCGAGACATCGGCCTCGCGGTGGTCGTCCTCGTGGCCCTTCTGCTCGCCGGGGCGGTCCTCGCGGCGGTGCACCACGCCGAGGTCGTCGCGCACCGGGTGGGGGAGCCGTTCGGCTCGCTGGTGCTCGCGGTGGCCGTGACCGTCATCGAGGTCTCGCTCATCGTGACCCTGATGCTGTCCGGGGGCGCCGAGGCGGCCACCCTCGCGCGCGACACCGTCTTCGCGGCCGTGATGATCACCGTCAACGGCATCCTCGGGCTCTCGCTGCTGCTCGGGGCGCGCAGCTTCGGCACGGTGCGCTTCAACGCCGAGGGCACCGGCGGCGCGCTGGCGACCGTCGCCACCCTGGCCACGGTCTGCCTGGTGCTGCCCACCGTCACCGAGGGCGAGCCGGGGCCGGAGTTCACGCCCGGGCAGCTGGCCTTCGCGGCGGTCGCGTCCCTCGCGCTGTACCTCGCGTTCGTCGTCACCCAGACGGTGCGCCACCGCGACTTCTTCCTGCCGGTCACGCGGAAGGGGGCCGTGCTCACCGAGGACGAGCACGCCGACCCGCCCACCGCGCGTGAGGCCCTGGTGTCGCTGGGCTTCCTGCTGCTGTCGCTGGTGGCCGTCGTCGGGCTGGCCAAGGTGGAGTCGCCGGCCATCGAGTCGGGGGTGCTGGCCGTCGGGCTGCCGGTGTCGTTCGTCGGGGTGGTGATCGCGCTGCTGGTGCTGCTGCCGGAGACCCTGGCGGCCGCCAACGCCGCGCGCCGTGACCGGGTGCAGACCTCGCTGAACCTCGCGATGGGATCGGCCATGGCCTCGATCGGGCTCACCATCCCGACGCTGGCCGTCGCCTCGATCTGGATCCCGACGCCGCTGAAGCTCGGGCTCGGCACGGTGCAGATCGTGCTGCTGGCGATCACGGTGGTGTCGGCGGTGCTGACGGTGGTGCCGGGGCGGGCGACGCGGCTGCAGGCCAGCGTGCACCTGACGCTCTTCGCGGCGTTCCTCTTCCTCGCGATGTCCCCCTGACCCCCCGGCAACTTTTTCGCCCCATGCGGGAACCTTCACCTGGACACCCCTTTCGTTCCGGTGCCCTCGTGAAGGTCCCGGTGCCTAGGGGCTCGGCGCGCCATCCGCGCTCACCGTCGTCCACAGCCGGCCGCCCGGGGCCCGCCCGTCCACAGATCGCCAGACGTGGTGGCGACCGCCCGGATGCGCGGACCAGCGTGCGTAGGCATGACGACGAACCCGGACGACGACCCCTCGATCCCGCCGGCTGCTGCCGCGCTCACGCCTGCTGCCGCGCTCACGCCTGCTGCCCCGCTCGCGGCGGGTGCCCCGCTCATGCCTGCTGCCCCGCTCACAGCGGCTGCCCCGCCGGCGGCGGTTGCCCCGCTCCCGGCGGCGCGCGCGCTGCCTGCCACGCCGCCGCTCGCGTCCCTCGACCCCGTGCTGCTGGCGACGGCCCACGGCCAGCACGGGATGCTGACGACCGCGCAGATCCTGGCGACCGGCATCTCCGCGCCCCGGCTCGTGGCGCTGGTGAAGGCGGGCGTGCTGCGGCATCCGGGCCGGGGCCTGTACGCGGTGGAGGCGCTCGTCGACCCCGAGCCGGAGGCGTGGCACCGCCAGCTGTGTGCCGGGGCGTTCCTGCTCTACCCGGATGCCGTGCTCACCGGGACCTCGGCCGTGCTGGCCCACGGCGTCCCGGTGTGGGGCGCCCCCCTGGCGGCTCCGAGCATCCGGCGGCCCGTGCGGCGGGCCGGGGGTATGCGGTCGTTCTGGGTGCGCCCGAGTCCCGGCGAGGGGGTGACGACCACGGGCTGGGGGCCGGCCTGCCCGCTCGCGGACGCGCTGGTGCAGCACGCCGTCGACCGCGGCATCGTCCCCGGCGTGGTGAGCGCGGATGCCGCGCTGCGGGAGAGGGCCGTGTCCGAGGCCGAGCTGGCGGCGGCCGCCGAGTCGGTGGCGACGTGGCCGCACGTGAGCCGGGCGGCCGCCATGCTCCGGCTGGCTGACGGGCGTCGAGAGTCCGTCGGGGAGTCACGGTGCGGCGTGGCGCTCGCGATGGCCGGCATCGCGGTCACCCCGCAGGTGCGCGTGTACGACACCGACGGGGGCCTCGTGGCGAGGGTCGACTTCCTCGTCGACGGGACGCGGGTCGTCGTGGAGTTCGACGGCAAGGTCAAGTACGCGGACGGGGACCCGTCGGTGCTGTGGGCCGAGAAGCGACGGGAGGACCGGCTGCGACGGCTGGGCTACGTCGTGGTCCGGGTCACCTGGGCCGACCTCGAGCGCCCCGGCGGCGTCGCGGAGAAGGTGCGGGCGGCACTCCAGTCCGTGTGAGGGGCCCGTCACGCGCAGGAACCTTCACGTCGACAGCGCAACGGTTCCGGTGCCGACGTGAAGGTCCCCGCATGGGGCGAAAAAGTTGCCCGCGGGGGGTCAGATCAGGCGGAGGCCCTTGACGGCCTCGCGCTCCTCGGCCAGCTCGGCCACCGAGGCGTCGATCCTGCCGCGCGAGAAGTCGTCGATCTCGAGGCCCTGGACGATCTCCCAGCGGCCGTCCTTGACCGTCACCGGGAAGGAGGAGATGAGCCCCTCCTCCACGCCGTAGGAGCCGTCGGAGCGCACCGACATCGAGACCCAGTCGCCCTCGGGCGTGCCCTCGACCCAGGTGCGGGCGTGGTCGATGGTGGCGGAGGCGGCCGAGGCCGCCGACGACGCACCGCGCGCCTCGATGATGGCCGCGCCACGCTTGGCGACCGTGGGGATGAAGGTGTTCGCGAGCCAGTCCTGGTCGCCCACGGCCTCGGCGGCGTTACGGCCCCCGACCTCGGCGTGGAACAGGTCGGGGTACTGCGTCGCCGAGTGGTTGCCCCAGATCGTCATCTTCTTGATGTCGGTCACGGGCACGCCGAGCTTGGCCGCGAGCTGGCTGATGGCGCGGTTGTGGTCGAGCCGGGTCAGCGCCGAGAAGCGCTCGGTGGGGATGTCGGGGGCGTTGCTCATCGCGATGAGCGCGTTGGTGTTGGCCGGGTTGCCGGTGACGGTGACGCGGATGTCGTCGGCCGCCACCTCGTTGAGGGCCTTCCCCTGCGGCGCGAAGATGCCGCCGTTGGCCTCGAGGAGGTCGCCGCGCTCCATCCCCGGGCCGCGGGGGCGGGCCCCGACGAGGAGGGCGTGGTTGACGCCGTCGAAGACCTTGGTGGCGTCGTCGCCGATCTCGACGCCGGCCAGCGTCGGGAACGCGCAGTCGTCGAGCTCCATGACGACGCCCTCGAGCGCCTTCAGGGCCGGGGTGATCTCGAGGAGGCGCAGCTCGACGGGGGTGTCGGGCCCGAGCAGCGCACCGCTCGCGATGCGGAACAGGAGGCTGTAGCCGATCTGGCCGGCGGCGCCGGTGACGGCGACCTTGACGGGCGTGCTGCTCACGGAAGTACCCCTTCGGACGTGCGGGTCGGTTGTCGTCTCGACGCTATCAGCGCCGCCGCCCAGCGCCGGCCTCGGAGCCCGGTGGCCTCGCCCACGGAGCCCCGTGGCCTCGCCGACGGAGCGGCCGGCCGAGCTGGGTCACCGCCCCGATCGGGTCTATGGCCGGCGCGGGGCGTCGGGGTCGACGCCCTCGGCCACGGCGACGTCCTCGGGGGCGATCTCGCCGGTGATGTCGCGGTCGCGCCGGTCGACGCCGGTGATGAGGTGGAAGGTCGCCCCGGCGATGGCGGCGCCGGCGATGGGGGCCAGCCAGAAGAGCCAGAGCTGACCCGGCGCGCCGTCACCGTTGAAGAACGCGACCCCGGTGGAGCGGGCCGGGTTGACCGAGGTGTTCGAGATCGGGATCGAGACCAGGTGGATGAGGGTGAGGGTCAGGCCGATGGCGAGCGGTGCGAAACCGTCGGGGGCCCGCGAGTCGGTGACACCGAGGATGACGTACACGAACACCGCCGTCAGCAGGATCTCGGTGCAGAGGACGGCGACCAGCGAGTAGCCGCCGGGGGAGTGCTCGCCGAAGCCGTTGGCCGCGAGGTGGCCGGTGGCGTCGAAGCCGGGCTTGCCGCGCGCGATCGCCCACAGGGCGAAGCCGGCGAACAGGCCGCCGGCCACCTGGGACACCACGTAGCCGGGCACGTCGCGCCACTCGAAGCGCCGCGCCACGGCGACCCCGATGGTGACGGCGGGGTTGAAGTGCGCGCCGGACACGTGCCCGACCGCGTAGGCCATGGTCACGACGGACAGGCCGAAGGCCAGCGCCACCCCGAGGAAGCCGATGCCGAGGTGGAGGCTGCCGCCCGAGAGGACGTTGGGGGCGAGGAAGCCCGCGGCGAAGACGGCCGACCCGCAGCCGGCGAAGACGAGCCAGAAGGTGCCGAGGAACTCGGCCGCGAGGCGCTGCGGCATCGAAGGGGTTCTCATGGGCCGTCAGTCTGGTGCTCCGTGGCCCTCGGGGTACAGCGGCCACGCGGGGAGTGGGGACGGCGAACGCGTCAGGCGCCCCACACCGCACCGCCGGGCCCGGATGCCGACAGGGCCACGGCGCACCTCGTCGGTACGTCCGTGGCCCCGTCGGGCGTCAGCGGATGCTCAGCGGGTGAGGTTCTCGAGCACCGCGTTGAAGGTGGCCGAAGGGCGCATCACCGCGGCGGCCTTGGCGCCGTCGGGCCGGAAGTAGCCGCCGATGTCGGCCGGCTTGCCCTGCACGGCCAGCAGCTCGGCCTCGATGGTGTCGGTGTCGGCGACCAGGCGCTCGGCGACGGGCGCGAAGATCGCGGCCAGTGCCTCGTCCTCGGTCTGCGCCGCCAGCTCCTGGGCCCAGTACCGGGCCAGCCAGAAGTGGCTGCCGCGGTTGTCGATCTGGCCGACCTTGCGGGCGGGCGACTTGTTCTCGTTGAGCAGGGTCTCGGTGGCGCGGTCGAGTGCGTTGCCCAGCAGCTCGGCCCGCTTGTTGCCGCCGGTCGCCTCGTGCCGGAACGACTCAGCCAGCGCGAGGAACTCGCCCAGGCTGTCCCAGCGCAGGTAGTCCTCCCGCACCAGCTGCTGCACGTGCTTGGGGGCGGAGCCGCCGGCGCCGGTCTCGAACAGGCCCCCGCCGTTCATCAGCGGCACGACCGAGAGCATCTTGGCCGAGGTGCCGAGCTCGAGGATGGGGAAGAGGTCGGTGTTGTAGTCGCGCAGCACGTTGCCGGTGACCGAGATGGTGTCCTCGCCGCGGCGGATGCGCTCGACCGACAGGGTCGCAGCCTCCACCGGCGACAGGATGCGGATGTCGAGCCCGTCGGTGTCGTGGTCCTTGAGGTAGGTCTCGACCTTGGCGATGAGGTTGCGGTCGTGGGCACGCGACTCGTCGAGCCAGAACACGGCCGGGGTCTGCGACGCACGGGCCCGGGTAACGGCCAGCTTGACCCAGTCGCGGATCGGGGCGTCCTTGGTCTGGCAGGCGCGCCAGATGTCGCCGGCCTCGACGTCGTGGCTCATCAGCACGGTGCCCGAGGAGTCGACGACCTCGACGCGCCCGGCGGCCGTCATCTCGAAGGTCTTGTCGTGGCTGCCGTACTCCTCGGCCTTCTGGGCCATCAGGCCGACGTTGGGCACCGAGCCCATCGTGGTGGGGTCGTACGCGCCGTGCGCCCGGCAGTCGTCGATGACGGCCTGGTAGATGCCGGCGTAGGAGCTGTCGGGGATGACGGCCAGGGTGTCGTGCTCCTGCCCGTCGGGGCCCCACATGTGCCCCGAGGTGCGGATCATCGCCGGCATCGAGGCGTCGACGATGACGTCGCTCGGCACGTGCAGGTTGGTGATGCCCTTGTCGGAGTCGACCATCGCGAGCTTGGGCCCGTCGGCGATGCCCTGCTCGATCGCGGCGCGGATCTCGTCGCCGTTCGGCAGGGCGGCGAGCCCGTCGAGGATGCCGCCGAGGCCGTTGTTGGCCGAGAGGCCCGCCGCCGCGAGGTCGTCGCCGTAGCGCTCGAAGACCTCGGGGAGGAAGGCGCGCACCACGTGGCCGAAGATGATGGGGTCGCTGACCTTCATCATGGTGGCCTTGAGGTGCACCGAGAAGAGGACGTCGTCGGCCTTGGCGCGGGCGATCTGGTCGCGCAGGAACGACTGCAGCGCCGCGACGCGCAGCACGGTGGCGTCGACGACCTCACCGTCGAGCACGGCCAGCCCGTCCTTGAGCACGGTCTGGGTGCCGTCGGCGGCGACGTGCCGGATGGCGAGGGTGTCGGCGCCGTCGATGACGACCGACTGCTCGTTGCTACGGAAGTCGTCGCGGCCCATCGTGGCCACCGAGGTGCGGCTGTCGGAGGACCAGGCGCCCATCGAGTGCGGGTGCCGGCGGGCGTAGTTCTTCACGGCGGCGGGCGCGCGGCGGTCGGAGTTGCCCTCGCGCAGCACGGGGTTGACGGCGCTCCCCTTGACCTTGTCGTAGCGGGCGCGGATGTCGCGCTCCTCGTCGGTCTGAGGGTCGTCGGGGTAGTCGGGGAGCGCGTAGCCCTGGCCCTGCAGCTCCTTGACCGCGGCCTTCAGCTGCGGCATCGAGGCCGAGATGTTCGGCAGCTTGATGATGTTGGCCTCGGGCGTGGTGGCGAGCGCACCGAGCTCGGCGAGGTCGTCGGGGACCCGCTGCTCGTCGGTGAGGTGCTCGGGGAAGAGGGCCAGGATGCGGCCGCCCAGCGAGATGTCGCGGGTCTCGACGTCGACCCCGGCGGACGAGGCGAAGGCCTGCACCACGGGGAGGAACGAGTACGTGGCCAGCATCGGGGCCTCGTCGGTGAGGGTGTAGATGATCGTTGCCATAGGGTGCTCGGCGCTCCTCGGTCGGTCGCGGATATCTTGACGTCAAGACAAATCCTACCGGAGTTGCCCCTGCGGTGACGTACTGTCAGGGTCTGAAGTCATCGCACGGCCGTTGGCGACTAGCGTTCAGGGGTGCTCTTGATGCCTCCTGGCGTCGTTGGTCCCAGGCCGCCACGTGGGCCTGTTTCAGAGACGGTGTCTGACGAGTCGTGGTCCAGGCGCGCGGCGGGACGTTCCAATGGCTAGCCCCGCCGCGTGACCGCTATGGCTCTTCTTCGATGTGCAGCCGCGGAGCGGATACACCAGGCATCGCCGATGAAGGATCTTCCTTTCTCGCAGCGGCGCTGCCCCCTTCGCCAGCCAGAGCAGGGAGGTAGCACATAGAGCACCAACATTTGGACGAGCACGACCTGGAGCTGGTCATCATGGGGGGTCGACTCACACAAGTCGGCGGTAGTCCGTCGAGGTTGTCAACGACCCGAACGTAAGTTCCGACTGTTCACCAGCGACCGCGTCGCTCAGCAGCGACCGCGCCGCGGCCACGAGGACGCATATCTACGCGGAGGCGGGCTGCACCGGAGTGGCGGACAATGGCTCCGAGTCGGGCTATTCAGCACCACCGCACAACCGCACGACCGACGCGCATGACGCGTACTGGCGGGAAATGCCACGCGGGCCCTCTTGCGTTGCGACCGCGGCAGCCCCATGAGGGTGGGCTGTTATCGTTTACCGCCGTGTGGGGGAACCGAGTACTCGTCGCGGCCGCTGCCGCCGGTCTGGTCGCGGCGCCGATGCTGGCCCCGGCGGCGCGCAGCAGCGAAGACCGCCCCATAAACGCACCCAGAGCCGCCTACGTCAACGGGTGGCCCTTGCGCACCCCCTCGGACGGGGTGGACCTCGACGCGCAGGGCGTCAGAGTTGTCCGTGCCCAGGGGAAATCGGATCTGCACAACGCCGTGTCGATAGCGCAGTACGGCCTGGGTTCGCTCGACGCCTACCGCAAGGATCGCGCACCAGCTCGCCTGGCCACGGCGGCCACCCAAGCAGACTGGCTCCTCCAGAACGGACAGCATGCCCGGGGCGGCCTGTACTTCCCGTACCGCTTCGCGTTCGACCTCGGCTATAGGGGGAGTGGCAAGACGATTCGCCCACCCTGGTACTCCGCGATGGCACAAGGGATGGCACTGTCGCTGCTCACGCAGCTTTGGCAGGCGACGGGGGACCGTAAGTGGCGCACCGCCGCCACTGACGTGTTCGACACCCTCGATGACGAGGGGCCCACGGAGGGCCCGTGGACGAACTTCATCGACCCCTATGGGTACAGGTGGTTCGAGGAGTACGCGTCGCCCTCCGGGGCCACCCCCCCGATGCGCGTGCTGAACGGGCACATCTTCGCCATGCTCGGGCTCTACGACTATTGGCGGGCCACCGGCAGTGAGGCGGCGGCGCAGCTGTTCGCCGAGGGCGCTCAGACGGTGAAGTCCTACCTTCCCCAGTTCCGGGTGCCGGGTCACTCGTCCCGGTACATGCTGGGCATCCCGGGCCTGCAGGTGCCCAGCTACCATGCGATCCACGTCGCGCAGCTCCGGGCGCTTCAAGAGATCACGGGCGACGAGTGGTTCGGCGTGGAAGCCGACCGGTGGGCGTCGGATCCGCCCACACGCGGGCGTTAGTTGGAAACGCGCAGCGCGCGATAGCCGACGCCTCCTCGCAGGTCCTCCTCGGCACGCTGGCCTGCCCGAGTTGGCCGCGCCCCTTCCCGAGGTCTTGACGGAGGTGGTCAAGCTGGTGAGCACCTGGTTGGCGAAGCCTGCACGAACCCCGGGACGGTTCAGCAGTCCCATGACCGCGTTGCCTACGTCAGAGCTGGGAGCCGATACCCTTCCCATCCATGCAGGCCGAACGCATGAGATCACTCGACGGCCTTCGAGGTCTCGCGGTGCTGGTCGTCGTCCTAGGGCACTCGGCCGTTCCGCATGCCCGGCACGGCGGCGGTGTCGGTGTCACGGTGTTCTTCGCGCTGTCGGGCTATCTGATCACTGGGATCCTCCTGCGTGAAGTGCGTCGCACCGGCACAGTCCGGTTTGGCGGGTTCTACGCGAAACGTGCGCTGCGTCTCGCGCCCGCGCTGCTCCTGTTACTCGCGCTACTACCGGTCCTGATCCCCTACTCGCCCGGATGGGGTTCCCATTACTGGCGCAACGCCTTTGCTGCCGCCGGGTACTTCGCCAACTGGGCCCAGGTCGGCGGGTGGAACCTGATGTTGCTCAATCACACGTGGTCGTTGTCTGTGGAGGAGCACTTCTACCTTCTCTGGCCCGCCCTTTTGCTGCTTGGGTGCCGCCGACTATCGCCGCGCCGGTTCGCGGTCGTGGTGAGTCTCGGGGCGGTCGTGTTTCTCGCGTGGCGGGTTGGCTACTACCAAGCCGGGGCGAGCTCGGCGCGGATCTACTACGGCACCGACACCAACGCGGGGGCGCTGATGTCGGGAGCCGCCGTGGCTGCTTGGCATCAGGCCGGGGTCAGGCCGCGGCTGCCAGGTTGGCTACCGTCATTGGCTGTCCTCGGGATCCTGTGTGCGGTCGCGATGCCCGGTCGCGTAACCAGCCTCGGGGCGATCGCGTCTCAACTGCCCGCGCTCGTCGCGGTGGGTTGCGCTGCACTTATCGTCGCCGCATCCGGGCAACCAGTCCGGGGGTTGACGTGGCGACCGCTCCGGTACCTAGGCGCGGTGTCCTACGGGTGGTACTTGTGGCACGTCCCGCTGGTGTCCTTGACGCTGTACCGCTGGCAGGCTGTACCGATCCCTTGGCGAGGCCTCCTCGCCTCGCTTGTCGCACTGGGCATCGCCTCAGCGTCTTACCACCTGTTCGAGGTAAGATTCCTGGCCTTGAAGCGGCACTTCCCCTCGGCCACGCGAGAGGATGTTCCCGAGGGCGAGAATGCGGGTACCGCGGAAGGCGCTATGGCGCAGCATCGCATCACCTCTACGTGAACGGGCGCCGGAACCGTGCGCGAGGGCCGCACGAAACTCCGGCGAGCGGGGGAAAGTGCAGGTAGTTGCTTAGAAATCCCTTGTCGAACAGCAACACTCGAGACACAGGTGAATCGGGAATCGCTGGCGTGTCGGATGCTGGGCTTGACGGGTCAATGCGGAGACTGGGCGACTTCAGCATGCGGTCGACGAGGTCGCGCGCACCTGGTCGTGGACGAGCCGGGCAGTGCGTCGGTGTCGGCCGGTCTCCACGTGCCTCGATCGCGACCGCCGCAGTCAGCACCAGGGGTTCGCGGGTACTCACGGTGGACAGCAAGCTCTGAACGCGCCGGATGCTTGTCGACTGCCCCTCATCACGGAGCACGCCGGGTCCAGACCGTCAACCGGCTCCATGGGTTGCTGGCCGAATCCCTTCTCGGGTATGCACGAGGGGCATCACCACAGGTCAGGCCAAGAAGATGCTCGCTAGGGACTCTCAGATGAGCGTCATCCACGCCGCCGTGCCGACCGCCCTCCTGACGTGGATGCCCGGTAGCCTCGGACGCATGCCGCGACGACGGGAATCCGCCGCGGGGGAGCACCCGGGGCTACGAGCCAAGTCGGCCACCATCCTTCTCGGCAGCGCGGGTGGCATGGGCGTGGCCCTGCTGCTCACTCCCGTCCTGACCCGGCTATACACCACGGAAACCTACGGGATGTTCGCAACCGTCACAGCCGTGGTTTCGGTCGTGGTCGCCATGTCCACGCTCCGCCTTGAGGTGGCGGCGGCGGCCCTGGCGGACCGCGCACGGAGCGACCAGGTCCTGGCCGCGTCGGTGTGGGCGGCGATGGTCTTCGGAGCGGTGTGCCTGGTCGTGGCAGCCGTCGTTGTCGCGGTCGCGGGCGTGAGCCCTTGGTGGCTGATGGTCGGGCCCCTGGTCGTGCTGGCTTCCTGGCAGCTGACCGGGTCGGCGCGGCTCTCGCGTGACCATCTCAGCGCGCGTCTGGCCCGCCAGACCTTCCTACAGGGCGCCGGTACCCCGCTCATCCAGGTGGTGGCAGGCGCCGTCTCGCCCACCGCGGGCGGCCTCCTGCTCGGCTTCGGGGGGTCGCGGCTCGGGTGGCTGCGCGCCATCCCCTGGGTAGGCCCGCGCCGGGCCGCGTCCGCCATGAGCGGCCTCCGTCGCTACGCCGTCATCGCCACCACGAGTGCCGGCGTCAACAGCCTGGCCGGACAGGTGCCGGTCCTGGCCGCCGGAGCCGTCTACGGGGCCGGCGGCGCGGCCGTGGTGGCCATGACGTTCCGGCTCCTCGTCACCCCCCTCGGGCTGGTCGGACAGTCCGTGGCGCTGGCCGCCCTCGGGGAGGTGGGCGGCGCACTCCACGAGCGGCCCCACCAGGTCAGGGGCATCCTCACTGCGGGGATGCGGGACCTGCTCGTCCTCGGCATTTTCCCGTGTGTGGTCGCGGCAGTCGCCGCACCCTTCGTCGCCGGGCTGGTCCTGGGAGCCGAGTGGGCCTCGACGGGTACGGCCATCTCCGCGCTGGCACCGGGTGCGCTCGCCCAGTTCGTTGTCGCACCCTTCTCGCAGGTCCTCAACCTCACCCGGTCGAACCGGGCCCTCCTCGGGTGGGACGTGTCGAGGTTAGCCGTGGTCTGTGCAGCAGTCGGGCTCCCGACCGTCTTCGGGGGCGGCCTCCTGGTCTCGCTGGTCGCACTGTCGGCGGGACAGGTACTCCTGTACGCGGTCCTGGCGGTGTTGTGCTTGCGCGCGGTGCGACCTCAGGGGGCCGCGGCCGTCGACCGGTAACGCAGAGTGGCCAGGGCCGCGTACTGTGCGGTCAGGGCCGTACTGGTCGGCACCGAGTATCCGAGCCGGTCGCGGTAGATCCGGTATAGGAAACCGGCGTTCCGACGACGGCTGGAGGAGGCCGAGCCCGGCGTGTCCTGATACACCGCCAGGACCTCGCGAACACCGAGCACCCGGTGCCCGCGGCGCAGCAGGTCGAGCCACAGGGCGTAGTCCTCGTGGCCGCACAGTGGGAACTGCACCGCACCGACCAGTGCCCGGTCGATGACGGCGGTCGAACACCCGATGGGGTTCTGCCGCAGGGCCTGCCGGTACCCGGCGTCGGCCGGCGGCAGGAAGGCGCCGATGCGTTCGCCCAAGGGAGATCTCACTTCGTAGCCGGTCGCCGAGATGGCCGCATCGGACCTGCGCATCGCGTCGACCTGAGCGGTCAGCTTGCCAGGGAGCCAGTGGTCGTCCGCGTCGAGCAGGGCGACCACAGTGCCCCGCGCCTCGACCAGGCCACGGTTCCGGGGGTGGGCCGGGCGCCCACTGTTGTGCTCCATCCTGACCAGACGCACGCGCGGATCGTCGGCTGCCAATGAGGTCACGACGGCGGCGGTGTCGTCGGTGGAGGCGTCGTCGACGACAAGCACCTCCAGGTCTTGGACCTCCTGGTCCAGGACCGATCGCACGGCACGAGCGATGACGTCTGCGGCGTTGTAAGCCGGGATGACCACGCTGACATCGGGAGCGGTCACGGCACGTACTCCACGGCCGTCGGCTCCGTGCGGCTGCCGCGGCCGGCGCGAGGTACCCGGTGCCGTGCGACCGCGAGGAGGGCCACCAGCAGGGCGCCCCCCCCGGTGAGCGCCAAGGTGAGGGGCGACATGTTGCAGAGGCTGATGAGCAGCGTGGCGATGGCGGGGAAGGTCACAGCCCGGGGGAGCCCGCGCGAGCAGACGCCGACCGCAACGACCAGCATGGCCACCGCCACGAGCAGGAGGAAGCTCCCGGTGAAACCAAGATTGGCGTAGCCATCGGCCAGGAAGTTCGCGTTGGCGTTGTCGCCGCTCTTGAAGTATGCCTCGCCCACGACCCGGGCAGGGTTGGCGACCGGTATGTCAGCCGTGAAGCGGAGAAAGGCGTGCTGCCACAGAGCCGGCCGGGCGTGGGAGTAGTAGTCGACGTAGAGGCTGTCGAGCAGGGCTGGGGCCACGATGGTCCGGTCGACCGCCAGCGCGGAGACGTACGGGGTGCGGGTGACCGCGTCGACAACACCGGCGCCGACCATCCCGACCACCAGAACGGCCGGCACCCACTCGAGTCGCGGACGGCCGCGGGCAACGAGCACGAGCAAACCCACCGCCACGACCCCGAGCACCGCGCTGCGGTTGCCGGCCGTGAGGAACACCAGGAGGTAACCCACGGTAGGAGCGACGACGAGCGGCCACCATCGCCAGTGGATCCCAAGAGCAAGGCTCAGGGGGGCGACCGCACCGGTGAACATGCCCACCGCGTAACCCCAGCCCGGAGGGGCGGCGAGGCGGCTCGCAGCACGCAGCTCGTACACCTGGTCGGGACTGACCAAGCGGATAGTGCTGCCCATCGTGACCAGCAGTGCGACCGTGAACGCGACGGACGCACCGGCCAGGGTCCACGCCAGAGCGCGGTCGTAGGGGAGCCGGACCAGTTCGCGGTGCGGGGGGACGAGGCGGCGGGCCAGCACTGCGATCAGCAGCGCGCACACCCAGGCGACGACCACGAGCGACCAGGACGTGCGCGGTCGGTGCAGGGCGACGAGCCCCACGGGCAGGATCGCGAGATAGAGCAGTCCGACGAGCAGGAGACGGGGCGCGGTCTCGACGCGCGAAGGGAGTGCGGCGGCCGGAGCGGCGGACACCAGGATCACCAGGAGTTCGGCGATGAGGGGCGGGTGGGCGGTGAGCCGTGAGGCGAAGTAGAGGCCTTCCGGGCGCAGCACGGCGTCGATGGCGACCGAGAGGACCACCAGGTAGACCACCGTCGCCCCGTAGCGGACGAGGGGTCCGCCGCGCCGGACAACCTGGCCCACGAGCGCGGGCAACGTCGACGACGTGTCACCCCGCACTTCCTTCATCGCTTGCCTCTGTTGTCCGCCAGCCGGGCGTAGAGAGCGGTAAGCGCGGTTGACTCGACGTCCCAGTTGTACGTCTCCTCGATGGCGCGGCGACCGTTGCGTCCGAGACGAGCGGATCGTTCGGGGTCGTCCAGCAGTTCGACGACCGCCGTTGCGACCGATACCGGATCGGTGGGGTCGACGAGCAGGCCGCAGTCGACCGCCTCGATCAGTTCGCGCCACCGGGGGAAATCTGAGGCGACGACCGCGCGACCGGCGGCGAGGTACTCGAACAGCTTGTTGGGCTGCGCGTCGATGTGGTTGTGGGCCGGTAGGAAGGTCACCGCACCGGCCACCGCACCATCGAACACGCGGTCGAGATCGCTGCGCCCGACGACACCCAGAGCGTCGACGTACCGCCAACCGGGGCGGGAACGCAGCACGGCTTCGAAGGGAGGCGGGGTGAAGGGGCCCGCTAGGCGCAGCCGGCATGGGTGGGTGCGGTTGACGATCGCGATCGCGTCTACTAGCACGACGAGACCGCGGATCTCGTTCATCGCTCCCAGGTAGACGACGGACGGTGTCACGCCGGCGTCTGTGGTCCGCGTCGGCACGGGGAACTCGTCCAAGCGGGGGAAGTTCTGCACGAGCGTCGTGGTCCGGGGGTCGAAGCGGGTGGCGATGCTGGGCGTGGCCGCCACCACGGCGCTCAGCCCCCCGGCGGCGCCGCGCTCGACCCGATCGACGAGCCAGGAGACCACCGGCCGGACGCGGGGATGGATCCAGTGCTTGTCGAGGATGTCCTTCGGCACGTCCTCGTGCACGTCGTACACGACTTGCACCCCCGTGCGGGCTAGGAGCCATCCCACCGGTAGCAGCTCGGGGTCGTGGAGGTGGAAGACGTCGGGGCGCACACCGAGCGCGTGCCGGAGGACGCGCAGAGGCGAGAAGGTCATCCGGCCCAAGCGCCCGGCCGGTGGGGCGCCTACGTCGTGCACCTGCACCGGGGCGGCGAGATCTCCACCGCCGTCGGCGACGACCACCCGGAAGTCGACCCCGTCGGCCCGGGCCAGGTCAGCGGCCATCTTGTGGAACACCCGTGTGTCGTGGCGTTCGTGGACCGTCGTGGCCATGATCGCGCGCAGCGGCCGCTCGGGCACGGTGGCCAGCGCGCGCCACCCTTCCGGGCCTACCACGGGCTGCCATCCAGACTGGGTGAGCCAGGAAGGTGCCTGCGGCTGCCCGGCGAGCAGGATCCGCACCCGAGAGGCGTGCCCGCCCAATCGGGGCACAACCCGGGCGGCGAGGTCTGCTCCACGGATCAGGGCCGCCCCCAGCGGGCGCGGCAACAGGTGCGGCGGGTGTCCACCCAGGTCTAGGAGGAGCCCGGCGGTGCTCACTCCCTCGGAGGGGTGGTGGACCACGGGAGGGGGGTCGTCGTGTCGCGTCAGGTACGCCACGGCGTCCGCGACGTTGGCTACCAGCGACTGCGGGCTGCCTGCCGTCCCCGGTGCGGTGGTCCACGACCAACGGCCGGCGGCGAGGGCGCGGATCGACCGGGTGACCGCCCGGTCCGGGCTGTGGACCCCGGGGGGCCGATAGATGACGATGTCGAGGGAGCCGGGGCGGGACCGTTCGAGCGCCTCCTCGCCCAGAGCTTTGCTCCGGGCATAGGCGTTCTCGGGTCGTCGACGGCTTGAGGAGTCGAGCAGGTGGGAGGTTCCCTGCACCGCGGCGCTGCTGACATGGACCAAGCGCTGGACCCCGCTGCGGGCAGCGGCCGCTGCCAGGACTGCTGGGAGCAGAGCATTGGCACCGACCAGGTCGCTGCCGCCGGGGTGCGTCGCGGCGGACATCCCTGCCGCGTTCACCAGGACGTCGATGCCGCTGGGGACGACGTCAGGTGCGAGGTGGTCGAGGACCCCCCCGACCTCGGCGAGGAGGGTGGCGACGTCGCGCCCGCTAGAGCGTAGACGGGGTGCGGGCACGGCAACGACGTCGTCGCCCCGAGCGCGCAGCGCCTCAACGACGTGTCGTCCCACGAATCCGCTCGCCCCGACCACGCCGACCCGGAGAGGGCCCCCGCCCCTCATGCCGTCCGTCTCGCGAGATACCGACTGGACACGTATCCAGCCCAGGGAACCGCCACCACGCTCACCCGAGCCCGCAGCCCGACAGGCTGGGCCATGCCGGCCAGGATCGCGGGCCCAGCCAGTCCGACCGCCCGGCCCCCGGCGGAGGAACGACTCCGTGCGGCCTGTTGGACGATGCGTTGGCAGGTGTGTGCAGGGTTGGCGCGGAGGAGCCGTTCATGCCGCCGTCCCCGGCGTCCGAGCGTCCTCGAGGGTCAGCCGTCCGGTGGCAAGGATGAGTTCAAACAGCTCCTTGACCGACGCCGTCAGCCGGGAGGCCGACTGGACTCCGGCTATCGCTGCGAACACGATCGGCCCCGGGGTTGCCGTGCAGGCGGGGGGAGCCGTCGTCACGCGAGGCGTCCGGTCAACGTGGTGTCCGAAGCGGAGCGGCAGGCAAGGTCGACGACGGCGACGGCGATCGAGGTGTCGCCGATGGGCCGGGCGGCGCGCGCCGCCACGGATCTTGCACCGCCGCGATGACATACCTCTCCTTTCACCCCCCGAATGGACCAGAAACCGGGGTCTGGAGTCCAGTCTCAGAGCCCCGGTCAGGGTACCCGAGCAGGCGCCTGGAGCGGCGCACCCTAGCGCCGGGGACACCTGCACTTGAACGCCACCGTGCCCAGCAGCGTGTCGGAGGCAATGTGCCCACTGGTGGCGACATGACGGCAGCTGGCCGTGTTGCGGCACCAGTGATGCAGAAGGCCCCCCCTGGAGTCCTCACGCGGCCGTTCGCGCACACGTCATGCGAGGCGAGTTGAGGTAAAGGACGGCCACGATCATTGCTGCGGTGAGGCCCATCACCCACCCCCTGAGCGCAGCCAACGTGACCAGAAGCGAGGCTGCGGAGACGGCCAGGGACACCAACCAGTGGGGCATGCCGCCCTCGTTGGTGAGGCGCTGGTAGATGTGGCTGCGATGGGCATCGAGGAGCGGCTCTCCGGCGCGCGCCCGGCGGACGATCGTGGTCGCCGTGTCGAGTGCGAAGAGCAGGTAGGGGGCGCACACCATCCCCAGCACGAGGCCGATGTCGGCACCAGTGGTGTGCGTGGCGCCGAGAGCGGCCAGGATGCCCAGCCCCGCGAGCCCGCCGATCAGGTAGCTGCCCACGTCGCCGAGGAAGAGCCGCGCTTGCGGGACGTTGTACGGCAGGAAGCCCAGGCCTCCACCCAGGGACACTGCACCCAGGATGCCCAGCGTCGTCCCCCCGCCGTGCTGGGAGGCCAGCAACGCCGCTGCACCCCAGACGGCGGCATGACCCGCGCAGATGCCGTTGATCCCGTCCATGAAGTTCACCATGTTCACGGCGGCCGGCACCACGACGAGTCCGATCACGGCGCCGGCGACTCCGCCCAGGGCGAAACCACAGACGACACCCACCACGACCTGCGCCACGAGCCGGGGGAGCGCGGCGAGGCCCCGGGTGTCGTCGATGAAGCCCACGCACGCCAGCACGGAGCATCCAGCCAGTGCCCACCAGGTCGCCGCAGACCAGGATCCGACTCCGAGGCCGAAGACCGCGGCGACGACCGCCAGCCCTGCGAGAACGGCCAAGCCCCCGCCACGAGGCGTCGGCGCCGTGTGTGACGAGCGGGCGTTCGGCTGGTCCAGACGGCCCGCACGCCGCAGAGCGCGCACGACCAGGGGCGCCGCGACCGCTGTGACGACCAGGGTGACGAGCGCGATGGTCACGACGCGTGGTGCATCGTGTCGACGGCCGCGGTTCGGGCCATCCACCGGCGCACGGCTTCCCCGTCACCGCGGGACGAGGGAGCGTGGGACAGCTCACGCGGCGCCAGCCCTGGCACCGAGACCTGGGTGATCATCGGGTGCTCGGAACGGACGATCTCCTCCCCGGGCGTGAAGAGCTCCTCGCTCAGCTTCTCGCCCGGCCGCAGACCGGTGTACACGATCTCGACCTCCGGCCGGCCGGCGATGTGGATCATCGTGCGGGCGACGTCGACGATCTTCACCGGCGTACCCATGTCGAGCACCATGACTTCGCCACCGGCGCCGATGGTGCCCGCCTGCAGCACGAGCTGACAGGCCTCCGGGATCAGCATGAAGTAGCGCTCGACGTCGGGGTGGGTGACCGTGACCGGGCCGCCGTTACGGATCTGCTCGGTGAACCCCACCACCACCGAGCCCCGGGACCCCAGCACGTTGCCGAAACGGACGCTGACGTACCGCGCCGCGGGCTCGAGCTGGTCGGCGGCCGCGGTGAGGCGCTCGGCCACGCGCTTGGAGTACCCCAGCACGCAGGACGGGTTGGCCGCCTTGTCCGTGGAGATGTTGACGAACGTCGTGACGCCGACCTCGCGGGCGGCCGCCAGGACGTTCTGGGTGCCGATGATGTTGGTCTTCATGGCCTCCGCGGGGTGCCGCTCGAGGAGGGTGAGGTGCTTCAGTGCGGCGGCGTGGAAGACGATCTCGGGGCGCGTGCGGCGGAAGGCGTCGAGCACGTCCTCGGGGTCACGGATGTCGCACAGGACCAGAGACTCGGACTCGAGCAGCGCGTGTCCCTCGATCGACATCTGGGTGCCGTGCAGGCCGGACTCGTCGCGGTCGAGCATGTACAGCTCGGCCGGGAAGAACCGCGCGATCTGGCGGCACAGCTCGGAGCCGATGGAGCCGCCGGCCCCGGTGACGAGCACGCGCCGACCGGACAGGTGCTCGGAGATCGCGGCCATGTCGAGGTCGATCCGCTGCCGGCCGAGGAGGTCGGCCACGTCGAGGTCGTGCAGGTCGGAGGCCCGGGGCCGGTTGCCGAAGAGATCCCTGACGGGCGGTAGGACCAGGACCGAGAGGCCGGCCGAAGTGGCGAGGGCGGAGACCTTCCGTACCGTCTCGGCGCTGGCGCTGGGCGTGGCGATGATCAGGGTGTCGGCCTCGTACTTGGCCGCGACGGCCGCGATGGCACTGGACTTGCCCCGGACCCGGCTGCCCGCGATGCGTAGGCGCTGCTTCATGGGGTCGTCGTCGATCATGGCGACGGCGAGGAGCCCGCTCTCAGGGTCGCGGGCCAGGCTCTCCACCAGAATGCGGCCGCCGGACCCAGCGCCGAAGACGACCGCGCGCCGCATGTCCTCGAGGTGGTGGCGCTTGCGCGCGCGACGGGACCGGACGACGAACCGCGCGGCGAACATGAAGGCGAGGGCGAGCACGGTGCCCGTCACCGGAACGCTGCGGGGGAGGACCACGTAGGGGGTGGCCGCCACGAGGACGGCGACGGCTGCTCCGACGAGGATGGTCGTTCGAGCCAGGTCGCCGGTCTCCTCGAACGACCCCAGTTCGTGGTTGATCCCGTAGGGACCGGTGAGCCACCCCAGCACGAGCTGGAGCGCGGCCGCCAGGATCGCCGCCGTGAGGAGGCCCTGGCTGTACTCGCGAGGGAGCCCGAAATCCAGCCGCAGCACGGTCGCCGCTCCGAGGGCCGCAGGCCACAGCACGATGTCGAACAGGGTCCAGCGCACCCGGGTGAGGATCGATTGGACCCTGGGCCTCATGCTCGACCGCCCTCCCTGGCTGTCACTTGCTCACTGTCGGGCCGGCACTCCGAGATCGTCGGCGAGGTGTCCAGACCCGTCCCCTGGCCCGGGCATCCTACCCGGAGGTCGCACCGGATCCCGGGACCCCCATGCGGGTCGGACACGGCTGCCGGCTCACAGGGTGCCCAGGTCGTCGAGCGCGCGCCGGACGACGCCCAGGACCTCGGGCCGGGCCACCACGAGGTCGGGCAGCCAGGGGTTGTCGCGGTTGTACTCCAACGCCGAGCCGTCGACACGGGTCGGAGCCAGCCCGTGACCGATCGCGACGGCCACCGGGGCGGCCGAGTCCCACTCGTACTGTCCTCCGGCGTGGACGTACGCGTCGACGGTGCCGTCGAGGACGGCCATCGCCTTCACGCCGGCCGAGCCCATCGGCACCAGCTCGGCGCCCAGGCGTTCCGCGAGCTCGACGACGAAGGCGGGCGGTCGGCTGCGACTCACCGCGAGGCGCACCGGCCCGTCCGGGCGGGGCGGAAGGGGGACGGGGCGGTCCATCCGGTGCACGAGCTCTCGGGCGGGCAGCCCGACGACACCGGCGACGAGATCCCCGTCCTCCCAGAGGGCGACGTGCACGGCCCAGTCGTCGCGGGGGCGCTCGGAGAACTCGCGGGTGCCATCGAGGGGGTCGACGATCCACACCCGGCGGGCGGCGAGCCGAGCCTTGTCGTCGGCGCCCTCCTCGCTGAGCACGGCGTCGTCGGGCCGGCGCTCGGCGAGCAGCCGGGTGATGAGCTCGTGCGAGATGCGGTCGCCGAGGTCCTTCAGAGCCGGACCGTCGAGGTCAGTCCGCTCGGCGCGCACCGCGAGCAGCGCCCGCCCCGCCTCGGCGGCCACCGCTGCGGCCACCTCATGGTCGTTGGCCGGAGGCACGGTCATCGGGTGGCCCTTCTGTCGGGGTCGGATGGGTCAGGCAGGTCACCGAGATCGGGGTCGCCGCGGTGCGGGGTGAAGGCGGGGAGCCCGTGGGCGCGCCGGAGCAGTGCCCAGGCCAGCGGGCCGAGCACGAGGAGCGCGGCACCGATGGCCCCCACGGCCGGCGGCGGCACCTTGAGCAGGCTGAGCCCGGTGAGGGTCAGAACGATGACGATGCCGCGCCGGATCGCCGTACCGGGCACCCACGCCGCGAGCCGGGCGCCGACGAAGGTGCCCGGGGTGCCGCCGAGGACCAGCGGGATCAGCACCGTCCAGGTGACGCCCGAGACGATGACGTGGGACACGGCGGCCGACAGCACGAGGGGGACGGCCTGGACGAGGTCGGTCCCCACGAGCCGTCGCGCGGCGAGCCCCGGGTGGAGCAACAGGAGCGCGACCATGATGATCGACCCCGACCCGACGCTCGTCAGCCCCACCAGCAGGCCACCGATCGCTCCGACGAGAATGGTGGGGACCACCCGGACCTGCACGTCGTCGCCGCCCGTGCCCCACCGTCGGAAGACCGTGCCGTAGATGCGCACGGTGTAGGTCGTCGCCGCCAGCAGAAGCGCGAGGCCGATCACGAAGCGGAGGAAGACTTCCCGCTCGGCCGCGGTGCCGACGGCATCGACGATGAAGGCGCCGGCGAAGGCGAACGGCACCGAGCCGAGCATGAGCAGCCGCGCAAGGCGCCAGTCGGGCGAGCCCTGCCGGGAGTGCACCGCGGCGCCGACGGTCTTGTTGATGGCCGCGGCGACCAGGTCGTTGGCGACGGCCGCCGTGGGCGGGATGCCGAGGAAGACCAGCGCCGGAGTCATCAAGGCGCCCCCGCCCATCCCGGTGAGGCCCACGACGATGCCGACGAGGAAGCTCACGGCGAGCAGGGCCAGCACCGCGCCGGAGAAGAGGTCGTCAGGCACGGTCGGCCCTTTGGTGGGAGACGCGAAGGACGGTCAGCACCTCGTCGGCGCACTCGGTGAGGTCGCGACCGGTGGTGTCGAGGCGCAGGTCGGGGTCGTCGGGGACGTCGTAGGGCGCCGAGATGCCGGTGAAGTCGGGGATCTCACCGCGCCGGGCGGCCGCGTAGAGGCCTTTGCGGTCGCGGCGCTCGCACTCCGCCAGGGGGGTGGCGACGTGGACCAGGACGAAGCGGCCGCCCCGGTCGGTGACCATGGCGGCGACCTCGCGGCGCACGGCGGCCTCGGGGGCGATGGGGCTGCAGATCGCGACACCGCCGTGGTGGGCGACCTCGGCGGCGACCCAGCCGATGCGCCGGACGTTGGTGCGCCGGTCGGCGGCCGAGAAGCCCAGTCCGGCGGTGAGGTGGCGCCGGACGACATCGCCATCGAGCAGCGTCACCGGGGTGCCCTCCTCGACCAACCGGGTGGCCACGGCCCGGGCCACCGTCGACTTGCCCGAGCCCGAGAGCCCGGTGAGCAGCACGACGACCCCGCGCGCGCGGTGTCCTTCGACGGTGGCGACGGCCTGCTCGGAGGTTCGCCGGTGGGGATGCGGCTGCAGGGCAGCGTCGAGGCCCAGGGTGTCGAGCAGGGCGGCGCGGCGTTCGGGCGCATCGGGCGGCAGAGGGACGACGACGACCCTCGCCCCGGACGCCGCCGTCGCGGCGGCGGCGGCCGCCCGGACGACGTCGTTGCCGGCGGTCGAGCCGTCGAGCGCGGTGGACGCCAGGACGAGGAGGCACGCGCCGTCCTGCACTGCGGAGGGGACGTCGGCGAGGCTCTCGACCAACACGACGGGCTCGTCCGCGAGTGGTTCGGGGGCGAGCGGGTGGAGATCCTGGAAGGGGCGCGCCGACGGCTCAGACAGCCAGACCGGGCGGCCCGTGACGAGGATGGGCGCGGCTCCGGCCTCCGGCGAGGCGATCCCGTGGGTGCCGTGACGCCCGACCGGTTGAAGGTCCTCGACCCGCGCAATCGGCACACCCTCGGCGTCCTCGACGACCAGGGCACCGGCGTCGAGGGCCGCGGCGGCGGAGGCGGCCGGGACGGCGAGTGGCCGCATCACGGCGTCCGGGCCGTAGAGGCCGCGCCGCAGGAGTTCGAGGTCGTCGAGGGAGGACCTCGAGGGATGTACGGGCGGGGGAGCGGCGACCACCGGCACAGTGTGCCAAGAGTGCTCGCCCATTGTGCTGGACATGGCAGAACCGGACGTCGGCCGCCGGTAGGGTCGTGCCAAATGCCAGGGACACGAGGTGAACACGTGAAGAGCGCCGCCGACTACCGGCTCTCCCAGCTCGACGAGCTGGAGTCCGAGTCGATCCACATCTTCCGCGAGGTCGTGGCCGAGCTGGAGAGGCCCGTCCTGATGTTCTCGGGCGGCAAGGACTCCATCGTCATGCTCCGGCTGGCCGAGAAGGCGTTCCACCCGGCGCGGCTGCCGTTCCCGCTGCTCCAGGTCGACACCGGACTCGACTTCCCCGAGGTCCTCGCGACGCGTGACGCCTGGGTCGATCGCCTCGGCGTCAACCTGGTGGTGGCCTCGGTCGACCAGGCCATCGCCGACGGCATCCTGGTCGACGACGGCCGGACCAGCCGCAACCGGATGCAGATCGCGACCCTGCTGGAGGCCCTCGAGTCCGGCGGCTTCACGGCGGCGTTCGGCGGGGGCCGGCGCGACGAGGAGAAGGCGCGCGCCAAGGAGCGCGTCTACTCCCACCGCGACGAGTTCGGCCAGTGGGACCCCAAGAACCAGCGCCCCGAGCTGTGGTCGCTCTACAACGGGCGGCTCCACGAGGGCGAGCACCTGCGGATCTTCCCGCTGTCGAACTGGACCGAGCTCGACATCTGGCACTACATCGCCCGCGAGCGCATCGAGATCCCCTCCATCTACTTCTCGCACCGACGGCGGGTCTTCGAGCGCGACGGGATGCTGCTCAGCGAGCACCCGGCCAACCCGTGCCGCGAGGGCGAGGTCGTGACCGAGCGCACCGTGCGGTTCCGCACCGTGGGCGACCTGTCGCTCACCGGCTGCGTCGAGAGCACGGCCGCGACGCTCGACGAGATCGTCGAGGAGGTCGCCGTCGCTCGGGTCACCGAGCGCGGCGCGACCCGCGGCGACGACCGGTTCTCCGAGGCCGCCATGGAGGACCGCAAGAAGGAGGGCTACTTCTGATGGACCTGCTCCGTTTCGCCACGGCCGGCTCGGTCGACGACGGGAAGTCCACCCTCATCGGGCGGCTCCTCCTGGACTCCAAGGCGATCTTCGAGGACCAGCTCGAAGCCGTCGAGGCGACGTCGAAGACCAAGGGCTACGACTACACCGACCTCGCGCTGCTCACCGACGGCCTGCGCTCCGAGAGGGAGCAGGGCATCACGATCGATGTCGCCTACCGCTACTTCGCCACTCCGCGAAGGAAGTTCATCATCGCCGACACCCCGGGGCACGTGCAGTACACGCGCAACATGGTGACCGGCGCCTCCACGGCCGACCTCGGGCTGGTGCTGGTCGACGCCCGGCAGGGCCTCACCGAGCAGTCGCGCCGGCACGCGGTCATCCTGTCGCTGCTGCGGGTGCCGCACCTGGTGCTGGCCGTGAACAAGATGGACCTCGTCGGCTACGACCAGGAGGTCTTCGAGCGCATCCGCGCCGAGTTCGTCACCTTCACCCAGCGGCTCAACGTGCCCGACCTCGCCGTCATCCCGATCTCCGCCCTCCAGGGCGACAACGTCGTGACACGCAGCGAGAACATGACCTGGTACGACGGGTCCTCGCTGATGCACCACCTCGAGAACGTGCACATCGCCTCCGACCGTGACCTGCGCGACGTCCGCTTCCCGGTGCAGTACGTCGTGCGCCCGAAGTCCGACGAGTACCACGACTACCGGGGCTACGCCGGGCGGGTGGCGAGCGGGGTCATGAAGCCGGGCGACGAGGTCATGGTCCTGCCCAGCGGCCTCACGTCGCGGATCGCCGGGATCGACCTGTTCGAGGACGAGATCGCGGAGGCGTTCCCCCCGATGTCGGTCGTCGTCCGGCTCGAGGACGACCTCGACGTCTCGCGCGGCGACATGATCTGCCGCGTCAAGAACGCGCCCGAGCCCACCCAGGACCTCGACGCGATGATCTGCTGGATGACGCGTGAGCCGCTGCGGCCGCGGCAGAAGCTGGCCATCAAGCACACGACGCGCTCGGCCCGGGCGGTCGTGAAGGACATCCAGTACCGGCTCGACATCAACTCGCTGCACCGCGACACCGAGGCCCGCGAGCTGGGGCTCAACGAGATCGGCCGCGTGACGCTGCGGACGACCCAGCAGCTGCTCGTCGACCCGTACGAGCAGAACCGCACCACCGGCTCGTTCATCCTCATCGACGAGGCCACCGGCAACACCGTCGGCGCCGGGATGATCAACTAGGGGCGTGCTGCTCGCGTCCGCCAACGTCAACGGGATCCGGGCCGCCGAGCGGCGAGGAGGCATCGCCTGGCTGGCGGCGTGCGGTGCCGATGTCGTGGCCCTGCAGGAGGTGCGGGCGTCCGACGACCAGCTGCGGGGCGCCCTGGCGGGCACCGTGTTCGAGTCGTGGGAGGTCGTGCCCGCGGCCAGCGAGGCCAAGGGGCGCGCCGGCGTGGCGGTGCTGTCGCGGCATCCGGTCAAGGAGGTCCGCACCGAGGTGGGCGGGGCCACCGGGGCGGAGTTCGCGGGGCAGGGGCGCTGGGTCGAGGCCGACGTGCTCGTGGGCGGCGCGGTGGTGACGGTGGCCTCGGCGTACGTGCACACGGGGGAGGCCGGGACGCCGCGTCAGGAGGAGAAGCAGCGGTTCCTGGCGGCGCTCGGGGAACGGGTCGAGGCGTGGTCCGCCGAGGGGCGGCTGGCGGTGCTGACGGGCGACCTGAACATCGCGCACACCCAGGACGACCTGAAGAACTGGAAGGGCAACCGGGGGAAGTCGGGGTTCCTGCCCGCCGAGCAGGAGCATCTGGACCGCTGGGGCGCCGAGCACGGGCTGGTCGACGTGCACCGGCGGCTGCACGGGCCGGGGCCGGGGCCGTACACGTGGTGGTCGTGGCGGGGGCAGGCCTTCGACAACGACGCGGGCTGGCGGATCGACTACCAGCTGGCCACGGCGCCGTTGGCTCGGGCGGCGGTGTCGGCGTCCGTGGGACGGGCGGCGACGTACGCCGAGCGGTGGAGCGACCACGCTCCGGTGCTGGTCGAGTACGCGGTCTGACGGTCGCGTCTCAGGGGGAGCGCACCATCGGCGGCAGATAGGTGTTTCGCACTCGTCAGCGCATCGCCCTTCGAAGGGTGTCCGTAGGAGGCGCACGAAGCGCGTCCGGTGCGCGGGTCAGGTGCGTCCTCAGGCGAGGGCCGGGAAGGTGGGAGCGAGTGTCCAGCCTGCCGCGTTCGATGAGATCGACGATCCCGGCGAACCCACCGAGAGCGGCTGGATCTTCATCGGCGACCCGAAGCGCTCCTTGGGGCCGTCGTCATGCTGCTCACCGCCCGGGGCGACGACGCGTGGGGCGCCCGGGTCCACTGGGCGAAGAACCGCTGGTACCACGCGCAGAACCGCTGGTGCGCGAGTGCCTCATCACCAGGTCCAAGGCCCCGCGCTGAGCAACTGGGCCATGAGATCCCGCGCTACGCGACCGCCTCGTGAGCTGTTCTTCGGCCGCGATCGCGACGGGACCGCCTCGCTGCCGGCGGACGATCGTACGTCAACGTTCTCTTGACATTCCACGACCTGTCAATGCATCCTTGACGTGTTGAGGTGACGGCCTCGGCACTCAAGCACGGCATCGACGATGCCGACATCCAGCACGTGTGGACCAACGCCATCCGGCTCGTCGAATACGACGACGCGGGTGAGGAACGACTCTTGGCGATCGGACCTGACCGGCACGGTCGGATGCTCGAGCTCGTCGCGGTCCCGGTCAGTGAGCCGACCCGGATCGTCCCTGCCGACCGACTTCGGCCGACGTTCTACGACTACCTGAGATGAGGTGACAACCATGACCAAGCTCAAGGCGGGCCACGACCACACCGGCCTCGACCAGCTCGACGTCGCCACGCACCCAGCCCGTGACGCCGCGCACTTCCGACGCATCCTTGCGGCGCGGCAGACACTTGCCGCGGCAGAACAGGAACTGAACGACGCGGTACGGGCGGCGCGTGAGGCCGGAGACTCCTGGACGATCATCGGCGCCGCGATGGACACCAGTCGGCAAGCCGCACAGCAGCGCTTCGGCAGTTGACGCTCTCCGGCATGACCGGTCATCGGCTCCAGGGATGGCGGGCAGGCGGCATCCTTCGCCCGGCTCCGCTGGATGACCAGATGGACGCGTCGGCCGCACGCAGAAGTTCGGGTGGCACCCAGCGATTGCCGGGTGCCACCCGAACTCCTGCGTCAGCGGGTCGCGCCGCGGCGGCGACGGGGAGGCGCGACTCAGCGCGTCGCGCCCTCGCCGCACCTCAGGCGTCGCGGGCGGCGGGCGGCCCGGCCGTGACCGCGAACGACCGCGGCTCCCGCCATCCCCGCGCGGCGAACGCCGCCGCGATCGCATCCCGAGCCGCCTCCACCGACCCCGACGGCAGGAGCGCGATGGACGACCCGCCGAACCCGCCGCCGGTCATCCGCGCGCCGAGGGCGCCCGCCCCCACCGCCGCATCCACCGACACGTCGAGCTCGTCGCAGCTGACCTCGTAGTCGTCGCGCAGGGAGGCGTGCGAGGCCAGGAAGAGCCGCCCCACCTCCTCGAGGTCGCCGGCCCGCAACGCCGCCACCGTCGCCTCCACCCGGGCGATCTCGGTGACCACGTGACGCGTCCGCCGACGCTGCTCGTCGTCGCCCAGCCGGTCCAGCGCCGCGTCCAGCCCCTCGACCGGCACCTCGCGCAACGACGCGACCCCCAGCGCGGATGCCGCCGCCTCACACGCACGCCGCCGACTCTCGTACTGCCCGTCGTTGAGGGCGTGCGTGGCCCGGGTGTCGGTGACGAGCAGCACGTGGTCGACGGCCGCGAGGTCGAAGGGCACCTGCTCGGTGGCGCCGTCGCGGCAGTCGAGCAGCAGGGCCGCGCCCTCGCCGCACAGCAGCGCGGCCGACTGGTCCATCCCGCCGGTGGCCGCCCCCGCGACCTCGTTCTCGGCCCGCACGCACGCCGCGGCCAGCCGCGCCCGGCCCTCGGCATCCGCCAGCAGCCCGAGCCCGAACAGGTCGCTGGCCGCCGCGCCGACCGCGCACTCCAGCGCCGCCGAGCTCGACAGCCCGGCCCCGACCGGCACCTCGCTGTCGACGCTGACGTCCATCCCGCGCACCGCGAAGCCGTCTTCGCGCAGGGCCCAGAGGACCCCCGCGACGTACGCGGTCCAGCCCTCGGGCGAGCCCGGACCGACGTCCCCGATCCGCACCTCGACCACCTCCGGGCCTGCCCCACCCTGGGCCGAGTGCATCCGCAGCAGGTCGTCGTCGCGGGCCGTACAGGCAGCGGTCGTGCGCTGCCGCAAGGCGATCGGCAGGACCAGCCCCTGGTTGTAGTCGGTGTGCTCCCCGATGAGGTTGACCCGCCCGGGCGCCGACCACACGCCGTCCGGGGGCGCGCCGAAGACGTCGCGGTGGGTCTGCTCGGGGCTCGTCATGCGGGTGAGTCTAGGGACGGCAGGCAGGGCACAATGGAGGCCATGCCCGCTCACCCCACCTCCGATGGCGTACGCCCTCGCATCCTGTCCGGGATGCAGCCGACGAGCGACTCGCTCCACCTCGGCAACTACCTCGGGGCGCTGGTCAACTGGGTGGGCCTCCAGGCCGAGTTCGACGCCTACTACTTCGTGGCCGACCTGCACGCGCTCACCGTGCCCACCGCCCCCGAGGTCCTGCGCCGCCGCACCCGCGTCACCGCCGCCCAGTTCATCGCCGGCGGGGTCGACCCCGAGGCCTCGGCGATCTTCTGCCAGAGCCACGTGCAGGAGCACGCCGAGCTCGCCTGGGTCCTGGCGTGCCAGACGGCCATGGGCGAGATGAACCGGATGACGCAGTACAAGGACAAGACCAGCAAGGGGCACAACGCCAACGTCGGGCTCTTCACCTACCCGGTGCTCATGGCGGCCGACATCCTGCTCTACGACGCCGCCTTCGTGCCGGTGGGCGAGGACCAGCGCCAGCACCTCGAGATCACCCGCGACCTGGCGGAGCGGATGAACGCCCGCTTCGGCGAGGTGCTGACCGTCCCCGAGCCGTACATCCTCAAGGAGTCGGCCAAGATCATGGACCTGCAGGACCCCACGTCGAAGATGAGCGGGTCCATCTCGTCCGACAAGGGCCTGGTCCTGCTGAGCGACGAGCCGAACCGCATCGCCAAGAAGATCCGCTCGGCCGTCACCGACACCGAGGCCGAGGTCCGCTACGACCCCGAGACCAAGGCCGGCGTCTCGAACCTGCTGGTCATCCACTCGGTCCTGTCGGGCACCCCGATCGCCGAGGTGGAGGCCGAGTTCGCGGGTCGCGGCTACGGCGACCTCAAGAAGGCGGTGGCGGAGGTCGTCGTCGACGCCGTCACGCCGTTCCGGACCCGGATGGCCGAGCTGCTCGACGACCCCGCCGAGCTCGACCGCATCCTCGCCCGGGGCGCCGAGCGGGCCGCCGCGGTCGCCGCGACGACGATGTCCCGGGTCCGTGACGCCGTCGGCCTGCTGCCGGCCGCCCGCTGAGAGGCCCGCGCATGCCGCTGCACGGAGTCGCCGTCACCGTCCCCGAACCCTGGGGGACCCAGCTGCAGTCCGCCCGTGAGGAGTTCGGCGACCCGATGGCTTCGGCCATCCCGCCGCACGTGACGCTGCTGCCCCCCACGGCGGTGGACCCCGACGACCTCGAGCCCTTCGTGGCCCACCTGCAGCGGGTGTGCGCCGACGTCGCGCCGTTCGAGATGGTGCTCTCGGGCACCGGCACCTTCCGGCCGGTCTCGCCGGTGGTCTTCGTCCAGGTCTCGAGCGGCATCGCCCCGTGCGAGCAGCTCGAGCGGGCCGTCCGCTCCGGCCCGGTCGAGCGGGTGCTCGAGTTCCCGTACCACCCGCACGTGACGATCGCCCATCACCTCGGCGAGCCCGAGCTCGACCGGGCCTTCGAGGGGATGGCCGGCTTCCGCTGCGAGTTCCCGGTGACCAGCGTCGAGCTCTACCAGCACGACCCCGACGGGGTCTGGCGCGTGGTGCGCTCGTTCGACCTCGAGGGGACTCCCGAGGCCTGAGGTCGCGGCGACCACCGGTCAGGCCACCGGCAGCGACCGCCGGGCGTGCAGGGTCATCGCCGCGCGGTAGTGCTCGACCAGCTCGTCGACCACCCCGGGCCAGGTGCGGTCCTCGACGGCGACGCGACCCGCCGTCCCCATCAGGGCCCGGCGCTCGGGGTCGGCGACGAGGGCACGCACCCGGTGGGCGAGGTCGCCCGGGACGTCGGGGTCGAAGAGCAGCCCGGTCCGGTCGTGCTCCACGAGGTCGAGCGGGCCGCCGCGGGCCGGTGCCACCACGGGCAACCCGCTGGCCGCGGCCTCCTGGAGGGTCTGCCCGAAGGTCTCGCGGGTCCCGGTGTGGACGAACACGTCGAGCGCGGCGTAGGCGTCGGCCAGCGCCTCGCCGCTGCGCTGCCCCAGCAGCACCGGGGGCCGGTTGGGCCGGCCCGGCATCGAGGCCACCGCCTCAGCCAGCCGGATGCCGGTGCGCACCCGGCCGGGCCCGTCGCCGACGACGACCAGCCGGGTCTCCGGCACCCGCGCCACGTCCTCCAGGCGCCACAGCTCCTTCTCGGGCGCGAGCCGGCCGACGTACCCGACCAGGACCTCGCCCCCGGGGGCCAGCCCGGCGCGCAGCGCCTCCACCCCGACCCGCCGGGACGGGTGGTAGAGCGCGGTGTCGACGCCGCGGCCCCATCGCGCCGTGTCGCGCACCCCGTGCGCGGCCAGCTCGGCCAGGGTCGGGGTCGACGGCGCCAGGGTCAGGGTGGCCAGCCCGTGCACGCGCCGGATCCAGCGCCAGGCGGCGCCCGCGGCCCCCGTCCCGACCGCCCCGGGGCCGTGCTGCGCGAGGTAGCTCGGCATGTCGGTCTGGTACACCGCGACCGCCGGGATGCCGAGCTGTTCGGCGAGCGACAGCGCCCGCGCCCCGAGGACGAAGGGCGAGGCGACGTGGACCACGTCGGGTGCGAAGTCGGTGAGGACGTCGCGCACCGCCCGGGTAGGGACGCCCAGCGGGAAGGCCCGCACCGAGACGGACGGCACGGCGACCACCGGCACGCCGGCGTGCTCGGTGGGGGCCGGCCCGGGGCACATGACGACGACGTCGTGGCCCCCGGCGGCCAGGCACTCGACGACCCGGCAGGCGCTGGTGGTGACGCCGTTGAGCGTCGGCAGGAAGGACTCGGTGACGACCGCGATGCGCACGCTCCGAGGCTGGCGGGGCCGGGCGACCGGAGCACGACGTCCGGATGGGTGTCGGATGAAGCCCCGGTGACCGGCTAGCCTCGCAGCCATGCTGGAGGTCGACGGGTTCTGGGGGGTCGTGCCCGCCGGGGGAGCGGGCACCCGGCTGTGGCCGCTGAGCCGCGCCGCCCGGCCGAAGTTCCTCCTCGACCTCACCGGCAGCGGTCGCACCCTGCTCCAGGGCACCGTCGACCGGCTCGCCCCCCTGACCGGCGAGCGCGTCGTCGTCGTCACCGGCGCCGCCCACGCCGAGGCGGTCGCGGCGCAGCTGCCGCAGCTCGGCGCCGACCGGGTCCTGGCCGAGCCCGCCCCCCGCGACTCGATGGCCGCCATCGGGCTGGCCGCCGCGGTCGTCGAGCGCGCCGACCCCGGGGCCGTCATCGGGTCCTTCGCGGCCGACCACGTCATCCCCGACGCCGAGGCCTTCCGCACCGCCGTCCGCGAGGCCGTCGAGGTCGCGCGCGACGGGCACCTCGTCACCCTCGGCGTCGAGCCCACGCACCCGGCCACCGGCTTCGGCTACATCCGCGCCGGCGACGCGCTGGAGGGCTTCCCCACCGCGCGGCGCGCCAGGGAGTTCGTCGAGAAGCCCGACCTCGAGCGGGCCACCGCCTACCTGGCGTCGGGTGAGTATCGCTGGAACGCTGGGATGTTCGTGGTCCGTGCCGGGGTGCTGCTCGATCTCCTGGCGCAGTGGCATCCCGAGCTGGCGGCCGGCGTTCGCGCCCTCGCCGCCGACCCTGCGCGGCTCGACGACATCTGGCCGGGGCTCGAGAAGATCGCCATCGACCACGCCGTCGCCGAGCCCGCCGCCGCGGCCGGTCGCGTCGTGGTGGTGCCCGCGCCCTTCGCCTGGGACGACGTGGGCGACTTCGCCGGCCTCTCGGGCCTGCTGCCGGCGGCCGACGGCCCGGTGACCGTGGTCGGCGACCCCGCCGACGTGACCGCCGTGGACGCCGAAGGCATGGTCGTCGCGGCCGGGGGCCGCCGGGTGGCGGTCGTGGGGCTCGACGACGTGGTCGTGGTCGACACCCCGGATGCCGTGCTGGTCACCACCCGGGCCCGCGCGCAGGACGTCAAGCAGGTCGTCGACGCCCTCAAGGCCTCGGGCCGCTCCGACCTCACCTGAGGTGGCCTGGTCCCCCTGGTGGGGTCCGTTCGCCCTCCGGAGCGCGTCGAGAGGAGGTGACACGCCGACGTCGGACCCCGCGCGCCTGCGTGTCGCCTCCTCTCGACGGATGCCGGGGCCGCCCGACGGCGTCCGGCGTGCCGGGGGCCGCCCCGCTGGGCTGCTCAGGCCGCGTCGCGGCGCCGGTAGGCCAGGACGCCGAGGGCCACGAGCGCGGCCGCCACGGCGGTGAGCACGACCGCCGGCAGCACCTCGAACGACCCCGCGGGCAGTGACGACGGGTGGGTGAACGGCGACAGGTCGAGCAGCCACGTCGGCAGGTCGATGAGCGGACCGACCTCGCTGACCAGGAAGGTCACGAGCAGCACGCCCCACGCGAAGGGTGCCAGCCGGGGCCGGGCACCGGCCAGGAGTGTGGCAACGCCCACGACGACCCACACCGCCGGCAGCACGGCGAGGCAGGCGCCGACACACGCCCCCACCCCCGGGGCGGCCGGCGCCACGGTCGGCCCCACGAGGCCGATGGCCAGCCCCAGGACCGCCATCAGGCCGGCCGAGAGCACGACCGGCAGGATGACGTGCGCCCCGAACCAGCGGGCGCGCGCGGTGGGTGCGGCCAGGACGAGCTCGCCGAGCCCGGTGCGCTCGGCGGAGACCAGCCGCAGCACCAGGGCCACGCCCATCCCCGCCACCGCGGCGCCCACGACGTGGACCTCGGCCGCCACGTACACGTCCTCGAACGCCCCGGTCGTGCCGCCGAGCTTCTCGAGCAGGTCGCGCACGGCCGGGTCCCTGCCCATGTCGGCCACCGCACCGAGGAGCGAGCCGATGAGGACCCCGCCCAGCACCATCCCCACCCCCCAGCCGATCACGGTGCCCCGGGCGAGCCGCACGACGAGCGAGAGCGGTCCCCGCAGTGCCGGCGCCGCTCGGCGCGGCCCGACGCGGACCGGCAGCAGCCCCGCCCCGAGGTCGCGGCGGTCGAGGAGGGCCACCCCCGCGGCCACGCCGCCCACCAGGGTGGCCAGGCCCATGCCCAGCACCCACAGCCGGTCGGCGCCGTACGGCTCGACGCGCCCGGCCCAGCCCAGCGGTGACACCCAGCCGAGGGCGTGGGTCCAGGTGCCGGATGCTGCCGAGTCGGCCGCCGCCCGCACCGCGAACGCGGCCGCCAGGAAGCCGAACCCGAGACCCGCCGCGCCGCGCGAGGTGGACGCCAGCTGGACGACGACCGCCGACACCCCGACCGTGGCGAGGCCGGCCGTCAGCCAGGCGATGGCGAACGCGGCGCTGCCCGTGGGGTCCATCCCCAGGGCGGCCAGCCCGAGGCCGGAGAGCACCCCCGCCGCCAGCACGGCTGCGCTCGCCAGCGCCACCGCGGCCACGAGCGGGGCCCAGCGCCCGACCACGCCCGACCCCAGCAGCTCGAACCGGCCCTCGTCCTCCTCGGTGCGGGTGTGCCGCCGCACCACGACGAACCCCAGCACCGCGGTGAGGAAGGCGCCCATCATCACGGTCTTGACGACGGCCAGCGCGTCGGCGGTGGGGGAGGGGAGTGGCCCGTAGAGCGCGACCACCGACGGGTTGGCGAGGAGGGCACCCAGGCCCTGTGAGGCGGCGGCGTCGGTGGGGTACAGGGCCAGCGTCGCCTGCGCGGAGCCCACGGCCAGGACGACCAGCCCCAGGACGCTGCTCGGCACCAGCATGCGGTCCCGCCGCCCGGCCAGCCGCAGCAGCGACGCAGTGCCCGCGAGCCGGCTCACCCAGGGCGCCGGCCGGGACGTCTCGGCGACGGGAGCGGCTCCGGTCGTCATGCCGGCTGCTCCGCCACCGCCCGCGCCGGGCCCACCGACTGGTAGCGGGCCAGGAACAGCTCCTCCAGGGTCGGCGGCCGGCACGTCAGGCCGGTGACCCCGCGTCGACCGAGGGCGGCGACGAGGTCGCCGAGGTGCTCGGCGTCGACGGCGCAGGAGAGCGCGTCGCCGTCGAGCACGACCTCGTGGACGCCGGCCCACGCGGACGCTTCGGCGGCGGTCGGCGGCCGCCGGAGCACGGCGTGCACCCGCGTGCGGGTGAGGTGGCGCAGGTCGTCGAGGCTACCGGTGTCGACCACGCGACCCGAGCGCACGATGCTCACCCGGTCGCACGCGCGCTCGACCTCGCTGAGGATGTGGCTCGAGAGCAGGGTCGTTCGCCCCGCCGCCCGCAGGGCCGACAGTTCCCGCTGGAACACCTCCTCCATGAGGGGGTCCAGGCCCGCGGTCGGCTCGTCGAGCACCAGCAGCGGGGCCTCGCTGGCGAGGGCGGCCACCAGGGCCACCTTCTGCCGGTTCCCCTTGCTGTAGGCCTTGCCCTTCTTGGTCTCGTCGAGCTCGAAGCGCTCGACCAGGTCGCGGCGACGGCCCTCGTCGATGCCGCCGCGCAGCCGGCCCAGCAGGTCGATGGTCTCGCCGCCGGAGAGGGTGGGCCACAGCACGACGTCCCCCGGCACGTAGGCGAGGTGCCGATGCAGCTCGGTGGCGTCCCGCCACGGGTCGCGCCCCAGCACGGTGACGCGGCCCGCGTCGGGCCGCAGCAGGCCGAGGAGGATGCGCAGGGTCGTCGACTTCCCGGCGCCGTTGGGCCCGAGGAAACCGTGCACCTCGCCGGCCCGCACGGTCAGGTCGAGCCCGTCGAGGGCGGCGGTGCGGCCGAAGCTCTTGCGCAGGCCGGTGACGGTGATGGCGTCGTTCACGGACATCACACTACGCGGGTTTCAGAACTTTGTGAATGTTGTAATGTACCGCCCATGGCACGCTCCGCACCGGCGCCCTCGGCCGCACCCGACGACCCGCACGTCGAGGCCGTCGAGTCGCTCGGCGCCGGGCTGGCCGCCGCCGGCTTCCCGCTCCTGCCGGCCCGCGTCTTCGCCGCCCTGCTCACCACCGAGGAGGGCCGGTTGACCTCGGCCGAGCTGGTGGCCCTGCTGCACGTCAGCCCGGCCGCGGTGTCGGGGGCGGTGCGCTACCTCGGACAGGTCCGGATGATCCGCCGCGAGCGTGAGCGGGGTTCGCGCCGGGACGTCTACGTGGTGATGGACGACGCGTGGCACGACGTCCTGATGCAGCGCGACCAGCTGTACGCGCCCATCCTCTCGGCCCTGGTGGCCGCCCGCGAGGTGGTCGGGGAGTCCTCGCGCGCGGGGGAGCGGGTGCAGCTCTCGGTCGAGTTCCTCGAGTTCGTCCAGCGCGAGATGGGCCACCTGGCGCAGCGGTGGGAGGAGTACAAAGCGGACCGCCGCCCCGGCTGACCCCGACGCTCCCCAGCCGCGGGACGCGCCGCGCTCCCGGTCAGGTGCCGTCGGGCATCGTGAGGGTGCCGCCCCCGCCGCGGACGCGCCGCGCTCCCGGACTCGCCGGTGCCGGAGGAGGACCCCGGCGTAGACTCGCCCCCTCATGAACGACGACGCCCTCCTCGCTGCCCTCGGCGAGCGCATCGCGTCGCTGGCGCCCGAGCTCGTCGAGCTCCGGAGGGACCTGCACGCCCATCCCGAGCTGTCCCGCGACGAGACGCGCACGACCGCGGAGGTCGCGCGCACCCTCCAGGCCGCCGGGGTGGCCGTCCGCCGGTTGCCCGGCACCGGGCTCGTCGCCGACGTCGGGGCCCCCGAGCCCGCCTACCGCGTGGCGCTGCGCGCCGACATGGACGCCCTGCCGGTGCGCGAGCGCTCCGGGCTGGAGTTCGCGTCCACCCACCAAGGCGTCTGCCACGCCTGCGGTCACGACGTGCACACCACCGCCCTGGTCGGGGCCGTGGTCGCGCTGCAGGCGGTCGCGCACGCCCTCGTCGAGCGCGGCATCGCCGTCCGCGCTGTCTTCCAGGCCGCCGAGGAGGTCATGCCCGGCGGCGCCCTCGACGCCATCGCCGCCGGGGTCCTCGACGGGGTCGACAGCATCTTCGCCGTGCACTGCGACCCCAGCATCGACGTCGGCCAGGTGGGGCTGCGCGAGGGCGCCCTCACCGCGGCCTGCGACCAGATCGCCGTGGCGCTGCACGGGCGCGGCGGCCACACCTCGCGCCCTCAGCTCACCGAGGACCTGGTCTTCGCCCTCGCCAAGGTGGTCACCGACGTCCCGGCCGCGCTCGGGCGCCGGCTCGACCCGCGCACCGGCGCCGCGCTGGTCTGGGGCCAGATCAACGCCGGCCGGGTCGCCAACGTCATCCCGTCCACCGGCGAGTGCCGCGGCACCCTGCGGATGCTCGACGCCGAGTCCTGGCTCACCGTGGGGCCGCTGCTCGACGAGATCGTCCACGGCGTGGTCTCGCCCTACGGCGCGCAGGCCAAGATCGAGCGCCTCAAGGGCGTGCCCCCGGTGGTCAACACCAGCGACGGCATCTCGGCCTTCCGCCGGGCGGCGCTCGCCAGCGTCCTGACCCCCGTGCCCACCAGCCAGTCCCTCGGCGGCGAGGACTTCTCGTGGTACCTCGCCCAGTGCCCCGGGGCCATGGCCCGCCTCGGGACCCGCACGCCGGGCGGCCCCACCTACGACCTGCACCAGGGCGACCTCGTCGTCGACGAGCGCGCGGTCGCCCTCGGCGCCCGCCTCATGGCGACCGTCGCCGTCGTCCGCGGGCTCGACGCCCGGCGGGCCGAGATCCCGGAGGGACACCGATGACCGACCCTGCCAACACCGCCGGCGCCACCAGCGACGTCGACTGGGAGGCCCTGCGGGTCGAGGCCGTCCGGATGACCGGGCTCGCCTACTGCCCCTACAGCGGCTTCCCCGTGGGGGTCGCGGGGCTGGTCGACGATGGCCGGATGGTCTCGGGCTGCAACGTCGAGAACGCCGGCTACGGCGTCACGCTGTGCGCCGAGTGCGGGATGGTGTCGACCCTGCACGCCACCGGCGGAGGCAAGCTCGTCGCGGTCTGGTGCGTCGACGGGCACGGCGACACCCTCATGCCGTGTGGCCGCTGCCGGCAGCTGTTGTGGGAGAACGGGACCCCCGCAACCCTGCTGCAGACCCCCGAGGGCGTGCTGACCATGCGTGAGGTCCTGCCGCAGGCGTTCGGGCCCGCCGACCTCGAGTCCCGCCGCCCCTGACCGTGCTCGCCGCGCCCCGGCACGGGCGCCCGGCCACGGCTGCCATGATGAGCCGATGAGCGAGTCCTTCGACGCCGTCGACGTCATCAGCCACAAGCGCGACCACCACGAGCTCTCCGACGACGAGATCCGCTGGGTCGTCGACGCGTACACCCGCGGCGCCGTCGCCGAGGAGCAGATGAGCGCGCTCGCCATGGCCATCCTGCTCAACGGGATGACCCGCCGCGAGATCTCCTCGTGGACCGCGGCGATGATCGCCAGCGGCGAGCGGATGGACTTCTCGGGGCTGTCGCGCCCCACCGCCGACAAGCACTCCACCGGCGGCGTGGGCGACAAGATCACCCTCCCGCTGGCGCCGCTCGTGGCCGTCTTCGGCGTGGCGGTGCCGCAGCTGAGCGGGCGCGGGCTCGGCCACACCGGGGGCACCCTCGACAAGCTCGAGTCGGTCACCGGCTGGCAGGCGTCGCTGAGCAACGAGGCGATGATGCGCCAGCTCGAGGAGGTGGGCGCCGTCGTCTGCGCGGCCGGCTCGGGCCTGGCGCCCGCCGACAAGAAGCTCTACGCCCTGCGCGACGTCACCGGCACCGTCGAGGCCATCCCGCTCATCGCGAGCTCGATCATGAGCAAGAAGATCGCCGAGGGCACCGGGGCGCTCGTGCTCGACGTCAAGGTCGGCAGCGGGGCGTTCATGAAGACCCGCGAGGACGCCACCGAGCTGGCGCGCACCATGGTCGACCTCGGCACCGACGCCGGCGTCACCACCGTGGCGCTGCTCACCGACATGTCCACCCCGCTCGGGCTGACCGCCGGCAACGCCCTCGAGGTCCGCGAGTCGGTCGAGGTGCTGGCCGGCGGCGGCCCCCAGGACGTCGTCGAGCTGACCGTGCGCCTGGCCGAGGAGATGCTCGAGGCGGCCGGCCGCGGAGGCCAGGACGTGCGGGCCGCGCTCACCGACGGGCGGGCCATGGACGTCTGGCGCGCCATGGTCTCCGCCCAGGGCGGTGACCCCGACGCCCCCCTCCCGGTCGCCCGGCACACCCAGGACGTGCTCGCTCCCGCCGACGGCGTCGTGACACGGCTCGACGCCTACGGCGTGGGCGTCGCGGCGTGGCGGCTCGGAGCCGGCCGCGCCCGCAAGGAGGACCCGGTGCAGGCGGGCGCCGGGGTCGAGCTGCACGTCAAGCCGGGCGCCACCGTGCGCGCCGGCGAGCGGCTGATGACCCTGCACACCGACACCCCGGAGCGCTTCGCGCGGGCCGAGGAGGCCCTCGACGGTGCGGTGACCATCGCGCCGGCGGGCTCGCGCACCGACATCGGGCCGGTCGTCATCGACCGCATCGCCTGACCCCCTGACGACGAAGGCCGCACCCGGGATGTCCCGGGTGCGGCCTTCGAGCGCCGGACGGGCTCAGTACCAGTGGTTCCGGCCGCCGATGGCCCGGCCGCTGCGGCCGAGGATCAGCAGGACCACGCCGACGATGATGAGGATGATTCCGATCCAGGTGAGGAAAGCCAACGCCTTAACGAGTAGGCCGATGATGAGAAGGATGACACCGAGGATGATCACGGCTGGGGCTCCTTTCGAGGGTCCACCGCAACGGTAGCGGTGCAGAGGGCGCCACGAGCCCCTCTCGGTGCACGAATCTGCAGGTCACCCCGGGCGCGGGGGCCAGGGCGCGGCGACCGGCCCGGGGGCGGCCCGGCGAGCGGCTCGCGTCTCGCTACGCTGGGGCGCGTGGCGGACCTGTGGACGACGATGACCGGCTCGAGCGTCGACGGGCGGGTGCGGTCGTGAGCGAACCCTCCAGCCCCACCGCCCAGGTGGTGCGACGCGCCCCCAAGGCCCTCCTGCACGACCACCTCGACGGCGGACTGCGGCCGGCCACGATGGTCGAGCTGGCCGAGGCGTCCGGCTACGACGGCCTCCCGACCACGGACCCCGCGGCCCTCGGCGAGTGGTTCCGCGACGCGGCCGACTCGGGGTCGCTGGTGCGCTATCTCGAGACGTTCTCGCACACGGTCGCGGTGATGCAGACCGAGGACCAGCTGCGCCGGGTGGCCCGTGAGTGCGCGCTCGACCTCGCGGCCGACGGGGTCGTCTACGCCGAGTCGCGTTTCGCGCCCGAGCAGCACCTCGAGGGCGGGCTCGAGCTCGAGGCCGTCGTCGAGGCCGTGCTGGCCGGTTTCCGCGAGGGCGAGGACGAGGCGGCGGCGGCCGGCACCCCCATCCGGATGCGCGGGCTGCTCATCGCGATGCGGCACGCGGCGCGCTCGCGCGAGATCGCCGAGCTGGCCGTGGCCTACCGCGACCGCGGCGTCGGCGGCTTCGACATCGCGGGCGCCGAGGCCGGGTTCCCGCCCACCCGGCACCTCGACGCCTTCGAGTACCTGCGCCGCGAGAACGCGCACTTCACCATCCACGCCGGTGAGGCCTTCGGTCTGCCGAGCATCTGGGAGGCCATCCAGTGGTGCGGCGCGGCCCGCCTCGGCCACGGCGTGCGGATCGTCGACGACATCGAGGTGGGTGCGCGCGGGGGAGCGGTCCTCGGCCGGCTCGCGGCCTTCGTGCGCGACCGGCGCATCCCCCTCGAGATGTGCCCCAGCTCGAACGTGCAGACCGGGGCGGCCGACTCGGTGGCCACGCACCCCATCACGCTGCTCAAGGACCTGCGCTTCCGGGTGACGGTGAACACCGACAACCGGCTGATGAGCGGCACCTCGATGTCGCGCGAGATGGGTCTGCTGGTCGACGAGGCCGGCTGGGACCTCGAGGACCTGCGCTGGGTCACCATCAACGCGATGAAGTCGGCGTTCCTGCCCTTCGACGAGCGCCTCGAGCTGATCGAGCACGTCGTCAAGCCCGGCTACGCCGCCCTGGGCTCGGTGCGCTGAGCCCGCTCGGCCCGCTCGACCCGCTCAGCGGAGCGGGTCCGCGCCGACCACGCGGTCGCGCAGCGCCTGCTCGCGCGCGAGCCGGTCGGCGTCGCGACGGCGGCGCTCGGCGATGACGGCGGCCAGCACGTACTCGCCGTGGTACCCCGGCGGGGGCGCGGGTGCGACGTAGCGCAGCACCTCCACGAGCAGCTCGGCGCCGAGGGGCTCACGCGAGGCGGGGCTGAGCGCGCCCGCCCGGGAGAGGAACTGGCGCACCGCCACCGTGAGCCCCGACGGCAGGGCCGCCACGTCGGCGGTGTGGGCCCAGGCGGCCAGCGGCGCCGGCATCTGCGGCGGCGCCGTGAGCCGCATCCGCGAGCGTTGCGTGACGACGTAGGTACCGGCCGCGAGGTCCCCGAGCCGCTTGCAGCGCGGGTTGACGACGGAGGTGACGAGCGAGGGGATGCCGGACAGCACGTAGATCTCGACGAACCCGACCAGGGCGCGGGTGATGGCGTGCCGCGAGGTGATGGGGCCGCCGTCGTCGCGCACGACGCGCAGCCCCATGACCAGCTTGCCGAGGGTGCGGCCCCGGGTCAGGGTCTCGACGGTGGCGGGGAGGCCGACGGTGACCACGACCACGCCGACGAGCTGCATCGCGGTGGCGACCGCATCGGAGGTCTCGGCCACGAGGACGCCCACACCCCAGACGACCGCGACGAGCAGCACCACGGCCACGACGAGGTCGATGAGGCCGCTGACAGCCCGCACCATGGTGCTGGCCACGGGCAGCTCGATGGCCACGCCCTCGCCGGTGACGACGTCCTCGGACGCGTACGCGCGGTAGCCCGGCCCCTGGGCCCCGTTGTCGCTCACCGGCCCAGGCTAACCGGGGTCGCAGGCAGCCCGGGTCGCCTAGGCTGAACCGGTGGACCTGGACGCGTACGTCGCCGCGCACCATGCGCAGTGGCACCGGCTCGAGCAGCTGGTCGGGCAGCGTCGCCTCACCGGCGCCGAGGCCGACGAGCTCCTCGACCTCTACCAGCGGGTCTCGACCCACCTGTCGGTCGTACGGTCCTCGAGCCCCGACCCGTCGGTGGTGGCGCACCTGTCGTCGCTGCTGGCGCGGGCCCGGCTCGCGACCGCGGGGCGGCGCACCGGCTCGTGGCGCGGGCTGCTGACGTTCTTCACCGCGACCTTCCCCGGCGCGCTGTACCGGCTGCGCTGGTGGTGGGTCAGCACCGCGCTGGTCAACGTCGCCATCGCGTTCGGGGTGGGCTGGTACGCGGTGCGCCACCCCCGTGTCTACACCTCGCAGATGACGCCCGAGGAGATCCGCCAGTTCGTCGGCACCGACTTCGAGCAGTACTACTCCGAGTACGCGCACCTCGACTTCACCGGGCTGGTCTGGACCAACAACGCGTGGGTGTCGGCCCAGGTCATCGCGCTCGGCGTGCTGGGGCTGCCGGTGCTCTACATCCTGGCCACCAACGTCCTGAACGTCGGCGTCGCGGGGGCGCTGATGGCCTCCCACGACCGGCTGGGGCTGTTCTTCGGGCTGATCCTGCCGCACGGGCTGCTCGAGCTGACGGCGATCTTCGTGGCCGGGGCCGTCGGCCTGCGGATCTTCTGGTCGTGGGTCAGCCCGGGGGCGCTGCCGCGCGGGCAGTCGCTGGCGCGCGAGGCTCGTACGGCGGTGGCCGTCGCGCTCGGACTGGTGGCGGTGCTGCTGGTCAGTGGCGTCATCGAGGGCTTCGTCACGCCGTCCGGGCTGCCCACGTGGGCGCGCATCGGCATCGGCATCGTGGCCGAGACCGCGTTCCTCCTCTACGTCTTCGTGGTGGGCCGCGCCGCGGTCGGGCGCGGCGTCACCGGCGACATCACCGAGCGCGAGGCGGGCGACGTCCTGCCCGTCGCCGCCTGACCGCGCGACCGCGGTCGACCGTCAGAGCAGGCCCTGGCGCTTGAGCGCGAGGTAGTGGTCGGCCAGCCGTACCGCCAGGTCGTCGGGGGGGGCGTCGATGACGTCGACCCCCAGCCGCCCGAGCGCCTCGGCCGCGACGCCGCGCAGCGCGATGGTGCGCTCGGCCGCGGCCGCCCCCCACACCTCGACGGACCCGTCGCGCGCGGTGCGCATCCGCTCCAGGGCCGGGTCGGAGACCGACGCGACGACCACCCGGTGGTGGGCGACGAGGGCGGGCAGCACCGGCAGCAGCCCCTCCTCCACGGCCGCCGGCTCCAGCGGCGTCAGCAGCACGACGAGGGCGCGATGGGTCGAGCGCGCCACCTCACCGGCGAGGGCGCCCCAGTCGGTCTCGACCACCTGCGGGTCGACCGGCGCCAGGCGGCTGATGACCTCGTGCAGCAGCGAGGCGCGGTCGGCCCCCGAGATGCGGGTGTGCACCCGCCGGTCGCCCGCCACGACCTGCACCCGGTCGCGGGCGTGCCCGGCCAGCGCGGTCAGCAGGAGGGCGGCATCCATGGCGGCGTCGAGGCGCGGGGCGTCACCGACCCGGCCGGCAGTGGTGCGCCCGGTGTCGATGACGATGACGATGCGACGGTGCTGCTCGGGCTGCCAGGTGCGCACCACCAGGTGCTGCCGGCGCGCGGTGGCCCGCCAGTCGATGGAGCGCACGTCGTCGCCGTCGACGTAGTCGCGCAGGCTGTCGAACTCGGTGCCCTGCCCCCGGGTGCGCACGGCGGCGCGGCCGTCGAGCTCGCGCAGGACGGCCAGGCGGCTCGGGAGGTGCTTGCGCGACGGGAACGCGTGCAGCACCCGCACCCGGCCCGGGACCTCGACCGAGCGCTGCCGCGCGGCCAGGCCGAGCGGCCCGACGAGGCGGGTGGTGACGCGGTCGGCGAGGCGGTCGCCGCGCCGGGTCGGGACCAGGGTCGTCACGACACGGCGGCGCTCGCCCGCGGGGACGTCGAGGGGATGCCGTCCGGGGGTGGCCCCGGCCGAGGGGGGCCAGCCGTCGCGCAGCAGCCCCCGGGCCCGGCGCCCACCGGTGTTCTCGACGACCAGCCCGGTGGTGAGCGACTCGCCGAGCCGCACCTGGCCGTCGCCGTCGCGGGCCAGCCGCAGGGCACTGGGCGAGGCGGCCAGCAGCAGGTCGGCGCCGACCACCAGCAGCCACACCAGCGCCCACGCCCAGACCGTCGAGCCCGCCGGTCGCAGCACGACCGGGACGATCCCGAGCAGGAGGAGCGCCGCGGCGCGGGTGGTCAGGGCCATCAGCGCGGGACGGGCACCGACGCGAGGACGCTGTGCAGGACGGAGGTCACCGAGGTGCCCTCGAGCTCGGCCTCGGGGCGCAGCATCAGGCGGTGGGCGAGGGTCGCGACGGCCAGGGCCTTGACGTCGTCGGGCGTCACGTAGCCGCGTCCGCTGAGCCAGGCCCAGGCCCGGCTGGTGGCCAGCAGGGCGGTGGCACCGCGCGGGGAGACGCCGAGGGCCAGCGACGGCGAGACCCGGGTGGCCCGGGCCAGGTCGACGACGTAGCCGATGACCTCGTCGGAGACCTGGACCTCGCGCACCGCGGCGGCACCGGCCTCGACGTCGGCGGCGCTCGCCACCGGACGGATGCCGGCGGCGGCGAGGTCGCGCGGGTCGAAGCCGGCCGCGTGGCGTCGCAGCACCGACACCTCGTCGTCGCGCTCGGGCACCGGTAGGACCACCTTGAGCAGGAAGCGGTCCAGCTGGGCCTCGGGCAGCGGGTAGGTGCCCTCGTACTCCACCGGGTTCTGGGTGGCCGCCACCAGGAACGGGGAGGGGAGGCCGTGCGCCGTACCGTCGACCGAGACCTGGCGCTCCTCCATGGCCTCGAGCAGCGCCGACTGGGTCTTGGGCGGGGTGCGGTTGATCTCGTCGGCCAGCAGCAGGTTGGTGAAGACCGGGCCGGGCCGGAAGCTGAAGTCGCTCTCCTTGGCGTCGTAGACCAGCGAGCCGGTGAGGTCGCCCGGCATCAGGTCGGGGGTGAACTGCACCCGCTTGGTGCCGACGTCGAGCGAGGCCGCGAGTGAGCGGACCAGCAGCGTCTTGGCCACCCCCGGGACGCCCTCGAGCAGGATGTGGCCGCGGCACAGCAGGGCCACGAGCATCCCGGCCACGGCGGCGTCCTGGCCCACGACGGCCTTGGCGACCTCCTCGCGGACCCGGACGAGCGCGGCGCGGGCGTCACCGGCCGGCGGCGTGGGGGTGGTGGGGGTGTCAGTCATGTCGGGCGACCTTCTCCTCGAGATGGGCGAGCTGCTGGGCGAGGGCGACGAGGCCGGCCTCGTCGGGGGTGGGGCCGTCACGCAGGACGGCGTCGATCTGGGCGGGGGGGAGCGCGGTGGCGCGGGCCACTGCGTCGACGAGCGCGTCGAGCGGCGTCGCGGGACCCAGGCCGAGGCGGTGGGCCAGCCGGCCGGTGGTGGCGTGCCGGAGGATGCGGGCCGCGCGGCCGCGGTCGTCGGCCGCCCGGTAGAGCTCGGCGCGGCTCTCGGTGGTCTCGCTCGCGCGGACGACGACGGGGAGCGGCTCGGGGACGAGCCGACCGAGCCGACGCCCGCGCGCCAGGGCGAAGGCCACGAAGGCGATCCCGACGAGCACCAGGGCCGGGCCGGCCCACGCCGGCCACGGCGACCCCGTGGGCCGTTGCGAGGGGTTGGCCGTGACGTCGTCGACGCCCGGGTGGTACCAGACCAGCCGGGGCGACGCGCCGAGCAGGCGCACCATCAGCCCGGCGTTCTGGGCCTCGGTGACGAAACGGTTGGTGGCGGCGTCGGGGAAGCCGACGAGGGTCATCGCGGGGTGCGTGCCGTCGGCGGGGAGCTCGAGGGCGGCGTAGCCGGTGGGCGCCAGCGCGTCGGGGCCGTCGCCGGCGCCGGGCGCGGAGGCGGGGTAGCAGCCGGTGGTGTCGCGCACGAGGCCGTCGGGGACGAGCAGCCAGCTGACCCGGCTGACCCGGTCGTCGGGGCGGACCCAGGGGCTCGAGCACTCGGGGGCGGTGGGCTCCTGGTCGACACCGCGGACCGAGACGTCGAGGCCGAGCAGCTCGACGGTACGGGGGGAGGCGTCGAGGACGACGATGCGGTCGACGCCTCGGGCGCCGTGCAGCAGCCGCCGGGCGGCGGTGTCGGTGAGCAGGTCGGCGTTGCCGATGACGATGGTGGTGCCCGTCCCCTCGCCCGCCGCGCGGACGGCGTCGGCCGAGGTCTCGACGACGCGGACGTCGATGCCCCGCTCGCCCAGGACCGAGACCAGCGCGAGCGTGCCGCCCTGGCCGGTGCCGTCGGGGTGCAGATACTCCTCGGGCGACGGCGAGCCCGCGGCGAACGCGATGACGGCCCCCCCGACCAGGAGCAGCAGCACCCACAGCAGCACGCCTCGGCCCCGGCGGACGACCGCAGCCAGCTCGGTGCCGGCCGGGGCGACGGTGCGGTCGGTGACGGTGGCGCTCATCCGGCCGCCTCGGCGACCAGGCGCTGCGGGCGGGCCGCGACCATCCGGTCGTCGAGGGCCACGACGGCGCGGGCCTGGTCCTCGGTGGCGCGGCGACGGCCGTAGCGCACGGCGTCGAAGGCGTCGGCGGCCGCGAGCAACGCGGTGGCCTCGGTGGGGAAGCGCGGAGCGACGGCCAGGGCGACCTCGTGGGCGGTGCGGCCGGGGGCGTCGTCGATCACGACCCGCTCGACGGCGGCCCGGGCGACCGAGCGCATCCCGTCGACGACGGCGGTGTCCCAGTCACCGCGAGCGACGGCGTCCCGGGCCTGGCGGCGCAGCACCTCGGCCGGCACGTCGGGCACGTCGAGGACCCCGGAGGGCCGCCCGCGCCCGCTGCGACCGACGTCGCGGCGCAGCACCCGCACCAGCACCAGCACGAGCACGGCCAGCACCAGCCCGACCGCGATGGGCAGGAACACCGACGGCAGACCGCTGGACGGGGCGGAGGACAGGAGCCGGCCGAGCCACTCCTGGAGCCGTTCGAGCAGGCCGGGCTGGGCGTGGTAGCGCGGGCTCGAGAGCTCGTCCTGCAGCCAGCGTCGTGCCTCGGCCGACGTGGGGCCCAGCGGAGCGTCGAAGGGTGCGGTCGAACGGAGCAGGGCGAGCACGGTGGGCGTCAGGGGACGGTGGGCCAGGGCGCGGGGGCCGCGCCCTGGGCGGCCTGGATGAGCTGCACGTCGAGGCCCTCGTCGCGGATGCGGGCGTCGACGTAGAGGAGGGAGTCGACCCCGGCGCTGAACGGGGTGGTCAACGCCCCGGTGATGAGCCCGGCCACCCCCGCGAGGACGGTGTTGAGGACCAGGAAGGTGCTGCCCTGCGGGTCCTCGCCCAGGGTCGCGACCAGGACGATGACGAAGATGATGGTCAGCGGCACCGTGACCACCGAGGACGCGAAGCCGACGACCACGGCGGTGAGCAGGCGGAGGCCGAAGATGCGCCAGAAGGGCTGCGCGGCCGGGCTCCCGACGAGCCGGGCGGAGCGGGCCAGCCCGGCGAAGACCCCCAGGCGCTCGATGACGATGGACGGGGTGGCGAAGGCCCACGCAGTGCTCAGGTAGATCGCCGCGGCGAGCAGCAGCAGCCCGCCGACCGCGAACAGCAGCACGTACAGCCCGACACTGCCGCCGCCGGCCGTCTCGGCGTAGGCGACGATGCCGAGCGGGATGCCGAGGGTGACCGCGACGACCAGCACGATGGCGACGAGCGTGACCAGGACAGCCCCGACCATGGCGGGGACCCGGCCGGCGGTGGCACGCCAGGTCTGCCCCATCGAGACCTTGCGCCCGAGCACGGCCTGGGCGACGACCTGCGCCAGGAAGCCCGCCAGGAGGATGGCCGAGAGCGTCTGGCCGATGGCCGGCAGGTAGGAGCCCAGGAGGCCGATGCCGAGGTCGTCGGGGAGGGTGTCGGAGGCGGCGCCGGAGCTGTCGGGCAGCAGGGAGAACGACGACCGCCCGGCCAGCCACGCACCGAGAGCGGTCGTGGGCAGCAGGAAGACGAAGGTGGTGAGGGCGGCGAGTCCGATGGTGGCGCCCGGGTTGCCGCGGATGGCCTTCAGGGTCGCGCCGTACAGGTCACCGATGGTGAGCGGGCGCAGCGGGATGATCCCGGGGCGGTGCTCGAAGCGACCGTAGGGCACGGGAGCGCCCGAGGGTCCGGCGCCCGGGGGCGGCGGGTACCACGCGGGCGGCGGCGTCGAGCCGGGCGGCGGCGTCGAGCCGGGGGGCGGCGTCGCGCCGGGCGGGGGCATGGAGCCCGGGGGCGGCATGGAGCCCGGGGGCGGCGCGGAGCCGGGGGGTGTCGACGCTCCCGTTCCGGGAGCCACCCACGGCTGGTCGGTCATCGGAGATCCCCCTCGTGCGCCACGGCGCCAACCCTAACCGAGCAGGCCTCGCTCCACGGCGGCGGCGCGGGAACCGGTGGCGCCGAGCGCCGTCTGGCGCGCGATGATCCCCGGCTCGTCGCGCATCAGACGCCAGCCGCGGCGCACCAGGACCAGCGGGGGCTTGCGGCGCTCCTTCAGGTCACGGGCCAGTCGCCGGGCGAACGTGACGGCGGGGCGGTGGTGCACGCACCAGGCGCTGTGCAGCACCCCCTCGGCGTCGAGCCGGGCCACGACCTCGGCGGCGAAGATGCCCTCGGCCAGGACGAGGTCGTCGGGGCCGGCGGTGACCTCGTGGCTGCCGTGGGCGCGGCTGGTGGCGATGTCGTAGACGGGCAGGGTGGTGCGCCCGGCGTCGACGAGCTCGCACAGGGCTGCCACCGCGCGGTCGGCATCCCAGCTGTCGGGATGGTCCCAGTCGACGATGCCCAGCTCGGCCTGGCGCGGCATCGCGGGGTCGTCCTCGTCGCGGTAGAAGTCGTCGAGGCGGAAGACCGGCCAGCCGCGAGCGGCGTGGAGGCGCTGGGCCAGGCGTGACTTGCCGGCCCCGCTCGGGCCCGCCAGGACGACCACCCGCCGGCGACCGTGGCCCGGGGCGGCGGAGCCCGCGCTTCCGGTCCCCTCCGCCTCACTCACGGGGCGCCAGTCTAGAGGGGGCGCGCACCCGACCAGAACGTGTGTGTACACGCCGGTGGATCAGCGGCGTTTTCACACACGTTCCGGGGTGGGTCCGGGGTGGGGCCGGGGTGGCTCAGCGGCCCTTGGGGTGCCAGACGGTCTTGGTCTCGAGGAACGCCGCGAGCCGGGTCAGGTCGGGGGTCGCCTCGAAGTCGGGCTCGACGGCCTCGGCCCCGGAACCTCCCGGCCGCAGCACCCGCTTGAGGTTCTCGGCGGCGGCCAGCTCGAGGTCGCCCCACACCACGCCCTCGGCATCCGCGGCGCCGGTGAGGTCGATGGCGTTGACGTCGCGGTGCGACGCCAGCCACGGCGCGACCTCGGCGGTGTCGCCGGTGATGACGTTGAGCACGCCACCGGGCACGTCGGAGGTGGCGAGGCACTCGGCCAGGTCGATGGCGGGCAGCGGGCGCTCGCGCGAGGCCAGCACCACGCAGGTGTTGCCCGACACCACGACCGGCGCGACCACCGAGACCAGCCCGAGCAGCGAGGACGCCTGGGGGGCCAGCACGGCCACGACGCCGGTCGGCTCCGGGGCCGAGATGTCGAAGTACGGGCCGGCCACGGGGTTCAGCCCGCCGAGGACCTGTGGGTACTTGTCGGCCCAGCCGGCGTACCAGACCCAGCGGTCGACCGCCGCGGACACCACGGTCTCCGCCCGGACGGCCGTGAGGCCCTCGGCGTCGCGGACCTCCTGGACGAGCTGCGCGCGGCGCCCCTCCATCACCTCGGCCACCCGGTAGAGCACCTGCCCGCGGTTGTACGCGGTCGCCCCCGCCCATCCGGGCTGGGCCTTGCGGGCAGCCACCACGGCCTCGCGGGCGTCCTTGCGCGAGCCCAGCGCGGCGTTGGCCAGGAAGCGGGGGCTCGAGCGCCGACCCGTCGGCGCGGCCATCACCTCGTAGGAGCGGCCGCTCTCGCTGCGGGGGAACGCCCCTCCGATGTAGAGCTTGTACGTCTTTCGGACGTCGACGCGCGCGCTCACTGCTCGCTCCCGGTCTTCACGTAGGCCTCGAGCCCGTGGCGTCCGCCCTCGCGGCCGTACCCGGACTCCTTGTACCCGCCGAACGGCGAGGTGGGGTCGAACTTGTTGAACGTGTTGGCCCACACCACGCCCGCGCGCAGCTGGTCGGCCATCCACAGGATCCGGCTGCCCTTCTCGGTCCACACCCCGGCCGAGAGGCCGTACGGGGTGTTGTTGGCCTTGGCCACCGCCTCCCCGGGGGTGCGGAAGGTCAGCACCGAGACCACCGGCCCGAAGATCTCCTCCTGGGCGATGCGATGCGACTGCGCGACGTCGGTGAAGACGGTGGGGCGGAACCAGTAGCCGGCCGTGGGCAGCTCGCAGCCGGAGTCCCAGCGCTGCGCCCCCTCGGCCTCGCCGGCCTCGGTGAGCGCAGCGATGCGGTCGAGCTGGGCCTTGCTGTTGATGGCGCCGACGTCGGTGTTCTTGTCCATCGGGTCGCCGACGCGCAGGGTCCCCAGGCGGCGCTTGAGCCGGCGCACGACCTCGTCGGCGACGTTCTCCTGCACCAGGAGCCGGCTGCCGGCGCAGCACACGTGCCCCTGGTTGAAGAAGATGCCGGTGACGATGCCCTCGACGGCCTGGTCGAGCGGGGCGTCGTCGAACACGATGTTCGCGCCCTTGCCGCCGAGCTCGAGGGTGGCCTTCTTGCGGGTGCCGGCGATCGAGCGGGCGATCATCTTGCCGACGGCGGTCGAGCCGGTGAACGCCAGCTTGTCGATGCCCGGGTGGTCGACGATGGCCTGCCCGGTGGCCCCGGCGCCGGTGACGATGTTGACCACGCCCGGGGGCAGCTCGGCCTGGCGGCAGATCTCGGCGAACAGCAACGCCGTCAGCGGGGTGGTCTCGGCCGGCTTGAGCACGACGGTGTTGCCGCAGGCCAGCGCGGGCGCGACCTTCCACGCAAGCATCAGCAGCGGGAAGTTCCAGGGGATGACCTGGCCCACGACCCCGAGCGGGCGCGGGTCGGCACCGAGCGAGGCGTAGCCCAGCTTGTCGGCCCATCCGGCGTGGTAGAAGAAGTGCGCCGCGGCCAGGGGCACGTCGACGTCGCGGCTCTCCTTGATGGGCTTGCCGTTGTCGAGGGTCTCGAGCACGGCGAGCTCGCGGGCGCGCTCCTGGATGATGCGGGCGATGCGGTAGAGGTACTTGCCGCGGTCGGCGCCGCTCATCCGCGACCACACCCGGGTGTAGGCGGTGCGGGCGGCCCGGACGGCGGCGTCGACGTCGTCGGCGCTCGCCTCGGAGACCTCGGCGAGGACCTCCTCGGTGGCGGGGTTGACGGTCTTGAACGGCGTGCCGCCGGTGGCCGCGACGAACTCGCCGCCGATGAACAGCCCGTAGCTGCTGGCGATGTCGACGACGGCCCGGGACTCGGGGGCCGGTGCGTACTCGAAGGGGGGCATCCGCTGCTGTCCTTGCGTGGTGGGGGTCAGTAGCCGCTGGGGGCGTCGTCGGCGACGTAGTCGGCGCCGGAGTAGGCGCCGGTGGCCATCCGCTGGCGCTGGAGGACGAGGTCGTTGAGCAGGCTCGAGGCGCCGAAGCGGAACCAGTGGTTGTCGAGCCAGTCCTCGCCGGCGACCTCGCTGACGGTGACGAGGTAGCGGATGGCGTCCTTGCTGGTGCGGATGCCGCCGGCCGGCTTCACGCCCACCTGGACGCCGGTGGCCTCACGCCAGTCGCGGACGGCCTCGAGCATCGTCAGCGTCACCGGCAGGGTGGCGGCGGGGGAGATCTTGCCGGTGGAGGTCTTGATGAAGTCGCCGCCGGCCAGCATCGAGAGCCACGAGGCGCGGCGCACGTTGTCGTACGTGGCGAGCTCGCCGGTCTCCATGATGACCTTCAGGCGCGCGTCGCCGCAGGCCTCCTTGGTCTCGACGATCTCGCGGAAGACGGTGAGGTAGTCGCCGGCCAGGAAGGCGCCGCGGTCGATGACCATGTCGATCTCGTCGGCGCCGTTGCCCACGGCGTCGCGGACGTCGGCGAGCTTGACGGCCCGGCTGGCCCGCCCGCTGGGGAACGCGGTGGCGACGGCCGCGACCTTGACCCCGGACCCGCCGAGGGTCTCCTTGGCCAGGGCCGCCATGTCGCCGTAGACGCAGACGGCGGCCGGGCTCGGGGTGGAGAGGTCGCTGGGGTCGGGTACCAGCGCGCGGGTGGCCAGGCCCCGGACCTTGCCGGGGGTGTCGGCGCCCTCGAGGGTCGTCAGGTCGATCATCGAGATGGCGAGGTCGATGGCCCAGGCCTTGCTCGTGGTCTTGATCGACCGGGTCGACAGCGTGGCGGCACGGGCCTCGCAGCCGACCTGGTCGACGCCCGGCAGGCCGTGCAGCCAGCCGGTGAGGGCCGAGTTCGTCAGGCGCGAGACCCCGAGGAGGTCGCGGGCGCGGGCCGCGGGGTCGACGTCGGTGGCGGTACTCACCCCGGGAGTCTACGGGCGCCCCGGCATCGAGGCCGCCGTCGTCGGGGGCAGGACCGCACGATCCTGACCCCCTCGGATGGGCACGTCCTGCCGGTCCCGGCGCGACGTGGCGCCCCGGCCACGACGGTCACGGGGCGGTCGCAGCCTCCAGGGCGGAGCGCAGGGCAGCCAGCCGAGCGCCCGCCCGGCGTCGGGCGCCCGCCAGGTCGGCGTCGTCGGCGACGGGCTCCACGGCCTCCAGGTAGACCTTGAGCTTGGGCTCGGTGCCCGAGGGGCGCACGATGACGCGCGAGCTGTCGGCCAGCAGGTAGCGCAGGCCCTCGGTGGGCGGCAGGCCGCCGTCACCGCGCGCCAGGTCGTCGGTGCGCTCGACGGTGACGCCGGCCAGGGCGGTCGGCGGCTCGGCCCGCAGCCGGTCCATGACGCGACCGATGAGCGAGAGGTCGTCGACCCGCACCGAGAACGCGTCGGTGGCATGCACGCCGTGCTCGCGCGCCAGGTCGTCGAGGCGGTCGGCGACGGTACGCCCCTGCTGCTTCAGCCCCGCGGCCAGCTCGGCCACCAGCAGGGCGGCGGTCACGCCGTCCTTGTCGCGCACGTGGGCGGGGTCCACGCAGTAGCCGAGGGCCTCCTCGTAGCCGTAGCGCAGCCCCTCGACGCGGCCGATCCACTTGAAGCCGGTGAGGGTCTCCTCGTGCCGGACCCCGGCCGCGGCGCACACCGCCGCCAGCATCCGCGACGAGACGATCGAGCTCGCGAACACCGCGCCCTCGGGCACCCCGCGCGCCAGCACGTGCGCCCCCAGCAGCACGCCCACCTCGTCGCCGCGCAGCATCCGCCAGCCGCCCACGTCGGGCACGGCCACGGCGCACCGGTCGGCGTCGGGGTCGTTCGCGACGACGAGGTCGGGCGCGGTCTGCTCGGCCAGCTCGAGAGCGGCGTCCATCGCGCCCGGCTCCTCGGGGTTCGGGAACGAGACGGTGGGGAACATCGGGTCGGGCTCGGCCTGCGAGTCGACCGGGACCGGGGCGGCGAAGCCCGCGGCGAGGAAGGCCCGGCGGACTGTCTCGGAGCCGACGCCGTGCAGGGCGGTGTGCACCACGGTCAGCTCGCGCGGCGCCTCGGCGTCGACGACGCCCGCGGCATCCATCAGGTAGGCCTCGAGGACGTCGTCGCCCAGGGTGTCCCAGCCGTCGTCGGCCCGGGGGACCGACGCGACCGACGCGACGGCCGCGATCTCGGCCGCGATGAGCCCGTCGACCGGCGGCACGATCTGCGAGCCGTCGCCCACGTAGACCTTGTAGCCGTTGTCCTCGGGCGGGTTGTGCGAGGCGGTGACCATGACGCCCGCGTCGGCGCCGAGGTGGCGGATGGCGTAGGCGAGCACCGGGGTCGGCAGGGGGTGGGGGAGGACCACGGCCCGCCCGCCCATCCCGGTGACGACGGCGCAGGTGTCGTGCGCGAAGACGTCAGAGTTGGTGCGCGCGTCGTAGCCGACCACCACGAACGGCTCGGGGGTGAGCGTGCGGAGGTGCGCGGTGAGCCCGGCGGCGGCGCGGATGACGACGGCCCGGTTCATCCGGTTCGGGCCGCCCCCCAGCCGGCCGCGCAGCCCCGCGGTGCCGAACTCCAGCAGCCCCGCCATGGCGTCGGCCAGCTCGGCCGACGCCGTGTCGTCGCCGGCCTCCGCCCGCGTCGCCAGCGCCTCGAGCTCGGCGCGGGTGGCGGGGTCGGGGTCGTCGGCCGCCCAGGCGCGGGCGGCGGCGACGGTCGCGACGAGCGCGTCGGGCGTGGCGGGGGAGGAGGTGTCCACGGCCGGTCTCAGATCAGGCCGACGACGTCGGCGAGGAGGCGGCCGCAGCGCTCGGCGGCGGCCTGGCCGGCCTCGATGACCTCCTGGTGGCTGAGCGGCGTCGCCGAGATGCCGGCGGCCGCGTTCGTGACGAGCGAAATGCCGAGGATCTCGAGCCCCGCCTGCCGCGCCGCGACGGCCTCGAGCGTGGTCGACATCCCCACGAGGTCGCCGCCCAGGGTGCGCGCCATGCGGACCTCGGCCGGGGTCTCGTACTGCGGGCCGCGGAACTGCACGTAGACGCCCTCGTCGAGGGTCGGGTCGACCTCCTGGGCCAGCGCCCGCAGCCGGGGCGAGTAGAGGTCGGTGAGGTCGATGAAGGTCGCCCCCTCGAGCGGGGTGGCCGCGGTGAGGTTGATGTGGTCGCTGATCAGCACCGGGGTGCCGGGCGACCACTCGGGCCGCAGCCCGCCGCAGCCGTTGGTGAGGACGACCGTGGTGCAGCCCGCAGCAGCGGCGGCGCGGATGCCGTGCACGACCGCGCGCACCCCGCGGCCCTCGTAGTAGTGGGTGCGGGTGCCGTAGACCAGGGCGCGCCGGCCGGTGTCGCCGATGGCGACCGAGCGCATGGTGCCGCTGTGGCCCGCGACGGCCGCCTTGGCGAAGCCGGGCACGTCGGTGTTCTCGATCGTGGCCAGCGTGTCGCCGACCAGGTCGCCCGCCTGACCCCAGCCGGAGCCGAGGACGAGGGCGACGTCGTGGCGCTCGACGCCGGTGCGCTCGCGGATGACGGCGGCGGCGGCCTCGGCGACCGCGAACGGGTCGGCGGCCGGGTCGGTGAGGTCGTGGACGGCGGCGGTGTCGGTCACCGGGAGAGCGTAGCGAGGCGCCGGGGCGGGGACGACACCGTGGGGCGCGCCACCGCAGGCCCAGGTCTTGCGTCTGCAACTTGCATCTGCAAGTATGGCGCCGTGCCCACCCTCGCCCACCAGCTCCACGTCCTCGTCGCCCTCATGGACCGGCGCGCCGACCTGCTGCTGGCCCGTGCCGGGTCGCCCCTCGGCTACCGCCGGTTCGTGGCCCTCCTGGTGGTCTCGGAGCACGACGGGCCCACCCAGCGCGAGCTGGCCGAGCGGCTGGGGGCCAGCGAGGCGGCCACCAGCCGGATGGTCGCGGGGCTGGCCCGCGACGGCCTCCTCGACGTCCGCGCGGGCCACGGCCGCCGGCGGGCCCTGCACCTCACGGCCGAGGGCGGGCGCCGCCTGCGGGAGGCCGACCTCGTCCTGGGCGACCGCTTCGCCGACCTCGTCCGAGCGCGGGGCGTCGACCCCGACGCCCTCCTCGCCACGACCACCGACCTCGTCACCGCTTTACAGGAGCTCTGACCATGCACGCCTGGACCCTGCTGATCGCCACCCACGTCGTCGCCGCCCTGGTCTCGGTCGCCCTCGGGGTGGTGCAGCTGGCCCGCCACAAGGGCGACGCGCGGCACCGCCTGCTGGGGCGCGTCTGGGTCGGGCTGATGCTGTGGACCGCCGTCTCGTCCTTCTGGATCCGGCACCTTCGCGACGGCGCGTTCAGCTGGCTGCACATCCTCAGCCTGGTCACGCTCGTCACCGTCACCCTGGGGGTGCTGGCCGTCCGGCGCGGGGACCTGCGGGCGCACCGCGGCAACATGGTCGGCAGCTGGCTGGGGTCGGCGGTGGCGATGGTGTTCGCCCTGGCGGTGCCCACCCGGATGATCCCCACCTTCGCGCTCGACCGGCCGGGCGGGGCGCTCGCTGCGGCGGCGGCCCTGGCGGTCGCCACCGCCGTCCTCGTCGTGGCCGGCGACCGGCTGGCGACGCGCGGGGCGGCCCGCCGCGGGGGTCCGGCGGCCGGCCACGGGACGTCCGGGGCCTCCCGGGCCTGAACGCCGGCCCGGCGCCGGATGGTTGGATGGCACCCGTGAACGCGCGGTCGAGCAGAGTCGTCATCCTCGGCGGGGGTCCCGGGGGGTACGAGGCCGCCCTCGTGGCCGCCCAGCTGGGGGCCGACGTCACCGTCGTCGAGCGCACCGGCATCGGCGGGGCCGCCGTGCTCACCGACTGCGTGCCCAGCAAGACCCTGATCTCGACCGCCGACTACATGAGCGACTTCGAGACCGCCGCCGACCTCGGCGTGCACCTCGAGGACCAGGAGGGCGACGAGGTCTCCGACGCCGTCGCCGACCTGCCCGAGGTCAACCGCCGGGTGCTGCAGCTGGCCGCGGCCCAGAGCGCCGACATCACCGCCCGGCTGGCCGAGGTCGGCATCCGCACCGTCGCCGGGGCCGCCTCGCTCACCTCGCCCACCACCGTGCGGGTCGAGGCCGAGGGCGGGTCCGAGGAGCTGACCGCCGACGTCGTGCTGGTGGCCACCGGTGCCGCCCCGCGCGTCATGGACACCGCCGTGCCCGACGGCGAGCGCATCCTCACCTGGCAGCAGATCTACGACCTGCGTGAGCTGCCCGAGCGGCTCGTCGTCGTCGGCTCCGGCGTCACCGGCGCCGAGCTGGCCCAGGCGTACCTCGGCCTCGGCTCCGAGGTGGTCCTGGTCTCGTCCCGCGACCGCGTCCTGCCCGGCGAGGACCCCGACGCCGCCACCGTCATCGAGGACGTCTTCCGCAAGCGCGGGATGGAGGTGCTGGGCCGCTCGCGCATGGAGTCGGTCAGCCGCACCGCCGACGGCGTGCTCGTGCGCCTGGTCGACGGCCGCGAGGTCACCGGCACCCACGCCCTGCTGGCCGTCGGCTCGGTCCCGCAGACCCGCGGCATCGGGCTCGAGGAGATCGGGGTCGACCTGCTGGCGTCCGGGCACATCGCGGTCGACAAGGTCTCGCGCACCTCGGTACGAGGGGTCTACGCCGCGGGCGACTGCACCGGCGTGCTGCCGCTGGCCTCGGTGGCCGCCATGCAGGGCCGCATCGCGATGTCGCACGCCCTCGGCGACGCCGTGGCCCCCCTGAACCTCGGTGTGGTCTCGGCCAACGTCTTCACCGACCCCGAGATCGCCACCGTCGGCATCACCCAGAAGGACGTCGACGAGCACCGGGTCGACGCCGAGGTCCTGATGCTGTCGCTGGCCCGCAACCCGCGCGCCAAGATGCTCGGCATCCGCGACGGTTTCGTGAAGCTGTTCGCGCAGAAGGGGTCCGGTGCGGTCGTCGGGGGCGTGGTGGTGGCTCCGCGGGCCTCCGAGCTGATCTTCCCGGTGACCCTGGCCGTGCAGCACCGGCTGAACGTCGACCAGGTCGCCTCGACCTTCACGGTCTACCCCTCGCTGTCGGGCTCGGTGGCCGAGGCCGCGCGGCGCCTGCACGTCACCGACTGACCGGGGCCGCTCGCCTCCGGCGCTGCGCGCGCCGGCCGGACGCTCAGCCCTCGGCGCCGCCGGCGACCGTGATCTGGCAGATGACCGCGCCGTTGGCGACGGTGGCGCCGACCTCGGCGGTGAGCCCGGTGACGACGCCCGCCTTGTGCGCGGTGATGGGCTGTTCCATCTTCATGGCCTCGAGGACGACGACCTGGTCGCCGGCCGCCACCGTGGCGCCCTCCTCGACGCTGACCTTGACGATGGTGCCCTGCATGGGGGCGGTCAGGGAGTCGCCCGAGGCGGCGGCGCCACCGGACGACCGGCCGGTGCGCCGGGGCGCCTTCTTGCGGGACGCGGCCGCCGAGCCGCCCCCGCCACCGAGCGACAGGCCGCCCGGGAGCGAGACCTCGAGGCGCTTGCCGCCCACCTCGACGACGACGCTCTGGCGCTCCTCGGCCTCGGGCGTGTCGGCACTGGGTCCGCCGTAGGGCGCGATGTCGTTGTCGAACTCGGTCTCGATCCACCGGGTGTGCACGGTGAAGGGCTCGTCGGGGTCAGCCGGCGCGAAGGCGGGGTCCGCCACGACCTTGCGGTGGAAGGGCACCACGGTCGGCATCCCCTCGACCACGAGCTCGTCGAGGGCGCGGCGGGCGCGCTCGAGGGCCTGCTGGCGGGTGCGGCCGGTGATGACCAGCTTGGCGATCATCGAGTCGAACGCGCCGGCCACGGTGTCGCCCTCGACGATGCCGGCGTCCCAGCGGACCCCCGGCCCCTGGGGCACCACCATCCGGGTCACGGTGCCCGGCGCCGGGAGGAAGCCCCGGCCGGCGTCCTCGCCGTTGATGCGGAACTCGATGGAGTGCGCGTGCGGCTCGGGGTCGCGGTCCTCGAGGTGCTCGCCGTTGGCGATGCGCAGCTGCTCGCGGACGAGGTCGAGGCCGGTGACCTCCTCGGAGACGGGGTGCTCCACCTGGAGGCGGGTGTTGACCTCGAGGAAGCTGATGTCGCCCTGGGGCCCGACGAGGAACTCGCAGGTCCCGGCGCCCACGTAGCCGGCCCGGCGCAGGATCTCCTTGCTGGCCCGCAGCAGCTCGGTGTGCTGCTCGTCGGTGAGGAACGGCGCGGGCGCCTCCTCGACCAGCTTCTGGTTGCGGCGCTGCAGCGAGCAGTCGCGCGTCGACACCACGATGACCGTGCCGTGCTGGTCGGCCAGGCACTGGGTCTCGACGTGGCGCGGGTGGTCGAGGAAGCGCTCGACGAAGCACTCGCCGCGCCCGAAGGCGGTGACGGCCTCGCGCACCGCGGAGTCGAACAGCTCGGGGATCTCCTCGAGGGTGCGGGCCACCTTCAGGCCGCGGCCACCGCCGCCGTAGGCCGCCTTGATGGCGACCGGCAGCCCGTGCTCCTGCGCGAACGCCACGACCTCGTCGGGCCCGGAGACCGGGTCCTTGGTGCCGGGGACGAGGGGGGCGTCGGCCGCGAGCGCGATGTGGCGCGCCTTGACCTTGTCGCCGAGGCTGTCGATGGCCTCGGGGCCGGGGCCGATCCAGGTCAGGCCCGCGTCGATGACCTTCTGCGCGAACTCGGCGTTCTCGGCGAGGAACCCGTAGCCGGGGTGCACGGCGTCGGCCCCCGCCTGCTGCGCCACCTCGATGAGCTTGTCCTGGAGCAGGTAGGACTCACCGGGCGTCGACCCCCCGAGGGCGTACGCCTCGTCGGCGACCTTGACGTGGAGGGCGTCACGGTCGGGGTCGGCGTAGACGGCGACGGAGGCGACCCCGGAGTCCTTGCAGGCGCGGGCGATGCGCACCGCGATCTCTCCCCGGTTCGCGATGAGGACCTTGCTGATGGGCATGGCCCGGACTCTAGCGGCCCGACGCGCCCGTCTCCCGGTGCCGGTGGGCGACGTGGGCCACACCCGCTGCGTCAGGGCGCGAGGCCGAGGATGAACGCGTCCTCGCCCTCCGGCGGCTCGCCGGCGGCGATGGCGAAGGACTCGAGGGCCGACGCCAGCGTGCGACGGCGTGACGCCGGCATGGCGCTCATGATCGAAAGGATCGACTCGCGGCGGTAGCCCATGACCTTCTGGACCAGCTCGTGGCCGGCCGGGCTCAGCGTCAGCGCCAGGTGGCGCCGGTCGGAGGGTCGGTCGGTGCGTTCCACCAGCCCGGCGCTGACGAGCTTGTCGACCACGCGGGTCGCGTTCGAGGGATGGACGCCCAGGTGGCGCGCCACCTCGCTGAGGTTGAGCGGGGCTCGGCCCGCGATCACGACCAGCACGCGCAGCTGGACGAAGGTGACCTGGTCCTCGACCTCGGCGATCGAGCGTGCCACGACCGAGACCAGCACGCGCGAAGCGCGCATCACCGCGTCGACCTGGGCCTGCTGCTCGTCCTGCGTCATCGGTTCCATCTCCCGGCCTGTCCCTCGCGTGCGGCTCGTGTCGCCCGGAGTCGAGCGGCTCCTCTGGTGCAGGACGGCTCGGCGCGACCCGACGACGCTGTCCTGGTGGGGAGGTCCCCACCGGCGGCGTCCCGAGGTCCCGGTCCAGCCGCCGCAGTATGGCAGCCGTGGCGCGGACCCGTGGCGAGTGGTCGCCGAACCTTAGGGCTGCGCCATAGCAATGATTGCGCTATAACTAACGCTAGTACCGTAACACCAGGAGGGAGAAGCCGGTGGCAGATCACGAATCCGCCCGTCCTGCAGACGGCGGCGCCGACGAGGAGCGCGGCCCGCGGGTGACGTCGGTCGAGGTGAGTGCCTACTCGGTCCCCACCGACGCCCCGGAAGCCGACGGGACCCTGGCCTGGGACGCCACCGGCGTCGTCGTGGTCGAGGTCACGGCGGGCGGCCGGCGCGGGACGGGCTGGACGTACGCGCCCGCGGCGGCGGCCACCCTCGTCCGGGACGTGCTCGCGCCCGTGGTCATGGGCGGCGACGCCATGGCCGTGGCCGGGCTGTCGCAGGCGATGATCCGCCAGGTCCGCAACATCGGGCGGCCCGGCCTGGCGTCCTACGCGATCTCGGCGGTGGACGTCGCCCTGTGGGACCTCAAGGCCAGGGTGCTCGGGCTGCCCCTCCATCGGCTGCTGGGCGCCGTGCACGACCAGGTACCGGTCTACGGGAGTGGGGGTTTCACGACCTACGACGAGGCCCGCCTCACCGAGCAGCTCACCGGCTGGGTCGACCAGGGCATCCCCCGGGTGAAGATCAAGATCGGCGAGTCGTGGGGGCACCGGCCCGACCGCGACCTGGCGCGGATGCGCCAGGCCCGTCGCGTCATCGGTGACGAGGTCGAGCTCTTCGTCGACGCCAACGGCGGCTACGGCCGCAAGCAGGCGGTCCGGATGATGGCGGCGGCGGCCGACCTCGGGGTGCACTGGTTCGAGGAGCCGGTGTCCTCCGACGACCTGGACGGCCTCGCCGAGGTCCGTGCTGCGGTCACCGCCGACGTCACCGCGGGGGAGTACGGCACCGACCTGCCGTACTTCGCCCGGATGTGCCGGTCCGGGGCGGTCGACTGCCTCCAGGTCGACGTCTCACGGTGCGGGGGGATCAGCGAGTGGCTGCGCGTCGCGGCCCTGGCCGCCGCCTCCGGTCTCGACGTGTCCGGCCACTGCGCCCCCCACCTGCACGCCCACGTCGCGGCCGCGGTCGCCAACCTGCGCCACCTCGAGTGGTTCCATGACCACGTGCGCATCGAGTCGATGTTCTTCGACGGCACCCTCGACCCCAGCGGCGGTGTCCTGGTGCCGGACCCGGACGCTCCCGGGAACGGCCTGACGTTCAAGCGGGCCGACGCCGAGAGCCACCGCGTCAGCGCCTGAGGACCACCGGAGCCGCCGCCCCCTGGTGGGGACGGCGGCTCCGGTGCGCGCGGCTCAGGCGGCTCAGGACCCGTCGCCGGGCAGGAACTCCTGGACCTTGGTCTTGACGCCCTCCTTCACCACACCCCACGAGTGCGCGTCGCCCTTGAGGATCGCCTCGGCGGCGTCCTTCATCTGCTCGAAGGTGGCGTGCGGCGGGACGGGCGGCACGTCGGGGTCGGTGTGCACATCCAGCACGGTGGGCCGGTCGGCGGCCAGGGCCCGGTCCCACGCGGCCCCGAGCTCGTCGGGGTCGGTGACGGTGATGGCCTGGAGGCCGAGGCTGGCGGCGAAGGCGGCGAAGTCGACGTCGGGCAGGCTCTGGGACTCCACGAACGTCGGCGAGCCCTCCATCGCCCGCAGCTCCCACGTGACCTGGTTGAGGTCGTTGTTGTGCAGGATCGCGATGACCAGGCGCGGGTCGCTCCAGGTCTCCCAGTAGTGCTTGACGGTGATCAGCTCGGCCATCCCGTTCATCTGCATGGCGCCGTCGCCGGCGAAGACGATGACCGGCCGCTCCGGGCAGCCGAACTTCGCGCCGATGCCGTAGGGGACACCGGGGCCCATGGTGGCCAGGTTGCCCGAGAGGGAGCCGCGCATGTCGCCGCGGAACTTCAGCTGGCGGGCGTACCAGTTGGCCGACGAGCCCGAGTCGGCGGTGACGATGGCGTTGTCCGGGAGCCGGGGGGACAGCTCCGCGAAGAGGCGCTGCGGGTTGACCGGGTCGGCCGAGACCTTGGCCTCGCGGTCCATCACGTCCCACCAGCGCGCGACGTTGGACTCGATGGTCTCGCGCCACGAGCGGTCCTCCTTGCGGCGCAGGTGCGGGATGAGGGCCCGCAAGGTGGCCGCGGCGTCGCCGACGAGGTTGACCTCGTAGGGGTAGCGCATCCCGATGTACTTGGCGTCGATGTCGATCTGGACCGCGCGGGCCTGGTCGAACGCCGGGAGGAACTGGGTGTACGGGAAGCTGGACCCGACGGTGAGGAGGGTGTCGCAGTCCATCATCATCTCGTAGCTGGGCCGCGTCCCGAGCAGCCCGATGGAGCCGGTGACGTACGGCAGCTCGTCCGAGAGCACGTCCTTGCCGAGCAGCGGCTTCGCGATCCCCGCGCCCAGCAGCTCGGCGACCTCCTCGAGCTCGGCGCGCGCGCCGCGCGCTCCGGAGCCGGCCAGGATGGCGACCTTGCCGCCGGCGTTGAGCAGCTCGGCGGCCTGGACGATGGCGGCGTCGTCGGGGTCGACGGTGGGCCACGCGGTGCCCAGGCTGGAGGGGACCATCTTGAACTCGTGCGTCGGGGCCGAGTAGTCGAGCTCCTGGACGTCGGAGGGGATGATGATGGCCGTGGGGGCGCGCTCGGCGAGGGCGACCCGGATGGCCCGGTCGAGCACGTTGGGCAGCTGCTCGGGCACGGTGACCATCTGCACGTACTCGCTGGCCACGTCCTTGAACAGGGTCAGCAGGTCGACCTCCTGCTGGTAGGAGCCGCCCATCGCCGACCGGTTGGTCTGCCCCACGATGGCGACCACGGGGACGTGGTCGAGCTTGGCGTCGTAGAGGCCGTTGAGCAGGTGGATCGCGCCCGGGCCCGAGGTGGCCATGCAGACGCCGAGACGGCCGGTGAACTTGGCGTACCCGACGGCCTCGAACGCGCTCATCTCCTCGTGCCGGGACTGCACGAACATGGGGTGGTTCTCGGCCCGTCCCCACGCCGAGATGATGCCGTTGATGCCGTCGCCGGGGAAGGCGAAGACGTGGTCGACGTCCCACTCCCGCAGACGCTGCAACAGGTAGTCGGAGACCTTCGGTGATGCCATGCGCTCCTCCTGGATCCGTGAACCCGGTGGGGTTCGGTGGTGGTGGCCGCCCCGGCGCTCGCGCCGACCGGTCGACGGCGCCGCGGGCTCAGGCCCCGTTGCGGGCGCCGCGGGCCAGTCGGTCGGCCGCGCGGGCGGCGACGGACATGATGGTCAGGGCAGGGTTGGCGCTGCCCTGGGTGGGCAGCACGCTGCCGTCGGTGATGTACAGGTTGGGGACGGCGAAGGTCCGGCAGTCGGCGTCGACGACGCCGTGCTGTTCGTCGGCCGCCATCCGCGCGCCGCCCACGAGGTGGGCGTAGCGGTCGATGGTGATCACCTCGTCCGCCCCGGCGGCGTGCAGGATGTCCTCCATCACGCTCTGGGCGGCCTTCATCAGCTGGGTGTCGTTGTCGCACTGGGAGTAGGAGAAGTGCGCCACCGGCAGCCCGTGGCGGTCCTTCTCGTCCGAGAGCGTCACCCGGTTGTCCGGCTGCGCCAGGAACTCGCACAGGGCTCCCAGGCACGACCAGTGCACGTAGTCGCTCATGTACTCGCGCAGGTCGGAGCCCCAGTGCCCCTGGGCCGCGATGTGCTCGGCCCACGTGATGGGCAGCGGCGAGACGGTCTGGATCGAGAAGCCTCGCTGGTAGGGCTTGCTGGGGTCGGTCTCGTAGAACGCCTCGGTGCTGACCTCGGGGGGCGGCGCCTTGTACATCCGCACCTCGGCGTCGAACCGGCCGGCGGTCTGGGGGGCGCCCTGGACCATCAGGTAGCGGCCGACCTGGTCGAAGTCGTTTCCGATGCCGTCGGGGAAGCGGTCGCACGCCGAGTTGAGCAGCAGCCGGGGGGTCTCGATCGAGTACCCCGCGACGGCCACCATGGCGGCCCGCTGGAAGCGCGACACCCCGTCGCGCACGTAGTGCACCCCGGTGGCGCGGCCGGTCCGCTCGTCGACCTCGATCTTCGTGACCATGGCGTTGGCCCGCACCTCGGCGCCGTGGGCCAGCGCATCGGGGATGTGCGTGATGAGCGGTGAGGCCTTCGCGTTGACCTTGCACCCCTGCAGGCAGAAGCCGCGGTAGATGCAGTGCGCCCGGTTGCCGAAGCGGCCGTTGACGATCGCGACGGGTCCCACCTTGGCGGTCACGCCGAGCTTCTCGGCGCCCCGCAGGAAGATCTCGCCGTTGCCGCCGACCGGATGGGGGCGGTAGGGGTAGGAGTGCGGGTCGCCCCAGGGCCATTCCTCGCCCGCGACCGGGAGCTCCTCCTCGATGGCCTCGTAGTAGGGCTTGAGGTCGGCGTAGTCGATCGGCCAGTCGGCCCCCACCCCGTCGCGGGTGTAGGTCTCGAAGTCGCTGGGGTGGAAGCGCGGGGTGTACCCGGCGTAGTGGACCATCGAGCCGCCGACGCCCCGGCCGGAGTTGTTCGACCCCAGCGGCACCGGGTCGGACCCGGAGATGACCCGCGGCTCGGTCCAGTACAGGTGGTGCGAGCCGGCCTCGTCGCTCACCCAGTCGGTGTCCGGGTCCCAGAACGGGCCGGCGTCCAGCGCCACCACCCGCCAGCCGGCCCGGGCGAGCCGCTGGATCATCGTCGACCCCCCGGCCCCGCAGCCCACGACGACCAGGTCGACCTCGTCGGTGTCGTCGAAGCGGCGCATGTCGTGTCGCAGCCGGTGGTTGGTACGGGCTCCGTCGGCCGGCAGCAGCCAGGCCGACTCGTTGCGGTCGCGGACCGAGCTCATCGAGACCTCCGCAGCGGGTCGTCGGACGGGATGGCGTCGTGGACCTCGTAGGGCTCGAGCCGGTCCACGCCGATGTTCTTGTAGCCGCGCGGGTAGGCCGGCCCGGAGAAGCCGATCTCGTTCCACGCGGTGGGGTGGGAGTAGAAGGCGGTGCACGCGTACCGGGTCCAGAGGCTCCAGACGTGCGCCGCGGGGAGCCCGTGCCAGGGGTCGGATCCGAGGTCCTGCACGGCCTGGATCAGCGCGGTCTGCTCGTCGTGGGCGCAGGTCGCGAAGCCGGTGCCGTACTGCTCCTGCGCGTCGGCGTCGAGGGCGGCCAGGGTGTCGCGCCACGCCTGGGCGTCGGTGGGCATGTCGTGGTAGTGCCACCCGTCGGTGCGGTGCTCGGCCAGCCGGGCGTCGATGAGGTTGACCAGGGGGAGGCGGGTGCCGGTCCCGTCGTCCTCGTCGGGCTGCCCCAGCAGGCGGTCGCACAGCGCGGTGGCCACGGCCTGCTCGGCCGGGGTGAAGAACCGGATGTCGGGGGGCATGCCCACCCGCGAGAGCACCACGCCCGAGGTCACCGCATCCCAGTGCCCGCTCTGCTCGAGCACGTCGAAGCCGGGGAACCGCTCGGGCGGGCCGTCGGCGGCGCGGCGCGGCGCCGCACCCGAGGTGACGCTCACTGCTCGCGTCGCAGCACGGCGGCGAGCAGGCCCATGCCGCCCACCATCGTCACCAGCAGCGGGGCCAGCAGCGGCGGACCCATCTCCAGGTTGTAGCGGGCGTTGCGCCAGCCGCCGGGCTTCTGCGCCACGCCGCGTGCGTGCAGGTAGACCCCCTGGACCCCGACGACGCAGATGGCGAGCGACGCGACGGGGAGGGCGGTCTTGGCCATCCGCTTGCTGAAGAAGCCGGCCACTCCCGCGGCCGCTCCGACCGGGCCCATGGCGACGGGGACCCACATCAGCTTGTTGCCGAAGCTGGCGGAGTCGTGCTCGAAGAAGATCTCGGCCGCGGCCACGATCGACCCGGCGGCCGTCAGGGCCGACAGGCTGCGCTCGAAGTGGCCTGTCTGGACGTTGCGGACCATGCGGTCGATCCCGTGCAGGACGGGCTCGGTCCTCAGGTCGGTTGCGGGAGCAGATGCCATCCCCGGTCCTCTCGGTTGCTCGCTGACGCCCACCCCCGGACTCCCGGATGTCACCGCGTTCAGCATTGATTGCGTTGACGCAACCATATGGCAAATGTTTGCGTTTCCGCAACCAAAGAGGACACTGGTCCTGTGACGACCGAGAGAGAGACGACACCCGTGAACACCGGCCGGCAGGGGGCTGACCCCACCACGAGCAGCACGGCGGCGACCGGGGGTGTCCCGCCCTCCGGCGCGCAGTACGAGATCACCCACGGCGAGCAGCGCGCGACCGTGGTCGAGGTCGGAGGGGGCGTGCGCGCATACGACGTCGGCGGCCGTGACGTGCTGCAGCCCTACGACGTCGACCGGATGTGCGACGGTGCGCACGGGGCGCCCCTCGTCCCGTGGCCCAACCGCCTCGGCGACGGCCGTTACCGGTTCGACGGGGACGACTACCAGGTCCCCCTGACCGAACCGGAGAAGTCGAACGCCATCCACGGGTTCCTGCGGTGGCAGCCCTGGAGCTGTCTGACCCACGAGGACGACCACGTCGTCATGGACGCCACGCTCGCGCCACGGCCGGGATACCCCTTCACGCTGGGCGTGCAGGTCGACTACCGACTCGACGAGGACGGTCTGCGCGTCACGACCTCGGCCACCAACCTGGGGGACCGGGCCGCCCCCTACGCCTGCGGCCAGCACCCCTACCTCTCCCCGGGTCCGGGTCTCGTCGACGACTGCGTGCTGCGCCTGGACGCGAGCACCCGCATCCTCACCGACCCGCAGCGCCAGCTGCCCACCGGGCGCGAGGACGTCACCGGGACGGCGTACGACTTCCGCGAGGGCCGGCGACTGGGTGACCTCGAGGTCGACGACGCCTTCACCGACCTGCGTCGCGACGAGCGCGGCCGGGCCTGGGTCGGCCTAGAGAGCCCCGACGGTGGGGTCGTGGAGCTGTGGGTCGACCAGGCCTACCCCCTGGTCGAGATCTTCACCGGCGACACCCTGGCCCCGGACCGTCGGCGGCGCGGGGTCGGTGCGGAACCGATGACCGCCCCGCCCAACGCCTTCCAGAGCGGTACCGGCGTGGTCCGGCTCGAGCCCGGCGCGACGTTCCGCGCCGGGTGGGGCGTCGGCCTCACCGAGCGCGGAGCCCGAGGCGCGCGACAGGGCTGACCCCCGGGCGGGGCGGCGCCCCGGCAGCGGCCGGGTGTGCCGCACCTCACGGCCGGGCACCTGCGGGTAGGGTCGAAGGCCATGGTGCGGGGGCCGCGGCGGCAGGACACTGGGGACGGGACCCGCCCCGGGCCCACTCGCCACGAGGAGGCCGCGATGTCCGCGCCACCCACCATCAGGTCACTGCCCCCCGTGCCGGAGGGGGACGGCACCCCGGCCCTGCGGCATCCGGCCCGTCCCGCCCAGCTCGCCTGGCTGGAGGGGCAGCTCGCCGCCTGGCGGGCCGAAGGGCTGGTCGACGACGTCACCGCCGGCGCCATCCGGTCCCGCTACGTCGCCCAGCGCCGCGTCACCCTGGTCCGCATCGTGCTGACCCTCGGGTCGCTCTTCGTGGGGCTCGGCCTCATCTGGCTCGTCGCGGCCAACCTCGACGGGCTCTCGCTGGTGCTGCGCCTGGTCCTTGTCGTGCTCGTCTGGCTCGGGCTGGTCGTCGCGGCCGGGGCGCTGGCGCGGCGCCGGGCCCGCACCGGTGGGGTCGCCTCGCCGGTCGTCGGCGCCGTCCGTCTGCTCGCCGCCGGTGCCTTCGGGGCCGCGGTCTTCCAGGGTGCCCAGACCCTGGGCCGACCCCTGGAGGACCCGACCCTGGTGGGGGTGTGGGCGGTCGGCGCCCTCGTGCACGCGTACGTGTGGGTGGCGGTCGCCCCGACCGTGCTCGGCGTGGTGCTGTCGGTGTTCTGGCTCCTGTGGCGGCTGGCCGAGAACAACGACGACGCGGCGGGCGTCACCGTGGCGGTCGCGGCGGCCGCGCTGGTGGCCGTGGCGGTGGGGGCGCTGCACCACCGGCTCCCGGACGGGGCGCGGCGACCGCTGGCCGTTCCCTGGCGCGAGGTCGGCGCCGGGCTGGGTCTGGGCGCGCTCTTCGTGGCGTCGCTGCGCGCCGGTGGGCTCGAGCGGGGGACCCCTGCCACCGTGTGGGTCGTGGTCGCCGCCGCGCTGCTGCTGGCCGTGGGGGCCCTGCTGACCGGCGACCGCCTCGACCGGCTGGAGGTGGCCCTGGCCACCGGCGTGCTCGCCCTGGTGGTGGTGCTGGCGTGGTGGCCCGTGTCGGCCGGTGCGCTGCGGAGCGGCGACCTCGAGGCCGGGGACTGGGTCCGCGCCGTCGTCACCGTCGTGGTCTACCTCGCCGTGGCGAGCGGCACCGCCGTGCTCGGGGGGCTGCGCGACTCCGACCGGGTCACCTGGCTCGCGACCGCCGCGGTCGTCGTCTTCACGACCGCGCAGGCGTTCGCCGTCTTCGCCCCGGTGCTCTCGGGTGCGGTCCTGTTCCTGGCGGTCGGGGTGGTGCTGCTGGGCACCGGTGTGCTGGCCGACCGGGGGCGGCGCCGGGTCGTGCGGGAGGGCCGTGACAGCCGCGTCTGAGTTCTGCCCGGTCAGGCCGTGACGGCCTCGGCGTCGTCGGCCGCGTCGTCCTCGGGACCGCCGACGGCGACGTCCTCGACCGGGCGCAGCAGGAGGGCGCGGGCGTCGGCCAGCGGCACCGGGCGCGACCACAGGAAGCCCTGGCCCCGACCACAGGCGCGCTCCTCGAGCCACGCGGCCTGTTCGAGGGTCTCGACCCCCTCGGCCACCGTCTGCAGCCGCAGCGACCGGCTCATCTCCAGGATGGCGAGTGTCACCGAGGCGGAGTGGTCCTCGGCGCACACCCGGTCGATGAAGGACTTGTCGACCTTGAGGATGTCGACGGGCAGCTGCGAGAGGTAGCTGAGCGAGCTGTACCCGGTGCCGAAGTCGTCGATGGCGATGGACACCCCGATGGCCCGCAGGCCGTTCAGCGCCCGTTCGGCGGCCTCGAAGTCGTCGAGCAGCACCGACTCGGTGACCTCCAGCACCAGCCGCTGCGGGCACAGCCCCGACTCGCGCAGCACCTGGGCGACCTCCTCGACGAAGCCGGGGCGGACCAGCTGCTGCGACGAGACGTTGACGCCCATCGACGGCTCGGCCTCGCCCTCACCCATCGTCACCGCGGCGCGGCACGCCTCGCGCAGCACCCAGGACCCGAGCGGAACCACCAGGCCGGAGCGCTCGGCCGCCGGGATGAACTCGGCCGGCCCGAGCAGCCCGCGCTCGGGGTGCTGCCAGCGGACGAGGGCCTCGAAGCCGGTGACGGCCCGCGAGGCGAGGTCGATCGTCGGTTGGAAGTGCAGGACCAGCTCGCCACCGTCGATCGCGCGCAGCAGCTCGTTCTGCAGGGCCATGACCTCGAGCGATGCCGCGTGCCGGGCGGTGTCGTAGACCGAGACCGTGCCCTTCCCGTGCTCCTTGGCCCAGTACATGGCGATGTCGGCGTCGCGCAGCATCTCCTCACCGGAGGGCTCGCCGGTGCTGGAGGTGGTGACGCCCACGCTGGCGCGGACCGTCCACAGGGTGCCGTCGATCTCGACCGGCTCGGCCAGGGCCACGAGGACCCGCTCGGCCACCGTCACCGCCCAGTCCTGGTCCACGTCCTCCATCAGCACGGCGAACTCGTCGCCCCCGAGGCGGGCGACGGTGTCGGAGGGGCGGACCGCGCCCCGCAGGCGGTCGGCCACGACCACCAGGAGGCGGTCACCGACGGAGTGGCCGTGGGTGTCGTTCACCAGCTTGAAGTCGTCGAGGTCCCAGAACAGGACCGCCGCCGTGCCGCTGCCGCGCCGGCGCAGCGCGTGCTCGAGCCGGTCCGAGAAGAGCGCCCGGTTCGCGAGCCCGGTGAGGGAGTCGTGGAAGGCCTGGTGGGCGAGCTCCTCGGCCAGGCTGTGCTGGTCGGTGACGTCGCGCAGGGTCAGCACCCAGGCGGCCACGGCCGGCTCGTCGAGCAGGTTGGTCACGGTGCCCTCGGCCACCAGCTCGCGCCCGTCCTGGTGCACCAGCCGCACCCGCACGGCCTGGTCGCCGTGGCGGCCCACGCCCACCATCCGCAGCACCTCGACGGCCCCTTCGCCGAGCAGGTGGCCCAGCGGGCGTCCGGTGTGCGCCTCGGGGTCGCGGCCGAGCATCGCGGCCGCCGACGGGGTGACGAAGGAGGCGGTGCCGTCGGGTTCGACGACGACGACGAGGTCGGCGCTGTTCTGCACCAGCGCGAGCAGTCGCCGTTCGCGCTGGTCGACGACCTGTCGCGCGGTGAGGCGGTGCTCGATCTCGCGGTGGCGGTCGACGAGGCGGCGGAACCAGACGAACCAGCCCAGCGAGGCGATCACCAGCAGCGCCGCGTGCAGGGCGAAGGCGGTCCAGGCGCGGGTGCCGGTGGCGCTGCGCAGCTCGGCGGTGAGCGCGGTGTCGGCGCGGCGCAGCGACGCCAGCGTGGCCGGCGCCGACGGGTCGGTGCGGAACGCGCGCGCCCCGTCGACCAGCGCGGCGCCGGCCGAGCCCGGCGCGGTGTCGACGCCGCTCGCCACGACGGCCTGCACCGCCCGGTCGACGGCGATCGAGGCGGCCTCTCCCGAGGCGGGGGCGATGGTGGTGAGGGTCGTGAGCGTGCCGGACAGGGCGGCCACGGCCTCCCGCTGCCGGCCGAGCCCGTCGCCGAGGTGCCAGACCCCGGTGAGGAGCGCCATCTCCAGCACGACGACCAGGACCGTGCCGGCCACGGTCGCCGTCGTGCGCAGGCGGGTCTGTCCGCGTCGGGCCATCACGGCTCTCCCTCGTCGAGGTGCACGACCAGGACGCGGGCACTCGGCCGCCAGGCTACGTCGGCCCTCCGGGCGGGACGCGGGCCTCGGTGGGTCGGATGGCCGTTCGTCGGATGCGGGGTCGGCTGCTCGGCGACGCCGCCGCGACACCGGCCCCGGGACGGCACGAGGCCGCCGCGCCCCGTGGCGCGCGGCGGCCTCGTGGTCGAGGGATGCGGGGTCAGCAGGTCGACTTGTAAGCGGCCTGGCCACCCTCAGCGTCGAGGTTGTCCTTGGTGATGATGGTGAAGCCGGTCTGGATCTTCTTCTCGACCGGAGCGCCGGTGAGCGCGTTGTTGGCCTGCTCGACGCCGTCGCTGCCGATGACCGCCGGCTGCTGGGCGACCAGGGCCTGGACGGTGCCGTCCTTGAGGGCCTTGATCTGGTTGGGGCCGGCGTCGAAGCCGACGATGGTCACGTCCTTGGCGCCGGCCTGCCGGACGCCGGTGGCCGAGCCCTCGGCGGCGAACAGGTTGGTGGCGAAGATGCCCACGATGTCGGGGTCCTTCTGCAGCGCGGCGGAGACGAGGTTGGCGGCGGTCGCCGGGTCGTTGTGGCTGTACTGCACCCCGAGGTACTGGTAGGTGCCGTCGGCCTTGGCGGCGTCCTCGAAGCCCTTGACGCGAGCGTCGGTGGTGGAGATGCCCGGGTCGACCGAGATCACGAGCACCTTCCCGCCGTTCGGCTTCGCCTTCTTGATGGCCTCGAAGGCGGCCTTCCCGCCCCCGATGTTGTCGGAGCTGATCTGCGAGACCGCGAACGAGGGGTCGTTGACCGTGGTGTCGACGAGGACGACCTTGATGCCGGCGGCGGCCGCCTGCTCGAGCGGGGCCTGCATGGCCTCGACGTCGGTGGGGGCGACGAGCAGCGCTGCGGGCTTCGAGGCGGTCACGGAGTCGACGATCGGCTTCTGGAGCGTCGGGTCGAACTTCTGCGGGCCCTGGGTGGTCACCGTGTAGCCGAGCTCCTTGGCCTTGGCCTCGATCCCGCACTTCATGGTGATGTAGAACTCGTCACCGGCGACGCCCTGGACGAAGGCGATGGTCTTGTTGTTGCTGCCGCCGGCGGCGCCGCTGCTGGAGCTGTCAGCGGTGGGGGCGCCGGTGGAGCAGGCCGCGAGGGCCATGACGGAGCCGATGCCGGCCGCGGCGATCCTGAAGGTGCTGCTGCGCATGGGTGGTGCCTTTCTGGGTGGGGTGACGTCGTTGTCGGTGGTGCTGGTGGTGCACGTACTGCGTCCATCCGGTGGAGCGGGTGGAACGGGTGGGGGCGTCAACGGCGACCGCCGCTGGCGGTGGAGCGGCGCTGCTGGTCGACGTAGACGGCGGTGATGAGGATCGAGCCGACCGCCACCGTCTGCCAGTAGGGCGACACGCCGATGATGACGAAGCCCGACTGGAGGACGGCCGGGATGAAGAGGCCGACCATCGAGCCGAACATCGAGCCCTGGCCGCCGAAGATCGACGTCCCGCCGATGACGACGGCCGCGATGACGTTGAGGTTGGTCAACGACTGCCCGGCGATGGTGGTCGTGCCGTACTGGGCCAGCGACAGGATCCCGGCGATACCCGCGAGGAGGCCGGTGAAGCCGTAGATCTGCACCAGCTTGCGGTCGACGTTGATGCCGACCCGGCGAGCCGAGGTCTCGTTGGAGCCGATCGCGTAGGTGTAGCGGCCGAAGCGGGTCTTGTGGAGCAGGATCCCGCCGAGCACCACGATGACCAGCGCCACGATCGTGATGACCGGGACCCCCGCCAGGCGTCCGTAGCCGATGTTGTCCTGGAGGACCGCCGGGGCGGAGCGCACGTCGAGGCCGCCGGTGAGGATCTGCGCGACGCCCAGCGCCACGGACAAGGTGCCCAGGGTGACGATGAGCGGGGGCACGTTGGCCTTGGCGACGAGGAACCCGTTGAGGCAGCCCCAGAAGATGCCGACGACCACCGAGAGCACGAGCCCGACGAGCGCCGTGCCCCAGCCCTGGTCGCCCATCCGCTCCATGACCTGGGCGGCGACGACCGAGGACACGACCAGGACGGACCCGATCGACAGGTCGATGCCCGAGGTGATGATGACGAAGGTCATCCCGACCGCGAGCACGGCCCAGATCGAGACGTTCTGGGCGATGTTGGTGATGTTGCCCGGCGTGAGGAAGGTGGTGGGGGCGAGGACCCCGAAGACGGCGATGATGACGACGAGGACCCCGAGGATCCACACCGACTGCATGGCCTTGACGCGTTCGACCAGGTTCTCGTGACTCGCGGAGGTCTCCATCGGCGCGCCGGAGCCGGCCTTCTGGTGCTCGGTCGTGCTGCTCATGCTGCTCCCTCCTGGTTGTCCAGTGCCCCGGTCATCGCGCCGACGAGCTCTTCGATGGTGGTGCCGGACGTCTGGTAGGTGGCGACGCGGCGGCCCAGCCGCAGGACCTGGACGCGGTCGGAGACCTCGAGCACGTGCGGCATCGAGTGCGAGATGAGGACCACGGAGATGCCGCGGTCCCGGACCCGCTTGATGGTGTCGAGGACGTTGCGGGTCTGCACCACACCGAGCGCGGCCGTCGGCTCGTCGAGGAAGAGCAGCTTGTTGGCCCACGCGACGGCCCGCGCGATGGCCACGCTCTGCTTCTGGCCGCCGGACATCGCTCCGACCGGGACGACGACGCTGCGCACCGCCGACCCGAGCTCGGTGAAGGCCTGGGCCGAGCGCTGGCGCATCTGCGGGGTGTCCATGAAGCCGAGCCGGCCCAGGATCCCCGGCCGCATGATCTCGCGACCCAGGAACATGTTCTGCGCCGAGTCCAGGTGCGGAGCGAGCGCGAGGTCCTGGTGCACGACCTCGATGCCGAGGCGCGAGGCGTCGTGGGGGGTGGCGAAGTGGACCTCGCGGCCCTCGTAGAGGATCTGCCCGGACTCGAGGTCGAGGTTGCCGGTGAGGGCCTTGACCAGGGTCGACTTGCCGGCCCCGTTGTCGCCGATCAGCGCCACGACCTCGCCCTCGGCGATGTCGAAGTCCGCGCCGTCGAGCGCCTGGACCCGGCCGAACCGGCGCGAGAGCCCCCGCGCCTCGAACAGGGCCGTCATGCCGTCACCTCCCGGTACGACCGGGCGCGGCCCTCGATGATCGAGCAGTACTCGTCGAGCCGTCGGCGACCGGTGTCGGCGAGGAAGGCGACGCGCTCGTCGTGGTCCATGGCGACGGTCTCGCGCCACACCGAGCGGCCGGCGATGAAGCCGCTGGCCCCGCCCTCGTCGCAGCTGACCCGCAGCACGTCGGCGAACTCGTCGGAGGAGACACCGGCGGAGAGCACGGCCCAGGGCGCCGAGATGCGCTCGGCCAGACGGCGGCACGCCTCGGGGCTACCCGGGTACTCGAGCTTGAGCAGGGTCGGGTGCAGGTCGTCGATGAGGACGGCGGCCTCGATGATGGCGTCGGCGCGAGCCTCGGGGGAGAGCGCCTCCTCGCCGGCGAGCGGGAAGATGAGGTTCTCGACGACCGAGGGCACGCCCACGGCGTCGCAGTCGGCGATGAGCGTGCGCATCACCTCGACGGCCTCGGCCGTGGTGTCGCGGCCGTCGTCGCCGGCGCGCCGGTCGGCGCGGACCTGCACGAGGAACTTCATGGCGTCGGCGCCGCTGTCGCGCACCCAGGCGGCGTCCTGCGCCGGGTCGAGCGACACCACCGGCTCGCCCTGGTGGGTGCCCCTGCTGGCCGGCTCGGCGGCCAGCAGGATGCCGTACGTCGCGTCGGTCTCGGCGAGCTTCGAGGCGGGCATCCCGTAGGTCGGGTCGACCAGGAAGGCCGAGGCGCTGCCTGCCAGGGCGGCGATCATGTCGCGCTTGAGGGCGGTGATCTCCTCGTCGGTGGTGTCGGACCGGTCGACGGCCGCGAGCATCCGCTTCAGGGTGCCGCGCTGGTCCATGGCGAGGACGGCGAAGGTGCCGGCCTCGGTGGCGATCGCGTCGAGCCCGGTGGTGGTGGTCGTCATGGGGTGCTCTCCTCGGTGATGGGGGTCTGAGGTGCTGCGGGGGGAAGGGAGGGGACGGTCGCGAGGTGGCGGCTGAACCACTCCGCAGGGGGGCGCCGGTCGGGCCCGGGGTGCTCGGTGCTCCGGGCCGCCCAGGCACCGAACCGGGCGGCGCCCCAGGTGCCGGGCTGGTCGACGTCGGCGACCTCGACGACCGGCGCCAGGACCTCGCGGGCCCGCAGGACCGAGCGCATCCGGGTCCAGCCGCCGGCCACCACGAGGTGGTCGACGCCGACCCCGGCGGAGCGCAGCGTGGCCAGCAGCTCGTGACCGCGGGCGGTGCCGCCGTCGAGCGCTGCGCGCCAGACGTGCGCGGGCGTGTGGGCCTCGGTGCCGAGGTGGATGCCCACCTCGTGGTCCTCCATGTGGAAGCCGGTGACGCGGACCCCGGCGGTGTCCCCGGGGGGCAGCGCCAGGGTGGCGGTGTCGAGCGCGGTGCGGGCCGGGTCGTGCTCGGCTCCCAGGACCCGCTGGACCCGCTTGAGCACCAGGCCGGTGCGGGTACCCCCGATGAAGCCGGTGCTGCCGCGAACCACGTGGGGGTAGACCGAGATGCCCTCGAGCGCCAGCCGCCGCACGACCGCCGGTTCGGGCACGTGCGAGGCGGCCGCGAGGTAGGCCTCGGCGGTGCCGAAGCTGTCGAGCGCCGAGCCCGGGGCTCCGCAGCCCACGGCGGCCGCGGCGACCGCGTGGTCGTGCCCGGCCACGGTGAGGACGGCTCCGCGCAGCGCTGCCACGGGGTGGTCGTCGCGGACGTGACCGGCGGGGGCGCCGGCCGAGACGATCGTGGGGAGCAGGTCGGCATCCACCCCCAGGTGCTCCAGGGCCGGTGCCCACGGGCCCCCGGTGTGCACGTCGAGCAGGCCGGTGCGCCCCAGCAGCGACAGCTCGGCGACGCGCCGACCGCCGAGCCCGACGATGACCCACTCGGGCACCGAGAGCCACTGCAGCCCGCGCAGCTCGAGGCCCTCGTCGCGCAGCCAGAGCAGCTTGAAGAAGGTGGCGACGTGGCTGACCGGAAGGCCGGTGTGGGCCGGGAAGTCGTGCCGGAGGGCGTCGGGCAGGCCCTCGGCCTGCTGGGAGCCGCGGGGGTCGTGCCAGGCGATGACCGGTGACTGCGCCCGGCCGGCGGCGTCGACGAGGACGCCGGCCTCGGCCATCGAGGTGAAGCCGACCGAACGCACCGTGGTGCCCGGCTCCAGGGCCGAGACGGCGTCGGCCAGCAGCGCCTCGACGGCCGTGACCACGGAGGCCGGGCTGCGGTCGAGACGCCCCTGCCCGTGGTCGCGCCAGGCGGTGTCGACCGAGCGCTCGAGGACGGGCCGACCGTCGGGCGTGACGGCACAGACCTTGGTGACGGTGGTGCCGAGGTCGAACCCCAGGTCGACGACGCTCATGCGACCCCCCTGGGGGCGAGCTCGCCCGACCCGCGGGGGACCAGGAGGGTGGGCAGCACGGTGTCGAGGACCTCGGCGTCCGGGTCCTGGATGCGGCGCACGAGGTGGTCGAAGGCGGTGTCGGCCAGCGCTACCGGCCGTTGGTCGACGACCGTGGTGGGCGGGGTCATCAGCTCGGCCACGGGGTAGTCGCCGAAGATGACGAGGGCGACGTCCTGCCGGTGCAGCCGCTGCTGGGCCCGCAGGACGCCCAGGCCCATCATCGGGGAGGCGGCGAAGACGGCGGTGGGGGCGTCGCTGGTCGCGAGCATCGCCAGGGCGTAGGGGTAGGCCTCGTCGCTGGTCCAGGCCCGGGTCTCGACCAGCTGCGGGTCGACCTCGATGCCGGCCTCGGTGAGGGCCCGCTCGTACCCGTTGAAACGGTCGACGAGGGTGTCGAACGCGGACAGCTTGCCGAGGAAGCCGATCCGCCGGTGACCGCGGGCCACGAGGTGGCGCACCGCGTCGGTGGCGCCCTGCTCGTCGGTGACCCGCACGACGTCCTTGGAGGTGACGCCGCACTTGCGGTCGATCACCACCACCGGTACGTCGTCGGGAAGGGCCTCCTCGACGGTGCGGGTGTCGCCGAACGGCGCGACGACCAGGCCGGCGACGCCCCGCCGCGCCAGGCGGCGGATCTGGGTGCGCATCCGCGTCTCGTCCATCCCGGTGGACGCGACCAGGACGTCCATCCCGGCGTCCATGGCACGTGCCTCGATGACCGCGATCACCTGGGCGAAGAAGGGGTCGTCGACCGAGTCCACGACGACGCCGACGGTGGGGAGCTTGCCGCCCCCGAGCCGCTGGGCGGCCGGGTCGGGGTGGTACTGGAGCAGCTCGATGGCGGCGCGGACCCGGGCCACGGTCTCGCTGCGGACGTTGGGGGCCTCGTTGATGACGCGCGAGACGGTCTTGATCGAGAAGCCCGACTCGCGGGCCACGTCGTAGATGGTGGGGCGGCTCATACCGGCACCGCCCCGGGGAGGCCGGCCAGGGCGGGAGCCACGAGCGCGGCGTCGAGCATCCCGCCGGTCTCGTGCTGCACGGCGGCGGCGGCGACGGCCATCCCGTAGCGCACCGCTTCGACGTCGCCGGCCCCGCGCAGCAGGGCGTCGGCGGTGCCGCCGAGGAAGGAGTCACCGGCGCCGATGGGGTTGGCGACCGGGACGCGGGCGGCGTCGATCCACCAGGTGCCGGCCGCGGTGGTGAGGGCAGCCCCGTGGGAGCCGGCGGTGACGACGGCCCGGCGGGCCCCGCGCTCGTGCAGGGCCCGGGAGGCGTCCAGGCAGCGGTCGACGAGGTCGTCGCCGGACTCCTCGACGTGCTCGTCGGGGCGTCCGTGCAGGAGGGCCTCGGCCTCGCCCACGTTGGGGCTCACCAGGTCGGGGTGGCTGGGGAGGGTGGCGGCCAGCACGGCCGGGGCGCCGTCGACGTAGGCCTCGATGCCGCGCTCGTGGGCGGCCTCGACGACCCGGCCGTAGGTGTCGAGCGGCAGGCCGGGGGGAAGGGAGCCCGAGCACGCGACACCGGGGGCGCTCGCCATCTCGGCCCGGACGCGGGGGAGGAAGGACTCGGGGTCCCAGTCCTCGGGTTCGGGGCCGCGGCCGTTGACAACGGTGACCCGTCCCTCGTCCTCGAGGAGGATCAGCGCGATGCGGCCGGGGCCGCGGTGCGGCACGGGGACGAAGTCGCAGCCCTCGGCGGCCAGCAGCTGCGCGAAGCGAGGGTCGTCGGCGGGGGAGAGGCCGATGAGGCGGGGCTCGCGGCCCAGGGCGCGCAGGGTGCGGCAGACGTTGACCCCCTTGCCGCCGGCGCTGGAGGCGGTGCGCCGCGACCGGCTGACCGTGCCCGGCGTGAGCGTGGCGAGCCACGTCGTCACGTCCGTGCACGTGTTGGGGGTCACGACCAGCAACGAAGGGCCTCCTTGCCCGAAGACAGCGCTGTCAACCTGCGCCGGACCTTGTCCCTGCGTCCGGTATCCCGTACCGTAAGGCGACATGACAGCGCTGTCAACACCCCGCGTCCCCCGTCCCTCCACCCTCGGCCTGCACCGCCGCCTCTCGCGCATCTGCGACGCCTCCGGCCACATCCGCACGATGGCCATCGACCACCCCGAGAACTACCTCAAGCTCTTCGACGCCGACCTCGACGCCGTCAGCTTCGAGGAGGTCGTCGAGTCCAAGCTCGACATGGTCCGGGCGCTCGCGGGCCACGCCACCTCGGTCCTGCTCGACCCGGTGTGGAGCTTCGGGCAGGCCATCGCGGCCGGCGCGGTCCCCGGCGACGTGGGTCTCATCAGCGGGATCGAGGCGCTCTACTACCAGCCCGACAGTGCCGTCGGCTTCGACACCGAGCTGCGGCTGCGCCCGGGCTGGGACCCCGCCGTGCTGGCGACCCTCGGCGCCGACGCCGCCAAGCTCGTGGTCTTCCACCGCGAGGACCAGGACGAGGCGGTCGTGGCCCAGCAGCACGCCGTCGTGGCCGAGGCCGCCGCCCGGTGCCACGCGCACCAGATGCCGCTGGTCGTCGAGCCGCTGTGGTTCCCGGTGGGCGACGAGGACACCGCCGACCCGGCCGTGCGTGCGATGCGCCGCAGCAGCGTCCTGGCCTCGGCGCACTCCTTCCGGGCCGCGGGCGCCGACATCATGAAGGTCGAGTTCCCGGTGCTCGACCTCGAGGACCTCGACGCCGCCCACGAGGCGTGCGCCGCGCTCGACGAAGCCGTCGACGGGCCGTGGGTGCTGCTCAGCGCCGGCGTCACCTACGAGGGCTTCCGCACCCAGCTCGACATCGCGGCCGACCACGGCTGCAGCGGGTTCATGGCCGGGCGGGCCATCTGGGGCGACGCCGTCGGCCGGTTGGACGCCGACCAGCGCCGCGCCGGCGCCGACCTCGCGGCCCGCCGCCTCGACGAGCTGGCCTCGCTGCTCGAGGGCCGCGGGGCCCCCGCCTACGTGCCGGTCGACCCGTCCGAGGTCGCCGCGCTCGTCGGGCCCGAGTGGTACCGCACCGCCGGCTCCGGGGAGTGAACGAGGCCCCCGCCGGCGCCGGGCGGCTGCTCTGTGTCGGCGGGGCGCCCGGAGCGGGCAAGACCACGGTCGGGGCGCTCGTCGCCCGAGCCGCCCGGGCGGCCGTGGTCGACCTCGACAGCGTGACCACGGCGCTGGTGGAGGCGGTGGCCGCGGGGCTCGGCGAGGACGCCGACCTGGACGCGCCCCGGTACGCCGCCTTGCGGGGGGCGCGCTATGCCTGCCTCGATGCCGTGGTGGGCGACTGCCTGCGGGCGGGCTCGGACGTCGTGGCCGTGGCCCCCTTCACCCGGGAGGCCGCCGACGCCCGCGCCTGGCGGGACCGGGGCCGCGCCCTCGGTGCCGCGTCGGTGACCCTGGTCTGGCTCGACCTCGACCCCGGGGTGGCCGCCGCGCGCGCGGCAGCCCGGGGAGCACCCCGCGACCTCGCCAAGGCGGGGCGACCACCGGCCACGGCAGCGGCGGCGCCGACGCCGGCACCGAGCGCGGCGTCGGTCGACCGGGGCGGGTTCGACCTCGTCCTGGACGCCGCGGCGGGGCTGCCCGACGAGCTCGCCGCACGCGTGCTCGCCCGGTGGGCGCCCGCGGCCTGAGCGGTCGGTGGCACGATGGCGCCCATGAGCGACGAGGCGGTCGACCGGGCCCAGCGCGCGGTGGAGGAGGGCGTCTCCCGCGACTTCAGCACGGCGATGTCCTACGGCGCCTACCTCGACCTCGACACCCTGCTCTCGGCGCAGCACCCGCGCAGCGAGCCGGTGCAGCACGACGAGCTGCTGTTCATCGTGCAGCACCAGGTGTCCGAGCTGTGGCTCAAGCTGCTCCTGCACGAGCTGCGTTCGGCGCGAGCGCTGTTCGCATCCGACGAGCTGGGCCCGGCGCTGAAGCGCCTGGCGCGGGTGAAGCACGTGCAGCGTCAGCTCGTCGAGATGTGGGACGTGCTGGCCACGCTGACGCCCAGCGAGTACGCGCAGATCCGGCCGTTCCTCGCGACCAGCTCGGGCTTCCAGAGCGAGCAGTACCGGGCCGTCGAGTTCCTGCTGGGCAACAAGAACGCCGAGATGCTGCGCGTCTTCGAGCACGACGCCCGGGCGCACCGCGGCCTCGAGGCGCTGCTGAACGAACCGACGCTCTACGACGAGCTGCTGCGGCTGCTGGCGCGGCGCGGCTACCCGGTGCCGGCCGAGGTGCTCGGGCGTGACGTCAGTCTGCCGTACCGGCTGGTGCCGGCGCTGGTCGACGTGTTCGCCGCGGTCTACGCCGCACCCGCCGAGCACTGGGGGGTCTACGAGACCTGCGAGGAGCTCGTCGACGTCGAAGACCTGTTCCAGCAGTGGCGGTTCCGGCACCTGCAGGTGGTCACCCGCACCATCGGGCACAAGGTCGGCACCGGCGGCTCGAGCGGCGTCGACTTCCTGCGCCGCGCGCTGGACCTGACGTTCTTCCCCGAGCTGTACGAGGTCCGCACCCGCGTCGGCTGAGCCCCGGCCCCCTCCCCGAACGTGTGTGAAGAGCGCCGGGATACCGGCGTTCTTCACACACGTTCGCGGATGGCCTCACTAGGGTCGGCGCATGGCTCCCCGCGTCATCCACACCGCCCAGGCTCTCGTCGACGCGGTGATGGAGGTCCCGGCCCTGCCCCGCCGCGGCGGCAACGTGATGGCCACGTCCTACCAGCGCTACGCCGGCGGCGCGGTCACCATCCTGCTGGCCGCCGCCCGCTCGGGTGCCCACGCCGTGCACGCCGGCGCCGTGGGCACCGGGGCCAACGGCGACCTCGTCCGCGAGCGGCTCGGCGCCGACGGGGTCGAGCTGTCGGCGCCGCCGGTCGAGGACCAGGACACCGGTGTCTGCGTGGTGCTCGTCGAGCCCGGCGCCGAGCGCACCTTCGTCACCACCCAGGGCGCCGAGCGTCGCATCAGCGTCGCGTCGCTCGCGACCAGCGCCCCGGTGGCCGGCGACCTCGTGTGCGTGAGCGGCTACTCGCTCGTCGGAGCCACCCGCGACCCGCTGGTGACGTGGCTGGGCTCGCTGCCAGACGACGTCGTGGTGGTGCTCGACCCGGGGGCGACCTTCGCCGAGGTCCCGGCCGGGATCCGCGACGCGGTCCTGGCCCGCACCCGGGTCTGGACCGGTAACGCCGAGGAGTCGGCCGCACTGGCCGGTGTCGACGGCATCCAGGAGTCGGCCGAGATCCTCGAAGGGCTGCTGTCGGACGGCGCGGTCGTCATCGTGCGCGACGGCCCCCGAGGCTGCCTGGTGCGCGAGCACGGGGACGCCCGCTTCCTGCCCGGTCACCCCCGCCGCCCGGTCGACACCAACGGCGCCGGCGACACGCACACCGGCGTGCTGCTCGCCGAGCGCACGGTCGGTGCGAGCTGGGTCGACGCCGCCGTGCGAGCCAACGCCGCGGCCGCCATCAAGGTCACCCGCCGTGGGCCCGACACCGCACCGACCCGCGACGAGATCGACGCGTTCCTGGCTCGCGCCGGCTCCTGAGTGGGCCGACGGGGCGTGCCTAGACTGGCGGCCGTGACCACTGCGGACGCCCTCGAGCAGCAGCGCAGCCTCTACGGCGCGCCGCTGGCCGAGCTCGCCGCCGAGGCGACCGGCGCGCTCGGCCTCACCCAGGGCCGGCTGGCCGAGGTCCTCGGGTTGTCGGCGCCGATGCTCTCGCAACTGGTCGGGGGTCAACGCGTCAAGATCGGCAACCCCGCAGTCGTGCACCGGCTCCAGGCCGTCCTGGCGCTGGCGCGGCAGGGCGGCCTGTCCAGGGACGTCGTCGCCGACCGTCTCGACGAGATCCGGGCCGAGCAGCCGACCCTCACCGGCGACCCGGCCGCCGCCGCCGTCGTCGCCGCGCGGGCGCTGGGGCGCGTCCTGGCCGCCGACGACCTGCGCACGGCCGCCGACCAGGTGACGTCGCCCGCGGTCGCGGCCCTGCTCCGCCAGGCCGCGGACCTGAACGCCCGTGGGTGAGGTCTTCGCCGGCCGGTACGAGCTGCTCGACCTGCTGGGGCACGGAGGCATGGGTTCGGTCTGGCGGGTGTGGGACCACCGCGAGGAGCGGGTCGTGGCGGCCAAGGTCCTCACCCAGTCCGATGCCGTGTCGCTGCTGCGCTTCGTCCGCGAGCAGGCCGTGCGGGTGCGGCATCCCCACGTCCTGACCCCGCTCGGCTGGGCGGGGGAGGACGACCGGGTCCTGTTCACCATGCCGGTGGTGGACGGCGGCTCGGCGGCCACGCTGGTGGGGGACCACGGGCCCCTGCCGCCGCTCCTCGTCGCCGAGCTGCTGCGCCAGCTGCTCTCGGCCCTGGAGTCGGTGCACGGCGCCGGCATCGTGCATCGCGACGTCAAACCGGCCAACCTCCTGCTCGTCGCCACCGGGACGGGGCGCCCGCACGCGCTGCTCACCGACTTCGGGATCGCGGTCGACGAGCGGGGCCCGCGCTTCACCCGCGGGGGCGGCGTCACTGGCACCACCGGCTACATCGCGCCCGAGGCCGAGCTGGGCGCCGAGCCCACGCCGGCGGTCGACCTCTACGCCGCCGGCCAGGTGGCTCGGGCCCTCCTCACGGGGATGCGGCCGTCGGAGCCGGCCGCCCGGACCCTGCCCGCGGAGACTCCCCAGGCCCTGCACGCGCTCGTCACCGCCCTCACCGACCCCGACCCCCGGCGCCGGCCCGCCACGGCGCGGGCGGCCGCCGCGCTGCTCGAGGACCCCGTCCTTGCGTGGTCCGATGCCGCGATGGGCGACGTCGACGTCTTCGCGCACGTGCCGCCGATGAGCGATCGCCCGCAGCTGCTCGTCCCGCCCTCGGACGACCTCCCGACGCGGGTGCGCCCGGTGGTGGCGTCCGGGTCCGGGTCCGGGGCCGTCACCGCGGCCGCCGACCGGATGGCGGGAACCCGCGACGGCGAGGCGCCTGCGCGTCCCCCGTCCGTGGTCTCCCCGCGGGGTGTGCGCCGGGCGGCCGCCGTCGTGGGTGCGGCGTTGTTGCTGGCCGCGGGCTCGCTCGCCTGGGCCGCCCTCGGGCCCGACGGCGGGCCGGATACCGGGGCGCCGTCACCTGCGACCTCGGCCGCCCCGACCGCCAGCCCGTCGGCGACCGCGTCCGCGACGCCGCTGCCGTCAGCGTCGCGCACGCCCGCCCCGTCGGATTCTCCCGGCGGTGTCGACGTGGGCGTCGTGGTCGTGCGGGTGGGGCAGCCGTGCTCGTTCAGCGATGTCGGGTTGCGAGAAGAGACGCTCGGCGGCGAGCCGGTGGTCTGCCGTCTGCGGAGTGACGGCAGCTACGCGTGGGACCCGCCCGGCGGCTGACCCGCCGTCGGCCCGGTCGCGGCATCAGCCGGTCGGGCGCGGGGGTCCCGTCCGCGGCGCCGGGCGTACAGCACGCCCCCGGCCGCGAGCAGCACCGCCGCGGCAGCGCCGACCGCCCACGGCCAGGGTCCGGTGCCGTCGCTGGAGTCCGGCGCCCGGGAGGCGACCGGGGTCGGCGACACCGCGACCGACGGGGATGCCACCGGGGTGGGTGAGGCCGTGGCGTCGCCGCTCAGGTACTGCGGCACACCGGCCGGCTCGCCCTGGACGGTGACCCGGAGCCGCACGTCGACCGGTGCGGCGCTGTCCTGGCCGGGGGGCTCGGCCGTGCGGCCGAGGGCGAAGTAGTAGTAGCCCGCCAGCGACGCCTTGCGCAGGGTGACGTAGGAGTACCCCCTGCTGCCGGAGGCCTCGCGGTTGGCCCAGCGGACCTGGGGGGTGTACTCCGTGAGCTGGAGGGCGGAGGTCCCGGGTCCCAGCGAGCCCCCCGTGGGCGGCTCGCCGCCGACCCGGCTGAGGGGGGCGCGGTCGGGAGCGAAGACGTCGAGGGCGAACCCGGTGTACGAGGTCGAGCCGAGTTCCAGCGTCTCACCGGGCTCGGGGACGTCGACGGTCAGGGCGGCCCGTTGGCCGAAGTCGAGGCGCACCCGGTAGAAGACCTGCTCGGCCGGCAGCACGGTGTCGCGGTAGGTGCCGGGGGCGAGGGTGACCGCATCCGAGAAGCCACCGCCGCCGACGACCCGGGTGCCCGCGCCGGAGGCGGGCGCGACCAGCGGGGACACCTCGGTCGGCTCGAGAGCTGGGGGCAGGGACCCGGGGTCGCGCACGGGCGGCTCCTCGATGACGAGGACCTCGACCGGGACCTCCCGGTCGGTTCCCTTGGGCCGCTCGACCGCGACCCGCAGGGTCGTGGCCGTCCGACAGGGGTCGTCGTCGCCGGCCTCCTCGGGCCCGTCGACGCGCACGTGCGCGACGACCGCCTCGGTGCGCCGACCGGGGTCGAAGCGCAAAGCGCTGTCGTGGGCGCAGACCCGGCCTTCGGGGGTGGTCACGTCGATGGCGAGGCGCTCGCTGGAGTACGACGCGGGGTCCGCAGGGGGGCGCGCGGTGACCGAGAACCGCAGGGTGGAGCCGGGGGTCCGCTGCACCTGGTAGTACCGAGGCGCCGTGGCCACCGCGAAGCTGTCGGTGTACTGGCCCGGCGTCAGCCGGGGGGCGGTCTCGGGCGTCGTCGCGGCGACCACCGGTGTCCCGCTGATGGTGAAGGGCCGCAGCGCCCGCTGCGACAGCTTGCCGAGCGAGGTGGCGAGCGCAGCGGCGTCCTCGGCGTCGTAGTAGGTGCCGCGGCCGGCCTCGGCGATGCACCGCAGCTGGGCGCGTGCCGCGGCGTCGACGCCGAAGCCCACGGTGTCGATCCGCAGGTCGATGCCGCCCGCCACGAGCTTCCTCACCGTGGGGCACGGGTCCGGGACGCACGACTCCTCACCGTCGGAGACCAGGACGATGGTGCGCTGGCCCGAGGGGCCGAGGTCGGCCAGCGCCTGCTGGAGGGAGTACGCGATGGGCGTCTCGCCCACGGCGTGGAACCGCCGGATGGCCGCGGTGAGCGCGGGCCGGTCGAGCGGGCCGACCGGGACGACGTTCTGGGTGTCGGCGCAGGCCGCCTTCGTGGGCTTGCCCCCGCTGTCGACGGTGGCCCCGTAGACGCGCAGCCCCACCTCGCTGTCGGCGGGCAGGGCCGCGACGACGGAGGTCAGGGCCTTCTTGGCGGCCTCGATCTTGGTCAGCCCGGACGGGTCGGCCTCCTGCATCGAGCCCGAGGCGTCGAGCATCAGCAGCAGCCGACCGGTACTGGGCTCGTCGGCCGGGCTCGGGGCCGCGGCGACGACCGTCGAGAGCAGGGTGAGCGTGGCGGCCAGCACCGCGAGACGGGCCGGGCGGGACGCTCGGGACGGGCGCGGGCGCGCCGACGCATGGCTGTGGGACATCGGATCCTCCCCTGTGTGTTCGCTATCGCAAATCTACTGTTCGCGATCGCGAGCATGAACCCCAGGTGTGCCCCGTCAGCCTAGAGGCCCTCCCCACGGGCTCAGCGCATCCGGTCGAGGTCGTCGCGGCAGCGGCGCTCGAAGCGGCCCAGCTCGTCGATGGCGGCCTCGAGGTCGCGACGGCGCTGCTCGAGGGCCGCCCGCCGCTCGTCGATCTGCGCCAGCACGTACTCGAGCTGGCTGCGGCGCCCGCGTGGGGCGTCGTAGAGGTCGATGATGGTGCGGATCTCGTCGAGCGGGAAGCCCAGCCGCCGGCCGCGCAGCACCAGCGAGAGCCGGGTGCGGTCGCGCCGGTGGTAGACGCGCGTGGTGCCCCGCCGCTCCGGGGAGATGAGCCCGAGGTCCTCGTAGTGACGCACGGTGCGGTGGGTGACCCCGAACTCCTCGGCCACCTCGGCGATGGTCCAGGTGCGGTCGGCGGCGGCCGGGGCGTCGCGGGGGCGGCGGACGTCCGCGGCGGGGGTTGGCATACCGGGGAGTATTGCTTTACGTTGACGTCAACGTCAAGAACGTGACCGACGGCCGGCCGCCGTGACCCGGGGCCGGCGACACCCAGCGCGAAGGGGCGCCATGTACGAGCTGAGCAAGGACCACGAGGACTTCCGGGCCGTCGTGCGGGAGTTCGCGACCGACGCCGTCGAGCCGCACGTCGCCCAGTGGGACCGCGACCACCACTTCCCGACCGACCTCGTGCCGCGGATGGGCGACCTGGGCCTGTTCGGCCTCGTCGTCCCCGAGGAGTTCGGCGGCTCGCTCGAGCACGCCGAGGGCGGGGCGTTCACCAACCTCTGCATCGCCATCGAGGAGCTCGGGCGGGTCGACCAGTCGATCGGCATCACGCTCTCGGCCGGGGTGGGCCTGGGCATCAACCCGATCCTCACCTACGGCACCGACGAGCAGAAGCAGCGCTTCCTGCCCGACCTCGTCGCCGGGCGCGCGCTGGCCGGGTTCGGCCTCACCGAGCCCGACGCCGGCTCCGACGCCGGCGCCACCCGCACCAAGGCCGTCCTCGACGACGCCGCGGGGGAGTGGGTGGTCGACGGCGCCAAGGCCTTCATCACCAACAGCGGCACCGACATCACCTCGGTCGTCACCGTCACCGCCCGCACCGGCACCCTCGACGACGGCCGCCCCGAGATCTCGGCCATCATGATCCCCTCCGGCACACCGGGTTTCACGGTCGAGCCGGCATACCACAAGATGGGCTGGAACATCTCCGACACCCACGGTCTCTCCTTCGCCGGATGCCGCGTGCCGGCCGGCAACCTCCTCGGCGAGCAGGGCCGCGGCTTCCACCAGTTCCTCAAGACCCTCGACGACGGGCGCATCGCCATCAGCGCGCTGGCCCTCGGGCTCATCACCCGGATGCGCGAGGAGGCCGCCGCCTACGCCAAGACCCGGACCGCCTTCGGGCGGCCCATCGGGGTCAACCAGGGCGTGGCCTTCCCGGTCGCCGACCTGGCCGTGATGGAGGAGGCCGCCCGCCTGCTCACCTACCGCGCCGCGTGGCTGAAGGACGAGCACGAGGCCGGCCGCCGCTCGGTCGAGGAGGTCAAGCAGGCCGCCGCCAAGGCCAAGCTCTACACCTCCGAGGCCGCGGTCACCGCCACCCGCATCGCCACCCAGGTCTTCGGCGGCAACGGCTTCATGGAGGAGTACCCGGTCGCCCGCTTCTACCGCGACGCGAAGATCCTCGAGATCGGCGAGGGCACCTCCGAGGTCCAGCGCATGGTCCTCGCCAAGGGGCTGGGCCTGCCGGCATGAGCGACACCGACCCGCGCGTCGCCGACGTCCGCTCGCGGCTCGAGGCCGCCTTCGAGGCGTCGGCCGCGCCCCCCGAGAAGGCCGCCGCCAAGCTCGCCGGCCAGCACAAGCTCTACGTCCGCGACCGCCTGGCCCTGCTGCTCGACGAGGGCTCGTTCGTCGAGGACGGCCGCTACGCCAACTCCCGCGCCGCCGGCCTGCCCGCCGACGGGGTCGTCACCGGCCGTGGCACCGTCGAGGACCGCCCGGTCGTGGTCATCGCCAACGACCCCACCGTCAAGGCCGGCTCGTGGGGGGCCCGCACCGTCGAGAAGATCGTGCGCGCCACCGAGACCGCGCTGCGCGAGGAGCTGCCGGTCTTCTGGCTGGTCGACAGCGCCGGCGCCCGTATCACCGACCAGGTCGAGATGTTCCCTGGCCGCCGCGGCGCCGGGCGGATCTTCCACCACCAGGTCGCGCTGTCGGGCAAGGTGCCGCAGATCTGCTGCCTGTTCGGGCCGTCGGCGGCCGGCGGCGCCTACATCCCGAGCTTCTGCGACGTCATCATCATGGTCGAGGGCAACGCCTCGATGTACCTCGGCAGCCCCCGGATGGCCGAGATGGTGGTCGGCGAGAAGGTCTCGCTCGACGAGATGGGCGGCGCCCGGATGCACTGCACGGTCTCGGGTGTCGGTGACCTGCTGGCCCAGGACGACGCCGAGGCCATCGAGCTCGCGCGCCTGTACTTCTCCTACGTGCCCGACAGCTGGCGGGTCACGCCGCCGGCGTACTCGGTCGAGGAGCCGGCCACGCCCCTCACCCGCGACAGCGTGCCCGAGCGTGAGAGCCAGCCCTTCGACGTGCACGAGCTGGTCGACGGTCTCGTCGACGACGACAGCTTCTTCGAGATCAAGCCGCTCTTCGCGCCCGAGCTGGTCATCGGGTTCGCCCGGATGGGGGGCGAGAGCGTCGGCATCATCGCGAACAACTCGGCCGTCAAGGGCGGGGTGCTGTTCACCGACTCCGCCGACAAGGCCGCGCGTTTCATCTGGCTGTGCGACGCCTTCTCGATCCCGCTCATCTACCTGGCCGACGTGCCGGGCTTCATGATCGGCTCCGAGGTCGAGCGCGGCGGCATCATCCGACACGGGGCCAAGATGGTCTCGGCCGTCGCCTCGGCCACGGTGCCGCAGTTCTGCGTCGTGGTCCGCAAGGCCTACGGCGCGGGGCTCTACGCCATGGGCGGGCCCGGTTTCGGCCCGGACGCCACCATCGCCCTGCCCACCGCCCGGATCGCGGTCATGGGCCCGGAAGCCGCCGTCAACGCGGTGTACGCCAACCGGATCGCCGAGATCGAGGCCGCCGAGGGTCCCGAGGCGCGCGACGCGTTCGTCGCCGCCCAGCGGGCCGAGTACGAGGCCGACGTCGACCTCGAGCGGCTCGCGGCCGACCTCGTCGTCGACCAGGTGGTCGAGGCCGACGCCCTGCGCGCCGAGCTGCTGCTGCGGCTGCGCTACGCCGCCCACCGCGACCGGCACTTCGCCACCAAGCGACGCGACGTCCCGCCGGTCTGACCGGTGCCCGAGTCGGGCGCCGGGCGCCGGGCGCCGGAGGGCCTGCGTCAGCCCCGCAGGTCGTGCCAGGCCACGCCGAGGTCGCGCAGCAGCTCGCGCAGCAGCGCGAGTGAGACGCCCACCACGTTGCTCGGGTCACCCTCGACGGCCGCCACGTACGGGGCGCCGAGGCCGTCGAGGGTGAACGAACCGGCCACCCGCAGCGGCTCGCCGGTGGCGACGTAGGCCGCGATCTCGGCGTCGTCCAGCGTGGCGAAGTGCACCGTGGTCGAGGCTGTCGCGCCCACCAGTCCGCCACTGCCGCCCTCCTCCGGCGCTCGACGGTCGACCAGCCAGTGCCCGGTGTGCAGCACTCCGGAGCGACCCCGCATCCGGCGCCACCGCTCGGTGGCCTCGGCGGCGTCGGCGGGACGGCCGTGCACCTCGCCGTCGAGCTCGAGCACCGAGTCGCACCCCAGCACCAGGTCGGCGTCGTCGTCCTGGCCGAGGGTGGTGACCACGTCCTCGGCCTTGGCCCGGGCGAGGAGGAGGGCGACGTCGGCCGCGGCGAGCGGGCCGTGGACCTGCTCGGCGGCGGCGAGCGCCGCGACCTCGTCGACCGCCGAGACGCGCACCCGCGGCTCGACCCCCGCCGAGCGGAGGGTGGCGAGACGGGCGGGGGAGGAGGAGGCGAGGAGCAGGGTCAGTGCGGGCATGCCGCCACCGTAGACGGCCGCCGGCTCAGCCGAGCGCCTCGTCGACGAAGCACCAGCGCCACGCCTCGCCCGGCTCGATCGAGCGCATCACCGGGTGGCCGCTGTCGTGGAAGTGTGCCTGGGCGTGCTTGCCCACCGACGAGTCGCAGCACCCGACCTGGCCGCACTCGGTGCAGGCGCGCAGGTGCACCCAGTCCAGGCCCTCGGCGCGGCACTGCGGGCAGCCGTCGGTCTCCGTCGGGGGCCGCGGGGCCCGGTCGTCGACCAGGTGCTCGCAGGCGCCGGCGACCTGCTCGGGCGGGCGCAGCTCGGACTCGCGGACCTCGGCCGCCCGGGTCGTCCCCCACACGAGCACCGACTCCTCGGCGTCGAGCTGGCCCAGCACGCTGGTGAGCACCGCGTGGTCGACCTCGCCGCGGGCCCGGATGCGCAGCAGCTCGTTGCGCTCCTCGCGGATCATCTGGATGCGCAGCCGGGCGCGGGCCTCGGCGGGGCTCTCGCGGTCGCCGGGGCCGAGGGTGCCGAGCCGCTCCCAGCTGCGGTTGACCCGGTCGGCGGCCTGCTCGTGGATGGTGGCGACCACGGCCGGGTCGGCGTCCGGGTCCTTCTCGAGGGCCCGCAGCCCGGCGCCCGTGGTGGCGCCCAGGACGGTGGCCTCCAGGAGGGCGTCCTGACGCGGGTCGGGGCCACGCACGTCGAGGGCGCGGGCCAGGGCCGGCAGCGTCGTCCCCTGCAGGAGCAGCGTGCCGACGGTGACGGTGAGCGCGACGAGCACGAGCTCGGGCCGCATCGGCGTCTCCTCGGGCAGGGTCAGAGCGGCCGCGAGGGTGACGACCCCCCGCATCCCGGCCCAGCCGCTGACCAGCGAGTACCCGAGCATCGTGCGCCACTGCGCCCGGCCGAGCAGCACCGGGACCGCGTTCTGGGTCAGGATCCAGACCGGGCGCAGCACGAGCACGGTGGCCAGCACGACCAGCGCCACGAGCAGGGTGCGCCCGGTGCCGAGCTCGCCGGTGCGGGTGTCCTGCAGCAGGGCCCAGACCTGCAGGCCGATGAGCAGGAAGACGGCGTTCTCGAGGACGAAGGTGACGCTCGACCAGTTGATCCGCTCCGACAGGCGCGAGGGCGCCGACTGCAGCGCGGTCGAGCGGTGGGCCAGGAGCAGCCCGGCCGTGACCACCGCGAGCACGCCCGAGCCGCCGACGGCCTCGGCCGGGGCGTACGCGAGGAACGGCACGATGAACGAGAGGGCGGTGTCGGCGGGGACCTCGGTGAGCCGCCGACGCAGCGCGCCCACCAGCAGGAACGCGAGCACCCCGATGGCGACCCCCCCGACGGCCGCCACGAGGAGGTCGAGCACCACGGAGCCCGGCGTCACCGTTCCGGGGTCCCCGCCCGCCGCGCCATGAACGGCCAGGCCGCCCGCGGCCAGGGCGGTACGCAGGGTCACCAGGGCGGTGGCGTCGTTCAGCAGCGACTCGCCCTCCAGGATGGTCGTGATCTTGCGCGGCAGCCCGATGCGGCGGGCCACGGCGGTCGCGGCGACGGCGTCCGGCGGGGCCACCACCGCACCGAGAGCCAGGGCGACGGGGAACGAGACGCCCGGGAGCAGGGCCCAGACGACCACGGCCACACCGACGGCCGTGAAGAGGACCAGCCCCACCGAGAGGCTGAGGATGCGCGAGCGGTAGGCCCGGATGTCGACCAGCGAGGTCGACAGTGACGCCGAGTACAGCAGCGGCGGCAGCAGGCCGAAGAGCACCACCTCGGGGGAGAGGCGCAGCTCGGGCACGCCCGGCACGAACGACAGCACCCCGCCCACGACCAGCAGGGCGAGGGGGGCCGGGATGCCCCGCGGCCCGGCCACCCGGCTCACGAGGATGACGACGAGCACGACGGCGACGACGAGGACGGCGGGCTGCACGCAGTGATTCTCACCCCTGCGGGTCCATCGCGGAACATCCGCCGGCCAGCCCACCACCGGACGGTGGATGGGTCCGGCCGTTGGAGACCGCTTCCGGTGTGGTGTTCTCCTCTGGAGGAGGGTCCGGACTCAGTAGTAGCCGGGAGCCACCCCGGTCTGGACGGGGATGTACATCCCCGCGAACATCCCTGCGCTCACGAGCCACGCCGCCCGGCCCTGCACGACCGCGTTGCCGGTCGCCGGCGCTGACGTCGTGGTGCGAACCGTCAGGGATCGGGTCCCGATGACGCGACCACGCGCGTCGAGCCGGTAGCCGACGTACGTGCGGCCGGCGGCCAGGACCAGCCGTACGGCGGGGTCGTACTCCTGGGGATCGACCGCCCCGACCGGGTACGCCAACCCCGTCGCCTCGGGGAACCACCACCCCGAGTACGCGCCGGCGCTGACCCGTAGTGCTCGCGGACCGCCGTGGATACGGTGGCGCGTGTCGTACGGGGCGCCGGTCTGGCGGGCGAAGGCGACTCGTCGTGACGAGACGATCCGGAACTGGGAGTCGAGCTTGTAGATCGTCCTGGTCCCGGTCGTGATGACCGCGGTCCCGCCCACGTTCTTCTGGGGGAAGTCGTCACGGTAGGTGATCGCCGTCACGGCCCAGCGGGGGTTGTTCGTCATCCGCCAGAGCATCTGGAACTGGGCCACGTGGACGCGGTGGTAGCTCACCGTCGGGTACCGGTGGAAGAGCGAGTAGAGACTCGCCCACCCGGGCTGTCGGAACTCCGAGGGCGTCGTCGCCGCGACCGTGTACATCGCCCCGGACAGGATCCGGGCGACCTCCGGTCGGTGGCCGGTGAGCTGCCAGTAGTCGTGGAGCCCGAACATCGCGTACATGTGCCCGTTCAGGACGCGTTCGCTGCTGGAGACCGGGTACCGCGGGTACTCCTCGAGCCACGCCCGGCCGGAGGCGTCGACCCACGAGGCGAAGGGTGCTGCTCCGACCGGAGCCTGTACCAGGCTGAGGAACGTCCGGTCCGCGGCTTCGAGCCACGCGGGGTCCTGGGTGACCTCGTAGAGGCGGACGAACGCCGAGAGGGCCTGCCCCTGAGCCATTCCCGAGTACCACGGAGCCCGCAGCATCTGGCTGGTGTCGCCGTGGACTGCGAAGTCGAAGTCGTAGGGGTAGTACCAGGCATCCGCGGACTCCACGCGACGATCGACGAGACGCTGTCCGTTGCGCAGGGCGAGCTCGAGGTACCGGGGGTCGGGGTCGATGCGGTAGGAGTTCAGGTTGTGCAGGATGTACTGGGCCTGGCCGACCGGATGGTTCCAGAGGGTCTGGTCGTCACCGGAACGGAACATTCGCACGCCCGTGGCATCGACCACTCCATAGCCGGCCGCCCTGGTCAGGACGGAGGACTCGAAGGCTCGTCGACCGACGGCGATGCTGCGGAAGTCGAGGATCGTCGTGCGGTACCCCGTGAGCGGGGTGGACGTCCCGCCCCGAGGGTCGTCCACCGCCGTGGACGACGGTGCGAGCGAGCGCGCCGCTTCCTTGGCGCCCCGGGTGGGGCCGAGACGGTCGGCCGGGAAGCCCGACCCCCGGCTCAGGGGGTCGCGGACCAGGGCCTGGCGCCGTTTCGCGGCCGCGACGTCACCGGCGGGTCGCTGGGCGGTGCCGTCGAGGCCTGCTTCGTCACCGAGGTCGGGCGGCGTCACGTCGACGGCGGGAGCGGGCGAGCCGGCACGGGGGGCGGCCGGGACCGCGGCCGCTGCCACGACGCCGGAGCCGGCGGCCACGCAGGCTGCGACCAGTACCGGCAGGCAGATGGAACGGAACACGAACGACCCCCAGGTGACCTCGACAAGACCCACCGGTACTCGCCGGCGGCGTCAGCATAGGTCACGGGAACCGTCGGGTCCGTCAGGTCCGCGATGTCCGCAAAGGGGGGGCCACCCCGGCGGCTCAGCGGCCGAGCAGGGCCTCGCGAAGCACGTCGAGCCCGACCGACCCGACGTCCAGTGCCCGCCGGTGGAAGGCCTGCAAGGAGAAGTCGCCGCCCTCGCGTGCCGCGGTCTCCTCGCGCAGCTGCATCCAGAGCCGCTCGCCGACCTTGTAGCTCGGGGCCTGGCCCGGCCAGCCCAGGTAGCGGTCGAGCTCGAAGCGCAGGGTGCTCTCGTCGTTGTTGGCGTGCGCGCGCAGGAACGCCCACGCCTTGTCGTAGGTCCAGTCGCCCCCGCCGACCTCGGCGGGGGCCTCGAAGCCGCAGTGCACCCCGATGTCGATGACGACCCGCGCCGCCCGCAGCGACTGCGCGTCGAGCATCCCGAGGTACATGCCGGGGTCGTCGAGGTAGCCCAGCTCGGCCATCAGCCGCTCGGCGTAGAGGGCCCAGCCCTCGCCGTGGCCGCTGACCCAGCACATCATCCGGCGCCAGCGGTTGAGGGTCTCGCGGCGGTGGATGGTCTGCGCGACCTGGAGGTGGTGGCCCGGGACGCCCTCGTGGTAGACGGTGGTGAGCTCCTTCCAGGTGGAGAACTCGGTGACGCCCTTGGGGACCGACCACCACATCCGCCCGGGCCGCGAGAAGTCGTCGCTGGGGCCGGTGTAGTAGATGCCGCCGGTCTGGGTCGGGGCGATGCGGCACTCGATGGTGCGCACCGGTTCGGGGATGTCGAAGTGCCGGCCCGCCATGTCGGCGATGACCTCGTCGGCGCGCTCCTGCATCCAGGCGCGCAGGGCGTCGGTGCCGTGCAGCAGGTAGGTCTCGTCTTGGTCGAGGCGCTCCATGGCCGCGGCCACCCCGCCCCCCGGCAGGATCCGCTCGGCGGTGCGCTCCATGTCGGCGGTGATGCGGGCGAGCTCCTCCTGGCCCCAGGCGTAGGTCTCCTCGAGGTCGACGGTCGCGCCGAGGAACGTGCGCGACGCGAGCTGGTAACGCTCGCGGCCCGCGGCATCCGAGGTCGGTGCCCGGTCGAGCAGCGAGGTCGTGAGCTCCTCACCGAAGCGACGGTAGGCGGCGGCGGCCCCGTCGACCGCGCGGTGCAGGTCGGCGCGCACGGCGTCGTGCAGGGGTCGGCCGCCGGCGGAGGCGTTGGCGAGGAAGGCGGCGAAGAAGCCGTCGTCGGCGGTCAGGTCGCGGCACTGGCGGGCGCAGGACTCGACCTGGCGGCGCGGCGTCACCAGGCCCCGGTCGGCCGACTCGCGCAGGGTCGTGGCGTACTGCTCCAGCGCTCGGGGCACCTCGCCCAGCCGGGCGCTGATGGTGGCCCAGTCCTCGTCGGTCGCGGTGGGCATCGAGTCGAGCACGTCGCGGCAGCCCTGGAGGGGCGAGGCGATGACGTTGAGCGCCATCCGGTCGTAGCCCGCCTCGTGGGTCTCGAGGGTCAGGCCCAGACGCTCGCGCATCGCGGCGACCGTGACCCGGTCGACGTCGTCGACGGCCTCGACCGCGTCGAGGCGGGCCAGGGTGGCCCGGGCGATCTCGGCGTGGTGCGCGTAGCCCTCGGGGGAGAGGTCGTCGAGCTCGCTGTCACGCCCGGGGACGCCGAGGTAGGTCGCCTCGATGGGGCTGGCCGCGACCACGGCGTCGAAGTGGGCGTCGGCCACGGCGTCGACGGCGGTGGGCCGGCGCGTGGGGCTCGAGGGGTCCGCAGGGCTCGGGTGGCGGCTCGCGTCGGTCACCCTGCGGACGCTACCCGAGCGGCGGGGAGAGCGCCTGGTGGTTCCTGCCGACCCCGCGTGGGCATAGCCTCGGGCTCATGGGCGCACGCGTGAGGTCGGTCAACATCGGGCACGGCCGCGACGGCATCGGGAGCCGCGGCCGGGTCACCGGGATCGACAAGCGCCCGGTCCCGAGCATCGAGGTGCGCGACCCCGGGCCGAAGCGGGCTGGGGCCGGCAGCGGGGTGGTGGGCGACGACGTCATGAACCACAAGGACCACGGCGGCACCCGGCAGGCGGTCTACGCGGTCGCCCGCGAGGAGCTCGACCACTGGGCGGCCGCGATCGGCCGGCCGCTGCCGGACGGCGCCTTCGGCGAGAACCTGACCACGGAGGGGCTCGACCCCGACGGTGCCGTGGTGGGCGAACGGTGGCAGGTCGGCGAGACCGTGCTCGAGGTCTGCGGCCCGCGCGTGCCCTGTGCCAACTTCGCGGCCTGGATGGGTGAGAAGGGCTGGGTCCGCCGGTTCGTCGAGCACGGCCGGCCGGGGGCCTACCTGGCGGTCTTGACGCCGGGCACCATCCGGCCGGGGGACGTGGTGACGGTGATCGAGCGGCCCGCGCACGGCATCACGGTGTCGACGGTGCTGGCGGGATGGTTCGGCGACGAGGACGCGGCCCGCACGGTCCTCGACGCCGGGGTGCTCGGCGAGGACGACCACGCCGAGCTCGCGAAGGCCACCTCCCGCGAACGTGTGTGAACACGCCGCGGAATCCGCGGCGTGTTCACACACATTCGAGGAAGGGGAGGGGTCAACCGCGGTAGGTGGTGCTCCAGGCGCTGGGGCCCGGGTCGTGCCGGCCCCGCAGCAGGGCGCGGTGCGACGCCCAGCGCGAGCCGCTCTCGGGCCGGCCCGGGATGCCGGCGCCGGCCGCGGCCAGCACGGCGACCACGGCCGCGACCTCCTCAGCGGTCGCGGGACCCTGGATGCGCACCGCCGGGCCCGGTCCCGGGGCTTCCTGGCCCTGCGAGTCGCTCACAGCGCCGGGCCCCCTTGGGCTCTGAGCCTGCGAAGAGGTCACAGCGGGATGTTCCCGTGCTTCTTGGGCGGCAGGGTCTCGCGCTTGGTGCGCAGCGCGCGCAGCGCCTTGGTGACGTTCATCCGGGTGTTCGACGGCGTGATGACGGTGTCGACGTACCCGCGCTCGGCCGCGACGTAGGGGTTGGCCAGCGCGTCCTCGTACTGCTGGATGAACGCCGCGCGCGCCTCCTCGACCGACTCGCCCCTCTGCTCGGCGGCCGCGAGCTCCTTGCGGTAGAGGATGTTGACCGCGCCCTGGGCCCCCATGACCGCGATCTGCGCCGTCGGCCAGGCGAGGTTGATGTCGGCCCCCAGGTGCTTGGACCCCATCACGTCGTAGGCGCCGCCGTAGGCCTTGCGGGTGATGACGGTGACCAGCGGCACGGTGGCCTCGGCGTAGGCGTAGATGAGCTTGGCGCCGCGCCGGATGATGCCGTCCCACTCCTGGCCGGTGCCGGGGAGGAAACCCGGGACGTCGACGAAGGTCAGCACCGGCACGTTGAACGCGTCGCAGGTCCGCACGAAACGCGCGGCCTTCTCGGAGGCGTCGATGTCGAGGGTCCCGGCCAGCTGCATCGGGTTGTTGGCGACCACGCCCACCGAGTGCCCCTCGACCCGCCCGAAGCCCACGATGATGTTGGGCGCGAACAGCGGCTGCACCTCGAGGAAGTCGCCGTCGTCGACGACCCGCTCGATGACCTCGTGCATGTCGTAGGGGACGTTGGGGGAGTCGGGGATGATGGTGTCGAGGTAGCGGTCGTCGTCGGTGACGTCGAGGTCGAGCTCGCCGCCGAACACCGGGGGGTCCTCGAGGTTGTTGCTCGGCAGGTACGACAGCAGCGCCTTGACGTACTCGACCGCGTCCTCCTCGTCGGTGCCCATGTAGTGGGCCACGCCGGAGCGGGTGTTGTGGGTCTTGGCGCCGCCGAGCTCCTCCATCCCCACGTCCTCGCCGGTGACCGTCTTGATGACGTCGGGCCCCGTGATGAACATGTGCGAGGTCTGGTCGACCATGACCGTGAAGTCGGTGACCGCGGGGGAGTAGACGGCCCCGCCCGCGCACGGCCCCATGATCAGCGAGATCTGCGGGATGACGCCGGACGCGTGCACGTTGCGGCGGAAGATCTCGCCGTACAGCCCGAGCGAGACCACCCCCTCCTGGATGCGGGCGCCCCCGGAGTCGTTCAGGCCGACCACCGGGCAGCCGACCTTCATCGCGAAGTCCATGACCTTGGTGATCTTCTCGCCGAAGACCTCGCCCAGCGAACCGCCGAAGACGGTGAAGTCCTGGGCGAACACGGCCACGGTCCGCCCGTCGACGGTGCCGTAGCCGGTGACCACACCGTCGCCGTAGGGGCGGTTCGCCTGCTGGCCGAAGGCGCTCGAGCGGTGCCGGGCGTACTTGTCCATCTCGACGAAGGAGCCGTCGTCCAGGAGCAGCTCGAGGCGCTCGCGCGCGGTCTTCTTGCCGCGGGCGTGCTGCTTCTCGACGGCCCGCTCCGAGCCGGCGCTGGCCACCTCGGCCACCCGGCGCTTGAGGTCGGCCAGCTTGCCGGCCGTCGTGGTGACGTCGATGCCGTCCGGGACGTCGGTCCCACCGAGCGAGTGCGGGTCACTGGGCATGGCGGTGACTCTAGCCTTGGGCCCGTGCCCCGGCCCGAGTCCCCGCGACCCCTCGACGCGTTCTCCGTCACACCCGGCGGTCCCTGGCTCCCGGTCGAGGTGCACGAGCGCCTGGGCTCCACGAACGACACCCTGCGCGAGGCCCCCCGGCCCTGGCGGGTGGTCGTGGCCGAGGCCCAGGAGAGCGGGCGCGGGCGGCTCGGGCGGGTCTGGACGACCACGCCCGGTACGGCGCTCGCGGTCTCGGTGTGCGTCCCGGTGCCGGCGTCCGGGGCGTCGTGGGTGCCGCTCTTCGTCGGTCTGGCGGCCGCTCGGGCGGTCGCCGACGTCGGGGGGCCGTCGACCGCACTGAAGTGGCCCAACGACGTCCTGGTGCCGGGCGACGGTGACCGCAAGCTGGCCGGCATCCTCTGCGAGTGGACCGCCCAGGGCGTGGTCGCCGGTCTGGGGGTCAACGTCGACACCGCCCGCGAGGACCTGCCGCTCGACACCGCGACCTCGCTGCGGGCCGCCGGGCACCCCGGGGTCGACCGTGCGGTGCTGCTCACCCGCTACCTCGTCCGGCTGGCCGAGGTCCTGCGCGCCGATACCGGCCCCTTCGGCCCCTCGGCCGAGGGCTACCGAGACGCGTGCTCCACGGTGGGCCGCGACGTCGAGGTCCACGAGCCCGGCGGCATCGTGCGGCGGGGAAGGGCGACAGGCGTCGACGCGACCGGCAGACTGACCGTGCGCACGGACGCAGGGACCGTCCAGGTCTCTGCGGGCGACGTGGTCCACGTGCGCACCCGGTGAGCGCGCGCGAGGAGGGCACGATGACCGACACCGAGCCCGACGACCGTGCCCGCGCGCCGCGGACCGGGCAGGCCGAGCACGCCGAGCTGCCCGAGAGCGTGGAGCGCCTCCTCCTGGGCCGGTCGGCGTCGATGGCGCGCGACGAGGTCAGCGCCAGCGCGGGCGTCGACCCGGCCGCGGCGCGCCGCTTCTGGCACGCGATGGGGTTCCAGGTCGTCGAGGACGACGAGGCGATGTTCACCGAGGCCGACCGCGAGGCCCTGGGCCGGGTGACCGCGATGGTGCAGGGCGGCCGGGTCAGCGAGGAGCTCGCCCTCGGCATGACCCGGGCCTTCGCGCGCACCGCCGACCGGCTGGCCGTCTGGCAGACCCAGCTGGTCGCCGAGTCGCTGGCACCGCCGTTCTCGGAGGAGCTCGAGGGCAAGGACAGCCGCTCGGTGCCCGCGCCGGGCGTCGCGGCGGATGCCGCCGCCCTGCTCGCCCGCACCATCGACGAGATCGAGCCCCTGCTGGTCTACGTCTGGCGGCGGCACCTGACCAACGCGGTGCAACGCATGCTGGCCGACGCCGACCCCGCGGTCAGCTCCGACCCCTCGGCCCCGGTGCGCGCCGTCGGCTTCGCCGACCTCGTCGCCTTCACCTCGTTCGTGCGCCGGATGAGCGAGCGCCAGCTGGCCCGGTTGGTGCAGCACTTCGAGCTGCTGGCCAGCGACGTCGTGGCCGAGCACGGCGGACGGGTGATCAAGACCGTGGGCGACGAGGTGCTGTTCGTCCACACCGAGGCCGCGGCCGCCTCGGCCATCGCCCTCGACCTGGTCGACGCCATGGCCGAGGACGAGCTGCTGCCCCCGGTGCGGGTCGGGCTGGCGCACGGCCGGGTGGTCTCTCGGCTCGGCGACGTCTTCGGCATGACGGTCAACAAGGCGAGCCGGATCACGGCCGTGACGCCGTCGGGCACGGTGTTCGTCGACGACGCGATGGCGCGTGCGCTCGGCTCGGTGTCCGGGTTCTCGGCCATCGAGCGGCGGCGCCGGATGCTGCGCGGCATCGGCGTCGTGACCCTGCACGAGCTTCGACGCGCCCCCGGCGGTCGTCGTCGCTCCGTGCCCGGTGACGGATCGTGACTACGATCCCCCCATGACCAAGGTGCTCCTGGCCGAGGACGATCCCGCGATCTCCGACCCGCTCGCCCGCGCCCTCCGCCGGGAGGGCTACGAGGTCGAGGTGTGCACCGACGGGGAGTCGGCCCTCGAGCACGCCCTGCAGGCCCCCGACCTGGTGGTCCTCGACCTGGGGCTGCCGAAGATGGACGGCCTCGAGGTGTGCCGCCGGCTCCGCCAGGAGGGCAGCAGCGTGCCGGTCCTGGTCCTGACGGCCCGCGCCGACGAGGTCGACACCGTGGTGGGCCTCGACGCAGGGGCCGACGACTACGTCACCAAGCCGTTCCGGCTCGCCGAGCTGCTCGCCCGGGCGCGGGCGCTGCTGCGCCGTGGGGTGGTCGACCCCAACGAGCCCGGCGACGAGCCCCTGCTCGACATCGACAACGAGGGGCGCCGCGTGTTCCTGCGCGGCGAGGAGGTGCAGCTCACCGGCAAGGAGTTCGAGCTGCTGCGGGTGCTCGTGACCAACGAGGGCAAGGTCGTCTCCCGCGAGAAGCTCATGCGCGACGTCTGGGACAGCGCCTGGTACGGCTCGACCAAGACCCTGGACATGCACATCTCGGTGCTGCGTCGCAAGCTCGGTGACGACGCGGCGCATCCCCGGTACATCACGACGATCCGGGGGCTCGGCTTCCGCTTCGACGCCCCGGAAGAGTAGCCGGCCCCGATGCGGCGCATCGTCCTGACGGTCGCCCTCGCCTCGGTCGGCGCCTCCTTCGGGGCGGTCGCCGTGGCGCTGGTCGTGCTCGTCGTCCGGGGTGGGCTCGACGCGGGCGTCGTCCGTGCCCCGTGGTGGGTCCTCGTCTTCGCGGCGCTCGCCGCGGCCCTGCTCGCCCTCGTGGTCGCGGTGTGGCTGGCCGAGCGCACCGTGCTGCGCCTCGACGGGCTGGTGCGGACGCTGCGCGAGCGTGCCGACCGGCTTGCCGCCGGCGACACCCGCCCCGTGCCCCTCACCTCCGGTATCGAGGAGCTCGACCGGCTCGACGCCGCGCTGGTGCGCGGCGCCCAGCAGGGGGCCAAGCGGCTCGCGTCCGAGCGCGACTTCGCCGCCGACGCCTCGCACCAGCTGCGCACCCCGCTGACCGCGCTGCTGATGCGCCTCGAGGAGATCTCGACCACCGAGGACCTCGAGGTCGTGGCCGAGGAGTCGGCCATCGCCATCGGGCAGGTCGAGCGCCTCAGCAAGGTCGTCGACGACCTCATGGGCCGAGCGCGCAGCGGGGTCGAGGCCAGCCCCTCGGTCTCGCTCGACTCGGTGCTCGCGTCGCTGCAGCGCGAGTGGCAGCCGCCGTTCGCCTCGGCCCGCCGCAGCATCCACGTCAGCGGCGAGCGCGGGCTGCTGGTGCGCGCCACGCCGGTCGCGCTGGGGCAGATCCTCACCACCCTGCTCGAGAACTCCCTGGCCTACGGGCGCGGGACGGTCGAGATCAGCGCCCGCCGCGCCGGACCCTCGGTCGTCATCGAGGTCAGCGACACCGGCGACGGGGTCTCCCCGGCGCTGGCTCCGCACATCTTCGAGCGGTCGGTCTCGTCCTCGGGCTCGGGGCTGGGGCTCTCGCTGGCGCGCGACCTGGCCGAGGCCGTGGGCGGCCGGCTCGAGCTCGCCCGCGCGGCGCCCCCGGTCTTCGCGCTCTTCCTCTCGGTGAGCGACCGCGTCTGACTCGCTCCGGTCAGAGGACCTCGCGCGCGAAAACGAACCGGCGGTAGGCCCAGAAGCGGAACAGGGTGCCGAGCCCGATGCCGACGACGGTCGAGATGTTGTCGGCCAGGCGCGAGGTGTACCCCAGGCCGTAGTGCGAGACGGCCAGGGTCAGGGCCGAGATGCCGAGGGCGACGAGGTTGACGCCGAAGAAGAGCCCGACCTCGTGGTGCACCGGGCGGCTCCGGCGGTGCCGGAAGGTCCACTGCCGGTTGCCGACCCACGCCACGAGCGTCGCGACGGCACCGGAGATGAGCTTGGCGGTGGTGACCTTGTCCTCGAGAACGGTGTGCCACAGCACGTTGGCCAGGCCGAGGTCGACCACGAACGCCAGTGCCCCGATCACCCCGAACTTGATGACCTCGCGGTAGAGCGCACCGATGGCGCCCCGACCGGCGTCGAGGACGCGGGCGACGGGGCCTCGCGCCGGGGCGTCCTGGTCGGTCACCGGTGCAGCCTACTGACGACTGCTCGATATCCTCAGCGGGTGACCACCCCTCGCCGTGCGCCCGGAGGCTTCCCCGTCGTCGGCATCATCGGGGGTGGGCAGCTCGCGCGGATGTGCGCCGGGCCGGCCGCCGAGCTCGGCATCACCCTCAGCGTGCTGTCCGAGGCACCGGATGCCGCGGCCGCCCTCGTCGTGCCCAGTGCTCCCGTCGGTGCGCACACCGACCACGACGCCGTGCGCCGCTTCGCCGCCGCGTGCGACGTCGTGACGTTCGACCACGAGCACGTCCCGCAGGACGTCCTGGCCGCGCTCGTCGCCGACGGGGTGGCAGTGCATCCGACACCCGAGGCGCTGCTCCACGCCCAGGACAAGCTGGCGATGCGGGCCCGGCTCACCGCACTGGGCGTGCCCTGCCCGCGCTGGGCGCGCGCCGACACCGCCGCCGACGTCGCGGCCTTCGGCGAGGCGGTCGGATGGCCGGTCGTGGCGAAGACCCCGGTCGGCGGGTACGACGGCAAGGGCGTGCGGGTGGCGGGCTCGGCCGACGAGCTCGACGACTGGCTCGAGCGGGCACGGGGGGCCGGTACCGGGCTGCTGCTCGAGGAACGGGTGCCGTTCCGCCGCGAGCTGGCGGTGCTGCTGGCGCGCAGCCCGTCGGGCCAGGCGGCGGTGTGGCCGGTCGTCGAGACCGTGCAGACCGACGGCATCTGCACCGAGGTCCTCGCTCCCGCGCCCGGGCTCGACCCCGACCTCGGTGCGCGCGCGGTGGCCGCGGCCCTGCGGGTGGCGGGCGAGCTGGGGGTCACCGGGGTGCTGGCGGTCGAGCTCTTCGAGACCGTGGACGCCGACGGCGCACCGGCCTTCGTGGTCAACGAGCTGGCGATGCGCCCGCACAACTCCGGACACTGGTCGATGGACGGGGCCGTCACCGGTCAGTTCGAGCAGCACCTGCGTGCGGTGCTCGACCTGCCGCTGGGCTCGCCGCACCCCCACGCCCCGTGGACGGTGATGGCGAACGTGCTCGGCGGCGACTACCCCGAGCTCTACCCCGCCTACCGGCACGTCATGGCGCGTGACCCGGGCCTGAAGGTGCACCTGTACGGCAAGGGCGTGCGCCCCGGCCGCAAGATCGGGCACGTCAACGTGTCGGGCACCGACCTGGCCGACCTGCGCGAGCGGGCCGGGCACGCGGCCGACTACCTGCGAGGAGTGGTGACCGAGTGAGCAACGAGCAGCAGATCTCGTCGGGCGGGGTGGCGGCCGGGTCCACCGAGCGGGCCGGCGCGCCCGTGGTGGGGGTGGTCATGGGGTCCGACTCCGACTGGCCGGTGATGGAGGCGGCGGTGCTGGCGCTCGACGAGCTCGGGGTCGCGTGCGAGGTCGACGTCGTGTCGGCCCACCGGATGCCCGAGGAGATGCTCGAGTACGGGCGGAGCGCCGCTGCGCGGGGGCTGCGGGTGCTCGTCGCGGGGGCGGGCGGGGCCGCCCACCTGCCCGGGATGCTCGCGTCGGTCACCTCCCTGCCGGTCATCGGCGTGCCGGTGCCGCTGGCCTACCTCGACGGGATGGACTCGCTGCTCTCGATCGTGCAGATGCCGGCCGGCGTGCCGGTGGCGACGGTGTCGGTCGGCGGCGCGCGCAACGCGGGGCTGCTCGCCGCCCGCATCCTCGGGGCCGGCGAGGGCGCCGAGGCCGAGCGGTTGCGCGCTGCGATGGACGACTTCCGAGGTGCGTTGCGCGACCAGGCGCACGCCAAGGGGGCCGCGCTGCGCGAGCGCCGGCGCTCCTGAGGCCGGCGCGGCGTCGACGGCGGCATCCCGCGGGAGCGTCGAAGCAAGAGCTGTGCCACCAGACCCCGGCTGCCAGGTCTTGTCCGGTGAGCTTTTCGGGGTCACCCCCAAAAGCTGACGTCCCCCGCGGGGGTCAGCGCTGCATGCCGTCGCTGCGCAGCTTGGGCCACTCGATCTTCGGGCAGGTGTCCATGACGACGGCCAGCCCGGCCTCGCGCGCGCGGGTCGCGGCCGCCTGGTCCACCACGCCCACCTGCATCCAGACGGCGTCGAGGCCCAGCCGGTCCTTGTGCGCGATGGCGTCGTCGACCACCGCCCCCACGCGGCGGGAGTTGACGAAGCAGTCGACGACCTTCAGGTCCTGGTCGGGGATGTCGGCCAGCGAGGCGTAGCCGGGGTACCCGTGGACCTCCTCAGCCTTGGGGTGCACCGCGACGATGGGCTTGCCGAGCTCGACCGTGAGCCACTGGCTCACCGACCAGGCCGGGCGCCGGCTGTTGGAGGAGAGCCCCACCACCGCCCAGATACCCGGATCCATGAGCAGCTCACGGATGAGGTCAGGGTCGTTCTGATGCTGCAGTGCGCCCATGCCGTCATCATGCCCGTTCGGCGTGGCGCCAAACCAGGCCTTCCGGGACCGGCGCCGAGCTCCTCGGGGGCGGCGCCCCAGGGCCTCAGTCGTTGCCGAACAGGTCGCGGGTGTAGACCCGATCCTCGACGTCGTGCAGCTCGGGCACCAGCCGGTTGGCGACGATGACGTCACTGCGCGCCTTGAGCTCCTCGAGCGAGACCACCGGCGAGCCGTAGAAGGTGTCGTCGTCGAGCCCGGGCTCGTGCAAGATGACCTCCACGCCCTTGGCCTTGATCCGCTTCATCACGCCCTGCACGCTGCTGGAGCGGAAGTTGTCCGAGCCCGACTTCATGACGAGCCGGTGGATGCCGACCACCCTCGGCCCGCGGGCCAGGACCTCGGAGGCGATGAAGTCCTTGCGGGTGGTGTTCGCAGCGACGATGGCGCTGATCAGGGTCTGCGGCACCGCGGCGTAGTTGGCCAGCAGCTGCTTGGTGTCCTTGGGCAGGCAGTACCCGCCGTAGCCGAAGCTGGGGTTGTTGTAGTGCATCCCGATGCGGGGGTCGAGGCCGACGCCGTCGATGATCTGGCGGGTGTCGAGCCCGTGCGTGGCCGCGTAGGTGTCGAGCTCGTTGAAGTACGCGACCCGCATGGCCAGGTAGGTGTTGGCGAAGAGCTTGATGGCCTCGGCCTCGGTGCTGTCGGTGAGCAGCACCGGCACGTCGTCGTCCAGCGCGGCGCCGGCCAGCAGCCGGGCGAACGCCACCCCCTGCGGCCCGCGGTCGCCGACGACGATCCGCGACGGGTGCAGGTTGTCGTGCAGGGCCCGCCCCTCGCGCAGGAACTCGGGGGAGAAGACGACGCGGTCGGTCCCCAGCCGTTCGCGCAGCCCGGCGGTGAAGCCCACCGGCACCGTCGACTTGACCACCGCGGTGGCGTCGGGGGCGATCCGCCGCACGTCCTGCACGACCTGCTCCACGGTGCTGGTGTCGAAGTAGTTGGTGCGCTCGTCGTAGTTCGTCGGCGTCGCGACGACCACGAACGTCGCGTCGCGGTAGGCGGCCTCCTTGTCGGTGGTCGCGGTGAGCCGCAGACCCCCCGCCGCCAGGTGCTCCGCGATGTCGGGGTCGTGGATGGGGCTGCGCCCGGCCCGGATGAGCTCGACCCGGGAGGCGTCGATGTCGTACGCGACGACATCGTGCTGCCGGGCGAGGAGGACGGCGAGGGAGAGGCCGACGTAGGAGGTGCCGACGACGCAGATCGTGGGAGCCACGACAGCAGCCTAGGGCCGCCGGGCGGCCGCCGTCGACGAGGCCGGACGGTGGGGCATGATCGGCAGGACACCCACGTCCACGAGGAGCACGCATGAAGTTCGGACTGTTCGTCCCGCAGGGCTGGCGGCACGACCTGGTCGGTATCGACCCCGCCCAGCACTGGGGGGTGATGGGGGGCCTCGCCCGTCGCGCCGACGGCATCGAGGGCTGGACCTCGATCTGGGTCTACGACCACTTCCACCCGGTGCCCCGCCCCACCGAGGAGGGCGTGCACGAGGCGTGGTCGCTGATGGCGGCCTTCGCGGGCGTCACCGGGCGGGTCCGGCTCGGCCAGATGTGCACGTGCATGTCCTACCGCGAGCCGACCTACCTGGCGAAGGTGGCCGCCACCGTCGACGCCATCTCCGAGGGTCGCCTCGAGATGGGGATCGGCGCCGGCTGGTACGAGCACGAGTGGCGCGCCTACGGCTACGGCTTCCCGGGCGCCGGGGAGCGGCTGGCCCGGCTGCGCGAGGGTGTCGAGATCATGCGCCAGATGTGGACGACGGGCCGCGCCACCCTCGACGGCGAGCACTACCAGGTGGACGGCGCGCTGTGCTTTCCGCAGCCGCTGCAGGGCACCGTGCAGCCCGGGAGCCAGGCCAACGGCATCCCCATGTGGATCGCCGGTGGTGGTGAGAAGAAGACGCTGCGCATCGCGGCCGAGTACGCCGACTACACCAACTTCGACGGCACCCCCGAGGGCTTCAGCGCCAAGTCGGACATCCTGCGCGGGCACTGCGACGACATCGGCCGCGACTTCGGGACCATCGTGCGCAGCGCCAACTACAACGTGGTCATCGGCCGCGACGAGAAGGAGGTCGCCGACCGCCTCGGGTGGATCCGCGACCACTACACCCGGGCCGGGCTGCCGGCCGGCGTGGTCGACGACACGGTGCGCTCGTTCGAGACCGGGCCGCTGGTCGGCACGCCGGAGCAGGTGGTCGAGCGCCTGCGCGACCTCGAGCAGCGCGGGATGACCTACGCCATCACCTACTTCGTCGAGCAGGCCTACGACCTCTCCGGCGTCGAGCTGTTCGAGCGCGAGGTGATGCCCGAGCTCGGCGACACCGAGCAGCACGGCCACCTCTGGCACCTGCTGCGCGGGGAGTGAGCGCGTGGCGGGGCGTCCCCGGGAGGGCGTCCCGTCGCCGCGACCGGGTGGCGAAGGGCACAGGGCGCCACCTTCGGCAGGCCGCCGCTGCGCCGCTACCGGGTCGTAGCATCGGAGGCATGACGGGCAACAGCGACTTCGACACCTACCGGCTCTCCGAGGACCACGAGGCCATCCGCGAGGCGGTGCGCGCCGTGGCCGAGGACAAGATCGCCCCGTACGCGGCCGCGGTCGACGAGGAGGCGCGCTACCCCCAGGAGGCGCACGACGCCCTCGTGGCCAGCGACTTCTTCGCGCCGCACGTCAGCGAGGAGTACGGCGGGGTGGGGGCCGACGCCCTGGCCACCTGCATCGTCATCGAGGAGGTGGCCCGCGCCTGCGCGTCCTCCAGCCTCATCCCGGCCGTCAACAAGCTCGGGTCGATGCCGCTGGTCCTGGCGGCGAACGAGGACGTGAAGAAGCGCTACCTCACCCCGCTCGCGGCCGGCGAGACGACGTTCTCGTACGGCCTCTCCGAGCGCGAGGCCGGCTCCGACACCGCCGCGATGCGGTGCAAGGCGGTGCGCGACGGCGACGACTGGGTCCTCTCGGGGCAGAAGTCGTGGATCACCAACGCCGGGGTCTCGAACTTCTACACGGTGCTCGCGGTCACCGACCCCGACGGCCCCCGCGGCAACAACATCACCGCGTTCGTGCTGGAGAAGGGCGACGAGGGCTTCACCTTCGGCGAGAAGGAGCGCAAGCTCGGCATCAAGGGCAGCCCGACCCGCGAGCTGCACTTCGACGCCTGCCGCATCCCGGGTGACCGGGTGGTGGGCGAGGTGGGCGCGGGGCTGAAGATCGCGCTGAAGACGCTCGACCACACCCGCGTCACCATCGGCGCCCAGGCCGTCGGTATCGCCCAGGGCGCCCTCGACCACGCGCTCGCGTACGTCAAGGAGCGCCAGCAGTTCGGCAAGCGGGTCGCCGAGTTCCAGGGCATCCAGTTCATGCTCGCCGACATGGCGATGACCCTCGAGGCCGCCCGCCAGCTGATGTACGTGGCGGCGGCCAAGTCCGAGCGCGACGACGCCGACCTGCCCTTCTTCGGGGCCGCGGCCAAGGCCTACGCCTCCGACGTCGCCATGCAGGTGACCACCGACGCCGTGCAGCTCCTGGGCGGGGCAGGCTACACCCGCGACTTCCCGCTCGAGCGGATGATGCGCGACGCCAAGATCACCCAGATCTACGAGGGCACCAACCAGATCCAGCGCATCGTCATGGCGCGCCAGCTGCTGAAGGGCTGACCGCCCCTCCCGCACCACGGGAGGGGCTGCGATGCGGTCCCGGTGACCGCGGTCCGCCGAGGCGCGCGCCACCCGGCCGGCATCCCCGGAAGGCCGGGGTTGGCCGCTACTGTTTGCGCATGCACGCAACCATTGAACCGCCGGTGTGGGGCGAGGACGTGGTGACCCTGGCCGTCGAGGTCCTACGGATGCTGGCCGACCCGACCCGCCTGCAGCTCACTGGTCTCCTGCTCGACGACGAGCACTCGGTCACCGACCTGGCCGAGGCCCTCGAGCGGCCCGTCCCGGCGGTGTCCCAGCACCTGGCGAAGCTGCGGATGGCCCGTCTGGTCACCTCTCGCCGGGTGGGCACGACCGTCCTGTACCGAGTGGAGAACGGGCACGTCCGGCAGCTGGTCGTCGACACCATCGGGCACGTGGAGCACCTGCTCGAGAACGTCCCCGCCCACCACCGGAGCGACGGAGGACACCGATGAGCCACACCACCCGGGCCCACGTCCACGACACCACCGGCGGCGAGCACGGCCACGACGACGCTGCTCACGACCACGGTCACCACCACGGCCACGACCACCACCACGACCACGCCCAGGGCCGGGCCGCTCGCTGGGCCCATGCCCTCTCCGAGCTGTTCGGGGGTCACTCGCACGACGCCGCCGACCGCATCGACGACGCGGTGGAGGCCACGAGCGCCGGGCGGCAGGCCCTGCTCGTCAGCCTCGTGGCGCTCCTGGTCACGGCCGCAGCCCAGGGGGTCGTGGTGGTCGTCTCGGGCTCGGTCGCGCTGCTGGGCGACACCCTGCACAACCTCGTTGACGCCGGCACCGCCCTGCCGCTGCTGGTCGCCTTCGGGCTCGCCGCCCGCGCCCGCACCGACCGCTACACCCACGGCTTCGGTCGCGCCGAGGACCTGGCGGGCCTCGTCATCGTCGTCATGATCGCGCTCTCCGGCGTGCTGGTGGCGTGGGAGAGCATCGGTCGCCTCCTCGACCCGCGCCCGGTCACCCACCTGCCCGCCGTCGCGGCGGCCTCCGTGCTGGGGTTCCTCGGCAACGAGTGGGTGGCGCGGTACCGGATCCGCGTGGGGCACCAGATCGGCTCGGCCGCCCTCGTCGCCGACGGCCTGCACGCCCGCACCGACGGGTTCACCTCGCTGGCGGTCCTGGTCGGCGCCGGCGGGGTCGCCGTCGGCTGGTCGTGGGCCGACCCGCTGGTGGGGCTGCTCATCACGGTGGCGATCCTCGGCGTCCTGCGCTCGGCCGCCCGGTCGGTCGGGCACCGGCTCCTGGACGCCGTCGAGCCGGACCTCGTGCGCCGGGCCCGGGTGTCGGCCGAGGAGGTCGACGAGGTGCTGGCGGTGGACGACCTGCGGCTGCGGTGGGTGGGGCACCGGCTGCGGGCCGACGTCGCCGTGACCGTCGCCCGCTCGAGCGACCTGCCCGCCGCGGACGCCGTGGCCGCCCACGTCGAGGACCATCTGCGGCTGGACCTGGCGCACCTGGGCGAGGTCGCGGTACGGGTCCGCGCGAGCACGCCGGCCTGACGGATCCCGGGTTCGGTGGGGATCCGCCGGGCGGTGACGGGCCCGCCGGGCGGTGACGGGTCCGCCGGCTCAGGAGGTCTCGCAGATGTCCTCGGCGGCGGGGCGGGTCTCGATGGTGGGGGTGGCGCTCGGGGCCGGCTCGGGGGCCGTGACCGACGGGGTCGGCAGCGGAGAGGCCCCCACGCGGTTGGGGACCTCGACCACGTTCGGCGACCCCGCGCCCAGGGTGACCCGCACGAGTGTCCCGAGGCCCGTCGCCTCGGTGAGCTCGGCGCCCGGGAACGCGGCGGCGACGGTGCGGGCGGCGTCCTCCTGACCGGCCGAGTACTCGACCAGGGTGCCGGTGGTCGCGGGGGCGTTGCCGGTGCCCGAGACCGTGAACCCCTGGGCCTCGAGCGCCGCCCGGGCCTGGGTGGCCAGACCCGAGGTGCCCGAGCCGTTGAGCACCTGAACGGTGACGGCGTCGGGCGAGACGGTGAGCGGGCCCGGTGAGGCCGGGGTGGTCGGCTCCTCGCCGATCCTGTGGTCCTCGCGGAAGGCCTTCCAGATGAGCTCCGCCGACGGCGTCCACTGCACCCGGTTGGGGTCGGGCGGGTAGGTCTCGTTGGGGACCGTGACGAACTGGATGTTGTCCAGACCGATGGTGCGGATGCTCTCGGCCAGGTCCTTCATGGTGCCGAGGTCGAAGCCGGGGTCGGTGGTCAGCGAGCGGGTGGCCGCGTCGAGGAAGCCGTAGAGCTGGGTCGGGCGGAAGAGCAACCTGCTGGAGGTGGCCTCCTGCGCGACCGAGGAGAGGAACGCCTGCTGGCGCTTGATCCGCCCGAGGTCCGAGCCGTCGCCGATCGACTTGCGGGTGCGCACGTAGGCCAGCGCCTGCTCGCCGTTCAGCTCGTGGGTGCCGGGCGAGAGCTTGAGGTGGCTGTTCGGGTCGTCGATCGGCTGGGTGGTGCAGACCTTGACGCCGTCGAGGGCGTCGACCATCTCCTTGAACCCGCGGAAGTCGACCACGGCGTAGTGGTCGACGAAGACCCCGGTGTTGCCCTCGAGGGTGCGGATCAGGCAGCCGGTGCCGCCGATCTTGTAGTTGTGGTTCCACTGCCGCATGACCCAGGTGCTCTTGGGGGCGTCCTTGGAGCACTCCGGCGGCGCCTTGGTCATCGAGTCGCGGGGGATGGACACCACGGTGGCCCACGTGCGGTCGGCCGACAGGTGCACCAGCAGGTTGGTGTCCGAGTGCACGCCCGGGTCGTCGGGGACCGTGCCGTAGCTGGTGTTGCCCACGCCGGTGCGGTTGTCGGAGCCGAGCAGGAGGAGGTTGACGGCCTTGCCGGCCTTCGGGTCGCGAGTGGGGCGATCGGTGCCGATGGCCTGCGACACGTCGACCTTGGTGATGTTCTGGTTCAGGTGCCACGTGGCGTAGGCCGCACCGGCGCCGGCGAGGGCCACGACAGCGACGAGCCCGATGGCGACGCGCCGGCGCCAGGAGTGGCCACGGGGGCCCGTCCGGCCGTGCACCTCGCGGCGTCGGGGGAACGGGTCGTCGGGGCCGTAGGGGGCCGGAGTCCCCGGGTTGGCGCCGCCGTCCACTCGTTCGTCCCTTCGGTGCTGGTGCAGGTGGTCCCCCGGAGCCGGGGACGCGTGAGTCTAACCGCCGGGGCTGGGCGCACCCTGTGTGCCGCCGGGCCGCCCCGCCTCAGCCGCTCGGCGTCCCGTCGGTGCCCGGCGGAGGTGCCTCGAGGGGCGTGCCGTCCCGCAGCATGGTGAACAGCGCTGCTGCACGCTCCTCGTCCCAGAGCACCGAGCTGCCGGCCGACGTCGTGGCGTTGGCGTTCCCGATGGGGACCACCAGGCTCAGGGCATCGCCCTTCGAGACCGCCCGCAGGGTGGAGAGGATGCGGTACGCGTCGAGCAGCCCGGTGTCCTGGCCCACGAGCACCGCGTCGGCGGCGGCGTGGGTGAAGTCCCACCAGCGCCACGGCACCAGCACGGTCGACGGGGTCGCGGCCTTCTTCACCACCGCGCCCAGGAACTGCCGCTGCCGCTCGGCGCGGCCGATGTCGCCCTTGGGGTCGAAGTAGCGGGCCCGTACGTACCCGAGCGCAGTGGGGCCGTCGAGGGTCTGGCAGCCCGCGGCCAGGTCGAGGTGCGCCTTCGCGTCCTGGATGGGCTGCTTCACGCAGACGTCGACGCCGCCGAGACTGTCCACGACGCGGGCGAAGCCGCCCAGGCCGATCTCGAGGTAACCGTCGATGCGCAGACCGGTGGCCTGCTCGAGCGTCTCGGTCAGCAGCCGGGGACCGCCGATCGAGAAGGCGGCGTTCACCTTGTTCTTCCCGTGTCCCGGGATGGGCAGGAAGCTGTCGCGCGGCACGGAGATCAGCGAGGACTTGCCCCCGCCCGAGGGCACGTGGACCAGGATGATGGTGTCGGTGCGCCGGCCTTCGGCGCTCCCGGTGCCCAGCGCCCGCTTCTGGGCGGCGCTCAGGCCCTCGCGGCTGTCGGAGCCGACCAGCAGGTAGGTGTGGCCGTCGCCCGCCGGGGGTCGTTCCCCCGCCGGGCTCACGTCCACCCGGGTGACGTTCGACCAGGCGTGCAGCGGGGCCACGACCAGGAACGCCAGGTAGGCCACCACCACCAGGGCCAGGAGGCCCAGGCCGGTGCGACCCCTGCGCCGGCGGCGCGGCGGCCGTGGTGAGCGCCGAGCGTCAGGAGGAGGGGCTGCGCCGCTGCGAGGGAGGGGGCGGCCGAGCTCGTCGTACGCCGCGTCCTCGGGCGGCGCGGACGGACGGACCGGGCCCCGGGCGGCGTCCGCGGGCCGGGGCGCGTCGCGCCGGCGAGGGGCTCCCCGTCGGGTCCGGGTGTCGACCACGTAGACGTCGTCGTCGTCGACCCCGTCGCCCTCGGGGCGGCGGGGGATGGGGCGGGCATGGTCGTCGGTCATCCTCGGTCCTCTCGGCTCGGGGCCGAAGGACAGTGTGCCAACCCCGGCCGGGTGGACGCCGGGGCCGGGGGTCGGGTCCCGCCGCGGGCACCGGCGGCGAGAAGGCTCGCGGCCGCCGCCGGCACCGGCCGTCCGGCCGTCGAAACCCGCCCGCGCCCCGGCGCGCCTCGCGCCCCGGAGGTGGGGGGGCGCGAATACTCGTGGCTCATGGGAGGCGACCGAGGCTCTGCCGTGCTCGAGCGGACGCCGGACCGTGCACCACTGCGCGTCGACACCCGCTCCCCGGGCTTCGACCGCCGTCATCGACGCCGCGCGGCCACCCTGCTCCTGCTGACCCTGCTCGTGCCGGGGGCGGCGCAGGTGGCGGCCGGCAGCAGGGCCGTGGGGCGCCTCGCCCTCAGGGTCTGGCTGGTCCTGCTCGGGATGCTGCTCGCGCTCGGCCTCCTGGCGCTGTTCAGCCGCTCGGCCCTGCTGTGGCTCGCCACCCGCAGCTGGCTCCTCGCAGCGGCGCAGGTGGTGCTCGTGGCGCTCGCCCTCGGGTGGGCGGCGCTCTTCGTGGACGCGTGGCGCCTCGGGCGCCCCGACCGGCTGCCGCAGCGCGACCGTCGCGCCCTGCTGGTGGCGCTGCTGGTCCTGCTCCTCGTTCCAGGCCTGGTGGGCTGGACCGGCGTCGGCGTCGGCAGCGCCCGGGCCGCCATGACGAGCCTGTTCGGCACCGGGCAGGCGGCCGCGGCCGCCAAGGGCCGGTACAACATCCTGCTGCTCGGTGGCGACAGCGGGGCGAGCCGGGTGGGGCTGCGGCCGGACAGCATCCAGCTCGCGAGCGTCGACGCCGACACCGGCCGCGCGGTCCTCTTCGGCTTCTCGCGGGAGACCGAGAACATCACCTTCCGGCCCGGCTCGACCATGGCCCGCCTCCTGCCGCAGGGCTGGAGCTGCGGTGACGAGTGCCTGCTCAACGGCCTCTACACCTGGGGTCAGGAGCACGCGAAGCTGTTCCCGGCGGGCACCAAGGACCCCGGTCTGGTGGCGACGACCGAGGCGGTCGAGGCGCTCTCGGGGCTCGACGTGCAGTACTACGTCCTCGTCGACCTGCGCGGCTTCTCGAGCATCATCAACGCGGTGGGCGGCCTCGACATCACCGTGCAGCGGCGTACCCCCATCGGGGGCAACGGGTCGCCCATCAGCGGCTACATCGAGCCCGGCGCCCAGCACCTCGACGGCTACCACGCCCTCTGGTACGCCCGCAGCCGCGTGGGCTCCACCAACTACGAGCGGATGGCGCGCCAGCGCTGTGTGGTCACCGCGCTGGTCCGCCAGCTCGACCCCCGGACCGTGCTGCTGAACTTCGGCGACATCGCCGCGGCCAGCACCGGGCTGTTCCGCACCGACATCCCCCAGGACGCGCTGGGGCCGCTGGCGCAGGTCGCCGTCAAGACCAAGCAGGAGCCCATCACCGCGGTCAACTTCGTGCCGCCGCTGATCAAGCCGTGGAGCTACGACCCGGCCGTGGTGCGCTCCACGGTGGCCGCTGCCATCGCCAGGAGTGAGAAGCCGGCCTCGGCCAAGCCCTCCGCGAAGGCCACCGCGGCCGCTGCCGGGAGCGCCGCTCCCGTGCCCACCCCGACACCGTCGGCGTCGACCCCGGCGGTCATGACCCGCCCCGGTACCGACCCCGACGCCCGCACCGGTGACCTCGCGAGCGTGTGCTCTGCGGAATGATGGGCGCGATGTCCGCCGAGCCCCGACCCGCCACCGACCGCCCCGACCCTGACGCCCTGCCGTTGGTCAGCGTCGTCATGCCGATCCTCGACGAGGAGCGGCACCTGGCCGACGCGGTGGCGATGGTGCTGCGCCAGGACTGGCGCGGCCGGCTCGAGGTCGTCCTCGCCCTCGGCCCGTCGAGCGACCGCACCGACGAGGTGGCGGAGGGGCTCGCCGCCCGGGACCCGCGGGTCCGTCTGGTGCGCAACCCCAGCGGCCGCACCCCCGACGCACTGAACGCCGCGATCGGAGCGGCCCGCGGTGAGGTGGTCGTGCGCGTCGACGGGCACGCCGAGATCCCACCGCACTACGTGTCCACCGCCGTCGCCGTGCTGGCCGAGACCGGCGCCGACAACGTGGGCGGCACGATGGACGCCCAGGGCACCACCCCGGTCGAGCGGGCGGTCGCGGCGGCCATGCGCAGCCCGCTGGGCGTCGGGTCCTCGAAGTTCCACACCGGGGGCGGGGCCGGCGCGGCCGACACCGTCTACCTGGGGGTCTTCCGCAAGAGCGCGCTCGAGCGGGTCGGGGGCTACGACCCGCGCTTCACCCGCGCCCAGGACTGGGAGCTCAACCACCGGCTCCGGGCCACCGGCGGCACGGTGTGGTTCACGCCCGAGCTCGTCGTCACCTACCGCCCGCGCTCGTCGTTGCGCGCCCTGGCGCGGCAGTACCGCGACTACGGCCGCTGGCGCCGGGTGGTGGCCCGCACCCACGACGGCACCCTGAACCCCCGCTACCTCGCGCCGCCGGCGATGGTGGTGGGGACGGGCGCGGCCACCCTGGCCGGGCTCGTGTGGCCCCCTGCGCTCGCCGTGCCGGCCGCCTACCTGCTGGCCGTGGGGGCCGGCGGGGTGGCCATCACCCGGGGCGAGGAGCCCCGGGTGCGGATGCTGGCCGGCCCGGTGCTGGCCACCATGCACTGGTCGTGGGGCTGGGGCTTCCTCACGAGCCCGCGCGGGCTGGGGCGCTGACCGTGCGGGTCCTGATGCTGGTGTGGACCGGCGTGGCCACCGACACCCGGGTGCTGCGCGAGGCCCGCGCCCTGGTCGTCGCCGGTCACACCGTGCACGTCGTGGGGCGCGGCGTGCCTGACGACTTCGTCCCGCCGGACGGGGTCACCGTCGCCTCGGCCGGTCGGCCGCCCGCCGCGCAGACCCGGGGCCGCGACCTCACCGCCCCGGAGCGGGCCGCCCGCTGGGCCCTGCTGCCGGTGCACGTCGGGCGTCGGTTGGCCGCCTGGCAGGCACAGACCGAAGCCCTGGCCCGGCAGTGGGCCGACCACGGCGGCCGGCCCGACGTCGTGCACGCCCACGACTTCACCGCGCTGCCGGTGGGAGCCCGGCTGGCCGAGGAGTGGGGCGTCCCGCTGGTCTACGACACGCACGAGTACTGGGTCGGCCGCCCGGTCGAGGGTCGCCCCGCCCCGCTGCGTCGCCGGCGCGAGGCCCGGCTCGAGGCCGCTCTCGGCGCCCGCGCCGCCGCCGTCGTCACGGTGGGGGAGGGGGTGGCCCGCACGCTGCGGGCCGACCACCCCGACTGGCCCCAGGTGGTGGTCGTGCACAACACCTTCCCGGCCCGCTCCGACGACACGCCGGTCGCGAGCCCCCCGCGCGGCTTCGTCTACGCCGGGCGCCTGGCGGCCGACCGCGAGCTCGAGGTCATCGCGGCCGCCTCCGCCGACATCCCGGGCGAAGTGCTGGTGCGCGGGCCGGGCGACGCCGAGTGGCTGAGCCGCTTCGACCCCGGCCGGGCGCGCGTCGAGGCCGCCGCCCCGCTCGACGTCGTCGACGCCGAGCTGGTGGCGGCCGGGGCCGCCCTGGTCACCCACAGCGACCGCTGGCCCAACCACCGTCTGGCGATGCCCAACAAGCTCTTCCACGCCGTCAGCCTGGGCGTACCCGTGGTCGCCACCGACGTGGGCGAGCTGGGGGCGGCGGTGCGCCGCCACGGGCTCGGTACCACCTACCGACCCGGGGACGCCGCCGACCTGGTGCGCGCCTGCCGTGAGCTGGCGGCCGGACACGCCGAGGCCGTGGCGCGGGTGCGGTCCGCCCGCGCCGCGCTGTCCTGGGAGCACGACGCCGCGGAGCTCGTGGGGGTCTACGCCTCCCTGGGGCCCCCCGAGGGTCCTCTACACTGACTCGTCGGGGTAGCGCACCGCGCAACGACCACCGGGTGTCGCCCACGGCCCGAGAACGAGAAGGAGCAGGTGACCGCATGAAGGAGGCCGAGACCTCCGCGGCCCATGCCGCCAACCGCGAGACCGTGCAACGGGCCGAGGACGCCGGGTACCTCAGCGAGGTCCAGGTCTACGAGCCGCACCGGGTTGGTCTGCCGCCTCTCGCCCCGTACTTCCGCGAGCTGTGGCGCCGGCGCGAGTTCGCCGCTGAGCTGTCGCGGGCCGAGATGCGTTCGGCCAACACCCGCACCTTCTTCGGGCAGGTCTGGCTCGTCCTGAACCCCTTGCTGCTGGCGTTCGTCTACTTCATCCTGCTCTTCATCCTGTCGCGGCGGGCCGACGGGGCCGCATTCTTCGCCCACCTCACCGCCGGCATCTTCTCGTACTACTTCATCTCCGGGTCCATCTCCACGGGGGCGCGCTCCGTCGTCGGCGGCGGATCGCTCATCGCGAACATGGCCTTCCCGCGCCTGCTGATGCCGTTGTCGGCCGTGCGCACGAACTTCTACCGGTTCCTGCCGCCGATGGCCGTGTACTTCGTCATCCATGCGGCGACGGGGCAGCAGTGGTCGTGGCGTCAGCTGCTCTCTCTCTACTTCCTCGCGTGCATGATCGTCTTCGCGTCCGGGGTCTCTGCGTTCTTCGCCGCCCTGCAGGTGTACTTCCGCGACACCGCGAGCTTCCTGCCCTACTTCCTGCGGATCTGGCTGTACCTGAGCCCGATCCTGTGGTTCATCGAGGAGGTGCCGCACCGCCTGGCGCCGTTCCTCAAGTTCAACCCGCTGTTCCCGATCCTGGGTGGCTACACCGACCTCCTCGTCCGTGGCGACGTGCCCCCGCCCTGGATCTGGGTCGCGGCCCCTCTCTGGGCGATCGCCACCGCGGGCCTGGGGTTCCTGTACTTCATGTCGAGGGAGCGTGATTTCGCTGTCCGCCTCTGAGTCGTCCACCGCCACCACCGGTGCCGCTGCCGCCGCCCCGCCGTCCAAGGTGGGCCCTTACGTCCCCGATGCGCCGCTGGCCGTCAAGGTCGAGAACGTGTCGGTCACGTACCGCACGACGTTCGAGCGCACCCCGACCCTGAAGACCGCCATCGTCCGACTGGGTCGCGGTGAGCGTGCGGTACGCGAGGTGCAGGCTCTCAAGGGTGTCAGCTTCGAGGTGCCGGTGGGCACGTCGCTGGGCATCGTCGGGGCCAACGGGGCGGGCAAGTCGACCCTGGTCCGCACCCTCGGTGGCATCCTGCCCCCCACCAGCGGACGCATCGAGGTGCACGGTCGGATCAGCGCCCTCCTCGCGCTGGGGGTGGGCTTCAACCCCAACCTCTCCGGTATCGAGAACGTGGTGCTCGGTGGCCTCGCCAACGGGCTCACCCGGGCCCAGGTACGCGAGCGTGCCGACGAGATCGCCGACTTCGCCGAGCTCGGCGAGTTCATGGAGCTTCCCATCCGCACCTACTCCTCGGGGATGCGCAGCCGGCTCGCGTTCGCCGTGTCCGTGCACATGGACCCCGACATCCTGATGATCGACGAGGCCCTGTCGGCCGGCGACGCCAAGTTCAAGCAGAAGGCCGCGGCCAAGATGCAGGACCTGATGTCCACGGCGCGTGCGATGTTCCTGGTCAGCCACGCGCTGGGCAGCATCAAGGAGCTGTGCAACCACGCCATCTGGCTGCACAAGGGCGAGCTGATGATGCAGGGGACCCCCGACGAGGTCACCGCCGCCTACACCAAGTTCCTCCAGGTGGGCGAGGACGCCTTCTCCCTCGAGGACCTGTGACCCGACGCGTCGACGTCTCGGTCGTCACCTCCGGGCACGACGTCGCCGACGCCCGGCTGCACCGTCTGGTCGCGGCCCTGCATCGCCGGGGGCTGAGCGTCGAGGTCCTGGGCCTCGGCGACCCGTCCGGGGCGCCCGCCGGGGCGCCGACCCGCACCCGACCGCGCCCGGGCCTGGCGGGTCGGGCCGCCCTCGCGGCCCGCTACGCCCTCGCGGCCCGCGGCCGGGTCCTGCTCACCCTCGACCCCGACTCGCTCGTCGCCGCCCGGGTCGTCGGCGCGGTGCGTCGGCGCCCGGTGGTGGCCGACGTCCACGAGGACTACGGGCGCCTGGTGCAGGACCGGGACTGGTCGGTCGGGCTCCTGGGCGTGCTGGGGCGGCTGCTGGTCGGCGCCGCCGACCGGTCGGCCGGGACCGCGGCGCTGACCCTGGTCTCCGACGAGCACGTCCCGCCGCGTCGGGCGCGCCGTCGGATGGTGCTGCGCAACGAGGCCGACCTGCGTCTGGTGGGGGCCCCGGCCGAACCGGACCCGCAGCCCCGCGCCTGCTACGTCGGCGACGTGCGGCCCAGCCGGGGGCTCTTCGCGATGCTCGACGCGGTCGCCGCTGCTCCGGGCTGGACGCTCGACGTGGTCGGCCCCGTCCGCGAGGCCGATCGCCCTGCCGTCGAGAAGCGCTGCCGGGCTGCCGACCTGGCGGGACGCGTCCGCTGGCACGGGCGCCGTCCCCCGCACGAGGCGTGGGCCCTGGTCGCGGGCGCCTGGGCGGGCCTGGCCCTGCTCGACGACACGCCCGCCTTCCGCGACGCCCTGCCCTCGAAGGTCTACGAGTACCTGGCGACCGGCATCGTCCCCGTCGTCACCGACCTCCCGCGCCAGCGCGCCCTCATCGAGGAGGTCGGTGCCGGGGCGGTCGTGGCGAACGCAGCAGAGGCGGCGGCCGTCCTTCGGTCGTGGGCCGCAGACCCGTCCTCGTGGCAGCGAGCACGGGTGGCCACCCTCGCTTGGAGTGCCGCCCGCGAGGACGCGGGCACGGCCTACGACCGCGCGGCCGAGGCCGTCGAGGAGGTGCTGCGCCGTGGGTGACCGCGACTCGCGCCCGCACGTCGTCATGGTCGTCAACAACGGGATGGCGAACGACGCGCGGGTCATCAAGTCGGCCGCGGCCGTCGCCCGCGCGGGCGCACGGGTCACCGCCCTGGGTGTGGCCTCGGCCGGAGCACCGCGCAGCGAGACCACGGTCGGCGGTGTCCGCTACGTCCGGCTCCCGGCGGTACCCCGGAGGGGCGTGAACCCCCGCTTCGTGCGGTACGCCCTCGCGCGTCGCGTGGCCTGGCTCTTCCCGGCGTCATCCTGGCCCCTGTCGCTCCCGGTGCTGCGGCTCTGGGCCCGCGAGTTCGTCCCGGCGCTGCGCTCGCTGGCGCCCGATGTGGTCCACGTGCACGACGTGCACCTCCTGGACGCCGTGCGGCGGGCCTTCCCCGACCCCGCCACCCGCCCCGTCGTCGTCTATGACGCGCACGAGTACGTCGCCGACCTGGCGGTCTCGGGCGCCCGCACCCGCCGGGCCGTCGACGCGTGGGCTGCCCTCGAACGCGACCGGATCGGGCTGGCCGACAGGATCATCACCGTGGCTCCGGGGATCGCCGACCGGCTGCGGGCCGACCACGACCTGCCCGAGACGCCGACCGTGGTCTACAACGCCCCGCTGGGCTGGCCCGACGTGCACGCGTCCCGCGACCTGCGCACCGAGGCCGGGGTCGGCCCCGGGGTGCCGCTCGCGGTCTACTCGGGGGCGGTCAGCCCGGCCCGCGGGCTCGACACGGTGGTGCGGGCCCTGGCCGACCTCCCGGAGGTGCACCTGGCCGTGGTCGCGGTCCCGTACCCCCACCCCATGGCGTCCGAGCTCCTTGCGCTGGCCGAGCATCTGGGGGTCGCCGACCGGCTGCATCTGGTCCCGCCGGTGCCGTCGCACGAGGTGCCTGCGTACCTTGCCGGCGCCGACGTGGCGGTCAGTCCCATCCGGGGCGACTCGGCCAGCTACGACATGGCCCTGCCCAACAAGCTCTTCGAGTTCGTCCACGCGGGGCTGCCCATCGCCACGAGCGACCTGCGCGAGATGTCGGCGTTCGTGCGCCGGCACGGCCTGGGGGCGGTCTTCCGCCAGGGCGACCCGGCGTCCTGCGCTGCGGCCGTCCGCGACGCGCTCGATGTCATCCTCGACCAGGCGGCCCTCCAGCGGCTGCGCGAGGAGTTCGCCTGGCAGGGCCAGGAGGAGCGCCTCGTCGAGGTCTACCGCTCGCTCGCGTCGCGGGCGCCGGGCCTGGGCGCGCTGGCCGTGCCGTCGACACCGTGGCGACGTGAGGACATCGCCCTCGAGTTCGCCTGAGGCGGGCGCCGGAGAGGGCGACCGGCCCGGGACGGTCGCCTCAGGCGCCGTCGTCCCAGACGACGTGCACGGGGGGGTAGGGGTCCTCGACGTGGGCCGCGGCCGGCCTCGTCGCGCGAGCGTAGGCCGCCGCGAGGGCGTCCTCCTGGCCCTGCCAGCTGTACCGGCGGATGTCGTCCTCCGAGGCCACCGGCGCGGTGCCGGCGCGGCGACGGGCCACGAGGTCGGCGACCACCCGGGCCAGGTCCTCGGGGTCTGCGGCGGTGAAGACCTCGCCCATCGAGTGCTCGGTGACGAACGCCGCCATCCGCCGGGCGCTGCTCGAGGCCATGGGCAGGCGGGCGTGCATGATCTCGAAGAGCTTGTTGGGCAGCGCCATGTCGTGGTTGGGGATCCCCGAGAGCATCGGGTGGATCGCCACGTCGGCCTCCGAGAGGTAGCGGGGCACGTCGTCGGACTGCACGGGCGGTACGAGGTGCAGACGGTCGTCGACGCCCAGCTCGCGGGCCCGGGTGCGCATCTCGTCCTCGCGCGGGTGTGGGTACGGGACGGCCACGATCACGAAGTGCACCCCCGGCAGGGCGGGGAGGGCCTCGACGACGGTGTCGACGCCGCGGGCCCGGCTGGCGGCTCCCGGGTAGACCAGGACCGTGGCGTCGTCGTCGACCCCGGCGTCGGAGCGCAGGTGGCGCACGGCCTCGGGATCAGGGGCGGTGACCAGGGGCGGAGCGTTGAGGACGACGACCGGCGGAACAGGCGCTCGGACCCGCTCGGCGAGGGCGTCGGCCACGTCGGGGGACACCGTGACCAGGGCGGCGCACCGGGCGCCGTACGTGCGCTCGGTCTCGACGACGGCGTCGTGGTAACGGGGCAGGGTGGCCTGGGTCTCGGAGACGCCGGCGAAGTTCTCCCGGGCGTCGTAGACCACCGAGACGCGGCGCCCGGTCGTGCGCTCGACCCGCTCGGCGGCGCGGAAGGCGGTGGGCAGCAACCGAGGGTCGTGGACGTGCACGACGTCGGGGGCGAGGCGGACGAGCTCGGTGCCGTAGGTGGTCCAGAAGTCGCGCTGGGCGGCCCGGAACAGGTACGCGCCGCCACGCCTGCGGTCACGCTCGCGCAGTCGGCGGTCGAGGTCGCGCTCGAGGCGCTGGGCGCGGGCGTTGGTGAAGGTCTCGACCCGCCGGAGCCGCCCGGCGGGCAGACGCAGGAGACGGCGTGGGGTACCGCGCAGCCGCGAGCGAGGGGGCACGACCAGCACGCGCGCGCCACCGATCCGACCCTCGCGACGAGCGGCGGTGGAGGACCGGCCCAGCACCACGACGTCGTGACCGAGACGCTCGATCGAGATGGCCATCTTCTTGGCGCGGGAATCGGTGGCCACGTCGGTGGGACGGACGAGGACGACCAAGGGGCGGTCGCGGGTGGCACGGGGGTCGCCGGGGGGCATACGGGGCTCCTGGGAGCGTTCTGGCTCGGGCTCGTCGACGATAGCCGACCGCCGCCCGCTACAGTTGTCGGGGCCGGTCGCCGACGGGCCGGAGAGGAGCAGTATGGCCGTGCGGATCCAGCCGTCCGCCGATGTGTCGGACGAGGCGGTCATCGGGGAGGGATCCTCGGTGTGGCACCTCGCCCAGGTGCGAGAGGGCGCGGTCCTCGGTCAGAACTGCATCGTGGGACGGGGAGCGTACGTCGGTACCGGCGTGCGGATGGGCGACAGCTGCAAGCTGCAGAACTACGCCCTGGTGTACGAACCGGCCGTGCTCGAGGACGGCGTCTTCGTGGGGCCGGCCGTGGTGTTCACCAACGACCACTACCCTCGCTCGGTCGCCCCCGACGGCACCCTCAAGCGGGGTGACGACTGGGAGGCCGTGGGCGTCACCTGCCGCCAGGGCTCGTCCATCGGGGCGCGGGCCGTGTGCGTCGCACCGGTCACGGTGGGCCGCTGGGCGATGGTGGCGGCCGGCTCGGTCGTGGTCAAGGACGTCCCCGACTTCGCCCTGGTGGCCGGTGTCCCGGCCCGGCGCATCCGCTGGGTGGGCCGCGCCGGTGTGCCCCTGGAGCCCGGCGACACCGAGGGCACCTGGGTCTGCCCGCAGACCGGCGCCCAGTACATCGAGAACGACGAGATCCTCATGGAGGCATCAGAGTGAACGACTTCATCCCCCCGGCCAAGCCGCTGATCGGCGACGAGGAGCGCGCCGCCGTCGACCGCGTGCTGCGCAGCGGCATGCTCGCGCAGGGCCCGGAGGTGAAGGCGTTCGAGCAGGAGTTCTCCGCGCACTTCGGCCTCGGCCGGGCGTGCGTCGCCGTCAACTCCGGCACCTCGGGCCAGCACCTCGGTCTGCTGTCGTGTGGGGTCAAGGCCGGCGACGAGGTCATCGTCCCGTCCTTCACCTTCGCCGCCACCGCCAACTCCGTGGCCCTCACCGGCGCCACCCCGGTCTTCGCCGACATCGACGCCGACGACTTCTGCCTCTCGCCCGAGGCCGTCGAGGCCTCCATCACCGAGCGCACCGTGGGCATCATGCCGGTGCACCTCTACGGCCACCCGGCCAAGATGGACCGCATCATGGCCATCGCCGAGAAGCACGGCCTCCAGGTGTTCGAGGACGCGGCCCAGGCCCACGGCGCCAAGCTGGGCGGCACCCCGGTGGGTGCCTTCGGCGCTTTCGCGATGTTCTCGCTCTACCCCACCAAGAACATGACCTCGGGGGAGGGCGGCATGGTCTCGGTCGCGAACGCCGAGATCGAGCGCAACATGCGCCTCTACCGCAACCAGGGCATGGAGCAGCAGTACCACAACGAGGTCGTGGGCCTGAACAACCGGATGACCGACATCCACGCCGCCATCGGCCGGGTGCAGCTGACCAAGGTCGACGGCTGGACGGCTCAGCGCCAGCAGAACGCGGCCTTCCTCTCCGCGAACCTCGAGGGCGTCACCGTGCCCCCGGTCGCCCCGGGCGCGGTGCACGTCTACCACCAGTACACGGTGCGCGTGGCGCAGGACCGTGACGGCCTGGCTGCCGCGCTGCGCGAGGAGTACAACATCGGCTCGGGCATGTTCTACCCGGTGCCCAACCACCGCCTGGCGCCGTTCCAGGCCGACGTCGACCTGCCCGAGACCGAGCGCGCCGCGCGCGAGTGCCTCTCGCTGCCGGTGCACCCCTCCCTCTCCCAGGGTGACCTCGAGCGCATCGTCGAGGCCGTCAACGCCCTCGCCAAGGCCGGTGCCTGACATGGCCAACCTGCGCGCGGGCCTCATCGGCCTGGGGATGATGGGGCGCCACCACGCCCGCGTCCTCGCCAGCCTTCCCGGCGTCGACCTCGTCGCCGTCGCCGACCCCGGCGGCGACGTCCACGGCGTCTCCGGCGGCCGGCCGGTCGAGGAGAGCATCGAGGCCCTCATCGGGCACGGGCTCGACTACTGCATGGTCGCGGTCCCCACGATCTACCACGAGCAGATCGGCCTGGCCCTGGCCGAGGCCGGGGTGCACACCATGATCGAGAAGCCGCTGGCCCAGGACACCGCCTCGTCGCAGGCACTGGCCGACGCTTTCGAGAAGAAGGGCCTGGTCGGCGCGGTCGGGCACATCGAGCGCTACAACCCGGCGCTGCAGCAGGCCCGGGCGCGCATCGAGGCCGGCGACCTCGGCGAGATCTACCAGGTCGTCACCCGGCGCCAGGGCCCCTTCCCGGCGCGCATCGCCGACGTGGGCGTGGTCAAGGACCTCGGCACCCACGACATCGACCTCACCGCCTGGGTCACCCAGCAGGAGTTCACCTCGGTCGCGGCCCGCACCACGCACCGCTCGGGGCGCGAGTTCGAGGACATGGTCTCGGTGGTCGGGCAGCTCTCGAAGGGCACCATCACCAACCACCTCGTGAACTGGCTCTCGCCGTTCAAGGAGCGGGTCACGGTCATCACCGGCAGCAAGGGCTCGTTCGTCGCCGACACCCTGACCGCCGACCTCACCTTCCACGCCAACGGTGAGATCGAGTCCTCCTGGGACGCCATCGCCAAGTTCCGCGGCGTCTCCGAGGGCGACGTGGTCCGCTACGCCATCACCAAGCCCGAGCCGCTGCGCACCGAGCACGAGCAGTTCCGCGACGCCGTCCTCGGCCAGGACGCCGACATCGTGACGATGACCCAGGGCATGCGCACCGTGAAGGTCGCCGAGGCCTGCATCGAGTCCTCCGCCACCGGCACCGTCGTCCTGCTCTGAGGCGTCACCGCAGCCGCTGGTGCCGACCTCCGGCACGAGAAGAGGCCCCGTCCCACCGGACGGGGCCTCTCTCGTCCGCGCTGGGCCTCAGCGGGCCAGGCCGAGGTGCTCGAGGGTCGGGCCGATGCCGTTGATGACGGCGGCATGGGCATTGGTGCGTGAGGCCTTCCACGCGATCCAGACCGCACCGGGGTCCAGAGCCGTGATGACGTCCGCCGTGTCGAGAATGCGCACGGCTTCGGGGAGCTGCCGCACGGCGAACCCCCAGGTCACGGCCTTGCCCACCACCTTGTGCGCTACGCGCCGACCGGCCTTGCGACTGATGTTCGTGGCCACCGTGCGGGCCCAGTCGGGGCTCCAGCGCACGGGGCGCTGGCTGTCGTCGTCGAACTGCACCGGGATGCCCAGGGGCAGCAGCTGGATGTAGTCGTCGGCCGCCGCCCGTGCCTGCTCGTAGCCGCGCATCTTGGGGCAGATGAGCGTGACCCGGGCCCCGGCGTCGGCGATCCGGGCGATGCTGTCGGCCGCGATGTCGGCCAGCGGCCCGGTGGCCACGAAGACGACCTCGAGCCCCTGGGCGTGGGGGACGGGCGCCGGGCTCTCGGCGAGGCTCACGGCCGGGCCTCCTCGGGGGTCTGACGGGCGATGGCACCGAAACGTGCCGAGAGCCGGTCCACGGCGGGCTGGATCTGCGCGTAGCGCTCGTAACGGGTCGCGTAGGCCCGGGCTGCCTCACGCTGCTCGGGGGTGGCCTGGACCGCCATCTCGGCCGAGCGCACGAAGGCGTCGGCGATGTCGTGCACCTCGAGCGAGGCGTTGGGCACCCAGAGCGGATAGTCGCCGAGGATCTCGGCGGCGGCGTGGTCGCGCTCGTGCACCGACATCACCGGCAGGCCGGTGGAGACGTAGTCGTACACCTTGCCGCTGGTCACGTAGCGACCCCCCACGAGGCAGAGCACCAGGACGTCCCAGGACGAGTAGACGGCCGCGGTGTCGCCCTTGGCGACCGGCCCGTCGAGGAGCACGCCGTGCTCGGCGTACTCGTGGATGACCCGCGCGTGCGCGTTGGTGCCCCGTGCGGCCCCGGCCCCGGTGTGTCCGCGGATCTCGAGGCGCGAGCGGGCCAGCAGCGGGTCGCGCGAGCGCGCCTCGACCCAGGCCTCGCAGATGGCCCGGGTGCGAGCCGGGTTGAAGGTGATGGTGCCGAGGTAGCCGAAGGTCAGACCGTGCTCGACGTCGGGCCCTCGCAGCGGGATGCGATCGGTGCCCACGGCGACGTCGGAGCCGTTGCGCACCACGCGCATCCGGTCGGCCTGTTCGGGGTAGAGCGCAGCGTAGGCGTCTCGGATGGGGCTGTTGACGAACCAGGCCTCGGTGAGGGAGTCCATCAGGTCGCGCTCGATGCGGCCCTTGCGGCTCGTGGGGGTGAAGGCCGGCACGTCGTTGAGGATGTCGATGGCCCACGCGTCGCGGTAGTCGAGGACGAACGGCACGCCCTCCTTCTGGTGCAGGGCCAGGGCCGGTGCGAAGAACGTGTAGGGGGAGGCCGAGGTGAGGACCAGGTCGGCAGGCTTGCGGTCGTGGGCGGCGAAGAGGGCGTCGGTGACCGGCTTGCGCCATCGGCCGAACACCGGCTCCGGGAAGTCGACCTGGTCGCGGCGACGGTGCCACTTGAGCCACTCGCGCGGCCGCTGGGCCCGCATCCGGCTGTAGGAGCGGATGTCGGTGTCGAGGTCGTCGCGGAAGAGGGGGAGGCGGACGATCTCGATGCGCGGGTCGACGAGGTCGACGAGCGACAGGTCCAGACCGTGCTCGCGCACCCAGGCCTGCTCCGAGAGGGTGATGACGGTGACGTCCCAGCCGGCCCGCACGAACGAGTTGGCGGTGGCCAGCATCCGGTACGTGCACGACTTCGCCGCCGGGGGGAAGCCCCAGGCGAGGTAGATGAGATGCGGTGCGTTCACGGATTCCCTTGTCTCTGCCGCTCGGACGGTCACCGCGGGCCCAGCAGGACCTCGTCGAGCCGCGGGCGGACCACCGACCAGTCGTATTGCGTCCGGACCCACTCTGCCGCATCCGACGAGGCGCTCCCAAGTCGGCCGGAGCCGGCGAGGTCGAGGATCCGGGCGGCTGCCGCGTCGGGAGTCTCGACGACCCACGACTGCGGGTAGAGGGAGGCCGGGCCGCCCCAGCGGGCGACGTAGGGCCAGTTGCGAACCACCGGCAGGGCCCCGCTGGCCGCGCCCTGCGCCAGCCCCTCGTGGGTGCCTTCGCGGCGGCTCGTGCTGAGGATGACCCCGATGCCGCGCAGGGCCTCCGGGACGTCATCGGTGAAACCGGGCCGCTCGACGGCGGGGCCGAAGGCCTCGATGCGTCGCATCAGGGTCGCCCGGTAGGCGGCGGAGGCGCCGGTGACGTTGGTCCGGTCGAACTCGTTGCCGAGCAGGCGCAGCCGGTAGCGGTCGTCGTGACGGTGCAGGGCCTCGAGGACGTCGAGGGCCCAGGCCGGGTCCTTGGTGACGTTGTTCCAGCCGATGAGCCCCAGGACGTGCTCTGCCCCCGGCAGCTTGGGCCGCGCGAAGGTGTCGAGCAGGTTGCGGTTGACGATGGTGTGCCGGCGCACGGCGTGGATGCCGGGGACGGCGGCCTCCACGAGGGCACGGATGTGTGGCGAGACGAAGACGACGTCGTCCACGCCGGCCCAGTCGGTGTGCAGCGGCATCGGGGTGAAGGCCTCGTAGGAGTGCACGCGCACGACGACCCGGGCGGAGACCTCGGGCAGCATCGAGACCCACGACAGGGCACGGTGGCCCCACTCGACGAACACGGTGTCGGCCCAGTCGAAGGCCTCGCGGACCTCGGCGGGCGGCTCGAGCGGCGGGCCGGATCGGGTCTGGCGCAGCCGGTCCTTGACGAGGTCGACCGGCTGGGCCCGCCACGGGCCGTCGGGGATCTGCTGCAGGTCGAGGGTGCGGACCTCGACGCCGGGCGTCGCCCGGTAGTCGTCGAGGATGCCCCCGAGGAAGTTCCAGTTCATGAAGGTGGTCACGAGCAGCCGGTGGGGCCGGCCGGCGCCCGACGTCGCCGTCGGGCGTTCGCGGGGGGTGAGCGTCTCGACGGCGCGGTGGGCGGCCGAGGCGCGCAGCGGGGCGAGGAACGCGTCGGGGTCGGCGGCCAGCGGCGACATCCGGTCCTCGAAGTGCAGCGTGCGGTGGAAGGCCAGGTTGTAGGCCTCCTGCAGCCGGGTCCCCGCGGTGTCGGTGTCGCCGGCGTCGAGGTGCCGGTCGGCGAGCGCCAGGAGGTCGGCGAGCCGCTCCCAGAGGTCGGCCGGGACCTCCCCGCGGCGGAGCTCGAGCGCGGTGCGTTGCACGGTGAGCAGCAGTCGCTGGGACGGCTCGCGCAGGGCGGCCTCGCCGGCGGTGTAGACGCGCACGGCCGCCGCGGGGTGTCCGAGCCGGGTGAGCCGCCGGCCCAGGCCGAGGGCCTGGCGGGTGATGGACGCCTGGTCGCGGGCAGAGCCCGTCGCGAGCCGGGCCCTGGCCTCGAAGGCTCGCAGGAGCAGGGCACGCCGTTGCTCGTCGGGCACGATCCGCCGGTCCAGGACGCGCTCCGCGCTGGCCCGACCCTGGGCGGGGGAGCGCGGGACCGCCCCAGCGGCGCGGCGCAGCGTGCGGGACGCCTGATGGGCGCGGGGTCGCAGGGACGCGGGGACGTACCGGCTCAGGCCCATCAGCGACGGCCGGCCCACGCGGCCAGGGTGGCCACGGTGGCGGCTGCGGCGGTGCCGTCGCCGTAGGGGGTGGCGTCGGTGGGGGCGGGGGCCGGGCGGTCGACGAGGGAGGGGAGCTCGGTGAGGTCGAGGGCCAGGACGTTCCACCCGAGGTCGACGGTCTCGGTCCACTCGGTCTCGGTGCGCACCGTGGTGCACGCCGTGCGGAGGAGGAAGGCCTCCTTCTGCAGGCCCCCGGAGTCGGTGACGACGGCCCGGGCGCCGGCCACGGCGGCCACCATCGCGGGATAGTCGAGCGGCTCGACCGTGTGCAGCGAGCCGGCGGTGAGGTCGATGCCGTGTTCGGCCGCCTTGTGCACCAGCCGTGGGTGGGCGGTGAGGACGACCGGGTGGGGGAGCGAGGCGAGCCCCTCGACGACGGCCCGCAGGCGCACGGGGTCGTCGGTGTTCTCGGCGCGGTGGATGGTGGCGATCACGTACTCGCCGGGAGCGACTCCCTCGGGAAGCTCGGGGTTCCGGTCGCGCACGAGGTCGGCGACGCGGAGGCACACGTCGGTCATCACGTCGCCGGTGACGACGGAGCGCTCGCCCAGGCCCTCGGCCCTCAGGTGCCCGAGCGCGACCTCGGTGGGCGCCAGGCAGAGGTCGGCGGCGTGGTCGGTGAGGACCCGGTTGTGCTCCTCGGGCATCCGCCGGTTGAAGGAGCGCAGACCCGCTTCGAGGTGGGCCAGCGGCAGGTGCAGCTTCACCGCGCAGAGGGCGCCGGCGATGGTCGAGTTGGTGTCGCCGTAGACCAGCACCCAGTCGGGGGCGTGCTCCTGGAGGACGGGCTCGAGGCCGGCGAGCATCGCCCCCGTCTGGGCGCCGTGCCCGCTCGACCCGACGCCGAGGTGCACGTCGGGGTCGGGGATACCGAGGTCGCTGAAGAAGACATCGGACATCTTGGCGTCGTAGTGCTGCCCGGTGTGGACGATCACGTGCTCGTGACCGGCCTCGGTGAGGGCTGCGGCGATGGGTGCGAGCTTCACGAACTGGGGTCGGGCCCCGACGATGCTGAGGATCTTCACGCCGACAATCTATGGGGTCCGCGCGCCCGGGCCGGCATCGGACGGTGCACCCACGGCCCCGCTAGACTGGTCCGCCGGCGCGGTGCCGTCGCCCGCGTCGCCCCGTCAACGAGGAGTCCTGCCCGTGAAGATCGCCGTCGTCGCCCTGGGCAAGATCGGCCTGCCGCTGGCCGTCCAGTTCGCGAGCAAGGGGCACGACGTCGTCGGTGTCGATGTCAACCAGGCCCTGGTCGACGTCGTCAACGAGGGGCGCGAGCCGTTCCCGGGCGAGGCCGAGCTCGACGACCGGCTGCGCGAGCTCGTCCCGGCGGGCCGGCTGCGGGCCACCTCCGACTACGCGGAGGCCGTCCCGGGCGCCGACGCCGTGGTGGTGGTGGTGCCCCTCTTCGTCGACGACGCCACCTGGCAGCCGGACTTCGGCTGGATGGACTCCGCCACCCGCTCGATCGCCGAGCACCTGAGCCCCGGCACCCTGGTCTCCTACGAGACCACCCTCCCCGTCGGCACCACGCGGACCCGGTGGACCCCGATGCTGGAGGAGGGCTCGGGGCTGGTCGAGGGCCGCGACTTCCACGTCGTGTTCTCGCCCGAGCGCGTCCTCACCGGCCGGGTCTTCGCCGACCTGCGCAAGTACCCCAAGCTCATCGGTGGGCTCAGTGCGGCCGGCGCAGAGAGGGCGCGCGCGTTCTACGAGGCCGTGCTCGACTTCGACGAGCGCCCTGACCTCGAGCGCGGCAACGGCGTCTGGGACCTCGGCTCGGCCGAGGCCTCCGAGCTGGCCAAGCTGGCCGAGACCACCTACCGCGACGTCAACATCGGCCTCGCCAACCAGTTCGCGCGCTTCGCCGAGCAGCACGGCATCGACGTCCGCCAGGTCATCGACGCCTCCAACTCCCAGCCCTACAGCCACATCCACAAGCCGGGCATCGCGGTGGGCGGGCACTGCATCCCGGTGTACCCGCGCCTGTACCTGTTCAACGACCCCGACGCCACCGTCGTGCGAGCCGCCCGCGAGGCGAACATGGGGATGCCCGAGCACGCCACCCTCCTGCTCGAGGGGGCCTACGGCGACCTGCGGGGGGCCCGGGTGGCCGTCCTCGGCGCCTCCTACCGAGGAGCGGTCAAGGAGACGGCGTTCTCGGGGGTGTTCCCCCTGGTCGACGCACTTCGCGCGCGGGGGGCCGAGGTCGCCGTCCACGACCCGATGTACTCCGACGCCGAGCTCGAGAGCTTCGGCTGGGCGCCCTACCACCTCGGGGACGCCGTCGATGCTGCCGTCGTCCAGGCCGACCACGCCGAGTACGCAGGTCTGGGCTCGGCCGACCTGCCCGGGGTCCGCGCCCTGGTGGACGGGCGCGGCATCACCGACCCCGCACGTTTCGAGGGCGTGCCGCACCGGGTGATCGGGGTCGCGGTCGCCGGCTGAGGACGACCTGACGGGCATGGAGGGGCGATTCTGGCGGTACGGGTGTGGCGCCAGGGAACCTGTGTGACACTGCTGTCTCCCTGACCCTGCCTCTCCTCTGGACCTGCCATGCCCCGTACCCTGCGCGCCGTCGTCCCTCTCCTGCTCGCCGCCTCCGTGGCGTTGGTGGCCCCCGTCGTCACCAGCGCACCGTCGAGCGCCCGACCTCAGCCGCACCCGGTGGCCTCCTCCTTCCGTTCCACCGCCCTCACCGATCTGCCGTCGCCCAGCGCCCGGTCCCTCGGAGGCCGTGACGCCGCGCAGTCGGCGGTCGTCGAGCTGCAGGGGCGTCTGCACGTGGTCGGCCTCACCTGGCCCAGCGGCACGCTGACCCCCGACGACCGGGTCGAGATCCGCGAGCGCACCGACGGGGCCTGGGGCGTCTGGCAGGACCTCCCGCACGAGGACGACCACGGCCCCGACCCGGGCAGCGCGGAGGCCGCCCACGCCCGAGCGGGGAGCGACCCGTGGGTGAGCACGGCCGAGGCCGTGCAGGTGCGTGTGGTCGCCACCGGTCACCGCCTCGGGGCAGCCCCCCGGCTCGACGTCGTCGACCCCGGCACCTCGCCCGCCGACGCCCCGGCCGACGCCGCGGGCTCGGCGGCCGCCCAGGGCGTCAGGCCCACCATCTTCACGCGCGCCCAGTGGGGCGCCGACGAGAGCCTGCGCGGCTCGCGTCTGGACTTCGGCGTGGTCAAGGCTGCGGTGGTCCACCACACCGCCGGCTCCAACGACTACACGGCCGACGAGGTCCCCGCCATCATCCGCGGCATCTACCGCTACCACGTCACCGGCCACGGCTGGAGCGACATCGGCTACAACTTCCTCATCGACAAGTTCGGCCGCACCTGGGAGGGGCGCTACGGCGGGATGGACCAGCCGGTCGTCGGTGCGCACGCCCTGGGCGTGAACAGCCAGACCTACGGCGCGGCGATCATCGGTGACTTCACGTCCGTGGTTCCGCCGGCGGTGGTGCTGACCGCCCAGGCGAAGCTCGCGGCCTGGAAGCTCGGCCTCTCGCACGTCGACCCCTTGGCGGACACCACCCTGACCGGCTTCGGCACGTTCTCGACGATCAACGGGCACCGCGACACGTACCAGACCAGCTGTCCGGGGGCCCAGGTGTACTCGCGCCTCCCGACCATCCGGTCGCAGGCCCGTCAGTACCAGGGCACGATGTTCTACTCGCCGGCGCTGAAGACGTCCACCGTCGCCTACGGCGCGGCAGGTCCGTCGGTCACGGCTCGCTCCAGCACCGCGCTCACCTGGCGGATGACCGTCTACAGCGTGTGCCGCACCGAGCCGGTGGCGACCTCGTCGGGCACAGCGGCCGCCGGGGCCACCTTCACCGCCACCTGGAACGGGCGGCTCACGGGTGGATCCGCAGCTCCCCCGGGTGACTACCGCGTTGTGCTCAGCGCCTCGGACGGGTCCGGCGCTCTCGGAACCGCGGTCCCCGTGACCTACGGGTTCACGGTGGCCGGCGCCCCAGGCGCGCCGAAGGGGTTCTGCCCCCCGCGTCTCGCGGGAGCCAACCGCTTCGACGTCGCCGTCGCGACCGCGCGCGCCACCGACGCGGCGACCCGGACCGTGGTCCTGGTCAACGGCCGCGAGAACGCCATGGGTGACGCCCTCGTCGCGGCCCCGTTGGCGCGACGCCTGGGTGCCGTCCTGCTCCTCACCGACGCCGCTGCGCTGACCCGCGCCACCGAGCAGGAGATCGTCCGCCGTGGTGCCGACCGGGTGCAGATCGTGGGTGGCGAGGGCTCCGTGAGCCAGGCGGTCGCCGACCGCCTGCGGGCCATCGGGGTGGCCCGCGTCGACCGGATCGGGGGCCAGACCCGCTACGACGTCTCGGCGTCCGTGGCCCGGGCAGTCGCCGCCGGCTCGGCCACCCAGGCCTTCGTGGCCAGCGGCTCCTCGGCCGCGATGGCCGACGGGCTCGGGCTCTCGGGGCCCGCGACCACCCTCGGGCGCCCGATCCTGCTGGTCCGTGCCGACGAGGTCCCGGCCGCCACGGCCGCGGCTCTGAAGGACCTCGGCATCAGTCGTACCGTCGTCGCCGGCGGCCCGGCCAGCGTGTCGGACGCGGTGCTCGCGCAGCTCCCCTCGCCCACCCGGATCGGGGGCTCCGACCGCTTCGCCGTGTCGGCCGCCGTGGCCACCTGGGCCGCGGGCCACGGAGTGGACGCCGCGACCGCGCTGGTCTCCTCCGGTCGGAACGAGGCGCTGGCCGACACCCTCTCGGGCGGCCAGCTGGGCCGGATCACCCTGTACGTCCAGCCCGGTGGCGTCCCGCGTCCGGTGGCGTCGTGGCTCGACTCGACGACGCGGTTGAGCACGGTCACCGTCCTCGGCGGGACCGCCAGCGTCTCGCTCCTCACCGGCGGACGCGCCCAGCGGGCCGTGCTCTGATGGTGCGCCCCGCGCGTGGATGGCGGGTGCTCACGTCGGCCCTGCTCCTCGTCGGTGCCACGGCCGTGCTCGGCACGACCCCGGCCAGCGCCGCCGGGCCCGACTGGACGCTGCGCGGCTCCGGGTGGGGCCACGGCATCGGGATGAGCCAGTACGGCGCCTCCGAGATGGCCGACGACGGGTACACGGCGGCCGAGATCCTCGGCCACTACTACACCGGCACGACGTACGACGCGGTACCCGACGACGCGGTGGTCGCGGTCAACCTCGAAGGCGGGGTCACCTCGACCCGGCTCGAGACCTCGGCCCTGTCGGCCAGGGGAGGAGCGGTCCGCGTGACGGCGGGCGGCACCACGGGGGCCATGACGGGCGCGGTCGGCGCCGTGGTCACGGTGACGCGCTCGGGCACATCAGTGCGTGCGGCGTGCTCGACGTGCACCCCCACCAGTGTCACCGGCACCTACGTCCAGGCCAACTGGAACGACGGCCGCACGCTGCTCTGGGTCGACGGCACGCCGTACGAGTCGGGGACCCTCGTCGTCTGGCCGTCGGAGTCGGACCCGACCCTCCAGGTCGTCAACAAGGTGCGGGTCCACGACGAGTACCTCGACCACCTCCGGGAGGTCCCGTGGTCGTGGTCGCCGGAGGCGCTCAAGGCCCAGGCCGCAGCGGCCCGCGGGTACGTGCTCGCGCAGGCGTACAAGAAGTCCTGCTACTGCCACGTCTACGACGACGCCCGCAGCCAGGTGTACGGCGGCCGCCCCACCACGTCCACCGACCTGTCCTACTGGCCGCGCTGGAAGGCGGCGGTACGCGCCACGGGGACGGCCGACACCGGCTACGTCGTGCGCTACGACGGCCGGATCATCAGCGCGTTCTACTCCTCGTCCAGCGGTGGCCGCACCCAGGCCAACGAGGACGTGTGGGGGGGCGACCCCATCCCGTACCTGCGCAGTGTCGACGACCCGTGGAGCCTGCGCGCGAGCAACCCGAACCGGCTCTGGAGCACCACGGTGAGCGGCGCACGCCTGGCCTCGGCCTTCGGTCTGCCCGACGTCGCCAGCCTCGACCTGAGCGCCCGCACCACGGGCGGCGGTGTCGACGTGGCCCGTGCGCGCTCGGCGTCGGGCGCCGTGGGCACCCTCGACGGGGAGCGCTTCCGCTCGGTGCTGGGGCTCAAGGGCACCACCGTGCGCCACGACGGCGACCGCATCGGCGGTGCCACGCGGTACGACGTGGCGGCGGCGGTGGCGGCCCGCATCCCGGTCACCGCGTCCGCGGCGGTGATCGCCAGCGGCGAGTCCGCGGCGGTCTTCGACGCGTCGGTCTCGGGCCCGCTGGCCGGCACGCTGCGAGGGCCCCTGCTGCTCACCACGGCGGCCGCCCTGCCGGCCGCGACCCGCGCCGAGCTCGACCGCCGTCGGGGGTCACTCACCGACGTGTACGTGGTGGGCGGCCCCGCGTCGGTCTCGGACGACGTCCTGGCCGGGCTGACCGCGCGCTACCCCGGGGTGACCGTGCACCGCCTCGGGGGTGCCGACCGGTACGCCGTCGCGGGGGCCGTGGCGCGCGAGATCCGCTCCCGCCGCGCGACGCCGACCGTGGTGGTCGCGTCGGGCACGGCCATCGCCGATGCGCTGGGCGCGTCGGGGCCGGCCGCCGCGCTGTACTACCCGATCCTGCTGACCTCGGCGTCCGGTGTTCCGGCCGCCACCCGCGCCGCGCTCGACGACACCGGTGCCACCATCGCGCACGTCGTGGGAGGGCCGGCCTCGGTCTCTCCCGCGGTGGAGACCGCCCTGGAAGCGCGGGGGATGACGGTGCGCCGACTCGGGGGCGCCGACCGCTACGAGGTCGCCGCGACCGTGGCCACCTACTACCGGCCCCGCTTCGCACTGCCCTCCGAGATCGTGATGACCTCCGGGGCGAACGAGGCACTGGCCGACTCGCTCGCCGCCGGCAGCCTCAAGCGACTGATGGTCCTCACGGCGCCCACCGGTGTCCCGGCCGCCACCCTCGAGGTGCTGCGAAGCACCCCGGAGCTGACGACGGTGACGGTGGTGGGGGGTCCGGCATCGGTCCCGGACGCCCGCCTGCAGCAGGCTCGCAACTCCTGACCGACCCGGCGAGCGTGCGTCAGGCGAGGTCGACGGTCAGCGGGGCGCCGGTGGCCTCGCGGACCTGCTCCTCGGTGACGTCGGGCGCCAGCTCGCGCAGGACCAACCCGGCGTCGGTGACGTCGATGACGGCGAGGTCGGTGATGATGCGCTGCACGACGGCCTTGCCGGTGAGCGGCAGCGAGCACTCCTGCACGATCTTGTGGCTGCCGTCCTTGGCCACGTGCTCCATCAGCACGATGACGTGCTTGGCCCCGTGGACCAGGTCCATCGCGCCGCCCATGCCCTTGACCATCTTGCCGGGGATCATCCAGTTGGCGATGTCGCCGGTCGCGGAGACCTGCATGGCGCCGAGGATGGCGGCGTCGACCTTGCCGCCGCGGATCATCCCGAAGGAGAGCGCGGAGTCGAAGTAGGAGGCGCCGCGGCGCACCGTGACGGTCTCCTTGCCGGCGTTGACCAGGTCGGGGTCGACGGCGTCCTCGGGGGGGTAGGCGCCGACGCCGAGGATGCCGTTCTCGGACTGCAGGACGATCTCGACGTCGTCGGGCACGTAGTTGGGCACGAGGGTGGGCAGGCCGATGCCGAGGTTGACGTAGGAGCCGTCGTGGAGCTCGGCGGCGGCCCGGGCGGCCATCTGCGGGCGGGTCAGGGGCATGTCAGGCCTCCGGGGTCTCGGTCGCGGCGGTGACGGTGCGCTTCTCGATGCGCTTGTCGGCGGCCTGCTCCGGGGTGAGCGCGAGGACGCGGTGGACGTAGATGCCCGGGAGGTGGACCTCCTGCGGGTCGATCTCGCCGGGCTCGACGAGCTGCTCGACCTCCGCGATGGTGACCTTCCCCGCCATGGCGGCCAGGGGGTTGAAGTTGCGGCTCGACTTGTTGAAGACGAGGTTGCCGTGGCGGTCGCCCTTCCAGGCGCGCACCAGGCCGAAGTCGGCGACGATCGCGTGCTCGAGCACGTACTCGCGCTCACGGCCGTCGACGGTGAAGACCCGCACCTCCTTGGCGGGGGAGGAGACCGCCACGCCGCCGTGGCCGTCGTAGCGCCACGGGAGGCCGCCGTCGGCGACCTGGCTGCCGACGCCGGTGGGGGTGTAGAACGCGGGGATGCCGCTGCCCCCGGCGCGCATCCGCTCGGCGAGCGTGCCCTGGGGGGTCAGCTCGACCTCGAGCTCACCCTCGAGGAACTGGCGGGCGAACTCCTTGTTCTCACCGACGTAGCTGGCGACCATCCGGCGGATCTGCTTGTTCTGCAGCAGGATGCCCAGCCCCCAGTCGTCGACCCCGCAGTTGTTCGAGAACGCCTCGAGGTCGCGGACGCCGGCGCGGTGCAACTCGGCGATGAGGACGGAGGGGACGCCGACGAGCCCGAAACCCCCGACGGCCAGGCTGGCCCCGTCGGTGATCCCGGCCACGGCCTCGGCGGGAGTGGAGACGACTTTGTCCATACAAGACACCCTAGCGCCCGGGGCTCGCCGGGGCCGCAGGGGTTCGGGCCGCCGGGAGGGCCGATGATCCGCCCGGGAAGGCCCTGTTCGGCCGCAGGATCTTCGCGCGGGAGGCGTTGTCCGCGAAGTACATCCCTGTAATTCGCCCGAACCAGTTGCAGAGGCCGGTGGCAGGTGAGAGAACTGTGGTGCTCGTAGGTCTGGCGTGACGGATGTGACGTCCGGGACGACGACCTTCGGGCGCGCCCGGTCCCCTGCCCCGGGCGCCATTTTTCGTCGATGGAGCATCACGTGGCCCTGCCCAAGCACGCCTCACCGTCCCCCTGGCGCGCCCCTGTCCGCGCCCTGGGGGCGCTGTCGGCCTCCGTCATCGCGCTGCCGCTGGCCGGGGGGGCCGCCGACGCGGCGACCATCCCGTTCCCCAAGCCGAGCCGGAGCCTGCCGAGCGCGCTGGACGTCGCCCCGCCCTACCAGAAGGGCGTCCTCTGCCTCACCGAGAGCCAGCCCGGCCCCATCGCCTTCGCGAAGCTGCTCAACGCCACCTACGGCTCGCACGTCTACGGCGTGCTGCGCAAGTGCGACCAGGAGCACGGCGAGGGTCGCGCGCTCGACTGGATGCTGGACGCCAGCAAGCCGGCCGACCTGGCCCTGGGCAACGCGCTGACCCGCTGGCTCGCGGCGTCCGACGCGCAGGGCCGCCCCGCCGCGATGGCGCGTCGCTTCGGCATCAACTACATGATCTGGAACCGGCAGATCTGGAAGGCGTGGGCGCCCGAGCGCGGCTGGACGGCGTACACCGGCTCCTCCCCGCACCGCGACCACATCCACCTCTCCTTCACCTGGGACGGCGCCTACGCGCGCACCTCGTGGTGGACCGGGGTGCCGGTCACCAGCTACCTGACCGGCCCGAAGGGCGGCAGCACGCAGGTGCCCACCACTCCGGCGTCGACCAAGCTCCAGGACTACGTCAACGTCACGCTGCGGCGCGGATCGAGCGGCAGCGCGGTCGCGGTGCTGCAGCGGGCCATCGGCGGCCTCGTGGTCGACGGCTCGTTCGGGCCGGCGACCGAGGCCCGGGTCCGGGCCTACCAGCAGTCCCAGCGGCTCACGGTCACCGGCGTCGTGGACAGCCGGGTGTGGAACGCCCTCATCGCGGGCACGGCCGCCCCGGCCCCTGCGCCTGCTCCTGCTCCGAGCGTCCCGACGACGCCCCCCGCGGGCTCGGCCTCCACGCCGGGTACGTCGCCGCTGGCTCGCTACGCCGGGGTGACGCTGCGGCTGTGGAGCCGCGGAGCGGCGGTCAGCGCGATGCAGCGCGCCGTGGGAGGGCTGGCCACCGACGGCTCCTTCGGGCCGCTCACCCTGGCCCGCGTCAAGGTCTGGCAGAAGAGCAAGGGCCTGCCCGTCGACGGCGTCATCGACGCCAAGGACTGGAAGGTGCTGGTCGCCGCCACCACCCCCGCCGCCTCCACGCCCCGGCCCACCGGCTCGACCGGCTCCGGCGTCGCGACGCCGAGCCTCGCCACCGAGTTCACCGCCGCCAAGGCGAGCACGCTCAAGCGCGGCTCGAGCGGGGCGGTCGTCAAGGTCCTCCAGCGCGGGCTCGGCGGCCTCGCCGTCGACGGGGCGTTCGGCCCCGCCACCGAGGGCCGGGTCAAGGCCGTGCAGAAGGCGGCCCGGCTGCGCGTCACCGGTGTCGTCGACCGCCAGACCTGGGACGTCGTCGAACGCACCGCCCACCCGCTGCTGCCCTACTGGGGCGTCGTGCTCAAGCGCGGCTCCCACGGCTCGGCCGTGGTGGCCCTGCAGCGGGCGCTGCGGATCACCGCCGACGGCTCGTTCGGCCCCGTCACCGAGGCGACGGTCAAGAGCGCGCAGCGGGCGGCGCGTCTGGCCCAGACCGGCGTGGTCGCCACCCTGACCTGGAAGGCCGTCGAGTCCCGGATGCGCTGAGCCGGCGCGGTCGGGCTCAGGCCTCGCGGGTGACGCCCTCGCTGGTGAGCCGGGCGGCCAGCACGTCGTCATCGGGTGCCCCGCGGGTGAGGACCAGCGACCCGTCACCCGCCCACACCTTCAGCGCCGTACGCAGCAGCGTGCCCGCCTCGCCCGTCGCCACGTGCACCCGGCCGCCGGTGCCCGCCGGGGGGACGAGGCTCTCGAAGGTCGTCGACCCCGCCGATGACCGCAGCGCCTCGGCGTCGTCGTCGGGCCGGTCGTAGGGCTCGAAGACGTCGCCGTGCGTGGCCAGCTCACGCGCTTCGTCGACAGCGCCGGGGGGCACCGACACCCCGGCCGTCCGGGCCAGGGCGGCCAGGGTCACGACGACGACGCGGTCGGCGTCGGACCCCGCCGCCGCGTCGGGGCTGTCGGTCACCAGTACGTCCGGCGCGCCGTGGGCCTCCGCGCCCGGCAGCTCGACGCAGGCACCCACCGACCACGCCGCGAACGCCCAGTACAGGGTGCGCCAGTGCGGCGGCAGGTCGAGGCGCACCGTGCTGCCCGGCCCGGCGTCGAGCTCGTCCTGCAGGAGGTTGGCGGCCTTGGCGACCCAGTTGGCGAGCACCCGGGCCGAGAGCTCGATGCGCTCGCCGCGCGTCGGGCCGTCGGTGTCGTCGTAGACGGTGACACGTGGGCGCCCGGGGTCGGTCGTGACGAGGCGGGCGAGCAGGGCGGCGGGTGGGGTCGTGGTGGGCATCGCCTCGCACGGTAGCAACGGAGGCCGCGGCTAGGCTCGGGTGCCATGAGCCGACACCCCGCGAGCCTCGACGCGCCGGGGGCGGCTCTCACCGCCGTGGGGCTGGGAACCGGCCTGTGGACGGTGCTGGTGACGGCCGCCGGCGGGGTCCTCGCGGCGCTGGGCTGGTGGACCCCGTGGGTCGGCTGGTCGGTGGCCGTGCTGGCGGCCGCCGCCTCGACCTGGGCCGTGCGCGGCCTGCCGGGGGTGCGCAGCACGCGCGGGGCCGCGACAGCGATGCTCGCCCTCTGCGTCGGCTTCGCGGTGTACGCCGGGGCGACCCACTCCGAGCACGTCCTGCCGCGCCGCGACGCCGCGAGCAACCTGCAGGCCGCCATCAGCCTGGCGACCACGCACGAGCGCGTCGTGCCGTTCGACGTCTCGGTGATCGGGGGCGCCGGTCCGCTCGAGCGGGGCGACGTGACCCTGGCCAGCGCCGCGTTCTACCAGGTGGGCACCCCCCAGGACCCGGCTGTGCAGCCGCAGTTCGTGATGGGGCCCGCCGTCGTCTACGGCTACGGCGTGTGGGCCGGCGGGCCGGGGTTCGCCATGCTGCTGCCGGCGGTGGTCATGGCGATCGCGCTGCTGCTCGTCGGGCTCCTGGCGACGGCGGTGATCGGCCCGTGGTGGGGCGTGGCGGCCTCCGGCCTGACCGGCCTGCTCTTCCCGGTGCTCAACGTGGCACGAGGCACCTACTCCGAGCCGCTCGCGATGGTCGCGTTGGCCGGGGGGCTGCTGGCGGTGACCCTCGTGGTCGCCGGCCAGGACGACGCCCGCACCCGTCGGCTGGCGCTGCTGGCCGGCGTGCTCGTGGGCGGCGCGGGGCTGGCCCGGGTCGACTCCCCGCGCGAGTCGATGCTGCTGCTGCCGGTCCTCGCGGTGGCGGCCGGCCTGGGGCAGCGTTGGGTGCGCCCGCTGCTGGTCGGGCTCGGGGCCTCGACGCTGGTCGCGGGGGCGCTCGCGGCCGGGCTGTCGTACCGCTACCTGGGCGACATCCACGCCAGCCTGGTCCCGCTGCTGGCGCTCATCGTGCTCGTCGGCGCCGCCTCGTGGGGGCTGCTGCGGCTGTGGCGCGCGGGGCGACGGCTGCCCCGGGCCGTGGTGGCACGCGCCCCGTCGGTGCTGGCGGGCCTGGTCGTGCTGACCGGGCTCGGGCTGTGGAGCCGGCCCTGGTGGATGACGGTGCGCCAGGACCCGAACGACCCCGGTGCCCGGTACGTCGCCGGGATGCAGCGGCGCCAGGGGCTGCCCGTCGACGGGGGGCGCACCTATGCCGAGCACACCGTCGACTGGCTGTCCTGGTACCTCGGCTGGGTCGGGCTGGTCGTGGCGCTGGTGGTGCTGGCGTTCGCCGTCCGGCACGTGCTGCGTCGCCTGGCGGCGGGCGAGCTCGTCGCGTGGGCGCCGGCGCTCGTGGTGGCCGCCGGCTCGACGCTGCTCACGCTGGTGCGCCCCGGCATCACGCCCGACCACCCGTGGGCCGACCGGCGGCTGCTCATCGCGCTGCCGTTCCTGGTCGTCCTGGTCTGTGCCGGCGGCGACTGGGCGGCGCGCCGGCTGCAGGCCCGGCTCGGGGCTGGGGTCGAGGCGGCCGGGGACGCGCGTTCTGCTGGTCGGCGCCGCTGGGCCCAGCCGCTGGTGGCGGCCCTGACGGTGCTGGCCGTGGGGGTGCCGGCGGTACTGGCCACGTGGCCGTTCCGCGGCGTCGGGGTCGAACGGGGGTCGCTGGCCGCGGTCCGCACGGTGTGCGCTGCGCTGCGCCCCGGTGACGTCGTGGTCGGCATCGACGGGCGAGCGTCGTCGGAATGGCCGCAGACGGTGCGGGGGATGTGCGGGGTGCCCTACGTGGTCGCCACGACCCCGGTGCGCCAGGACCCGGCGCGCCTGGAGGCCGTGGTGCGCGAGCTGGCGCGCGGGGCGGCGGCGTCGGGGCACCGCCTGATGGTGCTCTCGGCCGACGGCCCGGACGCGGTCGCGTCGCTGGGGCTGACCCCGCGCGAGCTCGTCGACATCCGCTTCCCCGAGGAGGAACACGCCCTCGACCGGCCGCCCCGGCGCTTCGACCTCGGGCGCATCCAGGTGTACGTCGCGCCGGTGCCGGCGCGCTGACCGCGGTCAGCCCCGGCGGAAGGCCTCCTGGGCCCGGCGCTGCACGGCGCCGCTGGTGTGGGCGTCGACCGCCACGACCAGGCCCGGGCGGGTCGACTGCGGGCCGTACGGCGAGCCGTCGGGGTGCACGACGGCGCCGCCGGCCTCGGTGACCAGGAGCGTGCCGGGCGCGTGGTCCCAGGGGTTGGAGCGCGAGTAGACGATGTAGTCGGTGGCGCCCTCGATGAGCTTGGGGTAGTCGACGCCGCAGCAGACCCACGACAGGCGCATCGGGGGCAGGCCTTCGAGGGCGTGCCCGCGCAGCGCCCACATCGACGTGACGCCCTGCGGGTCACGGTCGTCGGGGACGGGCGTGCAGGTCATCCGCTCGCCGTCGCGGTAGGTGCCCGCGCCCTGCTCGGCGGTCCAGGTGACGCCGTGCTCGGGCTGGTGGATCCAGGCGCGCACGGTCCGGCCGCCGACGACCTCGGCCACCATCACGGCGTGGTCCGGCGAGCCGTGGACGAAGTTCTTGGTGCCGTCCACGGGGTCGACGGTGAAGGCGTGCTCGGCCGTGAGGTAGCGGTCCATGAGGCCGTGGTCGGCGGCGTACGCCTCCTCGCCGAGGATCGCGGCGGCGGGGTACGCCGCGCGCAGGGCGGCCGCGATGAGCACCTCGGCCTCGCGGTCGGCCACGGTCACGAGGTCGCCGGGGTTCTTCTCCATGACCTCGCCCTCGCCGAGGGAGCGGAAGCGGGGCGTGATGACCTCGGCGGCGACCTCGCGCAGGAGGTCGGCGACGGCGTCGGTCGAGAGGCCGGACATGGGGGCCACGGTTCCACACGGGGCGGCGTCGGCCAAAACGACCCCGCTCCACATTTCGGGGTGACCCCGAAATGTCAGCGAGACCCCGGTTCGGAAGCGGGGTCTCGCGGACGAACCGGGGTCTCGAGCCTGGACATCAACGTCGACTGCCGTTGTACGTAGACAGGCCACCTAGGTAGTGGCACGATATAGAGATGACGACGGAGGAGTGGCCCACTGAGTGGCTGCGGGCGGTGCTCGGTCTGGCGGTCCTCGGGGTGCTCGACGGCGCGCCCGCCCACGGCTACGCGGTCGCGCAGCGGCTGGCCGAGCGGGGCCTGGGCGAGGTGCGCGGGGGGACGCTCTACCCGCTGCTCGGCCGGCTGCAGGACGCCGGCTGGGTCGAGGGCGAGTGGGAGCCCGGCACCGCCGGCCCCGGCCGCAAGGTCTTCCGCGTCACGCCCGCCGGCCACCTCCACCTCGCCGAGCAGGGCGAGCGGTGGGCCGCCTTCGGCCGCACCACCGGTCCCGTGCTGTCCCCATCCACTGCCTCCGAGAGGACCCCCTGATGAGCGAGAACCCGTCCACGCGCCACCCGCGCGAGCTCGCCGCCGCGGCGGACCCGGCCTGGGTCGACGCCTTCGTCGTCGAGCTGCGCCTGCTCGGTGTCCCGGGCGACGAGATCGGCGACCACCTCGTCGTCCTCGACACGCACCTGCGGGAGTCGGGGGAGTCGGTCGAGGAGGCGTTCGGGGACCCTCGTGAGTACGCCGGCTCGCTCGCGCCGAGCGGCGGAACGGCCGCTCCGGTCGACCGCTCGACGGTCGTGCTGGCCGTGCTCGCGCTCGTCGGCGTCGTACTGGTGCCGGCGGCGCTCGGGGCGCTGCTCGACGGCACCCGGGTCACGGTGACGCTCGGCGGGGTGCTCGTCGCGGTGCTGCTCGGCACGGCGGTGGCGGCCCTCGTCGCGCCGGGTGCGCCGCTGCTCGCGCTGCTCGTCCGCCGGCGGTGGATGGCGTTCTTGGTCACGCCGGTGCTCGTCGCCGTCGGGGCCGCGCTCGTGCTCCTGCTCCCGCAGGTCCTCGTGCGGGTGCCGGCGCCCGTCGTCGGGGTGGCCGGCCTGGTCGCGGTGCTCGCCGGGTCGGTGCTGCTCGGACGCGCGCCCGCCGACCTCGTCACCGCGCCCGGCGAGCGGGCGCCCGGCGCCGAGCCGGACGGCGTCGGGCGACTGCTCGGGGTGAGCGTGCTTCCGGTGTGCGCGCTCGTCGCGTGCGTACCCGTGCTGATGATGCGCCTCCTCGGATGAGCGCCGGCGTCCTCGCAGGTCACCCGCGTGAAGTGCGCCCCGCGTGGGTAGGGTCGCGCCATGGCGAGGTTGCGGCGGGTGTCCCCGCGGTCGGCGGGGTGGACGCGCAGGCGGGCGGGCAAGGGCTTCTCGTACCGCGACGCCGCCGGCGACCCCCTGCCGAAGGAGTCCGTCGAGCGCATCCGGTCACTCGCCATCCCGCCGGCGTGGCAGGACGTGTGGATCTGCCCGCGCGAGAACGGCCACATCCAGGCGGTCGGGACCGACGCCGCGGGCCGGCGCCAGTACCTCTACCACCCCGACTGGCGCACCGCCCGGGACGAGCTGAAGTTCGACCGCGTCAAGGCGGCGGGCACCCGGCTGGCCAAGGCGCGGGAGTCGATCATCGGCGACCTCGCGGCCGAGGGGATGCCCCTGGCGCGAGCGGCCGCCACGGCCACGCGGCTGCTCGACCTCGGCTACTTCCGGATCGGGTCGGACGCCTACACCGACGCGAACGGCTCGTTCGGGCTCACGACCCTCGAGCGCCGGCACGTCCGCCGACGCGGCGCGGACCTCGTGTTCAGCTTCGTCGGGAAGTCGGGGATCGAGCACTCGATCACGGTCAGCGACCCCCACGTCATCGAGTCCCTCAACTACATGCGACGGCGCCGGGGCGGGTCCAACCGCCTGCTCGCGTACCGCGGCGAGGCGAAGTGGGCCGACCTGCAGGCGTCGGCGGTCAACGAGTACATCTCGACCATGGTCGCCGAGGACCTGACGGCCAAGGACTTCCGCACGTGGCACGCCACGGTGCTCGCGGCCGTCGCGCTGGCTGAGACCCCGGAGCGGGGCGACACGGCCGCCTCCCGCCGGCGCGCCGTCAAGGCCGCCGTCGAGGAGGTGTCGGCCTACCTCGGCAACACCCCGACGATCGCGCGGAAGTCCTACATCGACCCGCGCGTCATCGACCAGTACGACGAGGGGGTGACCATCGCGGCCACGCTGCGGCGCTCCTACCCCGACGACACCAAGCGGCAGGCCGCCATCGAGAAAGCCGTGGCCCGACTCATCGACGGCGCCTGACGCCGCGCCCCGGGCGGCGCCCCGGGGGCGGTGTCGGTCGACGGATGCCGTGGGCGGCCGGCCGGGGCGGTGTCGGTCGAGCGGTCGCGGGGGCGGGCGCCGGTAGGCTCGCGGGCGATGAACGAGCACCCTGACCAGACGGCGTCCCCAGTCCCCGCGACCGCGCCGATCGACCCGCGCACCGGCGAGATGGCCGGCCGGGGCCACGACCCGGCCGGGCGCTCCGGCGCGGCCCCGGCGCGCACCGGCTACGTCATCGAGGACGGCCCCGGCGGCGCCGGCCCCGCGCCCTACGTCACGGTGGTGCTGCCCTGCTACAACGAGGGCGCCCACGTCCTGAAGGAGATCGACCGGATCAGCCGGGTGCTCGACGAGTCCGAGCTCACCTACGAGATCCTCTGCATCGACGACGCCAGCACCGACGACACCCTCGAGGTGCTGCGGGCGGCCCAGGCGCACTACCCCGCCATCCGCGTCCTGCCCTTCCGGCGCAACGGCGGCTCCGGCACGGCCCGGCGCATTGGCACCCAGCAGTCCCGCGGCGAGATCGTGGTCTGGACCGACGCCGACATGACCTACGAGAACGAGCGCATCCCCGAGCTGGTGCGCATCCTGCGCGACGACCCCACCTACGACCAGGTCGTCGGCGCCCGGACCACCGAGGAGGGCACCCACAAGTGGGCGCGCGTCCCGGCGAAGTGGCTCATCCGCAAGATCGCCGAGTGGCTCACCAAGACCCGCATCCCCGACCTGAACTCGGGCCTGCGCGCGTTCCGGCGCGAGGTGTCGCTGCCCTACCTGCGCCTGCTCCCCGCGGGCTTCTCCTGCGTCACCACCATCACCATCGCGTTCCTGAGCAACCAGCACGACATCAAGTACGTCGAGACCTCGTACGCCAAGCGCGCCGGCGTCAGCAAGTTCCACTTCGTCGGCGACGCCTACCGCTACATCCTCCAGGTCCTGCGGATGGTCATGTACTTCGACCCGCTCAAGGTCCTGATGCCGCCGGCGCTGTGGATGATCGCGCTCGGCGTCGTCAAGGCGGTCGTCGACATGGTGCGCCATCCCTTCTACTTCCCGGCCAGCACGGTGCTGCTCGTCGTCGCGGGGATGATGATCGCCTCGCTCGCGCTGCTCTCGGACCTCGTCGTCCGGTCCCGCGACGGTGTCTGAGCCCGGGGAGGGCGACGCCGCGGCGTCACCCTCCGGCTCCGACGCGTCCCTGCGGGTGGCCATCGTCGGGCCCACCCACCCCTTCAAGGGCGGCGTCGCCTCGCACACCACGACGCTGGCGCACGAGCTGGCCGACGCCGGCCACGACGTCACCCTGGTCTCGTGGAGCCACCTCTACCCCGCCCTGCTCTACCCCGGCGAGCAGGCCGTCCCCGGGGGTGCGCCCGACGTGCCGCCGTTCCCGCGCACGCTGCGGGTGCTCTCGTGGGCCCGCCCCGACACCTGGGTCCGTGCCGGCCGGCGGCTGCGCGACGTCGACGTCATCGTGGTCGTGCACGTGGTCCCGGTCGTCGTCCCGGCCCACCTGGCCCTGCTACGCGCGGCCGGGGTCGGGGGCAGCGGTTCCCGCGGTCCCGGCGGCGCGGTGCCCCGGCTCGTCGTCGTCGCCCACAACGTCCTGCCGCACGAGCCCGGCCCGGGCGACCGCCGGCTGGTCTCGTCGCTGCTGCGCCGGGCCGACGCCGTCGTCGTGCACTCCGACGAGCAGGCCCGCCTGGCCGCCGAGCTCGGCGCCCACCGCGTCCGTGAGGTCGACCTCCCGCCCCACCTGCCCGGGGGTCCGCGCGAGGAGCGCCCGCCGCACGAGGGCCCGCTCCGCCTGCTCTCGCTCGGCATCGTGCGCGACTACAAGGGCATCGACCTGCTCGTCGACGCCCTGCGCGACGTCCCCGACGTGACGCTCACCGTCGCCGGCGAGCTGTGGGGGGATGCCGGGCGCCGGGTCCGCGAGCTGGCCGCCGACCCGCGGCTGGCGGGTCGGGTCGAGGTGCACGGGGGCTACGTGCCGTCCGAACGCATCGCCGGGCTGATGGCGCGGCACGACGCCGTGGTCCTGCCGTACCGGTCGGCCACCGCGTCGCAGAACGTCCTGCTGGCGCGCGCCCACGGGCTGCCCGTGCTCGCCAGTGCGGTCGGCACCTTCCCGCGCCAGGTCCGTGACGGCGTCGACGGCCTGCTCGTGCCCCCGGCCGACCGCCCCGCGCTGGTCGAGGCGCTGCGCCGGCTGGCCGCGCCCGGCGTCGCGGCCGCGCTCGCCGCCGAGGTCCGACCGCCCGACCTCAGCGGCCCGTGGGCCCACTACGTCGGCGCCATCGAGGCCCTGGCGGCCCCGCCGGCGTTCGACGACGCCGAGCCGGCCCGCCCGCCGATGGGCCGCGTCGCCCGGCTGCGCAGCACCGTCGCCGGCCTGCGCGCCCGCCGTGGCCCGGTCCTCGAGCTGACCCCGATGGACCTGCCCGAGCAGCTGCGCGCCACCGACCTGCTCACCGTGGATGCCGAGGCGGTCGAGGCGGCCGAGGCCGCGCGCCTCCTCGGGCTGCCGCGCGCCAAGGACCCCGTCGCGGCCTGGGCCGCGCTCGGCGCCCTCGCCGCCCTGGTGCGGGTGCTCGACGACCGCGGTCGCACCGGGGTGGTCGTCGACGAGTCCGGTGGCGGCAGCCCCTTCTCGCGGTGGGCCCGCGCGCTGGGGTTCGCCCCGGTCGAGCTCGAGCTCACCGGGCGGCGTGCCGCCATCGAGGTCCTCGACGTCGACACCGCCAGCCTCGACGTCGTCGCGCGCCTGCATCCGGGCGGCTGCACCGCCTCCGACGTCGACCACGTGGTGGGGCAGGCGTCGTGGGCGCTGCGCTCGGGCGGCCTGCTGCTGCTCACCGTGCCCATCGGTGACGACGACCCCGACTTCGCGGTGCGCCCGGCCGATGTGCGCGGGGTGCTGGCCCGCGCCGACGACCTCGGCCTGACCCTCGTCGGCGACGTCGACGGCGACGTGCTCGACCGGATGCGCGAGGCCCGCGCCTCGTTCGGCGGCTCCGACAGCCCGGCCTATGCGGTGCTCCGCCTGACCTTCCGGCGGCGCTGACCGTGACCCGCTCGCGCGTGGTGAACCTCGTCCGGCTGGGGCTGCTCGTCGTCATCCTGGCCGCGGTGGCCTGGGCCCTGGCCCACAACTGGGCCGAGGTGTCCGGCGAGCTGGGGCGCCTCGCCTGGCCGGCGTTGCTGCTGGCGTTCGTGCTCACGGTGGGGGCGCCGCTGCTGACGCTGCTCGGCTGGCGGGTGCTGCTGGCCGAGCTGGGCAGCCCGGTGCCGCTGCCGGCCGCCGCCAGCATCTTCTTCGTCGGCCAGCTCGGCAAGTACGTGCCGGGGTCGGTGTGGACGGTGCTGGCCCAGGCCGAGATGGGGACGCGCCTGCGCATCCCGCGGCGACGGATGGCGGTGGCGGGGCTGCTCTCCATCGGGCTGGCGGTGCTCTGCGGGAGCCTGCTCGGTGTCGTCGCGCTGCCCCGGCTGCTGGCGCGCGACAGCTCGGCCGCCACCGCGTGGGTCGTGGTCGCCGCCGTCGCCGTGGGGGCCGTGATGCTCTGGCCGCGCATCCTCAACGGCGTCGTCGCCCTCGGTCTGCGGACGCTGCGCCGCGAGCCCCTCGAGCACGAGCTGCACGGCCGGGCCGTGCTGGTGACCTGCGCCTGGTTCACGGCCGCGTGGGTGTCGACCGGGCTCGGCGTGGCCGTGCTGGTGCGGGCCCTGCAGCCCGGGGCCGGCGTGGCCGACCTCGCCATCGCCGCGGTCTGCGGCTTCGCCCTGGCCTCGGCGGCCGGGCAGCTCTCGATCCTCGTCCCCGCGGGCATCGGGGTGCGCGACGGCGTGCTGGCCCTGCTGCTGGTCACGTTCATGCCGCTGTCGGCCGCCACCGCCGTCGTCGTGGTCGCGCGGTTCCTGGCCGTCGTGGCCGACCTGCTGGTGGCCGGAGGCGGCTGGGCCTGGGGCCGTCGGCACCACCTCCTAGGATCAGGGGCGTGAGCGAGCCCCAGGACCGCGAGGAGCAGCTCGCCTACTCCGAGACCATGGCCAAGATGCTCGACGAGCAGGGCCGCCGGCAGAAGGCCGCCAAGATCGTGGCCGTCGTGCAGCACGCGCTGGGCGTGCCCTCGCTGGCCGGCCTGCGCGCGGTCGACGTCGGCTGCTCGGCCGGGTTCATCGCCGACGAGCTCGCCCTGGCGGGCGCCACCACCAGCGGTGTCGACATCGACGAGCCGGGGCTGGCCAAGGCCCGCGCCCGCTTCGGGGAGCGGGTCGACTTCCGCCTGGCGCGCGGCGAGGACCTGCCCTTCGACGACGGGTCCGTCGACGTCGCGGTGCTCAACCACATCTACGAGCACGTCGTCGACCCCGAGGCGGTCGTGGCCGACATCCACCGGGTGCTGCGCCCCGGGGGGCTGCTGTACCTCGGCATCGGGCACCGCTGGCAGGTGGTCGAGCCGCACCACCGGCTGCCGTTCCTGTCGTGGCTGCCCGGGCCCGCCGCCGACCGGTACCTGAGGGTCACCGGCAAGGGTGAGCACTACTACGAGCGCTACTACACCCCCGCCGGGCTGCGGCGCCTCTTCGCCGCCTACGACGTCTGGGACTACACCCTCCCGGTGCTGGCCGACCCCGGGGCTTTCGCGGCCGGCGACACCGTGCCGGCGTGGGCGGCCCGCATCCCCGAGCCGGCCCTGGCCGCGGCCCTGCCGCTGGTGCCCACGTACGTGTGGGTGGCCTTCAAGGGCGAGGCGCGCCCGGCCGGCCCACCCCTGCGGGTCGCGCCGCGCCACGTGGGGTGAGCCCGTTGCCGGCCGCCGAGCGCACGGTCCGGGCCTCGCGTCCGGTGCCGCTCGGGGCGCAGGTCTCGATCTTCCGCCGGGGCGCGGGCGACCCCACGAGCCGCCGGGACGACGCCGGGTGGTGGTTCGCCTGGCGCACCCCCGACGGCCCGGTCACGCTGCGGCTGACGACGCCCGGCGGCGCCGGGCCCGAGGTCGCGGCGCAGGCGTGGGGCAGCGGGGCGGCCTGGATGCTCGAGCAGGTGCCCGCGCTGCTCGGCGAGCACGACGACCCCGACGGCTTCGACGCCTCGCTGCATCCCCTCGTCGCCGAGGCGTGGCGCGTTCGGCCGCACTGGCGGGTGCCGCGGTCGGGGCTGGTCGTGCAGAACCTGGTGCCGTCGATCATCGAGCAGAAGGTCACCGGCAAGGAGGCGTTCGCGGGCTACCGCCGGCTGGTGCGCCGCTTCGGCGAGCCCGCGCCCGGGCCGGGCGAGGACCTCGGGATGGCGGTGCCGCCGACACCCGCGGGCTGGGCCGCGGTGCCGTCGTGGGAGTGGCTGGCGGCCGGGGTCGACCCGCAGCGCTCGCGCACCGTGGTGGCGGCGGTGCGCTACGCCGGGCGGCTCGAGGAGTGCGTGGGGATGCCGCGCGACGCCGCCCGCGCGCGCCTCACCGCGCTGCCCGGGGTGGGGCGCTGGACCTGGGCCGAGGTCGCCCAGCGCGCGCTCGGGCTGCCCGACGAGGTGAGCTTCGGCGACTACCACGTGGCCAAGGACATGACCTGGGCGCTCACCGGCACCCCGCAGGACGACGACGCGCTGGCCGAGCTACTGGCCCCCTGGGCGGGGCACCGTTACCGGGTGCAGCGGCTGCTCGAGCTGGCCGGGCACCACCGGCCGCGCCGTGGCCCGCGGATGACCCTGCCCACGCACCTCCCGACCCGCGGCCGGTGACCCGACCGGCCCGCCCGAGGTCGGGATGGCGCGCGTTAGGTGAGGCGGAGGGTGACGGTGCCGGCGCCGCGGGCCACGACCTCGACGACCAGGTCCTCGGAGGCCGCCGCCACCTCGCAGCGCACCACGAGCCGCCCGAGGTCGTAGTCGTCGGGTGCGGCCAGAGTGAGCTCGGCGGCCCCGGGCCCGGCCTCGAGCGCGACGTCGGCCGAGCCGTCCTCGACCGCCCGCAGCGCCAGGGCCACGACGCGCCCGACCTGCACGCCGAGGGCCTCGGGGGCGACCGAGCGCAGCCCGACCTCCTCGGAGGCCGCCGAGCCGGGCTCGACCCCCAGCACCGCGCGCAGCGCCTCGACCGGCCCGCGCGCGAACCAGTCGCCGGGGCCGGTGCGCACGAGGGCCTGCGCACCCTCCCCGTCGGCCGGCCCGTCGCCGCCGGAGCCGTCGGCGAACCACGTCGCCGGCAGCCCGCGCACCAGCGCCGCCGGCACGCCCTCGGCCTTGCCCTTCACCAGGTCGGCGGCGGCCGCCACCTCGTCGGCCACCGCGCGGGCGGTGACCGCCAGGGCCCGGCCGTCGGCGTCCACCCCTCCGCGCAGGTCGTCGAGCACCGCCATCCCGGCCGCGCCCAGGGCGAAGTCGGTCTGCCCTGCCCGCCACGGCCTCCCGGCGGTGTCGGACAGCACGACGCCCACGGCGGCCTCCGGCCCGAGACCGGCCGCGGCCAGCAGCGCCGCCCGCAGGGCGCGGGCCTCGCCGTCGGGGTCCTCGGGCAGGAGCAGCACGGCCCCGCTCGGCCCCGTGTTCGACGCGTCGACGCCGGCCGCCGCCATCACCGGCCCGGCCACCGACTCGACCACGCGGGTGGGGCCGCCCGACCCGTCGCGCTCGGCGACCACCCGCACCATGTGCGCGGCGACGGCATCGGCCCGGTCGCCGGCCCAGGTGAGCCCCAACGCCTTCGAGACCACCTTGCTCGACACCACCAGGCAGTCGCCGGGCGCCAGCCGCAGCCCGTCGGCCGCCAGCGCCGCCAGCAGCAGCGCGGCCAGGTCGGCTCCGGCGGTCACTTCGGGCAGCCCGCGCAGCGGTCGCAGCTCGACCACGGGGGATGCGACGGCGGGCGCTCCCGACGCTCCCGGCGGCGGCGTCGCGCTCACGCCCGGGCGGGCTCGGCGAGGCGCAGCAGGTGCGCCGCGATCCGAGCGGTGGCCTCGACGTCGCTCATCAGCAGCGGCCCCTCGAACGCCTCGACCCGGGCCCGCGCCAGCCGCGTGCCGGCATCCGCGGGGTCGACCAGCCAGGCGTCGAGGAAGTCCTCGTAGAGACCGCCCACGGCCTCGGCACTCGACGGCACCCCGATGGCGGCCAGGCACGCGTCGGCGTGCCCGCGCACGGGCCGACCGGAGATCAGCGGCGAGACCCCGACCACCGGGGCCGTGGTCCCGCGCAGCGCGTCACGGACGCCGGGGACGCCCAGCACGATGCCGATCGAGACGACCGGGTTGCTCGGCGGGAGCACCACCACGTCGGCCTGCCGGATGGCGTCGAGCACGCCGGGCGCCGGGCCGGCGGCATCGAGCCCCGCGACGACGAAGCGGAGCGCCGGCAGCGACGCCTGGTGGCGGACCCACCACTCCTGGAAGTGGATCGCGCGCTCGCCGCCCTCTCCGTCGTCGACCACGACGTGGGTCTCGACGGGGGTGTCGGTCATCGGCAGCAGGCGGATGCCGCGCTCGGGCAGCTGCCAGCGCTGGGCCAGCCGCTCGGTGACCTGCGAGAGCGAGAGCCCCTGGCCGAGCCATTGCGAACGGACGATGTGGGTGCCGAAGTCGCGGTCGCCGAGGGCGAACCACTGGGGGAGGGCCCCGTACGCGGCGAGCTCGCCCTGGACGACGTGCGACTCGTCGGCCCGGCCCCAGCCCTGGCCCTCGTCGATGCCGCCGCCCAGGGTGTAGAGCAGGGTGTCGAGGTCGGGGCAGACCCGCAGGCCGAAGAGGGTGATGTCGTCGCCGGTGTTCGCGATGACGGTGATCTCGGCGTCGCGGTGGCCGGTGGTGTCGAGGTGGTGGCGCAGCCCCCGGACGAACCGGGCGCCGCCGACACCCCCCGCGAGAGCGGTGATGCGCATGGAGCGCAGTCTGTCAGCCCGCGGTGGCGGCGCGGCATCCGGGAGCGGGGTGTCCAGCGCTCGGATGGCGGCGGCCGTGCGCAGGAAGCCGGCAGGTGCGGGGTTGTTGCGGTCGGAGGCGTGGCTGGGGCGCCGTGTGTCGGCTCGTGCGGGGTTGTTGCGGTCGGCCGGGGCGCCGGGTCGCCGGAGGTCGGCACGTGCGGGGTTGTTGCGGTCGGATGCCGCGCCGGGTCGCCGAAGGCCGGCACGTGCGGGGTTGTGGCGGTCGGGCGCGCCCGCCGGCCCCGCCACCTGCCGTTTCCCGCCGCCCCTACCACGAGGCCCCGACAGGAGAAAATCGAGCCAATAACACCGATCGGCTTGACGAGCGCGGCATGACACGCGTGTAATTCCATCCATGTACTCCGGAGGGACCGACCGGAGCGCGCGGGTCGAGGGTCGAGGAGGACACATGCAAGAGCTGTATCTGGTCGAAGGGTTGCTCGGCGATGTCGAGCCGGAGGAGGGTGCTCTCTCCTGGCAGGAGCGCTCGCTCTGCGCGCAGACCGACCCCGAGGCGTTCTTCCCCGAGAAGGGCGGCTCCACCCGCGAGGCCAAGAAGGTCTGCGTCGGGTGCGAGGTCCGCTCCGAGTGCCTCGAGTACGCCCTGGCCAAAGACGAGCGCTTCGGCATCTGGGGCGGGCTGTCCGAGCGCGAGCGCCGGAAGCTGAAGAAGCGCGCGGTCTGAGGGCTCGCCCTCTCCGCCGCGCCCTCGCGTATGACCCTGGCTCCGACGCGCCCCGTCGCCAGCGCCGCCGGCCCTCTGGCCACGGCGCTGGCGCCGCACGTCACCGCCGTGGTGGTCAGCCGTCGCGACCCCACCGGCATCACGCCGGTCCTCGAGGCGGCCTTGGCCCAGACCCTCGCCCCCGACGAGATCCTCGTCGTCGACCGCACCGGGGGCGCCTCCCTCCCGGGTGACCTCCAGGAGGCCGACGACACCACCCTCGCGACCCTGGTAGCCGCCGTGCGCGAGCGGCACGGCATCCCGGTCACCGTGGTCGAGGCCGACGGCCGGGCCCCGGTGCGCACCGCCCTGCTGCGCGTCGTCTCCGCCCACCCGCCCACCGACGACGCCCTCGACCTGGTCTGGTTCCTCCCGGCCGGAGCCGTCCCCGAGCCCGAGGCCCTGGTCCGCCTCGTCGATGCGTGGCGCCGCTCGCCCTCCACCGGCGTCCTCGGCCCCAAGCACGTCGACATCGACTCGCCGCACCGGCTGCGCGCGGTCTCCATCCGCACCACCCGCGGCGGCCGGCTGCTGGCCCGCCCCGTCCCGGGCGAGCCCGACCAGGGGCAGTACGACGCGCTCACCGACGTCCTCGCGGTGCCGCTGGCCGGCTCGCTCGTCGAACGCGACCTGCTCCTCGGGCTGCGCGGCTGGGAGAGCGGCTTCGGCGACGTCGCCGCCGACCTCGACCTCGGCTGGCGGGCCCAGCTCAGCGGGCGCCGCGTGGTCGTGGTCCCCTCGTCGCGGGTGCGCTCCGGCCCGGGTGTCGCCGTCGCCACCGCCACCACCGGGGCTCGGCGCCGGGCCGCCCGCCGGGTCGCCCTGGCCCGCGCCCCGTGGTGGCACGCCCCGTTCCTCACCCTCTGGATCGCGCTCACCTCCGTCGTCGCCGCCCTCGGGCTGCTGCTGCTGAAGCGCCCGCGGGCCGCCGGCGCCGAGCTCGGTGCCCTGGCCTCCCTCGACCCCGTGCGCGGCCTCCGGGCCCGCTGGCGCACAAGGCACCGCCCGGTGGTGCGCCGCCGCGACCTGGGGATGCTGTTCGAGGCGCGCCGCTCGGTCCTCACCGGATGGGCCGACAGCGTCCACCACGCCCTGGTGCCGCCCCAGGCCCCCATCGGCGACCAGGCGGCCGACCTCAACCCGCGCTCCTGGTTCGTCAAGGTCGTCCGCCACCCCGGCGTCGTCGCCGTGCTGGTGGCCGCGGGCGTCACGGTCGCCGCGGGCCGTTCGCTCGGGGTCGGCGTCGTCACCGGCCTCGGCCGGGGGCTCACCGGCGGCGAGCTGGTCGGCTCGCGCGCCGACGCGGGCGCGCTGTGGCACGCCTGGCGCGACGGCTGGTCCGGCTCCGGGCTCGGTGGCCCCGACGCCGCCGGCCCCCACAGCGTCCTGCTCGCGGGCCCTGCCTGGGTCGTCGACCACCTGCCGCTGCTGCCGTCGCCGACCTCGCCCGCCGGGTTCGTCGTGGCCCTGCTGGTCCTCCTGGCGATGCCGATGGGCGCCGCCTCGGCCTACCTCGCGCTGCGGGTCGTGGCCCGGCGACGCTGGGTGCGGGCCCTGGGCGCGGTCGCCTGGGCCTGTTCGGGGCCCGCTGCCGCCGCGGTCGCGCAAGGGCGTCTCGGCGCCGTCGTGGCCCTGGTCCTGCTCCCGGGGGTGGCCGCCGGGCTCTGGCTCGTCGCCACCCGTCGCTCCACCGCCACGAGTGCCTTCGCCACCGCCCTCGGGGTCACGGTGCTGGGCACCTTCGCGCTCGTGCTCGCCGCACTCGCCGTCGTCCTCGCGCTCGTGCTGGCGCTGGTCCGCCACCGGGCGCGCGTGCACGCCCTCGTCATCACCCTCGTGCCGCCGGCCGTCCTGGCGCCGTGGATCCTGCACGACGGACCCGCCGGATGGCCGTCCCTCGTCGCCGGCGTCGGCCTGGCCCAGTGGGGCGGCCCGGTCCAGGCACCGTGGCGGCTGGCGCTGCTCGACGCGGGCGGTGTCGGCGCCCCGGTGGTCTGGTCGATGCTCCCGCTGGTCGTGCTCGGCGTGGCCGGGCTGGTCCGCGGTCGCCGCTGGCGCGCCGCCCCGAGCGCCCTCGCCCTCCTGCTGCCGGTGCTCCTCGTCCTGGCCCTGGCCGCGCCCCGGGTGCGGCTGGGCACGGTGCCGTCCGGGGTGCAGGCGGCCGGCGAACCCATCACGCCGTGGGCGGGCACCCTGCTCCTTCCGGTGACCCTGCTCCTCGTCCTGTCGGCCGCGCACGCGCTCGACGCCCTGCCCGTCGTCGCGTCCGGGAGGGTGCGCACCGTCGCGCTCCGGTCGGCCGCTGCTCTGGCCGCCGTGGCCGTGGCCGTCGGCCTCGGGGGAGTGGTCGTCGGCACGCTCGGGTCGGCGGTCTCGGCGTGGCGTGACCCGCGGCCGGCCGTCGCGGTCGACCAGTCCGAGGGCGTCTTCGCCACCCGGGCCCTGTTCGTCGAGCCCGGTGACGCCGGCGCGGCCTACCGGTTCGTGGCACGCGAGGACGCCGACGTCGTCCGGCCCTTCCCGCGCCCCTCGCGCGCCGACGCCGCCGTCGCGGGGTCGGTCACGGCGCTGCTCGGCGCCGTCCCCGGCAGTGCTGCCCTCATCAGCTCCGCCGCCACCGACCTGCTGGCGGTCCGCGGCGACCAGGTCCCCGAGGTGGTCCGTCGCCTCGACGCCACCGATGGCCTCCAGAGCATCTCGCCGCGGGCCGGGTGGCGGCTGTGGCGGCTGAGCCCGGTCGGTGACCGCGCCCAGTCCCTGGTGGCGCCCCCGCGGCTGCGGATGGAGACGCCCACCGCCTCGCTCCTGGTCGAGACCACGGGCGCCCACGCGGCCACCCGCACCGACATCGACGCCCCGCGGGGCAGCACCCTGGTCGTGGCCGAGCCCACCGGCTGGGCGAAGTACGCGCGGGTGGCGGTCGACGACGTGCCGCTGCCGGCCGTCGCGGGCGCGCCCACCCCCACCTACGAGCTGCCCCCCGGCCGCGGCGTGCTCACCGTGTCGCTGGTCGACCCCGACCGGTGGTGGCACCTGTGGCAGGGGCTGGCCCTGGCGGTGCTCTGCTTCCTGGCGGTGCCGTTCGGCCGGCGCGAGACCCGGGTGGGTCTGCGATGAGCCGTCTCGACCCCCTGCGCCCCGCCGTGCCCGGCACCGCCCGCGTCGTCGTGGGCGCCGGTGCCGCCGCGGCCCTGGTGTGGGCAGCCATGTCCGTCCCCACCGGCCTCGACCTGGCCGCGGCCAGCGGGGTCGAGCAGGCACCGGTGGCCGGTACCAGCCTGGCCACCAGCATCACCGCGATCTGCCCGGGTACCGAGCTCAGCGGCATCACGGGCGTCCCGGACGTCGCCGTCGGGGGCAGCGTCGTGGCCGCCTCGGGCCCGGCCGACCTGCTGCCCGTGCCCGCCACCGGACCGGGCACGGCCGTGCTGCGCGCCGGGGGGAAGGCGCTCGGCGCGCTGCCGGCGACGCGACCCGGCAGCGTCTCCGCCCCCTTGTCGCCCACCGGCCCGGTCAGCCTGGTGGCCCAGGGCTCGCTGGCACCGGCCGTCACCGCCACCCAGGAGTGGGTGCGCACCGCCGCCGACCTGCGCGGCCTGGTCACCACGCCGTGCCGTACGGCCGCCTCCGACCTCTGGCTGCTGGGGGGTGGCGACGGTCCCGGTCGCCAGGAGCGGCTGGTACTGCTCAACCCCGGGGGCAACCCCGTCACCGCCGAGGTCACGGTGCACGGGGCGTCAGGTCTGGTCACCCCCGCCCGCACCGAGACGGTGCCCCCGGGCGGCCGCGTCGCCCTCCTCCTCGACGCCGTCGCGGGCGCCGAGAAGACCCCGGCCGTCCACGTCGTCGCCGACGGGGGAGGGCTGCAGGCCACGCTCACCGACACCTGGGTGACCGGCAGTACCGCCCGAGGCGCCGAGACCACCGTGCCCACCGCCGACCCCGCCACCGTGCAGGTGGTTCCGGCCGCCCTGCTCGACGGGCGCTCCACCCTGCGCGTCGCGGCCCCGGGCGAGGAGGAGGCGGTCGTCAGCGTCACCCTGCTGGGGCGCGACGGCCCCGTCGCCACCACCGCCGACACCGTCCTCACCGTCCCCGCTGCCGGCGTCGGTGAGCTGGTCCTGCCCCGCGTGCCGCCCGACACCTACAGCGTCGTCGTCCGCTCCGACGTCCCCGTGGTCGCGGCCGTGCTGACCCCCACCGGGTCCGCGCAGGGTCCCGGCGACATCGGCTGGGCGGCCTCGGGCCCGGCTCTGCCGGAGGTCTCGGGCATGGCCCTGCCCGCGACCCGCGGCGTGACCCGCACGCTGCGGCTCGTCAGCACCGGCGGGGCCTCCAGCGCCACCGTCACGCTGGTCGTCGACGGGCAGGAGCGCACCCGCTCGGTCGACCTGCTCTCCGAGCGAGGGGTGGACATCGACCTGGCCGGCGCGAGCGCCGTGTGGGTCAGCCGCAGCTCGGGGTCGGGGGCGCTGCGCGGGGCGGTCACCTCGGTGGCGGGCACCGACGCGGCGCGCGGTCTGTCCGTGGTGCCGTTGGCGCCGGTGGCGGTCACGTCGCCGGTCAGCCGCGCCTTCCCGCTCCCCTGAGGCGGCCGTCCCCTCGGTGGTGGGCGCCGTCAGGGCTCGATGTCGGGGTCGAGCTCGTGCGCGGGCACGCCGAGCAGCGCGGCCACCTGTTCGGTCACGACCTCGCGCACGATGTCGGCGAGGTCGGCCTCGTCCTGGGCGCGTGCCTCCACCGGGCGCCGGTAGACGACGACGTGGTCGACGCGGGTGGCATCGGCCCGGATCAACCGGCCCAGGGGGGCCACCTGCTCCTCCCACGGAGCGGGGTCGGTCGGCGGGACGTCCTGGACTGCGAACTCGGTTTCGGCGTAACGGTTCCCGAGGTGCGGGCGCAGCCGGTCGGCGGCGTCGAGCACCAGGTCGTCGAAGCGGGTGCGCCGGGTCGTCATCACCGGGACCGAGGGCCAGGCGAGCGGCCCGCGCACCCCGCGCCCGTGGCGGTCCCGACGTCGTGCGCTCACCTGCCCGATGCTACGGCGTGGCGGCTGCACCTCGGCGGAGGCGCCGTTTAGGCTCTTCGTCGTGAACCTGTCGCGCAAGTGCACCAAGACCGGCTGTCGTCAGCCGGCGGTGGCGACCCTCACCTACGCCTACTCCGACCGCGCCGCCGTCCTGGGCCCGCTGGCCACCTACGCCGAGCCGCACACGTACGACCTGTGCGCCGACCACGCGACGCGCCTGACCGTGCCCAACGGGTGGGAGGTCATGCGGCTGGCCACCGAGTACCCCGAGCCGGAGCCGACGACCGACGACCTGCTGGCCCTGGCCGACGCCGTCCGCGAGGCCGGGCGCCCGCGCCGGTCGGCCCCGCCGGCCGGTGCCGAGCCGATGACCGGCGAGATCGGGCGCCGAGGGCACCTGCGCGTGCTCCGGGGCAGCGCCGAGGCCTGAGCGCTCGCCGACCCTCGCTCCACCCCTGGTCTGCCGCTGTCGGCAGCCGGCTCCGCTCCTCCCCACCGGATGCTGCGGGCGCCTCGCGACGTGTCCATGCACGGCCGGATGAGTCGCTCGGCGGCGGTCGGCGCGCGACCCATCCACTATCGTCGCCGCACGTGAGCCACCGTTCCCTCGCCGCCCTCGTCAAGGCCTACGACGTCCGCGGCACCGTGCCCGACCAGCTCGACGCCGAGGTCGCCCGCGCCCTCGGGGCCGCCTTCGCCGAGGTCGTCCTCGCCCCCGACGAGGCCCCCGGCTGCGTCATCGGGCACGACATGCGCGAGTCGGGCCCGGGCCTGGTCCACGCCTTCTCCGACGGGGTCCGCAGTCGCGGCCGGGACGTCACCCTCATCGGGCTGTGCAGCACCGACGGTCTCTACTACGCCAGCGGCTCGCTCGACCGGCCCGGGGCGATGTTCACCGCCAGCCACAACCCGGCCGTCTACAACGGCATCAAGCTCTGCCGCGCCGGCGCCCGCCCGGTGGGGGAGGACAGCGGCCTGGCCGACGTGCGCGTCCTGGCCGAGCGCATCCTCGACGGCGAGGTCACCGACCCGGGCGGCACCCCCGGCGCCCTCGACGAGCGCGACCTGCTCGCCGACTACGCCGCCTTCCTCCGCGGGCTGGTCGACCTCTCGGGCATCCGCCCCCTGACGGTCGTGGTCGACGCCGGCAACGGCATGGGCGGCTTCACCGTGCCGGCCGTCCTCGGCACCGGCGCCGGGCTGCCGGCCCTGCCGCTGACGGTGGAGCCGCTCTACTTCGAGCTCGACGGCACCTTCCCGAACCACGAGGCCAATCCCCTCGAGCCCGAGAACCTGCGCGACCTCCAGGCGGCCGTGCGCGCGCACGGCGCCGACCTGGGGCTGGCCTTCGACGGCGACGCCGACCGCTGCTTCGTCGTCGACGAGCGCGGGGAGCCGGTGAGCCCCAGCGCCATCACCGGCCTCATCGCCCGGCGCGAGGTCGCCCGTGCGGTGGCCGGTGGGGCACAGGCCGCCGACGTCGCGGTCGTGCACAACGTCATCACCTCGGCCCAGGTGCCCGAGGTCATCGCCGCCACCGGGGCCCGTGCCGTGCGCACCCGCGTCGGCCACTCGTTCATCAAGGGCGAGATGGCCCGCCACGGAGCCGTGTTCGGCGGCGAGCACAGCGCCCACTACTACTTCCGCGACTTCTGGTACGCCGACACCGGGATGCTGGCCGCTCTGCACGTGCTGGCCGCGCTCGGCGAGCAGAGCGCCCCGCTGAGCGAGGTCATGGCCGACCTCAGCCGTTACGTCGCGTCCGGCGAGGTCAACTCGACCGTGGCCGACGCGCCCGCCGCCACCGAGCGCGTGCTCGCGTGGGCGCAGGAGCAGGGCGTCACCGTCGACCGGCTCGACGGCCTCACCCTCACCCACGCGGGCGGCGAGGGCGATGGCGACGACCCGATGTGGTGGCTGAACCTGCGCGCCTCCAACACCGAGCCCCTGCTGCGGCTCAACGTCGAGGCGGCCGACGCCGCGACGATGGCGCGGGTGCGCGACACCGCGCTGCGGCTGGTACGGCAGACCTGACCCGTCGCGCCGCCCCGCCCGGCTCGTCGGGCCGGGGTGCCACCCGGCCGGGCGCGCGCTGCCTCCCGGTTGGTGTGCGAGGATCGGAGCGCCTCGTACGACCCCGCCGCACCCCCGCGCACACCGCCCGAGAGGATCCCATGAGCCAGCCCGCCGCGCCCGCCTCGCCGCTCGAGCCGTGGCTGCGTGAGATCCTCCGGTGCCCGGCCTGCCGCAGCGAGCTGCGCGACGACACCGGCCCCACGGGCCCCGAGCTCGTGTGCACCTCGAGCACGTGCGGCCTGGCCTACCGCTACGACGAGGGCGTCCCCGTCCTTCTCGTCGACGAGGCGCGTCGCCCGGCCTGACCCCGCCCGGCCCCGGCCGGGCCCCGACCACTGGAGGTGGGCCCATGCCGTGGGTCGACGAACGCCGGATGGACGACCCCGACCGCATCGCCGCGCTCGACTCGCGCAGCAGCCTGCGGGCGCTCGCGGGCGCGGGCGCCCAAGTACGCCGGGGGCTGGTGGCGGCCGACGACGCCGGCATCGCGCGCGTCGCGGGGGGCGAGCGGCCGCGCGCCGTCGTGGTCGCCGCGCTCGGTGGCTCCGCCGTGGTCGGCGACGTCCTGGGCGTGCTGGCCGAGGCCGGCTCCCCGGTGCCCGTCACCGTCCGCCACGACGCGCCCCTGCCCGGATGGGTCGGGCCGCTCGACCTCGTCATCGCCGTCTCGCAGTCGGGGCGTGCCGCGGGCCCGCTCGCGCTCGCGGCCGAGGCCGCCCGGCGCGGCGCCTCGCTGCTCACCGTCGGGGCGGCCCGCTCCCCGCTGGCCGAGGTCGCGGCCCGGGCCCGCGGCATCCACGTCGAGGTCGCGCTGCCGGCGCCGTCGTCGCGCACGGCCCTGTGGTCGCTGCTCACCCCGGTGCTGCTGGCCGCGGACGTCCTGGGCATCGCCGACGCGCCGGCCGAGGTGCTCGAGAGGGTCGCGGACGTCCTCGACGCCGTGGCCGAGGAGTGCCGCCCGTCGTCAGAGGCGTTCGTCAACCCGGCCAAGGTGCTGGCCACCGGGCTCGACGGCACGGTGCCGATGGTGCTCGGCGACGGCGCGCTTTCGGGCGTGGCGGCCTGCCGGCTGGCCCAGATGCTCTCCCTCACCGCCCGCGTCCCCGCCACCCACGGGGCGCTGCCGGATGCCGCCTCCACCGTGGTCGCGACCCTCGACGGCCCGTTCGGCAGCGGGATGGGCGACCACCGCGAGGATGGGCGCGACATCTTCGCCGACCCCTACCTCGACGGCCCCGAGGTGCCCCGGCTCGGGCTGGTCGCCCTGCGCGACCCGGGCATCGACGCCGCCGGGACCCACCTGGCCGAGGCGGTGCTGGCGTCCGCTCGCGAGGCCGGGGCGGTGGTCCTCGAGCACCGGGCCCGTGAGGGGCATCCGGTCGAGCGGCTGGCCTCGCTCGTCGGCACCACCGACTTCGCGGCCACCTACCTCGCGCTCGGACTCGGGCTCGATCCGTCGGTCTCGCGGCACGTCACCGACCTGCGCGACCGCACCTCCTGACCCCCGTTTCGCCCACGAGGTCACGTCAGGTACCGCCCGGCCGCACCCTCAGGCCCGGCCGTCGAAGCACCTAGAAATTCGTCCGAAAATCGTTGTAGCACAGTCGTTCACGGTGCCCTGAATAGTTGTCGGCAGCCCCTCGCTCGGGTAGGATCGAGCGTGAGGGGAGGGGGAGCCGATGACCAGCACGACCACAGTGGCGGGCTCCGGAGACGCCGTCGTCGCGGCCGCCGAGGAGGCCGTGCAGGCCCTGGTCGCCTCCGTCTCCAGGGGGCCCGGAACTCGCTCCCGTGACGAGTGGCTCGCGCTCGTGGGCACCTGTCAGACCCTCTCCAACTCCCTCGCCGCGGCTCAGGACGCCGCGCTGGTGCAGGTCGCGCGCCGCGAGCAGGTCTGGGCCGACGACGGCACCCTCGGCGAGCAGGCGCACGCCCCAGGCCGGGTCGCCCTCGACGCCGCCGACCTCGCCGCCCCGGTCCTCGGCTGCTCGCACGCCCAGGCCGAGCGCCGGGTCCTGGCAGCCGTGCGGCTGGCTGCCGGGGCCGAGCCCACCGAGGTCGACGATCGCGGCCCGGTGCACGCCACGGGGCTCGACGGCCTGCACACGGCGATGGCCGACGGCCGGCTCGACGCCTATCGAGCCGGGGTGGTGGCGTTCGAGCTCGACGCAGCACCCGCCGGGGTCGCCGGGGCCGTGGTCGCTGCCCTCGAGCCGCATCTCGCCACCGCTGACGCCGCAGCGCTGCGCCGCCGCACCCGCCGCATCCTGGCCCGGGTCAGTCCCGACCTGCTGCGGCAGCGGGCCGTACGCGCCCGCGCCGCCACCGGCCTGCGGCGCTGGGCCAGCGAGCCCGGGGTCGACACCTGGATGGGCACCTTCCCGTCCGAGCAGTCCGCCGCGGCGTGGGCGGCCGTCGACCGACTCGCCCACGACTACGTGCGCGGCGGCCGGTGCACCACGATCGAGCAGGCCCGCGGCCAGGCCCTCACCGACCTGGTCTGCTCGAACGCCACGGTCGACGTCCGGGTGGTCCTCGCCGTCCCGGCCGGCGCGCCGGTGGTCGGGGAGGCCGCGGCCCCCGCTGCCGCCACGCCCCCGGTGGCCGGGTGTACCGCCGGCGCCCGGCCACCCGAGCGCGCGGCGGCGCCGGCCGACGGCACCGCCGACGACCTCGTCCTGGTGCAGGGCGCGCGCCCGTCAGAGCCGATGCTCGTCGCCCGCGGCTGGCTGGCCGCCCACCTCGACCCCGCCGCCGCGCCGGTCGCCTGCCACCCCACCACCGGCGCCCGCCTCGACGCCACCGGTGACCTCACCGGGGGCGCCTACCGGCCCGGCCGCGAGCTCGCCGCCCTCGTGCGGGCCCGCGACGGGCGCTGTCGCTTCCCCGGGTGTGCGGTGGCGGCGCGCTTCTGCGACCTCGACCACGTGCGGCCCTGGCCGTCCGGTCCCACGGCCGCGCGCAACCTCCTCACCCTCTGCCGCCGCCATCACCGCATCAAGCAGTCACCCGGCTGGAGCGTGCGGCTCGCCCCCGACGGCACTGCTCAGTGGACCGATCCCATCGGTCGCACCCGCACCACCGAGCCCCTCGACGCGCTCGAGACCCTCGTCCTGTCCGCCGACCGTCCGGCCCCTGCGCCCCGGCCGGCGCCGGTCTCCCTCCCCGAGTGGAGCTGTCTCGAGACGGCCCTCGAGCACCGGCTCGAGCAGCATCAGCTCGCCCGTGCGGCCGCGCGCCGCTGCGTCGTCACGCCCGAGCTCGAACGCCGGATGGCTGCGCATCGCCGCCGTTCCTGCGCGGCGGCCGACGACCCGCCTCCGTTCTGAGGCCGGGCCGACGCGACGATCGAGACCACGTTCCCGGTCGCTCGTCGGCGAGCCCGGACGTCGCGCGTCAGCCCGCGGGTGCCGCCAGCGTGAGCTGCTCGGCGCCGGGCAGGGTCAGCAGGTCGGCGCCGGTGCACAGGATCTTCGACCCACGGATGCCGCTGCCCACCACCACCTCGCCGGCCGCGACCACGGCGTCGTCGACCAGCACGGGCCAGTCGTCGGGCAGGCCGATCGGCGTGATGCCGCCGAACTCCATCCCGGTCAGCCCGACGGCGTCGTCGTGCGGCGCGAACGAGATCTTCCGGGCGCCGAGGTGCTTGCGCACGACCCCGTTGATGTCGGCGCGGTGCGTGGCCAGCACCATCACGGCGGCGTAGGTGGTCACCCCGCCCCGCTTGGCGGCGACCACGACGCAGTTGGCGCTGGCGCCGAGGTCGACGTCGTAGGCCTCGCACAGCGCGGCGGTGTCGGCCAGGGTGGGGTCGATGGGGGCGACGCACGCCCCGGGGATGGCCGCTGCGGCCGCCACGACGGGTGCGGCGAGCAGCTCGGGGTGCTCGGCGGCCGGGGACCAGTCCAGGGTTCCACGTGAGGTCGGCATCCTCCGACGCTAACCCACGCTCCGATCCCTAGGATCGAGCGCATGACCGACGACACGGCACCGGGCGAGCAGGAGCAGGACTCCGGCAACTCCGGTGGCAAGGCGGCGGTCCTCGCGGCCCTGCTGGCCAACCTCGGCGTCGCCGTCACCAAGCTCATCGCGTTCCTGCTCACCGGCTTCTCGTCGATGCTGGCCGAGGCCATCCACTCCTTCGCGGACACCGGCAACCAGGTCCTGCTGCTGGTGGGGAGCAAGCGGGCCAGCCGCGAGGCCACGCTCGAGCACCCCTTCGGCTTCGGGCAGGGACGCTACGTCTACTCCTTCCTCGTCGCGATCATGCTCTTCGTCCTCGGCGGCCTCTTCGCCCTCTACGAGTCCTACGAGAAGGTCAAGGAGTCGCTCGCCGAGGACAGCTACGACCCGTTCGCCTCGACCTGGTGGTGGGTGCCCCTGGTGGTCCTGCTGGTGGCGATGGTCCTCGAGGGCTTCAGCCTGCGCACCGCGGTCCGTGAGTCCAACCGCATCCGGCGCGGCCGCTCGTGGCTGCGGTTCATCCGCACCACCAAGTCGCCCGAGCTGCCGGTCGTGCTGCTGGAGGACTTCGGCGCGATCATCGGACTCACGTTCGCCCTCCTCGGCGTCGGGCTCACCCTCGTGACCGCGAACCCGATCTTCGACGGCCTGGGCTCGGGCGCCATCGGGGTCCTGCTCGTGGTGCTGGCGGCCTTCCTCGCGGTCGAGATGGGTTCGCTGTTGGTGGGGGAGGCGGCCTCGCTGCCGGTGCGCCGGAAGATCCTCGCGGCCCTCCAGTCGCCCGAGGCGATCGACCGCGTCATCAACAGCCGCACCATGCACCTCGGCCCCGACGAGGTGCTGGTCGCGGCGAAGCTGGCCGTGGGCGAGACCGACAGCGCCGCCGAGGTGGTCGCGGCCATCAACGAGGCCGAGCGCGCCGCCCGCGCGGCCACCCCCGACCTGCGCCTGGTCATCTACCTCGAGCCCGACGTCGACTCCGCGCCCGGCAGCCCCAGCGTCGACGGGCCCGGCCCGGAGGTCGCCGCGCGCGAGTCGGCCATCGAGGACGCCTCCCGCGGCTGAGCGCGAACCTCGACAGCGGCGCTCGCGAGTTCGACCGTGGCCCGGCGTCTCCGGTAATCTGATGGGCGCATACCGGCCTGGGCGATGACCCTCGCATGAACGCGGCCCAGATGGGCAACGCCGGTCAACTCGATCGCACGATCTCCAAGGAGTTCACGCATGTCCGTTGACCACAAGGTTCGCGACCTCGGCCTCGCCGAGTCCGGTCGCCACCAGATCCGCCTCGCCGAGCACGAGATGCCCGGCCTGATGTCGCTGCGCGCCGAGTTCGGCGACAGTCAGCCCCTCAAGGGCGCCCGCATCGCCGGCTCGCTGCACATGACCGTGCAGACCGCGGTGCTCATCGAGACGCTGACCGCGCTCGGTGCAGAGGTCCGCTGGGCCTCCTGCAACATCTACTCCACCCAGGACGAGGCCGCCGCGGCCATCGTCGTGGGCCCCCACGGCACCCCCGAGGACCCCCGGGGCGTCCCGGTCTTCGCCTGGAAGGGCGAGACCCTCGAGGAGTACTGGGACTGCACCGAGCAGATCCTCACCTGGCCCGGTGGCCAGTACGCCAACATGATCCTCGACGACGGCGGCGACGCCACGATGCTGGTCCACAAGGGCAAGGAGTGGGAGGCCGCCGGCCAGGTGCCACCCACGACCGAGGAGGACACCGAGGAGTTCGGCGTCTTCAAGGCGCTGGTCCGCCGCACCATGGGCCAGGATCCGCAGAAGTGGACCAAGGTCGCCGCCGAGATCAAGGGCGTCACCGAGGAGACCACCACCGGGGTGCACCGCCTCTACCAGCTGGCCGAGGCCGGCGAGCTGCTCTTCCCCGCGATCAACGTCAACGACTCGGTCACCAAGAGCAAGTTCGACAACAAGTACGGCTGCCGCCACTCGCTCATCGACGGCCTCAACCGCGCCACCGACGTGCTCATCGGCGGCAAGGTGGCGGTCGTGGCCGGCTACGGCGACGTGGGCAAGGGCTGCGCTGAGTCGCTGCGCGGCCAGGGCGCCCGCGTCATCGTCACCGAGATCGACCCGATCTGCGCGCTGCAGGCCGCGATGGACGGCTTCCAGGTCGCGAAGCTCGAGAGCGTCGTCGACAAGGCCGACATCGTCGTCACCTCCACCGGCTGCTTCAACGTCGTCACGGCCGAGCACATGCAGCAGATGAAGAACAAGGCGATCCTGGCCAACATCGGCCACTTCGACAACGAGATCGACATGGCCGGCCTAGCCAAGGTCCCCGGCGTCCAGAAGCAGGAGATCAAGCCTCAGGTGCACGAGTGGACCTTCGAGGACGGCGACTCGATCATCGTCCTGTCCGAGGGCCGCCTGATGAACCTGGGCAACGCCACCGGCCACCCCAGCTTCGTGATGTCGAACTCGTTCTCGAACCAGACGATCGCCCAGATCGAGCTCTTCGGCAAGACCGACGAGTACTACACCGAGGACGGCAAGCCCCAGGTCAAGACCCTCCCGAAGCACCTCGACGAGAAGGTCGCCGAGCTGCACCTCGAGGCCCTCGGGGTCGAGCTCACCGAGCTCACCAAGGAGCAGGCCGAGTACCTGGGTGTCGACGTCGCCGGCCCGTACAAGCCCGAGCACTACCGCTACTGATTCCGTAGGTCATCGTGTCGCGGAGGCGCCCTCGGACTGCTGTCCGGGGGCGCCCCGGTCGTGACGGACCGCCACACCGGCACCTGTGTGGCTGACGAGTGGATGAGAGGGAGCCTCCACCGAACGGTCGAGATGCTCCGCGTGTCGCTGACATGGAATCCGTCGCCCCCCTACGGTGGTCACGCGCAGGACCCCTGACCTGACCGAAGAGGTGCCATGAACCAGACCAGTGCCATGCCGTCTGTGGGCGTCGCTGTCTCCCCGAGCCACGGCGTCACGTCGGCGCTGCCGGCCCCCCGGGTCCTGCGGGTCCTGGCCCAGGTCCTGGTGCTGGCCCTGGTCGTCATGACGCCTGGCCTCCCCATCCCCGTCGTCGTGCTCTACGTCCTGGCCCAGCTGGTCGCCGGCGTCTCGGTGCATGCCCTCCACCGGAGCCGGGGCGGTGCGCGAGCGGTCGTGAAGACCCTGCGCGCCTGGGGCGTCGGCGCCGCGTTGGGGCTGGCCGTCGTCCCACCCCTGACCGCGGGCATCGGCGTCTCGGTGACCGCCGCTCAGGTCGCCGTCATCGCGGGCGTTCTCCTCGTCGGGGTTCTGGGCGTCGCACGCGACCAGTTCAACGACGCCGGCCGTGCCATCGACGGCATCCTCGCCACGCTGCCCCCGCCGGTGGACACTGCGGAGGCCGCTCGTGCCGAGCACTCGATGAACGCGGGCGTCTGACGCCGGCAGCAGGGGGTCGGGTTCGAGCCCGACGGAGGCGTTCTCGGTCACCGTCCTTCTGAATCTCCGCCGGCACTCGACGTGTCGTTGTGGCCCCGGCGCTCCTCGCCACCGGGCCACTTCCAGAGCCGTCTGCTGAGGCTGGGCAACGCCGCCGGCCACCCGGGCTTTCGCGGCGTGGCAGCCGTTCAGGAACCACACCCCCCGGACGTCACGACGTTCGTGAAGAGTGAGGCGTGACCAAAAGGCGGATGCAGCGACGCGGGGCGAGCCTGAGGATGGGTGCACCGGAGAAGGAGATCATGGCGCGCAGCACGTCGGCACGAACCACTCGCCCTCAGTGGGCCTTCCATCTGGCGACCCTGTGTGGCGCAGGCTTCATGGTCGCGCTCACCGTTCCACGCACCTACTTCGTCAACGACGACTGGTCCTTCGTCGGCCCCCTGGCGAACGGTCAGGTCGGGTGGCTGTGGTTCCTTCTTCCCCAGAACGAGCACCTGGTACTGCTTCCCAAGCTGTTGTTCGCTGCCCTGGGTTCCCTCTGGGGATTCGCCTCGTCCGTGCCGTTCGTCGCGGTGACCGTCTCGTTGCACCTCATCCTCTGCCACCTGCTCTGGCGCCTCGCTCTCCTGAACGGGGCAAGTGCGACAGTATCGGCGCTGGGCGTCGCTGGGTTTGCTGTGTATGGCGCGGGCGTGGAGAACATCCTCTGGGCCTTCCAGGTCGGTCTCGTGGGGAGCATGGTGCTCGGTGTGCTGCTTCTGCTGGAGATCTCCCGGGACCGGCCACGGGCGGTCGTGGTAATCGCCCTTGCGGTGGCCAACGTCCTCACGACAGGACTCGCCCTGGTGTTCCTCGCTCTGGCGACCGTCATCCTGCTGGCGACGCGCCGTTCCCGATGGGTCCTGGCATTGGTGCCCGCAGGAGTCGTGCTGCTGGTCTGGTTCCTCCTGGTGTCGCCTCGCTCTTCCGCTTCCCAGCTGACCGTCGACGACGCCGTGCTGCTTCCCCTGTACTGGATCCTGGGCATCGGCACCGCTGTGTCTGCGCCCCTGCCGATCCTGCGAGCCGGGGAGGTCCTCGACCTCGGGATGTCGCTCCAAAGCCTTGGGCTTGCCCTAGCAGGGTGCGTGGCCCTGCTCGCCGTGCTGTTGATGGCGGAACGACGGAAGGTGCTCGAGCGCGCTCTGTCCGCGAAGGCATTCGCCCTGGGGTGCCCGATGTTCGTCGTGGTCACCAGTGTCCCGCGGATCGCATCCGGTCTGCCGATCGCCCTGTCCTCGCGCTACGCCTACGTCGCGACCGCGCTCTTGGTTCCTCTGTTCGTGGTGCTCCTCAGCCGCGTGGGTGCGACCCGGAGCCGGAGGGTCGTAGTCCTCGTGGGTTCTGCGCTGATCGCGATCGGGAACCTCGTGCAGTGGGTCCCCATGGCCCACGAGTGGAACTCGCGAGCGCAGGCGCGGCTCGTGACGATGGCGGTCGGAAGGGACTTGGTCATCGGGAGGCTGCCGGGCTACGACTCGACTCCGCCCGCCCCGGAGTTCGCCATGTTGTCAGGGCAGGAACTGCTCGCGCTGAGTTTCCCGAGCGATCTTCCAAGGAGCAGGCCGAGTACCTCGGCGTCGACGTCGCCGGCCCGTACAAGCCGGAGCACTACCGCTACTGACGAGGGCCCGTCAGCCCGCCTGACGCCCGATGAGCCGGTGGGTCGCCGTGTGCGACCCACCGGCTCCGTCGTGTGCGGCGCCCCACCGGTCCCACCGGCCCCGGGGGTCCCGACTTCGCGCCGAACATGGTGCTCGGATGCCGCTGGGGGCCTACCGTCTGACCTAACTCGTCGCAGGGGCGAGGGCAACAGCAGGGGTTGCCGTGAGGACCGGTCATGTCCATGTCCGGGGAGTGTGGCATCTCGAGGCGTCGACGCGACTCCTCGACCGTCCGTCCCCCGGGCTGCGCGCTGCGCCCACGCGGCCCGCGCCCATCCCTCCGCCGGTGGGGTCGCCGGCCCGCCGCTGGTTGGAGCCGCGACCCGGGGTGCGCCTCACCCTCGGTGTGTTCCTGGCGCTGCAGCTGGTCGCGGCCTTCTCGTTCGCGCGCCTCGACGACGCCTGGCCGCACGGCCGGCTCAACTGGGACGGTGACCACTTCCTGACCCTGGCCACCAGCGGGTACCCCGCGGCCTCGGCGGGGATGCCGGTCGCCGACCTCCAGCGCTTCGCGTTCTACCCGCTCTACCCGCTGCTGGTGCGGCTGGTCAGCGGGGGCGAGCGCGACGGGGCGCTGCTGGTGGCGCCCCTGCTGAGCCTCGCGCTGGCCGCGGTCGCGCTGCTGCTCGCGGGCAACTGGATGAGCGAGCGGTTCGGGCCGGCGGGGCCGGTCGCCCTCCTGGTCGGACTGGCGGCCTGGCCGACGTTCCCCGTGCTGCAGATGGGCTACACCGAGGGCCTGGCGATGTTCCTGCTGGTCGTCGCCCTGCGTGCCCTCGACGAGCGGCACCACACGGTCTTCGCGGTCGCCGTGCTGATGGTGGGCCTCACCCGGCCGCTCGCGGCGCCGCTGGCGGTGGTCGCCCTGGTGCACCTGGTGGCGCGGTACCGCGAGGGCGGCGGCCGGCACCACCTGGCCGGGCCGCTGGGGGCGTTCGCCGCGGCCGTCGGGGCGGTGCTGCTCTGGCCCGCACTGGCCGCCCTCATCAGCGGCCGACCGCTGGTCTACGCCGAGGCGATGGCCAGCTTCCGCGCCCCCGGGCACGCGGCGTCCTATCTGGTCGCCGGGCTGCAGACCCCGTGGCTGGGGGCGCTCCTGCTGGGCGGCCTCGCGGTGGGCGTGTGGCTGGCGCTGCGCTTCCTGCCGACCGGTACCCCGGCGACGCTGCGGGTCTGGCTGCTGGTGTACCCGGCGTACCTGGTGGGCGTGTCGGTGGTCAGCACCTCGCCGCTGCGCTACCTGCTGCTCGCGTTCCCGTTCGCGCTCGCCCTGGTGCCGCTGCTGCGGCGGCCGGCGGCGCGCGGGGCGGTGCTCGTGGCCGTGGTGCCGGTGTCGGTTGTGCTCTCCGGCTGGTGGGTCCAGACTTTCGTGCCAGTCACGTCGGCGTTCTTGCCGTAATTGACCCTCGCTAACAGAAGTTGTGAGTCTCCGGCTGTGTCGAGGCCGCACTCCGTCGCGCGGGGCTCGGTGGTGCTGGTCGTTCGTCAGCCGTTGCCCTTGTCGTGGCTGCCGGAATGGTCGGATGGGCTATGACGTGGAACGCCGACGCGTTCATGTCGCCCGGACTTACGCTCGGGCGACTTCACCCTGACCGCAGACATCACCCTCAACGCCGTTGACGCCAGTGGTGGCCTCGACGTGATGATCGCCGCTGTGGCTAGGGAGGTCCTCGAGGTGCAGACTGGGTGGCAGGTCGGCGCGGAGGGACAGTGGCGCGCCATCGAGGGTCATGTTCATCGCCTATACGCGCGTCTCCGGCGCGAATGTCAACCACATCGCCGGGGCAGCTGACGGGGTCTTGAGTTGGTACGCGCCTACCGGCACGGTCGCGTCACCCGGAGGGCAGCTACGCACCGTGCAGCGCGGGGGCCTGAGCGGCGGCAACGTCACGATCCGACCGCATTACAAGCACGACAACGGTGGCGCCGGGTCCCAGCGCAGCCTGCCTTCATCTGCCACCAACCCGGCCGTCTGCTTCGTGAAGAACCTCAGTCATTGAACCTCGCCTCATCGGCATCTCGACCCATCGGTATGAGGCTTCCGCTAGCAACAACGGCACCGTGAACAGCAGGACCAGCATGATCGGCCAAGGCCAGCCCGCATGGAGCCTGAACGCCACGAGGAACGGCGCCTGGAACAGGTAGATGCCATAGGAGCGAGTGCCGAACCATCGCAGGTACGCCACCTCCAGCCGCGGCACGGGCACACCTCCAGTCGACGCCCAGACGGCAGCCGCGGCGAGCAAAGAGACGGTCGGCATGAGTATGACCAGAGCGGTCGCCGTATCCACCTCCCCGTATGTCAGGGTCACGGCGGCAATGGCGCACATGCACGCAACCGGGATTAATCGCGATCCGCCGATCTTCGGGGACGAGATCCGCAACACGGCGATGTTGGCTCCAACGCAGAGACCGAACAGTGCGACGTCACTTCCGTAGGCAACGCGCTCCCACCCACTCCCGGCGGCGGTCCACGTTGCGACGAGCGACGCGGCCGACAGTGCGATAGCGGCCACCACGACGCGGCGACGGGTGGCAAGGACCCCGACAAGCAGCGGCCACACGAGATAGAACTGTTCCTCGACGGCGAGCGACCACGTGTGATTCATCGCGCCTAGGTCGCCTTCGTGTCCGGGGCTGGCTATGACCCAGTTCCCGACATAGAGCAGCACCGGCAGTAGGTGCTTCCACTGGAACCACCAGTCGCCCAGAGCCGGTGTCAGTGCTAGGACGACGACGAGCAGGATCAGAAACGCAGGCGCCAACGCCGGACCCGCCGGGCGTAGAAGCCGCGGAAGTCGACCCGGCCGTCACGCTCGCGGTGCTGCACGAGCTGAGTAGTGATAAGGAAGCCGGACAAGACGAAGAATACGGTCACCCCGGTGGCGCCCCACAGTCCGGTCATAGGCATGCCGGCATGCTGGACGAGGACGAACAGGATCGCGAACCCACGCAGACCGTCCAGCGCGGGCCAATGACCCAGCCGTCTCGTCCCCACGCGCGCACCGTACCGACGTTTACGAGCAACCGCACCCAGACGCGGAATCCTAGAAGGATCGGTGGCTACCTACCGCACCTCCCCGGTACGGCGAGAGCACTTACGGCGGCAGCGGGGTCTACAAGGAGCCGTCGCGAGCGTGACGAGGCCCTACGGGCCGTTCCGCCCGACTCGAGCGTCCGACCTTCGCCAGCTTCCAGAAGGTCGCCTGACCTAGATCCGCTCGAAGACGAAGACCTCACGAAACTCACCGTCGATCCCGTGCCGCCGTTGATAGGGAACCTTCAGCACCGTCAGGTCTAGCCCGGCCCTCCCGGCGATCGCGAAGACGTCCGCCCCCCAGTCCACCGTGACGAGTGAGCGGCCGTCTCCGACCGGGTTCCCGTGCCATTCGGGCTCAAGCAGATGTACGACCTCCCCGTCGCGCTCAACCGCCCGGTCTCGCGTCTGCGGGAGGTCAGGACGCCACGGGAAGGTGGCGACATGCACGCCACCAGGGCCAAGGACGCGACGGGTCTCTGCGAGCACGCGCTCGGGCTCGAAGACGTGCTCCAGGACGTCCTGCGTGATGAGGACGTCCAGGCTTTCGTCGGGGAACGTGAGGGCTCGCAGATCTTCGCTCCGGACACCGGACGACTCAGCTCCGAGGGGGGTGTCAGGCAGGTACTGCGAGGAGGTGTAGCGCGGGCACGCGCGACGAAGAGCTCGAGACAGCCCAGCCGCACCGGGCGATGACTCGTGAAGAGCAAGTTCTCGCCAGTTGGGCCGCAGCCGGGACAGCACCGTCGCCAAGCAACGCTCCCGAGGAATAGACCGGCACCTCACGCAGGTCAGGGAATCTCTGGCCCAAGAACCCCGCTCGAGGTAGATCGTCGTGGCCCTACCCCTCAGCTGACAGACAGCACAGGCACCCGGGAAGACGAGGTGTCGACGAGTCGCCTTACCCCGGAGATCGTCGAGCAAGTTGGCGGTCTCCACGGGCGCACCGTACCGACCTTTACAGGCGGCCGCACCCAGACACGGGAACCCTAGGAGGATCGGTGGAGGCTACGGCACCCCCCGGTACGGCGAGAGCGCCTACGGCGACACCGGCGGCGGGCTCGCCCTCGCCGACGTCTCAGCGGTTGCCACCGCGACCGCGGCCGCCGACCTCCTCGACCTGCCCTTGCACGTCCCCGACGCCGCCGCACTGGCCAACGCAGCGGCCGCGGCCGAGACACTTGCCATCAGCGGGCTGCTCGGGCTGTTCGACTACGCTGCAGCGGAAGGTGCGACCGAGGCGCCTGACCCCCTGACCTTCACCCGCCGCGCCAGCGACGCCCTGACCATCGACCTCGCCTGGATCCCGACGGCCACCTCGACGCGCCTCCCCGAGACCCCATCGGCATCACCATGCTGACCTGCGGCGCCCGCAGCGAGACGGCCACCGGGTCCCGCCAGCAGAATCACGGCACGGCTCCGGGAGCGGTTACTCAGTCGGATATCCGCCTGTCGGCGCCGAGCCTCGTGCACGTCGCTGAGGCGCTGCGCACGGAATCGTCTCGGTTAGTGCTGACCCAACAGACGAGCCGCACGCCTCGCGCGAAAGATCCGTCGTAACCTGACCGCACCATGCGAACTGCCAGGGTGTCGCCGTGACACAGGAACCATTGCGGGGGACTCTCCCACGAATCGGGACCTCGCGCTCGACAGTTCTCCTTGCGTTGCGCAGTGGGGTGGCAGGAGCCGCCGCCTCCTTTGTGTTCTCGGTCTTGCTCTTGCCCTTCATCCTGGAACGTTTGGGTCCGGCGCTCTACGGCACATGGCTCACCGTGTCTGCCCTCATTGCTGTCGGCGCATTGGCGGATGGAGGTATCCGTACCGAAGTCGCGCGCCGAGTGGCGGCGGCCCACGGAAGCGGGACGATCGGCGACGTCCAGGTTGCGGTGCGCAGCGGCGTCACCGTCATGTGCCTGACGGCGGTGCCGCTCGCCACCTTTGGCACGATCTTCGCGCCTGCCCTTACCCGACTCGTCTTCCCGGATGGGGTGGCGGGTTCTAGCGGCGGGGACGTCACTATGCTCCTACGGCTCATGGTCGTCGTCACCGCGGCCAACCTTGTGGTGAGCGCCCACGTCGCCGCGCTCCGCGGCGTGCAGCGCTCGGACGTCGAGGTGCTGGCGCAGGTCGTCGGCTGGCTGTGTTTCGCCGTGACCCTCGTGCTGGGGGTCTTCGGCGGCTGGGGACTGTGGTCCCTCGCGACAGCTCAGCTGGCGAGCGTCACGGCGGCCGCGCTCGTCCAGCTCTGGGGGATGCGGCGACTGCTCCCGGGTGTGTCCTTCGGCGTCCGCAAAATGGGCCGACGCAACGTCCTTGCCTACTTTGCCCTGTCCGTGTTGGCTTTGCTCTCTCAGGTCTCCGACGTCTTGGACTCTCAGTGGGACAAGCTGGTCCTCTCCCGCTTCGTCGGGCCCGAGGCGGTCACGGCCTTTCACATCGGAACGATGCTCGTACTCCAGGCCAAGGTCATCGCTGTCCTTCCCATGGGCCCGCTGCTTGCCGGTCTCTCGGAGCTACGTGGCGACCGTCCGGAAGAGGCACGTGCGCTGCAAGAGCGACTCATGAAGGCCGGAGCCGTCACAGCCGCCACCGTCCTTGGCGCCGTTGTCCTGTTCGCGCCAGCGGTCCTGTCCCTCTGGCTCGGGCCCGGGTACGAGCGAGCCGGCACAGTGGCCCGAATCTTCGCCGTCGCCGTCGCCCTCAATCTCGTCGCGGCGCCCATCGCCTTCCAGGCGTTCGCCGAAGGGCATCACCGGCTCACAGCTTGGGGTGCGGCCCTCAACATGGCCGTCAACGCCGTCGTGAGCCTCGTCCTCACGATCCAAGTCGGGCTCTACGGTGCGGTTATCGGCAGCGTCGTCGGCAATCTCCTCGGCACCGCCGTCTTCCTTCTCGCTGCGCGTCGCACGCTATCGACCTGGGTCCCTCCGCCGTGGCGCGCAGGAGTCCTGACGACGGTCGTTGTGTCGACCCTCGCTCTGAGCCCCGTCGGTCACTTGGGCTCGTGGTGGCCGCTAGTCAGCGCCGGCTGTGGCGTCGTCGCGACGCTCGGTGTCGCCTGTCTGTGGGTGGAGCGGCTTTCGTTCCGCGATGTCCTCGCCGTGGCCGCGGGCCGCCCCTGAGCCGACGGCTGCCTGCGGCTCAGGCGCGAGGGTGGGTGAGCATCTTGTCCGCTACCGCCATGTGCCTTGAAGTCGCCGCGAGGACGTCGTAGTGCCAGTCAGGCTCGGGCATCTTGTCCTCGACGCAGGCGCGGCCAAGGCGGTCGACGGCGGCTGGGTCGTACCCGTTCTCCCCGTGGTCAAGGAGTCCGTGCTTCGTGAACCAAACGAAGCGCGTGTATCCAGCGTCGGTGAGCACCTCGAAGGGGCGGGTGGCGCTTTGGCCGCAGCGATCGAGGAGGATTGGGTGCCATTCGAAGAGGACGACCGGCTGCGATTGGGACAGCACTCGACGTGCCCCGGCCAGGACCTTGCCGTCGTACCCGTCGGTGTCGACCTTGATCAGGTCGACGTGTCGACCCGCGACGATAGTGTCGAGCGTCACGGCGGAGCGGTGACCTCGTCCCTGAGGGCTGGCGGTGCCGGGATGGTGGCGAACGAGGTCCGGAACCTCCTCCTCGCGATCGGAGAGCATCTGGGGGTGGATCTCGACGTTGCCGAGGCTTTCGGTGTTGCGCCGAAGGTCTTGGCGAAACTCATCTTCGGGTTCGACGCAGATGTAGGTGTCCGTGTCCGCGTCGCGCCCTTCAGCGAGGAGGAGCACGGTGTCGCCTACCGCCGCTCCTACGTCGACGATCGTGATGGGACGACCGGTCGTGGTGCGAAGCAGGGTGGCGGCGCGGGCAAGGGGTCGGTTGTACTCCGGCCAGCGCCGGATGAACGCCGGGTACGCGAAACCGTTGTTGACGGTGGCGCTCCTGCCGTGCAATGACATCGTGGTATTGCCGCGCAACCGGGGAGTCCGGCTAGCCCACCAGGCGTCCCAGAGATAGGACAGCGGAGGCCTGCGAGTGAAGCCTGCACTGGCCACCATGAGGCGGTATTCCAGCGAGTGCAGTTCTTTCTGCAGCGCGCGGCGCTTGGTCATCAGGGCTCCTTCGTCTTGGCCATCGAAGCTTCTTCGAGGACGCGGACCTGGCCGGCGATGCTTGTCCGGTTGGACCAACGCTCCCTCACCGTGTCGGGCAGCTTCTCCCGTGACGCGAGGGCGGCGCTTCCGTCGAGGACCGCGACGATTCCGTCGGCGAGCGCACCGACTGAGCGCGCGACGAGGAGCCCGTTCACCCCCTCAGTCACGGTCTCGCGGTAGCCAGCCTCCCGGACCGCAACGACCGGCGTGCCGCAAGCGATGGACTCGAGCGCGGTAAGGCCGAGCGGCTCCAGTCGAGCCGCTAAGACGGTCACTGCCGAGCGCGAGTAGACCTCCGCCACGGTGTCGTCAGCCACCCCTCGAAGCTCGTGGACGACGACCCCGCTGCGTTCCGCCTCGACGAGAACCTCGCGGCGGTAGGCCTCGTTGCAGCGCTCGAAAATTAGGGTCAGGTCCGGCCTCTCCGCCGAATGGATGGCGGCCAGTGCCCGGACCACGAGGAGCTGGTCCTTGAACGGCTCCACCCCGCCGACCACGACGACCCCTCGCCGTCGTTCAGGCACGGTCTGGCGTGGTCTGAAGAGGTCGGTATCGATCCCGGGTGACACGACGGTGGCGGCGCGTCCGTAACAAGCGAGGATCCGTTCGGCTGTGTACACAGAGTTGCAGAGGAGGATGTCGGCCGCCGCCACGGCCCGCCGATCGCGGATGCCCAGCAGGTCGTCCGTGACCCTTTTGACGGCCCAACCTGGTGTCGTGGACAGAGAGCCGGGGCGTGCGCGATACGTCGGCTCGAAGCTGGCTCGGCGCACCTCGTGCAGGTACAGCACGGTGGGCATCGTGAGCATCGTGAGAACGCCCGGGGCGTAAGCGATCCAGCAGGGGTGTACGTAGGCGACGTCGTAGCCGCCCTCGTTGATCCGGCGGGCGATCTCGCGCTCCGCGCGCGGCAGCTGGGTGGCGAGGACCGTCGGTGAGAGTCGTCGTGATGGGCCGGGTCGCAGCCGGACTGTCGAAGTCCGTCGGGCGCCATCGACGCGACGTGCGCGCGTGGGGAAGAGGGATCCATCGCCCGTGTCCAGCGTGAAAGCGTCGACGTCAACCCCCTCGGGGACCCCGGCGACGAAGTCCCGCACGACGTGCAGCGCACCTCCCGGGGGCAGGTCGTGGTAAAGCGCGACCTTCACGGCCTCGGCCCTCTTGTGTCTGACATCGCCGTCGGCCGCGCGGCCGTGCGGGTACGCAGACTGCGGTACCCGGCGACCAGACCTCTAGGGGCCGCGAGGATCTCGCCCCACCGGCGTGCGGCGAGCGAGGCGACCATCGCGCGAACGAGAAATATCCACGGCCCGACGAGTAGGGCGGGCCGGGAGCCGTGGGCAGCGAGGAAGACGATGTAGTTCCGGCAGCCGAGGTACGCCGGCATACCTGCAGAGCTCTGGTACGCCGTTGCGTCACCCACCGTCACTACTCGACGCCCGGCGCGACGCAGCCGGGTGTGCAGCTCAGTCTCCTCGAAGTAGAGGAAGAAGTCCTCGCGGAACGGTGCCACGAGGAGGTCCGACGTGCGGTACGCGACGCAGGCCCCGTCGAGCCAGTCGACGTCGTTGACGCGGGGCAGCCCGACCTGCTCTGACCGGATCTGGCGGGGCAGGAGCAAGTGTCGCGAGAGGGCACCACCTCGTGACCACACGGCGTTGCGATCCGTGACGACGAGTCCCGGCCCAGCCGCGGCGACACTCGGGTCCTCGGCGATCGTCCGGATCAGGGCCGCCACTGAGGCGGCGTCGATACGGACCTCGTGGGTGAGGACCAGGACGAGGTCGGAGTCGGCGACGTGCTGAACCCCCGTGTTGGCCGCTGCCCCGTAGCCCTTGTTGGAGACCGTGACGACGTGCCAACCTTCCGCGGACGCCTCGAGGGCGGTGGCGGTTTCCTCGTTCTCGCTGTTGTCGACGACGACAAGGCGTGATGTCGGGACCTGCGCGGCCACGATGTCGTGCAGGGTTTCGAGCACAGCTGGGAAGCGGCGGTGGTGGATCACCACTACGGCCACGTCAAGGGCTGTCATGGTCATCTCCGGGCGACGATAAGCGAGCGTTGCGGTGTGCTTTGAGGAAGGCGTTGCCACGTTCACGATCAGGCTCGAGGTGCGCGCCCTCGGCCCACTCGTTCCAGGCGTTGACGAAGACCAGGGACTCGCCGCCAGGCGTCGTCGGAGCGGTGCGACTCGCCCACTCCACCCACTCGCCGTAGCGCTCCGGGGTATCTCCGACGAGCGCGAGACCGTGGCGTCCCTTCCGCGCCGTGTTGTCCCATCGCGGTGTGACACATGGGAAGCGGGTATGGGCCGGTGCGCGCTTGCTCTGCATCCGGTCGGCCACGGAGGCGTAGTCGTGAAGTTGCCAGGGCCGTCTGCTTCCGGTGCCCCCCAGCCGGCGCATCCCCGAGCGCACCCGACCGGAGAGACCTCCCTCAAGGACCTTCCAGTCCGGCGCGAACTCGACCGAGGCGTCGAACCCAAGGGCCCGCGGGTCGGACCGCTCGTCGGTGAAGCTTTCGACGCGGGCGAGGTACAGCTCACCGACGCCTGCACGTTCGGCCTCCTCGCGGAGGACGTTGGTGGTACGCCGAGCATCCGGCAGCTGTGAGGCTCGATAGACGATAAAGAGGGGCTTGCCGTCGACGCGGATGTAGCGCGGGTCGGCGAACGCCTCGCTCAGCCACCTGGCGTGGGCTCGGTCGTCGTCATATCGCTGCTCCATGAGGACGTGGCGGGAGCGGCCGTCCCAGGCGCGCGTCCAGCTCTCGTTGGCCCAGCAGAGTGCGAACGGAAAGTTCGGTTCGCCGGAGGTGCGGACGTCGTCGAACGGGCGGTTCAGGAGCCGAGTGCCACTGAACCAGTAGTGGTAGTAGACGAATCCGTCGATACCGTGCGCCTGGGCGAGGGCGGCCTGGGCCGCCCTGGTCTCGGCGAGGCGAAGGTCGTAGAAGCCGAGCTCTCCAGGGATGTGCGGCTGTCGGTGGCCTCGGAACAGTGGTCGTGCCTTGGCGACATTGACCCACTCCGTGAAGCCTGCGCCCCACCATTCGTCGTTCTCCGGGATCGGGTGGAACTGCGGCAGGTAGAAGGCCAAGTGTCGCTGAGTGCCGGCGCTGGTCATCCCTTGACTCCTGCCGGGTTGAGCTCCACCCGTGTCGTGGAACCTTCGATGACGTAGGCCCCGAGGACCCGCTCGGACACGATATCGGGTGACCATTGTTCGGTGAAGGCGCGTCGGCCGGCCTCACCCAGCGACGCCCGCTGGGCAGGCTCGTGGAGCAGGTGCAGCAGAGCCGTGCGCAGGTCGTCCGCGACTCCGTAGCTGACGGTGACGCCGTGCCCGCTCTCAGCGATCCGGTCAGCGGCGAGAGTGCCCATCGCGACGACGATCGGGCGCCCGAGCGCCATGCTCTCGAACACCTTGTTCGGGCTGACCCACCGGTAGGCGGGGTGGTCAGGATCCTCGATCTGGACGAACACGTCGAAACCGCCCAGGGTCGCCATGAGGTCGCGGTCGTCTACCCAGCCCAGAAAGCTCACATTGGGGTAGCGCTCCGCCCGAGCCTGCAGCGCTTCTTCCAGGGGGCCGAACCCACCGAGGACCAGCGATACCCCCTCGGCAGCCAGGGAGCCGACCGTGTCGATGATGGTCTCCAAGGAGCGATGGGGGACCAAGGAGCCGATGTAGCCGACGACCAGCCCGGACTCGGAGAACGGCTGTGGCTCCGGGACGCTCATGGGCACGTTGGCCAGCTCGACCAACGACCGCGGCGTGGCGCCGGCGTGCTGGGGCATGCGGAGCAGGTCGGTGATGACGAACAGGTCGGCCTTGGAGATGACCATGTTCTCGACGACGTTCACGAAGCGTCCCAGCGTTCTTGGCCACCCGACAGGGAGTGCGCCGGCGTAGGGATCGAGGCACTGGTAGACGAAGGGCACACGAAGGAGCCTGGCGGCCAGGAGACCGACGACGCCGGTGTCGAGGTCCATCGCATGGACCGCCCGCGGGCGCGCCCGCAAGGTCGCGGACAGGAACCACGGCTGCAGCCTCAGCACGGAGAGCAGCGTGCTGGCGTGGTGGTACCGGCCGGGAGTCACGTTGGGCTGGACCTGGAGGCTGTCTGACTTCACGGGGCACTCGTAGTCGCCCGTCCGGTCCCACACCAGCGCTTGCACCTTAATCGCCGAGGTCAACACGGTGAGGAGACGCGGCAGCGAGGAGTCGCGAGGATTGGTGCGCAGCACGACCACGTCCGGCCGGCCACGTTTGGGTGAGCCCGCACGATCGCTTCTCCGCCGCCAGTACCCAGTGACCACGCGATCGAGGAGCCGCGCCCCGGGTGGTCTGCGGACCTGCTGGCTCGGTAGGGAGGTGACCAAGAGGTCGTCGAGAGCATGGGTCGCCACGGTTCGCTCTGCATATGCTCGTCGCTCACGTCGCAACTTGCGGGCGTGGAGTGCCAGCCAGCCCCAGGCTCGAAGCTTCTCGGCCGCCCAGCCGTCACGAACGGCAATCAGAAGCAGAAGAGGCTCGAAGGCGATAACGACGGGAAGCGCCCGCCGCAGCAGGTGCGGTGGGTAGACGGTCAGGACACTGGCCAGCCGGTTGCGCTCGAGAAGGTACATCTTCCGCGGGTTGCGGTCGAACTCGTAGCTGTGGAGTGCCACGGCGTCGGGACAGTAAGCGACGCGCCATCCTGCGAGCCAGCATCGAAGGCTCAGATCGGTGTCCTCGTAGTAGAGGAAGAACTCGGCTCGCATGCCGCCAAGGGCTTCCCAGGTGTCGCGTCTCGTGGCGAAGAGCGCACCGCTGATGCTGGTGATGGTGCGAGCAGCGAGATGGTCCGAGCGCGGCTCACCGAGCCCTCCGGCCCACGAAAGTCCCGAGACGTGGACCGGGTTCCCGGTGCTGTTGACGGCGTCGTCCTCGCCGCGAACCAGCACGCAGCCGGAGACCAGTCCGACGGAAGGGTCGCAAAGTGCCTCGACCAAGGCACGGACTGCACCGGGCCGGATGACGGCATCGGAGTTGACGAAGACGATGACCTCGCCGACGGTCGAGGCCACTCCCAGGGAGCAGCCGCCGGCGAAACCGAGGTTGCTCCGGGCCGGTAGGACCCGGACGCCGGGCACTACAGGAGGGTTGAGGATCCCGTTGTCGACCAGAACCACGTCGCCGTCGTCACCGACGTCCTGGACGAGTGCCTCCAGGCACTCGACCAAGGCCGGTTCCTCGCCGTAGCCGACAACGACGACCGAGACCCTCACGGTCATTGGTCCCGCGAAGAAGGAGGGCGCTCAGCCTCATCGGCTGCAGCGGTCGTTTCACCCAGTGCTGACAGTCGAGACCCCAGGATGGCGACCTCCTCGGCGAGGCGGCGAGTCCGCGACTCGAGCCGCCCGACCTCGTTGGCGAGCTGCATCGAGATGACGAGGAGGAACAGGACACCCGAGAACAGCACGAGGTTGAGCGGTACCTGCACGTTCAGCGTGCGTGCCGCCCATCCGAGCGCTTGCGGGAACAGCGCAAACACGACCGAGAGGAAACCCAGCACTACCCAGGCAAGGGCCAGGCGACCCCGCACATAGCGCCGGCGGACCAGTTCAACGGAGAGGCCGAGCACCAGGACGCCTCCGACCAGCCCGAGCCAGTAGCCGTCGGGCCTCATCCCGCACCCTCCTCGGTGGCCGGCACGCTCCAGCGTCGAACCAGCCCGAGCAGGATCGCGGCCAGTGCCCTCGACAGGTAGAGGACGGACCCGATGACGCCCTGGCTGGGACGACCGTGTTCGCGCGCGTTCATACGCACGGGGACCTGGGCCACCGTCAAGCCGCACCTCCGGGCGATCACCAGCGCCTCGAGGGTGTCGCCCAGGTACTCGGCCGGGTAGTTCTCTGCGAAGACTCGGACGGCTCGGGGGCCGAGGGCGCGGTATCCGGACGTGACATCGGTGAGCCGCGTCCCCACGATGCGCGAGAGGACGACAGCGAGGAGCCGCATCACGCTGCGTCGTGCCCGGCCCACCGCGTAGGGGTCGGTGCCGGCGAAGCGGGCACCGATGACGAGGTCCGCCGCGCCCAAAGCCGCCAACAGCTCGGGCAGATGCCGGGTGTCGTGCTGGCCGTCACCGTCGACCTGGACGACCACGTCGTAACCGTGGGTCACCGCGTACCGGTAGCCAGTGCGCATGGCGCCGCCCACCCCGAGCCGATAGGGGAGTCGGGCTACGGTGGCGCCGGCCAGCCTGGCGCGGCGACCAGTCCCGTCGGTCGAGCTGTCGTCGACGACCAGCACCCGGGCGGTGGGGAGGTCCCGGAGCACGGCGGCCACGACACCGGCGATGGATCCGGCCTCGTTGAGTGCGGGAACGACGACGAGAACGCGAGGCGGCGCCGTCTCCGCGACGCGCCGGCCGTCAGCGTGGGGGGCCACAACGATCGCGCTGGCGCCTGCGTCGGTCACGTCCCCATCTTCCGCTCGGTCCCGAGAATGCGCTCAGGATAGGTGGCGGAGGGGAAGATCCGGCCGAGGTCCGGGCATTAGGGCCGCGCGTCCTGCGCTCGAGACGCGCGAGGGAGGCGAGAAGCGCGGCGAGCGCTGCGTGGCTCAACTACTCTGCCGGCGTGACCGTGGCCACCCGAGCGCAGGACCGACAGGGGTCTGTGTGGCGCCGGCACAGGGGCCTCCTCGTGGCGCTGGTGGTCACCGTGGTCCTGCGGCTCCTGCAGCTCGCGGCGGTGGCCCGGGCTTCGCGTGCGCAGCTTCCCACTGGCCCCGCCACGCCGGACGGCCAACCGTCCGACTACTACGTGTTCCACCCCGCTGCCGCTGACCCCGGAGCGTGGTACGTCCTGACCAACTGGGACGGACAGTGGTACGAGCGGATCGCGACCATCGGCTACCCCGCCGGGGCAGCCGCGCGATCGGCGAACGAGGCATGGGCGGTGGCGTTCCCGCCGGCCTTCCCGGTACTGACCCGCGGCGTCATGGAGAGCACCGGCGCGTCCTTCGCAGTGAGCGCGTTCCTGCTGAACACCGTCGCGGTGTTGGGCGCCGTCGGTCTGATGTACGGGCTTCTGCACGGTCGCGGCGTCAGCGATCGGGAGGCCACGATGGCCGCCTCCGCGCTCTCCTTGATGCCGTCCTCGCCGGTCCTGATCGCTGCCTACAGCGAAGCGGTGGCTCTCGTCTTCGTGATGGTGGCGCTCTGGGCCCTGGTCCGACGGCACTACGCCGTGTGTGTCGTGGCCGTGCTGGCCTTGTCCCTCACCAGACCGGTGGCGGTCGCCTTCTTCGCGGTGGTGCTCGTCCACGCACTCCTGCGGTGGAGGGCCGACGGCAGGTCGGTCCCGTGGGTCCACCGCCTCGGGGTCTCGGGGGTCGGTGCCGCGTCCGTCGCTTCCGTCTGGGTCTGGCCGCGGCTGTCCAGGGCGCTGTACGGGACCACGCAGGCAGGCAGCTACTCCGGCAGCGACAGGACGGCAGTGATCGTGTCGGGTCTGGGGGACGGGTACCTCAGAACCCTCTGGAACGCCGGCCCGGCGGTGGCCGCCGTCGTGGTGCTGTTCTTCGGGCTGGCCTTGGCGGTTCCTGCCGTCCTGGCGCTTCGAGCCCACTGGCCCGTCGAGATCGTGGTGTGGGGAGTGGCGTACCTGGGGGTGGTGGTCGTCGCGACGCCGGTGACCCCGGGGTTCTTCCGCTACCTCGTCCTGGCCGGGCCCTTGCTGGCAGCGGTCTTCGCCGTGCCTCTGCGGGCCATTGCCGTTCCTCGCGTCGTGGTCGTCGTCGTGCTGGTCGCCGGAAGCCTGTGGTTGCAGTGGTTGTGGGTCCGCTACCTTCTCGTGCTCGACCCCGCCCCTTCTCTCTACCCGTGGGCACCATGAGCCGCCCGGCCGCGCCCGACGTCGCCGCACCAGCGGCTCCCGGTCCCGCAGCGGAGTCGCGCACCTGGCGCTGGGGCGTTCCCCTGGCAGTGTTCGTCGCGTCCAGGCTGGTCGACACGATGCTGCTCGTCGCAGCCGGCGGGCGCCAGATCCAGCTGACGGGGGCGAACTTCCCCTTCTACATGTTCCGCGCCTTCCCGTCGCACCCCGGGTACCTCGACCTCATCACGACCTGGGACGGCCAGTACTACGACGCCATCGCCACCGAGGGGTACGCCGCTCCGGCGGGGGCGCTGAATCCCCAGGGGCGGTCCCTGGCGTGGGCGTTCCCCCCCGGTTTCCCCATGGCGACGCGCGCCCTCATGACGGTGACGCACTGGTCCTTCCCGCTCGCGGCCACCGTGCTGAACGTGGCGCTGGCGGGAGTCGCCGTGGTCGTCCTGTACGACCTCGTCCGACGCACGGCCGACCGGTTCGTGGCCGTGGCCGTCGTGGCCACGACGTCGTTCTTCGTCAGCGCACCGCTGCTGCAGACGGCCTACAGCGAGTCAGCGGCGTTCCTCCTCCTGGTCCTGGCGCTGAGGGCCATCTCGGACCGCCGGTGGGGGCGGGCCGCAGTGTGGGTGGTCGCCCTGATGTTCACGCGCATCGTCACGCCTCCACTGGCGGCGGTGGCGGTGGGATGCCTGCTCTGGCAGTGGCGACGGGGTGGGGTGGTGCCGAAGGCCGAGGTCCTGCGAGCTGCACTCTTCTCAGCCCTGGCCCTGTTCGGTGGCTTCGCGTGGCCTCTCGTGGTGAGCCGCCTGCAACCCGACAACCCGGGCGCCTCGAGAGCGTCGGCCGCCGTCGCGCACTCGGTGTCCTGGCTCGGCCAGGCGTACACCAACGCGGGGATCGTCGGGCTCGTGCTCGTCACCCTCGGCGCGGGCATCCTGCTCCTCGCACCGTGGACGTCGATCGGGCGGGCGATGGGTCCCGAGCTGGTCATCTGGACGTTCGGCTACTGCGTGATGTTGCTCCTGGTCACTCCCATCCAGCCAGGGATGCTTCGGTACCTGCTTCTCGCGCCGGGTCTGCTCCTTCCGTGCCTGGCTCCCGTGCGACGCTTGCAGCGGGCGCGGTGGGTCGCTCTCGCCGGCTTCGTTGCGCTGTTGTCGGTCGTTCAGTGGTGGTACGTCGACAGCCTCATCCGTGTCGGGTCGACCAGCCAGGGATTCGGTCCGTGACCACTCTGGGTCGTGCGGCCTTCCGACCGTCGCTGGGCTGGCTCCTCGGCGTGGCAGCCGGGCTCGCCATGTTGTGGCTCACCTGGTCGTCGGTCCGCAAAGGCATCTGGGTCGACCTAGACGTCTACCGCGCTGGGGGAGCGGCCGTGCTGGACCAGGCGCCGCTCTACGACATCCGCGTCGAGGACCTGCCGTTCACCTACCCGCCCTTCGCCGCCATCCTGTTCGTGCCGGCCGCACTCGCGCCCGAGGTGCTGGCGCGCCTCGGGATGACCGCATTGACGGTGCTCTCCCTGGTGGTCGTGCTCGAGGTGGTCCGGCGCCGGCTGGGGCTCGGCGTGGGTGCGGCCGCTCCGGTCCTTCTGGTGATCCTGGCGTTGGAGCCCGTGTTCCGCACGGTCCTGCTCGGCCAGGTCAACGTCGTGCTGCTGGCGCTTGTCGTCCTCGACTGCCTGGTGGTCCCGCGTCGCTGGCGCGGAGTGCTCATCGGGATCGCGATCGGTATCAAGCTCACGCCCGCCGTGTTCGTGCTCTGGCTCCTGCTGCGGCGTGAGTGGGGCGGGGTGTTGCGGGTGGGGCTGGGGTTCCTTGCCACGGTGGCGGTCGGGTTCGTCGCGCTGCCGGGCCCCAGCGGATTCTTCTGGGGCGGCGGCTTCGCCGATCTCGGGCGCTTCGGCAGTGCGGCGGTTCTCGGCGTCGACAACCAGAGCGCGTCCGCGGCGATCGCACGCGCAGCCGGTCTCGGCGCGCCCTCGACGGTGCTCGTCCTCGTTACCGGGCTGGTATCGGTGGCGGCCGCCGCCGTGGTGGCCCACCGGCGCCTGGCCGCGGGCGACGACGTGGGGGCACTGCTCGCAGTCGCCCTGGGTGGGCTGCTCGCGTCGCCGATCTCATGGAGCCACCACTGGGTGTGGGTGGTCGTGGCGCTCCTCTGGCTGCGCGCACACGGGCGCACCGTGTGGGTCGCGCTGCTGGCGCCGATCTTCTGGCTCGGTCCGTTCTGGGCCTTCCATCGCTGGCCTCCCACCGACGCGCCCTACGGCATCCCCGCTCGTATCGTGGCGACGGCGTACGTGGTCCTGGGGGTCGTCCTGCTCGCGCTCCTCGCACACGGCGACCGCCCAACGCCCGCAGATCGGGCCCCCCAGTGCGGCGAGGCCCCGGATGGGTGACGAGGGTCGGGGCGCGGGGCTCCGCGCGGGCGAGCTCGCGGTGGCGGGCTGGGTGGTCGTGATGTCATGGTTCGTCATCCTCGGTTCCGACCTGCTCTGGGTTGTGGCCCTCGGCGACGTCGTCAGCGCAGGCGGGGGCATCCCCACGACCATTCCGTTCGCATCCGCGCCGCAGGTGACCTGGCACAACCCCATCGTGCTGGCCGAGCTGTTGCTGTCAGCGGTCAACGCCATGGGGCCGGCCGGACTGGCGGTTCTCCAGCTGCTGCTGGCTACCGCGACGCTCGTCGTGCTGTTGATCGAGGGGCGGCGACTGGGGGGTGGCGAGGCGCGCTGCGCACTGGTCGTCTCGCTCGTCGTGGTCGGCGCTTCGGCCCACCTGGTCATCACCCGGCTGCCGTCCCTGTCGCTGGTGCCCTTCGTGCTGGCGCTCGCGGTGATGCGCCGCCAGCACGAGCATCCCGACCGGCAGCTCTGGTGGTTGGTGCCGCTGTACCTGGTCTGGGGCAACCTGCACGGTGGGGTGCTGGTCGGGCTGGCCGTGCTGGGGGTCTTCCTCGTGGCCTCGCCAGGTGGCGGCCCGCTGCTGCGTCGGGCCGGCGTGGGGCTCGGCTGCCTGCTGACCCTGGTGGCGACCTCGGCCGGGCTCCATACCCCGGCGTACTACCTGCAGGCCCTGGGCAACGAAGCCGCTGCCCGTGGATCCGACCTCTGGGCTCGCCCCGACCCCGCCCACCCCCTCGACCTCGCCCTGCTGCTGGCCGCGCTGGTGCTCATCGTCCTGGCCGTCCGCAACCGGCCGCCCCTCTGGGAGTGGCTCGCGACCGCCGGCCTGCTGGCCGGCACGGCGTCCGCGGGCCGCAACGGCATCTGGCTGCTCCTGCTCCTGGCACCGGCCGCGATGCGCGCCATCCCCCGCGCCGAGGCCGACGCGCCGGCCGAGAGGGTCGCCAACCTCACCGGAAGAGTGACAGTCCTTCCCCGGGCGGTGCTGACGGCCGGGGTGATGGTGCTGTGCGGGGTCGCCCTGGTCGTGAGAGGTCCCGCCGCTCAGGCACCCGGAGCCGACCTCGTCGGGCCAGTGCGCGCCGCCGCCGCCGGCCGGCCGGTATTGGCTCCCGAGCCGCTGGCCGAGACCCTGGCCCAGCGCGGCATCACCGTGTGGGCGGCCAACCCGATCGACGCATTCCCCCGGCGGGTGCAAGCCGCCTTCCTGGACTTCCTGCACGACGGCACGGTGCCCGAGGACGCCGCCGTTGGTCTCGTCGTGGTCGACGAGGGGTTGGCCGGCCAGGTGACGGCCAACGGCACGTGGGCGGTCGTGCAGCGAACCGGCGGATTCGCCCTGCTCAGGCCGGTCGGGTAGCCGGCGGCCGCGCCTCCCATCGAGGCTGCCGGCCAGCTCGGTCGATCGGCCGAACGGACTACCTCCCCGAACCGTTCGGGCGGGCGACGTAGAACCCATCGGGCCATGTGCAAAGGCAGTCGCTCCCTGGAGACTGGGTCCTGCTCGACTACCACCTCGGCCCCCGAGACCACATCCCGAAAGGTTCCACCGTCATGACCAAGGCCATCATCAAGCTCCAGCAGCTCCGCTCCGAGAAGGGTGCGACCGCCGTCGAGTACGGCCTCATGGTCGCCCTCATCGCGATCGTCATCATCGTCGCCGTCGCCGCTCTGGGCACCAACCTGTCGGACCTGTTCACCGAGGTCTCCGGCAGCGTCTGAGTCTCAAACGTTCTCGAGGGCGTCGGCCGCGGTCGGTTCACCCGGCCCGGCCGGCGCCTTCGCCGTACCGGAAAGAAGGAAGGTCATGAGTCTCCCGCTGATCGCCCGCATGTACTCCCCCCGTCGACTCGAGACCGGCGCCACTGCCGTCGAGTACGCCCTCATGGTCGCCCTCATCGCCCTCGTGATCATCGTGGCCGTGGCGCTGCTCGGCACGAGCGTGTCGGGCCTCTTCCAGGACGCCTCCACCAAGATCTGAGAGTCCCGACGGCTCCCGCCACGGAGGCTTCCCGCCTCGTGTCGGCGGCAGGATTAGGATTCGTCCCAGCCCGAGCACGCCCGTTGTGGCGCCGCTCGTCATCTCCCGCGAAAGGGGAGCACCGTGGCCACCAGGAGCCGTCGTCGTGAGCGGGGAGCCGCTGCCGTCGAGTTCGCGCTTCTGCTGCCTGTGCTGGTTCTGCTCATCGGTGGCATCGTCGACTACGGACGCTACTTCTTCACCCAGGTGCAGTTGTCCAACGCAGCCCGGGAAGGGGCGCGTGCGGCCATCGTCGGCGGCGACCCCGCCGTCCGAGCCAAGGCCGCCGGGGGTGCCACGCCGGGATGGACCGATGTTCAGCCGACGGACATCGTCGGCAGCTGCACTATCTCTCCGGCCGGCGGGGTCAGTGTCACGACCCATGCGAACTTCCGGTTCTACTTCGTCAACTTCCTTCCCGGTGTGCCAGCCACACTCGTCGTCAAATCCACCGCGAAGATGGGGTGCTCATGAACCAGGACAAGCGCCGTCCTCACCTGCGGCGACAGTATGAGCGTGGGGGAGCGGCCGCGCTGATCGCGGTGATCCTCTCGGGTGGTGTCATGCTCGGAGTCTCCGCCTTGGCCATCGACGTCGGATCCATCTGGTCGGAGCGTCGCCAGCTCCAGAACGGAGCGGACGCTGCGGCGCTGTCGCTCCTCAAGCAGTGCAGGACGGGAAACGCGTTCTGTACGAGCGCCAACCCGCAGTCCAACACGGCCATCACCGGCTACACCCGGACGAACGTCCAGGACGGGAGCGCCAGTATCGACCAGGTCTGCGGGCGTGGCTACGCGGGGCTGACGGCATGCCCGGCCCCTGTAGCCGACACGACCGCGAACCTCTCCGAATGCTTGCCGCTTCCGGCGTCCGTGCCCTCCACCGTTCCCTACGTCCAGATCAAGGTGGGCACGGCCAACGATTCGAGCCAGGCTTCGTCACTGCTACCCGGCTTCTTCAGCCGAGCGCTGACCGGCTCTGACAACCCCCACGTCGTTGCGTGCGCGCGCGCCGTGATCGGGTCGCCGGGAAGCACCGGTACCACGCTCCCGCTGACCATCAGCGTCTGCGACTGGTACGACGCCACCAAGAACGGGTTCGCTCCTTCACCGCCCTACACCCCGGCCCCGGTCGCTGCCCCGAACAATCCCGCGAGCAACGTGCCAGCGGCACTGGCACCGTTCGTCGCCAAGATCACGGCGCACGAGAACAGCAATCCCTCGACCGTCTGCGGCCCCTCCATGAATGCCCCCGGCGGCTTCGGATGGCTCGACGATCTCGATGGCTCCGACAACTGTGCCGCGAAGTACAACGCCAAGGGCGAAGCGGCCGGCAAGCCAGGCGGCCCGCCGACCAATGGCTGTAAGAACTCAGCCCTCCAGGCCTATCTGGGTAAGGAGGTGCTCATACCGGTGTTCAAGTCTGTCGTGGACAACGGCAACAACACGGTCTACACACTCGAGGGGATTTCCTCCTTCTACCTGGTGGGCTGGGACAACATGCAGACCCTCACTCCCGGTAAGGACTACAGCGTCTACAAGCCGCCGGTGAACAACTTCTGCGGGACCGGGGTGAACGCGAAGTCCTGCATCTGGGGTTGGTTCACCTCGCCCATCGTGCCCCTGGGCTCTCTCAGCTTCGACACCCCTGGACTCGGCCCCAGCACTCCTGGCCTCATCGGCTAGATCCTTCCTGCCCTGCCCTGCAAGCCCTCACTCGTTTAAGGAAATCTCCGATGGGACGACGCATCCTCGCCATCATCGCCGCCGCGGTCATCGCACTGGTCGGTGCCGTACTCGTGCTCGTGTACGCCCGGGGGGCCGACGCCCGCGCGGTCGCAGCCGCCAGCCCGGTGCCGGTCTATGTCACCAACCAGGTCGTGCCGGCCGGGACCTCACTCAAGGACGCGGTGCGTCTGGGTGAGGTCTCGCAGACCCGGGTCGCGGCCCGGGCTAAGCCGGCAGGCGCTCTCGAGACCATCGACGAGACCAACGGAGCCCTGGTCGCGCTCACCGACATCCAGCCCGGTCAGTATGTCCTCTCGGCCGCCTTCGGTGACACGCCGGTAGGACAGAAGGCGATCCAGGTCGCCGCCGGCAAGCTCGCGGTCTCGGTGCAGCTCGCTGACCCCGCGCGCGTCGGTACCTTCGTGACGCCGGGCTCCTACATCACCATCTTCATGACCTACCCCCTGGCCAAGCTGGGCGAGACCGCCGGGAGCGCCAAGCCCACGACCACCAGTGGGTCCGGTACGCAGCCCTCGGCCGACGGCGCCAGCGCCACCTCGGTGCTGCTCGACAACGTCAAGGTCATCGCCATGGGCAACGCGCTGTTGACGCCCACCCAGCAGCAGCAGCAGGCCGCAGCCCAGGGCGGCGACGCCGCGCCCGCGCCCACCGGCGGGTTCCTGGTCACCGTCGAGGTCGACCCCACGCAGGCAGCTCGCCTCATCCAGGGCATCAACAACTACACGCTGTACGCCGGCCTGCGGGGATCCGAGCTGAAGATCGACCCCAATTTGCAGGTGTCGGACCTGACCATGCTCAAGGACAAGACCCGGTGAACATCCTCTGGGATCCCGACCCCACTGCCCTCGAGCGGTACCGCTTCGCCCTCGGCCAGAACACCCAAGCCCTGGACTCGTCCGGGATGGTCTCGCGCGCCATCCACGACAACCCGCAGATCCAGCAGCTGGTCATCGGCGCCGACGTGCCGCTCGACCAGGCCTGCCAGCTGGCCGAGACCACCCGGCTCGAGCGCCCCGAGCTCGGCGTCATCCTGCTGCGCACCCGCGTCGACGTCACCGCGCTGTCGCAGGCACTGCGGGCCGGTGTCCGTGAAGTCGTCTCGGCCGACGACCACACCGCCATCGCCGACGCGCTACGCCGCAGCCGCGACCTGACCTCGAAGCTGGCCGGCCACGCCGCGGGCGGCAACCTCAAGGAGGGGCGCGTCGTCACCGTCTTCTCCGCCAAGGGCGGGGTGGGCAAGACCACGCTTTCCACCAATACCGCGGTGCACCTGGCCCACAGCGGGCTGCGTACCCTGCTCGTCGACCTCGACCTGTCCTTCGGGGACGTCGCCATCAGCCTCCAGCTGGTGCCGACCCAGTCGGTGTACGACGCGGTCTCGATGAGCGGCCATCTCGACGAGGACGCGCTGCGCAGCATCGTGGTCACGCACGAGGAGAGCGGGCTCGACGTCCTCTGCGCGCCCAACGACCCGGGCGATGCCGACCGCATCCCGGTGCCGACCGTCACCGAGCTGCTGAAGATCGCCCGGCGCTACTACGACTACGTCATCGTCGACACCCCGCCGTCGTTCACCGAGCACGTGCTCGCGGCCATCGACATCTCCGACTCGCTGGTCCTCATCGCGACCCTCGACATCCCGGCCGTGAAGAACCTGCGGGTGGCCATCGACACCCTCGACATGATCGGCAGCCCCAAGGACGCCCGCATCATCGTCCTCAACCGGGCCGATGCCAAGGTCGGGCTGCGGCCCGAGGACGTCGAGGCCGCCATCAAGACCCCGATCGCCGTCAACATCCCCAACTCGCTGACCGTCCCCGCGTCGGTGAACCGGGGCGTGGCGATCGTGCTCGACGAGCCGAAGGCCGCCGTGGCGGCCGCCATCAAGACCCTCGTCGACTCCCACATCCGTACCGCGCACGCGGAGGAGCCGTCCCACGACGGATCCCCGGCCCCGGCCGCCCCGCAGCGCAAGAGCCTGTTCAGGGGGCGCAAGTGAGTCTCGCCGACCGTCTTGACAGTGTTCGCCGGGCCCAGGCCGCGGCCGAGGCACCCACCACCTCCGCCACCGCGGCCGCGCGCCCCAACGCCGCCGCACGTCGGCGCGACGCCGACCCGTTCCAGGAGGTGAAGAACCGTGTGCACCAGGGGCTGATCGACACCCTGGGCCCGCGGCTCTACGACCCGCACCTGCCCGAGGCCGAGCTGGCCCAGCAGGTGCGCCAGACCCTGCAGACCACGATCGACGCCGAGCAGACCCCGCTCTCGCACGCCGACCGCACCCGCATCGCCCAGGAGGTCTCGGACGAGATCCTCGGCCACGGCCCGCTCGAGCCGCTGCTGCGCGACCCGGACATCAGCGAGATCATGGTGAACGGCGCCGACATGATCTACGTCGAGCGCAGCGGCAAGCTGTACCGCGTCGAGACCCACTTCTCCAACGAGAGCCACCTGCGCCGCGTCATCGACAAGATCGTCGGCCGGGTCGGCCGGCGCGTCGACGAGGCCAGCCCGCTCGTCGACGCCCGCCTCCCCGACGGCTCGCGCGTCAACGCGGTGATCGCGCCCATCGCCCTCGACGGCGCGATGCTCACCATCCGTAAGTTCTCGCAGGACCCCTACACCGACGCCGACCTCATCGCCTTCGGCACCATCACCCCGTCCGTGCGCGACTTCCTCAAGGCCTGCGTGCTCGGCCGCCGCAACATCATCATCTCCGGTGGCACCGGCTCGGGGAAGACGACCACGCTCAACGTCATCTCCTCGTTCATCCCCGAGGACGAGCGCATCGTCACCATCGAGGACGCGGCCGAGCTCCAGCTGAACCAGGACCACGTGCTGCGCCTCGAATCGCGCCCGGCCAACATCGAGGGCCGCGGCTCGATCTCGATCCGCGAGCTGGTGCGCAACTCCCTGCGGATGCGGCCCGACCGCATCGTCGTCGGTGAGGTCCGTGACGGTGCCGCGCTCGACATGCTCCAGGCCATGAACACCGGCCACGACGGCTCGATCACCACCGTGCACGCCAACACCCCGCGCGACTCGCTCGCCCGTCTCGAGACGATGGTGCTCATGGCCGGCATCGACCTGCCGGTGCGCGCCATCCGCGAGCAGGTGGCCGGCGCGCTCGACCTGGTCGTGCAGCAGGCCCGCCTCAAGGACGGCTCGCGGCGCATCGTCGCCGTCAGCGAGGTGGTGGGCATGGAGGGCGACATCATCACCCTCCAGGACATCTTCACCTTCGACTGGGCGGCCGGCCGCGACGAGAACGGCCGCTTCAAAGGCACGCTGGTCTCCACCGGGCTGCGACCCAAGTTCCTCCAGGACCTCACCGACCTGGGCGTCGACCTGCCGCTCACGACCTTCATCAACAGCACGCGATGACGCTCCGTCCATCCTCCCGTCTGCGCCGCCTGGCGGTGCTCGGCGCCGTGCTCTCGGCGGCCGCGGCCACCGTGCTCGCACCCGCAGCCGTCGCCGCCGACACCGTTCCGGCGACGCTCAGCGACGTCCGCATCACGACCGACACGCTCAGTGCCACCATCGTCCTACGCTCCAGCGACAAGACCCTGACCGTGGACCCCGGTTCGGTCAAGGTCACCATCGGCGGCAAGGACGCTGAGGCGAGCGTCGCCTCCGCCGCCCAGCAGGCGCGCTCGACGATGCTCGTCATCGACACCAGCGGGTCGATGGGTGCCACCGGGATGGCCACCGTTCGCACCTCGGTCCAGCAGTTCCTGGCCGCGGTGCCGAAAGACGTCAAGGTGGGGATGGTCTCGTTCGCCTCCACCTCCGGCGTCGATGTGGCTCCCACCACCGACCGGGCCAAGATCAGCAAAGCGGTCGGCGGCCTGCGCTCGCAGGGCGAGACCGCCCTCTACGCCGCCGTGCAGCAGGCCGTGGCCGCCCTCGGTACCGAGGGCGAGCGCAGCATCATCTTGCTCAGCGACGGCGGCGACACCGTGGCCGGGCTCAAGGGCGGCGCCGCCGGCGACAAGGCCCAGCGTCAGGCGGCGCTCGACGCCCTCGCCAAGGCGAAGGTCCGGGCCGAGGTCATCGCCTTCAAGTCACCCGAGTCCAACGGCACCACGCTCAAGCAGTTCGCCGCCGCCGGCGGCGGGTCAGTGGCCAATGCCGCCAACAGCAGCGCGGTCGCCGCCGCCTTCTCGGCGGCCGCCCGGACGCTGGACTCCCAGGCGGTGCTCACCGTGCAGCGCCCCGCCGGGGTCTCCGGCGACGCCCGCGTGGTCGTCACCGGCACCGCGTCGGGCCAGCCGTTCGCGCTCAGTAACGCCGTCGACCTCGGCGACACCGCTCCCGTGGAGGTCGAGCCGTCGGCCTCCGGGAGTGTGCCGGCTCTCGATGCCACGCCGCCAGCCGTGAACCAGATGTCGGCACTGGCGCCCAGCCTGCTCTTCCCGGCCGTCGGCGTCGTCTTCCTCGGGGTCTTCGCCATCGGCGTGGCCCTGGTCAACCCTTCGTTCCAGAGCAAGAAGAGCGCCCGTATCGAAGCCATCGAAGGGTACGGCTTCGGCCGCGCGCCGGCGGCGCACAAACAGACCGCCAGCACCGCCGCGATCGGGCAGCAGCTGGTCACCATGGGCGACCAGATCATGGAGGGTCGCGACTCGACCACCAAGACCATGGCCATGCTCGACCGGGCCGACCTCCCCTGGCGGGCGGGGGAATGGCTGGTGCTGCGCATCCTGGCCGCCGCGGTGGCCGTCGTCGTCGGCTGGATCGCGCTGGCGGCGCTGCCGCCGGTCGGCGCGCTCATCGGCCTGGTCCTCGGTATCTTCCTCCCCCCGATGGCGCTGAAGTTCATCGCCAAGCGGCGCTCGAACAAGTTCGAGGCCGTGTTGCCCGACGTCCTCATGCTGGTGGCGACGTCGCTGGCCTCCGGCTTCAGCCTCCTCCAGGCGCTCGACGCGGTGGCCAAGGACGCCCCCGAGCCGGCGGCCAAGGAGTTCAGCCGGGCCCTGGCCGAGTCGCGCATCGGAGCCGACGTCAGTGACGCTCTGGACCACATGGCGCACCGCATGGACAGCCCCAACATGCGCTGGACCACGATGGCCATCCGCATCCAGCGTGAGGTCGGCGGCAACCTGGCCGAGACCCTCCGCACCACGGCCGCCACCCTGCGCGAACGAGAGATGCTGCGCCGCCAGGTCAAGGCGCTCTCGGCCGAAGGACGGTTGTCGGCCTACATCCTCATCGCGCTGCCCATCGGCATCTTCCTCTACAGCACCCTGGTCAACTACGACTACGTGAGCCTGCTGTGGACCACCTTCTACGGCATCGTGATGTCCGTCGGCGGCGTCATCTCGATGGTCATCGGCATCTTCTGGATGCGCAACGTCGTCAAGATCGAGGTCTGACATGTTCCTGCTGGTCATCGGGTTGCTCTTCGTGGTCGCCGCGATCGTCACGATCGTCATGGCCGTCTCGTTCGGTGCCGAGCGCTCCACCGGCGTCGCCCGTTCGCTGGAGATGCTGAACTACAAGGCGACCAGTCGCGAGGTCGGCAAGAACGAGCTCGGCGCCCAGGAGCGCCTCTTGGTACCCGTGCTCGAGCGGCTGCGCGGCCTTGCGGTGCGGCTGTCACCGGGCGGCACCGTGGGCCGCATCGGCCGTTCGCTCGACAAGGCGGGCAACCCGCCCATGTGGACCGTGGAGCGGGTGATGGGGGCCAAGGGCCTGGGCGTCATCATCGCGCCGGTGCTCGCTCTGCTCGTCCTCGGGCTCAGCGTCACCGGGCTGCTGGCGGCGGCCGGCGCCGCCGCCGCGTTCTTCTTCCTGCCCGACCTGCTGGTCTACAACCTCGGCCTGAAGCGCCAGCAGGAGCTCAGCAAGGGCCTGGCCGATGCGCTCGACATGCTCACCGTCTGTGTCGAGGCGGGCCAGGGCTTCGACGCCGCGATCCTGCAGGTCGCTCGTACCGTCGAGGGCCCGATCGCCGGTGAGTTCGCCCGCGTGCTCTCGGAGATGCAGATCGGCAAGTCGCGCGGTGAGGCGTTCTCGGCGCTCGGTGAGCGCACCACCGCCCCCGAGGTCAAGAACTTCGTCAGCACCCTGGTGCAGGCCGACCGCCTGGGTCTGCCCATCGCCGCCGTGCTGCGCGAGCAGACCAAGGAGATGCGGGTCGTACGCCGTCAGAAGGCGGAGGAGGCGGCCCAGAAGGTGACCGTCAAGATCCTCTTCCCGCTGCTGCTGTGCATCTTCCCCGCCCTGTTCATCGTCATCATCGGCCCCGGTGCCATCACCATGATCCAGGCGTTCTCCGGCGGCGGTCTCTGACCGCTAGCCCGGCAGCCGCGGGGTAGCCCCGCGCGGTCGCGGGCCGCTCGGTCAGGTGCGGTCGACGTCCTGGACCAGCCCGAGACGCACCGCGGCGATCACGGCGCTGGCGCGGTTGTGGGCGCCGAGCTTGTCGTAGATCTTGCCGATGTGGGTCTTGACCGTCGAGGGGCTCATGTAGAGCGACTTGCCGACCTGGGCGACGGAGGCCCCCTCGACGAGGAGCTTGAGCACCTCGGTCTCGCGCGAGGTCAGCGAGGTCTGCGGCTGCTCGTGGCGGCGGCGCATCGCCTCGGCCAGGCCGGAGGCCGAGAACTCGAGCGGGAAGTCGGCGGCCCGGCGCACGGCCGACACCACCTGGTCGGACGGGGCGCTCTTGCGCACCAGCGCCGAGGCGCCGGCGTCGAGGGCCTCGAGCAGCGTGGAGTCGTCGTTGAGCATGGTGAGGACGACGAGCCCGATGTCCTTGGACTGCTCGCGCACGATCCGGACCAGGTCGAGCCCGCTGCCGTCGGGCATCGTGACGTCGATGACGGCCACCACGCGGCCCGGGGGCGGAGTGCGCAGCAGCTTGTCGAACAGCGCGCGTCCCTCGGCCAGCGACCCGGCCTGCCCCACGACCGTGACCTCGTCCTGGGCTCCGAGCATCCCTGCCACGGCCTCGCGCACCACCGCGTGGTCGTCGACGAGTACGACACTGATCGCCACAGATCCTCCAGAAGTCTCAGACGGCGCGGCCGGAGCCGACGGCCCCGGGCTCCTCGATGCTCAGGCTAACGGTCAGGCGCCCGTTGGACTCGTTACGCACGGCGAGTGTCCCGCCCAGGTCGTCGATGGCGGAGGTGTGGTAGGTCCGGCGGGCGCGCTTGGCGTCGCCGTCGTGCGACACCATGACCTTGGCCGGCCCCACCACCGAGCTGCTCAGGGTGACCCACGCGTTGCGCGCCCCGGCCCCCTGGGCGTCGGCCAGCACGTCCATCACGAGGCGGTGGACCAGCATCTCGACGCGGGGGTCGAGCCGGCGCCGGCCCTCGCTGACCGTGATGGTGGTCCGTACGCCGGTCATGCTGCCGAAGCTCTGCACCGCGGCGCCGAGCACGGCCCCCAGCCCCGACCCCGGGCGCTCGGCCACCCGCAGGTCGGTGATGTGCAGGCGCAGGTCGGCCATGGCATCGCTCAGGCGCTCGCGCAGGCCGTCGAGCGCGTCGCGCATCGTCGTGCCGGGCGGCCCCGCCTGGGATCGCAGCGCGTCCACCTGGTAGCCGAGGGCGGCGAGCTCCTGGGCGATGCCGTCGTGGATGTCGCGGGCGATGCGGTTGCGCTCCTCGAGGCTCGCGTACTGGCGCAGGTTGCCGAAGAGGAGGCCGGCCTGGACGGTCGGGGCGAGCCGGCGGGTGACCTCGGCCACCGCCTTGCGCTCGCTCTCGGTGAACGAGTGGTCCATTCCGCGTTCCACGACGACCACGGTCGTGGGGCCGTTGCCGTACGCGAAGGGGACGACCAGGGCCACGCGCCGGCCGAGCTCGTCCTCGAACGGCACCTCGGTGGGCCGCCAGGACCCGGCGTTGGAGGCCAGGATCGTCGAGAGGGCCTCGCTGAGGTGCCACGGGGCGCGGGTCGAGCCGCGCAGGGCCACCGGCACCAGGTGCTCGGTGTCACTGGCGACGAGGACGGCGCTGCGCGACGACGGCACCTCGGCCGAGAGCAGGTCGAGGGCCAGCGTGGCACCGGCGGGGGCGTCGAGCCCGGTCGACATCTCCTCCGAGAGGTCGTGCAGGCGCTGGATCAGCTGGATGGCCTCGCGGGCGGCGGGGTCCGCCTCGTCGAGCTCCTGCTCGTCGACCAGCCGCTGGTTCCAGGCACCGAGGGCTCCGAGGACGAGGGCCGAGAAGATCCAGGCGATGAACCCGACCGCGGTGAGCTCCCGGTGCTGCCCCGTGGCGAGCACCGCCCCGAAGGCGGCCGACGAGGCGATGCACGAGAAGAGGTAGCCGGCCTTCCGGAACCGGGACCCGAAGTGGTAGGCGGGGATGAGCACCAGCAGCGCGGCCCCGATGTCGACGGAGGCGTAGCCGGTGCCGGCGGCGGCGGCGGCCAGCGCCAGCAGCGCCATGACCACGCCGTCGAGCAGACCCTGGCGTGCGATCGGCATCCGGTCGAGCGCGTCCACCACGACGTCGAGCACGATGACGGTCAGGAGCCAGGGAAGGCTCGAGACGAACGACCCGGTCGCGACGGCGAGGAAGACGCTGAGCACGGCGAACGCCAGCCGGATCTTCCCGGACGCGTCGAGCCATCCCAGCGTGAGGAGGCGGAGCACCCGCACAGGGTACGTCCCGGGGGTCGCCGAGCCTCCCGATTCCTGGGGATCGCGCGGGTCCCTGTGTGATGATGGCCCCCACTGTGACGGACCGGGGAAGGCAAGGGCCCAAGTGAAGGGACGCGTGCTCGTCGTCGACGACGACCTGGCACTGGCCGAGATGCTCGGCATCGTGCTGCGCGGGGAGGGGCTCGAGACCGAGCACGTGGCCGACGGGTCGTCGGCCATGGAGGCGTTCCGCCGCTACCGCCCCGACCTGGTGCTGCTCGACGTGATGCTCCCGGGCCTCGACGGGCTCGAGGTCTGCCGTCAGATCCGCGGCGAGTCCGGGGTGCCCATCGTGATGCTCACCGCTCGCACCGACACCGTCGACGTCGTGCTGGGCCTGGAGTCCGGCGCCGACGACTACGTGGTGAAGCCGTTCAAGCCCCAGGAGCTCATCGCGCGCGTGCGCGCCCGGCTGCGCCGCGGTGACGAGCCCGAGCCCGAGCGGCTGGCCATCGGCGACCTCGCCATCGACGTCGCGGGCCACTCGGTCACCCGGGCCGGCGTGCCGCTCAGCCTCACCCCGCTCGAGTTCGACCTGCTGGTGGCACTGGCCCGCAAGCCCTGGCAGGTCTTCACCCGTGAGGTCCTGCTCGAGCAGGTGTGGGGCTACCGCCACGCCGGCGACACCCGCCTGGTCAACGTCCACGTGCAGCGTCTGCGCTCGAAGATCGAGCACGACCCCGAGCACCCCGAGATCGTCGTCACCGTCCGCGGCGTGGGCTACAAGGCGGGCCAGTCCTGACGATGTCCGGCTCGGTGGGCGCCCGCCTCCGACACGCGCCGCAGTGGGTGCGGCCGGCCGAGGTCGGGCGACTGCTCCGGCACGCCGTCCGCGAGCTCCGCCGCGCGCTGGCCGCCCTGCGGCGCAAGTGGCGCCAGTCGCTACGGCTGCGCGTCGTGGCCTCCACCATGCTCCTGGGGCTGGTGGTGGTGAGCCTCCTCGGCTCGGTGCTGTACACGCAGATCGCCTCGGCCCTGGAGCGCAACCGGGTGTCCAACGCCCAGAACGAGTCCCTCGCCCTCACGGCCCAGGCGCAGACCCAGTGGGACGGCTCCACGTCGGTCACCGTCGACGAGCTGAACCAGGCCGCCCGCGACATCATGTACCGCATCCTGAGCGCGCCGGGGCCCGATCCCGGCCGCTACGTGGTGATGAGTCGCTCGCTGAACAACGAGAGTGACGTCGTCCTGGCCAGCGTCCGCAGCGGTGCCCTCGACCTGTCGGTCGTCACGCCCGAGCTGCAGGAGGCGGTCGCGGCCGACCCCGGCCGCCAGCACACCCAGATCGTCGAGGTCGACGTGCGCGGGCAACAGGTGCCGGCCGTGGTCGTCGGCAGCATCGTGCAGGTACCGAACGCCGGGCCGTACGACCTCTACTTCATCTACCCGATGGAGCAGGAGGTGGCGACGATGGACCTCATCGGCAAGGCGTTCGTCGTCGCGGGCCTGAGCCTCACCGTGCTGCTCGGCGCCGTCGCGTACGTCGTCACCCGGCAGGTCGTCCTCCCGGTGCGCCGCGCCGGCGAGGTGGCCCAGCGGCTCTCGGCCGGCCGGCTCAACGAACGGATGCCCGCCAGGGGCGAGGACGACCTGGCCCTGCTCGCCACCTCGTTCAACAACATGGCCGACAGCCTGCAGAGCCAGATCCGCCAGCTCGAAGGACTCTCGGCGGTCCAGCAGCGCTTCGTCTCCGACGTCTCCCACGAGCTGCGCACCCCGCTCACCACCATCCGGATGGCCGTCGACGTCATCCACGGCAGCCGCCAGGGCTTCCCCGAGCCGTCGGTGGCGCGTTCGGCCGAGCTGCTCGCCGGCGAGCTCGACCGCTTCGAGGAGCTGCTGGCCGACCTGCTCGAGATCAGCCGGTTCGACGCCGGCGCGGCGGCGCTCGATGTCGAGCCCGTCGACCTGCGCGGCACCCTCGCGAAGGTGGTGGGGGCCGCGCTCCCGCTGGCCGAGCGCCGGGGGAGCGTCATCACCGTGCACGCCCCCGACCAGCCGGCCGAGGCCGAGGTCGACGAGCGCCGGGTCGAGCGCATCCTGCGCAACCTCGTGGTCAACGCCGTCGAACACGGCGAGGGACGGCCGGTCGACGTGCACGTGGGCGTGGACGACGGCGCCGTCGCCGTCGTCGTCGAGGACCACGGGGTGGGCCTGCGCCCGGGCGACGCGGCCAACGTCTTCACCCGCTTCTGGCGCGCCGACCCCGCCCGCGCCCGCACCACCGGGGGCACCGGGCTGGGCCTGTCCATCTCGCTCGAGGACGCGCGCCTGCACAACGGGTGGCTCCAGGCCTGGGGGGAACCCGGGACCGGCTCGCGGTTCCGCCTGACCCTCCCGCGCACGGCGGGGGGGACGCTGCACGGCTCGCCGCTCCCGCTCGGCCCGGTGGACCCGTGATGCGCGCGCGGATGGCCGCTGCCGTCGCCGCCGCGGCGACGGTGCTGGCGCTCTCGGGCTGCGGGGGCCTGACCACCTACGGGCCGGTGCAGTCCGGGCGCGAGGTGGGCTCGGGCGAGGCGCCGCAGGTGACGGTGGTCTTCCCCGGTCCGCAGCAGGGCTCGACCCAGGAAGGGATCGTCCGTGGCTTCCTGCGGGCCGGGGCGGCCAGCGACGGCGCCTACGACAACGCCCGCAAGTTCCTGACGACGGCGGCGAGCGAGCGGTGGAACCCCGACGAGACGATCGTGCTGCTCGCCTCCGACGAGTCCCCGACGGTGCGTCAGGTCGACCCGGCCACCGTGGCCGTCACCGCGGCTGCCGCGGGCACCGTCGACGCCACCGGGCGGTTCACCGCCGCCGACCCCGGCTCCACCGTCACCGCCACCTTCTCGCTGACCCCGGTGAACGGCCAGTGGCGCATCGATGCGCTCCCGAAGGGGTTCGGTCGGTGGATCGCGGCCGGCGACGTCGCCCGGCTGGTGCAGCCCTTCGCCATCCACTACGTCTCGCTCTCGCGACGCGCGATGGTGCCCGACGTCCGGTGGTTCCCCCTCGACCGTCTCGCCCCCCGCCTCGCGAAGGCCCAGCTCGACCCGGTGCCGGACTACCTCGCCGGGGCCGCGGTCTCGGCGGTGCCGGCACGCGCCCGGCTGCTCGGCGACGCCGTGTCGGTGAAGGACTCGGTGGCGAGCGTCAACCTCATCTCGAGCCAGCTCGCCCCGGGTCAGGCCACTCGGCAGAACCTGTGGGCCCAGTTCGTCACCACCCTCACCCAGGTGCCCGACGTGTCGGCGGTGCTGCTGGCCATCGACGGCCTCCCGGTGGACCTCGACGGCATCGAGGGTCCGGTGGCCAGCCTCGCCCAGGTGGGGTTCCCGGCGCCGGCCCCCGACACCTCCACCGCCAAGCCCGTCGTCCGCCGCGGCGCCGACGTCACCGTCTTCGACCCCGGCGTGAACGCCCAGGAGCAGGGCCGCCAGACGCAGGCGCCCGCCACGACGTACCCCGCCGTGCCGGCCACGTTCACCCACCTGGCCCTCTCGGCCGACGGTTCCGAGCTGGCCGCGATCGACCCCGACGGGGACGGCATCTCACGCTGGCGCGGGGACAACCGCTACGAGGTACCAGGTTTCGGCCGTGACGTCGGGGCGCCGGCCTACGACCGACGGGGGTTCCTGTGGGCCGGCGGGGTGGGTCGAGGCAGTGACCGCCTCTTCGTCGTCGACGTGCGGGCCGACCCCGCCGACCCTCGGGCCGCGGCCGCGACCCCGGTGGCGGCCGACTGGCTCGCCGGGCGCCGCGTCCTCGAGGCCCGGGTCGCCTCCGACGGCGACCGCGTGGCCGTGCTCTCGACCCGGGCCGACGGACGTGACGTACGGGTCGACCTGGCCGGGATCTCGCGGGGCGAGGGAGGGCGCCCGCAGCGCCTCTCGGCGCCGCTGCGCCTCGGGGTGGTCTTCTCCAGCGCCCAAGACCTGGTCTGGCTCGACGACGAGACTCTCGCCACCGTCGCGTCCGTCGGCGGGGCGCCGGTGCGGCCCACGATCCTCACCGTGGGCGGCGAGCTGCGTGCGCTGGCCGAGGTCCCCGGAGCCATCCGGGTGGGCACCACCGGCGGCGAACGCAACCTGTACGTCGTCACGTCCCAGGGGCGGCTGCTCAGCCGGGTCGGCACCCGCTGGGTCGACAGCGGCCCGGCCAACGACCTGGCCGCACCCGCCGGCTGAGCCTCGCGGCCGCTGCGCTCGCTGCGGTCTGCGGTCGCAGGTCGGGGTCCACGACACGCTCGTCCGCGCTCGTCCACAGCGGGCACCGTGCGCTGCCCCCGTCCCCAGGGCGCCCGGCGGCACCGCTGAACTCACCGGGCCGGCGGCAGGCTGGTGGGATGGGAACGCGCGACGCGGTGCTGGGCTCGGTGATCCGGGCGGCCGGTGGCCTGGTCCTGCCCGTGCGCTGCGCGGGCTGCGGGCGGGCGGGCGAACCCTGGTGCCCCCGCTGTCACGAGCAGTCCCGCCGGCCGGCACCCGACGCGGGGAGACCGTGCCCCGTGCCGCTGTGGGCCGCCACGACCTTCGACGGGCCGGTGCGGGCGGCGGTCACGGCCGCCAAGGACGGCGGCCGGAGCGACGTCCGGCCGGTGCTGGCCGCCCTGCTGGCCACCGCCCTCGGCCGGGCCCTGGCCGAGGACGAGCGCCTGCGGGCGGCCCGCCACGGGGGCGTTGGCGTCCTGGCGGTGCCCGTACCGACCGCGCGGGGGGCACGGCGCCGCCGGGGGGAGGACCCGCTGGCCGTGCTCGCCGCCTCGGCGGTGCGCTCCGTCGACCCCGGCAGCATGCGGGTGCTGGGCGCACTGCGGCACACGCGCGCGGTGCGCGACCAGGCCCGCCTCGGCGCGGCGGCACGGGCGGCCAACCTGGCCGGGGCGCTCGAGGTGCGCCCGGCGGCGGCCGGGTCCGTGCGGGGCCGCTGCTGCGTGGTGCTCGACGACGTGGTCACCACCGGCGCCACCGTGGCCGAGGCCGCCCGGGCGCTCCGGCGGGCCGGCGCCGCCCACGTCGTCGCCGTCGCCGTCGCTCGCACGCCACGGGTGTGACGACCGAGGCTGGCGGTAGCTGTTGTGGGTACACCCGGGGGCGACTAGCGTCTGGTCATGGACCCCATCCTCGGGAGGTGGTGCAGCTGACGTCACAGCCACGCTGAGCCCGACATCACCGAGCACGAGGAGGACCAGTGGACATCGTCGTCACCGGACGGCACCTGAACATCTCCGACCGATACCGGGAGCACATCGAGGAGAAGCTGGGGAAGATCACCCAGCTCGAGCCCCGGACCCGGCGGGTCGAGGTCATGGTCAGTCACGAGCCCAACCGGCGCCAGGCCAAGGCCTGCGACCGGGTCGAGGTCACCTGCTACGCCAAGGGGCCCGTCGTGCGGGCCGAGGCGTGCGCCGACGACAAGTACGCGGCGCTGGACGTGGTGGTGGACAAGCTCATGGAACGGCTCAGGCGCCGCAGCGACCGCAGGCAGGTCCACCGGGGACGTCGTACCCCGGAGTCGGTGGCGCGGGCGACCGCGCGGGTCGAGGCCGAGAGCGTCGTGGGTGCGCCGGAGCTCGACACGATGCCCGAGGACGGGCCCTTCGGCGACTCGCCCATCGAGGTCCGCGAGAAGGTCCACCGCTCCACGCCCATGACCCTGTCCGACGCGCTCGCCGAGATGGAGGCGGTCGGGCACGACTTCTTCCTCTTCCACGACGCCGACACCGACCGGGCCAGCGTGCTCTACCGCCGCCGGGGCTGGTCCTACGGCGTGCTGCACCTCGACCTCGACGGTCACGACGAGAGCGGCGCCGAGACCGGGCCCAGCGACCGGGTCGACGCCGCGGCCTCGTGAGGCCGCGGACCGGGCGGCCCGCCGCGGCCCTCCACCTGCGAGGATGGTCCCGTGGACGAGCCGACGCGTGAGGTACCCGGGGGTCACGGCGACCGTGACCCCCGGGGCATCCGCGTGGTCATCGCCGACGACCACCAGATGTACCGACAGGGCATGGCCATCGTGGTCGAGCTCGACGGGGTCGCCCGCGTCGTGGGCCAGGCCAGCACCGGTGACGAGGCGGTCGAGCTCTGCCGTCGGCTGCGGCCCGACGTCGTCCTGATGGACGTGCGGATGCCCGGCGTGGGCGGCATCGAGGCCTGCCGGCGCCTCCACGGCCTCGAGCCCGACATCCGCATCCTCATGCTCACCATGAGCGACGACGAGGGGGACCTGTTCGAGGCCATCAAGGCGGGCGCCAGCGGCTACCTGCTCAAGGACCTGCCGGGCGAGGAGGTCTCCGAGGCCATCCGCCGGGTGCACGACGGCCAGGCGATCATCCCGCCGGGGATGGCCGCGACCCTGCTCCAGGAGTTCAGCCGGCTCGCGCAGGAGGAGCCGGCCGGGGCCGACGACTCCGCCCACCTCACCGAGCGCGAGGTCGAGGTGCTGCGGCTGGTCGCGCGCGGCCTGGCCAACCGCGAGATCGCCGACGCGCTCGGCATCGCCGAGAACACGGTCAAGAACCACGTGCGCAACATCCTCGAGAAGCTCCACATCCACTCCCGGGTCGAGGCCGCGGTGTACGCCCACCGCCAGCGCCTGATGCCCACGGATGAGTGACGCGACTCCGCTCCGGCTGACCCGCCCCGCCGCCCGTCGCATCGCGCTGGCCGCCCAGGGTTTCGGGCGCCCACGCCCGACGCGGCCCGGCACCCGCGACCTCCAGCGTGTGCTCGACGCGGTCGCCGTGGTGCAGATCGACAGCGTCAACGTCGTCGTCCGCAGCCAGTACCTGCCGTTCTACTCGCGCCTCGGGCCCTACGACCGGGCCCTGCTGGACCGCGCCCGCGACGTCGCGCCGCGCCGGGTCGTGGAGTACTGGGCGCACGAGGCGTCGCTGGTCGCCCCCACCACGTGGCCCCTGCTCGACTTCCGGATGCGCCGGGCCCGCTCCGACGCCTGGGGCGGGATGCGGCGGGTCGCGCGCGATCGCCCCGACCTGGTGGCGACGGTGCTGGCCGAGGTCGCGGCCGCCGGGCCGATGACCAGCCGCGAGGTCGAGGCCGCGTTGGCGCACGACCTGCCGCGGGGGCGCGACGAGTGGGGGTGGAACTGGTCGCTGGTCAAGAGCGCGCTGGAGCACCTTTTCTGGGCGGGCGAGCTGTCCAGTGCGGGGCGCACCGCCCAGTTCGAGCGGCGGTACGCCGTCCCCGCGCGGGTGCTGCCCCCGGCCGTGCGGGCCGAGGCCCTCGACCCGGCGCGGCGACCCGGCGACGACGAGGCGTTCCGCCGGTTGGTCGAGCTGGCGGCGCGGGCCCATGGGGTGGGCAGCGAGCAGTGCCTGCGTGACTACTTCCGGCTCAAGCCCGACCAGGCTCGGCCGGCCGTCGCCGCGCTCGTGGCCGATGGCACCCTGCTGCCGGTGACGGTCGAGGGGTGGCACCGGCCGGCGTACCTGCACCGCGACGCGCGTCGCCCGCGGCGGGTCGCGGCTCGCGCGCTGCTCTCGCCCTTCGACTCCCTGGTGTGGCAGCGCGAACGGGTGCGGGCCCTGTTCGGGTTCGACTTCAGGCTGGAGATCTACGTCCCCGAGCCGCAGCGGGTGCACGGCTACTACGTCCTGCCGTTCCTCCTCGGCGACGAGCTGGTGGCCCGGGTCGACCTCAAGAGCGACCGCGCGGCCGGGGTACTGCGGGTGCGGCGGTGCACGTGGGAGGACGGGCGCGGCGGGGCGAGCGACCGGGCCGAGCTCGAGGCCGAGCTGGCGACCTTCGCACAGTGGCTGGGGCTGGCTTGTCCGGTCCACGCAGGGCTCGAGAGCCCGTCGTCCCGTGACTCCCACGCGGCATCTCGACCCGAACGGACGTGATGCACTGGCCCGTTCGGCGGATCCGGGTCCGCCCCGCGTAGGTCACGCTTGTCCTATGACCCTGTATGTACCCGAATGGGTGCGGGCTCAGGGGTCAGGCCGTCGACTCGTCGACGAGCAGGGAGCCTCGGCCGTCGAGTTCGCACTCGTCCTTCCGGTGCTGATCCTCGTGATCGGCGCCATCATCGACTTCGGATTCATCTTCGCTCAGCAGATCTCCTTCAACACCAGCGTCCGCGACGCCGCCCGAGCCGGCGTCGTGACGAGCGTGTCCGGATCGGGTCTGACCTGTGGCCAGATCGCCACCCAGGCGCGCAACGCGACCGTCAACGGTGCCGTGGGCGTGACGAGCTCGACCAAGGTGAAGGTCAAGATCGACGTCGTCGGTGCCGGCGGTTCCTGCTCCCTGCCGGCGGGGTCGGCGTCCGTCAGTGGGGCGCAGAGCAGCGCTCCCTGCACGGGGTCGGCGGCCGCCACCGCCCCCAAGAGCCTCCAGGTGAAGCTGACCTACGCATCCGCCCCGCCCTTCCCGGTGCCGTTCATGGGCACCGTCACTCTGGCCTCCAAGGGAGACTTCCAGTGCGAGTACAGCTGAAGGGTGCGGGCCGGCGCGACGAGCGCGGCGCCGTGGCCATCGTGGTGGGACTGTTGATCATTCCCATGATGCTGTTGAGCGCGTTCACGCTGGACTACGGCATGGCGTACGCGCAGGCCCAGAGCTTCGCGTCCGGCGCGGACAGCGCGGCCCTGGCCATCGTGAGCGCCAAGCGTCAGCACATCAACGACAACCCGTCGGTTCCCACGAGCTGTGACACCATCCGACTCTCCGACGCGGGGGAGGCCCTAACGATCGCCAAGCACCAGGCTGACGCCAACGCTCCCTACCAGCTGACCTCGGCCGCAGGCCAGGTCGATGTTCAGGTGCAGCTCAAGTGCGTCGACAAGAACGGCGCCGACGACCCGAACGGCAACCTCGTGGCGAAGGTGACGGTGCAGCGGAACGTCCCCACGACGCTGGGGCGGATGGCCGGTGTGACCTCCGTGACGGCGTCCCGCAACGCCAGTGCCGCCCTCGGGGTGGCGCAGAAGGTCAACGGCCTCTTCCCGTTGGCCCTGTGTGATCTCCAGGCCGATGCCATCGTGGCCAACGCCACGGCGGCGAAGACCGCCGGACTCCCCTACCCGATCGAGAAGATCGAGGGGGGCAAGGTTTGGAGCGCCGACTGCAGCGCCGGCAACAACGGGTCGGGGAACTGGGGCTGGCTCGACTGCGGGGACGGGCTCAACGCCCCCGCGATCGGCGGCTACATCGCCAACGGGTGCAAGGCCGACCTGACGCTGCAGGGCACGCCGCCCCAGGTCACGATCAACGGCGCTCCCGGCAACAAGATCAACTCGGCGAACATCAGCGGCCCCTTCGACGCGGTCCTGGGCCGCACGTACGCGCTCCCGGTGTACGACAAGATCACAGGCACCGGGGCCACCACCCAGTACCGGATCATCGGCTTCATCCAGCTGAAGCTGATCTCGTACACCAAGGACGGCGACCTCTACGTCCAGTACGTCAACTACAGCCCAGTGGGAGACATCAACTCCCTGTGCGGGATCGGCAGTATCACCTGCAACGCGTACAACGCCTGGGCCATCGGCTTGACCAACTGAGGACCGTGGGCGCCTGACCACCCGTGCGGACCCGAGGGTGGGCTCTACTCAGTCGCGCAGCAGCTCCGAGTGCAGGGAGTCCACGGCCCGGCCGTCGGGTAGGACGGCGGTCTGAACGACGAGCCGGCGCAGCACGAGACCGCAGACGGGCGTCGGGTCGCCCAGGGGCGCCGACCCGGATGTCGGGCGTGGTCTGGCCCGTTCGGAGGATGACGACGGCCGGGAGCGGCTGGCATCCTGTGAAGATGCACAGGGGGAAATGGGGGGCATCGCTGTCGCGCGCGTCCGGGAGGAAGCCGATCAGCGAAACCGGGGTATCGGCCGTCGAGTTCGCGCTCGTCCTGCCCGTGCTGGTGCTGATCGTCGGCGCGATCGTCGACTTCGGCTTCTTGTTCTCGCAGCAGATCGCATTCAACACGGCTGCACGCGACGCCGCTCGCAGCGCCGTGCGTCAGGACCTGAGCGGCGCCCGCCCGTCCTGCGCCACGGTCGCCACGAACGCCCGGGCGTCGGCCGCCTCTGGGGCAGGGGCCATCGGAGCCAACGCAACGGCCATCGCGGTGTCCGTGGTCGGGCCCGATGGCAGCTGCTCGTTGCCGGCCGGGTCCGTGTCGGCCTCTGGGGCCGCCCTGTACCCGTGCGTCGGTTCGTCGGGAGCGAGCACCCCACGGACCCAGGTCACGCTGTCGTACGCGTCGACACCGCCATTCCCCCTCCCCTTCATGGGAGCGATGACCTTGACCGCACGAGGGGATTTCACATGCGAGTACACCAGCTGACCCGGCCGCGTCCCGGTCGTCGCGACGAGCGCGGGGGCGTCGCCGTGGTCGTCGCCGGCTTGATCGTGCCCTTGATGCTGCTCGGGGCCTTCGTCATCGACATAGGGATGACCTACGCGCAGGCCCAAGCCTTCGCCACCGGGGCGGACAGCGGGGCGCTGGCCATCGCGCGGTACAACCAGGAACTGCTCACCAAGAACCCGACGACGTACCAGACCTGCGCTCAGCTCTTGGCGGCCGACCCGGCAGCCGCCAAGGCGAAGGCGATCGCGCGTCAGCAGGCGGACGCCAACGGCCCCTTCAACCTGACGAGCGCCGCCGGCCAGGTCACGGTGGACGTCGCCATGTCCTGCGTCGGCTCCGGGGTCCTGCAGGCGGCTGTCACCGTGAAGCGGGACGTGCCGACCACGCTCGGCCGCCTCGCGGGGATCCATTCGCTGCACGCCGAACGCAAGGCGACGGCAGGGGTGTCCCGGGCGTCCAAGGTGGGAGGAGTATTCCCCCTGGCCATCTGCGACCAGCAGGCGGACGCGATCCTGGCCAGCGCCGCAGCCGGCGCCCCGTACCCCTCCGTCGTCATCGAGACCGACAAGGTGTGGCAGCCCGGATGCGCGTCGAACAACAACGGGGGCGGCAACGGTGGCGGCAACGGTGGCGGCGGCAACGGCGGTGGCAACGGCAACGGCGGTGGGAACAGCGGCGGCAGCGGGAACTGGGGATGGCTGGACTGCGGCGCCACCAACAACGGCGTCCCGAGCATCGTTACTCATATCGCCGGCGGCTGTGACGTGGCCCTCGTCGGCCACCCGGCGTCGATCCAGATGGGGGGTACGCCCGGGAACAAGATCAACGCCGGTCCTCTGGAGACGGCCATCCTGGGTGCGGTCGGGAAGACCTATGCCTTCCCCGTGTACGACACGGTGTCAGGCCAGGGATCCGGGACCCAGTACCGCGTGATCGGCTTTGTGGGGCTGCAGATCACCGCGCTGTCGTCGGGAGAGCTGAGCGTCAAGTACGTCAGCTACAGCCCGGCCGCCGAGTTCGACGGCGCCTGCGGCATCGGCAGCAGCAACTGCGAGGCGTACAACGTGGTCGCGACGGCCCTCCTGAACTGAGTCCTCGCCGACCCTGTCAGTCGCGCAGCAGCTCCCAGTGCAGGGAGTCCACGGCCCGGCCGTCGGGCAGGACGTCGGCGGCCGACTCGCGGCCCCAGATCTCGAAGCCCGCGGCGTCGAGCACGCTGTTGCTGCCGGCGTTGTCGTCGGCGGTCTGGGCGACCAGCCGGCGCAGGCCGAGGCCGCCGTCAGCGCGTGCGGTGAAGGCGTACTCGACCACTCGTCGGGCGGCGGCCGTGGCGACACCGCGCCGGCGGGCGCTGGGCAGCACCTGGTAGCCGAGCTCGGCGGCGTCGTCGTCGAGGGTGCCCTCGGTGACGAAGAGCAGCACCTCGCCCAGCGCCCGGTCGCTCGCGGCGTCGGCGACGCACCAGCTGAGGGTGGTCCCGACCGACATCTTCTCGCGGCGCGTCAGCAGCCACTCCGGGAAGGTGTCGGCGTCGAGCACGCCCCGGGCCGGCATGTGGTGCGCCGGCTGGTCGAGCGGCTCGAGGGCCTCGACGTCGGCGTCCCGCCAGGCCCGCAGCCGCAGACCGCCGGCCTCGTCGGTCTCGAGCACCGGCGGGTCGACCCACGGGGTGAGGTGCTCCATCACGTCGTGCGCGGTGAGGCTGGCGCGCCAGGTGTCGAGCGCGGGGCCGCCCTCGGCATCCGGATGCGTCCCGGGGAGGGTGCCGTGGTGGGTGAACCCGCAAGCCCACGCGACGCGCCAGGACGCGAAGTTGCCCCGGATGGCCGCCCAGGTGACGCGGGACCCGCCGTTCTCGAACCACCAGCGCGACACCAGGCGCAGGGCTCCCGCCATCAGCCCGCTGCCGCGACCCTGCGGGTGCAGACCGAAACCGGTCTCCGCGACGTCGGGGCTGGCCTGCGGGCGCAGGTCGATGGTGCCGAGGTAGGTGCCCGCCTCGTCAGCGGCATCGGTGATCGCCCAGTACCGCACCCCGTGGGGGTCGTTCCAGGCGGCCTCGATCATCGCGAGGAAGTCGCGCGCCTCGTCGGGGCCGTAGGGGCGCGGGACCGTCGTCCACCGCATCGACTCGGGGTCGTTGGACTGCTCGACGATGGCCTCGACGTCGCCGGCGCGGTGGGCGCGCAGGCGCACGTGACCGTCGGTGAGCTCCGGCACGCAGGTGGGGAAGATCGCCTCGCTCATGGCGTACAGCCAACCATCAGGGGGGCACCCGGGGAACTCGCCGCACCGGCCCGCCCGTTGGGACCCACGGCCCACCGTGACGCGGTGCGGGCCGAGCGGCTCGACTACCCTGGGCAGGTCCGGTGGTCGTGCGACCGCCAGCGTTCGTCTGCCTAGGGAGTCCCACTCGTGAAGATCGTCGAGAAGCTGCTGCGTGCCGGTGAGGGGCGCATCCTCAAGAAGCTCGACAACATCGCGGCGCAGGTCAACGCGATCGAGGAGGACTTCGAGAAGCTGACCGACGCCGAGTTGCGAGCCGAGACCGACACCTTCAAGAAGCGCCTCGCCGACGGCGAGACCCTCGACGACATCCTGCCCGAGGCGTTCGCCGCTGTCCGCGAAGCCAGCAAGCGCACCATCGGCAAGCGCCACTTCGACGTGCAGCTGATGGGTGGGGCGGCCCTGCACCTGGGCAACGTCGCCGAGATGAAGACCGGTGAGGGCAAGACCCTCGTCGCCACCCTCCCCAGCTACCTCAACGCGCTCTCGGGCAAGGGCGTGCACGTCATCACGGTCAACGACTACCTCGCCGAGTACCAGTCCGAGCTGATGGGGCGCGTGCACCGCTTCCTGGGCCTCGAGACCGGCTGCATCCTGGCCTCGATGAACCCCGAGCAGCGCCGGGCCGAGTACGCCAAGGACATCACCTACGGCACCAACAACGAGTTCGGCTTCGACTACCTGCGCGACAACATGGCGTGGTCCCCCGAGGAGCTCGTGCAGCGCGGCCACAACTTCTGCGTCGTCGACGAGGTCGACTCCATCCTCATCGACGAGGCCCGCACCCCGCTGATCATCTCCGGCCCGGCCGACGCCCCGACCAAGTGGTACCAGGAGTTCGCCCGTGTCGCAGCGCGCCTCGAGCGGGGCGAGCTCGAGTCCGGGCGCGGCGACTACGAGGTCGACGAGAAGAAGAAGACCGTCGGCGTCCTCGAGCGCGGCATCGACAAGGTCGAGGACCACCTCGGCATCGACAACCTCTACGAGTCGGCCAATACCCCGCTCATCGGCTACCTCAACAACGCCATCAAGGCCAAGGAGCTCTTCCAGCGCGACAAGGACTACGTCGTGATGAACGGCGAGGTCCTGATCGTCGACGAGCACACCGGCCGCATGCTGGCCGGGCGCCGCTACAACGAGGGCATGCACCAGGCGATCGAGGCCAAGGAGGGGGTCGAGATCAAGAACGAGAACCAGACCCTCGCCACGATCACCCTCCAGAACTACTTCCGCATGTACGACAAGCTCTCGGGGATGACCGGTACGGCCATGACCGAGGCCGCCGAGCTCAACTCGATCTACGGCCTGGGCGTCGTGCCGATCCCCACCAACCGCCCGATGATCCGGCGCGACGAGGCCGACCTGGTCTACCGCACCGAGGAGGCCAAGTACCGGGCCGTCGTCGACGACATCGCGGAGCGTCACGAGAAGGGCCAGCCGGTGCTGGTCGGCACCGTCTCGGTCGAGAAGTCCGAGTACCTCTCCGAGCAGCTGCGCCGCCGTGGCGTGCGCCACGAGGTCCTCAACGCCAAGCACCATGAGCGCGAGGCCGCCATCGTCGCCGACGCCGGCCGCAAGGGCGCCGTCACCGTCGCGACCAACATGGCCGGTCGAGGCACCGACATCATGCTCGGCGGCAACCCCGAGTTCCGGGCCGTGGCGGCGCTGAAGGAGCGTGGGCTCGACCCGCACGAGACGCCCGAGGAGTACGAGGCGGCCTGGGATGCCGCGCTCGAGGCCGCCGAGGCTGCGGTGGCCGCCGAGCACGAGGAGGTCACCGAGCTCGGGGGCCTCTACGTCCTCGGCACCGAACGGCACGAGTCGCGCCGCATCGACAACCAGCTGCGCGGCCGCTCGGGCCGCCAGGGCGACCCCGGCGAGTCGCGCTTCTACCTCTCGCTCGAGGACCACCTGATGCGGCTGTTCAACGCCGGCCTGGTCGACCGGGTGATGACCACCGCCAAGCTCGAGGACGACCAGCCCATCGAGTCCAAGCTCGTCTCGCGCTCCATCCAGTCGGCCCAGGCCCAGGTCGAGGCGCAGAACTTCGAGATCCGCAAGAACGTCCTGAAGTACGACGACGTCCTCAACCGCCAGCGCACCGTCATCTACGACGAGCGTCGCCGCGTGCTCGAGGGCGAGGACCTGCACGAGCAGCTGCGCTTCTTCGTCAACGACGTGGTCGAGGGCTACATCGACGCCGAGACCGCCGAGGGCTTCGCCGAGGACTGGAACCTCGAGCGGCTCTGGGGCGCACTGCGGGCCGTCTACCCGATCTCGATCACGCCCGAGCAGCTCGAGGAGGCCGCCGGGGGCCGCAGCGGGCTCACCGCCGAGATGCTCAAGGAGGAGATCCTCAGCGACGCCCACCGCTCCTACGACGAGCGCGAGGAGGCCCTGGGGGAGGAGGTCATGCGCGAGGTCGAGCGGCGCGTCATGCTCTCGGTCCTGGACCGCAAGTGGCGCGAGCACCTCTACGAGATGGACTACCTCCAGGAAGGTATCGGCCTGCGGGCCATGGCCCAGCGCGACCCGTTGGTCGAGTACCAGCGCGAGGGCTTCCAGCTCTGGCAGGCGATGAACGAGTCGGTCAAGGAGGAGTCGGTCGGGCTGCTGTTCCACGTCGACGTCACGGTGGACGCGCCGCAGGAGACCCCGGCCGTCGAGCCGGTGCACGTCTCGCAGATGCTCGGCGCGATGGCCGGGGGTGGGCAGGCGCTGGCCGACTCACCGACCGGGGATGCCGAGATCGACGCCGACGAGGCCGCCGGGCACGCCGGGCACGACGCGGGTGAGGACGCCCCGCACGTCGAGGTCTCCGGGGTCGGGGTCGGCCGCCCGCGCACCGGGCGCCTGCACTACTCGGCCCCCACCGAGACCGGCGAGGTCGAGGTGCGCGACGAGGACCAGGGCGTCGGGCTCAACGAGGAGCAGCTCGCCTCCACACCGAAGAACGCGCCCTGCCCCTGCGGCTCGGGCAAGAAGTTCAAGATGTGCCACGGTCGCCAGTGACGTTCCTGCGAGCGCCTCGGTGAGGCGAGGGCGCCTCAGCCCACCTGCAGCGCGCTGACCCGCCACTTGCCGTCCTGGCCGTCGAGGCGCAGGGCCACGGCTCGCACGCGGGGCCCGATGCGGACGACCACCGCCGCCTCGGCCACGCCGTCGGCCGGCTCGCAGACGCGCACGCGGTGCACCGCCACCCGGTGGCGCACCGCGGGGGTGCGGCCCTCGAGCCGGCGGCGCGCCACGCGTGCTCCGCGCCGGGCCAGCACGGCGTAGACCTCGGGGGTGGTCCAGCGCACCACCTGCGGCGCGGGGCGCACCCCGGTCATCACCTCCAGGACGGCCTGGGTGATGTGGGCGGCCCACTCGACCGGGTCCGGCAGGTCGCTGCGGGTGGTCCGCTGGGGACCGAACTCCTGCTCGTCGGTGGCGCAGCTGAGGTCGACGGCCAGGGCGTCCTGCACGTAGCCGGGGATCCGCTGGGTGCGCCGGCGCACCTGTCGAACCGCCTCCTCGAGCGAGACCGCCGGCGGCAGCGGGCGCGGGGCGGGCTGGAGGCTCACGAGGCGGCCTCCGGGGCGAGAGCCGGTGCGCGCAGCACCTGGCCCGGCAGCAGGACGTCGGGGTCGGGGCCCACGACGGCCCGGTTGGCCGCGTACCAGTGCGGCCAAGCGGCCGCGATCTCGGCGTCGGTGGCGCCGTCACCGAGGTGGCGCGCCGCGAGTGTCCACAACGAGTCGCCGCGGTGGACGACGACCTCCGCGGGCCCGGCGGTCGGCGCGGTGGGCCGCGCCCCCAGGGCCGACAGGTCGGGCTGCGGGCGCACGGCCGGGCGGGCCGGGACCCAGCCCGGGTCGGGCGTCGCCGCCCATCCCGGATCGGGCGCCGCCGCCCATCCCGCGTCGGGCAGCGCCAGGCCCACGACGGATGCGGACGAGCCGGCCGCCGGCGAGATGCCACGGGCCGTCGAGGTGCCCACGGCGACGGCCGCCACCTGGTGGGCGGCCGCAGCCATGGGTGGTGGGGTGGCTTGGGCCCCACCGCCTCCCACGCCCACGCCCACCCCGATGCCGAGGACGACGCCGGCGACCCGCCGCACCACCCGCGGGCTGAGCGCCGTCGACGCGGCCCGCGCGGCCCGGCCGACCAGCCCCGGGACGAGGCTCAGCACCTCGAGCAGCACGCCGAGCACCAGCCAGGCCAGCCCGAGAGCCGCGAGGGCCGCGAGGGCGGCGACGAGGGCGTCGTCGGCGGGCACGGGCACCCCCTGCAGCGCCTCGCGCCCGGTCTGGCGGGCGACGCGCCCGAGGGCGAGGGCCCCCAGGGTCGCCACCGTGGCCAGCGCCACGGACGCTACGCATCCCAGGATGCGGCTTTTGATGCTGTTTGCCGTCGTTTGCATGCGTTGGACCCTAGGTGCCCCGGCGTGCCCGTGCAAGGGGTGCTGCGTAGCCTGTGGGTCATGAGGTGGGAGGGGCTCTTCGCGGACCTCGAGGGGCAGCTGGCCGCGCAGGAACGGCGCGAGCTGGACAGCGAGGTGGCCGAACGCACGCGCCGCGAGCGGGCCCTGGTCGACCTGACGGCGCGGCTGGGGGGAAGCCTGGGTGCACCGACCACGCTGCTGCTGACCGGGGGTCGCACCGTCGAGGGTGAGCTGCGCGACCTCGGTGACGGGTGGCTGCTGGTCGTCGACGGCCCCCGCGGGCTGCTGGTGCCCCACGCGGCCGTCCTGGCGGTGGTCGGGTCGGCGCCCCGGGCCGAGGAGCCGCGCACCGCCCGCCGGTTCGGGATGGGGTACGCCCTGCGGGCCCTGGCCCGCGACCGCGCGACGGTCGCGCTCGACCTGCGCGACGGGCCGGTCCTGGTCGGGACGATCGACGTGGTCGGCGCCGACCACCTCGTGCTGGCCGAACATCCCGAGGGGGAACCGCGACGGCGCGAGAACGTACGCCGCGCGCTCACCGTGCCGTTCGCGGCCCTGCGGGTGGTGGAGTCGCGGCGCTGACTGGGCATGTCCCCTGTGGATCCGAGACTGACCCAGCCCACCGGTGCGCATAATGCCGAACTGAGGGCGTCCACCGGGCGAGTCGAGTGGTCACGACACGCGGAGCAGAGTGCTCGTTCTCCGGCATGTCGTGACCACTCGACCGGCCGACTTGCTGTTCTCGGACGACGTCGCGAGCCTCCGGGGCCGCCCGAGCGCCCGCGCGCGCGGCTGACGAGGAGGCCGGGCCGCCCCGTCAGTCGCGGTGGGTGGCCGACGCGTCGTCGGCGCCCTCAGCGAGCGACCCCGGCTGGCGGGCCAGCTGGTCGCGCGTCTCGGCGTACATCCGCTGGATGTAGTTCTCGAGCTCGCTGGTCTCGACCCGCCACTGCCCACGGCCGCCGACCTTGATGGCCGGGAGGTCACCGGTGCGGACGAGCGCGTAGGCCTGGGCGGCCGAGATGTCGAGGATCTCGGAGACCTCGGTGAGCGGGATGAAACGGCGGGCCACGGGGCCAGTGTGCCACCACGCGTCACACCCGCCACGCCGTCATCCACAGGCCTGGGCGTTCGGCGCGCGACCCGCGCGAGCCTCGGGCATCATCGCCGCCATGAGTGAACTGCCGACGCCGCCCGCGACGCGGCTGCGCGCCCCGTCGTGGCGCGACTCCCGGCTGCTCGTGGGGGTCCTGCTCGTCCTGGTCTCGACCGTCCTCGGGGCGCTGGTCCTGGCCCGGGCCGACCACCGCGTGCCCGTCTACGCGGCCACCGGCTTCGTCGGGCCGGGCGAGCGGCTCGAACCCGGCGACGTCACCGTGGTCCAGGTGCAGCTCGGCGACGGCACCGCGCGGTACCTGCCGGCGGACGCCCCCCTGCCCCCCGACACGTTCGCGCTGCGCAGCCTCGGCCCCGGCGAGCTCGTGCCGGCCTCGGGCGTGGGCCCGGCCTCCGCGGTGGGCGTGCAGCAGCTCTCGCTGCTGGTCGATGCCACGTCGGCGTCGGCGCTGGCCCGCGGTTCGCTGGTCGACGTCTACGTCAACCGGCCGGTCGCGGGCTCCGGGGTGGGCCGGGCGACGTTCGCGGGGCCCGAGCGCGTGCTCGAGCGGGTCGCCGTGGTCCGGCTGGCCGAGGAGGACGCGGTCCTGGGCGGGGCCGACCAGACCCGGGCGGTGCAGGTCATGGTGCCGCGCGAGTTGGTGCGCGACCTGGTGGCCGATGTCGACCTCGGCTCCCGCATCACGCTGGTCCCGGTCCCGGGCAGCCCCGTCGGGGGCTCCGAGTCGTGACGACCGTCCTCACCGCGGTGTCGCACCACCACGAGACCGCCGTCGTCGCGGCCGTGGGCGACGCCCCGGGCCTGACCCTGGTGCGCCGCTGCGCCGACGTGGCCGAGCTGCTCTCCGCGGGGGCGGCCGGGCTCGCCCGGGTGGCCGTGGTCTCGGCCGACCTGCGCGGCCTCGACCGCGACGCGCTGCGCCACCTCGCCGGGCACGGCGTGCGGGTGGCGGGCTTCGTGGATCCCGACGACGAGGAGGGCGAGCGCCGGCTGCGCCAGCTGGGGGTCGCGACCATCCTGCATCCGGGCGACGCCCCGGCCGCCGTCGGGCCGGCACTGGCGGGTCTCGCCGACGCCACGACCTCCCACCCCGTCCCCGACGTCGCACCCCCCGACCGGGTCGAGCCGGAGCCCGTCGATGCCCCCACTCCGGTCACCGTCGTCTGGGGTCCGACGGGGGCACCGGGCCGCAGCACGGTGGCGGTCACCCTGGCCGCGTGCCTGGCCGGGGCCGGCGTCCGGACCCTGCTGGTCGACCTCGACACCTGGGGCGCCTCGGTCGCCCAGCTCCTCGGGATGGTCGACGAGACGCCGGGGGTCGCGGCGGCGGCCCGAGCGTCGGAGCAGGGCGCCCTCGACGTCCCGGGGCTGGCGCGCCTGGCGCCCGAGGCGCTGCCGGGTCTGCGCGTCCTCACCGGCCTCCCGCGGTCCGACCGCTGGCCCGAGCTGCGCGCCGCCGCCGTCGAGGACCTGCTGCGGCTGGCGCGGTCGGTGGCCGAGCACGTGGTCGTCGACGTCGGCTTCGCCCTCGAGGACGACGAGGAGCTCAGCTACGACACCGCCGCCCCCCGCCGCAACGCCGCCACCCTCACCGCCCTGGAGGTGGCCGACCGCGTCGTCGCCGTCGGTGCGGCCGACCCGGTCTCGTTGCAGCGCCTGGTGCGCGGGGTGCAGGACGTCGCGGTGCTGCCGTCACCGCGCCCGCTGGTGGTCGTCAACAAGGTGCGCGCCCCGGCCGCCGGGCCCCGTCCCGAGCGCGCCATCCGCGACGTGCTCGGCCGTTTCGCCGGGCTCGAGGAGGTGCGGATGCTGCCCTGGGCCCCCGACGACTGCGACGCCGCGCTCCTCGCCGGCCGCGCGCTCACCGAGGTCCGGCCCCGCTCGCCCCTGGTCGGGGCCGTCGCGGGGCTGGCCGTGGAGATCGACCCGCGGTGTGCCGAGGCCCTGGGCAGCACCCGGCACGGCCGACGCCGACGCCGCCGGGTGGGTGTCTGACACCATGGGCTCGTGGCAGACCGGCTGAGCACGCTCGACACCTCCTTCCTGCGTCTGGAGGACGCCGCCACGCCCATGCACGTCGGCTCCGTCCTGGTCTTCGACGTCCCCGAGGGCGGCTTCGACTACGAGAACCTGGTCTCGCTCATCAGCGCGCGGATCGCCTACGTGCCGCGCTACCGGCAGCGCGTCAAGGAGGTACCGGTCGGCCTGGCGAACCCGGTCTGGGTCGACGACACCGCGTTCGACCTCACCTACCACGTCCGCCGCAGCGCCCTGCCCCGCCCGGGCTCGGACGAGCAGCTCGAGGAGCTCGTGGCCCGCATCCTGCCGCGCCCGCTCGACCGCTCGCGGCCCCTCTGGGAGATCTACCTCGTCGAGGGACTGGCCGACGACCGCTTCGCCATCATCACCAAGAGCCACCACAGCCTGGTCGACGGGGTCCACGGCGTCGACATCGGCAACGTGCTGGTGGACGGCAACGAGAGCGGCGCCGACGGGGTGCAGGCGGCCTGGCGCCCCCGCTCGGAGCCCACCGCGGCCGAGCTGCTGGTCGGCGCGCTCGCCGACGTCGTCCGCACCCCGAGCCAGCTGGTCGAGACGGTGCGGGGCGGCATCGAGGACGTCACCTCGACCGTGGGCAAGGTGGCGGCGGTCGCCGGGGACGTCGTCTCGGTGCTGGCCCGACTGTCGGCGCGGCCCGCTCCCACCTCGCCGCTCAACGCCTCGATCGGCCGCGCCCGCCGCTACGTGATGGTGGGCACCGACCTCGACGACTACCGGGCCGTGCGCAGCCGCCTCGGCCAGGGGTCCTTCGCCGAGGAGGTCACCATCAACGACGTCGTCCTCGCCACGGTGGCCGGCGCCTTCCGTTCCTGGCTGCTGACCCGCGGCGAGCCGGTGTACCCCGGCACCACCGTGCGTGCCCTGGTGCCGGTGTCGGTGCGCTCGGGCGACGGTGAGGACGCCCCGCCCGGGCCCGAGATCGTCGCGTGCTTCGTCGACCTGCCGGTGGGGGAGCCCAAGCCGTCGATGCGGCTGCACCAGATCGCGTTCTCGATGCGTCAGCAGACCGCGGCCGGGGGGCGCCGGGCCGTGTCGGCCGAGGCCCTGACCGGCATCAGCGGCTTCGCGCCGCCGACCATGCACGCGCTCGGGGCCCGCCTGGGCGGGATGGTCTCGCGCCGGATGCACAACGTCGTCATCACCAACGTCCCTGGCCCGCAGACGCCCCGGTACGCCGACGGCGCCCAGCTGGTCGCGACCTACCCCGTCACCCCGCTCGGCGCCGGGCAGGCGCTCTCGATCGGGCTGACCTCCTACGACGGTGGCGTCTACTACGGCCTCTACGCCGACCGCGACGCCCTGCCCGACGCCGACGTGCTCGGCCGCGGGCTGGTCGACGCGCTCCAGGAGCTGCTCGACGCACCGCGCGCCCGCGCCCGCTGACCCCCCGACCACCGAGGAGCCTTCCGATGCCCCAGACCCGGGTCTACCTGCCGCTGACCGCCGCCGACCTCGACGCCCTGATGGACGGCGCCGAGCTCGGGCCGGTGCCCCTCGCGGCCCACGGGGTGACGCCGGCGCTCGGGCGCCCGGGGCTGACCGTCGACGAGGAGGAGCTCGAGCACCTGGCGTGGGTCGCGGCCACCGAGGAGGCCGACGGGCTGCGTGACGGCCCGACCCGGCGGGTCGTGGCGGCCGCCGACGTCGACAGCGGCGTCGTCGCGGTCCCGGCCTCGGCTGACGTGCCCAGCCGGGTCGAGCTCCTCGCCCCGCTGGCGCGCACCCGGCTGGTGTCCTTCCACGTCGACGAGTCGCCCGGCGACAGCGGCACCTCCGACCTGCTGTGGTTCGACGTCACCGAGCTCGGCGCCGTCATCGAGCTGCTCGCCACCGACTGACCGGCACCCGCCCGCGCGGGAGTTGCGTCGTGGGAGCGGCGGGCGCGAGAGTGGGCGGCATCCCGACGTCGTGACCCGAGCGAGGTGCCCACCCCATGGACGCTGTGACCCACGTCCCCACCCCCGTCAACGAGACCGTCCTCGACTACGCGCCCGGCAGCCCTGAGCGCGCGTCGCTCGAGGTCGCCCTGGCCGAGCTCGGCTCGGTGCAGCACGAGCTGCCGCACACCATCGGTGGCCGCCGCGTGATGGGCGGGGGTCGGCGGTTCGAGGTGCGCCGGCCGGATGCCCGGCGCACCGTCCTCGGCGTCTCGAAGGGCGCGACGAAGACCGATGCCGCCGCCGCTGTCGATGCCGCCACGGCCGCCGCCCCCGGTTGGCGCGAGCTCTCCTTCGACGACCGGGCCGGCATCCTGCTCAAGGCCGCCGACCTGCTGGCCGGCCCCTGGCGGGCCCGGCTCAACGCCGCCACCATGCTCGGGCAGAGCAAGACGGCCTACCAGGCCGAGATCGACGCCGCCTGCGAGCTGATCGACTTCTGGCGCTTCAACGTGCACTTCGCCCGCCAGATCCTCGAGGAGCAGCCGCCGGCGAACTCGCGCGGGGTCTGGAACCGCAGCGACCACCGCTCGCTCGAGGGCTTCGTGTACGCGGTCACGCCGTTCAACTTCACCGCCATCGCCGGCAACCTGCCGACCGCGCCGGCGCTGATGGGCAACACCGTCGTGTGGAAGCCGTCGCCCGCCCAGCAGCTCGCCGCCCAGCTGACCTTGGAGCTGCTCGAGGAGGCCGGGATGCCGCCCGGCGTCATCAACCTCGTGACCGGTGACGGCGTGGCCGTCTCCGAGGTGGCGTTGGCGCACCCGGAGTTCGCCGGGCTGCACTTCACCGGGTCGACGGCCACGTTCCAGCACCTGTGGCGCACCATCGGCGAGAACCTCACGACCTACCGGCACTACCCGCGCATCGTCGGCGAGACCGGCGGCAAGGACTTCATCCTGGCCCACCCCAGTGCCGACCCCGACGTGCTGCGGACCGCGATGATCCGCGGGGCCTTCGAGTACCAGGGCCAGAAGTGCTCGGCCGCCTCGCGCGCCTACGTGCCGCGCTCGGTGTGGAAGCGCATCCAGGCCGACCTGGTAGGGCTCACCGAGGGCCTGACCATGGGCGAGGTCACCGACCTGTCCAACTTCATGGGCGCCGTCATCGACGAGCGGGCGTTCGCCAAGCACCGGGCCGCCATCGACCGGGCCCACGCGAGCAGCGACCTCGACGTCGTGGCCGGCGGCAGCTACGACGACCGCGAGGGCTGGTTCGTGCGCCCCACCATCGTCGTCGGCAGCGACCCGACCGACGAGATGTTCACCACCGAGTACTTCGGGCCGATCCTCGCGGTGCACGTCTACCCGGACCGGCAGTACGACAAGGTCCTCGACCAGCTGGAGTCGGTCTCGCCCTACGCGCTGACCGGTGCGGTCATCGCCCAGGACCGCGCGGCCATCGCCGATGCCACGCACCGCCTGCGCTTCGCCGCGGGCAACTTCTACGTCAACGACAAGCCCACCGGTGCGGTCGTGGGGCAGCAGCCGTTCGGTGGCGGGCGGGCGTCGGGCACCAACGACAAGGCGGGCTCGGCGGCCAACCTGATGCGCTGGACGTCGACGCGCTCGATCAAGGAGACCCTGGTCCCCCCGACCGACCACCGGTACCCGCACATGGGCTGACGCGCGCCGCCGGCGCCGAGCGCCACACCCCCGCGTCAGCTTTTCGGGGTCACCCCGAAAAGGGCACGAGACCCCGGCTCGCAGCCGGGGTCTCGTGCAGGAACCCTTGTGTCAGCGCGCGAGGCGCTCGCGGATCATCCCGATCTCGAGCTCGACGGCGGCGTTGATCGGGCCGGCCGCCGACTTCTCGATGCTGCCGCCGAGGAAGGGCACGTTGGCCTTGAGGTCGGCGTCGAGCACCTGCACCGAGCCGGAGCCCGCCGGCTCGAGGCGCAGGGTGCCCTTCATGGTGAGCGGCGCGCCCTTGACGTGCATGTCGACGCTCGCCTGCCGCGAGCCGTCGGCCGCGGGCGCACCCCACGCGTAGTCCTCGACGACGGTCAGGGTGTCGCCGACGAACGAGCGCGCGACATCGGGCAGCCCGGTGGCCGGCAGCTGACGGCTGGTGTGCACCGCGTGGCCGCCGCCGGTCTCGGTGACGCGGACCTCGTGGGGGCCGCCCTCACTCGTGGCAGCGCACTTCTCCTCCTGGAAGGCCGGGTCGGTGAGGACCGCGTAGACCTGCTCGGGGGTCGCGTCCAGCTGCTCTCGCCTGGTGAGTCGCACTCGGGGTCCCTTTCGTCGGTGGCGGTGTCGCGATCCTCTCACCCGCGCCGCAGCGAGAGGGACACCTCGGCCAGCGCCTCACCCGACGCGCGCAGGGTACGCAGCACGAAGTCGCGGCGGCGCCGGTGCTGGCTCGTGACCAGGTCGAGCTCGGACTGCAGCGTGGCGGCGGTCTCGCGGCGGGACCGGTCGGCGCCGCCACCCGCTTCGGCCAGGACGCCGAGCCGCGGCACCACGCGCCCGTCGGCGACGTCGAGCCCGGCCGCCGCGGCCCGCTCCTCGAGAGCCCGGGCCCGTGCCTGCAGGCCGGCCAGGTCGGTGGCCTGGTCCTGGAGGACCCGAGCGAGGTCGTCGAGCCGGTCGGCGGTCGCGGTGGTGGCGCCCACCAGGGAATCGCCGCGCCGGCGGAGGGCCACCGACGAGCGCCCACCCCAGCCCTCGCCGAGGTCGGCCAGCGCCGGACCGGCCGACGCCGCGCCCTCCCGCAGCCGGCGCGCCACGGCGGCCACGGTGACGGCGCAGGCCGACAGCGAGGCGGGGTCGCCCGGCACGAGGGTCATCGCCCGCCCTCCCGGGCCGGATGCGCCCGGCCGGGCGGGGGGCTCGCCTCGCGGTCGGCGGCCGCCGGGCCCGGAGGGTGGGCACCGCCCGAGGCCGCGTGGCCGGACAGGGCCAGGGCGAGCTCGTCGGCGGTCTCGCCCAGGGCGCGCAGGGTGTCGGCGACCTGGTCGAGCCAGTCGTCGAGCACGCGCTGGGCCCCGGGCTCACCGGTGACCACGAGGCAGGCCAGCACGTCGTCCTCGCCGGTGGCCACGACCTCGCGCACGTCGCGGAGCGCGGTGAGGGCCGCGCGGGCGCGCTCCGGGTCGGGTCGCAGGGGCACGGAGCCACCGTAACGGGGTCGTGCGGGACGGCTGCGGAGTTGCCCACAGGCCCCTGTCGTCAGCGGCGTGCGGTCTGTGAGAGTGGGAGGCATGACCTCCACGCAGCTGCTGAGCGACGCCGACCTGCCCGCGCCTCCCGGGGCCCGCTACTTCGAGCACTACGTGCCCGGCAGCACCTACGAGTTCGGCCACGTCGGCGTGAGCGAGGAGGAGATCGTCGAGTTCGCGCGCCGCTGGGACCCGCAGACCATCCACGACGACCCGGAGCTGGCGGCCGTGGGGCCGTTCGGCGGTCTGATCGCCAGTGGGGTGCAGACCCTCGCGCTGACGATGCGGATGTACGTCGACCACTACGTCTCGCACGTGGCCAGCCTGGCCTCGCCCGGCATCGACGAGCTGCGCTGGCCGCGCCCGGTGCGCCCCGGCGACACGCTGCGGATGCGGGTCGCGGTGCAGGCGGCGCGGGTGTCGCGCACCAAGCCCGACCGTGGACTGGTGCACACCGCGGTGACGACGCTCAACCAGGACGACGACCCGGTGATGACCTTCACCGCGATGAACCTCTTCGGCCGGCGTCCGGAGGCCTGAGCCGCCCTCGCCGCCCGCGTATCCTCGCGTCCGTGGACGACCGCCCCGCCCCCGCCGACCCCCGCGGCGGGCGCGCCGACATCGGGGGCGCCCTCGCCGCCGCCGCCACCGACCTGGCCGTCCGCCTGGTGTCCCTCGACACGGTGAACCCCGGCCTGGTGCCGGGCGCCCCGGGCGAAGGCGCGGCCGTCGAGCTCCTGCGCGACCGGCTGGCCGCCGCCGGGTGGTCCACCGCGGTCGTGCTGCCCGCCGACGGCGCCCCGGACCGCCCGAGCCTGCTCGCCTGGACCCCGGAGCCCCGCCCGGTCACGGTGCTGCTCAACGGCCACCTCGACACCGTCGGGGTCGAGGGGATGGGCGCGCCGTTCGCCGCGCGCATCGACGGCGACCGGCTCCTCGGTCGGGGGGCGTGCGACATGAAGGGTGGGGTCGCGGCCCTGGTCGCGGCGGGGGAGGCCCTGGCCGCCGGCCCCGGCGCCCCGCGGGTCGTGCTCGCCCTGGTCGCCGACGAGGAGGACCGCTCGCTGGGCACCGAGGCCGTGCTCGAGGCCCTGCCCGGTCTCGGCCTGCACCCCGACGTGGCCCTGGTGGCGGAGCCCACGGGGCTCGACATCTGTACCTCCCACCGGGGCTACGCCGTCGTCGAGATCGAGCTGCACGGGCGGGCCGCGCACTCCTCGCAGCCCGAGCTCGGCGTCAACACCGCCCACCTGGCGGCTCGCCTGGTGGCCCAGGTCGAGGCCGCCGGCCGCGTCCTGGCCGACTCGGGGGGCTCGCTGATGGTGACCGTGGTCGAGGCCGGCCGGGCCCCCTTCACCGTCCCGCCGCACGCCCGCGTCGTCGTCGAGCGCCGCACCGTCCCCGGCGAGCGGGCCGGCGACGCCTTGGCCGAGGTGGAGTCCCTGCTCGTCGGCCTCCGCGCCGCCGCGCCCGAGGCCACCGCGACGGCCACCCTCACCCACGCCCGCGAGGCCTGGCGGCTCGACGACCACGGCCCCGCCGCGCACCTGGCGCGTGCCCTGCGCGAGCAGCTCGTCGCACAGGGCGCCGAGCCCGCCACCCTCGACGCCCCCTACTGGATGGAGTCGCCGCTCTGGCAGGACGCCGGCATCCCCACCGTCGTCTGCGGCCCGGGGGGCGGCGGCCTGCACGCCGTCGACGAGTGGCTCGACCTGGCCCAGCTCCGGCGGTTCGTGGGGGCCCTGCCCGCCGCCCTGCGCACCGCCGCCGAGGACCTCGGTGGCCACTGACCCGCGCGGTCTGCGCGGGGACGCGCCGCTGCTCGACGCGTGGCTGCGCTTCCTCGAGGAGGCGCCCACCCCGTTCACCATCCCGGGGCACAAGCACCGGCTCGACCTCGTGGGTGACGTGGTGGCGGGCGACGTCCCGCTGTACGCCGGCCTCGACACCATGGGCCTGGCCCGCGGGGTCCTGGCCGAGGCCGAGGCGCGCGCGGCCCGGGCCTGGGGGGCCGACCGCGCCCGCTTCTCGGTCGGCGGCTCGACCCACGGCAACCAGGCCGTCGCGCTGGCGCTGGGCCGCCCAGGTGACCGGGTCGTCGTCGCGCGCACGCTGCACCGCTCGATGCTGCTCGGGCTCGTCCTGGCCGGCCTGGAGCCGGTGTGGGTGCGCCCCCGCGTCGACCCCGCGCACGGGCTGCCCGTGGGGGTCCATCCCGACGACGTCGCGGCCGCGCTCGCCGCCGCCCCCGACGCGGTGGCCGTGGTCGTCGGCGAGCCGTCGTACGTCGGGACCGTCGGCGACGTCGGGGCCCTGGCGGCGGTCGCCCACGCCCACGGGGGTGGCCGCGGCATCCCGCTCGTCGTCGACGCCGCCTGGGGTGCGCACCTCGGCTTCCACCCGGCCCTCCCGCCGCACGCCATCGCCCTCGGGGCCGATGCGGTGGTCACCAGCGCGCACAAGATGCTGCCCGCCGTCTCGCAGGCCGCGCTCGTCCTGGCGCGCGGCGACCGGGTCGACCCGGCGCGCCTCGAGGCGGGGGTGGAGGCCACCGCGACCACGAGCCCCCACGGGGGCATCCTCGCCAGCATCGATGCCGCCCGAGCCCTGCTCGAGCGCGACGGTGAGACCCTGCTGGGCGAGGTCATCGAGGCGGTGGCCGCCGCCCGTCGCCGCCTGGCGGCCGTCGAGGGCCTCACGGTCCTCGACGGCGCGGGCGTCGACCCCACCCGGCTGGTGCTGCTGCTGGCGGGCACCGGTGCCGACGGCACGGCGGTCGAGGCCGACCTCGTCGCCGCGGGGATGCCGGTCGAGATGGCCGACCGCGACACCCTCGTCGCCCTCGTCACCCTGGCCGACCGCGACGCCGACCTGCGCGCCCTCACCGAGCACGTCGTGGCGTCGGTCGAGCGCCACCGCGGTCGCCCCCGACCCACGGCCGGGGCCGGCGTCTGGGCCGTCGCCCCGGTGGCCGGGATGCCGCCGCGGGCCGCCTTCTTCGCCCCCCGTGAGCGTGTGGCCATCCAGGATGCCGTGGGCCGGGTCAGCGCCGAGCTGGTCGCGCCCTACCCGCCCGGCATCCCGGTGCTGGCGCCGGGGGAGCGCATCACCGCCGCGGCGCTGGAGGCCCTGGCCGCCGCCCGGGCGGCCGGGAGCCGCATCGCCTACGCGGCCGACCCCCTCCTGGCGCACCTCGACGTCGTGGCCGAGGTCTGACCCGGGGCCGCACGCCGTCCCGCCCGCGAGACAACCGACCCGGACACCCGCCGATCCCCAGCCGGCCGGAGTGGATAGGCTCGCTCCGAGGACACGACGTCGTGGCCCGCATCCGCCGCGGTGCCACCCGACCAAGGAGTGCGACCACCCATATGTCGACCGCCCCGGCCACCACTCGCGACGAGGTCGTCGCGCCGATCGCGACCGCGTTCGAGGAGCTGGCTCCGGACGGCTGGGGGTCGACCTTCGTCCACCGCTACTTCCGCCACATCCCGCTCGACGAGCTGACCTCGCGCACGCCCGACACCTTCGCCGGCGCCGCCCACAGCCACCTGCGCCTGGCCGAGGAGCGCCCGCCGGGCACCGCGAACGTGCGGGTCTTCAACCCCAGCACCGAGACCGACGGCTGGTCCAACCCGCGCACCATCATCCAGGTCGTCACCGACGACATGCCCTTCCTCGTCGACTCCGTCACCGGCGCGCTCGTGCAGGCCGGCGTCGACATCCACCTGGTCATCCACCCGCAGCTGGTCGTGACCCGCGACGCCGTGGGCCACCTGCAGAAGGTCGAGGACCGCGACATCACCCGGGCCTTCCGCGGGGGCGCCGTGGGCGAGCTGGCCGAGTCGTGGATGCTGCTCTCGATCGACCGCGAGAGCGACGAGGAGCGCCGGGCCGAGCTCGAGGCCACCGTGCGCGGCGTGCTCGAGGACGTGCGGCAGTCGGTCGAGGACTGGCCCAAGATGCGCAGCCGCTGCCTGGTCCTGGCGGCCGAGCTCGAGGGCTCCCCGCCGCAGGGGCTCGACAGCGACGAGGTGGCCCTGGGCACCCGCTTCCTGCGCTGGATGGCCGACAACCACTTCACCTTCCTGGGCTACCGCGAGTACCGGCTCGAGCAGACCCCCGACGGCGAGGTCATCGTGCCCGTCACCGGCTCCGGTCTCGGCCTGCTGCGGGCCGACCCGCCCCAGGGGCGCGAGCCCGAGGTGCTCACGGCCGAGGCCTCGGCGATCGCCCACGCCCCCGACCTGCTGGTGCTCACCAAGGCCAACTCCAAGTCGACCGTGCACCGGGTCACCCACCTCGACTACGTGGGCGTCAAGTCGCACGACGAGCACGGACAGGTGGTCGGCGAGCGCCGCTTCCTCGGCCTGTACGCCAGCACCGCCTACACCGAGTCGGTGCTGCGGGTGCCGCTGGTGGCCGAGAAGGTCCGCGCCGTGCTCGACCGCTCGGGCCTGGCCCCCGACAGCCACACCGGCAAGGACCTGCTCGAGGTGCTCGAGTCCTACCCGCGCGACGAGCTGTTCCAGGCGGGGGTCGACCAGCTCTACGAGACCGCGCTGGCCGTGACCCAGCTGCAGGAGCGCCGGCGCACCAAGCTCTTCCTGCGCGAGGACGACTTCGGGCGCTTCGTCTCGTGCCTGGTCTACCTCCCGCGCGACCGCTACAACACCGGCGTCCGCACCCGGATGGCCGACATCCTCAAGGACACCTTCGGCGGCCAGGAGGTCGAGTTCGCGGCCCGGGTCAGCGAGTCGGCCCTGGCGCGACTGCAGTTCGTGGTGCGCGTCCCGAAGGGACGGCACGTGCGCACCCTCGACCGCACCGAGCGCGAGGCCCTCGAACGGCGCCTGGTCGAGACCAGCCGCACCTGGAGCGACCGGCTGGGCGAGGCGCTGGTCGCCGCGCACGGCGAGGAGGACGGGGACCGCCTGATGGCGCGCTTCGGCCGCGCCTTCCCGACCGCGTACGAGGAGACGTTCACGGTCGGGCAGGGGCTGGCGGACATCTCCCACCTCGACCGGCTGGGCGAGGACCAGGGCACCAGCGTGGCGTTGTACCGCCCGGTGGGCGCCGGCGACGACATCCGGCGCTTCAAGCTGTTCCGCGTCGACCCGCTCTCGCTCACCGACATCCTGCCGATCTTCAGCCACATGGGCGTCGAGGTCGTCGACGAGCAGCCCTTCGTCATCGAGCGCTCCGACGACGCCGTGCACCACGTCTACGACTTCGGCCTCCGGGTGCGCGACCACGCGCTCTGGGACGCCATCCCCCACGAGCGGCTGCGCGAGCTCTTCGAGGGCGCGGTCGCGGCCGTGTGGGACGGGCGCGCCGAGAGCGACGGCTTCAACCGGCTGGTGCTCGGCGCGCAGCTGCCCTGGCGCCAGGTCGTGGTGCTGCGGGCCGTCGCCAAGTACCTGCGCCAGACCCGGGCCACGTACTCCCAGGACTACCTCGAGGACGCCCTGGTGGCGCACCCGGGCGTCGCCCGCGACCTGGTCGAGGTCTGGTCGGCGCGCTTCGACCCCGACCGCTTCGCCGACGACGAGGCCGGCCGAGAGGCCCGTGCGGACGCCGAGGAGGCCGCTGCCGCAGCGGTGCTCGAAGCCCTCGACGAGGTGTCCTCGCTCGACCACGACCGCATCATCCGGGCCTTCCTCGGCGTGATCCGGGCCGGCCTGCGCACGAACTACTACCAGCCGGCCCGCGACGGCGCCGAGCACCACCCGTACGTCTCGCTCAAGCTCGACCCGCGGGCGGTGCCCGACCTGCCGGCTCCCCGGCCGCAGTTCGAGATCTTCGTCTACAGCCCCCGTGTCGAGGGCGTGCATCTGCGCTTCGGCCCCGTCGCGCGCGGCGGCCTGCGCTGGTCCGACCGCCGAGAGGACTTCCGTACCGAGGTCCTCGGTCTGGTCAAGGCACAGATGGTCAAGAACGCCGTCATCGTGCCCACCGGCTCCAAGGGCGGCTTCTACCCCAAGGCCCTGCCCGACCCGGCCACCGACCGCGAGGCCTGGCTCAAGGAGGGGAAGGCGGCGTACCGCACCTTCATCTCAGGGCTGCTCGACGTCACCGACAACCGGGTCTCGGGCGACGTCGTGGCGCCGTCCCGGGTCGTGCGCCACGACGGTGACGACCCCTACCTGGTGGTCGCGGCCGACAAGGGCACGGCCACCTTCTCCGACATCGCCAACGGGGTCGCGCAGTCCTACGGCTTCTGGCTCGACGACGCGTTCGCCTCGGGGGGCTCGGCCGGCTACGACCACAAGGCCATGGGCATCACGGCGCGCGGGGCGTGGGAGTCGGTCAAGCGCCACTTCCGCGAGCTCGGGCTCGACACCCAGTCCGAGGACTTCACCGTCGTCGGGATCGGCGACATGAGCGGCGACGTCTTCGGCAACGGGATGCTGCTGAGCGAGCACATCCGGCTGGTGGCGGCCTTCGACCACCGGCACGTGTTCATCGACCCCGACCCCGACGCGGCCGCCTCGTTCGCCGAGCGCCGCCGGCTGTTCGACCTGCCGCGCTCCTCGTGGGACGACTACGACCGCTCGCTCATCAGCGAAGGCGGCGGCATCTTCGCGCGCACGCTGAAGTCGATCCCGGTCTCCCCGCAGATGCGCGCCGCACTCGGGCTGGCCGACGATGTCAGCACCACGACCCCGGCCGAGCTCATCCACGCCATCCTGCTGGCCCCCGTCGACCTGCTCTGGAACGGTGGCATCGGCACCTACGTCAAGGCCTCCACCGAGGACCACCTCGACATCGGCGACCGCGCCAACGACGCCATCCGCGTCGACGGGCGCGAGCTGCGGGCGCGCGTGGTGGGGGAGGGGGGCAACCTCGGACTCTCGCAGCTGGGGCGCATCGAGGCCGCGTTCCACGGCGTGCGGGTCAACACCGACGCGATCGACAACTCGGCCGGGGTCGACACCTCCGACCACGAGGTCAACATCAAGATCCTGCTGGGCGAGGTCGTGCGCGAGGGCCGGCTCACCCTCGAGGAGCGCAACGAGCTGCTGGCCTCGATGACCGACGACGTCGCCGAGCACGTGCTGCGTGACAACTACGAGCAGAACGTCCTGCTGGGCAACGCCCGCGCGCAGGAGCACGTCATGCTCCCGGTGCACGAGCGCTTCATGCGCTGGCTCGAGGAGCGCGGCGACCTCGACCGGGCCCTGGAGTTCCTGCCCACCGACGCCGAGCTCGCCGCCCGCCAGCACGACGGTCTCGGGCTGAAGAGCCCCGAGTTCTCGGTGATGGTGGCCTACGCCAAGCTCGCGCTCAAGGACGACATCCTGGCCAGCTCCATCCCCGACGACCCCTACTTCGAGGCCACCCTGGCCGACTACTTCCCGCCGCCGATCCGGCAGCGGTACGCCGACGAGCTGCCGGGGCACCCCCTGCGCCGCGAGATCGTCACCAACGCGGTGGTGAACTCGATGGTCAACCGTGGCGGCATCACCTTCGCCTACCGGGCCCAGGAGGAGGCCGGCGGCACCCCCGAGCAGGTCACCCGCGCTTTCGTGGTCTGCCGCGAGGTGTTCGGTCTCGCCGACTTCGTGCGCCGGGTCGAGGCCCTCGACGCCGCGGTGCCCACGGCCGCGCAGACGGCGCTGTACCTGGAGTTCCGGCGGCTGATGGACCGGGCGGTGCGCTGGTTCCTGGCGTCGCGGCCTTCGGTGCTCGACATCGGCGCCGAGATCGAGCGGTTCGCCGGTGTCGTACAGGAGCTCGCCCCCCGGGTGTGCGACCTGCTGCGCGGCGACGAGCGCGACCGCCTCGAGCGGCGGGTCGCCGAGCTGCGCACGGCCGGGGTGCCCGAGGACCTCGCGCTCGACGCCGCCGCGCTGCTCGACCGCTACTCGCTGCTCGACATCGTCGACATCTCGGCCGACACCGGCCGCGAGCCCACCGACGTCGCGCCCCTGTACTACCTGGTCTCCGAGCGGTTCGGCATCGACGCGATGCTCGGCAAGGTCACCCGCCTGCCGCGCGACGACCGGTGGGACGCCCTGGCTCGCGGCGCGCTGCGCGACGACCTCTACGCGGTGCTCGAGTCGCTGACGCGCTCGGTGCTCGACGCCTCCGACGGCGCCGGCTCGCACGACCCCGAGGAGCTCTACGCGCTCTGGGCCACGGCCAACGAGGACGGTATCCAGCGGGCCAAGGCGGCGCTGTCGGGGATCGTCCGGCTCGACGCCCCGAACATCGCCGCGCTGTCGGTGGCCCTGCGCACCCTGCGGTCGCTGGTGCGCGTCGGTGCCTCGTCCTGACCCGGGCCCGTCGGCGGTCGCCGGCGAGCCCGACGTAGGCTTACGCGCCGTGAGCACGCTCGCCGGGATGTTGCGCAGCACGACCGATCTCGAGCCGGCGCAGTCGGAGTGGCTGCACCTGCTCGTCGGTGACTGGCAGCTGGTGGCCGACCTCTCCTTCGCCGACCTCGTGCTGTGGGTCCGCGGCGGGGAGGACGGCTGGCGGGCGGTCGCACACGTGCGCCCCAACACCGGCGCGATGGTGTTCTACGACGACATCGTGGGACGGGGCTCCACCCGCACCCGCGCCGCAATGCTCGACGCCGCGGCCGAGGAGCAGCGGCTGGTGGCCTCGCCCGTGCCGGTCGTCCGCGACGACATGTCGATCCGCGAGGACGCGGTCCCCGTGGTGGTGGGTGGTCAGGTCGTGGCGGTGGTGACGCGGCACAGCAACCTCACCGGCGGGCGAACCCCGAGCCGGCTCGAGCTCACCTACCGCGACCTGGCCGACTCCCTGCTGCAGATGGTGGCCACGGGGGAGTTCCCCGCTCCGTCGGCCCCGACCGGGCTACGTCGCGGGGCCCCGCGGGTGGGCGACGGCGTCATCCACCTCGACCCCGACGGCGTGGTGCGCTACGCCAGCCCCAACGCCGTCTCGGCGATCCACCGGATGGGCCACCTCGGCGACGTCGTCGGCGAGACGCTGGCCAAGGTGGTCACCGACCTGGTGGCGCTCTCGGACCGGCAGGTCGACGAGTCGCTGGCCGTGGTGGTGATGGGGCGCGCCGCCTGGCGCACCGAGGTCGAGACCGACTCGGCCACGGTGACCATGCGCGCCATCCCGCTGACCGCCCAGGGGGTGCGGACCGGCGCGATGCTGCTGCTGCGTGACGTCAGCGAGCTGCGCCGGCGCGAGCAGGAGCTGCTGACCAAGGACGCGACCATCCGCGAGATCCACCACCGGGTCAAGAACAACCTGCAGACGGTGGCCGCCCTGCTGCGCCTGCAGGCGCGGCGGGTGCCGGAGGAGAACGCGCGGGCCGCGCTCGACGAGGCCGTGCGCCGGGTCGCGACCATCGCCCTGGTGCACGAGACACTGAGCGCCGGCTACGACGAGACGGTGAGCTTCGACGAGATCGCGGTGCGGGGACTCCGGGCGGTCATCGAGGTGGCCACCCGCGAGCACCGCGTCGAGCCGCGTTTCGAGGGCTCCTTCGGGCGGGTGCGGGCGGAGGACGCGACAGCGCTCGCCATGGTCATCTCCGAGCTGGTCCAGAACGCCGTCGAGCACGGCCTGGCCGACCGCGACGGCTCGGTCGTCGTCACGGTCGACCGCCGGCCGGCCGAGGGTGGCGACGACCTGACGGTGACGGTGACCGACGACGGCGCCGGGCTGCCGGCCGGCTTCCGCCCGGGGCTGGCGGGGCTCGGGACCAAGATCGTCACGGCCTTCGTCCAGGACCTGCGCGGGCGCATCCGCTGGGAGAACCGGACCCCGAACGGGACCAAGGTCGAGTTCGTGGCGAAACTGCGGCCGGTGGGCCGCTGACGACGGGCCCGGCTGAGACGCAGGGCCGCGGGCGCCGGGCTGCTGAGGGGGCCGGAGCTGGCGTGCGGGCTCGCGGGGGAGGCGGTGAAGGGTGCTGCGGGGAGGAGGGGCTGCGGGGGAGGAGGTGCTACGCGGGCGGTGAGTCAGCCGGCACGGCGGGCGCGGGCGTTACGGCGCTTGAGCGCGCGGCGCTCGTCCTCGGACATACCGCCCCACACGCCGGCGTCCTGGCCGGACTCGATGGCCCACTTGAGGCAGGTGTCGATAACCTCGCACCGACGACAGACGGCCTTGGCCTCCTCGATCTGCGCGATCGCAGGACCGGTGTTCCCAATCGGGAAGAACAGCTCCGGGTCCTCGTCGAGGCAGGCAGCGCGGTCGCGCCAGTCCATGGATGGGGCTCCTTGCGAGAGGGGTGGGGGAAAAGTCGTGTGGTCGGCGGCTCTGCGAGGCGCCGGGCCCGGGTGCGCCCTTGCAGCCCGATGACGGACGCGTTACGCACAGACGTCCGTGGCGTTACTCTACCGTGACCGACCCAATCCGGCCAGGGGTACGCCTCCGGGGGTGTGTCGGTCAGGGAGCCGAGGGCGCGTCACCTCCGGTGAACGGACCAACGGGCCCCGGATGTTCCCGAGCCCCGTGGCTAGGCTGAGGGCATGAGCACGACGAGCCCGAGCCGCCTGGGTGTTCCCGCCGCCGGGGGCTCGCGGGGGGCCCGCGTGGTGGCCGGGGTGCTGTGCGGTCTGCAGGCGCTCGTGCTGCTCGCCTTCGCCGCGTTCTACCTCTACGAGCTGGTGCTCGGCGAAGGCAGTGACGCCACGCGGGTCGTCATGTCGGCGCTGGTCATCGTGCTGGCGGCGATCGGGCTCTCGGCCCTGTCGCGGGGGTGGTTCCGGTGGACGCGCTGGCCGCGGACCCCGACCGTGCTGTGGGACCTGCTGCTGCTGCCAGTGGGATGGGGGCTGGTGCAGGGCGGGCGCGGGGCGGTCGGCGGCCTCGTGGTGGCGGTGGCTCTGGTGACCGGGGGCGCAGCCCTGCTGGCGCCGCGGCCCGAGGACCCCGACCTGGCCGACGAGCCGGGTCCGGGAGCGACGCCCGGCGGGTGACCCGGCCGCGGCGTGCGGTCGCGAGCCCCGTTGCCGGCCGCGGGTCCCGCCCCCGGTCGCTGGTCGCACCAACCCCCGGTCGCTGGTCGCACCCGCCTGCGGTCGCGAGCCCCCTTGCCGGTCGTGGGTCCCACTGCCGGTCGCGGACCGCGGTCGCGCTCGCACGGCTCGCGGCCGTCAGGCGTCGAGGACCTGCACCGAGCTCACCCCCCTGACGTCGACCCAGACCCCGCGGCCCGGGGGCCCTCCCGCGGGCGCACGCAACCGGGGCGCGCCGACCAGCTCGCCGTCGGCCGGCTGCGGCGCCAGCAGCAGCCCGGCGCCGTGCCGGGCGACGTCGACGTCGAGGCCGCGGAACCGCGAGCGCAGGGCGACGCTGCTGGTGGCCACCACCAGCGCGCCGTCGTCGTGGTCGACCAGGTCGGCGATCTCGGCCAGCACCGGGAGCACGGGTTGGTCGTCGAGCCGCTCGGCGTCGTCGACCAGGACCACCAGCCCCGGATGCTCGCGGCGCAGCGCCACCAGCGCGTCGACGTCCTGCGGTCCGACCCGCGGCCCGACGTCGCCGGGCCCCACGTCGCGAGGGTCGGCCGTGAGGAGCGCCACGGGCCGGCCCTGCTCGACCGCGGAGCGGGCCAGCACCCGCAGCGTGGTCGAGCGCCCGGACCCCGGCCGGCCGGCGACGAGGAGCCGACGACCGTCCCGCGCGGGGCACCAGCACCAGGGGTGTGCCTCCGGGCCGCCCACGCCGACCAGAAGTGCGTCCGACGCCTGATCCGCGCCCCGGAGCCCCGGGGCCCGCCCGGCGTCCGGACGTGGATGCCTCACCTCGTCGCGCGCGACCGAGGGCGGGAGGGGGCGGTAGCGCCAAGGGTGCGGGCCCGCCGGAGCAGAGCCACCCACGGCGCCCGCCTGCGTGACGTCGTCGACCCGGGCGTTGACCACCTGGACCTCGTGACCCTCGTCGGCCGAGAGGCCGCGCCCCGGCGGCGTGGCGGTCAGCGCCGCGGCCGGAGGGAGCCCCAGGAGGGCGAGGTCGAGCGGCTCCGTGGGGCCCAGCAGCAGGGTGCGGCCGCCCAGCGACCACCGGGGGCGCAGCAGCTCGCGCCCGCCCGCGACCGCGGTGACGAGGCCCACCGCGGCGCCGTCGCGCACCACCCCCAGCAGCTCCTCCGACAGCGGCGTCGGGTCGCGGGGGTCGTCGAGGGCGGCGAGCCGCTCCCAACCGTCGACCAGCAACAGGACGGTGGGTGCGCCGGCGCAGCCTCGGGGCGCCGACGTGCGCTCGCGCACCCACGCCGCCAGGTGCTCGACCAGGGCCCGGACCCCGGCCTCGTCGTCGGGACGCACCACGGTGCCGGTGTGCTCCAGCCCCGCCAGCGTGTCGAGCTCGGCGCCGGCGACGGCGTGGACGTGGAGCCGGCCGGAGGGGAGCAGCCCCGCGGCCGCCAGGGCCACGGCCCGCAGGCAGGTGCTCCGGCCGGTACGACCGCCGCCCACCACGCGCCACAGCGGCATCCGGGGGTCGAAGGTCAGTGGTTGCCGGTCCTGGGCGGTGGGGACGTCGGCGAGCGCGACGGTGCCCGGCAGGACGTCCGCGGGCGCGATCTCGGCCGGGAGGGCCGGCAGCCACGGCCGGCGCGGGTCGGGCCGCCCGGTGAGGGCGTGGGCCCGGCGCGCCACGTCGACGACCGCTGCGATCTCAGTGGAGCGCTCGGCGCCCCGGCCCTCGCGCCCGCCTCCGGCGGGGACCGCCCCGTCGTCATCGGACGGTCCCGCGGGCCGGGGATGCACTGTGACCGGTGGTCCGGCCCCCGGGGCCGGTCGGGTCAGCGCCACCTGGAACTCGACCAGCGAGCCGTCGCCCCCGCGGGCCAGACCCCGCCCTGGGGTGCCGGCCGGCAGGTCGGCGGCCCGGTCGGACTCGACGATGCTCACCGAGTCGGCCCGGTCGCGGACCCGGAACGCGATGCGCAGGTTGACGTTGGCCTGGATCTCGGGCGTCAGGCTGCCCGACGGGCGCTGGGTCGCCAGGACCAGGTGGATGCCCAGCGAGCGCCCCTGGGCGGCCAGCCGCACCAGCCCGCGCACGAGGTCGGGGAGCTCGTCGACCAGGGTCCGCAGCTCGTCGACGACCACGACCAGGCGGGGGAGGGGCTCGAGACCGGGCCGCCGCCGGTAGTCGTCGAGGTCGTTCGCCCCGGCCTCGCCCAGCAGGCGCTCGCGGCGGCGCAGCTCGGCATCCAGTGACCGCAGCGCGCGCTCCGCCAGGTGGGCGTCGAGGTCGGTGACCACGCCGACGACGTGGGGGAGGCCGGTGCACGGGCCGAAGGCGGCGCCGCCCTTGAAGTCGACCAGCAGCAGCGTCAGGCGGTCGGAGGGCGAGCCGAGCGCCAGCCCGGTGACGAGGGTGCGGAGGAACTCGGACTTCCCGGACCCGGTGGTACCGCCGACCAGGACGTGCGGGCCATCACGCTCGAGGTCGACCACGAACGGCCCGTCGGAGGTCACCCCGACCACGGCCCGTGCCCCGTCGGCTGCCTCCCACCGGCGCAGCACCCCGGCCGGGTCGCCCGGCGCCTCGCCGACATCGGCGGACTCGACCCGCCGGGGGAGGGCCGCTCCGGCATTCCCGGTCTCGCGCAGGGGGGCCAGGGACCGGCCCAGGCGGTCGCACCAGGCGGCGCCCCCGGCGTCGGCCACGAGGGACTGCTCGCCGGTGGCGGTCCGTAGCACCCACCGGCCGCCACCCACCGGCTCGAGGATGCAGCGGCAGGCGTCGGGCAGGTGGTTGCGCTCGGAGGCCGAGACGAGGGCGACCCCGCCCGCCGCCAGGTGCTGCTGCACGCGCTCGGCGCCCTCGGCCGTGAGTCCCGGCTCGACGAGGAGCCCCCGGGGGTCGGGCCGGTGGTGCGGGACGAGGTCGAGCCACCCCCAGTCGCCCTTGCTTTCGGTCGCCGGGCCCTGCAGCCCGAGCCGTGACGGCGGCATCCCGACGAGGAGCTGGGCGACCAGCCACGACAGGACGGGGTCGGCCACGTCGCACGGGGCGAGGACCCCCACGCAGGGGTACTCGGCCAGGTCGACCACGACCGGCACGCCCGACGCCGTGAGAGGGGTGCTGGCGCCGTCCTCGACCCAGCGCGTGGACGCCGGCACGTCGCCCAGGCCCACGCGGACGCAGAGGCCGGCAGCGCCCGACCACACCCCCGGCAGCGTCGACTCGGCGCGCGCCAGCACCACCGACGCGTCGGGGTGAGCGCGGTGCCGGGCCGCCCGTTCGGCGGCGAGCGCCGTCGCCGCCCGCGATCGGGCTGCGGCGGTGGCGTCGGCGTGCCGTCGGACGCCGGCCGCACGTTCGCTGCGGGCCCGACGCCGGTCGACGGCATGGGTGGCCAGCACGGCGACCGGCCCGAGCACCGCGAACGCGAGCAGCTGCGGCCCCAGGAAGTAGGCCATGACGGCCAGGACCGGCAGCGGGACCAGGGCGGCGACCCACGGCAGGCGCGGCGCCGGAGGGTCGGCCGGCGGAGGTGGCGCCTCGACGTCCGCCCCGGACACCGGGACCGGACCCACCGGGCTGGGGGTCACGAGCGCGGTGCCGTCACCGGGGTGCACCAGCGCCGCCCGCGCCCCCGGAGCGCGGCGCACCCGCAGGGTGGTCGACCCGATGACGACCACGGACGAGGTGTCGAGGGCCACCCGGCCCTCCGCGCGGCGGCCGTCGACGAGCACGCCGTTGGTGGAGCCGAGGTCCTCGACCCCCAGGCCGCCGGGCGCGACCGTGACGCGCGCGTGCCGTCGGCTGAGCGAGGGGTCGGCCAGCCGGAAGCCGTCGCCGGGCGCCCGCCCCACGACGACGCCCGGCGCCTCGAGGGGCCAGGTGCGCCCGGCGTCCGGGCCGCCGATTGTGACGAGCTCGAGAAGGGGGCGCGGCCGGGCCCCTGCACCGCCCGCACCCCCGTCCTCGCCCTGGCCGACCGGCACCACGGCCACCGAGGCGCCGTCGAGCACCGGCGGCATCCCCACCAGGGCCGTGTCGGCCACCGTGACCCCGCCCGCGGCCAGCGCCGGGACAGGCATCGACAACTGCTCCCCGAGCGCGCGCCGCAGGTCGGCCACGGTCGCCCCCGTCCGCGCCGAGACGACGACCTCGGCCGGCCGCGGCCGCCGCCGTGGCACGTGGACGGTCAGGCGCAGCTCCATCCCCGAGACGGTAGGGCGGGACGCCGACCGGCCCGGGAAGTTATCCACAGTGATGCCTGTGGGGACCGTCGATAGCCGGGAGGGCATCGGTGGGCGAGAGTGGGTGGACAGCGCCCGATGACCGTCCGGTCCACGACCCGGCCCGTGGTCATCGGTGCCCACCTCGACGACGACGGGTCGTCGGGCCGCACCCCAGGAGGACCTTCGATGAGTGACATCACCGAGCTCGCCGACGTGGGCGACGTCGAGCTGGAGGACTCGCCGCTGGCCGACTTCCTCGGCTTCGAGCTGCTGCTCGACGACGAGGACCGCGACCTGCTGCTACGAGTGCGGGAGTTCATGACCCGCGAGGTAGAGCCCGTCATCAACGGCTACTGGACGCGCGCCGAGTTCCCGCACGACCTGGTGCCGGGGCTGGCGGCGCTCGGCATCGCCGGGCTGGCGTACGACGGTCCGGGCTGCCCGGCGCGCGGGGCGCTGGTCGACGGCATGGTCGCGATGGAGCTGGCCCGGGTCGACCCGTCGATCGCCACGTTCATGGGTGTGCACGGCGGGCTGGCGATGGGCTCGATCCAGCTGTGCGGCAGCGACGAGCAACGTGAGCGGTGGCTGCCGGCGATGGCCCGGATGGAGCTCATCGGCGCCTTCGGCCTCACCGAGCCGGACGTCGGCTCGGCCATCTCGGCCGGGCTCGCCACCAGTGCCCGTCGCGAGGGTGAGGAGTGGGTCCTCGACGGCGAGAAGAAGTGGATCGGCAACGCCGCCTTCGCCGACCTCGTCGTCATCTGGGCCCGCGACGAGGCCGACCAGCAGGTCAAGGGCTTCGTGGTCGAGAAGGGCACTCCCGGGATGACGTTCGACACCCAGCAGGACAAGATCGCCCTGCGGGTCGTGCAGAACGCGCAGATCCACCTGCGCGGGGTGCGGGTGCCGGAGGCGAACCGGCTGCAGCGGGCGACGAGCTTCCGCCGCACGGCCGACGTGCTGCGGGTGACCCGGATGGGTGTGGCGTGGCAGGCCACCGGGTGCGCCCGCGGGGCGTTCGAGCACGCGCTGCGCTACACCAAGACCCGCGAGCAGTTCGGCAAGCCCATCGCCTCGTTCCAGATGGTGCAGGACCTGCTGGTGAAGATGCTCGCCAACGTCACGGCGTCGACGGCGATGAACGTGCGGGCCTCGCAGCTGCAGGACGCCGGGCTGCTCCAGGACGAGCACGCCTCGCTGTGCAAGGCGCACTCGACGGTCCGGATGCGTGAGGCGGTCGGCTGGGCGCGAGAGGTGCTGGGCGGCAACGGCATCCTGCTCGAGCACCATGTGGGCCGGCTGGTCGCGGACGCCGAGGCCATCTACTCCTACGAGGGCACGCGCGAGATGAACACCCTCATCGTGGGGCGCGCCATCACCGGGCTGAGCGCTTTCGTCTGACCCGCCGCGGTGGCTCCGAGGCCGGATGTCTGTCGGTGGCCGGTCCTAGCGTTCGAGGACGCCGGTGAGCCGCGGAAACAGAGGGTGCGATGTGGCCGAAGACTGCCCAGGAGCTGCTGATCGCGCTCGTCTTCGTGGTTCCCGGCTTCGTCTACCAAGCGGTGCGGATCTCCGTGCGCGGGAGGCTTCCGGGCGACGTGGACCTGTCGGCACGGGTCGTTCGCGCCATCGTGGCCTCGGCCATCGTCGGGTTGGCCTACCTCATCGTGTTCGGCGACGGGGACCTGTCTTCCGCGCGCGGCGTCGGGGGCATGGTCCAGCACCCTCGGGTCGGCGCCGCCTTCGCGCTCGTCCTCGGCATCGCCGTCCCGGCCGGCGTCGCGCTGCTGCGCGTGCCGCAGTGGGGCTGGCTGACGGACAGGAGTGCTTCATCAGGGTCCTGACGAAGGACGGCCGGTGGATCGCGGGGTTCTACGGGCCGTCCTCCTACGCCACGTCCTACCCGGAGGAGCAGCAGCTGTTCCTCGAACGCGCGCACAACGTGTCGAAGAAGGGAGTGATCGGACGCGGTGGAGAACTCAAGGGGTGTCATGGTGATGTGCGCGGAGATACCGAGGATGCAGATCGTCGAGCCGGAGTACGGAGCGGAGGAGGCGCCATGAGCCGATGGCTGCCGCCGGCTGGTGGGGGGTGCACGGGGGCCAAGAACGCTGGTCGCAGCGCGCTCACCGGGCGTCCGGTGACGAAGAGGGCGCCGGAGCCGAAGGCACGGGTCGCCGCGGTACCACGGCCGCCGCGCGGTTCGGCTGGGGTCAGCCGGGCCTCCTGACGGCCCGGGAGTCTCCTGCGGGGTGCAGGACGACCCACGCGACGATGTCGTGCTGGGCTTGCGAGCGGAGCAGGGGAGGCGCTGCCGGTCCTGCTTCCGTCATGACATCGACGGCGGCATCGCTCCGCTCACTGCGTGACGCCTCGGGCCGTGACGGAGGGGTGTCGACGCGGGTAGGGCCAGCAGAGGGCAGGAGTCAGGCCGCCCAGCGGCGGACCCCGCCCACCCACGTCTCCCTCACCCGCACGGCCCCGATCCGGTCGGGGTCCACCGTCATCAGGTCCCCGTCCAGCACGGTGAAGTCCGCGAGGAAGCCGGGCGCGAGACGGCCCTTCACCCCGTCCTCCCCGGACGATGCGGCCGACCCGACGGTGTAGAGCTCGAGCGCCTCCCGGACCGACAGCCGCTGGCTCGGGCCGACGTCGCGCCCGGTGGCGCTGCGCCGGGTCACGCAGCTCTGCAGACCCAGCAGCGGCTCCCACGGCCCGCAGGGGTAGTCCGAGGACCCGGCGACGGTGATGCCGGCGTCCCGCAGGGAGCGGTGGGCGAACATGCGCTCCAGCCGGTCGACGCCGTACCACTGCAGCAACTTGTCGCCGTGGAAGTAGGCGTAGCTGCCGAACGGCACGGCGATGACGTCAAGCCGCTTCATCCGTCCCACGATCGACGGCGTGACGATCGAGCAGTGCTCGATCCGGTGGCGCAGCATCGGAGCCCCCGTGGCCGCCACCTGCTCCAGGGCGTCCAGGACCATCTCGATGGCGCGCTCGCCGTTGGCGTGCACCGCCAGCCGGGTCCCGGCGGCCGTGGCGCGGCCCACCAGGTCCTGGAGCTGCTCCGCGGTGGTGGTGAGGATGCCGGTGTCGTCGGTGCCCTCGAACGGCTCGGCCACCGCGCACGACCGACCGGCCACGGCGCCGTCGACGAAGGCCTTGATGCCGCCGATCCGCAGCCACTCGTCACCGAAACCGTCGCGGAGCCCGAGCTCGGTCAGCGCCGGAAGGTGCGGGAAGGTCAGCAGGGCGTTGACCCGCAGGGGGAGCCCGTGGTCCCGAGCCCGCTGCAGGAGCTGCAGCTCTCGCGGGCCGACCATGGCGTCGCACACGGACGTGATGCCCGCGGCGAGCATCTTCTCGGCACTGGCGAGGATCGCCGGGACGAGCTCGTCGACCGGCGTGGGCGGCACGATCGGCTCCCCGGCGGCGAGCGATGGGTAGACGAAGTCGAAGAGCGGCTGCTCGGAGACGAACCCGTCGAGCCGGCCGGCGGCGTCCCGTCCGAGCTCTCCGCCGGCGGGCGCCACCGAGCCGTCGTCCAGCCCCGCCGCGGCCAGGGCCCGCGAGTTCGCGACCCCCCAGTGCGCACCGATGTGCACGAGGATCGCGGGACGGTCGGGCACGGCCGCGTCGAGCTCGGCCCGGGTCAGCCGCTGCCCGGCACTGCTGCGGACGTGGTCGTAGCGGGTCGCGACCATCCACCCGCCGGCGGGCAGCGAGGCGGCGTGCCGGGTGATGGCGGCGGCCAGCGCGTCGGGGCTGTCCAGCTGGGGGGCCGACAGGTCCAGCCCGGAGGTCTGCGCGGCCATCATCGTCAGGTGCTGGTGCGCGTCGTTGAACCCCGGGACGACCGTGGCGTCCCCGTAGTCGTGGCGTGGAGCGCCGGGGGCCAGCCGCGACATCTCCTCGGCCGATCCGGTGGCCAGCACGTGGTCGCCGAAGAGCACCATGGCTTCCGCGTCGGGCCCGGACTGCGTGATGATGCGGGCGGCGGTCACCAGCACCAGGCGTGCGTCGCTGGGCCCGTGCGGACCTCCGATGTCGAGCATGGTCGCAGTCTGGTCCATCAGGGCAGCGTGAGGACGGACCGCGTCACGGCCCCGGTCCGCCGTCTCGCCAGACCCACCCGTCGACTCCTGTCACGAGTTGTCCACAGGCGGGCGTTCTGCAGGTGCGGTGACGCCCGGAATGCTGTTTCCTGTGCTTCAGACGCGTTCGTCCACGCGTCCGGGGCAGAGGGGAGGACGACCTGACGATGGATGCCGTCCGCACGCTCGAGGGAGAGGTCCGCGAGCTCATCCGCCGGTCCGGGCTGGACCCGATCCGGGACGAGCCGGCGGTGCGCCGGTTGGTGCGGGATGCCGTGTCCGACTACGACTCGCGATCGATGCACGGCGGGATGGCGCTGCTGCCCGACCTCGACGAGGCGTCGAAGTCCCTGTGGGACAGCATCGTCGGCTACGGGCCGCTGCAGCAGTACTTCGACGACCCGCATGTCGAGGAGATCTGGGTCAACCAGCCGTCGCGGGTGTTCGTGGCGCGCGACGGTGTCGCCGAGCTGACGACGACGTTGCTCACCCATGAGCAGGTCCGCGACCTGGTCGAACGGATGCTGAAGTCCTCCGGCCGGCGGGTCGACCTGAGCTCGCCGTTCGTCGACGCCGTGCTTCCCGACGGCAGCCGCCTCCACGTGGTCATCCCGGACATCACCCGCGAGGACTGGTACGTCAACATCCGCAAGTTCGTCGTCAAGGCCGACTCGATGGACGACCTCGTGCGGCTCGGCACCCTCACCCCGCAGGCCGCCCGCTTCCTCGAGGCCGCGGTGGTGGCGGGCTTGAACATCCTGGTCGCCGGCGGGACGCAAGCAGGGAAGACGACCCTCCTGAACTGCCTGGCCGCGTCGGTGCCGGCGCGCGAGCGGGTCGTGACGTGCGAGGAGGTGTTCGAGCTGCGCATCCCGCACCGCGACGTCGCCGCGATGCAGTGCCGCCAGCCGTCGCTCGAGGGCACCGGTGAGATCCCCCTCCGCCGTCTGGTCAAGGAGGCGCTGCGGATGCGGCCCTCGCGGATCATCGTCGGCGAGGTGCGCCAGGCCGAGAGCCTCGACCTGCTCATCGCGCTGAACTCCGGGCTGCCCGGGATGTGCACCATCCACGCCAACAGCGCCCGCGAGGCGGTGACGAAGATGTGCACCCTGCCGCTGCTGGCGGGGGAGAACGTGTCGGCGCGCTTCGTCGTCCCGACCGTGGCGGCGTCCGTCGACCTCGTGGTGCACGCCGCGCTCGAGCGCGACGGCCGGCGCACCGTACGCGAGATCGCGGCCGTCCCCGGTCGGGCGGAAGAGGACGTCGTCGAGATCGCCGAGCTGTTCGTCCGGCGCGGGGGCGAGCTGGTGCGGGCCGACGGCTTCCCGCCGCACGCCGACCGGTTCGAGCGTGCCGGCTTCGACCTCGCGGCCCTGCTGGCCAGGGGGCCGTCGTGACCGGCGTGGTGCTGGGGCTTGCGCTCGGTGTGGGCCTGTTCCTCATCTGGTGGAGCTGCTGGGTGCCAGAGCCGGGGGAGCGCCGCCGGCGCCCGCGGATGCCGGGCCCGCTCACGCGCCTGTCCGATGACGTGGTGCAGGCGGGCTTCGCCGGGCTGACGCTGCGGATGCTGCTGGTCGCCTGCGTGGTGGCCTTCGTGCTGGTGCTGGCCATCGTGCGGTTCACGGTGGGCGTGCTGCCCATCGCTCTGTGCTTCGCCGTGATGGCCGGGGCCGCCCCGGTGGCCCTGGTCCGGCGCCGCGCCCGCAGGCGGCGCTCGGCGCTGCGCGACCTCTGGCCCGACGCCGTCGACAACATCACCTCGGCCGTCCGTGCCGGGATGGCCCTGCCGGAGGCGCTGGCCCAGCTCGGCGAACGCGGCCCCGACGAGCTGCGCGAGCCGTTCCGACGCTTCGGCGACGACTACCGGTTGACCGGCCGCTTCTCCGACTGCCTCGACCGGCTCAAGGAGCGGCTCAGCGACCCCGTCGGCGACCGCCTCGTCGAGTCGCTGCGCATCGCCCGCGAGGTCGGAGGCAGTGACCTCGGGCGGCTCCTGCGCACCCTCTCGGTCTTCCTGCGCGAGGACGCCCGCACCCGCGCCGAGCTGGAGACGCGGCAGTCCTGGACCGTCAACGCCGCCCGGCTCGCGACCGCTGCGCCGTGGTTCGTGCTCGCGATGCTGTCGACCAACCCCGAGTCGGTCGCCGCCTACTCGCGCCCCCTGGGGATGGCCGTGTTGCTGGTCGGCGGCGCGGTCACGGCCGGGGCGTACTGGCTGATGGTGCGGCTCGGCCGCCTGCCCGAAGACCAACGGGTGCTGCGATGAGCGACCTCGGACGTGACGGCGCGCTGCTCGGCCTGGTGGCCGGCGTGGGCCTGCTGCTGATGTGGGCGGGGTTGCCGCGCAACCGGCGGCCCGGTCTCGCCGCCCGCGTCCTGCCGTACCTGCGGGACACCCCACGCCCGTCGGCGCTGCTCGGTGACGGCCCCGCGCGCGGCCTGCTCTCGATCGTCGCGGTCCCCGTCCTCGGTGACCTGGCCCGCGGCGTCGAGCGGGTGCTCGGCGGCGCCGCCTCGGTGCGCAGTCGGCAGCTGCGGGCCGGGCTACGGCCCGACGTCGACCGCTTCCGCGCCGAGCAGGTCCTGTGGGGCATCGCCGGTGCCGTGGCCGGGGCCGCTCTCGGCACCCTGTCGGCGCTCACCCGCGACGGCTCGGTCGTCACCGTCCTCCTGCTGACCGGCATCGGGTTCGGGCTCGGTGTCGCCGGGGCCGACTACCTCCTCAGCAGCCGCGCGACTCGGCGGGAACGTCGGATGTTGGCCGAGTTCCCCACCGTCGCCGAGCTGCTGGCCCTCTCCGTGGGTGCCGGAGAAGGCGCCATCGGAGCGCTCGAGCGGGTCTGCCGGCTCTCGGAGGGCGAGCTGGCCACCGAGCTCCGCAGCTGCCTGGCCGACGCCCGGGCCGGCGCCAACCTGCCCAGTGCTCTGCAGGGGTTGGCCGACCGCACCGGCCTGCCGAGCCTGCGCCGGTTCGTCGACGGTGTGGTCGTGGCCGTCGAGCGAGGGACCCCGCTGGCCGACGTCCTCCGGGCTCAGGCGCAGGACGTCCGCGAGGAGGGTCGACGCTCCCTTATGGAGGCCGGCGGCCGCAAAGAGATCGTGATGATGGTCCCGGTGGTCTTCCTGATCCTTCCCGTCACGGTCCTGTTCGCCGTCTTCCCCGGCTTCAGCTTCTTCCGCTTCACCCTATGACCCCCGATGGAAGGACGACCATGACCCGAACCCGACGACTCCTGGGGCGGTCTGGCGCCGCCGCGTACCCGAGCAGCCGCTCGCGCCGCCGTGAGCGGGGCGACGTCCCGGGCTGGGTGCTGATCACCCTGATGACGGCCGCCCTGGTCACCGCCCTGTGGGCCGTGGCCGAGGACCAGCTGGTCGCGATGTTCCGCAGCGCCCTGGCCTCGGTGGGCGGCTGACCGACGTGTCCGGGGTACCCCGGCGCGAGGCGGGCGCGGCCGTCGTCGACTTCTCGATGGTCTCGGTCCTGCTGCTGGCGATCTTCCTCGGCGTCGTGCAGCTCGGCCTCGCCCTGCACGCCCGCAACACCCTCATCGCGTGTGCGGCCGAGGGCGCTCGCTACGGCGCGCGAGCCGACGCCGCCCCCGGGGCGGCCGTGCAGCGCACCCAGGCGCTGGTCAGCGCGTCCTTGTCACCCCGGTACGCGCGCACGGTGACCTCGCGCCGGACGACCTTCGACGGGGTGCGAGTCGTCGAGGTGCGGGTCGTCGCGCCGGTTCCGGTGCTGGGACTGCTCGGTCCCGACGGCTCCCTCGACGTCGTCGGCCGCGCCTTCGAGGAGGACCAGTGACGCCGCCGTCGACGCCTCGAGCGCAGCGTCGTGACGAGCGGGGGAGCGCCGTCGTGGAGTTCGTGACCCTGGGCGTCCTGCTGCTGATCCCGCTCGTCTACCTCGTCATGGCCCTGGCCCGCGTACAGGCGGGGGCGTTCGCGGTGAGCCAGGCCGCGCGCGAGTCGGGGCGCGCGTTCGTGACGACCGACCCCGGGCAGGACGCGACGGCCCGCGCCCGGGCCGCGGCCACCGTCGCCTTCGCAGACCACCACTTCGAGGACGTCGGCACCCTGGCCCTGGCCTGCGACGGCACGCCGTGCCTGCGGCCCGACGGGCGGGTCCGCACGACAGCGACGGTCCGGGTCCCGCTGCCGCTGGTACCGGCCTTCGTCCGCGACGCCGTGCCCGCCAGCATCCCGGTGTCGGCCAGCCAGGTCTCGACCGTGGACCGGTTCCGGGTCCTGCCGTGAGCAACACCGGACCCCGGCCCGCCCTCAGTAGTCGTCGCGACGAGCGCGGCACCATCAGCCTCTACATCCTGGGGCTGACCGTGATCTCGATGGTGCTCATCGCCGGCGCTGTGGCCGTCACCTCGGCCCACCTCTCACGGATGCGGATGCTCGACGTCGCCGACGGGGCCGCGCTTGCGGCGGCCAACGCGCTCGACGAGGCCGCCTACCAGCAGGGCGTCGGCGACGTCGTGCCGCTCAGCGACGCGTCGGTACGGCAACGCGCGGCGCAGTACCTCGAGGGCATCGAGCGGCCCGACTCCATCCTCGGATGGCGCCTCGCCTCCGGCACAGGCAGCCTCGACGGACGCACCGCCGTCGTCACGCTCACCGGCCGAGCGGCGCTCCCGATGGTCGGCACGGTCCTGGAGGACCTCGGCGTCAGCATCCGCATCACCGTCGTCTCCCGCGCCCGCTCCGACGTCGTCACACCGTGACGGGCGTCGGCCGACGTCGAGCATCCTGCCCTCGACCCTGGCAGGTCCGGGGTGGCCCATGCGGCGCATCACTGGGTGTGGTCCCCAGCAGTAGGTGGTGGACGCGGATCCCGGGGATGTCGGGGCAGCTGTGCCTCCCGGGCCTCCCGGGCGGTCGGCTATCGCGACCAGGCTGCTTGACTACCATGACCGAGTGCCAGACACCGAGGCGCGCCGGCCCGGCGGCGACACGACGGCTTGCCACGACCCCGTCCGCCCAGCCACGGCCGACGCGCCCGGCTCCGAGACCTCTGTCACCGACGTCACGACGCGCGACCACACCTCACCCGGTCGGGACTCGCGGGCGGCCGCGAACGACGTGCGGTCCGCAGCGGTCGCGGACGAGCCCCTCCGTCGGCGGCCCTTGCGCCGGTACCGGGGCGACGGCCGACCCGCGACCACGACCGCCCCTGGTGGGCCCGGCCTGGTGGTCCTCCTGGCCGCCCTCGCGCCGGTAGCCGCACTCATCGGCTGGGCGGCCCCCCGCGGCCTCGACCGCACCGACGACGGCTTCTACCTGGGCTCCATCGCCCACCCGCGCGACGTCACCACCGACCTCTTGGCCTTCGGTGACGTCTACCACCCGCTCCTGGTTCTCGTCGGCGGCGACGTCACCGCCCTGCGCGTGATCGGCGCCCTGCTCACGGTGGCGGCAGGCACCGCCTTCGCCTGGGTCGTCCTCGGCACCCCCATCCTGCTCGGAGGGCCCCGGCCGCCCGGCCCCCTGGCACGGGCAGTGGTCTCGGTGGGTCTCGGTGCCGCTGGTCTGCTGACCCAGGTGGGCCTGCCGCCGACCCCGAGCTACAACACCTTGAACCTCCAGGCGTTACTCGGCGTCGCCACCGGCCTGGTGCTCGCCCTCAGCCGGAGGGGCCGAACCGTCGTCCTCGGCTGGGCCCTGGTCGGCGCGGCCGGCTGGCTCGCGTTCCTGGCCAAGCCCACCAGCGCCGCCGTGGCCGCCGCGCTGGTCCTGGTGTCGCTGCTCGTCGTGCGGGGGCGGTGGCGCGCCGTGTGGGTGGCGCCGGCCGCCACGGTGCTCACCGCCGCCCTCACGATGCTCCTCAACGGCCAGACTCCGGCCGCCGTCGTCGCTCGTACTCGCAGTGGCGTGGAGTCGGCGAACCTGCTCGGCGGCCACGAGTCGCTGGTGCGCTGGGACCCCGTGCCGCACCCCACGCTGCTCGTCGTCCCCGTCGTGGCCCTCGCGCTCGCGGTCACCGTGCTCTGCGGCGTCCTCGCCGCCCGCGGGCCACGCGTCCTCGCCACTGTCCCGCTGGCCGTCGTGGGCGCCGCGTTCGTCCTGGTCACCGCACCGCGTTGGGAGCGCAGCGCCGCCGCCGACGTGCTGGCGCGCGACGGCGGTTTCGTCCTCGGTGCGCTGGCTGCGCTCGGGCTCGTCGTCGCCGGCCTGGCCCACGCCCTCCGGTCTGCCCGCTGGCGTGGCCGTCGGGTGCGTCGCGTCACCGGCGGCCCACGCCATCCGGCCTCGGTCAGCCGCCCTTCCGCGTCCCGCGCTGGCGACCGCCTCCCCACCGGCCGGCCCTCCGCCGCCAGCGGGTGGGTTCTCACCGTGGTGCTCGTCCTGTTCCCGGCGGCCTTCGCCTTCGGCACCAACGGCAACCTGTGGTCGGCCGCCGGCAGGGCGTCGGTGCTGGTCCTGGTGCCGCTCACCGCGCGGCTGGTCGGCACCGGCAGCAGCGTGTGGCTCGCGCCCGCGCTGACCGCCGCGCTGGTCCTCACGCCCCTCCAGGTCGCCGCCTTCGGATCGCCCTACCGCTACCCCTCGCTGACCGAGGCCACCGTCGCCGCCGACCTCGGTCCCGCGGGCACCTTGCTCCTGACCCGCACCGACGCCCCCCGGGCCGCGGCCACCGTCGCCCTCGGCGAGCGACTCGGCGTGCGCGACGCCTTCGTGATCGACCTCACGGGCGCCTCGCCGGGCACCGTCTTCCTCCTGGGCGGCCGCCCGGTCGGCCAGGTCTGGGTGTTCGGCGGCTATCCGGGGAGCGAGGCCGTGGCCCGCCACGCGATCAACGGCGCGCGCTGTGCCGCCGAGCGGGCCTTCGTCCTCGACGACCCCACGGCGTCGCGGCGGATCGATGCTCACGTGCTGGATGCCCTCGGCCGCGACCTGGCCCGCGACTACGAGCCCGTCGGTGAGCTGACCTACTACCGGGCCGCGTTCAGCGGCAGGCCGGTCGAGGAGTCAGCGCGCGCGGTGCTCTACCGGCCTGTCGTCGCGCCCACTGCCGCCTGCGGCTGACCATCGTCGAGCAGCGCCGGGCCGGGGGCCGGCCCCGAGCGCCGCGATGTGTCGCGCCGCCGCTCGCGTAGGCTTGCCCCTCGTGGCCACCGACTTCACCCAGGAGATCAAGGACCTCCGCGCGACGATGTCGTCCGTGCGCGAGGTCACCGACCTGAGCAGTCTCGAGGCGACCATCGCCGACTTCGAGCGGCAGGCATCCGACCCCAACCTCTGGGACGACCAGGAGAAGGCCCAGGTCGTCACCTCGGGCCTCTCCCGCGCCAAGGCCGAGCACGACCGGGTCACCGGGATGGATGCCCGCATCGACGACCTCGAGGCCCTGGTCGAAATGGGCCAGGAGGAGAACGACGCCGAGACCCTGGCCGAGGCCGAGAAGGAGCTCGTCGTGGTCCGCAAGGCCGTCGGCGAGCTGGAGGTGCGCACCCTGCTCTCCGGCGAGTACGACGAGCGCGCGGCCGTCGTCACCATCCGCGCCGGCGCCGGAGGCGTCGACGCCGCCGACTTCGCCGAGATGCTGATGCGGATGTACCTGCGCTGGGCCGAGCGGCACGGCTACCCGGTGAAGGTGCTCGACACCTCCTACGCCGAGGAGGCCGGCCTGAAGTCCGCCACCTTCGAGGTCGACGTGCCCTACGCGTACGGCAACCTCAGCGTCGAGGGCGGCACACACCGCCTGGTGCGCATCAGCCCCTTCGACAACCAAGGTCGGCGCCAGACCAGCTTCGCCGCCGTCGAGGTCGTGCCGCTCATCGAGCAGACCGACACCATCGAGATCCCCGAGAACGACCTCAAGATCGATGTCTTCCGCTCCAGCGGCCCCGGCGGCCAGTCGGTCAACACCACCGACTCCGCCGTCCGGATGACCCACCTGCCCACCGGCACCGTGGTGTCGATGCAGAACGAGAAGAGCCAGATCCAGAACCGCGCCGCCGCCCTGCGGGTGATGCAGTCGCGGCTGCTGCTGCTCAAGAAGGCCGAGGAGGCCGCCGAGCGCAAGGAGCTCGCCGGCGACGTCAAGGCCAGCTGGGGCGAGCAGATGCGCTCCTACGTGCTGCACCCCTACCAGATGGTCAAGGACCTGCGCACCGAGCACGAGGTCGGCAACACCTCCGGCGTGTTCGACGGCGACATCGACGGGTTCATCGAGGCCGGCATCCGCTGGCGGATCGCGCAGGAGAAGGCCGAGGCCTGAGCGTGGGCCCGGCGGAACCCGGCGACCCGACCCCCACCACGTGGGCGGCCTGGGAGCAGCACCTGGTCGACGCCGTGCTCGCCCTGCCCGACGGCGGCTCGGTGACCGTGGCCGCACCCCCCGGCCACGCCCGGCTGGCCCGCCCGAGCACCCGCAGCCGTCTGCGGTGGTTGGTCGGTGGCCGCCGTCGCCCGATCTCACCCGCGGCGCGTCTCGTGCGCGTCGAGGACCACCTGCGCGGGCACTGGCCCGGGGCCGATCGCCTCGGTGGCCCGTTCCCGTGGTCGCGCGAGGAGGTGGAGGCCATCCAGGCTCTCGGCTGGCACGCCCCCACCGTCACCGACGGCGAGGACTTCGTCCGGTTCTGGCCCGACGACGTCGCCCAGGGGCCCTACCTGCCCGAGGCCGACGCGCGCCGGGCCGCCGCCGCGCTCGCAGAGTCCTTCCGGATGGTCCTGGATCTGTCGCCGGAGGGCGGGCCGCCCCACGTGGGGTGGCCCGCCCTCCAGATCTCAAGCTGACGTTCGTCGAGTCACGGCTGGATGTCAGGGCCGTAGTACGTCGTCTGGTCACCGGCCGCCGCGGCCGCCGCGGCCAGTGCGCCCTGCGGCACCGATGCCACGCCGCCGAACGCGTACACCGTGTCGACCGATGCCCGGGAGCGCAGGAGGAAGCCACTGGTACCGGGCGGCAGCGTGCTGGTGCCGTTGGCCAGGAGAATCGGCTCCTCGAGGCTCGCCATCAGGGTCCCGCCGGAGGCCGCGTCCGGCCAGTTGCGGCCGTCAGCCAGCCCCGCGGTCCACGTGAAGGCGAAGAACCGGTCGGCGACATTGCCCGCCACGTCGTAGCGCGAAGCGCCACCGACGACCTCGTGGTTCGGGTAGGAGCCGACCGACGCGGCCCCGCTGCCACCGATGGCGAAGATCTTGGCGCTGGATCCGAGTGAGTCGAGATAGGACTTCGTCACCAGCGGCAGGTTGGATCCGTTCGACAGCACGATCGGAGCCTCGTACCGCGCCGCCGGCGGCCCGGCGACCAGGGCGTCCGCGAACGCGCTCCCCGAAGAGACGAACGCGGTGCTCGGCTTACGTCCGGTCACCACCTCGAGCCGCTTCGCGACGTTGACCGCGACCTCGTAGCGGTTGGCCCCGCCGAGTCGCAGCGTCTTGTACCCGAGACCCTTGATCTGGTTCTCGACGGTGGTGGAGACGCTGGCAGTGCCGCCCAGGATGTAGACCAGCCCACCAGCGACCAGGCTGGCCTGGATGGCGGTGCGGGTCTCGGTGCGCAAGGTGTTCGGTGCGGTGAGAACGCTCGGACCGTCGACGGCGACGGCCAAGGGGCCGCCGGCGAGGGCATCGGCGTAGGCGAGGCCACCAGCCACGACCATGGCGGATGAGCTCCGCGTGCCCCAACCCTGGAGCGCGATGTTCGCCGAGGCCTCGTAGCGGTTCGCGCCGCCGAGGCGGATCTGCAGGGCCGCCGGGTTGTTGGCCTCCCACGAGAGGACGGTCGGAGCCGAGGCTCCGGCTGGGACCGAACGGAGCAGGCTGTTCGCTCCGGCCGGGTCGTACCGTCCGGTGCTCCCGGCGCGGACCACTCGTACCTCGAAACGGGTGCAGCCGGCGTCGGTCGCCTTCACGTAGGCCAGCATGGTGCGGTCGGGGCTGAACGCGGGGGCCGCGACATCGCAGCCGGAAGCGACGGAGGCCACCGCCTTGGGTGCGCCGTAGCCCGTGGCGGTCGCGCTGTCCTGGTGGTCGACGAACAGGCGGTACTGTGCGGGGCTCGAGGCGGGGACGGTCCCCACGAACGCGAGGTAGGTGTCGCCGTCGTTGTCGGAGTAGACGCCGGCACCGGGCTGCTGCCCGAGGGCGGGACCGCCCGGGGAGTACGCCGACAGCCCGAGCGACACCGGAGTCTGCCCCGTTCCCGTGCCGAAGAACGGGGCCGTCGTGCTCGCGATGTCCGAGGTGGATCCCGACGTGGCACGGTAGTACACGCTGCCGCCGTAAGGACTGACCGCGACGTGGGTTCCCCCGGCCGGGATGTCGAGGGTCGCGGAGAAGCCGGGGTTCGTCGCGTGGGAGACGAAGACCCCCGCTTCTCTCGACACGAAGCCATCGCCGATCGGGCCCCAGGCGACCGGAACGGCTGATGCGGGGTAGGTGGTCGAGGCGCTGGCGCCCGACGCCTGCACGACGGTGCGGTCCTTGGCGGGCAGCGGGGTGTACGCCACCGCGTCGCCGGCCGGGCCCCAGACGACATCGGTCCGGCTCGTGGTGGTCGTCGCCGTGCCGGGAACGCCCGTAGCGCTCACGGGAAGGCGCACACTTCCACGACCGTCGGAGATCTGCAGTGCGGTGGCTGCGGGCACTGCGGCCGTGACGGCTGCACTGCCACTGAGCGCGGACGGCGCCTCAGGAAGCGCGGCGGAGGGTGCGGTCGATGCCAGTGCCAGCGGAGCGGCGGACACCGGGCCGGCGGTCAGCGGTACGACCACGGACGCCGACAGGGCCACGATGAACGTTGTTCGCAGACGAGACACAAGGGTCCTTTCCCGACGGCACGGGGGGTTTCGAGGGACGCCCGTGCTGGCCGTCACGTTGGCCGGCGATACCCGTCCACCCCCGGTCGCGTGAAGAGTAGCCGCGATGAGGCGCCCCGTCCCGGGATCGGTGGACTTCGCCGGCGGTGTACCTGGGGGGGCCTTCCTCGCGGGAACGCGCCGAGAGGTGCGGGCTCACGGCCTTCGCCGGGTCCCCGACCTATCCTCGACACTGCCGTGCTCCGCCGCGGTCCCTGCACCCGAGCCTGAGGCCACCCCACCCGCATGATCCGCTTCGAGAACGTCACGAAGGTCTACCCGAGGTCGACGCGCGCCGCCGTCGACGACGTCAGCGTCGGCATCGAACGCGGGGAGTTCGTCTTCGTCGTCGGCCCCTCCGGCTCGGGCAAGTCCACGATGCTGCGCCTCGCGTTGCGCGAGGAGGCCGCCACCAGCGGGCTGGTCCTGGTCTCCGGCCACGACCTCGGCAAGATGCCGATGCGCCAGGTGCCCCGGCTTCGGCGCGAGATGGGTGCGGTCTTCCAGGACTTCCGGCTGCTGCCCAACAAGACCGTGCACGAGAACGTCGCCTACGCCCTCCAGGTCATCGGCAAGCCGCGCCACGCCATCCGCCAGCTGGTGCCCGAGACCCTCGAGATGGTGGGGCTGGCCGGCAAGGAGAAGCGCTTCCCGCACCAGCTCTCCGGGGGTGAGCAGCAGCGCGTGGCCATCGCCCGGGCGGTGGTGAACCGGCCACAGATCCTGCTGTGCGACGAGCCCACGGGCAACCTCGACCAGGCCATCAGCCTCGACATCGTGCGCCTGCTCGAGCGGATCAACCGCACCGGCACCACGATCGTCATGGCCACCCACGACCACGACATCGTCAACGACCTCAAGCGCCGCGTCGTGCAGCTCGAGGACGGCCGGGTCGTGCGCGACGAGCAGGGCGGCAGCTACCACCGCAGCGCCGACGACGAGACCGAGGAGGGCTGACATGCAGGCACGCTTCCTGGCCTCGGAGGTCGGCTCCGGCCTGCGCCGCAACGTCTCGATGGCCGTCTCGGTCGTGCTGGTCACGATGGTGTCGATGTTCCTGCTGGGCCTCGGCCTGCTGGCCCAGCGCCAGGCCGACACCATGAAGGGCTACTGGTACGACCGCATCCAGGTCTCGATCTACCTGTGCACGGCCGACTCCCTGCAGCCCAACTGCGAGGGCAAGGCCGTCACCGACGCGCAGAAGGCCGCCCTCCAGGCGCAGCTCGAGGCGCTGCCGGAGGTCAAGGAGGTCTTCTACGAGTCCGAGCAGCAGGCCTTCGAGCGCTTCAAGGAGCAGTTCCGCAACAGCCCGATCGCGGGGAACGTGCAGGTCGGCGACATCCCGCAGAGCCTGCGGGTGCAGCTGAAGGACCCCACCAAGTTCGAGGTCGTGACCACCCAGTTCGAGAACGCGCCCGGGGTGGCCACCGTCCAGGACCAGGAGAAGGTCCTGTCGAAGTTCTTCACGATCATCAACTGGATCACCGTCTTCGCCGTCCTGCTCGCGGCCCTGATGGCGGCCTGCGCGGCGCTGCTGATGGCCACGACGATCCGCCAGGCGGCCTTCATCCGGCGCCGTGAGATCGGCATCATGCGCCTGGTCGGTGCCTCGAACTGGACCATCCGGATGCCGTTCGTGTCCGAGATGGTCATCGTCTCGGCCGCCGGGGTCCTGCTGGCCGTGGGGCTGCTGGTCGGGCTCATCCAGTACGTCTTCACCGAGGGCGCGAGCCGGATCGCGCTGTCGCAGGCGTTCATCGGTGTCTCCGACGTCTGGCTGCTCGCCCCGTGGATGCTCGGTGGCGTGCTGGTCATCGCCGTCGCCACGAGCCTGGTCACCCTGCGCCGCTACCTGCGGGTCTGAGCGTTCCGCCCGCGCCTCGGCACGGGATCTGAGAGCCTGCTGATGCCGGCGTGGACGCCGTTCGCCCGGGCTTTTCGCGCATGAGGTGGGCAATCTGCTGTGATTCGTGTTACCAATGGTGACCATGGGACTTCCTGACCGTACTCGTCGCCGCGCGCCCCGACGGGTCGTCGGGGTCAGTGCCGCCCTGCTGGGTGCCACCGGCCTCGTCCTCGGGTCGGCCCTCCCGGCGCCGGCCAGCCCCGACCCCGGTGCCCGGAAGAAGGTCGTCGACCAGCGCATCGACGCCCTCGAGAACCACCTCGACGACACCAGTGCCGCCCTCGCGACGGCCTACAAGAACCTCAAGGCCACCCAGGACAAGCTGCCCGGCGCGCGCGCCGTCCTCCAGAAGGCGCAGGCCACGGCGCAGGCCGCCGAGCAGGCCAAGGCCGTGGCCGCGCAGCAGCTGCAGGTGGCGCGGGCCAACGAGGCCAAGGCGCGCTCGGACCTCGAGGACGCCACCGCGGAGGTCGCGGCCGGGCGCAAGCGCATCGCGCAGTTCGCCGCCCAGATCTACCAGGAGCAGGGCTTCGGCCAGCTCGACGTCGCCCTCTCCAGCACCGAGCCGCAGCAGTTCGCCGACCGGATCGCCATGGTCGACACCGTTCTCGACGTCCAGAGCAGCACGATGGAGAGGCTCACCACCGAACAGGCCAACCTCACCGCGCTCGAGGACCACCTCACGGCCCTGCGCGTCGACTCCGACCGCAAGAAGCGGGCGGCCGAGGCCGCCCTCGCCCGCGCCGCGCAGGCCCAGGCGGCTGCCGCCAAGGCCAAGGCCGACCTCGAGGCCCTGGCCGGCAGCCAGCAGCGCGCCGCCAGCGCCTACGAGGACCAGCTCGCTACCGACAAGGCCCAGCTCGCGTCGATGAAGACCGAGCAGGCCAAGCTCAAGAAGATCCTCGCCCAGCGTGCCGCCGAGGCACGGGCCCGCGCGGCCGCCGCGGCTCGCGCCAAGGCCGCGGCGGAGGCCAAGCGCCGAGCCGCCGAAGCGGCGAAGCGCAACCAGCACTCGGGTGGCTCGAGCGGGGGCAGCACGAGTGGCTCGAGCGGAGGCGACAGCGGCGGGTCCTCCGGTGGCGCGTCGACGTCGACCGGCTACCTCAGCCGCCCGGTGCGCACCGGCTGGATCAGCTCCGAGTTCGGGATGCGCTTCCACCCGATCTACCACGTGTGGCGGCTGCACAGCGGGATGGACTTCGCGGTCAACTGCGGGACCCCGGTCTACGCGTCCGCTCCGGGCACGATCATCCAGTCGGGCTACACCTACAGCTACGGTAACCGGATCGTCATCGACCACGGCCTGGTCGACGGGGTGGGCCTGGCCTCCACGTACAACCACCTCAGCCGCATCGTCGCGGGCGGGTCGGTCGGGCGCGGCCAGCTCATCGGCTACAGCGGGACGACGGGCGACTCCACCGGCTGCCACCTGCACTTCGAGGTGCTCGAGAACGGCGACTTCGTCAACCCGCGCAAGTGGCTCTGAGCCTCCCCTCGTCCCCTCGCGCCGGTGCTGCGCGACCGCCCCGCGGCGGCGAGGTGGGGCGCGTCGTCGGCCCGGGCGGGTAACCTGCACTGTCGTGGCCAAGGAGACCGGGAAGAAGCTCGTCGCGAGCAACCGCAAGGCCCGTCACGACTACCTCATCGAGGACACCTACGAGGCGGGTCTGGTCCTGATGGGCACCGAGGTCAAGGCCCTGCGGATGGGGCGCGCCTCCCTCGTCGACGGGTGGGCCGGCTTCGACCGTGACGACGAGCTCTGGCTCGAGGGCGTCCACATCCCCGAGTACCTCAACGGGAACTGGACCAACCACACGCCGCGCCGCCGGCGCAAGATGCTGCTGCACCGCCGCGAGCTCGACAAGCTGCTCGCGGCCACCCGCGAGACGGGTCACACCCTGGTCCCGCTGTCGCTGTACTTCAAGGACGGGCGCGCCAAGGTCGAGATCGCGGTCGCCAAGGGCAAGAAGAACTACGACAAGCGGCACGCGCTGCGCGAACGCCAGGACAACCGTGAGGCCGACCGGGCCATCGCCGCCCGCCGCCGCGGCGAGCAGTGACGTGCCGCTCGTGCGCGACCCGCGGCGGCGTCGTGCGGCCGTGGTCTCCGGGCTGCTGCTGACCCTGGGGATGCTCCTGGGGGCGCCCTGGCCGGCAGCGGCCGCTGCTGTCCCCCCCGGGGTCGTCACGGCGGCCTCGGCGACCGTCACCGGGTCCGAGGTCGTCGGGGCCTGGGGCGGGCCGTCGGACGGCGGCCTGTCCGCGGCGATGGTCCCCGCGGCGATGGTCCCCGCGATGGTGCCGGCCGAGGAGCGGGCCGACTCGCTGCACACGAGCATCGAGGCCCAGCAGGACGGCTCGGTCATGGTCACCGAGGAGATCACCTGGCGCTTCCCAGACGGCGAGGACCGGCACGGCATCTACCGCAACGTGCGGGTGCGGGCCGGCTACCGGGACAGCGACACCCAGTACCGGTACTACGAGCTCTCGGGGATCGAGGTCACCTCGCCGAGCGGGGCTCCGACCGACATCGTGGTCGAGGACTTCGGCGCCTTCCGCCGTCTCCGCATCGGCAGCCCGTCCGAGACGGTGTCGGGCACCGCCCGCTACGTCGTGCGCTACCGGCTCGCGCACCTGGTCAACGACATCGGCGACGGCACCGCCGAGGTCTACTACGACGTCGTCGACACCTCCAACGCCTTCCCGCAGTTCGACGTGCGCGCGACCGTCACCGGGCCGGCCGCGGTCACGAAGGCGGCGTGCTTCCACGGCTCCTTCGGCGCCACCGACCCGTGCGAGGCGACCGCGGGGGAGCGGGCCACCTACACCGTGCCCGACCTGGCGCCCGGGGAGGGTGCCTCGGTCGTCGCCTCGTTCCCCCGCGACGCCTTCGGCGACCTCACTCCCGACCTGCGCCAGGGGAGCGCCGACGCGAGCAGTGAGAGCGCCGTGACACCTGCGGTGTCGCGGGCCCTGTCGGGCCTGGCCGTGGGGACGGGCGTGCTGCTGCCGCTGCTGGCCGCAGCCCTGATGGGGCTGCTGGTCTGGTCGCGGGGGCGCGACGAGCAGTACGCCGGCCTCACCCCGGGCCTCTCGCCCGGGGCGGGCCAGCAGGTGCCGGTGGTCACGGGGGGTCCTCGACCGACGGTGGCCGTGCAGTTCACCCCGCCGCCCGGGGTGCAGCCGGGGATGGTCGGTACCGTCATCGACGAGGAGGCCAACGTCGTCGACGTCAGCGCCACGATCGTCGACCTCGCGGTGCGCGGCCACCTGACCCTGGGCCGCGAGGACCGGGGGGTCCTGCGCTCCGACGACTGGGTCCTCACCCGCACCTCGCCGCCGGCCACCGCGGCCCCGCTGGTGGGCTACGAGCAGCAGCTGCTCGACGGGCTGTTCTCGGGGCAGGACACCGTGCGGCTCTCGTCCCTGAAGAACCACTTCAAGCCCACCCTCGAGGCGGTGCAGCGCTCGATGTACGACGAGGTCGTCGCGCGCGGGTGGTTCCGGCGCAGCCCCGAGCGCCAGCGCTCGGGGTGGGTGGGGCTCGGGACCCTCGTCGCCGGCCTCGGCGTGGTCGGCTTCTTCTTCCTCGGTGGCCCCGCGTCGTCGCTGTTCGCGGACTCCGGATTCCCGGTCAACCCGGCCTGGGTGCTCTTCGGCGGCCTGGTCGTCAGCGGCCTGGTGATCCGCACCCTGGGTGGCCGGATGGCGGCGCGCACGGCCGAGGGCTCCGCGGTCCTGGCTCAGGCCCGCGGGTTCGAGCGGTACCTCCGCACCGCCGAAGCGAACCAGATCCGCTGGGAGGAGGCGCAGGACGTCTTCAGCCGCTACCTCCCCTACGCCATCGTCTTCGGGGTCGCCGACCGGTGGGCCGCGGTCTTCGAGGAGGTCGCCACGGCGGCCGCCGCGGCCGGCCATGTCCTGCCCAGCCCGTGGTGGTACGCGGGGTCCTGGGGCGATGGTGGCTTCTCGGGGGTCGCCTCGAGCATGGACTCGTTCTCGACGATGGCGGCCGGGACCTTCGTCTCGACGCCGGGCTCGTCGGGTGGGTCGGGCTTCAGCGGGGGCGGCGGGTTCTCCGGGGGTGGCGGCGGCGGGTCCTCCGGCGGCAGCTGGTAGGCAGCGCCCGCACACGGAACGGGCCACCCGTCGGGTGGCCCGTTCGTGGTTCCCCGGGCGGTGCCGGGAGGGATGCGGGGTCAGTGCTTGAAGGCGTCCTTGACCTTCTCGCCGGCCTGGCTCAGGTCGGACTTGACCTGGTCGGTCTTGCCTTCGGCCTCGAGGCGCTCGTCGTCGGTGGCCTTACCGGTGGCCTCCTTGCCCTTACCGACGACGTCGTCCTTCGTGTTCTCGATCTTGTCTCCGAGACCCATCGTCTTCTCCGTCCGATCGTGAGGTGCATGCGCGCGATGCGATGACCTGTTCACCGTAACCGCAGGTCGCAGGCCTCGGGGGGTTCGGGACGGGGCGCTTCGGGCGCCGTGGGACCACGCCCGCGGGGCAGGTGCCGTCCGTCGTCGCTGACACGCGGGGCGTGCCGCGGCAGCCCGATCGGGCACAGGCTGACCCTTCGGACGATATGGAGGACCGACGGCCCGCGGCTACTGTTGAGGGCATGGCTCGGCCCGGGACTCGCCGGACCGTCTCGGCGCGCACCAACGCACTGCAGACGGGGGCGGTCGCGTGTGCGGCGCTGGCCACCGTGGCGGGTGCCCTCGTGCTCCAGCCCACCAGCCTCAGCGCCCTGAGCAAGTTCCTGACCCACCCCGAGGCCATCGCCGACAAGCTCCCGAAGGCACCGATCGGCCCGCTGGCCGTCCCGCTGGTGCCGACGGAGCCCCGGGCCCCCACCGGACCGACCGCGCTCCCACCGGCAACGACCCCGGCGACGACGCCGGTCCCCGTGAGCCCCACCCCGACGCCGAGTGCCACATCCATCGTCGAGGAGGTCGGGACCGGGGTCGACGTCCGTCCCGTCTCGTCGGGGATCCCGTCGCGTGGCGGCGCCGTACCTCCCGGGCGCACGACCCAGCCGCCCCGACCCACGGCCCACCCCACCCACCCGGCCAAGCCCGCGACCCCCACCGTGAAACCGCACAAGCCCACCCGGCCGACGACCCCCGTCACACCCCCCTCCACGAAGCCCCGGCCGCCCAAGACCAAACCCACCCCGCCGCCGCCGGTCGACGTCACACCGGATCCCAGGCACGAGAGGGGCGAGGACACGTTCACGGACGGCGGCAAGGGCCACGCCTACGGCAACGGTGTGGGCAAGGGCAAGGCCAACGGGTTCGGCAACGACTACGTCACCGGCACGCTGCCCGCCGGCCAGCGGAAGAAGACGTCCGGCGCCACCAAGGTCGTGCCCGCTCTCGCCCCCACGCCGGTCGCCGGGTCGTCGGCCAGCCCCGCCAAGGGCAAGGACTAGGTCCACGGTGGTCCCCGGCGCCGCCCGCCGAGGAATCGGTTCGGCCGCGGCCGCGTTGAAGGGCATACTGGAGGGATCGGTGGCCGCAAGGCTCCGGTGCCGCGGACAACTCAACAGCGTGGGAGTGACCCCCTCAGGGGGGTGATCGGTTTCGACATTGGCCGGTGGGCCATGGGGAAGCGGGTCGAGGACGCACGGTTATCTCGTAAACGATCCGTGCAAACCAATAGGTGCCAATTCCAAGCGCACCGACTTCGCCCTCGCCGCCTGAGCGAGCCCGAAGTCCGTTGGCCTGAGTTCGATCCTGACTCAGTAACCAGCGTCATCTAGGGATCTTGCTGCGTCGTCTCGTCGGGGGGCGGCGCGGGACTCTCACCCGGCTGGGCCTGTCAGCGGACGTGTGCGTGCGAGCGCTGGGGCCGAGAAAATCCGTAGCGCACTGCACCCGGAGAAGCCCTGGTGTTCCGTCAGTGGACGCGGGTTCGATTCCCGCCACCTCCACCATCCGGTGCACTCCCACGCGTCCGCCCTCGAGGCCCGCCTCCGCCCGCCGCGGAGGTGGGCCTCGGTGGTTCACTGCGGGGATGACCCCTGCTCCCGCGCCCGGCCCGCACCCGCACGTCGTCTCACCCGAGACGACCATCGGCGAGCGTGACCTCACCCGTTGGTCGACGCGCGCAGGGCAGCGGCTGCTGGCCGCCGTGGCGGCCGTGGTCGACCGGCTGGGTCCTCTGGAGCGCTGGGGGAGGAGCAATCTGGCGCTGGTCGTCACGCTCCTGGTGGGGGGAGCGGTCGTGCTCGGTGTCGACCTGCTCGCGGCCCAGGTCTACGACGCGGTCACCGAGAACGAGGACCTGGCCGCCTTCGACCGGCCGGTGCTCGACGCCGCCGTGGCGCTGCGGACCCCGGCCCGAGATGCCGCGGTCACCGTGTTCACCGACCTGGGCGGGACCACCGGGATGTCGGTGCTGGTGCTCGTCCTCACGGCGCTCCTGGTCGTGCTGCGGCGGTCCTGGACCCCGGTGGTGGTGATGGCGGTGGCCGCCGCCGGGTCGCTGGCGATGACGGTGCTCGGGAAGGACCTCGTCGGACGGGCCCGACCGCCGGTGGCACTGGCCGTCCCACCGCTCGAGAGCACGCCGTCCTTCCCCTCGGGCCACACCCTGAACGCCACGGTGCTGGTCGGCGCCGCCGCCTACCTGCTCCTGGTGGCCTCGACCCGGGCCTGGCAGCGCACCCTGGTCCTGGTCGTGGCGGCGACGTTCATCGTGGCCATGGGTCTCTCGCGGGTCTATCTCGGGCACCACTGGCTGACCGACGTCGTGGCCGGCTGGCTGCTCGGGCTGGGGTGGCTCGCCACCGTGGTCACCGGTGACCGGGTGCGGCTGACCCTGCGGCACGGCCGATCCGTGGCGCCGACACGCCGCGCCCGGCACGGACCCTGATTCGGGCTACCTCCCGGTACGCGGTTGACTGGTCCCCATGCCTGCCGCGCCCTCCATCGCCAACAGCGTCACCGTCCGCCTCGAGCTCCCGGCCCGCCCCACCGCCGTCAGCGAGATGACCAGCCTCATCGAGAAGGCCGGCGGGGTCGTCACCGGCCTCGACGTCACCGGGTCCGGCCAGACGCGCCTGCGGGTCGACGTCACGATGCTGACCCGTGACCCCGACCACGCCGAGGAGATCGTCGAGACGGTCCGCACCCTCGACGGCGTCGAGATCGGCAAGGTCTCGGACCGCACCTTCCTGCTGCACCTGGGGGGCAAGCTGACGGTCGAGTCGAAGGTGCCGATCCGCACCCGCGACGACCTCTCGCTCATCTACACCCCGGGGGTGGCGCGGGTCTGCCTGGCGATCGCCCGCAACCCCGAGGACGCGCGCCGACTCACCATCAAGCGCAACACCGTCGCCGTGGTCACCGACGGCACCGCGGTCCTCGGCCTCGGTGACATCGGCCCGCTCGCGGCCATGCCAGTGATGGAGGGCAAGGCCGCGCTGTTCAAGCGCTTCGCCGACATCGACGCCTTCCCGATCTGCCTCGACACCACCGACACCGAGGAGATCATCCGCACCGTCAAGGCCATCGCCCCGGGTTTCGCGGGCATCAACCTCGAGGACATCTCCGCCCCGCGCTGCTTCGAGATCGAGGCCCGGCTGCGCGAGGAGCTCGACATCCCGGTCTTCCACGACGACCAGCACGGCACCGCCATCGTGGCGCTGGCGGCCCTGCGCAACGCGCTGCGGGTCGTCGGCAAGCGCCTGGAGGACGTGCGGCTGGTGATGAGCGGGGCCGGGGCGGCGGGCACGGCCATCCTCAAGCTGTTCCTCGAGGCGGGGGCGCAGCACGTGGTGGTCGCCGACGTCGACGGGGTGGTGCACCGCGGCCGCGCCGACGTGCTGTCGGGCGACCACCCGAACCACGCCTGGATCGCCGAGCACACCAACCGTGACGGCGTCACGGGCACGCTGTCCGACGCGCTGCGGGGGGCCGACGTGTTCCTCGGCGTCTCGGCGCCGAACATCCTCACGGAGGCCGACATCGCGTCGATGGCGCCGGACTCGGTCGTGTTCGCGATGGCCAACCCCACGCCCGAGATCGACCCCGAGCTCGCGGCCCGGCATGCCGCTGTCGTGGCCACGGGCCGCTCCGACTTCGCCAACCAGATCAACAACGTGCTGGTCTTCCCGGGCGTCTTCCGCGGGCTCATCGACGCCGCGAGCAAGCACGTGACGATGGAGGTCCTGCTGGCCGCGGCCGACGCGCTGGCGGACGTCGTGAGCGACGAGGAGCGCAACGCCACCTACATCATCCCCAGCGTCTTCCACCCCGACGTCAGCACCGTCGTGGCCGAGGCCGTGCGCAAGGCGGTGCTGGCGGCCGGCACCGCGCCCGGGCCGGACCTGCCCGACCCGAGCGTGCGCCCGGACGTCGACCCGGCCGGATGACGGCGCCGACTCCCGCCGCGCGCGGGCGGCGCATCCTGCTCGGGGCGTTCGTGCTCGCCGTGCTGGTCCAGTTCGTCGTGCTCTACGCGCCGCAGGCGCCCGGCGTGGAGCCGTTCCCGAACGCCGACAAGGTGGTGCACCTGCTGGTCTTCCTGGGGCCGACCCTCCTCGGGCTCGCGGCCGGGCTCGGCCCCCGTGTGGTCGTCGGGGCGCTGGCCGCCCAGGCGGTCGTGAGCGAGGTGGTCCAGGGGCTGGTGCTTCCCGCCCGCTCCGGCGACCCGCTCGATGCAGCCGTCGACCTCGTCGGGGTCGGGCTCGCCGTGCTGGTGTGGTGGCTCGCGCGGCGGCGCCGGGCGTCCGGGGCTGCGCTGCAGCGCTGGTAGACTGGTCCCTCCGCCGAGGTGGTGGGCGCCTGGCCGCGCTCACGCCGGCCGCAGATCGCGGCCCGTCCTTCCCACCCGGCCCGCTGGTGACACCGTTCCGGTCGAACCCGCCCCCAGGACCATTGACGGTCCGGAGACTCGTTGTGATCGCTGTTTCGCCACCGGCTGACGACGTGTCTGTCCGAAGTGCGAACCACGACGAGATACAGGTGAATTTCCCCATGCCCAAGAAGGCATCCGGGCCGAAGGCCCGTTGGACCGCTGCCCAGAAGGCGGAGCGCAAGGGCCCCAAGAAGCCCCACCGCGGCCAGGCCGCCTCCCGCTCCGAGGCCCCGGCGGCCGACCGCCCGAAGCGCCCCCGCGCCGAGCGCTCGCCCCGCTGGGACCGTGAGGACCCCCGCCGCGGCAGCACCCCGCCGCGCGAGGACCGCCGGCGCGACGAGCGCGCCGCCCGCGGCGACGAGCGTCCGGCCTTCCGCCGCGACGACCGCCCGGCTCGGAGTGAGCGTCCGTCGTACCAGCGGGATGAGCGTCCGGCTCGCGGTGAGCGTCCGTCGTACCAGCNGGGATGAGCGTCCGGCTCGNGAGTGAGCGTCCGCCGTACCAGCGGGATGAGCGTCCGGCTCGGAGTGAGCGTCCGCCGTACCAGCGCGACGACCGTGCGGCGCGCAGTGAGCGTCCGCCGTTCCGCCGCGACGACCGGCCCGCGCACCGCCCGCACGACGAGCGTCCCCGCCGCGAGCGCGGCGACCGCCCGGTGCGCGACTACACCCCCCGCGTCGCCGACCCCGTGCGCCGCGACCGCCACGAGGGCCGCCACGCCGACCGCTTCCGCGACGACCGCTTCCGCGACGACGCCGACCGTCCCCGCAGCTTCGAGGACGCCGAGGCCGAGCGCGCCGAGGCCGACAGCTGGACCACCTACCGGTCCGCCGCGGCCGGTGGCCCGCGTGAGGTGACGGCCGACAACGGCTTCGCCGCCCTGGGCGTCCCCGACCTGCTCGTCGAGCGCCTGGCGCGCGACGGCATCGCGGAGCCCTTCCCCATCCAGGCCGCGACCATCCCCGACGCCCTCGCGGGCCGCGACGTCCTCGGCCGGGGGCAGACCGGCTCCGGCAAGACGCTGGCGTTCGGGCTGCCCACCATCGCCCGCCTCGCCGACGGGGTGCGCCCGCAGCCGAAGCGCCCCCGGGCCCTGGTCCTCGTGCCGACCCGCGAGCTCGCGATGCAGGTGAGCGACGCCCTCGAGCCCTTCGTCCACGTCACGGGGATCACCCACCGGCTCGTCGCGGGCGGCCTGTCCTACGAGCCGCAGATCAAGAGCCTGCAGAAGGGCGTGCACCTCCTCGTCGCCACCCCGGGCCGTCTCGTCGACCTGATGGAGCGCGGCGCCGTCGACCTGGGCGGCATCGAGGTCGTCGTCCTCGACGAGGCCGACCACATGGCCGACATGGGTTTCGTGCCCGAGGTCACCGCCATTCTCGACGCCGTCCCGCAGGGCGGCCAGCGGCTCCTGTTCTCGGCCACCCTCGACAAGGGCGTCGACGCGCTCGTCGCGAAGTACCTCGTGGACCCGGTGACGCACTCGACGGACGACGCCCAGGCCTCGATCACGACGATGAGCCACCACGTGCTCCTGGTCGACCCGCACCACAAGAAGCAGCTCACCGCCGAGCTCGCCGGGCGCGACGGTCGCAGCGTCATCTTCGCCCGCACCCAGCTGGGGGTCGAGCGCATCGCCGGTGAGCTGCGCGAGCGGGGCGTCCTCGCGGCCGGCCTGCACGGTGGCCTCACCCAGAACGTGCGCAACCGCGTGCTGGGAGCCTTCCGTGACGGCAAGGTGCCCGTCCTGGTCGCCACCGACGTGGCCGCGCGCGGCATCCATGTCGACGACATCGGGATGGTCATCCAGGTCGACCCCCCGACGGACCACAAGGACTACCTGCACCGCGCCGGCCGCACCGCCCGCGCCGGTGAGCAGGGAGCGGTCGTCATGATCGCGCTGCCGCACCAGCGCAAGATCGTCACGCGCATCATCGAGAACGCCGGTGCCGAGGCGCAGACGACGCGGGTCCTCCCCGGTGACGCCACGGTGCTCGGGATGGGCGGCAAGGTCCCCGCCGGGGTCCCGGTGCCCGACTCGGTCTGGCGCCCGATCATCGAAGGCAGTCCCACCAAGGGCCGCCGTGGTGGGCCGCCCCGCCGCGGTGGGCCCGCCGGCGGGCGCCCCCAGCGCTCGCAGGGTTCCTCCCCGAGGTCCGGGCGGCCGTCCGGGCGCGGGGGCAGAATGGGTGCGTGAGCGCGCCCTTCACCACCGGCAGGCTCCTGGTCGCCACTCCGGCGATCGAGGAGGGTGTGTTCCGGCGTAGCGTCGTCCTCGTCCTGCACCACGGCGACGACGGCGCGCAGGGGCTCGTGCTCAACCGCCCGATCGAGGCCGACATCGGCGCGGTCCTGCCCGGCTGGGAGGAGCACGCCAGCCGCCCGGCCACGATGTTCCAGGGCGGCCCCGTGCAGCTCGACTCGGCGCTCGGGCTGGTCGCCGTCCCCGGCGACTCGCCCGAACCCACCGGCGTGCGGCGGCTCTTCGGGGCCGTCGCGCTCGTCGACCTCGACACCCCGCCGCCGCTGGTGGCCCCGGAGGTGGCCGCGCTGCGCATCTTCGCGGGGTACGCCGGTTGGTCGCCGGGGCAGCTCGAGGACGAGCTCGACACCGGCTCCTGGTACGTCGTCGACCCCGAGAGCGGCGACGTGTTCACCGACACCCCGGACGGGCTCTGGCGGCGGGTGCTGCGCCGCCAGCCCGAGCCGCTGCGCTGGGTCGCGTGGTTCCCGTCGGACCCCGAGCTCAACTGAGCCCGCGGCGTAGGGTGTCCGCCATGAGCGAGACGATGCCGCAGCAGGCGCCGGGCGCGCCGGGTGGCCCCGACGGGCCGCAGACGCAGACCGCCGTCCTCGAGCGCACCGAAGCCGTGCCCGAGGTCGCCGAGCCCGGCGACCACGAGCGCTTCGCGCACTACGTGCGCAAGGAGAAGATCGTCGAGAGTGCGGTGACCGGCGAGCCCGTCACGGCGCTCTGCGGCAAGGTGTGGGTCCCCGGGCGCAACCCCGACCGGTTCCCGGTCTGCCCCACCTGCAAGGAGATCTACGAGGGCCTGCGCGCGCCGCAGGACGGCGGCGACGACAAGTCCTGATGGGTCGCGGCCCCGACGGGGTGTGGGTACGCGGCCCTAGCGTGTGCGGATGCGACGTTTCCTGGACGAGGATCTCACCGGCGCCGAGTTCCGCGAGGTCGACCTGACCCGAGCACGCTTCGTCGGGGTGGTGATGGACGACGCCGAGATCGACGGGCAGGTCGGCCGGCTCGTCGTCAACGGGGTCGAGGTGATGGCGTTCGTGGAGGCCGAGCTCGACCGCCGGCATCCGGTACGGCTGCTGCTGCGCTCCGACGAGCCCGACGACCTGCGCGAGGCCTGGCGGCAGCTGCGCCCGGAGTGGGCCGGCACCGTGGCACGGGTGCGGTCGATGCCGGCGGGCACCGAGCACCAGGGTGTCGACGGCGAGTGGTCGATGGTGCAGACCCTTCGCCACCTGGTGTTCGTGCACGACTCGTGGTTCCGGCGCTGCGTGCTCGGCCTGACCGAGCCGTTCACCACGTTGGGGGTGGGGCCGCCGGTCGTCATGGAGCAGGTTCTGGGGGATGCCGAGCCCCCGCGACCGACCCTCGACGAGGTGCTGGCCGTCCGTGAGCGGCAGGGCGCCGAGGTCGAGGCGTGGCTGGCCGACGCGACCCCCGACCGGCTCGCGGCGACCGCACCGGTGCCGGACGACGACCGCTGGCCGCCCTACGCCCGGGGCCGCACGGTGCGCCAGTGCCTCGGCACCGTCCTGAACGAGGAGCACGCCCACCACCGGTTCTGCGTCCGTGACCTCGACACGCTCGCCCGCGAGGACCTCTCCGCGCCCTGACCATCCGCATCCCGGCAGTGATGGCGAGCGATGGCAGGGACGCTTCCCTGCCACCGCGCAACAACCGTGGCTGCGGACTCGGTGCCCGTCGCCCGAGCGCGCGCACCATTTACCGGTTCTTTACGCCGAGCGGGGTCGGGCCTGAACGAGTCGCCCCTAGGTTGCCCAGATGCCGCGCCGGGGTGGCGCGGCCTCGACACCCTCGAAGGGTCGTCATGCGCCTTCGTCCGTTCTCCGCGCTCGCCGCTCTCGCCCTCGCCTCCGCGGGGCTGGTCCTCCCGCTGACCTCGGCCTCGGCCCGGCCGATGGCCGGCGTCGACACCGTCGCCGCCACCTGCGAGACCCACACCGACGAGGTCGGGGGCCGCCACGCCACCGGCCCCACCCGTTTCGATCCGCACGAGCTCAGCGACGCCAAGGCCGCCTCGATGAACGCCCAGCTCGTGCGCGACATGGCCGCGCGCGGCGTGACGACGACCCGGGGCGGCGCCACCCAGAAGGGCAAGCCCGGCGGGGGAGGGGGCGCCTTCCAGCCCGCGGTGGTCCCCGTGCACTGGCACGTCATCACCGATGGCGCCCAGGGCAACCTCACCAGCTCCGAGCTCGCGGGCCAGATCAGCGTCCTCAACGCCGCGTACTCGGGCTCCGGCTTCTCGTTCCAGACGGTCAGCACCGACTACACGAACAACCCGGCCTGGTACAACGGCATCACCAACGGCAGCACCGCCGAGAAGCAGATGAAGAACGCCCTGCACGTCGGGGGCAAGGGCGACCTCAACCTCTACACCGCCGACCTCGGGGGCGGCCTGCTCGGCTGGGCCACCTTCCCGAAGTCGACCGTCGACCCGATGGACGGGGTCGTGATGCTCGGCGAGAGCCTGCCCGGCGGCAGTGCGGCGCCGTACAACCTGGGCGACACCGCGACCCACGAGATCGGCCACTGGCTCGGGCTCTACCACACCTTCCAGGGCGGCTGTAACGGCAACGGCGACTACGTCGGCGACACCAACGCCGAGGCCTCTCCGGCCTACGGGTGCCCCACCGGGCGCGACTCCTGCGCCACCAAGCCCGGCGCCGACCCCATCACGAACTTCATGGACTACACCGACGACGCGTGCATGAACCGGTTCACGACGGGCCAGGTCTCGCGGATGCAGGCCTCCTGGCTGACCTACCGCGCTGCGTGACCGCGGCCGGGCGGGAGGACCTCTCCGGGTAGCACAGACCGAGGGCCCCGACGAGTTCGTCGGGGCCTTCGGCATGTCGTCGGGGGGCCGGTTATCGTGGCCGACGCCCATGAGTACCTCTGCCGCCGGACACCTGCCCCCCGCCTTCCCCGGGCGGGCCGCGTGGGGTACCGCCGCCAAGCTGCGCGCCTGGCAGGAGGAGGCCCTGGAGGCCTACCTGCGCAGCGAGACCAAGGACTTCCTGGCGGTCGCGACCCCCGGCGCCGGCAAGACCACCTACGCCCTGCGGATCGCCACCGAGCTGCTCGAGCGTGGCCTCGTGCGCGCCATCACCGTCGTCGCCCCCACCGAGCACCTGAAGACCCAGTGGGCCGACGCGGCGGGGCGGGTCGGCATCCAGCTCAACCCGTCGTTCTCGAACTCCACCGGGGTGCAGAGCAGCGAGTACGACGGCGTCGCGCTCACGTACGCCCAGGTGGCCACGAACCCGGGCCTGCACCGCCGGCGCACCGAGGCCACACCCACGCTGGTGATCCTCGACGAGATCCACCACGGCGGCGACGCCCGCTCCTGGGGCGACGGCATCCGCGATGCCTTCACGTCGGCCACCCGCCGGCTCTCGCTCACCGGCACCCCGTTCCGCTCGGACACCAACCCCATCCCGTTCGTGCGCTACGAGATGGACCAGGCGGGCATCCTGCGCTCGGCCTCCGACTACACCTACGGGTACGCCGCCGCCCTGCGTGACGGGGTCGTGCGGCCGGTCCTCTTCCTGGCCTACGGCGGCGCGATGCGCTGGCGCACCAAGGCCGGCGACGAGGTCGCGGCCCGGCTCGGTGAGCCGCTGACCCGCGACCAGACTGCGCACGCGTGGCGCACCGCGCTGGACCCCAAGGGCGAGTGGATCCCGTCGGTGCTCGCGGCCGCCGACAAGCGCCTCTCGGAGGTCCGCCGGCACGTGCCGGACGCCGGCGGCCTGGTCATCGCGTCCAACCGCACCGCGGCCCGGGCCTACGCCAAGATCCTGCTGGCCATCACCGGGCAGCCGGCCACCGTGGTGCTCTCGGACGACGCGGGCGCCAGCGCGGGCATCGAGCGGTTCGCCGCCGACGACTCGCGCTGGATGGTGGCGGTGCGGATGGTCAGCGAGGGCGTGGACGTGCCGCGGCTGGCCGTCGGCGTCTACGCCACGTCGACCTCGACGCCGCTGTTCTTCGCCCAGGCCGTCGGCCGCTTCGTGCGGGCCCGGCGCCGGGGCGAGACGGCCTCGGTGTTCCTGCCGTCGGTGCCGCTCATCCTGCAGCTCGCGGCCTCGATGGAGGAGGAGCGCGACCACGCCCTCGACCGGCGCACCGACGCCGAGTCGGAGGCGTCGATCTGGGCCGAGGAGGAGGGGATGCTCGCCGCCGCCAACCGCACCGAGCGCACCCTCGGGCTCGAGGACGAGTCGCGCTTCGAGGCCCTGGAGTCCGACGCGCACTTCGACCACGTGCTCTTCGACGCCAAGCAGTACGGCCTGCACGCCGAGGCCGGCTCGGAGGAGGAGCAGGACTACCTCGGGCTGCCGGGGCTGCTCGAGCCCGACCAGGTGGCCCACCTGCTCACCGAGCGCCAGACCAAGCAGGCCCGCGGTGGGCGCACCCGCCCCGAGCCGCCGGCCGGGCCGAGCCCGGTGGCGGCCCACCGCGCCCTCGCCTCGCAGCGCAAGGAGCTCAACAAGCTCGTGGCGGCGTACTCGAGCAAGACCGGCACCGCGCACGCGACCATCCACCTGGACCTGCGGCGCGCCTGCGGGGGCCCCGAGCTCGCGTCGGCCACCGGCGAGCAGGTGGCCGAGCGGATCGAGCGCATCCGCCGGTGGTTCGTCGGCCGCCGCTGACGGGGCGACACCCGACGGACACCATCGCGTCGTCACGCGGACACCCACGGGCGCCCGCGCCGGGCTAGGGTCCCCACCCGTGACTGACTCCACCCCCTCCAGCGCATCCCGCCGCCAGCTCCTCACCATGGCCATGGTCGGCGGCGCGGCGATCGTCTCCGCTCCCGCGGCCCACGCCGCCACCCCCGCGGGCCGCGGCGGCCCCGACAAGCCGTTCCGGCTGACCGTGCTCGGCACCACCGACCTGCACGGCAACGTCTACAACTGGAACTACTTCAACAACGCCACCTACAGCGACTCCAAGGGCAACGAGATCGGCGTCGCCAAGGCGGCCACGCTGGTCAAGGCGGTGCGGGCCGAGCGCGGCGCCGGCACCTGCATCACCCTCGACGCCGGCGACACCATCCAGGGCACCCCGCTCGCGTACTACTACGCGAAGGTCGAGCCGATCACCCAGGGCGCCACCCACCCGATGGCCACCGCGATGAACGCGCTCGGCTACGACGCCGCTGCCCTGGGCAACCACGAGTACAACTACGGCCTCGACACCCTGCGGGCCTTCGAGGACCAGTGCGAGCACCCGCTCCTGTCGGCCAACTCGGTCGACTGGGACAGCGGCGAGCCGATCTTCCCGCCGTTCGTGCTCAAGAGGGTCAGGATCCCCCACGACCAGACCATCACCGTCGGCATCCTCGGGCTCGTCACGCCGGGCGTGGCCATCTGGGACGCCGCCAACGTGCAGGGCAAGGTGCGCTTCCCCGGCATCGTCGAGCAGGCCAAGGTCATGGTGCCGCGGATGAAGGCCGCCGGCGCCGACATCGTCGTGGTCTCGTGCCACTCGGGAGCCACGCCGTCGTCGAGCTACGGTGACGCGCTGCCGTTCCCCGAGAACGCCAGCACCCAGTTGGCCGAGGAGGTCGCCGACATCGACGCGATCCTGGTCGGCCACGCGCACGTCGAGATCCCGCAGAAGATCGTCACGAACAAGGCGACCGGCCGCCCGGTGCTGCTCAGCGAGCCGCTCTACTGGGGCATGCGGGTCAGCGTGATGAACCTCGACCTGGTCAAGATCCGCGGACGCTGGTCGGTGGGGTCGTCGTCGGCCACGCTGCTCAACGCGAACACCGTGCCCGAGGACGCCGAGATCGCAGCGCTGGTGCGGCCCGCGCACGAGAAGGTCCTCGCGTACGTCAACGGCGTGATCGGCACCTGCACGGAGGCGATGTCGGCCGCGACCTCGCGCTACGAGGACACGGCGGCGATCGACTTCATCAACCTGGTCCAGGCCCAGGCCGTCAAGGACGCCCTGGCCGGCACCCCGCAGGCCGGCCTGCCGGTGCTCTCGATCGCGGCGCCGTTCAACAAGGACGCGAAGATTCCGCAGGGCGAGGTGACGGTCCGTGATGTCGCGGGCCTGTACATCTACGACAACACCCTGCTGGCGGTCACCCTCACCGGCGCCCAGGTCAAGGACTACCTCGAGACCTCGGCGACGTACTTCAAGCAGGTCACGAACGCGGGCCCGTTCACGCCGTTGCAGGTGACCCAGGCCGTGACCCCGAACGCACCGAACGGCATCCCCGACTACAACTACGACATCATGGGCGGCCTCGACGCGCAGCTGACCTACGACATCGACATCACGAAGGCGCCGGGGTCGCGCATCACCGACCTGCAGTACGCGGGCGCGCCCATCGACCCGATGCAGGAGTTCGTGATCGCCATCAACAACTACCGCCAGAGCGGCGGGGGCGGCTTCCCGCACGTCAAGGCCGCGCCGGTGGTCTACAACCGCCAGGTCGAGATCCGCCAGCTGATGATCGACTGGGTCACCGCCCGCCAGGTCATCGACCCGACGACGTTCTTCTCGGTCGACTGGAAGCTGACCGCGGCCGGCATCCCGGTGGTCGTCCAGGCCTGAGCCGCGACGGCCGCACCACGCGGGGCACCGGAACCTTCAGGGAAGCACCCCTACGGTTCCGGTGCCTTCGTGAAGGTTCCCGCATGGGGCGAGAAAGTGGGAGGGGCCGGAGGTCAGTCGGCGGGGGCGGCGGCCGCGGCGGCGTCGACCAGCGGGCCGGTGCGGTACTCGAGGTGGGTGACCAGGCAGATGGCGGTGTTGGCGCGCAGCACGTGGGTGTCGTCGATGATCTCGTCGATCACCCGCCCGAGGTCGGCGTTGTCGCGGGCCGCCACCCGCACCACGAGGTCGCCGACCCCGGTGATGGAGTGGATCTCGAGGACCTCGGGGATGGCCGACAGGTGCGCGACCACCGGCCCGTGGCCCTGGCGCTGGCTGATCTCGAGGGTGCAGAACGCGGTGACGGGGTAGCCGAGGGCCCCGGCGTCGACCTGCGGCGCGAACGAGCGGATGACCCCCCGCGACTGCAGCCGGTCGAGGCGGGCCTGCACCGTGCCGCGCGCCACCCCGAGGGTCCGCGAGGCGCCGAGCACCCCGATGTGCGGGTCGTCGGTGTACAGCCGGATGATCCGGGCGTCGAGCTCGTCCACTCCGTCGTGTCGTGCCATGGTCACATTGTCCGGCGCGGATCGCCTCGAAGGCAACACCGTGCGCAGCGTGACCACCGGCAAGTGGTGTGGTTGCACAAGGGACCCACGGTCGAGACAGTGGCCGGATGACCGACACGACGACGTCCGGCAGCCGCATCGACCTCACCGCCACCGAGCGCGAGGCGAACCTCGACCTCGAGCAGCTCAAGCAGCTGGTCGGTCTGGTCGACTACGACGAGAGCACCGACCCGTTCCCGGTCACCGGCTGGGACGCCATCGTGTTCGTCGTCGGCAACGCGACCCAGACCGCGCACTACTACCAGAGCGCGTGGGGCATGGAGCTCGTCGCCTACAGCGGCCCCGAGAACGGCGTGCGCGACCACAAGGCGTACGTGCTGAAGTCGGGCTCGATCCGCTTCGTGGTCAAGGGCGCGGTCACCCCCGACAGCCCGCTCATCGCGCACCATGCGAAGCACGGCGACGGCGTCGTCGACATCTCCCTCGAGGTCCCCGACGTCGACGTCTGCATCGAGCAGGCCCGTCGCGCCGGCGCCACCGTGGTGCAGGACCCCGAGAACCTCACCGACGAGCACGGCACCGTGCGGGTGGCGGCCATCGCGACCTACGGCGAGACCCGCCACAGCCTGGTCCAGCGCGTCGTCGACGGCGTCACCTACGACGGCCCCTACCTGCCCGGCTACCAGCCCGCCTCCTCGACCTTCGTCAAGCGTGACGGCGCCCCCAAGCGCCTCTTCCAGGCCCTCGACCACATCGTCGGCAACGTCGAGCTCGGCAGGATGGACGAGTGGGTGACGTTCTACAACCGCGTCATGGGCTTCGTGAACATGGCCGAGTTCATCGGTGACGACATCGCCACCGACTACTCGGCGCTGATGAGCAAGGTCGTCGCCAACGGCAACCACCGGGTGAAGTTCCCCCTCAACGAGCCGGCCATCGCCAAGAAGAAGAGCCAGATCGACGAGTACCTCGAGTTCTACGGCGGCCCCGGCGCCCAACACCTCGCGCTCGCGACCAACGACATCCTGCGCACCGTCGACGAGCTGCGCAAGGAGGGCGTCGAGTTCCTCGACACCCCGGACGCGTACTACGAGGACCCCGAGATGCGGGCCCGCATCGGTGAGGTCCGGGTGCCCATCGAGGAGCTCCAGAAGCGCAAGATCCTGGTCGACCGCGACGAGGACGGCTACCTGCTCCAGATCTTCACCCGCCCGCTCGGCGACCGGCCCACGGTGTTCTTCGAGATCATCGAGCGGCACGGCTCGCTCGGCTTCGGCAAGGGCAACTTCAAGGCCCTCTTCGAGTCCATCGAGCGCGAGCAGGACAAGCGCGGCAACCTCTGACCGCGGCGCCCGAACCCCCGAGGGCGCGGGCGCGCGGCTGTGGGTCGTGAGACGCTGAGGGCATGACGACCCCCACCGCCGCCGGGTGGTACGACGACCCCGACGTGCCCGAGCAGCTCCGCTACTTCGACGGGGTCGTCTGGACCGCGCACACGACCCCGCGAAAGTCGGTCACCGCCGCGTCCTCGACCATCGGGCGGAGCATCGACGTCCCCGTGGGCACCGACCGCGGCGCCTGGCAGCACCCGTCCCAGGCCGGCCCCGGCGCCGCCGGCCCGCCGCCGCAGGGCTGGGCGAGCCCGCCGCCGGGCGCCTGGCAGCAGCCCGGTGTCCTACGGCACGACGGCGACGTGCTGGCCCCGTGGTGGCGCCGGCTGCTCGCCCGGGTGGTCGACTCGTTCGTCACGAGCCTGCTGGCGGCCCTGCTGTCGCTGCCCTTCCTGGGGCCGGTGCTGGACGCGTTCGACGCGCTCGTCGCGGATGCCGTCAACGGGGGCACCCCTGACCAGACGGCCTTCCAGGACGCGCTGGTGCAGGCCATCGTGCCGATCACCGTGATCAGCCTCATCGTGGGCCTCGTCTACGAGACCGCGTTCCTGGTCTGGCGCTCGGCCACGCCGGGCAAGATGCTGCTCGGTACGGTCGTCCGCCCGGTCAAGGCCCCGGGGCCGATCTCGGCGGCGGTGGCCCTGCGCCGGCAGGCCATCGCCATCACCACCGCGCTGCTCGGGCTCAACGCGGTGCTCAGCTTCCTCGGCCTGGTGCTCTCCGTGCTCGACCCGGCCTGGCTGCTGTGGGACCCCAAGCGCCAGGCGTTGCACGACAAGGTCGCCGACACCGTGGTCGTCCTCAAGCGCTGACCCCGCCGCCGAGCCAGCGCACGACTCAGCGGGCCGGGCGGACCGTGCCCACGCACTCGCCGAAGCCCACGACCGTGCCGTCGGCCCCGGGGGCCGTGGCGCGCAGCACGACGGTGTCGCCGTCCTCGAGGAAGGTGCGGGTGCTCCCGTCGTCGAGCGCGACCGGCTCCTGGCCGCTCCACGACAGCTCGAGGAAGCAGCCCCGGGTGTCGCGGGCGGTGCCGCTGATGGTGCCGGAGCCGAACAGGTCGCCCGGGCGCACGGTGGCGCCGTTGACGCTCAGGTGCGCGAGCATCTGGGCCGGCGACCAGTACATGTCGCGGAACTCGGGGCGCGAGACCACGGTGCCGTTCCACTCGACCTCGACGTGCACGTCCAGGCCGTAGGCGGTGCCCGCCCCCTCGCCGGTGCCGCGCAGGTACGGCAGCCGCTCGGGGTCCTGGCCGGGGAGCGGGACGCGCGCGGCGCGCAGGGCCTCGGTGGTCACGACCCACGGGCTGATGCTCGTGGCGAAGGACTTGCCGAGGAACGGGCCGAGCGGCACGTACTCCCAGGCCTGGATGTCGCGCGCCGACCAGTCGTTGAGGAGCACGACGCCGAACAGGTGCTCGTCGGCGTCCGCCAGCGCCACCCGCTCGCCCAGCCGGGTCGACCCGCCCACGACGAAGCCCAGCTCGGCCTCGATGTCGAGCCGCAGGCTGGGGCCGAAGGTGGGGGCGGGCTCGCTGGGGGGCTTGCGCTGGCCGCTGGGCCGCACGACATCGGTGCCCGAGACGACCACGGTGCCGGCGCGCCCGTGGTAGCCGATGGGCAGGTGCTTCCAGTTGGGCGTGAGCGGCTCGGAGTCCGGGCGGAAGATGCGGCCCACGTTGCTCGCGTGGTGCTCGCTGGCGTAGAAGTCGACGTAGTCGGCGACCGAGAACGGCAGGTGCATGCGCACGTCCGCCACCGGCACCAGGTGGGCCTCGACGCAGTCGCGGTACTCCTCGTTCGAGAGGTGCTCGACGAGCCACGCGCGGGCGGCGGCCCAGGCGGGGCGCCCCTCGGCGAGGAACGCGTCGAGGCTGCCGCCGCGCCAGACCGCCGCCGACTCCATCCCGGCCTGTTCGGCGCACGCGGCGAGGTCGAGGACGTGGTCGCCGACGCGGACCCCGACGCGGCGCTCGCCGTCGTCACCGTCGGCGGCCGGGGAGTAGACGCCGTAGGGCAGGTTGTGCAGGCCGAAGGGGTGGTCGGCGGGCAGGTCGAGCCAGGTCATGGCGGTCCTTCCGGGGGCGGGGGAGTCGGGCTGGTCAGTGCTCGTGCGCGGGCAGGCCGAGGGCGGCCAGCTCACCGAGAGGCTCGGTGACGCTGCAGCAGCCGTAGGCGGTGAAGGCGGCGCGCACCCGGGCGGTGGTCTCCGGGGTCCAGGCGGCGACGAGCTCGGCCAGCGCGCGACCGTCGCGCACGGCGAGCAGCCCGCGGACCTCCTCGGCCGAGCCGGCGTCGAGGGCCGCGGCGGTGGCCACGAGCACGTTGAGGACACCGTGGTTCTCCTGCACGGCGCCCCCCACCGGGTAGGCGCCGCGGACGGCGTGGTGCAGGCCGCCGGTGAGCTTGAACGGCACCCGCGGCGCGACCGAGCGCAGCACGGCAGCCAGCTCGTCGTCGTCGGGCCAGGGCCAGGTGGGCGTGGGGCCGGTGCGGAACTTGGCGACCACGGGGCGGCCGTCGCCGTGGGCGGCCCGGACCTCGTCGAGGACCCGGTCGCCGTCATCGCCGCGCGGCAGCTCGACCGCCAGCGGGAGCTCGGTGGGGAGCTCGGTGGCCCAGCGCGGGTACCAGCCGAGCTCGGCTCCGGCGACCTCGGTGCGGGGGTCGGCCGCGAGCTGGTCGACAGCGGCGCGCAGGACTCGGATGTGGACCCCGGGGCGGGCGACGACCGTCACGCGCAACGGTTCGTCGCGTTCCCAGTGGCCCTCATCCAGGACGCGGAGCAGGTCGTCCGCGGACGCGGCGGGGACCAGCAGGGGGCCGACCGCGCCGGCGTACGGGGCGGCGCGATGGCGGGCGTGGGCCGTGACGGCGCCGGCCAGCGGGCTGTTGCCGGGCGGGAACACGGCCGCGTCGTCGACCAGCGCGCGAAGGAGCGGCGTCGTCGTCGGCATACCGCCAACGTATCGCGCACATCGGCAGGGTTGGACCGTCCGGGTGCTCAGACGCGGCCGCGGACCGGCGTGCGCTCGATGTCGTCGCCGTCGTCCGGCATCCGCATCTCCGCCCGGACGCCGAGCAGGCGGACCTCCCGGCCCTCCTCGAGGTGGTCGGCGAGCAGCGCCTGCACCGTGTCGTGCACCGGCGCTGCGTCGGACGTGGGGGCCGCCAGCTTGCGGCTGCGGTTGACGGTGAAGAACGGCGCGTAGCGGACCTTGAGCCCAACCCGCACGACCGGCCGCCCCTCGCGGCGGACGTCGTCGAGCACCTGGTCGGTGAGGACCCGCACCGCGTCGCGCACCTCGTCGGCGCTGGTGAGGTTCCGCTGGTAGGTGGTCTCGCGGCTGTGGCCGCGCGCGACCCACGGGGTGTCGTCGACCTCGGCGCTGCCCTCGCCGCGCCCGAGCGCGCCGTACCAGGCGCCCATCCTCGGCCCGAACTCGGTGAGCAGCACGGCCGGGTCGGCGACCGCCAGCTCGTCGACGGTGCGGATGCCGTGCTTCTCGAGCCTGGCCGAGACCCGCGAGCCGACGCCCCACAGCGCCGCGGTGGGGCACGGGCCCATCACCTCATGCCAGTTCGCGGCGGTGAGCCGGTAGACGCCCTGCGGCTTGCCGAAGTCGGTGGCGATCTTGGCGCGGACCCGGTTGTCGCCCACTCCGACCGAGCAGTGCAGGCGGGTGCGCTCGAGGACGGCCGCCTGGATGGCTCGCGCCAGCGCCTCGGGGTCCTCGGTGTCGGCGCCCACGAACCCCTCGTCCCAACCGAGCACCTCGACGACGAGCCCGAGGTCGCGGATCGCCGCGAACACCTCCTCGGAGGCCGCGAGGTAGTGCGGCCCGTCGACGGGGAGGAACACCGCGTCGGGCGCCTTGCGGGCGGCGATGCGCAGCGGCATCCCGGACCGGACGCCGCGCTCGCGGGCGGGGTAGCTGGCGGTCGAGACGACGGCCCGTTCCGTAGGGTCCCCCCGGCCGCCGACGACCACCTCGCGGCCGGCGAGCTCGGGCCGACGCAGCACCTCGACGGCCGCGATGAACTGGTCGAGGTCGACGTGGAGGACGTACCGGAACGCGCGGGCCACCGCCATCAACGACCGTGGACGGCAGGCAAGGGAGCGGGGGTGAGCTCAGTGCTGCGGGTCGTCGGGGAGGGGCATGCGCGCGGCGTCCTCGACCCGGCGGTCCTCGCGGGTGCCGCGGCGTCGGGCGTCCTTGACGAGGGCGCGGGCCAGCCGCACGGTCGAGGAGGGCAGCCGAAACACGCCGGAATGTGCCGTCGTCGCACTCATCACGCCTCCTCCTGCTCGTCCTCATTGTCACCCGAGGGGACCGCGAGGTCCACCTCTCCACCGCGCAGGCCCTGGGCGATCTGCTGCCCGAGCCGGATGCGCGCGATCCGCCGGGCCAGCTCACGATCCTCGTCGCTGCCGAGGTCCGACTCGATGAGGTCGGCCAGCAGCTCGTCGCCGATCTGCTGCTCGGCCGGGGTGGCAGCGGTCACGAGGGCGATCGCCTGGTCGAGCCGCTGGCGCCACTCGCCCCGAGCGTCCTGGCGCTGGCCGCGCAGTGCCACCCACGCCGCACCGGCCGCGCCGACGAGCGCGCCGGCGAAGGACAGCAGCGGGACGAGCCAGGTCATCGTCCCATCATGGCCACGCGCACTGACATCGGCATCCGGGCTGCACAGGTTGCCCGCCCGGACCGGCATCCGGATGGGCAGACCTGACCATGGTGACCGGCTCCGAGGGTGCAGGGATGCCAGTGGTCGCCGCCCGCCCTAGGGTGACGGTGACAGCTCGACCGGCCCGAACCCCACAGCGAGGTGGACGAGAACCGTGGCGCACTACCAGGCGATGGGCAGCATCCCCCCGAAGCGGCACACCCAGCACCGGCGCCCCGCCGGGCGCGGGAAGCAGGGCGAGCTCTACTACGAGGAGCTGATGGGCGAGGAGGGCTTCAGCTCGGACTCGAGCCTGCTCTACCACCGCAACATCCCCTCGACCATCGCCGCCGCCCGCGACTGGGCCATCCGCGACCTGTCCACCACCCCCAACCACCCGCTCCAGCCGCGGCACCTGAAGCTGCACGACCTGTTCGCGCCGAAGGACGTCAAGGACACCGACGTCGTCACCGGTCGTCGCCTGGTGCTGGGCAACGGCGACGTGCGCATCTCGTACGTCGTGGCGGGCGCCCCGAGCCCCTGGTACCGCAACGGCATCGGCGACGAGTGCGTCTACGTCGAGCGCGGCGCGGCCCGGGTGGAGACCGTGTTCGGCGCGTTCGACGTGCGGGAGGGCGACTACCTCGTCATCCCGCGGTCCACGACCCACCGCTGGCTGCCGCAGCGCTCGACGAAGAACCCGCTGCGCGCCTACTGCATCGAGGCCAACAGCCACATCGCCCCGCCGAAGCGGTACCTCAGCCGGTACGGCCAGCTCCTCGAGCACGCCCCCTACTGCGAGCGCGACCTGCGCACCCCGCAGGGCCCGCTGCTGGCCGAGGACGTGGGCGCGAAGGCCGGTGACGCCTCCGAGGTCTACATCAAGCACCGGGGCAACGGGCCGAGCGGCATCGTCGGCACGGTGCACGAGCTGCCCTTCCACCCGCTCGACGTCGTGGGCTGGGACGGCTGCCTCTACCCGTACGCGTTCCACATCAGCGACTTCGAGCCGATCACCGGGCGCGTGCACCAGCCGCCGCCGGTGCACCAGGTGTTCGAGGGCTGGAACTTCGTCATCTGCAACTTCGTGCCGCGCAAGGTCGACTACCACCCGCTGGCCATCCCGGTGCCCTACTACCACTCCAACGTCGACAGCGACGAGATCATGTTCTACGTCGACGGCGACTACGAGGCGCGCAAGGGGTCGGGCATCGGCAAGGGGTCGGTGTCGGTGCACCCCGGGGGCCACGCGCACGGCCCGCAGCCCGGGGCGTCCGAGGCCTCGATCGGGGCCGAGTCCTTCGACGAGCTGGCGGTCATGGTTGACACCTTCCGCCCGCTCGAGCTCGGGGAGGGCGGCCTCGCGGTCGACGACGGGCAGTACGCCGGCTCCTGGAACCGCGCCCGCGGCTGACCTGGCGACCCCTGGGGTGACCGCTGACCCCCTCGGCCCTCCTATCCTGGGGACGTGTCGCTCGCGCCCATGACCGAGAAGGTCGTGACCCCCGAGGGGGACGTGGCTCCGGACACCCCCTGGGTGACCATCGTGTGGAACGACCCGGTGAACCTCATGTCATACGTGACCTTCGTGCTGCAGCAGCACTACGGGTACGGCCGGGCCAAGGCCGAGAAGCTGATGATGCAGGTGCACACCGAAGGTCGCGCCGTGGTGGCCAACGGCCCCCGCGAGGCCATGGAGGCCGACACCGAGGCCCTGCACGGCTACGGCCTGTGGGCGACGTTCCAGAAGGACAGCTGATGGCGCGCGGCTTCCGCCGGGCCGGGCGGGGTGGCCAGCGACGCTACGTCGCGACCCTCGACGCCGGCGAGCGCGAGCTGGTCGCCACACTGATGGGCCAGGTCGCCGACCTGCTCGCACCCCCGGACCCGGCCGGCGCGACGGGCGCGACCGGCCAGAGCCCGACCGAGCCGGGCGCAGGCCGCCTCGACGACGGGTTCGACGCGATCGTGGCGGGGATGGGCCTGGCGCGCGCCCCCGGGGACGCGGGGGCTGACGCCCCGACCGGTGACGCCGCCACCGATGACGCGCCCGCCCGCGACCCCGCCCTGGACCGGCTGCTGCCGAGCGGGCACCGTGAGGACGACGGGGCCGCCACCGAGTTCCGGCGCCTCACCGAGGGCGGTCTGCGACACCGCAAGGCCGCCGCCTTGACGGCATCCGTGGCGGTGCTGCGCGAGGCGGGCGACACCGTGGGCCTCGACGAGGGCCAGGCGGTCGCCTTCGTGACCGCCCTGACCGACGTGCGCCTGGTGCTGGGGGAGCGCCTCGGGCTGCGGACCGACGAGGACCTCGACCGGCTCGAGGAGCTGGTCGAGCGGCTCGACGACGACGAGCCGGTCGTGTACCTGCTCGCCCTGTACGACTTCCTGACCTGGCTCCAGGAGACCCTCGCCTCGGCTTTGATGCGCCGGTAGGTCGCGCAGCAGCCACCGCGGTGTGACTGGCGCGACCACCACAGCAGGGACGCGCCGGCCGCGTCGGCCCATAACCTGGGGCGGTGACCGACTCACCCATCGGGGTCTTCGACTCCGGCTACGGCGGCCTGACCGTCATGCGGGCGATCCTCGACCAGCTGCCCCACGAGTCGGTGGCGTACTTCGGTGACACCGCACGGGCCCCGTACGGCCCCCGGCCGATCGCGCAGACCCGCGAGTTCGCCCTCCAGTGCCTCGACCGCCTCGTCGACCACGGGGTCAAGGTCCTCGTCATCGCCTGCAACACCGCCAGCGCGGCCGTCCTGCACGACGCGCGCGAGCGCTACGACGTGCCGGTCGTCGAGGTCATCCGGCCGGCGGTGCGCCGGGCGGCGGCCGCCACCCGCACCGGGCGGGTCGGGGTCATCTCGACCCTGGGCACCCACCAGTCCGGTGCGTACGTCGACGCCTTCGCCGCGGCCCCGCACCTGAACATCACCTCGGTGCCGTGCCCCCGCTTCGTCGAGTTCGTCGAGGCCGGGGTGACCGGCGGCCCCGAGCTGGTCGAGGCGGCCCACGGCTACCTCGACCCGCTGCGCGACCTCGGCGTCGACACCGTGGTCCTCGGCTGCACGCACTACCCGCTGCTCACCGGGGTCATCTCCTACGTGATGGGCGACGACGTCACCCTGGTGTCGTCGGCGGAGGAGACCGCCAAGGACGTCTACCGGGTGCTGGCCGACGGCGGGCTGCTGCGCCCCGACGACCTGCCGCCGCCCGGGCACGGCTTCACCACCACAGGTGACCCCGACGAGTTCCGGCGTCTCGCGGTGCGGTTCCTCGGCGTGGGCTCGTCGGTCGGCCCGGTCTTCGCGGCGCCGCGGATCGCGGTCGAGGCGGCGCGAGCATGAGGCTCACCGTCGTGGGCTGCTCGGGCTCGTTCGCCGGCCCGGAGTCGCCCGCCTCGTCCTACCTGGTGCAGACCGAGCAGGACGGCCGGACCTGGAGCGTCCTGCTCGACCTCGGCAGCGGCGCCCTCGGCCCGCTGCAGCGCCACCTCGACCTCGCCGACCTCGACGCGGTGCTGCTCAGCCACCTGCATCCCGACCACTGTGCCGACGTGCTCGGGCTCTACGTCACCCGGCGCTACCGCCCGGGCGGCCCGCTCCCGCGCCGGATGCCGTTGTACGGGCCGACGGGCACCGCCGAGCGGCTGGCGCTGATGTACCACGGGCTCGAGCCGGGCGGGATGGAGAGCGAGTTCGACATCCGGGTCGTCCGTGACGCTGCTGCCGTGACCGTCGGTCCCTTCACCGTCACGCCCTACGCGGTGGCCCACCCGGTCGAGGCCTACGGCTACCGAGTGGAGGCCGACGGCGAGGTGCTGGCCTTCACCGGTGACACCGACGCCTGCGACAACCTCTCGCCGCTGCTGGCCGGCGCCGACCTGGCGCTGCTCGACTGCGCCTTCGTCGACGGGCGGGACGCCACCCGCGGCGTGCACCTCACCGGGTCGCGGGCCGCGGCCGCGGCGGTCGCGGCTGGCGGCGTCCGGCGGCTGGTGCTCACCCACATCCCGGCCTGGAACGACCCGCGCACCTGCCGCGACCAGGCGGCCGCGGGCTGGCCGGGCACCGTCGAGCTCGCGACCGCCGGCTGGGTCACCGCGGTGGGTGGCGCACCGGCCGACCCCGGTACCCCGGACCCCGTGGCGGCCCGGCGGATGTGGGACGCCTACCGCGCCGCGACCCCGGGCCTGCCCCCCGAGGACGACGTCGAGATCGGCGGCTTCGGCGACTCACCGGAGATGGCGGACCGACTGCTGGCCTACGTCCTGGGCGGCACCAAGCGCGCCACCGCCGGGCTCGTGGCCGAGTACGCCGCCGAGGGCGACGCGCTGCCCCGTGTCGGCGACCACTGGGTCGTGTGCGACGGCGCCGGCACGCCCCGGGTGGTGCTGCGGGCGACCGAGCTGCGGGTGGGCCCGCTGGCGAGCGTCGACGAGCGGTTCGCGTGGGACGAGGGGGAGGGCGACCGCACGCTCGCGACCTGGCTCGAGGACCACCGCGGCTTCTTCCGCCGCTCGTGCGCGCGCATCGGCACGGAATTCTCCGACGACCTCGAGGTCTGCTTCGAGCGCTTCCGGGTCGTCTGGCCGCCCGAGCACGCCGACCTCTGAGGGCGCCCCCGGCGAGTCGGGACGGGCTCGCCCCGGTCCGGCGGCGCCCGGCCGCGCCGATAGCCTGGCCCGCATGACGCGACACGACGGACGTTCCACCGACCAGCTGCGCGAGGTGCGGATCACCCGTAACTGGCTCGACCACGCCGAGGGCAGCGTCCTCGTCGAGTTCGGCCGCACCCGCGTGCTCTGCGCCGCCTCCTTCACCGAGGGCGTGCCGCGCTGGCTCAAGGGGAAGGGCAGCGGCTGGGTCACCGCCGAGTACGAGATGCTGCCGCGCTCGACCAACACCCGCAGCGACCGCGAGTCGCGGCGCGGCAAGGTCGGGGGCCGCACCCACGAGATCAGCCGCCTCATCGGCCGCAGCCTGCGCGCCGTCATCGACACCAAGGCCCTGGGCGAGAACACCATCGTGCTCGACTGCGACGTGCTCCAGGCCGACGGGGGCACCCGGACCGCGGCCATCACCGGCGCCTACGTGGCGCTGGCCGACGCCGTGGCCGACGCCAAGGCCAAGGGGCTGCTGGCTCCGGACGCCGCTCCGCTCACCGGTTCCCTCGCGGCGATCAGCGTGGGCGTCGTCGGCGGCGTCCCCGTGCTCGACCTCGACTACCCCGAGGACTCCACCGCCGAGACCGACATGAACGTCGTGATGACCGGCGACGGGCGGTTCGTCGAGGTGCAGGGCACCGCCGAGGGCGTGCCGTTCGACCGCGACCTGCTGGGCCGCCTCCTCGACCTCGCCACCGCCGGATGCGCCGAGCTCACGGTGCGCCAGCAGGAGGCCCTCGACGCGCCGGCCCGGGAGCGGCTGGCGTGAGCCGCACGCTGGTCCTCGCGACGCGCAACGAGCACAAGGTGCACGAGCTGCGCCAGATCCTGGCGGGCCTGGTCGACGACCTCGGGCTCGAGATCGTCGGGGCGGCCGACGTCGACGGTGCCCCCGAGGTGCCCGAGACCGAGGTGACCTTCCTCGGGAACGCCCGCCTGAAGGCGGTCGCGCTGGCCCGGGCCACCGGGCTGCCGTCGGTCGCCGACGACTCCGGCCTCGCCGTCGAGGTCCTCGGCGGCTCCCCGGGGGTCTTCTCGGCGCGCTGGTCCGGCTCGCACGCGGGCGAGGGTGCGCCGCGCGCCGCGGTCGACCGGGCGAACCTCGGCCTGCTGCTGGAGCAGGTGGCCGACGTCCCCGATGAGCACCGGGCCGCCGCCTTCGTGTGCGCGGCCGTCGTCGCGATGCCCGACGGCCGGGTCGAGGGCGTCGAGGGCCGGGTCGAGGGCTCCATCGTGCGCGCGCCCCGGGGGAGCAACGGCTTCGGCTACGACCCGGTGTTCGTCCCCGCGGGCGACACCCGCACGCTGGCCGAGTACACCGACACCGAGAAGAACGCCATCAGCCACCGGGGCAACGCCTTCCGGGCGCTCGAGCCCGTGCTGCGCGACCTCCTGGCCTGACCCGTCCGAGCGGTGGCCGTAGGCTGGCGCCGCGCGCGAGTGGCGGAACTGGCAGACGCGCCAGGTTTAGGTCCTGGTGCCTTCGGGTGTGCGGGTTCGAGTCCCGCCTCGCGCACCGAGTGCTGTCCGTGGGCCACCGAGGGCCGTCGCCCCCGGCGGCCGCGATAGGTTGGGAGGCGACTCCCCGACCTCGACCGAAGGACCTGACGTGGGCGAACGGCTGGCCCCGGGCGACACCGCCCCCGACTTCACCCTCCCGGACGACACCGGGTCCGACGTGACCTTGTCGGGCCTGCGCGGCCGCAAGGTCATCGTCTACTTCTACCCGGCCGCGATGACGCCGGGCTGCACGAAGCAGGCGTGCGACTTCAGCGAGTCCCTCGAGTCGCTCACCGCCGACGGCTACACCGTCCTGGGCATCTCGCCCGACAAGCCCGAGAAGCTCGCGAAGTTCCGCGAGAAGGAGGCCCTCACCATCACCCTGCTGTCGGATGCCGACCGGGCGGTGATGACGGCCTGGGGCGCGTTCGGCGAGAAGTCCCTCTACGGCAAGACCGTGCAGGGCGTCATCCGCAGCACCGTCGTGGTCGACGAGCAGGGCACCGTGAGCCACGCCTGGTACAACGTCAAAGCCACCGGCCACGTCGCGAAGCTCCGTCGCGACCTCGGCCTCAAGTGACAGAGGGACCCATGAGCCAGCAGCAGTCCATCGCGGCCCTCGAGGCCGAGGTCGTGGCCCGCCGCGAGCGCCTCGCGCGCACCGTCGACCAGCTCGTCGTGACGGCCAGCCCCAAGAACATCCTGCGCCGCCAGGTGGAGGCCGCCAAGGCGGCCCTCGACGCGGCCACCCGCACCCCCGACGGGCGGCTGCGCACCGACCGGGTCGCGGCCGCCGGTGCGGTCGTCGCCGTGGTCGGCGGCGTGCTGGCCTACCGGGCCTGGCAGCGCCGCTGACCCAGCGCGCTGCGCCCCGCTAGACGCTCAGCGCGACCAGGGCACCCGCCGCCGACGGATCGCCGCTCACCAGGGCGCCGCCGTCGGTGACGACGTAGAGCACCGTGCCGCCGCCGGTGCCGGGGACGAGGGCGCAGTCGGTCGCGCCGGTGACGTGCTCGGCCGCGGCCGCGATGACGCTGCGCCGCCCGTCGGGGTCGACCCGCACGACGGTGTCGAAGATGTGGGTCGTCAGGTACAGCGTGCCGTCGGGCGCGAACGCGAAGTCGTCGGCTGGGACTCCGGTGAGGACCACGGAGGGGTCGCGCAGGGCCCCCCGCTCGTCGACGTCGAAACGCAGGAGGGTGCCGGCGTCGGAGTTGGTGACGTACATCCGGTCGCCGAAGAGCTGGATGCCGTTTGGCACCGGGTGCGAGCGCGCCGGGGCGGGCGCGCAGGTCGTCGCCGGCGTAGGCCTCGCCGAGGGCACCCCTCCGGGGGTCGATGCTCCAGATGACCCCGAGGGCGCTGTCGGCGAGGTAGACCAGGCCGTCGACCCCCGCCGGCCCGAGGCTCACGCCGTTGGGCCAGGAGCCCGTCTGCGTTGCGGCCAGGAGGCGGCCCCGGCCCTCCGCGTCGACGCACCACAGCCCGCGGCCACCGGCGTGCCCGGTGGCCGCCATGAACCGGCGGCCGTCCGGCGCGATCGCGGTGACGCCGGCGGTGGAGCCGTCCGGTGGGGTGAAGGCCACGTGCTCGGTGCCGTCGGCGGCCCGCGAGATCAGCCGTCCCCGGATGCGGGCGGTGTCACCGGTGGTGTAGTCGAGCCCGGTGGTCCCGGCCAGGAGCAGGGAGCGGTCACGGGGCCGCGGACACGCCCTCGAACCACAGGCCGGCGTCGTAGGTCTTGACCAGCCGCGCGGCGACCGGCTCGTAGGGGAGGGTGTCGGGCGTGGGCAGCAGCATCAGCGGTCTCCTCGGAGGGCGGGGGTGGACGGGTCGGTCGTGGTCGGCGTGGTGGGCGACGCGTGCGCCTGCCGGCGACACCGGCCGACCACGAAGGTGGCGGTGCCGAGCACGAGCAGGGCGGCGCCCACCTGGTACGAGAGCCGGAACCCGGCCGTGGTGGCGACGGCGGCCGACAGGCCCCCCCGGTCGGGATCTGCGCGAGCAGGACGAGGCCGGCCGCGGCGATGAGCAGGCCGGGCACGAGGGCCCGTCCCGGGCCGTACCGGCGGCCGACCGCGCCGGAGGAGGCGATGCCGGCCACCAGGGCGGTGCCGTAGGGGAGGTAGGCCAGGCCCGCCTGCAGGGGGGTGAAGCCCAGGGTGTCCTGCATGTACAGGGTGAGGGTGAAGAACGTCGAGAAGAACGCCGCCATGACGACGAGGCCGGCGACAAAGGCGGTGCCCCGGGTGCGGTGGCGCAGGAACGTGGAGGGCACGAGAGGGTCCGTGGCCCGCGCCTGCACGAGCACGAAGCCTGCGACCGCGACGACGCCGACCGCCAGCGGCACGAGGATGCGTGCGCCGGCCCAGCCGGACGACCCGGCCTCGAGGACGGCGTAGGTCAGGGCGACGAGCCCGGTCGTCACCAGGACGGCGCCGAGCCAGTCGGGGCGGCGGCGCACCGGCGAGCGGCTCTCCGCGACCAGCCGGGGCAGGGCCAGCACGCAGAAGGCGGCGACCGGCACGTTGACGAAGAAGATCCAGCGCCAGCTGGCGAGGTCGGCGAGGGCGCCCGACAGGACCACGCCGGTGGTCCCGCCCAGCGCGGCCAGGCCACCCCAGATGCCGAACGCGCGCGTGCGCTCGGCGGGGTCGGCGAAGAGGAGGGTGACCATCGACAGGGCCGTGGGCGCGACCGCCGCCGCGCCCAGGCCCTGCGCGAACCGGCCGGCCACCAGGACGGCGCCGTCGGAGGCGGCGCCGCACGCGGCGGACGCGACGGCGAAGAGCACCAGGCCCGTGAGGTACGTGCGGCGCCGGCCCACCCCGTCGGCGACCCGGCCGCTGAGCAGCAGCAGGCTGCCGAAGGTGATGGCGTAGGCGTTGACGACCCACGCGAGCCCGGTGGGGGTGAGGCCCAGATCGCGCGCGATGGAGGGCAGCGCCACGTTCACGACGGTGTTGTCGAGCACCAGCATGAACTGGACGAGGGCGAGCACGGCCAGGGCCCGCCACCGTCGCGGGTCGGGGGGCGATCCGGCGGTGCTCGGTGCGAGGGAGGACACGATGCTCAGTTCGTTGATCACACAGATAGTTGATGATCTGAAGTAGTTGGTACGCTACCTCGACCGTCGGGCCTGTCAAGGGGTGGTGCCGTAACCTTCACCAGGTGCCCATCTCGAAGCGGCTGCGCGGTCGGCAGGACGCCGAGCTGGTCGGGCTGGTGTTCGCCCTCACCGACGCCCTGCAGCACCGCTTCGAGACCGTGGCCGCAGAGCACGGGCTCACGCGGCAGCAGGCCACCCTCCTGGGCCACCTCGAGGAGCCCCAGCCCATGAGCGCCCTCGCCGGCACCCTGCACCGGGTGGCGAGCAACGTCACCGGGCTGGTCGACCGCCTCGAGCGCCAGGGGCTGGTCGAGCGGCGCCGGGCGAGCGAGGACCGGCGCGTCATCCTGATCGCCGCCACCGACGCGGGACGTGAGCTCTACGGGCGTTTCGAGACGGCGCTCTACCGTGCCGACCTGCCGTTCGCCGCCCTCAGCGACGAGGAGTCGGACGCCCTGCGCGCGCTGCTGCGCGCCCTGGTCTGAGGTCGGCGACCGCCCTCAGCGGGGGCGGCGGGGGGTGGGACGAGGAGAGGCCCCCCGGTGGCCGGGGAGCCTCTCGCTGGCAGAACGGTGGTGCGCCATCAGGGACTCGAACCCCGAACCCGCTGATTAAGAGTCAGCTGCTCTGCCAATTGAGCTAATGGCGCGCGAGCGGAGACATTATCAGCCCTGCCGCCCGGTCGCGAAATCGGTGGAGCGGTGGCCGGGTCAGCCGCGGAAGGGACCGTCGGCGTCCTCGCCCGGACCCTCCCTCGGGGCGTCGCCGGGAGCGGTGTTGGCCGCCCCCGACGGGGGGCGGGACAGCCTCCGCCAGGCGGCCGCGCCCAGGAGCACGAGGAGGACGACGAGCCCGGCCACCCACACCCAGCCGGGGACACCGGCCTCGCCGGCCGTGGATACCGTCGAGGGGGACGGAGACGGGGACGGCGTGGGGGTGGGCGTGGCCGACGGAGCGGACGGACTCGCGGACGGGGACGCCGAGGAGGTGGCATCGGGCGACGCGGCCGGGGGAGCTGCCGTCGTGGTGAACGCCAGTGTCCCGGCCACCGCGTGCCCGTCGACGCTGACCACGCGGTAGGCCACGCTGTGGGGCCCGGCCGAGAGGTCCGGCACGAGGGGCTGGGTGACGGTGCGCCCCCGGACGACGGGGCTGCCCTGGGTGTCGTCGCCGGCCGGACCGGTGACCCGGACGACGAGGAACCGGGGGTCGACGTCCTCGGTGAAGGTGAGGGTGACCTGCTCGGCGGTCGGCACGGTGGCGCCGTCGGCCGGGGTGGTGGACACCAGCCGGGCGTGCAGCGGCAGGAGGGCGGCCGTCCCCGCGTGCTCGGCCGCGGCCGCGTGCTCGGCCGCGGGCTCGGCGGCGGCTGCCGGTGCGGCGAACACCGGCAGGGCCGACGCCACGAGCGCGAACGTCACCAGCAGGACGACGAGGACGGTGACGGCGGCGGACATCCGGCGGGAGAACACCGCCTCATCCTGCCAAAGCCGGGGACGCGGCGAGCCCCCGGCCCTGTGCGGGGCCGGGGGCTCGCCGTGCGTGGGGTGAGCGACGGGACTTGAACCCGCGACCCTCGCGACCACAACGCGATGCTCTACCAGCTGAGCTACGCCCACCACGACGGGCGCGTCCCACTCATGAGAAGTGGTGCTGCGCCCGTAGCGCGGACCATCGTACCGGTTACGAAGGGGTGCTCCGGACGCCGTCCCCGTCGGGGCTGGCTCCGGTGCCCTCGGCCGGGCGGGCGGCGCCGCCATCGGCCGTCGCGGCACCGTGGTCGACGACGTGCCGGGCGGCCAGCGCCCGCAGCTCGTCGGTGGGGCGCCCGGGCGGGTCGACGAAGACGGCGCCGCGGTAGTAGCGCAGCTCGGCGATGGACTCGCGGATGTCGGCCAGGGCCCGGTGGCCCCCGCTCTTGGTGGGGGCGGAGAAGTACGCCCGCGGGTACCAGCGCCGGGACAGCTCCTTGATCGAGGAGACGTCGATGATGCGGTAGTGCAGGTGGCTCTCGAGGCCGGGCATGTCGCGGGCCAGGAAGGCGCGGTCGGTGGCGACGGTGTTGCCCCCGAGCGGCGCCTTGCCCGCCTCGGGCGCCCAGGCGCGCACGTACTCGAGGACCCGCGCCTGCGCGTCCTCCAGCGTGGTGCCCTCGGCGAGCTCGTCGAGGAGGCCGGAGGTCGTGTGCATCGACCGGACGAAGTCGTTCATCTGCGTCAGCGCGGCGTCGGGCGGACGGATGACGACGTCGACCCCGTCCCCGAGCACGGTGAGCTCGAAGTCGGTGACGAGAGCGGCGACCTCGACGAGCGCGTCGTGCTCGAGCGAGAGGCCGGTCATCTCGCAGTCGATCCAGACGATGCGGTCAGTGTGCGCGCGGTCGCTGGGGGTTGACATGCGCGCCATGCTAGGCCGAGCGCGGCCGGGGCCGGGCGAACCGGCGCGCCGGGCGCTAGGGTTCACCTCCGTGAGCGGGGACCTGGGGAGCGCGGCCGGTGTCGCACCGCACCACGACCCCACCACCCGGTCGGCGCTGCGCTCGTGGGTGCTCACCGGCATCGCCGGCGTCGGCTTCCTCGTCGCGGCACTGGTCGTCTCGGCCTACCTGGGCGCGACCTTCGGGGTGCAGACCGCCCTGTTGGCGCTGGTCGTGGCCGTCATCCCGCTGGGCATCGTCCTGCCGACGTTCGTGTGGCTCGACCGCTTCGAGTCCGAGCCGACGCGCTACCTCGTGGGGGCCTTCCTGTGGGGGGCCCTGGTCGCGGCGATCGTCGCGGCGCTGTTCAACACCAGCGCGATCCTGGTGTTGCAGAACACCACCGACCCCACCGCCGCGCTCGCCACCACGGCGGTGCTGGTCGCGCCCGTGGTCGAGGAGGCCCTCAAGGGCGCCCTGGTGCTGCTGGTCTGGCTGGTGCTGCGGCGCGAGTTCGATGGCGTCACCGACGGGATGGTCTACGCGGGCGTCTGCGCGGCCGGGTTCGCGTTCACCGAGAACATCCAGTACCTGGCGCAGGCCTACACCGAAGGCGGGCGCGACGCCCTGACCGCGACGTTCGTGGTCCGCTGCCTCTTCTCGCCCTTCGCCCACCCGATGTTCACCGTGCTCACGGGCGTCGGCGTCGGCGTGGCCGCGACCAGCCGCACCTGGCTGCCCAAGGTGCTGGCGCCCCTCGCGGGCTACGTCCTGGCCGTGCTGGCGCACGCCCTGTGGAACCTGGCCGCGGTCACCGGCGGCAAGGGCCTGGTCACCGTCTACCTGCTGGTCGAGGTGCCGGTGTTCCTCGCCTTCGTCGGGTTCGTGGTCTGGGCCCGCCGCCGCGAGGGTCGCCTCATCGGGCTGTTCCTGCGCCCCTACGCCGACACCGGCTGGATCTCGCCCGGCGAGGTGGCGATGCTCTCGTCGATGGCCCGCCGCCGCGAGGCGCGGATGTGGGCGCGCGCCAACGCCGGACCCCAGGGCCTGAAGGCCATGCGCGCCTTCCAGGACACCGCGAGCGAGCTGGCGCTGCTGCGCCGCCGCATGCACCACGACGCCGCCGACCGCCAGGCGCTGGCGCAGGAGCGCGAGCTGCTGGGGGCGCTCAGTGCGCGCCGCGTCGAGTTCGCCGGAATGAGAGTGGGATGACATGAGCACCTCCGTCGAGATCGCCGGCCGGATCGGCCCGGAGCTCATCGAGCTGCGGCGCCGGCTGCACCGCATCCCCGAGCTCGGGCTCGACCTGCCGGAGACCCAGGCCGTGGTGCTCGAGGCGCTGGCCGGGCTCGACCTCGAGGTGAGCACCGGGCGCGGGCTGAGCTCGGTCGTCGGCGTGCTGCGCGGGCGCGCGCCGCACGAGGGGGAGCGCCCGGTCGTGCTGCTGCGCGGCGACATGGACGGCCTCCCGGTCACCGAGGAGGTCGACGTCGACTACCGCTCCGAGCGCGAGGGGCGGATGCACGCGTGCGGGCACGACCTGCACGTGGCGGGGCTGGTCGGGGCGGCGCGCATCCTGGCCGAGCGCCGCGACGAGCTGGTCGGTGACGTGGTGCTGATGTTCCAGCCGGCCGAGGAGGGCCCCGGCGGCGCCGAGCCGATGATCGCCGAGGGTCTGCTGGAGGCGGCCGGGAGGCGGGTGGATGCCGCGTACGCGGTCCACGTGTACTCGGCCGACCACCCGCGCGGTACGTGGTTCGGGCGCCCCGGCCCGCTGATGGCCGCCGCCGACGAGGTGCACGTGGTGGTGCGCGGGGTGGGCGGCCACGGGTCGGCGCCCGAGCGCGCCCAGGACCCGGTGCCGGTGGCGTGCGAGATCGTGCTGGCGTTCCACACGGCAGTGACCCGGCGCTTCAGCGTGTGGGACCCCGTGGTGCTCACCGTCGGCCGGATCGCGGCCGGCACCAAGGACAACATCATCCCCGACGACGCGGTCATCGAGGCGACGCTGCGGACCTTCTCGCGCGAGCACCGCGAGCTCGCCCACCGGGTCGTCACCGACGTGGCCCAGGGCATCGCGTCGGGGCATGGGCTGAGCGCCGAGGTCATCATCGGCAACGGCTACCCCGTCACGGTCAACGATGAGGGCGAGTTCACGTTCGCGCAGGGGGTGGTGGCCGACCTGTTCGGTGCCGACCGCTGGGCCGACATGGTCAACCCCGAGGCCGGCTCGGAGGACATGTCGTTCGTGCTCGACGAGGTGCCCGGGTGCTACCTCAACATCTCGGCGTGTGCCCTCGAGGACCACACCCGGGCCGAGGACAACCACTCGCCGCGCGCCGCGTTCGACGACTCGGTGGTGCCGGACGTCGCTGCCGCGCTGGCCGAGCTGGCGCTGCGTCGCAGCCGGCTGCTCGCCGACGGCGCCTGAGCGGGGCCGTCGTGCCGGGGCGGCGACGCAGGAGTTCGGCCGCCACGCGGCAATTGCTGCGCGCGACCCGAACTCCTGCGTCCGGACGGGCCCGGAGGCGCCCGCGCCATGCGCTTCGCGCATCCGCGCTGGCGCCCCCGGCAGGACTCGAACCTGCCGATTGGCCGTTTCCTCGCAGCCGCCTGATCTGGCAAAATAGGGCTCTGAACTGCATGTTTGTCCTCATCTTCGAGTGCTCACGAGAGGTCACAGATGACCACATCTAGTCACCGTTAGGGCACGTTTAGGGCACGCGCGGGGGAGGGAGCGACGGGTGACAACGGCACGCAGGAGGTCTCGTCGGGGGTTCGGCAAGGTGCGCCGGCTGCCCTCGGGTCGCTTCCAGGCCTCCTACGCCGGCCCCGACCTGGCGCGCCACACGGCACCGGGCACGTTCGAGGCCAAGATCGACGCCGAGCACTGGCTGGCGGTCGAGCACCGACTGATCGAATCCGACCAGTGGGAGCCACCCAAGCGGCGCGCGCTCGCCCTGCGAGGTGCCATGACGCTTCGCGAGTACGCGCCGGGAGCGATCGACCGGCGCCGGGTCCGCGGCGAGCCGCTGAGACCGCGCACCCGCGCCCTGTATGCCTCGCAGCTCGAGCGGCTCGTCTTCCCGACGTTCGGCGACAAGTCGCTGCGGAGCATCACCCGTGACGACGTCACTCGTTGGTACGACTTCCTCGGGCCGGCGCACCCCACCCAGCGAGCGCACGCCTACTCGTTGCTGCGGGCGATCATGGGCCAGGCCGTCACCGAGGGCCTCCTGGCGACCAGCCCCTGCCAGATCCCCGGTGCGGGGCGCTCGACGCGGCAGCGCCGTATCGAGCCGGCGAGTCTGCCCGAGCTGACGGCGATCGTCGAGGGGATGCCGGAGCGGCTGCGGCTGTTGGTGCTGCTCGGTGCCTGGTGTGCCCTCCGGTACGGCGAGCTGGCGGAACTACGACGCCGCGACGTCGACCTCCAGCGTGGCGTCCTGTCCATCTCTCGCGCGGTGGTGCGCGTCGACGGCGCCGACCTCGTCGGCCGGCCGAAGAGCGTCGCGGGCGTCCGCGACGTCGCCATCCCGCCGCACCTGATCCCGGTCATTCAGGCGCACCTCGACCACCACGTCACCCGGGGGTCGGACGCGCTGCTCTTCCCGCGACCAGGGACCAACCATCACCTGGTCCACACCGAGGTCACCAAGATCTTCATGACGGCGCGAGCGGCGGCTGGTCGACCGGACCTCCGGCTGCACGACCTGCGGCACACCGGGGCCGTCCTCGCGGCCCAGACTGGCGCCACGCTGGCCGAGCTTATGGCGCGGCTCGGGCACTCGACGCCCGGTGCTGCGCTGCGCTACCAGCACGCGGCCGCTGGGCGCGACGCGCAGATCGCGGCCAGGCTGTCGGAGCTCGCAGCCGGCTGACCCGGCTCGAACGCGACGCGGCCAGGACGCGTGCTCCGACGCACTCCCGGGCCCACCACTTCACCGTTCCTTCGACGCCCCGCCACCTCGATTCGCCCCCAGCGCACGCTGCCTCACCGACCGCGCTTCCCCCGCACGAATGTCCCTACCCAAAAGGCCCAAAGCTCGACAACGGCACACCTCTTGCACTCCGGATCGCTGGACGTTTCGGTGATGCGAAATAGGCGACGTCGGCGTACCGTCTAGGAATGGCAGGGGAGGAGCAGCGCAGGTGCCCTCAGTGCGGTGCACCGTTGTCGTATGGCGGTCGCGGAAGGCGCCCGGTGTGGTGCTCGAGCCGGTGCCGAAACATCGCCGCGGTGACGCGCCGCGGCGCCCGCGAGGCGGCCGTTGAGATTCGGATGATCGACATCCCGAGAACACCGAAGCCGCGACCTGCGCCGACTCAGCAGGAAAGAGACGAGTCGGCCATCGCCCGAGTCGCCCGTTCTTCGCGCTTGTCCCGGGATCTTCTGGTCCGCCTCCGAGGCCGCCGCCGCCACGGCGAGCTCGACAGCGAGGCCTGGGACGACGTCACGGCCATGCTGGACCACTTCACACCTGGCTACGCCCCCAGGGTCACGCAGGCGCCAGCTGCCCCGGCGACCTCGAAGCCAGCATCGGCGGCAACATTGCCGGAACTCATCGAGGCCGTCGAGCGGCTATCCAGCGGGCTCGAGACCGGCCGAATCTACGACCGCGACATCGTCACTTTGCGCCCGGCCCTCAACCGGCTCGGTGACGCCTGGATCCGCCGCACCGCCCGATGAGACCTGCCAGAGGTCGCCTCAAACAGAGATCCGGGGGAGCGGGGAAAGTTACCGGAACTGCCGATGAGCGCGCGGAGGATCACTCAGGTCCCTTTGGAGCATGGCGACCTGTGGGGTGGGGCGTGCGACGGCCCCATCCCACCGTCCAATCGACTGCATAGAAGCCGAGGCAGAGGATCAAGGTGCCAAACCAGAGCCATGGGACCCAGTCAGCCGGTCCCTTCGCCTGAAGGAACAAGCCCAGCACCATCGAGATGAACAAGACGAACTCGCCGGGCTCTTCTCCCTTGACGTGCAATACCCACCCAAACCCGACCATCGACAACAGGCCAACGACTGCAGCACCGCTGATGTCGTCCATGCTCAGCAGGCTAGCCGCCGGTTCACTGCAGGGCGGTCAGTCACGGGTCTGTGTGAGCACGGCGACGTCCGCTACTGCCGCGCCCCGGGCGACTACTCGGCCGGTCAGGCGCGGACGGTGACCGTCGGCGCGATCTCGAGTTCGACGACCACGGCACTCAACACGGGACCATCGCCCAAGGTTTCGGACGGCTGGATCTGGCTGGCCTCCACTTCCTCGTACCGTCCTTTATCGATCAGCACCGTCCGCTCACGGGGGCCGGTGGCCATCGCTTCGCACCACTCGAGCCGGACCCGGCGAACGATGCCGTCGTTCATGGGGAAGTCAGGCGGGGCATCGACGTGGCTCGCCTCGATCCAGCCGTGAACTTCCACCGGTCCTTCGACGGGGTACGGCGCGTCCCAGTAGAGGACCGCCCCGCCAGCGTCGAGGCGCACCGACTGAGGGCCAAGCCGGCCCCACCACGGCGGAAGCAACGTCGCATCCGCCGTGATGCGCTGCAGCCGCTCCGTGGGACGTGCTTCACGGTCGGCCTCCACGAACACCCACCAGCTGCGGTAGGTGTCTCCACGACGCAGGACCTGCCCGTCTTCGGCCAGCGACCACTCAGGGATCGACACGGTGAACAGACCAGGCTGACCGGGTCGACCGCGCTCGCCTGACGTCATGGTCCAGACCCTAGCGACGGCCTCGTCAGGTGTCCGGGCATCAGGATGAGGGGCTTACCGGATCTGCCGCGATCAGGTGAGTGATGGAGCGGTGCGGGTGCACCCGGGCTCGGGCGTCTCCCGCTGCTCGTGGTCGAACTCGTAGGCGCACTCGCCGCACATGCCGTCCCTGTCGTTTCCGTATCCGAGGTGCTCGGACCAGGGATGGCGGCAGTCAGGGCAGTCGCCAACTGCTCGTCCTTGGCGAGCCTTCTCTCGACGCTGGCGTAGGCGATCGACCGGGCTCCTCACAGGGACGAGCATGCCGGACGCCACGTCCGGACATGCCGCGAAGAGGGACGCAGCCACGCATTTCCCCAGAACAAGGCCCTTGAGGGACCTTCTTGAGCGGGAGGCTGTACCTGTGTCTCAGCGCGACCTGGCGCCCGTTCGGTTCACCAGCGACCCTGGGCCCGCGTCAAGGTGCCATAGCCAGGCACTGCAGCAGCATCCGATGACCCTGCTGTTCGAACGGTTCGTCGCCGACCTGGTAGGCCCAGCATGCGGTGCCGATTGCTTCGCGAAGCAGCGTCCGACGCCAAGCACCTGGCTCACGCGGGTCGGCACCATAGCCGGCGAGGAAGGCGGCCTCGAGGTCGGTCCGGCCGTCCCACTGTTGCCGGCTTAGCCGCGCCAGATCCGTGAGGGCTGGGCGCCAGTCGGCCCGACCGAGGTCGATAACAAGAACACAGCGACCGTCGACCAGCCAGTTACGTGGCTGCCAGTCGCCATGTGTGGGAACGAGCACCGCCGGCGGTCGGTCATGGCCGGCGATGACCTCTCGAACGCGCGCCTCGGTGCGCGGGTCGATGCGGTGATCGCCATCCAGCCATCGCAGCGCGCGGGCATCCATCTGGGTCTCGTACTGGTCATCGATCCTCGATGCTTGCCCGTGCAACGCGGCAAGTAGTGCACCAGCCTGCCGATGAGTCTCCGGGTCGGTCGCCGCGCTCGTGCCGTCCGCCAGGACCCCGGGTAGGTATTCGAGGACGAGGACGTTGAGGTCGCGGTTGTGGCGGAGCAGGCGGCCGACCCGGCCTTCACTCAGCCACGGGGCCGTGAACTCCAGGTGCCCGGTGATCTCCCGCCACAAATGGTGGTTCTTCGGGCCTGCAGCCTTCACGATGACCTCGCCCTTGGCCCAGCGCAGATGTAGAACGGTGGTGTCGACCAAGCCCCAACTGAGGTCGGCAACGATGCAGGCCCCGGGGAGCCATTGGTCGACCAGTTGCTGCTGCTCGGGGTTGAGAGGCACCCCGGAAGGTTAGTCCGTGACGCAACTCGACGACGCCGACGGAAAACTCGAGCTACGCCCCAAGTCTGGCTACAACCGCGCCCGCTATTCATGCGACTCAGGGCCGCTTGGACGTGTCTTTCAACGTCCGGATATGCCGCGGATAGGGCGATCTCTCCTGCCCACGTGCGGATTGATGCCTGACTCATTTCACAGCAATCTAGAGGGCGTATGCCCATGCGGTGAGTTTCGCGTGAGCATCCCGGAGGGGCAGCGCAGATGTGACCTCGTGGGTCGATGCATCACCACGACGGCGCTCTACCTGGAAAAGCCCATCCGCTAGGCGGACAGCTTGCGCATAGGTTTGCTGCGATGAGTCGGCGGGCTTGTCAACGATGACCCATGGGCTGTGACCAGCGGCGACGTCCTCAAGGAGCATGAACAACACGTCCTCAGACGGGTCCTCATACGCGGCACCGTTCTCCAGCGTTGCTCGCAGGTAAGGCATAGGCCTCTCGTTAGATCGGACGTCGCTCATGCACGCAGCGTAGGGGCGGACGCACTCACATGCCGCAGGTGGGTTAGGTCGGCGAATGGTCTGGCCGACCAATCTCGACAGGGTGCATCCGGCGGTGGGCGTCCATGACTCCGTGCCGCACCGCTAGCCGAATCACGAAGTAGCCAACAACCACGGGCACGGCCCAGAGCGCCAAGTACAGAAGGATGTCCATTCCGAGACCGTAGCGTCGCGCTCGGGCAGCGACCGCAAAAGCGTGTTCCCACGTCGGCCCTGGTGGGCCCGCGGACCTACGCGCTCATGCCGCAGATCGCTCACCAACAGCTCGGGCCCGTGTCAGCATCTTGAGCATGGACTACGAGACGGGACGCACAACGACCGCTGACCCGGGCGATGTCACCGATCGCGACAGCTTTGGTGACTTTCTGGAGATCGTGCTTGGCGACTTCCGGCTCGGTGGCGGATCGTCCGAATGGGAGAACCGCACTCTCGAAGGCTTTCTTGAGGCACTGGCGGCGTTTGCCGAGGCGCGCGTTATCGACCTTGAAGGGCAGGACGATGCCAGTTGGCGACTCTTTGCCGAGATGGTGGTGGCGGCGACAGGCTACGAGTGACAGTGCACGCTCATGCCGCCAGGAAGGCGCAGACCGTGGCGAGAGGCCGCTATGACTCGGAGGTGAGCCGAGTGTCGCTCTCGTCCCAAGTCAGGTTCAGCTCGTCAAGCCAGTCGAGGTCTGCCTCCTGGGGGGCCGATGCCACCACCCAGTAGTCGCCGGCGTCCTCACAAATCATGACCACACTGGCGTCGCGGTAGTGCATGGTCTGGGTTGTGCCTGGCCAGGTCCAGGTTCCGCAGGGCAGCGGAGCGACTTCCCGCTTGATTCTCGCGATGGTGGCCTCGTCGAACAGCTGAGCACTGCGGCTGGCCGGAAGATCGGTGACTGCTTCGAAGGCCGCGTGGTGAAGCCAGAACTCGTCGGCGTTCTCACCGATGACTCGCCACCGCACGTCAGGTTCGTTCTCCCGCTCGACGAACCGGCCTTCGGCAGTCTGGCCCCACTGCCAGACTCCTTGTTGCTCCATCACGAGGACCTGGACGTCGTTGTCAAAGGTCTCCGATACCGGGTGGTTAAACCTCATGACTGGTGCCACCGCTTTGGCTGGGTCGACGCCCTCAAACTGGCGTACGCCGAACCACAGGCCCAGGAAGTGCTCGAGTGGCGGGCGATCAGTCATCCACCAAGTCTGCCGCAGCAGCATCCGCTGCGCCGCGCTCGAAAAGCCTTCCTCATCTGCCGCAAGTGGCGCTATTCGCACATGTGGCGGAGCGCGGGAGGCGATGGCCCGCGCCGATCAGGGCAGGCACTCGATGACGCGCGGTTTGGGCGGTACGCCGTTCGCGAGAACCACCTCCAACTGCTTGGCGAGGTCGCGCGGGCTGAAGGGCACGATCCCTTGCCGCAGCTCCTCCTTGGTGAACCACCGCACGCCGTGCACATTCTCTTCAAGCAGAACCACGCGGGGCTGCGGTTCGAAGTGCGAGGTGCGCACCAAGAACCACGTGTCTTCTTGACCATCCCACCCGGGCATCTCAAACATCCGGGTCAGGCTCCACAGCGCACCACCGATGGCCGGCTCGGCGAGACCAACTTCTTCTTCCAGCTCCCGCCGCAGGGCATCCTCGGGAAGTTCGCCTTCTTCGATCCCACCTCCCGGGCATGCCCAGAATCCACCCGGGATGTCCAGGCCGTCCCAGTCGAAGTGGACCAGAAGCACGCTGTCGTGCTCGTCGATGACGAGGCCACGGGCACCTCGACGAATCCGGTGATCGGTCATAACTCGATCCAAACATGCGCCTGACTTCAGCTGGGCCACGTCGCCGCCACACATCCGCACATGCCGCGGATGGTGCGACCGGTCAATGGTGTGCGCTTAGGCGATGGACTCGAAGTGAAGCCGTAACCCCAACGCCCGCGACACCTTGAGCACGGTCGCGAAGCTGGGGTTGCCGTCGGCAGACAGCGCCTTGTACAGACCTTCCCGGCTCATGCCCGCGCGACGCGCGAGTTCGCTGACGTTGCCGGAGCGGGCGATGGCTCCGAGCGCCTGGGTGATGAAGGCGGGGTCGTCGTCGCCCTCGTCGATGACCGCCTCGAGGTAGGCCGCGACGTCATCGAAGGTCGCCAGGTAGTCGGCAGCCTCGAAGGGGGAGAAGGTCTCACTCGTGCCGGTCATCGTTCTCCTCCTGGTTTCGATCTCCACTGTCGGGCGATCTCGTGCGCGTTTGCGATGTCGGCACTTTGTGATGACTTGTCCCCGCCGCAGAGCAGCAGGATCAGCCGGTCGCCTTCATGCAGGTAGTAGACCCGGTAGCCCGGGCCGTAGTCGATGCGAAGCTCGGAGATGCCACCTCCGACCGGCTTCACGTCGCCGGGGTTGCCGGCGGCCAGTCGCTGGACGCGGACCAGGACGCGCGCGGCGGCCCTCCGGTCCTTCAGCTTGCGTAACCACCGATCGAACGTCGAAGACCTGACGACGTCGACCATGTGTCAACTGTAGTTCACAGTCGCCGAACGAGACAAGCGCGTCATCACGGCGAGGCTTAGGGCACGTATAGGGCACGCTTCGGTATGCGAAAGCATGTTTGTGCAGGTCAGGGTATGTTTGTGGCGGCGCCCCCGGCAGGACTCGAACCTGCGACCTAGAGATTAGAAGGCTCTTGCTCTATCCAGCTGAGCTACGGGGGCCGGCCGCCCGGACGACGGCGCAGCCATCCTAGGGACTGCGTCCACGCGGCGCCCGGGCTCCTATGCTCGGGGCACACCGTCCGTCCCGACACCGGAGGCCACCGTGCTCAAGGGCATCCACCCGATCCTCACCGGCCGGCTGCTCGCCGAGCTCGACCGCCTCGGGCACGGCGACGTCCTGGGCGTCGTCGACCGCAACTTCCCGGCGCACCGCTACGGCGTCCCGGTGGTCGAGCTGCGCGACAGCGACATCGCCGCCGCGGTCGAGGCGATCCTGACCGTCTACCCGCTCGACTCCTTCGTCCCGCACCCGGTCGAGCGGATGGAGGTCGACGACCGTCCCGACGAGATCAACGGGCCGACGGCGGCGTTCCTCGCCCTCGCGGCCGCCGCCGAGGGGCGCGACATCGAGTTCGCCTCCCTCGAGCGGCAGTCGTTCTACGAGCGGGCGGCCTCGGCCATGGTCATGGTGCAGACCGGCGAGACCGTGGGCTACAGCTGCTACCTGCTCAAGAAGGGCGTCGTGGGCTGACCCCGGCCGCCCCCAGCGGGAGCCGTGCCAGGACCTCGTGCCGCGGCCGGTGCCCCCGCTCGCGGGGCAGGTGCGACTGCACGACCACGACCTCGGCGGCCTCCCACGACGGCCCGCGGTAGGTGTCGAGCACCCGCACCCGCCGGCTCGCGTCGACCGGGCGCGGGAAGCGCGCCAGGGTCAGGTGGGGCCGGAAGCGGCCGCCGTCGGGGTCGCCGCCGGCGTGCGCGCAGGCCATCCGCACCGCGTGGGCGAGCGGGGCCAGGGCGTCCCCGCCGTCGACCCCGGCCCAGAGCAGCCGGGCGCGTGCGACGTCGGGGAAGCAGCCGCCACCGGCCAGCCCCAGACGGGACCGGGGATGCCGCGCCGCCGCGGCCCCCACGGCGTCGACCAACGACTCGACGACGTACTCGGGGACGTCCGCGAGGAACGCCAGGGTCACGTGCCACTGCCCCGGCGGCGACCACCGCGGGCCGTCGACGTCGCGCCGGGGCTCGAGGAAGTCGTCGAGGTCCTCGACCGCCGCATCGGGGGGCACCACGGCGACGAAGGCTCGCATCCGGACATCATGGCGCAGGGGGGCGACGGCGCCCCGGCGACCGGGTCGGCCCGGATCGCCCCGGGACCCGACCCCGCCGAAACCCGGGAATGGCGAGGGAAGGATGAGACTCTCGTTAGGCTGTGCGACGTGAGCGCAGACCGTGACGTGGAGGCGCTGGTCTCCGCCGTCGAGGCGCTCCGCGCCGAGGTCGACCGCGCTGTGCTGCCGCTCGACGTGCCCGGGCGAGCCGAGGCCCTCACTGCCCGCCGGGGGCTGCTCGACCAGCTCGACGACTACGTCCTGCCCCGGCTGCGCTCCATCGAGGCCCCGCTGCTGGCCGTGGTCGGCGGCTCGACCGGGGCCGGCAAGTCGACCCTGGTGAACTCGGTCGTCGGCGAGGCGGTCAGCCGCCCCGGGGTGCTGCGCCCCACCACGACCTCCCCGGTGCTCGTGCACCACCCCGAGGACGCCCGCTGGTTCGCCGACGACCGCATCCTGCCGGGTCTGGCCCGGGTCACCGGGCGTGACACCGGCGAGGACCAGCCCGGCACGGTGCGTCTCGCGGCGTCCTCCGCGCTGCCGGCCGGCCTCGCCCTCCTCGACGCCCCGGACATCGACTCCGTGGTGTCGGCCAACCGGCAGCTCGCCACCCAGCTGCTCGCGGCCGCCGACCTCTGGGTCTTCGTCACCACCGCCGCCCGCTACGCCGACGCCGTGCCGTGGGACCTGCTGCGCACCGCCGCCGACCGTGGCACCGCCGTGGCCATCGTGCTCGACCGGGTGCCGCCGGAGGCCGTCGAGGAGATCCGCCCCCACCTCGCCCAGATGCTGCGCGACCAGCGGCTGCCGACGGCCCCCATCTTCAGCGTCCCCGAGGTGCCGCTCGAGGACGGCCGGCTGCCCGAGTGGACCTACCGCCGGCTGCGCGACTGGCTCCAGGCGCTCGCCGGCGACGCCCGGGCGCGCGACATCGTCGTCAGCCAGACCCTGCGGGGGGCGGTCGACTCGCTCGCGGGGCGCGTGGGCACGCTCGTCACCGCGAGCCGGGCCCAGCGCGACGGCGAGGAGTCGCTGCGGGCCTCCGCGCTCGAGGCCTACGAGCTGGCCCAGCAGCACGTGGCCGACGGGATGACCGACGGCACGCTCCTGCGCGGCGAGGTGCTGGCGCGGTGGCAGGAGTTCGTCGGCACCGGCGAGTTCTTCCGCCAGGTCGAGTCCACCGTCGCCCGCTGGCGTGACCGCATCACCGCCGCCATCAAGGGGACCCCAGCGCCCGTTGACACCCTCGGTGAGGCGCTGCACACCGGCGTGGCAGCACTCGTGCTCGACGGCCTGGAGTCGGCCGGCTCCGAGACCGTGCGGTCCTGGCGCCGGCTGCCCGGAGGGGCGGCGGTGCTGGCCGCCGACCCGACGCTCGGCTCCACGCCGCCCGAGGCCGGGGCCGCGGTCGAGCGGCTCGTGCGGGCCTGGCAGGGCGAGGTCTTCGACCTGGTGCGCACCGAAGGCCAGGGCCGGCGGACCAACGCGCGGGTGGCGGCGTACGGCGTCAACGCCATCGGGCTGTTCCTGATGCTCGTCGCCTTCGCCCAGACCGGCGGCCTGATCGGCGCCGAGGTCGGCATCGCCGGCGGAACGGCGGTGCTGGCGCAGCGCGTGCTCGAGGCCATCTTCGGCGACCAGGCCGTGCGCGACATGGCGGCCAAGGCGCGCGAGCGGCTGCTGGTCCTCACCGAGGAGCTCTACGCCCGGGACCGGGCCCGCTACGACACCGCGCTGTCGGCCCACGTCTCCCCGGAGGACCAGGCCCGCCGCCTCGAGGCCGCGGCCGCCCGCCTCGCCCAGGTCGCCCGATGAGCCCGCTGCGGATGGGCCGTGCCCGCGGCGCCGTCGTGTCGCCCGAGCGGCTGGCCGCCGCCGCGACCTCGCTGGACGCCGCGGTCGAGGCCGGGGGCGAGCAGCTGCCCGCACGCGAGCGCCGGGCCGCGCGCGCCGTCGTCGAGAAGGTCGAGCGGCGCAGCGCCCTGGTGGGCGGCCACACCGTCGTCGCGCTCGCGGGAGCCACCGGCAGCGGCAAGTCCTCCCTCTTCAACGCCCTGGTCGGGGCCGACGTCGCGACCGTCGGCGTCCGCCGTCCCACGACCTCCACCCCCACGGCCGCGGTGTGGGGCGACGAACCGGCCGGTGAGCTGCTCGACTGGCTGGGCGTCGGCTCGCGCCACCACGTCACCGAGGAGGCCGGGCCCCAGGTCGGCGGCCTCGACGGGCTGGTGCTGCTCGACCTGCCCGACGTCGACTCCCGGGAGGTCGCCCACCGCGTCGAGGCCGTGCGGGTCCTGGAGCTGGTCGACCTCTTCGTCTGGGTCGCGGACCCGCAGAAGTACGCCGACGCCCGCCTCCACGATGACCACGTCGCCACCCTGTCCTCGCACGAGGCCGTCACGATGGCGGTGCTCAACCAGTGCGACCGGCTGGCCGCCGACGACGTCGACCGGCTCCGCACCGACCTCGTGCGGCTGATGGAGCGCGACGGGATGCCGGGCGCCACCGTCCTGATGACCTCGGTCCGTACCGGGGCAGGGATCGACGAGCTGCGCCAGCGCCTGGCGAACGTCGTCGCCTCCCGCACGATGGCCCGGGCCCGGCTCGCCGCCGACGTGCGCTCGGCGGCCGGGGCCCTCTCCGGGCACGTGGGCACGAGCGAAGGCGGGGTCGACGCCGCCGCCCGCAGTGAGCTCCTCGACGCGCTGGCCCGCAGCGCCGGCCTCCCGGCGGTGGTCGAGGCCGTGGCGCGCGACTACCGGATGGAGGCCGCCGCCGACACCGGATGGCCGTTCACCCGCTGGGTCCACCGGCTGCGCGCCCGGCCGCTGCGTCGCCTGCGGCTCGACGGGCGCGACGTGCGGGTGACCGAGTCCGACGTGCGCTCGGTGCTGGGGCGCTCGTCGCTGCCGCCGCCGAGCCCGGCCGCCCGCGCGGCCGTCGCCCTCGCCACCCGGCGGGTCGCCGACCGGGCCGCGGCCGACCTGCCGACGCCCTGGGCCGAGGCGCTGCACCGCGCCGCGACCCCGCCCGGCCCCGACCTGGGGGACGCGCTCGACCAGGCCGTGGTCGGTACCTCTCTCTACGCGCGCTCACCCCTGTGGTGGCGGGCCGTGGGGCTGGTGCAGCTGGTCCTGGCCGCGGCCGCCGTCGTCGGGCTCGCCTGGCTCGCGGCCTATGCGGTGGCCGGATGGCTCCAGCTCGACCAGCTCGTGCCCGACGCCCCGACGGTGGGCGTGCTGCCGGCCCCGTTCCTGCTGCTGGCGGGCGGCCTGCTCCTGGGGCCACTGCTGGCGGCGCTCGCGGCGTGGCTGGCCCGCATCGGGGCCCGGCGCCGGGCGGCGGTGATGGAGCGGCGGCTGCGCTCGTCGATCGAGACCGTCGCCGACGCCAAGATCGTGGCGCCCGTGCGGCGGGTGCTCGAGCGGCACGCCGCGACGCGCGAGGCGCTGCGGCACGCCGCCGACGTCTGACGGCTCCGATCCGCGGGCGTGGGCGGCCGGTCGTCCACAGGGCGCCCCGGTGCCTCCCGTCGTCCACAGATCGCCGGTCGCCCGTTGTGACGGCGCGGGCCGGCGACGAGCGTGGTCCCACCGGGCCGATCGGCGGTCCGCGGAGGGAGGACACCATGTACGAGACCATCACGACCGTGCAGGGGCGGCTGGTCGCCGACCCCGTCATCGTCGAGGGGCGGGGCGGGCCGTTCACGAAGTTCCGCGTCGCGCAGTCCGAGCGGCACCAGGTGCGCGGCGAGCCCGGGCGCTGGGCCGACTCCGACACCAGCTACTACGACGTCAGCGTCTTCCGCGGCCTGGGCGAGAACGCCGCCCGGTCCCTGCGCAAGGGCCACCCGGTGGTCGTGCACGGCAAGCTCCGGGTGCGCCAGTACCAGCGCTCCGACGGGTCCACGGGGACGGCCGTCGAGATGGACGCGGACAGCGTCGGCCACGACCTGCGCTGGGGGAGCACCGTCTACACCCGCAACAGCGATCTCGCGCCCGCGATGCCGCCGGAGGGTGCGACCTCCGGGCTGCCCGACCTGGGCGACACCGGGTTCGGCGACCCCGCCCGCGACCCGTACGTGGTCGAGCCGGGCCCGTCGTCGCCGCTGGGCGGCTCCACGGACGACGAGGTCGGCGAACGGGTCGACACCGGCCCGTTGGTGCCCACCGGCTCGGAGCGGGCGGCCTGAGCGAGGGGGCCTGAGAGGGGGCGGCCCCGCCCGGGCCGACGGATTCGGGCGGGGCTGTGCGGCTCGATACGCTGGGGCCATGCCCGAGTTCATCTACGTCATGTCGCGCGCCCGCAAGGCGCACGGCGAGAAGGTCATCCTCGACGAGGTCACCCTCTCGTTCCTGCCCGGAGCCAAGATCGGCGTCGTGGGTCCCAACGGTGCCGGTAAGTCCTCGGTGCTGAAGATCATGGCCGGGCTCGACCAGCCGTCCAACGGCGAGGCGCGGCTCAGCCCCGGCTTCTCGGTGGGGATCCTCATGCAGGAGCCCGAGCTCAACGAGGAGAAGACGGTCCTCGGCAACGTCGAGGAGGGTGCCGGCGAGATCAAGGCCAAGCTCGACCGCTACAACGAGATCTCCGCCGAGATGGCCGAGCCGGACGCCGACTTCGACGCGCTGATGGCCGAGATGGGCGTGCTCCAGGAGGCCATCGACGCCGCCGACGCGTGGGGCCTCGACTCCCAGCTCGAGCAGGCGATGGACGCCCTGCGCTGCCCGCCGCCGGACGCCGACGTCACCGTCCTCTCCGGTGGTGAGCGTCGTCGCGTCGCGCTGTGCAAGCTGCTGCTGCAGAAGCCCGACCTGCTGCTGCTCGACGAGCCCACCAACCACCTCGACGCCGAGTCGGTGCTGTGGCTCGAACAGCACCTCGCGGCCTACCACGGCGCTGTCGTGGCCGTGACGCACGACCGCTACTTCATGGACAACGTGGCCGAGTGGATCCTCGAGCTCGACCGGGGCCGTGCCTACCCGTACGAGGGCAACTACTCGACCTACCTCGAGAAGAAGCAGGCCCGCCTCCAGGTGCAGGGCAAGAAGGACGCCAAGCTCTCCAAGCGCCTCGCCGAGGAGCTCGAGTGGGTCCGCTCCAACGCCAAGGCCAAGCAGACCAAGTCCAAGGCGCGACTCGCCCGCTACGAGGAGATGGCCGCCGAGGCCGACCGCACCCGCAAGCTCGACTTCGAGGAGATCCAGATCCCGCCGGGCCCGCGCCTGGGCAGCAAGGTCATCGAGGTCAAGGACCTGCGCAAGGGCTTCGGCGACCGCGTGCTCATCGAGGGCCTGTCCTTCACCCTGCCGCGCAACGGCATCGTCGGGGTCATCGGCCCGAACGGCGTCGGCAAGACCACCCTGTTCAAGACCATCGTGGGCCTCGAGCAGGCCGACGCCGGCGTCGTCGACATCGGTGAGACGGTCAAGATCTCCTACGTCGACCAGAGCCGCGGCGGCCTCGACCCGAACAAGAACCTCTGGGAGACCGTCTCCGGCGGCCACGACTACATCAACGTCGGCCACGTCGAGATCCCGAGCCGCGCGTACGTCAGCCAGTTCGGATTCAAGGGCCCCGACCAGCAGAAGAAGGCCGGCGTCCTCTCCGGCGGCGAGCGCAACCGCCTCAACCTGGCGCTCACGCTCAAGGAGGGCGGCAACCTGCTGCTCCTCGACGAGCCGACCAACGACCTCGACGTCGAGACCCTCGGCTCGCTCGAGAACGCCCTGCTCGAGTTCCCCGGCTGTGCCGTGGTCATCAGCCACGACCGGTGGTTCCTCGACCGTGTTGCGACGCACATCCTGGCCTACGAGGGCACCGCCGAGAACCCCGCCCGCTGGTACTGGTTCGAGGGCAACTTCGAGTCGTACGAGGCGAACAAGGTCGAGCGCCTCGGCGAGGACGCCGCCCGCCCGCACCGCGTCACGTACCGCAAGCTGACCCGCGACTGACCCCGGCACCGCGCCACTAGGGTGTCGGGCGTGGAGAACGTCGAGGAGCACCAGGACGAGCCCCATCGGGTCTCGGTCGTCGTCCCGGTCTACCAGGGCTCGCGTACCCTCCCGGCCCTGGTCGCCGAGGTCGCCGCGTCCACCTCGGTGCGGGACACCCCGGGCGGGCGCCCGTACCTCGTCGACGAGCTCGTGCTCGTCGACGACTGCGGCCCCGACGGCTCCGACGCCGTCATCCGCGCCCTTGCCGCCGAGCACGCCTGGGTGCGCCCGGTGTGGCTCAGCCGTAACTTCGGCCAGCACGCCGCGACGCTCGCCGGCATCTCGGCCTCGGGCGGCGAGTGGGTTGTCACCCTCGACGAGGACGGTCAGCACGACCCCGAGGACATCGGGCGGCTCCTCGACGCCGCCCTGGACGAGCAGGCCGACGTGGTCTACGCGGCGCCGGCCAACCCCCCGCCGCACGGGGCCGCCCGCAACCTGGCGTCCCGCAGCGCCAAGTGGCTGGTCTCGAAGCTGGCCCGCAGCGCCCGGGCCAACGACTTCAACAGCTACCGGCTGGTGCTGGGCGAGGTGGCGCGCTCGGTCGCGGCCTACGCCGGCCCCGGCATCTACCTCGACGTCGCGATCTCCTGGGTGGCCCGCCGGGTCGCCACCGTCCCGGTCGCCATGCGCGGCGAGGGCGACCGACCCTCGGGCTACGACCTGCACCGGCTGGTGTCCCACTTCTGGCGGCTCGTGCTCTCGAGCGGGACGACCCCCCTGCGCTGGGTCAGCGTGTCGGGGGCGGCGGCCATCGTGCTGGCGCCGGTCATCGCCGTCGTGCTCCTCATCGGGCGCGCCACCGGCCGGTGGGACGCCCCCGGGTGGACCTCGACCATGGTGCTGCTGATGGCCGCCACCGGCGCCATCCTCTTCGCACTCGGGGTGATCGCGGAGTACGTCGGCATGGCCGTCAACATGGCGATGGGCAAGCCGCTGTACCTGCCCGTGCGCGACCGGCGCGACGGCCCGCTGGGCCGCGACGACGTCGCCCCCGGCGGCCGCGCGTGACCGACCCGGTCGGCCCGGTCGCCTGGGTCGTCGGGTCCGGCGGCCTGGTCGGGCGGCACGTGGTCGCCGCCCTGGCCGCCGACGGCTGGGAGGTGCGCATCTCGCGGGTCCCGTGGGGTGACCCGGACGCCGCGGTGGCCGCCCTGACCACCGACCTCGACGCCTTCACGGCGTCGCGGCGCGGCCGGCCGTGGGTGCTCGCCTGGTGTGCCGGCGCCGGGGTCGTCGCCACGCCGGAGGCCGCCCTGCTCGCCGAGCTCGACGTCTTCGAGCGCTTCCTCGCCCGGCTCGAGGAGACCGCGGCGCCCGACGACGACGGGGTGGTCTTCCTCGCCTCGTCGGCAGGCGGCCTCTACGCCGGGTCGAGCGGCCCGCCGTTCTCGGAGGAGACCGCCGTCGCCCCCCTGGTGGCCTACGGCCGGACGAAGCTGGCGATGGAGCGCGCCCTCACCGGCCTGGCCGGGCGCACCGGGCTCCGCGCGGTCCTGGGCCGGCTCGCCAACGTGTACGGCCCGGGGCAGACGCTCGGCAAGCCGCAGGGCCTGCTCTCGCAGCTGTGCCTGTCGTCGGCAACGACCCGCCCGCTGCCCGTCTTCGTCTCGCTCGACACCATCCGCGACTACGTCTTCGTGGCGGACGTCGCGGCCATGGTCCTGCGCTGCGTGGCCCTGGCTCGCGACGCCGCCCCCGGGACGACGGCGGTCAAGGTCCTCGCGTCGGGCCGCCCGGTCACCGTCGGCCACCTGGTGGGGGAGGCGCGGCGGGTCTTCCACCGGCCGCTGCGCACCGTGACCGTCCCGGGTGGGCGCGGGCAGGTGCTCGACCTGCGGCTGCGGTCGGTGCGCTGGTCCGAGGTGGACTCCTTGGCCGTCACGACCCTCGCGGCCGGGCTGGCGGCCACGGCCGCCGACGTGCGGGCGCGGGTCGTGTCCGGTGGCCCGCTCGACCCCGGCCGCTGACCCGGGCTGCTGACCGCCGCGCTCAGCCGAGGCGGGTCGCGGCGAGGAACACCGAGGACCCGAACGGCAGGTCGCGCCGCTGGAGCACCGCGCGGTCCAGGCGGCACATCCGAGCCAGGGCGCGGTTGACCAGCGGCGGCACCTGCGGCACCGCGACGATGTCGACCGGACCGGTGGGATGGCGGCGCACCACCTTGCGGGCGACGCGCTCGGCCGCGAACAGCGGGAAGACGGTCGCGAAGCCGTACGTGGCGCGCTCGACCCGGAAGCCCGCCCGCTCCACCGCCGTCCGCGCGCGCTCACGGGTGTAGCGCCGGTGGTGGCCGTTCGCGACGTCGAAGTCGCTCCAGGCCCAGGTGTAGGACGGCACCGACATCACGAAGGTGCCCCCCGGCCGCAGCACCCGGTACACCTCGGCCAAGGCGTCGGCCTCGGGCTCGCAGTGCTCGATGACGTCGAAGGCGGCCACGGCGTCGAAGGTCGCGTCGGGGAAGGGCAGGGCCAGGGCCGAGCCGCACACGCCGGCGCCGTCGAGCCCGCGGGGGTCGATGTCGAGCGACACCGTGCGCCCCGAGGCCTCCCGGAACCAGGCGGCGCTGGGCCCGTCGGCGCTGCCGAGGTCGAGGCTGAGCCCGGCCCTGCCCACGTACCGCCGCAGGGACGACTCGAGCAGGTCCGATCGCGCGACGTACCACCAGTAGTCGGAGACGCCGATCGACGCCGACCCCCCATGCCCTTGCGTGACCGTCACCGCTGCAGACTACCGACGGACCCGGCCGGGCTCGTCGCGTGCCGGCCCACGGCGGGTCAGCGCGTCCGCCGGACCAGCCGGACGGCGAGGTCCCCGTAGGCCGCCCCGATGTCCTCGGGCGTGCGCCGGGCGCCCGGCACGTACCAGCGGGCGACGTCGATGGCCATCGAGAGCAGGGCCAGGGCCGTCGTGCGCACGTCGTCGACCTCGAACTCGCCGGCGGCGACGCCGTCGCGCAGCACGGCGGCGACGACCTGGTCGATCTCCTTGCGCAGGTCCAGCACCTGGGCCTGGTGCTCGGGGCTGAGGTGGCGGAACTCGAACTGCACGATGCGGCCCAGCTGGTGGTGCTCGGCGTGCCAGCGTGAGAAGCCCCCGACGATGGCGCGTAGGGCGGTGGTGGCGTCGGGGGTGTCGCGGGCGGCCTCGACGAGGAGGTCGCGGGCCCGGGCGTGACCGCGGCGGCTCAGCTCGAAGAGGAGTACCTCCTTGGAGGCGAAGTGCACGTAGACCCCGGCGGGGGAGAGGCCGGCCCGCGACGCGATGTCCCGGGTGGTGGTCGCGGGGAAGCCGTTGGCGGCGAACGCGTCGGCGGCGGCCAGCATGATGCGCACGGCGGTGTCGGAGGCGTCGCCGCCACCACCGGGCCGGCCGCCTTCGGGCGCGATGGCGGCCAGGACGGCGCTCTCGGTGAGCGGGGAGGGGCTCGGCACGGTTGACAGCATGCCGCACCGACGGCAGACTAAGCAAGCGCTTAGTCATCGATGACGCCGCCATCTGCTGCCCAGCCCGAGGAGTGCCCATGCCCCGCAACGTGTACGACGCCGAGCACGAGGACTTCCGCGCCTCGGTGCAGGAGTTCGTCGACCGCACGCTCAAGCCCCGCGCCGAGCAGATGCTCGAGGTCAAGCAGGTCGAGCGCGACCTCTGGAAGGAGGCCGGCAAGCAGGGCCTGTTCGGCCTCGACATCCCCGAGGAGTTCGGGGGGATGGGCGCGGGCGACTACCGCTTCAACGCCGTCGCGGCCGAGGTCATCGCCGGCTTCAACTTCGCGGTGTCCTCGTGCTTCGGCATCCACTCCGACGTGTGCCCGCCGTACATCGTCGACCTCGGCACCGACGAGCAGAAGCAGCGCTGGTTGCCCGGCATGGCCAGCGGCGACCTCATCGCGGCCATCGCCATGACCGAGCCCTCCGGCGGGTCCGACCTCGCGGCGCTGAAGACCACGGCGGTGCGCGACGGCGAGGACTGGATCCTCAACGGCTCCAAGACCTTCATCACCAACGGCTACCAGGCCGACCTCGTCATCGTCGCGGCCCGCACCGACCCGAGCAAGGGCGCCAAGGGCATCACCCTGCTCATGGTCGAGGAGGGCATGCCCGGCTTCAGCCGGGGCCGCAAGCTCGACAAGGTCGGGCAGGAGGAGGCCGACACCTCCGAGCTCTTCTTCGAGGACGTGCGCGTCCCGGACGCCAACCGCCTCGGCGAGGAGGGGATGGGGTTCATCGCGATGATGCAGCGCCTCCCGCAGGAGCGCATCGGCGCGGCCGTCGCGAACACCGCGCACGCCTTCCAGATCTTCCGCGAGACGGTCGCGTACACCAAGGAGCGCAAGGCGTTCGGCCAGCCGGTCGGGTCCTTCCAGCACAACAAGTTCAAGATGGCCGAGCTGCAGACCAAGCTCGAGGTCACCCAGGCCTACGTCGACGACTGCGTGGCCGCCCACGCGGCCGGCACGCTGACGTCGGTGGATGCCGCCAAGGCCAAGTGGTTCAGCGCGCAGGTGCAGAACGAGGTGCTCGACGAGTGCGTCCAGCTGCACGGCGGCTACGGCTTCATGAACGAGTACCGCGTGGCGCGTGCCTGGCGCGACGCCCGCGTCTCGAAGATCTGGGCCGGTTCGAACGAGATCATGAAGGAGCTCATCGGCCGCGACCTGGGCCTCTGAGCCCGCCCGACGCAAGGCCCGGACCCCCTGGGGTCCGGGCCTCCGGTGCGTCCCGAGCCTCGTCGGGGAGGATCCGAGGGTTCGACCGCGGTCGGAAGCGTCGGTGGTGGACGGTAGGTTGGTCCTTCCGTGCGGGTGGTCCCGCGCGGCGCCGGCAACGTCGCTGGCCTGCAGTGACACCCCTCACGGAAGGCGACCAGTGGAGATCTGGCCCGGGACGGCGTACCCCTTGGGCGCCACGTACGACGGCAGTGGCGTCAACTTCGCGCTGTTCAGCGAGGTCGCCGAGCAGGTCGAGCTCTGCCTCATCGACGACGAGGGCGCCGAGACCCGGGTCGTGATGCCCGAGCACGACGGTTTCGTCTGGCACGCCTACCTGCCGGGGCTCCAGCCCGGCCAGCGCTACGGGTACCGGGTGCACGGCCCGTACGAGCCGGAGAACGGCCACCGCTGCGACCCCAGCAAGCTGCTGCTCGACCCGTACGCCAAGGCGGTCGAGGGCCAGCTGGCCAACGACCCGGCCCTGTTCTCCTACGACTTCGACGACCCCGAGCAGCGCAACACCGACGACAGCCTGGGCAAGACCATGCTGGGCGTCGTCACCAACCCCTACTTCGACTGGGGGCACGACCGACCCCCGCGCCACGAGTACCACGAGACGGTCATCTACGAGGCGCACGTCAAGGGTCTGACGATGACCCACCCGGAGATCCCCGAGGAGATCCGCGGCACCTACGCCGCGATGGCGCACCCCGCGATCGTCGACCACCTCGCCCAGCTGGGCGTCACCGCCGTCGAGCTGATGCCGGTACACCAGTTCGTCCAGGACACCTCGCTGCAGGCGCGGGGGATGTCGAACTACTGGGGCTACAACACCATCGGCTTCCTCGCCCCCCACAACGGGTACTCGCGCGGCCAGCGCGGCGAGCAGGTCACCGAGTTCAAGGCCATGGTCAAGGCGCTGCACGCGGCCGACATCGAGGTCATCCTCGACGTCGTCTACAACCACACGGCCGAGGGCAACGAGATGGGCCCGACCATCTGCTTCCGCGGGATCGACAACGCCGCGTACTACCGCCTCGTCGACGAGGACCGGTCGCACTACTACGACACAACCGGCACCGGCAACAGCCTGCTGATGCGCAACCCGCACGTGCTGCAGCTGATCATGGACAGCCTGCGCTACTGGGTCACCGAGATGCACGTCGACGGCTTCCGGTTCGACCTCGCGGCCACCCTGGCCCGCCAGTTCCACGAGGTCGACAAGCTCTCGGCCTTCTTCGACCTCATCCAGCAGGACCCGGTGATCAGCCAGGTCAAGCTCATCGCCGAGCCCTGGGACGTCGGCGACGGCGGCTACCAGGTCGGCGGCTTCCCCCCGCTGTGGACCGAGTGGAACGGCAAGTACCGCGACACCGTGCGCGACTTCTGGCGCGGCGAGGCCGGCTCGCTCGGCGAGTTCGCCTCGCGCCTCACCGGCTCCAGCGACCTGTACGAGCACAACGGTCGCAAACCCATCGCGTCGATCAACTTCGTCACCGCGCACGACGGCTTCACGCTGCGCGACCTGGTGTCGTACAACGACAAGCACAACGACGCCAACGGCGAGGACGGCCGCGACGGGGAGTCGCACAACCGCTCCTGGAACTGTGGCGTCGAGGGCCCGACCGACGACCCCGAGGTCCTCTCGCTGCGGGTGCGCCAGCAGCGCAACTTCCTCACCACGCTCCTGCTGAGCCAGGGCGTCCCGATGCTCGCGCACGGCGACGAGATCGGCCGCACCCAGCAGGGCAACAACAACGTGTACTGCCAGGACAACGAGCTGTCGTGGGTCGACTGGGACCTCGACGACATGCAGCGCCGGCTCTTCGCGTTCACCGGCGCCGTCGCGTCGCTGCGCCGTGAGCACCCGGTGTTCCGCCGCCGGCGGTTCTTCGCCGGCAGCGCCGACCACGGCGGCCAGTCCGAGCTGGGCGACATCGCCTGGTTCCGCCCCTCGGGGGAGCCGATGGACGAGCAGGACTGGTCCAACGGGCAGGCCCGCACGATGACCGTCTTCCTCAACGGCGCGGGCATCCCCAGCCCCGACACCCACGGGCGCCCCGTCGTCGACGACGACTTCCTGGTGCTGTTCAACGCCGACCACGAGGACCGCGACGTCGTCCTCCCCGGTGAGGAGTACGGCCTGCACTGGTGCGTCGAGGTCGACACCGCGGTCGACGACGTGGACACCCACTGGCACGACGCCGGCAGCTCCGTGCTCGTCCAGGCCCGCTCGGTGGTCGTGCTGCGCAACCCCCGCGAGGGTGGCGCGGCTCCGGCCTCCGGGACCTCGGCCGCCATCCCCACCCGGAGCTGATGCCGGTGGCAGCCCATCGTCCCGACCCCGCGCGCGTCGTCCCGACGTCGACCTACCGCCTGCAGATCCACGGCGGCTTCGGGTTCGACGACGCTGCCGCGCGCGTGCCCTACCTGGCCTCGCTCGGGGTCTCGCACGTGTACCTCTCTCCGGTCCTCGAGGCCGCTCCCGGGTCGCTGCACGGGTACGACGTCCTCGACCACACCCGCATCAACGAGGAGGCCGGGGGCCGGGCGGCGTTCGAGCGGCTCGTGGCCGCCTGNGCCCGCGCCCGAGCACCTCAACGCACCGTTCTGGTCGCTCCTGCGGGAGGGTCGGCGCTCGCCGTACGCCGGCTGGTTCGACGTCGACTGGGTGGCCGAGGACGACCGGCTGCTGATGCCGATCCTGGGCGACACCCTGGCCAAGGTGCTCGCCCGGGGCGAGCTCACCGTGGCCGAGGACGGCGGCCCGAGCGGGGCCGAGCCGGTGCTGCGCTACTACGAGCACGAGTTCCCGGTGCGGGCGGGCACCGAGCAGCTGCCGCTGGCCGAGCTCGTCGACGCGCAGGCCTACCGGCTCTCCAGCTGGCGTGAGGCGGGGGAGTCGCTGAACTACCGGCGCTTCTTCGACGTCACGTCGCTGATGGCGGTGCGGGTCGAGGACCCCGTGGTCTTCACCGCGACGCACGCGCTGCTGCTGGCCCTGCACGGCCACGGCGAGGTCGACGGCTTCCGCATCGACCACCCCGACGGTCTGGCCGACCCCGGCGGCTACCTCGAGCGGCTGGCGGGCGCCACCGGTGACTCCTGGGTCGTGGTCGAGAAGATCCTCGAGGGCGACGAGCGGCTGCCCGACTCCTGGCGCTGTGCCGGCACCACCGGCTACGACGCGCTGCTGCGGGTGCAGCAGGTGCTGACCCCACCCGACGACACCGGCACCCTCGACCGGCTGTGGGCGCAGATGGCGCCCGACCTGGTCGACCTCGACCAGGTCGTCACCGACAGCAAGCGCCTCGTCGTCGACGACGTGCAGGCGGCCGAGGTCGACCGCCTGATGCGGCTGGTGCGGCGGGTGCTGCCCGGCGAGGACCTCCCGCGGCTGCGGCACGCCCTCGAGGCGCTCCTGGTGTCGATGGACCGCTACCGGGCCTACGTCGTGCCGGGTCGAGGGGTCGATCCGGAACAGGCCGCCGTGGTCGACCAGGCCGCCGAGCGGGCCCGCGGCATCCTGGCCCCCAGCGACCACGACGCCCTCGAGGTGGTCGTCGCGCTGGTGCTCGACCGCGAGCTGCCCCGGGCCAGCACCGATGCGGGGGCGGCCGCCGACGACTTCCGGGTGCGCTTCCAGCAGACCTGTGGGCCGGTGATGGCCAAGGGCATCGAGGACACCGCCTTCTACCGGTGGTTCCGGCTCTCGGGCGCCAACGAGGTGGGCGGCGACCCCGAGGTGCTCTCGATCGACGCCGAGGCGTTCCACGCGTGGTGTGAGCGCCAGCAGGCCGACTGGCCGACCGCGATGACCACGCTGACCACCCACGACACCAAGCGCTCCGAGGACACCCGGGCGCGCCTCATGGTCCTCGCCGAGGATGCCGAGGGCTGGGCCGCGTGGCTGGAGGTGGCGCGGGGGCTGGCTGACCCGTACCGCACCGAGCGCGTCGACGCTCCCACCGAGTACCTGGTCTGGCAGACCCTCGTCGGCACCTGGCCGATCACCGGAGGGCGCCTCGAGCAGTACCTGCTGAAGGCCGTGCGCGAGGCGAAGGTGCACACCGCCTGGGTCGACGGCGACGCCGGCTACGAGGACGAGGTCGTGGCGTTCGCCGTGGCCCTGGGCCGCGACCCCGGCATCCACGCCCACCTCGACGCGTGGACCAGCGAGCACGACGCCTCGGTGCGCGCGAGCATCCTCGGCCAGAAGCTCGTGCAGCTGGCGATGCCGGGGGTCCCCGACGTCTTCCAGGGCTGCGAGATCGGGCGCCTGGCCGTGGTCGACCCCGACAACCGTCGCCCGGTCGACTGGACCGACCGCGCGCTGCGCCTGTCGCGGGTGCTCGACGACGAGCCGGCCTTCGACCTCGACGACGACAAGATCCGGGTCACCGCGCTGACCCTGCGGCTGCGGCGCGAGCATCCCGAGTGGTTCGTCGGGCCCGAGGCCACCTACGAGGGGCTCGCCGCCGGCAGCGAGCACGCGCTGGCCTTCGCGCGCGGTGACGGCTCGGGGCCGCAGGTCGTGGTGGTCGTCACGCGCGCGGCCGGGCGGCTCGAGGCATCCGGCGGGTTCACCGACGAGACCGTGGCGGTGCCCGAGGGAGCGTGGCGCGACGTGCTGTTCGGGCGTTCGCACGTGAGCGACGGCGCCGGGGTGCCGCTGGCCGAGGTGCTGGCCGACCGCCCGGTGGCCCTGCTAGTCCGCGACGAGCCCGACCCCGACGGGGTCCCGGCGTGAGCGCGCGGGTCATCGAGCTGTGGGCGCCCCGGCCCGACCGGGTCGACATCCAGTGGTCGCCCGTCGCCGGGCCCTCCGTCGGGGCCCGGGAGCCGCGGCGTGAGCCGATGACCCCGGGCGGCGACGGCTGGTGGCGCTGGTCGCTGCCCGCGGGCGTCGACGCCGTCGACTACGCCTTCGTGCTCGACGGCGAGGAGCCCGCACTGCCCGACCCGCGCAGCGCGTGGCAGCCGGGCAGCGTGCACGGCCCGAGCCGCACCGTCGACACCGCCGCCTTCGGGTGGGGCGACGTCGACTGGGCCGGCCCGCGCGACGGCGCCGGCAGCCTCGGCGGCGTGTTCTACGAGCTGCACGTCGGCACCTTCACCCCCGAAGGGACCTTCGACGCCGCCGCCGCGCACCTCGACCACCTGGCCGCGCTGGGCGTCGATGTCGTCGAGGTCATGCCGGTCGCGGCCTTCCCCACCGACCGGGGCTGGGGCTACGACGGGGTCGCCCTGTACGCGGTGCAGGACTCCTACGGCGGCCCCGAGGCGTTCGCCCGCTTCGTCGACGCCTGCCATGCCCGCGGCCTCGGGGTCTGCCTCGACGTCGTGCAGAACCACCTCGGCGCCAGCGGCAACTACCTCTCCCGGTTCGCGCCGTACTTCACCGAGGGCCACCACACCCCGTGGGGCGCCGCGGTCAACCTCGACGACGACGGGTCGCCCGAGGTGCGGCGCTTCCTGGTCGAGAACGCGCTGCGCTGGTTGCGCGACTTCCACGTCGACGTGCTGCGCCTCGACGCCGTCCACGAGCTCAAGGACGACTCGCCCCAGCACTACCTGGCCGAGCTCTCGGCCGCCGTCGCGGCGCTGGCGGCCGAGCTCGGTCGCCCGCTCGACCTCGTGGCCGAGTCCGACCTCAACGACCCGATGATGGTCGCCCCGCTCGCCGACGGAGGCCGGGGGATCACGGCGCAGTGGGACGACGACGTGCACCACGCGCTGCACGTGACCCTGACCGGCGAGACCCAGGGCTACTACGCCGACTTCGGCGGCACCGGCGACGGGCCCGAGCGGGGGCCGCTGGGGGTGCTCGCGAAGGTGCTGACCCACGGCTTCCTGCACGACGGCACCTACTCGAGCTTCCGGGGCAGCACCTGGGGCAAGCCCGTCGACCGGGTCGGCTTCGACGCCCGGCGGCTGCTGGGTTACCTCCAGACGCACGACCAGGTCGGCAACCGGGCTGCCGGGGAACGCATCTCGGCCCTCGTCGCCGACCCCGGGCTGCAGGCCGCCGGCGCCGCGCTCTACCTGCTGGCGCCCACCACCCCGATGCTCTTCATGGGGGAGGAGTGGGCCGCCTCGACGCCCTGGCAGTTCTTCACCAGCTTCGACGAGGACTGGCTCGCCGACGCGGTGCGCGACGGTCGGCGGGCCGAGTTCGGCTCGCACGGCTGGGCCTCCCTCGAGGTCCCCGACCCCCAGGACCCGGCCACCCGCGACCGGTCCGTCCTGGACTGGGCCGAGGTCGCGCAGGGCGAGCACGCGCGGATGCTGCGCTGGTACACCGACCTCGTCGCGCTGCGGCGCCGCCTCGTGCCGCCCGGCCCCACCCGGCTGGCCGACGTCGCGGTGACCTTCGACGACGACGCCCGCTGGCTCGTCCTGCGGCACGCGCCCGGCGGCGCGCCGGCGTACGCGGTGGCGGCCAACCTCGGTGGGGAGCCGTGCCAGGTCCCCGTGGCCGACGCCGGCGACGTCCTGCTCGGCTGGGGGGATCCGGAGCGCTCGGACGACGGTGTACGCCTGCCCGCCGCGTCCGTGGCCGTGCTCGCGCTCGGCTGAGCCCGGCGTCCGGGCTCCGGCCCGGGTCACGATCCGGCGACTGTCGCGGGCGGTCCCCGAGGGTGCCGCCGGCCGCCGTTAGGGTGGCGCGGACCGGCACGGTGGACGGGGAGGAGTACGGGCGTGTGGACGCTCCTGACGCGGCGCGCGCGGGCCCATCCGGGCGCCGTGCTCGCGGTGGCGGTGTCGGTCCTCACCTCGCTCCTGGTCGTCGCCACCGTGCAGCTGCTGGCCCGCGGCATCGCCGACGCCGCGGTCCGTGGGGAGGTCGACGGGCCGGTGGCGGAGCGCTCGGTGGCCCTGAGTGCCGGGCTGCGGCCGGGTGAGCTGGACCAGGCCGACCTGAGGGTGCGGGCCGTCGTGGCCACCGGTGGGTCGGGGCACCTCACCCGCAGCGCCACCGCCACGGCGCGAGGGATCGCCGGGCGCGCCGTCACCGACCGCGCCCAGCTCCTCGACCTCGACGACCTCCCGGGCCAGGCGCGGCTCGTCGCCGGCGCGTGGCCGCGGACGCCCCGCGGCGCGGGCGCCGGGGCCGTGGTCGAGGTGGCGCTGCCCGAGAACGCGGCGACCCCGCTGCGGGCGAGTGTCGGCGACGTGCTCACGCTGACCGACCTCACGGTCCCGGATGCCGCGCCCCTGCGGGTCCGGGTGGCCGGCGTCTTCCGGCCCACCGACGTCGCCGACGGCCGCTGGGTCGACGAGCCCCTCGCCGGGGCCGGGGTGCGGCGCACCGACTTCACCACCTACGGGCCCTTCGTCACGGGGCCGGGCGCGCTCGACATCGGGCTGGTCCCCGCCTCGACGGTGACCTGGCGCTGGGTCCCCGACCTCGAGGGGCTCGAGGGGCCGTCCCGAGACGACGTCCGGGCCCGGGTGGCTCGGGTCGTCGACGGGTTCCAGCGCCTCGGCGGGGTCGGCGGCGCGGCCCCCGCCGCGGGCGAGCCGCTGCGCGACGGCGACGTGACCACCGGGCTCCCGGCCCGCCTGGCCACCGCCGCGCTGAGCCGGGCCCGGGTCTCGGTGGCCCTGCTGGCACCGACCGTGCTGCTGGTCCTGCTCGGTACCGCCTCGCTGGTGGTCGCGGCCTCGCTGCTGGCCACGCTGCGCCAGCCCGAGACCCGCCTGCTGCGGATGCGCGGTGCGTCCACCGGCCGCCTGGCCGGGCTCGCCCTCGCCGACGCCGCGGTGGTCGTGGGGCTGGGCTCGCTGCTCTCGCTGCTGCTGGCGCCCCCGCTGGCCCGCCTCGTGGCGTCGCGGGCGGGGGTCGCCCTGCCGGGCACGGCCGGCGACGCCATCGGGTCGCTGCTGCCCGTGGTCGCGTCCATGGCGCTCGCCGGGGTGCTGGTGGTCGTCGCCACCACCGTGCGGGTCGGCCGCGGCAGCGGGGCACCTCGGCCGGGCGGGGCTGCCCGGCTCCTGCGGGTCCTCGGCTCCTCCGGCCTGGATGTCGCCCTGGTCGCCCTGAGCGTGCTGGGCGTGGTCCAGCTCCGGCGGTACGACGGCGCCGGAGCCGAGGCCACGACGGTGGTGACCGACCCCCTGACCGTCGCCGCGCCCGCGCTGGTCGTGGCGGGCTCGGCCGTGCTCTGCCTGCGGCTGCTGCCGGTGCTGTCGCGTCAGGTGGCCCGACTGACCGGTCGGAGCCCGGGCCTCGACCTCGCGTGGGGCGGCTGGCAGCTGTCGCGCCGCCTCGCGAACCAGTCGGGCACCGTGCTGCTGATCCTGCTCGCCGTGACCATGGGCTCGCTGGCCCTCACGCACGCCGCGACGGCCGACCGCGCGCTGCGCGACCAGTCGGCCTACGAGACCGGGGCACCGGTCCGCGTCGTGACGGGTGCGGTCGGGGATGCCGTGCTGGCGTCCACCGGCGCCACCCTGGTGCGCGCTGCCGGGGCCGACGACCGGGTCGCGCCCGTGGCGCGGAGCACGACCGCGATCGGCCCGGTCGACGCGGTCACCGTCCTGGCGGCCGACGCCGCGGCCCTCGCGGTGGTGGCCGACCCCCGGCCCGACACCCTGGGTGGCCGGTCGTGGGGGGCGTCCATGCGTGCGCTCGTCGCCGACCGCGCGGCCCCCACCGGGGTCGTGCTGCCGCCCGCGGCCCGCTCGCTGGCGCTGACCCTGCGCGTGGAGGCGGGGCCGGGCGTGGTCCTCGGCCCCCGGCTCACCCTCGACACCTCGGTGCTGCTGCGGGAGGGGTCGGGCCTCGAGATGGTGCTGCCGCTGGGCGCGGTCGGGGTCACCCCTCGCGAGCTGTCGGTCGCCCTGCCCGCGCCCCGGGGTGGCGCGACGATGCTGCTCGCGGTCTTCTCCACCGTCCCCACGGGGGCGCCGGCGGCGGCCGACGGCTCGTCGTCCGGGGCGCCGTTGGCCCTCACCCTCGACCGGGCCCGCACCGACGCCGGCGCTCTGGCCGGCCTCGACGTCCTGCGCGACCGCTCGGACGGTGGGGACGTCCTGCTGGCGGGCGAATCCGCGTCCGTCGAGGCGGTCCCGGCGGTCGTCACCTCGGGGGTCGCCGAGGCCGCGGGCGTGGCCGTCGGGGGTCGGCTCGAGGTCGCGCTGTCCGGGCGCCGGGTGCCGCTCGTGGTCCGTGCCGTCGTGGGCTCGCTCCCCACGGCCGCCGACCCGGCGCGGGCGGTCCTGCTCGACCTGCCCACGGTCCTGGCGACCGGGGAGGGTGGCACGGCCGACCGCCGTCCGTCGACCCGCGTGGTCGACCCCACCGAGTGGTGGGTCGCCCCCCGGGCCGCCCTGGACCTCGACGCCCTGCGGTCGGCCCTCCCCGGGGGGAGCACGGTGACCACCACGGCCGCCCTGCTCGCCGAGCGCACCGCCGCGCCCGTGAACGCGGGGATGCGGGCCGCCATGCTGCTCGTGACCGGGGCCGCGCTCCTGCTGGCCGCCGTGGGGCTGGGAGCCACCACCGCCGCCCTCGGCCGCGAGCGCCGGCGCGAGAACGCCGTCCTCCTGGCCCTGGGTGCCTCACCCCGCCGCATCCGGGCCGTGCTCGAGGCCGAGCGGGTGGCGGTGGTCGTGCTCACCGTGGTCGTCGGATCGGTGCTGGGTGTGCTGGCCGCGCTCGCGGTCGTGCCGGTGCTGGTGGGTGGCGACGGCCACCGGCAGGTGCCGTCGGTGCTGGTGACGCTGCCCTGGGGCCGTCTGGTGCTGTTCGCCCTGGCGGTCGTCGCCCTCCTCGGCACCGTCGGGGTGCTCGTGCTGCGCCGGGTGGCGGCCGACGTCGCCGCCGAGCTGCGCCGGGGGGAGGCGTCGTGACCGGCCGTCACGCGTCGACGCGACCGCGCCCGTTCCTCCTGTTCCGGCGGGGTTTCGCCGCGGGCCGCGGCACGGCCGCCCTCCTGGCCGTCGTCGCCGCGCTGACCTGTGGCTTCGTCGTGGCGGTCCCACAGCTGGCGGCCGGGGCCGGCGACCGCGCCCTCGGGGACCTCGTCCGCGCTGCGCCTCCGGGTGCCCGCGACCTCGGCCTGCGGCTGGTGCCGCAGAGCACCCAGGGCGTCGCCCTGCCCTCCACCGACCCGGGCGCCGAGGCCGCCGCGCCCTTCGACGTCGTGAGCCGCGCCGTCGCCGGGGCCGCGCGGGCCACCGGCGCCCGCCTGGATGCTGGCCCGGACCTCGCTGCGCAGAGCGAGCCGATGACGGTCGTGCCCCGCACCCGGCCCCTGCGGGTCAGCGCCGCCGAGGCGCTGGTGCGGCTCGACGACGCCTACGACGCTCGGGTCCGGTGGGTCGAGGGCGCCGCACCGGGCGCGGCCACGACGCGGCGCACCCTCGACACCATCAGCGGACAGGCCCACACCGTGCTGGTGGTGCCCGTGGCCCTGCGCGACCGCACCGCACGTACCTGGGGGGTGCGGGTCGGCGACGTCCTCGAGCTGCGGCAGGGCTCTCAGGCGACCCGCCGCACCACCCCCACCGCGGTCGTCCTGGCCGGGACCTTCGAGCCCACCGACGCCGACGACCCGGGGTGGGCGGCCGAGCCCCGGCTGCTCGGCATCGCCAAGATCCCGGCGCCCGAGGGCGGGAGCATCGACCAGGCCGCCCTCGTCGCCCCGCTCTCGAGCTACGCCGCGCTGGCCGACGGCCTGTGGCGCATCCCGGCCGGCGGCCCCATCGACGCGTCGCCGGCCCTGACCCACACCTGGCGTTGGACGCTCCACCCCGACCGGCTGACCCGCGCCGACGTCGCCCCCCTGCGCGCCCTCCTGGTGCGGCTCGGCAGCGACCCGGCCGTCTGGAGCGGGATCGCCCGCCGACCGGCGGTGGTCACGGGACTGCCCGACCTGCTCGACCGCTACCAGCGTGACCTCGCGGTCACCGACGTCCTGGTCTCCTTCGTCACCGCCGGCGTCACCGCGCTGGCCGTGCTCGTGCTGGCGCTCACGGCGCTGTTCGGCGCCGAGCGGCGCCGCGACCAGGTCCGCCTGCTGAGGCTGCGCGGCGCCTCGACCGCCCGTGTCCTCGGTCTGGTCACCGGATGGACCGCCGGCGCGTGCGTGCCGGCCGCACTGCTCGCGGCGCTGGCCACCGGGCTGCTGGTCGCCGGGCCGGTGCCCGGGGCGGCCCGGCTCGAGGTGCTCGCCGTGACGTTGCTGCCGGGCCTGGTCGTGCTGGTCGCGACGTGGCTCACCGTGCGCCGACTGGGCGAGGTGCCCGACGCGACGCGCTCGCTCGCGCGGGCCGCGCGACGGCTGGTCCTGGAGCTGCTCGTGGTGGCGCTGGCGGTGTTCGCGGTCACCACGGTGCGCAGCCGGGGCGCGGTCATCGTCGCCGGGCACGCCGACGCCCTGGCCGCCGTCGCGCCGGTCCTCGTCGCGCTGGCCGCCGGGGTGCTGGCCGTCCGGCTCCTGCCAGGACCCCTCGGGCTGCTGGCCCGGGCGGCCGAGCGGCGCCGCGGGCTGGGCGCCTTCCTCGGTCTGGGCCGGGCGGCGCGCACCGGGGCCGAGGCCGCCGTGCCCGTCGTCGCCCTCGTGGTGGGGACGGCCCTGGTCGCCCTCACGGCCACGGTGGGCTCGTCGCTGGGGGCCCAGCGCGACCTCGCGGCGCGGCTGGCCGTGGGGGCCGACGCCCGGGTCGACGCCGGCCGCATCGACGCGCCCGACATCGCCGCCCTGGCTGCTCGGCCGGGGGTGCGCTCGGCCGTCCCGGCCTACGTCGAGACCGCCGGCGGGATCGAGGTCGACGGCCGTGAGTCGCTGGTCACGGTGCTGGCGCTCGACCCGGCCCGGTACGCCGACCTGCTGCGTGACACCCCGCTGGCCTTCGCCCCGCCGGCCACCCACGCCGGTGGCGGACTCCCGGTGGTCCTCAGCGGCGGCCCGGCGGCGGCCGCGCTCGGGCTGGTCGTGCGGGGCACCACCCTGCCCGCGCACCGGATCGCCACCGTGCCCGCTCTCGCGAGGGTGGTGTCCGGCCGCGAGAGCGTCGTCGCCCTGGTGCCGCTGGATGCCCTCGTCGACGCGCTGCCCACCGTGCAGCCGAACACCGTCTACCTCGCCGCCGACCGCGACGCCCAGGCCGCGCTGGCCGCCGATGCCGCGGACGACCGCACCCGGCTCGGTGCGCTCGTCACCGGCGTCACCACGGTCGACGGCGTCGTCGGCCAGGTCGCCGACGGCGCGCTGGCGTCCTTCGTGGGCGCCACCTACCTCGCGGGGTCGCTCGTCGGGGGTGTGCTGACCCTGCTCGCGCTGCTGCTCCTGCTGGCCGCCACCCGCCCGGCGCGCAGCCAGCTCCTCATCCGGCTGCGGACCCTGGGGCTGGCGCCGGGGTCGGGCCGCCGGCTCGCCTGGAGCGAGGTGATGCCGGTGGTCGTGGTCGGTGTCCTCGCGGGGGCGGCCGCCGGAGCAGCCGCGCCGCTGGTCGTCGGTCCGGCCCTCGACCTGGCCGCCGTCACCGGCGCCGCCACCCGTCTCGCCCTGGAACCGCACCCGCTCGCCGTGGCCCTGGCCGCCGCGGCCGTCCTGATCCTCGGGGCCTCGGCCCTCCTCGTCGACGCCGCCGCCACCCGGCGCGGTGACCTCGCCCAGCACCTCCGTGGAGGCGACACCGCATGAGCACCACCGGCACCACCACCGGCCGCAGTCACGGCTCCGGCACCCGCCGCGGCGACGGACCGTACATCCTGTGCGACAACCTGGTCCGCATCTTCAGCGCCGAGGGCGTCGAGGTCGTCGCCCTCCAAGGGCTCGACCTCACCGTCGAGAAGGGCGAGCTCGTGGCGCTCGTGGGGGCCTCCGGGTCGGGCAAGTCGACGCTGCTCGCCATCCTCTCCGGCCTCGACACCCCCAGTGCGGGCGTGGTGCGGGTGGCCGGGCGCGACCTGCTGGCCCTCTCGGCCCGCGACCGCCTGCACTACCGCCGACGCACCGTGGGCTTCCTCCACCAGCAGGCCACCGCCAACCTGCTGCCCTACCTGAGCGCCCACGAGAACGTCGAGCTGCCGATGTCGCTGGCCTCGGTGCCGCGGGCCGAGCGTGCCACCCGGGCGGCCGAGACCCTCGAGGTGCTCGGGGTCGCCGACTGCGCCGGGCGCCGGCCGCACGAGATGTCGGGTGGGCAGCAGCAGCGGGTGGCGCTGGGGGTGGCCCTGGCCAACCGCCCCGGGGTGCTGCTGGCCGACGAGCCCACCGGCGAGCTCGACAGCCGCAGCAGCGACGAGGTGTTCGCCGCCATCCGCCGTGCCAACGCCACCTTCGGCACCACGGTGCTGGTCGTCACCCATGACGCCCACGTCAGCGAGCACGTGGCGCGCACCGTCGGCATCCGCGACGGCCGCACGTCGTCGGAGGTGCGCCGGCGTACGGCCGTCGACGAGCACGGCAACGAGGGCCTCGTGGCCGAGGAGTTCGCGGTGCTCGACCGAGCCGGGCGGCTGCAGCTGCCCCGGCAGTTCACCGCCGCGCTCGAGCTGCGCGACCGGGTCCGCCTCGACCTCGAGAGCGACCACATCGGCGTCTGGCCCGCCGAGCGCGGCGAGGAGGAGCGGGGATGAGCGAGACCCTGGTGGTCCAGGACGTCAGCCGCGGTTTCGGTCGTGGCGAGGCCCGGGTCGAGGCGCTGCGCGGGGTCTCGCTCACGGCCGCGGCCGGTGAGCTGCTGGCGGTGCGTGGCCGGTCCGGGTCGGGCAAGACGACGCTGCTCAACGTCGTGGGTGGCCTCGACCGGCCCGACGCCGGGCGGGTGCTGCTCGACGGTGCCGACGTCACGGCCATGGACGACGACCACCTGCTGGCGTTGCGCCGCGGCACGGTGTCGTACGTCTTCCAGGGCTTCGGGCTGATCCCCATCCTCACCGCGCGCGAGAACGTGGGGGTGCCGCTCCGCCTGCTCGACGTCGACCCGGCCGAGCGCGAGGAGCGGGTGGCCGAGGCACTCGAGCACGTGGGGCTCGCGGGGCACGTCAACCAGCGGCCGGGCGAGCTCTCGGGCGGCCAGCAGCAGCGCGTCGCCATCGCCCGCGCGCTCGTCGCCCGGCCCCGGGTGCTGCTGGCCGACGAGCCCACCGGCCAGCTCGACTCCGAGACCGGGCGCGAGATCATGACCCTCATCGCGCGCCTGGCCGCCGAGCAGCGGATGACCACCGTCGTCACCACGCACGACCCCGCGCTGCTCTCGATCGCCGACCGGGTGCTCGAGATGGCCGACGGCCACCTGGCGCCGCCGGTCGGCTGACCGGCCGCCGAGCGCCGGGCCGGTCGCGTCGGTCAGCCCGGGACGCGGACCATGCCCTCCTGGGCGACGGTGGCGACCAGCGTGCCGTCGGCGGTGAACATCCGGCCGAGGCCGAGACCGCGCCCGCCCTGGGCCGACGGCGACTGCTCGGCGTACAGGACCCACTCGTCGGCGCGGGCCGGGCGGTGGAACCACATCGCGTGGTCGAGGCTGGCCATCTTCAGCCCCGGCTGGGTCCAGGGGAGCCCGTGCCGGCGCATGACCGGCTCGAGCAGGCTGTAGTCGGAGGCGTAGGCCAGCACGGCCTCGTGGATCAACGGGTCGTCGGGCAGGGTCCCCACGGCGCGCATCCACACGTTCTGGGCGGCCACGGGCGGGCCGTCCCCGGTGTAGAGGTTGCCCTCGACGTGGCGCATCTCGATGGCCCGGTCGACCAGGTGCCGGGCGCGGGGGTCGTCGACGCCCTCGAGGGCGTCGCGCAGCGACGGCACGCTCTCGGGGGGCGGGACGTCGGGCATCGGGTCCTGGTGGTCGAGGCCGCCGTCGGGGAGCTGGAACGAGGCACTCATCGACAGGATGGGCTGGCCGTGCTGCACCGCGTGCACGCGCCGGGTCGAGAACGAGCGGCCGTCGCGCATCCGCTCGACGCTGAAGGTGATCGGTCGGGTGTCGTCGCCGGGGCGCATGAAGTAGGCGTGCAGGGAGTGCAGCCGGCGCCGCTCACCGGGGAGGGTGTCGACGGTGCGGCCCGACGCCACCACGCACTGGGCCAGCACCTGGCCGCCGAACACCCGGCCGTGGGGCTGCTTCTGGCTGTCGCCACGGAAGAGGGTGATGTCCTCGGCGAAGGTGTCGGGCAGCTCGATGCCGGTGTCGGTCCGCTGGCCCTGGGGACCCACGCTGACCTGCGCCGACCCCAGCTCCTCGAGGTCGAGGATGGCGAGCAGGTCGACCAGGGAGGCGGGCGTCTCGGCGGTCACGACGGCCACCCTACCGAGCCCCGGGACATCCCCTCGCGGCGCGCGGAAGCCCTCACGCCACCAACGGGCGGCCACGGGGGCGCGAGGGGCGCGGCCGGGCGCGGCCCCGGTCGGCGCGCACGGCGGCGGCCGCCACCGCGAGGCGACGCACCGCCTCGGCCATCGCCTCACCGGGCAGCACGTGAGGCAGGCGCAGCCGACGCTCGAGCCCCCCGTCGACGGCGAACCGCGGGCCCGCCGCCACCAGCAGCCCCGCGTCCTCGGCGGCCACGGCCAGCCGGGTCGACGGGAGGTCGGCCGGCAGCTCGCACCACAGCGACAGGCCACCGCGGGCCGGGACCGCGGTGAGGTCGGGCAGGTGCTCGGCGAGCGCGCCGAGGAGGGCGGCGCGCGAGGCCCGCAGGTCGAGCCGGCGCTCGTCGGTGATCCCGGGGGCCGACCGCATCAGCTCGAGCAGCACCAGCTGCTCGAGCACCGGGGCACCGAGGTCGCTCGCCGCCCGGGACTCGACCAGCCGGGACACCCCACCGCGCGGCGCGCGCAGCCACCCGGTGCGCAGCCCGCCCCAGTGCGACTTCGAGGCGCTGCCCACCGTGACGGCCGACGGGGCGTGGGCCGCGAACGGCAGCGGCATCGGGCCACCGTCGAGGTCGACCTCGACGGTGGTCTCGTCGACCACGACGGTGGTGCCGGCCCGGTGCAGCGCGGCGGCCAGGCGGGCCCGGTCCTCGTCGGGCATCAGGGCGCCGGTGGGGTTCTGGAAGTCGGGGACCAGGACGGCCGCGCGGGCCCCGGCCGAACGCACGGTGGCGACGGCGCCGTGCACGTCCCACCCGTCGGGGTCCATGGGCAGCGCCGTCAGCCGCGCGCCGGCGCGGCGCAGCACCTCCAGGGTGTTGGGGTAGCCCGGGTTCTCGACGACGACCCGGTCGCCGTGTCCCACTACCGAGCTCGTGACCACGTTGATGCCCGCTACCGCTCCCGAGGTGATGATGATGTCGTCGGCCGTGGTCGGCAGGCCCCGCGCGGTGTAGCGCGCCGCGATGGTCTCGCGCAGCTCGGGCACGCCGAACGCCAGGTAGCCCGCGCCGGACAGGTAGCAGGGGAGGCGGCCGACTGCGCGCTCGTAGGCCTCGACCACGCCCGCGGGGGCCCGGGTGGCGGCGCAGGTGAGGTCGATGACGTCCTCGCGCGGGTCGGCGGGGAAGAGGCCGGTGGTTCCGCGGTGTCGCACCCCGTCGGGCAGCGTCACCAGCGAGCCGGAGCCGCGTCGCGAGACCAGGTAGCCGCTCTCGCGCAGGACGTCGTAGGCCCGGCTCACCGTGGTACGGCTGACCCCCAGGGCGCCGGTGAGCTCGCGCTCGCTGGGAAGGCGGCTGCCCAAGGCGATGCGACCGTCGGCGACGGCCACCCGCAGCGCGTCGGCCAGGGCGCGGTAGGCGGGGCGCGCCTCGCCGAGGTCGCCCACCAGTCGGGCGGTGCGGGCGGCACCGACGGCGGGTGTGGTCTCGCTCATGGTGGCCACTGTGTCACGATTGGCCCTCGAAACCCATGCCACTTCCGCCGCAGGATGAACACCGTGACTCCGCTCCAGCTCGTCCGCAACGGCGCCCGCCGGCGCGTCGACCTCGTCCCCATGACCCCGCTCGAGCAGCTCCGTGCCGGGCGCCTCACCCATCGGGTGGCCCAGCTGTTGGTCGGGCTCTGCCTGTTCGGGGTCACCATGGCGTGCATGCTGCGGGCCGGGCTGGGGCTCGAGCCGTGGGGGGTGTTCACCTACGGCCTCACGCTCCACCTGCCGCTGTCGTACGGCCGGATGGTGATCGCGACCAGCTTCGTGGTGCTCCTGCTGTGGATCCCGCTGCGCCAGTGGCCCGGCCTCGGCACGGTCCTCAACGCCGTGGTCGTGGGGCTCGCCACCGACGTCATGCTCGGCGTGCTGCCCCCGGTGGGCACCCTCGGCGCGCGCATCCCCCTGATGGTCGTCGGGATCGTGGGCAACGGGTTCGCGGGCGCCCTGTACATCGGCAGCCAGCTCGGCCCGGGCCCCCGTGACGGGCTGATGACGGGGCTGGCGCGGCGCAGCGGCCGGTCGATCCGGCTGGTGCGCACCGCCATCGAGGTCACCGTCGTCGTCCTCGGCTGGCTGCTGGGCGGCGTCCTGGGCATCGGGACGGTGCTCTACGCGCTGGCCATCGGCCCGGTCATCCAGCTGTTCCTGCCGTTGCTCACGGTGCGGGTCGACCCGCCCGTGCGCGCTCAGGCCGCGTCGCCGGCGCCCGCTGAGTCCCGGGCGTCGGGCTCACGGCGCCAGGAGCGCACGGCGGCCGCGAGCGCGCCCAGCAGCAGCAGCAGCGAGGCGCCCAGGGCCCCCCGCAACGCCGTCCCGGGCTCGCCGGAGTGCGAGAGCACCACTTGGTAGGTCGTCATCAGCGCGGCCGCACCGATGGCGGACCCGATGCGCTGGCCGGTCTGCAGGGCTCCGCCGGCGGCCCCGCCCATGCGGGGTGGGATCTCGGCCAGCGACAGGGTGATGTTCGGCGAGACCACGCCGCCGCCGCCGAGGCCCGCCACCAGCAGCGGCACGGCCAGGACGAGCCAGAGCAGGTCGCTGCCCTCGGCCCCGGGGGCCAGCGTGGCCAGCGCCACCAGCCCCGACGTCATCACGACCAGCGCGAGCACGGTCAGGGGCCGCCCGACGCGGCTGACCAGGCGCCCGGCCACGGGCGAGGCGACGGCGGAGCCGACGGCGAAGGGCGTCAGCAGCAACCCGGCCCGCAGCGGTGAGTAGCCCAGGCCGTCCTGGAGGTAGACGCTGAGGACGAGGAAGATGCCGGTGAACCCGGTGAAGTACAGGCTGCCGATGAGGATGCCGCTGGCGTAGCCCGGCGCCGTGCGCAGGAGGCCGAGGTCGAGCAACGGGACCCGGCCGCCGGCGACGACCCGCCGTTCGCGGCGCACGAACGCCACGGCCAGCGCCGGCACCAGGACCAGCAGCAGCAGAGCGCTCCGTCGGCCGGTCTCGATGCTCACGATGGGGTAGAGCAGGGCCAGCACGGTGGCCCCGAGCAGGGCGGCGCCCCCGAGGTCGAGGTGGCGGTCGGCGCCCGCGTCGGCGTCGGCCCGACCGGGCACCAGCCGCGCGATGGCGACCAGCAGCACGGCGCCGATGGGGACGTTCACCAGGAAGATCCAGCGCCAGCCGTCCTGCTCGCCGAAGGCCGCGATGAGCAGCCCGCCGAGGATCGGCCCGATCGCGGACGAGACCGAGACGGTGAACCCGAAGAGCCCGAAGGCGATGCCGCGCTCACGCCCGCTGAACAGCGTCTGGATCAGCCCCGAGCTCTGCGGGGTCAGCAGGCCGGCGGCGAAGCCCTGCACCAGGCGCGCCAGGATCAGCACGCCCACGGAGGGGGCGAGGCCGGCGGTCGCGCTCGCCAGCACGAAACCGGCGAGGCCGACCAGCATCATCCGCCGACGCCCGTAGGCGTCACCCAGGCGGCCGCCGCTGACCAGCACCAGGCCGAGGGCCAGCGCGTAGCCCGACACGACCCACTGGATGGTGCCGGCGCTGGTGTCGAGGCCGGTGCGCATCGAGGGGATGGCGACGTTCACGATCGTGACGTCGAGCAGCACCATGAAGCCCACGACCAGGGTGACGCCGAGGATGCGCCACCGCCGCGGGTCGGGGGTGTCGTCGCGGGGCGGCGCCGGGCGTTCCTCGGTCTCCTGGCTCACCGCTCCACGCTAGGCGCTGCGGGCGGGCCGCCGGACGGCTGGGACCGCGAGGCCGGCCCCCTGGTGAGGGTTGCGGCGGTCAGCCGTCGACGGCCAGGGCGAAGGGCAGCACCGCCGGCGCCCCCGCCAGCCGCAGGGCGCGCCCGGCGACGGTGAGGGTCCACCGGGAGGAGACGACGTCGTCGACCAGCAGGACCGGGCCGGGGCAACCGGCCAGCGCCGCGCCCAGCTCGGTCCCGACGACCAGCCGTTCCCAGACCCCGGCCAGGCGGAAGGCGCTGTTGCCGCCCATCTCGCCGGTAGGGCCGCCGTGCGCGAGGTCGAGGGTCCCGAGGAGCCGCAACCGCCCGATCTCGGCCAGCCCGGCGGCCAGCGAGCCGACCAGCTGCGGGTGGCTGCGCGACGGCATCGCGACGACGCCCACCGGCCGCTGCGCCCAGCCCCACTCGGCCAGCACGGGCACGCAGGCCCGCACCAGCTCGGGGGAGGCGGGGGCGTCCTCGCGCAGCACCTCGCGCAGCCGCTGGCCCCAGCCGAGGTCGGAGAGCCGGGCCAGCGCGCGCCCGCCGAGCACGGCCTCGTCGGGCGGGATCCTGCCCTTGACCGGCACCCCGATCCGGTCCATCCCGGTGGGCCACTGGGCCCGGGCGTCGACCTCGACCCCGACGCGGGTGAGCCGTTCACGGGCGGCACCGACCACGGTGTCGGGGATGTCGGTGGGGTACCAGGGTCCGGCGCACCCGTCGCAGCGCCCGCACGGCACGGCGGTGTCGTCGTCGAGGCACTCCTGGAGGAAGGCCATCCGGCAGGCGTCGGTGGCCTCGTAGTCGACCATCAGCTGCTGCTCGTCGCGCCGGGCGGCGGCGACCCGCTCGTAGCGCTCGGCGTCGTACTGCCACGGGACGCCGGTGCTGACCCATCCGCCGGAGACCCGCTGGACCGCCCCGTCGACGTCGAGCACCTTCAGGAGCAGCTCGAGGCGGGTGCGCCGCACGTCGACGGCCGTCTCGAGGGCGGCGGTCGACAGGGCCCGGCCCGCGGTGGCCAGGGCGGTGAGGACGGCGGCGGCCTGGTCCTCGCGTGGCATCGAGACGCTGGCGAAGTAGCGCCAGATGTCCTTGTCCTCGGGGCCGGGCAGGAGCAGCACGTCGGCGCGGTCGGTGGCGCGGCCGGCGCGGCCCACCTGCTGGTAGTAGGCGACCGGGCTGCTGGGGGCGCCCAGGTGCACGACGAACCCGAGGTCGGGCTTGTCGAACCCCATGCCCAGGGCCGAAGTGGCGACCAGGGCCTTGACCTCGTTGTGCCGCAACGCTTCCTCGAGCCGCTCGCGGTCGGCGGGGTCGGTGCGGCCGGTGTAGGACGCGACGGTGTGGCCGGCCTCGCGCAGGCTCGCGGCGACGTCCTCGGCGGCCGAGACCGTGAGGGCGTAGACGATGCCCGAGCCCGGCAGGTCGCCGAGGTGGGTCAGCAGCCAGCCGAGCCGCTGCTCGGGCGACATCGACCGGAGCACCCCCAGGCGCAGCGATTCGCGCGCGAGGCCGCCGCGCACCGTGAGCACCGGCCGGCCGCCGACCCCGAGCTGCTCCTCGACGTCGTGGACCACGCGCGCGTTGGCGGTGGCGGTGGTGGCCAGCACCGGCACGTCCGCGGGCAGCTCGTCGAGCAGGTCCTTGATGCGGCGGTAGTCGGGCCGGAAGTCGTGCCCCCAGTCGCTGACGCAGTGCGCCTCGTCGACCACGAGCAGCCCGCAGCGGCGGGCCAGGTCGGGCAGCTGCTCGTCGCGGAAGCGCGGGTTGTTGAGCCGCTCGGGGCTGACCAGCAGGACGTCGACGCTGTCGGCGGCCAGGGCGGCGCGCACCTCGTCCCAGTCCTGGGCGTTGGCGGAGTTCATGGTGACGGCCCGGATGCCGGCCCGCCCCGCGGCGGCGATCTGGTCGCGCATCAGCGCCAGCAGCGGGCTGATGATGACGGTGGGCCCGGCGCCCTCGGCCCGGCGCAGCGCGGTGGCCACGAAGTACACCGCCGACTTGCCCCACCCGGTGCGCTGCACGACGAGCACCCGCGAGCGCTGCTCGACCAGGGCGGCCACGGCCTCGAGCTGCCCGTCGCGGAAGTCGGCGTTGTCGCGGCCCACCAGCCGGCGCAGCGCCACCCGGGCCCGGTCGGCGAGCTCGGGGGAGGGGGCGGCGGGGAGGGCGGTGGGTGCGGGCACGGCGGCGTCGGTCGGTGTCGTCATGGTCCGCCCACCGTATGCCGACCGCCCGACAGCGGTCGGTCCGTCGTCCACAGGCACCGGGCGGCGCCGGGCCCGTCACGCGCGGGGTGGTCGCCAAGACCCTCCCGGCGACCACCCGCGGCTCCGGCTCAGGGTCGCGGCACCGCGGTCACCGTGAACGTCAGGGTGACGAGGTCGGAGGGCTGCGCCCAGTCCGGCAGCCCGGACGGGGGAGCCCCCTCCTGGGCCAGCAGCTCGGCCAGCGTGGCGGTGAAGCTCTCGGTGCACGTGATGACGTCCTGCTGGTGGTTGCCGTGACCGCCGCCCTTGGCGATGCCCATCGGCTCGAAGAGGTAGGCGCCGTACGTCTCGTCGTAGGCGCTCTGGGTGAACGAGGTGGGGATGAGCGTCCCCGACCCGTCGACGAGCTTGCCGGTGCCCCAGGTGTTCTCGCTGTGGGTCTCGTGGACCACGAGCGGGGTCGGCGTGCCCCCGCAGTCGAAGTACTCGACGCTGGTGTTGGCCGCGTACGCGGGGCTCGCGGCGAGCGCCGCGCCGGCCGCCACGCCCGCCGCCGCGGCCACTCCGGCCGCCCGTCGCCACGTCGTCCGCCCTGACTGATGAGTCCTCATCCGAAGGTCTCCCTCTCTCCGCCCGCCGGCCCGGTGCCAGCGGCGCGGGACGACGCTAGTTCCGGCGCTCGGAGCGCACATCGACCCGCGGGATGACGCGGGTCATCCTCGAGATGGACGTTCGCGGGCCCTCAGTGCCAGCCGAGGTCGTCGACGCCGCCCGGCACGTCGGCGCCCGGGTCGTACGGCGTGCGGGTGAAGCGGAACGACGCGAGGTCGAGGTGCGAGACGGTGCCGTCGGGGCGGCGCACCACCCGCAGCGGCTCGCCGGTGTGGTACCCGTCGAGCCCGACCCAGGCGTCCGGGCCGGCCGGCGCGAACCGCGACCCGCGCGCCTGCCCGGGCTCGCCCAGCACCAGGTGCTCGCCCACGACCCGTGCGGTCGTCGTCGAGGACCCCCAGTGCCAGGTGCCGACCAGCTCGAGCAGCGCCGGGTCGCCGGATGCCGACCACGCCGCCACCGGCGCCGGCGCCTCCTCGCGGACCAGCCCGAGCAGGTCCTCCGACAGCGTGCGCAGCGCCGGGGAGGCGGTGCTGTTGGCCATCACGACCACCCCGTCACCGTCGTCGAGTCGCACCCGCAGCCCCGCGAGGAACCCCGGCATCGAGCCGCCGTGGCCGGCGAAGCGCTCGCCGTCGACGTTCCACAGCTGCCAGCCCAGGCCGTGGGCGCCGGTCCAGGGCTGACCGACCTCGTCGTTGACGTGGTGCGGCTCGCACATCTCGGCCAGGGTGTCGGCGGCCAGCAGCCCCGCGGTGTCGCCGCCGAGGAACGCGGCCCAGCGGGCGAGGTCGGGCACGGTGGTCCACAGCTGCCCCGCGGGCGCCATCGCCCCGCCGTCGTGCTCGGGCTCGACGTGCAGCACGTCGGCGAACGGATGGACGGCCAGCCCCTGCGCCGCGCGCCCGGTGGGGCGGGTCGTGGTGCGCGTCATCCCCAACGGCTCGAGCAGCTCGGTGCGCACGACGTCGGCCCAGCCGATGCCGTGGTGCACCTCGAGCAACCGCCCCAGCGCCCCGTAGCCCACGTTGGAGTAGTGGAAGCGGCGCCCGGCCCGGAAGCGCGGCGCGGTGGGGGAGGCGACGAGGGCGTCCCAGTCACCGCCCGGGGTGCGCTCCCACCAGGGACCCTCGGTCTCGGCCGGGGTCCCGCCCGCGTGCGACAGCAGCTGCTCGAGGGTGGCGCGCCCGAACGGCGAGCCCGGCACGTGCTCCTCGAAGCGGTCGGTGAGGTCGAGCCGGCCGGCGTCGCGCAGCCGCAGCACGCACACCCCGACGAAGGTCTTGGTGATGGAGCCCATCCGGTACTGGGTGTCGTCGTCGGCGGGCGCCCCGGCCGCCCGGCCGTCGACGGTGCCGACCGCGCCACGCCACACGAGTGAGCCGCCGCGCACGATGCCGGCCACCACCGAGGGCAGGCGGCCGTCGCGCTGGGCGGTGGCGAGGCGATGGTCGAGGCGGGCGGCGGTGCGCGGTTCGAGGTCCACGGCCCAACCCTAGGACCGCCACCGGCCCGAACACTGCGAGGATGGGCCCATGGCCGACCCCTACGTCGTCGACGTGCCGCTGCGCTGGTCCGACATGGACGCCTACGGGCACGTGAACAACGTCCAGTACCTGCGCCTGCTCGAGGACGCCCGCGTCATCGGGTTCCGCGAGTGGTTCCCCGGCCGCCCGGCCCTGCTCGACGAGGGCATCGTCGTCACGCGCCACGCCATCGAGTACCGCGCGCCGCTGACCTACCGGCCCGAGCCGGTCGAGGTCGCGATGTGGGTCACGTCGGTGCACGGGGCCGGGTTCGACCTCGGCTACGTGGTGCGCGACCCGGCCGGCGTGGGGGAGGCCACGTACGCCGTGGCCGAGACGGGGCTGGCCCTCTACGACTTCGCCACCTCCCGCCCGCGGCGCCTGGAGCCCCAGGCGCGCGAGCAGCTGGCTGCCCACACCGGCGAGGCCGTGGCGTTCCGGTGGACCCGGCGGTGAGCGAGGTCCTGCGGCTCGTCGACAGCGCGGCCCTGGGCGACCTCGGCCGTTACGCCGCCCGCGCCCGTGCCCTCGACGACCAGGGCGCCATGCGCCTGCAGGCCGGCGGCGGGGTGCTGGCGGCGTGGGTCGGGGTGCTCCAGGGCAGCGGCATCCTGGCCGAGGGCACCGTGCTGGGGCTGCGGACCTTCGGGCTCGACGCCCCCGCCGAGTGCGACGTCGTGGTGCCGCTGGGCGCCGTCACCGACCGCACCTCACGCCACGCCGGGACCGCCGAGCTGCCGATCCCGCCGACCCGCGCCGTCGCGGCCTGGTCGGCCGTCACCCCGCCACGCTCCGGCTGGGAGGCCGCGGGCGAGGTGGACGCCGACGAGCTGGCCGCCGCCGCCCGCGCCGGCCTCGAGGAGGTCACCGCGGCCGTGCGCGAACGGGGCGCGGCCGCCGGCTTCGTGCGCGACCGGGTGTGGGGCCGCGAGGTCGTGCCGGGGCTGCGCTCCGGCGGCGCGTTCGCGGCGTTCTCGCTGGGGTTCCTGCGTCCCGGCAGCCCCGTGCGGGTGTTCCGCTCGAACCGCTGGACCCGTCTGACCGCGACCGGCGGTCACGTCCTGATGCGCTGACCCGCCGGCACCACGACGAGGGCCGCCACGGCCAGGCCGAGGAAGAGGGCACCGAAGAGCGGGTTGTCGTGCCCGGGGCGGTGCGCGGCCGCGAAGGCGGCGGTGACCGCGGCGATGCCGAGCACGCTGCCGAGGACGTCGGCCAGCTGCAGCGCCGACGACGTCTCACCGTGCTGCTCGACGCCGCACAGCTCGAGGCCGACGATGGTGGTGGTCGTGACGCCGGCGCCCATCGCCAGCCCCGCGAGGAGCATCGCGAGCACGCTGAGCCAGGCCGGCAGGTTGATCCAGGCCACCAGCGCGAGCCACAGCAGGGCGGCGGTCAGCAGGCCACCCCCCACCTCGACGAGGCGGTAGCGGGGCAGGTGCAGGCTGTCGTGCCCCTGGTACCAGGCACCGACCGCCCAGCCGATCGCGCCGACGGCCAGCACCAGCCCGGCCACCTGGAGGCTCGCGTGCCGCTGCCCGACGAGGAAGAGGGGGACGTAGGTGATGCCGCCGTAGAAGGCCGCGCACAGCAGCGCCCGGGCCAGCACCACACTGGGCAGGCCGCGGCCCATCAGCAGGGTGGCCCGGGGCAGCAGGACCGGAGCGAGGGCCCCTACGCCGACCAGCCCCAGCAGGGCCACGACCGTCTTGGGCGACCACTGGACCACCAGCTCGTGGGTGCCCAGCTGCACGGCTCCGGCGGCCACGGCCACCCCGAGCCCGGCCCACGCCGTACGGACGTGGGTGCGGTGGTCGCGCGAGGTGACCGCCTCGCGCAGGTGGCTGGTGTCGACCCGTCGCTGCGCCCGGGTCAGCGCCACGATGGTGACCAGGACCGGGACGACGACGCCGAGGAAGACCCACCGCCACGAGAGGTTCTCGGTGACCCAGGCGGAGACGGGCGGCCCCGCCAGCGAGGGGAGCACCCACGCGGCGCTGATGTAGGTGAAGAGCCGCGGGCGGATGACCTCGGGGTACACGCGGCCGGCGATGACGTACAGCATCACGACCAGCAGGCCACCGCCGAGGCCGGTGAGCGCCCGCCCGACCAGGAAGGTGTCGAGACGCGTCGACACCCCACAGGTGGCGGCACCCGCGGCCAGCAGCACCTGGCCCGCGAGGGCGCCGGGGAGGGGGCCCGAGCGGTCGGTCCAGACCCCGGCCACGACGATGCCGAGCAGCTGGGCGGTGAGCATCACCGAGAAGGCGTAGCCGTAGGAGCGCACGGCGTGCAGCTCGCGCGCGACGTCGGGCATGGCCGTGGAGACGGCCATCGACTCGAACGCCACGATCGTGACCAGGGCCAGGACGGCGACGGTGACCTCGACGTAGGGACGGCTGAGGGGTCCACCCTCGGTGGCCGTCGTCGGGTCCGTGCGCATCCTCGCCAATCTAGCCCTCCGACCTGGGCCGGAGGGGGTGACCGCGTTCTTCCAGCACGTCGCGCAGGACGTCGATGCGGTCGGCCACGATGCCGTCGACGCCCAGGTCGAGCAGCCGGTGGTACTCGGCGGCGTCCTCGCGCGACCAGTCGTGGAACCACACGTGCACGTGCTTGCCCAGGGCGTGGGCCCGGCGCAGCAGGCCGGGGGTGACCAGCGTGAGGGTGCGGCCGCCCACACGGTGCTGGGCCGGGATCTGCAGGACCGGCGCGGGGGTGTGCAGCAGCCGGCTGAGAAGTCCGGGCGTGAACCGGAGGGAGGCCGTCCCGACCTGTCCGGCGGCGGTGGCGACGCCCGGCCCCAGGGCCCGCCGAGCCGCTCGGATGCGCCGGGGTGAGAACGAGCCCACGCACACCCGCGCGGTGGCGTCGTGCGCGCGCACCACCGCCACGGTGGGGGCGAGGGCGGCGTCGGCCTTGACGTCGATGTTGAAGCACGCGTCCGGGAAGGTCTCGAGCAGCTCGGCCAGCAGTGGGGGCGACTCGGCGCCGCCCACTCGGGCCTCGCGCACCGCCGCCCACGGGAGGTCGGCGATGCGGCCGGCGGCGTCCGTCACCCGGTCGAGCGCGGCGTCGTGGAACGCGACGACCTGTCCGTCGGCGGTGGCGTGCACGTCGGTCTCGAGGTAGCGGTAGCCCATCGCCACCGCCCGCGCGAAGGCCGGCACGGTGTTCTCCAGGCCGGCGTTGGCCGCGAGCTTGGCGCCGCCCCGGTGCGCCAGGGCCAGCGGGCGCGGCGCCGCGAGGTAGGGGTAGTCCTCGGCGCGCACCTCAGCCCGCCGCGACCCGCAGCCAGAGGGTGGTGTCGGGCGGCAGGAGGTCGGCGTCGGCCAGCGGCCACGAGGCGACCAGCACCTCGCCCTCGGGCCGCCGCACCGGGGCCGACCCGGTGTTGGTCACGACGAGGACCCCGGCGTCGCCCTCGGCGGCCACCCGGAACGCGACGACGGAGGCCGAGGCGGCCGCGTCCCAGGCGAGCGAGCCGGCGCCGAGCCGGTGCTCGCGGCGCAGCCGCAGCAGGGTGCGGTACAGCTCGAGGGTCGAGCCCTCGACGCCGTCCTGCCGGTCGACGGCGAGGTCGGCGTAGGCCTCCGGCTGGGGCAGCCAGGGGTGCCCGCCCGGGCCGAAGCCCAGGCTCGCACCGTCGTGGGTCCACGGCATCGGCACGCGGCACCCGTCACGCCCCGCCACCTGCCCGTGGGTGGCGTGGAAGGTGGGGTCCTGGCGGACGTCGTCGGGCATCGTCGTGTGCTCGGGCAGGCCCAGCTCCTCGCCCTGGTAGACGTAGGCCCCCCCGGGCAGCGCCAGCATGAGCGCGGAGTACGCGCGAGCCCGGCGCAGGCCCAGGGCGGCGTCCGGCTGCGGCTCGTCGGCGCGGATGCCGTTGGTGCGCGGGCGCGACTGGTCGAGGCCGAGCCGGGAGGCGTGCCGCACGACGTCGTGGTTCGACAGCACCCACGTGGTGGGGGCGCCCACGGCGTCGTTGTGGCGCAGCGAGGACTCGACGACGGCGGTGATGCGCGCCGCGTCCCACGGGGTCTCGAGGAAGTCGAAGTTGAAGGCCTGGTGCATCTCGTCGGGGCGCACGTAGCGGGCCAGGCGGTCCTCCGGCTTGACCCACGCCTCGGCGCACAGGATGCGGTCGGGGGCGCCGTAGGAGTCGAGCACCGCGCGCCACGACCGGTAGATCTCGTGCACGCCCTCCTGGTCCCACATCGGGGCGTCGCCGGTGGCGTTGTGGTCCAGCACCGCCGCGTCGCCCCCGTCGTCGGGGCCGTCCTCGGTGACGACCTCGTCGTAGAGGCCGACGGCACCGTGCCAGTCCGGCAGCCCGTCGCGCTTGACGAGGCCGTGGGCCACGTCGACGCGGAAGCCGTCGACGCCGCGGTCGCACCAGAAGCGCAGCACCGCCTCGAACTCGGCCCGCACCTCGGCGTTGTGCCAGTTCAGGTCGGGCTGGGTGGTGTCGAAGAGGTGCAGGTACCACTGGCCCGGCGTCCCGTCGGCCTCGGTGACCCGCGACCAGCCGGGGCCGCCGAAGACCGACGGCCAGTTGTTCGGCGGCTCCTCGCCGTGCGGGCCGCGCCCGTCGCGGAACACGTAGCGGTCGCGCTCCGGGCTGCCGGGGGCGGCCGCCAGGGCCGCGCGGAACCATTCGTGCTCGCTGCTGGTGTGGTTGGGCACGAGGTCGACCAGGACCTTCAGGCCCAGGTCGTGCGCGCGCGCGATCATGGCGTCGGCGTCGGCCAGGGTGCCGAACCGCGGGTCGATGTCGCGGTAGTCGGCCACGTCGTAGCCGGCGTCGTTCATGGGTGAGACGTAGAACGGGCTGAGCCACACGGCATCCACGCCGAGGGCCTTCAGGTACGGGAGCCGGGCGGTGATGCCGGGCAGGTCGCCGATGCCGTCGCCGTTCGCGTCGGCCCAGGAGCGCGGGTAGATCTGGTAGATCACCGCGTCACGCCACCAGGGGGCGTCGGGGGAGTCGGAGGGGTGGACGATGGCGCCGGCAGCGGTGGGGGCCAGGGGGGTCTCGGTCACCCGCCCATGCTTCCGCATCCCGCAGCCGGGACGAAACGCGGCCGCGCCGCCCGAGGTGGGTCAGGGCGTCAGCGGCGGGTGTCCGTGGCCGTCGTCGGTGTTGACGAGCATGTGCGCGGCCCGCAGGAAGTAGTCGCGCATCTGCTCGGCCTGCGGCTCGGGGATGCCGGCCCGCTCGACCGCCTCGAGCATGTGCCGCATCCACCGGTCGCGCATGTCGAGGGTGACCGGGTAGGGCACGTGCCGCATCCGCAGCCGGGGGTGGCCGCGCTCCTGGCTGTAGGTGTTGGGGCCGCCGAAGTACTGGACGAGGAACATCCGCAGCCGCCGCTCGGCCGGGCCCAGGTCCTCCTCGGGGTAGAGCGCCCGCAGCGGGGCGTCCTCGGCCACGCCCTCGTAGAAGGCGTGCACCAGCCGCTCGAACGTCGGCTCGCCGCCCACCTCGTCGTAGAGGCTCATCGCGGCGGCCCGGCCGCGAACGGCGGCAGCTGGGGGCCCTGGATGCCGTGGGCGTCGAAGGCGGCCTTGATGCGGGCGCGCAGTTCGCGCTGCACCCCGAAGTTCTCGCCCGGCAGGCACTTGGCCAGCACCCGGACGGTGACGGTCTGGCCGGTGATGGAGTCGACGCCGAGCACGGTGGGGGGCTCGATGAGCTTGGCCGACCACTCGGAGTCGGCCCCGAACGCCTCCGACACGTCGCGGACCACGCCGAGCACCTTCTCGATGTCCTCGCGGTACGACACCGGCATGTCGACCCAGGCGGCCGAGTAGCCCTGCGAGCGGTTGCCGATGCGGATGATCTCGCCGTTGCGCACGTACCAGGTGATGCCGTCGGCGTCGCGCAGCCGGGTGACCCGCAGGGTGACCTCCTCGACGGTGCCGATGGCCTCGCCGGTGTCGATGACGTCGCCGACCCCGTACTGGTCCTCGAAGATCATGAAGATCCCCGACAGGAAGTCCTTGACCAGGCTCTGCGCGCCGAAGCCGATCGCCACCCCGCCCACGCCGGCCGAGGCCAGCAGCGGCCCCAGCGGCAACCCCACCAGCGCCATCACGGTGAGCAGGGTGATGACGCCCACCACGAAGGTCGAGATGCTGCGCAGCAGCGAGCCCATCGTCTGCACCCGCTGCCGGTGCCGCTCGTGCGCGACCCCCGTGGCGGCCGTGCCCAGGACCCGCCCGGCCGCGACGTTGGTGGCGAGCCGGGTCGCGGTGCGCGAGGTCATGGTGGCCACGACGCGGCCGATCAGCCGGTGCAGCAGCCACCGCGCCACGAAGCCCAGGACCAGCACCAGCAGGACCCGGACGCCGTCGGTGACCAGCCACTCCTGGGCACGGTCGGCGAGGGTGGCGAGCACGTCGGTGTTCAGCCCGGTGAGGTCGGGCAGGGTCAGGGCGGGGGTGGCGTCAGTCACGGGCATCGCGCTCCTGGGCGGTGAGGGCGCGCGCCACCGGGTCGCGGTTCTCGGCGACCAGGCGGCGCAGCGCGGCGGGGGCATGGGGGTGCTCGTCGAGCCAGGTGCACGTGGCGTCCAGCAGCCCGGCGTCGGCGAGGGGGCGGGGGTAGAAGCCCAGGACCAGGGCCTCGATGAGGGCGTGCGAGTCCTGCTGCTCGACGGTGTCGAGCATGGTCAGGTAGCGGTCGACGTAGGGCCGCAGCAGCTCGGCCGGCGTCCCCGCGCGGGTGAAGCCGAGGCCGATCATCTCGACCACCGCGGCGGGCAGGCCACCGTCGACGACCGCGGCCTGCCAGGCCCGCTCCTTGGCCTCGGGGGTGGGCACCGCGGCCCGGGCCCGGGCCGCGCGCTCGCGGGCGGTCGAGGTGTGCTCGCGGGCCAGCTCGGCGGCGATCTCGTTCTCGCCGGCGGAGCCGGTGGCGGCCAGCGCGGTGAGCAGGGCCCAGCGCACCTCGAAGTCGACGTCGAGGCCCTCGAGGACGGTGGTGCCCTCGTAGAGCCCGCGCACGACCGCCGGGTCGTCGCCGGCCGCGGTGAAGCCGGCGGCGGCGGTGACCAGCTGCAGCTGGGCGTCGCTGCCGGCCGCCGCGGCCCGGGCGATCTCCCAGAGGCGGTCACGGGTGGCCGCGCGGGTCTGCTCGCGGTGCTCGGGCGCGGTGAACTGGAAGACGGCCACGCGCAGCTGGCTGACCAGAGTGCGCACCAGGGTCGAGTCGCTCTCGCCGGGCAGGGTGGCCAGCACGAGCTCGACGTAGCGGCGCGCCCCCATCTCGCCCTCGCGGGTCATGTCCCAGGCCGACGCCATCACGAGCGCCCGGGGCATCGGCGACCCGAAGCCGCGCGGGTGCGCCAGGGCGGTGGCCAGCGAACGCTCGTCGAGACGGATCTTGGCGTAGGTGAGGTCGTCGTCGTTGACCAGCAGCAGGTCGGGCTGCTCGCGGCCGACCAGGGCCGGCACCTCGGTGAACGGGCCGTCGACGTCCACCTCGAGGAGGTCGGTGCGCTGCAGCGAGCCGTCGCGCACGTCGTAGAGGCCCACGCGCAGCCGGTGCGGGCGCAGGGTGCCGACGTGCTGGGCCGAGGTCTGCTCGATGGCGGCGGTCGTGATGCGCCCGTACTCGTCGACCTCGAGGTGGGGGCGCAGGGTGTTGACCCCGGCGGTCTCGAGCCAGGCCTTGCTCCAGGTGCGCAGGTCGCGCCCGGAGGTGGCCTCGAGCTCGACGAGCAGGTCGTCGAGGGTGGTGTTGCCCCAGGCGTGGGTGCGGAAGTACGTGCGCAGCCCGTCGCGGAACGGCTCGCGGCCCACGTAGGCCACGAGCTGCTTGAGCACCGAGGCCCCCTTGGCGTACGTGATGCCGTCGAAGTTGACCTCGACGTCGCGCAGGTCCTCGATGGGGGCCACGATCGGGTGCGTGGTGCTCAGCTGGTCCTGGTCGTAGGCCCAGTCCTTCTCATGGGTGCAGAAGGTGGTCCACGCGTCGGACCACTGCGTGGCCTCGGCCTGACAGGTGGTGGAGGCCCACTCGGCGAAGGACTCGTTGAGCCAGAGGTCGTCCCACCAGCGCATCGTCACGAGGTCGCCGAACCACATGTGCGCCAGCTCGTGCAGCACGGTCAGGGCCCGGCGCTCGACCAGGGCCTCGGTGACCTTGGAGCGGAAGACGTAGATCTCGGAGATGGTGACGCAGCCGGCGTTCTCCATCGCGCCCATGTTGTACTCCGGCGAGAACAGCTGGTCGTACTTGGCGAACGGGTAGGCGCGGTCGAACTCCTCCTCGAAGTACGCGAAGCCCTTCTTCGTCAGGTCGAAGAGGTTGTCGGCGTCGAGGTAGGGGGTCAGGCTGCGGCGGCAGAAGATCCCCAGCGGCACCTCACCGGCGCGGGTGCTGACGCTGTCGCGCACCACGTCGTACGGGCCCGCGACCAGGGCGGTGATGTAGCTCGAGATGCGCGGGGTGCGCTCGAAGGCCCAGGTGGCGGCGCCCTCGGCAGCGGGGGTGGGCTCGGGCGTGGGGGAGTTGGACACCACCTGCCAGTGCTCGGGCGCGGTGACCGTGAAGGCGAACGCGGCCTTGAGGTCGGGCTGCTCGAAGACCGGGAACGCGCGGCGGCTGTCGGGGACCTCGAACTGGGTGTAGAGGTAGACCTCGTCGTCGACGGGGTCGACGAAGCGGTGCAGCCCTTCGCCGAAGTTGGTGTAGCGGCCGGTGGCGCGCACCGTGACGGTGTTCTCGGCGGCCAGCCCGGGCAGCCGGACGCGGCTGTCGGCGAAGTGCTCGGCCGGGTCGAGCGAGACGCCGTTGAGGACGATCTCCTCGACGGAGGCGCCGATGAAGTCGAGGAAGGTCTCGGCGCCGGGCTCGGAGCAGGTGAAGCGGATGGTGCTGGCTGTCGCGAACGTCTCCGCGCCCGTCGTGACGTCGAGCTCGACGTCGTGGGTGTCGACGGCGACCAGGGCGGCGCGGGTGGCCGCCTCGACGCGGGTCAGGTTCGTGCCGGGCACGGGAGCTCCTTGTGGGTGCGGTCGGGCGTCCGGTCCGGACGCAGCCACCAATCCTGTCACGGGCGGGCGGCCCCTCCGCATCCTGGGCGCGGTGGCAGGATGAGGCCGTGAGCGAAAACACCGCACCCCCCCGCACCGCCGCCGAGTTCTGGTTCGACCCCCTGTGCCCCTGGGCCTGGATGACCTCCCGCTGGATGGGCGAGGTCCAGCAGGTGCGCGACGTCGACGTCACCTGGTCGGTCATGAGCCTGTCGGTCCTCAACGAGGGCCGCGACCTGCCCGAGGAGTACCGGACGATGATGGACCAGGGCTGGGGCCCGGTCCGCGTCATCACCGCCGCCCGGGCCGCGCACGGCGACGAGGTCGTCAAGCCCCTGTACGACGCCATCGGCTCGCGCATCCACCACCAGAAGCTGGGCTTCGACGAGGCCATCGCCGGAGGTCTCGATGAGGTCGGTCTGCCGGCGTCGCTGGCCGAGGCCGCCGGCTCCGACGAGCACGACGAGGCACTGCGGGCCAGCCACCAGCGCGCCATCGACCTGGTCGGCGACGAGGTGGGCACCCCCGTGGTGGCCGTCGACGGCGTGGCCTTCTTCGGCCCGGTGGTCACCCCGGCCCCCAAGGGCGAGGCCGCCGGCCTGCTCTGGGACGGCTGCGTCCTCGTGGCGCGCACCCCGGGGTTCTACGAGCTCAAGCGCTCGCGGACCGACGGCCCCATCTTCGACACCGAGGACTGAGATGACCCGGGTGCACATCGGCGGCGACCACGCCGCCTTCGAGATGCTGGGCGACCTCGCCGCGTTCCTCGAGGCCGAGGGGCACGACGTCGTGCACCACGGGCCGCACACCTACGACGCCCTCGACGACTACCCCGTCTACGTGCTGCGCGCAGCGGCCGCGGTGGCGGCCGAGCCCGACAGCCTCGGGGTCGTCCTCGGGGGCTCGGGCAACGGCGAGCAGATGGCCGCGAACAAGGTCAAGGGCCTGCGCGCCGCCCTCTGCTACGACGAGGAGCTCGCGCGCCTGGCCCGCGAGCACAACGACGCCCGCGTCATCAGCATCGGGGCGCGGATGACCGACCCCGAGCTGGCCCGGGCGATGGTGCGCACCTTCGTCTCCACCCCCTTCAGCGGCGAGGAGCGACACGCGCGGCGGATCGCCATGCTCGAGGCGTTCGAGGCCGACGGCACGCTGCCGCCCCTGCCCTGACGCACCGGCCGGTGGCCTGCGTCAGCCGCTCGCAGCGGGCCGGTCGGGGGCCGGCGGCCGCGGCCCGGCGGTAGGGGCGCTGACCTGCGCGTTCCCGTGGCGGCGCCCAGCCGCGCCCGCTAGGGTCGGGCCCGGCCCCGATCGACGACGAATGGGGAAGTGGGGTGGTAGCCGGAATGTCCCTGAGGTTCAGCACCAGCGAGTCCGGAGCCCCCGGCACCCGCCGCATCGTCGCGTCCCGTTTCGTGGGGCTCGACCCCTCCCGCCTCATCCTGCCCGCCGTGGTCGTCCTGCTCGTGGCCATGGGGTTCGGGGTCTTCCTGATCCCCGAGATCGTGTCGATCGCGTTCGTCTTCCCCCTGCTGGTGGTGGCGGGTCTGCTGCTCGAACCGCGCCACCTCTACCTGGCCCTCGGGGTCTGTGGGGTCGTGGTGGCGGTGTGGGCGCCCAACGCCGGGATCTCGGTGTCCCGGATGCTCGGTGCGCTGGTCTCCATCGTGGCGGTGATGTGGCTGAGCCTGCTCGTCGCCCGGTCGCGGGCCCAGGTCGGCACCCGCGGCCTGAGCGGAGACCGGATGTTCGCCGAGCTGCGCGACCGCATCGTCACCGTGGGCCAGGTCCCCGACCTGCCGGCGGGGTGGTCCGCCACCTCCTGCATCCTCTCGGCCCACGGCGACCGGTTCTCGGGCGACTTCGTGGTCGCGCACCTGCACCCGTCCGGCCGCCGGCTCGAGGTCGCCCTGGTCGACGTCAGCGGCAAGGGGACGCGGGCCGGCACCCGGTCGCTGCTGCTGTCCGGGGCGCTGGGGGCACTGCTGGGAGCGGTGCCCGGCGCCGACTTCCTCCGCGCCGCCAACGACTACCTGCTGCGCCAGCGCTGGGAGGAGGGGTTCGCGACCGCCGTGCACGTCGACCTCGACCTGGTCACCGGCGAGTACTCGGTGGCCAACGCGGGGCATCCTTCGCCCGCCCGCTACACCGGCGGCCGCGCGCGGTGGACCCTCCTCGACGGCGCCCGCGGCCCGTTGCTCGGGGTGGTGCCGCAGAGCACCTTCCCCCGCCAGGGCGGCCGGCTCGACCGGGGCGACGCCCTGCTGGTGTACTCCGACGGCGTCGTCGAGGCCCGCGACCGCGACCTCACCGACGGCATCGACCGGATGCTGGGTGTGGCCACCATGTCGGTGCTGCGCGACGGTGACGTGGCGCGCGATGTGTGCGAGGCGGCGCGTTCGGGGGAGGATGACGACCGGGCCGCCCTCGCCGTCCGGCGGGACTGAGGCGGTCGCGTCCGCCCGTCGACCCACCGAGGAGACCCATCCGTGGCATCCGGCCCGCTCCTGGACCACGCGCCGCGCGAGAGCGTGCGTACCTTCACCGCCCGGTGGCGCAGCCGCCCGCTCGTCGAGGAGCAGATGGCCACGCTGCTGCCCGGGCGGGCCATCCCCGACGGGCCCCTGGTGCCGCAGGAGGCCTTCGGGCGCAGCGGCCCGGTCGTGGTCGAGATCGGCTCGGGACACGGTGCGGCGGCGATCGCCTACGCGGCCGAGCATCCCGAGGCCGACGTGGTCGCGGTCGACGTCCACGTGCCGGGTATCGCCCGGATGCTGGCCGCCGCCGACGAGGCTGAGGTGGCGAACCTCTGGGCGTACGTCGGCGACGCGCTGCCCCTGCTGCGCGAGCGCGTCGCGCCGGGCTCGCTGGATGCCGTGCACCTGTTCTTCCCGGACCCGTGGCACAAGCAGCGGCACGCCAAGCGACGGTTCGTGCAGCAGCACACGCTGACCCTGGTGGCCTCGCGGCTGCGGCCCGGCGGCCGGCTGCTGGTGGCCACGGACATCGACCGGTACGCCGAGCACACCCGGCGGCAGCTGGCGGCCCACGGCGGCTTCGACGTCGTCGAGGGCGTGCGGCCCGCGTGGCGCCCCGACGACGGCTTCGAGGCCAAGGGGCTGCGCGCCGGGCGGACGATCTCCGAGTTCCGCTGCACCGTCTCCTGACTCGCGACCCGTCAGCGCGTCGGGGTAGCCGGACCCGCGGGGCCCGCCACCTCGTCCCTCGGTACCGGGCCCCGCTCCCGTCATCCGTCTCCCGACACGTCACGGGCCCGGCTCCTTCGTCGCCGGGCCCGTCAACGTGTCGGGGTAGCCGGATTCGAACCGGCGGCCTTCCGCTCCCAAAGCGGACGCGCTACCAAGCTGCGCCATACCCCGCAGCGCGCGGAGACCTCCGGTGGGACCGGGGAAGATTTCGGATTCCCGTGCGCGCCGCCCTAGGCTAGCGCTGCCCTCGCGGTGCACGCCGACGAGGTGCGCGGGCGTAGCTCAATGGTAGAGCCCCAGTCTTCCAAACTGGCTACGCGGGTTCGATTCCCGTCGCCCGCTCCACGCCCCGGCGCTCCGTCGTGTTCAGTCCTGGGGGTGCCCGAGCAGCCCGCGGCCACCCACGAGCGTCCGGCGCCGGGCGGGCACCCGGGCCCAGACCGTCTGCTGGGCCAGCAGCGTGAGCCAGCCGGCCACCGCCATCCCGGTCAGGTTCAGCCCGAGCTGCGCCAGGCTTCCGGCCACCTCGTGCCACGCGCCGAAGGCCAGCCCGAGGGCCACGTTCCCGGCCGCCGGCACCGTCGTCACCGAGATGAAGACCCCGGACAGGCCGCCCGTGCGGTCCGAGGTCAGCGACAACACCCCGGCGGCCGCCGCGACCACCGCCACGAGGAAGCTCCACTTGTCGGGGGTGTAGATGAACGCCGTCGCCGGGCGGCTGCCGACGACGTCCTGGTAGGTGACCCAGCCCAGCGCGCGCCCCAGCAGCGACGCGAGGAACGTCATCACGATGCCGGCCACGAACCCCAGCACCAGGGTGCGCACGGCCAGCCCCAGCAGGTGCCCCTTGCGGCGTACCAGCGCCAGCCCCACCGCGGCCACCGGCCCGAACTCCGGACCCAGCACCATCGCACCGATGACCAGGATCGGGGAGTCGAGCACGATCGCGATGCCGGCGATCAGCGTCGCGAGCACCATGAACGACAGGTAGGTCCAGTTCAGCTCCGAGTCCTCGTAGGCGCGCGCCCCCACCTCGGTCCACACCACGGCGTCCGCGCTGGCCCCGGGGGCGCGGCGTTCGGCGTCGAGCCCGCTGTGCGAGAGCCACGTCGCCACCCGCTCGACGCGGATCGTCCCCTCCTCGTGCACCCCGAGCGCCCGCAGGGCGTCGAGCACGGGGTTGGCGCCCTCGCGCGCGATGTCGGCGGTCACGACGTCGCCCGGCGGGATGACCGACGCGCCCCGCATCACGGCCAGCCCGGTGACGTAGTCGTCGCCCTGCAGCACCGCCAGGACGTCGTCGGTCAGGCGCGCGGGCACGGAGATGCTCAGGGACAGCACCGGCCCAGTCTGGCGCAGGAACCAGCGCGCCGGGCCACCCGAGGGGCGGCCCGGCGCGAGAGGGCGTGCGCGGGAGAGCGTGCGGGCTACTTGCCCCCGTGGCCCCCGGCGCGGAAGGCGACCCACGCGTCGCTCATCCGCTCGGCCTGGCCCTTCGTGAACATGTTCATGCAGGAGTCCTGCGTGTAGTCCATGAAGTTGTGGATGGGGTCGGGCCCGGGCGCGGAGCAGGTGTCGGCGTCCACGGGGCAGTCGAACTGCGGATGCGCCTCGCGCGGGGTGTCGGCCACGTAGTCGCCCGAGGCCGAGCAGCCGTGCGCGAAGGTGTGCTCGAGCATCAGCCAGTGGCCGACCTCGTGGGTGAGGGTGTCGCCGAGGGCGTACTTGCCGGCCGTGCCGCCCGGCATCGACTCGTCGAGCATGACCACACCGTCGATGTAGTCGCGCCCGTGGTTGTAGCCCTTCGGGAAGTACGACCAGCCGAGCAGGCCGCCGCCGATGTTGGCCGCGTACACGTTCAGCACCTCCGAGTCGCCCTCGTACAGAGCCTTCTTCATGTCGCGCTCGTTCTTGCCGGGCACGACCGTGTACCAGGCGGGGTTCGTGGTCCACGTGGTGTCCACCCGCTCGAAGCGGAACGGGGTGTCGGCCGCGTCGGGCGCGGTGGCACCCGAGTACGAGTCGTTGAGGACCTTCATCTGGTTGTCGATGAGGGTCTCCCAGCGCGCCTTCTCGGCCTGGGTGAAGCCGTCGTCCGAGATCATGTGGAACACGGTCTTGATGGTGATGCTGCCGTTGTCCAGGTACGCAGCGTCGGGGAGGGCGCCGTACGCGTTGGCCTCGTTGTCGGGGTACAGCTTGGGCTCGACGGCCTTCGAGCCGTCGGCGACGCGGGCGGCGCTGGAGCCCGCACCCGCGTCGCACTGCTGCACGGCGGGGGACGGGGCGGCGGTGGCGCTGACGGTGCTGCCGCTGAGCGAGGCTGCGACGAGCAGCCCCGCGGCCAGCGCACCGGCGGCGGACATCCGACCCCGGGTCGTCACTGAGAGCATGGTGGATCCTTCGGCTCGGGCACGCTCCTCCTGCCGGACGTGCACGAAGGGACCGTACTGGCCGCAGGGCCTGCGGGGGAGGCTCGTGACGGCCGATGTCGATTCGGTCGGCCACGCGGGGGCCGCTAGCATGGGCCCTTGGCGTCGCTCCGGGCGCGCGCGACGCGTGGCCCCCGGCGGCCCGGCCCTCATCGGGCCGGGTGCGGCGCCCGACCGTCAACCCCGACACCCCAGGTGGAGTGCCCGCAGTGAAGAGTGCCGTCGAGACCCTGAGCCCGACCCGGGTCAAGCTGACCGTCGAGGTCCCCTTCGAGGAGCTCAAGCCGCTCCTCGACAAGGCCTACGCGACCATCGGGTCCCAGGTGCAGGTGCCGGGCTTCCGCCGGGGCAAGGTCCCGAGCCGCATCATCGACCAGCGCGTCGGTCGCGGCGCCGTGGTCCAGGAAGCCGTCAACGAGGCCCTCCCGATCTTCTTCGCCGAGGCCGTCGAGGCCGAGGAGGTGCGCGCCATCGGGGCGCCCGAGGTCGACATCACCGCCGTGCCCCTCGAGGACGGCCAGGACCTCGAGTTCACCGTCGAGACCGACGTGCGCCCCACCATCGAGCTCCCCGACCTCAACGGCATCGCCGTCACCGTCGACGACGTCGCGGTCTCCGACGACGACGTCGAGCAGCGGATGACCTCGCTGCGCGAGCGCTTCGGCACCCTGGTCGGCGTCGACCGCGCCGTCGAGACCGGTGACCACGTGTCCCTCGACCTCTCGGCCACCATCGACGGCGAGGAGATCGACTCCGTCGAGAACGTCTCCTACGAGGTCGGCTCCGGCAACATGCTCGAGGGCCTCGACGACGCGCTCGTCGGGATGACCGCGGGCGAGACCAAGAGCTTCACCGCCCCGCTGGCCGGCGGCGACCGCGAGGGCCAGGACGCCGACTGCGTCGTCACCGTCCAGAGCGTCAAGGTCCGCGAGCTCCCCGAGCTCGACGACGACTTCGCCCAGCTCGCCTCGCAGTTCGACACCCTCGACGAGCTCCGCGCCGACGTCGTCAGCCAGACCGAGCAGGCCAAGAAGTACGAGCAGGGCATCCAGGCCCGCGACAAGGTCCTCGAGCACCTTCTCGACACCGTCGACGTCCCCGTGCCCGACGGCATCGTCAAGGCCGAGGTCGACAGCCACCTCGAGGGCGAGAACCGGATGGACGACGACGAGCACCGGGCCGAGGTCGACGAGTCGACCCGCCGGGCGCTCAAGGCCCAGTTCCTCCTCGACGCCATCGCCGAGAAGCTCGAGGTCAAGGTCGAGCAGCCCGAGCTCATCGAGTACCTCGTGATGAGCGCGCAGCAGTACGGCATGGACCCCAACCAGTTCGCGCAGGCCATCGACCAGCAGGGCCAGATCCCGTCGATGGTCCAGGAGGTCGCCCGCCGCAAGGCGCTGGCCGCCGTGCTCGACGAGGCCGTCGTCACCGACAGCAGCGGCACCGTCATCGACCTGGACGAGCTGGTGCAAGGCTCCGACGAGGACGACGACCAGGTCGAGTCCGCCGAGGTCACCGACGAGGCCTCGCCCTCCGACGACGCGCCCGTGGAGGACGAGACCCCCGCGAAGGCCTGACCGCCGCATCGCGCAGCACCACCGAGGCCGCACTCCCGAGAGGGAGTGCGGCCTCGGTCGTGCGGGGCCCCCGCGGCGGCGCGCCGCGGAGTACCCTCGGCCCATGCCGGAGCCCCTGGGAGTTGTCCGCGACGGTGACGTCGTCCGCATCACGATGCGCCGCCCCGAGCGCCGCAACGCCCTCTCCGAGGACCACCTGCGCGAGCTGCTCGACGCCCTGCGCGCGACCGCCGGCACCGACGCCGCCGGCGTGGTCATCGGCGGCGAGGGGCCGGTGTTCAGCGCCGGGCACGACTTCGCCGACGTCGCGGCCCGTGACCTCGACGGGGTGCGTGACCTGCTCCGCCTGTGCACCGACGTGATGCAGCAGGTGCAGGCGATGCCGCAGGTCGTCATCGCCCGCGTGCACGCCCTCGCCACCGCCGCCGGATGCCAGCTCGTGGCCTCCTGCGACCTGGCCGTCGCCGGCGAGTCCGCGGGCTTCGCGCTGCCCGGGGGCAAGGGCGGCTGGTTCTGCCACACCCCGGCCGTCCCGGTGGCCCGCGCCATCGGGCGCAAGCGGCTGATGGAGATGGCGCTCACCGGCGACGTCGTTGACGCCGCCACGGCGCTCGAGTGGGGCCTGGTCAACCGGGTCGTCCCCGATGCCGACCTCGACGCCGCCGTCGACGCCCTGATGATGCGCGCCACCCGCGGCGCCCGCGCCAGCAAGGCCCACGGCAAGCAGGTGCTCTACGCCCAGCTCGACCGGCCCGAGGAGGAGGCCTACGCGGTCGCGCTCGCCGCGATGGCCGACGCCTCGCAGACGCCGTCGGCGCGCGAGGGGATGGCCGCGTTCCTCGAGAAGCGCCCGGCCGTCTGGCCCGACTGAGGTCTGCGCAGGCTCGGTCCCGGGCTCAGCCGGGCGGGGGAGCAGTGCTCGTCCCCACCCGCAGGCTCACCGCGAACGGCTCGTCGACGGGCCCCTCGCCCTCCAGACGGCGCCGCACCATCGCTCCCAGGGCGTGCCCCTTGGCCACCCCGGGCTGGAGCACCGTCGTCAGCGTGGTACCGAGCCACGGCAGGTCCACCCCGTCGAAGCCGGTGACCGACACCTCGTCCGGCACCCTCAGACCGAGCGACGCCGCCGCGCGCACGACGCCGGCGGCCAGCACGTCGGCCTGGCACACGACCGCGGTCGGTCGCCGCGCCACGGGCACGTCGAGCAGCAGCCGGCCCGCCTCCTCGCCGGCGCCCACCGTGAGCTCGCCGACCTGCACCATCGGCGAGCCCTCGGGGGCGATGTCCAGGAAGCCCCGGGCCCGCCCGGCCGCGTCCGGGTAGTCGGCGTGCTCGACATCCGCCCTCGTCACCGGGCCGGTGGCGACGGCCGGGCGCAGCATCATCGACACGTGCCCCAGCCGCCGGTGGCCGAGGTCGAGCAGGTGCTGCCCGGCGAGGCGCTGGCCGGCCCGCTCGTCGGTGAGGACGTGCCCGACCTCGGGGGAGAGGGGGGCGCCGCTGCCCACCATCACGACGCCGCGGGTGGCCAGGTGCTCCACGAGCGGGTTGGTCGCCGTGCCGCAGAGCGGGAAGACGGCGGCGTCGACGGCCTGGGTGGCCAGCTGCGCGACGGCCTGCTCGGGATGCTCCACGGGCTGGGCCACGAGCAGCATCGTGCGACCGGCCAGGTCGAGCTCCTCGGCCAGGCCGTCGAGGACGGCCAGGGCGAAGGGGTCGCGGAAGGCGTGGCGCAGCGGGCCCTCCACGATGACCGCGACGGTACCCACCCGGCCCTGACGCAGCGAGGACGCGAGCGGGTCGGGCCCGGTGAACCCGAGGTCCGCCGCGGCGGCCCGCACCCGGTCGGCGGTGGCCGCGGCGACGGGTCCCTTGCCGCTGAAGACCAGCGACGCCGTCGAGGTCGACACCCCGGCCCGCTCGGCGACGTCGCGCAGGGTGGCCCGGCGGGGCTCGGCTTGACGCTGGGACGGCACGGGCGACACAATATCGAATCGATTCGATCGAATCGATTCGATCCGCGCTGCGGCGCGTTGTCCCAGCCCAGGAGAGACCGCCGTGACCAGCACGACCCAGGCGTCCGCCCCGCCCGTCCCGCGGGAGCGGCTCGTCACCGCCCGCACGGCGGTCTTCGTCGCCTTCGCCCTCGCCGGGCTGGTCTTCGCCTCGTGGGCCTCGCGCATCGCCGACACCAAGGCCACCCTGGGGCTCTCGGCCGGCCAGCTCGGCACCGTCCTGCTGGCGGCCAGCGTCGGCTCGGTGTCCGGCCTGCCGCTCGCCGGCCGGGTCAGCGACCGGATCGGCCCCGCCCGCACGGTGGCGGTCGGCATGGTCTCGGCCGTCGTCGGACTGGTGCTCGTGGGCGGCGTGGTCAGTGCGGGCGGCTCCCCCCTGCTGGTGGCCGCGGGCCTGTTCCTCCTGGGCTTCGGGGTCGGCTTCTGGGACGTCGCGATGAACCTCGAGGGGGCCGTCGTCGAGCGCGGCCTCGGCCGGTCGGTGATGCCGCACTTCCACGCGGCCTTCTCGGCCGGCACCGTGCTCTCGGCCCTCGTCGGGGCCGGGATGTCGTGGGCGCGTGTGCCGTTGGTCGTGCACTTCCTGGGGACCGCTGTGGTCACGGCCGTGCTGGGCGCCTGGGCGCTGCCGCGGTTCCTGCCCCGCGTGGTGGCAGCGGCCCCCGGCGATGGCACCGCGCACGCCCCCGCACGGCCGGGTTCCGCGTGGCTCGAGCCGCGCACCCTGCTCATCGGCGTCGTGGTCCTCGCGGCCGCGTTCACCGAGGGCACGGCCAACGACTGGCTGGCCGTGGCGTTCACCGAGGGCCACGAGGTGCCCGAATGGGTCGGCGTGCTGGGCTTCGCGACCTTCCTGACCTTCATGACCGTCGGCCGTCTCGTCGGCACCGGCCTGCTCGACACCCACGGCCGCGTGCCGGTGCTGCGGGTCAGCTTCGCGCTCGCCGTCGTCGGAGCGGTCCTGGTGGTCTTCGGCTCCGCCTGGCTGGCGTTCGTCGGGGCCGCGGTGTGGGGCGTCGGGGCGGCTCTGGGCTTCCCGGTGGGGATGAGCGCCTCGGCCGACGACCCGGCACGGGCCGCCGCGCGGATGTCGGTCGTGGCCACCATCGGCTACGTCGCGTTCATCGCCGGGCCACCGCTGCTCGGGTTCCTCGGCGACCGCGTCGGGGTGCTGCACGCCCTGCTGGTCGTCGGCGCCCTGGCCGTCCTGGCCCTCTCGGTCGTGCCCTCCGTGCGCGAGCACGACGGCCGGCCGCGCAACGCGGCCCGGCCCATCGACCCCGCCGCCGACCGACCGGTCGGCTGATCACGGGGGAACCCCGGGGCGGGTCCGCGGACACCCCGCGGGCCCGCCCTCGCGCGTCGCCGGGGCGGCGCGTTGTGCTCACGGCGAACATGCGCCGGTCGGGGAGTACGGGTGACAGGGCCGGGCGTTAGGGTCACTGAAAGGTACAAGAACCCTGACGAACGAGGAGTGACGAGTCGTGACCAGTAGTGAGATCGTCGCCGCGGGCGACGGCCAGAGGGCCGGCCTCGACGACCACATCTACAACCGTCTCCTCAAGGAGCGGATCATCTTCCTGGGCTCCGACGTGCGCGACGACAACGCGAACGCCATCTGTGCGCAGATGCTGCTGCTCGCCGCCGAGGACCCCGAGAAGGACATCTGGCTCTACATCAACAGCCCGGGTGGTTCGGTGACCGCCGGCATGGCGATCTTCGACACCATGCAGTGGGTGCCCAACGACGTCGCCACCGTCGCGATGGGGATGGCGGCCTCCATGGGCCAGTTCCTCCTCTCCGCCGGCACGCCGGGCAAGCGCTACGCCACCCCGCACGCCCGCGTGATGATGCACCAGCCCTCGGGCGGCATCGGCGGCACGGCCTCCGACATCAAGATCCAGGCCGAGCAGCTCATCCACATCAAGAAGCAGATGGCCGAGCTGATCGCCGAGCACACGGGTCAGACCAAGGAGCAGATCGAGAAGGACTCCGACCGCGACCGCTGGTTCACCGCGGCCGAGGCCAAGGAGTACGGCTTCGTCGACCACGTCATCAAGAAGGCCGACATGGCCGGTCGCCACGCCGACAACCCCGTGACCTCCGACTGACCCCGGCCGAGACGACGCGAGAGAGAGACATGAACGCAGACCTGACCGGCCGCCTCCACGTGCCCGGCCCCCAGAGCCGCTACATCCTGCCCCAGTTCGAGGAGCGCACGTCCTACGGGATGAAGCGCCTCGACCCCTACACCAAGCTCTTCGAGGACCGCATCATCTTCCTCGGCGTGCAGGTCGACGACGCCTCCGCCGACGACGTCATCGCCCAGCTGATCGTGCTCGAGTCCCAGGACCCCGACCGCGACATCCTGATGTACATCAACAGCCCCGGCGGCTCGTTCACGGCCATGACGGCCATCTACGACACCATGCAGTACATCCGCCCCGACGTGCAGACGTTCGTCATCGGGCAGGCGGCCTCCGCGGCCGCGGTGCTGCTGGGGGCCGGTGCCAAGGGCAAGCGCTTCGCCCTGCCGAACAGCCGCGTGCTCATCCACCAGCCGGCCATCGAGGGCACCGGCGGCATGGCCTCCGACCTCGAGATCCACGCCAACGAGATCATCCGGATGCGCGGCTGGCTCGAGGACACCATCGCCTCGCACTCCGGGCGCGACGTCGAGCTCGTCCGCAAGGACATCGAGCGCGACAAGATCCTCTCGGCCGAGCAGGCCAAGGAGTACGGCCTCATCGACGAGGTCCTCGCCTCCCGCAAGGCCACCAGCTGACGCCGGGGTCGCCCTCGGGTGACCCTCCTCGACGCCGCCCCGCCACCCGGCGAGGGCGGCGTCGTCGCGTCCGGCGTCGCTGGGCACCGGCCGCGCCGCTGGCCACCGGTCAAGCCGGCGGTCACCGGCCCCAGGAGGCCGGTGCAGGCGAGGGTGACCGGTGCAGGCCAGGGTGACCGGTGCGGGGCGCGAGCCTGTGGATGACGCCACGGGGCCGGCGCGCCGACCTGCCACGCTGGCGCGATGTTCGGCTCCACGCCCCCGCCACCCTTCGATCCCGGCCACCTGCGGCTGGGGTCCGACCTGCGCCGGGGGGGCGTGGAGCCGGCCGAGGACCGCACGTCCTGGCACCAGGTGCGGCACGGCGTGTGGCTGCCGCGCGCGGTCTGGGACTCCTTGACTCCCGGGCAGCGCCACGCGTCCCTGGTCCACGCCTCCCTCCTGCGCTGCCGGCCAGAAAGCACGCACGTCATCTCTGGCGCCTCGGCCGCTGCGCTCTGGGGTCTCCCACGCATCGAGGACTGGCCGTCCGTCGTCGTCGTGCACGCGCCGTCCGGCCGGGTCAGCGGGTCCGACCTGCTGCGACCGCTCGCCGGGCCGGAGGTCGACCCGGTCGAGGTCGCGGGCGTACGGGTCACGCGGGTGCCGCGCACGATCGTCGACCTCGCCCGCAGCGGGTCCCTGGTCAGTGCGGTCGCCGCCGCCGACCATGCCCTCCGGCATCGGCTGTGCACGGCGAACGAGCTGGCGGCCGAGGTCGCGACGCTCCCGCCGCGCACCCGTGGTCGCACGGCCGCGGCCCTGGTGCGGGACCTGGCCGACCCCGACAGCATGTCGGCCGGAGAGAGCCTGTCGAGGGTGCAGATGTTCCGGCTGAACCTCCCCAGGCCGCGGCTCCAGGTGGAGCACTCGGACGGGGACGGCCTCATCGGGCTGGCCGACTTCGGATGGCCCGGGGTGGCGGGGGAGTTCGACGGGCAGGTCAAGTACCGGGTGCCGGAGGGGGCGGACCCTCGCCGAGCGGGCGAGGTGGTGTGGGCCGAGAAGCGCCGCGAGGACCGGCTGCGCCGCCAGGTCAGGGTCGCGCGCTGGATCTGGGCGGTGGCGATGGACCCGCCGGCGCTGGCACGGGTCCTGGCCGAGGTGGGCGTACGCCCCACGGCACGCTGCACCTGGTTCGACCTCGGGCGGCCGACGGCGTGACCCGCAGGCGGTGCTGCCTCGGCACGCACCGGTGAGCTCGGCGCCGACCGGCGGCCTCGTCGCGCACCGGGCATCCCGCTGGGCACCAGGGGGCTCGGCGCGCACCGGGCATCCCGCTGGGCACCAAGGGGCTCGGCGTGCACCGGGTGTCTCGTTGCGGACCGGTGGGCTTGTACCGCACCGGGCATGGCGCAGCGCACCGGCCACCTGGGGCCGGGGTACAGCAGGGTGACCGGTGCGGGGCAGGACGGGCCGGGCAGGCGTCAGGGTCGCCGCCGTCCGCAGCCCCCACGGCGGCCCTGCGAACCGCCGCGACGCACGCTGCGGGGCCGTTGCGCTGACAGCGGACAAGCGCGACGCGCCGCACCGCTCGGCGGTTCAATGGGAGCGGCACCAGCCACCGCCCGGTAGCGTCGGTGGAGTCGTCAGCGCCGAGGAAGGGACCCGTTCGTGGCACGCGTGGGAGAGACCAGCGACCTGCTCAAGTGTTCTTTCTGCGGCAAGTCACAGAAGCAGGTCAAGAAGCTCATCGCCGGTCCCGGCGTCTACATCTGCGACGAGTGCATCGACCTGTGCAACGAGATCATCGAGGAAGAGCTCGCCGAGTCCGGCGACCTGGGCCTCGACGAGCTGCCCAAGCCGCGCGAGATCTTCGACTTCCTCGAGAACTACGTCATCGGCCAGGACGTCGCCAAGAAGGCGCTCGCCGTTGCCGTCTACAACCACTACAAGCGCATCCAGGCCGGTGAGGCCGCGGCCTCCGGCAAGAAGGACGCCGAGCACGTCGACATCGCCAAGTCGAACATCCTGCTCATCGGGCCCACCGGCTGCGGCAAGACCTACCTCGCGCAGACGCTGGCCAAGATGCTCAACGTCCCCTTCGCCATCGCCGACGCCACGGCCCTGACCGAGGCCGGCTACGTCGGCGAGGACGTCGAGAACATCCTCCTCAAGCTCATCCAGGCCGCCGACTACGACGTCAAGAAGGCCGAGACGGGGATCATCTACATCGACGAGGTCGACAAGATCGCCCGCAAGTCCGAGAACCCGAGCATCACCCGCGACGTGTCCGGCGAGGGCGTGCAGCAGGCGCTGCTGAAGATCCTCGAGGGCACCACCGCCTCGGTGCCGCCGCAGGGCGGGCGCAAGCACCCGCACCAGGAGTTCATCCAGATCGACACCACCAACGTGCTGTTCATCGTGGGGGGCGCGTTCGCCGGCCTCGAGAAGCTCATCGAGTCGCGCAACGGCAAGAAGGGGCTGGGCTTCGGCTCCGAGCTGCACACGCCCAAGGACCTCGCCGACAGCATCCACGAGGTCATGCCTCAGGACCTGATGAAGTTCGGGCTGATCCCCGAGTTCATCGGCCGCGTCCCGGTCATCACCACCGTCGCGCCGCTCGACACCGCCGCGCTGGTACGCATCCTCACCGAGCCGCGCAACGCCCTCATCAAGCAGTACCAGAAGATGTTCGAGATCGACGGCGTCGTCCTGGAGTTCACCGACGAGGCGGTCGAGGCGGTCGCCGAGCAGGCGCTGGCGCGCGGCACCGGTGCGCGCGGCCTGCGCGCCATCATGGAGGAGGTCCTCCTCCCCACCATGTTCGACGTGCCCAGCGATGATGAGATCGCCAAGGTCGTCGTCACCCGCGAGGTCGTCCTCGAGAACGTGCTGCCGACGATCGTGCGCCACGACGCCGACTCCGGCCGCAAGCGCACCCCCCGCAAGCGCTCGGCCTGACGCCTCGACGCCCGCCGGGGCGGCCACCCTCGAGCCCCGACACGACGCCCCGCCGGATGCCGGCGGGGCGTCGTCGGCATCAGGCCCGGCGCCCCGCGACCGCCCGTAGCACGAACGCGGTCCCGGCGACGGCCAGCAGCGCGAGGGCACCTAACCAGGGCCCCCAGCCGACGGGCGTGCGCGAGGCCGCCAGCCCCAACGCCGCGCCGATCCCCCCGAGGGTGGCCAGTACCCCGGTCTGACGGGCCCAGCGCGCCGCGGTGGGGCCTGGCAGGGCCGCCCCCGGAGGCCAGGCCGCCAGCAGCGACAGCGCCAGGTGGGTGACGAGCAGCAGGGTGGCCCCGAGCGCGGCCAGCGACCAGTCGGTGACCGACGCCGGCACCGTGCGCGAAGTGGCCAGCACGAGCGCCTGCAGCGCGAGCAGTACCAGCGCCCCCCACGACGCCGGCGCGAGGAGCGCCCAGACGGTGGCACCCACCAGCAGCGGCCCGGCGATCTTCAGCGCCCCGGGGAGCTCGGCCATCGCCACGAGCAGCACCAGCACGTCGGTGGTGACCACCGCGCCGGCGGCCAGCCGGCGCCAGGTCGTCGCCGGGATCATCGGGCCACCGCCACGGAGCGACGGCGCCGGCCGAGGCCGCGCAGCACGGCGTCGAGCGACCCCGCGCCCCGCCACGGCACGACCGGGATGCCCGCGGCGGCGCAGCGGTGCACCTCGCGCTCGCGCTCGAGCAGCCGCAGCCGCCACACCAACCGGGCCACCCCGGGGTCCTCGATCCCGGTGACCGCGACGGCGTCGGACGCGAGAAGTGCGGGGTCGGCCAGCTCGGGCGGGAGGGTGTCGACGACGACCACAACGTGCCCGCTGCGAGCCAGCCGGACGGCCTGGCCCAGCGGCTCGGCCGACACCAGCCCCGACAGGAGCACCACGACCGCGCCCGGTGACACCGCTCGGGTCAGCTGGGCCCGGAGCAGCCGCTCCTCGCCGAGGGTCCCGCGGGCCGGTTCGGCGCGCCCGAGGCCGACCAGGATGCGCGCCAGCTGGTGGTGGCCCCCGACCGCCGGGACCTCGACCAGGCCCCCACCGCCGAGTACCGACAGCCCCACGCGGTCGCCGGTCGAGAGGTAGTGGGCCGCCACCGCACCGGCGGCCTCCACCGCCACGTCGAGGCTGGTCAGGCGACCCCGCGCCGGGTCGCGGTGCCCGACGTCGCGCACCGCGTCGACGACGACTCGCACCTCGGCGTCCTCGTCGGCGTAGGTGGTGGTCACGTGAAGGGCCCCGGTCCGCAGCGACACCGGCCAGTGGATGCGGCGCAGGCGGTCGCCGGTACGGAACGGCCGGATGTCGGCGAGCTCGGTGCCGCCGCCGGGACGGGTGGAGCGGTGCTGGCCGACCAGCCCGACCGGGTGCGGCAGGGCGGCCCGGGAGGTGAAGTCGCCGGGCTTGGGGACGACCACCACCGTCTCGGTGCGCTGCTCGGGCCAGCTCCACACGAAGGACCCCAGGTCGCCGACGGCCGAGACCTGCGCCGGCCCCATCCGTCGCACGCCCCACCGGGTGGGGCGCACCCCCAGGGCCACCGGCACCGCCGTGCCGTCGCCCCGGGCGGTGGCCGCCACGTGGCCGTGGGCCGGGGTGGTCTCGGTCCAGCGGTCGGCGGGCAGGTGGGCCAGGACCTCGCGCAGGCCGTCGACGGGCTCGACGTCGACCCGCCAGGTCAGGGTGTCACCCTCGTGGACCGGGCCGCCCTCGAGCCGGCTGCGCGCGGTCGGCGCGGCGTGGGGGGCGGTGCGCACCGACCACAGGGCCACCCCGAGCAGCGGGATCCCCAGCACCGCCACGTCTCCGCGGCGCAGCCCGGTGCCGATGACGAGCAGCGCCAGCCCCACCGCGGCGGCCCGGCCGAAGGCCCGGGTGGGCCGCCAGCCCCCGCTCACGCCCGGCGCACCGCGACCCGCGGTGCCGGGACCGTCCGCAGCACGTCGGCCACGATGCTGCCCGGTCCGACCTCGCTCATCCACAGCTCGGGACGGGCCACGACCCGGTGCTCCAGGACGGCCGGCGCCACCGCCTTGACGTCGTCGGGGGTCACGTAGTCGCGGCCGCGGATGACGGCGTAGCCGCGCCCCACGAGCAGCAGCGCCAGCGAGCCACGGGGAGAGGCCCCCATCAGCGCCTGCTCGTGCTCGCGGGTCGCCCGGGCCAGCGCCACGCAGTAGCGGGCGACCTCGGGCGAGACGGTGACGTCCTCGAGGGCACCCTGCAGCTCGAGCAGCTCGGCGGCGTCGACCACGCGGCGCGCCTGCTGGTCCTCCTGGCGCCGCGACATCCGCCGTTGGAGCACCTCGAGCTCCTCGTCGGCGCCGGGGTAGCCGAACGCCACCCGCACCAGGAAGCGGTCGAGCTGGGCCTCGGGCAGCGGGTAGGTGCCCTCGTACTCGACGGGGTTGGCCGTGGCGAGCACGTGGAAGGGCCGCGGCAGCGGGAAGGTCTGGCCCTCGACAGTGACCTGGTGCTCCTGCATCGCCTCGAGCAGGGCGGCCTGGGTCTTCGGCGGGGTGCGGTTGATCTCGTCGGCCAGCAGGAGGCCGGTGAAGATCGGCCCGTGGCGGAACTCGAAGGCGCCCTCCTTCTGGTCGAACACGAAGGCACCGGTGAGGTCGGAGGGCAGCAGGTCGGGCGTGAACTGGGCCCGGGTGAAGTCGAGCCCGAGGGCGGTGGCGAAGGTGCGCGCCGCGAGCGTCTTGCCCAGCCCCGGGAAGTCCTCCATCAGCACGTGCCCCCCGGCCAGCACCGCCGCGAGCACGACCTCGGTGGCGGAGCGCTTGCCGACGACGACGGTGTCGACCTCGTCGAGGACGGCGAGCGCTCGGCGGTGCGCGGTGGGGATGTCGGTCACGGGTTCTCCTTCGGACGGGACGGCTCGGCCGGGGTGTGGTGGGGACGGGGGATGCCAGGGGCGAGCGCCTCGAGCTCGGTGACGAGCCGTTCGACCTCCTCGAGGGTGGTGAGCCGCGGGGGCGCTGCCAGGTACGTCGCCAGCGGACCGGGCGGCACGCCGTGGGGCGCGCGGTCGCGGGCGATACGGGTGACGACGTCGTGCAGGCGCTCGGGAGCGCCGGTGTCGCGCGGCCCGGGCTGCAGGGTGCGGCGCAGGGTGGCGATGCCGGGCTCGGGCGGGACGTCGTCGGCGCGGCGCGGGAACCAGGCCCAGTCGACGTCGTCACGGCGCACGAGCACCGGGACGAACGCGATGAGCGCGACCCCGACCGCGGCGGCGGCCAGTGCCTGGAGGACCACCGGCCCCCGCACCAGGGTCAGGACCACGGCCACGAGGACCGCAGCGGCGGCGAGCCCGACGCGTGCCCGCGGGCCGGGGAGGTCAGCCACGGCGGGCTCCCGCCTCGCGGGCCGGGGCCAGCTGGGCGTCGAGTGCCCGCAGGGCGTCCTCGGCCCGGGCGCGGTCGTCCTCGGTGAGCGGGTGGTGCGACCAGCTCGCCTCGCGGTAGAGGGCGGCCAGCGCGTGGAGGGCGCCGGCATCCACCACGTACCGCCCCAGAACGGCCACGGTGGTCTCGGTGGAGGTCCGCGAGGGCGGCAGCGGCAGGCCGGCCTCGCGCAGGCTGGCCTCGAGCCGGGTCCACGCCGCGACGATGCCCTCGGCCGGGCTGCCCGCCGAGAGGGCGGCGAAGCGTCCGGAGGCGTCGGAGGCGACCGTCGCCGCGACCCGGTCCACGTCCGGTCCGGTCGCCGCGTCGGCCTCGACCCGGCCCCGGGACCGGTAGGCGTCGAGCAGCTGACGCGCGACCAGGGCCAGCAGGAAGAGCGCGGCGGCGCCCAGCAGGAGGGCGGTCCCGTAGCCGAGGACGGCGTCGAGCAGTCCACCGTCGCGGCGGGCGCCGGNGTTGGTGAAGGAGGCGGTGGGGCTCGGGATGACCCGGGCCGGGCGCGGCACGGCCGAGGCCCAGACGACGAGCAGGACCGTGACCGCCCCCACCCCGGTGACGACGGTTGCGCGGCCGAGCGGGAGCGCGCGACGAGAGAGCACGGACACACCCAAGCACACCCGGTGATGGCGTCGAGAGTCCGATGCCGTCACGATTGACCCGTGGCGACGACCTTCCGCCTGCGTGCGGGTGACACCGGCCCCGTCCAGCAGTCACCCGTGACGTGTGGTTCGGCGTGCCTGACGGTGGCCCGGATGCTGGTCGACCCCGTCTTCGCCTCCTGGGTCCGCACCGGCGAGCCGCACCCGCCGGGCTCACCCCACGGGTCGAGCCCGGCCGAGCGGTTCGCCGCCTACGAGCGGGTCGTGATGGGGCGGACCAACGGCCTCCTCGCCGGGCGGCACCGTCTCAACCTCCCGTGGCCACGGGCTCTCGGTACGCCGCCCTGGGGGGCCAAGCACGAGCTCGAGTACGGGGCCTCCCGTGCCGGGACCCAGTACGTCCTCGACACCGTGCGCGGCCTCGACGAGTACGGGCTGGTCGAGGCGTTCGACCGGCTCGTCGACTGCGTGGCCGACGGCGAGCCCGGCCTGCTCTACATCGGGTCGCGGCTGCTGCCCCGGCACGTGGTGCTGATCCTGCCCGGCGACGGCGACCGGATGCTCGACGTCTACGACCCCGGCACGGGGCGGGTCGACCACCTGCGGCGCGACGCCCTGGTGCAGCATCGGATGGGGCTGTCGGGCTGGGACGTGCCGTGGGTCGCGGTGCGCCCGAACGGCCTTCGTCGGGTCGAGGCGCGCGAGCGAGCGGTCGCCCCGAGCCCCGCCCCGGCCTGACGCGGCATCCAACTTTTTCGCCCGATGCGGGAACCTTCACCATCGCCGCGGAACCGTTGCGCGGCGATGGTGAACCTTCCCGCAGGGGGCGAAAAAGTTGGAGCGGGGGTCAGGCGGTGGGCTTGGCCACCGGCACCAGCTCGACGTCGCGCGCCGCCACCTCGTCACCGGGCGCGAGGTCGAGGGTCCCGGTGAGCTTGCCCGCGGCGCGCAGGTCGGCCTCGGCCGCCCGCACGTGCTCGAGCGCGGTCTCGGGACCCACGATGGTCAGCGTCGGCACCTCGGCCCGCATCCCCACCTTGGCCTCGGACTTGGCCTTGCGCACCACGGCCAGGGCCGCGCCGACCGACCCCAGCAGCGCCGGGTCGCCGCCGTCGGGGACCTCGCCGACCGTGGGCCACGCCGCCCGGTGCACCGAGCCGTCGTGCGTCCACGACCAGACCTCCTCGGTGACGTAGGGCAGCACCGGCGCGAGCAGGCGCAGCACGACGTCGAGCGAGATCCGCAGTGTCGCACGGGCGCTGGCGGCGGCAGCATCCCCCTGGGCGCCGTAGGCACGGTCCTTGACCAGCTCGAGGTAGTCGTCGCAGAACGCCCAGAACCACTGCTCGGTCACTTCGAGCGCGCGGGTGAAGTCCCACGCCTCGAAGCCGGCCGTCGCGGCGGCCACGACCTCGCGCAGCCCGGCGAGCAGCGAGCGGTCGATGGGCTCGGTCACGAGCGCGGCGAGCCCGCCGTCGACGTCGCCGAAGGAGAGGGCGAACTTGCTGGCGTTGAGGACCTTGATGGCCAGGCGGCGGCCGACCTTGATCTGCCCGACGTCGTAGGCGGCGTCGGCCCCGAGGCGCCCGCTGGCGGCCCAGTAGCGCACGGCATCCGCGCTGTGCTCCTTGAGCAGGTCCTCGGGCGTCACGACGTTGCCCTTGGACTTGCTCATCTTCTTGCGGTCGGGGTCGAGGATCCAGCCGCTGATGGCGGCGTCCGTCCACGGCACGGTGCCGTGCTCGAAGTGGGCCCGCACGACGGTCGAGAACAGCCAGGTGCGGATGATGTCGTGGCCCTGGGGGCGCACGTCGAACGGGAAGACCTTCTCGAACAGCGGGTCGGTGCCCGTGCCCGCGGCGTCGCGCCAGCCGCCGGCGATCTGCGGGCTCAGCGAGGAGGTGGCCCAGGTGTCGAGGACGTCGGGGTCGCCCACGAAGCCGCCGGGCTCGCCGCGCTGTGCCTCGTCGTAGCCGGCGGGCGGGTTGGCGGCCGGGTCGACCGGCAGCTCGGCCTCGGAGGGCACGATCGGGTGGGCGTAGTCGGGCTCGCCGTCGGCGTCGAGGGGGTACCAGACCGGGATCGGCACGCCGAAGAAGCGCTGGCGCGAGACCAGCCAGTCGCCGTTGAGGCCGCTCACCCAGTTGGTGTAGCGCGAGCGCATGAACCCCGGGTGGAAGTCGATCTCGTCGCCGCGCGCCACCAGGGCCGCGTTGAGCTCGGCGTCGCGGCCGCCGTTGCGGATGTACCACTGGCGCGAGGTGACGATCTCGAGGGGCTTCTCGCCGCGCTCGTAGAAGTTGGCCTTGCGCTGGGTGGGCTTGGGCTCGCCGTCGAGGTCGCCGGACTCGCGCAGGGCCCCGACGACGGCCTCGCGGGCGCCGAACGCCGTCCTGCCGGCCAGACCGTCGGCGTACAGCGACTCGCCCACGCTGCCCTCCAGCCACGCGGGCACCTCCGACTGCATCCGGCCGGTGCGGGTGATGACCGAGCGGGTCGGCAGGCGCAGCTCGCGCCACCACAGCACGTCGGTGAGGTCGCCGAAGGTGCAGCACATCGCGATGCCCGCGCCCTTGTCCATCTCGGCCGCGGGATGGGCCAGCACCGGCACCTCGACCCCGAACAGCGGAGTGCGCACCGTGGTGCCGAACAGCGGCTGGTAGCGCTCGTCGTCGGGGTGGGCGATGAGGGCCACGCAGCTCGGGATGAGCTCGGGCCGGGTGGTCTCGATGTACACGGGCCCGTCGGCGCCGTGGAACGCGACCCGGTGGTAGGCGCCGGGGTAGTCGCGGGCCTCGAGCTCGGCCTGGGCGACCGCCGTCTGGAAGGTGACGTCCCAGAGCCCGGGGGCTTCGGCCTGGTAGGCCTCGCCGCGGGCCAGGTTGCGCAGGAACGCCTGCTGCGCGGTGGCGCGCGAGTGGTCGTCGATGGTGCGGTATGTGATCGACCAGTCGTAGCTGTGCCCGATGCGGCGGAAGAGGGACTCGAAGGCCTCCTCGTCGCGCACCGTCAGCTCGTCGCAGAGCTCGATGAAGTTCTGCCGCGACACCGGCGTCTCGTCGGCGGCCTTGGTGCTCCGGGCGTCGCCGCGGAACGGCGGCTCGAACGTGGGGTCGTGGTGCAGCGTGGCGTCGCCGCGCACGCCGTAGTAGTTCTGCACCCGCTTCTCGGTGGGAAGCCCGTTGTCGTCCCAGCCGATCGGGTAGAAGACGTTGAAGCCGGCCATCCGCTTGTAGCGCGCCATGCAGTCGGTGTGGGTGTAGCTGAAGACGTGACCCATGTGCAGCGAGCCGCTGGCGGTCGGCGGCGGGGTGTCGATCGAGAAGACCGCCGAGCGCGGGCCGGCCAGCGCCGCCGCACGGTCGAAGGCGTACGTGCCCTGCTCCTGCCATACCGCGGCCCACTTGTCCTCGAGGCCGTCGAGCGACGGCCGGTCCGGGACGGAGGCAGCGAAGGATGGGGAGAGGTGCTCGGTCATGCCGGACATCCTCCCAGACCGGGAGGGGTCGGCTCATCCGGGTTCAGCCGGTCGGACGCCGCCGTTGGAGGCGCACCAGAGCCAGCCCCAGCAGCAGGGCGGTGCCGGCCACGGCGACCCAGAGCACGGTGCGTCGGTCGCCGGCCAGCGGGTCGGGTTCCTCGCCCACGGTGACCCGGCGGGTGACGGCCGCGGGCGTCGGGGTGGGGGTCGCGCCCGGCAGCAACGGACCGGCGACCCCGGCGTCGAGCACCGCGGTGAGTGCCTCGACCGGCTGCACCAGTCCCCACCCGACGGCGTCGTCGCGGGCGTCGCGGCGCTCGCGGGCGGCGGTGGCCTCGAGCCGGTGCGCCCAACCGCGGGGGCCCTCGGCCGGGAAGCGCTGTGCGAGAAGGGCGGCGGCGGCCGAGACGTACCCGGTGGCGTAGCTCGTCGAGCCCTCGTCGGCGCTGAGGTAGCAGTCGCCCCACGCGCCGAAGGTGGTCAGCACGTCGACCCCCGGCGCCGCGATGTCGACGTGGTCGCCGCGCACCGAGGTCTTGGCCACCACGTCGTCGGCGTCGGTGGCGGCGACGCCGAGCACGTCGGGGTAGCCGGCCGGGTACCGCACGCCGGTGACCGGGAGCTCGTCCTCGGCGGTGGCGGTGCCGGCGGAGGCCACGACCAGGGCGCCGCGCTGCGTGGCGGTGGCGACGGCCGCCGCCAGGCGGGGGTCGTCGCGGGTGGTGCTGAGCGAGACGTTGATGACCTTCGCGCCCTGGCCGGCCGCCCACACGATGGCCTCGGCGAGGGTGCCCGCGTCGGCGTCGGGGCCCTGGTCGCTCCGCTCGTCGCCGACGACCTTGACCGGGAGGATGGTCGCGCCCTTGGCCAGGCCCTGGACCCCGGAGCGCGGCGGCAGGGGGCGGGCGGCGATGATCCCGGCGACGGCGGTGCCGTGCAGGCGCGTGTCGGTGGTCGCCGACCCCCCGACGTAGCTGCGTCCCGGCAGCACCGATCCGGGCGGGAAGTGCGCGTTGGCCGCCGCCACCCCGCTGTCGACGACCGCGACGGTGACCCCGCGGCCGGTGGCCAGGGGCCACGCGCGGGTGGCCGCGAGCCGGATGAGGGCGGCCGGGGTGTCGGCGACGTACTGGGTGCGTCCCTCCTCGCACGCCCCGGTGGCCGTCGGCAGCGCACCGGCGGCCGCCGGCACCCCGGGAGCCCCGGCCCGGGGCGCTGCGAGCGCGGCCGGAGCGGGCAGTGCGGCGACGGCGGCGAGGGCCGCGACCACGGGGACCAGCGTCGCAAGGGCTCGGCGCCGACGGCTCACGACCGGCCGCTCACGATCGTCGCGGCGGCCGCCGTGCCGAGCGAGGGCCCGGAGCGGAAGAGCTCGACCCAGGCCTGGGGCACCGGGACGACGTCGTCGGGACGGTAGCCGAGGCGGGCGAGCACCTCCTCGTCGGGGGAGTCGATGGCGTAGGCCGTGGCCGTCTGGTCGATCGCCAGCACCGGCCCCTTGCCGAGGACCTGCCCGGTGACGGCCCGGACGAGGGCGCCCGAGCCGGTGTCGACGGTGGTCCGGCCGCGCTCGGCCGGCGGGGGCTGGTCGACGACCGTGGTGAGGGTGACCTCGGGCGGGACCCCGGTGGCCGCGGTGAGGGTGACGCACGGCGTGGTCTCGAGGCCGGTGGGCAGCGCTTCGGGCCATTCACGCGGGGCGATCTGCTGTGGCGCGACCTGGAGCCGGGCGATCTGCGCGGCCTGCACCGGGATCTCGGTGGTGGAGGCACCCGAGCCCAGGCGGTACATCGCCAGGGCCAGCTCGGGCAGGGGCTCGAGGTCGCCGCGCGGGGTGACGAGGTAGTGCCGGCCGTCGCTGTCGAGGGTGAGCACCGAGCCCACGGTGGCGCCCGCCGGCAGCCCCGGGAGCGGCTTGCCGAGGTCGTCGACCGACAACGGCCCCAGCGCCGGACCCTCGGGCAGCAGGTTGAGCCAGGTGGCCGGCGCGTCGAGGGGCGGGCGGCCGTCGAGCCGCAGGGCCACCGACACGGCCGAGACGTCGCGGGCGGCCACGGGGTAGCGGCGGTTGCCGTCCACCACGAAGGTGCGCCCGGCCGAGCGGACGAGGATGGCCGAGCCAGGGGCCGGCCGGGCCTGTCGCTGCGGACCCACCGCGGTGGAGACCTGGCCGCCGGCGCCGAGGCACGAGACCCATCCGGTGCCGACGAGCCGTTCGCGCGGGGTCAGCGAGTCGGGGGCGCCGATGATCCCCAGGGTCGGCCCGCGCTGGATGTCGGCGAGCTCCTCGTCGGGCACCGCCACGACCTTGAACTCGTCGGCGGGGATGAGCAGCCGGGCGCTGGTGGTGTTGACGACCGGGTGCAGCACGCCCTTGACCGAGACGTACCGTGCGCCGCTGTCCTCGGCGATGACGAGCCGGTCGTTCTTCCAGTCGTCGGGCAGCGACGAGCGCAGCCAGCCGAAGGCCATGCTCCCGAGCACCAGCACCACCGACAGGGCCAGGCCGCCGACCACCGCCCGCAGCGGACGGTCGGGCTCGACCTCGCGCCCACCGGGGGCGCCGCTGACGAAGGCGGTGGTGAGCCGACGCCGGCTGAACGACTGGGCCTCGACGAGGTCCTTCTTGGTGGCCATGCTCAGAGGATCCCGACGGCCGCGGCCGCGAGAGGTACCAGGGCGACGAGGGCGACACCGTCGAGGGCGTCGGCGACCCGGCCGAGCCGGACCCGGGTGCGGGGGGCCAGGACCGCCAGCGTCACGACGACGGCCCCCGTGGTGCCGAGCAGCACGGCCAGTGTGGGCCGCCACGCGGGGTGGGCCACGGACGCGACCACGGCGGCCAGCGCGACGCCGGCGATGCCGGTGGTCATCGCCAGCACCACGGCGGTACGGGTGCGGCTGTGCCGGGTCCGCAGGAGCGTCGCCCCGCACCCCGCCGCCACCAGTGCCGTACCCCAGACCCCGGATGCGGCCAGCTGCGGGACGACGAGGAGGGCCGCCCCGCCGGTGGCGAGCGAGGTGGCGACCATGACGTCGTGGCCGCGCGCGACCTGGGCGCGCACCTGCGACCCGTCGACCTCGGGCACCCCGGCGTCGATCTCGGCCTCGGTGCGCGGCGCGTGGGCCGAGAGCCGGCTGGACGACAGGCCCAGCCAGGGAAGGACGTTGCCGAGGACGACGGCCACGACGAACACGACCGCGCACGTCGTGGTCATGGGGACCCCGAACACGCCTGTGACCACCCCGACGGCGGCCGCGACGACGCCCACGACCGAACCGGCGGCGAGCACCAGGCGGTGCCGGGGGACCGCGACCGCGCCCAGGAGCCCGACCACCGCGACGAACGGCCCGGCCCAGACCAACCCCTGGCCCCAGAGGTCGTCAGCCGCGGCGACGGCGCTGCCGGAGGTGGCGGCGAAGGCCAGCGCGGTGAGCGCGAGTGCCAGCGCGCCGGCGTTCTGGGCCCGGGACCCCAGCACGGCGGCGGCACCCACCAGCAGCACGGCCACGGCTCCGGCGACGCCGGCCACGAGAGCGCCGGAGTCGCGCGCGGTGAACAGGGCCCAGGCGGCGCAGAGGAAGAAGACGGTCGCCGCCCCCACGGCGGTGCCGGCACTGTGCCGGGCCGTCCACGGGGCGAACTGGGTCTCGACGACGTCGGCCACGGCTTCGACCACGTCGTCGTAGACCTTGTCGGTGGTGGGGTCGACGACCTCGAGCGAGAGCACGGTGCCATCGGTGATGCCCTGGGCGGCGAGGCTGCGGTCGGGGTCGACGACGGTGCCGCCGCCGGCGACGAGGCGGAAGCCGTACGAGGCCTGGGCGCTGTCGAGCACCCCCAGCTCACGGGCCAGCTCGGGGACGATCTCGACGACCGGGATTCCCGCCGGCACACCGAGATCGGCCCGCCGGGTCCCGGACGACACCGAGAGCCGCACGAGGGACGCGGCGGCGGCGCTGGTCTGGCTCACGGTGATGGGTTCCCCTCCGACGGGCGCCACGGCGGTGGCTCGGGTCCGACGGTTTCCGAGCATAGACGGGGCGGCTTCGGGGAGTTCTCCCCATTGGTCGCCTCCGCGTGGCACCGTAGGGTCCAGCGCAGGACAAGGTGCCACGGGGGCCCGGGTCCGCAGGACACCAGCCCACTCAGGGGGTCGGTGACATCGGCTGCGGCACGTCAGGACGTCGCACGAGGGAAGGACACATCATGGGAGACCAGTTCAGGGCAGGTGCCGGCGTCGTCAAGGCCAGTGCCGACATCGTCTCCGTGGCTCGGGGGGACCTGCGCAAGCAGGTCGGCGACCTGCGCACGCAGATGGAGGCCGTCAAGGCGCACTGGGAGGGGCAGGGGGCGCAGAGCTTCCAGCAGGTCAGCGAGGCGTGGAAGACGCAGACGCAGGACATCGTCGACGTGCTCGACACCTTCGAGGCCAACCTCACCGGCACCCAGCGTCAGTACGACGCCGACGACGCCGCTGCGGCCTCGAGCCTCAGCAAGTACTCCAGCATGCTCGGCAACTGAGCGACGGGAAGGGAACGACCATGAGTGGTGACGGGATCAAGGTCGGCGGCGCCGGCATCGACAACCTCGTGCAGGACATGAAGGCGGGCCTCGGGGCGCTCGAGAGCCGGCTCGCGGACATGAAGAACGACCTCAGCCCCTACGTCGAGCAGTGGGACGGCTCGGCGCGCGCGGCCTACCGCCAGGCGCAGGCCGACTGGGACAAGCAGATCGACGAGTGCCGCGCCCTGCTCGAGGACGTCCGCCAGGCGGTCGTGAAGTCCAAGGAGGACTACCTCGCGGGGGAGCAGCGCAACACCGCCATGTGGGGCTGAGGGCCCCACACGTCACGCGCCTCGTGCCGGCACCCGCCACGGGTGCCGGCACGACCGGCGTGACGGGGCCGTGATGCCCTGGCGTGGAGCAGGACCCAGCAGCACGACCGAGGAGGACCCCCCATGCGTACCCCCGACGGACCCGCGGGCAGCGGACGGACGGTGGAGTACCCGCCGGTGCTCGAGACCCTGGGCCGCGCCTACGAGACCGACTGGTCGAACGCCGCCCAGGACGAGGTCAAGCGGGTCCAGAGCTCGCCCGCGTCCAGCCAGAGCTTCGGCGACATCCCGGCCGCCCAGGACTTCGCGGCCGTGTACCGGGCTGCGCAGCACGTCTACGAGGCCACCCTCCAAGGGATCCGCACCGACCTCGAGGCCGCCGGCGCCGCCTTGGCCCGGGCGGGCGCCGAGATCCGCGAGCGCGACGAGGCCAGCGCTGACACCTTCCGTCAGCTGAACGCGCAGTGGAGCGACGGCAGCGGCTTCACCAGCGCCCGCCAGCACGACGAGGCCGAGCAGGAGCAGCCGGTGCGGGAGGGAGCCCGGGCCATGGAGCGGCTCGAGGGCCAGCGGCCCGGCCAGGGGGGCGCCACCGAGGCGACGGTCACCACCGCGCCCGGCACCCCGGCCACGACCACCGGCCCCGCGGCGCCGGCGGACGACACCATGACGACGGGCGGGTCCTCCCCGCATGGCTGAGCGGATCCGGACGCGCATCCTCGGGGCGGTCGCGGCGGGTGTCGCCGTCGCCCTGTTCGGGGCGCCCGCGGGTGCCCATGCGACGCCACGGGCCGCTGCGGGGGCCGGGTCCGAGGCCGTCGCCCCACTGCCCGGCGAGTGGTGGTGGGACGCCATGGGCGTCGACGAGCTGCACGCCGCCGGCACCGGCCGGGGGATGACGGTCGCCGTCATCGACGGTCCGATCGAGCCCGACGTGCCCGACCTCGCCGGCAAGGTCGTCTCGTCCAGCACGCCGTGCCTGGACCCGACCGCGTCCACCGACGTCACCCGGGCCTCGACCGGGCGCGGCCCCGAGGCCCAGCACGCCACGAGCATGGCGGCCCTCATCGCCGGCACCGGCAGGGGGACCGGCCCGGGTGGGCGCGGCATCCGCGGCATCGCCCCCGACGCCACCATCCGGCACTACGCCGTCCTCTACGACGACCCGGAGAACGCCGACCGCAAGGCGTGCGGGGTCGACTTCCGCACCACCGACGACGTCGAGAAGGCCCTCGGTCTCTCGATCGCGCGGGCCGCCCGCGACGGCGCCGACGTCATCAACCTGAGCCTGGTCACCGGCTTCGCCCAGGAGATCGAGGACGGGCTGCTGACGGCCTACCGTGAGGGCGCCATCGTCGTGGCGGGGACGGGCAACGGCGCCGGCGCAGTGCGCTGGCCCGGTCTCGGCAACGGCGTCGTGCTGGTCAACCCCCTCGACCAGGACGCCCGCACCACGGACTTCTCGGTGACCGGCGACCGCGCCATCGGGCTGGCGGCCCCCGGCAAGGACGTGATGGCCGGCGCCGACGACGGCTCGGGGTGGAGGAGCACCACGGTCGGGTCCGGCGCGTCCGTGGCCACGGCCCTCGTGAGCGGCGGGATCGCCGCCCTGTGGTCGGCGCACCCGCAGGCCTCGGCCGGCCAGGTGCTCCAGGCCGTGAAGCAGAACGTCGGGCTGCGGGCCAAGGACGACGGCTCGGGCTACCGCGCGTGGTTCCGGCGGGTGGGCACCGGCCTGCCCCAGGTCACCGCCAAGAACCCCGCCTACGGCTGGGGTGTCTTCGACCCCGCCGACGCGGTGCAGGTCGACCCCACCACGCTGCCGACCACCAACCCGTTCGTGCGCACCGACGACGTCGTCAACGGCCCGTCGCCGGAGGCCATCGCCGCGGCGACCGCCGCGGCCCGCTCGGCCGTCCCGGGCGCGTCGTCCGCACCATCGCCCTCGTCCGCACCGTCGCCCTCGACGTCGGAGTCGCCGACGGCGGCGGGGGCGGCCGACGAGGGCGGCTCGGGCCCGGGCCCGTGGGTCTGGATCCTAGTCGGGGCGGCGGTCCTGGTCGCGGCCGCGGCGACGTTCGTGCTCCGCCGTCCGGGGCGGCGGGGCGCCAGCACCCCGATGATGCCGGCGGCCGGGCCCCCGGCCGACGGGCCCCCGGCCGACGGGCCCGGTCCGGACACCGGGGACCGCGTTGTCCCCGTCCCCGACACCGCGACCCACCACGGCACGGGCGCCACGGGCGCCGAAGGGAGGAACGTCTGATGCTCATCCCGGACGAGGGCGGCTACACCCCCCCGCTGCCCGACGACGCGGGTCCGCACGAGCGGATGCTGCACAAGATCTACGGGTTCCAGACCTCCATCGTCAGCGACACCGCCACCGACTGGGGCAAGACGGCCGATGGGGTCAGGGGCCTGGCCGCCGAGGTCCGCGGCGTCATCACCAAGCTCCAGGGCGCCGACCCACCGTGGCAGGGACCCGCCGCCACCGCGGCGTACGACACCCTCCACGAGCTGGCGAAGACGCTCGACCGCCGGGCCGGGGAGGTCGAGGACATCAGGAAGGGGCTCCAGGACGCCGCCACCGCCGGCAGCACCGCGATGACCGCGTACTCGACGCAGGTGCGCTCCGTCTCCACCGCCGTGGACCGCACCCCGTACCAGCCCACCGACGGTGGCACCTTCGACGCCACCGGCTACCAGGCCGCGGTCGGCGCGAAGCAGGCCGCGCGCGAGGCCGCGGCGCAGCAGGTGCTCTCGACCTTCACCGCCGACATGGGTTCGGCCGCCAAGCAGCTGCCGGTCGAGGCGCCCCAGGACAGCGTCATGATCGACCCGACCTCCGGAGGCGGGAGCGGTACCCCTCCCGCGGGTGGTGGCGGCGGCGCGCCGCGCGGTGGGTCGTACGTACCGCCGAGCGGCACCCTGGTCGGCGTGCACCACGTCGAGTCCGGGACGCCGCAGAACGACCCGTCGGGGACCCGGCACCCCCCGGTGGTCCAGCACCCGCCGGTGCTGGTGGACCCCACGGTCGACGAGCCCACCGGGGTCGACCCCGACCCGCGGGGTCCCGGTCTCGACGGGCCCACGACCGGCACCACCGCGCCCACGGGGCCGGGCAGCACCGGGTGGGCCGGCACGGTGTCCGGGGCCGGACCCACGTCGGGCCCCGGCCTCGGTGGTGCCGGCCCGATGACCGCCGGCGGGCTGCTCACCGGCGGTGCCGGCCTGCTCGGCCGTGCCCTCGGTCGCGCAGACCTGGGCGGCGCCGGCCGCTCGGGCCCCGTCGTGACCGGTAGCGGCGCTCCGGTCGGGCGCGGCACCACCGGTGGCGGAGCCCGCGGCGCGGGGGGAGCCAACGGCGCTCGCGGCGTCGCGACCGGCGGGCAAGGGGGTCCGGCGGGTCGTGGCGGCCGCACCGGCGGCATCCGCGGGGCCAGGACCGGCGGCCGCTACGGAGTCCCCAAGCTCGGCGAGGCCGGCCACGGCGGACGCGGCGTGGCGGCCGGCGGGGGAGCCGGCGGTCGCGGCAAGGGAAAGGACGACCAGCGCCCCGAGGATGTCGACGCCCTCACCCACGAGGACGAGGAGACCTGGTTCGAGGGCGAGGACGACGCGACGCCGCCCGTGTGGCGCTGAGCCTCAGCCGTCGTCGCTGCGGCGGCTCACCCCGAGGTGAGGCGCCGCAGGGCTTCGACCGCCCCGGCGGCGATGACCGACAGGGGCAGGACGAGGACCACGGCCAGCGACTCGACCCGGTCGGCCAGCCGTGACATCCGCGGGGAGGCCCAGCCACCCGCCAGGGCGAGCGCGGCCACCAGCGCCACCACGCCGAGGGTGAGCGCGGCCCCCACCACGGCCCAGAACCAGCCGTCGTCCCAGCCCACCACGGCGACGGTGGCGCTGGTGGTGAGCGACGCGGCGGCGGCGAGCATCGAGGAGCGCGCGAGCCGGTCGCGGACGTGCCGGGCCTGGTACCCCACGGCGGCCGCCGCCACCGCCGGGGCCACCCACTGCGCCCAGGGGGCGAGGGTGGACAGGGCTGGTGCCAGGGCCAGGACCCAGCCGGCACCGGCGGCGAGCAGCGCCAGGTAGGCGGTCCCCACCGAGACCACCGAGCGGGCCTGGTCGACGCGTTCGCGCACGTCGCGCCCGGTGACACGACGGCGCCGCCCGGCGTGCCGCTCGCGCACCGACCAGACGGTGGTCGAGAGGCGGTCGGTGTCGAGCAGCTGGGTGGGGTCGACGTCGAGGCCGGCGCTGGGCAGGGCGCGGATGACCAGGGGCGCGAGGCCCAGGACCACCGCGGCGGCCGCCGTCGGCGGTTGCCCCCACATGACCGAGGCGGCCACGACCACCGCCACGCCGCCCAGGCAGGTCATCGCGGTCCGCTCGGCGCGGTCGGCGTTCGACCCGTCGGAGGACGCCAGAGCCAGGACGACGGCGCCGAGCGTGGCGGCCAGGGTGACGGTGACACCGAGCCGGGACGGGGAGTCGCCGAGCGGCACGAGCAGGCCGGCCGAGACGGCCAGCGCCGGGACGGCGACGAGGCGGACCACGACCGAGCCGCGGCGCCGGCCGGTGGTGAGCAGCGCGGCGGCCACGGCGGCGACCACCAGCACCAGGGCGGTGACCCCGCGGGCCGCCGCCGCGTCGAGGGAGGTGGCGTGGTCACCGGCCGGCACATCGGCGGCCAGGACGCCGGCCAGGAGGCTGACCAGCGAGGTGCCGACGACGAGCGCGGGGAGGGCGCCGCCGTCGAACGCGCGGGACGCGCGGCTCCCGCGGCCCGCGCGACCCACGCGGGACGCCCGACCCACGCGGCCCGCGTGGGAGCGGGCCGCCCGCGGGCCCGGGCCGCGTCGGCGGCCGGCGTGCAGCGAGGCCCGGCTCACGGTGGCGTCGTCGTCGGTGTCGTCGCGGCGCCGGGTGGACTCGTCGACCAGGGACACCCCGGGCTCGTCGTCGGCCGCGCCCCGCGAGCGCGAGCCCCCCGCCCACGCGGGGGCCGAGGCCCGGGCCCCGGGGGCCGAGGAGGAGCGGTCCAGGCTCACGACGCCCCGGTGCAGGCGATGGGTGGTGGTGCGCACGACGGTGAGCACGGCGCCGGTGGGCAGGTCCTCGCCGATCCGGTCCTGGGGGCCGTAGACGTGGCCCGCGGCGGTGGCCACCGAGCTGGGCGCGGCGCTCGAGGAGATGCCGAGGACGGCCAGGACCTCGGTGACGCGGGTCCCCACGGGCACGACGAGGTCGTAGCGCCGCTCGTCGGCCACGAGGGTCAGCTGCTGGGTCGGCCCCTCCATCCCGTGCCCCTCCCGCGTGCCGGCTGGTGTCGGGCATCGCCCGCGGGGAACAGTATCCACCGGTAGCGTGGGCACCACCGGGAGGTCGGCACACAGGACGTGGGGGAGGATCCAAGGATGACGGTGGCTGCGCGCGCCGGTGGCCGCGAGAAGGCGCCGCCGGTGCCGACCGGGCGGCTGGTCCTCCAGCCGCCGCCCGAGATCACCCCGTCCGAAGGGGCCAGCGGCCTGCTGATGCAGGCCGTCCCGATGCTGGGATCCCTGGGGTCGATCGGGTTCGTCGCCCTCTCGCAGAGTGGGCCGCGTGCCTACTTCACCGCCGGGATGTTCCTCGTCGCCTCCGTCGGCTTCGTCCTCGCCGGCGGCCTGCGCCAGCGCCAGCAGCACGCGGCGGGCGTGCTGGCCGCTCGCCGCGAGTACCTCGCGTACCTGGCCGAGGTCCGCCAGACCATCCGCGAGGCGGCCGCCCGCCAGCGGGCGGCCGCGCTGTGGGACTTCCCCGACCCCGCCGCCCTGCCCGTGATCGCGGCCGAGGGCAGCCGGGTCTGGGAGCGCCAGCCGGCCGACGCCGACTTCCTCCAGGTCCGGATGGGGACCACCGCCCAGCCGCTCTGCCTCGAGCTCGAGCCGCCCGAGACCGCGCCCCTGGCCCAGCTCGACCCGGTCGCGGCGTCGGGGCTGCACCGGCTGCTGTCGACCCACCGGGTCCAGCCGGGGCTGCCCGCCTCGGCCGCCCTGCGCGCCTGGCCGCGCATCGAGGTCACCGGCGACGCCGACCCGGCGCGCTCGCTGGCCCGTTCCGTGGTGCTCTCGGCGGCGATCCAGCACGCACCCGAGGACCTGGTCATCGCCGCGCTCGTCTCGCGCGAGGCCCGGGCCGAGTGGGAGTGGCTCAAGTGGCTCCCGCACGCTCTCAGCCCGCGCGAGCGCGACGCCGTCGGGCCGGTGCGCCTGGTCGGTGAGTCGGTGCACGACCTGCTGCCGCTGCTGCCCCAGGAGATCGTCGAGCGACCGCGTTTCGGGCCGACCGAGCATCCGGCGCTCCCGCACGTCCTGCTGGTCGTCGACGGCGGGCACGTGCCGCCGGACAACCCGGTCGTCACCGACGACGGTGTCCTCGGAGTGACCGTCCTCGACCTGCCCGAGCAGTGGGGCGAGCTCGATGCACCCACCACGCTGCGGCTGGCCGTGGGGGCCGCGACCCCCTCCGGGCCGCGGGCCGGTACCGCGCCTCTCGAGATCATCAGCCTGGCCCGGGGGGTCGCCCACGGGGTGGCCGACCAGGTGTCGACCATCCGGGCCGAGGCCGCCGCCCGCCGCCTCGCCCCGCGCTACACCGCCGACGTCCCCGAGGCCCGCGACGCCCTTTCGGCCTCCACCGAGCTCGTCGACCTGCTCGGCACCGGTGACGTGCGCGACTTCGACGCCGAGACCGCTTGGCGCCCACGCCTCCAGCGCGACCGGCTGCGGGTGCCGATCGGGGTCGACGAGCTGGGCCGGCCGGTCGCCCTCGACATCAAGGAGTCGGCCCAGCAGGGGATGGGCCCGCACGGGCTCGTCATCGGCGCCACCGGCTCGGGCAAGTCCGAGCTCCTGCGCACCCTGGTGCTGGCGCTCGCGATGACGCACTCGTCCGAGGCGCTGAACTTCGTGCTGGTCGACTTCAAGGGTGGTGCCACCTTCGCGGGGATGGCCGACCTGCCGCACGTCTCGGCCGTCATCACCAACCTGGGCCAGGAGCTCACTCTCGTCGAGCGCATGCAGGACGCGCTCCAGGGCGAGATGACCCGCCGCCAGGAGCTGCTGCGCGCGGCCGGTAACTTCGCCAACGTCACCGACTACGAGCGGGCGCGCGCGGCCGGGGCCGACCTCGAGCCGCTGCCGGCGCTGCTCATCGTGGCCGACGAGTTCTCCGAGCTGCTCGCGGCCAAGCCCGAGTTCGCCGACCTGTTCGTGGCCATCGGGCGTCTGGGCCGCTCGCTCTCGATGCACCTGCTGCTGTCGTCGCAGCGCCTCGAGGAGGGGCGCCTGCGGGGGCTCGAGTCGCACCTGTCCTACCGGATCGGCCTGCGCACGTTCTCGGCCGGGGAGTCACGCTCGGTCATCGGCGTCCCCGACGCCTACGAGCTGCCGCCGGTGCCGGGGCTGGGCTACCTCAAGCCCGACCAGACCACGCTGACCAAGTTCAAGGCGGCCTACGTGTCGGGGCCGCCGAAGGGCCGTCGCCGGCGCCCCGGCGCGGTCGAGGGCGGCGCCACCGGCTCTGCCGAGATCCTGCCCTTCACCCTCGCCCTGGTCACGGCCGGCCGGCGCGCCGGCACCCCCGAGCCCGGCCCTCGCGAGCGGCCCGAGCCGGCCGAGGAGCGCGCCGTCTTCGACATCGCCGTCGAGCGGATGCGGGGCAGGGGGCGGCCGGCCCACCAGGTGTGGCTGCCGCCGCTGGACGTGCCCAACTCGATGGACCAGCTGCTGCGCGACCTCGCGCCCGACCCCGAGCTGGGGCTGGTCAGCGCGGCGTGGCGGGCCCGCGGCGACTACGTGCTGCCGGTGGGCATCGTCGACCGTCCGCTCGAGCAGCGCCGCGAGCTGTTCGTGCTGTCGCTCGGCGGCGCGGCCGGCCACGTCGCGGTCGTCGGCGGTCCGCGGTCCGGGCGCAGCACCTTCGCGCGCACCGTCGTCGCGGCCATCGCGCTGACGACGACCCCGAAGGAGAGCCAGGTCTACGTCCTCGACTTCGGAGGTGGCACCTTCACACCCCTGGCCGCGCTCGCCCACGTGGCGGGCGTCGCCAACCGCAGCGAGCCCGAGGTCGTGCGCCGCCTCGTCGCCGAGCTCCGCGGCATCGTCGACGCCCGGGAGGGCTACTTCCGCACCCACGGCGTCGACTCCATCGAGACCTACCGCCGCCGCCGCGCCCAGGGCCTGGTCGACGACGGCTACGGCGACGTGTTCCTCGTCGTCGACGGCTGGCCCACGCTGCGCGCCGAGTTCGACGAGCTCGAGCAGCAGATCATGGAGCTCGCCGGCCGGGGCCTGACCTTCGGGGTGCACGTGGTGGTCACGACCTCGCGCTGGATGGACCTGCGCAACCAGATCCGTGACGTGCTGGGCACCCGCGTCGAGCTGCGGCTCGGCGACCCCACCGACTCCGAGATCGACCGCAAGGTCGCGGCCAACGTGCCCAAGGGGCGTCCCGGCCGCGGCCTGACCATGGGCCGGCACCACTTCCTCGGGGCGCTGCCACGGATCGACGGCAGCGGCGCGGTCGACGACCTCGGCGACGGGGTCGAGGACCTCGTCGCCCGGGTCAACGCCGCCTGGACCGGGCCCCGGGGCCCGAAGCTGCGGCTGCTGCCCGAGCGGATCACCCTCGATGCCGTCCGCCAGCTGGCCGCCCCCGACGAGCGCCGGCTGCTGCTCGGCATCGACGAGGCGAGCCTGGCCCCGCTGGGCCTGGACCTGGCCGAGACCCCCCACCTGTACCTGCTCGGCGACGGCGACAGCGGCAAGACCTCGTTCCTGCGCACGGTGGCCCACGAGATCGCGCGCCTGCACACGCCGCAGGAGGCCAAGCTCTTCGTCGTCGACTACCGGCGCGGCCTGCTCGGCGAGCTGCCCGAGGCCCACGTCGGCGAGTACCTCACGACCCAGGAGCAGACGGTCGCGGCCGTCGAGGGCATCACCGAGTTCCTGCGCACCCGCCTGCCCGGGCCCGACGTCACGCCCGAGCAGCTGCGGGCCCGCTCGTGGTGGTCCGGCGCCGAGGTGTACTTCCTGGTCGACGACTACGACCTGGTGGTCACCTCGTCCGGGTCGCCCCTACGCCCGCTGGTGCCGCTGCTGGCCCAGGCCGGCGACGTCGGCCTGCACCTGGTCGTCACCCGGCGCGCCGGGGGCGCCTCCCGCGGGATGTTCGAGCCGGTGATGCAGTCGCTGCGCGACCTCGGGGCGCCCGGCGTCCTGCTCTCGGGCAACCCCGACGAGGGGATGCTGATCGGGCGGGTCAAACCGTCGCCGCAGCCGCCCGGCCGGGCCCGGATCATCTCGCGCGACCTCGGCGACCAGGTGTTCCAGACGGCCTGGCAGCCGCCACGGCTCGGCTGAGCCTAGGCTGGCGCCATGGAGCCGTTCTACCGGAGCGTCATCGGGGCCGCGCGCACGCTGTTCTTCGCGCAGGGCACGAAGTTCACGATCGTCGGCGAGGAGAACGTGCCGCGGGTCGGGGGAGCGGTGATGGCGATCAACCACACCTCCTACCTCGACTTCATGTACGCCGGGCTCCCGCCGCGCAAGCACGGCCGCTACGTGCGGTTCATGGCCAAGAAGTCGATCTTCGTCCACCCGGTGTCGGGCCCGATGATGCGCGGCATGCGGCACATCCCGGTCGACCGCGCCAGCGGGGGGCAGGCCTTCAAGGACGCCATCCGGGCCCTCAAGGACGGCGAGATCGTCGGGGTGTTCCCCGAGGCCACCATGTCGCGCTCCTTCGAGCTGCGCGAGTTCAAGCCCGGCGCCGTCAAGATGGCCCAGGTCGCGGCCGTGCCCATCCTGCCGACCACCATCTGGGGCGGGCACCGGGTGTGGACCAAGGACCTGCCCAAGAACCGCGGCTTCGGGCGCATCCCGGTGTTCATCACCGTCGGTGAGCCCATCGTCGTCGAGCGCCGCGAGGACGTCGCGGCGGCCACCGAGCGGGTCAAGGCGGCGATGCAGGCCCAGCTCGACGTGCAACAGGCGGCCTNGCTCGAGGAGGCCGAGGCGCAGGACCTGGCCGACATGCGCCGCACCCGCGACAAGTTCACGGGCTGAGCGCGGTGCGCTACGGGGCCGGCCCGGCCGGGGGCGTGCGGTGACCAACTCGCTGCGCGAGGACGCCCGGCTGCGGGCGACGCTCGACCGGCTGCACGCGGCGAGCGCGGCGCAGGAGGCCGAGAACCGGCAGTGGCTGGCCGGGGAGGGACGGGGGACCACCACCGGGAGCGACGAGCGGCTCGAGGCCGGGCGCGCGTACTGGGCCGACAAGTACGTGGCCCTCGACCGCGAGAAGGCCGAGCTCTGCTACCTGCTCTGCCGGATGCGGGGGGCGCGGCGGGTGGTGGAGGCCGGGACGTCCTACGGGGTGTCGACGCTGTACCTCGCGGCCGCAGTACGCGACAACGGCGGCGGGGTGGTCGTCGGCACCGAGCGCGAGCCGGGCAAGGTGGCGCAGGCCCGGGCCCACCTCGAGGAGGCGGGGCTGGCCGACCTCGTCGACCTGCGCGAGGGCGACCTGCGCGAGACGCTGCGCCCCGACGACGGGCCGGTCGACCTGCTGCTGCTCGACATCTGGGTGCCGATGGTGGCCGCCACCCTCGCGCTCGTAGCGCCGCGGATCCCGGTGGGCGGCTTCCTCGTCGCCGACAACACGGTGGCCCGGCGCGAGGACTACGCGGCGCTGTTCGAGTTCCTCGACGACCCGGCGAACGGGTTCACCACCACGACCCTGCCGATGCCGGACGGGCTGGAGCTGGCGGTCCGCACCACCTGAGCGGGGCGCGCCCGGGTGGATCCCGAGCCGGGATCGTACGCCCGCGCCGGGCGGACCCGGGTGGATGCCGACCCGGGTTCGTGCGCCCGAGCCGGGTTCGTGCGCGCGAGCCCGCTGCAGCAGGCTCGTGCCCACCGACCCGGCTCGCGATCGCCGACGCGGCTCGCCCCCACCCGCGCGGGACGAGCGCCCGTCAGACGCTGTGGCCCAGGTGCGCCAGGGCCTGGCGCAGCAGGACCCCGTGGCCGCGGTCCATCTCGGCCTGGATGCCGGGGTCGAGCGCCTGCTGCGGGGTGAGCCAGGTGAGGTCGAGCGCGTCGTTCTGCGGGGCGCAGTCGCCGGCCACCGGCACCACGAACGCCAGCGACACCGCGTGCTGACGGGGGTCGTGGAACGGGGTGACGCCCGGGGTGGGGAAGTACTCGGCCACGGTGAACGGCTGCGGGGCCACCGGCACGCGCGGCAGCGCCACCGGCCCGAGGTCCTTCTCGATGTGCCGCAGCAGCGCGTCGCGGACCCGCTCGTGGTGCAGCACCCGGCCCGACACCAGCTCGCGGCAGACCCGCCCGTCGGCGTCCAAGCGCAGCAGGACCCCGACCGCGGTGACCTCGCCGCGGTCGTCGACCCGCACCGGCACGGCATCGACGTAGAGGATGGGCAGCTTCTCGCGCGCCGCGTCGAGCTCCTCCCGGCTCAGCCAGGCGCGGTCGCGGTCGAGCTCGAGGGGGTTCATGGAGGCGATTGTGCCAAGTGCCCCGCGGCGCCCCCCGGGGGACGCGCCGCGACCGCGGCATCCGGGCGGTCGTCGAAGACGACGGGCGCGTCGAAGGCCGCGCGCCGCGCCGCCCGCCGCAGGGCGCCGAGCACCGGCCGGGCCGTGAGCGAGATGAGCACGACGTTGGTCAGGGCGCGCCCGAGGTCCCAGCCGAGGCTGGTCGCGAGGCTGAACACGACGAACCGGTGCAGGTTCTCGGGCAGCGGCGCGCCGGGCACGAACGACAGGCCGGTGGCCGCCCCGGTGGAGAACGGCCAGAACGACAGGTTCAGCAGCATCCCGTAGGCCAGGCCGGCCACCGCGCCGTAGCCCGCGAGCAGCGCGACCTCGCGCCGGCCGGCGGCCCGCGGGAGCAGCCCGGCACCCCAGCCGACCCACGCCGCCCCGAGCATCTGGAACGGCAGCCACGGCCCGACCCCACCGGTGATGAGGGCGGAGGCGAACAGGGTGACCGCGCCCTGGACGAACCCGAAGCCGGCGCCGAACACCCGGCCGCCGAGGATGAGCAGGAAGAACACGGTCTCGAGGCCGGCCGTGCCGGCGCCGAGCGGGCGCAGCGCCGCCCCGACCGCCGACAGCACGCCGAGCATCGCGACCGCCTTGACGTCCATCCCGCCCTCGGCGATCTCGGCCAGCACGACCGCGAGCAGCAGGGGCAGGACGAGCGCGAAGACCAGCGGGGCGTCGGTGGAGTGCGCGAGGCCGGAGCCGGGGGTCACCAGCAGCGGCCAGCCGAACGCCACGATGCCGGCGAGGCTGACCAGCGTGACCGCCGCCGCCGAGCGGGGCCGCAGGGCGATGGCCGTGACCCGCTCGCCCGCCGCCCTGGCCCGGGCGCTCACGAGGGCACCCGCTGGGGCGCGAGCACCGCGTCCCGGACGTCGGCCACGGTGAGCCACGGGCCTCCGAGCACCTTGGAGACCTGCGGGGCGAAGGCGGGAGAGGAGACGACGACCTCGGCGGTCGGCCCGTCGGCCACGACCTCACCGGTGGCCATGACCACCACCCGGTCGGCGCACTCGGCGACGAACTCGACGTCGTGGGTCGACACCACCACCGAACGGCCCCGGGCGGCGAGGTCGCGCAGCGTCGCACTGAGGACGGCCTTGGCGGTGGGGTCGAGGCCCCTCGTGGGCTCGTCGAGCAGCAGCACCGGCGGGTCGGCGGTGAGCTGCACGGCCAGGACCAGGGCGAGGCGCTGGCCCTCGGACAGGTCGCGGGGGTGGCGGTCGGCCGGGATGCCGGGGGCCAGGCGCTCGAGCAGGCCCGCGCCGGTGCCCGCCGGGGCGCCGCTCTCGCGGTCGGCCTGGGCGCACTCGCCGCCCACGGTGTCGAGGTAGAGCAGGTCGCCGGCGCTCTGCGGCACCAGCCCGACCCGGGCGCGACGGGCGGCGGGGGAGAGTGAGGCCGGGGCGACAGGGGTGCCGCCGGGCCCGGTCACCTCGACCCGTCCGCTCGCCAGCCGGCCGCTGCCCTGCAGGGCCCAGAGCAGCGAGGACTTGCCCGAGCCGTTGCGGCCCATGAGGGCCGTGACCTCGCCGGCGCGCAGCTCGAGGTCGACGCCGGCCACGGCGATGACGTCACCGGGGTGTCGCACCACCACGCCGGCAGCGCGCAACGCCGGCGGCCCGAGGACGGGAGCATCCCAGGGTGCTCCGGCCGGTGAGCCGTGCAGGCGCTCGCGCAGGTCGCCGGCGGCCCGCCGGGCGTCGCGGACCGACAGCGGCAGCGGCGACCATCCGGCCCACCGCCCCAGCTCGACCACGGGGGGTGCGATGTCGCTGGTGCGCATGACCTCGGCCGGCAGCCCGTCGTGCACGGTGCCACCGGGAGCGATGTGCACGACGCGGTCGGCGTGGTGCAGCACCCGCTCGACGCGGTGCTCGGCGACCACCACGGTGACGCCGAGGTCGTGCACCAGCCGGGTGATGGTGGCCAGCACCTCCTCGGCGCCGGTGGGGTCCAGGGCCGAGGTGGGCTCGTCGAGCAGGATGACGCTGGGGTGGGCGGTGAGCACCGACCCGATGGCGACCCGCTGCTGCTGGCCGCCCGAGAGCTCGCGCAGCGGCACCCCACGCAGCTCGGGGATGCCGAGCAGGTCGAGGGTCTCCTCGACGCGCTTGCGCATGGTGGCGGTCGGCAGGCCGAGCTGCTCCATCCCGTAGGCGAGCTCCTCCTCGACGGTGTCGGTGACGAAGCCGGCGAGCGGGTCCTGGCCCACGACGCCCACGACGTCCGCGAGGTCGCGGGGGCGGTGGGTGCGCGTGTCCCGCCCGGCCACCACGGCCCGGCCGCGCAGGGTACCGCCGGTGAAGTGCGGGACCCGCCCGCACATCACGCCGAGCAGGGTCGACTTGCCCGAGCCGGTCCGCCCGACGACCAGCGCCAGCTCGCCCTCGTCGACCACGAGGTCGACGTCGTGCAGCAGCGGGGCCGAGCCGTCGGCGGGCACGACACCGACGCCGGTGAGGACGATCGCGGGCTCAGCCACGGGTCGTCACCTCCCGCGCGCCGCGGACCGGGCGGCGGGACGCCGGCCGGGGGGGCTCCGGCGTGAGCAACCCGGGGAGGGCGGCCACCAGCAGGCCGGCCACGGCCAGCAGCGGCAGGGCGGGGACGGCCAGCGGCGACAGCGGCATCGACAGGGCGTCGGGGGTGGTCCGTGACACGACCACGACCGCGGCCGCCGCGGCCGCCCCGCAGGCGACGGTGAGCCACTCGGCCCCGCGCCAGGGGTCCGGGCGGTAGGTGGTGCGCTCGACGTGCCGCCCCCCGAGCCACAGCCCGGCCCCCGACAGCAGCAGCCCGACGACGAGGGTGGGCGTCCCCATGAGGGCCGGGGTCGAGGCGTCCAGGACGCCGTAGAGCCCGACGGCGCACGCCAGCAGGCCGCCCAGGGTGAGGACGCCGGTGCCGACCCGCTGGCCGCCCGGCGCCGCAGGGGTCCGGCCGTAGCCGCGCGAGTCCATGGCGGCGGCCAGCAGCAGCGAGCGCTCGAGGGTGTCCTCGAGCACCGGGAGCGCCACCGAGGGCAGCGCCCGCAGACCGCGCGCGGTGTCGCCGCGCAGCTGCCGGGCCCGGTGCACGCGCTGCACCGACTCGGCCAGCTGGGGCGCGACCGAGACCGACACCACCACCGCCGCGCCGACCTCGTGCAGGGCGCTGGGGAGGGTGCGGAGCAGCCGCTTGGGGTTGGCCAGGGCGTTGGCCGCGCCGATGCACGCGATGATGACGGCGAGCCGCAGGCCGAGGGTGGCCGCGCCGAGCAGCCCCTCGAGGTAGACGTCGCCGCCGAGCTGGATGCCGGCCGCCCACGACGGCAGGGTGGCCTCCGGCAGCGGGAACAGCCGCACGGTGCCGAGCTTGAGCCCGACCAGCACGTGCAGCACCACGCGCACCGCGATGATGGCGGCTCCGAGGTAGAGGTAGAGCCGGAAGGCCCGGGCCCAGGGGGAGGTGCCCCGCCGCGCGGCCACGACGAAGCCCGCCACCGACAGCCCGAGAAGGAGCAGCAGTGGGTTGGTGGTGGTGCTGACCGCCACGGCGAGCCCGACCGCCCAGCCCCACCACGCCGCCGGATGGACGGTGCGGGGCACGAGGCGGCTCACCGCGGCATCATCTCAGCCGCGCCGTCGCCACACGGTCCAGCCGGCCCCGCCCGCGACCAGCGCGATGAGGGCACCGCCGGCCAGCAGCGGGGTGCCGCCCGGCCCGGCGTCGCCGCTGGTGGGGGCGGAGGCCACGGCCGTGGGGCCGTCGGTCGGCGTCGCGTCGTCGGTCGGCGACGGGCTCGCGGAGGCGGACCCGGTGGGGGAGGCCGACGGGCTGGGGGTGGCGGTGGCCGACCGCGACGGGGCGGTGCTGGGGCGCGCGCCGGGGGTGGCGGGGGTGGTGCCGGCCGTCGTCGACCCGGTGGTGGCCCGCGGGGCGGTGGTGGTCTTGCGCGGGGTGGCCGCGGGCTTCGGGGCCGCGGTGGTGGTGCGCGGCGTCGACGTGGTCTTCGGGGTCGACACCGTGGCGGTGGGGGCGGGCGGGGCGATGCGGGGCTGCTGGCCCGACCCGAAGCGCCAGCCCTGGACAGTGCCCGGCTGGGGGTCGTAGCTCCCCGCTCCGGTGCTGCTGTAGCTCCACGAGCCTCCGCGGGCCGCGTGGTAGTAGGCCCAGTAGGCGGTGGCCGGGGGAGTGCTGTGGCACGGGTCGCTGCTGGGGAAGCCGTTGATCCGGCACACGAACCCCGGCTGGGTCGCCACCTGGGTGACGCCGAACCCGGCCAGGTTCAGGGCCTGCAACCCGCTCGACGGGTCGCCGGGCGCGCAGGCCGTGACCACCGACGAGCCGGTGTCGACCACGACCGTCACCCCGCTGGTGCCCGAGCACGCGGCGGCCGCGGCGGGCGCCGCCGCGGCGACGAGCCCGGCCGCGGCCAGGCCCGCCGCCGCGGCGGCTCCGAGGATGCTGCTGAGCAGGCGCCGCATCAGGCGTGCGCCCCCCGGCGGCGGGAGCCGTAGACGGCCAGGACGCCGACCACGAGGAGCACCAGGCCGAGGAGCACCGGCAGCAGCGGAGAGGCACCGGTCTGAGCGAGAGCGCCGGTGGGCCCGGCCGCGATGGGGGCCACGGTGTCGCCCGGGTCGGAGCCGGAGCCGGCCGCGGCGTTCGTGGCCGGTGTGGTCGTGGCCGGCGCCGTCGTCGTGGGGGCGGTGCTGCTCGTCGGCGTGCTGGTCGGGGTGCTGCTGGGCGCGGCGGCGCAGGCCAGGCTGGGCGCCTGCGCCTCGGCCCCGGCAGCCGTGACCGCCCCGAGGGGGACGCCCGCGAGGGCGAGGAGCCCCTGCGACGTGGAGCGCCGGTCCTGGTCGGTGGGCAGCGCCCCGGCACCCTTGGCGACCTGAGCGTCGTAGGCGGTGCGGTCGTACGCGATCCCGCCGCGGAGCACCGCCGGCAGGGCGCAGCCGTACTGGAGCGAGGTGAGGTACCGGACGGCCAGACGCGCCTGGGCGGTACGGCCACCGGCGAGGAAGGCCTGGCCGGCGAGGCCGGTGCTGTTCGCGTTCAGCGTGGCGGTGAGCCCGGCGCCGGGGACGCCACCGGAGGCGTCCTGGAGGCCGGCGAGGTAGTCGAGGCCGGCCGAGGCCGCGGCGGTCTGACCTCCCACCGCGAGCAGCGCCTGCACGGCCATCGCGGTGGCGTCGGGGTCGGCGGCGGTGTCGCTCGTGCAGCCGGCGTCGGTCTCGTACAGCTGGAAGCCGCCACCCGGGCACTGCTGCGCCACGAGGTAGGCGCGGGCCTGCGGGCTGACGGTGACCCCGGCCCGGGTGAGGCCGATGAGCGCGAACGACTGTCCGAAGGTGTTGGAGTAGTCGCCGTACTGGGACCGGTCGGAGAAGCGGCCGTTGGGCTGCTCGAGGCCCTGCAGGGTCGCCACGAGGTCGGTGCCTCCGAAGGCGGTGGGGTCGACCCGCTGGGCGACCGCCACGTTGAGCAGCTTGGCCAGGGCCCCGGCGGGGACCTCGTTCGGGTCGCCGAAGCCCAGGTAGTCGACGAGGTGGTCGGCCAGCGTCCGGGTGGCCGCGGTGGCGGCGTCCTGACCGCTGCCGGCGGCGTCGAGCGCCAGCACGGCGTCCGCGACGAGCCCGTACTGCGGGTACTCGATGCCGCCGAAGACGATCGGGAGGGTGTACTTCGTGGAGACGAGCTCGCGCTCGAGGTAGTCGGCACCGACCAGGACCGGGTCGGTGGAGGTGGCGGGGCCGGCGGCCGCGGCGATGCCGTACCGGGCGGTGGCGCCCCCGGGGACGAGGGCCGCGGGGGCCGACGAGCTCGGGCTCGGCGAGGACGTCGACGTCCCGCTGGGCGTGGGGGATGCCGTCGCGCTCGGGCCGGGGGAGGTCCCGGTCGGCGTGGCCGACGAGGTCGGCGTCGCCGACGTGGTCGACGACGGGGTCGGCGTGGCCGACGGTGACGCGGTGGTGGTCGGGGTGCCCGAGGCGGCCGGCGCAGCATCGGCGAACGCCGCCGACGAGGCGCCGACGAGCGCGGCGGACACGAACAGAGCACCGAGCGCGCGAGCGCCGGGGCGGAGCGTGGTGGGGGACATGGGGCCTTCCTGCAGCGGTTCGGTGACGAATGCCCGAACCACCGGGAGGACCCGGCATCTCGGGCTCCGTCCCGCATTCCTCGACGGGTGTGTGGAGCCGCTCGCGCCTGGCAGGCATTCCGACTTGCCACCCCGAGGGGCGACCTACGGCTGCGGGACAGTGCCGGAGTTGGACCGGCTTCCCCCACCAAGTGCGTGTGGTGCCGCCCCTGAGGGCGACGCCGGTGATGCTACCCCCTCCGCACCTCGGTCGGGTACCGGGCGTGCGCCGCCGCTAGAGTGGGCCCACAGGCGTTCGAGCCGTCATCAGCGGCGAGCCTCCGGAAGAACGGGAACGGTCCTCGGGCCGGTCCTCACTAGACCCGGACGTCGGGGTCACGTCACGACCTGGTGCAAGAGCGGCCGCCCCCCGGGCGGCAAGCGAGGTGGTACCGCGGTGGTGCCCCGGCCGGAGGTCGGGAGCCGTCGTCCTCGTCCCCACGAGTCGACGACCCGCAGGAGCAGCACGGCCATGACCTACCCCAAGGTGTCCACCACCGGCACGCACACCGGCGCGGCGTTCGGCGTCCCCGCGAGCCCGCGCCTGCCGCAGGTCGAGGAGGCCGTGCTGGCCCACTGGGAGGCTGACGGCACCTTCGCGGCCTCCATCGAGAACCGGCCCCGGGGCGAGCGGGGCGAGAACGAGTTCGTCTTCTACGACGGGCCGCCCTTCGCCAACGGGCTGCCGCACTACGGCCACCTGCTGACGGGCTATGTCAAGGACGTCGTGCCGCGCTACCAGACGATGCGCGGGCGCCGGGTCGAGCGGCGCTTCGGCTGGGACACCCACGGCCTGCCCGCCGAGCTCGAGGCGATGCGCCTGAACGGCATCAAGACCACCGACGAGATCCTCGAGCTGGGCATCGAGAAGTTCAACGAGGCCTGCCGCGAGTCGGTCATGAAGTACACCGGCGAGTGGCGCGACTACGTCACCCGCCAGGCCCGCTGGGTCGACTTCGACCACGACTACCGCACCATGAACGCCGACTACATGGAGTCGGTCATCTGGGCCTTCAAGTCCCTCTACGACAAGGGCTACGTCTACGAGGGCTTCCGCGTCCTGCCGTACTGCTGGAACGACGAGACCCCGCTCTCGAACCACGAGCTGCGGATGGACGACGAGGTCTACCAGAACCGCCAGGACCCCGCCGTCACCGTCGGCTACCGGTTCGACGACACCGGCACCGACCCCGTGCTCGACGGCGCCCACGTCCTCATCTGGACCACGACGCCGTGGACGCTGCCCTCGAACCTGGCCGTGATGGTCGGCTCCGACATCGACTACGTGGTCGTCGAGGCGCCGGTGCCCGGCACCGAGCGCTCCGCGCGCTACCTGCTGGCCGAGGCGCGTCTCGAGGCCTACCGGCGCGAGCTCGCCGACGCCGAGGGCGAGTTCCGGGTCCTCGGGCGCTACCGGGGCGCCGACCTCGTGGGTCGCACGTACACCCCGCCGTTCGCCTACTACGCGGGGCACGCCAACGCCTTCCGCGTCGTGGCCGCCGACGACGCCGTGACGACCACCGACGGTACGGGCGTGGTTCACACCGCCGGCGCCTTCGGTGAGGTCGACAAGGAGGTCACCGACCGCGAGGGCATCGAGGCCGTGATGCCGGTGGGCAAGGACGGGCGCTTCACCGCCCCGGTCGGCGACTACGAGGGCGTGCAGGTCTTCGACGCCAACGCCCTGGTCATCGAGCACCTGAAGGCCGCCACCCGCGGCGAGGGTCCGACCGGCTCGGTCAGCCCCGGGACGGTGCTGCTGCGCCGCGAGTCCTACGACCACAGCTACCCGCACTGCTGGCGCTGCCGCGAGCCCCTCATCTACAAGGGCGTCGAGTCCTGGTTCGTCGAGGTCACCGCGATCAAGGACCGGATGGCGGCGCTGAACCAGGAGATCACCTGGGTGCCCGAGCACGTCAAGGACGGCCAGTTCGGCAAGTGGGTCGAGAACGCCCGCGACTGGTCGATCACTCGTAACCGGTTCTGGGGCAGCCCGGTCCCGGTGTGGAAGTCCGACGACCCCGCCTACCCGCGGATCGACGTCTACGGCTCGTTCGAGCAGATGGAGCGCGACTTCGGCGACCTGCCGCGCGACCGCGCAGGCAACCCCGACCTGCACCGCCCGTTCGTCGACGAGCTGACCCGGCCCAACCCCGACGACCCGACGGGCCGCTCCACGATGCGCCGCGTCGAGGACGTCCTCGACGTCTGGTTCGACTCGGGCTCGATGTCCTACGCCCAGGTGCACTACCCGTTCGAGAACGCCGAGTGGTTCGCGGGCACCGACACCCAGGACGCCCACTTCCCGGCCGACTTCATCGTCGAGTACATCGGCCAGACCCGCGGCTGGTTCTACACGCTGCACATCCTGGCCACCGCGCTCTTCGACCGGCCCGCCTTCGAGCACTGCATGAGCCACGGCATCGTGCTGGGCAACGACGGCCAGAAGATGAGCAAGTCGCTGCGCAACTACCCCGACGTGCGCGAGGTGTTCGACCGCGACGGCGCCGACGCCATGCGGTGGTTCCTGATGGCCTCGCCGATCCTGCGCGGCGGCAACCTCGTCGTTACCGAGGAGGGCATCCGCGAGGGCGTCCGCCAGGTCATCCTGCCGCTGTGGTCGTGCTGGTACTTCTTCTCGCTCTACGCCAACGCCGCGAACGGCGGGGCGGGGTACGAGGCGCGGTGGTCGACGGCGTCCACCGACCCCCTCGACCGCTACCTGCTCGCGAAGCTGCGCACGCTCGTGACCACGGTGTCGGGCCAGATGGACGCCTACGACGTGCCGGGCGCGTGCGAGTCGGTGCGGGGCTTCGTCGACGTGATGACCAACTGGTACATCCGGCGCTCACGGGAGCGGTTCTGGGACACCGGCTCCGATGACTCGTCGCGCTCCGAGGAGGCCTTCGACACGCTGTACACGGCGCTCGAGGTGCTGACCCGGGTGGCCGCGCCGCTGCTGCCCCTGGTCACCGAGGAGGTCTGGCGCGGGCTCACCGGAGGCCGCTCGGTGCACCTGGCCGACTGGCCGGACGCCGACGCGCTGCCGGCCGACGAGGCGCTGGTGGCGGCGATGGACCAGGTGCGGGCCGTGTGCTCCACGGGGTCGTCGCTGCGCAAGGCCGAGAAGCTCCGGGTGCGCCTGCCGCTGCGCGAGCTCACCGTCGTCAGCGCCGACCCGGCCGGGCTCGAGCCCTTCGCGGGCATCGTGCGCGACGAGCTCAACGTCAAGGCCGTGCGGGTCCTCGACGTCGCCGACGCCTCGGGGGCCGACTTCGGCATCTCGCAGCGCCTCACCGTCAACGCTCGCGCGGCCGGGCCCCGGCTCGGGCGCGAGGTGCAGACCGCCATCAAGGGCTCGAAGTCGGGCGACTGGTCGGTGGCCGACGACGGCACCGTGACGGCCGGCGGCCTGGCCCTGGTCGAGGGGGAGTACACCCTCGAGACCGTGGTCGACGCCGCGGCGGCCTTGGGCTCGCGGGCCACCGCGATGCTGCCGGGCGGCGGGTTCGTCGTGCTCGACACCGAGGTCACCAGCGACCTCGAGCGCGAGGGGCTGGCCCGCGACCTGGTGCGGGCGGTGCAGCAGGCGCGCAAGGACGCCGGGCTCGAGGTCTCCGACCGCATCCGGCTCGAGGTCGGCGGCGACGACGAGGTGCTCGCGGCCGTCGAGGCGCACCGCGCGCTGGTGGCGGGCGAGACGCTGGCCGAGGCGGTCGACGCCCTCGACGCGCCCGACGGCACGGGTGTCACGGTGGTGACCGTCGGCGACGGTCTTAAGGCGCACCTGCGGATCAGCCGCCGCTGAGCGGGAGGCCGGCCGCCCGCCAGGCCGCGAACCCTCCGTCGACGTCGGTGGCGTGCAGCACCCCGATGTCGCGGAGGGACGCGGCGGCCAGGCTCGAGGTGTAGCCCTCCTGGCACAGGACGATGACGCGCAGGTCGTCCGACGCGATGGGCAGGGCGGCACCGTCGGTGGGGTCGAAGCGCCACTCGAGGACGTTGCGCTCGACGACGATCGCGCCGGCGGCCTCGCCCTCGGCGGCCCGCTGCGCGGCGGGGCGGATGTCGACCAGGACCGCGTCGCCGGCGGCCAGCTCGGCGTACGCCTCCTCGGGGGTGAGGCGGTCGAGCCGTGACCGGGCTGCCGACAGGACGAGCCCGATGCGGCTGGGGCGCCCGTCGTGGCCGGGCTCGTGCGGCGGGGTGTGCGTGGTCACGGACCCACGGTAGGGCGCGTCGGGTCGGGCGGTACGGGTCATGGCTGCCTCTCGGATGCTCCCGGTCGTGATGCGGCGTCGGGCGTGCGGGTGGTGGGGTGCGCCCGCCTCTCGGTTGCTCCCGAGGGTGAAGCGGCAGGCGCGCGGTGAGGGGGATGCGACCGATTCTCGGTTGCTCCCGAGGGTGGGGCGGCGGGCGCGAGGTGAGGGTGTGTACCCGCCTCTCGGTTGCTCCCGATGGTGATGCGCGGGTCGTGCTCCCCGTCGGGGTGCATCCGAGAGGCGGTGGGCGACCACCCCCGGACGGCGCCCGCGACCGCTCGGGTCACCAGGCCTCGGCGGTGCGGGTGGCGACGGCCTCGAGGATGCCGTCGTGCTCGTCGTAGTCGGTCATCGACGCCAGCCGCGGCGCGTAGACGTGCAGCGACACGGCCGGGTCGGGGCCCTCGTTGGTCACCCGGTGCACGTACTCGGGCCCGAACGCGTGCGACGCCCCGCGGGTGTGGATGCGCCGGATGCCGCGCACCAGGCCGTGCCGGGCGGTGCGCTCGACCAGCACCCCCTGGAGCACCACGAACGCGCCGGCGCTGCCACCGTGGTCGTGCCACGGCGTGCCCTGGCCCGGCAGCCAGGTGAGCAGCCACGCCTCGTGGGCGCCGTCGGCGAGCAGCCGCCGGTAGTAGCGGCTCACCGGGTCGAAGTCGAGGTGCGGGCGCCACAGGGCGTCGTCGGCGGCGAGCCGGCGGGCGGTGCCGAGCGGGCTCGTGGTAGAGGTCGTGGGGTCGGTCGGGCGGGCGATGACGGTCATGGGACGTCCTTCGGGACGGCGTGGGTCGGCAGGGCGCGCCGGGCCCAGGGGCACGAGGGCCCGGGGCGCGCGGACGCGGGGGAGAGGGCGGGCGCGGAGGCCGGCCGGGGGAGGCGGAGCGGCGTCAGCGTCGACAGCGGCGACGCGGGACGCGCGTCGCCACAGTCGTCGGACACATTCGCTCTCGCTGCACGCACCGACCGTAGAACACCGTCACCGAGTTATGCAAACCATAACCAGATGTTGGGTCAGCAGGAGAGGCGAACCGCACCCGGCCCGCATGCGGGAGGATGCGGGGGTGAGCCCCGCACCCGATGCCGCCCAGCGCGACGCCGCGCACGCCCTCGAGGTCCGCAAGCGGATGCGCGAGGTCGAGGAGTCCATCCTCGCCCGCGCCCCCGAGCACGACCTCCAGCCCTCGCTCGACCGCATCCGCAGCGTCATGGAGCTCATGGGCGAGCCCCAGCGCACCTTCCCGGTCATCCACGTCACGGGCACCAACGGCAAGACCAGCACCGCTCGCATCATCGAGTCGGTCCTGCGCGAGATGGGCCTGAAGACCGGCCGCTTCACCAGCCCGCACCTGCACTCGATGCTCGAGCGGATCGCCGTGGGCGGCCGCCCGGTCGACGCCGAGCGCTTCCTGGCCGCCTACGACGACGTGGCGCCGTTCGTCGGCATCGTCGACGCCCGCAGCGCCGCCGAGGGCGGCCCGCGGATGACCTACTTCGAGGTGCTCGTCGCGGTGGCCTACGCCTGCTTCGCCGACCTGCCCGTCGACGTCGCGGTCGTCGAGGTCGGGATGGGCGGCCGGTGGGACGCCACCAACGTCGTCGACGCCCCGGTCTCGGTCATCACCCCGATCGACGTCGACCACCAGCGCTTCCTCGGCGACACCCCGGCCGACATCGCCCAGGAGAAGTCGGGGATCATCAAGGCCGACGCCATCACCGTCAGCGGCATCCAGCCGGACCGCGACGCCGCGGAGGTCCTCATCGACCGGGCTGCCGAGGTGGGTGCGCGGATCGTGTTCGAGGGCAACGACTTCGGCGTCTCGGGCCAGGACGTCGCCGTCGGCGGCCAGCAGCTCTCCCTGCGCGGCCTCGCCACCGACTACCCCGACCTCTTCCTGCCGCTGCACGGCTCGCACCAGGCCCAGAACGCGGCGGTGGCGGTGGCCGCGGTCGAGGCCTTCGTCGGCGGCGGTGAGCAGGCCCTCGACATCGAGGTGCTCCGGGCCGGCCTCGCGGCCGTCGAGTCACCCGGCCGGCTCGAGGTCGTGCGCCGCAGCCCCACCGTGCTCGTCGACGCGGCGCACAACCCCGCGGGCGCCCGGGCGCTGCGCACCGGCATCGAGGAGGCCTTCACCTTCGTCAAGCTCGTCGGGGTCGTGGCCGTGATGAAGGACAAGGACGCCGCGGAGATGCTCGAGACCCTCGAGCCGGTGCTCGACGAGGTCGTGGTCACCCGCAACTCCTCGCCGCGGTCGATGAGCGCGCGCGAGCTCGGCGAGATCGCCCGCGAGGTGTTCGGCGAGAACCGCGTCACCGTCGTCGCCGACCTGCCGGACGCGCTCGACCAGGCCGCCGGTCTGGCCGACGACGGTGGGGTCGGGGGTGGGGTGCTGGCCACCGGGTCGGTGGTCACCGCCGCCGACGTGCGGATGCTGCTGGGCACCACCGACGTGTGAGGGAGGGCGCCCAGCGCGCGCCGCGGCGCGCGCTCGGTGCCCTCAGTCCAGGTCGTCCCCGGCCAGGGCCCGCGCGGCCAGCCGCTCCTCGCCGGCCAGCCGCCACACCTCCCACGCCGCGGTGGCGTTGAGGGCGACGATGCCCACACCGAGCAGGAGGTCGGGCCAGCCCGAGGCGGTCCAGGCCGTGACCCCGGCCATCGCCACCACGGCCAGGTTGACGGCCACGTCGTTGCGGGCCGACAGCCACGCCGCGCGCCCGAGGGACCCGCCGTGGTGACGCACCCGGGCCAGCAGGAGGGCGCACAGCCCGTTGACCACGGCCGCGCCGAGGGCCGTCAGGGCCAGAGGGGCGGCGGCCGGGGGCACCGGGTCGAACGCCTTCTCCACCGCCGTCCACGCGGCGGCCACGGCCGGTACCAGGATGACCAGCGCCATCGCCCGCCCGGCCAGAGCGCGCTTGGCCAGCGGCCAGCCCAGGGCCAGCGCCACCAGCAGGTTCACCGAGGTGTCCTCGAGGAAGTCGACCGAGTCGGCGACCAGCGCCACCGAGCCGATGGCCAGTGCCACCGCGGCCTCGACGACGAAGCCGGCACCGTTGAGGCCCGCCACGAGGAGCACCGTGCGGCGCAGGGCGGACGGGGCGGCGATCTGCGTCGGCGGGGTCACCGCCCCATCCCATCAGAGGTGGCACCTACCCTGGAGGTATGTGGCTCCTCCGGCTCGTTCTCATCGTGGCCGTCGTCGTCGCGGTCTGGTACGTCGTGCGGACCGTGCGCTCCGGCGGCGGCCCCACCCTCGGCACGTCGGTGCGCTTCATCCCGGTCGAGCAGCTTCCGGCCGAGGAGCGCCAGGCCATCGAGGCCCAGCTCGCGCAGGACCGGACCGTCCACGCCATCAAGCTCTACCGCGAGGCGACCGGCGCCGGCCTGAAGGAGGCCAAGACGGCCGTCGAGACCTACCGCTGGAAGCAGGGCGGCGCCGGGGCCACGTCGTGAGGCGGTTGCCGCTCTACGGGCGCCAGGGGAAGCTGACCTTCCGGCTGCTCGCCGTGGCCCTCGTGGGCCAGGCGATCCTGCTCTCGTTCTTCGCCCTCGCCGCCCGGGGGGTCGCGATCGGCGACGGGCGCGACGGCGGTCGACTGCTGTGGCTCGGCATCGGGCTCTCGGTGTTGGCCCTGGTCGGCTCCGGCCTGATGCGCAGCCCGGTCGGGATCACCGTGGGCTGGCTGGTGCAGGTGCTCACCTGGGTCAGCGGCCTGGTGGTGCCGGCGATGTTCGGCGTCGCGGTGGTCTTCACCGCGTTGTGGCTGCTGCTCCTGGTGCAGGGGCTCAAGGCCGACGAGCTGGTGGCTCGGCACGAGGCCGAGGTGGCCGCGGCGTCCGACTAGGGTGGCGGCGTGACCACCGAACGCTCGCTCGTCCTCGTCAAGCCCGACGGTTTCGCCCGCGGCCTCACCGGTGAGGTGCTGCGCCGCATCGAGGCCAAGGGCTACCGCCTCGTCGCGCTGGCCGTGACCACCCCCGACACCGACCGTCTCCACCGGCACTACGCCGAGCACGAGGGCAAGCCGTTCTTCGAGCCCCTCGTCGCCTTCATGTCCTCCGGTCCCGTGGCCGCCGTCGTCATCGAGGGCGAGCGCTGCATCGAGGGCTTCCGGGCCCTGGCCGGGGCCACCGACCCCACGGCGGCGTTGCCCGGCACCATCCGCGGCGACCTCGGCCGCGACTGGGGCGAGAAGGTCCAGAAGAACATCGTGCACGGCTCGGACTCGCCCGAGTCGGCCGCCCGCGAGATCGGCATCTGGTTCCCCGAGCTCTGACCGGACCGACCTCCTGGGCCTCTTCCGTCACCTGAGTCACACCCGTCACACGGGACGCAGGACGGACCGCGGGGCACCGGTGTGGCACCGAGGAGCCGGCCCGCGGGCCACCTAGCCTGCGGGCATGAACGGCTGGGCGGCGGGCTGGATCCGGGGGCGCGACCTCGCGATCGACCTCGGCACCGCCAACACCGTCGTCTACGAGCGCGGCCGCGGCGTGGTGCTCGACGAGCCCTCGGTCGTCGCCGTGCGGGCCGGCACCAGCGAGCTCGTGGCCGCCGGTCGGCGCGCCAAGGAGATGCTCGGGCGCACCCCCGAGTCGGTCACGGCCGTGCGCCCGCTGCGTGACGGCGTCATCTCCGACGCCGACGTGACCGAGCGGATGATCCGCTGGTTCGTCGACCAGGTCTCGCCCTCGCGGCTCGTGCGCCCCCGGGTGGTCGTCTGTGTCCCCAGCGACATCACCAGCGTCGAGCGGCGGGCCCTCGAGGACGCCACCCTGCGCTCGGGCGCCCGCCGCGTCTTCGTGGTCGAGGAGACCATGGCGGCGGCCATCGGGGCCGGGCTGCCGGTCGAGGAGACGATGGCCTCGATGGTCGTCGACATCGGCGGCGGCACCACCGACGTCGGCGTCGTGAGCCTCGGCGGCATCGTCACCTCGCGCACGATGCGCATCGGCGGCGACGAGATCGACGACGCCATCGTGGCCCACGTGAAGGCCGAGTACTCGCTGCTGCTGGGGGAGTCCAGCGCCGAGCAGCTGAAGATCGGGGCCGGCTCGGCGTTCCCGCTGCGCGAGGAGATCTCCGAGCGGGTGCGGGGGCGCGACCTGGTCACCGGCCTGCCCAAGACCGTGACCATCGGCTCGGCCGAGGTGCGCCGGGCCATCGAGACCCCGGTCGCCTCGATCGTCGACCTCGTCCGCTCGGTGCTCGACGTCTGCCCGCCCGAGCTCGCCGGCGACGTCGTCGACCGCGGGATCGCCCTCACCGGGGGCGGCGCCCTCATCCGCGGGCTAGACGAGCGGCTGTCGCACGAGCTCGGCGTCCCGGTGCGCACCGCCGAGGACCCGCTCCGGGCGGTCGTGCGCGGCGCCGGCCGGTGCGTCGAGGAGTTCGGCACCCTCGAGCGGGTCCTCGTCGACACCCGCCGGTCATGAGGCGCCGGCTCCTGCTCGCGGCGGTGGCCCTGACCGTGCTCGCCCTCCTGCTCGACCTGGCCGGGGTCAGCGACCTGGGCCCGCTCCGGCGCGCCGCGGCCGCGGCGCTCGGCCCGATGGAGCGCCTGACCGGGCCTGGTGCCCCCGACCCGGCCGATGCCGCCCGCCTCCGGGCCGTCGTCACGGGTGGCCCGTCGTCGGCCGCCGTCACGGGTGGCCCGTCGTCGGCCGCCGTCGACCGCCTGCTGGCCACCCCGGGGGTCGGGGGCACCCGGCTCGTGCTGGCCCGGGTCGTGGCCGTGGGGCAGTCGGGGCCGGCCGGCCCGGAGCGGGTGACCCTCGACGTCGGCGCGCGCGACGGGGTCGAGGTCGACCGCGCCGTGGTGGCCGAGCAGGGGCTGGTCGGCCGGGTCGTCGCCGTGGCTCCGTGGACCAGCGACGTGCTGCTCGTCGGCAGCCCGGCGGTCACCGTGGGGGTGCGGGTGGGAGCGGCCGGGGTCCTGGGGGAGGCCTCGGGGGCCGCGGCCCCCGGCGCCTCGGCACCCGACCCCGGGACGCTGTCGCTGTCCCTCGTCGAGCGCGGCACCATGGCCGCCGGCGACGCCGTCGTCACCCTCGGCAGCGTGGGCGGGCGGCCGTTCGTGCCCGGCATCCGAGTGGGGACGGTGCGCGACGTGCGCACCGCGGTCGGGCGGCTGGCGCCCAGCGGCACGCTCGTCCCGGCCGTCGACACCACCGCCCTCGACCTCGTCGCCGTGCTGCTCGCCCCGGCCCGCAGCACCGCGCGCCCCGTGCTCACCCCGACCGCGGCCCCGGCCCCCTGATGCGCGTCGTCGCGCTCACCGGCCGCGGGGCCGCCCTCGTCGTGGCGGTCCTGCTGGGGGTGGGGCTCGGGGCGCGGCACGTCGCACCGGTGCCCGACCTGGTCCTGGTCCTGGTCGTCGCGTGGTCCCTGTTCCGCGGCCCCGCGGCCGGAGCGGTGGCGGGCCTCGCCGGCGGCTGGGTCGTCGACCTCGTCCCGCCGGGGGCGCAGCCCCTGGGGACCCACGCGCTGGCCTACGCCCTGGCGGGGCTGCTCGCGGGGCGGGCCCGGCACGAAGGTCCCGTCGCCGCGGCTCGGGTCGCCGTCGTCACCCTGGGGGCCGCGGCCGTCGTCGAGGGCGTCGACGTGGTGCGGGCGCTCGCGGTGTCGGCCCCCGTCGACCTCGGTGCGGTGGGGGTGCGCGCGCTGTTCACCGCGACCGTCGGCGCGCTGGTGGTGCCGCTGGTCGTCCGGGCCGAGCGGGCCGTGGTGCGCAGGCGCTTCGGATGAGCCGCGCCCACGCCCACCACGGCCGGATGCTGGCCGTCCTGGCCGTCGTGCTGCTCGCCTTCGGCGGCCTGGTCGGGCGGCTCGGCCAGGTGCAGCTCGCCGGGGCCGCCGGCTTCGGCGACCAGGGAGCCGGCCCGGGCACCTCCCTCGACACCCGCACCATCGTCGTCCCGGCGCTGCGCGGCCGCATCCTCGACCGCGCCGGGCGTGCCCTGGCGGAGAACCGGATGAGCACCGTCGTCACCCTCGAGCGGCGCGTCATCGCCGACGACCGGAGCGCCGCCGAGGCCGAGGTCCGCGCCGTGGCCGCGGTGCTGCGCCTCGACCCCGCGCCGCTGCTCGGGCGCACCTGGCTGTGCGGCGAGCGGGGCGCGCCCGCGGCCCCGGTCTGCTGGAGCGGCTCGCCGCAGGTACCGGTGCCGCTGGCCGACGGGGTGGACGCCGCCGCGGCCCTGACCCTGGTCGAGCAGCCCGAGCGCTTCCCCGGCATCGCGGTGTCGTCGCGGGCGGTACGGGTCTACCCGCGGCCCGAGGGGGCCAGCGCGGCCCAGGTCATCGGGTACCTCGGCCCGGTCACCGCCGACGAGGTGGCGGCCGGCGCGGGGCTCGTGGCCGACGACCTCGTGGGCCGGGCCGGGCTCGAGCAGCAGTACGACCGCGCGCTGCGCGGCACCCCCGGCCGCACCGTCGTGGCCGTCGACGCCCGCGGTCTGGTCACCGGCGTGGTCTCGCGCACCGACCCGGTGCCGGGGCGCGACCTCGTCACCTCCCTCGACGCCACCGTGCAGGCCTCGGCCGAACGCGCCCTGGCCACCCAGATGCGGGCGGCGAAGAAGCGGGGCTGGGCCGCCGACACCGGGGCGGTGGTCGTGCTCGACCCGCGTAGCGGTGCCGTCGCCGCGCTGGCCAGCGCGCCCACCTACGACCTCAACGTGTGGACCGGCGGCATCTCGTCGGCCGACTACGCCACCCTGACCTCGGCCCGGGCCCGGATGCCCCTGCTGTCGCGGGCCACCGACGTGGGCTTCGCGCCGGCCAGCACGATGAAGCCGGCGTCGGTGGCGGCGGCGGTCAGCGCCGGGCGCTCGCTCTCGGCCGCCTACGACTGCCCGGCCGTCTACCGCATCGGCGACCGCGACTTCAAGAACTACGAGACCTTCCCGCAGGGGCACATCAGCCTCGCCCGCAGCATCGAGATCTCGTGCGACACCGTGTTCTACGAGCTGGCCTTCACGCAGTGGAAGCGCGAGGGCGGCCTGCGGGCGGCATCCAGCGTCGCCGGGACGTTCGCCACCGTCGCGCGCGGGCTCGGGCTCGGCGCCCCCACCGGGGTCGACCTGCCCCAGGAGTCGGCCGGCCGCGTCCCCGACCGGGCGTGGCGCCAGGCCACGTGGGAGCAGCAGCGCGGCGAGCTGTGCCGCCGCGCCCGCACCGGCTATCCGGAGGTCACCGACCGCACCCGCGCCGCGTACCTGCAGGCCATCGCGAAGGAGAACTGCACCACCGGGTTCCAGCTGCGCGGCGGCGACGCCGCGAACTTCGCCATCGGGCAGGGCGACGTGCTGGCGACACCCCTGCAGATGGCGGTGATGTACGGGGCCATCGCCGACGGCGGCCTGGTGCGCACCCCGCGCCTCGGCGTCGCGCTCGTCGAGCCCGGGTCGGGGGCCCGCACTCCGGTCGCGGCGGGGCCCACGCGGGCCTCCGGTCTCAGCGCCGCCACCGACGCCTACCTGCGCTCGGCGCTGCGCTCGGTGGTCACCACCGGCACCGCGGCCGGCGCGTTTCGCGGAATGCCGGCCGACTGGCCCGTGGCGGGCAAGACCGGGACCGGCGAGGTCCTCGGCCGGCGGGACACCTCGTGGTTCGTCTCGTACGCCCCCGCGGACCGGCCGCGCTGGGTGGTGGCGGCGGTGGTCGGCCAGGGCGGCCACGGGAGCGACACCGCCGCCCCGGTGGCGCGGGCGGTGCATCTCACCCTGCGCGGCCTGGGCTGATCGCCGAGGGGGCCCGGGAGCCCCGATAAGGTAGGCGGTATGTCTGACTTCGACGTCGTGGTGCTCGGTGCCGGTCCTGGTGGTTACGTCGCGGCGATCCGCGCCTCCCAGCTCGGGAAGAAGGTCGCGGTCGTCGAGAAGAAGTACTGGGGCGGGGTCTGCCTCAACGTCGGCTGCATCCCCTCCAAGGCGCTCATCAAGAACGCCGAGCTCGCCCACACGCTCCAGCACGACAAGGAGCTGTACGGCATCGAGGGCGACGCCACGATGAGCTACGGCGTCACCCACGCCCGCTCGCGCAAGGTGTCGGCCGGCATCGTCAAGGGCGTCCACTTCCTCATGAAGAAGAACAAGATCGAGGAGATCGACGGCTGGGGCACGCTCACCAGCGCGAGCTCGATGGACGTCGCCCTCAACGACGGCTCCACGCGACAGCTGACCTTCGACACGCTCATCATCGCCACCGGTGCCGTCACCCGGATGCTGCCCGGCGTCGAGGTGAGCCAGAACGTCGTCACCTACGAGGAGCAGATCCTCGACGAGAACCTGCCGGGGTCGCTCATCATCGCCGGCTCCGGCGCCATCGGCGTCGAGTTCGCCTACGTGATGAAGAACTTCGGGGTCGACGTCACCATCGTCGAGTTCCTCGACCGGATGGTCCCGACCGAGGACGAGGAGGTCTCCAAGGAGCTCCTCAAGCACTACAAGAAGCTCGGCGTGAAGGTCATGCTCGGCACCAAGGTCGAGTCGGTCGAGGACACCGGGTCGGGCGTGCGCGTCACCGTCTCGCCGGCCGCCGGGGGCGAGCAGCAGGTGCTCGAGGCCGACAAGCTCCTCTCGGCCATCGGCTTCGCGCCGCGCACCGAGGGCTACGGGCTCGAGGCCATCGGCGTCCAGCTCACCGAGCGCGGCGCCGTCGCCATCGACGAGTACTGCCGCACCAACGTCGAGAACGTCTACGCCATCGGCGACGTCACCGCCAAGCTCATGCTCGCCCACGTCGCCGAGGCCATGGGCGTGGTCGCCGCCGAGCACCTGTGCGGGGCCGACACGATGCCGGTCGAGTACGACTTCGTCCCGCGCGCCACCTACTGCCACCCGCAGATCGGTTCCTTCGGCTACACCGAGGCGCAGGCCAAGGAGAAGGGCTACGACGTCAAGGTCGCCAAGTTCCCCTTCAGCGCCAACGGCAAGGCCATGGGCCTCGGCGACGCCGTCGGCTTCGTCAAGGTGATCGCCGACGCGACGCACAACGAGATCATCGGCGCCCACATGATCGGCCCCGACGTCACCGAGCTGCTGCCCGTGCTCACCCTCGCCCAGAAGTGGGACCTCACCGCCGACGAGGTGTCGCGCAACGTCTTCGCGCACCCGACGCTGTCCGAGGCGGTCAAGGAGGCCGTCGAGGGCATCGCCGGCCACATGATCAACCTCTGACGCTCGGCCTCGTTCCCCGCACGTGCGGGGTCGTTGCGGTGCGTCGGTCCGGCGCGCGACCGGAACCCGGCACGTGCGTGACCATGGCGAGGCCGGGCCGATGGGGAGTGCTCCCCATCGGCGGCACGCCCCGGATGATTGACGCCCCCGCCGGGCAGGAGGAGTCATCTCCTACGGGGGGACGACCGTCCTCCCGGGGGATCACGAACATCGGGGACTCGACATGACCAGTGCACTTCCGCGCGCCCGCGCGCTCGTCGGCGGGGCGGCCGCCGTCGCCACCTGCCTCACCGCGCTCGCGGCCACCTCGCTCCCGGCCTCGGCCGCGCCCGTCGGCTCGGGTGCTCCGGCCGCCGCCTGCGCCCTGCCCTCGTCCGGGGCGCTCACCACCCGCCAGCTCCCGGCCGGGGCGTCCGCCACCGCCTGTCGCGCCGTGGGTCGCGTCGTCACCGTCGGAGGCGTCGGCCTCACCGTGCCCGAACCCGGGATGGCGGCCGGCGTCGAGGCGCTGCGCGCCGACGGTGGCCACGCCGGCTTCCAGATCGAGGTGAGCAAGGACGGTCGCATCTCCTACCCGCAGGCCGTCACCGTCGCGTCACCGGCCGTGGCCGCGGCCTCCCCGAGCGCGTGCAGCGACGGGGCGTACACCACGAACGACCTCAAGGAGTACGGCACCTACAACTGGTACATCGGCGACGGCGGGATGCCGGGTGCCCTGTCGCGCTCGGAGGCGCAGGCGGCCTTCGCGGACGCCATCAACAACATCACCGGCAGCTACAACAACTGCGGCTACAGCGACACGGTCGACGCGAAGTCGGCCTACCAGGGCACGACGACCTACGAGTCCGACATGAGCTCGACGGGCGCCTGCACCGACCGCGACGGAAAGAGCACCTGGGACGCCGGCAACCTCGAGTCCGGCACGGTCGCGCAGACCTGCTGGTGGTCGACGCCGACGCCGGGCCTCAAGAACGACCTGGTCGAGGCCGACGTCCGCTACAACACCACGGACTACGACTTCACGAACAGCCCGACCTCGACCTGCTCGAACAAGTACGACATCCGCTCGGTCGGCACGCACGAGGCCGGTCACGTGTTCGGGATGGGCCACGTGGGGTCGGGTCACTCCGAGCTGACGATGTACACGAACTCGTTCACCTGCACGACCAAGGCCCGCACCCTCGGCAAGGGTGACGTCGCCGGGCTCCGCAGCATCTACTGACGCCTCGGCGTCACCCGCGGGTGAGGGAGACGGCCTCGTACCCGGTGCCCTGGCACCGTGCCGTCACCCTCACCCGTGCGCCGTCCTGCAGGGCGGCCACGACCAGCGCCCGGTCGTCGCCACCCCGGGTGGCCGCGGTCACCGCCACGTCGATGGTGGTGCGGGCGAAGCCGCCGGGGACGTCACCCCCGTCGACCGTCACGCCGAGCGTGTAGGGGACCGCCGGGCCGACGCCGGCGTCGACCTCGGTGTCGATCGAGGCGGCCGTCCCCCGGAGGTCGAGCGTGCCGTCCCCGGTGCACGGCACCGGCTGCAGCAGGCGTTGGAGGGCGTCGGGGGCCGGCTGGCCGTCGGCCAGCCAGTAGTCGCCGCCGATGACGACGGCCCGCGCCGGCGCCACGTCCGGGAGCGCCTGCACGGTCACCGCCTCGTCCGGAGTGGCGCCCCCGCCGTCGTCGCAGCCGAGGAGAGTGCCGCCGCCGGCATCCGTGATGCCGGAGGGGAGCGACTGCAGGGGGCCGCCTTGCACGTACTGCGCACCCTGGTAGCGCAGGACGCCGGCGCACGACGCGGACCCGGTGCTGGTCGGCGGCTGGGCCGCCACCCACCAGGCGCCGCCTCCGACCACCACCGCGGCCGCCGCGGCCGCGGCCAGCCACACGGGTCGCCGCGGCCGGCCGGGCGCCGCGGTGCCGGCGTCCTCGATGTCCCTGACGTCCTCCGGGTCGGAGGGGAGCAGGTCGGCGCGCCAGGCGGGCGCCTCCCCGGCGGCCACGGCGAGCCGGCGGCGCAGGTCGTCCTCGAAGTCGGTCATGACGGGTCTCCTGCCGGGTCGGTGGTGGTGAGGTCGAGCTGCTCGCGCAGCCGGGGGAGGGCGCGGTGCACCAGGGAGCGGACGGTGGCCCGGGCGCAGCCCAGGGTCTCGGCGATCTCGTCGTCGGGCAGGTCGGCCCAGTACCGCAGGACCACCGCGGCCCGCTCCTTCTCGCCGAGGGTCCGCAGCGCGGCCAGGACGTCGAGGCGCTCGCCGGGGTCGTGCGTCACGGCGCCCTCGTCGACGACGAGGCGGGGGAGGGCCAGGCGGCGCGTCTGCTCGCGGCGCCCGCTGGTGTGCTGCTCGTTGACCAGGGCCCGCCGGGCGTACGCGACCGGGCGCTCGAGGTCGGCGACGCCGCGCTCCAGCATCCGGGCCAGGACGGTCTGCACCAGGTCCTCGGCCTCCGCGCCGCGGCCACTGGTGAGCAGGTAGGCGAACCGCAGCAGGGAGGTGCCGTGCTCCTCGGCGAACGCCGCCATCGCGGTGCGCTCGGTCACGGCTGCCCCCTCGTTCATGCCCCCTAGACGCGCCAGGGCCGTCATCTGTTGCAGTGCAGTGTGGCCCATCGCCGCCGACCCGTCCCGGCCCGTGCGGGGTCGTTGCTGTTCGCGCGACCGGAACCCGGCACGTGCGGCGTCCGGAGGGTGACGGGCCGGATGCCGGGGCGCCCGTCGCCGCGGCTGCTGGGCATGATGTCGGCATGACCCCCGAGGAGTTCCGCGTCGCCGGCCATGCCCTGATCGACTGGATCGCCGACCACCGCGCGCGCGTGCCCGAGCTACCCGTCGCCGCGCAGGTCCGCCCCGGCGAGGTGCGCGCCGCCCTGCCCCCCCGCGCGCCCGACACCCCCGAGGACTTCGCCGCCGTCCTGGCCGACCTCGACCGCGTCGTCGTCCCCGGGGTCACCCAGACCCAGCATCCCGGCTTCTACGGCTGGTTCCCCAGCAACGCCAGCCTCGCGAGCGTCCTCGGCGACATCGCGTCCGGGGGCGTGGGCGCGCTCGGCATCACGTGGCAGTCGGCCCCGGCGCTCACCGAGGTCGAGCAGGTCGTCACCGACTGGCTGCGCGAGCTGTGCGGCCTCTCGCCGGAGTGGAAGGGCGCCATCCAGGACACCGCCTCGACCGCCTGCCTGGTCGCGATGCTGGCCGCGCGCGAGCGGGCCAGTGGCGGCTCCGAGCACCGCGGGGGGCTGCAGGCGCTGGATGCGCCGCTGGTCGCGTACACCTCCCCGCACGCCCACAGCTCGGTGCCGAAGTCGGTGCTGCTCGCCGGCTACGGCGCCGACAACCTGCGCTACGTCGATGTCGACCCGGTCACCTACGCCATGGACCCCGAGGCGCTGCGCCGCGCCATGGCCGACGACGTCGCCGCCGGGCGCGTCCCGGCCGTCGTGGTCGCGGCCGTCGGCACCACCGGCACCACCGCCATGGACCCGGTGCGCGCCATCGTCGACGTCGCCCGCGAGCACGGCGCCTGGGTGCACGTCGATGCCGCGATGGCCGGCTCGGCGATGCTGCTGCCCGAGATGCGTCATCTCTTCGACGGGGCCGACGACGCCGACTCCATCTCGTGGAACCCGCACAAGTGGATGGGCACCGTCCTCGACACCTCGTTGCTCTACGTGCGCGACGTCGACCACCTGGTGTCGGTGATGTCGACGACGCCCAGCTACCTGCGCGCCGGCACCGACGACGAAGTGGTGCAGTACAAGGACTGGGGCATCCCGCTCGGGCGCCGGTTCCGCGCGCTCAAGCTGTGGTTCCATCTGCGGCTCGACGGCGTCGACGCCATCCGCGAGCGGCTGCGGCGCGACCTCGAGAACGCCCGCTGGCTGGCCCAGCAGGTCGAGGCCGAGCCCGGCTGGCGGGTGCTGGCGCCGGTGTCGCTGCAGACGGTGTGCCTGCTCCACGAGCCCGAGGGCCTCGCCGGCGACGCGCTGGACGCCCACACCCTGGCCTGGATGGACGCCGCGAACGCCACCGGCCGCGTCTTCCTGGGGGCCAGCCAGCTCGACGGGCGCTGGATGGTGCGGGTCTCGGTCGGGGCCGAGGCCACCGAGCGCGCCGACGTCGAGGAGCTCTGGGCGCTGCTGCGCGAGGTCGTGGCCACGACCCGCTGACGCCTCCGGCTCCGCGCCGTGTATCGCGCAGGGGTCGACGCGCCTCCTGACTGTCGACGGACCCCGTCGAGAGTCAGGAGAGTGTCATGCGCACGAGGATGTGGACCGAGAGCGGGCTGGCGGCGGTGACCGCGGTGCTGGCGGTCGTCACGGCGGTCGACGCCGAGTGGGTCGAGTGGCTGTTCGGGGTCGACCCCGACGGTGGCTCGGGTGCCCTCGAGCTCGGGCTGGTGGTCGCGCTCGCGGTCGTCAGCCTGGTGCTCGCGGCGCTGGCCCGGCGACACCAGCTGGCCGCGCGACGGCCCCGGCCGGCCTGAGCCGCAGCCGTGCCCGACGACGAGGCCTCGGAGGCAGCCGCCTCCGAGCCCCACCCCAAGGAGGCGTCCCGCACCCGGGGCGCGCCCTACCCGCCGGCCCCGCCGCGGGGCTTCGGCCCGGACCGCACCGCGGCCGCGGTGCCGTCGTCGCGCCCGGATGCCGACGACGCACCACCGCAGGACGAGAACGACCAGGAGCAGGGAGAGGACCATGCCTGAAGCACACAGCAGCCGCGGCACCATCGAGGCCGAGCGGGTCGAGGGGGCGCCGTACAAGCCCCTGAGACGCCGCGCCCTGGGGCAGCGCCGCAAGGCCAAGCGCCCCCACGTGCGCGTCCCCGAGGCTGCCGACCCGAGGCCGCTGCGAGAGCTGCCGGGCCCGGCCGAGGTCCGCAAGGGCGGCGACGACCGCGAGCCGCACGTCGACTTCTTCGACTACGGGCCGAGCGACACCCTCGACCGCGCCCTGGACAGCGCCGCCGACATGAGCGGCGCCGACAGTGAGCGCAACGTCGTCATGATGTCGTTCAACTGGGGCTGCGACGTCAGCACCGACGGCGGCGGCACCTGGAAGCGGCTCGACCCATCGACCGTCTTCCCCAACACCCTGGGTGGCGGCTTCTGGTGCGACCAGGTGGTCGTCTACGTCCCGCACGCGGACCTGTTCGTCTGGTTCCTCCAGTACTACGCCGACGCCGCGGGTCAGGGGGCCTTCCGGATCGCCGTGGCCGACTCCGCGTCGGTCGGCGCCGACCCCACGGCGTGGACGTTCTGGGACTTCCGCGCCGGCGACTTCGGCTTCCCCACGAGCGACATGGACTACCCGGACCTGTCCTACTCCGACCGCTCGCTCTACGTCTCGACCGACGTGATGGGCTCCGGGCGGGTCGTGCTGCGGATGCCGCTGGACGAGCTGCGGGCCGGCGGCACGGTCAACTACCAGTACACGAACCCCGACGACGGCAAGCGCGCCTGGGGCCACCACCTCGTGCAGCAGACCACGGACGCCGGGATGTGGACCCACCACGAGGACAGCTCAACGCTGCGCCTGTTCACCTGGCCCGACGGCTCCGGGACGTACTCGTGGGGCGACATCACGGTCGCGGCCTGGCCCAACGGCACCGTGACGTGCACCGGCCCGGACGGCAACGACTGGCTCACCAAGCTGCGCGACTTCCCGGGGTTCGCCGTGACCGGCGGAGTGCAGCGGGCCGACGGCACCGTGGCGCTCGCGTGGACCGCGAGCGGAGGCCAGGCGAACGGGGCCGGCAAGGACTTCAAGCAGCCGCACGTGCGCTACGTCGAGGTGGACCCGTCGACGCACACGACGGTGCGCGAGATCCCGATCTGGAACGACGACTACGCCTTCGCCTACCCGTCGCTCGCGCGGGCCGGCGAGCGGGTGGGCATCACGCTCGGCTGGGGCGGCCCGGCCGACCATGCCAACTGTGCGATGGGCGTCATGGGCGACTACGTCGTGTACTTCATCGACGCCTCCACCCGCACCGTCACCCGCTTCGGCGACTACATCACGGCCCGCCCGGCCCAGCGCCACGGCGGCTTCTCGGCCTTCGGCTACTGGCTCGAGGCGCAGGCCGGCAAGCCGACGCGGGTGACGTACCACCCGTTCTTCACCCGTTTCGGCTGATGCCGGCGTGCGGCCCCCTCAGCCGGCCAGGGCTTCGGGCAGCGGGTCGCTGTGCACCACCGTGAGTCCCGACACCGCCCGGGTCAGCACGACGTAGAGGCGTCGCAGCCCGGTGCGTTCGTCGGGCTCGGCGGCGGCGATAGCGGCGGGCTCGACCACCACGACCCGGTCGAACTCCAGGCCTTTGGCGATGCTCGCCGGCACCAGCTCGACCTGGCGGTCCTCGTCGTCGCCGTGGTCGGCGTCGAGCCGGCCGTGGGGGATGTCGGCCCGGGCCAGCGCCGCGCTGAGCGCCGTGACGAACGCGTCGGGCGCGATGACGCCCACCGATCCCGGCTCGGTGACCGCGGACCGCACCGCGGCGACCACCGCCGCCGAGCGGCGCGCTGGGTCGGCCGCCACCACGTCGAGCCGCCCGGGGTTTTCGCGCACCGAGCGCGGCGCCCCCAGCCCGGGCGCCATCGACGGCAGCAGCCGCGCGGCGAACTCGATGACCAGCCCCGGCACCCGGAAGCCGCGGTCGAGCACCACCAGCTCGTGCTCCGGGCGGCCCAGGTGCGCCATCGCGGTCTCCCACGCGTCGGTGGCCCACGGGGTGGTGCCCTGCGCGATGTCGCCGAGCACCGTGAGGCTGCCGGTCGAGGCGCGCCGCCCGACGGCCCGCAGCTGCATCGGCGAGAGGTCCTGGGCCTCGTCGAGCACCACGTGGCCCAGGCTCGGGGTGCGCTCGAGCAGGTCGGCCAGCTCGTCGAGGAGCGCCATGTCGGCGGTGCTCCAGCGGGCGGCGCCCTTGGTGCGCGGGGGTGCGTCCCAGCGCAGCAGCGCCTGCTCGTCGGCGTCGAGGACGCCCTCGGCCGCCGCGGCCAGCGCACCGGCATCCGAGAGGAGCCGGAACAGCACGCCGGCCGGGTCGAGCGGCGGCCAGAGGGTCTTCGCGTAGGCGGTGACCGGGGCCGAGCGGGCGATGGCTCCCTGGGCCGCCTCGCCGGGGAAGTCGCCCGAGGCCTCGAGGCGCAGCATCACCAGGTGGGCCAGGCGCTGGGCCAGCAGCTCGCGCGCCGCCGAGTAGCGCACCCCGCGGGCCACCAGGGCGTCGACCTCGTCCTGGACGTCATAGGCCGGCACCCGCCAGCGCCGCGAGCCGCGGGGCACGACCATCGCCTCGTCGGCGCGGGCGATGCTGCTCCACACCGCACGGTGCAGCACCTGCGCCATCCGGGCGTCACCCTTGAGGGCGGCGACGGGCGTGGGGTCCTGGGCGCGCACCCGACCGTGCTCGAGCAGGGTGTCGATGGTGGCGTGCTGCACCCGGACCTCACCCAGCGAGGGCAGCACCGCGCCGATGTGGTCGAGGAAGGCGCGGTTGGGCCCGACGACCAGCACCCCCGAACGGTCGAGCCGCTGGCGGAAGGAGTAGAGCAGCCAGGCGGCCCGGTGCAGGCCGACGGCGGTCTTGCCGGTGCCGGGGGCGCCCTGGACGCAGATGCTCGTGGCGATGTCGGAACGGACGATCTCGTCCTGCTCGGGCTGGATGGTCGAGACGATGTCGCGCATCGGGCCCGAGCGCGGCCGCTCGATCTCGGCGGCCAGGATCGCGCTGTGACCGGTGTCGTCCGTCTCGTCCGCGGCGCCCCGGTCGAGCCGCTCGTCCTCGTAGGCGGTGAGCCGGCCCCGGTCCACCCCGAAGCGGCGGCGCAGCTCGACGCCCATCGGCTCGGTGGGGGAGGCGCGGTAGAACGCGGTCGAGATGGGGGCGCGCCAGTCGACGACGACGGGGTCGCCGTGGTCGTCGCTGACGTGCCGCCGCCCCACGTGGAAGGTCTCCTCGCCGTGCTCGGTGCGGCAGTCGATGCGGCCGAAGAACAACGTGGTGCGGGGGTCGTCCTGGAGCGAGGCGACCCGGCGCGCGAGCACGAGGTCGAGGTAGGCGGCGTTGAACGCGTCGGCGGCGGTCGAGGCGTCGAGGCTCTCGGTGCTCTCGCGCATCCGGCGCAGCTCGTCGCGCGCGCGGTCGAGGTGGGCCTGCTCGCGCGCGAGGACGTCGTCGGGCGAGCCGAGCGTGGTTGGAGACGGGTGGGCGGGGGTCGCGGGCATGGCGGAGCCGCCCCTCTCTGCTGGTGTGGGTCGCATACTGGCGAACCGATGATGGTAGCGCTGCTGGCGTGCTGATGTCCACCGGCCGGGATGCCGCCGCCGGCCCGTAGCGGTGGGGTGCCCGGTGTCGGTGCCCCGCGCCACACTGCCGGGATGGACCGATCCTCAGCCCCCGTTCAGGTCGTGGTCGACTGCCTCGACCCCGCGTCCCTCGTCGAGTTCTGGGCCGCCGCGCTCGCGCCGCGCGGCTACGCCCTCCCGGCGCCGCCCGGCGGCTTCGCCGACTGGCCCGCCTTCCTGGCCGCCCAGGGCGTCCCCGAGGAACGGTGGAACGACGCCTCCGCGCTCGAGGCGCCGGGCCAGCCGCGCATCTTCTTCCAGCGCGTCCCCGAGCCGCGCTCCGGCAAGAACCGGGTGCACCTCGACCTCCTGGGCGGCGGAGGCCCGTCGGTGCCCCTGGACGAGCAGCGCGCCCGGGTCGCGGCCGAGGTCCGGCGCCTGGTGGCGCTCGGGGCCACCCGCGGCGGCGAGCACACCGAGATGGGCGTGCACTGGGTGACGATGCAGGACCCCGAGGGCAACGAGTTCTGCGTCTGAGACCACCGAGGCAGCGTCAGGCGCTCATCCGCACCGGGGCGCTGACCACCAGGCCGTCGTGGCATCGCCGGCGCAGCACCAGGGCGGCCACGTCGTCGTCGGACGAGCCGTCCTCGACCCGGCTCAGCACCGCGGCCAGCCCGTCGTCGAGGTCGTCGCCGCTGAGCGCGGCGGCCGCACCGCGCAGCCGCCGCAGCCCGGTCTCGATGTCCTCGCCGCGCCGCTCGACGAGGCCGTCGGTGACCAGCAGCAGGGTGTCTCCGGGCCCCATCGGCACCTCGAGCCCCGCGCGCGCCCAGCCCAGTCCGAGCGGCGGGCCGTCGGCATCCGGCAGCCGGTCGACCGAGCCGTCGGGCCGCACGACGAACGGCGGCAGGTGCCCGGCACTGGCGATGCGCAGCGTGCCCGCGGCGCCGTCGGCCAGCACGTAGACCAGCGTCACGAGCTGCTCGGTGTCGAACTGCAGCACCATCCGGTCGAGCGCGGCCAGCACCGCCTCGGGGGAGGGGTCGGCCGTGGCGAACGCGCGCACGGCCGCGCGCATCTGGGCCATGGCCGCCGAGGCCGCCACCCCGCGCCCCATCACGTCGCCGACGAACGCGACGTACCGGCCGTCCGCCAGCGGGAACGCGTCGTAGAAGTCGCCGCCGACCTCGGTGCGCCCCGACGGCTCGTAGCGCCACGCCACGTCCCAGTCGTCGGTGCCTTCGAGGCCGAGGGGGAGGACGGCGCGCTGCAGCTGCTCGGCCACGGCCCGGGTCTGTCCGTAGAGGTCGGCGTTGTCGATGGCGCTGGCCGCGCGCCGCGCCAGATGCTCGGCGAACCGCACGTCGTCCTCGTCGTAGCGCCGGGCGGGGTCGGTGGAGGCCCAGGTCAGCACCCCGGTGACCCGCCCGCGCACCAGCAGCGGCACGGCCAGCACGCTCGCCATGTCCAGTCCGCGCAGGGCCTCGAGGTGCTCGGCGTCCAGCGCGGACGCGGCCAGGTGCTCGCCGGTGACCTCGGGCAGCAGCAGCGGCTGCCCCGTGCGCACGACGTCGCCCAGGCTGCCGCGCTGCGAGACGCGGGTGGGCCAGCGCTCCATGATGCGGGTCACCAGCTCGACGCGGTCGGGGTCGGCGTGCGCGGCGGCCAGCCGGCGCAGCGTCCCGTCGACCACGGTGTCGATGGCGCACCAGTCGGCGAAGCGCGGCACCGTGAGCCGGGTGACCTGCGCGGTCGTGGCTTCCAGGTCGAGGCTGCTCGCGAGCTGGATGGACGCCTCCGCCAGGAAGGCCAGGCGCTCGGTCTGCTCGGCCGCCACCGCCGCGGCCTCGATGCGCTGAAGGGCCTGGGTACAGGCGTCGGCGAGGATGCCGAGGAAGTCCAGCTCGACCGGGTGCGGCGGCGACGCGTCCGGCACCGACAGGTGGATGGCGCCGATGGTGCGGCCGGCCGCCCGCAGGGGCACCGTCACCGTCGAGCGCTCGCCGCGGCGGGCGTTGGTCAGGTCGGGGTAGCGCCGCGCGATGGCCTCGGCACCCACCAGCACCACGCGCTCGCCGGTACGGATGACGTCGGAGATGCTGTTCGGCGTGGCCAGGTCGAACACCTGCCAGCGGTCGGCCTCGGCGGCCTCGAGTCCGCGCATCCCGATGAGCCGCACCCGGTCGGTGCCCTGCACCAGCCCGAGCACGGCGATGGTGGCGCCCACGGCATCCGCCATGTGCTGGGTCACGACCTTGGTGACCGTCTCGATGGTCGCGGCCGTCGTGAGCTCGTTGGTGACCAGGGCCAGCCGGGTCAGCGTCTCACCCAGCCGCCGAGGCATCCGGGGGCGGGCGACGTCGCCGGTTGGGGGCTCCACTCGGCGATCCTCGCAGGTCGGGGGCGATTCGTCATCCGCGGGGGGACCCGTCAAACGGGGCGCTCCTCCTCGCGGAGGCGGGGCTCGGTGCGGCGCACGGGATGGACGCCGCGCTTGTCGGCGTAGAACGCCCGCACCTGGTCCATGTCGGCTCGCACGTCAGAGGTCGGGATGAGGGTGGGCCCGAACCCGGCGGTGCGGCTCGGGCCGTCGATGAACGCCAGCGCGATGGGCAGCTTCGCGGCGCGGGCGATGCGCCAGAAGCCCGACTTCCAGTACTCACCCTTCTCGCGGGTGCCCTCGGCGGCCAGCACCAGCAGGAACGGCTCTCCGCTACGGGCCTCGCGCACCAGCTCGCGCACGACCTCGCCGGGGTGCTCGCGGTCGAGCGGGATGCCCCCGAGCCGGTGCAGCAGCGGGCCGAGCGGGCCGCGGAACAGCTCGTGCTTGATGAGCACCCGCGGGGTGACGTCGCCGCGCCACATGACCAGGAGCATCATCACGAAGTCCCAGTTCGAGGTGTGGGGGGCGCCGACCAGGATGCCAGTGCGCGGCACCTCGCCGACGGCCTTCCAGCGGGCGGCTCGCAGCACGGCCTTGGCGACGGCGACCCTCATGGCACTCCTCGGTGACGGGCCCGCGCCGGCCGGGGCGCCCCGCGGGTGGAGGTCCCACGCTACGGGGCGCCCGGGCCGGTCGGTCAGTGCGCGGCGAGGTAGCCGTCGATCTGGTTGATGGCGGCCTTCGAGCCCTCCTCGACGCCCATGTCGAGCACCGTCTGCAGCCCCTCGGCGGTGGGGAAGGTGCTGGTGTACGTGGCCCGGGTGCCGGTCGCGGTGGCCTCCAGGACGTAGACGTTCTCGCTCACCGGCAGGTCGGGGTTCGGGGTCAGGTCCGCGTGGGCGAAGCCGTCGCTGAAGGTGAAGCGCTGCGGGGCGGCGACCTCGGCGATGTCCCAGTAGCCCGCGAACTTCTCGCCCTCGGGGGAGGTCATGTAGTAGGTCGAGCGGGTGCCGGGGCGCAGCTCGTGGTCGACGAACGTGGCGGGGTACTGCGGTGGGCCCCAGACCTGCTCGAGCTGGCGCGGGTCCTCGTACAGGGCCCAGACCCGTTCGACGGGGGCGGCGAACTCCGCCGTGATGACGAGGGTGCGGGCGTCGAGGTCCTTGGTGATGTCGGTGACGGGCATGGCTACTTCTCCTGGGTGGTGGGGGTTGCGGTGGTGGTGCGTGTGGTGGTGGGTGTTGTCGTGGTGCTCGGGGTGTCGGTCGTGCCGGTGCCGGCCGGGTCGCGGGCGAGGAGCTCGTCGATCCGGGCGATGCGGCCGCGCCAGACCGCCTCGAGCTCGTCGAGCATCGAGGCGACCGAGCGGACCGCCTCCACGTCGCCGCTGGCCAGCTGCTCGCGGCCCTGGCGCCGCTTGGTCAGCAGGCCGACGCGTTCGAGGACGGCGACGTGCTTCTGCACGGCCGCGAAGCTCATGTCGTAGGCCGCCGCCAGGGCCGTGACCGAGTGCTCGCCAGCCAGCACGCGGCGCAGGATGTTGCGCCGGGTCCGGTCGGAGAGGGCGTGGAACAGGGCGTCGGCCCGGTCCTCGGAGGTCTCGTTCACGCTCCGAAACATACAACCGTTAGGTTGTATGTTGTCAACCCTCGCACGGGTGAGGGAGGGGCGAGGTGAGCCGTGGCGGGGTCGTGAGGCCGCTGCGGCGGGGGTGTGACACTCCCGGGACGGGGCCGTCCTCAACGGGTCGCAGATTGCCCGAAAAACGTTGGCGTGGATCGCTATTGAGAGAGCGGAAGGCTTGCCCGGCCCCACTCGAACCGGTACGATGGACGCACAGGGGGAGGGGGTTCCGATGGCCGACACGTTTGAGGTCGCTGACAGGGCGATGAGCGCCGCGGATGCCGCCCTGCACCGGCTCGACGCCGCCGTCCACGATCCCGCGTCCCTCACCCAGGGCGAGTGGCTGGCGGTGGTCGGCCACTGCCAGGCGCTCGCCAACCGGCTCGCCGCGGTGCAGAGCGTCGCGGTCGCCCGGGCCGCCCGGTTCGAGCAGGTCGTGCTCGACGACGGCACCCTGGGCACCCACGAGCACGGCGCCGGCCGGGTGGCCCTGGATGCCGCCGACCTCGTCGCGCCCCACCTCGGGGTCTCGCACCACCAGGCCCAGAACGTGGTCGAGGCCGCGGTCCGCCGCACCGGCCGCGAGCCCGTCCCGGCCGAGTGCGACGAACGTCCCGGCGCCACCGGCCTCGGCGGCCTGCACGACGCGATGCGCGCGGGCCGTCTCGACGCCTACCGGGCGGGGGTCGTCGCCGACGAGCTCGTCGAGGCTCCGGCGGCCGTGGCCGAGGCGGTCGTCGCCGCCCTCGACCCCCACCTCGGCACCGAGCCCGCGGCCGGCCTGCGCCGCCGGGCCCGCCGGGTGCTCGCCCGCATCTCGCCCGCCCTGCTGCGCCAGCGGGCCCAGCGGGCTCGCCGCGAGACCGGGCTGCGCCGCTGGGTCGCCGAGCCCGGGGTCGACGCCTGGCACGGCACCTTCCCGTCCGAGGACTCCGCTGCCGCCTGGGCCGCGGTCGACCGGCTGGCCCGCCAGTACGTCACCGACGGCGTCTGCTCCACCATCGAGCAGGCCCGCGGCCGCGCCCTCACCGACCTCGTCACGCAGCAGGCCGACGTCCAGGTCCGGCTGGTGCTCACGACCCCGGCCGAGGCAGCGCCGGCTGCCGGGGCCCTGGATGTCGTGGCCGCGGCTCCCGCCTCGACTCCGGGCGACGCCGAGCCGGAGGCGGCCTCCGGCACCGCAGCGCCCACGCGTACGCCGGTACCCGCTCCGGCCTCCGTCGCGGCCGGCGACCTGGTCCAGGTGACCGGCATCCGGCCGAGCGAGCCGATGTTCGTCGAGCGCGGCTGGCTCGAGCGGGTGGGTGCGGCGGCCGGCACCACCGTGGTCGCCCAGCCGTGTCACCCCGGTTCGGGGGCGCTGGTCGACCTCCTCGGGGGCCTCGCCCGCGACGGCTACCGCCCGGGCCGGCGCCTCACCGCTCTGGTCAAGGCCCGCGACGGGCGCTGTCGGTTCCCCGGCTGCTCGGTGGCCGCCCGCTTCTGCGACCTCGACCACGTGCGGCCGTGGCCTCGCGGCGCCACCGCCGCCGCGAACCTCCTCTGCCTCTGCCGGCGACATCACCGCATCAAACAGCTGCCGGGATGGTCGGTCCGGCTCGCGTCCGACGGCACCGCCACCTGGAGGGACCCCACCGGGCGGGTGCGCACCACCGAGCCCCTCGACGCCCTCGAGCAGGTCGTCCTGGCCGCCGACCCTGCCGATGCCGCCGACCTCACCACCGCACCGGGCCCCGCCGCCCTCCCCAGCGTGCTCGAGGAGTCGTTCCAGCGCGTCATCGAGCAGTACCGCGTCACGCTCCGGCAGCGCGCCGCCGTCGCGGCCGCGGCGCCCACCCCTCGCCCGTCGCCCCTGCCGCCCGACACCACCCCACCCTTCTGAGCCGAGCCGCCGCGGTCATCCGGTCAGCGGCTGCTGGAACGACCAGTAGTGGCCCTCGAGGTCGCGGGCGCTGTACTCGCGGTACCCGTACGGCTGGTCCACGGGTGGGTAGGCGATCTCGGCGCCCGCCGCCGCCGACCGCTCGTGGTGGGCGTCGACGTCGTCCACGTGCACGGCCAGCGACGCGGTCACGAACCCGCCGGTGCTGAGCGGTGACGCCATCCGCGCGCTCTCGTGCTCGCCGTGCAGCCACAGCACCCCGTCGCCCACGTACAGCTCGCCGTGCCGGGCCACCCCGTCCTCGTCGCGGGTCAGCTCGCCCGACGCCAGCCCGAACACCTCGACCAGCCATGCGTGCGCGGCGGCGATGTCGCGGTAGGTGAGCAGCGTGATGCGGCGGGTCAGCCCCGGCTCGTCGCCGGTCAGCCCCGCCAGCAGGTCGAGCAGGGCGTCGTCGCCCGGCGGGTCGCCGGCCAGCAGCCGGTCCTCGACCGCCCGCACCCGCTCGCGCTGGCGGGCCAGCTCGCCGAGCCGCCGGTCGAGGTCGCCGAGGTGGCGGCGGGTCAGCGCCGGCAGGTCGCTGGCGTCGGGGTCGACCTCGGCCACGGGGGTGCCGAGCTCGCGCAGCAGCCGGATGCGGTAGAGCCGGTCGAGCGTCGCGGTGTCGTAGCGGCGCCGGTCGCCGGCGTCCCGCGTGGGGGAGAGGAGGCCGAGCTCCTCGTAGTAGCGCAGCGTGCGCTCGGTGAGTCCGGTGCGGTGGGCGACGTCGCCGATGCCGAGGTCCATGCCCGGCACGCTAGGACCTCACGTGGCGTGAGGAGCAAGTGCGGCGCGGCATCCGGCCGGAGGACCGGCAGCCGCCCTCGGCGTCAGCGGGTCTCGGAGCCCTCGCCGAAGGCCCGGACCTCCTGGGCGCACCGGCAGGCGGTGGCGAACCGGGCGGCCCACGCGAGGGCGTCGTCCCGCGTCGGCAGGTCGAGCACGGTGTAGCCGCCCTCGATCTGCGCGGTCTGCGGGTAGGTGTCGTCGGTGACGGTGCCGTCACCGGCCACGCGCACCGGCGGGGTGCTCTCGTCGATGCCGCCGGCGAAGACGAAGACGCCGGCGTCCTGCGCCGCGCGGACGACGGCCATGGCGTCCTCGCCCACGGCGGGCAGCTCGTCGGTGGTCGCGTCCATGGCGCCGCTCGGGAACGAGATCAGGTAGTGGGTCATCGGCTCTCCTCCAGGTGTGACGACGGCGAGCGGCCTGCGTGCGCTCCCCGTGCCCGAGTCAACCGCAACGATCTCGGGATGGACAGTGCCCCACGCGTGTCGGTTCGTGACCGCCGGCGCGGGCCCGGGCAGGGTGGTGCCGGCCGAGGAGCGCCCGCGGCCGGGGGGACGTGCGAGGAAGAGTGCTGATGGTCAACATCCTGCTTGCCGGGGGTGTCTCGATGGTGGTGGCGCTGCTGGGGACGCCGCTGTTCGCCCGGTACCTGGTGCGGCGGCGCTACGGGCAGTTCATCCACGACGACCTGACCCACCACCACTACAAGCGGGGCAAACCCACGATGGGCGGCGTCGTCATCCTGGGCGCGACGGTGGCGGGGTACCTCGTCTCGCACGGGCTGCTGCTGCTGGCCGACGTCAGCGGGCTGCGGCCCGGCCTGCACGACCCGCTGTCGCCCAGCGCCGGGCTGGTGCTGTTCCTGATGCTCGGGCTGGGGCTGGTCGGCTTCCTCGACGACTACACCAAGGTCAGCCGCGAGCGGAGCCTGGGCCTGACGTCGCGGCAGAAGCTGGCCGGGCAGGCCGTCGTGACGTTGATGTTCGCGCTGGGGGCCCTGTTCGTGACCGACGACGCCGGGCGCGCGCCGGCCTCGACGGCGATCTCGTTCATCCGCGACACCGGCCTCGACCTGGCGTTCGCCGGGCCGGTGCTGGGGGTGGTGCTGTTCGTCCTCTGGGCCAACCTGCTGATCACCGGGGCGTCGAACGGGGTCAACATCAGCGACGGGCTCGACGGACTGGCCGCGGGTGCGTCGGTGATGGTGTTCGGGGCGTACACGCTGATCGCGCTGTGGCAGAACAACCAGAGTTGCGCGGCGGTGCCGGGGGCCGCCTGCTACGAGGTGCCGGACGCGCTCGACCTGGCCGTGGTGGCGTGCTCGGTGGCGGGGGCGTGCTTCGGGTTCCTGTGGTGGAACGCGTCGCCGGCGCAGATCATCATGGGCGACACCGGGTCACTGTCGCTGGGGGCCGGGCTTGCGGGGATGGCGATCCTCACCCGCACCGAGTTGCTGCTGGTGGTGCTCGGTGGGCTGTTCGTCATCATCACGCTGTCGGTGATCATCCAGGTGGCGAGCTTCAGGCTGCGCGGCAAGCGCGTCTTCCGGATGGCACCGCTGCACCACCACTTCGAGCTGCTCGGCTGGGCCGAGATCACGATCGTCATCCGCTTCTGGATCATCGCCGGCATCTGCGTGGCCGCGGGGCTGGGGTTGTTCTACGCCGGATGGGTCGTCGCCCTCTGAGGCGATGACCGCCGCGCCCTGGGGCACTCGACCAGTCCGCTGCGTCGACTCCGTTCGTGAGCCCTCAGCGCGACGGCCAGTGCCAATACGCCTTCGGCGGCGAGGCCCCTGACCGCCCCACGGGTCTGTGGGAGGTGCGTCCTTCCGCCCACATAGACGCAGCCAGCCCACAGGACTGCACCCACTGGTTGGGGCATCGCGTGGACGACGTTGTCGCGAACTTCGAGTTCGCCTTCCCCGGCGTCAAGATCGCGTCCTCCGTTGTCACGTCGGCGGAGAGTTTTGAGGCGACGACGGTCTGAAAAGACCGAAGGGGGGCCGCTTGGATGAGCACGGCCGACAGGGGTCCGTCAGAGCGGATCGTGGGTCTTGTCCAAGATGCCGTCCTGCCACTCCATCAAGATCTTGTCGGCGACGCTGAGGCCAAACTTGCGCAAGATCTGCTGCGTGAGGTCAACGCCAACAGTCCTCGGTGACGCGAGAAGGGCCGGCGCCGCGAGGACGACGCTAGCGGTGAGGGACTCGGCCTGCGTCACGTAAGTGCCGTGGAGCTCACGCTTCCAGTCGCCGGAGATGAGTTCACGCCCCGCGATGTTGTGAACGCTGACGTTTATGGACACGGTGTCCACGCTCAGTGCGGTCGCGTACCGGGCTCCAAGCTCGGCCACCTCCACCAAGTACAGCAGCACGTCCCAGACAGCGACAGCGCCGGTCGCGTCGGGGGCGTCAGGCCGGAGCTCGGCGGCATCTCGGAGGTCCGTCGCAACCACGCGACGGTGAAGTAGGTGCCCGCTGGAGAACAAGCGCCACGCTTCAACGTGCGGCACGACTTCGGCCTGAAGGTCCTGCCCGACCCAGTTTCCGTGATGTGCAACCCGGTCCCGGTTGCTGATCATCGGCACGGGCCACCCGCGCATCCGTACGGCCTGAATCGCGGCGAACGACTCGAGCTCGTCGGAGCGGATGCGGCTCGGCCGCGGCCCGCAGGACTACGCGGCGCACCTGCGCGACGTGTGGGCGCGCACCCTGCTGGCGTGACGGCGGCCCGGTGGGCGCGGCCGCGACATCCCGCCCCGTGTCAGACCTGGACGGGGTAGACGGTCTCGGGCACGTCGGGGTGGATGCGCTGCTCGACGAAGATGCCGTGCCAGAGCAGGAACACCAGCACGGTCCAGATCTTGCGCGAGTGGTCGTGGGGGCCGGCGCGGTGCGCGTCGATCATCCGCAGCACGGCGTCCTTGTCGATGAGCGCGTCGGCCTGCGACTCGAGCACGATCGAGCGCGCCCAGTCGTACATCTCGTCCTTGAGCCAGTGCCGGATGGGGACGGGGAAGCCGAGCTTGGGCCGGTTCAGCACGTGCGCGGGGACGATGAGCTCCATCGCGCGACGCAGCGCGAACTTGGTCGTCCCCTGGGTCAGCTTCTCGTCGACCGCGAGCCCGGCGGCGGCCTCGAACACGACGGTGTCGAGGAACGGCACCCGCAGCTCGAGGCTGTTGGCCATCGTCATCTTGTCGGCCTTGACCAGGATGTCGCCGCGCAGCCAGGTGAACAGGTCGATGTACTGCATCCGGGTCGAGCCGTCGAGGTGCGTGGTGGCGGCGTAGTGCTCGGCGGTGACATCGGCGTGCCCGACGGCGGGGTCGAACGAGCGCAGGAAGCCCATCTCCTCGGGGCGGAAGATGCGGGCGTTGCCGTAGTAGCGCTGCTCGAGGGTCTTGGAGCCGCGGCGCAGCAGGTCCTTGCCGCGCACGCCCTCGGGGATGACGGTGGCGGCCTTCCCGAGGCCGCGGCGCAGCGGCCCGGGCACCTTGTCGAACGGCGCCAGCGAGATGGCCTCGTGGTAGATCGTGTAGCCGCCGAACAGCTCGTCGGCGCCCTCGCCCGAGAGCACGACCTTGACGTGCTTGCGGGCCTCGCGCGCGATGAAGTACAGCGGCACCAGGGCCGGGTCGGCCACCGGGTCGTCGAGGTACCAGACGATGAGCGGCAGGATGTCCATCATCTCCTGCGGCGTCACGACCTTGGTGATGTGCTCGACCCCGATGGCGCGCGCCGACTCGGCGGCCACGTCGATCTCGGAGTAGCCCTCGCGCTCGAACCCGGTGGTGAAGGTGAGCAGGTCGGGGTTGTGCCGCTTGGCCAGGGCCGCGATGGCCGTGGAGTCGATGCCGCCGGAGAGGAACGCGCCCACCGTGACGTCGGCGCGCATGTGCTTGGCGACGGAGTCCTCGAGGGCCTCGGCGATGCGCCGGTAGAGGGCCTCGGGGTCGCTGGAGCGCTGCGGGCGGAAGTCGGGGCGGAAGTAGCGGTCGTAGGCCGGCGCGGCGCCCGGGCGCAGGGTGAACGAGGTGCCCGACTGCACCCGCTCGATCCCCGCGGTGAGGGTGGCGGGCTCGGGGACGTACTGCAGCTCGAGGTAGTGCTGGAGGGCGCGCGTGTCGACCGCGCGGCGCTCGGGCGCGAGGTCCATCAGGCTCTTCTTCTCGGACGCGAAGAAGGTGCCCCGCTCGTCGGTGAGCGTGAAGAGCGGCTTGATGCCGAAGGGGTCGCGGCCGCCGAACGCCACCTTCTCGTGGCTGTCCCAGATGACGAAGGCGAACATCCCGCGCAGCTCGCCGATGATGCTCGGGCCGAGGTGGTGGTAGCCCGCCACGATGGTCTCGGTGTCGCCGTCGGTGTGGAACCGCGCGCCGAACTCGCTGGTGAGGCGCTCGCGCAGCTCGACGTAGTTGTAGATCTCGCCGTTGAAGACGATGTGGTAGCGCTCGTCGGCGTAGGCCAGCGGCTGGTGGGAGTTCTCGATGTCGATGATCGAGAGGCGCCGGAAGCCCAGCACGACGTCGTCGTCGGACCACACGCCGTCGTCGTCGGGGCCGCGGTGGCGCATGTCGTGCAGCGCCGGCCCGAACGCCGGCGCGAGCGCCCCGGCGTCGCCGTGGGCGGAGATGAACCCGAGGAGTCCGCACATGGGTCCTACCTTGGTGCATCCGGGCGCCGCTGGTCACATCGGGACCCGGGACACGCGCGGGCCCGGGCCGGCCGATGACCAGAACTCGGCACGTGTCGAGCTGTGGTGGTCTCGGGCGGCGGCGGACGACCACAGCCCGGCACGTGCGGAGTCCGTCGGATGTCGTGTGCCCGGGCGACCGAGCCTGTGGAAAGCCGCGCGGGCCCGGGCGCCGGTTGCGGCATCGTCGGGGCATGGGCGACGGAATGTCTGACGAAGGTCGCCCCTTCCTGCGCGCGGAGGGGCTGGCGAGCGGGCTGACCACTGGTCGGCTGCGCGGCCCCGGGTACCGGCAGCTGTTCCGCGGCGTGTACGTCCCTGCGTCCCTGTCCGTCGATGCCCGCGTCCGAGCGCAGGCGGCCCTGCTCATCGCACCGTCCGACTCCGCGGTCTCGCGCCACACGGCCGCCACGCTGTGGGGTGGTGCGCCACCCCCTGACTGGCACACCCATGTCACGACCTTCCGGCCTCCCGCCGCCGCGCTCGCTGCGACCCGACCCTCCGCGAACGGGGGACGACGCCCGCGCGCGGCCCGCCCGCGGGAATGGGGCCGGATGGACGTGGAGCAGATCGACGCTCGCGTGTCGAGCGACCGCTCGGAGGTGGTCGAACACCGCGGTGTACGGGTGACGGCGCCGGTCCGCACCTTCCTCGACCTCGCGCAGGACCTGGACCTCGTCGAGCTCGTCGTCGTGGGGGACAGTCTGGTCAAGGCCGGCGTCGTGACGACGGATGCGCTGCGCACCGGCGCTGCCACGCCCGGTCGGCACCGGCGACTCGCTCGACGGGCCGCCGCTCTCGTCCGCGCCGGGGTCGACTCACCGCCGGAGTCGCGGACGCGGATGCTGTGCGTGCTGGCCGGCCTGCCGGAGCCGGAGGTGAACATCCGCTTCGTGGATGCCGAGGGTCGCGTCATCCGGCGTGCGGACCTGGGGTACCGCGGAGCGAAGGTGAGCCTCGAGTACGACGGGCGCCAGCATGCCGAGAGCGCCGAGCAGTGGGCCGAGGACATCCGGCGGCGCGAGCAGTTCGACGGATGGGGCTGGCGGATGGTGGTTGTCACCTCCGCCGGGCTCAACCAGGAGCCGGCGGCCACCCTGGCGCGGATCGTCGAGGTGCTGCGATCCCGCGGGGAGGACGTCGGCGTCCGGTCCGGCGAGTGGCGCCGGTACTTCGGGCCGCGCCACCTGCGGACTGCGTGAACGTGCACCGGCAGGTGCGAGGTTGTGGTGGCCGGGCAGCGCGGGGGAGCGCAACAACTCGGCACGTGCGGGGATGTGGCCCTCGGGTGGGGTGCGGGAGCGCAACANACTCGGCACGTGCGGGG
>NZ_LMSE01000002.1:698698-839980 GCF_001428065.1 Nostocoides sp. Soil756
TTGTGGTCGTCGGGCGGCGCGGGGGAGCGCAACAACTCGGCAGGTGCGGGGTTGTGGCTCTTGGGTGGGGTGCGGGAGCGCAACACCTCGGCACGTGCGGGAGACTGTAGGCGTTCGAGCACCAGCGCCACCCGCGGCCGATTAGGAGCCCGGTATCGCCGCTGGTAATCTCGAGAACTGCCGTGAGATCGGCCGCGGATCCACAGAGCCCCGGTGAACCAGCCCGGGAGCGCCGCGCAGCAGAAACCAGGAACAGGAGAGTCGTCGCCCCATGCCACTGAGCACCGACGTCAAGAAGCAGATCATCGACGAGTACGGCACCGCCGAGGGCGACACCGGCTCCCCCGAGGTGCAGGTCGCGCTGCTGACCCAGCGCATCAAGGACCTCACCGAGCACAGCCGCCAGCACAAGCACGACCACCACAGCCGGCGTGGCCTGCTGCTGCTGGTCGGCCGTCGCCGCCGGCTCCTGCGTTACCTCGAGAGCATCGATGTCGAGCGTTACCGCTCGCTCATCAAGCGCCTCGGCCTGCGTCGTTGAGACTTCCGAGAGGGCGGTCCTCACATCCGTGTGAGGGCCGCCTTCTCGCATGAGCGGGTCTGCCCGCTCGGAAGAACCCACAACTGAAGAGCGAGAACAGTACGACCGGCCCCCGACCGGGGGGCCGCGAACGACACGCCCACGCACAACGACGATGCGTGCGGTCGCAGAGAATCACTAGAAAAGGAGGGCCCATGGAGGGTCCCGAGATCACCGCCACCGAAGCCGTCATCGACAACGGCAGCTTCGGCACCCGCACCGTCCGGTTCGAGACCGGTCGCCTGGCCAAGCAGGCCGGAGGCGCCGTGAGCGCCTACCTGGACGAGGACACGATGCTCCTCTCCACCACCACCGCCGGGAAGCACCCGCGCGAGGGGTTCGACTTCTTCCCCCTGACCGTCGACGTCGAAGAGCGGATGTACGCCGCGGGCAAGATCCCCGGCTCGTTCTTCCGCCGCGAGGGCCGCCCGTCCACCGACGCGATCCTCACCTGCCGGCTCATCGACCGCCCGCTGCGCCCGACCTTCACCAAGGGTCTGCGCAACGAGGTCCAGGTCGTCATCACGGTCCTGGCGCTCAACCCCGACCACCAGTACGACGTCCTCGCGATCAACGCCGCGAGCGCGTCCACCCAGATCTCCGGTCTGCCGTTCTCCGGCCCGATCGGTGCCGTCCGGGTCAGCCTCATCGACGGCCAGTGGGTCGCCTTCCCGAACTTCAGCGACATCGAGCGCTCGACGTTCGACATGGTCGTGGCCGGCCGCGTGGCCGGTGACGACGTCGCGATCATGATGGTCGAGGCCGAGGCCACCGACGCCACCTGGGACCTGGTCAAGACCCTGGGCAAGCAGGCTCCGACCGAGGAGGTCGTCGCGCAGGGCCTCGAGGCCGCGAAGGGCTTCATCAAGACCCTCTGCGACGCCCAGGCCGAGCTCGCCGCCACCGCGGCCAAGCCCGTCCAGGAGTTCCCGGTCTTCCTCGACTACGAGGACGACGCGTACGCCGCGGTCGAGAACGCCACGACCAGCGACCTGTCCGGCGCCCTCCAGATCGCCGGCAAGCAGGAGCGCGAGGAGCGCATCGACGAGATCAAGGACTCCATGAAGTCCTCGCTCGCCGCCCAGTTCGAGGGCCGCGAGAAGGAGCTCTCGGCGGCCTTCCGCTCCGTGCAGAAGAAGCTCATCCGTGAGCGCATCCTGCGCGACAAGGTCCGCATCGACGGCCGTGGCCTCGCCGACATCCGCGCCCTGAGCGCCGAGGTCGAGGTCCTGCCGCGCGTGCACGGCTCGGCCATCTTCGAGCGCGGCGAGACCCAGATCATGGGTGTCACCACGCTGAACATGCTCCGGATGGAGCAGCAGCTCGACACCCTGAGCCCAGTCACCCGCAAGCGGTACATGCACAACTACAACTTCCCGCCCTACTCGACCGGTGAGACCGGCCGCGTCGGGTCGCCGAAGCGCCGCGAGATCGGCCACGGGGCGCTCGCCGAGCGTGCGCTCATGCCGGTCCTGCCGACCCGCGAGGAGTTCCCCTACGCGATCCGCCAGGTGTCCGAGGCCCTCGGCTCCAACGGCTCGACCTCGATGGGCTCGGTCTGCGCGTCCACCCTGTCGCTGCTCAACGCCGGTGTGCCGCTGCGCGCCCCGGTCGCCGGCATCGCCATGGGCCTGGTCTCGGCCGAGGTCGACGGGCAGACGCAGTACGCGGCCCTCACCGACATCCTCGGTGCCGAGGACGCGTTCGGCGACATGGACTTCAAGGTCGCCGGTACCCGCGAGTTCGTCACGGCCATCCAGCTCGACACCAAGCTCGACGGCATCCCCGCCGACGTGCTGGCCGGCGCGCTGACCCAGGCCCGCGACGCCCGCTTCCACATCCTCGACGTCATGAACGAGGCCATCGACGCGCCCGACGAGATGAGCCCCTACGCTCCTCGCGTCATCAGCGTCACGGTCCCGGTCGACAAGATCGGTGAGGTCATCGGCCCGAAGGGCAAGATGATCAACCAGATCCAGGACGACACCGGCGCCCAGATCTCGATCGAGGACGACGGCACCATCTACATCGGTGCCACCGACGGCCCGTCGGCCGAGGCGGCCCGCGCGGCCATCAACGCCATCGCCAACCCGACGATGCCGGAGATCGGCGAGCGCTTCCTCGGGACCGTCGTGAAGACGACGACCTTCGGGGCGTTCATCTCGCTGCTGCCCGGCAAGGACGGCCTGCTGCACATCTCCGAGGTGCGCAAGCTGGTCGGCGGCAAGCGGATCGACGCCGTCGAGGACGTCCTCGCGGTGGGCCAGAAGATCCAGGTCGAGCTCAAGGAGATCGACCCGCGCGGCAAGCTGAGCCTGGCCGCCGTCGTCGCCGAGGGTGAGGGCGGCGACGCCCCGGCCGAGGCCGCGGCTCCGGTCGCGAGCGCCCCGGCGACCGAGGCCCCCGTGGCCGACGCCGACGCGGACGACGACACCGAGGTCGAGGACGGCGGCGCCGACTCCGGCGAGGAGCAGGGCGAGCGTCGCCCCCGCACCCGTCGCCGTCGCGGCGGTCGCGGTCGCGGCGAGCGCTCGGAGTCCGGCGAGCGGTCCGAGGGCGGCGACGCCCCGGCCGACGTCTGACCGACGCCCGGCACACGACGCAGGGCCCGCACCATTCGGTGCGGGCCCTGCGTCTGCGTGGAGCCGAGGTCAGGCGGCCCGGTGCCGGCGGAGCACGGTGGGAGCGCTCCAGCGCATCTCCATCCGCGTCCGGCCGTCGTCGGTGCGCACGGGGACCCAGCGAGCGCTGAGGCCGGTCGTCGTCGTGGTGCTGGTGGCCTTCTTCATGTCGGCCCCCTCTCGTTGGTCGTTCGTTCACCTGTTGTTCACCTAATCTACGGGAAACCGGCCTCGAAGATGAACGAACGGTGAACATCGGTGCGCCGCGGCCGGCGCGAGGGCGCTCCCGGGCGACACCGCGGCCTCCTCCCGCCCCGCTCTAGAGTGGCCGTCATGGGTGCGACACGGGTAGCGGTCATCGGAGCGGCCGGACGGATGGGTGCCACCGTCTGTGCTGCGGTCGAGGCCGCCGACGACCTCGAGCTGGTGGGCCGTTTCGACGTCGGTGACGACCTGGGCGACCTCGCCGGGGCCGACGTCGTGGTCGAGTTCTCCGTGCCCGACGCCTCGCCGGGCAACGTCGCCCACTGCGTCGCCGCCGGCGTGGACGTCGTGGTGGGGACCACCGGCTGGTCCGAGGACCGGCTGGACACGCTGCGCGCGCAGGTGGAGGCGGCACCGGGGGTGGGCGTGCTCGTCGCGCCCAACTTCGCCGTCGGAGCGGTCCTGATGATGGAGTTCGCCCGCCGGGCGGCGCCGTTCTTCGAGTCGGTCGAGATCGTCGAGCTGCACCACCCCGACAAGGTCGACGCCCCGTCCGGCACCGGTGCGCGCACCGCCGAGCTCGTCGGTGAGGCCCGCGACGCCGCCGGGGTCGGGCCCGTCCCCGACGCCACCACCCACGACCCGGACGGCGCCCGCGGAGCCCGCGTGCACGGCATCCCCGTGCACTCGGTGCGCCTGCGCGGCCTGGTCGCCCACCAGGAGGTGCTGCTCGGCGGGCCAGGGGAGATGCTCACCCTGCGCCACGACTCCTTCGACCGCGCCTCGTTCATGACCGGCGTGCTGGCCGCCGTGCGGCAGGTGCCCCAGCACCCCGGGCTCACCGTGGGCCTCGAGCACTACCTCGGCCTCGACGGGTGACCACCCTCGTCGGGCTCGACCTGGCCGGCCGGCGCGTCGTCGTCGTGGGGGCCGGGGTGGTCGGTGTGCGGCGCACCCGGCGGCTGCTCGAGGACGCCGCCCGCGTGGTGCTGGTCGACCCCGAGCCCTCCGCCGACGCGCGGCGGATCGCCTCGCACGGTGACGTCGAGCTGGTCGAGCGGGCGGTGCGGCCCACCGACCTCGACGGCGCCTGGCTGGTCGTGGCCGCGACGACCGACCCGGCGACCAACGCCCAGGTGGCCGCGTGGAGCGAGGCCAACGGCACGTGGTGCGTCAACGCCTCCGACGGTGCGTCCGGCTCGGCCCGGATGGCGGCCGCCGGCCGGCACGGGGACCTGGCCATCGGGGTGGTCAGCACCGAGGAGCCCGACCCGCGCCGCGCGGCGGGCGTGCGCGACGCGCTGGTGCGCCACGTCTCGGCGGGGGAGGTCGACCTGCGCCGCCGCCGGCCCGGTCAGGGGCGCGTCGTACTCGTCGGCAGCGGCCCGGGCGACCCCGACCTCCTCACCACCGGGGGCCGCGAGGCGCTGCGGACCGCCGACGTCGTCGTCACCGACCGGCTCGGGGCCACCGGCATCCTCGACCAGCTGCCCGCCGACGTCGAGGTGGTCGACGTCGGGAAGAGCCCGACCAACCATCCGGTGCCGCAGGCCGAGATCAACCGCATCCTGGTCGAGCACGCCCTCGCGGGCCGCACCGTCGTGCGCTACAAGGGCGGCGACCCGTACGTGTTCGGCCGGGGTGGGGAGGAGGTGCACGCGTGCCGCGCCGCCGGGGTGATGGTCGAGATCGTGCCGGGCATCACCTCCGCCTTCGCGGTGCCGGCGCTGGCCGGCATCCCGGTCACCCAGCGCGGCGTCGCCACCTCGGTGCTCGTCACGTCCGGGCATGCGGGGGCCGACCCCGCGACCGTCGACGCGCTGGCGGCCGGGGCCACGGTGGTGCTGCTCATGGCGGTGTCGTCGCTGGCCGACATCTGCGCCGCCGCGCTGGCCGCCGGGGTCGACGCCGACCTGCCGGTGGCGGCCATCGAGCGGGGCTCGACCGCGCACGAGCGGGTCACGCGCGCCGGCCTCGCCACCGCCGCCGAGGTCATGGCCGCGGCCGGGGTGCGCCCGCCGGCCATCGTGGTCATCGGGCGGGTCGCCGCCGAAGGCTTCCTCGACGACGAGGTCTGCGCCACACCGGCACGGGTCCCCACCCGCGGCGCCGGGCCGGACGCCGTGCCCACCGACCCCGATGACTGAGGGCGCGGCGCCGGTCCTGGTGGTGTGCGCCCACGGCACGCGTGACCCGGCGGGCCGGGCAGCCGTGCGGGCGTGCGTCGCCGACGTGGTCGCCCGGCTGCCCGGGCTCGACGTGCGCGAGGCCTACGTGGACGTGCACGGTCCGGAGGTCGCGGGCGTCGTCGCCGACCTGCCGCGGCGCCCCGGCGGCGCGGTGGCCGGCGTCGTGGTGCCGCTGCTGCTGGCCGCCGGCTACCACGTGCGGGTCGACCTGGCCGCGGCCGTGCAGGAGCGCCCCGACGTCGTGGTCACCGGTGCCCTCGGCCCCGACGACGTGCTCGTCGACGTCCTCGTCGACCGGATGGCGGCTGTGGGCGTCGGGGCGGGCGCCGGCGCCGTGGTGCTGGCGCCGGCGGGGTCGAGCGACGAGCGGGCCCAGGCCGACTCGCGCGAGACGGCGCGCCGGCTGGGGGAGCGGCTGGGGCGCGACGTGCGGCTGGCGTTCGCCGCCGGCCCACGGCCTCCGGTGGCGTGCGCGGTCACCCGGGCGCGCATCGAGGGGTCGACGCCGGTGACGGTGGTGTCGTACCTGCTGGCGCCCGGGTTCTTCCAGCGCCGGCTCGAGGCGAGCGGCGCGGCGACCGTCACCGGCCCGCTGCTGCCGGACCCGCGCGTGGCCGACCTGGTGGTGGCCCGCTACCGCGCCGCTCTCGCCTGACGAGCTGCCCCCTCTCGGTCGCCTCCACATTTCGGGGTCACCCCGAAATGTCAGCCTCACCCCGGTTCGGAAACGGGGTGAGGCTGACGAACCGGGGTCTCGAGCCGGATGCCGGGGGTCGAGCCGGATGCCGTGGGTCGGGCCGGGAGCTCGAGCTCAGGACCAGCCGATGGCGCGCAGCAGCCCGGCGGTCAGGGCCGCCCCCGCCACGACGACGAGGAAGTTCGCCCGCAGCAGCAGCAGCCCCACCGCCACTGCCAGCCCCGCCAGCCGGGCATCCAGCACCAGCGAGCCACCGTCGCCGACCAGGGTCTGTACCGTGACGAGCGCCGTCAGCAGCGCCACCGGCAGCAGCGCCACGACCCGCGACCGGCGCTCGCCCTCGACCCACGCGGCCGGCACCAGGTACCCGGCGAGCTTCAGCCCGAACGCGGCGGCGCACGACAGCAGGACGGTCGTCCAGGTGCTCACCGGGCCACCCCCCGGCGCCGGGGTGGCGGTGCCAGCCCCACGGCCACCGCCGCCAGGGCCGCGAGGATGACCGGCACGCCGGCCGGGAGCACCGGGCTGGTCAGCAGCGCCACGAACGCGGCCAGCACCCCGGTGGCCGCCGCGTCCCCACCCCGCAGCCGCGGCCAGAGCAGCGCCGCGAAGGCCGCGGCCGCCGCCGCGTCGAGCCCGTAGGTGCGGGGGTCACCGATGGCGTTGCCGACCACCGCCCCGACGAGCGTCATCAGGTTCCACCCCAGGAAGACCGCGACGCCGGTGACCCAGAACCCCAGCCGTTGGGCCGGCCGTTCCGGCTGGGCCACGCCCACGGCCGTGGACTCGTCGATGGTCAGCTGGGCCGCGGCGAGCCGGCGCCATCCGGCCACCCCCAGGAAGCGCGAGGTCTGCAGCCCGTAGAGGCCGTTGCGCACCCCGAGCAGGGTCGACGTGGCCACCGCCGCCGCCCCACCGCCGCCCGCCCCGAGCACGCCCACGACCGCGAACTGCGACCCGCCGCTGAACAGCAGCAGGGACAGGGCCTGGGTCTGCCAGATGCTCAGCCCGGAGGCCACCGAGAGGGCCCCGAACGAGATGCCGTAGGCGCCGGTCGCGAGCCCCACCGAGAGGGCCTGGCGCCGCACCGCCCGCCGCCGGGTGTCCGCGAGCGGCGCGTCGGCGGCCGCGCTCATCCCTCGTCGGCGCCGATGCCGGCCACCAGCCGGACCTCGCGCAGCGCGTCGCCGTCGGGGGAGACGACGCGGTCGCGGTAGGCGCCGTCGGGGCCGAAGCCGGAGGCGGTGAGGAAGGTGCGGGTGGCCTCGTCGTCGGCGGGCAGCCACACGGTGACGGCCTCGGCCCCGGCCTCGCGCAGCAGGTCGACAGCGGCGTTGACCAGCCGGGAACCATGCCCCTGCCGGCGGGCGTCGGGATGTACTGCCAGCAGGCTCACCTCGCCCCAGGCGGCCTCGGCGTCGGGGTCCTGCGACGGGCCGGTGACCACCGCTCCCACGACCTGGTCGCCCGCGCACGCGACCATCAGCCGGTAGACGCCCTCGGGCGGGTTGGTCAGGCTCTCGCGCCAGGCGCGGGCGAACGGCTCGGGCTCGAAGGCCGCGACCACCTCGGGCGCCAGCCGGGAGCCGTAGGTGTCGCGGAAGACGACGGCCTGCACCATCCCGACCGCCGGGGCGTCGTTGGGCCGGGCCCGCCGCACGCTGGCGTCGGCCAGCGGCCCGGGGGAGGGGGCGTCGTCGTGGTGGTGGCCGGCGGCGCCGTGCCCGGAGTGGTCGTGCGGGTGGTCGGTCATCAGTTCCCCCGGAACCGCGGCTCGCGCCGCTCGGTGAACGCGGCGCGCCCCTCGGTGAGGTCGTCGCTGGCCCAGGCCCGGGCGAAGGCGGCCTCGTAGCGGGAGACGGCGTCGTCGTCGGACGGCGCGACCCCGAGGCCCTGCTTGGTGCCGGCCTGCGTGAGCGGGGCCAGGTGGGCGGCGCGCCCCGCGAGGGCCAAAGCGTCGTCGAGACCGCCGCGTTCCTGGGCGAACCCCAGCCGCCACGCGTCGTCGGCGTCGAGTACGGCGGCGGTCAGGGTCAGGTGCCGCGCGGCGCCCTCGCCCCAGAGGCGCGCGAGGCGGTCGAGCGTCCAGTGGTCGACCATCAGGCCGAGCTTGGCCACCGGCACGGCGAACCGCGCGGTGTCGGCCACCACCCGCACGTCGCAGGCGAGCGCGAGCTGCATCCCGAGGCCCATGCACGAGCCCTCGACCGCCGCCACGGTGGTCACCGGGACCGCCGCGAGGTGGCGCAGGACCTCGGCCAGCCGTTGGGTGAACCCGACGTCCTCGAGCTCGGTGAGGTCGGCGCCGGCGCAGAAGTGACCGCCGGCCCCGGTGATCACCAGCGCCCGGGCCCCGGCGTCGACCGCCTCGACCACGGCCGCGTGCAGCTCCTCGAGGGCCTCGAGGTTCAGGGCGTTACGCCGCTCGGGACGGTCGACGGTGACGACCGCGACCTGGTCGGCGAGGGAGGCGTGGACGGGCACGGGCCCGACCCTACCCACCGGACGCGGGCGGGCTCAGCGTCGGTCGTAGGTGACGAAGGCGAAGCCGTCGCGCGGCTCGCGCCCGCTCTCGTGCCAGAGCTCGGGGTCGATCGGCGGGAAGTGGACGTCGCCGGCCGGCTCCTGGTCGACCTCGGTGACGAGCAGCCGGTGCGCGAAGGGCATGGCCTCGGCGTAGACCTGGCCGCCGCCGACCACGAAGACCTCGTCGGCCGGCCCGGCCAGCGCCAGCGCCTCGGCCAGCGAGTGCGCGGTCTCGACGCCGGGGTGCGCCCAGTGCGGCTGCCGGGTGATGACGATGGTGCGCCGCCCCGGCAGGACCCGGCCGATCGCGTCGAAGGTGCGCCGGCCCATCACCATCGGGTGCCCCATGGTGGTCCGCTTGAAGAAGGCGAAGTCCTCGGGCAGGTGCCACGGCATCGCACCGTCGGCACCGATGACGCCGTTGCGCCCGACCGCGGCGATCAGCGAGACCCGCGTCATACCGCGATCGGGGCCTTGATCGAGGGGTGCGCCTCGTAGCCGACCAGCTCGAAGTCGTCGAGGTCGTAGGCGTCGATGGAGCCACGCGGCGTGATGCGCATGGTCGGCAGCGCGAACGGCTCGCGGGTGAGCTGGAGGGCGGCCTGCTCGAGGTGGTTCAGGTACAGGTGCGCGTCGCCCAGGGTGTGCACGAACTCGCCGGCGCGCAGCCCGGTCTGCTGCGCGACCATCATGGTCAGCAGGGCGTAGGAGGCGATGTTGAACGGCACGCCGAGGAAGACGTCGGCGCTGCGCTGGTAGAGCTGGCAGTCCAGGAACGCCGGGCCGCCGTCGGCGGCGGGGCGCACGTAGAACTGGAACATGGTGTGGCAGGGCGGCAGCGCCATGTCGTCGACGTCGGCGACGTTCCAGGCCGAGACGATGTGGCGCCGCGAGTCGGGGTTGGTCCGCACCGACTCGACGACCTTGGCGATCTGGTCGATGGTGCGGCCGTCGGGCGTGGGCCACGAGCGCCACTGGTGGCCGTACACCGGGCCGAGGTCGCCGTGCTCGTCGGCCCACTCGTCCCAGATGGAGATGCGGCGCTCCTGGAGCCAGCGCACGTTGGTGTCGCCGCGCAGGAACCAGAGCAGCTCGCCGATGATCGAGCGCAGGTGCAGCTTCTTGGTCGTCAGCACCGGGAAGCCCTCGGCGAGGTCGAAGCGCATCTGGTAGCCGAAGACGCTGCGCGTGCCGGTGCCCGTGCGGTCGGACTTCTCGACCCCGTGGGTCATGACGTGGTCGAGCAGCTCGAGGTACTGGCGCACGCGGCGAGACTACTCGCGGGGCCGGCGCCGGAGCGCGGATCCGGGCCGCACCGGCCTGCGCGCCGGGACCACTACTCTGTGAGCATGACGACGAGCTCTCCCTTCGGCCGCGTCCTGACGGCGATGGTGACCCCGATGGTGCCCGGCGGGGCCCTCGACGAGCGGGGGCTGGGCTCGCTGGTCGAGCACCTGCTGGCCACCGGCCACGACGGCCTCGTCGTCAACGGCACCACCGGCGAGTCCTCCACCCTCACCGACGACGAGAGCGTCGAGACGGTGCGGCGGGTGGTCGGGCTGGCCGCCGGGCGCGCGAAGGTGGTCGCGGGCTGCGGGTCCAACGACACCGCCCACGCGGTGCACATGGCCGGCCGGATGGCGCAGGCCGGCGCCGACGGCCTGCTGCTGGTCTCGCCGTACTACAACAAGCCCACCCAGCCGGGCCTGGTCGCGCACTGCCGCGCCGTGGCCGACGCCACCGACCTGCCGGTGATGCTCTACGACATCCCGGGCCGCACCGGCATCCCGTTCGCGCCCGAGACCCTGGTGGCCCTGGCCGAGCACCCGAACATCGTGGCCGTCAAGGACGCCAAGGGCGACCTGTGGGCCTCCACCCGGGGCATGGCCGACACCGGCCTGCTGTGGTTCAGCGGCGAGGACGCCCTCACGCTGCCGCTGCTGGCGCTCGGTGCCACCGGCACCGTGTCGGTCGTCGGGCACGTGGCCGGCGCGCAGTACGCCGCGATGGTGGCGGCCGTCGACCGCGGCGACCTCGACCAGGCCCGCACCCTGCACCGTTCCCTCGTCCCCGTGGTCGACGCCGTCATGTCGACCTCGCAGGGCGCCATCATGGCCAAGGCGGCGCTCGTCGAGCTCGGTGTCATCGAGCACGCGACCGTCCGCCTCCCCCTCGTGGAGTCACCGCCGGAGCACCTCACCCTGCTCCGCGCGGCGCTCGCCACCCTCCCCCTCCCGAAGGACGCATGAGCCACCCGCATCCCGACCTCGACACCCCCGCACCGCTCGTGAAGGGAGGTGTGCGGGTCACCGCCCTCGGCGGCCTCGGCGAGGTCGGCCGCAACATGACGGTCGTCGAGCACGAGGGGCAGCTGCTGGTCATCGACTGCGGCGTGCTGTTCCCGGACGACCACCACCCCGGGATCGACCTGATCCTGCCGGACTTCAGCTCCATCGCCGACCGGCTCGACCGCATCCAGGCCATCGTGCTGACCCACGGCCACGAGGACCACATCGGCGCCGTGCCGTACCTCCTGCGCCTCAAGCCCGACATCCCGCTCATCGGCTCCCAGCTGACCCTCGCCCTCATCGAGGCCAAGCTCAAGGAGCACCGCATCACCCCGTACACGCTCACCGTGGCCGAGGGCGGCCGCGAGCGGCTCGGGGTCTTCGACTGCGAGTTCGTGGCGGTCAACCACTCCATCCCCGACGCCCTGGCCGTCTGCGTGCGCACCCCCGGGGGCACGCTGCTGCACACCGGCGACTTCAAGATGGACCAGCTGCCGCTGGACAACCGGCTCACCGACCTGCGCGCCTTCGCGCGCCTGGGGGAGGAGGGCATCGACCTCTTCCTCACCGACTCCACCAACGCCGAGGTGCCCGGCTTCACCACTCCCGAGCGCGAGATCGGGCCCGCCATCGGCAAGGTCTTCCGCGACGCCGAGCGCCGCATCATCGTGGCCTGCTTCTCCTCGCACGTGCACCGCGTGCAGCAGGTGCTCGACGCCGCCGACAGCGCTGGCCGCAAGGTCGCGATGATCGGCCGCTCGATGGTGCGCAACATGGGGATCGCCGCCGACCTGGGCTACCTCAAGGTGCCCGACGGCGTGCTGGTCGACATCAAGCAGCTCAACGACCTGCCCGACGACAAGGTCGTGCTGGTCTGCACCGGCTCGCAGGGCGAGCCCATGGCGGCGCTGTCGCGGATGGCCAACCGCGACCACCGCATCGAGGTCGGGGCCGGTGACACCGTGCTGCTGGCCTCCTCGCTCATCCCCGGCAACGAGAACGCCGTCTACCGCGTCATCAACGGCCTGATGCGCCTCGGTGCGGTCGTGGTGCACAAGGGCAACGCCAAGGTGCACGTCTCGGGCCACGCCAGTGCCGGCGAGCTCCTGTACTGCTACAACATCGTCAAGCCGCGCAACGTGATGCCGGTCCACGGCGAGTGGCGCCACCTCGTGGCCAACGCCGAGCTGGCGATCGCCACCGGGGTGCCGCGGCGCAACGTCGCCATCGTCGAGGACGGCGTGGCCGTCGACCTGGTCGACGGGCGGGTGCGGGTGGCCGGCGCCGTCGAGTGCGGCTACGTCTACGTCGACGGCTCCTCGGTGGGTGAGGCCGACGAGACCCTCCTCAAGGACCGGCGCATCCTGCGCGACGAGGGATTCATCTCGGTCATCGTCGTGGTCGACTCCACGACCGGCCGGATCGTCGCGGGGCCCGAGATCACGGCCCGCGGCTTCGTCGAGGACGACGACGTGTTCGACGAGATCGCGCCGAAGATCCTCAAGGCGCTCGACGAGGCCACCGCCCAGGGGATCACCGACTCCTACCAGCTCCAGCAGGTCGTGCGCCGCACCATCGGGCCGTGGGTGGGGCGCAAGATCCGTCGCCGCCCGATGATCATCCCGACGGTCATCGAGGCCTGACCGGCGCCCCGGCCGGGGTACACCGACGCAGCACGGAGGGGGTCCGCCGACGGCGGGCCCCCTTCGCCGTCCCCGGGGACGGCGCCCCGCTGAGCGCATCTCAGCAACATCCGTCACAGCGGGTACCGAGCGCCCCACGAGCCCCAGCGGCGCCACGGAATGATGAGGTGTACTTGTGAGTAACCTCGCCGATCAGCAGACAGTCAGGGTAAAGACTTCGTAAAGTACGGGTCAGCAAGAGGTCAAGGTCGCAGGGGCCAAGGCGTCGAGCGGATCAGGGAAAGGGTGCGGACCGCGGGGGTCCGGACCCGGCAGGGACGCAGGGCCCGGGGCAGGACCGCAAGGGGTCAGGACCCGGCAGTAGGAGCAGGAGCGACAGGCCAGGACCGCAGGGGGTCAGGGCCCGCACGCTCCGGGAGCGAAGGGTCTGGGCTGCAGGAGGCCACGACCACCAGCTCCCGCGTCACGGCGGTCCGCGAGGTTCAGGATTCTCGCGGCCCTCCCGCTCGGTCCGGCCGGCGCCTCGCGCGCCGGGCGGGCAGGACGGGAGGGTCGAGCCGCCCGCGGCCGCCGTGACGCACCCAGGGGCCACGCCCCGGACCACAGGCGGTGGCCCGCTCGACGACAGGGGTCGAGCGGGTCACCTCTGCGGTCGGCTCCGGAAACCCGCCCCGTCGTGCCGCGTGTGACGCGTGAGTCCGGTGTGACTCTCGCGTAGCCTGCGGACCATGGCGACCCGTACGTCCTCCAGCACCCGCGCCCGGAGCGGCACCCGCCGCCCGTCGACGCGGACCCGCACGGCGAGCCCGCGCAAGAGCTCGGGCGGCGCCCGCGCCGGGGGCCTCCCGCTGCCGCTGCGGGCCGCCCAGAGCACCTGGATGGGCCTGGCCCACGCCACCGGGGCGGTCGCCCGCAAGGTCGGCGACACCGGCCGCGACCTGGAGCCCGAGCACCGCCGCGACGGGCTCGGCTTCCTCCTGCTCGCCCTGGCCGTCGTCGTGGCGGCCCGCGAGTGGTGGGGGATGCCGGGGGCCGTGGGGGTCGTCGTGCACGCGGTCGTGGCCGGCACCTTCGGCAAGGTCGCCTACGCCCTGCCCATCGTGCTGCTGCTGTTCGGGCTGCGCGTCCTGCGCACGCCGCAGGAGGACAGTGCCACGTCGCGGATGGCCGTGGGCACCACCGCCCTGGCGTTCGCCGCCTGCGGCCTGGTGCACCTCTCGGCCGGCACCCCCACCCCGCCCGAGGGGGCCGACGGGATGCGGGCAGCGGGCGGCATCATCGGCTTCCTGGCCTCCAGCCCGCTCGCCGCGGCCGTCTCGGTCTACGGCGCGGTGCCGCTGCTGCTCATGCTGGGGCTCTTCGGGGCGCTGGTCCTCACCGCCACCCCGCTGCACCAGGTGCCGACCCGGCTGCGCGAGCTCACCGACCGTCTCACCGGGGCTACCCCGGCGGCTCCCGAGGCGGAGGCCGAGGCCACCACCACCTCACGCAAGCGACGCCCCGCGCGGGAGGTCACGCCCGAGGGTCCGCTCGTCGGCGACGAGCCGTTCGAGCAGGCCGCGATCGTCGACCCCCGCACCGGCAAGCGGCTGCGGCCGGGCCAGAAGCGGCCTACCGACGCCGACGTCGCGGCTGTCCCCGCCGGCGCGCCGGGCCAGTCGGCCGCGGCCGCCCGCGCCACCGAGAAGGCCCCGCTCGAGGCGCCGCCCACCTCCCAGCTCCCGGCCCGGGTCGAGCAGCTCTCGCTGGCGGGCGACATCACCTACACCCTGCCCGACTCCGGCATCCTCGAGCCCGGCAGCCCGCACAAGACCCGCAGCGCCGCCAACGACGCCGTGGTCGACGCGCTCACCACCGTGCTCGACCAGTTCGACATCGACGCCCAGGTCACCGGCTTCACCCGCGGCCCGACCGTGACCCGCTACGAGGTCGAGCTCGGCCCCGGCATCAAGGTCGAGCGGGTCACCGCGCTCAGCAAGAACATCGCCTACGCCGTGGCCTCGGCCGACGTGCGCATCCTCAGCCCGATCCCCGGCAAGTCGGCGATCGGCATCGAGATCCCCAACACCGACCGCGAGAAGGTCAGCCTGGGCGACGTCCTGCGCAGCCAGGTGGCGCGGGGCACCGACCACCCGATGGTGATGGGCGTGGGCAAGGACGTCGAGGGCGGCTACGTCATCGCCAACCTGGCCAAGATGCCCCACCTGCTGGTCGCGGGCGCCACCGGCGCCGGCAAGTCGAGCTTCGTGAACTCGATGATCACCTCGATCCTGATGCGCTCGACCCCCGACGAGGTCCGGATGGTCCTGGTCGACCCCAAGCGGGTCGAGCTCACCGCCTACGAGGGCATCCCACACCTCATCACGCCCATCATCACCAACCCCAAGAAGGCCGCCGAGGCCCTCCAGTGGGTCGTGCGCGAGATGGACACCCGCTACGACGACCTGGCCCAGTTCGGCTTCAAGCACGTCGACGACTTCAACAAGGCGGTGCGCGCCGGCACGGTGAAGCCGCTGCCGGGCTCCGAGCGCGTCCTCACGCCCTACCCCTACCTGCTGGTCATCGTCGACGAGCTGGCCGACCTGATGATGGTCGCGCCGCGTGACGTCGAGGAGTGCATCGTCCGCATCACCCAGCTGGCGCGCGCGGCCGGCATCCACCTGGTGCTCGCGACGCAGCGGCCCTCGGTCGACGTCGTCACGGGCCTCATCAAGGCCAACGTGCCGTCGCGGATGGCGTTCGCCACCTCCTCGCTCAGCGACAGCCGCGTCGTGCTCGACCAGCCCGGCGCCGAGAAGCTGATCGGGCAGGGCGACGCGCTGTTCCTGCCGATGGGCTCGAGCAAGCCGATGCGGGTGCAGGGCGCCTGGGTCACCGAGTCCGAGATCCAGGGCGTGGTCAAGCACGTCACCGACCAGCTCAAGCCCCGCTACCGCGACGACGTCACGGTCACGGCGCCCAAGAAGCAGGTCGAGGACGACATCGGCGACGACCTCGACCTGCTGCTGCAGGCCACCGAGCTCGTCGTCACGACGCAGTTCGGCTCGACCTCGATGCTCCAGCGCAAGCTGCGGGTCGGGTTCGCCAAGGCCGGCCGGCTCATGGACCTGCTGGAGTCCCGCGGCGTCGTGGGCCCGTCCGAGGGGTCCAAGGCGCGCGACGTGCTGGTCAAGCCCGACGACCTCCCGACGACGCTGGCCCTGCTGCGCGGCGACGAGGTCCCCGAGGCCGACGACGTCTTCGACGGCCAGCCCCTCGACGGCGACGCCGAGGCGGTGCAGCGTCACGCGGTGACGCCCCCGTCCCCGGCGGCGACCGGGGCTCCGGCCGTCACCGAGACCTCCCGCGACGACACCGCGGAGGTGCCGCTGCGGGGCTACGGCGGCGACGCCGTGGCCGACGCCCTCGACCGCTACCGCGCGGCCGCCGACTACGGCGACCACGCGGACGACGACGAGCCGGGCGAGGACGCGTGGGAGCTCACCGGACGCCGCTGACCCGGCTACCGTGACGCCATGACGGCGATCTGGGAGGACCTGCGCGAGGAGCCGCCCTCCCGGGCCGCACGGTGGCGGGCCATGCTGCGCAAGCAGCCGTCCGCCTTCCTGCTCGCGGTGCAGGTGCTGGTCATCCTGCTGCTGCCCTTCCTCGAGAACAGCGACGGCGGCCGCGCGGTCATCTCGCTGCTCAGCCTGTCGGCGCTGGTCACCGCGGTCTTCACGGTGCGCAGCACCCCCGCCCTGACCTGGCTCTCGGCCACCCTGGCGCTGCCGGCCGCGGTCTTCGAGGTCGGGAGCTTCTTCACGGACCGGCCGGTGGTGCTGGCCATCGCGCACACGGCCCTGGCGCTCTTCTACTTCTACACGGCGTACGCGCTCATCGCGTACATGTTCGAGGACTCCTGGGTCACCAAGGACGAGCTGTTCGCGGTCGGCGCCTGCTTCACGGTGCTGATGTTCGCCTTCGCCTACGTCTACCTCGCGGTGCAGGAGGTCTGGCGCGGGTCCTTCACGTCATACACCGGGCCGGGGCAGCGCAGCCTGCTCGAGCTGCTCTACTACTCGGCGGCCAACCTCACCAGCGTCGGGCTCTCCGACGTCGTGCCCATCCGGGCGCAGGCGCGCGCCGTGGGCACCCTCGAGCAGCTCGGCGGGGTCATGTACGTCGCCATGGTCATCTCGCGGCTCGTCGCGCTCACGGTGATGCGCGCCCGGCAGTGAGGCGTCAGGCGGGCACGCCGTCCAGGTCCTCGATGCGGGCCAGACCCGGGCCACGGGTGGCGGCGATCTCGCCCGCCCGTCGCTCGACCTCGCCCAGCACCCGCAGGGCGTTGCCGCTGGTGAGCGCGCCCAGGTCGCCCTCGCTCCAGCCGCGCTCGTACAGCGCGGCGAGCAGGCGCGGGTAGCCGCTGACGTCCTCGAGCCCCGCGGGCTGGACGTCGACGCCGTCGTAGTCGCCGCCGAGGCCGATGTGCCGGGCCCCGGCCACCTCGCGCACGTGCTCGCAGTGGGCCACGACGTCGTCGACGGTGGCGGTGGGCGCCGGGTGCGTGCGACGCCGGGCGGCGGTGAAGGCGGCATAGGCCTGGACGTCGGCGGATGAGATGCCCTCGGCGGCTGCGGCGTCGGCGGCCTCGAGGTCCCACTCGCGCACCGCGCGGGAGACGAACTTCGGCACGAACGTGACCATGCAGACCCCGCCGTTGGCGGCCAGGCGCTCGAGCACGTCGTCGGGCACGTTGCGCGGGTGGTCGCACACCGCACGGGCCGAGGAGTGCGAGAAGATCACCGGGGCCTCGGTCGTGGCCAGGGCGTCGCGCATGGTGTCGGCCGAGACGTGGCTGAGGTCGACCATCATCCCGAGCCGGTTCATCTCGAGGACCACCTCGCGCCCGAAGGCCGACAGGCCCCCGACCACGGGCTCGTCGGTGGCCGAGTCGGCCCACGGGACGTTGTCGTTGTGGGTGAGGGTGAGGTAGCGGACGCCGAGCGCGAACAGCATCCGGAGCGCGCCGAGCGAGGAGTCGATGCTGTGACCGCCCTCGGCGCCCATGAGCGACGCCACCCGCCCGCGGGCCCAGGCCGCCTCGACGCCGGCCCGGGTGGTGGCCAGCGCCAGGTCGTCGGGGAAGCGGCGCACCATCTGGTGCACGGCGTCGACCTGCTCCAGCGTGGCGGTGACGGCCCGGTCGCCCTGGAGGGACGAGGGCACGAAGACCGACCAGAACTGGGCCCCGACCCCACCCGCGCGCAGGCGGGGGAGGTCGGTGTGGGTGGGCAGGCCCCCGGCGGCCAGGTCGAGCCGGTCCCAGTCGTAGGCGACCCGCTCGCGGGCCTCCCAGGGCAGGTCGTTGTGGCCGTCGACGACCGGATGCCGGTCGAGCAGGCCGCGGATGGACTCTCCGGTGTCGCCGCGCATGCCCGCGACCCTACGGGTGGCGGCCGGGCGGTCGCCACCGCGCAACTAGAGTGGCGACATGACGACCAGTGCGACCCATGGCAGCGTCGCGCTCGTGACCCTGGGGTGCACCCGCAACGAGGTCGACTCCGAGGAGCTCGCGGGGCGGCTGGCCGCCGACGGGTGGACCCTCGTCGACGACGCCGCCGAGGCGGACGTCGCGCTGGTCAACACCTGCGGCTTCGTCGAGCAGGCCAAGAAGGACTCCATCGACACCCTCCTCGAGGCGGCCGACCTCAAGGAGACCGGGCGGACCCGGGCCGTGGTGGCCGTGGGCTGCCTCGCCGAGCGGTACGGGCAGACCCTGGCCGACGAGCTGCCCGACGCCGATGCCGTGCTGGGCTTCGACTCCTACGCCGACATGTCCTCGCACCTGCGCTCCATCCTCGCGGGGCACCGGCCCGCCTCGCACGTGCCGAGCGACCGGCGCCGCCTGTTGCCGCTCTCGCCCGTCGACCGGGCCGCTGCGTCCACCGACGTCGCGCTGCCCGGCCACGACGCCGGCGTGGTGCGCAGCCGGCTGGGCTCGGCGCCCTGGGCGCCGCTGAAGATCGCCAGCGGCTGCGACCGCCGGTGCGCGTTCTGTGCCATCCCGACGTTCCGGGGTTCGTTCGTGTCGCGCCGGCCCACCGACGTGGTCGCCGAGGCGCGCTGGCTGGCGGCCGAAGGTGTGCGGGAGCTGTTCCTGGTCAGCGAGAACTCCACCTCGTACGGCAAGGACCTCGGCGACATCGGCCTGCTCGAGAAGCTGCTGCCCGAGCTCACCGCCATCGAGGGCGTCGAGCGGGTCCGGGTCAGCTACCTGCAGCCGGCCGAGGTGCGCCCTGGTCTGCTCGAGGCGATGGCCACCGTGCCGGGGGTCTCGCCCTGGTACGACCTGTCCTTCCAGCACGCCTCGACCCCGCTGCTGCGCCGGATGCGGCGCTTCGGCGGCACCGAGGCGTTCCTCGGGCTGCTCGAGGGCATCCGCTCGCGCCAGCCGCTGGCCGGGGCGCGCAGCAACGTCATCGTCGGCTTCCCGGGCGAGACCGAGGCCGACGTCGACGAGCTCGAGCGCTTCCTCACCGCCGCGCGCCTCGACGTCGTGGGCGTCTTCGGGTACTCCGACGAGGACGGCACCGAGGGCGAGACCCTCGACGCCCACCTGCCCGCCGAGGTCGTGGCCGAGCGGGTCGAGCGCATCACCGCCCTGGTCGAGGAGCTCACCGCCCAGCGGGCGCTGGAGCGGGTCGGCGAGAGCGTGCGCGTGCTGGTCGAGGAACACGACGAGGACGACGACGCGGTCGTGCTCGGGCGCGCCGACCACCAGGGCCCGGACGTCGACGGCGTCTGTCACGTACGGGTCGCGCCGGGGGAGCTGCCGGCCGTCGGGACCTTCGTCGACGGGGTCGTCGTGGGGACCGAGGGGGTCGACCTGCTCGTGGAGCCGCGATGACCGAGCGCCCGGAGCGCCCGGAGCGTCCGCAGCGCCCGGCGCGGCCGCCGCGCCCCCAGCGGGCCGTCCGGCCCGGGCCCCTGGCCGAAGGGCGTGCCAGCGACCCCTACCGCGTCGGCATCGACCCGGCCAGCCCGGTGGTGCCCGAGACCGGGCCGAGCGCGTGGAACATCGCCAACTACCTCACCGGCCTGCGCCTGCTGCTGGTGCCGTTCTTCGGCTGGCTGCTGCTCGCCCACGGCGGCGGCGACCCGACCTTCCGGTGGGCGGCGTTCGCGGTGTTCGCGGTCGCGATGGTCACCGATCGCATCGACGGCGACCTCGCGCGCAGCCGGGGGCTGGTCACCAACTTCGGCAAGGTCGCCGACCCCATCGCGGACAAGGCCCTCGTGACGATGGCCCTGGTCGGGCTGTCGAGCATCGGTGAGGTGCCGTGGTGGGTCACCGCCATCGTGCTGGTGCGCGAGTGGGGCATCACCGCGGTGCGCTTCTGGGTCATCCGGCACGGGGTGATGGCGGCCGGGCGCGGCGGGAAGGTCAAGACCGCGCTGCAGACCTTCGGCATCGGGTTCCTGCTGTGGCCGCGCAGCACGCTGCCGTTGCCGCACCTGTGGGACGGGTTGGCCTGGGGGCTGCTCGGGGCGGCCGTGGTCGTCACCGTCGTCACCGGGGTGGACTACCTGGTGCAGGCGGTCCGGCTGCGCGAGACGAGCGAGCGGACTGCCCGCAAGCGAGCGGCGCGCGCGGCGAGGGCGGCCCGCCGGGCGGACGAGCGCCGGTCGTGAGCGCCGCCGACCTGGTGGGGGCGCTGACGGCGCGCGGGCTCACCGTGGCCACCGCCGAGTCGCTGACCGGGGGCCTGGTGTGTGCGGCGCTCACCGACGTGCCCGGCGCCTCGGCCGTCGTGCGCGGCGGCGTGGTCTCCTACGCCACGGACGTCAAGGCGGCGGTCCTGGGTGTGGATGCCGCGCTGCTGGGCCGGGTCGGGGCGGTGGACGCGCGGGTCGCGGCCGCCATGGCCGAGGGGGTGCGTCGGGTGCTGGGCGCCGAGGTGGGGGTGTCGACGACGGGGGTCGCCGGCCCCGACCCCGCCGACGGGCAGCCGGTGGGCACGGTGTTCGTCGGGGTCAGCTCGCCCGCGGGAACACGTACCGAGCGCCACCTGTTCTCCGGAGGACGGGACACCGTGCGCCGCGAGAGCGTCCGCGCTGCCCTGGATCTGCTGGCCGCGGAGGTCGAGAACCTCCGGGACACAGGCCGGGAGGCGGGGTACGGTGGTCCCACGGATGATCCGCCGACGACCCGAGAGGAGGCGCCATGATCCTGCTCCGCCACGAGCTTGGTGAGGTCCTGCGCGAGACGCGCCAGGCCCAGGGGCGCACCCTGCGTGACGTCGCCGGCACCGCCGCGGTCTCGCTGGGCTACCTCAGCGAGATCGAGCGCGGCACCAAGGAGGCCTCCTCCGAGCTGCTGGCCGCCGTGTGCGACGGCCTCGGGGTCACGCTGTCCGACCTCCTCGGGCTGGTCCGCGACCGCGTCGAGCACGTCGAGACCATGCGTGCCCCGGTGACCCTCCCCGTCGGCGCCGCGCGGGCGTCCGACGAGGTCTCGGCCTCCGCGGCCTGACCCACCCACCTCGCGCTCGGGCCGCCTCGCGCTGCACCGGTCAGTTTGCGCTGCACCGGTCACGTGGGGCCGGTGCGCTGGAGGGTGACCGGTGCGCGACGGGACGACCGGTGCGCGGCGGGACGACCGGTGCGCGACGGGACGACCGGTGCGCGACGGGCCGGCCCGTGCGTCAGGGCGTGCGGCGGCGGTAGGCCCCGCGCGGCCCCGGGCACCTAGCGGGGCACGGTCAGTTCGGGCTGCACCGGTCAGTTTGCGCTGCACCGGTCACGTGGGGCCGGTGCGCTGCAGCGTGACCGGTGCGCGACGAGGCGGCCGGTGCGCTGCGACGCGTCAGGGCGTGCGGCGGCGGTAGGCCCCGCGCGGCCCGGGGCTGCTGCCCAGCGGGCGCTGCGGCCGGCCGTCGTCGGTGGGCGCGAGGCCGCCCTGGCAGGTGGGGCACGAGAAGATGGTGCGCTCCCGGGGAGCGACCCCGGCCATCGCGACCCGCACGGTGTCGCCGCAGCGCCGGCAGGGCCGCCCCGAGCGGGCGTGCACGTAGGCCTCCTCACCGGCGCGCTGGATGCCCGTGCTGGCCTGCCACCCGCTGACCTCGGCGGCCGCCATCAGCCGGTGCAGGCGCGCCATCAGCCGCTCGACCCGCTCGGGGTCGAGGCCGGCGGCCGGGGCCCACGGGTGCAGCCGCTCGACGAACATCAGCTCGCTGGCCCAGAAGGTGCCCACCCCCGCCAGCGTGCGCTGGTCGAGCAGGGCCTCGGCCAGGGTGGCGGGGTGGGCCAGCAGGCGGTCGCGGGCGAGCTCGGGGTCCCAGTCGGGGCCGAGGACGTCGGGGCCGAGGTGACCCACCAGGTCGGCCTCGCGCGCGGTGGGCACGAGGTCGAGCATCCCCAGGCGCAGCCCGACGGCCGACCAGGTGTCGGTGAGCACCGCCGCCCGCAGGTCGCTGCGGCGCAGGGCGCGGTCGGTGCGCGGGCCCGGGTGCTCGACCCGCCACTGGCCCTCCATCCGCAGGTGGGTGTGCAGGGTCGAGCCGGTGTCGAAGCGGTGCAGCAGGTGTTTGCCGCGGGCGACGACCTCGAGGGTGGTCGAGCCGCGCAGGTCGGCGTCGGGGGCCGAGGGCCAGCGGAGCTCCGCCCGGGTCACGGCCGCTCCGCGCAGCGCGGCGTCGAGCCGGGAGGCGGTGCGGTGGACGGTGTCACCCTCGGGCACGGGTCACCGCCGCATCCGCAGCCCGCGAGGGGTGAGGTGGAAGCCGGCGGTCTCGAGGGCCGCGATGACCGGGTGGTCGCTGCCCAACAGCTGCCCGCCGTCGGCCTTCTCGACGGTGATGCGGCCGAGGTGGCCCCGGCGCACGGCGTCGGCCAGGGCCCGGGCCGCGAGGGCCAGCAGGCCGGGGTCGTCGGTGTAGGTGAGCACGGTCTTGCCGCCGCGCTCGACGTAGAGGGCCAGCACGCCGTCGACGAGCACCACCACCGACCCGGCCTTGCGCCCGGGCTGGTGGCGGCGGCGCTTGTCGTCGGGCGCGTCGCCGGCCGAGGGGTCGACTGCCCGCTCCGGCCAGGGGAGGGCGCCGCCGTAGGGGTTGGCGGGGTCGCTGGCCGCCAGCACGACGGGCACGGGCTCGGCGCGCCGGTCGCCGCCGGAGCCGGCCCGCAGCCGGTCGACGGCGCCGGCGGTGCCGAACTGCGAGGCGCCCAGGCCCTCGACGAAGTACCCGCGCCGGACCCGGCCGCTCTCCTCGGCCTTGCCGAGCACGCGGTACACCCCCGCGAAGCCACCCGCGACGTCCTCGGCGACGACGGAGCCGCGGGTGACGATGCCGTGGCGGTCGAGCAGGAGCTCGGCGGTGGCCAGCGCCCGCACGGTGGGGTCGCCCTCGGCCGGCGGCAGCAGCGACCAGCGGCCGGTGACCCGGGGCGGCCCCGTCCGTGACGGGAAGGCCGGCCGCGAGGGGGCCGATCCCAGGGCGCCGAGCGGCCCGCGCCGGGAGCCGTAGCGGGTGCGTCGCGGACCGGGGGTGCTGCGCTTGTGCGCGGTGCGGCCGCCGGCGAGCAGAGCGCGCACCGGCGCGAAGGTGTCGCCGGTGACGCGCCCCGACCAGGCGAGGTCCCAGAGCGTGGTGGCCAGCGCCTCGTCGTCGGTGCTGCCCACCTGGTCGGACAGCGAGCGGAAGAAGTGGGCGCCGCCACCGGCCAGGGCGTCGAGCACGGCCAGCCCGGTCTCGGACGGCACCCTCTCGAGGTCGGGCCCGGGCAGGGTGAGGTGGGCCGAGTCGGCCAGGTGCAGCGAGACCCATCCGTCGTCGCCGGGCAGCGACCCGTGCCCGCACCACAGCACCTCGCCGGTCGCCATGAGCTCGTCGAGCATCGCGGGGGTGTAGTCGGCCACGCGGGCCGGGAGGACCAGGGACTCGACGGCGCTGGCCGGCAGCACGGCCCCGCTCAGCTGCTCGACGACGCGCACGACGCCGTCGCGCCCGCGCAGCCGGCCACCCACGCCCTGCCACTCCTGGAGGAAGCGCGCGAGCTCGACCGGGGTGACCGGCTCGACCTCGGCGCGCAGCGCGGCCAGCGAACGCCGGCGCAGCATCCGCAGGACCTCGGCGTCGCAGAACTCGGTGGTGCCGCCGGTGGGCAGCAGCTCGCCCTCGACCACGCGCCCCGACGACACCAGCCGGGCGAGGGCACCGGCGGCCACGGCCACGCCGATACCGTAGGCGCGCGCCAGCTCGGCGGGATGGAACGGCACGTGGGTGCGGGCGTAGCGGGCCACGAGGTCGCCGAGCGGGTCGTCGACCGGCTCGAGGAAGGTCTGCGGCACGCCGGGGGGCAGTGAGGCACCGAGTGCGTCGCGCAGCCGGGAGGCGTCCTCGATGGCCGACCAGCGCTCCTCGCCCGCCACCCGGACCGGGATGACCTGGCGCGCGCCCGCGAGCCCCGTGAGCCACGCCTCGACGTCGTCGCCCGAGACGCCTTCGCGGCACCGTGCCAGCACCGCCTCGACCGACAGCGGCCCGAGCACCCGCAGCAGGTCGAGCACGTCGTCGGCGTCGCGCACGGCCCGCTCGGGGGTGAGCCGCTGCAGCTCGGCCTCCGTGCGGGCCACCTGCTCGGCGTCGAGGAGGTCGCGCAGCGCCAGCCCCTCGGAGCCGCCGAGCAGCTCGGCCAGCAGCGAGGGGTCGAGGGCCAGCGCCGCGGCCCGGCGCTCGGCCAGCGGGGTGTCGCCCTCGTAGAGGAACTGCGCGACGTAGCCGAACAGCAGCGACTTGGCGAAGGGCGACGGCGTGCTCGACTCGACGTCGACGATGGTGACCTTGCGCCCGGCGACGTCGCGCATCAGGTCGACCAGCCCCGGCACGTCGAACACGTCCTGGACGCATTCGCGCACGGCCTCGAGCACGATGGGAAAGGTCGGGTAGCGGCTGGCGACCTCGAGCAGCTGCGAGGCACGCTGGCGCTGCTGCCACAGCGGCTGGCGGCGCCCGGGCTGGCGGCGCGGGAGCAGCAGGGCCCGCGCGGCGCACTCGCGGAAACGGCTCGCGAACAGGGCCGAGCCACCGATCTCGTCGGTGACCAGGGTGCGCACGTCGTCGGCGTCGAGGGTGACGAGGTCGAGCAGCTCACGGCCCACGCCGCGCCGGTCGACCCCCTCGACGTCGTCGAACTCGAGGTCGGGCAGCCGCAGCACGATGCCGTCGTCGCCGTGCATCGCCTGCACGTCGACGCCGAACCGCTCGCGCATCCGGGCACTGACCGCCAGCGCCCACGGCGCGTGCACCTGCGCGCCGAACGGGGAGTGCACGGCCACCCGCCAGTCGCCGAGCTCGTCGCGGAAGCGCTCGACGACGATGGTGCGGTCGTCGGGGACGTGGCCGGTGGCCTCGCGCTGCTCGCGCAGGTAGGTGAGCAGGTTGTCGGCGGCCCAGTCGTCGAGCCCGGCGGCCATCACCCGTTCGCGGGCGGCGGTGGGGGAGAGGGCCTCGACCTCGCGGACGAAGGCCCCGACGGCGCGGCCGAGCTCGGCCGGCCGGCCGAGGGAGTCGCCCTTCCAGAACGGCAGCCGCCCCGGCAGGCCCGGCGCGGGGGTGACCAGGACCCGGTCGTGGGTGATGTCCTCGATGCGCCACGTGCTGGTGCCGAGGGTGAACAGGTCGCCGACCCGCGACTCGTAGACCATCTCCTCGTCGAGCTCGCCGACCCGCCGGCCGGGGCCCTCGCCGGTGGCCAGGAACACGGCGTACAGGCCGCGGTCGGGGATGGTGCCGCCGGAGGTGACGGCCAGCCGCTGGGCGCCGCGCCGGCCGGTGAGGGTGTCGGAGAGGCGGTCCCAGGTGATGCGCGCCCGCAGCTCGGCGAAGTCCTCGCTGGGGTACTTGCCGGCCAGCATGTCGAGCACCGACTCGAGGACCGGACGGCTGAGCGTGGAGTACGGGGCCGAGCGCCGGGCCAGGGCCAGCACGTCGTCGACGGTCCACTCGTCGAGGGCGCACATGGCCACTACCTGCTGGGCCAGCACGTCGAGCGGGGTCGTGGGCACGTGCAGGGCCTCGATCTGCCCGGCCAGCATCCGCTCGACCACCACCGCGGTCTGCACCAGGTCGCCGCGGAACTTGGGGAACAGCACGCCCCGGCTGACCGCCCCCACCTGGTGCCCCGCGCGGCCGACGCGCTGCAGCCCGGAGGCCACCGACGGGGGCGACTCGACCTGCACGACGAGGTCGACGGCGCCCATGTCGATGCCGAGCTCGAGGCTGCTGGTGGCGACGACGGCCGGCAGCCGCCCGGACTTGAGCTCCTCCTCGATGGTGGCGCGCTGCTCCTTGCTGACCGAGCCGTGGTGCGCGCGGGCGAGGACGGCCGCGCCGCCGGCCGCCGCGCCGTCGGCATCCTCGGCCGCCGTGCCCCGCTCCTCCCAGATCTCGTTGAGCCGGGTCGTGAGCCGCTCGGCCAGGCGCCGGCTGTTGGAGAACACCAGCGTGGACGTGTGCTCGGCCACGAGGTCGACGATGCGCTCCTCGACGTGCGGCCAGATGGACGCCCGCCGCTCCGGACCCGATGCCGCGCCCGAGAGGTCACCGGTGGGCTGGCCCAGCTCGGACATGTCGGGGACGGGCACGACGACCCGGAGGTCCCACTCCTTGGTCGACGGCGGCTGCACGACGTCGACCGGGCGGCCCCCCGCGAGGTAGCGCGCGACCTCCTCGACCGGGCGCACGGTGGCCGACAGCCCGATGCGCTGGGCCGGGGTGTCGAGCAGGCCGTCGAGCCGCTCGAGGCTGAGGGCCAGGTGCGCGCCGCGCTTGGTGCCGGCCAGGGCGTGGACCTCGTCGAGGATGACGGTCTCGACCCCGGCCAGCGCCTCGCGGGCCGCCGAGGTGAGCAGCAGGAACAGCGACTCGGGCGTGGTGATGAGCACGTCAGAGGGGGTGCGGGCGAAGGCGCGGCGCTCGTCGGCGGGGGTGTCGCCGGAGCGCACCGCGACGCTGATGTCGGGCTCGGGCAGCCCCAGCCGAGCCGCCGCGTGCCGGATGCCGACGAGCGGGCTGCGCAGGTTGCGCTCGACATCGACGGCCAAGGCCTTCATCGGGGAGACGTAGAGGACCCGGCAGCGCCGGAGCCGCTCCTCCGGGACGGGCTCGGCCGCCAGCCGGTCGAGGGCCCAGAGGAAGGCCGACAGGGTCTTGCCGGAGCCGGTGGGCGCGACCACGAGGGCGTGGTGCCCGCTGCTGACGGCCTCCCAGGCGCCCGCCTGGGCGGCGGTGGGCGCGCTGAAGCTCCCCCGGAACCACGCGGACGTGGCGGGGGAGAAGCGGTCGAGGACGTCGCCGGACATGTGGGAGCCAGCCTGCCATCCGGCACCGACAGCCGGGCACCTGCCAGAGTGGCCCGGTGAGCACCCCTACGCCCCGGCTCGGGTTCGGGCTGCCCGTGGCGGGCCGGTGGGCGACGCCCGCCGCGCTCGTCGACGTCGCCGGACGCGCCGAGCGGCTCGGGTACGACTCGCTGTGGGCCTTCCAGCGCACCCTCTGGCCGGTGGACGGCCGGCTGGGGCCGTCGCACCGCAGCGTCCTCGACCCCGTGGTCGCGCTGGCCCTGGTGGCCGGGCACACCTCGCGCATCCGGCTGGGCACCGCCACCCTCTGCGCGCCCTTCACCGCCCCGGCCCTGCTGGCCAAGACGACCGCCTCCCTCGACGTGGTCTCGGGCGGCCGGTTCTCGGTGGGCGTGGGGATGGGCTGGCTGCCCGAGGAGTACGCCACCGCCGGGGTGCCGATGCAGCGCCGCGGGGCACGGTTCGAGGAGTACCTGCAATGCCTCCTCGCGCTCTGGACGCAGGACCCCGTGGAGTTCGCCGGTGACTTCTACACGGTGCCGCGCTCGCACGTGGGCCCGGCGCCGGTGCAGCGGCCGCATCCGCCGGTCCTGGTGGGCGGCAGCGCCGAGCCCGCGCTGCGGCGCGCCGGCCGACTGGCCCAGGGCTGGGTCGCGAGCAGCACCCACGACCCCGCCCGTCTGGCGGCCGACATCCTGACCGTCCGCGCCGGCGCCCGCGAGGCGGGGCGTGACCCCGACGCCCTCACCGTGCTGGTGCGCGTGGTCCCCGAGCTCCTCGCGCGCGACCCCGGGGCCGGGCGGCGCCAGTTCCGCGGGACCCGCGAGCAGCTGCTCGCCGACGTGGCGGCCCTGGGGGAGCAGGGCGCCACCGACGTCCTGCTCGACCTCAACCTCTCGCCCGAGGTCGGCGCGCTCGACGTACCGGAGGACGTCGCGCTCGAGCGGGCCGTCGCGGTGCTCGAGGCGCTGGCTCCCCGGCCCTAGACGACCTGGTCCTCGGAGGCCGCCCAGCCGGTGAGGCCCACGACGCGCAGCACGACGATCTCGTCGAAGGGCTCATCCGCGTACTGCGGGTACTTGCGCGCCAGCAGCGCCGACAGCCGGGCGGCGCTGCCCTCGGGCGGCTCGGGCTCGTGGCGCAGGGTGGCGCGCACCCACCACAGCCGCGACCAGTCCTCGGGGTCCCAGCACTCGGCGATGAGGGCGGCGCGCGGGTCGCGGTCGAGGTTGCGGCTGCGGTTGAGCCGCGGCGAGTCCTTGGGCTTGACCCGGTCGACGCCGAAGCCCAGCAGGTCGCCGTCGAGGGCGAAGGCGCAGGGGACGGCGTCGACGCCGCGCTCGGGGTGCAGGGTGGACAGGATGCCGTGGTCGGCGCCGTCGAGCCGGGCGCGGGCGTCCTCGGGGGTGAGCCTCATCCCGTGATGGTAGGACGCGGCCGTACGATGACACCGTCCTGCGGGGCCGCGCGCCCCGTCGTCACCGTCGACGTGTGGGAGGCCCGATGAACCCGGCCGTGTGGGTGGAGCGTCATGGGCGCCGTCGACCCGGGGATGCCGCGCTCGCCGAGGGCGAGGGGGTGTACGCCTCCTGGGCGCAGTGGGCCGAGCGCACCGCCCGCCTCGCCGGGGGTCTGCGCGACCAGCTGGGCCTGAAGCCGGGCGACCGGCTCGCCATCGTGATGCGCAACCGCCCGCAGTACCTCGAGGCGCTGTACGCGGCGTGGCACGCGGGGCTGGTCGCGGTGCCGGTCAACGCCCGGCTGCACCGCGACGAGATCGCCTACGTCCTCGAGCAGAGCGGCACCCGGGTCGCAGTCACCGACGACGACCACGCCGACGACGTCGAGTCGCTGCTGGGGCGGGTCGCCTCGCTCGAGGCCGTCGTCGTGGCCCCGGGGGAGAGGTGGCAGCGCCTGGGCGGCGCCGAGCCGGCGCCCGTCGCCGACCTGGCACCGGCCGACGCGGCGTGGCTGTTCTACACCTCGGGCACCACCGGCCGGCCGAAGGGCGCCACCCTGACCGCCCGCAACCTGCTCACCGCCTCGCTCAGCTACTTCGCCGACATCGACCCGGTGGCCGCCACCGACGCGATGCTGCACGCCGCGCCGCTCTCGCACGGCTCGGGCCTCTACGGCCTGCCGCACGTGGCCAAGGGGGCGGTCAGCGTCCTGCCGGAGTCGGGCGGCGTCGACGGCGCCGAGATCGCGACCCTCCTGCGGCGCTGGCCCGGCACGAGCATGTTCGCGGCGCCCACCATGGTCAAGCGGCTCACCGCCGACCCCGCGGTGGTGGGTGCCGCCGAGCATCTGAAGACCATCGTCTACGGCGGGGCGCCGATGTACCTGGCCGACCTCGAGGAGGCGCTCGCGGTGTTCGGCCCGCGGCTGGCCCAGATCTACGGTCAGGGCGAGACGCCGATGACGATCACGGGCCTCTCCAAGGCCGACCACGCCGAGCGCGACCACCCGCGCTGGTACGACCGGATGCAGAGCGTGGGCTTCCCGCGCACCGATGTCGAGGTGGCCGTGGTCGACGCCGACGACCGCCCGGTGCCGGTCGGCGAGACCGGCGAGGTGCTGGTGCGCGGCGACGTCGTGATGGCCGGGTACTGGGACCAGCCCGACGCCACCGCCGAGACACTGCGCGGCGGCTGGCTGCACACCGGCGACCTCGGGGCCTTCGACGACGACGGCTTCCTGACCCTGAAGGACCGCTCCAAGGACCTCATCATCAGCGGCGGCATGAACATCTACCCGCGCGAGGTCGAGGAGGCGCTGCTGCACCATCCCGGCGTGCGCGCGGTGGCCGTCGTGGGCCGCCCCGACCCGCAGTGGGGCGAGACGGTGGTCGCGTTCGTCGTGCCCGACGACGAGGCGGTCGCCCCGACGCCCGAGGACCTCGACCGCACCTGCCTCGAGCGCATCGCCCGCTACAAGCGCCCCAAGGACTACCGCGTCGTGCCGGCCCTGCCCACGAACAACTACGGCAAGGTCCTCAAGCGCGAGCTGCGCCAGCAGCTGGCCGGCGAGGGGGGCGCGGGCTAGCCGCGCCCGAGATGCGTCAGAGGCGCGGCTGCTGCTGGGTGATGCAGTGGATGCCGCCGCCGCGCTCGAACAGCGGGCGGGCGTCGACCCCCACCACCCGCCGCCCCGGGTACGCCGCGGCCAGGACCGCGAGCGACGCCTCGTCCTGCGGGTCCTCGAAAGCGCACGCCACGACCCCGCCGTTGCAGACGTAGTGGTTGATGTAGGACCAGTCGACCCAGCCGTCGCCGTCGTCGAGGGTCCGGGGCGCCGGTACGCGCACCACCTCGAGCGCGCGGCCCTGGGCGTCGCGCGCCGCCCCGAGCACCCGCTCGAGCTCGACGCTGACCTCGTGGTCGGGGTGGGCCGGGTCGGCCTGCCAGTGCAGCAGGACCAGGCCGGGGTCGGCGAAGGTCGCGACGATGTCGACGTGCCCGCGGGTGCCGAACTCGTCGTAGTCGCGGGTCAGCCCCCGCGGCAGCCAGATACAGGTGCGGGTCCCGATGGTGCGGGCCAGCTCGGCCTCGACGTCGGCCTTCGTCATCCCCGGGTTGCGGCCCGGGTCGAGCTGCACCGTCTCGGTGAGCAGCACGGTGCCGAGGCCGTCGACGTGAAGGCCGCCGCCCTCGTTGACCATCTCGGAGCCGATCCGCCTCACGCCGGCCCGTTCGGCCACGACCGCGCCGATGCGGGAGTCGTGCTCCCACGCGGCCCACTCCTGCCCGCCCCAGCCGTTGAAGACCCAGTCGACCGCGGCCGGCGACCCGTCGCCGTCGACCACGAAGGTAGGCCCGATGTCGCGCATCCAGGCGTCGTCGAGGGGGGCCTCGACCACGTCGACGGGATACGGCGGGGCGCCGTCGCGGTCNGGTGACGGCCTCGAAGCCCGCGACCGCCCGCGCGACCGCCGACCAGGTGCGGTACGCGTCCTCGGCCTCCTCCGGGGTGTCGCCGAGCGTGTAGCCGGCGGTCGGCCACGCCATCCAGGTGCGCTCGTGCGGTGCCCACTCCGCCGGCATCCGCCGGGCGCCGGTGCCCTCCACCGCTACTCCCCGCGCCGGTGCTCGGCCCGCACCGGCTCGGCCAGGACGCCGTACGCATCGGGCCGGCGGGTGGCCAGGAACGGGAAGAGGGCGAGCCAGTCGTCGCGCTGGGCCAGGTCGAGGTCGGCGACCAGCACCGCGCTCTCGTCGCGCGGGGCCCGCACCAGGACGCGGCCGTAGGGGTCGGCGATGAACGAGGAGCCGTAGAACGTGATGAGGCCCTCGGTGCCGTAGCGGTTGGGGACCACCACGAAGACGCCGCTGGCGATGGCGTGCCCGACGATGGTGTGCTCCCACAGCGGGCGGGTGTCGAAGTCGGGGTGGTCGGGCTCGGAGCCGATGGCCGTCGGGTAGGCGAGCACCTGCGCGCCGCCGAGGCTGTAGGCGCGGGCCACCTCGGGGAACCACTCGTCCCAGCAGGTCGGCAGCCCCACCCGCATCCCGAGTTCGTCGAGGGCGTACACCGGGAAGGCGTCCTCGGGCGGCCCCGGGCGGAAGTACTTGTCCTCGTAGTAGCCGGCCGTCACCGGGATGTGCGTCTTGCGGGTGCGCCCGACCAGCGTGCCGTCGGGCGCGACGAGCACGGCCGAGTTGAAGCCCAGGCCGTCGTCGGTGCCGTCGGGGGCGCCGGCCTTCTCGTAGAGGCTGGCGTGCACGTAGGCGCCGGTGGCCGTGGCGGCCTCCCGGGCCAGCGCCACGGTTGGCCCGTCCTCGAGCGACTCGGCGGTGACGTCGGGGCGCCCGCTCGGCAGGGTGTCGGCCGGGTAGCGCGACAGGGTGAGCTCGGGGAGGAAGACGACCCGGGCCCCGGCGTCGGCGGCGGTGCGGATGCCGTCGAGCAGCGTCGCGCGCAGCCGGTCGGCGTCCTCGTCCCACGCGTGCTGGACCAGCCCGACGCGCACCGGCGCGTCCTTCGGCTCGTGGACCCGGGCGAGCGACGGCGGGACCCCGTCGGCGGTGATGAGGCGCATGCCGGTCAGTATGCCGTCCGTCCCGGTAGGGGCGTCAGCGGTGGCGTCTACCATCGGGCCGTGCGACATTCGAAGTTCTGGGAGCTCATGGCCGGCGAGTTCGGCGCCGCCTACGCGCCCACCCTCGCGCGCTCGCACGTGCTCGCCGCCCTCGGGGGTCGCACCCCCGACGAGGCGCTGCGCTCCGGGATGTCCCCGCGCGAGGTGTGGGAGGCCCTGTGCGAGGACCAGGACGTCCCCGAGAGCCGGCGGCACGGCCTCGACCCGGCGCCTCGCCGGCCCTGACCCCCGACGCGGCGGTCGGCGGGCCGGGCGATAACCCGTGGCCGGTGTCGGCGCGCTGGTCTAGGTTCCTGCTCGTGGATGACGTGCTGCTGCGCGCCCGGGGGCTGCGCAAGACCTTCGGCGACTTCGTGGCCGTCGACGGCATCGACGTCGAGGTCCGGCGCGGCGAGGCCTTCGGGTTCCTCGGGCCCAACGGCGCCGGCAAGTCCTCGACGATGAAGATGGTCGGCTGCGTCTCGCCGGTCTCCGGCGGCGAGCTCAGCATCCTCGGCCTCGACCCCGCCACCGACGGCGCGGCCATCCGGGCCCGGCTGGGCGTGTGCCCGCAGCAGGACATGCTCGACGAGGACCTGTCGGTCGAGGAGAACCTCTGGGTCTACGGCCGGTTCTTCGGCCTCTCCAAGCGCGAGGTGCGCGCCCGGGCCGAGGAGCTGCTCGAGTTCGCGCAGCTCACCGAGCGCCGCCACGACCGGGTCGAGCCGCTCTCGGGCGGGATGAAGCGCCGGCTCACCATCGCCCGGGCGCTGGTCAACAACCCCGAGGTCCTGCTCCTCGACGAGCCGACCACCGGTCTCGACCCGCAGGCGCGCCACGTCCTCTGGGACCGGCTCTACCGCCTCAAGCGCGACGGCGTCACCCTCATCATCACCACGCACTACATGGACGAGGCCGAGCAGCTCTGCGACCGGCTCGTCGTCATGGACCACGGGCGCATCGTCGCCGAGGGGAGCCCGCGCGAGCTCATCGACCGGCACTCCACCCGTGAGGTGGTCGAGCTGCGCTTCCCCGTCGACGAGCAGGAGCGCCACGTCGAGGCGGCCCGCGCCGTCGCCGACCGGGTCGAGGTGCTGCCCGACCGGCTGCTCGTCTACACCGCCGACGGCGACGACGCGCTGGCCGCCCTGCACGGGCGCGGCATCCAGCCGCTGTCGGCCCTGGTGCGCCGGTCGACCCTCGAGGACGTCTTCCTCCACCTCACCGGCCGGACCCTGGTCGACTGATGTCGCTCGTCCCGCCCCCGACCGCCCCGACCGCCGACGCCGGGGGCAGCGGGCGTCTGGCGGCCGGGCCGCGGCGTCCCCTGGGGCGCGGGGAGCGCGTGGCGGCGGCGATGGCGCACCACGTCCTGGTCTACCGACGCACCTGGCGCGGCTCGGTCATCAGCCGGTTCCTGTCGCCGCTGTTCTTCCTGGCTGCGCTGGGCCTGGGCCTGGGCTCCCTGGTCGATGCCGGCAGCGGCGGGGTCGGGCAGCAGTCCTACCTGCAGTTCGTCGTACCCGGGATCATCGCCTACCAGGGGGCGCTGCTCGGGTTCGGCGACGCCACCTACCCGGTGCTCGGCTACATCAAGTGGAACCGCATGTACTCGGCCACGCTGGCGACGCCGCTGGGCGTCACCGACGTGCTGGTCGGTCACCTCACCGTCCTGGCCGCGAACCTGGCCGTCGCGACCGCCGTCTTCGTCGCGGTGGCCGCGCTGTTCGGGGCCTTCGCCTCCTGGTGGGTGCTGCTGGCGGTGCCCGTGGGGATGCTCACCGGCCTCGCCTTCGCGGTGCCCACGTTCGCGGTCAGCGCCACCATCCTCACCGACAACGTCTTCGGCGTCCTCTACCGCTTCGTGCTCACCCCGGTCCTGCTCTTCTCGGGCACCTTCTTCCCGCTGGAGCAGCTGCCCGGTTGGCTCCGGCCCGTCGCGTGGGTCACCCCGCTGTGGCACGGGGTCGTCCTGGCGCGGGCCGCCGCCGCGGGGGAGTGGCCCGGGGCGGTGGGGCTGGTGCACCTCGGGGTCATCGCCCTCTTCATCGGGGTCGGCTGGGTCGTGGCCCACCGTGCGTTCACCCGGCGGCTGCTGTCGTGAGCACCTCCGCGCCCCCGCGCCGGGGCCCGCGCGTCCTGCCGTTCCCGGCGGCGGCAGGGCTGGCCCGCTTCGTCGTCGCCCGCAACGCCACCGCCTTCCGGCGGGCCTGGGTGCTGCTGCTCAGCGGCTTCGTCGAGCCGGTGTTCTACCTGTTCTCGCTGGGCGTCGGGCTCGGCGCCCTGATCGGCCGGGTCACCACCGACGGCGGCTCGGTCGTCGAGTACGCGGCTTTCGTCGCCCCGGGCCTGCTGGCCGCGTCGGCGATGAACGGGGCGATCTTCGACGCCACCTTCAACGTCTTCTTCAAGCTGCGCTACCAGCACCTGTACGACGCCATGCTCGCGACACCGATCGGCCCGCGCGACATCGCGGTCGGCGAGATCACCTGGTCGCTGCTGCGGGGTTCGCTCTACTCGGGGATGTTCCTCGTCGTGGCGCTGGTCGCCGGCCTCGTGCGGTCCTGGTGGGCGCTGCTGGCGCTGCCGGCGGCGGTGCTCATCGGGCTGGCCTTCGGGGCGGTCGGGATGTTCACGACCACCTACCTGCGCTCGTGGCAGGACTTCGACTACGTGACCCTGGCCATCCAGCCGATGTTCCTGTTCTCCGCCACCTTCTTCCCGCTGAGCACCTACCCGGACGCCCTGCAGTGGCTGGTGCGGCTGACCCCGCTCTACCACGGGGTCGCGCTCGAGCGCGGCCTCATGCTGGGCGAGGTGTCGTGGGGGCTGCTGTGGCACGTCGCGTACCTGCTGGTGCTGGGCGTCGTGGGGGTCGTCGGCACCTCCCGGCGCATCGCCACGCTGCTGCTCACCTGAGCGACCGGGCGGGGTCGGGTGTGTCGGCGTGTCGCGGCGCGTCGGCGCCACGTCGAACACGTGTTCGTCTACGCTCGTCCACAGGTGGCGGTTCCGGCCGCACCCGTCCACAGGCCCCACGGCGGCCCGTGACGGCTGTCGGTGCCTCCACCTAGCGTCTGACCAGACCTCGCGACGAGACCGACTGCGGGAGCTGGTCGCCGGTGGACGCGATCGATGACGACACGAAGGAACAGGTGTGACATGGCTGGACCCAACGGATCTCGCGGCGCCGTCCTCACCGCCCCCGCGGTGAACACCAAGGGCAACGGTGGCGGTGAGCGCGACAAGGCCATCGCCTCGGTGATGGCCCAGATCGAGAAGCAGCACGGCAAGGGTGCGGTCATGCGCCTCGGCGACGACGTCCGCCCGCCCATCGCCGTCATCCCCACGGGCTCCATCGCCCTCGACGTCGCGCTCGGCATCGGTGGCCTGCCCCGCGGTCGCGTCGTCGAGATCTACGGCCCGGAGTCCTCCGGTAAGACGACCGTCGCGCTGCACGCGGTGGCCAACGCCCAGCGAGCCGGCGGCATCGCGGCCTTCATCGACGCCGAGCACGCGCTCGACCCCGAGTACGCCAAGGCTCTCGGCGTCGACACCGACGCCCTGCTGGTCTCCCAGCCCGACACGGGGGAGCAGGCGCTCGAGATCGCCGACATGCTGATCCGTTCCGGCGCCCTCGACATCATCGTCATCGACTCCGTCGCGGCTCTGGTGCCCCGGGCCGAGATCGAGGGCGAGATGGGCGACAGCCACGTCGGCCTCCAGGCCCGCCTGATGTCGCAGGCACTGCGCAAGATCACCGGTGCCCTCAACACCACCGGCACCACCGCGATCTTCATCAACCAGCTGCGCGAGAAGATCGGCGTGATGTTCGGCTCGCCCGAGACCACCACCGGTGGCAAGGCGCTGAAGTTCTACGCCTCGGTCCGTCTCGACGTCCGCCGCATCGAGACTCTCAAGGACGGCACCGACCCGGTCGGCAACCGCACCCGCTGCAAGGTCGTCAAGAACAAGGTGGCCCCGCCGTTCAAGCAGGCCGAGTTCGACATCCTCTACGGGCAGGGGATCTCCCGCGAGGGCGGCCTCATCGACATGGGGGTCGACCACGGCTTCGTGCGCAAGGCCGGCGCTTGGTACACCTACGAGGGCGACCAGCTCGGCCAGGGCAAGGAGAACGCCCGCCAGTTCCTCAAGGACAACCCCGAGCTCGGCGTCGAGCTCGAGAAGAAGATCAAGGAGAAGCTCGGCATCGGGGTCCCGCGCCCCGAGGAGCCGGTCGCGGCTGACGTCGCCGTCGACTTCTGAGCCGAGCACCGTGGCGTTCGCTGACGGCACGGGCCCGCCGCCCTCCTGGGCGGCGGGGCCGGCCCCGTCCTCTCCCGCCCGCGCCCCGCGGTCGGGGGCCTCGGGCGCGCCGGCGCCGCCGGACCCCGAGGCCGACCCCCGCACCCGCGGTGACGCCGTCGACCCGCACGACTGGGCCCGTCAGATCGTCCTGCGCCAGCTGACGGCCGCACCGCGCAGCCGGGCCCAGCTCGCGCAGGCCCTGCGCCGCAAGCAGTGCCCCGACGAGGTCGCGACCGCGGTGCTCGACCGGATGGAGGAGGTCGGCCTCGTCGACGACGAGGCCTACGCCGGGATGCTCGTGCGCAGCCAGCAGGCCGGTCGCGGCCTGGCCCGGCGCGCGCTGCGCCGGGAGCTGCGCACGAAGGGGGTCGACGACGAGACGGCCCAGGCCGCCCTCGACGCGGTCGATCCGCACGCCGAGGAGGAGCGCGCGCGCGAGCTCGTCGCCAAGAAGCTGCGCACCCTGCACGGCCTCGAGCCGGTGGTGCAGACCCGGCGCCTGGCCGGCCTGCTGGCGCGCAAGGGCTACGACGGCGAGCTGGCCATGCGAGTGGTCCGCGAGGCCGTGCGCGATGCCCCCGAGCACCGGCGAGACTGACGCCCCGGTGCGGTGCAGCCGGCTCGGCCCCGGAAAGCCGTGGCCGTTGTCGGGGGCCTCTCCTAGAGTTCCCTCAGGCGTCGAGACCCCGGCGCCGCGACAGGGAGGGGTGCACCGTGTCCGACGCGGTCCTGGCCGAAGGGCTCACGAAGGTCTACGGGAAGGGCGAGAGGCAGGTGCGCGCCCTCGACGGGCTCGACCTCACCGTCGCCGAGGGCACGGTGGTCGGCCTGCTGGGCCCCAACGGGGCGGGGAAGACGACCACCATCAAGGTCCTCACCACCTTGCTGGTCCCCGACGGAGGCCGGGCCCGGGTGCTGGGCACCGACGTCCTGGGGCACCCGGCGAAGGTCCGGTCCACCATCGGCGTCAGCGGCCAGTACGCCGCGGTCGACGAGTACCTCACCGGCTTCGAGAACCTCGACATGGTCGGGCGGCTCTACCACCTGGGCGCGAAGGCGTCGCGGGCGCGGGCGCGCGAGCTGCTCGAGCAGTTCGACCTCGCCGACGCCGCCGACCGCCAGGTCAAGGGGTACTCCGGCGGGATGCGCCGCCGGCTCGACCTCGCGGGCGCGCTGGTGGCCCACCCGCCGATCCTCTTCCTCGACGAGCCCACCACCGGCCTCGACCCGCGCTCGCGGCTCGGGATGTGGGCGGTCATCGGCGACCTCGTGCGCGCCGGCACCACGCTGCTGCTCACGACGCAGTACCTCGAGGAGGCCGACCAGCTGGCCGACCGCATCGCCGTGATCGACCACGGCCGGGTCATCGCCGAAGGCACCGCCGACGAGCTCAAGGAGCAGGTGGGCGGTGAGCGGGTCGAGGTCGTGGTGGCTCACGAGGCCGACCTCGACCGGGCCCGCGAGGTGCTCTCGGGCGTCGGGATCGGCGCGCCGGTGCTCGAGCGCCGCGGGCGGCGCGTCACGGTGCCGGTCAGCGGCGGAGCGGGCGTCCTGGTCGAGGTCGTCCGCCGGCTCGACGACGCCTCTATCCCGGTCTCCGACCTCGCCCTGCGCCGGCCGACACTCGACGACGTGTTCCTCAGCCTCACCGGGCACGCCTCCGCGAGCCCCGACGACACCGACGCCGACGACACCGACGCCGGCGACGCGGGCGGCGAGCCGGGCGGCGTCGACGACAGCGCCTCGCGCCGCGCGGGCCCCGAACCCACCACCTCCGGAAAGGGCCGACGATGAGCACCCTCGGTCACACCGTCGGCGACGCCGTCACGGTCACTCGGCGCAACCTCATCAAGATCAAGCGCGTCCCCGACCTGCTGGTCTTCACGACGCTGTCGCCGATCATGTTCGTCCTGCTCTTCGCCTACGTCTTCGGCGGCGCCATCGGGTCGCAGAACACCGGCGTCGACTACAAGGAGTTCCTCATCGCGGGGATCTTCGCCCAGACCGTGGTGTTCGGCAGCACCTTCACCGGCTTCAGCCTGGCCGAGGACCTGCAGAAGGGCGTCATCGACCGCTTCCGCACCCTGCCGATGGCGCCGTCGGCGATGCTCTTCGGGCGCACCCTGTCCGATGTCGTCAACAACGTCATCAGCCTCGTCGTCATGGGCCTGACCGGCCTCCTGGTCGGGTGGCGGATCCGCAGCAACCCGCTCGACGCCCTGGCCGGGGCGTTGGTGCTGCTGTTCTTCGCCTACGCGATCTCCTGGATCATGGCCTACGTCGGGCTCATCGTGCGCACCCCGGAGGTCGTCAACAACGCGAGCTTCATCGTGATCTTCCCGTTGACCTTCATCGCCAACACCTTCGTCAGCCCCGAGTCGCTGCCCACCGTGCTGCGGGTCTTCGCCTACTGGAACCCGGTCTCGAGCGTGACCCAGTCCGCGCGCGAGCTCTTCGGCAACACCAACCCGGCGTTCCCGCCGCCGGAGGTGTGGCCGCTGCAGCACCCGGTGCTGTACTCGCTGCTGTGGTCGGTGGCGGTGCTGGTGGTCTTCGTGCCCCTGTCGATCCGGCAGTACCAGCGCACCACCTCGCGCTGACCCGTCGAGGGTCCCGGCGCCGCCCGCGGCGGCGGGTGCGTTTCGCCGCGCCGTCGGGCCCGCCTACCCTGGAGCGGCCATGACTGCAGCCAAGACCTACGACGTGCGCACCCACGGGTGCCAGATGAACGTCCACGACTCCGAGCGCCTGGCGGGCCTCCTCGAGACCGCCGGCTACGTCGACCTCGCGAGCATCCCGGCCGGTGAGCGCCCCGACGTCGCCGACGTCGTCGTGTTCAACACCTGTGCGGTGCGCGAGAACGCCGACAACAAGCTCTACGGCAACCTCGGCCAGCTCCGCCCGGCCAAGACCGCCAACCCCGACCTCCAGATCGCCGTCGGGGGCTGCATGGCCCAGAAGGACCGCGAGACCATCGTGGCGCGGGCGCCCTGGGTCGACGTCGTGTTCGGCACCCACAACATCGGCAGCCTCCCGGCCCTGCTCGACCGCGCCCGGCACAACAAGCGGGCCGAGGTCGAGATCCTCGAGTCGCTCGAGACCTTCCCCTCCACCCTGCCCACCCGGCGCGACTCGGCGTTCGCGGGCTGGGTGTCGATCTCGGTGGGCTGCAACAACACCTGCACCTTCTGCATCGTGCCGAGCCTGCGTGGCAAGGAGCAGGACCGGCGGCCGGGCGAGATCCTGGCCGAGATCGAGGCCCTCGTGGCGCAGGGGGTGCTCGAGGTCACCCTGCTGGGGCAGAACGTCAACACCTACGGCGTCGAGTTCGGCGACCGGCTGGCCTTCGGCAAGCTGCTGCGGGCCTGCGGCGACATCGAGGGCCTCGAGCGGGTCCGCTTCACCAGCCCGCACCCGGCCGCGTTCACCGACGACGTCATCGCCGCCATGGCCGAAACCCCCAACGTCATGCCGAGCCTGCACATGCCGTTGCAGTCCGGCTCCGACCGCGTGCTCAAGGCGATGCGGCGCTCCTACCGCAGCGAGAAGTTCCTCGGCATCATCGACAAGGTCCGCGCGGCCATCCCCGACGCCGCCATCACCACCGACCTCATCGTGGGCTTCCCCGGCGAGACCGAGGAGGACTTCGCCGAGACGCTGCGGGTGGTCGAGGCCTCCCGGTTCTCCAGCGCCTTCACCTTCCAGTACTCCATCCGGCCCGGCACCCCGGCCGCGACGATGCCCGACCAAGTGCCCAAGGCCGTGGTGCAGGAGCGCTTCGACCGGCTCATCGCGCTCCAGGAGCGGGTGTCGTGGGCGGGCAACCGTGAGGTCGAGGGTCGTGAGGTCGAGGTCCTGGTCGCACCGGGCGAGGGCCGCAAGGACGGCGAGACCTCGCGGATGAGCGGGCGGGCCCGCGACAACCGGCTGGTGCACTTCGCCGTGCCCGACGGCGCCGAGCGTCCGCGTCCCGGCGACGTCGTCACGGTGGCCGTCACCTACGGGGCGCCGCACCACCTCGTCGCCGACAGCGGCGTCGCCGGTGGGGTCTACGGGGTCCGGCGCACCCGCGGGGGCGAGGCATGGGAGTCGCTGCAAGGGGCGGCGGTGCCGGGCAAGCCGGCGGTGTCGCTCGGGATGCCCGCGGTCGGGCGCCCCGCGGCAGCGGCGGTGTCGGCGCCGTCCTGCGCGCTCTGAGCGCGCGGGTGCGGGTCAGGCCGAGAGGGCCATCGCACCCATGACCATCGCCACCAGGGCGAACAGGCCCACGACGGCGAGGACAGGACGCAGGAACGTCCGGCGCCGCGTCTCGATCTCCTGGCGCTCGCGGTTGGTCTGCTCGACGGCCTCGTACAGCGGGGTCGGGTCGAACGGGGTGATGTCGAGCTTGGGGAGCCCAGAGGTCCAGTGCGACACGGGTTCGTCCTTCCGGGTGGTGCGGTACGAGTTCCCGTCACGGTAGTGACGGGCCGCGCCCGGCCGCAGCGGAAACGCCGAGCTGCGGCGAGCCGGGGCCGAACGCGCCGCGCATCGTGTCCGAACGGACGAGACCCCCGGCCGGTTCTCCGGTCGGGGGTCTCGGTGCCGGGGCGCGCTCAGCGCTCGCCGACCGCCTCGTCGGCGCGGAGCTGGGCTCCGTCGACCTGGTCGGCGTACTTGCCACCCGTCGCTCCGTCGACGGCGTCGCCGCCGCGCGCGATGGCCTGGTCGCTCAGCGACTCGACCTGGTCCGGGTGCTGCTCGGCGAGCTCGGTGAGCTTGTCCTTGGCACTGTCGAGAAAACCCATCGGCCACCTCCTTCGGTTCGGGGACGTCGGTCCGCTCCCCGGGGGGAGCCCCTCCAGTCCACACCCGTCGGGCCGTCTGCGCCAGCCCTTTCTCGTGGGTCCGTGGCCAGGGGCGGACGGCTCGGCGGTTCTGGAAGAATCGCGCCCATGACCATCCGCCCCGTCACCATCACCGGCGACCCCGTCCTGCACCGTCGCGCCGCCCGCGTCGAGGTCATCGACGACGGCATCCGTGAGCTCGTCGCCGACATGTTCGAGACGATGGACGCGGCCCGGGGCGTCGGCCTGGCCGCTCCGCAGGTGGGGGTGGGGCTGCGGATCTTCACCTGGCAGCTGGCCAACGACGACGGCATCCCGCCGCGGGGCGTGGTCGTCAACCCCTACGTCGTCGCGGCCAAGCCTCTGGTCGGCGACCCCGACCCGCACGAGGAATCCGAGGGCTGCCTGTCAGTGCCGGGAGAGTCCTTCCCGCTGCGTCGCGGCGCGTCGGCGGTGCTCACCGGGCAGGGCCTCGACGGCGACGAGCTGCGCTACGAGGCGACCGGCTGGTTCGCCCGGATGCTCCAGCACGAGTACGACCACCTCAACGGCTTCCTCTACGTCGACCGCCTCGACGCGAAGTGGGCGCGCAAGGCCAAGAAGGCCGTCCGCGCCCACGGCTGGGGGACCCCGGGGCAGACCTGGATGCCGGGCGAGGACCGTGACCCCTTCGGGCACGACGACGACACCCCCGACGACGAGCGCTCCGACTGAGCGCCGTGCCCGTGGACCCGCTCGAGGAGAGCCCCCGGGCGCCGGGCCGGCCCGCGCCCGGGCTGGTCGTCGCCGTCGTCGGTGCCACCGCCACCGGCAAGTCCGACCTCGCCGTCGCGCTCGCCCGGCGGTTCGACGGGGAGGTGGTCGGGGCCGACGCCTCCCAGCTCTACCGGGGGATGGACATCGGCACGGCCAAGCTCACCCCGGACGAACGCGCCGGGGTACCCCACCACCAGATCGACGTCCTCGACGTCCGCGAGGAGGCGACCGTCGCCGCCTACCAGCGGCACGCCCGGGCCGACGTCGCGGCCGTGCTGGCGCGCGGCCGGGTGCCGGTGGTCGCCGGCGGGTCGGGCCTCTACGTGCGGGCGCTGCTCGATCGGCTCGACATCCCGCCCACCGACCCGGAGGTGCGGGCCCGGCTCGAGGCGCGCCTGGCCGTGGAGGGGCCGGCGGCCCTGGTCCGCGAGCTGGCCGCGGCCGACCCCGTGGCCGCGGCTGCCATCGAGCCCGGCAACACGCGCCGGGTCGTGCGTGCCCTTGAGGTCATCGAGCTCACGGGGCGGCCGTTCAGCGCGACGATGCCGACCCGAGAGCTCCTACGCCCGACCGTGATCGTGGGGCTGCGGCTCGAGCGCGGCGTCCTCGACCGACGCGTCGAGCGCCGCACCCGCGCCATGTTCGACGCCGGCCTGGTCGACGAGACCCGGGCCCTGGTCGACCTCGGCCTGCGCGAGGGGCGCACCGCCAGCCGCGCGGTGGGGTACGCCCAGGCCCTCGGGGTGATCGACGGGCGCTGGGGCGTGGACGACGCGGTGGCCGACACCGCCCAGCGCACCCGGCGGCTGGTCCGCCGGCAGGAGTCGTGGTTCGGGCCGGACCCCCGCATCCACTGGGTCGACGCTGCCGCGCCCGATCTGGTCGAGCGGGTCGCCGCCCTCGTGGCCGAGCAGCCGCAGCCCCGGGCCGGGTCGGCGGGTCGCTAGATCAACCCGTCGCGCACCGCGCGCAGGGCGGCGGCGCCGCGGGTCGGCTCGCCCAGCCGGGTCAGGATGTTCGCCACGTGCCGGTGCACGGTGTGCTCGCTGACGACCAGCTCGCGCGCGATCCGGGCGTTGCTGGCCCCCCCGGCCACCAGCCGCAGCACCTCCACCTCGCGCGGTGTGAGCACCGGTGAGCCCGCCGGGTGCGCCGACCCGCCACCCGCGGCCCCGTCGGCCCCGTCGGCCCCGTCGGCCCCCAGCATCCCCCGTGCCTGCGCCAGCACCTCCGGCGCCTCCACCGCCTCGAGGGTGGTGACGGCCCAGCGCACCTCGTCGGCCGCGGACCCCGGCTCGTCGGCGGCCAGCAGCCGGGCCAGGGCGAGGTGGGCCTCGGCGGCCTCGACCGGCAGGGCCGCGGCGTGGAAGGAGCGCGCGGCCGCCCGCCACGCACTGCGCGCCGCGTCGGGGCCCTCCGTGCCGCGCGCCCCGGCCGGCGCCGCCACGAGCGCCCGCGCCACGGCGGCGCTGCCCCGGGCCGCGTCGGTGCCCAACCGGGCGGCCAGGTCGGCGAGCTCGCCGGCACCGCGCTCGGCCTCGTCGTGCCGACCGGCGGCGACCGCGCAGCGCACCACCGGCAGCAGCACGGCGGCCCGGGTCATCAGGTCGGTCGGCGCGACGTCCTCGAGCAGGCCCGCCACCAGGGCCCAGGCCGGTGCCGGCTCGCCCCGCGCCAGGCGCACCAGGGCGCGCCCCACCAGCGCGCCGGGGGTGTACCCGGCCTGCGCGTAGAGCGCATCCGCCTCGGCCAGGCGACCCTGCCGCCGGCGCAGGTGCCCGAGCTGGACGACCGCGTCGGCCCGGGTCGCTCGCCGGGAGTCACGCATCCGCTCCAGCGCGGCGACCAGCTCCACCTCGGCGTCGAGCCAGTGGCCCCCGGCCAGGCGCACCGAGGCGTACTGGATCCGGCACGCGGTGAAGAGGGGCGCGAGGTCCCGCTCGCGGCACAGGGCGTCGACCCGCTCGCACCACTCGACGGCGCGGGCGAGGTCCTGCGCCTCGCGGCAGGCGCCCACCAGCCAGCAGCACACCTTGCCCACCCACATGACGTCGCCGACCTCGCCGCTCAGGGCCCCCGCCACCGCGGCGTCGAGCAGCTCCATCCCCGCGTCGACCCGGCCCCGGGTGACCTCGACCAGGCCGAGCAGCCCCAGGCCGACGTGCTCGATGTCGGCGCGGCCCAGGGACCGCCCCACGGCGACCGCCTCGGTGGCGGCCTCGTGCGCGGCGTCCGGCCGGTGCGTCACCTGGAGGGCCAGCTCGGCCTCGCGCACCGCCAGCCAGCCGTGCTCGGGCAGCGGCCCGTCGACCTCCGCGAGGAGCCGGCGCGCCCGGGCGAGCCATCCGGACGCGACGGAGGCCCCCTGCCCGAAGAGGGCGCTGTCGTAGCCGAGGGCGCTCGCGGCCGCGGCGGCGCCGCGCACGTCACCGGCCTCGCGGTACAGACGGTAGGCCGCCTCGCGCGCGACCAGGCAGGCGCTCCCGTCGTCCAGCCACCAGGCGGCCTCGGCCAGCAGGTCCCAGGCCGGGGCGCCCTCGGCCTCCGCCACGGGGCGCAGCAGGCCCCGCGCCCGCGCCCACTGCGCCTCGTCCAGCGCCCGCCGGGCGGCGGCGAGGGCGGGGGAGTCGGGCGGGGGCGGACGCATGCCTCGATGGTGGACCGTCCCCGCCCGCGGCACTAGACCTTGGCCCCCGCCGCCAGCGCCTTGACGTCCGCGGTCGTCAGCGGGTTGCCGGCGATGGCCCAGTCGCCGGAGCGCACCTCCTCGATGACGCACCACGTGACCGGCCGCATCGCCTCGCCCTCGACGCGGACCATGGCGTCGGTGAGCTCGCGCACGATCTGGCCCTTCTGCTCGCTGCTGAACACGTTCTCGATCACCTTGACCTGGATGAACGGCATGTCGACCCACTCCTTCTGACGATGTCCGCCGCGGGTGCGGGGACTGCTCCCAGGCTCCGCCGCGGCGGTGGGGGCCCGCATCGCCCGGTCCGGCCATCCGGGGCTCGACCGGGCCCGACCCGTCCGGGCCATGGCGGAGGTCAGGCGGGCGGGATGGGACCATGGGGCGCATGGCTGACGTGCTGGCGTTCACGAAGGGGCACGGGACCGAGAACGACTTCGTCCTCGTGCCCGACCTCGACGGCTCCCTCGGGCTCTCGCCCGCCCGGGCCGCGTTCCTCGCCGACCGTCGGGCCGGCATCGGCGGCGACGGGGTCATCCGCGTCGTGCCCACCGTGCACGCCGACGAGGACTCGGTGCGGGCCCAGGCCGAGCAGGCGCGCTGGTTCATGGACTACCGCAACGCCGACGGCTCCGCGGCCGAGATGTGCGGCAACGGGACCCGCGTGTTCGCCGCGTACCTGCGCCGTGAGGGGCTCGAGACCGCCGACGAGTTCGTCATCGCCACCCGGGCCGGCGCCAAGCGGGTGCGCGCCGAGGGTGACGGCTGGGCGGTCGGGATCGGCCCCTGGCGGCTCACCGACGCCGCGGCCGCCGAGCGCGACGGTGTCGACGCGCTCGTGCACCTGGGGGAGGGCGACCCCTACTCGGCGGTGTCGGTCGACCTCGGCAACCCGCACACCGTCGTGGCCCTGCCCGAGGAGGTCGACCTCGAGAGCGTCGACCTGAGCCGCCCCCCGGTGGTGCGCCCCGAGCCCTCGCACGGCACCAACGTCGAGGTCGTCCGCCCGATCGGGCCCGGGCACATCGCGCTGCGCGTCCACGAGCGTGGGGTCGGCGAGACGCGCTCGTGCGGCACCGGGGCCTGCGCCGCCGCGGTGGCCACCAGCTTCTGGGCGGGCTCGCTCGACACCGGCTCGACCTGGACCGTCGACGTCGCGGGAGGCCGGCTCACGGTGCGGCTCCTGGCCGACCACGGCGTCGAGCTCGCCGGGCCGGCCGTGCTGGTCGCCGACGGCACGCTCCCCCTGGCCACGCTGCCGGCCTGAACCGAGCCCGTACCGGCGGGTGCCTCAGCCCTGGTGGGTCACGGCGAGGACGCGGAAGCCCTTGACCGACGTCAGCCGCTCGCACCGCATCCCGAGGTCGGCCTCGATCCACCGCTGCAGCGAGTCCGACCCGAGGTTCTTCTGCACCACCAGGTAGGCCGCACCGCCCGGCGCGAGCCGGGGCAGCCAGGTCGCCAGCAGCTCGTGCAGGGCCGCCTTGCCGACGCGGATCGGCGGGTTGGACCAGATGAGGTCGAAGCGCACGTCGGCCGGCACGTCGGCGGCGACCCCCGCCCGCACCCCGTCCAGGCCGAGGGCGGCGGCGTTGCGGCGGCACAGGTCGAGGGCGCGTTCGTTGACGTCGACGGCCCACACCGTGGCCCCGGGCGAGCGCAGCCCCAGGGTCAGTGCCACCGGGCCCCATCCGCACCCGAGGTCGAGGAACGTGCCCGACGGCGGGGGAGCGGGAGCCTGCGCCAGCAGCACCGCCGTCCCCTTGTCGATGCTCCCGGGGGAGAAGACGCCGCGGGCCACCTCGACCTCGAGGGTGCGCCCCGCGAGCCGCACCCGCAGCGGGCGGCGCTCGCCGTCGCTGGCGGGCGCGGCGGTGAAGTAGTGGTCGGGCTCGCTCATCGCACGGAAGGCTATCGGGCGCCGGGCCGCCGGCCGTTCCCGGAAGAATCCGGTCGCCCCGGCGCGTTGACCAGTGAGACCCTAGGGAGAACATGACTGCACGCGACTTCCTCTCCGGGCGGGCCGAAGCGCTCGCCGACGCCCCCCTCGACGACTCCGGCTTCGTGCTGGACGACGACGCCCTGACCTACGACGGCGACCAGCTCGACCGCGAGGAACGCGCCTCGCTGCGCCGCGTCGCGGGCCTCTCGACCGAGCTCGAGGACGTCACCGAGGTCGAGTACCGCCAGCTGCGTCTCGAGCGCGTCGTTCTCGCCGCCGTCTGGTGCGAGGGCACCGCCGAGGACGCCGAGAACTCGATGCGCGAGCTCGCCGCCCTCGCCGAGACCGCCGGCTCCGAGGTCCTCGCCGGGGTCGTCCAGCGCCGCGCCAACCCCGACCCCGCCACCTATCTGGGCAAGGGCAAGGCGGCCGAGCTGCGCGACATCGTCGTCGCCGAGGGCGCCGACACCGTCATCTGCGACACCGAGCTCGCCCCCAGCCAGCGCCGCGCCCTCGAGGACGTCGTCAAGGTCAAGGTCATCGACCGCACCGCGCTGATCCTCGACATCTTCGCCCAGCACGCCAAGAGCCGGGAAGGCAAGGCCCAGGTCGAGCTCGCCCAGCTGCAGTACCTGCTGCCCCGCCTGCGCGGCTGGGGCGAGTCGATGTCGCGCCAGGCCGGTGGCCAGGCGGCCGGCGGCCAGGGCATGGGCTCGCGCGGCCCCGGTGAGACCAAGATCGAGCTCGACCGGCGCCGCATCAACACCCGGATGGCCAAGCTGCGCCGCGAGATCAAGGACATGAAGACCGTCCGCGACACCAAGCGCGGCGGCCGCAAGGCCAACCAGGTGCCCAGCGTCGCCATCGCGGGCTACACCAACGCCGGCAAGTCGAGCCTGCTGAACCGGCTCACCGGCGCCGGCGTCCTGGTCGAGAACCAGCTCTTCGCGACGCTGGACCCCACCGTGCGCCGGGCCGAGACCCCCGACGGGCGCCTCTACACGCTGGCCGACACCGTGGGTTTCGTCCGCCAGCTGCCGCACCAGCTGGTCGAGGCCTTCCGCTCCACCCTCGAGGAGGTGGCCGAGGCCGACCTGCTGCTGCACGTGGTCGACGGCTCGCACCCCGACCCCGAGGGCCAGATCTCCGCGGTCCGGTCCGTCCTCTCCGACGTCGAGGCCACCGACGTCAAGGAGGTCATCGTCATCAACAAGGCCGACCTGGCCGACCCCGAGGTCATCGACCGGCTGCGCCGGCACGAGAAGCACTCGATCGTCGTATCGGCCCGCACCGGCGAGGGGATGGAGCAGCTGCGCGCCCTCATCGGTGACGAGCTGCCCCAGCCCGACATCGACGTCGACGTTCTGGTGCCCTACGACCGCGGTGACCTCGTGAGCCGCGTCCACGAGACCGGCGAGGTCCTCACCAGCGAGCACGTCGCGGAGGGCACCCGGCTCACCGCGCGGGTCGACGCCGAGCTGGCCGACGACCTGTCGTCGTACGCGGTCTGACCCCGGCCGGATGGCACCGAGCCCTCGCACCGTCACCACGGCCCGGCTCCGGGTCCGCCCGCTGACCGACGCCGACCGCGACCTCTGGGTCCGGTTGCACACCGACCCGGCGCAGTATCCCTTCGCCCCGTGGGCGGTCGCCCCGGACGCGGCAACCGCCGAGGGGACGCTCGAGCGGGCGCTGACGCACTGGGCCGAGCACGAGTTCGGCTACGGCGTCGTCGAGGACCGGGGGAGTGGGGAGGCCCTGGGCGTCGCCGGGCTGATCCACGGGCGTGAGCGCGAGCACCTGAACCTCTACTACCGGTTCGACCGGCCGCACCACGGCCGCGGGCTCGGCCCCGAGGTCGCCCGCGCCCTGGTGGCCGACGCCGTCGAGCACGGGCCCGGACTCCCGCTGACCGCCACCGCGCGCCCCGACCACCGCGCGTCCATCCGCACCGCCGAACGGGCGGGGCTGACCCTGCTGGGCGCCGCCGAGCCCGACGTCGTGTTCCCGGGCGTCCCGCGCGCGGTGGCCGAGCGGGCCCGCGCCGCCGACCCGGCCGACGTCCCGGCCCCGGTCGTGCTGCTCGCGCCCGCGGTCGAGGTGCACCGCGAGCCCTTCGACGCCCCGACCCGCGAGCAGGTGCTGGACCTCTGGTGCGCGACCAACGACGCCGGCGGCGCGGTGGGCTTCGTCCCCGGGGCGCCGCGGGCCGCGGTGTCGGCCGCCCTGGCCGCTCACGAGCAGCAGATGGCTGCCGGGCTGGCCGTCGCGGTGCTGCTGCGCGACCCGGACCGGTGGGTCGCGGCGCTCGCGTGGTGGGGCGGCGACGCCAACCCGCTGCGGGCCCACCGCCGCACGGCCTACCGCGTGATGTCCGACCCGCAGCGGCGGGGCCGCAACCTGGGCCGCCTGCTCATGGCGGCGATGCACCGGGTCGCGCGCGAGGACGGGGTGGCCCTGGCCGAGCTCACGGTCCGCGGGGGCACCGGGGTCGAGGCCTTCTACGCCGGCCTGGGGTACACCGAGGTGGGGCGGCTGCCCGGCGGCATCCGGCTGTCCGCGGCCGACGAGCGTGACGAGATCCGGATGGCGCGGCGCCTCGACGGGCGCCCGCTCAGCTGAGCCCGAGGATCCGCCCGTCGTCGTCGACGTCGATGTGGCCCGCCGCCGGCTCCTTGGGGAGCCCCGGCATCGTCAGCACGCTGCCGGTGATGGCGACCACGAACCCGGCGCCGGCCGACAGCCGCACCTCGCGCACGTCGACGGTGTGCCCCTCGGGGGCACCGCGCAGCGTGGGGTCGGTCGAGAACGAGGACTGGGTCTTGGCGATGCACACCGGCAGCCGGCCGTGCCCCTCGGCCTCGATCCGGGCCAGCGCCTTGCGGGCGGCCGGGGCGAAGGTGACGCCGTCGGCGCCGTACACGGCCGTGGCGACGGCCTCGACCTTGTCGGCCAACGGCAGGTCGTCGGGGTAGACGAAGGTCATCTCGGAGGTCCCGGCGGCCACGGTCTCGACCACCCCGCGGGCCAGGGCCTCGGCGCCGGCGCCGCCGTCGACCACGTGGGTGGCCGCGTAGGCCGCGACGCCCTCGTCGCCGGAGAGCCGGACCACCGCGTCGACCTCGGCGTCGGTGTCGCTCGGGAAGCGGTTGACCGCCACCACGGGGGTGAGCCCGAAGACGTCGCGGACGTTGTGCAGGTGACGGCGCAGGTTGGCCATCCCCTTCTCGAGGGCGCCGAGGTCCTCGACGGCGAGGTCGGCCACCGCCACCCCGCCGTGGTACTTCAGCGCCCGCACGGTGGCCACGACGACCACCACGTCGGGGCGCAGGCCCGAGAGCCGGCAGGTGATGTCGACGAACTTCTCGGCGCCCAGGTCGGCGCCGAAGCCGGCCTCGGTGACGACCCAGTCGGCCAGGCCGAGCGCGGCCCGGGTGGCCATCACCGAGTTGGCGCCGTGGGCGATGTTGGCGAACGGGCCGCCGTGCACGAAGGCCGGGGTGTGCTCCAGGGTCTGGACCAGGTTGGGGGCCAGGGCGTCGCGCAGCAGGACCGTCATCGAGCCCTCGGCGCCGAGGTCACGGGCCGTGACGGGCGCGCCGGCGCGGGTGTGTGCCACCACGACGTCACCGAGGCGGCGCTTGAGGTCGGCCAGCGACGTCGCGAGGCAGAGGATGGCCATCACCTCGGAGGCCACCACGATGTCGAAGCCGTCCTCGCGGGGCACGCCGTTGCTGGTGCCGCCGAGGCCGATGACGATCTCGCGCAGCGCCCGGTCGTTGAGGTCGAGCACTCGCTTCCAGGTGACCGTGCGGGGGTCGATGTCGAGCGCGTTGCCGTGGTGCAGGTGGTTGTCGAGCAGCGCCGACAGCAGGTTGTTGGCCGCCGCGATGGCCGCGAAGTCACCGGTGAAGTGCAGGTTGATGTCGGTCATCGGCACCACCTGGGCGTAGCCGCCGCCGGCCGCCCCGCCCTTGATGCCGAAGACCGGGCCCATCGACGGCTCGCGCAGGGCCACCACCGTGCGCTCGCCGAGGCGCGAGAGCCCGTCGGCGAGGCCCACCGAGGTGGTCGTCTTGCCCTCGCCGGCCGGCGTCGGCGACATCGCCGTGACCAGCACCAGGCGCCCCTGCGGCCGGTCGGCCAGCGACGCGACGAACGGCAGCGAGACCTTGGCCTTGGTGTGGCCGTAGGGCACGAGGGCGTCGGCGGGGATGCCGAGCCGGTCGCGCGCGAGCTCGGCGATGGGCAGGATCTCGGCCGCCTCGGCGATCTCGATGTCGGTGGGGAACGGGGTGCGCTCGGGCTCGGAGGTCACGCCCCCATCGTGCACCCTCACCCGGCACGTCGGAGGGGAGGACGGCCCGACCGAACGCCTAGGCTGCTGCGGTGCCCTCCCTCGACGACCTGCTCCACGCCGCGGTCGCCTCGGTGGGCGGCACCGAGCGGCCCGGGCAGGTCGAGATGGCCCACGCCGTGGCCGACGCGGTCGAGCGTGGCGAGCACCTGCTGGTGCAGGCCGGCACCGGCACCGGCAAGTCGCTGGCCTACCTCGTACCGGCGGTGCAGCACGCGATCGACACCGGGCGCCCGGCGGTCGTGGCCACCGCGACTCTGGCCCTGCAGGCCCAGATCGTCGACCGCGACATGCCCCGCCTGGCCGAGGCGCTGACCCCGGTCCTCGGCCGCCGCCCGACCTACGCGCTGGTCAAGGGCCGGCGCAACTACGTGTGCCTGCACAAGCTCGAGGGCGGCTTCCCCGACGACGACGCCGACACCCTGATGACGGTGGGCGACGTCGACCGGGCCGCGTCCCGGCTGGGCCAGGAGGTCGTGCGGCTGCGCGAGTGGGCCGCCTCCACCGAGTCCGGCGACCGCGACGAGCTGGTGCCCGGTGTCTCCGAGCGTGCCTGGCGGCAGGTGTCGGTCAGTGCCCAGGAGTGCCTCGGGTCGCGCTGCCCGATGGCCGCCGAGTGCTTCGTCGAGCGCTCGCGGGAGGCCGCGCGCGACGTCGACGTCATCGTCACCAACCACTCGTTCATGGCCATCGACGCCTTCGAGGGCCGCCAGATGCTGCCCGAGCACGACGTCCTGGTCGTCGACGAGGGCCATGAACTCGTCGACCGCGTCACCTCCACCATCACCGACGAGCTGACCCCCGGCACCGTGCGCGCCGCCGCCAAGCGGGCGGGTCGCCAGGCCGACGCCGCCGACGCGCTCGACGACGCCGCCACCCTCCTGGAGTCGGTGCTCGAGCCGATGCCGGAGGGCCGGCTCACCGGCGTGCCCGACGCGCTCGCGACCGCGCTGGGCCGCATCCGCGACGTCGCCCGTGCCGCCCAGACCGAGCTCAAGCCGCAGCAGGGCGAGGAGCCCGACGCCGGCCGCCAGGTGGCGCGGGCGGCGGTCGACGAGCTGTTCGAGAACGCGGCCCGGATGCTCGAGGAGCGCGAGCTCGACGTCGTGTGGCTCTCGAAGGACCCGCGGCGCGGCCCGGTGCTGCGCGTGGCGCCGATGAGCGTCGCGATGATGGTGCGCGACAAGGTGTTCGACGACCGCACGGTCGTCATCACCTCGGCCACCCTCGAGCTGGGCGGCACCTTCGACGCCGTGGCGGGCACCATCGGGCTGCGCGGCGAGGGCGCGCCGGCGTGGCGCGGGCTCGACGTCGGCAGCCCCTTCGACTACCCCAAGCAGGGCATCGCCTACGTCGCGAGCCACCTGCCGCCCCCGGGCCGCGACGGCACCGCGCCGCAGACCCTCGACGAGATCGAGGCCCTGGTGCGGGCCGCCGGCGGGCGCACCCTCGGCCTGTTCTCGTCGATGCGGGCGGCGAAGGAGGCCACCGAGGTGATGCGCGAGCGCCTCGAGGACACCGACATCGTCGTGCTCTGCCAGGGCGAGGACCAGATCTCCACCCTCGTGCGCGAGTTCGCCAAGGACCCGGCCACCTGCCTGTTCGGCACGCTGTCGCTGTGGCAGGGCGTCGACGTCCCCGGGTCGTCGTGCCAGCTGGTGATCATCGACCGCATCCCCTTCCCGCGCCCCGACGACCCGCTGGCCTCGGCGCGCTCGCAGGCCATCGCCCGCATGGGCGGCAACGGCTTCATGGCGGTTTCGGCCACCCACGCGGCGCTGCGGCTGGCCCAGGGCGCCGGGCGCCTCATCCGCCGGTCCGATGACCGGGGGGTCGTGGCGTTCCTGGACCCGCGGATGATGTCGGCGCGCTACGCCGGCTTCCTGCAGCGGTCGCTGCCGCCGTTCTGGCCGACGGCCGACCGGGCGATGGTGCTCGCGGCGCTGGCGCGCCTCGACGAGACCGCGCCGCCGCCGCTGCCGGTGGCCGAGCCGGCGCTGCGCGGGCTCACCGGGGCCGTCGCGGGCACCACCATGGTCGAGGCCACCCCGGCGGCGGACGAGCGGCCGGTCGCCCATCCGCCGCCGCCCCCGGAGTCCTCGCGCACCGCGGTCACCCAGGGCCACGCGTGGACGACCCAGGAGGACGAGGAGCTGCGCGACGGCGTCGAGCTCGGCCTCTCGCTCGACGAGCTCGCCGAGTCGATGGAGCTGCCCGGTGAGGTCGTGCAGGCGCGGCTGAAGGGCCTGGGGCTCGAGGCCGGCCGCGGCCCCACCCTCACCTTCGACTGAGCGGGGCGGTGGTGGTGGCAGAGCCGGGTCAGGCGGCCGCGGCCCGCTCCAGCGACCGCAGCCACGCCTCGGCCGCCTGCGGGTCGGTGAAGCGCAGCACGGGCGGCCCGTCGGCGGCCTCCGACCAGGCGGCGATCTCGTGGCGCTTGCGCTCGAAGGAGCGGAAGTGCCAGGCGACGATCGAGTCGCGCGAGAGCGTCTGGCGCCACGACTCGGTGTTGCCGCCGCAGATCTCCTCGTGGTCGCGCAGCCGGTGCAGCGTGCGGTTGAGCAGCCGGCCGAGGCTGACCCGGCGCGGGTAGTCGAGCGCCACCACGAGGTCGGTGCGGGGGAGGACGACGTCGCGGGTCGAGCGCCACAGCGCATCCATCACCCACGCCGGGTCCTGGGCCACCGGGCGGATGGCCTCGACCTGCTCCTCGGCCGAGAGCTGCACCCACCCCGGCCGCCACATCAGGTCGTCGACGGCGATGTGCGGCATCCCCCCGACGGTGGCCAGCCGCACGGCCATCGACGACTTCCCCGAGCCGGTGACCCCGTGGATGACGATGCGCCGGTGCCGCGACAGGTCCGGGGGAGGGTCGAGGAGCACCGCAGCATCCTAGGCAGCGGCGGGGCCCGGGTAGCCTCGCCGGGTGCGGATCGGGAGCCTCGGAGCGGACGGGTCGCGTGACGCCCGGCTGATGCTCTCGGCCTCGGCCCTGACCGCGCTCGGTGCGCTGCCGCCGTTCCTGCTAGGGGCCCAGGCGGTGCGGGTGCGCCCCGACCTCGGCATCGGGCTGGGCGTGCTGGGGGCCGCCGTCAGCACCTTCTTCGCCGCCGCCGCCCTGGGGTCGTTCGCGGCCGGGCCGCTGTTCGACCGCACCGGGCGTCGGGTCGCGGTGGCGCTCGCCGGCGGGTTCGTGGCGCTCGGCGGTGCTCTGATGGCCGGCCTGGTCCGCGGGCCGGAGTCGCTGCTGGCGGTCATGGTGGTGCTCGGCCTCGGCAACGCCTGCTGCCAGAGCGCGTCCAACAGCTCGATGGCGCGGGTGGTGGCACCGTCGCGGCGGGGCCTCGGCTTCGGGGTGAAGCAGTCGGCGGTGCAGGTCGCGATCATGGTCGGCGGTATCGCCGTGCCCACCCTGGGGCGCTGGCTGGGCTGGCGCAGCACCTTCGCGACCTCGGCCGCGGTGGGGGCCCTCGTCGTGGCGCTGGCGCTGGTGCGCGTCCCGGCCGGGCGCGCCGTCGCCGCCGCGACCACGGGGGCCCTCGACCGTCCCCCCTGGGCACCCCTGCTGGTCAGCGGGCTGGCCATCATGTTCGCGAGCGCGGCGGCCAACTTCGTCGGGTCCTTCATCGCCTCGTGGGGCTTCGAGGTCGGGCTCACCACCACGGCCACCGGTCTGCTCATGGCGGTCGGGTCGGCCGCCTCCATCACGGTGCGGGTGCTCGCCGGCTGGCGCGCCGACCGGCGGCACGGAGGCAACCTGCCCCGGGTCGCGGCCCAGATGTTCGCCGGGGCGGTGTGCCTCGTGGGCGTGGCCTGGGGGATGCCCTGGGCCGTCGTGGTGTTCGGCTTCCTGGCGTTCGCGGTCGGCTGGTCCTGGCCCGGGTTGCTGCTGTTCGCGGTGGCGCGGGTCGGGCGCGACAGCCCGGCCCAGGCCTCCGGCGTCATCCAGGCCGGGGCGTTCGTCGGGGGAGCGGCGGGCCCGCTGCTGCTCGGCACGATGGCGGGCGCCGTGGGGTTCCGACCCACCTGGCTGGTGGCCGCCGGGCTGTTCGTCGTGGCGGGGGTACTGGTCCTGGTGTCGCGGCGTGGGTTCCGCGCCGACCTGATGGCGCGACCGCCGCGCGAGCCGGTGACCTGGGGCGGCGCCCGGGTCGAGCCCTCCACCCCGCGCGGCTGAACCGCCTGTCCGGGCGGGATGGCAGCATGGCGCCCATGACCGAGGACCTGGTGGCCGTCGCGCACGGCGTGCCGCCCTACGTCCTGGTCTCCGGCCCCGAGTCGGTGCTGGCCGAGCGCGGACTGGCCGAGGTGCTCGACCGGCTGCGGGTCGCCGAGCCCGGGCTCGAGGTCATCCGCCTCTACGCCGGCACCTACGAGGGCGGCGAGCTGGTGCTGCACACCAGCCCCTCCCTGTTCGGCGGGGCCAAGTGCGTGGTGGTGCACGACGTCGACGAGGCGAGTGACGAGCTCCAGGCCGACCTGCTCGCCTGCATCACCGACCCGCCCGAGCCCGACCTCACCCTCGTCGTCCTGCACAAGAGCGGCCAGCGCGGCAAGCGGGTCCTCGACGCGCTGCGTGGCGCCCGCGCCCGCGTCGTCGACGCTCCGGCCATCAAGACCGACCGCGACAAGACCGACTTCGCCGCCCACGAGTTCCGCCGGGCCCGCCGCAAGGCCACCCCCGAGGCCGTGCACGCGCTCGTCGAGGCGGTGGGCAAGGACGTGCGCGAGCTGGCGGCGGCCTGCCAGCAGCTGGTCGACGACACCACCGGCGTCATCGACGAGAACACCGTGCTCACCTACCACGGGGGCAAGGTCGAGGCCACGGGCTTCCGGGTGGCCGACGCCGCCCTGTCCGGCGACACCGCCGAGGCGCTGCGGCTGCTGCGGCACGCCATCGGGGTGGGCGTCGACCCCGTCCCCATCGTCGCCGTGCTGGCCCAGCAGGTGCGCCAGCTCATCCGGGTCGGGTCGGCCGGGCGGGGCCGGTCGGCCGACATCGCCCGCGACGTGGGGATGGCGCCCTGGCAGGTCGACCGTGCCCGCCGGGCCCTGGCCGGCTGGAACGGCGAGACCCTCGCCGTGTGCCTCCAGGCGCTCGCCGCCGCCGACGCCGAGGTCAAGGGCGGCGGCCGCGACCCGGTCTACGCCGTCGAGCGGGTGGTGCTCACCATCACCCGCCAGCACGCCCGCCACCGCGAGGGCTGACGGCACCGTTTTGGCCGCCCCCGCGAGCGCTGGTACCTTTGGGGATTGCGTGCGCGTGTGGTCGCGCGCGCACGAGCAGCACCCAGCGCGAGTCAACCACGGGCCCCCCACGCTCGGTCCCGACCCGCGTCTGCCGCCCTCTAACGGCAACCGAACCGACGACCGAAGGCATACGAACCAGTGGCGAACATCAAGTCCCAGCTCAAGCGCATCAAGACCAACCGGCTCGCGACCGAGCGCAACAAGGCGATCAAGTCCGAGGTCCGCACCTCGATCCGTCGCTTCCGCGAGGCCGCGGCCTCCGGCGACACCGCTCAGGCGGCCTCGGCCCTCCAGGCCGCGTCGACCAAGCTCGACAAGGCCGTGAGCAAGGGCGTCATCCACAAGAACCAGGCCGCGAACAAGAAGTCCGCGATGGCCAAGAAGGCCGCTCAGCTCTGAGCCGAGCCGAGCCGCATGCACGAGGGCCCGTCACCGCATCCCGGGTGACGGGCCCTCGTGCGTGCGGGGGTCAGTTGCCGCGGACCGCGGCGGCGACCTCGTCGAAGCGCTCGCGGGCCAGGACCGCACCCTCGCGGCGCACGGCGCCCGGGTCGACCCGGACGACGCGGTTGACCCGTACCTCGCTCGGGCGCCCCCGCGAGTCCCACGGCCCGGAGCCGACGTCGACCCAGCGCCGACCCGCCCGGCGCTCCTGCTCGGCGTCGCGGTCGTGGTCCTTGCTGGTCAGCTGCAGGGCCAGCAGCCAGGGGCCGTCGCGGCCGACGAGCAGCACCGGGCGGTCCTTGCCGCGGGTGTGGTCCTCCTCGTAGGGCACCCACGTCCAGACGATCTCGCCCGGGTCGGGGCGGCCGTCGGGCTGCGGGGCGTAGACGGGGTCGAGCGGGCCGGTCCAGTCGCCGGGGTAGTCGGCGCCGGCCGGGGGAGGGGTGGCGGCGTCGCGGGGGGTGCCAGCGGGGGCGCGGCCCGGGCCCGACCGGCGCGGCGACGTCGTGCCCGCCCGGCCCTGCCGGCTCAGCGCGCGGCCGACCTCGCGGACGGCGGTGTCGACGATCGGTCGCAGGACGCGTTGCCAGTTCATCCCCCGACCCTACTGAGGAGGCCCCCGTCCACCGGCCGGTGGACGCCGGGTCCACGGCTCGGGCGACGGGTGCCGGGCGCGGGCTCGCCTACGGTGGAGGGACGGCAGCGGGGGAATGCGCCGGACACCGACGACCGAGGGGCAGCCACGATGCAGGACCGAACGACCGTGACGCGCAGGACGACCGGCGGGACCGCCGGGGCCGAGGGGGCCCGGGACGCCATGGGCGCCACGGCGCCGAGCCGCGGGGTGCAGCAGCTGCTGCACCCGGTGGTGCTCGGCAGCATCATCGGGTCCGCGGGGGCGTCGGCCTTCGTGCACGTCAACCGGGGCCTGCTGCCGGGCTACGGGCCGACCGTGGCCCTGGTGGCCTGGGCCGTCGCGCTCGCTGTCGTGGTGTGGGTCGTGCTCCTGCGCCCGCGGACCCTCCCGCGGACGCCCGCGCCGGCTCCGCGGGCCGGGCTGGTCTACGTGGCCGCCGTCGTGGGGATGCTGGTCCTGATGTCGCTCGGCCGGCTGGCGCTCGCGGCCCTCGGCCACGAGGACCTGCAGCCGGCCGTCGTCGTGCTCGCCGTCGGCCTGCACTTCGTGCCGTTCGCTCGGGCCTTCCGGGCGCCGGTCTTCGGCACGCTGGGTCTCGTCGTGGCCGCCCTGGGGGTGCTCGGCCTCGTCGCCGGCCTGGTGGCCGGGGCCGTGCTCGCGGCCGCCGCCGCCGTCCTCACCGGCCTGGTGATGCTGGCCGTCATCGCGCTCGACCAGCTGCGCGCCGCCCCGACGGCGGCCTGACCGGTACGCACCAACCGGCAGAGGCCGCCCCCCGGCCCCGCCCGCGCCGGCCCGGGCGGCTTCTGCCGGTCACAGCGCCCGGCGCGGGCCCCGGCCGCCGGTTCGGGGACGCGGCGCGGTCGTGGGAGAATGGGAGGCAGTGCCCTGACCGCCCCGATCCCGAGGAACCGTCACCCGTGTCCCCCCGCGCCAGCATCGCGCTGCAGCCGCACGCCACGCCGCCGGAGGCGATCCGCAACTTCTGCATCATCGCCCACATCGACCACGGCAAGTCGACGCTGGCCGACCGCATGCTGCAGATCACCGGGGTCGTCGACGACCGGGCGATGCGCGCGCAGTACCTCGACCGGATGGACATCGAGCGCGAGCGCGGCATCACGATCAAGAGCCAGGCCGTGCGGATGCCGTGGGACCTCGGCGGCGCGTCGCACGTGCTCAACATGATCGACACCCCCGGCCACGTCGACTTCACCTACGAGGTCAGCCGCAGCCTGGCCGCGTGCGAGGGTGCCGTGCTGCTCGTCGACGCCGCCCAGGGCATCGAGGCCCAGACCCTCGCGAACCTCTACCTCGCGATGGAGAACGACCTCACGATCATCCCGGTGCTCAACAAGATCGACCTGCCGGCCGCTCAGCCCGAGAAGTACGCCGAGGAGCTGGCCACGCTCATCGGCTGCGAGCCCGACGACTGCTTCCAGGTCTCGGGCAAGACCGGCGTCGGGGTCGAGCCGCTGCTCGACGCCATCGTGGCCCAGATCCCCTCGCCCACCGGCGACGCCGACGCCCCGGCCCGGGCGATGATCTTCGACTCGGTCTACGACACCTACCGCGGCGTCGTCACCTACGTGCGCGTCATCGACGGCAACCTCAACCCGCGCGAGCGCATCGTCATGATGTCGACCAAGGCCCACCACGAGCTGCTCGAGATCGGCGTCATCAGCCCCGAGCCGGTGCCCGGCAAGGGCCTCGGGGTCGGCGAGGTCGGCTACCTCATCACCGGGGTGAAGGACGTGCGCCAGTCCAAGGTCGGCGACACCGTCACCAACGCCGGCAAGCCCGCCACCGAGGCGCTCGGCGGCTACCGCGACCCCAAGCCGATGGTCTTCTCGGGCCTGTTCCCGCTCGACGGCTCCGACTACCCCGACCTGCGCGAGGCCCTCGACAAGCTCAAGCTCAACGACGCCGCGCTGGTCTACGAGCCCGAGACCTCGGTGGCGCTGGGCTTCGGCTTCCGCTGCGGCTTCCTCGGCCTGCTGCACCTCGAGATCGTGCGCGAGCGGCTGGAGCGCGAGTTCGACCTCGAGCTCATCTCGACCCAGCCCAACGTGGTCTACGAGGTCTCGATGGACGACGGTGCCGAGATCGTCGTCACCAACCCCAGCGAGTTCCCCGGCGGTAAGGTCGCCGAGGTCCGCGAGCCCAAGGTGCGCGCCACCATCCTGGCCCCCAGCGAGTTCATCGGCGCCATCATGGAGCTCTGCCAGGGCAAGCGCGGCACCCTGCTCGGGATGGACTACCTCTCCGCCGAGCGCGTCGAGATGCGTTACACCCTCCCGCTGGCCGAGGTCGTCTTCGACTTCTTCGACCAGCTGAAGTCGCGCACCCGCGGCTACGCGAGCCTCGACTACGAACCCGACGGCGACCAGGCGGCCGACCTGGTGAAGGTCGACATCCTGCTGCAGGGCGAGACCGTCGACGCCTTCTCGGCCATCGTCCACAAGGACAAGGCCTACGGCTACGGGATCATGATGACGGGCAAGCTCAAGGAGCTCATCCCGCGCCAGCAGTTCGAGGTGCCCATCCAGGCCGCCGTCGGCGCGCGCATCATCGCCCGCGAGAACATCCGCGCCATCCGCAAGGACGTCCTGGCCAAGTGCTACGGCGGTGACATCAGCCGCAAGCGCAAGCTGCTCGAGAAGCAGAAGGCCGGCAAGAAGCGGATGAAGAACATCGGCTCGGTCGAGGTGCCGCCGGAGGCGTTCATCGCGGCCCTCACCTCCGAGGGCGCCGGCGCCCAGGCCACCAAGAAGTGACCGCGGCCCTCACCACCGCCGTCACCGCCGACGCACCCCCCACCCGGAGCCTGCTCCAGGGGTCGGCCCTGCTCTGGGGCACCCAGTTCGCCTTCCTGAACCCCGCGATCGGGCTGCTCCTGGTCACCCTCTACGACGCCACGCCGGCCCAGGTGGGGCCGGCGCTGGCGGCCTACAACGCCAGCGGCCTGGCTCCCGCTGGCGGTGCTGGCCCTGGTGGCGCTCGGCGGCCCGGCCGGCGCCGGGATCGGGCTGATCTTCGCCTACCAGCGCTACACCGGCGCGACCTCGTCCCAGGTCATGCGCACGCGGGCCGTGGTCTCGTTCGCGTGGGTGGGCGGCCCGCCGCTCACGGCCTTCCTGATGGGCTTCTTCGGCAGCCGCTCGATCCTGTGGGCGGTGGCGGGCATCGGGGTGTCGGCGATGCCGCTGTTCGTCACCCAGCGCCTCGGGCTCGGGGTCGAGTGGAGCGGGGTGGCCCTCGGCACCTGCGCCGCCCTCGAGATCCCGATCCTCATCGCGCTCGGCCGGCTCGTGGCCCGCTTCGGGCATGTCGGGGGTCGGGCTTGTCGAGCCTCGGCTACGCCGGCGTGTTCGCCGGGTGTGCGGGGCTGGTGGCCGCCGGGTTCGCGGTGCTGGTGGGGGCCCGGCTCGGTCCGCTCAGCCGGCAGCCGGCGCAGCCAGCAGGTGGGCGTCGCCGCGGACCGTGACCGACACCTCGTCGCCCGCCACCGGCGGGGGCGCGCCGGTGATGCGAGCGCGCAGGACCGGCGCCCGGTCACCGTCCAGACGCAGCTCGACGAGCGCGTCGTGGCCGAAGTACTCGGTGCGCGTCACCACACCGTGGGCGATGCCGGAGGCCACCGGGCCCAGGACCAGCTGCTCGGGGCGCAGCACCACCTCGCACGGCCCGGACCCGGAAGCGCCGGGGGCCGCGAGCCGGCCGAGGGCGCACCGCACCACGCCGTCCTCGAGCACACCGGGCAGGAAGCACGCCTCGCCCAGCGACACCGCCGAGCGGCGGTCGGACGGGGCGGTGTAGACCTCCGGCGGCGCGCCCACCTGGACCAGGCCGCCGTCGTGCAGCACGGCCACCTGGTCGGCGAAGGACAGGGCCTCGGCGTGGTCGTGGGTGACCAGGACGACGGTGGCCCGCTCGTGGCGCAGGGCGGCGGCCACGGCATCGCGGGTGGCGACCCGCAGCTCGGGGTCCAGGGCCGAGAAGGGCTCGTCGAGCAGCACGATGCCCGGGCGACGGGCCAGGGAGCGGGCCAGCGCCACTCGCTGCTGCTGGCCGCCCGAGAGCTGGTCGGGGCGGCGCCCCGCGAGGTCGGCGGGCAGCCCCACGACCTCGAGCAGCTCGGCCACCCGGCCCCGCGCTCGGCGCTCGGCCCGTGGGAGGCCGTAGGAGATGTTCGCGGCGACGTCGAGGTGGGGGAAGAGGTTGCCCTCCTGCGCCACGTAGCCGAAGCCGCGTCGCTCGGGCGGCACCCAGGTGCCGGGGCCGGCCACGACCTCGTCACCGAGACGCACCGTGCCGGTGTCGGGACGCATGAAGCCCGCGACCACCCGCAGCAGCGTCGTCTTGCCGCAGCCCGACGGACCGAGCACGGCCGTGGTGGTGCCCGAGGCGACGGTGAGGTCGATGTCGTGCAGCACCGGCGTCCGGGGATGGGACGCGCTGATGCCCTCGAGCCGCAGGGTGGTCATGGGCGGGGCTCCTCGTGGCCGCCGCGCAGCAGCAGCCAGGTCAGGGGGGCGGACAGGACGACCATCGCGGCCGCGAACGGCGCTGCGGCGGCGTAGTCGAGGGAGGCGCTGGCGTCCCAGAACGCCGTGGCCAGGGTACGGGTGCCGGTGGGCGCCAGCAGGAGGGTGGCGGTGAGCTCGGTGGTGACGGCGACGAAGACCAGCGCCGTCCCGGCGAGGGTGCCGCGCAGCATCAGCGGCGCCTGCACCCGGACGAAGGTGCGCACCGGTCCGTCGCCCAGGGCGCGCGCGGCGTCGGCCAGCTCGGGGCGGACGGTGGCGATCGCGGCCCGGGTCGAGACCATCGCCAGGGGGATGAAGAGCACGACGTAGGCCACGACCAGGGCCGTGGTGGTCTGGTAGAGCGGCCGCGCGAAGCCGATGGTGAGCGTGATGAGCGCCAGCGCCACGACCACCCCGGGCAGCGACGCGGCGAGGTAGGTGACCCGCTCGAGCAGCAGCGCCACCCGCGAGCGGCTGCGCGCGACCAGCCAGGCGGCCGGCAGGGTGGCGGCGGTGGTGACCAGGGCGGCGACCAGGCCGAGCACGAGGGTGGAGCGCAGGGCCGGGCCCAGGGCCACCGGCTCGAGCGCCTGGTCGGCGCGGCCCAGCCACGTGCCGATGCTCCACAGCGGCACGCCCAGGGCGAGCACGGCCAGCGCGGCCAGTCCGAGCAGCGCGGCTGGGAGGGCGCGCCCCAGACTTGCCCGCGTCGGTCGCCGGGCCGCCCCCGAGCCCACGGCGACGTACCGCGTCCGTCCGCGGGCGAGGACCTCGAGGGTGAGCAGCAGGGTGGCCAGGCCGATGAGTACCACCGCCAGCACGCTGCCGGAGCGGCTGTCGAAGGCGACCTCGAACTGGTCGAGGATCGCCGTCGTGAAGGTGGGGAAGCGCAGCATCTCGAGGGCACCGTACTCGGCCAGGAGGTGGAGCAGCACCAGCAGGACGCCGCCGAGCAGGGCCGGGCGGACCTGCGCCAGCCCGACCCGGGCGAAGGTGCGCCACGGCCCGTTCCCCAGCGCGCGCGAGGCCTCCTCGAGCCCGGGGTCGGTCGAGCGCAGCAGCGCGGCCACCGGCAGGAAGACGAAGGGGAAGTAGGACAGCGTGGTGACGATGACCGCCCCGGCCAGACCCTCGAAGCCGGGGACCAGCGAGGACCAGGCGAAGCTGTTGACGAAGGCGGGCACGGCCAGCGGCGCCACGAAAGCCACCCGCCACAGCCCGGCCCAGGGCACCGCGGTGCGCTCGACCAGCCAGGCCGCCCCGACCCCGAGCACGGTCGCCAGCACGCCGGTGAGCGCGAGCAGCGAGAGCGTGTTGCGCATCAGCTCGCCGACCCGAGGGCGCCACACCAGCGAGAAGGCCTCGCCGGCACCGGCCTCCAGCGCCTTGGCCAGCACCACGACCAGCGGCAGGAGGCACAGCAGCGCCACCAGGACGGCGGCCACCTGCAGCGCGCGCGGCGGACGGGGCGTCCTCGAGGACGCCGAGGACGGTGCCGGCCCGGGGCGGGTCGGCACCGTCGCGCTCGGCGTGGTGCTCACCTAGAGCAGACCGGCCTTGGTCATCAGGTCGATGACCTTGGGCCCGTTGAGGGTGAACGGGTCGATCCGCGGTGCTTCGAGCGAGTCCAGCGGCGGCAGGGCGGGGTCGGAGGCAGCGCCCTTGCCGACGGCGTACTCCTTGACGTCGGTGGTGCGCAGCAGCTTCTGGCCCTGGGGGCCGGTGACGAACGCGAGGAACTTCTGGGCGTCGGCGGCGTGCTTGCTGCTCTTGAGGACCCCGCCCCCGCTGAGGCTGACGAAGGCTCCCGGGTCCTGGTTCTTGAAGTAGTGCAGCTTCGTGTTGCCGCTGCTGCTCTTCTGGAGAGCCTGGTCGCGGTACCAGTAGTAGTGGTAGATGATGCCCATCGCCGACTGCCCGGCGTTCACGGCCTTCATCGTGGCGATGTTGTTCTGGTAGATCTTCGCGTTCGACTTCAGGGCCCGCAGCCAGGCCTCGGTCTTCTGCTCGCCCTCCTGCGCCAGCACGGCCGACACGATGGCCTGGAAGTCGGCCCCGCCGGCGGCCGCGCCCCACTGGCCCGCGTACTTGGGGTCGGCGAGGTCCATCAGCGAGGCCGGGAGGTCGGCCTCCTTGATCTTGCTCGGGTTGTAGACCAGCACGGTCGCGCGGGCGGCGATCCCGACCCAGTCCTTCGACGACGGGACGTAGGCGTCGCCGACCTGGGCCAGCGTCGCCGGGTCGACCGGCGCGAGCAGCCCCGCCTGCTCAACGGTCGTCATCGCGGGGGAGTTCTCGGTGAGGAAGACGTCGGCGGGGGAGCCGGCGCCCTCCTCGACGATCTGCGCGCCCATCGAGGAGTCATTGCCGTAGCGGATCTGGACGTCGATGCCGGTCTCCTTCTGGAACTCCTCGCCCCAGGCCTGCGTGAGGTTCTTGTGCTGCGCGCTGTAGATCGTCAGCTTCGAGCCGTCGAGGTCGCCGGTGGCCTCCAGGCTGCCGTCTCCACAGGCCGAGAGCCCCAGGGTGGCGGCGGCCACCGCCGCGGCGATCAGGGTGGTGCGTCGTCTCACGAGGGTCTCCGGCTCCGTTCGGGGTCATCGGGTGAAGGGAAGGCTTGCCTAACTCCGAGTTCCACGGTAGCCCACTCCGGCCGATGCGCCACATTCGGGTCCGGCGGTTGCATTAGGTGTGCCTAACCTTATTTACTGACGCGGTGACTACGTCGGTGGATGCCCCGCTCCGTGCCTGCGCCCTGCCCTGGGTGGGGCGCCTCGCCGAGCACGGTGACCGGGCCGCGCTGCACGCTCCCGAGGGGACCGTCACCCACGCCCAGCTGGCCGCGCGGGTCGCCGCGACGTGCGAGCGGCTGTCCGGGCCCCGCCGCCTCGTGCAGGTCGAGGGGTCGGGCACGGTCGCGGGCGTCGTCTCGCTCCTGGCCGCCCAGGCCGCCGGCCACGTGGTGCTGCTCGTCCCGCCCGGAGCCTCGGCGGCCGCGCTGCGCGGCGCCTACCGGCCCGACGTCGTGATCGGTGCCACCGGCGAGGTCGAGGTGCTGCGCACCGAGCCCGCGCACGAGCTCCATCCCGACCTCGCCCTGCTGCTGAGCACCAGCGGCTCCACCGGCTCGCCCCGGCTGGTGCGGCTCTCGGCCGCCAACCTGGTCGCCAACGCCGCGCAGATCACCGAGGCCCTCGGGGTGCGCCCCGACGACTGCGCCGCGCTCACCCTGCCGCTGACCTACTGCTACGGGCTCTCGGTGCTGACGACCCACCTGGCCGCCGGTGCCTCACTGCTGCTCACCGACACCTCGGTGGTCGACGAGTGTTTCTGGCGCGCCGCAGCCGACGCCGGGGTGACCACGCTGCCCGGGGTGCCGCACACCTTCGAGCTGCTCGAGCGCAGCGGGTTCGCCGAGCGCGACCTGCCCCGGCTGCGGACCCTCACCCAGGCCGGCGGCCGGATGGACCCCGAGCGGGTGCGCCGCTTTGCCGAGCTGGGCCGGCGGCGCGGCTTCGACCTCGTGGTGATGTACGGCCAGTGCGAGGCCACGGCGCGGATGACCGTGCTGCCGCCCGCGCTGGCCGCGTCCCATCCCGACACCGTGGGCCGCCCGGTGCCGGGCGCCAGCATCGACCTCGACGACGGCGAGATCGTCTTCCGCGGGCCCAACGTCATGCTCGGCTACGCGCACGCCCCCGCCGACCTCGCGCTGGGGCGCACCGTCGACATGCTGCGCACCGGCGACCTGGGCGAGCGCACCCCCGAGGGGCTGCTGCGGGTCGTCGGGCGCCGGGCGCGGTTCGTCAAGGTGCTCGGCCACCGGGTCGACCTGGACTGCCTCGAGCAGCGGCTGCGCGACGGCGGGATTGACGCGCGCTGCGCCGGTCGCGACGGCCTCGTGGTCGTGGGGGCGCGCGGGGTGTGCGGCGTCGCGGAGGCCGAGCGGGTGCGCCGCACGGCCTCGGTGCGCTCGGGCGTGCCGCGCGACGCCGTGACGGTGGTGCCGGTCACCGAGCTGCCGCTGCTCGAGAACGGCAAGCCCGACGCCGCGGCGCTGCTCCGCCTGGCCGAGCCGGCCGACGGCGGCCGCTCCCGGGGCGACACCGGCGGGGTCGGCGCGCTCTACCGGGACCTCCTCGGTGGCCCGGTGGCTCCGGACGCTTCCTTCGTCAGCCTCGGCGGTGACTCGCTGTCGTACGTGGAGGTCTCCATCCGGCTGGAGGCGCTCCTCGGCCGGCTCCCGGCCGGGTGGCACCGGATGCCGGTGACCGAGCTCGAGGCGATCCGGGTGCAGGAGGCGGTCGAGACCTCGCCCGGGGACAGCCGCCGCGCTCGGCCCCCGCGCCGCTGGGTGACTCTCGAGACCAGCATCTGGCTGCGAGCGCTGGCCATCGTGCTCGTCGTCGGCACCCACGCCGACCTGTTCACCCTGCAGGGCACCGCCAACGCCCTCCTGGTGCTGGCGGGCTACCAGCTGGCGCGCTTCCAGCTGGCCGGGCTCGACCCCGGCGGGCGCTCCCGGCGGGCGCTCGGGGCCGCGGTGCGGGTCGCGGTGCCGAGCGTGGCCGTCATCGCGGTCGCCTACCTCGTCGGCGGCTACTACGAGCCACGCAACCTCTTGCTGGCCAACTGGGTGCTGGGCGAGGCGCGGCTGGGGCCCCCCTGGCGGTTCTGGTTCGTCGAGGCCCTGGTCTTCGCCCTGGTCGTCGTGGCCCTCCTGGTGCGGACCCGGGTGGTCGCCCGGCTCGACGCGCGCTTCCCGTTCGCCCTGCCGCTGGCGCTGTGCGTGGCCGCGTTCGTCGTCTTCCGCATCCCGTGGCTCCCGCTGCCGGTGCCGCGGATGCAGGGCTCGGCCCTGGTCGTCCTGCACCTGTTCCTGCTCGGCTGGGCGCTGGCCCGCGCGCGGGGCGCCCGGCAGCGACTGGTGGGCACCGCGGTCGTGCTGGTCATGGTCGGCACCTTCTCGGGCAACCACCTGCGCGACGGGCTGACCATCGCCGTCGTCCTCGCGCTGCTATGGCTGCCGACGTCGCGGGTCCCCGCGATGGTGGTGCCGGTGGTGCGGGTCCTGGCGGCCGCCTCGCTGTACGTCTACGTCATCCACTGGCAGGCGCTCGAGCTGCTGTGGGGGCACCCGGCCGCGGCCTTCGCCGGCTCGCTCGCCCTCGGCGTCGCCTACTGGTGGGTGTGGACCCGCTGGGTCACCCGCGCCGCCCGAGCGGCGACCGCCCGGTGGCGGGCTCAGAGGGGGACCGAGGACTCCTCGACGCGCGGGCCACGCAGAGCGCCGTCGGCCCAGTCGGCCGGGCGGTCGGCGAGGTCGAGCAGCGCGAGCACGTCGGCGGGCCAGATCTCGTCGGTGGCCGCGGCGAGCTCGGCGCGCGCCCACCAGCGGGTCTCGGCGATGCAGAGCCGCTCCTCCTCGGTGTAGCCCGAGCTGTCCACCTCGAAGGCCGGCAGCCGGACCGCGAAGAACACCTCGGTCTGGTCGACGACCTTGTCGCTGTAGCCGTGCACCACCTGTCGCTCCAGCAGCGGGCCGCGCACCTGCGCGCGCTCGACGTGCTGCCCGGTCTCCTCCGCGAGCTCGCGCACCACGGCGTCGAGGTCGTCCTCGCCGGCATCCACGCCACCCCCGGGGGTGTCCCACCAGTGCGCCACCGGGTCGAGCCCGAGGTCGGAGTCGAGGAAGAGCAGCAGACGGTCGTCCTCGTCGAGCACCAGGACCCGGACGGCGCGGCGGGCGAACCGCTGACGGTCCTCGGGGGCGGGCACGACGAAGCCCGGCTGCCCGGGCAGGGGAGGGGTGGCCATGTCCACACGCTAGCCTCGCCAGATGCCCGAGACCGTGTGGGTCGGCCCGGCCTGGTGCCCCGAGCAGGGGCGGCTCGACGCCGTGCTGGCGGTGGACGGCCGCATCGCCGCCGTGGGTGGCGCGGCCGCGGCGCGAGCCGGGCAGCCCGGCGTCCAGGTCGTCGACGTCGGCGACGGGCTCCTGCTGCCGGGCTTCGGCGACGGGCACGCCCATCCGCTGTTCGGGGGGCTCGAGGCCGAGGGGCCGGCGGTGAGCGGGCTCACGAGCGTCGAGGCCGTGGTGGCCGAGGTCGCGCGGTGGGCGGCCGAGCATCCCGAGGCCGCGTGGGTGCAGGCGGCGTCCTACGACTCGACCCTGGCCCCCGACGGGCTCTTCGACGCCCGCTGGCTCGACGCCGCCGTCCCCGACCGGCCGGTGATGCTGCGGGCCGGCGACTACCACACCGCGTGGGTCAACAGCCGGGCCCTCGCGCTGGCCGGCATCGACGCGACCACGCCCGAGCCCGCCCTCGGTGAGATCCCGCGCCGGCCCGACGGCACGCCGCTCGGCACGCTGCGCGAGTGGGGGGCCGTCGACCTGGTGGCCGCCGTCGTGCCGGACCGTCCCCTCGAGGCGCGGGTGCTCGCTCTGGAGCGCGCCACTCGCCACCTGGCCGGGCTGGGCGTCACGTGGGTGCAGGACGCCTGGGTCGAGGCCGGCGACGTCGAGGCGTACCTCGCCGCGTCCGGGCGGGGCGCCCTGCACTGCGCGGTCAACCTGGCGCTCTACGCCGACCCGCGGCGCGGCCTGCACCAGGTCGAGGCGCTGGTGCGGCTGCGCGAGCGGGTCCGGGCGCACGCCGACCCGCTGCTCACCGCCGAGACCGTCAAGCTCTTCGCCGACGGGGTGGTCGAGGGCGGTACCGCCGCGCTCCTCGAGCCCTACCAGGGGACGGGCTGTGCGCACACCGGGATGCTGGTCTGGGCCCCCGACGAGCTCGCCGCTGTCGTGACGGCGCTCGACGCCCAGGGCTTCCAGGCTCACGTGCACACCATCGGCGACCGGGCGGTGCGGGTGGCCCTGGACGCCCTCGAGCACGCGGCGCGGGTCAACGGGCCGCGGGACCGGCGCCCGGTGCTGGCCCACCTCCAGCTCGTCGCCGAGGAGGACCGGGCCCGGCTGGCCGCGCTGGGGGTCGTCGCCAACGCCGAGCCGCTCTGGGCACAGCTCGACGCCGTGATGCAGGACCTGACCGTGCCGAGACTCGGGGCGGAGCGGGCCGCGGCGCAGTACCCGTGGGCCACCCTCACCGCGCTGGGCACGACCCTGTCGTTCGGGTCGGACTGGCCGGTGAGCTCGGCCGATCCCCTCGAGGGCGTGGCCGTCGCGTGCTCGCGCCAGACCGACGCGCGGGTGCCTGCGGGCGGCTGGACGCCGGCCGAGCGGCTCGGGCTGGAGGCGGCCCTCACGGCGTACACCCGGGGCACCGCACACCAGGCGTTCCGGCGCGCCGGCACCCTGCGGGTCGGTGCCGACGCCGACCTGGTGCGCCTGGACCGGGACCCGTTCTCGGTGGCCGAGCCGCGCGACCTCGACACGGTGCGCGTCACCGCCACCTGGCTGCGCGGCGTGCCGGTGGGCGCCGTCAGGGGCGGGTGAGCCGGGCCCGCAGGCCCTCGACCTCGTCGGCGCTCCAGCCCTGGTCGCGCAGCCAGCCCGCCGCCCCACCCCAGCCGTCGGTGACGGCGTCGAGGATCGCCTCCATGGTCTCGGCCCGCGGGGTCTGGTCGGCGATGGCCTGCTTGGCCAGCCACGGCCCGTGCGAGTCGGTGCCCGCGATGCGGGCGATGATCGCCTCGATCCGCTCGGCCGAGAGCGCATAGTCGGCGACGATCGCCTCGCGGGGGACGCCCGCCACGTCGAGGGCCATCGCCACGACGGTCCCGGTGCGGTCCTTGCCGGCCGCGCAGTGCACGACCGCCGCGCCGCGAGCGCCGGCGACGACCCGCAGGGCCGCCGACATCGAGTCGGGGCGCTGGTCGAGGTAGCCCAGGTAGTGCCGCGCCCAGAAGGTCGCGTCGCGCGCCTCCTGCGCCTCGCGCGCGGGCAGGGCCAGGGCCCGGGCCGCGATCTCGTCGGCCGACTCCGGTGGCCGGGCCGGGAACAGGGAGTGGTGGTGATGGGTCACGGCGTCGACACGGCGGAGCGGGCCCGCACCCTCGAGGTGCAGCTCGGTCTCGGAGCGCAGGTCGATGATGTCGGTCACCCCGAGCTCCTCGACGACGCGCCGGACGTCGGCGTCGGTGAGGTCCTGCAGGTTGTCCGAGCGGATGAGGCGCCGCGGCACCACCGCGCCGCCGTCGCGCGTGGGCAGGCCGCCCAGGTCGCGCATGTTGACGAGGCCGTCGAGGTCGATCCAGCGTTCCGTCACGTCCTCCATGCTAGGAGCCCGGCGCGGGGCGCCGGTCGGCGGGCGTGACAATGGGACGGTGCCCCGACTTCCCGACGGCGAGCCCGCGCCGCCGAGCGGCGAGCTGCCGCCCGACGCCCTGGCCCGCCTCGGCGAGCGCCCCTTCGGCATCTACCTGCACGTGCCCTTCTGCGCGGTCCGCTGCGGCTACTGCGACTTCAACACCTACACCCTGCCCGAGCTCGGCCCCGGGGCGTCCACCGACGACTTCGCCGACACCGCCCTGCGCGAGCTCGACCTCGCCCGGCGGGTGCTGGGCGACGCGGCCCCGGTCGTCGACACCGTCTTCGTGGGAGGTGGCACCCCCACCCTGCTGGCCGCGGCCGACCTGGTCCGCCTGCTCGACGGCGTGCGCGACCGGTTCGGCCTCGCGCCCGGCGCCGAGGTGACCACCGAGGCCAACCCCGACTCGGTCACGCCCGCCTCCCTCGAGACCCTGGCCGCGGGCGGCTTCACCCGGGTGAGCATCGGGATGCAGTCGGCCGTGCCCCACGTGCTGGCCACCCTCGACCGCACCCACGACCCGGCGCGCGTCGGCGCCGCCGTCGCCGCCGCCCGCGCCGCCAGGCTCGCGACCAGCCTCGACCTCATCTACGGGACGCCGGGGGAGTCCCTCGACGACTGGCGCGCCAGTCTCGAGGCGGCCCTGGCGCACGAGCCGGACCACGTGTCGGCCTACGCGCTGGTGGTCGAGGAGGGCACCCGGATGGCGGTGCAGGTGCGGCGCGGCGAGCTGCCGATGCCCGACGGTGACGACGAGGCCGAGAAGTACGAGCTGGCTGACACGCTGCTGGCGGCGGCGGGCTACGACTGGTACGAGGTCAGCAACTGGGCCCGCACCCCGGCCGACCGCTGCCGCCACAACGAGGGCTACTGGCGCGGCGGCGACTGGTGGGGCGTCGGGCCTGGTGCGCACGGGCACGTCGGCGGCGTGCGCTGGTGGAACGTCAAGCACCCGCGCGCCTACGCCGCCCGGCTGGCCGCGGGGGAGTCGCCGGCCGCCGGCCGTGAGGTCCTGACCGACGAGCAGCGCCTCGACGAGGACGTGCTGCTCGGGGTGCGCCTGCGCGAGGGGCTCGACCTGGCCCGGCTCGAGGACGCGGGGCGGCTGGCCGTGGCGGGGCTGGTGGCCGACGGCCTGCTCGACGGCGCGGCGGCGGTGCGGGCGCGCCGGGCGGTGCTGACCCGGCGGGGCCGGCTGCTCGCCGACACCGTCGTGCGCCGGCTGCTCGGCCTCTGAGGGTCGGCAGCCGGCGCACGGGGCGGTGCGAGAAGCGCTCGGTCAGCGCACGAAGGTGGGGACCAGCGGGGGCGTCCACCATTCGCCGTTGTTGGCCTTGACGGCACCGAGCACGTGCAGGATGAGGGCGCCGACGAACACGACGATCAGGATCGGGATGCCGATGATGGCGCCGATGATCGTGATCGTGAGGATCCAGCCGATGACCGAGCCGATGAAGGCCGCGATCTGCACGTTGAGCGAGTTCGCCGCGTGGGCCCGCACGAAGGGGCCGCGGTCCTTGTACATCACGTAGATGACCAGGCTGCCGACGAACCCCAGGAAACCGGCCGAGGCGACCATCGCGATGGCGCCGATGACGTGGCTGAGCATCCCCCAGGTCTTCTCCTCCTGCGGGGAGATGGGAGCGGCGGGCGGCGCGTAGGCGGGCGGCGCGACCGGGGGCGGGAGCTGCTGCCCCGTACCGTGCGGCGGCGGCGGGGGCGGGGTGGAACCGCTGGGCGTCGCGAAGGGCGGCGGCAGCGGGGGTGCGTCGGCGGTCTTGCCGAGCTCCACCCGGTCGGATGCGGGCGGCGGCGGGGGCGGCGGGGTCACGACCTCGGTCGGCTCGCCGTGGGGGCGGTCGTCGTGCGGCGTGGTGTCGCTCATGTGTTCCTCCTCGAAGGGGTCTGGACCCATCACACACCCGACGCGCCCCGGGAGGCGACGGTTCCGGGGGCGCGTCGGGGTCGGGCTCGGGGTCGGGTCAGGGCGCACCCCTACTCGGGGGCGGTCACGAAGTCGATGAGCTCCTCGACCCGCCCGAGCAGCTCGGGCTCGAGGTCGGCGTAGGAGCCGACCGTGGCGAGGATGCGCTGCCAGGCCCGCGCGATGTCGGCCTGGGTGCGGTGCGGCCAGCCCAGGTGGGCGCAGATCCCGTGCTTCCACGAGGTACCACGCGGGATGACCGGCCAGGCGTCCATCCCCAGCCGCTGCGGCTTCACCGACTGCCACACGTCGACGTAGGGATGCCCGACCACCAGGACGTGGTCGGCGTAGGGGCGCACCCGACGCGCCTCGTCGACGACCCGCGACTCCTTGGTGCCCGGGACGAGGTGGTCGACGAGCACGCCCATCCGTCGCCCGGGCTCCGGGGCGACCTCGCGGATGACGGCGGCCAGGTCGTCGACGCCGTCGAGCATCTCGACGACCACCCCCTCGACCCGCAGGTCGTCGCCCCACACCTTCTCGACCAGCTCGGCGTCGTGCTTGCCCTCGACGTACAGGCGCGACCCGCGGGCCACCCGGGCCCGGGCCCCCGCGACGGCCACCGAGCCGCTGGCGGTGCGGGCGGACGCGGCCCGGGCGGTGGCCAGGCGGGCGTCGGCGGCGACCCGCGGTGGCACCAGCGTGACGGGCGCGCCGTCGACCAGGAAGCCCGGCCCGAGGGGGAAGCCCTTCAGCCGGCCGTGCCGGTCCTCGAGGTGCACCACGTGCACCCCGCCGGCCTTCTCGACGCGGACGACCGCCCCCACCCAGCCGGTCTCGACGTCCTCGACGACCGTGCCGGGCTCGGCCGCGAGCTCGACCGAGCGCCCGCGCGGGGGCCGCTTCCAGTCGCCCGCGAGCACGTCGGCGCCATACCTGTCCACCACGGCGGCGACGCTAGTGCGCGACGGAGCCGACGCGGGGGAGCGGCGCGCGGGCCTTCGACGGCTTTCGCGTTGTCGGGGGTGGAGTCGTAGGATTGGCACTCGGGCCACGAGAGTGCCAACGCGAGTGCCGCCGCGCACCCGGGCCCGACCAGCCCCGACGGACCCGACCGGGAGGAGTGCCCACCGATGACCGAGGACCGCCGGCTCCGGGTGCTCCGGGCCATCGTCCAGGACTACGTCGAGACCTCCGAGCCCGTGGGCTCCAAGTCGCTCCTCGAGCGGCACGCCCTCGGTGTCTCGGCCGCCACCGTGCGCAACGACATGGCCGCGCTCGAGGAGGAGGGACTCATCGCGGCCCCCCACACCAGCGCCGGCCGCATCCCCACCGACGCCGGCTACCGCGTCTTCGTCGACCGGCTCAGCCAGATCAAGCCGATGACCCCCGCCGAGCAGCGCGCCATCGGCCACTTCCTCGAGGGCGCCGTCGACCTCGACGACGTCGTCGACCGCACGGTGCGGCTGCTGGCCTCGTTGACCCGGCAGGTCGCGGTCGTCCAGTACCCGTCGCTGTCGCGCTCGTCGGTGCGCCACGTCGAGCTCGTGCCGATCGGTGGGCCGCGCCTGCTGGTCGTGCTCATCACCACCACCGGCCGGGTCGAACAGCGGGTGGTCGACGCCGGCTGCGACCTCCTCGACGAGGCCGGCGAGGCCACCCTGGCCGCCCTGCGCACCGAGCTCAACGCCGCCACCGCGGGCCGCACCCTGGCCGACGCCTCCACCGAGCTGGCCGCCGTCCCCGACCGGGTCGACCCGAGCCGCCGCGAGGTCGTGCGGGCCGTGGTCGCCGCGCTCGAGGAGTCGCTCGACGAGGAGCGCGAGGAGCGCGTGGTGCTGGCCGGCACCGCCAACCTCGTGAAGTCCGGCGGTGACTTCTCGGCCAGTATCGCCCCGGTCCTCGAGGCCCTCGAGGAGCACGTCGTGCTGCTCAAGCTGCTCGGCACGGTGGCCGAGCAGGGTGGCACCCTGGCCGTGCGCATCGGCGCCGAGAACCCCTACGCCGGGCTGCGCTCGACCTCGATGGTGACCACCGGCTACGGCGCGGGCAGCGACCTCGTCGCGGGCCTGGGGGTCGTCGGCCCCACCCGGATGGACTACGCGGGGGCCATGGCCTCCGTGCGCGCCGTCGCCACCTACGTCTCCCGGATCCTCGCGGACTGACCGCCAGCGACCCGCCCCGCCCACCGACCCACCCCTGCCGGAGGACCCACCACCCGTGAACGACTACTACGCCGACCTCGGAGTCGCCCGTGACGCGAGCCCCGAGGACATCAAGCGCGCCTACCGCAAGGCCGCCCGGCGCCTGCACCCGGACGTCAACCCGGGGGCCGAGGCCGAGGAGCAGTTCAAGAAGGTCTCCCAGGCCTACGACGTCCTCTCCGACGCCGAGAAGCGCCGCGCCTACGACACCGGCGCCGACCCCTACGCGGGGGCGGCGGCGGGCTTCGGCCAGGGCTTCTCGTTCAGCGACATCATGGACGCCTTCTTCGGCGGCCAGGGCGGCCCCGGGGGGCCGGGCCCCCGCTCGCGCCAGACCCGCGGCCAGGACGCCCTGGTGCGGCTCGACATCGACCTCGCCGACGCCGTCTTCGGGGCCGAGAAGCAGCTGACCATCGACACCGCCGTGGCCTGCGGCACCTGCCACGGCGAGGGGATGCAGCCCGGCACCTCGACGCGCACCTGCGACGTATGCGAGGGCCGCGGCGAGATCCGCCAGGTCCAGCGCAGCTTCCTCGGCAACGTCATGACGAGCCGCCCGTGCATGACCTGCCAGGGCTTCGGCCAGGTCATCACCGACCCCTGCTACGAGTGCTCCGGCGACGGCCGGGTCCGCACCCGCCGCACCCTGACCCTCAAGGTGCCCGCGGGCGTCGACACGGGCACCCGCATCCAGCTGGCCGGCGAGGGCGAGGTCGGCCAGGGCGCCGGCCCCGCCGGTGACCTCTACGTCGAGGTCGCGGTGCGCAAGCACGGCACTTTCCAGCGCCGCGGCGACGACCTGCACGCCACCATCGAGGTGCCCATGACGGCGGCCGCGCTGGGCGCGAGCCTCGCCATGGAGACCCTCGACGGCAGCCGCGACCTCGACATCGTGCGCGGCACCCAGTCGGGCGACACCATCACCCTGCGCGGGCTGGGCGTCACCCACCTGCGCGGCGGCGGCCGCGGCGACGTCATCGTGCACACCATGGTGCAGACGCCCACGCGGGTCGACGCCGAGCAGGAGGAGCTGCTGCGGCGGCTCGCGGCCCTGCGCGGTGAGGAGCGCCCCGAGGGCCGCGTCGCCAACCCCGGCGACGGCTCGCTCTTCGGCAAGCTCCGCGACGCGTTCAAGGCCCGCTGAGGCCCGGCCATGACCCTGCCCGTCCACCTCGTGCCCGCGGCCGCGCTCGCCGGGCGCGGCCCGGGTGACACGGTGCGCCTCGACGGGCCCGAGGGGCGGCACGCCGTGGCGGTCCGGCGGACCCGGGTGGGGGAGCGGCTGGTCCTGGCCGACGGCGGTGGCCGGGCGGTCGAGGGGGAGGTGGTGGTGGTCGGGCGCGACGAGCTCGACGTGCGGGTCGATGCCGTGCGCGACGAGCCCGAGCCCAGCCCGCGGTTCGTGCTGGTGCAGGCGCTCGCGAAGGGCGGGCGCGACGACCAGGCCATCGAGGCGGCCACCGAGTGCGGGGTCGACGAGGTCGTCCCCTGGCAGGCCGCGCGCAGCATCGTCCAGTGGCGCGGCGAGCGGGGCGAGAAGGCCCGGCGCGGCTGGGACGCCGTGCTCGTCGCCGCGACCAAGCAGTCGCGCCGCACCCGGCGGCCGGTGCTGGGCCCCACGGCATCCACGGCCGACCTGGCCGAGCGGGTGCGGGGCGCCGCGGCCGCCTACGTGCTGCACGAGGACGCCGCCGAGCCGCTGGCCGGCGTCACCCTCCCCGAGGCCGGCGACGTGGTCCTCGTGGTAGGCCCGGAGGGCGGCATCGCGCCCGACGAGGTGGCCGCGCTCGAAGCGGCCGGGGCGCGCACCGTGCGGCTCGGGGCCACCGTGCTGCGGGCCTCCAGCGCCGGGCCGGCCGCGCTGGCGGTCCTCAGCGGGATGGGCCGCTGGCGCTGAGGTCCCGTCCGGGCGCGCGCTCCCTCAGCGGACGGTGAACGTCACGACGTCGGAGGCCGAGACCGAGCCGTCCTTCGGGCTGAGGGCCTCGACGGCCACGGTGTAGGTGCCGGGGTCGAGGCGCCCGAGGTCGACCGAGTACGTCCCGCGGGCCGGGGCGCCGGCCGAGGCCGTCAGCGAGCCCGACCGGACGGTGGTCCCGCCCCGCTGGAGCGTCCAGGTGAGGGCGGCCTCGAAGACCGAGGCCTCGCCGCGGACCACGACGGGGCCGGCCGCCGGGACGACGGCCCCCTCGGTCGGGCTGGTGACCCACACGTCGGCGAGCACCGACCACCACTCGTCGGCGGCCGGCCGGGTGACGACGCGCAGCACCTGTCCGCCCGACCGCACCGTGACCGGGAGGTTGCCGCGGCCGAGCACCGCCTGGGCGGTCCAGCCCACCTGGTCGAGCGCGAGGGTGTCGACGGACTCCGAGACCGGCTGCGGCCGCCCGGTCAGGTCGACGGTGACCCCGTTGGTGCTCACCCGCACCGCGGCGACGTCGACGCCCTCCCACGGCGGAGTGTCGACGATGGGCACGGGCGCGTCGAGCGCCGCGTCGACGGCGGCCCGGACCCGCTGGTCCGCCGCCGTCGCCGTGGAGGCCATCCAGGTGCGGCGCAGGCCGAAACGGCCGTCCGGGACCTCGGCCACCTCGGAGCCGATGACGTAGACCGGGAGCGGGGTGCCGGCCACGGGCGTGGTCGTGGTGGGCGTCGTGCTCGGCGACGGAGCGGGCGAGGACGGGGAGGACGCCGAGGGAGACGACGCCGACGGGGAGGACGCGGCCGAGGGGCCCGGCAGTGCCGGGGTGGCGGCCCGCTCGGGGCCGAACGGGTGCACGACCCACACGCCGCCCACCACCGCGGCCACGGCGGCGGCGGCCAGCAGCGGGCCCCACCGCCGCGCCCGCCCGGTGCGCGCTGCCTCGAGCACCTCGTCGAGCCGGTCGCGCGGGTCGACCAGGTCGGCCCGACCGCGCAGCGCCGCGCGCAGCCGCTCCTCGTCGCGTGAGGTGGTCATCGGGTCCATCACCGCTCCTGTCCGGACCGCAGCGCGGCGAGGCCGCGGTGGGCGTGGGTCTTGACCGAGCCCGGCGAGATGCCCAGGGCGTCGGCGATCTCGGCCTCGGAGAGGTCGAGGTAGTACCGCAGCACGAGCACCTCGCGCTGACGCTGCGGGAGCCGGGTCAGGGCGCCCACGAGCTGGTCGCGCTGCTCGGCGGCCACCACGGTGTCGGAGGGGGAGAGCGCCACCACCACGCGCTCCGCGGCCAGCGCGGCGGCGTACCGCTCGCGGACCCCGCGCCGGCGCAGGGCCGACCGGGCCCCGTTGACCACCGAACGCCGCAGGTAGGCCGCCGCGGCAGCCGGGTCGTCGAGCCGCCCCCAGCGCCGGTGCAGAGCCACGAAGGCGTCCTGCACCACCTCCTCGGCGTCCTGCTCGTCGTGCAGCAGCAACCAGGCGAGCCGGACCAGGCCGCGCGCGTGCGCGGCGTACAGGTCGCCGATCGCGAGGTCGACCCCGCGGCGCTGGTCCACGGCTGCCATTGTCATACCCCACTGACGCGCGCGGGGGGCATCCGGTTGACACGGGGTGGCGCCCGGGCCGGCCCCGGGCCCGGCGTCTAGGGTCGGGGGATGACCGAGACGGCCGCCGACTGCCTGTTCTGCCGGATCGTGGCGGGGGAGATCCCCGCCACCGTCGTCGCCGAGACCGAGCACTCGTTCGCGTTCCGCGACATCGCCGCTCAGGCGCCCACCCACGTCCTGGTGGTCCCGCGCCGGCACGTGCCCGACGCCGCGTCGCTCGCCGCCGCGTCGGCCGCCGAGCTGGCCGACATGGTGACCCTGGCCGCGCGGGTGGCGGCCGAGGAGGGCCTCGAGGGCTACCGCCTGGTCGCCAACACCGGCGCCGCCGCCCAGCAGACCGTCTTCCACGCGCACCTGCACGTCCTGGGTGGTCGCGAGCTCACCTGGCCGCCGGGCTGAGGCCCCGGTCCGCGCGGGTTCCCGGATGCCCGCCGTCGGTCCGGGCCTCTAGACTGGGAGCACGATGACAGACGCCTCCACCGACGAGCCCCTGGCCACCGCGGCGACCGGCGCCGCGCCGCCCCACGTGCCCCAGCACACGGTCACGATCCCGGCCGACGTCTCGATGGTCTCGCTCCTCGGGCCGCGTGACGAGCTGCTGCGCACCATGGAGCGGATGTTCCCGCTGGTGCAGCTGCACGTGCGCGGCAACGAGTTCCACATCGGGGGTCCCAGCGCCGAGGTCGCGCTCGTCGAGCGCCTGCTCGACGAGCTGCTGCTCGTCCTCGACGGCGGCCAGCCGCTCAACCGCGACGCGGTAGAGCGCTCGATCATGATGCTGCGCAGCCAGACCGTCGAGCGCCCCGCCGACGTGCTGACGATGAACATCGTCAGCAACCGCGGGCGCACCATCCGGCCCAAGACCCTCGGGCAGAAACAGTACGTCGACGCCATCGACGCCAACACCGTGGTCTTCGGCATCGGCCCGGCCGGCACCGGCAAGACCTACCTGGCGATGGCCAAGGCCGTGGCGGCGCTGCAGGCCAAGCAGGTCAACCGGATCATCCTCACCCGCCCCGCGGTCGAGGCCGGCGAGCGGCTGGGGTTCCTCCCCGGCACCCTCAACGACAAGATCGACCCCTACCTGCGCCCGCTCTACGACGCGCTGCACGACATGGTCGACCCCGAGTCCATCCCGCGCCTGCTGGCGGCCGGCACCATCGAGGTCGCACCGCTGGCCTACATGCGCGGGCGCACCCTCAACGGCGCGTTCATCATCCTCGACGAGGCGCAGAACACCTCGCCGGAGCAGATGAAGATGTTCCTCACCCGGCTCGGGTTCGGCTCCAAGATGGTCGTCACCGGCGACGTCACCCAGGTCGACCTGCCGGGCGGTACCCAGAGCGGGCTGCGCGTGGTGCGCGACATCCTGCTCGACATCGACGACGTGCACTTCAGCGAGCTCACGGCCGTCGACGTCGTGCGCCACCGCCTGGTCGGCGACATCGTCGACGCGTACGGCCGCTGGGACGCCGTGCAGCAGCGCCACCAGGGCCGCTTCGTCCGCGACGGGCAGCCGCGCCGCCTGCCGGCGCGGGCCCGCTCCGCCGAGCAGGACCGGCCCGACGCGTGAGCATCGACGTCCTCAACGAGACCGAGTTCGTCCTCGACGAGCTCGAGCTCGTGGCGTGTGCCCGCTACGTGCTCGAGTCGATGCGGGTCCACCCCCGGGCCGAGCTGTGCCTGCGCCTCGTCGACGAGCCGGCCATGGAGACCCTGCACGTGCAGTGGATGGACCTGCCTGGCCCCACCGACGTCATGAGCTTCCCGATGGACGAGCTGCGGCCGGGGCGTGACGGCGTCCCCCCGCAGGAGGGCGTCCTCGGTGACATCGTGCTGTGCCCCAGCGTGGCGGCCAAGCAGGCCCGCGAGGCCGGGCACGCTCCCGAGGAGGAGCTGCTGCTCCTCACCACGCACGGCATCCTGCACCTGCTCGGCTTCGACCACGCCGAGCCCGACGACGAGAAGGAGATGTTCGAGCTGCAGCGTCAGCTCCTGCTCACCTTCCTCGCCACCCGCGGCCGCCCGGGCGCCTGAGCCGGTCGTCATGGTCCGCTTCGTCCTCGCGGCGCTCGCCGCCACCGTCCTGGCCTTCCTCATCTCGATGGCCGAGTCGGCCTTCCAGCGGATGTCGCGGGTGCGGGCCGAGGAGCTCGAGGACGAGGGGCGCCCGGGGGCCACGGCCCTGGTGCGCGTCGTCGGCGACACCGCGGCCTACCTGTCGGTCCTGTCGTTCCTGCGGGTCATCGCCGAGTCCACCGTGGCCGTCATGGTGACCCTCGCCGCCGTCGACGCCGTCGAGGGCACGGCGCTGCCGTTCCTCGTGGCGATCGGGGTGATGGCGCTCATCTCGTTCGCGATCGTCGGGGTCTCACCCGGCACCCTCGGGCGCCAGCACAGCACCCGGGTCGCGCTGCTGGCCGCTCCCGTGGCCATCTGGCTGCGCCGGGTGCTGGGGCCGTTCTCGCGGCTGCTCATCGCCCTCACCAACGCCGTCACCCCCGGCACGGGCTTCCGCGACGGCCCGTTCGAGAGCGAGTCCGAGCTGCGCGACCTGGTCGACGTGGCCCGGGACAACCGGCTCATCGAGGCCGACGAGCGGGCCATGATCCATTCCGTCTTCGAGCTGGGCGACACCTACACGCGCGCGGTCATGGTGCCGCGCACCGACATGGTCGCCATCGAGGACGACCGCCTGCTGCGCCAGGCCATGAAGCTCTTCCTGCGCTCGGGCTTCTCGCGCATCCCCGTGGTCGGCGACAGCCTCGACGACGTCGTGGGCATCCTCTACCTCAAGGACGTCATCGAGCGCACCAACGCCGACCCCGACGCCGAGACCCTCCCCGTCACCGAGCTGATGCGGCCGGCGCGCTTCGTCCCCGAGAGCAAGCCGGTCGACGAGCTGCTGCGCGAGATGCAGCTCGAGCAGACCCACCTCGGCGTCGTCGTCGACGAGTACGGCGGAACCGCCGGCATCGTGACGATCGAGGACATCCTCGAGGAGATCGTCGGCGAGATCACCGACGAGTACGACCGCGAGGCCCCAGAGGTCGAGGTGCTGCCCGACGGGCGCATCCGGGTCGCGGCCACGATGCACGTCGACGACCTCGTCGAGCTCTTCGACCTCGACCTCGACGAGGACGAGGTCGACACCGTCGGGGGCCTCATCGGCAAGGCCACCGGCCTGGTGCCGATCCTGGGCTCCACCTGCGAGGTGGCGGGGCTGCGCCTCACCGCCGAGCGGATGTCCGGGCGGCGCCACCGGGTGGCGACCGTGCTCGTCGAGCGTGTCGTGGCCGCACCGGCCGAGAACCACGAGCTCGAGGAGCGGGTCGGATGAGCAGCCAGCACACGACGGCCGGAGACGGCCCCGGGACCAGCGGCTACGTCGCGGGGTTCGCCTGCCTGATGGGGCGCCCCAACGCGGGCAAGTCGACCCTCACCAACGCCCTGGTCGGCCACAAGGTCGCCATCACCTCGAGCAAGCCGCAGACGACCCGGCACACCATCCGCGGCGTCGTCACCACCGAGGGCAGCCAGCTGATCCTGGTCGACACCCCGGGCCTGCACCGGCCGCGTACCCTGCTGGGCGAGCGGCTCAACGACCTGGTGCGCGAGACGCTGCTGGAGGTCGACGTCATCGGGTTCTGCCTGCCGGCCGACCAGCGGGTGGGGCCCGGCGACCAGTACATCGCCGCCGAGCTGGCCGAGCTGCAGCGGGCCAAGCGCACCCCGGTGGTGGCGCTGGCCACCAAGTCCGACACCGTCTCGAAGCAGCGCCTGGCCGAGCACCTGATCGCGATCGACCAGCTGGGCAGCTGGGACGCGATCGTCCCGTGCTCCGCGACCAAGGACGACCAGGTGGACGTCGTCGCGCGCGTGCTGTCCGGGCTCCTGCCGCCCTCGCCCGGCCCGCTCTACCCCGACGGTGTGCTCACCGACGAGCCCGAGGCCGTCATGGTCGCCGAGCTGGTCCGCGAGGCCGCCCTCGAAGGGGTGCGCGACGAGCTCCCGCACAGCCTCGCCGTGGTCGTCGACGAGATGGTGCCGCGCGAGGGTCGCCCGGCCGACGACCCGTTGCTCGACGTACGCGTGCACGTCTTCGTCGAGCGCGACAGCCAGAAGGCGATCGTCATCGGCCGTGGTGGCTCCCGCCTTCGGGAGGTGGGCACCAACGCCCGGCTCGGCATCGAGGCCCTGCTGGGACAGCGGGTGCACCTCGACCTGCACGTGAAGGTCGCCAAGGACTGGCAGCGAGACCCCAAGCAGCTGCAGCGCCTCGGCTTCTGACGCGCCCGGTCAGCGCGTGCCGCCGCCGATGAGGGCGATGGCGTGCGATCGGTTGCGGGCTCCGAGCCGGCGGACGATCTCGGCGACCTCGGCCGAGACGGTGCGGGCCGAGACGCCGAGCTCGCGGGCGATCTCGGCGTCGGTGGCACCGTCGGTGAGCAGGAAGCCGATCTCGACCATGCGGGGGCTGAAGGTCGGTTCCTCGCCCGGTTCGTGCACCGCCTCGGATGCGGCCCACACGGCCTCGAAGCAGGCGGCCGCCGCGCCGACCACGGCCGGTGAGGTGCTGCGCCAGACCTGGCCGGCCTGCGGGTCGCCGTGCGGTGCGCCGACGAACACCACGCGGGCGTCGACCAGGAGCAGGGGCCCGACCACGTGGGCCACTCGTCCCAGGGGGTGCAGGCTCCCCAGCATCGGGAGACGGGTCAGGCTGCGAGGGTCGGTGACGTAGCGAGTGTCGAGGTCGCGACGATCCTCGAGGGTGGCCAGGGCGCGGGCGGCCCGCGCCTCCTGCCAGTGCGGCACCTGGGTCACGTGCCACACGCTGCGACGGACCGAGGTGGCCAGGGCTTCGACCCCCGCGGCCAGGGAGGCCTCCACGGTCCCGAGCTGGACGAAGCGCTCGTCGCCGGCGCGCAGCCGGGAGTGGACCCACCGGAAGAAGTCGCGTTGGCCGCCGGGGCTCACCGCGGCGCTGCCCCGGCTCATCCGCTGCCGCCGACGAGTACGGCGATGGCGTGGCCCCGGCTGCGGGCCCCGCACCACTGGATCACCCGGCGGACCTCGGCGGAGGTGGTGCGGGCTCCGATGCCGAGCTCGTCGGAGATCTCACGGTCACTGCTGCCATCGGCCAGCGCCAGGGCGACGTCGAGGAGACGGCCGGTCAGCAGCGGCCGGGTCGTGACGTCGGTGACGGGGCGGCCGGCGTGCCAGGACAGCAGGAACCCCTCACGGGCCCACGCGACGATCGTGGGGTCGGTGGTCTCCCAGAGGGTGGGGGCCAGCGAGGAGCCGGGCGGCCCGGTGAGGAAGGCGTGCTCGTCGTCGGTGATGACCATCGGCCCCGGCGCCGGGCCCACTCGCGCCGCGGGGACCAGGCTCGCCAGCAGCGGGCACAGCCGCTCGGCGCGTGGGGAGAAGACATGGCGGTGCTCGGGGACCGGATGGCGCCGGGCCTCCTCGCGCCCGGACCGCAGGCCGCTCAGCGTGGTCTCGGTGTGCAGGCCCCAGACCCGCGTGGTCACCTGGCCCGCTCGGCGCAGGATGAGCTCGTTCGCGTCGACGGACGACCCGAGCAGGCGGAAGCGGTCGTCGCCGGCCAGCATGAGGTCGGCCACCCGGTGCAGGAACGCCGCGGCGTCCACGCTCTGCGACCCCTGACGCGCCGTCGACACCTGCTGACCTCCTTGCCGCTCCGCGCCCCGCGCGGTCCGCCGCCACTGTAACGGGAACCACCCACCTCACCCCCGCTTGCGAGTTCTCGCAATGTCGCTGGCGTCTCACCGCGCCGGGAGTGCACTGTGGTGGCGCACGCGACGGTCCGGTGGCCGTCGACACGCGATGGTCTCCGGGGCGGAGGGCAGGCGTGGCCGGGCGGCTGTCCACGGGTGGGAGCAGCCCGGCCACGCCAGGTCGGCCGCTCGGATGGTCGGTCGCTCGGATGGTCGGTCGCTCGGATGGTGAGCCGCGGTCCCGGCATCCGAGCGGTTCTCTAGACTCCTGCCCATGCGAGTCGGAGTCTTCGGTGCGACCGGTCAGGTCGGCAACGTCATGCGGACCCTCCTGCACGAGCGGGGCTTCCCGGTCGAGGAGATGCGCTACTTCGCTTCCGCCCGGTCCGCCGGCACGACCCTGCCCTGGGCCGGGCAGGACGTCACCGTCGAGGACACCGCCACGGCCGACTTCTCCGGGCTCGACGTCGCGCTGTTCTCCAACGGCGGCGCGACCTCGAAGGAGTGGGCGCCGCGGGTGGCCGCCGCTGGTGCGGTCGTCGTCGACAACTCCAGCGCCTGGCGCCGCGACCCCGAGGTCCCGCTGGTGGTCTCGGAGGTCAACGCGAGCGACCTCGACGACATCCCGAAGGGGATCGTCGCGAACCCCAACTGCACGACGATGGCCGCCATGCCGGTGCTCAAGCCGCTGCACGACCTGGCGGGGCTGGTGCGGCTGCACGTCAGCAGCTACCAGGCGGTGTCCGGCTCCGGCGGGGTGGGCCTGACCGAGCTCGACGGCCAGCTGCGCGGCGGCTACGCCTCCGGTGACCCCAAGGACCTCGCGCTCGACGGCTCGGCCCTGACGCTGCCCGCCCCGCAGGTGTACGCGGTGCCGGTCGGCTTCAACGTCATCCCGCTCGCGGGCTCGATCGTCGACGACGGCAGCGGCGAGACCGACGAGGAGCAGAAGCTGCGCAACGAGTCGCGCAAGATCCTGCACATCCCCGCACTGCGGGTGTCCGGGACGTGCGTGCGGGTGCCGGTCTTCACCGGGCACAGCCTCGCCATCCACGCCGAGTTCTCCGGCGAGATCTCGCCGGAGGAAGCGCTCGAGGCGCTGGGCAGCGCGCCCGGGGTCGTGGTCACCGACGTGCCCAACCCGCTCCAGGCCGCGGGCCGCGACGAGGTGTTCGTCGGGCGGGTACGCACCGACCAGGCGGCGCCCGAGGGGAAGGGGCTCGTCCTGTTCGTCGTCGGCGACAACCTGCGCAAGGGGGCCGCGCTGAACGCGGTCCAGATCGCCGAGGAGCTGCTCAGCCGCCGCTGAGGTCACCCGCCCCGAGGGGGTCGTGGGCCAGCCCCGCGAGGCGTTCCTCGGCCCGCCGCAGCCACGGCAGGAAGCCGGCGCGCCGGTTCGTCTCCACCGCCAGGCGGTACGCCGCGGCGGCCGCCTCGCGCTCGCCGAGGGCCTCCCGGCCACACCCGACGAACTAGGCCACCGACCCGGCGCAGTCGTTGGACCCGTAGCTGACGATCTCGTGCTGCCAGGGCTCGACGCGCTGCAGGACCGCGCGTGCCCCCTCGGTGTCCCCGAGCATGGCCAGGACCTCGAGCTGCAGACACTCCCCGTATCCGGCACCGGTGAGCCGAGCCCGGCACTCCGCAGGGACGCCAGGGCGCGGAGCTCGTCGAGGCCCACGAGCAGCCGCCGGGCCACCTCGACCGCGCGGGCGGAGTAGCCCTCGGCCTCGGCCAGGCGCCACTCGTAGGCCATCTCGAGGCTGAGGCTGGCGAGCACCTTGGCCTGGAGGGGGCCCGGTCCGAGCTGCGCCAGGCACTCGGCGAGGGTGGCGATCATGTCGCCGTCGCTGGTCCCTAACTCCCGCCAGCGCCAGACGCCGGCACCCCTGAAGCTCGCCGCGGCGTGGGCCACGAGCTCCACGTCGCCCAACGCCGACCCGAGGGCGACGGCGGCATCCAGCGCCGTGCGGGCCCCCACGACATCCCCGGTGCGGTAGCGGGCCATGGCCAGCCCGAGGAGGAGACCGACTCGGCGCCGCTCGTCCTGCTCGAGGGCTCGGTCGTCGACCGCGAGCGCCTCGTCCCAGTTGCCCGCGCGTACGGCGAACACCTGGCTGCCCTCTACCTGAGCCACCGGCCGGCCCGCGAGCCCATCCTGCTGTGCGCCTCCGGCTACCTGTCGATCACGCCTGCCGCACACGCCGTCCTTCCCTCGATGGGGGCAGCGCTCCGGGCGGCGGGAACCCCGGTTCACCCGCTCACAGTCCATCGCGCCAACGTGAGCGACGGGGACTACGCGGTCATGGACGCCGCGCAGCGCGCGCGCACCGTCACCGACGCCCACGACGTGCGCGATGACCCTCGTGCCGAAGGACTGCTCAACGCTGCCGCGGTCACGACCGTTCACGATCTGCTGGGCCTTGCAAACACGAGCACGTTCGTGCCGAATGCGCGCTTCTGCAAAGCCACCCTGCTCATGTCCGCTGGCGACCGCGACCTGTTCATCAGCCGAGCGCCGGAGGGCCTGGTCGACTACGTCGTGGCCGCGATCCGGTCGGAAGGCTTGGTCGGCGTCCCCGCCTACGCGAGTGCCGCATCGGCGCTACTCTGCGTCAGGGCTCCGACAACCTCCGTTGCGTGAGGACTCCGCGGCCTTCCAGCGCGCGGCCACCTGATCGCGTGTCGGGCAGGGCTGATGTCCGCGCCAATCCGCAAGCGGCCATAACGCAGCAAACCTCGACCTCGTTGCCCTGTCGGTGGTCGCGTCTAGGTTTGGTCCATGGAGGGGATCCGCAGCGCAGCGCTCGACCGGGGGACGGCCGAGCGTGGCACGTGCGTCGGGGTGGAGCGGGTGGCACGGTTCCGGGAGTCGTTGGCGGACATCGACATCCGCGCGATGAGCGACCACGACCGGCTGGCGCTGGTCGCCGAGCTGGAGCGGCTGAAGGGCAGTGCCAGCGCGTGCCAGATGCGCGCCACGGATGCGGTCCGGGTGGCCCGCGAGCAGTCGTCTCCGCAGGACGCGGGCAGGTCGGTGGGGTCCGAGGTCGCGCTCGCGCGGCGGGAGTCGCCGAGTCTGGGGGACCGGTTCGTGGGGGTGTCGCGGGCGTTGGTGGAGGAGATGCCGGCGACGTTGGCGGCGCTGACGGCGGGTGAGGTGGGGGAGCGGCACGCGGTGGAGCTGGTGCGGGAGACCGCGACGTTGTCGCGGGAGGACCGGGTGGAGGTCGACCGTCGGCTGGCGGGGGTGCTGCCAGGGTTGGGGTGGCGGGCCGCCGGGCGGGCTGCTCGCCGGGTGGCTGCGGAGCTGGATGCGGCGAGCGTGGTGCGGCGGATGGAGACGGCGGTGCGCTCGCGCCGGGTGTCGGTGCGGCCGGCGCCGGACGGGATGGCGTACCTGACGGTCCTGGGCCCGCTGCGGGAGGTGGTGGGGGCGTACGCCGCCGTCCAGGGCCGGGCTCGTTCGGTGGTGGGTGGTCAGTGCGACGACGAGGGCGCGGACGGTCGCGGGGTGGGGGCGGTGGCCGCCGACACCGCGCTGCGACTGATGGCGGGTCTGGCACCGGGGCAGGTGCAGCCGGTGGAGGTGCAGCTGGTGGTGACCGACCGGGCGCTGCTGGGCACCGGCGACGGTGCGAGGTCGGTGTTCGAGCCGGCGCGTGTCCCGGGGCAGGGGAGTGTGCCGGCGCCGGTGGCGCGGTCGTGGGTGCGGGAGGCGGGGCCGGCGTCGGTGTGGTTGCGGCGGTTGTACACCTCGCCCGGCGGTCGGGACCTGGTGGCGATGGACTCGCGGCGGCGGCTCTTCGGTGGTCTGCTGCGGCGGATGCTGGTGCTGCGCGACGACGTGTGCAGCACCCCGTGGTGCGACGCGCCGATCGTGCACGCCGACCACACGCGCCCGGTGCACGCTGGTGGAGTGACGAGCTTCGGCAACGGCGGCGGTCGGTGCGCTCGCTGCAACGGGGTCAAGGAGGCCGAGGGGTGGCGGGTGCGGGTGGTGGCAGGCTCGGTGTGCGGGGCCTCCCCGTTGGTCCTGGAGACGGTGACCCCGAGCCGCCACCGGTACCGCTCGACGTCCCCGCCGCTGCTCGGGTGGGGCAGCGACCCACCGAAGGTCGCGACGAACGCCCCGCCACCACCGACCCGGCGCGGAGCGGACCCACCGACCCCGTCACCGCTGGAACGACATCTCGAGGCGCTCCTGGGCGCCTGAGGGGACGAGGGGAGCGGGCCTACAGTGGCGGCATGACCACCGAGGACGAGTTCCGGGCTGCGGTCGCGTCGGTCTCCGGGCTGACCCAGGACCCCGGCAACGACACCAAGCTGCGCCTGTACGCGCTCTACAAGCAGGCCACCGAGGGCGACGTCACCGGCGAGCGTCCCGGCTTCATGGACTTCGTCGGCCGCGCCAAGTACGACGCGTGGGCCGGCGTGCGCGGGATGGACGCCGAGGCTGCTCGGGCCCGGTACGTCGACCTGGTGGCAGGACTCTCCCGGGCCTAGTCAGGCGGTGGAGGGCCCGTCCGCCGCCTCGTGGTCGTGCACCAGGTGCACCCAGGTGGCCGCGACCCGCATCCCCACCCGTTGGTAGAGGCCCAGCGCCCCGGTGCGGCTGTCGGTCGACAGCTCGCTGCGCACCGCGCCGTGCTCACGCGCTCCCCGGAAGCCGTCGGCCAGCAGCGCCTGCGCGAGCCCGCGCCCCCGGTGCTCGCGCGCCACCGCCACCTGGCCGATGAAGCCGCACCCGCGTTCGTCGACGACGGTGAAGCAGGCCCCCACCACCACGTCCTGGACGACCACCACCCGCAGGTTCCACGGCTCGAAGCCCGGCCGGCGCACCGTCCCCGCGGCCCACTCCTCGAACGTCTCACCGGTGCGGTCCGACCACTCCCCGAACGCCGTCTGGATGACCTCGTACGCCCCCTCCAGGTCGCGCGACGTCTCGGCCGTGCGCACCGAGTACCCCTCGGGCAGCGCGCGGTCGGTGATCTCGGCCCCTTCCGGCAGCTCGAGCACCCACGACGTCCACCCGGGCCGGTACCTGCGTCCCTCGAGCAGCCGCTGCCCGGCCGAGCCCCGCGGCACGGTCTGCCCCACCGAGGCCGCGCCGACCGCCGCCGACCGGCGCTCGGCCCATCCCGCCAGCCACGTCCCGACCCCGAGCCCTCGCGCGGCCGGCGTCACCGCCGCCTCGGCCCGCGTCCCCCGCCGCGCCACCTCGACCGCCCCCACCAGCACCCCAGCGGCGTCGAGTACCCCCACCGTGTCGTGCGCCAGGTCCATGCTCGGCCGCGACCAGTCGGACTCGATGTCGGCCCGCTCGAGCGCGACCATCCCGCTGTCCGCGACCTGCGCCGCCGCGTAGACCGCGTACGCGGCGTCGAGGTCGGCGAGCCCGAGCGGACGGGCGGTGTATCCGGCGGGCAGGGCGTCGCTCAGCACGTGGGTCGGGTCGCTCACGCCCACCAGCCTGACGGACGGCGTGCCGGTCCCGCACCCGCATTACCGGTGGTAGACCAGCACCATGCGACTGCCCGAGATCCCGAGGTACCCCCTCACCTTCGGCCCCAGCCCGGTGCACCCGCTGAAGCGGCTGAGCGAGCACCTGGGCGGCGCGCAGGTGTGGGCCAAGCGGGAGGACGTCAACAGTGGCCTCGCCTTCGGCGGCAACAAGGTGCGCAAGCTCGAGTACATCGTCCCCGACGTCCTCGCCAGCGGCGCCGACACCCTGGTCTCCATCGGCGGCTACCAGTCGAACCACACCCGCCAGGTGGCCGCCGTGGCCGCCCACCTCGGCCTGATGTGCCGCCTCGTGCAGGAGAACTGGGTCCCCTGGGACGACCCGGTCAACGACAAGGTCGGCAACATCCTGCTGAGCCGGATGATGGGCGCCGACTCCCGGCTCGACCCGGCCGGGTTCGACATCGGCATCCGCGACTCGTGGAAGGACGCCCTGCGCGAGGTCGAGGAGGCCGGCGGCACCCCGTACGCCATCCCGGCCGGGGCCAGCGAACACCCCCTCGGGGGAGTGGGTTTCGCCAACTGGGCCTTCGAGGTCGCCGAGCAGGAGAAGGCGCTCGGCGTGCACTTCGACACCATCGTGGTCTGCACCGTCACGTGCTCGACCCACGCCGGGATGGTCGCCGGGTTCGCGGCGCTGGAGGACCTCACCGGCGTGCGTCGCCGCGTCATCGGCATCGACGCCTCCGCCACCCTCGAGAAGACCCGTGCGCAGCTCGAGCGCATCGCCCGCCGCACGGCCGAGGTCATCGAGCTCGGCCGCGAGCTGCGCGACGACGAGCTCACCCTCCTGCCCGACTGGGCCGGCGACCTCTACGGCATCCCGGTCGACTCGACGATGGAGGCCATCCGTCTCGGCGCCGAGCTGGAGGCGATGATCACCGACCCCGTGTACGAGGGGAAGTCGCTGGCCGGCCTGGTCGACCTCGTCCGCAGCGCCGACATCCCGAAGGACTCCACGGTCCTCTACGCCCACCTCGGCGGCCAGCCCGCGATCAACGCCTACCACTCGCTGTGGCCGGGCCGGTGACCCCGGCGGCCCCGCTGTCCCGCATCGTGGCCGTGCGGCCCCTCGGGGTTGGCGCGACCCGGGCCGCGTGGCATGCTCGACCCGTGCGAAACACTCGCCTCCTCCTTCGCTGCCGCGACGGGGCCTGACACCGGCCGCCCCTCGTCGCGGAGTCGGTGCTGCACCAGGTCGGCCCACCCGCAGACGAGACGAAGGCGACGAGACGCGATGATCCACCCCCAGCAGCCCTCCGGGATGCCGACCCAGAAGTACGTGCCGTTCCAGCAGCAGATCCAGGTCGAGCTCCCCGACCGCACCTGGCCCGAGAAGGTCATGACCCAGGCCCCGCGCTGGTGCGCGGTCGACCTGCGCGACGGCAACCAGGCGCTGATCGACCCCATGGACTCCGAGCGCAAGATGCAGATGTTCAAGCTGCTCGTGCGGATGGGCTACAAGGAGATCGAGGTCGGCTTCCCCAGCGCCAGCCAGACCGACTTCGACTTCTGCCGCGAGCTCATCGAGGGCGGCCACATCCCCGACGACGTGACCATCCAGGTGCTCACCCAGAGCCGCGACCACCTCATCGAGCGCACCTTCGACGCCATCCGCGGGAGCAAGCAGGCGATCGTGCACTTCTACAACTCCACCTCGGTGCTGCAGCGCCGGGTGGTGTTCGGGATGGACCAGGACGGCATCGTCGACATCGCCCTGCAGGCCGCCCGGCTGTGCAAGAAGCTCGAGGAGACCGTCCCCGACACCGACGTCTACTACGAGTACTCGCCCGAGTCCTACACCGGCACCGAGCTCGAGTTCGCCGCGCGCATCTGCAACGAGGTCATCGACGTCATCGACCCGACGCCGGACCACAAGATGATCATCAACCTCCCCGCGACCGTCGAGATGGCGACCCCCAACGTCTACGCCGACTCCATCGAGTGGATGGTCCGCCACCTCGAGCGGCGCGAGTCAGTGGTGGTGAGCCTGCACCCGCACAACGACCGCGGCGAGGGCGTGGCGGCGGCCGAGCTCGGCTACCTGGCCGGCGCCGACCGCATCGAGGGCTGCCTCTTCGGCAACGGCGAGCGCACCGGCAACGTCTGCCTCGTGACCCTCGGGATGAACCTGTTCAGCCAGGGCATCGACCCGCAGATCGACTTCTCCGACATGGCCGGGATCCGGCGCACCGTCGAGCACTGCAACCAGCTGCCCGTGCACGAGCGCCACCCGTGGGGCGGTGACCTCGTCTACACGGCCTTCTCCGGCTCCCACCAGGACGCCATCAAGAAGGGTTTCGAGGACATGGAGAAGCGGGCCAAGGCGGCCGGCACCGGCATCGACGACCTGGACTGGGGGGTGCCGTACCTGCCGATCGACCCGCACGACATCGGCCGCTCGTACGAGGCCGTGGTGCGGGTCAACAGCCAGTCGGGCAAGGGCGGGGTGTCGTACCTGCTCAAGGCCGAGCACGGGCTCGACCTGCCGCGCCGCCTCCAGGTGGAGTTCAGCGGTGTGGTCCAGCGCCGCACCGACAGCGAGGGCGGCGAGCTCACCGGGGCGCAGATCTGGGAGATGTTCGAAGACGAGTACCTGCACGCCGAGGACTCCGAGCGTCGCTGGGCCCACTTCGCGCCCCTGCGCTCGACGATCTCCGGGGACGACGACGGGATGGACCGCATCGAGGCCACCGTGCTGGTCGACGGCGTCGAGACCGACATCAGCGGCCGGGGCAACGGCCCCATCGACGCCTTCACCACGGCGCTGGCGCCGCTCGGCATCGACGTGCGGGTGCTCGACTACCACGAGCACGCGCTGTCGGCCGGTGGTGACGCGCGCGCGGCCGCCTATGTCGAGTGCGCCGTCGGCGAGCGGGTGCTGTGGGGCGTGGGCCTGCACGAGTCGATCGTCAAGGCCTCGCTGCGCGCCATCCTGTCGGCCGTCAACCGGGCCCAGCGGGACGGGGTCCTCGCCGCGCGCTGACTCAGCGGACGCCGCGGACGCGGAACTGGATGCTGATCCGCGGGCCGACGGGTTTGGCGGTCTTGGGCACGCAGTGGTCCCAGGTGCGCTGGCACGACCCGCCCATCACGACCAGGTCGCCGTGCCCCGCCGGCACCCGCACCGACTCCCCGCCCTCGCGCGGGCGCAGCAGCAGGTCGCGGGGCGAGCCGACCGAGAGGATGGCGACCATGGTGTCCTGCTCGCGGCTGCGCCCGATGCGGTCGCCGTGCCATGCGACCGAGTCCTGGCCGTCGCGGTAGAGGCACAGCCCGGCGGTGACGAACGGCTCCCCGAGCTCGGCCGCGTAGTGCGCCGAGAGGGCCTCGCGGCACTCCTCGAGCGCCAGGTGCGGCAGCGGGTCACCCTCGCCGTAGAAGCTGAGCAACCGCGGCACGTCGACGATGGAGTCGTACATCTGGCGCCGCTCGGCGAACCACGGCACCTCGCGGCGCAGGACCTCGTAGAGCTCGTCGGCCCCGCCCACCCAGGCCGTGCGCTGGTCGACCCAGGCGCCGTGCGTCAGGGCGCGCCGGGTGACGGTGGCGCCGAGGGGGCGCACCTCGATCCCGTCGGCGAGGTCGAGGAGGGAGCCCTGGAGGACGGCCATGGGGCCAGCCTAGGGGGGAATCGAACGCGTGTCCAGGGTTGGACGAGCCGGCGGCCCGGCGGCGGGTGTGGCCCCGAGGGGGCGCGCCAAGCGGTGGAGTGTCCCCATGAGTGCGCACCCGCTGTCCGGAGCCGTCGTCGCCGTGGTGGGGGCCTCGGGGGTGCTCGGCTCGCACCTCGCGCGCGGGGCGGCCGCCCGCGGGGCCACCGTCGTCCTCGTCGGGCGCGACGGGCAGCGGCTGCGGGCGGTGCTCGACGGCGCCGAGGTCGTCGTGGGCGAGCTCGCCGACGCCACCCTGGGGGAGCGGCTGGTCGAGACCGCCACCCGCGCGCACGGGCGCCTCGACGGCGTCGTGAACGCCGCCGGGGTCGCGGCCTTCGGGGCGCTCGTGGACACGCCGGACGCCGTGGTCGAGGAGCTCTTCCTCACCAACGTCGTCGGGCCGCTCTTCCTCGCGCGCCGGGTCGTGCCGACACTCGCCGAGACCCGCGGCTTTCTGGTGAACCTCAGCGCCGTCCTGGCCGAGCAGCCCATGGCGGGGATGACCGCCTACTCGGCGACCAAGGCCGCGCTGACCGCCGCCGACCGCGCGCTGGTGAAGGAGCTGCGGCGCACCGGCGTCGACGTCATCGACGTGCGGCCGCCCCACACCGAGACCGGGCTGGTCGGGCGCGGCCTCTCGGGCGAGGCGCCGCGCCTGCCCCAGGGCCTCGAGCCGTCGGTCGTGGCCGAGGCCGTGCTGGACGCCCTCGAGGCGGGCTCGCGCGAGCTGGCCTCGACCGACTTCGGCTGACCGGCCGCGGGGCCTGACGCGGGCATCCGGTTGGATGGGACCGTGTCGGGCGACGGCGCCGTGGCGGCGATGGGCGGGGCGGTGGTGGAGGAACGGGTCGAGGCCGCCCTCGACCTGGCCGGCGTGCGGGCCTGGCTGGTCGCCCACGCGGTGCCCGGGGTCGACACCATCGACCCCGATGTGGATGGCGGAACGCGGCACCGCCGCCGGGTGCGCAGTCCTGAGGGTGGCGCGGTCCTCGAGGTCGTGCTGCCGGGCTCCGGTGGGGCCGTCCTGCGGGCGAGCGGGGCCGGGGCCGCGCAGGCGCTCGCCGTGGGGCGCCGGTGGCTGGGGCTCGACCTCGACCCGGAGCCCGCGGCGGCCACCCTGGCCGCCGATCCGGACCTGGGTCCACTCGTGCGCGCCCGGCCGCTGCTGCGCGTCCCGGGCGCCCCGGACCCCTTCGAGGCGGCCGCCAACGTCGTCCTGGGGCAGCACGTGTCGGTGGCCGCAGGGCGACTGTTCGCCGGCCGGCTGGCCACGGTCGCCGGGGTGGACGGTGGCCCGGCCGAGGCCGGCCGGGTGGCCGGCATCGACCCCGACGACCTCCAGGGGGCGACCGGCGTCACCGGCGCCCGGGCCGGCACCCTCGTGGCCCTGGCCCGCGCGGTCGTCGACGGCCTCGACCTCGGCCCGTCCCCGGACGACGACGCCCGCGCCGCCACCCGGGCGGCGCTGCTGGCGCTGCCCGGCGTCGGCCCCTGGACCGCCGACCTCGTGGCGATGCGCTGCCTGCGCGACCCCGACGTCTTCCTGCCCGGTGACCTGGTGCTGCGCCGCGCGATGGGTGGGGTCACCGCGGCCGAGGCCGGCCGCCACGCACGGGCCTGGGCGCCGCACCGCAGCCTGGCCGTGGTGCACCTGTGGACCCACCACGCCCTCGACCCGGCGCCCGTGCGGACCTGAGTGGTCCGACCTGAGACCTCCGCGCGGCGGGGGAGCGCGGCCCTGTCGGCATCACCCCCGACAATGGAGGCGTGCCCCTCTACCGCGACGAGGCGATCGTCCTGCGCACCCACAAGCTGGGTGAGGCCGACCGCATCGTCACCGTCCTCTCGCGCCGCCTCGGTAAGCTGCGGATGGTCGGCAAGGGCGTGCGCCGCACCAAGTCCCGCTTCGGCGCGCGGCTCGAGCCCGGGATGCACATCGACGTCCAGTGCTACGAGGGCCGCAACCTCGACACCGTGACCCAGGTCGAGACCCTCGACTCGTGGGGCGAGACGATCTCGCGCGACTACCGGTCGTGGACCTCGGCGGTGGCCGTGCTCGAGACCTGTGACCGGCTCACCGAGGAGCGCGAGCCGGCGCTGCAGCAGTACCTGCTGCTGTCGGGCGCGCTGCGCGCGATGGCCGAGCGCGACCACGACGCCGGTCTGGTCCTCGACGCCTACCTGCTGCGCGCCATGGCCATCGGTGGGTACGCCCCCAGCTTCCACGACTGCGCCAAGTGCGGGGCGCCCGGGCCGCACCGGGCCTTCCACGTCGCGGCCGGCGGGGTGGTGTGCCCGGTCTGCCGCCCGCCCGGCTCGGCCGCGCCGGCCCCCGAGACGCTGCGCCTGCTGGCCGCCCTCCTGGCCGGCGACTGGGCCCCGGCCGACGCCTCCGACGACCGGCACCGGCATGAGGGCAGCGGCCTGACCGCGGCGTTCCTGCAGTGGCATCTCGAACGCGGCATCCGCAGTCTCCGTATGGTGGAGCGGTGAGCGGCCCCACCCCCTACGCGCGCCCCTTCCCCCATCCGAGCGGCGCCGTGGCCCCGGTCATCGACGCCCAGAAGCTGCCCCGGCACGTGGCCGTCGTCATGGACGGCAACGGCCGGTGGGCCAACCAGCGCGGCCTGCCCCGCACCAAGGGGCACGAGGCCGGGGAGGCCGCCCTGCTCGACGTCGTCGCGGGCGCCATCGAGGTGGGGGTCACCCACCTGTCGGCCTACGCCTTCAGCACCGAGAACTGGAAGCGCAGCCCCGACGAGGTGCGCTTCCTCATGGGCTTCAACCGCGACGTCATCCGCCGCCGCCGTGACCAGCTGCACGAGTGGGGCGTGCGGATGCGCTGGGTCGGGCGCCGTCCGCGGCTGTGGGGCTCGGTCATCAAGGAGCTCGAGACCGCCCAGGAGCTCACCCGGCACAACACCGGCCTGACGCTCTACTTCTGCGTCAACTACGGCGGCCGGGCCGAGATCGGGGATGCTGTGGGCCGGCTCGCGCGCGACGTCGCGGCCGGGCGGCTCAAGGCCTCGAGCGTCGACGAGCGCACCGTGGCGCGCTACCTCCCCGAGCCCGACATGCCCGACGTCGACCTCTTCGTGCGCTCCTCGGGCGAGCAGCGCACCAGCAACTTCCTGCTGTGGCAGAGCGCGTACGCCGAGATGGTCTTCCAGAACCGGCTCTGGCCCGACTACGACCGGCGCGACCTGTGGGCCGCCGTGCAGGAGTACGTCGACCGCGAGCGCCGCTACGGCGGGGCCGTCGACGCTCCTACCGCGGGTCCCTGACGCCGCAGCCCGCGCAGAGGCCGTCGATCTCGAGGGTATGGCGCACCTGGCTGAAGCCGTGGTCGCGGGCGACGGCCTCTGCCCAGCGCTCCACGGCGTCGCCGGTGACCTCGACCGTCAGCCCGCAGCCGCGGCACACGACGTGGTGGTGGTGCTGCTCGCTGGCGCAGGCCCGGTAGACCGCCTCGCCCTCGGTGGTGCGGATGACGTCGACCTCGCCGTCGGCCGCCATCGCCTGGAGGTTGCGGTAGACGGTGGCCAGCCCCACCCGGGTGCCGGACGCCGACAGCGAGGCGTGGATGTCCTGGGCCGAGCGGAACTCGGCGGTCCCGGCCAGCTCGTCGGTGAGCGCCGCGCGCTGGCGGGTGGGGCGCCGTTCGGCGCGGGGGCCGGCCTCGCTCATCGCGTCCCGACCTCCTCGTGCTCACCGTGCTCGTCGTAGTGCTCCTCGTGAGCCGCGTGGCGGTGACCGTCGTGCAGGTAGTCCACGTGGTCGCCGTGCTCGACCGCCGCGTGCCCGCACGCGGGGCCGTGCTCGTGGTCGTGCCGCTCGGCCCGGGCGTGGGCGGCGCGACGCAGCCGCGCGAGGACGGTGGCGCCGACGTTGACGAGGAGGAACGCGGCGATGGCCAGCAGCACGATGGTGCCCCCCGACGGGGTCTCGGCCTGGTACGACACGACCACCCCCCCGACGCTGCACAGCACCCCGAGCAGCACCGCCCACCGCACGCTGGCGGCGAAGCTGTGGGCCAGGAGCTGGGCCGTGGCGTTGGGGATGATCATCAGGGCGCTGATGAGCAGCAGCCCGACGACCCGCATCGAGACGACCACGGTCACCGCGGTGAGCACCGCCAGGACGAGGTTGTAGGCCATCACCGGCATCCCGGCGGCGCGCGCGTACTCCTCGTCGTTGGCCACGGCGAAGAAGCGGGGCCGCAGCAGCACCGTGGTGACCAGCACGACCACGGCCAGCACCGCGAGGACCAGGAGGTCACCGGAGCTCGTCGTGAGGATGGCGCCGAACAGGTAGGCCGTGAGGTTGGCCGGGCTCGTGGCCGTCGACTTCGCGATGAGGACCACCCCCAGCGCGATGCCGCCGTAGAACATCACGGCCAGGGCGACGTCGCCGCTGGTGCGCCCCGAGGTGCGGATGAGCTCGATGGCGACCCCGGCCGCCACCGCCGCCAGGAGCGCCGTGAAGACGGGCTGCTGTCCGGTGAGGATGCCGACGGCCACCCCGGCGAGAGCGACGTGGCCCATCCCGTCGCCGATCAGGGACATCCGGCGCTGCACCAGGAAGGTGCCCACCAGCGGCGCCGCGATCCCGGCGAGGAGCGCGGCCAGGAGGGCCTGGCGCATGAAGGCGAGGTCGAGCATCTCGGTCATCGGGCAGCCTTCGGAGCGGGGTCGAGCGGGCCGTCGCCCAGCACCCGGCGGCCGTCCGGGCTCGGGGTGTCGTGGTCGTGGTGGTGACCCGAGCCGGACCCGTGCGCCAGCAGGTGCGCGCGGTACTGCGTGGGCGAGCCGTCGAAGTCGAGGTGGCCGGCCTCCATGCAGACGATGCGGGTCACGACGTCGGAGAGGGCGTCGAGCTCATGGGTGACGACGAGCATCGAGGTGCCGTCGGCCACCAGCCGTCGCAGCACGTCGGCCAGCGCCAGCTGGTTGACGTGGTCGACGCCGGCGGTGGGCTCGTCCATGACGAGCAGGTCGGGGCGACCGGCCAGGGCGCGGGCGATGAGGACCCGGCGCTGCTGCCCGCCGGAGAGCGAGGCCACCTCCTCGTCGGCGCGGTCGGCGAGCCCGACGGCGGCGATGGCGGACGCCACGACCTCGCGGTCCCGGCTCGAGGCCGGCCGCCACCAGGGCCGGTGGGGGAGCCGGCCGACGGCCACGATCTCGGTGACGGTGGCGCGCACCGCCGCTGACAGCGAGTGCCGCTGCGGCACGTACCCGATGCGGGGGTGCTCGTGGAACTGCTCGCGGGGGGTGCCCAGCAGCAGCACCTCGCCCCCCTGGTGCTCGGTGAGGCCGAGCAGGCCGCGCACCAGGGTCGACTTGCCCGAGCCGTTCGGGCCCAGGAGCGCCACGACCTCGCCGCGGTGGATGGTCAGGTCGACGCCTGCCACCACCGTGCGGTCGGGGTACCCGAACGCCGCTGACCGCAGCTCGAGGAGGGTGTCGGTGCTCATCGGCACTCCTGCCCGGCCCGGAGCGTCTCGAGGTTGCTCCGCATCACCTCGAGGTAGTCGCCGCCCTGCGACGCGGAGGTGATCCCCTCGACGGGGTCGAGCACCGCGACCTTCGCCCCCGTCTCCCGCGCGAGTGTCTCGACGAGTGCGGGGGAGGCCAGGGTCTCGGTGTAGACGGTGGTGACCCCGTGCTGCTGCACGTACGCGGCCAGGTCGCGCAGGGTGGCGGCATCGGGCTCGGCCTCTGGGCTCAGCCCGGCGATGCCCTCCTGGCTCAGCCCGTAGCGCTGGGCGAGGTAGGCGAAGGCGACGTGCCCGGTCACGAGCTCGTTGCTGCGGCACGACGCGAGCCCGGTCCGGAACTTCTGGTCGAGGGCGGCCAGCCGCTCGACGAGCGCGGCCGCGTGGGCGCGGTACTCGGCAGCGTGCGCCGGGTCGACGGTGGCGAAGCGCTCCCCGATGGCGGTCACGACCTTCTCGAAACGCACCGGGTCGAGCCAGAAGTGCGGGTCACGGGCGGTCCCGGCGCCCCCGTCCGCTGCGGCCGTGATGCTGAGGTCGGCGGCCGGGGCGACGTCGAAGGCGGCGTCCTGCGCCTGGCTGCGCACGGCGTCGTCGACGGCCGGCTGGAAGCCCGAGAGGTAGACGACGACCTGCGAGGAGCCCAGGGCGCCGACGTCCTTGGGGGTGAGCTCGAGGTCGTGGGGCTCGGCGCCCGGTCTGGTCAGCGAGGTCACGGTGACGTGGTCACCGCCGACCTGCTCGGCCGCCCACTGCAGCGGGTAGAACGAGGCGGTCACCGCGAGGCGCCCGTCGGCCGACGCCGACCCGCCGGCACCGCTGCATGCGGTGAGGGCGAGCACGGCGGCCGAGCAGAGGGCGAGGACGACGCGCTTCATGACAACGATTCTCATGCGCAATGAGAACCGTTGTCAAACGCGCGAGTGATGCTCGGGTCTCAGGTGCGGGGGAACGCCTGGGTGACCAGGACGGCGACGACGAGGCCGATGACGGCGACCCGCATCATCCGCTCGACCCCCGTGAGGCGCGGCCAGGCCAGCGCCAGGACCCAGGCCAGGAGCAGCACGACCACCGCCACGAGCAGCCAGCCGGGGGGCGGCAGCAGGACGCCCGCCACCAGCAGGGCCAGCACCGCCAGGAAGGGGACGAAGCGGGGGAGGCTGCTCAGCCAGGACACCGCGGGCAGGCTGGCACGCTCGAAGGACTCACGCAGGGTCGACACGATGGACCAGCCTACGGGCTGGCCGCGAAACCGGTTCGGAGCGCGTGTCGCCCGACGGATAGCCTGTGCGCCATGGCCAACCCCACGTCCGTCGTCGACACCGTCGTCTCCCTCTGCAAGCGCCGCGGCTTCGTCTTCCCCTGCGGCGAGATCTACGGCGGGACGCGCTCGGCCTGGGACTACGGGCCGCTCGGGGTCGAGCTCAAGGAGAACATCAAGCGCCAGTGGTGGCGCTCGATGGTCACGAGCCGTGACGACGTCGTGGGCCTGGACTCCTCGATCATCCTGCCGCGCCAGACCTGGGTCGCCTCGGGCCACGTCGGCGAGTTCACCGACCCCCTCACCGAGTGCCAGAGCTGCCACAAGCGCTTCCGGGTCGACCACATGCAGGAGGCACTGGCCGACAAGGAGGCCAAGAAGGGCAAGGAGGTCGACCCCGACTCCATCGCGCTGGCCGACATCGCCTGCCCGAACTGCGGCACCCGCGGGCAGTGGACCGAGCCGCGCGAGTTCAACATGATGCTCAAGACCTACCTCGGTGTCATCGAGGACGAGTCGGGGCTGCACTACTTGCGCCCCGAGACCGCCCAGGGCATCTTCATCAACTTCCTCAACGTCATGCAGGCCTCGCGCCGCAAGCCGCCGTTCGGTATCGCCCAGACCGGCAAGAGCTTCCGCAACGAGATCACCCCCGGCAACTTCATCTTCCGCACCCGCGAGTTCGAGCAGATGGAGATGGAGTTCTTCGTCAAGCCCGGCGACGACGAGCAGTGGCACGAGTACTGGATCGAGGAGCGGATGCGCTGGTACACCGACCTCGGCATCGACCCCGAGAACCTGCGCGTCTACGAGCACCCGCAGGAGAAGCTCTCGCACTACTCCAAGCGCACCGTCGACATCGAGTACCGCTTCGGGTTCACCGGCAGCGAGTGGGGTGAGCTCGAGGGCATCGCCAACCGCACCGACTTCGACCTCACCACGCACAGCCAGCACTCGGGCACCGACCTGGTCTACTTCGACCAGACCTCCGGCGAGAAGTACACCCCCTACGTCATCGAGCCCGCGGCCGGGCTGTCGCGCAGCCTGATGACCTTCCTCGTCGATGCGTACAGCGAGGACGAGGCCCCCAACACCAAGGGCGGGGTCGACAAGCGCGTCTCGCTCAAGCTCGACCCGCGCCTGGCGCCGGTCAAGGCCGCGGTGCTGCCGCTGTCGCGCAACGCCGACCTCTCGCCCAAGGCGCGCGACCTCGCGGCGACCCTGCGCAAGCACTGGAACATCGAGTTCGACGACGCGGGCGCCATCGGCCGCCGCTACCGCCGCCAGGACGAGATCGGCACCCCGTTCTGCCTCACCGTCGACTTCGACACCCTCGAGGACCAGGCCGTCACCGTCCGCGAGCGCGACACGATGGGCCAGGAGCGGGTGGCGCTCGACCAGGTCGAGGGCTACCTCGCGCAGCGCCTCGTCGGCTGCTGAACCGCCGCGCGTCCCCGCCCGGGCTCGGGCGCTCGGGCCGACGCGGCTGGGACGGATGCCGTGCACCGTGGTCCACCATGGAGGCGTGAGCGACGTGGAGGTGGCCCGATGACGGATGAGGGCGCGCGTCGGCGCCGCGACGATGTCGCCGACTTCCTGGAGTTCGCCGCCGCCCGGCAGGCTCCCGTGCTGCAGGCCGCGTCCGTCGTCGTCCGCGACCCCGCGGCCGCGCACCAGGCGGCGGTGCGCACCTTGGCCGCGCTGGCCGCCGACTGGCCCCGCGTGCGCGAGGACGGACCGGAGGCGAACCTGCGCAGCCGGCTCTACCGGGAGGCGCTGGCCGTCGCGTCGGTCGACCCCGAGGGTGACGTCACCGCCGACATCGGGCCGGTCGACGGGGTGGATGCGCGGCGTGCCGCAGCCGTTCGGGTGCTCGACGCCCTGCCCCCCCGGGTGCGGGCGGTCGCGGCGCTCCGGTGGCTCGACGACCGGGCCGACACCGCGACGGCCGAGATCCTGGGCGTGCCGGTCGAGCAGGTCCACGACGACGCGGCGCTCGTGCTGGTGCGGTTCGGCACGGTCGACGAGCGGCCCGATCGCCGTCCCGCCACCGAGGACGAGGCGCGCGACCTGCTCGAGCTCGTGGCCGAGGCCGTCCCCGACGCCGACCTCGGCCCCGAGGCGGTCGAGACCGCCCGCGTGCGCCGCCGCACGACCCGGCGCCGGGCGGTGCTGGCGGGCGGGGTGGTCGTGGCCGCCGGGGCGACGGCGCTGGCCCTGCGGCCTTCGGACGGCCCCGTCCGTCCCCGCCCCACCCCGAGCCCGTCGGCGTCCGATGGTCGGCTGCGTGCGGTGCCGCTGGCCGGTGCGACGGTGCACCTGGCACCGGCGCCCGACGACGAGCCCTCCCTGCCCCCCTACCCCGACGCCGCCGCGCTCGCCCTGCCCGAGCGTCTCGGCCCCGGCCGTGACCCGCTCGAGCCGCTGTCCCCGGCCGGCACCCAGGCCTCGGTGCGTGCGGTGTTCTTGCTCCGCACGGGGGAGGACCGCTACCAGCCCGCGGTGTTCCTGCCCCGCCAGACACCGAGCCCGCTGCTGGTGCCGATGGCCCCGCTGCGTGCCACCGAGGACCGCGCCGGCAACCGGGGCTTCCCCCTGAGCCCGCGCGCCATCGCGGCCGACCGGCACCGGGTGGCGTTCGCGCAGCCCTCCGCCGTGGTGGTGCTCGAGCTGCGCACCACCCGGGCCCACCGCTACGCCGTCCCCGACGTCCATCTCACGAGCGCCGGCTGGGCCAGCGACGGGCGCACCGTGGTGGCCACCGGAGGGGAGGGGAACTGGCTCGTCGACACCAGTACCGCCGAGGTGACCAGCACCGTCCTGCCGGTGAACGCGGGCTTCGCCGACCTCCAGACGCTCGAGGGCCGGACCGTGGTGCGCGGCTTCTCGGGGCGCGGCACCATCGTCGACACGAGCTCCGTCGACGGGCCCGAGCTCGAGGTGCAGGGCGACACCGTCTCGAACACCGAGGGGTGGACCTGTGGCCCGGTGTACCTGGGCCCGGTGCCGTCGACGGGCGGGCGCCAGCAGGGTCTGGCGGCCGTGCAGCGGGACGGGCGCCCCCGGCTGCGCATCCTGGCCGCCTCGACGGCCCGGGGCGTGCAGGCGCAGGCCTACCGTCCCCTCGGATGGGGGCCGCGGGACACCGCCCTGGTGGAGTCACTCTCCACCGACGGGGCCGGCCGGCCGGTGCTGCGGCTGCTGGCCTGGGACGTCATCGAGGCCAGGCTCTACCGGGTGGCGTCCGTGGACACCCCGGCGTACCCGGCCGACGGCGCCTCCGACGACCCGTTCACCGGCGTCTGGGCGCTCTGAGGCCGCGGGGGAGCGGTCAGCCGGGCTCGGCCCCCGTGGCCACCGGGCGGGTCGGGTCGGCGACCCACTCGCTCCACGAGCCGATGTACGGGATGGCGTCGATGCGGGCGGTGTGCAGGGCGAGGGCCATCTGGGCGGCGGTCACGCCCGAGCCGCAGCTGGTCCCGACGGGGGTGTCGCGGTGCACCCCAGCCTGCGCCGCGCGGGCCCGGATGCGGTCGGCCGGCAGGAAGGTGCCGTCGTCGGCCAGCAGCTCGCTCATCGGCAGGTTGACGGCGCCCGGGACGTGCCCGGCGACGGGGTCGATGGGCTCCATCTCGCCGCGGTAGCGCTCGGCGGCCCGGACGTCGAGGAGGACCCCCGCCCGGGCCATCTCGGCGGCGCTGGTGCTGTCGAGCACCGGCACGGACCCGGGGCGCACCGTCAGGGTGCCGGGGCTGGGGATCGCAGGTTCGCGAGTGGTCGGGTGGCCCGCGCGCACCCAGGCCGCGAGGCCGCCGTCGAGGACCCGCACCTGCGGATGGGCGGCCCAGCGCAGCACCCACCAGGCCCGGGCGGCCGACAGCGAGGTGCGCTGGTCGTAGACGACCACCTCCGTGTCGTCGTCGAGCCCGCAGGCGCGCAGGCCTGCCTGGAGCACCTCGGGGTCGGGCAGCGGGTGCCGGCCACGGTCGCCCGGGGGCCCCGCCAGGGCGGCGTCGAGGTCGAGGAAGGGCGCCCCGGGCAGGTGTGCGTCGGCGTAGAGCTCGCGCCCCGGCGTCCCGAGCAGGGTGTACTGGACGTCGATGACGCGGACCTCGTCGCGGGCGAGGGCCGCGGCCAGGTCGTCGGCGGAGATCAGCGCGCTCACGCGGCCATCCAACCACCGGCCGGTCGCGCCCCGCGGGCTGCGGCTCAGCGCGCCGGACCCGGTAGCGGACGTGGACCGCGCCGGGGGAGGCCTCGACCTCGACCGGCTCGAGCCCGACGCCCGCGAGGTCGGGGGTGAGCAGCGGCTCGCCGGCTCCCAGCGCCACCGGGATGTGGTCGAGGGTCAGCTCGTCGAGCTCGCCGGCCGCCAGCGCCTGGCGCACCGCCGAGGCGCCCCCCGCGATGTCGACGTCGCCGTCGCCGGCCGCACGGGCGGGCGGCCAGGGCCTCCGGCAGGCCTCCCGTCACGAAGTGGAACGTGGTCCCGCCCTCCATCTCCAGCGGCGGCCGGGCGTATCGAGTGAGGACGAACACCGGTGCGTGGTAGGGCGGCTCGTCGCCCCACCAGCCGCGCCACCCCTCCTGCGACTCCCACGGTCCGCGCACCGGGCCGAACATGTTGCGGCCCATGACGTAGGCCCCGCGGGGACGGAGCAGCCGTTCGGTCCAGGCCCGGTCGACCGGGTGCAGGTCGTCGCCGACGTGCCAGTGGTGCAGCGAGAAACCGCCGCGGCCCAGCGGGTCCTCGCGGCTCTGGTCGGGGCCCGCGACGAAGCCGTCGAGCGAGACGGAGAGGTGGGCGGTGGTGAAGGTCATGGCCCGGTAGACCGCAGCGACAGCGCGGAATCGTCGGTGCGCGAGAATGGTCGGATGGCCCGCCGTGTCCGCCTCGTGCTGCTGCACGGGTCGCAGGTCAACCGGGCCGTGTGGTCGCGCTACGCCCACTTCCTCGGCCCCGACGTCGAGGTGGTGGCTCCCGACCTGCCCGCCCACGGCGCGCGCCGCGACGAGGGGTTCACCTGGGAGGCCGCGCTGGCCACTGTCGACGACGCGGTCGGGCCCGACGACGGAACCCCGGTCGTGCTCGCCGGCCACAGCCTGGGCGGTTACCTCGCGCTGGCGTGGGCCGCACGGCATCCGCGGCGGCTGTCGGGCCTGGCGCTGCTCGGGGCGTCGGCGGTCCCCTCGGGTCTCGGCGCGCTGCTGTACCGCGGGCTGGCCCGGGTCGAGCAGCGCCTCGGGGCCGACCGGATGGCGCGCGCCCTCGACCGCGAGTTCGACACCCTGCTGCCCCCGGCCTTCGCCGCGGCCGTCAAGGAGGCGGGCTACGGCTTCGACGGCATCCCGGCCGCCTGGGCCGCGGTGATGCGAGAGTGCCGGCCCGAGATGCTGCGCGAGGTCACCGCCCCGGTGCTGCTCGTCAACGGCCAGCTCGACCAGCTGCGGGTCGACGTGCCGCGCTTCCGCCGGGCCGCCCGGTCCGCGCCGTGGGTGCGGGTGGTCACGGTGCCCCGCGGGCTGCACGTGGTGCCGCTGACCCATCCGGCCGAGGTGGCCGCCGCGCTCTGGGAGCTGGTGGTGTGGGCCCGCACCGAGGCCGAGGAGCACGGGAGTGGCCGATTCACGGTCGAGCCCCCGCTCGGGGGAGAATGGACGCCGCCATGACGACCACTGCCCCCGCGCCCGCCCCGGTCCTGCCCCCGCTGCAGATCGGGCGCCACGTCATCGGCTCCCCGGTGGTGCTGGCGCCGATGGCCGGCATCACCAACCGCGCCTTCCGCCGGCTCTGCCGCGAGTACGGGTCGGCCGGGCTCGAGGCCGGTGGCGCGTCCGGGGCGAGCAGCCTCTACGTCGCCGAGATGGTGACCACGCGCGCCCTGGTCGAGCGCAACGCCGAGACGCTGCGCCTCATCTCGCACGACCCCGACGAGCAGCCCCGGTCGGTGCAGCTGTACTCGGTCGACCCCGCCACGGCCGGCCTGGCCGCGCGGATGCTCGTCACCGAGGACCGCGCCGACCACATCGACCTCAACTTCGGCTGCCCCGTGCCCAAGGTCACCCGCAAGGGCGGCGGCGCCGCGCTGCCGTGGAAGACCGAGCTGTTCCGCGGCATCGTGCGGGCCGTGGTCCGCGAGGCCTCGGCCCACGACGTGCCCGTCACCGTGAAGATGCGGGTGGGCATCGACGCCGACCACGTCACCTACCTCGACGCCGGCCGCATCGCCGAGGCCGAGGGGGTGGCCGCCGTGGCCCTGCACGCGCGCACCGCGGCCCAGGCCTACTCCGGGCAGGCCGACTGGTCGGCGATCGCCCGGCTCAAGGAGGCCGTGACCACCATCCCGGTGCTCGGGAACGGCGACATCTGGTCGGCCGAGGACGCGCTCGCGATGGTGGCGCGCACCGGCTGCGACGGCGTCGTGGTGGGGCGCGGGTGCCTGGGGCGGCCGTGGCTGTTCACCGACCTCGCGGCGGCCTTCGCGGGTTCCGACGCGCGGGTCACGCCCGGGCTGCGCGAGGTCACCGAGACCCTGCGGCGCCACGCGCGCTACCTGGTCGAGTTCTACGACGGCGACGAGGGGCGGGGCTGCCGCGACATCCGCAAGCACATCGCCTGGTACCTCAAGGGCTTCCCGGCCGGCTCCGAGGTGCGCCACCGGCTGGCGCTGGTCGACAGCCTCCAGGCCCTCGACGACCTCATCGGCGGGATGGACCTCGACGCGCCGTGGCCCGGGGAGCCGGCCGAGGGCCAGCGCGGCCGCTCCGGGTCGCCGAGGGTCGTGGCCATGCCCGAGCACTGGCTGCGCTCGCGCGAGCTCGACGACGCCCAGCGGGCCCAGGTGGCCCAGGCCGAGCTCAGCGTCTCCGGCGGCTGACGCCCGCGCATCCGCCTCGGCGCTCTCGGAGGCGGCCGTCCGTCGGTGGGTCTCGCTAGCCTCGAGGTGTGAGCGAGCGGATCGGGACCCCGGGCGGCACGCCCGAGCGACCGGCACTGTTCTTCCGCGACGGCGCCGAGTTCGGGTGCTGGCTGGCGGCCCACCACGACACCGCGACCGAGCTCTGGATGGGCCTGTACAAGAAGGCCTCCGGCAAGGGCGGCATCACCTGGGCCGAGGCCGTGCGCGAGGCCCTCTGCTGGGGCTGGATCGACTCGCGCGCCGAGCGGGTCGACGACGACGCGCGCCGGCAGCGCTGGACCCCCCGCCGGCCCGGCAGCACCTGGTCCACCGTCAACATCGACGCCGTCGCCGAGCTCACCGCCCAGGGCCGGATGCAGCCGGCCGGCCTCGCGGCCTTCGAGCGCCGCCGTGAGGTCCGCAGCGGCATCTACTCCTACGAGAACGGCACCCTCGAGCTGCCCGCGCCCTATGCCGCCCTGCTGGCCGCCGACCCCGCCGCCACCGCGTTCTGGCAGGAGGCGACCCCCGGGTACCGCAAAATCGTCGTCGGCTGGGTGCTCAGCGCCCACCAGGAGGCCACCCGCGACCGCCGCATGGCCCAGCTCGTCGACGACTCCGCTGCGGGCCGGATGGTGAAGTTCCAGCGCTACGGCACCCCGCCCACCTGGGTGGCCCGGGCCGCCGCCGCCGCGGAGGCCGCCCGCCTAGGGTGAGCCCGTGACCTACTCCGCGCGCGACCGCGACCGCTGGGTGGCCGAGGACCCCGCCCAGAAGCGCTCCGACCGCGACGACTTCGCCCGCGACCGTGCCCGGCTGTTGCACTCGGCCTCGCTGCGCCGGCTCAGCGCCAAGACCCAGGTCGTCGCACCGTCCTCCGACGACTTCGTCCGCAACCGGCTCACCCACTCCCTCGAGGTCGCCCAGATCGGCCGCGAGCTGGGGCAGGCCCTCGGCTGCAGCGCCGACGTCGTCGACACCGCGTGCCTGGCCCACGACCTCGGCCACCCCCCGTTCGGGCACAACGGCGAGTCGGCCCTCGACACCGTGGCGGCGGGCATCGGCGGCTTCGAGGGCAACGCCCAGACGCTGCGCATCCTGACCCGCCTCGAGCCCAAGCGCATCCACCCCGACGGCCGCCCCGCGGGCCTCAACCTCACCCGGGCCAGCCTGGATGCCGCCACCAAGTACCCCTGGCGCCGGGGCGAGGCGCCGCACCCCACGACGAAGTTCGGCGTCTACGACGACGACCTCGACGTCTTCGGCTGGTTCCGCGAGGGCGCCCCGGCCGGCCGGCGCGCGTTCGAGGCCGAGGTCATGGACTGGTCCGACGATGTCGCCTACTCGGTGCACGACGTCGAGGACGCCATCGCGTCGGGGTGGCTCGACCCCCGGGCCCTGCGTGACCCGGCCGACGTCGACGCCGTGCTGGCCGTCGCCACCCGCGTGTACGAGCCCGACCTCGGCGACGACGAGCTGCGCGGCGCCCTCGAGCGCATCCTCGCCTCGGGCGTCGTGCCCACCACCCACGACGGCAGCCGGCGCGCCCTGGCCGCGCTGAAGGACATGACCTCGCGGCTCATCGGCCGGTTCGCGGTCACGGTCGAGTCCGCCACCCGTGAGGCCAACGGGGACGCCGCCCTGGTCCGCCACGAGGCCGCGCTCGTCGTCCCCACCCGTGCCCGCGCCGAGTGCGCAGTGCTCAAGGCGGTGTCGGCCCACTACGTGATGCACGCCGCCGAGCGGGTCGCCCTCTACGAGACCCAGCGCCAGGTGGTCGCCGAGCTCGTGGCCGCCTTCCAGGCCGACCCCGCGCGCCTCGACCCCGACCTGCGCGCCGACCTCGACGCCGCCGGCGACGACGGGGCCGCCCTGCGCGTGGTCGTCGACCAGGTGGCCTCGCTCACCGACGTCCGCGCCCTCGAGCTGCACCGTCGCTGGTGCCGCCGCCCGGCGGGCTGACGGGCGCACGACCTAGACTCACGGACACACCACTGGGAGGTCGAGTGCCGGGTCGGATCAGGGCCGACGACATCACGTCGGTCAAGGAGCGCTCGTCCATCGAGGCCGTCGTCCGCGACCACGTGACGCTGCGCCCGGCGGGCGTAGGGTCCCTCAAGGGGCTCTGCCCGTTCCACGACGAGAAGACCCCGAGCTTCACGGTGCGCCCGACCCTCGGCACGTTCCACTGCTTCGGCTGCGGCGAGGGCGGAGACGTCCTCGACTTCGTGCAGAAGGTCGAGCACCTCAGCTTCACCGAGTCGGTCGAGCGCCTGGCGGCCAAGCTCGGGATGGAGCTGCGCTACGAGGAGGGCGGCGGCCCTCGTGAGGGCGGCACCTCGCTCGGCAAGCGCTCGCGGCTGGTGGAGGCCCACCGGGTGGCCGAGGAGTTCTACACCGCCGCGCTGCTCGACCGGACCCGCGGGGACGCCCGGGTCGGGCGCGACTTCCTGCGCGAGCGCGGCTTCGGCTCGGCCGCGGTCGAGCGCTTCGGGGTGGGCTTCGCCCCGGCCGACGGCGACGCCCTGACCCGGCACCTGCGCGAGCGGGGCTTCACCGAGGACGAGCTCACCACCGCCGGCCTCAGCGGGCGGGGGAGCCGGGGGCTCTACGACCGGTTCCGGGGGCGGTTGATGTGGCCCATCCGCGACACCACCGGCGACACCGTGGGCTTCGGGGCGCGGCGGCTCTTCGACGGCGACCGGATCGCGGCGAAGTACCTCAACACCTCCGAGACGCCCATCTACAAGAAGAGCTCGGTGCTCTACGGCCTCGACCTCGCCAAGAAGGCCATCGCGGCCGACCGCCGGGCCGTGGTCGTCGAGGGCTACACCGACGTCATGGCCGCCCACCTCTCGGGCGTCGAGGGCGCGGTCGCCACCTGCGGTACCGCCTTCGGCGTCGACCACATCAAGCTGCTGCGCCGCATCATGCGCGACGAGGCCGACCACGCCCCGGCCCGCGTCGTCTTCACCTTCGACGGCGACGCCGCGGGGCAGAAGGCCGCGATGACGGCCTTCGGCGAGGACCAGCGCTGGGCCGCCCAGTCGTTCGTGGCCGTCGCCCCCGACGGGATGGACCCGTGCGACCTGCGGCTGGCCAAGGGGGACGCTGCGGTCGCGGCCCTGGTCGACAGCGCGGTGCCGATGTTCGAGTTCGCGGTGCGCACCACCATCGCGCGCTTCGACCTCGACACCGCCGAGGGGCGGGTGCAGGCGATGAAGTCGGTCGCGCCCATCGTCGGCTCCATCCGCGACACCAGCCTGCGCCCCGAGTACATCCGGACCGTGTCGGGCTGGCTCGGGGTCGAGGTCGAGCAGATGGCCACCGAGGTCAAGAAGGCCGGCCGGCTGGCGCCGCCCGACCCGACCGCCGACCGCCGCGGCGTGGGCACCGACGAGGTCCCCGAGCCCGGGCCCGGCGAGGGAGGCCCCGGCCTGCCGCCGCCCGACCTGCGCGACCCCGTCGTGGCGGCCGAGCGCCAGCTGCTCCAGGCGCTGCTGCAGTACCCCGGCGAGTTCCCGGATGCCGTCGTCGAGGCGCTCGAGCCCGAGGTCCTCACCGCGCCCGCCCACCGGGCCGTGCTCGACGGCGTGCGCATCGCCGCGGCCCGCGGCCACCGGGTGGGCTCGGCCGCGGCGTGGGTCGCGGCCGTCGGCGAGGCCGCCCCCGTCACGGTGCGGTCGCTGGTGTCCGAGCTGTCGGTGGCTTCGCTCCCGGTGCGCTTCGACAGCGCCACCGGGCTGCCGCCGCGGCGCTACCTCGACAGCCTCGTCGTCGGGGTCCGCGACGCCCACCTCGGGCGACGCATCGCCGATGCGATGGCCGCGCTGCGCCGCATCCAGAACGACCCGGCGTCCGACCAGTCGTCCCTGCGCGAGAGGACCACCGCCTTGCACGCCCTCGAGCTCGAACGCGTCCGCCTGCGAGAGGGGGTGGGGTCGTGAGGCTGCGCTGGACGGGCCTGCGCCGCCCCGAGGTCCCTGCCGACGTCGCCGCCGCCATCGCCCCCACGAAGGGCGAGCGGCTGCTGGCGTGGGCCCGCGCCTCCGGGGGCACCACCGTGGTCGCGGGCCGGCACCGGCTCTACGTGGTGCGCACGCCCGACGACGGCAGGCCCGAGGTCGTGGTGGCCCGCGCGTGGCACCTCGTCGACGCCGGCAGCATGAGCGAGACCGGTGAGCTGCGCGTCGAGTGGGTCGACGCCGAGCCGGCACTGCGCCTGGTCCTCACCGAGCCCGGGATGCTGCCCGAGACCTTCCGCGAGCGGGTGCAGGCCTCGGTGGTGCTGGCCGAGACCATCGACCTCGGCGGCCGGCACGCCGCCAAGGTGGTGGTCCGTCGCGACCTCGCCACCGACGCGCTGCTGTCCCAGGCCGTGCTCGGCAAGGGCGTGCGCGCCACCGATCCCGGGGTCGCCGAACGGGTCCGGGCCGGGCTGGCGCGGGTCCGCGAGCAGGTCGGCCTGGCCTGAGCGCCGGCGCGCCGGGGCCGATTTCGTCCCGCCCCGCCGGGTTGCTATCGTTGCGTCGCTGCCGCGGCGATCCCGTGGTGGCCCTTCCCCTGTAGCTCAACTGGCAGAGCATTCGGCTGTTAACCGGAGGGTTGTTGGTTCGAGTCCAACCGGGGGAGCACCGAGAAGGGCCCGCACCGTACGGTGCGGGCCCTTCTGCGTGCGGTGCTGCGGGCGGAGCGCGCTCAGCCCTGGCCGGCCGCCGTGACGCTCCCCGCGGGCAGCGGGCCGCCCGCGGAGTGGCGTCGGCGCTGCATCCGTCCGTCGACGTAGCCGGCCACCTTGGTCAAGGTGTAGTTGATGACGATGTAGATGACAGCCGCGACCACGTAGGCCGGCACGGTGTTGGCGTACGCCGAACCGACGGTCTTGGAGGCCGTCAGGAGCTCGGGGTAGAGCACGACCGTGCCTAGCGCGGTGTCCTTCAGGACCACGACCAGCTGCCCGATGAGGGCGGGCAGCATCGCCCGCAGCGCCTGCGGCAGCTGGATGCTGAAGAGCGTCTGGTTCGGGGTGAGCCCGATCGAGAGCCCGGCCTCGGCCTGGCCGCGCGGGAGGGAGTGCACGCCCGAGCGGACCAGCTCGGCGATGACCGAGCCGTTGTAGAGGGTCAGGGCCAGCACGACGGCGGCCATCGGGGCGTACTGGTTGGGCAGCCAGGGGGCCCGGGCGAACCATCCGAAGAAGAAGAAGACCATCATCAGCAGCACGGGGACCGAGCGGAAGAACTCGACGACCACACCGCTGACCCACCGCACCGCGCGGACGCTCGAGAGGCGTCCCATCCCGAACACGATGCCGTAGACGCCGGCCAGCACCACCGAGGCGGCCGCCGCCTTGGCCGTCTCCCACAGGCCGGGCAGCAGGTAGTCGAGCCAGAGGGAGGGGTCGGTGACGAACGGCTGCCACAGGTAGGCCTGCAGCTGGTTGGCGCTCTTGAGCTTCCCGTAGACCACCCAGGCCAGCACCAGGACCAGCAGCACCCCCACCCCGGTCAGGATGCGGTGGCGGAGCCGGGCCTTCGGGCCCGGCGCGTCGAACAGGACGCTCTCGGCGCTCATCGCTGCACCGCCAGCCGGCGCGAGAGATGGGTGATGCCGATGCCGAGCGGGAGGGTCAGGATGACGAAGCCGACCGCGAAGATGAAGAACGTCGGAAGGCTCGCGCCCTCGTTCTCGGTGATCTTGGCGAGCAGCCCGGCCGACTCGGCGGTCCCCAGGATGACCGCCGCGACGGTGGTGTTCTTGATCAGGGCGATGAGCGTGGAGCCCAGGGGCGCCACGGCGCCTCGGAAGGCCTGCGGCAGCAGCACCTCGCGCATCGACTGCGCGAAGGTCAGCCCGATCGAGCGGGCGGCTTCGGCCTGCCCGGCGGGGATGGTGTTGACGCCGCTGCGGATGGCCTCGCACACGAAGGCGGCGTGGTAGATCGTCAGCATCACGACGGCCCACCAGTACGCGTTGCGGGTGGCCTCCTGCGAGAACTGCAGGCCCAGGATGTAGCTGAGCCCGAGGATGCTCGAGACCATCAGCAGCGTCAGCGGGGTGTTGCGGATGAGGTTCACGTACAGGGAGCCCAGGCCCCGCAGGACGCCCACGGGCGAGACCCGCAGCACCGCCACCACCGTGCCGACCACGAGGGCACCGACGGCCGACAGCACGGACAACTGGATGGTCACCCAGAAGGCGCCGAGGACGTCGTAGTTGCTGAGGATGTCACCCATCAGCTCACCTTTCGGCCGGGGATGGAGGGTCCGGCGGCGTGACACCGCCCGCCGGAGCGGCGGGCGGTGTCACGGACGCACTGGTCGGGACGGTCAGGCGCAGGCGTCGGGGGTCGGCGGGTTGCCGGCCGGCGGCTTGTAGCCCGCCGGGCCCAGGTTGTCGTCGACGGCCTTCTGCCAGGAACCGTCGCTGATCATCTTCTTGATGGCGTCGGTGACCTTCTGGCACAGGGCGGTGTCGCCCTTCTTCAGGCCGACGCCGTAGCGCTCCTCCGAGAACGGCTTCCCGACGACCTTGAGCTTGCCCTTGTACTGGTCCTGCGCGGCGTAGCCGGCCAGGATGGTGTCGTCGGTGGTCAGCGCGTCGACGCCCTTGGAGACCAGGGCGGCCACGCACTCGCTGTAGGTACCGAACTCCTGGAGGTTGACCCCGGGCACCTTCTCCTTGACCTTCTGCGCCGACGTCGAGCCGGTGACCGAGCAGAGCTTCTTGCCGTCGAGGGTGTCCGGGCCGGTGATCGAGGTGTCGTCGGCGCGCACCAGCAGGTCCTGGCCGGCGATGAAGTACGGCCCGGCGAAGGAGACCTTCTCCTTGCGCTTGTCGGTGATGGAGTAGGTCGCGAAGATCAGCTTCACCTGGCCGGTGGAGATGAGGTTCTCGCGCTGGGCGCTCGGCGCCTGCACCCACTCGATCTTGTCGGCGTCGTAGCCGAGCTCCTTGGCGACGTACTTGGCGACGTCGACGTCCATCCCCGTGTACTCCTCGCCCTTCTTCAGGCCGAGACCGGGCTGGTCGAACTTGATGCCGATCTTGATGCTGTCCCCGCCGCCGGAGCCGCCGGAGGCGCCGCCGTCCGAGCTGTCGGAGCCGCAGGCAGTCGCCCCGAGGGCGAGGGCCGCGGCCGCCGCGATGAGTCCGATCCGGGTGCTTCTCATTCGGTGATTCCTCCTGGTGTCATCGACGCGAGGTCGCTGTCGGGTGGCCACTGTCGGCCGACCCTGGGGGTTTTCAGTGGGTCAGGATCTTGCCGAGGAAGTCCTTGGCCCGATCGCTCTGGGGGTTGGTGAAGAACTCCTCGGGGGTGCCCTGCTCGACGATCTGGCCGTCGGAGAGGAACACCACGCGGTGCGCGACCTTGCGCGCGAAGCCCATCTCGTGGGTGACGACCACCATCGTCATGCCGCTGCGGGCCAGCTCGACCATGACGTCGAGCACCTCGTTGATCATCTCGGGGTCCAGCGCCGAGGTCGGCTCGTCGAAGAGCATGACCTTGGGGTCCATGGCCAGTGAGCGGGCGATGGCCACGCGCTGCTGCTGGCCGCCGGAGAGCTGGGCCGGGTACTTGTCGGCCTGGTGCGCGATGCCGACGCGCTCGAGCAGCTCGCGGGCTCGCTTCTCGGCGTCGGCCTTCTTGAGCCCGCGGACCTTGATCGGCCCCAGCGTGACGTTCTCGAGGATGGTCTTGTGCGCGAAGAGGTTGAAGGACTGGAAGACCATCCCCACGTCGGCGCGCAGGGCGGCCAGCTCCTTGCCCTCCTTCGGCAGCTCCTCGCCGTCGATGGTGATCGAGCCGGACTCGAAGGTCTCGAGGCGGTTGATGGTGCGGCACAGGGTGGACTTGCCCGAGCCCGAGGGGCCGATGAGGATGACGACCTCGCCGGTGGCGACCTCGAGGTTGATGTCCTGCAGCACGTGGAGGTCGCCGAAGTGCTTGTTGACGTCCTTCATGACGACGAGGGGCTTGCTCATGACGTCGAACCTAGCGATGGCGGGACTCTGAGGGAACGCTGATGGCCGGAATCCGTGATTCGTGACCAACCCGAGACGGAGGGAGCGCCCACCTGTTGGGGCTCGCGACGGGGCACGGCATGATGCTGGGCATGTCCGTCGCGCCCGCCGCCGTCCGCGCCTCGCTCGCCGACGCCGTACCCGACGTGTTCTGGACCGACCGCCCCGCCCTGCGCCCCGCAGCGCGCCCCGCGCTCACCGGCTTCGGCCACCGCGCCGACCTCGTGGTCGTCGGCGGCGGCTTCACCGGACTCTGGGCAGCCCTGCAGGCCAAGGAGGAGGACCCGTCGCGCGACGTCGTGGTGCTCGAGCGCGGCCGGCTGGGCGTGGCGGCATCCGGGCGCAACGGCGGGTTCGTCTCGCCGTCGCTGACGCACGGGCTCGCCCAGGGCGTCGGCTGCTGGCCGCGCGAGATCGCCACCCTGGAACGGCTGGGGGCCGAGAACTTCGCCGGGCTCCAGGAGGCGGTCGAGCGCCACGGTATCGACGCCGACCTGCACGTCCCCGGGGAGCTGACCCTGGCCCTCGACCAGCGGCAGGTCGCGACCGTGCGCGAGGCGTACGACCTGCACCGGGCGCACGGGGTGCCGGTCGAGCTGCTCGACGGCCCGGCGGCCCGGGCCCGGGTCGACTCGCCGCGGTACCTCGGGGGCATGCACGACCCCACCGTCGGCCTCGTCGACCCCGCCCGACTGGTGTGGGGGCTGGCGGCGGCGGCGGAGCGCCTCGGCGTGCGCGTCCACGAGGACACCGCCGTCACCGGGTTCGAGGAGGAGACCTCGCGGCTGCGGGTCGAGACCGAGTGGGGGAGCGTGCGCGCCCGCAAGGTCGTCGTCGGCACCGGCGCCTTCCGCGGGGTCTTGCGCCGGCTCGCCTGGTACACGCTGCCGGTCTACGACCACGTCCTGATGACCGAACCGCTGTCGGCCGCGCAGCTGGATGCCGTGGGCTGGCGGGGCCGCGAGGGGCTGACCGACGCGGGCAACCAGTTCCACTACTACCGGCGCACCCTCGACGACCGGGTGCTCTTCGGCGGGTACGACGCGAACTACCACTTCCCGGGGCGCATCGACCCGCGGTTCGAGCAGTCGGCGTCGCACGAGCTGCTGGCGCGGCACTTCCTCGAGATCTTCCCGCAGCTCGAGGGCATCCGGTTCACGCACCGGTGGGCGGGCGTCATCGACACCACCTCGCGCTTCACCCCGGTGTTCGGCACCGCCTTCGGGGGTCGGCTGGCGTACGCCGTGGGCTACACCGGGCTCGGGGTGGGCTCGACGCGCTTCGGGGCGCGGGTCGCGCTCGACCTCGTCGACGGGCGCGACACCGAGCTCACCCGCCTCGAGATGGTGCGCCGCAAGCCGCTGCCGTTCCCGCCCGAGCCGCTACGGAGCGTCGGAGTGCGCCTGACCCGGGCGAGCCTGGCCGCCGAGGACCGCACCGGCCGGCGCAACCTCTGGCTGCGCGGGATGGACGCGGTCGGCATCGGCTTCGACAGCTGATCCGCGGGCGGCACCCCGCCTCGGCGTTGCCGGCGGTCGCCCTACAGCTGGATCCCGCGGGTCAGGGCACCGTCGACGACGAGGTTGGCGCCGCTGATCCGGCTGGCGACCGGACTGGCCAGGAACACCACCGGGGCCGCGACCTCCTGCGGCGTACCCATGTGGCCCGTGGGGTTGAGCTCGACCGCCGTCCTGAACAGGTCCGGGTCGCCGCCCTCGATGCTCTCCCAGACACCGCCCGGGAAGTAGGTGTTGCCGGGGGAGACCGTGTTGGCCCGGATCCCCTGCGGTGCCAGCTGCATCGCGAGGCCGTGGATGTAGCCGATGATCGCGGTCTTGGCGGTCCCGTAGGGGCCGGAGGCGAAGTCGGACTCGCGTCCTGACACGCTGGAGATCGCGATGATCGAGGCGGCCGGGCTCTGTTCCAGGTGCGGCATCGCCGCCTTGACGAGCCGGACGGTGTGCATCACGTCGACGCTGAGGCTGAGCTCCCAGTTCTCCTCCGTGTCCGGGATCGCCAGCGCGCTGACGTTGGCCACCACGACGTCGAGGCCGCCGAAGGTGCCGGCCGACCGGTCCACCCAGGCAGCCAGCGCGGCCGCATCGGCGACGTCGACCGTGGAGCCGGTGACGGTGCCGCGCTCGCTCAAGGCCTCCTGGGTGGCTGACACCTCCTCGGCGCTGCGGGCGCAGAAGCCGACGACGGCCCCTTCGTCCAGGAACGCCTCGACCACCGCGCGGCCGATGCCCCGCGTGCCTCCGGTGACGAGGACGCGGGTTCCGTTGAGTCGCAGATCCATGGGTGGGGCCTTTCGGGGAAGGGGGTGCGGGCGGTCAGAGGGGGCCGAGGGAACGGGCGCGGGCGCGCAGGTCCGCGTGGATGCCCCCGTAGGCCTCCGCGCGGGGGAGCAGCCGCTTGGCCGCCTTGACCACCACGCTGTAGTTGGCGTCGACGACGTTGGCCACCGGGACCTGCGCGATCTGCGAGCACAGCTGGTAGGCGTCCATCACGTGCAGGCCGCAGAGCTCGCTCACCCAGTGCACGAGCTCGGCGTTGCCGATGCGCCAGGAGTCCTCCATCGGCCGGCTCGACCCGACCGCCATGACGTGGGTGTCGGTCTCGATGCGCGGCCAGCCCGGGGCGTGACCCTTGACGAGGTCGACGATGAGGGTGGTGGTCATGGCCCCCTCCACGGCGGTGCCGCACGCCTCGCCCTCGCCCTGGCGGTAGTGGCCGTCGCCGATCGAGAACATGGCGCCCTCGACGTTGACCCCCAGGTACACCGTGGCGCCGGCGCGCATCTCGGGGGTGTCCATGTTGCCGCCGAACCGGTCGGGGACGAGCGACGAGCGCACCTCGCCTCCGGCCGGCGCGACGCCCACGGTGCCGAGCATCGGTTCGACCGGGAGCTCGACGCGGTGGTCGCTGTGCCGGGCCGCGAAGGCGACGGTGTTGCGGTCACGGTCGAGCTCGTAGATCCAGGTCGTGTCGGGCAGGGCCGGCTGGAGGTTCACGGTGCGGTCCGTGCCGGTCATCCCCCCGAAGAACGGGATCGCTGCCGACGCGGCCCAGTCGCGCGCGGGGAGGAGGTCGACGAGGTGGAGCACGAGGGTGTCGCCGGGCTCGGCGCCCTCGACGTAGAACGGGCCGGTCTGCGGGTTCACGAACCGCAGGTCGACCTTCGCGCTGGACAGGTCCTCGACACTGCGCAGCGCCCCACCGAACGCGTCGTCGGACCACAGCCGCAGCGCCGTGCCGGGCTTGATCCGCATCTGCGGAGCGACGCCACCGAAGGTGTGGACGTACTGCTCGCGGGTGGGGGTGAACTCGACCATCTCCATCGTCGGAAACTACCTCAGTCCGAGCGCAGACGGACATGGTCACGGCCCAGGTCGGACACCCGTGAGACGCCGAGCAGGGCAAGGGTGGAGGTGACCTCCTGCTGCAGGATCTGCGCGGCGCGCTGGACCCCGCGTTCGCCACCGGCCATCAAGCCGTAGAGGTAGGCGCGGCCGACGAGCGCGGCCCTGGCCCCGAGAGCGACGGCGGCGACGATGTCGCTCCCGGAGAGGATGCCGCCGTCGACGTAGACCTCCGCTCTGTCGCCGACGGCGTCCACGACCGACGGCAGGACCTCCAGGGGGACAGGGGCCCGGTCCAGCTGGCGGCCGCCGTGGTTGGACACGACCACCGCGTCGGCACCGGCGTCGACCACCGCCTGCGCGTCCGCGACGGTCTGGATGCCCTTGACGACCAACGGTCCGTCCCACACCTCCCGCAGCCAGCCCAGGTCGGCCATCGAGGCCGCCGGGTCGAACATCGTGCCCACCAGCTCGGCGACGGTCCCGTCGAAGCGGTTCAGCGACGCGAACTCGAGCGGCTCGGTGGTGAGCAGGTCCCACCACCACCTCGGGTGCGACGACCCCTCCGCGAAGGTTCGCAGGGAGAGCGTCGGCGGGATCGTCAGGCCGTTGCGGACGTCGCGCAGACGCGGGCCGGCCACGGGGGTGTCGACGGTGAGCACGAGCGCCTCGTAGCCGGCCGCCTGCGCCCGCGCGACGAGGTCGCGGCTGGCCTCGCGGTCACGCCAGAGGTAGAGCTGGAACCACCGACGCGCGTCGGGGGCGGCGGCGGCGAGCTGCTCGATCGAGGTCGTGCCCATGGTCGACAACGCGTAGGGGATGCCCGTGCGCGCAGCCACGCGACCGACCGCGGACTCGCCCTCGGTGTGCATCATCCGGGTGAACCCGGTGGGGGCGAAGGCCCACGGCGCCGCGGAGGGCTTGCCGAGGATCGTCGTCGAGGTGTCCACGCCCGAGACGTCCTGAAGGACCCGGGGTGAGAACTCGACCCGGGAGTAGGCCTCCCGCGAGCGCGACAGGCTGAGCTCCTCGCCGGCCGCGCCGTCGGTGTAGTCGAAGACCGCGCGCGGGGCGCGCCGCCGGGCCAGCCGGCGCAGGTCGGCGATGGAGGCCGCCCGGGCCAGCCGCCGGTCCGTGGTGTCCAGCGGGACCCGCGCGGGGCGAAGCACCTCCTGCAGCTCGGACCACCGGGGGCGACGGCGCGTTGTCATCCCGCCGTTCTACAGGATCGGCGGTCCTTCCCGCGCCGGCGGACGCGGATGCGGCGGAGACGACGCCGCGACCGTTCGGTGACGCAGCAGTTCGGCCGGCGCGCAGCAATCGCTGCGTGCCACCAGAACTTCTGCGTGCCGCCGGCACGTCCACCTGGTGTTCCACCGCTGCCGGGGGCCGAGTGGGGCGTGTCGGGCTTGAACCGACGACCGACGGATTATGAGTCCGCTGCTCTGACCGACTGAGCTAACGCCCCGCGGCCGCGGACGGGCCGCGGCCCGGCGAGCCTATCGCCGCGGGCGCGGCGCCATCGGCCCGGATCGGTGTGATGGCTGGTGCCCGTGAGCCCGGTGGTGCATGATGTGACTCACAACGGCACGCGAGCGTGCCCGCACACGAACACCGGCAGCACGACCGGCCGTCCACGAGCACTGGCGTTGGGGAAGACGTCCACCGCACGTGAAGGAGGCCAGGATGTCTGTCGCGATGCCGCGCACCGCAACGCGTGGGGTGGTCTACGTCCACTCCACGCCCAAGGCGCTCTGCCCGCACATCATCTGGGCGCTCGAGGGAGTCCTCGGCGCCGGTGTCACCGTGCAGTGGACCGAGCAGCCCGCCGCCCCGGGGCTGGTCCGCACCGAGCTCAGCTGGGCCGCCGAGTCCGGCACCGGCGCGCGCCTGGCCTCGGCCCTGCGCGGCTGGGAGCACCTGCGCTACGAGGTCACCGAGGAGCCCAGCCCCGGCTGCGACGGCTCGCGCTGGTCGCACACCCCCCGGCTCGGCATCCACCACACCTGGACCTCCGCCAACGGCGACGCCGTGGTCAACGAGGACCGCCTGCGCGAGGTCGTCGTCCTCAGCCAGGGCAGCCCCGAGGCGATGCGCGAGATGATCGAGGAGCTCCTCGGGCTCGAGTGGGACGACGAGCTCGAGCCCTTCCGCTACGCCGGTGACGGCGCCCCGGTGCGCTGGCTGCACCAGGTCGGCTGAGCCCGGGCCGGCTGGCCGACCCACAGGGGGGATCGGTCAGCCGGGTCCGCGCAGCCGGTCGCCCAGCGCGCTGCGCAGCACCGTCAGGCCCGCGACGCCGAGCATCTCGTCGGGGACGACCCAGAGGGTCCCGCTGTGCTGGCGCACCAGCAGCAGCCGGTCCTGCCACGTCGCGCTCTCGACGGTGGCCAGGGGATGACGATGCGGTGCTCGGGCAGCACGACGGTCATCGCCTCCGGGGTGTACAGGCCGCGCACCAGGGTCCCGGGCGGGCAGCCGGCGGTGCACCGGGCCAGCTGCAGGCGGCGGATGCGGCGCCGGGTGAGCACCAGGTCCATCAGGGTGAGGACGGCCAGCGCTCCCAGCATCAGGGCCGTCCCCCGAAGGCCACCGGCCACCGACGCGTGCCCGGTGGCCACGAGTACCCACAGGACCACGACGACCAGCACCGCGGTGCCCGCGTGACGGAGCACGAAGCGCCGCTGCCGGGCCGGGTCCGCCAGCTCGAGGTCGGCCAGGGCGCGGGCCTCGCGGGCCAGCACCTCGGGGGAGGAGAAGTACGACGCCGACGCCGTCGGCTCCGGCTCGCTCACGGCAGGGTGCCCAGGCGGTCGCCCAGCGCGGCCTCGACGAGCGCCCGGGCCTCGTCGCTCAGCAGCTCGCCCGGCAGGACGTGCCACACCGGCCCCGGCAGCTCCAGCACGAGGTCGCGCCCCACCCATGCCCCGCCGACGACCCGGGCGAGCTCGACCCGGTGGGTGGCGGCGGGGGTCTCGACCTCGAGGCGGTCCGGCGCGAAGCGGCCGCGGACGACCGCCCCCGCCTCGGCGGCCCGGACGAAGAGGGCCCGCACGCGGCGGCGGGCGAGTCGTCGACCGACCGGTTGCAGCAGGAGGACGGCCACGGCAGCGCCCAGCGCCACCTGCGCCCCCACGGCCCACCGCCCGCTGACCAGCACGCTGCCCGCCCCGATGAGGGCGACCGCGACCGCCAGGGTGACGACGCGGCGCAGCAGCGGCCCGCCGCGCGAGCGGCGCCGGAGCAGCCAGCGGCTCAGGGCATCGGCCCGCCGGGCCGCCACCTCGGGGGACGCCGTGTAGCTCGTCTCCACCCGGGGTCCCGCCCCCGTCGCGTCCTCCACGGGAGCCACCGTAGCGGCGGGGACGGGCCGGTCAGACGCTCTTGACGACCAGCGCCACGTTGTGACCGCCGAACCCGAACGAGTTGTTCAGGGCCGCGATGTCGCCCGCGGGCAGGGTGCGGTGCTCGCCGCGGATGACGTCGAGGTCGACGGCGGGGTCGAGGTCGTCGATGTTGATGGCCGCCGGCGCCGTGCGGTGGTGGACGGACAGGACGGTGAACAGCCCCTCGAGCGCCCCGGCCGCCCCGAGCAGGTGCCCGGTCATCGACTTCGTGGCGCTCACCGGCATCCGGTCGACCGCGTCGCCGAAGGCGCGGCGGATGGCGTTGGCCTCGGCCACGTCTCCCACCGGCGTCGAGGTGGCGTGGGCGTTGATGTGCACGATGTCGGCCGCGGTCAGGTCGGCCCGCTCGACGGCTTCGCGCATGGCGCGGCTGGCCCCGGCGCCCTCGGGCTCCGGCGCGGTGATGTGGTAGGCGTCGGCGGACATCCCGATCGAGGCGAACTCGGCGTAGATGCGGGCGCCGCGGGCCTTGGCGTGCTCGTACTCCTCGAGCACCATCACGGCGGCGCCCTCGCCCAGGACGAAACCGTCGCGGCCGGTGTCGTAGGGACGCGAGGCGGCGGCCGGGTCGTCGTTGCGGGTCGAGAGCGCCTGCATCTGGGAGAAGCCGGCGAAGCAGATGGGGTGGGTGGCGCACTCGGTGCCGCCCGCCACCACGATGTCGGCGCGGCCGCCGCGGATCATGTCGTAGCCGGTGCCCATCGACTCGGCGCCGGAGGCGCAGGCCGAGACGGTGGTGTGGGCGCCGGCACGGGCGCCGAGGACCATCGACACGTTGCCGGCCGAGGTGTTGGGCATGAGCATCGGGACCGCCAGCGGGAAGACCCGCCGCACGCCCTTCTCGCGCAGGTTGTCCCACTGGTCGAGCAGGGTCCAGACCCCGCCGATGCCGGTGCCGATGGCCACGCCGAGCCGCTCGGGCTCGACCTCGGGGGAGCCGGCGTCGGCCATCGCGGCCTCGGCGGCGATGACCGCGTACTGGGCGCTGGGGTCCATCCGCCGGATCTGCACCTTGGTGAGGACCTCGGAAGGGTCCTGCGCGAGGGTGCAGGCGAAGTGGACGGGCAGCTCGTAGCGGTCGAGCATCTCCTGGTCCAGGGGCTTGGCGCCGGACCGGCCGGCGAGGATGCCCTCCCAGGTCTCGGCGATGGTGCCGCCGAGGGGGGTGGTGGCACCGAGTCCGGTGACGACGACGCGACGCTCGCTCATGGGTCAGCTGCTCCTCAGATGGTGTCGGCGGGGGTCGCCCGCCGGGGCCGCCCCCGGGCGCCCGTGAGGAACGCTACCGGGGGCGACGGCCGGGCGTCAGCCCTGGTTGTTCTGGATGAAGGTGACGGCGTCGCCGACGGTGGTGAGGTTCTTGACCTCGTCGTCGGGGATGCGGACGCCGAACTTCTCCTCGGCGTTGACCACGATCGTCATCATCGAGAGGGAGTCGATGTCGAGGTCGTCGGTGAAGGACTTGTCCATCTGGACCTCGGCCGGGTCGAGCCCGGTCTCCTCGTTGACGATCTCGGCGAGGCCGCTGAGGATCTCCTGCTGGTCTGCCATTGCTCTCTCCTTCGGTGGGGGGTGCGGTGCTGTACGGCCCGGGTGACCCGTGGGCCCACGGGAGTGGGGTGCGGCCGTGCTAGGGGATGACGACGACCTGGGCGGCGAAGGACAGGCCCGCGCCGAAGCCGATCTGGAGGGCGAGGCCCCCGCTGGGGATCTCACCCTGTCGCACCATCCGCTCCATCGCCAGCGGTATCGAGGCCGCGGAGGTGTTGCCGGTGTAGGCGATGTCGCGGGCGATGGGGATGTCGGCCGGCATGTTCAGCTTCTTGGCCATGGCGTCGATGATGCGCACGTTGGCCTGGTGCGGGATGAAGGCGTCGAGCTGGTCGGCGGTGATGCCCGCCACGTCGAGCGCCTGCTGGGCCACCGGCGCCATGCCCCACACCGCCCAGCGGAACACGGTCTGCCCGGCCATCCCGATGTGCGGCCAGTCAAGGCCCTTCTGGTGGACGTCGATCCAGGACTCGGTCTGCGAGATGGCTTCCCAGTTGGCGCCGTCGGAGCCCCACACGGTGGGCGCGATGCCGACGGTGTCGCTCTGGCTGACCACGGCGGCGCCGGCGCCGTCGGCGAAGATGAAGGCCGTGCCTCGGTCGTCCAGGGAGGTGAAGTCGGAGAGCCGCTCGACCCCCACGACCAGCACGTGCCGGGCGGTGCCGGTGCGCACGAGGTCGGAGGCGACCGCGATCCCGTGGCAGTACCCGGCACAGGCGGCCGAGATGTCGAAGGCCGCCCCCTTGGTGCCGAGCCGCTCCGCGAGCATCGGGGCGGCGGCCGGGGTCTGGTAGGGCCAGCTCACGGTGGCGAGCAGGACGACGTCGATGTCCTCGGGCGCGACACCGGCCATCTCGAGCGCGGGGGTGGAGGCGAAGGCGGACATGTCGATGACCGACTCGCCCTCGCCCGCGAAGCGGCGCTCGAGGATGCCGCTGCGCTCGCGGATCCACTCGTCGGAGGAGTCGATGCGCTCGACCAGCTCGCTGTTGGGGACGACCCGGCGCGGCCGGTAGCCGCCGATGCCGGTGATCCGCGAGTGCGTGACCGGGCGTGCGGTCAGCCGGTCGGCGAAGCCCTTGGAGGTGACGGTCATGCGGAGTGCTCCTGGACGAGGGTGCGGGCGGCCTCGAGGTCGTCGGGGGACTTCAGGGCGAGCAGCTCGACGCCCTTGAGGGCCCGCTTGGCCAGACCCACGAGGGTGCCGGCGGGGGCGAGCTCGATGAGGGCGGTGACCCCGAGGGTCGCGAACCGCTCCATGCAGAGGTCCCAGCGGACGGGGTTCGAGACCTGGGCGACGAGCCGGTCGAGGACCTCGCGGCCGTCGGTGACGACCTCGCCGTCGCGGTTGCTCACCAGCGGCACGGTGGCGTCGGCGGGGGAGAGGCCGGCGGCCGCCGCGGCCAGGGCGTCGACCGCGGGCTTCATGTAGGAGGTGTGGAAGGCGCCGGCCACCTTGAGCGGGATGACGCGCGCCCGGCCGGGCGGGTCGGCCGCCAGTGCCGCGAGGGCGTCGAGCGCGCCGGCGGCCACGACCTGGCCGGCGCCGTTGACGTTGGCGGGGGTGAGGCCGTGCGCCGAGACGGCGGCCAGCACCTCGTCGGGGTCCCCGCCCAGGACCGCACTCATGCCGGTGGGGGTGACGGCGCTGGCCTCGGCCATCCCACGACCGCGCAGGGCGACCAGGCGCATGGCGTCGTCCTCGGCCAGGACGCCCGCGCCCGCGGCGGCGGTGATCTCGCCGACCGAGTGGCCGGAGAGGGCGCCGGCCGCGGCCGGGCCGCCGAGGGCCGCCAGCGTGAGCAGCCCGGCACCGACCAGCAGGGGCTGGGCGACGGCGGTGTCCTTGATGGTCTCCTCGTCGGAGGTGGTGCCGTGGGCGACGAGGTCGACCTGCGCGGCATCGGCGAGGGCGCCCAGGTGCTCACGGGCGCCGGGCAGCTCGAGCCACGGGCTGAGGAAGCCGGGGGTCTGGGACCCCTGGCCGGGACAGACGATGACGATCACCCCTCCAGCGTGGCGTGCCGGCCGTGACCGAACCGTGACGAAGGGGGACGAACCTCACCGGCCGGTTCTGTGGGATTCCCACAAAGAGCGTCGTGGGGTCAACGCGCCGGGACGACCCTCGCGCCCGGTCCGAGGCGGTGCATGGCCAGGGCGATCCGGACCGTCTGGGCGTCGTGGGCGTCGGCCAGGTCGTAGCCGGTGGCCTTCTCGATGCCCGCCAGCCGGTAGCGCACCGTGTTCGGATGCACGATGAGGTGCCGGGCGGTGCCCTCGACGCCCAGCCCGCGGTCGAGCCAGGCCGCCGCGGTGTCGAGCAGCGCGCCGCCGCCGGCGTCGGCCAGCGGGGCGATGATGCGGGCCCTCAAGGCGTTGCGGGCCGGCAGGTCGCCGAGCAGCGCCCGCTCGGCCAGCAGGTCGTCGGCCGCCACCGGGCGCGGGGCGTCGGGCCACGCGGGTGCCGCGGTGTGGCCCGAGATGGCGGCTCGGGCGCTCCGGCCGGCGGCGAACAGGTGCGGGACGGTGGGCCCGACGACCAGCGGGCCGGAGCCCAGGTGCGGGTCGAGCGCGGTGGCCAGGGCCATGGGGTCGGCCACGCTGCCCGCGATGCAGACCACCCGCGGCCCGTGCACGGCCACCAGCAGCTCGGAGCCCACGCGCCGGGCGGTGCGGTGCAGCTCGCCGAGCACGCTGCCGGTGGCGCCGGGCGGGGTGGAGCCCACGACGACGGCCACCGACGAGACGGCGCCCCAGCCGAGCGCGGCGGCCCGGGACTGCATCGAGTCGTCGGCCTCGCCGCGGATGACGGCATCGACCACGAGGGACTCCAGGCGGGCGTCCCACGCGCCGCGGGCCTCGGCCGCCTCGGCGTAGACCTCGGCGGCGGCGAACGCGACCTCGCGGCTGTACCGCAGGACGGCCTCGCGGGCCAGGTCCTCCTCGCCCGGTGCGGCCAGCCCCGAGATGTCGCGCTCGACCACGGCGATGACGGTGCGGATGAGGTCGAGGGTCTGCGCGAGGCTGATGGAGCGGGTGAGCTCGCGCGGCGCGGTGCCGAAGACGTCGGCCAGCACCGCCGCCCGGCTCTGCTCGCCGCCGAACCACTCGAGGAAGCTCGAGATGCCGGCCTGCGCCACCAGCCCGACCCACGAGCGGTCCTCGGCCGACAGCGACCGGAACCAGGCGTGGTCGGACTCCATCTGCCGCACCGCGGCCGCCCCGAGGTCGCCCGCCGCCCGCGCGACCCGGGTGCGGGTCTCCTGGGACGGCCGGGTGGGAACGGCGCTCATCCGGTCAGTGTATTTGTGCACGCCGGACAAGCGGGGGCCCATCGGGCCGTCGGGTCAGTCGGTGCCCGACTCCATCGCCGCGTGGTCCAGCGCCTGGTCCTGCGCGTCCTCGGCGGCGGGGTTGTCGGTGATCCGGTCGTAGCCACCGGTGGGGAGCTCGCCGAACAGGGTGCCGTTCTCGACGAGCAGCTGCCCCTGGTCGACCGGCTGGCTCGCGTAGAGCTCGAGCTTGGCGCGGCTGTCGGCGATGTCGAGGTTGCGCATGGTCAGCTGGCCGATGCGGTCGGTCGGCCCGAAGGCGGCGTTCTCGACGCGCTCCATCGAGAGCTTGTCGGGGTGGTAGCTGAAGTTCTCGCCGCGGGTGTCGATGATCGAGTAGTCCTCGCCGCGCCGCAGCCGCAGGGTGACCTCGCCGCTGACGACCGAGGCGATCCAGCGCTGGATGGCCTCGCGCAGCATCAGGCTCTGCGGGTCGAGCCAGCGGCCCTCGTACAGCAGCCGGCCGAGGCGACGCCCCTCCTGGTGGTAGTTCGCGATCGTGTCCTCGTTGTGCACGGCGTTGAGGAGGCGCTCGTAGGCGATGTGCAGCAGGGCCATCCCGGGCGCCTCGTAGATGCCGCGCGACTTGGCCTCGATGATGCGGTTCTCGATCTGGTCCGACATGCCGAGGCCGTGCCGGCCCCCGATGCGGTTGGCCTCGTCGACCAGCGCCACCGGCTCGAGCTCGCGTCCGTTGATCGCCACCGGCCGGCCCTGCGCGAAGCGGACCGTGACGTCCTCGGTCTCGATGGCCACGCTCGGGTCCCAGAAGCGGACCCCCATGATCGGCTCGACGACCTCGAGCGACTCGTCGAGGTGCTCCAGGGTCTTGGCCTCGTGGGTGGCCCCCCAGATGTTCGCGTCGGTGGAGTACGCCTTCTCCTGGCTCGAGCGGTAGGGCAGGGCGCGCTCGGTCAGCCACGCGCTCATCTCGTGCCGACCACCGAGCTCGGTCACGAACTCGGCGTCGAGCCACGGCTTGTAGATCCGCAGGTTCGGGTTGGCGAGCAGGCCGTAGCGGTAGAACCGCTCGATGTCGTTGCCCTTGAAGGTCGAGCCGTCGCCCCAGATCTCGACGTCGTCGGCCTGCATGGCGCGCACCAGCAGGGTCCCGGTGACGGCCCGGCCCAGGGGAGTGGTGTTGAAGTAGGTGCGCCCGCCGGTGCGGATGTGGAAGGCGCCGCAGGCCAGGGCCGAGAACCCCTCCTCGACCAGGGCGCTGCGGCAGTCGACCAGCCGCGCGACCTCGGCGCCGTACTGACCGGCGCGGTCGGGCACCGTCTCGATCTCGGGCTCGTCGTACTGGCCGAGGTCGGCCGTGTACGTGCAGGGCACGGCCCCCTTCTCGCGCATCCACGCGACGGCCACGGAGGTGTCGAGACCCCCGGAGAAGGCGATGCCGACGCGCTCGCCGACGGGCAGGGACGTGAGGACCTTGGACACAGTGCAAGTATATGCAGAACTCGGAATATCCAGCGAATCGCGGGGCGAGTGGCTCAGGTGCGCAGCGGGGGGCGCGCCCGGAGCTGGTGATCGGACGTTCATCCGGCATTTCTTGACTCGTTCCAGAATGACCGGCATGCTGTCCGGATGTCGACCGAAGCCCGCTACGACCGGATGCTGCGCGACGCCGCCCTGCGCGTCACGCGGCCGCGGCGGGCCGTACTGGCGGCCGTGCACGCGCACCCGCACGCCGACGCCGAGACCGTGATGACCGCGGTGCGCCGGGACGTGGGGGCGGTGTCGCACCAGGCGGTCTACGACGTGCTGCGCGCCCTCACCGACGCCGGGCTCGTGCGGCGCATCCAGCCGCCCGGGTCGCCCGCGCGTTACGAGTCGCGGGTGGGCGACAACCACCACCACCTCGTCTGCCGGTCCTGCGGGGCCATCGCCGACGTCGACTGCGCCGTCGGTGAGGCTCCGTGCCTGACCGCCGCCGAGCACCACGGCTTCGAGATCGACGAGGCCGAGGTCGTGTACCGGGGGCTCTGCCCGCGGTGCGCGGCCGCCCCCGTTTCCTGAGTTCCCCACACCCCCCACGGAAGGACACCCATGGTCGAGCACGACGCCAAGGTCGGCGACATGAACGAGGACGAGGAGGTCGCCCAGGCATCGTCGGGGTGCCCGGTGGTTCACGGAGGCCACTTCCCCGAGCCCGTGGCCGGCGGCAACAACCTCGAGTGGTGGCCGGGTCAGCTCAACCTGGCCGTTCTGCGCAAGCACTCCCCGGCGTCCAACCCGATGGACGACGGTTTCGACTACGCCGAGGCCTTCGGCAACCTCGACCTCGCGGCCGTCAAGGCCGACCTCACCGAGCTCATGACGACCTCGCAGGACTGGTGGCCGGCCGACTTCGGCCACTACGGCGGCCTCATGGTCCGGATGGCCTGGCACAGCGCGGGGACCTACCGGGTGCAGGACGGCCGCGGTGGCGCCGGTGCCGGGATGCAGCGCTTCGCCCCGCTCAACTCCTGGCCCGACAACGGCAACCTCGACAAGGCGCGCCGCCTCCTCTGGCCGGTCAAGCAGAAGTACGGCCGCAACATCTCCTGGGCCGACCTCATCGTCCTCGCGGGCAACGTGGCCATGGAGTCGATGGGGTTCCAGACCTTCGGCTTCGCCGGGGGCCGTGAGGACGTCTACGAGCCCGACCAGGACGTCTACTGGGGTCCCGAGCGCGAGTGGCTCGGCGACGAGCGCTACACCGGCGACCGCGAGCTGCAGAGCCCGCTCGCGGCCGTGCAGATGGGCCTGATCTACGTCAACCCCGAGGGCCCCAACGGGGTGCCCGACCCGCTGCTGGCCGCTCACGACATCCGCGAGACCTTCGCCCGGATGGCGATGAACGACGAGGAGACGGTCGCCCTGATCGCCGGCGGTCACACCTTCGGCAAGACCCACGGTGCGGCCGACCCCGAGGTCAACGTCGGGCCCGAGCCCGAGGGCGCTCCGCTCGAGCAGATGGGCCTGGGCTGGAAGAACAGCTTCGGCACCGGGAAGGGCGCTGACACCATCACCAGCGGCCTCGAGGTGACCTGGACCCAGCGCCCCACCGAGTGGACCAACCTCTACTTCGAGAACCTCTTCGGCTTCGAGTGGGAGGTGTACAAGAGCCCTGCCGGTGCCTGGCAGTGGCGCCCGGTCGACAACGGCGGCGCCGACACCGTGCCCGGCCCGTCGCCGGACTCGCCGCGCCGCCAGCCGACCATGCTGACGACCGACCTGGCGCTGCGCTTCGACCCGGCGTACGGCAAGATCTCGCGCCACTTCCTCGAGAACGCCGACGAGTTCGCCGACGCGTACGCGCGCTCGTGGTTCAAGCTGACCCACCGTGACATGGGCCCGATCCAGCGCTACCTCGGGCCGGAGGTCCCGTCCGAGGAACTGCTCTGGCAGGACCCGGTGCCGGCCGTCGACCACGAGCTCGTCACGCACGACGACGTGCAGGCGCTCAAGGAGCAGGTGCTGGCCACCGGTGTCTCCGTGGCCGACCTGGTGTGGACGGCGTGGGCCGCTGCGTCCTCGTTCCGCTCCAGCGACAAGCGGGGCGGCGCCAACGGCGGTCGCATCCGCCTGGAGCCGCAGCGCTCGTGGGACGCCAACGAGCCGGGCCGCCTGGTCCCGGTCATCTCCGCGCTCGAGGGCGTCCAGGAGGCGTTCAACGCCGCCCAGACCGGCGGCAAGCGGGTCTCGTTCGCCGACCTGGTCGTCATCGGAGGCGCCGCGGCGGTCGAGAAGGCCGCACGCGACGCCGGGCACTCGGTCTCGGTGCCCGTCACCGTGGGCCGCACCGACGCCACCCAGGACAAGACCGACGTCGAGTCCTTCGCGTGGCTCGAGCCGAAGACCGACGGGTTCCGCAACTACCTCGGCAAGGGCGGCACCCGCCTCCCGGCCGAGTACCACCTCGTCGACCGCGCCAACCTGCTGTCGCTGAGCGCCCCGCAGATGGCCGTCCTCGTGGCGGGCCTGCGGGTGCTCGGAGCCAACCACCAGGGCAGCGCGCACGGTGTGCTCACCGACCGGCCCGGGCAGCTGACGAACGACTTCTTCGTCAACATGCTCGACATGGGCGTCGAGTGGCACCGCACCGGCGAGGACGAGACGACCTTCGAGGCCGTCGACCGGGCCAGCGGCCAGGCCCGCTGGACCGGCACCCGCAACGACCTCGTGTTCGGCTCGAACTCCGAGCTGCGTGCGGTGGCCGAGGTGTACGCGGCCGACGACGCGAAGGACAAGTTCGTCGCCGACTTCGTCGCCGCGTGGAACCACGTCATGGACCTCGACCGGTACGACGTGCGCTGACCGACGCACACACCGCGAGGGCCCCGGACGCAGCACGCGTCCGGGGCCCTTCGTGGTGCCGGGGGGCAGGGCCGCCCGGCGGTGCGGGTCAGGCCTCGCCGAGGATCTCGTCGACGCGCTCGACCTTGGAGGTGAGCATCCCGGTGTGCTCCGGGCGGATGTCGCACTTGACCACCAGCGACACCCGGGGATGCCGCGCGGTCATGGCGTCGACGCACTGCTTGAGGACCCCGACCACCTCGTCCCACTCGCCCTCGAGGTTGGTGAACATGGCGTTGGTCTCGTGCGGCAGGCCGCTGGCGCGGACGATGCCGACGGCCTCCGCGACGGCGGCGGCGTAGGAGCCGGAGTCGTCGGGGGAGGCGGGGGCGATGCTGAAGGCGGCGATCATGGGTGCTCCTCGGGGGTGGGTGTCACGGGCCGGAACGCACCGGAACCTTCAGGCGGACACCGGAACGGTTGCGGTGTCCGGCTGAAGGTTCCGGCATGGGGCGAAAAAGTTGGAGCAGAGGTCAGCTGTCGCCGCCCTCGTTGCCCGAACGGCCCGCGGTGACGTCGTGCAGCCGGTAGCGGCGCGCCGCCTCGAGCGGCACCGAGCGGTCGATCTCGCCGCGCTCGGCCAGGGCCTGCAGGGCCCGCACCGCCATCGACGGTCCGTCGATGTGGAAGAAGCGCCGCGCGGCCGGGCGGGTGTCGGAGAACCCGAACCCGTCGGCGCCGAGGGAGTGGAAGTCACCCGGCACCCACTGGCGGATCTGGTCCTGGACGGCCCGCATGTAGTCGGACACGGCGATGACCGGACCCTTGCGGTCCGCGAGCTGGCGGGTGACCCAGGGCACGGGTGCCTCGGACTCGGGGTGCAGGAACGCGGCCTCGTCGCAGCGCAGCCCGTCGCGGCGCAGCTCGTTCCACGACGTCACCGACCAGACGTCGGCGACGACGTGCCAGTCGTTGCGCAGCAGCTCCTGGGCCTCGAGCGCCCACGGCATCCCGACCCCCGAGGCCAGCAGCTGCACCCGCGGGGCGTCGTCGGGCAGGCCCTCGGTCGAGCCGCTGTCGAAGAGGTACATGCCCTTGAGCAGCCCCTCGCGGTCGACGTTCTCGGGCTCGGCCGGCTGGCGCATGGGCTCGTTGTAGACGGTGAGGTAGTAGATGACGTTGCGCTCGGCCTCGGTCATCGACTCGTCGGTGCCGTACATGCGGTGCAGGCCGTCCTGCACGATGTGGGCGATCTCGTAGGCGAACGCGGGGTCGTAGTGCACGACCGCGGGGTTGGACGACGCCAGCAGCGGGCTGTGCCCGTCGGCGTGCTGGAGCCCCTCGCCGGTGAGCGTGGTGCGCCCGGCGGTGGCGCCGATGAGGAACCCGCGCGTCATCTGGTCGGCCGCGGCCCACACCGAGTCACCGGTGCGCTGGAAGCCGAACATCGAGTAGAAGACGTAGATCGGGATCATCGGCTCGCCGTGGGTGGCGTAGCTCGTGCCCACCGCGGTGAAGGCCGCCATCGACCCCGCCTCGTTGATGCCGAGGTGCAGGATGTGGCCGTCCTTGGCCTCGCGGTAGGCCAGCATCAGGTCGGCGTCGACCGGCGTGTACCGCTGGCCGTGCGGGTTGTAGATCTTGATGGTCGAGAAGAAGCTGTCCATCCCGAAGGTGCGGGCCTCGTCGGGGACGATCGGCACGATGCGGTTGCCGAACTCCTTGTCGCGCATGAGGTCCTTCAGCAGACGCACGAACGCCATCGTGGTGGCGATCTCCTGCTTGCCCGAGCCCTTCTTGACCTGCGCGTAGGCCGAGTCGTCGGGCAGGTGGATCGGGATGTGCGTCGTGCGGCGCTCGGGCAGGCCGCCGCCGAGCTTGGCGCGGCGCTCGAGGGCGTACTGGATGACCGCGTCGTCGGGGCCGGGGTGGTAGTACGGCGCGTTGTACGGGTCGGCCTCGAGCTGGGCGTCGGTGACCGGGATGGCCAGCGAGTCCCGCAGGCCCTTGAGGTCCTCGAGGGTGAACTTCTTCATCTGGTGCGTCGAGTTGCGCCCCGCGAAGCTGCGGCCGAGGCCGTAGCCCTTGATGGTCTTGGCGAGGATGACGGTGGGCTGGCCGGTGTGCTCCAGGGCCGCCTTGTACGCCGCGTAGACCTTGCGGTAGTCGTGGCCGCCGCGCTTGAGCTTCCACCAGACGTCGTCGTCGGACCAGTCCTGCACCATCTTGCGGGTGCGCGGGTCACGGCCGAAGAAGTGGTCGCGGACGTACTTGCCGTCGTTGGCGCGGAAGGTCTGGTAGTCGCCGTCGGAGGTGCTGTTCATCAGGTGCACCAGGGCGCCGTCACCGTCGGCGGCCAGCAGCCGGTCCCACCCGCGGCCCCAGACGACCTTGATGACGTTCCACCCGGCGCCGCGGAAGAACGCCTCGAGCTCCTGGATGATCTTGCCGTTGCCCCGGACGGGGCCGTCGAGGCGCTGCAGGTTGCAGTTGATGACGAAGGTGAGGTTGTCGAGCTCCTCCTGCGCCGCCAGCTGGAGCAGACCGCGCGACTCGGGCTCGTCCATCTCGCCGTCGCCGAGGAAGGCCCAGGTGTGCTGCTCGCTGGTGTCCTTGATGCCGCGGTTGTGCAGGTACTTGTCGAACTGCGCCTGGTAGATGGCGTTCATCGGGCCCAGGCCCATCGACACCGTCGGGAACTCCCAGAAGTCCGGCATCAGGCGCGGGTGGGGGTAGCTGGGCAGCGCCAGGGGCTCGCCGTCGACCAGGTGGCTCTTCTCCTGGCGGAAGCCGTCGAGCCGGTCCTCGGAGATGCGGCCCTCGAGGTAGGCCCGGGCGTACATGCCGGGGGAGGCGTGGCCCTGGAAGTAGATGTGGTCACCGCCGCCGGGGTGGTCCTTGCCGCGGAAGAAATGGTTCATCCCGACCTCGTAGAGCGTCGCGGCCGACGCGTACGTCGAGATGTGGCCGCCGACACCGATGCCGGGGCGCTGCGCGCGGTGCACGATCATCGCCGCGTTCCAGCGCAGGAAGGCGCGGAAGCGGCGCTCGGTGTCCTCGTCGCCGGGGAACCAGGGCTCCTGCTCGGGGCTGATGGTGTTGACGTAGTCGGTGGTCGTCAGCGACGGCACGCCGACCTGCATGGCGCGGGCCCGCTCGAGGAGGCGCAGCATCAGGTACCGCGCCCGCATCCGGCCCGGCCCGTCGATGACCGCGTCGAGGCTGTCGAGCCACTCCTCGGTCTCGCTCGGGTCGATGTCCGGCAGGTGGGTGGGGATGCCGTTGAGGATGGGGCCGACGTCTTCGTGGAGTGCCACGCGCTCGTCCTTTCACCGGTCGTTGGCCGCCCCGGTCAGGGGCCGACGTTCCCATCCTTCACCCCGACGTGGCCGCGTCACAATCCGGCCCCGGTTACTGGACGGTATGCGTCGAGGGTGGGCACGCGGTGCGGCTCAGGCCAGACGGTCGGGGCGCGAGTACACCGAGAAGCGCGGTGCCCGGGTGAAGGCCACGAGGGTGATGCCGACCTCGGCCGCGAGCTCGACGGCCAGCGACGTGGGGGCGCCGACCGCGACCACGACCGGGATGCCCGCGACCGCCGCCTTCTGGACGATCTCGAAGCTGGCGCGGGCGCTGACCACGAGCACCGTCCCGGCCAGCGGCAGCTCGCGCTCGCGGGAGAGCGCGCCGACCACCTTGTCGACGGCGTTGTGCCGCCCTACGTCCTCGCGCACGGCCAGCAGGGTGCCGTCGGCGCCGGCGACCCCGGCGGCGTGGGTCCCACCGGTACGGTCGAACCCGGCCTGGTGGGTGCGCAGCGCCTCGGGGAGGGCGGCGAGGACGGTGGGGTCGAAGGTGGCGGTGTCGCTCGCGACGTCGAAGCGGCCGGCGGTGCGCACGGCGTCGACCGAGGCCGAGCCGCACACCCCGCACGCGCTGGTCATGGCCTCGGTGCGCTCGCGGGCCGGGCGCAGCAGGGACGAGCCGGGCGAGAGGGCGGCCTCGACCACGTTGAAGGTCGGGGAGCCGTCGGGGCCGACGTCGGTGCAGTGCATCATCGTCGCCACGTCGGCGGCCGACGCGATCATGCCCTCGGTGAGCAGGTGCCCGAGGGTGAGGTCGAAGTCGTCGCCGGGCGTGCGCATCGTGGTGGTGACGGCGGCACCGTCGATGCGTACCTCGAGCGGCTCCTCGACGGCCACGGTGTCGGGGCGCGACAGCACCGTGCCCCGCACCACGTCGTAGCGGGTGCGGGGCACGCGCGTCGTCACCCGGCCCATGGGGGCATCCAAACACACCGCCGGACGCCGGCGGCCCGTCGGGGCGCTCGGGCAGACTGGCGCCATGTCCGTGCCGCCCGTCAGCCCGTCGTCCGAACCCGTCGTGGTCACCCTGCGCGACGCGGGGCCGGCCTGGCGCCCGGTGTCGCCGGCGCTGGTGACCGTGCGCCTGGTCGTGCTGGCCGTCGTGCTGGTGCCGCTCCTGCTGGTCTGCGTGGGGCTCGCGCTGCTCCTCACCCCGTGGGTCTGGCTCGGTGCGGGGGTCCTGGTGCTGGTCGGGGCGTGGGCCGCGTGGGTGGTGCGCCGGCAGGTGTCGGCCATCTCGTGGGTCGAGCTCGACGACGAGATCGTCATCCGCAAGGGCCGGCTCTTCCGCAGCCTGGTCAGCGTCCCCTACGGCCGGCTGCAGTACGTCGACATCCAGTCCGGGCCGCTGGCGCGCGCATTCGGGCTGGCGTCGTGCGAGATCCACACCGCGTCCCCCGAGAGCGGCGGCTCCCTGCCGGGGCTGCCGACGGCCGAGGCCGAGGCGCTGCGCACTCGCCTCGCGGCCCGGGGCGAGGCGCAGCGGGCCGGGCTGTGACCGACGTGCCACCGGGTGCGACCGCCGCCGCACCGGCCGACGAGGACTGGCAGCGCCTGCATCCGCTCTCCCCGCTGCTCCGGGGCGGGGTCGTCCTGCTCGCCGTGCTCGGCTACGCCGCGAGCCGCGTCGTCGACCGCGTCCTCCCGGCCGCGGACGGTGGTCCGTCCGGTGGCGCACCCGACGAGGCCGCGGTCGTGCTCGAGCATCCCCTCCTCGCCCTGGCCGCCCTCCTGCTGGTCATCGCAGGCGTCGCGACCGTCGGGTGGGTCAGCTGGCGCTTCTCGCGCTTCCGCGTCGCCCGGGGCCAGCTCGAGCTGCGCTCCGGCGTGCTCTACCGCCAGCACCGGCAGGTCCCGCTCGAACGGGTGCAGGCGGTCGAGACCACCCGCCCGCTACTCGCCCGCCTGCTCGGACTGTCGCAGGTCGTCGTGCAGTCGGCCGGGGGCGCCGACTCCCACCTCACCCTCGCCTACTTGGGCGCCGGTCGGGCCGAGGAGGTGCGGGCCCACCTGCTCGACCTCGCCGGCCGTGCCGACGAGCGCGGCCCGGGGGCCGGCGCAGGGGGAGGGGGCGCACCGGCCACGCCGAGCGACGGCGCGGGGCCGGCGCGGGTCGCCGGGCGCTCACGGGACGAGGGCGTGCCCGTGCTCGACGTCCCCAACGGGCGGCTGTTCGTCGCCACCCTCCTGCACCCGGCCACCCTCGTCCTCGGGCTGGTGGTCCTGGGGCTGCTGGTGGCGGCCGCGGTGACGGGACTGGGGGCGGGGGTGCTGGCCGGCGCGCCCGCCTTGGTGCCGGTGGTGTTCGGCCTGGCCGTGGGGCGGGTCAAGGAGCTCCTGGTGCACGGCAACTTCGCGCTGTCGCGCACCGACACGGCGCTGCGGGTGCGGCACGGGCTCACCGAGCTGCGGGCCTCCAGCGTGCCGCTGCACCGGGTGCAGGCGGTCGAGGCCCTCCAACCGCTGTGGTGGCGCCCGTTCGGGTGGTGGCGGGTGCGCGTCAACGTCGCCGGCGTCCGGTCCGACGGGTCCGACGGCAACGACCAGACCACCCTGCTGCCGGTCGGCACGCTGGGCGACGCGCTGCGGGTGCTGGCCACCCTCGGCGTGCGGCCGGACGACCCGTTCGTCGTCGCCGCGCTCGAGGGCGACGGCGGGGAGCCCGGATGGGTCGGGCCGCCGCGCGCGGCCAGGGTCCTCGACCCGTGGTCGTGGCGGCGCTCGGGCTATGCCGTGTCCGACACCGCGCTGCACCTGCGCAGCGGGCGCTGGTCGCGCAGCGCCGTCGTCGTGCCGCACGCACGGGTGCAGTCGCTCGCGCTCGAGCAGGGCCCGGTCCAGGCCCGGCTGGGGCTCGCAACGGGTCGGGTGGTGTCGACCCCGGGGCCGGTGTCGGCCCGGGCCGCGCACCTGCGCACGGGCGACGCCGAGGCCTTCCTCGCGCTCGTGGGCGCCCGGGCCCGCGAGGCTCGCCGCGCCGTCCCCGCCGCAGGCCCCCGCCCAGGCGGCAGCATCCTGCCCCCCGACCCCGCCGAAACGGTTGCGCGCCGCGGCACGCCGTTGGTGGACTAGTGCACCGCACGGCAGCCGATGTGAGAGGTTTGGACGCGTGAACACCCCCGCCCCGCCCCCGGTCGACCCAGGGTCGGCGGGCTCCGGCGCCGTCGAACGGCTCGGTTTCGCCCCCGACCAGGTGGTCCAGGAGTTCGGCTACGACGCCGACGTCGACGACGCCTTCCGCCTCGCGGTCGAGCAGGCCTGTGGGGCCGAGATGGAGGACGACGAGTACACCGGCGTGGCCGATGCCGTCCTGCTGTGGTTCCGTCCCGACGACGGCGACCTCGGCGACGCGCTCGTCGACATGGTCGGGGTGCTCCAGGAGGGGGGCTTCGTGGTGCTGCTGACCCCGCGCGGCGAGGACGAGGTCGACGCCAGCGACATCGACGAGGCGGCGGTCGTCACCGGCCTGCACCTGTCCGGCACGTTCAACGCGGCCGACTCCTGGCGCGCCCACAAGCTGGTCGCGCCCAAGAGCGCCGCGCGGCGCTGAGCCCCGCTCCCGGCGGCGACGTCGGACCCGTGCGGGTGTGGCGGCCACCAGCCGCCGGTGCCTGGCAGGATGGGTCCCATGAGCGCCCCTGACCAGCCCCTCGGCGTCGGAGACCTCGCGCCCGACTTCACCCTCAGGGACCAGAACGGCGCCGACGTCACCCTCTCCGAGCTGACCGCCACCCACACCGTGGTGGTCGTCTTCTACCCCTGGGCGTTCTCGGGCATCTGCACCGGCGAGCTCGACGAGATCCGCGACCACCTCGAGCGCTTCGTCAGCGACGACCTCCAGGTGGTGTGCATCTCCTGCGACGCGGTCTACAGCGTGCGCGCCTGGGCCGACATCCAGGGCTACTTCTTCCCGCTGCTCTCCGACGCGTGGCCGCACGGCAGCGTCGCGCGGGCCTACGGGGTGCTGGACGAGAGCACCGGTGCCGCGCTGCGGGGCACCTTCCTGGTCGGGCGCGACGGGCGGATCGCCTGGACCCTGGTCAACGGGCCCGGTGAGCCCCGCGACTTCAGCAGGCTCCGGCTCGAGGGCGCGGGCCTGTCCGCCTGAGCGGCCGTCCCGAGGTCGCCGGGCCGGGCGCGCCGACCTGCCACAATGTCGGCGCGGCCGGATCCCCCCGTGGCAGGGTGGGCGGCCGAGGGCCTGTAGCTCAGCTGGTAGAGCGCCGCGTTTACACCGCGTCGGTCGTCGGTTCGATCCCGGCCGGGCCCACGTGAGCGACGATGCACCCCTGACCCTGCGGGAGGTGCTCGACGTGCTCGAGCGGCTCTACCCGCCGGGCACCGCACAGTCGTGGGACCGGGTGGGGCTCGTGACCGGCGACCTCGACCAGCCGGTCCGGCGGGTCCACCTGGCCGTCGACCCGACGCTGGCCGTCGTCGCCGAGGCCCGCGACTTGGGCGCCGACCTGCTGCTGACCCACCACCCCCTGCTGCTGCGCGGGGTGCACTCGGTGGCCACGACGTCGGCCAAGGGGGCGACCGTCACCGACCTCGTCGTCGGCGACGTCGCCCTCTACGTGGCGCACACCAACGCCGACGTCGCCGCGGAGGGGGTGTGCGTGGCCCTCGCCGAGGCGTGCGGGCTGGATGCCGTCGAACCGCTCTCCCTCGTCGAGGACCAGCCGCTGGGGCGCGTGGGCGACCTGCCGGCTGCCATGCCGCTGCGGGCGTTCGTCGAGGGGCTGGCGGCGCGGCTGCCGGCGACCGCGGTGGGTCTTCGGGTGGCGGGACCTCCGGAGGCCGAGGTCCGCCGGGTGGCGGTGCTGGGCGGCGCCGGCGACGACCAGCTCGACGCCGTCCGCGCCAGCAGGGCGGACGTCTACGTGACGGCCGACCTGCGTCACCATCGCGTGCTCGAGGTCCGCGAGGAGTCGCGCGGCGGGCCGCCGTACCTGGTCGACGCCGGGCACTGGGCCAGCGAGCAGGTGTGGCTGGCCCGGGCGGAGCGGGCGCTGCGCGCGGGGCTCGGTGACGCCGCCACTAGGGTGGAGACCCACATCAGCACCGTGCGCACCGACCCCTGGACGTTCGTCGTCGGTGCCGACGAAAGAGGTACCCCGTGAGAGCCGAGCCCACCCGCCAGCTGCGGCTGCTCGACCTCCAGGCGGTCGACACCCGGCTCGACCAGATCGCCCACGCGAAGCGCACCCTGCCGCAGCTCGCCGAGCTCGCCGACCTCGAGGGCAAGGCCCGGTTGATCGACGACCAGCTGGTGCGCTCGCGCACCGAGCTCGACGACGTGCAGCGCGAGGTCGCCCGGGCCGAGTCCGACGTGCAACTGGTCCGCGACCGCGCCGCTCGCGACCAGGCCCGTCTCGACGCCGGCACCGGCACCGCCAAGGACCTCCAGGCCATCCAGCACGAGCTCGCCTCGCTGGCCCGGCGCCAGAGCGACCTCGAGGAGGTCGAGCTCGAGGTGATGGAGCGCGCCGAGGCCGCCGAGCACGACGTGCGCGAGCTCGAGCGCGGTCGCAGCGAGCTGACCGAGCGCATCCGCGCGCTCGAGGCCGCCCGCGACGAGGCGCTGGCGCGGCTCGACGCCGAGGCCGGGCAGGTGGCGGCGCCGCGTGACCGTCTCGTCGGCGACGTGGGTGAGGACCTGGTGACCCTGTACGAGAAGATCCGTGCGGGCTCCGGCGGGATGGGTGCTGCGGAGCTGCGCCAGCGCCGCTGCGGCGGGTGCCAGCTCGACATCAACCCCGTCGAGCTCCAGCGTCTGCGCTCGGCCCCCGAGGACGAGGTCCTGCGCTGCGAGGAGTGCCGCCGCATCCTGGTGCGCACCGCCGAGTCCGGGCTGTGAGCCGACGCCTCACCGTCGAGGCCGATGGTGGGTCGCGGGGCAACCCCGGGGTCGCCGGGTACGGGGCCCTGGTGCGCGACACCGCGACCGGTGCGCTGTTGGCGGAACGGGCCGAGCCGCTGGGGAAGGTCTCGAACAACGTCGCCGAGTACCGGGGGCTCATCGCCGGCCTGGAGGCGGCCGCGGCCATCGACCCCGGCGCCACCGTGCTGGTCCGGATGGACTCCAAGCTGGTCGTCGAGCAGATGGCCGGGCGCTGGAAGATCAAGCACGAGGACATGCGCCGCCTGGCCCTGCAGGCGCGCGACCTGGTGACGGCCATCCGCGACGCCGGCGGCTCGGTGCGCTACGAGTGGATCCCGCGGGCTGAGAACAAGGACGCCGACGCGCTCTCGAACGACGGGATGGACGGGCTGACCGTCGACCGCCGTCACGACGGCGGCGGCGCGTCGTCGGACGCGGCCGGGGACGAGGCGGTCGTGGAGGGCTCGCCGGCCGCCGGGGTCGGCGGTGCGTGTGCCCCGGTGCCGCGCCGGGCTGGTACGCCGGTGCGGGTGGTCCTGGTGGCCGGCGCCGGGTCGGACACCGCCCGGTCGGCCGCGGCCGCGTCGGTGCAGCGCCTGCTCGGCGGTGCCCCGCGCTGCCTGGTCACCGCGCCGGCCGACGACGCGGTCGAGACCGCGGCCGAGGTGGGTGACGTCCTGGGCGTGGGCCCGGTCGTCGACGCCGCCTGGTCGCGTGCCGCCGACGTGGTGGACGCCTGGGACCGTGTGGTCGCGCGCGGTGGCACGACCGTCGTGGTGTGCCCGGTCGAGATCGTGCAGGCGGTGCTGGCCCACGTGCTGGGCATGCCCGACGAGCGTCGGGGCCGGTTGGCCGTGGCGCCCGGGTCGCTGGCCGGGGTCGAGGTGTGGGGCGAGGACGAGGTGTCGGTCGCGTTCACCAACCGCACCTGAGCCGGCCGCTCCCGTGATCCTGCTGCGGCCGCTGCGTCTCGACGACCTGGACGCCCTGCTGCCCCTCCAGCGGGAGGGGAGCGTGGCAGCGCTGTCCCACGTCTTCCCGCAGGACGAGCACCCGTTCCCGACCGAGGAGGTGCGTCGCCGCTGGGTGGCCGAGCTGGCCGACGCCCGGACCGCCTGCCTGGCCGCGGTCCGGTCGGGCGAGCTGGTCGGCTTCGCGGCGACCCGCGCGGACGAGCTGTTCCACTTCGGGACCGCTGTCTCCACGTGGGGGAGCGGGGTGGCCGGGGTCGTGCACGACGAGGTGGTCGGGCGCCTCCGGGAGCAGGGGCATCGGCGCGTCTGGCTGCGGGTGTTCGACGAGAACCATCGGGCCATCCGGTTCTACCAGCGGCGCGGCTGGCGGCGCACCGACGAGGTGTCGTGGTCGCTCTTCCCTCCGCACCCGGTGCTGCGCCGCTTCGAGCTCGACCTCGTCTGAGTGCGACGCCGGCTGAGCCGGACCACCGTGGGGCTGTCCGTTGGCGAGGAGTACCGGGGGCAACCGGGGTGTGGGCGCCGGTTTCTCCCGGTGTTCGTCGGGCAGCCGTCAGAAGGGTGGTGCGGCGTCGACCGGCTCGGGCGGTCGAGGCGGGAGGCGGTGGGTGGGTTCGGTGATGCGGCGTTTGCCGGTGGGGCTGGTCCAGGTGAGGGTGCCGTCGGGGTCGAGGGTGGGGTGCCA
>NZ_LMSE01000002.1:839997-840358 GCF_001428065.1 Nostocoides sp. Soil756
CGTGCAGCCCCACATCCGGCAGGTCCCGTCCCTGGTGGTGACGAAGTCCCGCATGGTCTTGGGTGGGCGGTAGGCGCTGGTCGTGACGGAGGCCAGGGTGCCGGTCTCCGCATCCAGCACCGCCCGGGCCACGTCCATCGGGAGGACCTTGAGCAGGTTGGCGACGGTGGCGGCGTCGACCCAGCCCAGGCCGGGCAGGTGCGTCCCGGAGACCGCGAACCCGGGGCTGACCTGGGCCATGGGTACCGGGGTGAGGTCCGGGTCGAGGGTCGTCGTGGTGGTCTGGAACAGGCGCTGCGCTTCCGGGGGCAGGTCGGCGAAGCGGGTCTCCTCCCCGGTGTGGACGTCGATGACGGTGTCG
>NZ_LMSE01000002.1:840401-966285 GCF_001428065.1 Nostocoides sp. Soil756
ACCGGCACCCCGAGGGTCACCTGCGCCGACACCGTCACGTTGNGAGGGTGTCGTCCACCTGCCGGGACTCCCCGGCCAGCTGCTCCGTGGCCGCCCACGCGGCCGCGACCGTGGCGGTCGGGAGCAGGGCGTACACGTCCGTCAGCCCGTCCGGGCCGGGCCGCACCTCCACCGTCCGGGTGCGGCGGGTCCTCGCGACCTGCACGGCGACCTGGTCGGCCGCCACCCGGGTCGCGACCCGCCGCACGTGCGCGGTGACCTGCGCCGGGTCCAGCCCGGCCAACCGGCCCGACACCTCCGCATCCACCCGAGTGCACGCCTGGGCGTCCAGCCCGGCACAGGCGTCGACCACTTTGTGCGCGGTCGCGGCCGGGACGTCTCCGGCGAGGACCAGGTCACGCACCAGGGGGAACCGCTCACCCAGGGCCGCGCCGAGGTGCACCTTCCGCCCCGCCAGCCCCTCCGTCAGGCCCGCCTCCAGGGCAACGAGACCGGCCGCCATCTGGTCGACGTACCCCACCGGGTGGACCCGCTCGACCGGCCCGTCACCCGAGAGTCGGACCTCGACCCGAGCCCCCCACGCGGCCGCGACACCCTGGGCGCCCTCGGCCGCGTTCACCACCCCCTGGAACTCGCCGGCCAGCTCGTAACACTCCACGGCATCCAGGCTCCGGCCGTGCTCGGCCAGTTCACGCCCCAGCGCCGCGACTTCCGCGCGTGCGGCCGCGATACGGCTGCTGAGCTTCCCCCTGTCCATGGACAAACACTACCCGAACAGGCGTACGATAGCAAGCGTTCATCCTCAGGTGTTCGCCTACAGCAGAGGGATATTCAAGCCACTCGGGCGGTCCCCGACTTGGCGTCGAGACCGGCTTCGGGCCGCCTCTCGGCCCCGATCACGGGTCGCCTCACCACCACCCACGTGCCGACCGACTGAGACGCCGCACCGCGCTGGTGCGCGCCGTCCTACCCTCGATGCATGAGCTACGCAGGTGACGTCACCCCGCAGGAGGCGTTCGCGGCGGCCACCGGCCCCGACGACGCCCTGCTCGTCGACGTGCGCACGCACGCGGAGTGGACCTACGTCGGCGTGCCCGACCTGGCCGCCGCCGGGCGTGAGGTGGCGTTCGTCGAGTGGTCGCGCTACCCCGACGGCGCCCTCAACGAGACCTTCGTCGACGAGGTGCGCGCTGCCGGCCTCACACCCCAGCGCCCCGTCTACCTGCTGTGCCGCAGCGGAGTCCGGTCCCGCGCGGCCGCCGAGGCGCTCACGGCTGCCGGCCTGGGCCCGGCCTACAACGTTGTCGACGGCTTCGAGGGCCCGCACGACCCCGAGCAGCATCGCAGCGTGGGCGGCTGGAAGAACGCCGGCCTCCCGTGGCGGCAGGGCTGACGTGGCCGTGCCCCTGCCCGACGACGCCCGTGCGCGCACCCTCGCGGTGCGAGGTGGGCTGAGCCGCAGCGGTTTCGACGAGACCGCCGAGGCGCTCTACCTCACCTCCGGATTCGTCTACGAGTCCGCCGCCCAGGCCGAGGCCGCGTTCAAGGACGAGGTCGACCACTACATCTACAGCCGCTACGGCAACCCCACCGTCTCGATGTTCGAGGAGCGGCTGGCTCTGCTCGAGGGGGCCGACGCCTGCTTCGCGACCGCGTCAGGGATGTCGGCGGTCTTCACGGCGATGGCCGCGCTGTGCGGGGCCGGTGACCGGGTCGTGGCCTCGCGGGCGCTCTTCGGCTCGTGCTTCGTCATCCTCGCCGAGATCCTGCCGCGCTGGGGCGTCGAGACCGTGTTCGTCGACGGCACCGACCTCGACCAGTGGCGTGAGGCACTGACGGAGCCCACCACGGCGGTGTTCTTCGAGACCCCCAGCAACCCGATGCAGGAGCTCGTCGACATCGCCGCCGTCGCCGAGCTGGCCCACGCGGCCGGGGCGCGGGTGGTCGTCGACAACGTCTTCGGCACACCGGTCTTCAGCCACCCCCTGGCCCACGGCGCCGACATCGTCGTGTACTCCGCCACCAAGCACATCGACGGCCAGGGCCGCGTCCTCGGTGGCGCCGTGCTCGGGCCGGCCGAGTTCGTGCGAGGGCCGGTCAAGAACCTGATGCGGCACACGGGCCCGTCGATGTCGGCCTTCAACGCCTGGGTGCTGACCAAGGGCCTCGAGACCCTCGACCTGCGGGTGCGGGCCATGGCCGGCAGCGCATTCGCCCTGGCCACCACCCTCGAGCGCTGGCAGGGCGAGGGACGGGGGGTGCGCCGCGTCGTGTACCCGCACCTCGCGAGCCACCCCCAGCACGAGCTCGCGCTGCGCCAGCTCGTGGGCGGGGCCGGCACCGTGCTGACCCTCGAGGTCGACGGTGGCAAGAACGCGGCCTTCGCGATGCTCGACGCCTTCCGGATCATCGACATCAGCAACAACCTCGGCGACGCGAAGTCGATGACCACCCACCCCGCCACCACCACGCACCGCCGGCTCTCGCCCGAGGCCCGTGCCGAGGTGGGCATCACCGACGGCACCGTGCGCATCTCGGTCGGCCTCGAGGACGTGGACGACCTCACCGCCGACCTCGACCGCGGCCTGGCCGCCGCCGAGGCGACCCTGGACACCGCCCGCCGCTGACCTCGGGGCATGGCCGCGCGCCGCGCCCCGGCTGTTAGCGTCACGACCATGCCCTCCCGCGACGTCGTGTCCGTCCAGCGCCTCATCCCCGCACCGCCAGAGCCCATCTTCGACCTGCTCGTCGACCCGGCCGGCCACGCCCGCATCGACGGCGGCGGCTCGGTGCAGGGCGCCCGCAGCGGCGGGCGGCGCCTCGGTCTCGGCGACCGCTTCGGGATGGACATGAAGATCGGGCTGCCCTACCGCACGAGCAACACCGTGGTCGAGCTCGAGGAGAACCGGCGCATCGCCTGGCAGACGCTCGCCGAAGGGCCGGCCTCCCCGTTCCTGGGCGGTCGCATCTGGCGCTACGTGCTCGAGCCCGTCGAGGGGGGCACGCTGGTCACCGAGAGCTGGGACATCTCGAAGGAGGCCGCGCCGAGCAAGCTGTTCGTGCGCCGGATGGAGCCGATGACGCGCCGGAACATGGCCGCCACGCTCGAGCGCATCGAGGAGATCGTCACCGCCGGGGCGTGACCTGCCGCTCCTCGGCGACACCGGCCATGGCCCAGCGCACCGTGCGCGTGCCGACCAGGCCCAGCAACCCCGCTGCGCCCGCCACGGTGTCCGACACCGGTAGGCGCAGTTCGCGCCGCACCCATCCGGGCAGGATCGCGACCCCGCCCGAGGCGATCAGACCGTAGCCGGGGCGTGCGGTCCACGGCAGTGGCGGGTCGAGCAGCAGGAAGCGCGCGGCGTCCTGGGCCGCGCTCGTGGCGCGCAGCACCGGCCGGTACCCCTCGAGGGCGGCCAGGAGCCCGGCCACGTCGGTGGGCACGTCGGTCGCCCCGAGCAGCCGGGCGACGCGCGCGGCCTGCTCGACGTAGCGGTCCGACTCGGCCGGCATCAGGGGGTCGGCGGCGTAGCGCTGGTAGGCGGTGAGGAAGCTCCAGGCCTCGGCGACGTGGACCCAGCGCAGCAGGTCGGGGTCGGACGCGCGGTACGGCACGCCCTCGTCGTCCTTGCCGCGCACCCGCTCGTGGATGCCGCGCACGCGCGCGATCGCAGCCTCGGCGTCCTCGATGGTGCCGAAGGTGGTCGTGGCCAGGAAGCCCGAGGTGCGCTGCAGCCGGCCCCACGGGTCGCCGCGGTAGCCGCTGTGCCCGGCCACGCCGGCCATGGCCGAGGGGTGCAGCGACTGCAGCAGCAGGGCGGCCACCCCGCCCGGGAACATCGCGGCGTCGGCGTGCACCCGCCACACGGGGTCCGCGGGGGTGAACCAGCGCTCACCGGGGCGGCCCCAGATGACGGCGGCCCGTTCGCTCGCGTCGTCGCCCGCCACCCGGGCCCGTAGGGCGTGCCCGAGGCGTCGCTGGGCCGCCCGGCCGATGCCGTCGATCACCGTCACGTGTGCTCCATCCGTGAGATCCCCGTTGCTGCCGTACCCACTCCAACGGCCGGGCAGCCCTGTGCCTTCCGGCTGTCGAAGGTTGGGGCTCAACGGGTCCGGTGCGTACGTCTCAGCGGGTGGCGGCCAGGGCCAGGACGGAGGACGTGACGACGAGGACGGCGCACAGCAGCCCGGCCGGGGCCAGCCAGCGCCACGGCACGACGACGCCGCGGGCCCGGCAGCGCTGGATCCAGAGCAGCGTTGCGAGCGAGGCCCACGGCGTGACCAGCGGCCCGGCGTTCGTACCCACGAGCAGGGCCAGCAGGCGGGTGACGGAGCCCCCGGCGACCGGCTCGAGCGCCAGGTAGGCCGGCAGGTTGTTGGCGATGTTCGAGAGCCCGGCGCCGGTGCCCCCCACCGCCAGCAGGGCCCCGGCCCCCTCGCCGCGGGGGAGGGCCGCGGTGACGAGGTAGGACAGCCCATGGCGCTGGAGCACGTCGACGACCACCGACACCGCCACGAAACCCCCGGCCATCAGCCACGGCACCGCCAGCCCCCGCAGCTGCGGGCGGTCGCGCCAGGCCGTGCCCGCCAGCAGCACCCCGGCGGCGAGGAGGGCGACCAGCCACGGGGGCGCCCCGAGCGCGAACAGCGGCCCGACGACGAGACACACCCCGGCCGCCAGGCGCAGGAGCACCGGGTCGTGTCCGGCCGGCGGGGCGGCGGCGGTGTAGCTGCCCCGCAGGCTGCGCCGGTGCAGGAGCGCGATGAGGGTGAGGGTGACGACCACGGCCACCAGGGCGGGGACGGCGGCGGCCCGGACGTAGTCGGCGTGGCCCGCGCCGTCGCGCTCGAGGGTGTGCAGCGCCAAGAGGTTGGTGAGGTTCGAGACCGGCAGCAGGAGCGAGCCGGTGTTGGCGATCCAGAGGGTGGTGACCGCCAGCAGCCGTGGGTCGAGGCCCACCTGGGCGGCCACGGCGAGCCCGACCGGGGTCAGCAGGACGGCGGTGGTGTCGAGCGAGAGCACGATGGTCGCGACCACGGCCAGCGCCGAGAACAGCACCCACAGCACCCAGCGGCGGCCGCCGGCCAGCCGCGCCACCCCGTGCCCCGCGACGTCGAAGACGCCGGCCCGCTCCGACAGCTCGGCGGTCACGGTGATGGCGAGCAGGAACACGACGACGGGCAGCAGGCGCTCGGTGAGGGCGACGGCCTGAGCCCCGTTCACGGCGCCTGCACGTCGAGGACCCAGGGGGCGCCGCGGCGGCCGGGCTCGTGCAGCTCGACCTCGAAGGCACCGGCCAGGGTGTCGGCGACGGCGGGGACCGAACGGGCCGCGACCCCGGCCACGCAGAGCTGCCGGGCGACGAGCCCGCGGGTGTGCTTGGCGTGGTGGCTGGCCCCGGGCACGCGCACCTGCACCCAGCGCGGGGCGACGTCCGGCCCCGGCCGCCAGGCCGCGGCGTAGGCGGCCGAGCGGCAGTCGACCACCACCCCGGTGCCGGCGGCCTCGGTCAGCGGCGCGTCGAGGGCGCTGCGCCACACCGGGGCCAGTGCCCCGACGCCCGGCAGGTCGACGCCCATCGCCAGCCGGTACGCGGTGATGTGGTCGGTGGGGCGCACCGCGCCGTGCAGCGCGGAGACGACCACCAGCCACCGGTTGGCGCGCCGGCGCGCCGCGGTGTCCATCGAGGCCAGGTCGAGCGCGTCGTAGAGGACGCCGGTGTAGACCTGGGCGGCCGGCGTGGCCGGCAGCGACTCCAGGCGCAGGTTGCGCTCGACCTCGGGCCGCAGCGCCTCGGACACCCCGAGGACCGTGGTCGCCTCGCTGCCGGCGCTCACCGCGGCCAGGGCGTCGGCGACGGCGCGACGGGTGGGGCTGAGGGTGGGGAAGGACCAGGTGTCCGGGTCGGCCGGGCGCCCGCGCGGGCGGTTCCACTTCGACTCCGACGGAGGGAGCAGGATCAGCACCGGCCCAGCGTACGGAGGTTAGGTTGGGCCTCATGCCGCGTCCCAGGATCGTGCTCCGCCCCGTCGACGTCGACACCGACCGGGGGGTCGAGGGCGCGTTGCGGGCCCGCTACGCCGCCATCCGCGCCGAGCTCGGGATCGACGACCCGTACCCGCCCGACGCGCTCGCCGAGGCCGAGGCGGTGGCGGCGTCCCCGACCTCCCGCCCGGATCGCGACGAGACCGACCTCCCCTACGTGACGATCGACCCGCCCGGCTCGATGGACCTCGATCAGGCGCTGCACATCGAGCGTGACGGGGACGGGCACCGGGTGCGCTACGCCATCGCCGACGTCCCGTCGTTCGTGGCGCTCGGCGGCCCCCTCGACCGGGTCACCCGCGAGCGCGGACAGACCGTCTACTGCCCCGACGAGCGGGTGCCGCTGCATCCGCCGGTGCTGTCGGAGGCGGCGGCCAGCCTCCTGCCGGGCGAGGTGCGCCCCGCCTTCGTGTGGGACCTGCGGCTCGACGGTGCGGGCGTGCTCACGGCGTCCGAGGTGCACCGTGCCCTCGTCCGCAGCACCCAGCGGCTCGACTACGCCGGGGTGCAGCGGGGCGTTGACGACGGCTCGGGCGACCCCATGCTGCTCCTGCTCAAGGAGGTGGGGGAGCGGCGCATCGCCCAGGAGAAGGCCCGCGGTGGCGCCAACCTGCCGATGCCCGAGCAGGAGGTCGCCCAGCGGCCCGACGGCGGCTTCACCCTGGAGTTCCGGCCGCCGGTGCCGGCCGAGGAGTGGAACGCCCAGCTGTCGCTGCTCACCGGGATGGCCGCGGCGGCCATGATGCTCGACGCGGGCGTGGGCATCCTGCGCACCATGCCGGCGCCGACCGAGGATGCCGTGGCCCGCTTCCGGCGCGCCGCCCGCGGCCTCGGGGTCGACTGGCCGCAGGGGATGACCTACGGCGACCTGGTGCGCGGCCTCGACCGCACCGACCCGCACCACCTGGCGCTCATCCACGAAGCGACCTCGCTGTTCCGGGGCGCCGGCTACACCGCCTTCGACGGCACCCCGCCCGAGCAGCGCGAGCACGCCGCCGTCGCTGCCCCGTACGCCCACGTCACCGCCCCGCTGCGGCGCCTCGTCGACCGGTTCGGGCTGGTCGTCTGCGAGGCCGTGGGCCGGGGAGCGGAGGTGCCGGACGGCATCCGCAAGGCCCTCCCGCAGGTGCCCGAGCTGATGACGGCATCCGACCGGGTGACGCGCGCGGCCGAGCGGGCCTGCGCCGACGCCACCGAGGCCGCCGTGCTCGCCGGGCGCGAGGGGCAAACGCTGGAGGCGGTGGTCGTCGACCACCTCGAGAAGGGGATGGAGGTCCAGCTCGTCGACCTGCCGGTGCTGGCCAAGGTGACCGGCGACCGGGCGCCCCTCGGCAGCGCCGTCACGGTGCGCGTCGAGAAGGTCGACCTGGCCGCGGGGTCGGTCGTGCTCAGCCCCGCATGACGTGGGTCCGCGCGACCGCCGGCGCCCCCTACACTGGGCGCGGACGAGTCGGGCGGACGGTCGCGTCGGTGGGCAACCACCGCCGAGGAAGGTCCGGGCTCCGAAGGGCAGGATGGTGGCCAACAGCCACCCGGGGTGACCCGCGGGACAGTGCCACAGAGAACAGACCGCCCCGGCCGCGCGAGCGGGCGGGGTAAGGGTGAAACGGTGGTGTAAGAGACCACCAGCGGCCTGGGTGACCAGGTCGGCTCGGTAAACCCCATCCGGAGCAAGCCCAGACAGTGTGCGTTCGAGGGCGGCCCGTCCGAGCACACGGGTAGGGCGCTGGAGGTGGTCGGTAACGGCCACCCGAGATGGATGACCGTCACCGCGTCACCGGCAACGGCGGCGCGGGACAGAACCCGGCCTACAGCCCGACTCGTCCACTACACAGAGGCTGAACTGCGCAAACGCGCCTAGGGGCTCGACTTGGTCCGCAGGTGGTCCGCAGGTGCCCGAGCCTTATCTCCGAGTTGGGAGTCGACAGCGTCCCGAGTCCGGTCGTCGGAGTCGGGCCACAGGTGGCTGTAGGTGTCGAGGGTTTCGGCCGCAGTGGCGTGCCCGAGCCTCGCCTGCACCGTCTTGACGCTCTCCCCATACCGGATGAGGAGCGACGCGTAGTAGTGCCGCAGCAGGTGCAGGCCCGTGCCCTCTGGTAGGCCCGCGGCCTTCGCAGCAGGGCGCCACAGCCGCCCGAAGTCCTGTCGACTCACCGGCTGCCCCTCGAGCGTGAACACGAGGCCGTCGGGACCGGGAGGGAACGCCGCGAGGTGTGCTGCCAGGGCCTCCACCACGACCTGCGGCAGCGGCACCGTGCGCACGCTCGCCTTCGTCTTTGGCGGCCCCAGTCTCGCCGGCTGCCTCGCCACCTTCACGAGCTGCCGGTCGACTGTCACCTCGCGGCGCAGCATGTTGAGCCGGTCGACGGTCAGGCCGAACACCTCGCCCTGGCGCAGGCCTGTGCCGGCCGTGAACGTAACGACCGCCCTGAGTGCCGGGTTGGGGAGGGCCTCGCGCACCATGGCGACCTGCTCGGTCGACGGGGGGGTGACCTTCACACGCTCGGGCCGAGGGAGCTTTGTGCCCTCGCACGGGTTGGCCAGGATGCGGCGATCCCGCACCGCGGCCTTGAGCACCGACGAGACGATGCTGTGTACGGTGCCGATCGTGGCCGGCGCCACAGGGCGACGGCCGACCTCCAAGGTGCCGAGCATCTTCACCCACGCCTGCACCTCACTCGGGAGAATCGACGACAGAGGCCGAGCTCCGAGGGTCGGGTAAGCGTGACGGCGCAGCATGGTCTCGACGTGTGCCGCCGAGCTTGGACGGTGCACCTGCGCGGCGCGCCACTGCTCGGCGTAGTCGCGGAATGTGACCTGGCCGGCTCGCGGATCGAGGACGAGAGCGTCGTGCGGGTAGTAGCCGAGCAGGAACGGCATCGTGGCGACGAGGTCTGCGGTGCTGCGCAGGCTGAGGGTGGGGACGGTGGACATGGGTTGGTTCCTCTCTGAGTGCGTACTCGGGCGATTCCGGGCACAAGAAAGGGCCCGCCACCTGAAGTGACGGGCCCGAAGGTCCCGAGGGGGTTTCTCCAGCCTGATATCCAGACGTGGTTATCCCAACCTCGTGCTAGTCATTCTACCACCAGTTCGATTGTCGGAGAATGGAACTCAGGCCTGTTGAGGTCGGTGAGCTCTGCTCCCTGCAATGTCTGCGTCTGAGTGTTTCAGAGGACTGGTGCAGATGGCGTGCTTGGCACCTCACCCAGGTGGGCAGTCAGCATGACGGCTCCAACGTCCGGGTGCTCGCCAGCCGCCACGATGTGCGCAGAGACGTCCTCGATGCCGCAAGTGACCATGGCCTGCAGAACAGCTTCATGACTGACGCGCAGTTCTTCGGCAATGTCGTCGTCGCTGCGTCGGGATGCCTTGCTGGTGGGGATTCCGCGCAGGAGCCGGGGGTAGGCGTACATCTCGGGCCGTGCCATCCAGAACCAGTGCGTCTTCCACACCAGGAAGAGCCGCTCCCCGACGGGTTGCCTGCGCAGTTTCGCGACGTCCGCCGCGACCCGGGGGGTGAACCACGGCTGGAACCTCGGTGCGCACGCGTCAGCGCTGGTGATCGCCTTGGCTTCGACGGAGGCGAGCGGATGTCCGCTGGGCATGTCCTGGATCGTTAGGTCGGTTCGCGCCACTCCGAGGCTTGCCTCGCGCCGGGCGAGGTGGCCACGTTGGACGCCGTCACTGTTGACGTCCCTTCGAAGTGCGTCGTTGCACTCACCCTCGGGCAGTCGTAGGCACATCGCCACCAAGTCGTCGCCAGCCCGCTCGGATAGGCATCTGGCCAAGGAGACCTCCAGGAGAGCGCGCATGCTGCCCTCAGTCGACGACATGCCGGTCACGGTACCGCCGCTGCAAAGGGGTGACTCGTGGGAGCTGGGAGCTGTGCTTGACATCGACGGAGTCTGGCCGCGCCTCGAGCGCCATGCGGGGCAGACAGTTCACACAATCACCGAGCTCGCGTTCACCTACCGGGTGCCGGCCGAGTTTCCGGGTCGCCCTCGGCCGCTCGGTCCGCCAACAGTCCGCAGGAGGTTCAGCGACACCCAACGGCGATCAACGGTCCCTGATCTCTTCTCGCTGGTCAGTGGGGCACGACCAACGTCAGCCAACGACTACCACGCGTGCTGGACGAATCCCGGCCTACAGCCCGACTCGTCCACCTACCGCCGCAGGGGAGCGGCCCCGCGGCCTAGGCGCGCCCGATGGTGAAGGCGGCGATGAAGCCGAGGGTGGCGAGCAGCCCGGCGTAGAGGTGGGTCCGCTCGAACGCCTCGGGGATCATGGTGTCGGCGACCATGGCCAGGATGGCGCCGGCCGCCACGGCGGTGATGACCGCGATGGTCTCGGGCGCGGCGCCGTCGAGGAGGAGGACGCCGAGAAGACCGGCCAGGCCGCTGGCGACGGCGATCCCGACCCAGACCCCGAAGATGTAGCGGGCGCTGCGCCCGTTGGACTTCATCCCCGCAGCGCTGGACAGCCCCTCGGGCAGGTTGCTGATGAAGATGGCGGCCAGCACCGGCACGCCGACGCCCCCGCCACCCAGCAGGGACAACCCGAGCACGACCGACTCCGGGATGCCGTCCAGCAGGGCCCCGATCGCGATGGCCGCGCCACTGCCCTCCTGCTCGTCCTCGGACGGCTGCTGCTCACCGGAGCGCTTGCGGTGCCGCGCCCCACGGCGCGCCAGCGCCACGTTGGCCGCCACGTAGACGGCCGCCCCGCCCAGGAAGCCGCCGATGGTGGGGACCAGGCCCCCGGTCGTCTCGGCCTCGTCGACGAGGTCGAAGGCCAGGGCCGAGATGAGCACCCCCGCGCCGAAGGCCATGATCCCCGCGATGACCTTCTGCGGCACGTGGACGAACCAGGCGACCAGCGCCCCGACGACGAGCGCGCCCCCGGCGAGCAGGCCCCACATCCCGGCTTGGACTGCGACGTTCACGGGGCTCGCTCCTTCGCGGCGGGTGCCGATGCTGGGGGATGGGCGCCACCCGCGCGTCAGGCCGTCGCACGGGGAGGTTCCCTCCGACCTTACGGCTGGAGGGCCGCCCCGGCGCCGGTCGGGTCAGCCCGGCCGGGCCGCGACGCCGAACGGCAGGATTCTCGGTCGCGCGGGGCATGGATCCGGGCTCCGGCGGTTATGTTGCACGTTCCGGTACCTCGGCATCAGGAGCAGCGCAGTGACCCCCGACCCCGCCACCGACCTCGCGGCCGCGCGGGAACGCGTCATGTCCGCGACGCGCGAGCTCGACGGCGGCACCGTGCGCGACCTGCTCCTCGACGCGCTTCTCGCCTCCGGCGTCGACGCCACCGTCACCGGCGTGATCATGCCCGTGCTCAAGGAGGTCGGTGACGACTGGGAGGCCGGGCGCCTCGGTGTGGTGCACGAGCACTTCGCCTCCAGCGCCTTCCGGGGCGTCCTCGGCGAGCTGCGCCTGCCGGTGCAGGGCCCCCAGGCGCGCACCGTCGTGCTCGCCTGCCCCCCGAAGGAGCTGCACGACCTGCCGCTCGAGCTGTTCGGCGCCATGCTGCACGCCCGGTGGTGGCGGGTGGTCAGCCTCGGCGCCAACTCGCCGATGACGGCCGTCGCCGAGGCGGCCCGCTTCCTCAAGGCCGACGCCTGCGTGCTCGCGGCGGTGCGGCGGTCGTCCTTCGAGGCGCGCCTGCCCTCCCTGACCCGGCTGGGCCGCACCGTCCCGCTGTACATCGCCGGGGCCGGTGCCGCCGCCCTGCCCGAGGTGCCGCCGGGGGTCACCGTGCTCCCCGACGACCTGGTCGAGGCGGCCGAGATCGTCGATGCCGCGACCCGGGCCGACGCCGACGTCATCGCGATCGCCGAGCGCAGCGCGCCGGCCGTCGGCTGACTCCGGCCCGCGCCGCACCGCGGGGGCGGCCCGCCCCCTAGCGTGGGGCCATGCGACTCACCCACCTCGGCCACGCCTGTCTCCTCGTCGAGATCGCCGACACCCGCGTCCTGATCGACCCCGGCACCTTCGCCGACGGGTTCACCGACGTCCGTGACCTCGATGCCGTCGTCGTCACCCACCAGCACCCCGACCACCTCGACCCCGAGCGCATCGTCGACCTGCTGCGCGCCAACCCCGGAGCGCGGCTCCTGACCGATCCCGGCAGCGTCGACGTCCTGGCAGGCCTGGGGGTCGAGGCCGAGGTGCGCCGGGCGCCCACCACCGTCGGTGCGGTCACGCTGACCCCGGTCGGCGACATCCACGCCCTCATCCACGACGACCTCCAGCGCATCCCCAACGTCGGGGTGCGCCTCGACGCCGACGGCGAGCCGATCCTGTTCCACCCCGGCGACGCGCTCGACGCCGACCCGGGCTCGGTCGACGTCCTCGCGTTCCCGCTGCAGGCGCCGTGGGCCCGGAGCCGTGAGATGACGGCCTTCCTGCGGCGCCTCGACGCCCCCCACGCCGTGCCGGTGCACGACGGCCTGCTCCAGCCCCGCGGGCGTGCCCTCTACCTGGCCCAGGCCGAGCAGCTCGGCGGTGAGCACACCCGCCTCCACGACCTCGCCGGTCGTGGGCCCACGGAGTTCCGCGCGGGGGAATGAGGCCTCAGCCGGTGTGCTTGCCGTGCCGCCGCTGGGAGGCGGTGGCCAGCACCGCCGCGCCGATGATGCCCGCCTTGTTCTTCAGCGTCGCCGGGATGATCGGGGTGCGGATATCGAGCAGCGGCAGGAACTCGTCGGCGTCCTTGGAGACCCCACCGCCGACGACGAAGAGGTCGGGCCACATGAGGTCCTCCAGGTGGCGGTAGTACAGCTGCAGGCGTGCGGCCCACTCGGCGTAGCTGAGGCCCTCGCGCGTCTTGGCCGAGCTCGCGGTGCGCGGCTCGGCGTCGGAACCGCCGATCTCGAGATGCCCGAGCTCGGAGTTCGGCACCAGGACACCCTGGTTGAAGATGGCAGTGCCGATGCCGGTGCCGAGCGTGGTCAGGATGACGAGCCCGTCGTGGCCCCGGGCGGCGCCGTAGTTGAGCTCACCCACGCCGGCGGCGTCGGCGTCGTTGACGACGACGACGTCGTGCTGGAGCCGGTCCTCGAGCAGCTTCTCGATCTCGCAGCCGATCCACGACTTGTCGATGTTGGCGGCGGTCTTCACCACGCCGTGCTGCACGACACCCGGGATCGTCACGCCGATGGGGGAGTCGCTGCGCACCTCGTCGAAGTGCTCGACCACCAGCGCGATCACCTCGCAGACGGCCTCGGGGGTCGAGACCAGCGGGGTGTCGATGCGCAGCCGCTTCTGGGCGAAGTCGCCCTTCTCGAGGTCGACGGGCGCGCCCTTGATGCCGCTGCCGCCGACGTCGATGCCGAGGGGGTGTCCGGTGCTCATGCTGCTGCCTCTCCCAGGGTGAGGATCTCGGGGCCGTCCTCGGTCACGAGGATGGTGTGCTCGAACTGTGCCGAACGGCGGCGGTCCTGGGTGACGACCGTCCACCGGTCGTCCCACATCTCCCAGTCGGGCGTGCCGAGGTTGAGCATCGGCTCGACGGTGAAGGTCATCCCGGCCTCGATGACCGTCGAGTACGCCGGCGCCGCGTCGTAGTGCGGGATGACCAGGCCACTGTGGAACGCGGTGCCGATGCCGTGGCCGGTGAAGTCGCGCACCACGCCGTAGCCGAAGCGCTTGGCGTAGGACTCGATGACCCGCCCGATGACGTTGATCTCGCGCCCCGGCCGGGCCGCGCGGATGCCACGCATCATCGCCTCGCGGGTGCGCTCGACCAGCAGGCGCGACTCCTCGTCGACGTCGCCGACGAGGTAGGTGGCGTCGGTGTCGCCGTGCACGCCGTCGACGAACGCGGTGATGTCGATGTTGACGATGTCGCCGTCCTCGAGCGGGCGGTCGTCGGGGATGCCGTGGCAGACCACCTCGTTGACCGAGGTACACAGCGACTTCGGGAACCCCTTGTAGCCGAGCGTCGACGGGTAGGCGCCGTGGTCCATCAGGTACTCGTGGCCGACGCGGTCGATCTCGTCGGTGGTGACCCCGGGGGCGATGACGGCGGCCGCCGCGGCCATGGCGTCGGCGGCGATGCGCCCCGCGACCCGCATCCGGGCGATGGTGTCGGCGTCCTTGACCTCGGGACCGGTGTAGGGGGCCGGCTGCGGCCGGTCGACGTACTCGGGGCGGGCGATGGAGGCCGGGACGGCGCGCCGCGGGGAGAGCCGGCCGGGAGCGACACGGGCGGAGGTCGACGGCATACGGTGAGTCTAGGCAGACCGTCCGCACGAAGGAGACCCGCGATGCCCTACTGGTTCAACGTCGACACCGGCCAGGTCGAGACCGACGAGACCCGCAGCCAGGACGCGAACGTCCTGGGGCCGTACCCCACCGAGGACGCCGCCCGGGCCGCGCTGCAGAGCGCCAAGGAGCGCACCGAGGCGTGGGACGCCGAGGACCGCGAGTGGGACGAGCGCGGCACGAGCGGCTCAGCGCCCGCCTGAGCCCTCACCCGCCGAGGCGGCGGTGCACCGAGAGGGCGTACGTGCTCTCGGGGGTGAAGCGCTGCCGGTCCCAGGTCGACCAGCGGCCGATGTAGGACAGCCCGGCGGCGCGCGCCCACCGGTCGTAGTCGGGCAGCGCCACCGGCGCCGCGCCCTCGGGCAGGGCTCCGGCGAGCCCGAACCCGGCCACCAGGTACCCCCCGGGCGTGAGGTGCGCCGCCATCCGCTCGAGCACCGCGGGCAGGGTGCCGTCGGCCAGGAACGGCACCACGTTGCCGGCCAGCAGGACGACGTGGAACTCCTGCTCGGCCCGCAGGTCGAGGGTCGAGAGGTCCGCCACCAGGAACCGCGTGTCGCGGTCCTCGCGCGCCAGGGCCACGAGGTCGGGGTCGGCGTCGACGCCCACGACGTAGTGGCCCAGACGGGTCAGCTCGCCGGCCACCCGCCCGTAGCCGCACCCGGCGTCGAGGACGCGCGAGGGCGGGGGCGCGAGCTCGGTCACGAAGCGGGCCTCGCCGTGCATGTCCTGCCCGGCGGCGGCCAGGTCGAGGAAGCGTTGCCGGTAGGCGCGGGCCGCGGCCGGCCCGCGCTGGTGGCCGGCCCAGCGGGTGGTCGGCCCCGGGCGCGGCGCGGGGTTGCTCGGGCTCCACATGCCGCTGGGACGCTCCGGGGTGTCCACCGCGTTCCTCAGGCCTCGAACGAGTGCTCGGCGGCGGGGAAGGTCCCGCCTGCGACGTCGGCGGCGTAGCTGCGGGCCGCGCCCAGCAGGTCACCGCGCAGGTCGGCGTACTTCTTGACGAAGCGCGGCGCCCGGCCGCCCCGTAGCCCGGCCATGTCCTGCCACACCAGCACCTGGGCGTCGCACTCCGGACCCGCCCCGATCCCGATGGTGGGGATGCGCAGGGCCGCGGTGACGGCCGCGGCGGCCGGGGCCGGCACCATCTCCATGACGACCGCGAAGCAGCCCGCCGCCTCGAGGGCCAGGGCGTCCTCGAGCAGCCGGTCGGCGCCGGAGCCGCGGCCCTGGACCTTGTAGCCGCCCAGCACGTGCTCGCTCTGCGGGGTGAAGCCGATGTGCCCCATCACCGGGATGCCGGCGCGCACCAGCAGCTCGACCTCGGGGACCATCGCCTTGCCGCCCTCGAGCTTGACGGCGTGGGCGAGTCCCTCCTTCATGAAGCGGGTGGCGGTGGCCAGCGCCTGCTGCGGGCTCGCCTGGTAGGAGCCGAACGGCAGGTCGGCGACGACCATGGCGCGCCGGGCGGCGCTCGTGACGGCGCGCACCAGCGGCACCAGGTGGTCGACCGTCACGGGCACCGTGGTCTCGAACCCGTAGACGTTGTTGCCGGCCGAGTCGCCCACCAGCAGAACCGGGATGCCCGCTTCGTCGAAGATCTCAGCGGTGTACATGTCGTATGCGGTGAGCATGGCCCAGCGCTCGCCGCGCTCCTTCATCGCCAGCAGGTGCGGCACCCGCACCCGGCGCTGCGGCGCCGCCTGGGCGCCGGTGCCATAGGGGGCCACGGACTCCGGCGCCGGGGCGGACGGGGAGGGCGTGGTGGGCTCGGTCATCCGTCGATGGTAGGCCTGCCGCCGGCGCCCGCGCCGGCCGCGGCGCGGCCCGCGGTCGTTGGTCTTGACCCGCCCTTGACCAAGAAATGACCCGGCGCTGACGAATACTGAGAGAAAACTGTGATTGTCTCGCCCGGTCCGCGCACTGACAGGGGCCGGACGAACACTCATGGAGGAGATCTCGTGACGAGACGACACATCAGCGCGCTGGCAGGGGTGGCCGCCGCGGCCCTCGCCCTGACGCTCGCGCCCACCACGGCGCAAGCGGTCCCCGCCGGTCCGGACACCCCGGAGAAGGCATCGGCCGCACGGCACGACAACCTGCCCAACCCCCTGGCCGAGGCCCAGGCGAAGCTGCGGCAGGACGCGGTCAAGCAGCTCCTGACCGGCAAGGCGGAGACGACCACGATCAACGGCAACCGGGTGATCGCGCTCAAGAGCACCAAGGGCGACGGCGACCACAAGGGCAAGGGCAAGAGCAAGGGCAGGACGAAGTACGTCAACTACCCGGTGGACCGCGAGGAGGACATCTTCACCGTCCTGGTCGACTTCGGGGACAAGGTCAACAACGCCACGGGGGGCACGGCCGGCCCGGTGCACAACCAGATCGCCGCCCCGAACCGGAAGAAGGACAACTCCACGTACTGGGTGCCGGACTTCAACCGCCAGCACTACCAGGACATGATGTTCGGCGAGGGCGAGTCGTTCAGGGACTTCTACCTCAAGCAGTCCAACGGCCGGTTCCTGGCCAAGGGCGACGTCTCGGACTGGGTGAAGGTCCCCTACAACGAGGCCCGCTACGGCTCGAACGAGTTTGGCGACGCCCAGACCTACTGGCCGTTCGTCAGGGACACCGCGCAGGCCTGGTACGACGCCCAGAAGTCGGCCGGCAAGACGGACGCCCAGATCAAGGAGTACCTGGCGCAGTTCGACAGGGTCGACCGGTACGACTACGACGGCGACGGCGACTTCAACGAGCCCGACGGCTACATCGACCACTTCCAGGCCATCCACGCCGGTGAGGGCGAGGAGGCCGGTGGCGGCGCCCAGGGCGAGGACGCCATCTGGTCGCACCGCTGGTACGCCTACTCCACCAACGAGGGCAAGACCGGCCCGAGCTTCAACAAGCTCGGCGGCGTGCCGCTCGGCGAGTCCGGCCTCTGGATCGGGGACTACACCACCGAGCCCGAGAACGGCGGCCTCGGTGTCTTCGCGCACGAGTTCGGCCACGACCTGGGCCTGCCCGACCTGTACGACACCGCCGGTGGGGACAACGGCACCGGCTTCTGGACCCTCATGTCCGGTGGCTCGTGGCTGAACAAGGGCAAGGACTCCATCGGCACCACGCCCGGTTACATGGGCGCGTGGGAGAAGCTGCAGCTCGGCTGGCTCGACCCCGTGGTCGTGCCCTACGGCCAGGACACCACGGTCAAGCTCGGCTCGGCCGACAAGGTGACCGCCAGCGAGGCCCAGGCGATCGTCGTGCCGCTGCCCGAGCGCACCGTCGTCACGAAGAAGAACACGCCGCACTCCGGCACCGCCGAGTGGTGGTCCGGGCTCGGCAACAACCTGAGCTCGACCCTGGCCGAGGACGTCGACCTGACCGGCGCGACCTCGGGCTCGGTCAGCGCGTGGGTCTCGGGCACCCTCGAGATCGGCTACGACTACCTCTACGGCGACGTCTCCACCGACGGCGGGGCCACCTGGGCCCCGGTCGGTGACGGCATCGACGGGTCGCTCGACGGCGACGAGAAGGCGGCCCTCGACTGGACCCAGCGCACCTGGGACCTGTCGGCCTACGCCGGCCAGGCCGTGAAGTTCCGTTTCCGGGTCGCCACCGACGGTGGTGTCGCCAGCGAGGCGTTCGTCGACGACATCACCACCACCGTCGGCACCACGACGACCACCGACGACGTCGAGTCCGGCGCCGGCGCGTGGACGGCCGCGGGCGGCTTCGAGATCACCAGCGGCACGACCTCGCGGCAGGTGCGCGACATGTACCTCGCCGAGAACCGGACCTACAGCGGGTACGACAAGACCCTCAAGACGGGTCCGTACAACTTCGGGTTCGCGAACACCCGGCCCGACTGGGTCGAGCGCTTCCCGTACCAGGACGGTCTGCTCGTCTGGTTCGCCAACGGTGAGTTCGCCGACAACAACACCAGCGTCCACCCCGGTGGGGGCCTGGTCCTGCCGGTCGACGCGCGGCCCAACCCGGTGATCTTCGCCGACGGGTCGCTGCTGGGGAACCGTCGCCAGCCGTTCGACGCCACCTTCGGTCTCAAGCACACCGACCGGGTGACGTTCCACAAGAACGGTTCGCCGACCACGGTGCCGTCGAGCAAGGGCATCCCGACCTTCGACGACAGCAACCCGACGAAGTACTGGTCCTCGCTCAACCCGTGGAGCTCGACCAAGGTCGCGGGATCGGGCACGTCGATGACCGTCGAGAAGTCGACGCGCAACGGCCGGACGCTCATGGTCAAGGTCGCCTTCGAGTGACCTGACGAGCATCCTGCTCCCACGGAGGGGGCCCGGGCAGTCGCCCGGGCCCCCTTCGGCGTGCACGGGCCGGGGAGCCCGCGCGTGTCACGTCATCCCGACGAAACGTGGGATGAGGCAGGATTCGACCCATGGACCGTCAGCAGGAGTTCGTCCTCCGCACCATCGAAGAGCGTGACATCCGGTTCGTCCGGCTGTGGTTCACCGACGTCCTGGGCACGTTGAAGTCGGTGGCCATCGCCCCGGCCGAGCTCGAGGGAGCCTTCGCCGAGGGGATCGGCTTCGACGGCTCGGTCATCGAGGGCTTCGCGCGGGTCTACGAGTCCGACATGCTCGCCAAGCCCGACCCGTCGACCTTCCAGGTGCTGCCCTGGCGCGGCGAGAGCAACGGCACGGCCCGGATGTTCTGCGACATCACCCTGCCCGACGGCACGCCGAGCATGGCCGACCCCCGGCACGTGCTGCAGCGCTCGCTGGCCAAGGCCGCCGACATGGGCTTCACCTTCTACACCCACCCCGAGATCGAGTTCTTCCTGCTCGAGCAGGGCTGGAAGCCGGGCCGGCGGCCGCGACCCATCGACACCTCGGGCTACTTCGACCACACCCCGCACGGCTCCAGCACCGACTTCCGGCGGGCCGCCATCACCATGCTCGAGGCGATGGGGATCTCGGTCGAGTTCAGCCACCACGAGGCGGCCCCCGGGCAGAACGAGATCGACCTGCGCTACGCCGACGCCCTGACCACCGCCGACAACATCATGACCTTCCGCACCGTGGTCAAGGAGGTCGCGCTCGAGCAGGGGATCTACGCCTCGTTCATGCCCAAGCCGTTCGCCGAGCACCCCGGGTCGGGGATGCACACCCACGTCTCGCTCTTCGAGGGCGACACCAACGCCTTCCACGAGCCCGGCGCCCCGTACCAGCTCTCGAAGGTGGGCCGGCAGTTCATCGCGGGGCTGCTGGTGCACGGTGCCGAGACCGCGGCCGTCACCAACCAGTGGGTGAACAGCTACAAGCGGCTGTGGGGCGGGGCCGAGGCCCCGTCGTACCTCACCTGGGGCCACAACAACCGCTCGGCCCTGGTGCGGGTGCCGATGTACAAGCCCGAGAAGGGGCAGAGCACCCGGGTCGAGATCCGCAGCATCGACACCGCGTGCAACCCCTACCTCGCCTTCGCGGTGCTGCTCGCGGCCGGGCTCAAGGGCATCGAGGAGGGCTACGAGCTGCCCCCCGAGACCGAGGACGACGTGTGGGCCCTCACCGACGCCGAGCGCCGGGCGATGGGGATCCGACCGCTGCCCGCGAGCCTGGTCGAGGCGATCCAGACCATGGAGGCCAGCGAGCTCGTCGCCGAGACCCTGGGCGAGCACACCTTCGACTTCTTCCTGCGCAACAAGCGCGCCGAGTGGGCCGACTACCGCAACCAGGTGACGGCCTTCGAGCTCGAGCGGTACCTGCCGAGCCTGTGAGGGCTCCCCGGTGAGCTCACGGCCTCCTGAGTCCGTCCCGGCCGGCGTCGCCCGCCTGGGGTTCGACGACCCCGGCCGGGCCAACGCCCTGCTCGACGACCCCGCGCTCGACGGCATCGCCGGCACCCCCGACCGGATCGACGCCGGGGGCCTGAGCGAGGGGCTCTCGCGGGCGGCCGACCCCGACGGCGCGCTGCTGGGTCTGGTGCGCTTCATGGAGGCCGCCGACCGGGTGCCCGGCCTGCGCGCGGCCGTCGTCACCGCGCTGCGGCAGGAGACGGTGGCGCGGCGCCGGCTGCTCGCCGTCCTCGGCGGCTCCAGCGCGCTGGCCGACCACCTGGTGGCGCACCCCGAGCACTGGACGGCCGTCACCGAGGCCGCGCCGGTGGCCCCCAGCGTGCGCCGGGACCGCCTGGTGGCGGCCGTGCGCGAGCCCGGCGAGCGGACGCCGGCCGACGCGCTGCGGGTCGCCTACCGCGAGCAGCTGCTCGGGATCGCCGCCCTCGACCTGACCGCCGAGGACCCCAGCGATGTGCTGGTCGACACCGCGGCCGCCCTGGCCGACCTCGCGAGCGCGGCCCTGGAGGCCGCCCTGGTCGCGGCTCGGGCCGAGGTGGGGGAGGCCGCCGACACCACCCGCCTGGCCGTCATCGCGATGGGTAAGACCGGTGGTCGCGAGCTGAACTACATCTCCGACGTGGACGTGGTCTTCGTGGCCGAGCCCGTCGAGGGTGTCGACGAGGGCTCGGCGCTGGCCGTGGCGACCGACCTGGCGACCCGGATGATGCGCCTCTGCTCGGCCTCGACCGCGGCCGGGTCGCTGTGGCAGGTCGACCCGGCGCTGCGGCCGGAGGGTCGCAGCGGCCCGCTGGTGCGCACCGTGGCGAGCCACCGGGCCTACTACGAGCGCTGGGCCAAGACCTGGGAGTTCCAGGCGCTGCTCAAGGCGCGGCCGGTGGCGGGCGACGAGGGGGTCGGGGCGGCCTACCTCGACGCGGTGCGCCCGATGGTGTGGCAGGCCTCGTCCCGCGAGAACTTCGTCGGCGACGTGCAGGCGATGCGGCGCCGGGTCGAGGAGCACATCCCCAAGGCCGAGGCCGACCGCCAGATCAAGCTGGGCGCCGGCGGCCTGCGCGACGTCGAGTTCTCGGTGCAGCTGCTGCAGCTGGTGCACGGCCGGGCCGACGAGTCGCTGCGCGGCGCGAGCACCCTGGAGGCCCTCGACGCCCTGTCGACGGGTGGCTACATCGGGCGCGACGACGCCGCCACGCTGGCGGCCGCCTACCGCTACCTGCGCGCGCTGGAGCACCGGGTGCAGCTGCACCGGCTGCGCCGCACCCACCTGATGCCGACCTCGGACGCAGACCTGCGCCGCCTCGGTCGCGCGCTCGGGCACCGCAGTACACCGGCCGAGGCGGTGCTCGAGCAGTGGCGGGCCCGGCGTCGCGAGGTCCGCCGGCTGCACGAGCGCATCTTCTACCGGCCGCTGCTCTCGGCGGTGGCGCGCCTGTCGGACCAGGACGTGCGCCTCACCCCCGAGGCGGCCCGGGAGCGGTTGTCGGCGCTGGGGTTCCGCGACCCCGCCGGCGCCCTGCGCCATCTCGAGGCCCTGACCTCGGGGGTGAGCCGGCGCGCCGCCATCCAGCGCCAGCTGCTGCCGGTGATGCTCGGCTGGTTCGCCGACGAGGCCGACCCGGACGCGGGGCTGCTGGCCTTCCGCAAGATCAGCGACGAGCTCGGCACCACCCATTGGTACCTGCGCCTCCTGCGCGACGAGGGGTCGGCGGCCGAGCGGTTGGCGCACACCCTGGCGCGCAGCCGGTGGGCCGCCGCGCTGCTCGAGCAGGCACCCGAGTGCGTGCAGTTCCTCGCCGACCAAGCGGGGATGACGCCGCGCTCGCGCGAGGAGGTGCTGCGCCGGATGCGCTCGGCCGCCGGGCGCAAGGACGACCCCGAGGCCGCGGTACTCGCCGCGCGCACGATCCGGCGTTCGGAGCTGTTCCGGATCGCGGTGGCCGACCTGTCGGGAGCGCTCACGCTGGCCGACCTCGGCGGGGCCATGGCCGACCTGACCTCGGCCCTGCTGGAGGTCACTCTCGAGGTGAGCCACCGGGCGGTGTGCGCCGAGGCGGGGGAGGCGCCCCTGACCCGCCTGCTGGTGGTGGGGATGGGCCGGCTGGGCGGGCGCGAACAGAGCTACGGCTCCGACGCCGATGTGCTCTTCGTGCACGACCCCGAGCCGGGCGCCGACGAGCACGCGGCCCAGACCCAGGCCATGGACGTGGTCCGCCGGGTCATCGCGCTGCTGGGGCGCCCCGGGCCCGACCCCACCCTCGACGTCGACGCGGGGTTGCGCCCCGAGGGCAAGAACGGGCCGCTGGTGCGCTCGCTGGCGTCCTACCGCGAGTACTACGCCCGCTGGTCGCTGGTGTGGGAGGCGCAGGCCCTGCTCCGGGCCACCCCGGTGGCCGGCGACGAGGGGCTGGCGACGCGCTTCGGCGAGCTCATCGCACCCATCCGATGGCCCGAGGGCGGCCTGGACGCCGGGCAGGTCCGTGAGATCCGCACCCTCAAGGCGCGGGTCGAGGCCGAGCGGCTGCCGCGCGGCGCGGACCGCAAGACGCACTTCAAGCTGGGTCACGGCGGCCTCTCGGACGTCGAATGGGTGGTGCAGCTGGTGCAGCTGCGCCACGCCCACGAGCACCCCGAGCTGCGTACGGCCTCGACCCTGGACGCGCTCGAGGCCGCCCGCCGGCTCGGCCTGGTCGACGAGGAGCACGCGCAGGCCCTTGCTGCGTCGTGGACGCTGGCCTCGCGGATGCGCAACGCCAGCGTGCTCTTCCGCGGCCGGGCGGTCGACGCGGTGCCGACCTACGACCGCGACGCCGACGGGGTGGCCCGCATCATCGGGATGGAGGCCGGCACCGGGCAGGACCTGGGCGAGCGCTACCGCCGGGTCGCCCGCCGCGCCCGGGCCGCGTTCGAGGCGGAGTTCTACGGCCCCTGAGCGCGCCGCGAGGCGGGCGGGCGGGGCGGGGCCGCGACCCGAAACCTAGACTGGGCGCATGTCCCAGAACACCACCGGCGTGATCGCGCGTCTCGACCTGCGCGGCTCGCGCCCCGGCCTGCGCGAGCTGCGCGCCGCCCTGCCGCGCGCGGAGTTCGACGTCGAGGCCGCTCTCGCCACCGTGCGCCCGATCGTCGAGGACGTGCGCGACCGGGGAGCGGTCGCGCTGGCCGAGGCCGCCGAGCGGTTCGACGGCGGAGCGCCGCCCTCGCTGCGGGTCCCGGCCGAGGTCGTCGCCGCGGCCCTGGGCGGCCTGGACCCCGCCGTGCGGGCGGCCCTGGAGGAGTCGATCCGGCGCGCGCGCATCGTGCACGAGGCCCAGCGGCGCACCGACCACACCACCGAAGTGGTCCACGGCGGCAGCGTCACCGAGCGCTGGGTGCCGGTGGACCGGGTCGGGCTCTACGTGCCCGGCGGACGGGCCGTCTACCCGAGCAGCGTGGTCATGAACGTGGTGCCCGCGCAGGCGGCGCGGGTGCCGAGCCTGGCCGTGGCCAGCCCGCCCCAGCGCGACCACGGCGGCTGGCCGCACCCCACCATCCTGGCCGCGTGCGCCCTGCTCGGGGTCGAGGAGGTCTACGCCATGGGCGGGGCCCAGGCCGTCGCGGCCTTCGCCTACGGGTTCGAGGAGGACGGAGCCGTCTGCGAGCCGGTGTCGCTGGTCACCGGCCCGGGCAACATCTACGTCACGGCCGCCAAGCGGCTGCTCAAGGGGCTCATCGGCATCGACTCCGAGGCCGGCCCGACCGAGATCGCGGTGCTGGCCGACGCCACCGCCGACGCCGAGCACGTGGCCTCGGACCTGGTGTCGCAGGCCGAGCACGACCCGCTGGCGGCGGCCGTGCTGGTCACCCACGACGCGGCGCTGGCCGACGCGGTCGAGGCGGCCCTGGTGCGCCGGGTGGCCGCCACCAAGCACACCGAGCGGGTGGCCGAGGCCCTGGCGGGCCGGCAGTCGGCCATCGTCCTCGTCGACGACCTCGAGGTCGGGCTCGACGTGGTCAACGCCTACGCCGCCGAGCACCTCGAGATCCAGACCGCCGACGCCGCCGCGGTGGCGGCCCGGGTCCGCAACGCCGGCGCCGTCTTCGTCGGCCCGTGGGCGCCGGTCAGCCTCGGCGACTACTGCGCGGGCTCCAACCACGTCCTGCCCACCGGCGGCTGCGCGTGCCACAGCAGCGGGCTGTCGGTGCAGTCGTTCCTGCGCGGCATCCACGTCGTCGAGTACGACCAGGCCGCGCTGCGCGACGTCGGCGGCCACGTGGTGTCGCTCTCGCGGGCCGAGGACCTGCCGGCCCACGGCGAGGCGGTCCTGGCGCGGGTGCCCGAGGTCGAGCCCGGCGCCTGAGGGTCCTCCTCGCGTTCGGTCGCCACGCGCGACACGCCACGACATCTGGGTCCGACGCCGCGCCAGGACCCCCACATATGGTGTCTCTCGCAGCTGGTCCTCGACCCGCCCCTGGGCGGTGAGAGGGGCAAGAGGGAACCCGGTGCGAGTCCGGGACTGCCCCGCAGCGGTGAGTGGGAACGACCCCCGTCAGACAGCACTGGGCGCGCGAGCGCCTGGGAAGCGACGGGCAGTAGGCGGCGCGAGCCGGGCCCACGAGTCCGAAGACCTGCCAGTCGCGCCGCATCCGCCCGGGTGCGGCACTTCCACGGTCGCGCGGGACGGCCGACGGGAGCACTCGGGTCCTCGGGCCGCCGGCACCTCTGGTCGCCGGCCGCCCTCTCCCGCGTCCGCTCGTCGCCCCCTCGCCCGGCCCGGAGGTCACCTTCGGCTCGCGAGGAGAGAGCATGACCACCACGACCCGGGGACCGGCACCGGCGGCCCCCAGCATCCCCACCGGCGACACCCCCGCGACGCGGACCGCGATGCGGGTGCGCAAGCGCAACGGCGACACCGAGCCCGTCGACGTCACCAAGATCGTGCGTGCCGTCGAGCGGGTCAGCGACGGCCTCGACGCCGTCGACCCGCTACGGGTCGCCACCCGCACCATCAGTGGCCTCTACGACGGGGCGACCACCGCCGAGCTCGACCGGCTCTCGATCCAGACGGCCGCCGAGCTGGTCGGGGAGGAGCCCGAGTACTCGCGCCTGGCCGCCCGGCTCCTGGCCGGCTACGTCGACAAGGAGGTGCGCGGGCACGGCATCGCGTCGTTCAGCCAGTCGGTCGCCCTCGGCCACGCCGAGGGCCTCATCGGCGATGCCACCGCGGCGTTCGTCGCGGCCCACGCGGTCAAGCTCGACCGGGCCGTCGACCCCGGGCAGGACCGGCTCTTCGAGTACTTCGGGCTGCGGACCGTCTGCGACCGCTACCTCCTGCGCCACCCCACGACCCGGCTGGTCATCGAGACCCCGCAGTACTTCCTGCTGCGGGTCGCCTGCGGGCTGGCGACCACGACCCGTGAGGCCCTCGAGCTGTACGACCTGATGGCGCGCCTGGACTACCTCCCGAGCAGCCCGACCCTGTTCAACGCCGGCACCCGGCACACCCAGATGAGCTCGTGCTACCTGGTCGACAGCCCCCGCGACGAGCTGGACTCCATCTACGAGCGATACCAGCAGGTGGCGCGGCTCTCGAAGTTCGCCGGCGGCATCGGCATCGCGTTCAGCCGGGTGCGCGGACGGGGCGCCCTGATCCGCGGGACCAACGGCGCCAGCAACGGCATCGTGCCCTGGCTGCGCACCCTGGACGCGAGCGTGGCGGCGGTCAACCAGGGCGGCCGGCGCAAGGGCGCGGCCTGTGTCTACCTCGAGCCCTGGCACCCCGACATCGAGGAGTTCCTCGAGCTGCGCGACAACACCGGCGAGGACGCCCGACGCACCCACAACCTCAACCTCGCCAACTGGCTGCCCGACGAGTTCCTGCGCCGCGTCGAGGCCGACGAGCCGTGGAGCCTGGTCGACCCCGACCAGGTGCCGGGGCTGACCGACCTCTGGGGCGAGGCCTTCGACGAGGCCTACCGGGCCGCCGAGCGCGACGGCCGCGTGGTGCGCCAGGTGCCGGCCCGCGAGCTGTGGGGCCGGATGATGCGCACCCTCGCGCAGACCGGCAACGGCTGGATGACGTTCAAGGACGCCGCCAACCGGGCGTGCAACCAGACGGCCGAGGCCGAGCACGTCGTGCACCTGTCGAACCTGTGCACCGAGATCCTCGAGGTGAGCAGCGACGACGAGACGGCCGTGTGCAACCTCGGCTCGGTCAACCTCGCGCGGCACCTGAACGCCGACGGCACCGGCCTCGACTGGGACAAGCTGCGGGCCACGGTGCGCACCGCGGTCACCTACCTGGACCGGGTCGTCGACATCAACTACTACCCGAGCGCGCAGGCAGCGGCGTCCAACCCGCGTTGGCGCCCGATCGGGCTGGGGTACATGGGCCTGCAGGACGTGTTCTTCGCGCTCCGGCTGCCCTTCGACGGCCCCGAGGCCCTCGCCCTCTCGACCCGGATCGCCGAGGAGGTGCTGCTGACCGCGCTCGAGCGCTCGGCCGAGCTGGCCGCCGCCCACGGCCCCCATCCGGCCTACCGGCGCACCCGGGCCGCCCGCGGCGTGCTGCACCCCGACCACTTCGAGACCACCCACACCCAGCCCGAGCGCTGGGACGCGCTGCGGTTCGCGGTCGCCGAGCACGGGCTGCGCAACAGCCTGGTCGTGGCCATCGCCCCGACGGCGACGATCGCCTCCATCGCCGGGTGCGGCGAGTGCATCGAGCCGCAGGTCTCCAACCTGTTCAAGCGCGAGACCCTGTCGGGGGAGTTCCTCCAGGTCAACGGCCACCTCGTGCGCGAGCTCAAGGCCCGCGGGCTGTGGACCCCCGAGACGCGGGACGCGGTGAAGCGGGCCGAGGGCTCGGTGCAGGGCCTGGCCGAGCTGCCCGACGACGTCCGGCTCCTGTTCCGCACCGCCTGGGAGCTGCCTCAGCGCGCGCTCATCGCCCTGGCCGCGGCCCGGACGCCGTACGTCGACCAGAGCCAGTCGCTGAACCTGTTCCTGGCCAGCCCCACCATCGGCAAGCTCAGCTCGATGTACCTGCACGCCTGGAAGTCGGGCCTGAAGACGACGTACTACCTGCGTTCGCGCCCGGCGACCCGCATCCAGCAGGCGACCGTGGGCCAGGCCCCGGCGCCGGGCCGGCTCCCGGAACCCACCGGGACCACCACGACCGACGAGGACGCGCTCGCGTGCTCCCTCGAGAACCCCGAGACCTGCGAGGCCTGCCAGTGACCGCCCACGACCTGCTCCTGGACCCCGGGATGAGCCTGACGCTGCGGCCGATGCGCTACCCACACTTCTACGACCGCTTCCGCGACGCCATCAAGAACACCTGGACGGTCGAGGAGGTCGACCTGCACAGCGACCTGGCCGACCTGCGTCGGCTCAGCCCGGCCGAGCAGCACCTCGTGAAGCGGCTGGTCGCGTTCTTCGCCACCGGCGACACCATCGTGGCGAACAACCTGGTGCTGAACCTCTACGAGCACGTCAACGCTCCCGAAGCCAGGCTCTACCTCTCGCGCCAGCTGTACGAGGAGGCGGTGCACGTGCAGTTCTACCTGACCCTGCTCGACACCTACGTGCCGGACGAACGCGAGCGGCACGAGGCGTTCGCGGCCGTCGAGAACATCCCGTCGATCCGGGCCAAGGCCGAGTTCTGCTTCCGGTGGATCGACTCCCTGGCCGAGCTGCGGACGCTGCGGACCCGCGAGGACCGGCGCGCGTTCCTGCTGAACCTGGTCTGCTTCGCGGCCTGCATCGAGGGGTTGTTCTTCTACGGGGCGTTCGCGTACGTGTACTTCCTGCGCTCGCGTGGGCTGCTGAACGGCCTGGCCTCCGGGACGAACTGGGTCTTCCGCGACGAGTCCATGCACATGGCGTTCGCGTTCGACGTCTTCGACACCGCCAGGGAGGAGGAGCCCGACCTGGTGGACGCCGCCTTCGAGGCCGACGTCCGCGTGATGCTGACCGAGGCGGTGGACGCCGAGGTGGGCTTCGCGCAGGACCTGCTCGACGGCGGGGTCGCCGGGCTGTCGACGGCCGACATGCGGGCCTACCTCGAGCACGTGGCCGACCGCCGCCTGGAGCGCCTGGGGTTCGCCCCCCAGTTCGGCGCGGCCAACCCGTTGGCGTTCATGGAGCTCCAGGACGTCCAGGAGCTGTCGAACTTCTTCGAGCGCCGGGTCTCGGCCTACCAGGTCGGCGTCGGCGGATCGGTGAGCTTCGACGACGACTTCTGACGCGGTACCGCGAGGTGGCGACCACGGGCCGGCCGGCGAGCCGGTCCGTGGTCGCCGCGGGCAGGCCGTGGGCGCCCCCTCCTAGACTCGCGGTATGGATGCTCGCGAGGTCGTCGATGCGCTGCTCCGGCCCGACCTGCGCGGACGCACCGCCTACGGCGCACCGCAGCTCGACGTGCCGGTGGCTCTCAACACCAACGAGAGCTCGTACCCGGTGCCCGGGGTCGTGGTCGCCGCCATGACGGCGGCCGTCCAGGAGGCCGCCGCCGGGCTGAACCGCTACCCCGACCGGGAGTTCACCCGGCTGCGGGAGGCGCTGGCCTCCTACCTGGGCCGCAGCGGCACGACCGTCGACCCGGCACAGGTGTGGGCCGGCAACGGCTCCAACGAGGTCCTGCTGCACCTGCTCCAGGCCTTCGGCGGCCCGGGCCGCACCGCGCTGGGCTTCACGCCGGCCTACTCGATGCACCCCATCATCACCACCACCACCGGCACCACGTGGGTCGACGGGACCCGCGGCGTCGCGGGCGCCGGGGCCTTCGACCTCGATGCAGCCTCGGCGGCCGCCCAGGTGCGCGAGCGCCGCCCCGACGTGGTCTTCCTCTGCTCCCCGAACAACCCCACCGGTACCGCCCTCGGCCTCGACGTCGTCGAGGCCGTGTACGACGCCGCGGACGGCCTGGTCGTGGTCGACGAGGCCTACGCCGAGTACGCCCGCGCCGGCACCCCCAGTGCGCTCACCCTCCTCGCGGGGCGGCCCCGGCTGGTGGTCACCCGGACCATGAGCAAGGCCTTCGCCCTGGCGGGCGGTCGCCTCGGCTACCTGGCCGCCGACCCCGCCCTGGTCGACGCGCTGCGCCTGGTCCGGATGCCGTACCACCTGTCCACCCCGACCCAGGCGGTCGCGCTGGCCGCCCTGGCGCACGCCGACCTGATGCTCGAGACCGTCGACGCGGTGCGCGCCCAGCGCGACCGCATCGTCGAGGAGATCGCGCGGATGGGGCTGTCGCCGGTGCCCAGCGACGCCAACTTCGTCCTCTTCGGGGGCCTGGCCGACGGCCACGCCACGTGGCAGGGGCTGCTCGACCGGGGCGTCCTCGTCCGCGACGTGGGCATCGCCCACTATCTTCGTGTCACGGCAGGGACACCGGAGGAGACCAGCGCCTTCCTCGACGCCCTCGCCGCCCTGGTCCCCACCCACGCAGGAGCAGCCCCGTGAGCACCGCCCCGAGCCACCGCACGGCCACCGTGCGGCGTGCCACGTCCGAGAGCACGGTCGAGCTGAGCGTCGACCTCGACGGCACCGGGCGGGGCGAGGTGAGCACGGGCGTCCCGTTCTACGACCACATGCTCCTGTCGCTGGCCAAGCACTCGCTCATCGACCTCACCGTCTCGGCCGAGGGCGACACCCACGTCGACGCCCACCACAGCGTCGAGGACGTCGCCATCGTGCTGGGCCAGGCCGTGCGTGACGCCCTGGGCGACAAGTCCGGCATCGCCCGCTTCGGCGATGCCACCGTCCCGCTCGACGAGGCGCTGGTGCAAGCCGTCGTCGACGTCGCCGGCCGTCCCTACGTGGTCCACGAGGGCGAACCCGCAGGCCAGGAGTACGTCGTCATCGGCGGCCACTACGTCGGCTCGCTGACCCGTCACGTGCTCGAGTCCTTCGCCTTCCACGCCCAGATCGCCCTTCACGTGCGCGTGCTGTCCGGGCGCGACCCGCACCACGTCGTCGAGGCCCAGTTCAAGGCGCTGGCCCGGGCTCTGCGGGCCGCGGTCGCCCGCGACCCCCGGGTCGAGGGCGTCCCGAGCGCCAAGGGTGCGCTCTAGCACCGTGGCCGACGACGTCCGCACCGGCGCGGGGCACGGGCTGCTGCTCGTGCGCCGCCCTCCGACGTCGGTCGGCCGCTGGCTGCGCACCGGGCTGGTCGCCTCCACGATGGCCCCCTTCGGTGGCTGGACCGGGGTCACCGTGGCCGAGCACACCGCCCGCAGCGCGGCCCCCTACGACGTCGCCCTCGAGGTCCTGGCCGCACGCCCGGCGCCCCGGGGCAGCCGCCCGGTGCTGGGCTTCTTCGCCCTGCACGGCAAGGCCACCCTCTCGCTGCAGGCCCCCGGGCTGCGCGCCTCCCAGCGCTGGCTGGTCTGGCAACCGGGGGCCGGGGTCGTCGAGACCCCGTCGCTGCCCCGGCTGGGCGTGCCGGCCCTGGTGGCCGCCGCGGGTGGGCGGCCCGATGCCGCGGCAGTGGCCGCGGTGCTCCGCTCGGTCGAGGGGGACCCGCTCGACGTGCTGGTCACCGTCCTCGGGCTGCTCGGCCTGCCGGGCCGCGACCTGCTGGTGCGCGGCGACTGCGCCGGTGCCAGCGACGTCGAACCGGGCGGGCGCGGCGTGCAGCTCTTCGACCGGCTGATGGCCGACGAGGCCCAGCATCGTGCCGAGTGGGAGGCCGCCTGGGGCGGCGCGACCCAGCGTTCGCGGGACGAGGCGCCGTGAGCAGGTCCGTCGTCGTCCTCGACTACGGCAGCGGCAACGTCCGCTCGGCCGTGCGCGCCCTCGAGCACGTCGGGGCCGCGGTCACGCTCACCGCCGACCGGGCCACCGCGCTCGCGGCCGACGGCCTGTTCGTGCCCGGGGTCGGCAACTTCCACGCGTGCATGGCCGGCCTCGTCGCGGCCGACGGCCCGTACCTCATCGACCGCCGGGTGGCCGGTGGCCGCCCCGTGCTCGGCGTCTGCGTCGGGATGCAGGTGATGTTCGAGGGGTCGAGCGAGCCCAGCGCCGCGCCGGTCGAGGGCGTGGGGGAGTGGCCCGGCACCGTCACCCGGCTCGAGGCCCCCGTGGTGCCGCACATGGGCTGGTCCGAGGTCGAGGTCGCCGCCGGCAGCAGGCTGTTCGAGGGTGTCGAGGGTGAGCGGTTCTACTTCGTGCACTCCTACGCGGCTCACACCTGGGAGCTGCCGCCGCCCGCCGACTCCTTCGCCGTCGTGGCCCCCCGGGTCACGTGGGCCACCCACGGTCAGCGGTTCGTCGCCGCCGTCGAGAACGGGCCCCTGGCCGCCACCCAGTTCCACCCCGAGAAGTCCGGCGAGGCCGGGCTGACCCTGCTCGAGAACTGGGTCCGCTCGCTCTGACGTTGCCGCGCCCGGCAGACTGGTGGCCGAGACCGCCCGTACCGACCCGGAGGACCCCGCGTGAGCCCCACCGACCAGCCCCGCCTGGAGCTGCTGCCCGCCGTCGACGTCGTCGAGGGGAGGGCCGTGCAGCTGGTCCAGGGCGTCGCCGGCAGCGGCGACGAGTTCGGGGACGCGGTGGCCGCCGCGCTGCGCTGGCAGGAGCTGGGGTCGGAGTGGCTCCACCTGGTCGACCTCGACGCCGCCTTCGGGCGCGGCTCCAACGCGGCCCTGCTGGCCGAGATCGTCGGCCGCCTCGACATCCACGTCGAGATGAGCGGCGGCATCCGCGACGAGGAGAGCCTCGCGCGGGCCCTGGCCACCGGCTGCCGCCGGGTCAACGTCGGGACCGCGGCCCTGGAGGACCCGGAGTGGACGGCGCGCGCCATCGCCGAGCACGGGGACCGGGTGGCCGTGGGCCTCGACGTGCGGGGCACCACCCTGGCCGCCCGCGGCTGGACCAGCGAGGGGGGCGACCTCTGGGAGACCCTCGGCCGCCTCGACGCCGAGGGCTGCGCGCGCTACGTCGTCACCGACGTCGCCAAGGACGGGATGATGAAGGGCCCCAACCTGCGCCTGCTCCAGGACGTCTGTGCCCGCACCGACCGCCCCGTGGTGGCCTCCGGCGGCATCTCGACGCTCGACGACATCGCGGCCGTGCGCGGGCTCGTGGGCGTCGGGGTCGAGGGCGCCATCGTCGGGTCGGCCCTGTACCGGGGGGCGTTCACCCTGCCCGAGGCGCTCGACGTCGCGGGCCGTCCGTGACGGCCGCGCCCGAGGGGCGGGGCCCGGCCGACTCGGCCGCCGTCCCGTGGGGCGGGCGCGAGCTGAGCCCCAGCGGCTTCGAGACCGACACCGGCGCCCCGGACCCGGCCCTGCTGGCCGCGCTGGCACACCACGCCGACGACACCACCCTGATGCGGGCGCTCGAGGCCTCGCGGCTGCTGGTCCCCGTGGTCGCCGAGCCCACCGCCGTGGACACCTCGGGCGAGCACCCGGTGGACGCCGGCGTCGACATGGCGGTGGTGACCCTGGTCGCCCCCGACGGCCGCAAGGCCCTGCCGGTGTTCACCGGCGCCCCCTCGCTGGCCATCTGGGACGCCGCCGCCCGCCCGGTGCCGGTCACCCCCGCGCGCGCCGCCCAGGCCGCGGTCTCCGAGGGGTGCGACGTGCTCGTGGTCGACGTCGCCGGGCCGACCACCCGGGTGCTGCGCCCCTCCATGCTGTGGGCCCTGGCCCAGGACCGGCCCTGGGAGCCGCCGCACACCGACCCCTTCGTGGCCCGGGGGGTGGCCGCCGCCCTGTCCGGCGAGCCGGCCGTGGTCGCGCACACGGTCGAGGAGGGTGCGCCGGCGGGCGAGGGCGTGCTGGGCATCGTCCTGACCCTGGCCCCCGGCCTGGACGCCGAGGAGGTGCGGGCCGTCGCGACGCGGGTGGGGGAGCGCCTCGCCACCGACGGCGAGCTGCGGGCCCGGGTCGACGGGCTGGCCTTCCGCATCGTCTGAGGGCCGCGATTTCGGGCCCGGGCGGCGGTGCTGGTAGCCTCGGGTGTTGACCGACCGCCCTGCAGTCCGGGGTGGTGTGCAAGAGAAGCCTCGCTTCCACCCGCGTCGACCCTCGAGGTCGCCGGGTTCCCGGTCCGTGACGAGAGATCACGCGCGCTCCTGGCGGAGCGTGTCGTGGTATCCCGTCGCCGACCGGTCGGAACGAGGCTCCCCGCGCACCCGGCGCGAGGAGCCTCTTCTCGTGCCCCGGTCCAGAGACGTTCCGTGACGAAGGAGAAGCACATCAGCGAGCCACGCATCAACGACCGCATCCGGGTTCCCGAGGTGCGGTTGGTCGGCCCCAACGGCGAACAGGTCGGCATCGTCCGCGTCGAGGACGCGCTCCGTCTCGCGGCGGAGGCGGATCTCGACCTCGTCGAGGTCGCCCCGATGGCCAAGCCCCCCGTCGCCAAGCTCATGGACTTCGGCAAGTACAAGTACGAAGCCGCCATGAAGGCCCGTGAGGCACGCAAGAACCAGGTCAACACGGTCATCAAGGAGATCAAGCTCCGCCCGAAGATCGACCCGCACGACTACGGCACCAAGAAGGGCCACGTCGTCCGGTTCCTCAACGGGGGCGACAAGGTCAAGGTGACGATCATGTTCCGCGGTCGCGAGCAGTCCCGCCCCGAGCTGGGCTTCCGGCTGCTGCAGCGCCTGGCCGAGGACGTCATCGAGCTGGGCACCGTCGAGTCGGCGCCCAAGCAGGACGGCCGCAACATGGTCATGGTGCTGGCGCCGACCAAGAAGAAGGCCCAGGCGATGGCCGAGCAGCGCAAGCGCCGCGACGACGCGGCCACGGCGCGCCCGGCCGAGGTCGAGGGCAGCGAGCCCGAGGCCTCGCAGGTCGAGGCGACCGAGGCCCCCCGGCCCGAAGCCCCCGCGCGCACCGACGCCGGCTGACGTACCACCCCACGAACCAGACAGCACACCACGCAAGGAGATCGGCACCATGCCGAAGAACAAGACGCACAGCGGCGCCAAGAAGCGCTTCCGGGTCACCGGCTCCGGCAAGGTCATGCGCGAGCAGGCCGGCCACGTCCACAAGTTCCACGAGAAGACCCCGCAGAAGGCGCGCGCCCTCTCCAAGGACATCCTGGTCGCCAAGAACGACCTCTCGAAGATCAAGAAGCTCCTCGGCCGCTGAGCCGATTCACCCCCTGAACGAGCACAACGAGCAAGGAGTACTCACGTGGCACGCGTGAAGCGGGCGGTCAACGCCCAGAAGAAGCGCCGGGTCGTCCTCGAGCGGGCCAGCGGTTACCGCGGGCAGCGCTCGCGGCTCTACCGCAAGGCCAAGGAGCAGGTCCAGCACAGCCTCGGCTACGCCTACCGCGACCGCCGGGCCCGCAAGGGCGACTTCCGTCGCCTCTGGATCCAGCGGATCAACGCCGCGGCCCGCGCCAACGGGATGACCTACAACCGGTTCATCCAGGGCCTGAAGGCCGCCGAGATCGAGGTCGACCGCCGCATGCTCGCCGAGCTCGCGGTCAACGACGAGGCCGCGTTCACCGCACTCGTCGAGCTCGCGAAGGCCCACCAGCCGGCGCCGGCGAAGGCCTCCGCCTGAGCGGGCACGACACGGTGCTGACCAACCCCCGGGCCGACCGGGTCCGGGCGGTCAGCGCCCTCCGGAAGCGGTCGGTGCGTCAGCGCACCGGCCGCTTCGGCGTGGAGGGGCCCCAGGGCGTGCGCGAGGCCGTGCGGTACGCCGCCGAGCGGGTGCGCGACGTCTACGTCACCCCCGAGGCCGCCGTCCGCTACGACGCCGACATCCTCGCCCCCGCGCGGGCCGCGGGCCTGTGGGTCCACGAGGTGAGCCCCGAGGTCCTGGCGGCGATGGCCGACGCCGAGGCCCCCCAGGGGGTGCTGGCCGTCGTCGACGTCGCCGAGCCCACGCTCGACGAGGTGCTCGCCGCCCCGCCGCGCCTGCTGGTGCTGCTCACCCACGTCCGCGACCCCGGCAACGCCGGCACCGTCATCCGTGGGGCCGACGCCGCCGGCGCCGACGCCGTCCTGGTCAGCGAGTCCTCGGTCGACGTGCGCTCGCCCAAGGTCGTCCGCTCCACCGCCGGCTCGCTGTTCCACCTGCCCGTGGTCACCGGGCTCGACACCGACGCCACCCTCGCGGCCCTCGCCGCGGCCGGCGTGCGCAGCTACGCCGCCGACGGCGCCGGTGGCACCCTGCTGCCCGCCGCCGACCTCGGGGTGGCGCACTGCTGGGTGATGGGCAACGAGGCGTGGGGCCTGTCCGACGAGACCCGCGCGCGCTGCGATGACGTGGTCCGCGTGCCCATCCACGGCCGGGCCGAGTCGCTCAACCTGGCGATGGCCGCCACGATCTGCCTCTACGCGTCGGCCGGCGTCCAGCGATCGGGCCCGACCGCGAGGTAACGTGCCCGCCATGGTGGAGCCGTTCAGGGTGCCGGACGACCTGGCTGCCAACGGCCTGGAGTTCATCCCCGACGGCCTGGTGGCCGCGGTCGGCCCCTCGCGCACCGTCCGCTTCATGAACAGCCGGGCCGAGCGGATCACCGGTCTGCGGGCGCAGGACGTCCTCGGGCGCGACCTGCGCGAGGCGGTCCCCCTGCAGGACCTGGGCGGCGACTCCTGGTGGGACCTGGCCGACCCGTGGTCGGGGCTGCCGTCGCGCACCGGCCACCGCGAGCGGCTGCTGGTGCTCCCCTCCGGGCGCGAGCTGCTGGTCACCGCCAAGTACGTGCGCCCGGGCAAGGGGCAGCCCGTCACGTCCGTGGTCCTCGGGATACGCGACGCCGAGAGCCGCCGCCGCTCCGAGAAGGAGGGCGCCGCCCTGCTGACGTCCGTGGCCCACGAGCTGCGCTCGCCGCTCACCGGCGTCAAGGGCTTCAGCTCCACGCTGCTGCGCAACTGGGACCGCTTCACCGACGAGCAGAAGCGCCTGATGCTCGAGACCATCGAGGCCGACGCCGACCGGGTGACCCGGCTCATCACCGAGCTGCTCGACACCTCGCGCATCGGGGTCGGCCGGCTCACCGTGCACGCCCAGCCGCTCACCGTGCTGCCGCGCCTCGAGGCCCAGGTCGAGCGCCGGGTCGCGGCCGGTGCCCGGCGCGACCAGTTCGAGATCGAGGTCGGCGAGGGCGTCGAGGTGGTCTGGGCCGACCCCGACCGCTTCGAGCAGGTGCTCACCAACCTCGTCGACAACGCCGTGCGGCACGGGCGCGGGCGGGTGCGGATGAGCGTCGAACGCGCCACCTGGGAGGGCCCCGCGGCCGCCGACGTGGTGGTCTCCGACGACGGCGACGGCATCCGTCCCGAGCACCGCGAGCTGGTGTTCTCCCGGTTCTGGCAGGCCGGGGCCAAGCACGGGACCGGGCTGGGGCTGTACCTGGTGCGGGGCCTGGTGGAGGCCCACGGCGGCGAGGTCGTGGTCGAGGACGGCCCCACCGGCGGTGCGCAGCTGCGGGCGACCTTCCCCGACGGCGACTGACGGCCCCGGCACCGCGTCGATGGCCGGTCGGCCCCCCGGGAGCGAACCTTCGGACGTCCGGCACCCGCTCGAATGGCGGGGAGGCGTGGCGACTGCCAAGGTGTGTCCGTGAGTGCCATCACCCTTGCGCCCTATCGGCGCGTCCTCGCGCGTCGGGGGCTTCGTCAGGCACTCATCATGGGCACGCTCGTGCGGACCCCGGTCTTCGCCACGAGCATCCTGGTGACCATCCACGTCGTCACCACCCTGGGCCGTTCCTACATCGAGGCGGGCGTCGTCGCGGCGGCCGCCACCATCTCGATCGCCATCAGCGGGCCGTGGCGCGGGCGGCTGCTCGACAGGCTGGGGCTGCGGCGGGTCGTGGCGCCCTCGCTCCTGGTCTCCGGGGTCTGCTGGGGGCTGGCCCCATGGGTCGGCTACTACGCGCTGCTGGTGCTCGTGGTGGTCGCCGGGCTCTTCGTGGTGCCCACCTTCTCGGTCATCCGGCAGGCGATCATCGCCGCCGTCCCCGAGCACGACCGCCGCACCGCGATCTCGCTCGACTCCGCCGCGCTCGAGCTGTGTTTCATGGTCGCGCCGGCGGTGGGGGTCTGGGCTGCCACCGTGTGGGGCACCGCGCCGGTGCTCTTCGTGGTGCAGATGGTCGGGGTGCTCGCCGGCGCGGTGCTGTGGGTGGCCGACCCGCCGCTGCGCGCCGACTCCGAGGACGGTCCCGGCGCCGTGGCTCCACCGCGGCGCTCCTGGATGCGGCCGCCGTTCCTCGCGGTCTGCGCGATCGGCGCCGTGGCCACCCTGGTGCTGGCGGGCTCCGACCTGGGCTTCGTCGCGATGATGCGCGCGTTCGGCGCCGTCCCCGAGCTGGGGCTGGTGCTCGCGGTCTGGGGGCTCGGCTCCCTCATCGGCGGCCTGGTCTACGGCGCGCTGTCCCGCGAGATCCCGTCGACGTGGCTGCTGGTCGCCCTCGGCCTGGTCACCGCCCCCATGGCCTTCGCCACCTCGCCCGTGCAGCTGGCCGTGCTGGCCTTCGTGGCCGGCGTGCTCTGCGCCCCGACCATCACCGCCACCGTCGCCGAGGCCAGCCGTCTGGTCCCGGCCAACGCCCGGGGTGAGGCCCTGGGGTGGCACGGCTCGTCCATCACCGCCGGCGGCGCCGTCGGCGCGCCGTTCGCGGGGTGGGCCCTCGACGGCCACGGCCCCGGGGCGGGCTTCCTGGCCATCGCCGCCGTCGGGGTGGGCATCGGGCTGGTGTCCCTCCTGGTCTCGCGCCGCCCGGCGGCGCGGGCGGCCGAGCGGGTGGACACCCCGGTCTGAGCCGGCCCAGCGACGTCGGCGGCGGCGGGCTAGGCTGGCCGGGTGACCACCGCTCCGCGGCGATTTACCGGGCCCTCGGGCCCGATGTCGCGCGCGTCCTGAGCGCTGCGGCCCGCTCTGCGGCCGTCCGGTCGGCGGGGCACGTGGTCCCGGGGGTCGCCACCCCGTCCCGCCCTCGGCGCGCCGCTCCCTAGACTCGGCCCGCGCCCCACCGACGACGAAGTGGAAGTCATGTCCGGACCCAACACCAGCTACGACCCTGTGGAGGTCGCCGTGCTCGACCCCCAGGCGGTCGACGCGGCCGTCGCCGACGCCCTCGCGGCCGCCGCCGCGGCCACCACCCTCGACGAGCTCAAAGCGGCCCGCGGCGCCCACCAGGGCGACCGCAGCCCGCTGGCGCTCGCCAACCGCGAGATCGGGGCCCTGCCGCCCAGCGCCAAGGCCGAGGCCGGCAAGCGGGTCGGGCAGGCCCGTGGCCGGGTGGCGCAGGCCTTCGCCGCCCGTCAGGGTGAGCTCGAGGCCGAGCGCGACGAGCGCATCCTCACCGAGGAGGCCATCGACGTCACCCTGCCCCCGGGCCGCCGGCCGCTCGGGCGGCGCCACCCCATCGAGCTGATGAGCCGGCGCATCGCCGACCTCTTCGTCGGCATGGGCTGGGAGATCGCCGAGGGCCCCGAGATCGAGGCCGAGTGGTTCAACTTCGACGCCCTGAACTTCGACGTCGACCACCCCGCGCGCCAGATGCAGGACACCTTCTACGTCGACCCGCCCGACGGCGGCCTCGTCCTGCGCACCCACACCTCGCCGGTGCAGGCCCGCACCCTGCTCGAGCGCGGGGTGCCGGTCTACGTCGCGGCCATCGGGCGGGTGTTCCGCACCGACGAGCTCGACGCCACGCACATGCCGGCCTTCCACCAGGTCGAGGGTCTCGCGGTCGACGAGGGCATCACCATGGCGCACCTCAAGGGCACCCTCGACCGGCTCGCGGCCGAGCTGTTCGGCGAGGGCATCACGACCCGGCTGCGCCCGTCGTACTTCCCCTTCACCGAGCCCAGCGCCGAGATGGACCTGCGCTGCTTCGTCTGCCGCGGCGAGGACCCCGACTGCCGCACCTGCAAGGGGACCGGGTGGATCGAGTGGGGCGGCTGCGGGATGGTCAACCGCAACGTGCTCACCGCGTGTGGCGTCGACCCCGACCGCTACACCGGGTTCGCGTTCGGGATGGGCGTGGACCGGGCGCTGATGTTCCGCACGGGCGTCAGCGACATGCGCGACATGATCGAGGGTGACGTGCGTTTCGACGCACAGTTCGGGATGGAGATCTGATGCGGGTTCCGCTGGACTGGCTGCGCGAGTACGTCGCGGTGCCCCCGGACGCCACGGGCGTCGACGTCGCCGCCGCCCTGGTGGCGGTCGGTCTCGAGGAGGAGGGCCTGCACGGCGGCGGGGTCACCGGCCCGCTCGTGGTCGGCCGCGTCCTGTCGCTGGTCAAGGAGCCGCAGAAGAACGGCAAGACGATCAACTGGTGCCAGGTCGACGTCGGCGACGCCAACGGCACCGGCGAGCCCCAGGGCATCGTCTGCGGCGCGCACAACTTCGTCGAGGGCGACCTCGTCCCCGTCATCCTGCCCGGCGGCGTGCTGCCGACCCCGCAGGGGCCCCTCGAGGTGTCGGCCCGCAAGACCTACGGCCACGTCTCGGCCGGGATGATCTGCTCCGAGCGCGAGCTCGGCCTGGGCGACGACCACGACGGGATCATCGTGCTCAGCCGGCGCTTCGCGGGCGACGCCGAGACCCTGGACCGCTGCGTGCCCGGGGCCGACGCCATCGCGATCCTCGGGCTCGACCGCGAGACCGTCGAGGTGAACGTCACTCCCGACCGCGGCTACTGCTTCTCGGTGCGCGGCGTGGCCCGCGAGTACGGCCACGCCACCGGCGCGCTTTTCACCGACCCGGCCCTCGCGCTGGCGGCGGCGGCCCCGGCGGCCACCGACGACGGCTTCCCGGTGACCCTGTCGGACGACGCCCCCATCCGCGGCCGCGTGGGCTGCGACCGCTACGTCACCCGCGTGGTGCGCGGTGTCGACGTCGCGGCCCCCAGCCCGGTCTGGCTCACGGCCCGCCTCGTCGAGGCCGGGATGCGCCCCATCTCGCTGGCCGTCGACGTGACGAACTACGTGATGCTCGGCCTCGGCCAGCCGCTGCACGCCTTCGACCTCGACCGACTGCACGGCGCCGTCGGGGTGCGCCGGGCCCGCCCGGGCGAGACCCTGCGGACCCTCGACGACGTAGAACGCACCCTCGACCCCGAGGACCTGCTCATCGTCGACGGGCGCGACGTCCCCATCAACATCGCGGGTGTCATGGGCGGGGAGTCGACCGAGATCGGCCCCACGACCACGAACGTGCTCATCGAGGCGGCCCACTTCGACGCCGTCTCCATCGCCCGCTCGGCGCGCCGCCACCGGCTGCCGTCGGAGGCCTCGCGGCGCTTCGAGCGGGGCGTCGACAGCGCGCTGGCCCCGGCGGCCGCCCAGCTGGCCGTCGACCTCCTCGTCCGCTTCGGCGGGGGCACGGCCGACGCCGGGGTCACCGACCTCGGCACCCCTGCCACGCCGGCGCCGATCTCCATGCCGGTCGGGTTCCCGTCGCGCATCGTCGGCGTCGAGTACCCGGCCGAGCGGGTCACCGGCATCCTCGAGCAGATCGGTTGCCGGGTGCGGGCCGACGGCGACGTGCTCACCGTCGAGCCCCCCACCTGGCGGCCCGACCTCACCACCGCCGAGGACCTGGTCGAGGAGGTCGCGCGCATCCACGGGTACGAGCGCATCCCGTCGGTGCTGCCGACCCCGCCCGGCGGCTCGGGCCTCACCCATGCCCAGCGGGTCCGGCGCATCGTCGGCGACCTGCTGGCGGCCCAGGGGCTCTCGGAGGTCTGGAGCGACCCCTTCGTCGGCGCCGACCGGCTGGCTGCCCTCGGGCTCGACGTCGACGCCGAGACGGCGCGCACCGTCCGTATCGCGAACCCGCTCTCGGACGAGGAGCCGTTCATGCGGACCAGCCTCGTCGCGACCCTGGTCGAGGCGGTGCGGCGCAACGTCTCGCGCGGCGCCAAGGACGTGGCCCTGTTCGAGGAGGGTCTGGTCACCGCGCTCGCCGGTGCCCAGCAGGCCGCGCCGACCGTCGACGTCGGGCTGCGGCCCGCCGACGACGTCTTGGCCACCATCCGCGCCGCCGTGCCGCCCCAGCCCCGGCACCTGGCGATGCTGCTGGCCGGCGACCGCGACCGCGCCGGCTGGTGGGGCGCCGGCCGGCGCGCCGAGGTGGCCGATGTCGTCGAGCTCGTCGAGGCGATCGGGCAGGCGCTCGCGGTCGAGCTGGTCGTCACCGCCGACGCCGTGATGCCGTGGCACCCCGGCCGGTGTGCCCGGGTGTCACTGACCGACGGCACCACGCTCGGCCACGTCGGTGAGCTGCACCCCAAGGTCGTGGCCGCCCTCGGGCTGCCGGCCAGGACGGTGGGCGGCGAGCTCGACCTCGACGCGCTCACCGTGGCCGCCGACCGCACCGTGCGCGCCGCCACCCTGGCCACCTTCCCGATGGCTCAGAGCGACGTCGCCCTGGTCGTCGACCGGTCGGTGCCGGCGGCGGCGGTGCGCGAGGCCCTGGTGTCGGGCGGCGGTGAGCTGCTCGAGGCGGTCCAGCTCTTCGACGTCTACGAGGGCGACCAGGTCGGTGCGGGGCACAAGTCCCTCGCCTACCGGCTGACCTTCCGCTCGCGTGAGCGGACGCTGACGACCGAGGAGGTCTCGCGGCTGCGTGACGGGGCCGTGGCCGCCGCCGGCGCGGCCCACGGGGCGGTCCAGCGCGCGTGAGCGACGCCATCGACGAGCCGGTCGACGACGACGGCGACGTGACCCCCGAGCCCGACACCGACGAGGAGGCCGGGCGCGGCGGCCGTCCCGTCGCCGTCGTCACCGGGGCCTCGCGCGGCATCGGTCGGGCCGTCGCGATGGCGCTCGAGGACGCCGGCTGGGTCGTCGAGCGCGGCTCCTCGACGGTGGCGCCCGTCACCGACCGCGCGGCGCTGACGGCCTGGGTCGACGAGGTCGTCGAGCGGCAGGGGCGCATCGACCTCCTCGTCAACAGCGCCGGGGTCATCGACGCCGAGGTCGACCTGTTCGCCTCCGACCCCGACGACTGGTGGCGCACCCAGGAGGTCAACGTCCTCGGCGCCTACCTGATGACCTGGCTCGTCGCGCCGACGATGCTCGCGGCCGGGGGCGGTCGCATCGTCAACCTCAACTCGGGGGCCGGGCGCCGCGCCGGGGGCGAGGCCAGCGCCTACAACGTCAGCAAGACGGCCCTGGCCCGGGTCACCGGCTCGACCCACCTGGCCGGCTGGGACCGTGGCGTGCGGGCCTTCGACCTGATGCCGGGCGTCGTGCGCACCGAGATGACCGAGGGGATGGCGGCCCACGCGGGGCGCACCCAGTGGACCTCGCCCGAGGAGGTCACGGCGCTGGTCCTGGCCCTGGCCTCCGGAGAGCTCGACGCGTTCTCGGGCCGGTTCGTGCGCGCGGGCGTCGACACCCCGGCCTCCCTGGCGGCCATGGCCGAGCGCGGGCTGGAGCCGGGGGAGCGGATGCTCGACCTGGTGCTGCGCCCGGACGACCCCCTGGCCTGACGGGCTCCGGGCGCGCTGTCCCGGCGGCCGTGCGTGCATGGAGATAGAGACTTCTGTATAGTCATGCACATGATGCGGGTCGCCGTCGCCGGAGCGAGTGGGTACGCCGGGGGAGAGGTGCTGCGGCTGCTGCTGGCCCACCCCGAGCTGGAGGTGGGCGCGGTCACGGCCTCGGCCAACGCCGGCCAGGCGCTGGGGGCCATCCACCCGCACCTGACCCCGCTGGCCGACCGGGTGCTCGCGGAGACCACCGCCGAGGTCCTGGCCGGTCACGACGCCGTCGTGCTGGCCCTGCCGCACGGGCACTCGGCCGCCCTGGCCGCGCAGCTCGACGACGAGGTCGTGGTGGTCGACTGCGGCGCCGACTTCCGCCTGGCCTCCGGGACCGCCTGGACCGCGTTCTACGACACGCCGTGGGCGGGTGCGTGGCCCTACGGCATGCCCGAGCTGCCCACCGCCGACGGCAAGCAGCGTTCCCGGCTCGAGGGCGCGCGGCGCATCGCCGTCCCCGGCTGCTACCCGACGGCCGTCTCGCTGGCGCTGGCCCCCGGACTGGCCGCCGGGCTGCTCGAGCCGCGCGACGTCGTGGTCGTGGCGGCCTCCGGCACCAGCGGAGCCGGCAAGGCGGCCAAGCCGCACCTGCTCGGCTCCGAGGTCATGGGCGCGATGTCGCCGTACGGCGTCGGCGGGGTGCACCGGCACACCCCCGAGATCGAGCAGAACCTCACCGCGGCCGGCGCCGGCCCGGTCACCGTCTCGTTCACCCCCACCCTCGCGCCGATGCCACGCGGCATCCTCGCCACCTGCAGCGCCCGGGTCGCCCCCGGCACCACGCCGGAGGCCCTGCGCGCGGCCTGGGCCGAGGCCTACGCCGACGAGCCGTTCGTCCACCTGCTGCCCGAAGGGCGCTGGCCGAGCACCGGTAGCGTCCTGGGCAGCAACTGCGTGCACCTGCAGGTCACGCTCGACGAGCGGGTCGGACGCGCCGTGGTCGTGGCCGCCGTCGACAACCTCACCAAGGGCACGGCCGGCGCCGCCGTGCAGTGCCTCAACCTCGCGCTCGGGCTGCCCGAGACCACCGGTCTGCCGCTGGCGGGGGTGGCCCCGTGAGCCGGTCGGGTCCCGTCCCCTCGTCGCTCGTCCCCACCGGAGGTCGCTGATGTCGGTCACCACCCCCCGGGGCTTCCGGGCCGCCGGCGTCGTCGCCGGTCTGAAGGCCTCCGGCCGGCCCGACCTCGCCCTCGTCGTCAACGACGGGCCCGACCACCACGCGGCGGCCGTCTTCACGGCCAACCGGGTCGAGGCGGCCCCGGTCACCTGGTCGCGCACCGTCGTGGCCGACGGGCGGGCCGACGTCGTGGTCCTCAACAGCGGCGGCGCCAACGCCTGCACCGGGGCGCCGGGCTTCCAGGACACCCATCGCACCGCCGAGCACGTGGCCGGTGTCCTCGGCGTCGCCGCGGGCGACGTCGTGGTCTGCTCGACCGGCCTCATCGGCGAGCGCCTGCCCATGGACCGGCTGCTGGCGGGGGTCGACACCGCGGCGGCCGGTCTCGCCGCCGACGGGGGCCCGGCCGCCGCCGAGGCGATCATGACCACCGACACCCGAGCCAAGACCGCCGAGGCGCGCCGCGACGGCTGGGCGGTCGGCGGCATGGCCAAGGGGGCGGGGATGCTCGCACCCGCGCTGGCCACGATGCTCGTCGTGCTCACCACCGACGCCGTGGCCGACGCCGGGCAGCTCGACCGCGCGCTGCGCGCCGCCACCCGCACCACCTTCGACCGGGTCGACTCCGACGGCTGCATGTCCACCAACGACACCGTCGTGCTGCTCGCCTCGGGCGCGTCCGGCGTGGCCGTCGCCGACGACGACCTGGCCGAGGCCGTCACCGCCGTCTGCGCCGAGCTGGCCCGCGCCCTGGTCGCCGACGCGGAGGGCGCCCACCACGACATCGCCGTCGAGGTGCGCTCGGCCGCCTCCGAGGCCGACGCCCTCGAGGTCGCCCGCGCCGTGGCGCGCAACAACCTCTTCAAGTGCGCGGTCTTCGGGGGCGACCCCAACTGGGGCCGGGTGCTGGCCGCCGTCGGCACCACCGCCGCCGCCTTCGACCCCTCGACCCTCGACGTCACCATGAACGGCGTCCAGGTCTGCCGCGCGGGCGGGGTGGGCGAGGACCGCTCGCTCGTCGACCTGGCGGAGCGCGAGGTGCACGTCGTCGTCGAGCTGCACGCGGGCGACACCGCCGTGACGGTGTGGACCAACGACCTGACCCACGACTACGTCCACGAGAACTCGGCGTACTCGACGTGAGCACGCCGCCGACCGGCCCCGAGGTCCCGATGACCGCACCGCAGCACCACGCCCTCCGCGGCGCCATCGACGCCGCCGCGCTGCGCGTCGCCCAGAGCAAGGCCGCCACCCTCGTCGAGGCCCTGCCCTGGCTCGAGCGCTTCCGCGGCGCCCTCGTCGTCGTCAAGTACGGCGGCAACGCCATGACCGACGACGCCCTCAAGGCCGCCTTCGCCCAGGACGTCGCGTTCCTGCGCTACGCGGGCCTGCGGCCGGTCGTCGTCCACGGTGGCGGCCCGCAGATCAAGGGGATGCTCGACCGCCTCGGCCTGGAGTCCGAGTTCCGCGGCGGGCTGCGGGTCACGACTCCGGAGGTCATGGACGTCGTCCGGATGGTGCTCACCGGCCAGGTGGGCCGCGAGCTCGTCGGGCTGCTCAACCAGCACGGGCCGGTCGCCGTCGGGCTCTCGGGCGAGGACGCCGGGCTGTTCGGGGCGCGCCGGCGCGGTGTCACCGTCGACGGGGAGGAGCACGACCTCGGCCTGGTCGGCGACGTCGTCCAGGTGGACCCGGGCGCGGTGATCGACCTGCTGGACGCCGGCCGGGTGCCGGTGGTGTCGACGGTGGCTCCCGACCTCGACCACGACGGCCAGGTCCTCAACGTCAACGCCGACACCGCAGCCGCCGCGCTCGCCGTGGCGCTCGGCGCCCGCAAGCTGGTCGTGCTCACCGACGTCGAGGGCGTCTACGCGAACTGGCCCGACCGCGGCTCGCTCCTGTCGCAGCTGCGCCTGAGCGCCGCCCGCGAGCTGCTGACCCGGGTCGACGCGGGGATGATCCCCAAGCTCGAGGCGTGCATCCGCGCCGTCGAGGCCGGCGTGCCGCAGGCCCACGTGGTCGACGGCCGCCAGCCGCACAGCCTCCTCCTCGAGGTGTTCACCTCCGAGGGCATCGGAACCATGGTCCTGCCGGACCGGGACGGGGACGGGACATGAGCGCCACCGACGACCTGCTGGGCCGCTACGAGCGCTCGCTGCTGCAGGTGTTCGGCCGCCCGCAGCTGGTGCTCGAGCACGGTGACGGCGCCTGGGTGTGGGACGTCGACGGCCGGCGCTACCTCGACCTCGTGGGCGGCATCGCCGTCAACGCACTGGGCCACAACCACCCCGCGCTGGTGGCGGCCGTCTCGAAGCAGGCCGGCCAGCTGGTGCACGTCTCGAACTTCTACACCTCGGTCCCGCAGGTGCAGCTGGCCGAGCGCATCCTGGCCGTGACCGGCGCGCCCGAGGGGTCGGCGGTCTTCTTCTGCAACTCCGGCGCCGAGGCGATCGAGGCGGCGGTCAAGCTGGCCCGGCGCACCGGCCGCACCGGCATCATCGCTGCCGAGGGTGCCTTCCACGGGCGGACCACCGGCGCGCTGGCCCTGACCCACAAGGCCGCCTACCGCGAGCCGTTCGAGCCGCTGCTGCCCGGCGTCGTGCACGTGCCCTGGGGCGACGTCGCGGCGCTCGAGACGGCGGTGGGTCCGGCGACCTCGGCCGTGGTGCTGGAGCCCATCCAGGGCGAGGGCGGCGTCGTCCCGTCGGCGCCGGAGTACCTGCGGGCTGCTCGCGCGCTGACCGCCGAGGCCGGCGCGCTGCTGGTCCTGGACGAGATCCAGACCGGGGTCGGGCGCACCGGCACCTGGTTCGCGTTCCAGCAGGCCGGCGTGGTCCCGGACGCGATGACGCTGGCCAAGGGCCTGGGTGGTGGCGTGCCCATCGGGGCGTTGGTGACCTTCGGCCCCGACGTCTCGGCGCTGCTCGGTGCCGGCCAGCACGGGTCGACCTTCGGCGGCAACCCGCTGGCGTGCGCGGCCGGGCTGTCCGTCCTCGACACCATCGAGTCCGAGGGGTTGCTCGAGCACGTCCGGGCGATGGGGGAGCACCTCGAGCAGCGCGTGCTCGGCCTGGGGGACCCGCGCGTCACCGGCATCCGGGGGAGTGGGCTGCTGCGGGCCGTCACGCTCGCCGGGCCCTGGGCCCCCGCGGTCGCCGCCCACGGGCGCGAGGCCGGCCTCATCCTCAACCCGGTGGCCCCGGACTCACTCCGGCTCGCCCCGCCGCTCGTCGTGACCGCCGACCAGCTCGACCTGTTCGTCGACGCCCTGCCCGGGCTGCTCGACCTCGCGACGGAGGAGACCCCATGACCCTGCGCCACGTCCTGCGCGACGACGACCTCACGCCCGCGGAGCAGGCCGCGGTGCTCGACCGCGCGGTGGCCCTCAAGGCCGCGCCGTTCGCCGAGCGACCCCTCGAGGGCCCGCGCACCGTCGCGATCCTGTTCGACAAGCCGACGCTGCGCACCCAGGTGTCGTTCGTGGGGGCGGTCTCGGCCCTGGGCGGCTTCCCGATGGTCGTCGACGGGCGGCTGGCCGGGGTGGGGGAGCGCGAGTCGGTGGCCGACGTGGCCCGGGTCCTCGGGCCGCAGTCGGCCGCGATCGTGTGGCGCACCTTCGCGCAGAGCCGGCTCGAGGAGATGGCGGCCTTCGCCGGTGTCCCCGTGGTGAACGCGCTGACCGACGACTACCACCCCTGCCAGATCCTGGCCGACCTGCTGACCGTGCGCGAGGCCCTCGGCGACCTCGCCGGGCGGACCCTCGCCTACCTCGGCGACGGGGCCAACAACATGTCCCACTCCTACCTGCTGGGCGGCGCCACGGCCGGGATGCACGTGCGCGTCGGCACCCCGGCGTCGCATCGGCCCGCTGCCGACGTGCTCGCCCGGGCCCAGGCGCGCGCCGCCGAGACCGGCGGCTCGGTCCTGGTCACCGACGACGCGGCCGAGGCCGTGCGGGGCGCCGACGTCGTCGCCACCGACACCTGGGTCTCGATGGGCCAGGAGGCCGAGGCCGACGAGCGCAAGGGTGCTGCCAGCCCGTTCGCGCCGTACGCCGTCGACGAGGCCCTGATGGCGCAGGCCGGCCCCGACGCCGTCTTCCTGCACTGCCTGCCCGCCTACCGGGGCGTCGAGGTGGCCGCCGAGGTCATCGACGGTCCGCGCTCGCTGGTGTGGCAGGAGGCCGAGAACCGGCTGCACGCGCAGAAGGCGCTGCTGGCCTGGCTGCTCGAGCAGGCGGAGGGGTCGCGATGACCGTCTCCACCTCGCGCGCCGCCCGGCGTCAGCGGATCGTCGAGATCCTGATGGCCACCCCGGTGCGCAGCCAGACCGAGCTGCTCGACCTGCTGGCGACCGACGGCATCGAGGTCACCCAGGCCACCCTGTCGCGGGATCTGGTGGAGGTCGGCGCGGAGCGCGTCCGGGTCGGCAAGTCCCTGGTGTACGCGGTGCCCGGGGAGGGCGGCGACCGCACCGTGCGGCCCGCCTCCGACGGCGACGAGCGCACCTCGCGGCTGGCGTCGCGCTGCCAGGAGCTGCTGGTCTCGGCCGAGCACTCGGCCAACCTCGTCGTGCTGCGCACCCCGCCGGGGGCCGCGAGCTTCCTGGCGTCGGCGATCGACCACACCTCGGTCGAAGGGGTCCTCGGCACCATCGCCGGCGACGACACCATCATGGTCATCACGTCCGGGCCCGCGCGCAGCCGCGAGGTCGTCGCCCGGCTGATGTCGTACACCCGGAAGGACACCCCGTGACCCCGCCCGACGCCGCTCCCGGCTCCGGTCCCATCCCTCGTCCGGCCTCCGTCAGCCTGTGGGGAGGCCGCTTCACCGGCGGCCCGGCCGACGCACTGGCGGCCCTGTCGAAGTCGACGCACTTCGACTGGCGCCTGGCCCCCCACGACATCGCCGGCTCGCGCGCGCACGCCCGGGTGCTGCACGCCGCCGGGCTGCTCGACGACGCCACCCTCGGCGCCATGCTCGACGCGCTCGAGCGCCTGCGCCAGGACGTGGCCTCGGGCGCGTTCGTCCCGGCCGAGGACGACGAGGACGTGCACACGGCGCTGGAGCGCGGGCTCATCGAGCGCGCCGGCGCCGACGTGGGCGGAAGGCTGCGGGCCGGGCGCTCGCGCAACGACCAGGTGGCGACCCTGTTCCGGATGTACCTGCGCGAGCACGCGCGGGTCGCCGCCGGGCTGGTGCTCGACGTGGTCGACGCCCTCGTGGCGCAAGCGCGCGAGCACCTCGGGGTGCCGATGCCGGGGCGCACCCACCTCCAGCACGCCCAGCCGGTGCTGCTCTCGCACCACCTGCTGGCCCACGCGTGGGCGCTGCTGCGCGACGTCGACCGGCTGCGCGACTGGGACGTCCGCGCGGCGGTCTCGCCGTACGGCGCGGGCGCGCTGGCCGGCTCCTCCCTGGGGCTCGACCCCGAGGCCGTGGCCGCCGACCTGGGCTTCACCGGCGCGGTCGAGAACTCCATCGACGGCACCGCGTCGCGCGACTTCGTGGCCGAGTTCTCCTTCGTCTGCGCGATGACCGCGGTCGACGTCTCGCGGCTGGCCGAGGAGGTCGTCCTCTGGGCCACCAAGGAGTTCTCGTTCGTCACCCTCGACGACGCGTACTCGACCGGGTCGAGCATCATGCCCCAGAAGAAGAATCCCGACGTCGCCGAGCTCGCCCGGGGCAAGGCCGGCCGGCTGGTCGGTGACCTGGCCGGGCTGCTGACCACGCTCAAGGGCCTGCCGCTGGCGTACAACCGCGACCTCCAGGAGGACAAGGAGCCGGTGTTCGACGCGGTCGACACCCTCGAGGTGCTGCTCCCGGCGTTCTCCGGGATGGTCGCCACGCTGGTGTTCCACACCGACCGGCTCGCGGCCCTGGCCCCCCAGGGGTTCTCGCTCGCCACCGACGTCGCCGAGTGGCTGGTGCGCCAGGGGGTGCCGTTCCGCGTCGCCCACGAGGTGGCCGGGGCCTGCGTGCGGGTGTGTGAGGATCGCGGCATCGAGCTGTGGGACCTCTCGGACGACGACCTCGCCGCTGTCAGCGAGCACCTGACGCCAGGGGTGCGCGAGGTGCTGTCGGTCGAGGGCTCGCTGGCGTCGCGGTCGGGGCAGGGCGGTACCGCGCCGGTGCGGGTCGCCGAGCAGCTCGAACGCGTCGTCGCGGCGGTCGAGCGGGCTCGGGGCTGGGCGGCGGCGGTTCCGCAGGCCCGGTGAGCATCCGGCGCGACGTGCTCGCGGGGGACGTCCTCGACGTCGCCCCCGCGCTGCTCGGGGCCCGTCTGACCCACGCCGGGGTCACGGTGCGGATCACCGAGGTCGAGGCCTACGCGGGTGAGGTCGACCCCGGCTCGCACGCCTACCGGGGCCGCACCCCGCGCACCGCGGTGATGTTCGGGCCGGCGGGCCACCTCTACGTCTACTTCACCTACGGCATGCACTTCTGCGCCAACATCGTCACCGGCCCCGCGGGCGAGGCGTCGGCGGTCCTGCTCCGCGCGGGCGAGGTCGTCGCCGGCCACGAGGTGGCGTCCGCGCGCCGGGCCGGGGTCCGCGAGCGCGACTGGGCGCGAGGGCCGGCCCGCCTGGCCCGGACCCTGGCCTTCGGGCGCGACGAGAACGGCCTCGACCTGCTCGACCCCGCCGGGCCGGGGCGCCTCGAGGCACCCGGCGCACCGGTCCCGGCCGCTGCGGTGCGCACCGGGCCGCGGGTGGGGGTCAGCGGCCCCGGAGGGGACGGCGACGCCTACCCGTGGCGGTTCTGGCTGGCGGACGAGCCGACGGTCAGCGTCTACCGCCCCGCGGTGCGGCGCCGCCGAGGCTGAGCCGCAGCACCCCGTCGCGCAGCCCCGCGCCGTGCTCGGCGGTGGCGGCCCGCATCACCAGGGACGACGCCGTGCGGGCCATCCGGGTCGCGGGGAGGCGGCGCGCCTGCCATTCCCACAGCGGACGACCCCGCACCACGTGCGCGGCCAGCGATGCTGCGTCGACCAGCGCCTCGCCGGCTCCCCGGCCGAGGTTGGGTGTCATGGCGTGGGCGGCGTCACCGAGCAGGACGTAGCGGCCGCGGACGTAGTGCCGCAGCGGAGGGGCCAGCCACAGCCGGGTCGCCGTGGCGTGGTCGAGGACGGCCTCCTCGCCCAGCAACGCACGGATGGCGGGCGCGGCGTCCCGGCCCACCGCCCGAGCCTGCGCCAGCACGGGCCCCACGGCCAGCGGCTCCGGCCCCAGGTCGCTGCGGTGGGTCGTGAACCAGTAGCCGCCGCCGGGGGCGGGGACGAGCCCGGCGAGCAGCCCGGGTCCCCAGTACTCGCCCACGTCGCGCCGTGGGGGCGCCGCGGCGAGCCGACCCCGGAGGGCGACCCACGGGGTGGCGACGCGCTCGCCGGCCCGTGGGTCGACCAGTGCGCGCACCCGGCTGCGCACGCCGTCGGCCCCCAGGACCAGGTCGGCGTCGAGGGTGGACGGGTCCGTGACCTCGCCGTCCACCACCCGCACCCCCCGGCTCGACGCCGCGGCGGACAGGGCGGCCAGCAGGGCCGGCCGGGGCACCGCCAGGAGGTGCGCGTCATGGGCGCGGGTCAACGGCCGGCCGTCGAGCGCGAAGAGCCGCCCCGGGCCCACGGGCGCCCCCGCACGGACGACGGGCTCGAGGATGCCGAGCGCGTGCAGCGCGGGCCGTGCCCACGGGCCCAGGACGAGGGGCCAGCCGGTGGTGGCCCGCTCGGGCTGCGCCTCGTGGACCACGACCCGCGTGTGGTCTCCCAGCGCTGCCGCCACGGCCAGGCCGGCGACGCCGCCACCGACGACGGCGACGCTGCGGACGGGCTGGCGGGGCACGGCGCCCACTGTCGCAGAGCAGGAGGCGGCGTCGTCGTGGCGGCGGGGCACCCTCGTCCCACCCGGTGGTGCCGCCACCGAGCACCGGGGGGTGCATGGCAGGCTGTTGGGGCCGGTGGCCACCGGTGTGAGCCGAGCCGGAAGGACCAGGACCGTGACCGACATCCTCGACGAGCTGCAGTGGCGGGGACTGGTGGCGCAGACCACCGACGAGTCCGCGCTGCGCCAGGCACTCGCCGGTGGGCCGATCACGGCGTACTGCGGCTTCGACCCCACCGCTCCGTCGCTGCACTTCGGCAACCTCGTGCAGCTGGTGGTGCTGCGGCACCTGCAGCGCGCCGGGCACCGGGTCATCTGCCTGGTCGGGGGGTCCACGGGGCTGATCGGCGACCCCCGCCCGTCGGCCGAACGGGTCCTGAAGACCAAGGAGCAGACCGCCGAGTGGGTGGCGAACATCCAGCGGCAGGTACGGCCCTTCCTCGACGATGGCGGCGCCAACCCCGCGGTCTTCGTCGACAACCTGGACTGGACCGCTGGGATGAGTGCGCTCGACTTCCTGCGTGACGTGGGCAAGCACTTCCGGGTCAACCAGATGGTCAAGAAGGAGGCGATCGCGGCCCGGCTGAACAGCGACGAGGGGATCTCGTACACCGAGTTCAGCTACCAGCTGCTCCAGGGGCTCGACTACCTCGAGCTGTACCGGCAGTACGGGTGCACGCTGCAGACCGGGGGCAACGACCAGTGGGGCAACCTCACGGCGGGCTCCGACCTCATCCACCGGGTCGAGGGGCGCTCGGTCCACCTGCTCACGACGCCCCTGCTGACCGACAGCTCGGGCGAGAAGTTCGGCAAGAGCGCCGGCAACGCGATCTGGCTCGACCCCGCGATGACCAGCCCCTACGCCTTCTACCAGTACTGGCTCAACGTCGAGGACGCCTCCGTGGGGACGCTGCTGCGGGTGTTCACCGACCGCGGCCGCGACGAGGTGGCCGCGCTGGAGCGGCAGGTGACCGAGGAGCCCTGGAAGCGCGCGGCCCAGCGGACGCTGGCCGCCGACGTCACGACCTTGGTGCACGGGGCCGAGGCCACGGCGGCGGTGCAGGCGGCCAGCGAAGCGCTGTTCGGGAAGGGCGAGCTCGCCGGCCTCGACGCCGCGACGCTGCGCGACGCCACGGCCGAGCTGCCCGGGGGGCCGGTGAGCGTGGGGATGTCGCTGGTCGACGCCTTGGTGGCCGTGGGGCTGGTCGACTCCCGCAACGCGGCCCGTCGAACCCTCGGCGAGGGCGGAGCGTCGGTCAACGGCCGCAAGGTCACCGATCCCGAGGCGGTCCTGGGCGCCGAGCACGTGCTCCCGGGCGATGTGGTCGTGCTGCGGCGAGGCCGCAAGAACCTCGCGGCCGGACGCCTGAGCAGTCCCGACACCACCTGAGCACGTTCCTCAGCGACTCTCCGCCGCTGTCGCACAGCCGAATTGGTGCTGTGGGGCAGCGGCGGAGCCGTCTCCGGGGGAGGGCGATTTGTGTTCGCCGCGAAACGTCCTCTAATGTTCTCGACGTCAGCCCGAGAGGGAGGAACGGACACCAAGCGGCAGGGCCGAACAGCCCCGCACCAAGTAGGCCGGTCCCACGAGCTGACTCCCACTCCGAAGGGTCCGCCCGGACGCACAGCGGCCGGAAAGCCTGGTGGAGGAAGCGCCCCGGAAGGGATGCTAGAGTGGGAACCACCGCAGAGATCCAAGCGCGATCAACCCGGCCGCTCATCGAGCGGGTCACGGATTTGACGCCCAAGCATGGACGCGGGTACGTTTGACCGGTTGCTTCCAGCGACTGGGAGAACACACGGAGTAGCCCCGGCGACGAGCTCACTGAGCGAGTCGTGGGTGCGCGTCCGAACCTTGAGAACTCAACAGCGTGTCAAAAATCGATGCCAATTACCTCGTCGCATCGTCCCGGAGGATCCGGCCACAGGCCGGTGAGACCGATCGATGCACGAAAATCCTTTGGTTGGACAACGAACAACAGCGAAAGCTAGTTGTTCGTGCTCAGCCAGTGAAACAACCCTCCACAGGGTAACGATTTCTCGGTTCTGCCGAGAGTCACACATCAACGGAGAGTTTGATCCTGGCTCAGGACGAACGCTGGCGGCGTGCTTAACACATGCAAGTCGAACGGTGAAGGTGGGAGCTTGCTTCCGCCGGATCAGTGGCGAACGGGTGAGTAACACGTGAGTAACCTGCCCCAGACTCTGGAATAACCCCGGGAAACCGGAGCTAATACCGGATACGAGACGGAGAGGCATCTCTACCGTCTGGAAAGTTTTTCGGTCTGGGATGGACTCGCGGCCTATCAGCTAGTTGGTGAGGTAATGGCTCACCAAGGCGACGACGGGTAGCCGGCCTGAGAGGGCGACCGGCCACACTGGGACTGAGACACGGCCCAGACTCCTACGGGAGGCAGCAGTGGGGAATATTGCACAATGGGCGAAAGCCTGATGCAGCGACGCCGCGTGAGGGATGACGGCCTTCGGGTTGTAAACCTCTTTCAGCAGGGAAGAAGCGAAAGTGACGGTACCTGCAGAAGAAGCACCGGCTAACTACGTGCCAGCAGCCGCGGTAATACGTAGGGTGCGAGCGTTGTCCGGAATTATTGGGCGTAAAGAGCTTGTAGGTGGTTTGTCGCGTCTGCTGTGAAAATCCGGGGCTCAACCCCGGACTTGCAGTGGGTACGGGCAGACTAGAGTGTGGTAGGGGAGACTGGAATTCCTGGTGTAGCGGTGAAATGCGCAGATATCAGGAGGAACACCGATGGCGAAGGCAGGTCTCTGGGCCATAACTGACACTGAGAAGCGAAAGCGTGGGGAGCGAACAGGATTAGATACCCTGGTAGTCCACGCCGTAAACGTTGGGAACTAGGTGTGGGTCTCATTCCACGAGATCCGTGCCGCAGCTAACGCATTAAGTTCCCCGCCTGGGGAGTACGGCCGCAAGGCTAAAACTCAAAGGAATTGACGGGGGCCCGCACAAGCGGCGGAGCATGTGGATTAATTCGATGCAACGCGAAGAACCTTACCAAGGCTTGACATATACCGGAAACGCTCAGAGATGGGTGCCCCGCAAGGTCGGTATACAGGTGGTGCATGGTTGTCGTCAGCTCGTGTCGTGAGATGTTGGGTTAAGTCCCGCAACGAGCGCAACCCTCGTTCTATGTTGCCAGCGCGTTATGGCGGGGACTCATAGGAGACTGCCGGGGTCAACTCGGAGGAAGGTGGGGACGACGTCAAATCATCATGCCCCTTATGTCTTGGGCTTCACACATGCTACAATGGCCGGTACAAAGGGCTGCGAAACCGCAAGGTGGAGCGAATCCCAAAAAACCGGTCTCAGTTCGGATTGGGGTCTGCAACTCGACCCCATGAAGTCGGAGTCGCTAGTAATCGCAGATCAGCAACGCTGCGGTGAATACGTTCCCGGGCCTTGTACACACCGCCCGTCAAGTCACGAAAGTCGGTAACACCCGAAGCCGGTGGCCCAACTCTTTGAGAGGGAGCCGTCGAAGGTGGGACTGGCGATTGGGACTAAGTCGTAACAAGGTAGCCGTACCGGAAGGTGCGGCTGGATCACCTCCTTTCTAAGGAGCACTGGTCGCAACTGCGATCCAGAGCCTGGTTTGTTCGCATACGTCGAGCACCAGGAGCTCAAGGGTGGAACATCGATTATTTGGCACTGGGCTTCGGCCGGTTCGTCAGTACAGCTCCCTCAGGAGAGTGGACAGCGACCGAGCGAGGCACAGTGTCTGACACGTTGTTGGGTCCTGAGGGCTCGGGCGGAAACGCTCACCTCAGGCCGTTACGGCCCAGGACCTTCGTTGCGGACGAACCGCCGGCATTGCCGGTAGGCGCCGATACCGACGAAGGCCCGCCCGTATGTTGAGAACTACACAGTGGACGCGAGCATCTTATATCTTTGTGGCTCAAGTTTTTAAGGGCACACGGTGGATGCCTTGGCACCAGGAACCGAAGAAGGACGTAGGAATCTGCGATAAGCCTCGGGGAGTCGATAACCAGACTGTGATCCGAGGATTTCCGAATGGGGAAACCCGGCTGGAGGCAAGTCCAGTCACTCCCGCCTGAACACATAGGGCGGGTAGAGGGAACGTGGGGAAGTGAAACATCTCAGTACCCACAGGAAGAGAAAGCAACCGCGATTCCGTGAGTAGTGGCGAGCGAAAGCGGAAGAGGCTAAACCGATCATGTGTGATAGCTGTCAGGCGTTGCATGGTCGGGGTCGTGGGACTTCTCAGTCAGTGCTGACAAGCTGACATGGAGTCAAAAATTCGCGCCATAGTCGAAGGGCATTGAAAGGCCCGGCACAGAGGGTGCGACCCCCGTAGACGAAATGACGCGAACTCCAGAGAACCATCCCAAGTAGCACGGGGCCCGAGAAATCCCGTGTGAATCTGGCGGGACCACCCGCTAAGCCTAAATATTCCCTGGTGACCGATAGTGAACAAGTACCGTGAGGGAAAGGTGAAAAGCACCCCGGGAGGGGAGTGAAATAGATCCTGAAACCGTGTGCCTACAATCCGTTGGAGCCTCCTTGTGGGGTGACAGCGTGCCTTTTGAAGAATGAGCCTGCGAGTTAGTGCTCAGTGGCGAGGTTAACCCGTGTGGGGAAGCCGTAGCGAAAGCGAGTCCGAATAGGGCGAATGAGTCGCTGGGTCTAGACCCGAAGCGGAGTGATCTACCCATGGCCAGGTTGAAGCGACGGTAAGACGTCGTGGAGGACCGAACCCACTTAGGTTGAAAACTGAGGGGATGAGCTGTGGGTAGGGGTGAAAGGCCAATCAAACTCCGTGATAGCTGGTTCTCCCCGAAATGCATTTAGGTGCAGCGTCACGTGTTTCTTACCGGAGGTAGAGCTACTGGATAGCTAATGGGCCTTACCAGGTTACTGACGTTAGCCAAACTCCGAATGCCGGTAAGTGAGAGCGTGGCAGTGAGACTGCGGGGGATAAGCTCCGTAGTCGAGAGGGAAACAGCCCAGACCACCATCTAAGGTCCCTAAGCGTGTGCTAAGTGGGAAAGGATGTGGAGTTGCATTGACAACCAGGAGGTTGGCTTAGAAGCAGCCACCCTTTAAAGAGTGCGTAATAGCTCACTGGTCAAGTGATTCCGCGCCGACAATGTAGCGGGGCTCAAGCACACCACCGAAGCTGTGGCATTGACATATTGCCCGGCCGTGACACCTGAGGGTTCACGGTCCAAGCGTGTCGATGGGTAGGGGAGCGTCGTGTGGCCAGGGAAGCGGCGGAGTGATCCAGCCGTGGAGGCCACACGAGTGAGAATGCAGGCATGAGTAGCGAATGACGGGTGAGAAACCCGTCCGCCGAATAACCAAGGGTTCCAGGGTCAAGCTAATCTGCCCTGGGTAAGTCGGGACCTAAGGCGAGGCCGACAGGCGTAGTCGATGGACATCCGGTTGATATTCCGGAACCGGCGAAGAACCGCCCATGACGAACCTTCTGATGCTAAGCGCCTGAAGCTCTTGTCTGATCCTTCGGGTGACGACCTGAGTGGAGCGCGCGACCCGAGGTTGTAGTAGTCAAGCAATGGAGAGACGCAGGAAGGTAGCCTCCGCGTGGCGATGGTTGTCCACGTCCAAGGGTGTAGGGAGTGACATAGGCAAATCCGTGTCACACATATCCTGAGACCTGATAGTGACCGCGAATGCGGGAAGCAGGGTGATCCTATGCTGCCAAGAAAATCTTCTAGCGAGGTTCGAGCCGCCCGTACCCCAAACCGACTCAGGTGGTTAGGTAGAGAATACCAAGGCGATCGAGTGAATCGTGGTTAAGGAATTCGGCAAAATGCCCCCGTAACTTCGGGAGAAGGGGGGCCCAGACCTTGAAGGACTTCACGTCCTAGGGGAAAGGGCCGCAGAGACCAGGGAGAAGCGACTGTTTACTAAAAACACAGGTCCGTGCTAAGTCGCAAGACGATGTATACGGACTGACGCCTGCCCGGTGCTGGAAGGTTAAGAGGACGGGTTAGATCTTAGGGTCGAAGCTCAGAATTTAAGCCCCAGTAAACGGCGGTGGTAACTATAACCATCCTAAGGTAGCGAAATTCCTTGTCGGGTAAGTTCCGACCTGCACGAATGGCGTAACGACTTCTCCACTGTCTCAACCGCGAACTCGGCGAAATTGCACTACGAGTAAAGATGCTCGTTACGCGCAGAAGGACGGAAAGACCCCGGGACCTTTACTATAGCTTGGTATTGGTGTTCGGTACGGCTTGTGTAGGATAGGTGGGAGACTGTGAAGCATGCACGCCAGTGTGTGTGGAGTCAACGTTGAAATACCACTCTGGTCGTTCTGGATATCTAACCTCGGTCCGTGATCCGGATCAGGGACAGTGCCTGGTGGGTAGTTTAACTGGGGCGGTTGCCTCCTAAAATGTAACGGAGGCGCTCAAAGGTTCCCTCAGCCTGGTTGGCAATCAGGTGTCGAGTGTAAGTACACAAGGGAGCTTGACTGCGAGAGAGACATCTCGAGCAGGGACGAAAGTCGGAACTAGTGACCCGGCGGTGGCTTGTGGAAGCGCCGTCGCTCAACGGATAAAAGGTACCCCGGGGATAACAGGCTGATCTTGCCCAAGAGTCCATATCGACGGCATGGTTTGGCACCTCGATGTCGGCTCGTCGCATCCTGGGGGTGGAGTTGCTCCCAAGGGTTGGGCTGTTCGCCCATTAAAGCGGTACGCGAGCTGGGTTTAGAACGTCGTGAGACAGTTCGGTCCCTATCCTCTGTGCGCGTAGGAAACTTGAGAAGGGCTGTCCCTAGTACGAGAGGACCGGGATGGACGAACCTCTGGTGTGTCAGTTGTTCTGCCAAGAGCACCGCTGATTAGCTACGTTCGGAAGTGATAACCGCTGAAAGCATCTAAGCGGGAAGCACGCTTCAAGATGAGGTTTCCATGGGGTTTACCCCGAGAGGCTCCCGGCTAGACTACCGGGTTGATAGGCCAGATGTGGAAGTGCAGCAATGCATGTAGCTGACTGGTACTAATAAGCCGATAACTTGACTCACACTCAAGACTTTTGCTCGCGTCCACTGTGCAGTTCCCGAGATACGGTCGGGAAGACTGACATCTCCATAGAGTTTCGGCTGTCATAGCGAAGGGGAAACGCCCGGCTCCATTCCGAACCCGGAAGCTAAGCCCTTCAGCGCCGATGGTACTGCACTGGTGACGGTGTGGGAGAGTAGGACGCAGCCGGACATACTTTCCAGAAAGGGCCCGTCGTTCGCGACGGGCCCTTTCTCATGCCCGGTAATGACGGGGTTCGCCGCCGGTTCCACCGTTTCGATGCCGGCGTCACAGCCCTTGCTGGCAGCCGGCCCTGACGGAGCCGATGACGTTCGTAGACTGACCTTCGCGGCCCGGGCCGCAGACCAGGACGAGGAAGGACCATCCGTGGCAGACGACCAGCAACGCCCTCGAGGCGCAGGTTCCGGGCGAGCGGGCGGTGCTCGCGGCGGCAGCGGGAACCCGCGCCGCCAGGACGGTCCGCCGGCCTCTCGTCGCGGGGGGCCGCCCTCGGGTGGTCGCAGCGGTACCGGCGCCGGCGGGGGTCGACCGCGCGCTGGCCGGGACGACCGCGGTGCTCGGCGTGAGGGCCCGGGCGCCGGCGGTGAGCAGCAGCGAGGGTCCTCGCGTCTCACCCCCAAGGGTCCACGGCTGCCTGAGCCTCGTATCCCTGACGAGGTGACCGGTAAGGAGCTCGACCGCTCGGTGCACGTCCAGCTGCGCACCTTGTCGAAGGAGAACGCCGAAGGCGTCGCCAAGCACCTGGTGATGGCGGCCGTCCAGCTCGAGGCGGACGACATGGATGCCGCGTTGGCGCACGCCGAGACCGCCGTGCGGCGTGCCGGGCGGGTCCCGGCGGCACGGGAGGCCCTCGGCATGGTGGCCTACCGGATGGGTGACTTCGCCCGGGCCCTCAACGAGTTCCGGACCGTGCGGCGACTCAGTGGTTCCTCGCACCTGCTGCCGTTGATGGTCGACTGCGAGCGGGGTCTGGGTCGGCACGCGCGGGCGCTCGAGCTCGCGGCCACGCCGGAGGCACGCACCCTCGCCGACGACGAGCGGATCGAGCTCGCGATCGTGCTGTCGGGGGTGCGCCGCGACCTCGGGCAGCTCGACGCCGCTCTTCTCGCGCTCCAGCTCCCGGCGCTCCAGCGGGGGCCCAAGGCCGGTGTGCACCGCCTGCAGTACGCCTACGCCGACACCCTGATGGCGCTGGGGCGGGTCGACGAGGCCCGGGAGTGGTTCCAGAAGGCGGTCGAGGGCGACACCGAGAACGAGACCGACGCGGTCGAGCGGCTGGACGAGATCGACGGCATCGACCTCACCGACCTCGGGCCGGAGGAGGACGACGTGGTGGCACCGCCGCAGCCCTCGCCGACGGAGGCGCACGGAAGCCCGACCCCCGCGTGAGTACTCTCGCCGGGCGCTACGCCGCGGTGGTGTGCGACCTCGACGGGGTCGTCTACCGCGGGCCATCCGCTGTCCCGCACGCTGTCGACGCGCTCGAGGCGCTGAGCGTGCCCGTGATCTACGCGACCAACAACGCCTCACGCCCGCCCGCCGACGTGGCCGCGCACCTCTCGGAGCTGGGCCTGACGTGCAGCGCCGAGCAGGTGGCCACCAGCAGCGATGCAGCCGTGTGGCTGCTGCAGCGTGACATCGAGCCCGGGTCGACGGTGCTCGCCGTCGGTGGCCGCGGTGTGGCGGTGGCGCTGGAGGCCGCCGGTTTCGTCGCCGTGACCCCGGCGGACCACGACACCTCCGACATCCGTGCGGTGGTGCAGGGGTACGGCGCCGACGTGACGGCCACGGACCTCGCCGAGGCCGCGTACGCCGTGGAGGGCGGTGCCCGCTGGGTCGCCACCAACACCGATGCCACCCTGCCCACCGACCGCGGGGTGGCTCCCGGCAACGGGATGCTGGTGGCGGCGGTCGCCCGGGCCGTCGGACATGACCCCGACGTCGTGGCCGGCAAGCCGCATCCGCCGCTGTACCTGCTCGCGGCCGAATGGCTCGACGTCGAGGCCGAACAGGTCCTGGCGGTGGGGGACCGGCTGTCCACCGATATCGAGGGCGCCGTCAGCGCCGGCGCCGACTCGCTGCTGGTGCTCACCGGGGTCGACGACCTGGAGGCCGTGCTCGACGCTCCGGCCGAGCGCCGCCCCACCTTCGTCGCCCCCGACCTGCGGTGGCTCCATCGCGACCCGGCTGAGGGCGCCCCCTCGCTCGAGGACCTCGCGGCGGCGGTCGCTGCGGTGCACGGGGCCGCCGACCAGGGAGCCGACGAGCGGGCGGCGGCGCTGCGCGAGACCGCGCGCCGGATGTTGGCGGACCTGCGCGCCGGGTAGCGTGGCACTCCTGCAGGTCGCCCGGCTCCAGGAGGAACCCATGGTCACACGATCCATCCGTGCGTACGTCGAGCTCGCCGTCGGGCTCGGGGAGATCACCCGGGCCCGAGCCGTCGAGGCCGCCCAGGAGCTCGTCGCGATCGCCGGGGCCGACGCGTCGCCGAAGAAGATGGCCAAGCAGGTGGGCCGCCTGGCCGACGACCTGCTGCGCGCGGCGGAGGAGAACCGCAACCAGGTGATCGCGCTCGTGCAGCGGGAGGTCGACGCCGCCGTGGGGCGCCTGGATGCCGGTGCCGTCGTCGCCGACGTGCAGGCCCTGGCCGCGACCGTGACGGGGCTCGCCACCCAGGTCGACGAGCTCGCACGAGCGGTCGGGGCGCGAGCCGGCCTGAGGCACAACGGTCCCGCCCCAGCAGCCACCCCGGCGACTCCGGTGCGCGCCACCGCCCCGGCGTCGCCGCGTCCCACCCGGGCCGCGGTGAAGAGGGCCGCGCAGCAGAGCGCGTCGGCGAGCCCTGCACCTGCCGCTCCGACCCCCGCGAAGAAGGCGACCGCGAAGAAGGCCGCGGCGACGACGGCGGCCACGAAGACATCGGCCACGAAGGCCACCGCGAAGAAGACCGGGGCCACGAAGACGTCGGCCACGAAGGCGGCCGCGAAGAAGGCCTCGACGACGAAGGCGGCCGCGAAGAGGACTGGGACCGCGAAGAAGGCCGCGACGACGACGGCGGCCACGAAGACGTCGGCTACGAAGGCCACCGCGAAGAAGACCGGGGCCACGAAGACGTCGGCCGCGAAGAGGGCCTCGACGACGAAGGCGGCCGCGAAGAGGACTGGGGCCGCGAAGGCGTCGGCCACGAAGAAGACCGGGGCCACGAAGGCGTCGGCCGCCCGGGGCACGGCATCCACGGCATCCACGGCATCCACGGCGAAGAAGGCGTCCGCGTCCACTCCCGCGTCCGCTCCCTCCGCCGGCTCCGCGAGCACGGGGTCCGCGTGAGCGAGACCCCCGACCACGAGGTGACCGACGTCGACGAGACCCCGGGCCAGGAGACGATCGAGGCACCCGAGACCGGCGACATCGTGGTGGACGCTGCCCTGCGCGACCTCGCCTCCGTCCCCACCGACGACCTCGACGGCCAGCTGGCCGCCGGCGAGCACGTGCAACAGACGCTCCGCTCGCGTCTGGGCGACCTCGGCGGCTGAGATCGCTCGCCTCGACGCCGAGCTCGTGCGCCGGGGTCTGGCCCGCTCGCGGGGGGAGGCGCAGACCCTCGTGGCCGACGGAATGGTGCGGGTCGACGGGCTCCCCGCGCGCAAGCCGGCCCAGCCGGTCGAGGCGGCCAGCGACCTCACCGTGCAGAACGACGGCCCCCGATGGGTGGGGCGCGGCGCCCACAAGCTGCTCGCCGCCCTCGAGGCATGGGAGCCGGCCGGGCTCGTCGTGGCGGGGCGGCGCTGCATCGACGTCGGCGCGTCCACGGGCGGGTTCACCCAGGTGCTGCTGCAGCACGGGGCCGCGCACGTCGTCGCCCTCGACGTGGGCCACGACCAGCTCGTCCGCGAGCTCGCTGACGACCCGCGGGTCGACGACCGTCCCGGCCTCTCGGTGCGCGACCTGGACCCCGGGACCGTCGGCGGCCCCTTCGACGTGGTCGTCACCGACCTGTCGTTCATCTCGCTGACCCTGGTGGCCACCGAGCTCGCCGCCCTGCTGGGGCCGGACGGCGACCTCGTGGCCCTCGTCAAGCCGCAGTTCGAGGTCGGGAGGGAGCGGCTCGGCCGCGGTGGCGTGGTGAGCGATCCCGGTGGCCGGCGGGACGCCCTGCTCGCGGTCACCTCCGCGTTCGCCCGCGCGGGCCTGCACGTCCGGGCGTGGGCGCCCAGCCCCATCCTGGGGACGACCGGCAACGCCGAGTACCTCCTGTGGGTACGGTCGGACCCGTCGGACACAATGACCGAGGACGAGGTCCGCGACGCCGTGCACGCGGCCACCACCCGACACCCAGGAGCCCGACGATGACGCCACCGCAGCGCCGCGTCCTGCTCGTCACCCACGCCAGCCGCCGCGACGCGCAGGAGCTCTCGGCGGCCGTCGCCACCCGGCTGCTGGCCTCCGGCATCGGGGTCTGCGCCCCGTCGGCCGATCTCGAGGGCAACACGCCCCTGGCCGCCGTCACGGGCGTGGGCTGTGTCGACGAAACCCGCAGCGACCTCGACTGCGAGCTGGTGTGCGTCCTCGGGGGCGACGGCACCATCCTGCGCGGCGCCGAGCTCTCGCGCGGGTCCGGGGCGCCGCTGCTCGGTGTCAACCTCGGGCACGTCGGCTTCCTCGCCGAGGCCGAGCGCGAGGACCTCGACGCCACCGTCGAGCGCATCTGTGCCCGCGACTACACCGTCGAGGAGCGGATGACCCTCGATGTGCTCGCCCGGGTCGACGGCCACGAGGTGTTCTCGTCCTGGGCCCTGAACGAGGCCACCGTCGAGAAGGCGTCGCGCGAACGGATGCTCGAGCTCACCGTCGAGATCGACGGCCGGCCACTCTCCACGTGGGGCTGCGACGGCATCGTGATGGCCACCCCCACCGGCTCCACCGCGTACGCGTTCTCGGCCGGTGGCCCGGTGGTCTGGCCCGACGTCGAGGCCCTCCTGCTGGTCCCCATCAGCGCGCATGCCCTCTTCTCACGGCCGGTCGTCGTCGGCCCGCAGTCGCACCTCGCGGTGCAGCTGCTGCCCCAGGCCGAGGCGGGCGCCGTGCTCTGGTGCGACGGCCGGCGCGCGGTCGGGCTCCCTCCCGGCGCGCAGGTCGAGGTCACCCGCTCGTCGCAGCCGGTGCGCCTGGCCCGCCTGTCCCAGGGCGTCTTCACCGACCGACTGGTCGAGAAGTTCGACCTGCCGGTGCACGGTTGGCGGGGCGCGGCCCGTCGCCAGCGCGGCGACGAGGAGGAGCCGGCGCGGTGATCGAGGAGATCCGCATCCGCGACCTCGGCGTCATCGACGAGGCCGTCCTCCCGCTGCACGCGGGGCTCACCGTCCTCTCCGGCGAGACCGGGGCGGGCAAGACCATGGTCGTCACCGGCCTCGGGCTTCTCCTCGGCGGGCGCGGCGACTCCGGCCTGGTGCGGTCGGGGGCCGGCCGAACGGTCGTCGAGGGGGTCATCTCGCTGCCCGACGGTCACCCCGCGCTGGCCCGCGCGGCCGACGCCGGTGCCGACGTCAGTGACGGGCTCGTGCTGGTGCGCTCGGTCGCGGCCGACGGCCGCTCGCGCGCCCACGTGGGCGGCCGCGCGGCCCCGGTCGGGGTGCTGGCCGAGATCGCCGAGCACCTGGTGGCCGTGCACGGTCAGGCCGACCAGTGGCGGCTGCGCCGCACCGACGAGCACCGAGAGGTCCTCGACGTCTACGGGGGCGCCGCGGTGGCCGGGCCCCTGGCCACCTACCGGGCGCTGCACGCCGAGCTCACGGCCGCCGAGGACGAGCTCGCGTCACTGCGGGCCGCGGCCGCCGAGCGGGCCCGCGAGGCCGAGACCCTGCGCATCGGGCTCGAGCGCATCGAGGCCCTCGACCCCCAGCCGGGCGAGGACGCCGCCCTGCGCGCCGAGTCCGAGCGGCTCGGCCACGCCGAGGAGCTGCGGGCCGCCGCCGGGGGAGCGCACGACGCGCTCGCCGGCGCCGACGACGCCCTCGACGGGGCCCCTGGCGTCCTCGAGGCCCTGGCCGACGCCTCGAGCCGGATCGCCACCGCCGCGCACAACGACCCGGCTCTCGCGGCGCTCGGCACGCGCGTCGACGAGCTGCGGTACCTGGCCGCCGACGTCGCCGCCGATCTCGGCTCGTACCTGGCCGACGCCGACGTCGACCCGGCCCGTCTCGACCAGGTCGAGCAGCGCCGTGCGGCGCTCACCGAGCTCACCCGCCTCTACGGGCCGGGGGTCGACGACGTCCTGGAGTGGGGGCGGCGGGCCGCGGCCCGCGTCACCGACCTCGAGGGCACCGGTGACCGCATCGGTGAGCTCGAGAGCGCCACCGTCGCCCTCGCCACCGCCCGGGCCGAGGCCGCCGAGGCCCTCTCGGCCGCCCGACGCGCCGCCGCCGAGGTGTTGGGCGCGCGCATCACGACCGAGCTCGGGCACCTGGCGATGGGCTCGGCGACCGTCACCGTGGCGGTCGAGGACGCCGGGCGCTTCGGGCCCGACGGCGTCGACGTCGTCGAGGTCCGGCTGGCCGCCGGCCCCGGCACCACACCGCGCTCGGTCACCAAGGCCGCGTCCGGCGGTGAGCTCTCACGGGTGATGCTGGCCATCGAGGTCGCCACCGCGCAGGAGACCGCGTCGGTCCCCACCTTCGTCTTCGACGAGGTCGACGCCGGGGTGGGCGGCCGCGCTGCGCTCGACGTGGGCGCCCGCCTCGCCGAGCTCGCCCGCCACGCGCAGGTCGTGGTCGTCACCCATCTGGCGCAGGTCGCTGCCCACGCCGACCGACACCTGGTGGTCGAGAAGTCCGACGACGGCCAGGTCACCCGCAGCATGGTGCACGAGGTCAGCGGCGAGGACCGGGTGGCGGAGCTGGCCCGGATGCTCGGCGGCTCCGGCACCGACGCCGCCCTGGACCACGCCCGCGACCTGATGGCGCGTGCCCGGCCCTGACGGGTCGTGGCACGATGGTGCAGATGTCCATCCGTCTGCTCTCCCGCCGTGACCGGGATCCCGCCCAGGGGTCCGCCGGCCCGGCACGCGTCGACCGCAGGACCAAGAACCTGACCAAGCGGTTGCGACCGGGCGACGTCGCGGTCATCGACCACCTCGACATCGACCGGGTCAGTGCCGAGGCTCTCGTGGCGTGCCGGCCCGCTCTCGTGGTCAACGCCGCCCCGTCGATCTCCGGGCGCTACCCCAACCTCGGCCCCGAGATCATCGTCACGGCCGGGGTCCCCCTGCTCGACCGCGCGGGGCCCGAGGTCATGGCCCTCCGGGACGGCGTGCCGCTGCGCCTCGAGGACGGCCGGCTCCTGCAGGGCGACCGGCCCGTCGGGAACGGCCACCTGCTCGACCCCGACGCGGTGCAGGAGGCGATGACGCTCGCCCGCGCCGGGTTGTCGGCCGAGATCGAGGCGTTCGCCGCGAACACCATGGACTACCTCCGCAAGGAGCGCGAGCTGCTGTTCGACGGGGTCGGCGTGCCCGCCATCCGCACCCAGCTCGACGGCCGGCACGCGCTGATCGTGGTGCGTGGCTACCACTACAGGGAGGACCTCGACACCCTCCGCAGCTACATCCGGGAGTACAAGCCGATCCTCATCGGGGTCGATGGTGGTGCCGACGCCCTGATCGAGGCGCGCCACACCCCTCACCTCATCGTCGGGGACATGGACTCGGTCAGCGACCGCGCCCTGCGCAGCGGCGCCGAGATCGTCGTGCACGCCTACCGCGACGGCCACGCGCCGGGCCTCGAGCGGGTGCGCGACCTGGGGGTCGAGCCCGTCGTCTTCCCTGCCACCGGCACCAGCGAGGACGTCGCGATGCTCCTGGCCGACGACAAGGGTGCCTCGCTCATCGTGGCCGTCGGCACCCACGTGACCCTGGTCGAGTTCCTCGACAAGGGCCGTCAGGGGATGGCCAGCACCTTCCTCACCCGCCTGCGCGTCGGCGGCAAGCTCGTCGACGCCAAGGGAGTGAGCCGCCTCTACCGCAACCGGATCTCGTCCTTCAGCATCCTGCTGATGCTCCTGGTGGCCGTGTTCGCCCTGGGGGCCGCGCTGTGGTCCACCGACGGCGGCCGCGCGATGCTCGAGGTCCTCGCCGCCCGGGTCGACGACCTCTGGGCCACGGTGCAAGGAGCCCTCCCGTGATCGACTTCCGCTACCACATCGTCTCGATCGTCTCGATCTTCCTGGCGCTGGCCGTCGGCATCGTCCTCGGGGCCGGCCCGCTCAAGGGCGAGATCGGCTCGACCCTCCAGAACGAGATCGCCGGACTGCGCGACGACAAGGCCCAGCTCAACACCGAGCGCAACCAGCTGCAGGCGCGGCTCGACCAGCGCGACGCCTACCTCTCGGCCGTCTCGGGCCGGGTGCTGGCCGAGACCCTGGCCGAGCGCACCGTGGCCCTGGTCGTGCTGCCCGGTGCCGGCGCCCCGAACACCGAGGCCGTCACCGAGGCCGTGCAGAAGGCCGGCGGCCGCGTCGCCTCGACCACCACGGTCAGCCCCGACTGGGTCTCCACCGGCAAGGAGGCCGCCGCCCGTGACCTCTTGGTGCAGCAGGCCGCCACCGCCACGGCTGTCGACCTCTCCACGGCGGCCTCGCTCGCCCCGCGCGACGTCCTGCTCGCGACGCTGCTGACGCGGACCGCACCCGCCGGTGACCGGGGGCCGGACGACGAGAGCGCGCGTGCGGCGCTGAAGACGCTGGCCGACGGTGGTCTCCTCTCGGTCGATGCCCCGGAGTTCGCCCGCGCCGACCTCGTCGTCGTCCTCTCGGGTCGGGTCACGGACGGCTCCGAGAAGACCCAGGTCGCGACGGCCCAGCGCTGGGTGGGCCTGGCCGCGGCGCTCGACGTCCGCTCGCGTGGCGCGGTCATGGCCGCCGACGTGGAGCCCAAGGCCGACGGCACCTCGGTGCTCAGCACCCTGCGTGAGGACCCCGCCGTCGCCAAGGCCGTCACCGGCGTCGACGACGTCGCCAACCCCGTCGGCATCGCCAGCGTCGTCTTCGGGCTCTCCGAGCAGTACGGCGGGTCCGCCGGACAGTACGGGCTCGCGCCCGGGGCCGACGCGGCCTACGCCCCGGTCCCCGGGACGTGAGCGGCGCGCGGTCGGCCGCGGGCGCCGGCGCGGTCGCGGCGCTCGGCGCCTGGGCCGCGCTGCGACTCCTCGGCCGTCGTGTCCCGGGGGAGCGGTGGCGCCGGACCAACCACGCCGGCGCCCCGGTCACCCTCCTCGAGGGGCCGGCCTGGGTGGCCGGTGCCGCGATCGGTGCCGCGAGGGGCGGGCCCGCCGGGCTCGTGGCGGTGCTCGGTTCCGGGGCGCTCGGTGCGTTCGACGACTTCGCCGGCGACGGCTCGTCCAAGGGGCTGCGCGGCCACCTGGGCGCAGCCGCCCGCGGCGAGCTCACCACCGGGGCCGTCAAGGTCGTCGGCCTGGGCCTCACCGGGCTGGCCGCGGCCGCCCTGGCCGACCGCGGGCGCGACGACCTGGGGGCGGTCGACACCCTCGTGGGAGGGGCCGTCGTCGCCGGCGCCGCCAACCTCGTGAACCTGCTCGACCTGCGCCCCGGCCGGGCCCTGAAGGCCACTCTGCTCGCCGCTGCGCCGCTCCTCCTGGCGGAGGGGGCGGGCCGACAGTCGCTCCGGGTGCAGGCCGCCGCCGCCGCGGGCGCGTCCCTCGGGGTGCTGCGCGAGGACCTCGCGGGGCGCGCGATGCTGGGTGACACCGGCGCCAACGCCGCGGGGGCGCTGCTGGGCACTGCGCTGCTCGGGAGGACCGGGCGCACGGGGCGGGTGGTGGCCCTGGTCGTCCTCGGCGCGCTCACCGTGGCCTCGGAGCGGGTCAGCTTCACCGCCGTCATCGAGTCGACCCCGGGCCTGCGCGAGCTCGACGCATGGGGCCGGCCCCCCCGATGACCCGATCCCGCCTCGCCTCCGGCATCGCCGGGGCGGCCGGTCTCATCGCCCTGGTGACGATGGTGTCGCGGGTCGCGGGCTTCGCACGCATCCTCGTCTTCGCCGACTCGGTGCGCACCCGGGGCGTCGGCGAGATCTACCAGAGCGTCAACGCCCTGCCCAACGTGCTCTTCGAGGTGGCCGCCGGCGGGGTGCTGGCCGCCGTGGCCGTGCCGCTCATCGCGCACCGGCTGGGAGCCGGCGAACGCGAGCACGCCGACCACCTGGCGTCGGTGCTGCTCACCTGGGCCCTGGTGGTGCTCGTCCCCCTGGGCGCCCTGCTCGCGCTCTCGGCCCCGGCGCTGGCCGGCTGGCTGGTCGACGACTTCGACCCGCGGGCGCAGGCGGTCGGCACCCGGCTGCTGCGGATCTTCGCGGCGCAGGTACCGCTCTACGGCGTCGGGATCATCCTGGCGGGCCTGCTCCAGGCCCACCGCCGCTTCCTGGCCGCCGCACTCGCCCCGCTGGTCTCCTCCGTCGTGGTCCTCGGCTCCTACCTCTGGTACGGCGCGCTCACCGGAGGCACCGTGGCGCCGTCGTCGGTCAGCGACCAGGCCGTCGCCGTCCTGGGCTGGGGCACCACCCTCGGGGTCGTGGTGCTGTCGCTGCCGCTGGCCGTGCCGGCCCTGGCCACCGGCTGGCGCTGGCGTCCGGCCCTGCGTCTCGACCCCGACGACGCCCGCCGGATCGGGGCCCTGGCCGGGGCCGGGGTGCTCGCCCTGGGCGCCCAGCAGGGCGCGGTGCTCGCCACCGTGTGGCTGGCCAACCACTCGGGGACCCGCGGGGCGTTCACCGTCTACCAGTACGTGCAAGCCGTGTACCTGCTGCCGTACGCCGTGCTCGCGGTCCCGGTGGCCACCAGCGCCTTCCCGGCCCTGGCGGCACGCACCGGCGCGGGGCACGACGTCACCGACACCCTGGGCCGGTCACTGCGCGCCGTCCTGGTGCTGTGTGGGGTGGCGGTCGGCGTGCTCGTCGCGGCCGCCCCCACGGTCGGTGCGTTCTTCGCCGTCCTCGACGCCGGGAAGGGGGCCGACGGCTCCAGCCCCGTCGCCCTGGCCGCCCTGGCACCGGCCCTGACCGCGTACGCGCCCGGGCTCGTGGGCTTCGGGCTGACCGCCCTGCTCACCCGGGCGCTCTACGTGCGCGGTCGCCCCCTCGACGCCGCCCTCGCGGTCTCGCTCGGCTGGGCGGTGGCCGCGGTCCTCCCGCTGCTGCTCGTCGGCCCCGACCGCGGCGCCCTGACGACGCTGCGGGCGCTGGGCTTCTCCTCGACCCTCGGGATGACGCTCTCGGCCGCGCTGCTGATGCTGATGGTGCGCCGGGCGTGGGGCGCCGACGTGACCCGGGGGATGGCCCGCACGCTGGGCGCCGTGATCGTGGCCGTGGCTCTCGCGGTGCTGGTGGGTGACCTCGTCACGCGGGGGCGGACCTACGGCGGGCTGCTCGACGCGGCACTCTGGGGGCTGGCGACCGGCACCCTGGCCCTGGTGACAGGTCTCCTGGCGGTCTTCTACGGTGATCGCACCATGATGGGGCAGATGCTCCGGCGAGGTCGGTCCAGGCGTCGGGGAGGGGAGGGGCGATGAGGGTGCTGATCGTGCTCGGGACGAGCGCCGGCGGCGTGGGCCGCCACGTGCAGGGCCTCGTGGCGCTGCTGACCGGCGCCGGGTACCACGTGATGGTGGCGGCGCCCGCGAGCGTGGCCGAGGCCTTCGGGCTGGCCGAGAACGCCACCGTCTTCCCGGTCGAGGTCAGCGACCGCCCGCACCCGCTGCGCGACGCCCGTGCCGTGCGCGAGCTCGCCGCGCTCGCGGCCGGTGCCGACGTCGTGCACGCCCACGGGCTGCGCGCCGGTGCCCTGGCGGTCCTGGCCACCGCGCGCTCGGGCACGCCGGTCGTCACGACCCTGCACAACGCCGCCCCCAGCGGCCTGCTCACCGGCGTCGTCTACGCCGGGCTCGAGCGGGTGGTGGCGCGCGGCTCGCGCGTGGTGCTGGGCGTCTCGGCCGACCTCGTGCAGCGGATGGACGCGCTGGGCGCCCCCCACACCGCTCTGGCCGTCGTCCCGGCCCCGCCTCGCCGCCTGCCCTCCGGCGACCGCTACACCGTGCACGGCGAGCTCGGCCTCGACGCGCGCACCAGCCTCGGCGTCGTCCTGGCCCGGCTGGCGCCGCAGAAGGGGCTCGACCTCCTCCTCGACGCCCACCGCGACCTGCTCGACCTCGACCTGGTCACCGTGGTCGCCGGCGACGGGCCGCTGCGGGCCCGGCTCCAGGCCCGCATCGACGCCGAACGGCTGCCGGTGCGCCTGCTCGGGGTGCGCGACGACGTGGCCGACCTGCTGGCCGCCGCCGACGTCGTCGTCTCGAGCGCGGTGTGGGAGGGGCAGCCCGTGGGGCTCCAGGAAGCGCTGCACGCCGGCGCCGCCATCGTGGCCACGGACGTCGGCGGCACCCACGCGGTCGTCGGCGACGCCGCCATCCTCGTGCCCGGCGGCGACCCGGTGTCGCTCTCACGCGCCATCCGCGACGTCGTGACCCACGGCGGCGTGCGCGACGACCTGCGGTCCAAGGCCGTGGAGCGGGCCGGCGAGCTGCCCTCGGAGGCCGAGGCACTGGCCGCCGCCGAGGCGGCCTACGCCCTCGCCCGCTCGGGCTCCTGAGGCTCGCGGACCGGGCAGGCGGTCAATCCCCGGAGGGGCCCGGAGCGTCGGCGGACCCGCGGCCGCCCCGATGACGTATCGTTGAAGCCCGTGGTGCTCCAGACGACGAAACAGATCTTCGTGACCGGAGGCGTCGCCTCCTCGCTCGGCAAGGGGCTCACCGCCTCGAGCCTGGGGCACCTGCTGCGGGCCCGCGGGCTGCGGGTCACGATGCAGAAGCTCGACCCCTACCTCAACGTCGACCCCGGGACGATGAACCCGTTCCAGCACGGCGAGGTGTTCGTCACCGACGACGGGGCCGAGACCGACCTCGACATCGGCCACTACGAGCGCTTCCTCGACGTGAACCTCAGGGGCAGCGCCAACGTGACGACCGGGCAGGTCTACAACCGGGTCATCACCAGGGAGCGCCGCGGCGAGTACCTCGGCGACACCGTGCAGGTCATCCCGCACATCACCAACGAGCTCAAGGAGCGGATGCGGGCCCAGGCGGCCGGCTCGCCCGGGGTCTCCGACGCCGAGGCGCCCGACGTCATCATCACCGAGATCGGCGGCACCGTCGGCGACATCGAGTCGCTGCCGTTCCTCGAGGCCGCCCGCCAGGTGCGCCACGACCTGGGCCGCGACAACGTGTTCTTCCTGCACGTCTCGCTGGTGCCCTACCTCGCGCCCAGCGGCGAGCTGAAGACCAAGCCGACCCAGCACTCCGTCGCGGCCCTGCGCCAGGTCGGCATCCAGCCCGACGCCCTCGTGCTGCGGGCCGACCGCGAGATCCCCGAGTCGATCAAGCGCAAGATCAGCCTGATGTGCGACGTCGACACCGACGCGGTCGCCGCCGCCGTCGACGCCCCGAGCATCTACGACATCCCCAAGGTCCTGCACCGCGAGGGGCTCGACGCCTACGTCATCCGGCGCCTCGGCCTCACCTTCCGCGACGTCGACTGGACCGACTGGGACACCCTCCTGCAGCGCGTACACCAGCCCGAGCACGAGGTGGAGGTCGCGCTGGTCGGCAAGTACGTCGACCTGCCCGACGCCTACCTCTCGGTCACCGAGGCCCTGCGGGCCGGCGGCTTCCACCACGACGCCAAGGTCCGCATCCGCTGGGTGCCCTCGGACTCGTGCGAGAGCGAGGCCGGGGCCCAGAAGGCGCTCGGGGGCGTGGATGCCGTGCTGGTGCCGGGCGGTTTCGGCGTGCGCGGCATCGAGGGCAAGGTCGGCGCCCTGCGCTGGGCCCGGGAGCGGCAGGTGCCGACGCTCGGCATCTGCCTGGGTCTGCAGTGCATGGTCATCGAGTACGCGCGCACCGTCGCGGGCATCGAGGGGGCGAGCTCGACCGAGTTCGACCCCGACACCCCCGCCCCGGTGATCGCCACGATGGAGGAGCAGAAGGCCTTCGTCGAGGGCGCCGGCGACCTGGGCGGCACCATGCGGCTGGGCTCGCAGCGCGCGGCCCTGCGCGAGGGGTCGGTGGTGGCCGGGGCTTACGGCGCCACGTTCGCCGACGAGCGCCACCGCCACCGCTACGAGGTCAACGAGTCCTACCGCGAGGCCCTCGAGGACGCCGGGCTCGTCATCAGCGGCACCCACCCCGAGCTGGGCCTGGTCGAGTTCGTCGAGCTGCCCCGCGCGGTCCACCCCTACTACGTGTCGACCCAGGCGCACCCCGAGTTCAAGTCGCGCCCGACCCGGGCGCACCCGCTCTTCGCCGGCCTGGTCGGTGCGGCCATCGAGCAGCAGCGGGCCGCCCGGCTCGTCGAGGTCGAGCGGCCCCGGGCCGTCGAGCCCGCCGACGCGCGTGCCTGACGCGGGGGAGGACCCGCTGCGCGACCGGCTCGAGCGCCGCCCCGTGCTGGAGTCGACCCTCGCGTTCGAGGGGAGGGTCTGGGACGTGCGCCGCGAGCGCGTCGACCTCGGCCGGGCCGGTGTCGTCACCCGCGACTTCGTCGACCACACCGGCGCCGTGGCGGTGCTGGCCCTCGACGAGCACGACCGGGCCGTCGTCATCCAGCAGTACCGCCACCCCGTCGGCGCCTTCGACTGGGAGATCCCGGCCGGTCTGCTCGACGTCGACGGTGAGCCCCCCGAGGTCACCGCGGCCCGTGAGCTGCACGAGGAGGCCGACCTCACCGCCGGCTCGTGGGCCACGCTCGTCGACCACTGGTCCTCCCCCGGGGGGTCGAGCGAGAGCCTGCGCATCTTCCTGGCGCGTGACCTCACCGAGGTGCCCGTGGCCGACCGGTTCGCGCGCCACGGTGAGGAGCTGGGGATGCCGCAGCGCCGCGTCGCGCTCGACGAGCTCGTCGAGGGCGTGCTCGACGGCCGGTTGCACAGCCCGACCCTGGTCATCGCCGTGCTGGCCGCCCAGTCCTGGCGCGCCCGCGGCTGGCAGGGGCTGCGCCCGGCGGATGCGCCGTGGCCCGAGCGCAGCCCGGGGCGCGCAAAGTCCTGACCGCCGCGAGTACCGAGCGGCCCGGGCGGGTACTTCTCCCCTGTGACGCCCAGGACGACGTGGGAGGATGACCTCGTGGCCGAGACCTTCGGGAACGCCAGGGGGTCGCAGGCGTGGCTCAAGGTGTCCGGCTCGGAGGAGCCCCTCGATCCCGAGGCGCCCTGCCCCTGCGGTGGCCTGCCCGCGGGCTCGTCCTTCGCCGCGTGCTGCGGCCCGGTCATCGAGGGCGAACGCCGGCCCGAGACGGCCGAGGCGCTGATGCGCTCGCGCTACACCGCCTACGCGCTGGCCGACGGGATGCACCTGTTCGTCACCTGGCACCCCCGGACCCGCCCGGAGTCGGTCGACCCCGAGCCGTGGGTGCGGTGGGTCGGGCTCGAGGTCCTCGACGTGGTCGGCGGTGGGGCGCGCGACGACACCGGGGTGGTGGAGTTCCGCGCCACCTGGCTCGCGGGGGAGGGCCGGACCCGCCAGCGGGGTCAGATCCGCGAGCGCAGCCGCTTCGAGCGCCGCGCCGGCCGGTGGTTCTACGTCGGTCCGGAGGCCGGTTCCGCCGGTTCCGCCGGGTGAGGCGGCCCGGCGGCCGACGCGTCACTGGTAGCTGACGAACGCGGGCGCGGGACGTACCTGCGCCATCGTCTGGGCCGGGGTCAGCATCGGGCGGTCCTCGTCGACGAAGTTCTTCCAGCCGAGCCGCACCCCCGCCGGCAGGCCGCGGCGCACGCCCGCGTAGGTGGCCTGCTTGGCCGGCTGGGTGCCCTGCCCGTCGGCGTGCACCAACCACTGGATCTCGTCGAGGCCGACGTCGAGACGCTCGCGGTCGCGGACCATCGAGGTCCTGAACTGGTGCAGCGTCAGCACCTTGGGCGGCAGGTCGTGCTGTCGGACCAGGGCGGCCAGCCAGCGCCCGACCGCGTTGACCTCCGCCACCCCCACGTGGCCGACCTGTTCGAGCGGCTCCTCGTGCGGGCCGAGGCGCCACTCGGGGTCGAGCGCCAGGCCCACGTGCGGCTCGCGCAGCAGCGAGGTGTAGGCCTGGGCCTGGGTCAGGAAGTCGGACCGCCCGGGCTGGAGGTCCAGCACGACGTACACGCCGGCCTCGCGGGCCGCCGCCACCCACGGCCGCAGCACCGACAGCGCCGTGCGTCTCGAGTAGAGGTGGTCGCTACCGGCCGAGCCGGACGCGACGGTGGCGATGAGCTCGAACGCGGGCACGACGGGCAGGTCGGACCACTGGGTGTAGGTGCGCGCCGTGGCGCGGGCCCGGTCCACCGCCGCTGCCGGCCCCTGCTCACCCAGCAGGCCCAGGTCGGGGGTGCTGGGGTGCCCGTACAGGGCCACCATCCGGCGACCGGTCAGGGGGAGCAGCCCCCCGCCGGGCAGCTCGGGTGCGGTGCGGACGGTGCGGACCCGCTGGGCGAAGTGCGGTCCCAGCGCGCCGAGGCCGAGGACGGCGGCGTCCCCGGTCGAGCGCAGTCCGGTGATGTCGGCCGTGGAGACCCGCGGGTCCGGCGACGCCAGCGCCAGAGTGCTCGCGCGGCAGGCGGCGACCAGCGGGGTGAGCGTGCGCGGGACGGTCGTGCCCGGGGCCAGCACGACCGTGGCCGCGGTGGTCGGGGGGCGCGGCGGCAGCCCGTCGACCGGCGGAACACCGGGGGTGTCCCGGTCGACGCGCACGGTGGCGCGCACCCCCAGGCGGCGCAGCTCACCGGCCAGGGCCGGCCCCTCGAGCAGCAGCGGCACCGCCAGGGCGGTGGCGACCCGGATGCCGGCGGCCACGTCGGGCGCGGCCGGGCCGGTGACGACCACCGCGGTGCACCGGGCCAGGAGCGCGCGGCTGGCCGCGATGCTCGCCTCCGTGGTGGAGGAGAGGACACCGGCCCGGGCGTCGGCGTGGACGACGACCTCGTGGGGTGGCGGCGGGGGTGGGGCGTCGGAGGCCGACGGGCCACCCGCGGCGGCTGACGCCCCGCGGCCGGAACCGCCGGCTCCGGCCGAGCAGCCCGCGGTGGCCCCCACCGCGACACCCCACGTGACGGCCGCCGCACCGCGCAGCGCGGACCGGCGCGGGAACAGGCTGGTCAACGAGCTCCTCCAGACGGACGGGACGTGTTCCAGGGTCGCACGTCCCGGGCGCCGGAGCCGCCCGTGGGTCCGGGGTAGGTCGTCGGTCCGGGGTCGGTCGTCAGCGCCCGGTGACCCGGCGCAGCCAGGAGCGTCGGTCGCGGGCGGCGCGCCGCTGTTCGGGGCTGGCCGCCGCGTCCTGCTCGGGCGTGGTGTCGCGCGGCCGGGGGAGGTCCTCGGGGCGGCGGGCCGAGAGCCGGACCACCCGGGCGAGGTCGACCGCGGCGTCGATGGCCGCGATGGCCGCGTCGTCCACCTCGTACATCGTCGGCTCGACCTGCACCTGGAAGCCGTCGGTGCTGACCAGCCACCGGCCGCCGTCCTCGTAGGCCTGCATGATCGCCACCTGGTCGAAGGCCACTGTCGAGCGCGACCGCGGGGTGCGCACCATGACCCCGTCCTCGCCGAGGACCAGGACGGCGTCGGAGTAGCCACGGCCCGGGTACTCGGTGCCGGTGACGGTGCGCGGCGAGTGCATCGGGATCTGGTTCCAGCCGGCCCAGTCCAGGCCCAGGTCGGGCAGCTGGGCCAGGGCGGTGGCGTGCAGCTCCTCGGCCACGGCGCGCACGTGCTCGGGGGTCAGGCCCACGAAGTCGTCGGGCCCCCACGCGGGCTGTTCGGGGGCCAGACCCAGGACGCGGTCGAGGGCCCGGCGACGCGCGGCGTCCGGGGTGGCGTCGGCAGCGCGATGGGTCTCGGCCGCGGCCCGGGCGGCGTAGGTGACCTCGGCGGCACCGAGCGGCCCCCAGCGCAGCCGCGCCATGGCGTCGACGACCGCGCCGGCCAGCGCCCCGCCCCGGCGCTGGAGGAGGCAGTCGGCGGTGATGGTGACGACTGCGGCCTCGGCGTCGCGGACCTCGAGCGTCGCGGAGGCGCTGAGGCTGATCCGGTCGCCGTCGAGCAGGTCGCGGTCGAGGGCGCGGCCGAGCAGCATCGTGTAGACCACGGCCGCCGGCCCGGGGGTCACGACGCCGGAGACCACCAGGGTGTCGGTGGTGCTGTCGCGGAACCACATCGGTGGCCGGCCCAGAGCGGACGTGACGACCGGCAGGGTCGACCGTTCGCCCTCGGGCAGCGGCATCTTCAGCGAGCCGGGAGCGACCTCGCCGGCCAGCCACGCCACGGTGTTCTCGCGGGTGAAGGCGGCGTCGGCCCACAGCTGCACGAGGTCGGCGTCTATGCCGGGCAGCCCGAGCTCGGGGAAGGACGCGAGCCCGTAGCCCTGGGCGCCGTACCTCAGCAGCGGTGAGGCCCGGCGCTCCTCGGTGCGCCGCGCCTCCTCCGCGCGCAGGGCGTCGCTCTCGAGCGCGATGCGGTGGGTCGGGAGCTGCTGGAGGTTGGCGCACACGCCGTTGAGGACGTTGAGCACCTGCTGCGCCGAGCCCTGGGCGTACACGTGGGTGTAGCGGTCGTGGATCTCGACGTTCTGGTGGGGGTCGCCGACCACGACCTGGTGCAGCGCGAGGTGGCTGACCAGGTGGGTGAGACCACGCACGGCGAGGGTCTCGTCGGCCCACCCCACGCGGAAGATGAGGCCCCCGCTGCACAGCCCGTCGTCGCGGTCGGCCAGGAACACCGGGATGCCGTCGACCGTGGTCTCGGTGACACTCATCGACGCCGACCTTCGGCCACGGCGGCGCCGCGGACGGTCTCGAGGTCCGCGCGGTGGGCCGCGGCGAGCTCCCAGGCCCCCGGCGCGAGGGCGGGGCCGAGCGCGCGGAAGTGCTTCATCGAGCGGCCGCGCTGGCCGGCCAGGGCGGTGGCGACGGCGAAGTCGGTGTGGACCTCGACGGCCGCGTAGGGGGAGGTGCAGGGGGCGGCGGTGAACCGCTCGGAGGCCTCCTCGAGCTTGCTGCGGACCTCGGGCTGGCGCAGGTAGTCGGTCTCCCCGGCGGGGCTCTCGACGTGCCACCGCATCAGGTGCAGCAGCGGCACCAGTCCCCAGTCGGGGCTGCCGTCAGGAGCGTCCGCGGTGGCCAGACGGACGTGGGCCAGGACCTCGTCCCAGGCCCCGCCCGGGGCGGGCACCAGGGCGCGCAGCATGAGCCGCTGCGCGACGCTGTGCTCGGGGGCCAGCTCGCGCAGGCGCTCGTAGCGCCGGCGGGTCTCGCTGGGGCCGAGCCCGGCGGCGCCGGCGGTGACGAGGCGGACGAACCAGGCCGTGGCGTCGGTGCGGTCCTCGGCGACGAGGCGCACCAGGTCCTGCTCGGCCGCGAGCGCGGCGGCGCGGTCGGAGCCGGCGCGGACGCGGCGCAGGCACGCGAGCAGGCGCGCGGTGCGGTCGTCGGGATGCGCGGCCAGGTGCGCGGTCAGGGGACCGTCGAGCGCGTCGCTCTCCGCCAGCACCTCCCAGGCCGTGACCTGGTCGGACGCACCGCCGCGCCCGATCGCCACGAGGCGCTCGAGAGCGCCCGGGAGATCGCCCTCGGTGGCTCGGGTGCGAAGCTCCTCGAGGTCCGGGAAGATCTCTCCGGGGTCGAAGACGGGGACGGGGCCGGCGAGAGACATCGCGGGCATCCTATGGCGGGGGACCAGCCGTCCGAGGCGAGTCGTCGGCACTGGTGGCCGAAGGTGCCGGGGGGGTCGGCCGAACCGCTGACGCGTACGCTCCGGGCACTGTCGGGGCCGGGTGGTAGGACGGGCGGATGTACCTCGAGAACGTCAGCCTCGACGCCCACGACCCCGGCCGGCTGGGCCGCTTCTGGCAGGGGCTCCTCGGGGGCGAGACCCTCACCGACGAGGCCGAGCTGTTCGAGACCCGGCTGGCGGTGCCGGGCGGCCCCGTGCTCGACCTGTGCTTCCCGGCGGTGTCCGAGCCGGTGGCGCCCTCCCCACGGCTGCACGTCGACGTCGCGGGCGGCCCGCGGCAGGCCGAGGTGGTCGAGCGTGCCCTGGGGCTGGGGGCGCGCCCGCTCGACATCGGGCAGGGCGACGTGCCGTGGGTGGTGCTCGCCGACCCCGAGGGCAACCCGTTCTGCGTGATGGAGGAGCGGGGCGAGTACGCCGGGGCCGGCGCCCTCGCCGCCTTCCCGCTCGACAGCGCCGACCCCGCGCGCGACGCCGCCTTCTGGGCCGAGCTCTCCGGCTGGCGCCCGGTGCCGGGGGGCCGGCTCACCGCCCTGCAGCATCCGTCGGGGCTCGGCCCGCTGCTCGAGCTGTGCCCGGAGCACGCCGCCAAGGACCCGGCTCGGAAGAACCGGCTGCACCTCGACATCCGGCTCGAGGCCGGTGACGACGACGACGCCGTGCTGGCGCGGGTCCTCGAGCTGGGCGGCCGCGAGTGGAACCCGGGGTGGGGCGACCTGCCGTGGCGGCTGGCCACCGACCCCTCGGGCAACGAGCTCTGCCTGCTGCCGGCCCGGCGCCCCTGAGCCGAGCGCCGACAACCCGTTCGGCGCAGCGGTGGGGGCTCCGTAGACTGGGCCGGTCCGGGGACGCCGGTGGCCGCGAGCGGTCCCACCCGCCCTGGCCCCGTCCGTACCGTCCCCGACTCGAAGGATCCCCCGTGCTCCGCACCCACGAGGCCGGCACGCTGCGTGCCGACCACACCGGCCAGACCGTCACCCTCACCGGGTGGGTGGCGAAGCGGCGCGATCACGGCGGAGTGGCCTTCATCGACCTGCGCGACGCCAGCGGCGTGGCCCAGGTGGTCGCGCGCGACGAGGTGCTCACCGGTGCGGCCCATGACCTGCGCAGCGAGTACGTCGTGAAGGTCACCGGCGAGGTGACCGCCCGCGAGGAGCGCAACGTCAACCCCGAGCTGCCCACCGGGGCCGTCGAGGTCGTCGCCCGCGAGATCGAGGTGCTCAACCCCAGCGCCCCGCTGCCGTTCCAGGTCGACGAGCGCGTCACCGTCGGCGAGGAGGCCCGGCTCAAGCACCGCTACCTCGACCTGCGCCGGCCCGGGGCCCGTTCGGCCGGGCAGGCCATCCGGCTGCGCTCGAAGGTCGGGCAGGCCGCGCGCCGCGTCCTCGGGGAGCGCGACTTCGTCGAGATCGAGACCCCGACCCTCACCCGCTCCACGCCGGAGGGCGCCCGCGACTTCCTGGTGCCGGCCCGCCTGGCCCCGGGCAGCTGGTACGCCCTGCCGCAGAGCCCGCAGCTGTTCAAGCAGCTGCTGATGGTGGCCGGGATGGAGCGGTACTACCAGATCGCCCGCTGCTACCGCGACGAGGACTTCCGCGCCGACCGCCAGCCCGAGTTCACCCAGCTCGACATCGAGATGAGCTTCGTCGAGCAGGACGACGTCCTCGAGCTGGGCGAGGCCGTGGTCCGCGAGATCTGGCAGCTGATCGGCGTCGACCTGCCCACCCCCTTCCCGCGGATGACCTACGCCGACGCCATGCGCCGCTACGGCACCGACAAGCCCGACCTGCGCTTCGGGCAGGAGCTCGTCGAGTGCACCGAGTTCTTCGCCGACACCTCGTTCCGGGTGTTCCAGGCCGAGTACGTCGGCGCGGTGGTGATGCCCGGCGGTGCGAGCCAGCCGCGCAAGCAGCTCGACGCGTGGCAGGAGTGGGCCAAGCAGCGCGGCGCCAAGGGGCTGGCCTACGTGCTGGTGCAGGACGACGGCACCCTGGGCGGCCCCGTGGCCAAGAACCTCTCGGAGGCCGAGGCCGCCGGTCTGGCCGCGCACGTGGGCGCGCAGCCGGGTGACTGCATCTTCTTCGGCGCCGGCGCCCCGCGCGCGTCGCGCGCCCTCCTGGGGGCGGCCCGTCTCGAGATCGGCCGGCGCTGCGGCCTGGTCGACGAGGACGCCTGGAGCTTCCTGTGGGTCCTCGACGCTCCGCTGTTCGAGCCGGCGTCCGAGGCCGTGGCGGCCGGTGACGTCGCGGTGGGCTCGGGGGCCTGGACGGCGGTGCACCACGCGTTCACCTCCCCCAAGGAGGAGTTCATGGACACCTTCGACACCGACCCGGGCTCGGCGCTGGCCTACGCCTACGACATGGTCTGCAACGGCAACGAGCTCGGCGGCGGCTCCATCCGTATCCACCGCCGCGACGTGCAGGAGCGGGTCTTCACGGTCATGGGGCTGTCGCCGGAGGAGGCACAGGAGAAGTTCGGCTTCCTCCTCGACGCCTTCGCCTTCGGGGCCCCGCCGCACGGCGGCATCGCCTTCGGGTGGGACCGCATCGTGATGCTGCTCGGCGGCTTCGACAGCATCCGCGACGTCATCGCGTTCCCGAAGTCCGGCGGCGGCTACGACCCGCTCACCGACGCGCCGGCGCCGATCACCCCGGAGCAGCGCAAGGAGGCCGGGGTCGACGCGAGGCCCGAGGCGCCGAAGGGCAACCCTGAGCCGCCGACCGCCTGACGCAGGGACCTTCCGGTCCGCACCGGTAACGATGTGGTGCGGACCTGAAGGTTCCCGCAGGGGGCGAAAATGTTGCCCCGGCGGTCAGGGGGCGGTCGGCGGGGGCGGCAGGGCGCCGGTCCGCCAGCGGCTGCGCCACCGCATCCCGGTCCGGTACCCGAGCCGGTGGTAGACCCGGCGGGCGTCGTCGTTGTCGGCGAACATCCCGAGCGCGCACGCCCCGGTGGCGGTGACCGCGCGCCGGGTGAGGGCCGCGGTGACGGCGGCCCCGAGCCCCTGGCGCCGCGCGGTGGGGGCGACGGCGATCCCGGCCAGGGTGGGCGTGCCGGCGCCCGAGGGCTCGCTGCCGCCGCAGGCGACGAGGTCGCCGGTGTCGTCGCGGACGCCCACCCACAGCTGCCCGGGCCGCGCGAACGGCTGGCCGTGGGTGCGCGGGCTGGCGAGCGCCAGGAGCGCGGTGGCCTCGGGGGCGTCCCCGGGCTCGAGCACCACGACCCGGTCCTCGCCGGGGACATCGGCGGGTGGCAGGTCGCGGGTCCACAGCCAGTCCCAGTCGCCGCCGGTTCCGTCGAGGGGCAGGTGCCGCTCGACGACGTCGTGGTGCTCCCGGGGCCGGCCCAGGTGCCGGAAGTCGCCGCCCTCGAACCACGAGCGCACGCGCGGGTCGGCCAGGAGCACGTCGATGGCCGGCCCGGTGCCGAGGACCGCGGCACCCGGGATGCCGTGGTCGGAGCGACGCGCGAACATGACCGCACCCCCGTGGCCCGCTGTCGCCCATCCCGGCGGGGTGAACCCGCGCCCCACGTCGACCTCGACGACGGGGTGGTGCCCCGAGACCTCCAGCAGCTCCTCGAACGTCCCGACCGGGCCGACCTCGCTCATGGCAGCAATCTCGCACGCCGGGCCGCCGTCCCGGGCGCCGGGTGCGCCGGGCCCCGCACCTGCGTCCGGATGGCTACCGTGGGCCGATGCCCGCGACGCGCACCCGCCCCCCGACCGTCGCCGACGAGCGCACCCAGCTCCTCGGCTGGTTCGACCTCCAGCGCGGCATCGTCCGGCTGAAGTGTGAGGGGCTCTCGGACGCGGATGCCCACCGGTCGCTGGTGCCGACCTCGCCGCTGATGACGGTGGCGGGCGTGGTGTCGCACCTGGCCTCGACCGAGGACCTGTGGTTCCGCGAGGTGCTGCTGGGGGAGCCGTCCGAGCTGCCGGGGCTGCGCCGCGAGGACGAGGACGACGACTTCCGCGTCGACCACCTGTCGCTGGCCGAGGTCCTCGACCGCTACGAGGCCGCCTGCGCGCGCTCCGACGCCGCCATCGCCGGGCGGTCCCTCGACGACACCGGCAGCACCGCGCTGCACCCGGTCGGCGAGGCGTCGCTGCGCTGGATGGTGCACCACATGCTCGAGGAGACCGCCCGGCACGCCGGCCACCTCGACCTGCTGCGCGAGCTGCTCGACGGCGAGACCCGCTACTTCTGACCGGCGGCGGCCGACCGGGGCGGCCCGCGTCGGAGCGCGGCGCTAGCCTCGCGGGATGAGCCAGGACGGGACCGACCTCTTCGGCGCCGCGGCGGGCGACCGCCCCGGCGCCGGCTCGTCGGCCCTGGCCCCCCTGGCCGTGCGGATGCGCCCCCGCAGCATCGACGAGGTCCGCGGCCAGGCGGAGGTGCTGCGTCCCGGCAGCCCGCTGCGCCGGCTCATCGAGGGCGGCGGGGGAGCGGCCGGGCCGCTCTCGGCCATCCTCTGGGGGCCGCCCGGCACCGGGAAGACCACCCTGGCCCACCTGGTCGCCACCGCGGCCGAGCGCGAGTTCGTCGAGCTCTCCGCCGTCACCGCCGGCGTCAAGGACGTGCGCGCGGTGATGGAGGGCGCCGCCCGCACCCGTGACCTCTACGGCCGCCAGACGGTCCTCTTCCTCGACGAGATCCACCGTTTCACCAAGGCCCAGCAGGACGCCCTGCTCCCGGGCGTCGAGAACCGGCTCGTGGTGCTGGTGGCGGCCACCACCGAGAACCCGTCGTTCTCGGTCATCGCCCCGCTGCTGTCGCGCTCGATGCTGGTCACGCTGGTGCCGCTCACCGACGAGCAGGTGGCCGAGGTCCTCACCAGCGCCGTGGCCGACCCGCGGGGCCTGGCCGGGGCCTACGCCCTGGCCGACGACGCCCGCGACCACCTGGTGCGGCTCTCCGGCGGCGACGCCCGGCGCTCGCTCACCTTCCTCGAGGCGGCCGCCGGCGTGGCCGACGACTCGCTGGCGCCGGGGGCGGCCCGGCCCGAGGTCGTCGAGATCACCCTGGCCCAGACCGAGCAGGCCGTGGCGCACGCCGCCGTCCGCTACGACCGCACCGGCGACCAGCACTACGACGTCGCCAGTGCCCTCATCAAGTCGATGCGCGGCTCCGACGTCGACGCCGCGCTGCACTACCTGGCCCGGATGCTCGAGGCCGGCGAGGACCCGCGCTTCATCGCCCGCCGCATCGTCATCGCCGCCTCCGAGGACGTCGGGATGGCCGACCCCACCGCCCTGCAGACGGCCGTGGCCGCCATGCACGCGGTCGCCCAGATCGGCATGCCCGAGGCCCGCATCATCCTGGCCCAGGCCGTGGTCCACAACGCCCTGGCCCCGGCCTCGAACGCCGCCTACACCGGCATCAACGAGGCCATCGCCGACGTGCGCGCCGGCAAGGGCGGCCCGGTGCCCCTCCACCTGCGCGGCAGCGGCTACGGCGGGGCCGACCGCATCGCACAGGCCTCCGCGGCCGCCACCGGGCGCGGCCGCGCGCCGTCGTACGTCTACGCCCACGACGAGCCCGACGGCGTCGCGCGCCAGCAGTACCTGCCCGACGACCTCGCGGGCACCACCGACTACTACCGCCCCACCGACCGCGGCTTCGAGGGGCGCCTCCAGGAGCGGTGGCGCTGGCTGAAGGACCGCCTCGGCCGCTGAGCCCAGGGACGCGCGGGCGGCCCGTGTGGTCCGCGCCGTCGGCGGCCTCGCCTACGGTGGGCCGATGGACACCGACGCCGCGCTCGCCGCCCACGAGGAGCAGCTGGTGGCCGACCTCGCCACCCTCACCGCCGCCCCGCCCGCCGGGGAGAACATCTCGTTCGGCAAGCGCATCGGTGAGGGCACCTCGCTGGCGGTCGACCGGCTCTCGGCCGTGGCCGTGCAGGAGCAGCTGCTCGACACCCTGGCCCAGGTCCGCGCGGCCCGGGCCCGCATCGCCGCCGGCACCTACGGGCTCTGCGAGGTCTGCGGCGAGCCCATCCCGGCCGGCCGCCTCGAGGCCCGGCCCTGGGCGGCCCGCTGCGTCCGGCACGTGTGAGGCGGAGCACCCACGCCTCCTTGTAGGGTCGTGGACATGGAGGTCACGCTCGCAGGGGTCACGGCGCGCGCCGACGCGCCGGCGAGGTGCGCCCCGGTCGTGCGGGGTCACGACGCGCGAGCTCGCTAGGGGCACCCGCCCCCGCCTCCGCCTGCCCCCGACCCCGCCGTGCCGGCCCGGCATACGATGACGATCGCCCGCGCACGGCCCTCGACCCCAGGACTGACACGACATGGAAACCGCTGAGATCCGGCGCCGCTGGCTCGACTTCTTCTCCGGCCGCGGGCACACCGTGGTGCCGAGCGCCTCGCTGCTGCTCGACGACCCGAACCTGCTCTTCGTCAACGCGGGCATGGTCCCGTTCAAGCCGTACTTCCTCGGCCAGGAGACCCCGCTGTGGGACCGCGCCACGAGCGTCCAGAAGTGCGTGCGCACCGGCGACATCGAGGAGGTCGGCAAGACCTCCCGCCACGGCACGTTCTTCCAGATGAACGGCAACTTCTCTTTCGGCGACTACTTCAAGGAAGGCGCCATCACCCTGGCCTGGGAGCTCGTCACCAGCCCTCAGGACCAGGGCGGCTACGGCCTCGACCCCGAGCTCATCTGGCCCACCGTCTACGTCGACGACGACGAGGCCTTCGCCATCTGGCACGAGCAGGTCGGGCTCCCGGTCGAGCGCATCACCCGCCGCGGCAAGCTCGACAACTACTGGCACATGGGCGTCCCCGGCCCCGGCGGCCCGTGCAGCGAGATCTACCTCGACCGCGGCCCCGAGTACGGGCGCGAGGGCGGCCCGGCCGTCGACGAGGACCGCTACCTCGAGTTCTGGAACCTGGTGTTCATGCAGGAGGAGCTCTCGGCGGTGCGCGCCAAGGACGACTTCGACGTCGCCGGCCCCCTGCCGCAGCGCAACATCGACACCGGCATGGGTCTGGAGCGGATGGCGACGCTGCTCCAGGGCGTCGACAACCTCTACGAGATCGACGAGGTCTACCCGGTGCTGGAGCGCGCGGCGGCGCTCGCGGGCAAGCGCTACGGCGTCTCGTCGGGCCACATGGTCAGCGAGTCCCACCCCGACGACGTGCGGCTGCGGGTCGTGGCCGACCACGTGCGCTCCTCGCTCATGCTCATCGGCGACGGCGTCACCCCGGGCAACGAGGGCCGCGGCTACGTCCTGCGCCGGATGCTGCGCCGCGCCATCCGCTCGATGCGCCTGCTCGGCTACGAGGACCCCTGCCTGCCCGAGCTGCTGCCGGTCTCGCTGGAGCGGATGGAGAAGTCCTACCCCGAGCTGAGCAGCGACTGGGACCGCATCTCGCAGACGGCCTACGCCGAGGAGGAGGCGTTCCGGCGCACCCTCACCGCCGGCACGACCATCCTCGACACCGCGGTCGCGCGCACCAAGGAGGGGGGCGGCCAGGTGCTCGGCGGCGCCCAGGCCTTCGCGCTGCACGACACCTACGGCTTCCCCATCGACCTCACTCTCGAGATGGCGGCCGAGCAGGGGCTCGAGGTCGACCGCGAGGGCTTCACCCGTCTGATGCAGGAGCAGCGCGACCGCGCCAAGGCCGACGCGAAGGCCAAGAAGTCGGCCCACGGCGACACGAGCGTCTACCGTGCGCTGTCCGACGGCGTCGGCGGCCGGGTCGAGTTCACCGGCTACCACGAGGTCACCTCCGAGGCGCGGATCGCGGGAATGCTGCTCGACGGCGCGCCGGTGTCGTCGGCGAGCGCCGGCCAGGACGTCGAGCTCGTCCTCGACCGCACCCCGTTCTACGCCGAGGGCGGCGGCCAGCTGGCCGACGGCGGCCTGGTCCGCCTGGCCGGCGGGGCCCTGGTCGAGGTCCGCGACGTGCAGAGCCCCATCAGCGGGCTCGTGGTGCACAAGGCGACCGTCGTGTCCGGCGAGGTCGGGGTGGGCGAGCAGGCCCACGCGGAGGTCGACATCGAGCGCCGCCGCTCCATCTCCCGCGCCCACACGGCCACCCACATGGTGCACAAGGCCATCCGGGAGGCGTTGGGCGACACCGCGACCCAGGCCGGCTCCGAGAACTCGCCCGGTCGCTTCCGGTTCGACTTCCATGCCTCGTCGGCGCTCCCGATGTCGGTGCTCACCGACGTCGAGTCGCGGGTCAACGCGCTGCTGCTCGACGACCTGTCGGTCAGCGCCGAGGTGATGACCCAGCAGCAGGCGCGCGACGCGGGCGCGATGGCCCTGTTCGGCGAGAAGTACGGCGACGCCGTGCGGGTGGTCTCGGTCGGCGACTGGGCCCGCGAGCTCTGCGGCGGCACCCACGCCGAGCGCACCACCCAGCTCGGCCTCGTCACGCTGCTCGGTGAGTCCTCCATCGGCTCCGGCGTGCGCCGCGTCGAGGCCCTCGTCGGCAACGACGCGTTCTCCTTCCTCGCCCGTGAGCGCGCCATCGTCGGCCAGCTCACCGAGCTCGTGAAGGGTCGCCCCGAGGAGCTGCCCGAGCGCGTCGGCGGCCTCCTGGCCCGGCTCAAGGAGGCCGAGCGCGACCTCGAGCGGCTCCGCACCGAGCAGCTCCAGGCCGCGGCCGGATCGCTCACCGACCGGGCCCGCGACGTCGGCGGGGTCACCTTCCTCGGGCACGACGCGGGTGAGGCCGACGCCGGTGACGTGCGGACCATGGTGCTCGACCTGCGCGGCCGCCTCGGCAACGACCGGCCCAGCGTGGTCGCCGTGACCGGAGTCGCCAAGGGCCGCCCCGTGGTGGTCGTGGCCACCAACGAGGGCGCTCGCGGCCGCGGCATCACCGCCGGCGAGCTGGTCCGCATCGCGGCCGGCACCCTCGGCGGGGGCGGCGGCGGCAAGGACGACATCGCCCAGGGCGGTGGCCAGGACCCGACCAAGGTGGGTGAGGCGCTGGCCGCGGTCGAGTGGCGCGTCGGGGAGCTCGCCGGTTGACGACCACCCCGGGCCCGGCCCGGCGTCCTGGCGTCCTCCTGGGGGTCGACGTCGGGTCGGTCCGCGTCGGGGTCGCCCGCAGCGACCCGGACGGCCTCCTCGCGACCCCGCTCGAGACCGTCCCGCGGGCGTCGGCCGAGACGCCTGCGGCCGGCGACGACGACCTCCGACGCATCGCCGCGTTGGTCGCCGACCACGACGCCGTGGGGGTGGTCGTGGGCCTGCCCCGGTCGCTCTCGGGGGCCGAAGGCGTGTCCGCCCACCGGGCCCGCACGTATGCTGACGTGCTGGCGGTGAGCATCGACCCGGTTCCGGTCCGTCTCGTGGACGAGCGGCTGACGACGGTCGAGGCCCACCGCGCGCTCAGGGAGAGCGGGGTCGCCGGGAGGCGGCAGCGCTCCGTGGTCGACCAGGCCGCGGCGGTGCTCATCCTCCAGTCGGCCCTCGATGCCGAGCGGGCGACCGGGCAACCTGCCGGGGAACTCGTCGGCGCACGGCGGCGCAAGCCACGGACGAAGGGCACGAGGACGTGAGCCAGGACTTCACCGACACCATCTTCGGTGACGACACCGAACGTCCGGCGACCCGTTCGCGGCGCGAGCTGCACGGCAAGCGGCGCCCCCCGCGTCGCGGGCGCCGGCTGCTGGTCCTGCTGGTCGCCGTGGTCCTGGTCGGCGGCGCCGGCTACGGGGCGTACAGCGTCATCGGGCCCGCGGTCAGAGGGCTGGTCGGCGGCGGGCAGGAGACCGATGTCGACTTCCCCGGCCCGGGCCAGGGGGAGACCGACGTCGTCATCCCGCCGGGCGCCACCGGGGAGGACATCGCCACCCTGCTGCGCGATGCGGGGGTCACCAAGACCCGGACCGCCTACCTCGACGCCGTCGCCGCCGATCCCACCGCCGCGGCCAAGATCCAGCCCGGCACCTACGTCCTGATGAAGGGGATGCGGGGCCAGGACGCGTTCGAGGTCCTGGTCGACCCGGCCAACCGCGTCACCGAGCGGGTCACGGTCCGCGAAGGCCTCTGGCTCTCCGAGACGTTGGCGACCCTGTCGAAGGCCACCGGCGTGCCGCTGAAGGACTACCAGGCCGCCGTCAAGGACACCGAGGCCCTGGGGCTGCCCCCGGAGGCCAAGGGCAACCTCGAGGGATGGCTCTTCCCGGCCAGCTACGAGTTCAGCGACAAGACGCCCGCGGCCCAGCAGCTGCGCCAGATGGTCGCGCAGACGGTCAAGACCCTCACCGCGGCCGGCGTCGAGCGCAAGAACTGGGAGCGGACCCTCATCATCGCCTCGATCGTCGAGGGCGAGGCCAGCGGGGACGCCGACCGGGGCAAGGTGGCGCGGGTGATCGAGAACCGCCTCGACCAGCCCGACGGCCCGACCAACGGCTACCTGCAGATGGACTCGACGGTCAACTTCGCCCTGCAGAAGCGCGGCAACCTGACCAAGTCCGAGTACGAGAGCGCCAAGTCCGACCCGACGCCGGGAGACTGGTTCTACTTCGTCACGGTCAACCTCGACACCGGCGAGACCTTGTTCGCCAACACCTTCGCCGAGCAGCAGGCCAACCAGCAGAAGCTCAATCAGTGGTGTGACGCCAACCCCGGAAAGTGCACCGGGTGAGGACGGGCCGGTGCTGAGGGCCGCGGTCCTCGGGCATCCCGTCGAGCACTCGCTCTCACCGGCCCTGCACCGGGCCGGGTACGAGGCCCTCGGGCTCCAGGGCTGGGAGTACGGCCGGGCCGATGTCGAGGTCGCGGGGCTGGCCACCCACCTCGCCGGGCTCGACGCCACGTGGCGCGGCCTGTCGCTGACGATGCCGCTGAAGGAGGCGGCCCTCGCGTACGCGGTCGAGGTCTCCGCCGTGGCGCGCCGGGCCGGGGCCGCCAACACCCTCGTGCGCCGCGCCGACGGCGGCTGGGACGCCACCAACACCGACGTCGCCGGCGTGGTGGGCGCGCTCGCGCCCCGGCTGGCGCAGCCGCCCACCCGGGCCCTCGTCCTCGGCGCCGGGGCCACCGCCCGGTCGTGCGTCCTGGCGCTGGCCGAGCTCGGGGTGACCACCCTCACCGTGCGGGCCCGTGACACCGCCCGCGCCGCCGACCTGCTGGCGTGGGCCCTCGACGCCGGCGTCGGCATCCGCAACGGCTCGGTGGCCGGGCTCGAGCCCTGGGTCACCACCGCCGACGACGTGGTGGTCTCGACCGTGCCCCCGGCCGCCGCCGAGCACGTGGCCCGCACCGTGCCGCCCGTGCACGACGGGGTGCTGCTCGACGTCGTCTACGCCGGGTGGCCCACCCCGGTCGCTCGGGCCGCCGCCGCCGCCGGGATGAGCGTGGTGTCCGGGCTCGAGATGCTGCTGCACCAGGGCGCCGAGCAGTTCCGGCTCTTCACCGGGCACGAGGCGCCCCTGGCGGCGATGCGGGCCGCCGGGCTGCGGGCGCTCGGGGAGCCGGGGTGAGCCCCTGGTGGGTGGTCGTTCTCTGCGCCCTGGTCATGGGAGGCCTCGGGCACCTGACCGGGCGCGAGCTCGCGACCGGCGGCTACCGCATCCCCGAGGACGAGGCCGAGCACGCGCCGGGCCGCCCGTGGTGGCCCGGCCTCGCCACCGGAGCGCTCGCCGCGCTGGCGGCCGTGGCCGTGGGAGACCTGGCGCAGTGGGCCGCCCTGCCGGCCTTCCTGCTGTTCGCCTGGCTCACCGTGGGGTTGGTCTGGATCGACCTCGACGTGCACCGGCTGCCGGTGGGGCTCGTCGTCCCCAGCGGGGGTGCGCTGCTGGTACTCCTCGCGGTGGCGAGCCTCGCCAGTGGTGGTTCCCGGTGGCTGGGCGCGGTGGTGGGGGCGGCCGTGATGGGCGCGGTGTACCTGCTGCTGGGGCTGCTGCCCGGCGGGGGCGTCGGGGGCGGCGACATCCGGCTGGCGCCGGTGATCGGCGCCCTGCTGGGCTGGCTCAGCCTCGGGCACCTGGTCGTGGGGATGGCGGCCGGCTTCCTCGTCGGCGGGGTGACCGCCGTCGTGCTGCTGCTCGGGCGCCGGGTGGGGCTGAAGTCCTCCATCGCCTACGGGCCCGCGATGTGCCTCGGCGCCTGGGTCGCCGTCGCCGCCACGTCCCGGATCGCGACCGCGCTGGTCGGGCGCTGAGCCGCGCGTGGAAGGATCGACCCCATGCTGCGCTGGCTGACCGCGGGGGAGTCACATGGCCCCGCCCTCGTCGCGACCGTCGACGGGATGCCCGCCGGGGTCGAGGTCACGACGTCCGACATCGGTGACGCCCTGGCGCGCCGGCGGCTTGGCTACGGCCGCGGCGCCCGCCAGAAGTTCGAGCAGGACGAGGTCGAGATCCTCGGCGGTGTCCGGCTCGGGCTGACCCTGGGCTCGCCCATCGCCATCCGGATCGGCAACACCGAATGGCCCAAGTGGCGCACCGTGATGAGCCCCGACCCGGTGCCCGCCGAGGACTACGCCGCCTCCGACGACGTCAACGCCGAGAAGGAGGTGGCGCGCAACCGCCCCCTCACCCGGCCGCGCCCCGGGCACGCCGACCTCGTCGGGATGCAGAAGTACGGCTTCGACGACGCCCGCCCGGTCCTCGAGCGCGCCTCCGCCCGCGAGACCGCGGCGCGGGTGGCGCTGGGCGCGGTGGCGGCCCGCTTCCTCGAGCAGGCCTACGGCATCCGGCTGGTCTCGCACACCGTCTCCATCGGCACCGCCGGGGTGGCCGACGACGCGCCGCTGCCCGGGCCCGACGACGTGGCCGCGCTCGACGCCGACCCGGTCCGCGCCTTCGACGCCGCCGGCTCGGCTGCGATGGTCGCCGAGGTGGACGCTGCCCGCAAGGAGGGCGACACCCTCGGCGGGGTCGTCGAGGTCGTCGCCGTGGGGGTGCCGCCGGGGCTCGGCTCGCACGTGCACTGGGACCGCCGCCTCGACTCGCGCCTGGCCGCCGCCCTCATGGGCATCCAGGCCATCAAGGGTGTCGAGGTCGGCGACGGCTTCCGCACCGCCGCGCGCCGCGGCTCGCAGGCCCACGACGAGATGGACCGCGGCGCCGACGGCGTCATCCGCCGCGCCACCGGCCGGGCCGGCGGCACCGAGGGCGGGATGTCGGTGGGCGGGGTCCTGCGGGTCCGGGCCGCGATGAAGCCGATCTCCACCGTGCCGCGGGCGCTGCGCACGGTCGACGTCGCCTCCGACGAGGCCGCGACCGCCATCCACCAGCGCTCCGACGTGTGCGCGGTGCCGGCGGCCGGGGTGGTCGCCGAGGCCATGGTCGCGCTCGTGCTGGCCGAGGCGTGCCTCGAGAAGTTCGGCGGTGACTCGGTGGCCGAGACCGCCCGCAACCACCGCGCCTACCTCGACGCCGTGCCCGCCTCGATGCGCACGTGGGACGCCTGATGCCCCGCGCCGTGCTGGTCGGGCCGCCCGGGTCGGGCAAGACGACGACGGGGCGCGCGCTGGCCGCGCTGCTGGGCGTGCCGTTCCACGACACCGACGAGGGCGTCGAGGCGGCGCAGGGGCGCAGCATCGGCGACATCTTCGTCGAGGACGGTGAGTCCACCTTCCGCGACCTCGAGCGGGCCGAGGTGGCCCGGGCGCTGGCCGAGGAGGACGGCGTGGTCGCGCTCGGCGGCGGGGCGCCGGTCGACCCGCTCACCGAGCCGCTGCTGGCCGACCACGTGGTCGTGTTCCTCGACGTCGGGATCGCCGACGCGTCCAAGCGCGTCGGCTTCGACCGCAGCCGCCCGCTGCTGGCCGTCAACCCGCGCGCGTCGTGGGTGCGCCTGATGAACGCGCGCCGCCCGGTGTACGAGCGGGTCGCCACCCACGTGGTCGACACCGCCGGCCGCACCCCCGACGAGGTCGCGGCCGAGGTCGCCGGTCTGGTCGGCGGCCGGGCGTGAGCGCCGGGGGCGGTGGGGACGGTGCGCGTGCGGCGCTGACCATCCCGGTCGGCTCGCTGCACGAGGTGGTCGTCGGGCGCGGGGTGCTCGACCGCGTGGCCGGGATGCTGCCCCCCGGGGTCGCCCGCGTGATGGTGGTGCACCCCCAGGGGCTGGAGACGTACGCCCGGACGGTCGCCGACCTGCTGGCCGCCACCGGGCTGACCGTGCACCTGGCCGCCGTCGAGGAGGCCGAGGCCGCCAAGGACGTGCACGTCGCCGCGCGGCTGTGGGCCGTGCTCGGCGAGCTGGCGTTCACCCGCACCGACGCGGTCGTCGCCGTGGGGGGCGGCACCGTCACCGACCTCGCCGGCTTCGTGGCCGCGACCTGGCTGCGCGGGGTGGCGGTGGTGCACGTGCCCACCACGCTGCTCGCGATGGTCGACGCGGCGGTCGGCGGCAAGACGGGCATCAACACCGCCGAGGGCAAGAACCTCGTGGGCGCCTTCCACACGCCGGCCGGGGTCGTCTGCGACCTCGACGTGCTGCGGACCCTGCCGCACGCCGATGTCGTGGCCGGGCTGGCCGAGGTGCTCAAGTGCGGCTTCATCGCCGACCCCCGCATCCTCGAGCTGGTCGAGGCCGACCCGGTCGCCGCCACGCGCTGGGACGCGCCGGTGCTGGCCGAGCTGGTCGAGCGGGCCGTCCGGGTCAAGGCCGAGGTCGTGGCCGCCGACCTGCGCGAGTCGTTCGTGCGCGAGATCCTCAACTACGGCCACACCCTCGGGCACGCGGTCGAGCAGCTCGAGGGGTACCGGCGGCGCCACGGGGAGGCGGTGGCCATCGGGATGGTCTTCGCCGCCGAGCTCGGGCACGCCACCGGCACCGTCGACGACGCGCTGCTGGCGCGCCACCGGTCGGTGCTCGAGGCGGTCGGGCTGCCGACCACCTACGCGCCGGGGCGGTTCGACGACCTGCTCGCCGTGATGGCGCGCGACAAGAAGAGCCGCGGCGCCACGCTGCGCTTCGTGGTCCTCGACGGCCTGGCGAACCCGGTGCGCCTCGAGGGGCCGGCCGACCGGGTGCTGCGCGCCGCGTACGCCGCCCTCACCGGCTGAAGGCGGCTCGCGGGCGTCCGGGGCCTCGTGGCCGGGGCGCTACGATGGTCGCTGATCCCCAGCCCCCTCGCGGGGCTGACGCGCGCCCCGACGCGGGCGCCCTCCGACTGGCAGAAAGCGAACGCTCCCGTGGCATCGACCAACGACCTCAAGAACGGCCTCGTCCTCAAGATCGAGGGCCAGCTGTGGACCGTCGTCGAGTTCCAGCACGTCAAGCCCGGCAAGGGCCCGGCCTTCGTGCGGACCAAGCTCAAGAACGTCCTCAGCGGCAAGGTCGTCGACAAGACCTTCAACGCCGGCGTCAAGGTCGAGACCGCGAACGTCGACAAGCGGAACATGCAGTACCTGTACAACGACGGCACCGACTTCATCTTCATGGACGGCGACACCTACGACCAGATCTCGGTGAGCCCCGAGGTCGTCGGCGACGCCGCCAAGTACATGCTCGAGAACCAGGACGCGATCGTCGCCCGCAACGAGGGCGTGGTGCTCTTCATCGAGCTGCCCGCCTCCGTCGTCCTCGAGATCACCTACACCGAGCCGGGCCTGCAGGGCGACCGCTCCACCGGCGGCACCAAGCCGGCGACGCTCGAGACCGGCGCCGAGATCGCCGTCCCGCTCTTCCTCGAGACCGGCACCAAGGTCAAGGTCGACACCCGCGACGGCTCCTACCTCGGCCGGGTCAGCTGACCCGTGGCCGCCCGCACCAAGGCCCGCAAGCGCGCCCTCGACCTGATGTTCGAGGCCGAGCAGCGCGGCATCGACCCCGCGGACCTGCTGCGTGAGCGGCTGGCCAAGCCCGTCACCGAGCACGCGCTGGCCGAGCTCACCGCCGACCTGGTCACCGGTGTCACCGAGCACCGCGCCCAGCTCGACGAGCTGATCAGCACCTACTCGCAGGGCTGGTCGCTGCAGCGGATGCCCGCGGTCGACCGCGCCATCCTGCGGCTGGGTGCCTACGAGGTGCTGTACTCCAGCGACGTCCCCGAGCCGGTCGCGATCAGCGAGTGGGTGGGGCTGGCCACCGAGCTCTCCACCGACGACAGCCCGCGGTTCGTGAACGGCCTGCTGGCCCGGCTGGTCGAGGTGAAGCCGACCCTGGCCTGAGGCCGTCCTGACGGGATGCCGGCGCCGGTCAGCGGGCGCTGGCGAAGACCACCTCGGGCCACGGCGACGCGGCCAGCCAGCGCCGGTAGGTCTCGGCGTCGGCGTCCTTCGGCGGGAAGAGCGCGACGTCCCGTGCGGCCGGAGCGGGGGCGGCAGCAGGCGCCGCGCAGACGATGCCACCGTGGGGGAGTGCGGGCTGGTCGGACATCGGGGCCTCCTTCGGCGCTCGTCGGATCCGTACATCACAGTGTGTTACTGAACCCATAGGTGTGCGTTATGCGTCTCGGTCGCCGAGACGCCCGCGGCCCCGACCCTCGTCGCCGGCCCTGGTGCCCCGACCCGTGCGGCCGCACACTGGGGGATGACCTCTCTGGGGCCCCGCTTCGCCCACGCCGTCGCCACCAAGGACCACTCCGCGCTGCGCGGCCTCCTGGCCGGGGACGTCGACTTCCGCGGCCTCACCCCGAACCGCGCGTGGGACGCCACCACCGCCGACCAGGTGCTCGCCATCCTGTTCGAGAGCTGGTTCGAGGACACCGACGTCGTCACCGGCCTGCTCGACGTCACCCGTGGTGCGCCGGTCGGCGACACCCACCGCGTCTCGTACCGGCTCGCCCTCAGCACCCCCGACGGGGACGCGGTCGCCGAGCAGCAGGCCTACTACCGCGGCGACGGCGAGCGGATCACCCACCTGCGCGTGCTGTGCTCGGGCTTCCGCCCGCGGACCGCCGCGGACGACCTCGGCGCCGGCACCACCTGAGCCGTCCGACCCGCGGATGCGTGCGCCGCGCGCCGCGCCGGACCCTCTAGAGTGGTCCCCGCCAGACATCCTTTAACGACCCGTCCTGTGAGGCGGGGAAGGAGGTCGCACGCGGATGCCGCGCGCCGACGACACGCTGCCCCCCGGGCCTTCGCCCGACCCCGCCGCTCCCCGCACCGTGATGAGTGAGCCCGACGTCGCCCGGGCCCTGCGGCGCATCGCCCACGAGATCGTCGAGCGCAACCGGGGCGCCTCCGAGCTCGTCCTGGTCGGCATCCCGACCCGTGGCGTCGAGCTCGCCAAGCGGCTCGCGGCCCTCCTCGCCGAGATCGAGGGCACCCACGTGCCGGTCGGCGAGCTCGACATCACGATGTTCCGCGACGACCTGCGGCACCAGCCCACCCGCGCCCCCATGAAGACGCGGCTGCCCGCGGGTGGGGTGGATGACCGCGTCGTGGTCCTGGTCGACGACGTCCTCTACTCCGGGCGCACCATCCGGGCCGCTCTCGACGCGCTCTCCGACCTCGGCCGGCCCCGGGCGGTGCGGCTGGCCGCACTGGTCGACCGCGGCCACCGCGAGCTGCCCATCCGCGCCGACCACGTGGGCAAGAACCTGCCCACCGCCCACAGCGAACGGGTGATGGTGCGCCTCGTCGGCGTCGACGACGTCACCGGCGACTCGGTCTCGATCGCCCTCGGCGAGACCCTCGCCGGTCGGCCCAGCACCCCGGAGGCCCTCCGATGAAGCACCTGCTCTCGAGCGCCGACCTCACCCGCGACGACGTGCGGATGCTGCTGGCCACCGCCGCCGAGATGCACGAGGTGCAGCACCGCGACGTCAAGAAGCTGCCGACCCTGCGCGGGCGCACCATCATCAACCTCTTCTTCGAGGACTCCACCCGCACCCGCAGCAGCTTCGAGATCGCGGGCAAGTGGATGAGCGCCGACACCATCAACATCACCGGCAAGGGCAGCAGCACGAGCAAGGGCGAGTCCCTGCGCGACACCGTGATGACCATCGACGCCATGAGCGTCGACTGCGTCGTCATCCGGCACATGGCCAGCGGCTCCGCGCACCAGGTCTCGCAGTGGGTCGACGCGAGCGTCGTCAACGCCGGCGACGGCACGCACGAGCACCCCACCCAGGCGCTGCTCGACGCCTACACGATGGAGCAGCGCCTGGGCAGCCTCGAGGGGCGGCGGGTGGCCATCGTCGGCGACCTCACCCACAGCCGGGTGTTCCGCAGCAACGCCATCACCCTGCGCACCCTCGGGGCCCACGTCACCCTGGTGGCGCCCCCCACCCTGATGCCCAGCGGCATCACCGCCTGGGCGGCGGCCGACGGCCTCGAGCTCACCGACGACCTCGACGCCGTGCTCGCGTCCGGCCCCGACGCCGTGATGATGCTGCGCGTCCAGCGCGAGCGGATGAGCGGCGGCTTCTTCCCGACCCCGAGGGAGTACACCGTGGGCTTCGGCCTGACCCGCGAGCGCCTGCGCGCGCTCACCGCCGCCAACCCCGAAGCCGTCATCTGCCACCCGGGCCCGATGAACCGCGGCCTCGAGATCAGTGCCGACGCCGCGGACGCCGCCCAGAGCCTGGTGCTCGACCAGGTCTCGGCGGGGGTGGCGGTGCGGATGGCCGTCCTCTACCACCTGCTGGCCGGCGAGGAGGTGGCGGCATGAGGGGCACCCCACGAAGTTCTTCCCCCGCTGCGCTCCTTCAGATACTTCGTGAGGACCCCAGATGAGCGACCTGCTGGTCCTCGGTGCCGACCTCCTCGGCGGGGGCGCCGCGGACGTGCTCGTCGTCGACGGACGCATCGCCGCCGTCGGGCCCGACGCCGCGGCGGACGCCCCGTCCGGCGTCGAACGCCTCGACGCCGACGGCCTCACTCTGCTGCCGGGCTTCGTCGACCTGCACACCCACCTGCGTGAGCCCGGCCGCGAGGACGCCGAGACGATCGCCTCCGGATCCCGGGCCGCCGCGGTCGGCGGCTACACCGCCGTGCTGGCCATGGCCAACACCAGTCCCGTCACCGACACCGCCGAGGCCGCCGAGCGCGTCCTCGACCTCGGCCGCGCGGCCGGCCTCGTCGACGTCGTGCCCATCGGCGCGGTCACCAAGGGCCTCGACGGGCACGAGCTCGCCGAGCTCGGCCTGATGCACCGCAGCCGCGCCCGGGTCAGCGTCTTCAGCGACGACGGCCACTGCGTCGCCGACGGCCGGGTGATGCGCCGGGCCCTGGAGTACGTCCGGGCCTTCGGCGGCGTCGTCAGCCAGCACAGCCAGGACCCGACCCTGGCCGGCCCCCAGGCCTGCTGCCACGAGGGCGAGCTGTCGGGGCGCCTCGGGCTGCCCGGCTGGCCGCCGGTGGCCGAGGCGAGCATCATCGCCCGCGACGCCATGCTGGCCCGGCACACCCGCAGCCGGGTGCACGTGGCCCACGTCAGCACCGCGGAAGGCCTCGACGTCGTGCGCTGGGCCAAGGCCCAGGGCATCGCGATGACCGCCGAGGTCGCCCCGCACCACCTGACCCTCGGCACCGAGCTGCTCACCGGCTACGACCCCGTCTACAAGGTCAACCCGCCGCTGCGGCCCACCGAGGACCAGGAAGCCCTGCGCGCGGGACTGGCCGACGGCAGCATCGACGCGGTCGCCACCGACCACGCCCCGCACGCCCGCCACGACAAGGAGCACGCCTTCGTCGACGCGGCCTTCGGGATGCTCGGCCTCGAGACCGCGTTCAGCGTCGTGCACGACGTCATGGTGCGCACCGGCCGGATGTCGATGGCCGACCTCGCCCGGGTGATGTCCAGCGGGCCGGCCCGCGTCGCCGGTCTGGCCGGGCACGGTCGTCCGGTCGCCGTCGGCGAGCCCGCCACGCTCGTCCTGGTCGACCCCACGGCTCCGGTCACCGTCGACCGGGCCGCCTCGCAGTCCCTGTCCCGCAACACCCCGTGGCACGGCGCCCGTCTCACCGGGGCCGTCCACACCACGATCCTGCGCGGCGTCGTCACCGCGCACGAAGGGGAGCCCACCGCATGCTGACCACCCGCGAACCCGCCGTCCTCGTCCTCGAGGACGGGCGCACCCTCACCGGCCGGGCCTACGGCCGCCGGGGCGCCACCGTCGGGGAGGCCGTCTTCTCCACCGGGATGACCGGGTACCAGGAGACCCTCACCGACCCCAGCTACCACCGCCAGGTCGTCGTCATGACGGCTCCGCACGTGGGCAACACCGGGTGGAACGACGAGGACGACGAGTCCGGGCGCATCTGGGTCGCCGGCTACGTCGTGCGTGACCCCGCCCTGCGGCCCTCGAGCTGGCGCTCGAACCGCTCGCTCGAGGACGAGCTCGACGCCCAGGGCGTGGTGGGCATCTGCGACCTCGACACCCGGGCCCTGACCCGTCACCTGCGCGAGCGCGGGGCGATGCGGGTCGGGATCTTCAGCGGGGAGGAGGCCGCCCTTCCCGCCTCCGAGCTGCTCGCACGGGTCACCGCGGCGCCCGAGATGTCCGGCGCTTCGCTCGCCGCCGAGGTCGCCACCACCGAGGCCTACGTGGTGCCGGCGGTGGGGGAGCGGCGCTTCACCGTGGCCGCCGTCGACCTCGGGATCAAGAGCAACACCCCGCGGATGATGGCCGAGCGCGGCATCGAGGTGCACGTGCTGCCTGCCACCGCCACCCTCGAGGAGGTTCGGTCGGTCGCGCCCGACGGCGTCTTCTTCTCCAACGGTCCCGGCGACCCGGCGACCGCCCAGGTCCAGGCCGAGCTGCTGCAGGGGGTGCTGCGGGCCGGCATCCCCTACTTCGGCATCTGCTTCGGCAACCAGATCTTCGGCAAGGCACTGGGCTTCGGCACCTACAAGCTCAAGTACGGCCACCGCGGCATCAACCAGCCGGTCATGGACCGCACCACCGGCAAGGTCGAGGTCACCGCCCACAACCACGGCTTCGCCGTCGACGCCCCGCTCGAGGGCTCGACGAGCACCGAGCACGGCGAGGTCACCGTGAGCCACGTCTGCCTCAACGACGACGTCGTCGAGGGCCTGGAGGTGCGCCGCGACGAGCGCCTGGTGGCCTTCTCGGTGCAGTACCACCCGGAGGCCGCGGCCGGCCCGCACGACGCCGCCTACCTCTTCGACCGCTTCACCGAGCTCATGGAGAGCACCCGAACGCCCGGCCCGACGCAGGGAGAGGTGGCCTGAGATGCCCAAGCGCGACGACATCACGAGCGTGCTCGTCATCGGCTCCGGGCCGATCGTCATCGGTCAGGCCTGCGAGTTCGACTACTCCGGCACCCAGGCCTGCCGGGTGCTGCGCGAGGAGGGCATCCGCGTCGTCCTCGTGAACTCCAACCCGGCCACGATCATGACCGACCCGGAGTTCGCCGACGCCACCTACATCGAGCCGATCACCCCCGAGATCGTCGAGAAGATCATCGCCAAGGAGCGCCCCGACGCGGTGCTGGCGACCCTCGGCGGCCAGACGGCGCTGAACTGCGCGATGGAGCTGCACGAGCGCGGCATCCTCGAGAAGTACGACTGCCCGCTGATCGGGGCCAACGTCGAGGCCATCCAGCTCGGCGAGGACCGCGAGAAGTTCAAGGGTGTCGTCGAGCGCTGCGGGGCCGAGTCGGCCCGCTCGGCCATCTGCCACACCATGGACGAGGTGCTGGCGGCCGCCGACGACCTCGGCTACCCGGTCGTGGTGCGGCCGTCGTTCACGATGGGCGGTCTCGGCTCGGGCTTCGCGCACACCCCCGACGAGCTGCGCCGGATCGCCGGCGCGGGCCTCCAGTACAGCCCGGTCACCGAGGTCCTCCTCGAGGAGTCGATCCTGGGCTGGAAGGAGTACGAGCTCGAGGTCATGCGCGACCACGTCGACAACGTCGTGATCGTCTGCTCGATCGAGAACCTCGACCCGATGGGCGTGCACACGGGCGACTCCATCACCGTCGCCCCCGCGCTCACCCTGACCGACCGCGAGTACCAGCGGCTGCGCGACCTCAGCATCGCCATCATCCGCGAGGTCGGCGTCGACACCGGTGGCTGCAACATCCAGTTCGCCGTGAACCCCGACGACGGCCGCATCATCGTCATCGAGATGAACCCGCGGGTGTCGCGCTCGTCGGCGCTGGCGTCGAAGGCGACCGGGTTCCCGATCGCCAAGATCGCCGCCAAGATGGCGATCGGCTACACCCTCGACGAGGTGCCCAACGACATCACCCAGGAGACCCCGGCCTCCTTCGAGCCCACCCTCGACTACGTCGTGGTCAAGGTGCCGCGCTTCGCGTTCGAGAAGTTCCCCGCGGCCGACGACACCCTGACCACGACGATGAAGTCGGTGGGGGAGGCGATGGCCATCGGGCGCTCGTTCACCGAGGCCCTGCAGAAGGCGCTGCGCTCGCTCGAGAAGCAGGGCAGCAGCTTCCACTGGGACGGCGAGCGGCCCACCACCGAGGAGGCCCGCGCCCTGCTGGAGCAGGCCCGGCGCCCCACCGACGGACGCATCGTGCTCGTGCAGCAGGCGCTGCGCGGCGGCCTCAGCGTCGAGGACGTCCACGACGCCACCGGCATCGACCCCTGGTTCCTCGACCAGATGGCGCTCATCGAGGAGGTCGCCGACGCCGTGGCCGCCGCCGAGCAGCTGAGCCCAGACCTCCTGCGCCTGGCCAAGCGACACGGCTTCAGCGACGCCCAGCTCGCGCGGCTGCGGCGGATGCCCGAGGCCGTCGTGCGCGGCGTGCGGCACGCGCTCGGGGTGCGCCCGATCTACAAGACCGTCGACACCTGCGCGGCCGAGTTCGCGGCCCACACGCCCTACCACTACAGCTCGTACGACGAGGAGTCCGAGGTCGCGCCCCGCGAGCGGCCGGCCGTCCTCATCCTGGGCTCCGGGCCCAACCGCATCGGCCAGGGCGTCGAGTTCGACTACTCGTGCGTGCACGCCAGCTTCGCCCTGCGCGATGCCGGCTACGACACCGTGATGGTCAACTGCAACCCCGAGACCGTCTCGACCGACTACGACACCAGCAGCCGCCTGTACTTCGAGCCGCTGACCCTCGAGGACGTCCTCGAGGTCGTGCACGCCGAGACCCAGGCCGGCCCGGTGGCGGGCGTCATCGTCCAGCTCGGCGGCCAGACCCCGCTGGGCCTGGCCAAGGCGCTCAAGGCGGCCGGGGTGCCGATCGTCGGCACCAGCCCCGAGGCCATCGACCTCGCCGAGGACCGCGGCGCCTTCGGCCGGGTGCTGGCCGAGGCCGGGCTGCCCGCGCCCAAGCACGGCACCGCCTACAGCGCGGCCGAGGCGGTCGAGATCGCGCGCGAGATCGGCTACCCGGTGCTGGTGCGCCCCTCGTACGTGCTCGGCGGCCGCGGGATGGAGATCGTCTACGACGACGAGACCCTGAGCGGCTACGTCGACCGGGCCACCCTGGCCGGCCCCGAGCACCCGGTGCTCGTCGACCGCTTCCTCGACGACGCGATCGAGATCGACGTCGACGTCCTCTACGACGGCCACGAGATGTACCTCGGCGGGATCATGGAGCACATCGAGGAGGCCGGCATCCACTCCGGTGACTCCTCGTGCGCGCTGCCGCCGGTCACCCTCGGCGCCACCGAGCTCGAGCGGGTGCGCGAGTCGACCCTGAAGCTGGCGCAGGGCATCGGGGTGCGCGGCCTGATGAACGTGCAGTTCGCGCTGGCCCAGGACGTCCTCTACGTGCTCGAGGCCAACCCCCGCGCGTCGCGCACCGTGCCGTTCGTGGCCAAGGCCACCGGCGTCGCGCTCGCCAACGCCGCCGCGCGGATCATGTTGGGCGCCACCGTGGCCCAGCTGCGCGAGGAGGGCGTGCTGCCGCGGCACACCGACGGCGGCCGGATGCCGGCCACAGCGCCGGTGTCGGTCAAGGAGGCGGTGCTGCCGTTCAAGCGGTTCCGCACCGCCGAGGGGCTCGTCGTCGACAGCCTGCTCGGCCCCGAGATGCGCTCCACCGGCGAGGTGATGGGCATCGACACCGACTTCGCCCGGGCCTTCGCCAAGGCCCAGCTCGGCGCCGTCAGCGGCCTGCCGACCTCGGGCACGGTGTTCGTCTCGGTCGCCAACCGCGACAAGCGGGCCATCATCTTCCCCGTCAAGCGCCTGGTCGACCTCGGATTCCGCATCCTGTCGACGTCCGGCACGGCAGAGGTGCTGCACCGCAACGGGATCGAGGCGCAGGTCGTGCTCAAGCACGCGCAGCGCGGCGAGGGCGACACCTCGGTGGTCGACCTCATCAACGCCGGCGAGGTCGACATGGTGGTCAACAGCCCCAGCGGCCCGAGCGCCGACGCCCGGGCTGACGGCTACGCCATCCGGGCCGCGACCGCGGCGATGGACAAGCCCATCATCACCACCGTGCAGCAGCTGGCCGCGGCCGTGCTGGCCATCGAGGCCGTGCAGCGCGACGACCTGACCGTCACCTCGCTCCAGGACCACACCGCGGCGCTGGACCTGTTCGGCGTCGAGGCCGGCGCGTGAGCGGCGCGGTGGTGCAGGTCACCGGCGAGCTCGTCGCGAACCGGCGGGTCGGGGCCTACCACCACCTGACCGTGGTCGCGCCGGGGGTGGCCGAGCCCGCCGCGCCCGGCCAGTTCGTCGCCCTCGCGGTGGGCGGCCCCACCTCGGCCAACCTGCTGCGCCGCTGCTTCTCGCTGCACCGGGTCAAGCCCTCGGGCACCTACGGCGGCACCGTCGACGTCGTCATCGCGGCGCACGGGCCGGGCACCCAGTGGCTCACGGCCCTGCGCCCGCACGACGCCGTCGACGTCGTGGGGCCCCTGGGGCGGCCGTTCCCGCTCCCCTCGGAGTCGGTGCCGTGCGTCCTGGTGGGCGGGGGCTACGGCTCGGCGCCGCTGTTCTGGCTGGCCGAGACCCTGCGCGAGCGGGGCTGCCACGTCGAGATGGTGCTGGGCGCCGCCTCCGAGGACCGCCTGTTCGGCGTCGTCGAGGGCCGGCGCGCGGCCGATGCCGTGCACGTCACCACCGACGACGGCTCGGCCGGCCGCAAGGGCTGGGTCTCCGACGTCCTCGGCGAGGTCGTCGAGCGTACCGGGGCCGCGGTGGTCTACGCCTGCGGCCCGATGGCGATGCTGCGCTCGGTCACCGAGGTGGCGCAGGCCCACGGCGCGGTGGCCCAGGTGGCGGTCGAGGAGTCGATGGCCTGCGGCATCGGGGTCTGTATGACCTGCGTCCTGCCCGTCACCGGCTCCGACGGCCTCACCCGGATGGTCCGCTCGTGCGTCGAGGGTCCGGTCTTCCGCGGCGACCGCGTGCGCTGGGACGCCATCGGCGGCGGCATCACGCGGGTGCCCGACGACGCGGTGGGCGCTCCGAGGCCGGGAGGCCACTGATGGCCGACATGTCGACGACGCTCGCGGGGGCCTCGCTGCCGAACCCGGTGATGACCGCGTCCGGCTGCGCCGCGGGCGGCAAGGAGCTGCAGCGGTTCTTCCCCGTCTCCGAGCTCGGTGCGTTCGTCACCAAGACCGTGATGCGCGACCCGCGCTCCGGGCGCCCCACCCCGAGGATGGCCGAGACGCCGTCGGGGATGCTCAACTCGATCGGGCTGCAGGGCCCCGGCATCGACGCCTTCTGCGAGCAGGACCTCGCCTGGTTGGCGGCCCAGGGCGCTCGCGTGCTGGTATCGGTCGCGGGCAACACGGCCGAGGAGTTCGGCGAGGTCGTCGAGCGGCTGGTCGCGAGCCCGGCGTGGGGGTGCGTCGTCGGGGTCGAGGCCAACATCTCGTGCCCCAACGTCGCCAACCGGGGCCTGGTCTTCGCGTGCGACCCGGTGTCCTCGGACCGGGTCGTCCGCATCGTGCGCGACCGGGTCCCCGCCGGCGTCCCGGTCTTCGCCAAGCTCACCCCCGACGTCACCGACATCGTCGCCATCGCGGCGGCGGTGCTCGGGGCGGGCGCCTCCGGGCTCACGATGGTCAACACCCTCCTGGGCATCGTCATCGACACCGACCTGCTGCGCCCGCAGCTGGCCGGGGTGACCGGAGGCCTGTCCGGGCCGGCCGTGCGCCCCGTGGCCGTGCGCGCCATCTGGCAGGTCACGGCGGCGATGCGGGCCGGCACCCTGCCGAGCGCGCCGGTCATCGGGGTCGGGGGCGTGCGCACCGGGCGTGACGCCCTCGAGCTCGTCGCCGCCGGTGCTGCCGCCGTGCAGGTCGGCACCGCCACCTTCAACGACCCGAGCGCCCCGCGCCGGGTGCTCACCGAGCTCGAGGCCGAGATCGACCGGCACGGCTTCGCGCGCTTCGCCGACGTCGTCGGCATCGCCCACGAGAGGATGGCCCGCCCATGACCGCCCCCACCCCCTTCGGGGTCCGCCTGCGAGCGGCCATGGACGAGCACGGCCCGCTGTGCGTCGGCATCGACCCGCACCCCGCCCTGCTCGAGTCCTGGGGCCTGCCCGACACCGTCGACGGCCTCGAGCGCTTCGCGCTGACCTGCGTCGAGGCCTTCGGGGGGGCCGTGGCCTGTGTGAAGCCGCAGTCGGCGTTCTTCGAACGGTTCGGCTCGCGCGGCGTCGCCGTGCTCGAGCGCACCCTCGACGGGCTGCGGGAGGCCGGGACCCTCAGCCTGCTCGACGCCAAGCGCGGCGACATCGGCACCACGATGGCGGGCTACGCCCAGGCCTACCTGTCCGACGCCTCCCCGCTGCGGGCCGACGCCCTCACCGTGAGCCCGTACCTGGGCTACGAGTCCCTGCGCCCGGCCCTCGACCTGGCCGCCGCCACCGGCCGGGGCCTGTTCGTCCTGACGCTCACCTCGAACCCGGAGGGCCCGTCCGTGCAGCACGCCGTCCGCGAGGGGCGCAGCGTCGCGGCGTCGGTCGTCGCCGGAGTGGCCGTCGACAACGCGCCGGCCCGGGCGGCGGGGGCGCTCGGCAGCGTGGGCACCGTGGTCGGCGCCACCGTGGGCTCGGCGATCGAGGACCTCGGGCTCGACCTGGCGGGCGCCGGCGGCCCGGTGCTGGCCCCGGGGCTCGGCGCCCAGGGTGGCACCCCCGACGGGCTGCGGGCGACGTTCGGGGACGCGCTGGGGCTGGTGCTCGGCACCAGCTCGCGCGAGGTGCTCCGCGCGGGCCCCCAGGCCGCCGGGCTGCGGGCTGCGGCGCGGGCCGGCGCCGCGGTCCTGGCAGCGGCTGTCGAAACACCCCGGGGCTGAGGACACGCTCAGAGACCGGGCAGGTACAGTCGCGAGGGTACCGCCGGGTGTTGAGCAGCCAGCATCCGCACGTCAGATCGAGGATCACTTCGTGGCACTTCCTCCACTCACCCAGGAACAGCGGACCGCAGCGCTCGAGAAGGCCGCCGCGTCCCGGCGCGAACGCGCCGAGGTCAAGAACCGCCTCAAGCGCTCGGGCGCGTCTCTGCAGGGCGTCATCGCCGACGGCCGTACCAACGACGTCATCGGCAAGATGCGGGTCTCGGCCCTGCTCGAGTCCATGCCTGGCGTGGGGCGGGTGCGAGCCCGCCAGATCATGGAGGAGATCGGCATCTCCGAGAGCCGGCGGGTGCGCGGGCTCGGCCAGAACCAGGTGGCCGCCCTGCTCGACCGCTTCGGGCGGCAGTGACGGGCCGCTCCCGCCTCACCGTCCTCGCCGGGCCGACCGCGGTCGGCAAGGGGACCCTCGCGGCGTACGTCCGCGTGCACCATCCGCAGGTGTGGCTCTCGGTCTCCGCGACGACTCGCCGACCCCGCCCGGGTGAGGTCGACGGTGTGCACTACCACTTCGTCGACGACGAGCGCTTCGAGCAGATGGTCCGTGACGGCGAGCTCCTCGAGTGGGCCGTCGTGCACGGCCGGGCCAAGTACGGCACCCCGCGCGCGCCCGTCGAGGAGGTCCTTGCCGCCGGCCGGCCCGCCCTCCTCGAGATCGACCTCCAGGGGGCCCGCCAGGTGCGCGCCAGCATGCCGGACGCCTTCTTCGTGTTCCTGATGCCGCCCAGCTGGGACGAGCTGGTGCGCCGGCTCGTGGGGCGCGGCACCGAGGACGAGGCCGAGCGGGCGGCCCGGCTCGACACCGCCCGGGTCGAGCTGGCCGCCGCCGAGGAGTTCGACGTCACCATCGTCAACGACGACGTTCGGCGCGCCGCGGAGGAACTCGTATCATGGACGGGAAACCCCGCACCCCGAGCGAATCGAGACTGACGCGTGTCCGGAACCATCGCGAACCCCATCGGCATCACCAACCCGCCGATCGACGAGCTCCTCGAGCGCGCCGACTCCAAGTACGCGCTCGTCCTCTACTCGGCCAAGCGGGCCCGGCAGATCAACGCCTACTACGCCCAGCTCCAGGAGGGCCTGCTCGAGTACGTCGGGCCGCTCGTCGACTCCGAGGTCCACGAGAAGCCGCTGTCGATCTCCCTGCGCGAGATCAACGAGGGGCTGCTCACCTCCGAGCCGACCAACGACGCCGGCGAGCTCCTCCCCAAGGCCTGACCGCGTGAAGGTCGTCCTCGGGGTCGCCGGGGGCATCGCGGCGTACAAGGCCTGTTCGCTGCTGCGCCTGCTCTCCGAGGCCGGCCACGACGTCACCGTCGTCCCCACGGCCTCCGCCCTGCACTTCGTGGGCGAGGCGACCTGGGCGGCGCTGTCGGGCAAGCCGGTGCACACCGACGTCTGGTCCGACATCACCGAGGTGCCGCACGTGCGGATCGGCCAGGAGGCCGACCTGGTGGTCGTCGCCCCGGCCACGGCCGACCTGCTGGCCCGCGCCGCCGCCGGTCAGGCCGACGACCTGCTCACCAACGTGCTGCTCACGGCCCGCTGCCCGGTGGTGATGGCCCCGGCCATGCACACCGAGATGTACGAGCACCCGGCCACCCAGGCCAACATCGCCACCCTGAGCGAGCGCGGCGTGCACATCGTGCCGCCCGCCTCGGGGCGCCTCACCGGCAAGGACACCGGCCCCGGCCGGCTGCCCGAGCCCGCCGAGCTGTTCGCCGTGTGCGAGCGGGTCCTGGCGCAGGGCGGCCCCGGGGGCGAGGTGCCCGCCGGGCCGGCGGCGCGTGGCCCGCTGGCCGGGCGCCGCGTGGTGGTCACCGCCGGCGGTACCCGTGAGCCGCTCGACCCGGTGCGCTACCTGGGCAACCGCAGCTCCGGCAAGCAGGGGTACGCCCTCGCCGCGGTCGCCGCGGCCCGGGGCGCCGAGGTCGTGCTGGTCACGACGTCCGGCCTGCCGGTGCCCGCCGGGGTCCGGGCCGTCCCCGTCGAGACCGCCCTCGAGATGGAGGCCGCGGTGCGCGAGGCGGCCGGCGAGGCCGATGTCGTGGTGATGGCCGCGGCCGTCGCCGACTTCCGGCCGGCGCAGGTCGCCGCGCACAAGATCAAGAAGACGCACGAGCTCGGCCCCGACGGCGCCGCCGACACGTCGGCGCCGGCCGTCGCGCTGGTCCGCAACCCCGACATCCTGGCCGGGCTGGTCGCCGCACGGGGGGCGTCGTCGTCGCCGCTGGTCGTGGGGTTCGCGGCCGAGACCGGTGACGAGGAGGGCACGGTGCTCGAGCACGGCCGCGCCAAGCTCGAGCGCAAGGGCTGCGACGTCCTCGTGGTCAACGAGGTCGGGGGCGGGCTCGCTTTCGGCACGGACGACAACACGGTCCACGTCCTGCGCCGGGGGAGCGAGGACGTCGTCGACGTCGGGCCGGCGAGCAAGCACGACGTGGCCGCCGCCGTCTGGGACGTCGTCGCCGAGCTCCTCTGAGCCGGCCGGGGCGCCCTCAGTCGGCGGTGTACTCCACCGACCAGCCGCGTCCCAGCTCGGCCTCCAGGTCGCGCGCGTGCCGCCGCCCGGCCTCCAGCCACGCGGCGTAGGCGTCCTTCTCGCGGACCACGTACGCGGGCCCGAGGAGTCGCTCCCACTCGCGGGCCCACGCGCGCAGGGCGTCGCGCAGCCGGGCCGACACCGGCAGCCGGTCGAGGTCGACCATGCCGTCGTCGGCCCACACCGGGTCGGCGCTGTGGTCCGGGAACACCCGCAGCCGCTGGGGCCGCAGGGCTGCCGGGCCGGGGCTCACCGCCGCGCGGCCTGCTTCTTGCGGCCCTGGGGCGCGGGGGCGTCCTCAGCCGGGTGCGTCTCGGCCGGCACGTCGGCCGGCGCGTCGGCCGCGGTGTCGGGGGCCTGGGCGGCCGGCTCCTCACCGGTGGCGGCGTCCTCCGGCTCGACCTCCTCCTCGACGGTCTCGGTGTGCTCGACCTCGGTGTGCTCGGTCCCGGTGTGCTCCGGCTCGGCGTGCTCGCCCTCGGCCGGTGCGTCGGTCTGCGCGTCGGCCGGCGCCTCGGGGGCCTGGGCCGTGGTCTCGTCCGGCTGACCGGCGATGGCCTCGGCCGCCGCCGGCCCGCCGAGGGTGGCCAGCATGTTGCGGACGTTCGAGAGCTGGGCGGTGATGCTGTCGCGACGGGCGGTGGCGGCGGCCAGCTCGCGCTCGGAGTCGCGGCGGACCCGCTCGGCCTGCTCGCGCGCGGCCCGCACCAGCTGGGCGGCCTCGGAGCGGGCGGCCTCGAGGACGCGCGCGGCCTCCTCGGACTTGGCCCGGTGGTCCTCGTCGGCCTCGCGGGCCAGCAGGTCGGCCCGCTCCTGCACCGCACGCAGGGCGGCGTCCTGCTTGGCCATCTGCTCGGTGAACTCGGCGGCCGCGCGGTCACGGCGCTCGCCGAGGGTCTTCTCGAAGTCGGCGGCCTGCGCCGCCGCCGTCGCGCGCTGCTTCTCGAAGTACGCCTCGGCCTCCTCGCGGCGCGCCGCCGCCTCGCGGGCCGCGTCGTCGACGATGGAGTCGGCCTCGGCCTTGGCCCGGGCCAGCACCTGGGCCCCGTCGGTGTCGGCCCGGTTGCGCACCTCCTCGGCGTACCGGTCGGCCTCGGCCCGCACCAGCTGGGTCTCCTCGGTGGCGACGCGGCGGGCCTCGTCGGCCTCGCCCTGCGCAGCCTGGCGGATGGCGCCGGCCTCCTCGTCGGCGAGCCCGAGCATCCGCCCGATCCGCTCGCCGAGATCGGCGAAGGTGGGGCTGGAGGCCTTGCGGCTCTGCTCCTCGAGCTCGGCGACCTTGGCCCGGTGGGCCTCGAGCTCACCGGCCGCGGCATCCTGGTCCTGACGGACCTTGGTCAGCTGCACCGAGGTCTCGGCGGCCTCCTGACGCGCGGCCTCCGCCTCACGCCGGGCCGACTCGACGGCCTGGTGCAGGGCAGCCACATGGGCGTCGACCTGGACGGGGTCGTAGCCACGGAAGACGGTCGGGAACTCCGGCTGGTTCATGAGGACTCCTGCGGATCAGAGGGGCTGTCGAGCGGTACGAGGGCGGGCTCGGGCGCCCGCGAACCGCCCGGCACGGGCCCGGCCGGGGCCGGGTCCTGGACGGCGAGGGCCTCGATGACCCCGGACAACCGTCCGAGCTGCGCCGTGATCGCATCACGTCGCGCTGCGAGTGTATGCACCTCGGCGCGGGCCCGCTCGACGGCGGCGTGGGCCTCCGCGCGGACGGTGTCGGCGCGCTGGCGCGCCTCGTCGGACGCCTGGACGATCTCGGCCCGGGCGGCGCGGTGGTACTCGTGCGCCTCCCGCTGCATCCGCTCGACATCCTCGGCCGCGCGGCGTCGCACCAGTCGGGCGCCCTCCTCGGCCTCGGCCAGTCGGCGCTCGGCGCGCGTGGTGGACTCGCACTCGCGGCGACGGGCCTCCTCGAGGAGCCGCTCGGAGTCGGCCGCGGCGGCGCTGCGGGTGCGCTCGGCGTCGGCCCGGGCCTCGGCCAGGACGGACTCGGCCTGCTCGCGCAGCCGGCGCGACTCGGCCTCGGCCTCGGCGAGGCGGTCGCGGGCCTTGGCGGTGGCGCTCCCGAGGACGGTCTGGACCCGGTGCCGGTGGGTGCGCGCCCGCTCGGCCAGCTCCTGGTGGTGCTCGCGCGCCCGGCGCTCGCGCTCGGACTCGGTGCGCTCGAGGATCTGGCGGACGGTGCCCTCGGCCCAGGCGAGGTGCTTCTCGGCCGCGTCGACGGTGGCGTGCGCCTCGGCCTCGGCCTCGGTGACGATCCGCGCGGCGGCGGCCCGAGCGTCCTCGACGAGGAGGTCGGCCTCGACCCGGGCGCCGTTCTCGCGGGTGGTCAGGGCGGCCAGGCGGGCGGCGACCTCGGTCTCGGCCTCCTCGCGGTGCCGTGCCGCGTAGGTGTCGGCCTCCTGGCGCAGGCCGCGCAGCTCGTGCTCGGTGGACTCGCGCAGCGCCACGAGCTCGCCGGTGTGCCGTTCGTGCTCCTGGGCCCAGCGCTCCTGGTGGGCCCGTTCCTCGCCGGCCAGGCGCGCCATGGTGCTCGCGTGCTCACTGCGGGCGTCGCCCAGCAGGGCCTCGGCCCGTTCCCGGGCCTCGGCCAGGAGGGCGGCGGCCTGCTCCTGGGCGATGGTGAGGGCCTCGTCGCTGGCCTTCGTGGCGCCGGCCCGGAGCTGGGCCGCCTGGTCGGCCGCGTCGGCCAGCATGATCTCGACCTCGGCGCGGGTGTCGGCCAGGGTCCGGTCGGCGTCGGCGCGTCCGGTCTCCAGCCGTGCGGTGAGAGCAGCGAGCTCGTGCGCGGCGGCGGCCGTCTCGTCGCGGACCCGCGCGGACTCGGCCCGGGCCTCGCTGAGCTCGCGGTCGGCCTCCTCGCGCAGCTGGTCGGCCAGGGTCTGCGCCCGGGTCAGCAGTCCCAGCGCCTCGTCGACCGGGCTCGCGTGTGGCACAGGCGGGGGGCCTGTCGTCGTCGGCTCGCTGCTGGACCGGTCGGACACGAGCCCATGATTACAGAACCGCCCGCCACGTGCCGGACCGCCGCGAGCGGGTCTCGCCGGACAGGTAGATTGTCGGGGTGCCATCACCGGTTCTCGGTGGATGTCGTCCCACGAAGGAGTTGCCGCGTGTCCGCACGCCTGTTCACGTCCGAGTCCGTCACCGAGGGTCACCCGGACAAGATCTGTGACCAGATCTCCGACAGCATCCTCGACGCCCTCCTGGCCCAGGACCCGCACAGCCGGGTCGCGGTCGAGACGATGGTGACGACCGGCCTCGTGCACGTCGCCGGCGAGGTGACCACCGAGGCCTACGTGGAGATCCCGCAGGTCGTCCGCGAGACGGTGCTCGGCATCGGCTACGACTCCTCGACCAAGGGTTTCGACGGCGCCTCGTGCGGCGTCGAGGTCTCGATCGGGCAGCAGAGCCCCGACATCGCCCAGGGCGTCGACACCGCGTTCGAGAACCGCACCGGCGGGGTCGACCCCAAGGACAAGCAGGGCGCCGGCGACCAGGGCCTGATGTTCGGTTACGCCTGCGACGACACCCCCGAGCTGATGCCGCTGCCGATCTACCTCGCGCACCGGCTCGCCGAGCGGCTCACCGCGGTCCGCAAGAACGGCGAGCTGTCCTACCTGCGCCCCGACGGCAAGACCCAGGTCACCATCGCCTACGAGGGCGACACGGCGGTCTCGCTCGACGCGGTGGTGCTCTCGACCCAGCACGCCGACGACATCAGCCTCGAGGGCCTGCTCGACCCCGACATCCGCAGCCACGTCATCGAGCCGGTCCTGGCCGAGCTCGCCGAGTCCGGCACGCAGCTGCGTACCGACTCCTACACGACCTACATCAACCCCACCGGCAAGTTCGTCATCGGGGGCCCGATGGGCGACGCCGGCCTCACCGGCCGCAAGATCATCGTCGACACCTACGGCGGGATGGCCCGCCACGGCGGTGGCGCCTTCTCGGGCAAGGACCCCTCGAAGGTCGACCGCTCGGCGGCCTACGCGACCCGCTGGGTCGCCAAGAACGTCGTCGCCGCGGGCCTGGCTCGCCGCTGCGAGGTGCAGGTGGCCTACGCCATCGGCGTCGCCCAGCCCGTGGGGCTCTACGTCGAGACCTTCGGCACCGAGACCGCGCCGGTCGACACGATCCAGGCGGCCATCCGTCGCGTCTTCGACCTGCGCCCGCTGGCCATCCTCGAGGACCTCGAGCTGCTCCGGCCCATCTACAAGCCGACCGCCGCCTACGGCCACTTCGGCCGTACCGGCGCCGCGGGCGTCGACAACGCCTTCACCTGGGAGCGCACCGACCGCGTCGAGGCCCTCCAGCGCGCGGTGGCCGGCTGACCGGCCCGTCGTCCACAGGTGGAGCCCGCCGGCCTTTGGGCGTCGGCGGGCTCCGCTAGGTTCGGGGCCGTGACGGGGAGCGTGGGCGAGGGCGAGCAGCTCGCCCTCGGCGTCCCCGGGTCCTCACCGCGCCGTCGCGCCGTCGGCGCCGATCCCACCACCACCGACCGCCCGGTGGTGCTGGTGCAGGTCGACAGCGGGCTGGCCCACCTCGACCGCCCGTTCGAGTACTCCGTGCCCGAGTCCTGCGCGGCCGCGGCCGAAGCCGGGGTCCGGGTCAAGGTTCGTTTCGCCGGGCAGGACCTCGACGGCTGGGTGCTCGAGCGTCGCGACGCCGCCCAGCACCCGGGCCGGCTGTCGCCTTTGCGCCGGGTGGTGTCGCCCGAGCCGGTGCTCACGCCCGAGGTGCTGCGGGCCGCCCGGAGCGTGGCGGCCCGCTACGCCGGCACCCTCGGCGACGTCCTGCGGCTCGCGGTGCCCCCACGGCACGCCCGGGCCGAGCAGGCGCTGGCCGCCGAGCCGCCCGAGCCCGCGGCCCTGCCCGCGCACGAGCCCCGCGCCTGGGTCCGGTACCCCGCCGGGCCGGCCTTCCTGGCCCACCTGCGCGACGGCGGCGCGCCGCGGGCCTCGGTCCTGGCGCTGCCCACCGTCGCGCCGGAGGGCGCCTGGCCCGCCCTCGTGGCGGAGGCGACCCGGGCCGCCGTCGAGGCCGGGCGCGGCGTCGTCGTGGTCGTGCCCGACCACCGCGACGTGCGGCGGGTCGAGGGAGCCCTGCTCGCCGTGCTCGGCCCCGGGCGGCACACCCGCCTCACCGCCGACCAGGGGCCCCAGGCCCGCTACACCGCCTACCTCAAGGCCCTGCGCGGCCACGTGCCCGTGGTCGTCGGCACCCGGGCGGCCGCCTTCGCGCCGGTGCACGCTCTCGGCCTGGTCGTCTGGTGGGACGACGGCGACGACCTGCTCGAGGAGCCGCGGGCGCCCTACCCGCACGTGCGGGAGGTGCTGCTGGCCCGGGCCGAGCAGGAGGGCGCGGCCGTGCTCACCGCGGGTTTCACGCGCTCGGTGGCCGTGGCCGACCTGGTCGCCCGCGACGTGCTGACGGCGGTCGACGCTCCACGGCCGGCCGTGCGCGCGGCCGTCGCCGCGGTGCGGGTGGCCGGCGAGGGCACCGACGTCGAGCGTGACCCGGCCGCGGCCGCCGCGCACCTGCCGAGCGTGGGCTGGCGGGTGGCCAAGGAGGCCCTGGCGTCCGGGCCGGTGCTGGTGCAGGTGCCGCGCCGGGGCTACCTGCCTTCGCTCTCGTGCCAGGACTGCCGTCGGCCCGCCCGGTGCGTCGTGTGCGCCGGGCCGCTGGGGCTGCCCGGCCCCGCCGGGCCACCGGCGTGCCGCTGGTGCGGTCGGGTCGAGACGGCCTTCTCGTGCCCCGCCTGCTCGGGGACGCGGCTGCGCTCGTCGGTGGTGGGGGCGCGGCGCACCGCCGAGGAGCTGGGCCGGGCCTTCCCCGGGGTGCCGGTCGAGCGCTCGGGGGCCGGGACCGTGCTCGACACCGTGGCCGGGGGCTCGCGTCTGGTCGTCTCGACGCCGGGCGCCGAGCCGGTGGCCGAGGGCGGGTACGCCGCCGCCCTGCTCCTCGACGCGTGGGCCCTGCTCGACCGCCCCACCCTCGACGCGGGGGAGGAGGCACTGCGCCGCTGGAATGCCGCGGTCGCCCTGGTGCGCCCGGCCTCCGAGGGGGGGCGGGTCGTGCTGGCCGGGGCCCCGACCCACGTGTCGGTGCCGGCCGTCGAGGCGCTGGTGCGCTGGGACCCGGCCTGGTTCGCCGGCCGTGAGCTCGACGAGCGGCGCGAGCTGTCGCTGCCCCCCACCGCGCGGCTGGCCGCGCTCACCGGCTCGCGGGCGAGCGTGACGGCGGCCCTGGCCGAGCTCGAGCCGCTGGTGCCTGCCACCGTGCTCGGGCCCCTGCCCCAGGGCGCCGACCGCTGGCGGGCCCTCCTCACGGCTTCCGTCGACGACGGGCCCGTGCTGGCGCGCGAGCTCGCGGCCCTGAAGGCCCGGGCCTCGGCCCGCAAGGAGCCCGACCCCGTCACGGTGCGCGTCGACCCCCGCGACCCGGCGTCCTGAGTGGGCCCGCCCGGGTCCCACCTAGACTCGCCGGGTGCGACTCGTCCTGGCCGGAACCCCCGACACCGCGGTCCCGTCGCTGCGGGCCCTGCTCGCCTCGCGCCACGAGGTCGCCGCCGTCGTCACGCGGCCGGACGCCCGCGCCGGCCGCGGTCGCACGCTGGTGGCCTCGCCCGTCAAGCAGGTGGCGCTCGAGCACGGGCTCGAGGTGCTGACCCCCGACCGCCCACGCGACCCCGACTTCCTCGACCGCCTGCGGGTCATCGCCCCGGACTGCTGCCCGGTCGTCGCGTACGGGGCGCTGCTGCCCCGGGTCGCCCTCGACGTGCCCGCCCACGGCTGGGTCAACCTGCACTTCTCGCTGCTGCCGGCGTGGCGCGGCGCCGCCCCCGTACAACGCGCCCTGATGGCCGGCGACGAGGTCACCGGAGCCAGCACCTTCGTCATCGACGAGGGCCTCGACACCGGCCCGGTCCTCGGAGCCGTCACCGAGACCGTCCGCCCCGACGACACTGCCGGGACCCTGCTGGGCCGCCTGGCCGAGACGGGGGCGGGGCTCCTGGTGGCCACCATGGACGGGCTGGACGACGGGTCCCTGGTCGCGGTGCCCCAGCCGGCCGACGGCGTCAGCCATGCGCCCAAGCTGACGACCGACGAGGCCGCGGTCCGCTGGGCCCTGCCGGCGCACGTCGTCGACCGGCAGGTGCGGGGCTGCACCCCCAACCCCGGCGCCTGGAGCACCTTCCGCGGGGAACGGCTCGGCATCGGGCCGTTCGCGCCCGCCGCCGGCCTCCCGGCCGATCTGCCCGCGCTCGCACCTGGCGGTCTCCACGCCACCAAGCGGGCAGTCCTGGTCGGCACCGCGTCCGGCCCGGTCGTCCTGGGACAGGTGCGGCCAGCGGGCAAGAAGGCGATGCCGGCGGCCGACTGGGCCCGTGGTGTGCGCGTGGCCGAGGGCGAGACCCTGGGGTGAGCGCGGCCCGTCACTCGCCGGGCAGGGGTTCCGTGGGGAGCGGGCCCAGACCGGCGAACCCCGCCAGGTAGGGCTCGACGTCGCCGCGGACGACCCAGCCGCGCAGTTGGTCCTCGGTGCGGCGGGCGGTGAGCGCCCGGAAGAGGTCGAACGCGGGGGCGCGCAGCACGGTCGCGGCGTCGTCGTCCGCGCCGTGCGACACCCAGCGACGATCGCCGGCATCGAGGAGGATCGGGGGGAGGTCGGCGACGGCGGCCCGCCAGCGGCCCAGCATCCGCTCGCGCACGGCATCGAGCCCGGGGACGTCGCGGGCGCCCGGCACCCCCAGCGCCCCCCGGAGGTCGTGCTCGTGGATGACGACGTCGCCGAGCGGGCGGGTGCCGTTGAGGCGCATCCAGTCGACGAGGTCGGGGGCCAGCGAGCGCCACTCGCGCACCAGGGCGCTCGCCGGGCGCCCGCGGCGCGCCTCGACCTGCGCCTGGGTCCAGGCGGCGTGGTGGTCGTCGGGCTCGTCGCCGGCCAGCACGTCGGCGCCCAGACCGACCATGTGCGAGAGCAGGTCGCGGGCGCTCCACGCCGGGGTGGCCGGCACGGTGACCGCCATCGCGTCGTCGCCGGCGTCGAGGACGAGGGCGCAGACGCGGTCGTGCGCGCGCCGCCACTCGCTGATGTCGTCCGGTGCCATGACGGCATCACAGCACATCGGCGGCACCGGCGGCACCCGAGGTTGTCGGCCGGTCAGCGGCTCTCGAGCACCGCCAGGTCGCGCTCGGCGTAGCGGCGGTGCCACCACTCCTCGTTGAGGATGGTCAGGAGGCACTCGCGCACCGGGAACGAGACCGACTCCGGCCACCCGGGGCCCTCGACCGGCACGGTGTCCTCGGCGAGGCGCTCGTCGGTGAGCCCGTCGAGGAAGCGGCGCACCGACGCCATCCGGTCGTGGCGCAGGGCGAGGGCGGTGTCGAGGTCGGGGCGGGCGTCGGGGTCGTTGGGCACGCCCTCCATCGGGGGCGCTTCGGCCCACGGCAGCGACAGGGGGTGCCAGGGGGCGGGGTCGCCGAGGATCGCCCGCAGCAGCCAGCACTCGGTCGCCGACGACAGGTGGCGCAGGGTCTGGACGAAGGACCACTCGTCGTCGACGCTCTCGTGCAGCAGGGCCGGGTCGAGGCGGCGGGCCCGCTCGACGGTGCCGGCCCACAGCTCCTCGACCACGTCCCAGGCGTGCCGGAAGCCCGCGGCATCCGTGGGCCGCATGGCGGCGTGGTCGGGGTACCGGCGGTCGAGCTCGGCCTCGACGAGGGGGCCGACGTCGATGCCGTTGACGGTCAGGCCCTCGACCTCGCCGCTGATCTCGACCCCCTGCAGCCACGAGCCGCGGATGACGACGTCGGCCAGCAGCACGTCGCGCAGCCGCAGGCCGGTGAGGTTGACCGACGTGGCGCTGGCGCCGACGAGCCGGACGTCGCGGGCCCGGGCGTCGGTGAGGTCGACCTCGTGGGCGGTGACGCCGCGCAGCAGCACGCGCTCGGCGGAGGATCCGGACAGGTCGAGGTCGCGGTGGTCGCTCATGCGCGTCAGGGTAGGGGTCGATCCGGACAGCGGGCGTCCGGAACGCCGGGTCCGCGCTGGGCCGGGCGGACGGCGGACGCCGCGAGACCCCGGTTCGTCAGCGAGACCCCGGTTCCGAGCCGGGGTCTCGCGGACTTTTCGGGGTGACCCCGAAAAGCCGAGGCGGGTGGGACGGGCGCGCCGCGGGCCGTTAGCCTCGGCGGGTGCCCGACCGCCCCGACCGACCCACCGGCAGCGGCCCCCGCCGCCGCTCCGTCACCACCCCGGCGCAGCGCACCCGCCGCGCCGAGCCGACCCGCTTCGCCGCCTACCAGCTGCTGCGCGCCGTCGCCGACGGGGCGTACGCCAACCTCGAGATGCCGCAGGTCATCCGCGCCCGGCGCCTCGACCCCCGCGACGCCGCCTTCGCCACCGAGCTGGCGTTCGGCACCATCCGCTGGCAGGGGCTCTACGACGCCGTCATCGCCGTCGCCGCCGACCGCCCCGTCGAGCGCATCGACCCCGAGATCCTCGACGTGCTGCGGCTCGGCGTGCACCAGCTGCTCGGGATGCGGGTGCCGGCCCACGCCGCCGCCGACCAGACCGTGGGCCTCGCCCGCACCGTCGTCGGGCAGGGGGCGTCGGGGCTGGTCAACGCCGTCCTGCGCCGCACCGGCGAGCGCTCGCTGGAGGAGTGGACCGAGGCGGTGACGCCCGCCGGCGGGGGAGTGCCCGCGCTGGCCGTGCGGCACTCGCACCCCGAGTGGGTCGTCACCGCCCTGCGGGCCGCCCTGCTCGGCCACGGCCGCGCGACCGCCGACACCGTCGACGCCGAGCTGTCGGCCCTGCTGGCCGCCGACAACGTCCCGCCGCAGGTGCACCTCGTGGCGCGCCCCGGGCTGGTCGGGGTCGACGAGCTCGCCGCGGACGCCGACGCCGAGCCCAGCCCGGCCTCGGCCATCGGGGTGCGGCTGCGCAGCGGCGACCCCGGGCGCATCGCCGCCGTGCGCGACGGCCGCGCCGCCGTGCAGGACGAGGGCTCTCAGCACCTGGCGCTCGCGCTCGCGGCGGCCGAGGTCGGGCCCAACGTCCCCGCCCGCTGGCTCGACCTGTGCGCCGGGCCCGGCGGCAAGGCGGGCGTCCTCGCCGCCCTGGCGCTCGAGGCCGGGGCCGACCTGACCGCGGTCGAGGTCACCCCGCACCGGGCCGACCTCGTGCGTTCGACCCTGGCCCGCCTCACCGCCCGCGCCGAGGCGGCCGGCCACGTCGTCGAGGTCCGCACCGCCGACGGCCGTGAGGTCGGCGACGACGAGCCGGGCCGCTACGGGCGGGTGCTGGTCGACGCGCCCTGCACCGGGCTGGGCGCGCTGCGCCGCCGCCCCGAGGCCCGCTGGCGCCGCCGGCCGGCCGACCTGGCGACCCTCGGCCCGCTGCAGCGCTCCCTGCTCGCCTCCGCCCTCGACGCCGTCGCCCCCGGCGGGGTGGTCGCCTACGCCACCTGCAGCCCGCACGTGGCCGAGACCCGCTTCGTCGTCTCGGACGTACTGAAGAAGCGCGACGACGTCGAGCTCGTCGACGCGCGCCCCGTCCTGCGCGACGCCGCGGGGGAGCCGCTGCCCGACCTCGGCGACGGCCCCACGGTGCAGCTCTGGCCGCACGTCCACGGCACCGACGCGATGTTCCTGGCCCTGCTGCGCAAGCGTCCGTCCTGACCACGCCGGCCTCTCGCTAGGGTGGCGCCCGTGCAGATCTCGCCCTCGATCCTGGCCTCCGACTTCGCGAACCTCCAGTCCGAGCTCGAGGCCATCGCCACGGCCGACTGGGCCCACGTCGACGTCATGGACAACCACTTCGTGCCCAACCTGACCCTGGGGCTGGCGGTGGTCGAGGCGCTGCTGAAGGTCTCGCCCGTCCCGCTCGACTGCCACCTGATGATCGACGACCCCGACCGCTGGGCGCCCGGCTACGCCGAGGCCGGCGCGGGGTCGGTCACCTTCCACGTCGAGGCCGCCGCCGACCCCGTGGCCACCGCCCGCGCCATCCGGGCGGCCGGGGCACGGGCGGCCTTCGCCGTCAAGCCCGGCACCGACTTCGCGCCTTACGAGGAGCTGCTGCCCGAGGTCGACATGGTCCTGGTCATGACGGTCGAGCCCGGCTTCGGCGGCCAGTCGTTCATGGCCGACCAGATGCCCAAGGTGCGCCAGGTCCGCGAGGCGGTCCGCCGGCACGGCGGCGAGATCTGGGTGCAGGTCGACGGCGGGGTCGCCGCCGACACCATCGAGCAGTGTGCCGAGGCGGGCGCCGACGTGTTCGTCGCCGGGTCGGCCGTCTACGGCAAGGACTCGGTCCCGGGCGCCATCGCCGACCTGCGGGCCCTGGCCCTGCGGCACCGACACTGACCGTGGCCTCGCTGGTCGAGCGCCTCGCCGGCAGCGGGGGCTACGCGGCCGACCTCGACCTCACCGAGGGGCTCGCCCCGGGGGAGGTCCTCGAGGGTGTCGAGCTCGAGGGGTGCCGGCTCGACGGGTGCGTCCTCGAGAAGGCGGTGCTGCGCGACTGCATCCTCACCGACTGCACCCTCACGGGGTGCAACCTGTCGATGGTCGATCTCACCGGCACGCGCTTCACCGACTGCCGGTTCGTCGACTGCAAGGCGCTCGGGGTCGTGTGGTCCCGGGCGGCGGTCGCGCCGCTGTCGACCCGGCCGTGGGACTTCGAGCGTTGCCGCCTCGACCTCGGCTCGTTCCGCGACGTGGCCGCGGTGGGTGCCCGCTTCGCCGACTGCTCGCTGCGCGAGGTCGACCTCGCCGGGGCCGACCTGCGCCGCGCCGACCTCGGTGGATGCGACCTCGGCGGGGCCACCGTCGCCGGCACCGACCTGCGCGAGGCCAGCCTGCTCGGGGCGCAGGCCTACTCCATCGACCCGGCGGAGAACCGGGTGCGCGGGATGCGCATCGACGCCGGTGCGGCCGCCGGCATCCTGCGGGCCATGGGCCTGGTGGTCGAGGGCTGAGCCCCTCGCCCAGCCCCGCGGGTGCATACTGGGCACACGTGCTCCGGGGTCGGTGTAACTCCGAGCCGGCGGTGACAGTCCGCGACCCGACCGCAGCCAGCGGCCGGTTGACCTGGTGGAACTCCAGGACCGACGGTGAAAGTCCGGATGGTAGGCGCACGTGCCGATGGGACCCCTGGGTCCCGTCGGTGGTCGTGGTGGTCGGCGTGCACCCGTGCGCCGCCGCCGTCGTCGACCATCCGCCCGGAGCCCGACCGCAGACCGGTTCGAGGCACGAGGGCGAGAGATGGACGAGAGCACCGCGCTGATGCAGCGGGCGCTCGATGCCGCCCGCCTCGGCCCCGAGGCCGACCCCAACCCCCGGGTGGGCTGCGTCGTCACCGACGCCGCGGGCGTCGTCGTCGGGGTCGGCCACCACCGCGGCGCCGGCACCGCGCACGCCGAGGTCGACGCCCTCGCGCAGGCCGGTGACCGGGCCCGTGGCGGAACCGTGCACGTCACCCTCGAGCCGTGCGACCACACCGGCCGCACCGGCCCCTGCACCCGCGCGCTGGTCGAGGCCGGCGTCGCCCGGGTCGTGTTCGCCGTGCCCGACCCCGACCCGGCCGCCGCCGGGGGAGAGGCCACCCTGGCCGCGGCCGGGGTCGCCGTCGAGCGCGGGCCGCTCGCCGAGCAGGCCGAGGAGCTCAACGCCTCCTGGCTGCACGCCCGTCGCACCGGCCGCCCGTGGGTCGTCGCCAAGACCGCCTCGACCCTCGACGGACGCGTCGCCGCCGCCGACGGCACGAGCCGCTGGATCACCGGCGAGGCTGCCCGCGAGGACGTGCACGCGCTGCGCGCCCGCTGCGGCGCCGTGGTGGTCGGCACCGGCACCGCCCTGGCCGACGACCCGCAGCTCACCGTGCGGGACGCGGACGGCACCGAGGCCGGGCGTCAGCCGCTGCGCGTCGTGGTCGGCCGCCGCCCCCTCCCGGCCGGCGCCCGGATGCGTGACGGTGCGGCCGAGACCCTGGCGCTCGCCACCCACGACCCGGCCGAGGTCCTGGCGGCCCTGCACGCGCGCGGCGTCCACCGGGTGCTGCTCGAGGGCGGCCCCACCCTGACCGCTGCGTTCCTCAGGGCCGGGATGGTCGACGAGCTCGTCACCTACCTCGCCCCCGCCCTCCTCGGCGCCGGCCCGGCGGTCACCGCCGACCTCGGCGTCACCACCATCGCCGATGCCGTCCGCCTCCGCCCCACCGACGTCACCGTCATCGGGGCCGACGTCCGGATCACCACCCGACCCCTGGCAAGGAGTTGACCGCCATGTTCACCGGCATCGTCGAGGAGCTCGGGACCGTCGTCGCGCTCGAGAGCGCCACCGACTCCGCGCGGCTGACCATCCGCGGACCGCTCGTGACGAGTGACGCCGCGCACGGCGCCTCGATCGCGGTCAACGGGGTCTGTCTCACCGTCGTCACGCACGGCGACGGGGAGTTCTCGGTCGACGTGATGGCCGAGACCCTCGCCCGCTCGAGCCTCGGCGCGCTCGTGCCCGGAGCCCCGGTGAACCTCGAACGCGCCATGGCCGCGTCCGGCCGGTTCGGCGGGCACGTCGTCCAGGGCCACGTCGACGGCACCGGCACCGTCATCGCGCGGACCCCCGGGGAGCAGTGGGAGGTCGTCGAGGTCTCGCTGCCGCCCGAGCTCGCGCCCTACGTCGTCGAGAAGGGGTCCATCACCGTCGACGGGGTCAGCCTCACCGTGGTCGACGCGGGGGAGTCCTCGTTCACCGTGTCGCTCATCCCGACCACGCTCGCGCTCACGACGCTCGGCACCAAGGCCGTCGGCGACCCGGTCAACCTCGAGGTGGACGTGCTCGCGAAGTACGTCGAGCGGCTGCTGGCCGCCCGCTTCGCGACGGACGCCACGTCATGAGCCTCGCCACCGTCGAGCAGGCGCTCGACGCCTTGCGCTCCGGGCGGCCGGTGCTCGTCCTCGACGACGAGGACCGCGAGAACGAGGGCGACGTCGTGCTGGCCGCGCAGACGCTCACCGACGCGTGGCTGGCGTGGACCGTCCGGCACACCTCCGGCTACCTCTGCGCGCCGGTCACGGCCGAGGTCGCCGACCGGCTGGCGCTGCCGCTGATGGTGCTCGACAACCGCGACCCGCGCCGGACGGCGTACACGGTGACGGTCGACGCGGCCGCCGGGGTCACCACGGGCATCTCGGCCGCCGACCGCGCCCACACCATCCGCACCCTGGCCGACCCGGCGACCGGGTCCGACGACCTCGTGCGCCCCGGGCACGTCGTGCCGCTGCGGGCGCGCGACGGCGGTGTGCTCACCCGCGCCGGCCACACCGAGGCGGCCGTCGACCTGTGCCGGCTGGCGGGCCTGGCGCCCGTGGGCGCCATCGGCGAGCTGGTGGCCGACGACGGCACGATGCTGCGGACCCCCGAGGTCCTCGCGCTCGGCATCGAGCACGACCTGCCCGTGCTGACCATCGCCGACCTCGTCGCCTGGCGTCAGCGCCACGACCGGGTCGAGCGCGTCGCCGACACCGTGCTGCCCACGCGGCACGGCACCTTCCGCACCGTGGCGTACCGCGACGTCGTCACCGGGGTCGAGCACCTCGCGCTCGTGAGCCCCCGGGGTGTCCCGGGCGCCGCGCCGCTGGTCCGGGTGCACTCGGAGTGCCTGACCGGCGACGTCCTGGGCTCGCAGCGCTGCGACTGCGGGCCGCAGCTCGAGCGGTCCCTCGAGCGGGTGGCTGCCGAGGGCGGCGTCGTCGTGTACCTGCGCGGCCACGAGGGGCGTGGGGTGGGTCTCGGTGCCAAGCTGCGCGCGTACGAGCTGCAGGACCAGGGGCTCGACACCGTCGACGCGCAGCTCGAGCTGGGGCTGCCCGTTGACGCGCGCGAGTACGCCTCCGGCGCAGCCGTACTCGTTGACCTCGGGGTCGAGTCGGTGCGGCTGCTGACCAACAACCCCGCCAAGGTCGCGGCCCTGCGCGGGTACGGCATCGAGGTCACGGCGCTCGAGCGGCTGCGCATCGCCCCGGGCCCCGACAACCGCACCTACCTGCGCACCAAGCGCGACCGGCTCGGCCACGACCTCGTCGTCGACAGCACCGACAGCGGGACGACGGCGTGAGTCGCCCGCTACGAGCCGGTGCCGGCCGGACCTCGCCCACCTCACCACCCACCGAAGGAGGAGCTCGCGGATGAGCGGAGAAGGAGCCCCCGCCGTCAGCGTCGACGGGCGCGGCCTACGCGTCGCGGTCGTCGCCGCATCGTGGCACCAGGAGGTGATGGACGGCCTCGTGGCCGGGGCGCTGCGCGGTCTCGAGGACGCGGGCATCACGTCACCCACGGTGGTCCGGGTGCCGGGCACCGTCGAGCTCAGCGTGGCGTGCGCGCGGCTGGCTCCCCACCACGACGCGCTCGTCGCGCTCGGCGTCGTCGTCCGTGGCGGCACCCCGCACTTCGAGTACGTCTGCCAGGGCGTCACCGCCGGCCTGACCCAGGTCGCCGTCGGCACCGGCGTGCCGGTCGGCTTCGGCGTGCTCACCTGCGACACGGCCGAGCAGGCGCTCGACCGGGCCGGCCTGCCGGGCAGCCACGAGGACAAGGGGCACGAGGCGGCCACCGCCGCCGTGGCCACCGCCGTCACGCTGCGCGACCTCGCCCCGCCACCCACCGGCTAGCCGTACACCCCGGCGCGGCCGGCCGCCGTCGGTCGGAGCGTCATCACCTCCCGACCACGACAGCCCACCCTCACAGCACACCACCCACCCCGCCCCAGCATCACCCCCCACCCCGCCCCAGCATCACCACCCATCCCGCAGAACGGAGCACCTCGCCCCCATGAACACGCTCGTCACCGCGACCGACCCGTCGCAGAACCTCTTCCAGCAGGCGATCGACGCCGGCATCGGCATCGGGCCGTACACGCTGCACTGGCTCGAGCTGCTCGGCGTCCTCATCGGGGTCGCCTCGGCCTGGTACGGCATGAAGCGCGCCGTGTGGGCCTGGCCGGTGGGCATCGTCGCCAACGTCATGCTGTTCTTCGTCTACATCGGCGCTGCGTTCGGCGCCGACCAGCGCATCCCCTTGTTCGGCCAGTCCGGGCGGCAGGTCTTCTTCATCATCGTCAGCATCTACGGCTGGGTCCGCTGGTCCCAGCACCGCAAGGCCTCGGGTGGCACCGGCGCCCCGGCCGTCATCCCGCGCTGGATGACGAGCCGCGAGCGTCTGGTCGTCGGTGCCGGCTGGCTCCTGGGCACCGTCGTGGTGCACCAGCTGTTCGTGGCCCTGTGGAACCTCTCGCCGAACCCGTACTACACGCCGCAGTGGTGGTTCTACTGGTGTGACGCCTGGATCTTCGTCGGCTCCATCGTCGCCACGTACTCGATGGCCCGGGGCTGGAACGAGTTCTGGCTGGCGTGGATCGGTGTCGACCTGGTCGGGGTGCCGCTGGGCTTCGCGACCGGCTACGTGCCGACCTCGGTGATGTACATCTTCTACGGGATGTTCGTGATCTACGGGTTCGTCCAGTGGGTCAAGCTCACCCGTGAGTCCGACATCGAGCGGGGCGGACGCCGCGTCGAACCGGCCTCCGTCTGAGGGGGTTCAGCGCACCGGGGGCGCAGCGCGAACGGGCGGGTCGGCGAGGCCGGCCCGCCCGTTCGCGTCGTCTCAGGTCACGGGTGTCCTGGCGGTGCGGCACTCGGCGAGGAGCGACCGGCCCGTCCGCTGGCGATGGCTGGTCTGTGGTCGACAGCCGGGTGGTGGGTTCGTCGCGTCTTCACAGCCGGCCTTGATGCGAGCTCGGCGGCCCTTTGGCAGGGGCCGTCACCGGCCGCAGGTGGCGGATGACCTCGGTCGGGTTCGTCGCGCCTTCACAGGCGGCCTGGATGCGAGCACCGAGGACGTGCGTAAGCACGGGCCGTCCCCCCTTGCCCACTGGCCAGTGGTGGTTCGTCGTGCCTTCACAGGCGTCCTTGATGTCGAGCTCAGTGGGCTTCCCGTTGGCAGGGGCCGTCACCGTCCGTTGGTGAGGGCTGGTCCGGGACCGGGTGCATCGCGCCTTCACCGGCGGCTTTGATGTGAGCTGCGCCGTGCTCCTGTGTACGCGGGCCGGCGCCTTCTCGCCTGGTCGTCACACTGGCACCTCCAGTCCCACCTATGGCGGGAAAAAGGTTGCCACAATTTTGAATTGGTGCCCTCGAACGCTTGTTCGTGTCACCCCCGCCGGGTATCATGGTTGGCAACGGGGAGGGGGTTTCCGATGACAGTGACGACCAGTCCGGGCGACGTCGTCGCAGCCGCGCGCGTCGCGCGGTCCGCGCTGTCGGAGGTCCTGACCCCCAGCGACATGCGCGGCTCGCAGGAGGAATGGGCCCAGGCCCTGGGCGAGCTGCAGGCCGTGATCGACACCGCCACCGCGGCCCAGGACGCGGCGATCGTGCGGCTGGCGGCGATCGAGCCGCAGGTGTTGGACGACGGGGAGGTCATCGACACCCACCGGGCCCTCGGACACGTGGCGTTGGACGCCCCCGCGATCGTCTCCGGGGTGCTGACCGTGACCGCGGTCCACGCCGAACGACGGGTGCGGGCCGCGGTCCGGATGGCCGCCGACGGGCCCGAAGGCACCCCCACCGAGACCGGCCTCGGGGGGTTGCACACCGCGATGGGTGCCGGGCGGTTGGACGCCTACCGGGCCTCGGTGGTCGCCACCGAGCTGGAGGAGGCACCGGCCGAGGTCGCCG
>NZ_LMSE01000002.1:966292-967190 GCF_001428065.1 Nostocoides sp. Soil756
CCTCGAGGAGTTCCTCCCCATGGAGGACGGGCCCAAGCTGCGCCGCCGGGTCCGGCGGATGCTCGCCCGCATCTCCCCGGACCTGCTCCGCCAGCGGGCGGTGCGGGCCCGGTCCGAGTGCCGTCTCGAACGGTGGGTCGGTGAACCCGGGGTCGACACCTGGCACGGCACGTTCCCCTCCGAAGAAGCCGCCCAAGCCTGGGCCGCGATCGACGCCCTCGCCCAGCAGTACCTCACCGACGGAGTCTGCGAGCGCATCGACCGGGCCCGCGCCAAAGCCCTGACCGACCTCGTCGCCAGCAACGCCACCATCGACGTCCAGGTCATCTACACCACCGCCGCCGACACCACCGCAGCCACCACGACGGCCACCACCGCTTCCGCCGTCGGCACGACCGCGGGCGACACCGCAGCCACCGGCGCGAACGCGACCGCGACGCCGACGGCTGCCGCCCCCGGCGCTGATGCCCCCGCGGGCGGTGCTCCCGCGGCCGCCGCGGCCCAGACCGATGGCCCAACGTCTGTCACCCCCGCGACCACTACCTCCGCAACTACTGACCCCACGCCGGCTGCGCCCACAACCACTGCGCCCCCGGCAGGTCCGCCCGGGACCGATGCCTCCACAGCTGGTGCGCCCGCGGCCGCCGGCCGGGCGACCGCCGAACGCGCGGCCGCCCTCGCCACCGATGCTCCAGCCGCTCCGGCGTCCACGACCACTGACCCCACGGCAGGTCCGCCCGCGACTGATGCCATCGCGACTGCGCTGCTCGACGCCGATGTTCCTGCGGCGGATTCACCTGCGAGTGAGGCCGAGGTGAGCAAGGCAGCACCGGGTGACCTGGTCGAGGTCACCGGGCTCCGCCCCGGCGAACCGACGCTGGTCTCCCGCGCCTGGGTC
>NZ_LMSE01000002.1:967206-967368 GCF_001428065.1 Nostocoides sp. Soil756
CGGCCGCGGGGGAAACCCCGCGTGGGTCCCGCGCCCTGTGACCCGCTCACTGGTGCCCTGCTCGACCTCGCCGGCCTCCTCACCACCCCCGCGTACCGCCCCGGGAAGGCCCTGGCCGCACTGGTCCGCGCCCGCGACGGACACTGCCGCTTCCCCGGCTGC
>NZ_LMSE01000002.1:967529-1017596 GCF_001428065.1 Nostocoides sp. Soil756
CCTCGTCCTACCCGACACCGGCACCGACCCCGCCCCCATCAGCCACCACCCCCGCCGCGTCCTCCCGGACGGACCCCACAGCGCCCTCGAGTACCACCTCGAACANNNGACCCCGCACCCGCTGCCGCCTCGAACACCACCGACCCACCGCCCGCATCCACCTCACCTACACCCCTGCCCAGCCGCCGAGGCCACCGGCGCTCTCACCGCCCGACCGTCCGCCCTTCTGACCGCGGTCCGGGCCGGCCGCCCGGCGCCGTACCCTTGACCATCGTGAAGACGTTCGACGCGCTGTACGCCGAGCTCGCCGAGAAGGCGCGCACCCGCCCCGAGGGGTCCGGGACCGTCCGTGAGCTCGACGCCGGGGTGCACGCCATCGGCAAGAAGATCGTCGAGGAGGCCGCCGAGGTGTGGATGGCGGCCGAGCACGAAGGGCGCGAGCGCACGGCCGAGGAGGTCAGCCAGCTGCTCTACCACCTGCAGGTGCTGATGCTCGCCTCCGACCTCACGCCCGACGACGTCTACCGCCACCTCTGAGCGGCCCGAACCCCGAGGACCCCTGACATGCTGCGTATCGCCGTCCCCAACAAGGGCTCGCTGTCCGACCCCGCGGCCGCCATGCTGCGCGAGGCCGGCTACCGCACCCGCCGTGACACCAAGGAGCTCGTCGTGCGCGACGACGCCGGTGACGTCGAGCTCTTCTACCTCCGCCCCCGCGACATCGCCGTCTACGTCGGCTCCGGCACCGTCGACTGCGGGATCACCGGCCGCGACCTGCTGCTCGACTCGGGCTCGGCCGCGGTCGAGGTGATGGAGCTCGGGTTCGGCGCCTCGACCTTCCGCTACGCCGCGCGCCCCGGGACCGCCACCCGCATCGAGGACATCGCCGGGTGCCGGGTGGCCACGAGCTACCAGGGCCTGGTCGAGAAGCACCTGGCCGACCATGGCGTCAGCGCCGAGGTGGTGCGCCTCGACGGCGCCGTCGAGACCGCCATCACCCTCGGGGTGGCCGACGTGATCGCCGACGTGGTCGAGACCGGCGCCACCCTGCGCAGCCAGGGTCTCGAGGTGTTCGGCGACCCCATCCTGCGCAGCGAGGCGGTGCTGGTGCGGCGCGAGGGGTCCGACGACGCTTTCGCCGTCGAGGTGCTGCGCCGCCGCCTGCTCGGTGTCGTCACCGCCCGCCACTACGTGATGCTCGACTACGACGTGCCTGCCGACCTGGTCGACCGCGCCTGCGCCATCACTCCCGGCCTCGAGAGCCCGACCGTGTCCTCGCTGCAGAACCGCGACTGGTGTGCGGTGCGGGCCATGGTCCCGCGGGCCGTCACCAACTCCGTCATGGACGAGCTCTACGAGCTGGGTGCCCGCGCCATCCTCGTCACCGACATCACCGCGTGCCGGTTGTGAGCGACGCCCCCGGTGGGCCCGGCACGGCCGCCGACGCGCCGTTCCGCCCCCGGCGCGGGCGAGTGGTGCCCCAGGTCGTGGCCGTCACCTTCGTGGTGGTCTGCGTCGCCGTGGCCGTCGGGATGGGCCTGGCGGGGCACTGGAACGCGTACGACCAGGCGGCCCTCGTCGTCTTCGGGATCGCGGTGGGCGCGTTCATCGCTCGCTACTCCGTCATCCGCGCGGTGCCCGGCCCCGAAGGGCTCGCGGTGCACAACCTCGTCCAACGCCGCACCGTGGCCTGGGGCGAGGTCGCGCAGGTGCGCTTTCCCGACGGGGATCCCTGGGTCACCCTCGAGCTCCGCGATGGCGACGACGTGGCCGTGATGGCCATCCAGCGCGTCGACGCGGAGTTCGGCCGGGCCGAGGCCCGGCGCCTCGCCACCCTGGTGCGTGACCGTCAGGATGCCGCCGGCCGCTGACGGCCCGCACCCGTCAGGTCGGGGTGGGGGGACGCGCCGACTCGCACGGCGTCGGGGCGTAGCCGGCTGATGAGGAGCAGCTGCGGCAGCGCCATCGCGGCGAGCACGGCCCACAGGGCCGGGTAGGAGCCGGTGGCATCACGCACCGCACCCATCGTGGCGGGGCCGGCCGACGCCACCGTGTAGCTGACCAGGAACGCCATCGCCGTGAGGCGCGCGCTGTCGCGGGCCGTGGTGGAGTAGCGCACCAGCAGCCCCAGGCCGAGGGCGAAGCACGCCCCCTGGCCGGCCCCGAGCAGCAGGGCCCACGCCCACGGCGCGCCGTCGGGCGCCAGCCATACCCCGATCTCGCCGAGACCGCCCAGGACGCTGGCACCCACCAGCAGCACGCGCGGGTCGCGCACCCGGTCGAGCAGGGTGGGCGCCACGAGCCCCGACACCAGCTGCGCACCGGTGAACACCGACATCAGCAGCCCGGCGTCGCGAGCGGTCCAGCCCGACGCCTCGTACGAGGGCGCCAGCCACGCCAGCGACGAGTAGAACTGCCACGACTGGCACGCGAGGTACCCAGCGAGGAGCCAGGCGGTCGTGCTGCCCCAGGGCAGCGCGTGCGACCCGGTGTCGGTGTCGGGGAAGGCCGCGCGTCGCCGCCGCGCGGCCACCGTGACCGGCACCCACGCCACCAGCGCCACTCCGGCGAGGACGACCCACGACAGCAGCGACCCCGACCAGCCGCCCAGCACGCCCGCCAGCGGCACCGAGGTCGCGGAGGCCACCCCGGCGAAGCCCATCATCGCCATCATCGTCACGCCGGTGCCGAAGCCCGCGCGGTGCGCCGGGAACACCGCCTTGACGATGCCCGGGAGCAGGGTGCCGGCCAGCGCGATGCCCGCACCGGCCACGAAGGTGCCCGCGTACAGGGCCCAGACCACGCCGCCATCCGCGCCCCGGACCGCCAGCCCGACGAGCACCAGCCCGACGCCGCAGCCCACGGCGGTCGACGGTCCGAGCCGGCGCCCGACCTGGTTGGCCACCGGCGCCAGCAGACCCATGCACAGCACCGGCAGGGTGGTCAGCACCCCCATCCAGGCGTTCGAGAGGCCGAGGTCGGAGCGGACCGCCTCGGCCAGCGGCGGCAGGCTCGCCATCAGGGTGCGCAGGTTCGCCGCCACCAGGACGATGCCGACCACGACCGTCCACGGCGGCAGCGTCCGGGTCTCGGTCGTGCTCACCGGGGCATCCTGTCACCCGGGAAGGACGGGTCCGGCCACCTCAGCGCGTGCCGTCCGTGACGAGGACCAGGTCGGCGCGGGCGCGGGTGCCGTCGGCGCCGAACAGGTCCCGCTCCTGGGCAGCCCACCGCTCCCAGTGCGGGCGGTAGGTCTCCCCGTCGCGGGCCAGGCCGCGGCGGCGCCGCTCGTCGGGGGACGCCTCGACCCACACCCGCACCGCGGCCAGCCTCCCCGCCGGGCCGACGCTCGCGCCGCACCCCTCAACGACCACGACCGGCGCCGCCGGCACCGTGCGCTCGTCGCCCCAGCGGTCGTGCTCCCAGTCCCACGCCCGGTAGCGGGCGTCCTCGCCGCGCGCGAGCGGCAGCAGCACCTGGTCGACGAGCAGGGGCACCACCGCCGCCAGCCCGTCCCAGCCGGGGTAGAGCTCGTCGAGGTGCACGACCGGGCAGCCGAGGACGTCCGCCAGGGCGTTCGCCAGCGTGGTCTTGCCCGATCCGCTCGGGCCGTCGACGGCGACGACCGCGCTCCCGCTGCGCGCCGGGGCCCGCCCGAGCGCCGCCACCACGGCCTCGACGTGCTCCGGGTCCGCCGGCCCGGTCACCTGGAACCCCACGAGGGATGACCCTAGACCGCGGTTAGGCTGGCGGTGTGTCGGTCGCCGTCCGTGTCATCCCGTGCCTCGACGTCGACGCCGGGCGGGTCGTCAAGGGGGTCAACTTCCAGGGCCTGCGGGATGCCGGCGACCCCGTCGAGCTGGCCCGGCGCTACGGCGAGCAGGGCGCCGACGAGCTCACCTTCCTCGACGTCACCGCCAGCAGCGGCGACCGCGCCACGATGTACGACGTCGTCGCGCGCACGGCCGAGGAGGTCTTCATCCCGCTGACCGTCGGGGGCGGGGTGCGCACCGTCGACGACGTCGACCGGCTGCTGCGCGCCGGCGCCGACAAGGTGGGCGTCAACACCGCCGCCATCGCCCGGCCCGCCCTCATCGCCGAGACCGCCGACCGCTTCGGAGCCCAGGTCTTGGTCCTCTCCGCCGACGTCCGCCGGCGCCGCGCCGCCGACGGCACGGCCACGGGTGGCTTCGAGGTGACCACGCACGGCGGCCGCACCGGCACCGGCCTCGACGCCGTCGAGTGGTGCGCGCGGGCCGAGGCCCTGGGCGCGGGCGAGATCCTGCTGAACTCGATGGATGCCGACGGCACCCGCGACGGGTTCGACCTCGAGCTGATCCGCCTCGTGCGGGCCGAGGTCACGGTTCCGGTCATCGCCAGTGGGGGAGCCGGCACCGTCGCGCACTTCGCCCCGGCGGTCGCGGCCGGGGCCGACGCCGTGCTGGCCGCCAGCGTCTTCCACTTCGGCGACCTCACCATCGGCCAGGTCAAGGCCGCGCTGGCTGTCGAAGGTCTGCCGGTCCGCTGACCCCCGCCCCTAGAATCCGGCGGATGACGACCTCCCGTGCGCGATCTGCGCACCTCGTCGTCGCCCTCGTGACGACGCTCGCGCTGGTGCTGCAGACCGTCCTGGTGGCGACGGGAGCGTCGGTGCTGGCCGAGACCGCGGTGCCCCCGCTGGCCACCCGGCTGGGCCGTCTGGTCTCGTACTTCACCATCCAGAGCAACCTTCTGGTGGCCGTCACCGCCTGGCAGCTCTGGCGCGACCCGCTGCGGGACGGCCGCTGGTGGCGCCCGGTGCGCCTGGCCGCCCTGGTCGGCATCACCGTCACCGGGCTGGTGCACTTCGTGCTGCTCCGCCCGCTGCTGCACCTCGAAGGCCTGAACTACGTGGCCGACAAGCTGCTGCACCTGGTGGTGCCGGTGCTGGCCATCGCGGTCTGGGCCGCGGTCGGGCCGCGCCCGCGCTCGTCGTGGCGCTCGGCCCCCGTGGTGCTGGTCTGGCCGCTGGTGTGGCTGGCCTACACCCTGGTCGTCGGCGGCCTCTCGGGCTGGTACCCCTACCCGTTCCTCGACCCGTCGGGCAGCGGCTGGGGGGCCGTCGTGCTCGCCTGCGTCGGCATCACGGTGCTGGTCGTCGCGGTCGGGGCGGCCTACGTGGCCCTCGACCGACGCCTGCGCGCGGCCCCGGCCACGGGCCACGACGCAGGGCGCGCGGGAGCCACGGCAGAATGAGGGCGTGCCCTCCTCCGACACCGTCCTCGACCCCGCGGTCGCCGCGCGCCTGAGGCGCGACGCGGCCGGCCTCGTCGCCGCGGTCGTCCAGCAGCACGACACCGGCGAGGTCCTCATGCTGGGCTGGATGGACGACGAGGCGCTGCGCCGCACCCTCACCGAGGGCCGGGTCACCTTCTGGTCGCGCAGCCGCCAGGAGTACTGGCGCAAGGGCGACACCTCCGGGCACGCCCAGTACGTGCGCTCGGTCGCGCTCGACTGCGACGGCGACGCCCTCCTCGTGCGCGTCGAGCAGGTCGGCGCCGCGTGCCACACCGGTGACCGCACCTGCTTCGAGGCCGGCGACCTCGGCGCCGTCGTCGGAGCCGGGGCGTGAGCGGCGCGGGCGCCGCCGAGAGCCCCGACCTCTCCTACGGCCAGACCTGGCCCGGGCTCGACGCCTTCGGGGTGCTCGCGCGCGACCGCCGGGTCATCCCGGTGGTGCGCCGCCTCCTCGGTGACGGAGAGACCCCGGTCGGGGTCTACCGCAAGCTGGCGGGCGACCGGCCCGGCACCTTCCTGCTCGAGTCGGCCGAGCACGGCGGGATGTGGTCGCGCTGGTCGATCGTCGGCGCGGCCAGCCGGGCCACATTGACCGAGAAGGATGGAGTCGCCCACTGGATCGGCGACCCACCCGTGGGGGTGCCCACGGAGGGCCTGGCCACCGAGGCACTGCGCGCCACCATGGACGTGCTCGCCACACCACCCATCGCCGGCCTGCCGCCCCTGACCGGGGGGATGGTCGGAGCCATCTCGTACGACGCCGTGCGCCGCTGGGAGAAGGTCCCGGCCGAGCTGCCCGACGCCCTGGGGGTGCCCGAGCTCGCGATGATGCTCGCCACCGACCTCGCCGTGCTGGACCACGCCGACGGCTCCATCCTGCTGGTGGCCAACGCCGTCAACTACGACGACACCGACGAGCGGGTCGAGGACGCCTGGGCCGACGCCGTGGCCCGGCTCGACGCCATGACGGCCGCCCTCGCGGCTCCCGCCCCCAGCACGGTGGCCGTGGTCGACACCGACGCGGTGGCCGAGGCCATGCGGCACGTCGCCTCCGACACCACCCCGGCCCGCTACCACGAGGTCGTCGAGCGCGCCCAGGAGGACATCCGGGCCGGGGAGGTCTTCCAGGTGGTCCTCTCGCAGCGCTTCTCGCTCGAGTGCCCGGCCGACCCCGTCGACGTCTACCGGGCGCTGCGGGCGAGCAACCCCAGCCCCTACATGTACCTCTTCCGGCTGCCCCACCCCGACGGCTCCTCGTACGCCGTCGTCGGCAGCAGCCCCGAGGCGCTGGTACGGGTCACGGGGGAGCGGGCCATCACCCATCCCATCGCGGGGTCGCGTCCTCGGGGGAAGACCCCCGAGGACGACGTACGCCTCGAGGTCGAGCTGCTGGCCGACCCCAAGGAGCGCTCGGAGCACGTGATGCTGGTCGACCTCGGCCGCAACGACCTCCAGCGGGTGTGCCGCCCGGGCAGCGTCGACGTCGTCGAGTTCATGGACGTGCGCCGCTACAGCCACGTCATGCACATCGAGTCAACGGTCGTCGGCGACACCCGCCCCGGGACCTCGGCCTACGACGTGCTGGTCTCGACCTTCCCCGCCGGCACCCTCTCGGGGGCGCCCAAGCCGCGCGCCCTGGCCCTCATCGAGCGCTACGAGCAGTCGCGGCGGGGCATCTACGGCGGCGTGGTGGGCTACCTCGACTTCCACGGCGACCTCGACATGGCGATCGCCATCCGCACCGCCGTCATCCGCGACGGCACCGCCCACGTCCAGGCCGGCGCCGGGATCGTGGCCGACTCGGTGCCCGCCCGGGAGCACGAGGAGTGCGTGGCCAAGGCCACCGCGGCGCTGCGGGCGGTCGCCACCGCCGGTGCGATGCGGACCGTGTCGTGAGCCGCCTCACCGGGCGCGGGCCCGTCGCGCTGCTCGCGCTCCTCGGCGCCGGCGTCCTCCTCCTGGCCGGGTTGCGGCCCTGGCTGTCGGGCACCGTCGACGATGCCGTCCTCGGGGGCAGCCGCGTCGTCGCCACGGGGGCCGAGGTCGCACCCGGGCTCTCGGCCGTGGCCCTGGCCGTGGGTGCGGCCGCCGTGGCGGTGGTCGCGGCCGGCCGCATCGGGCGCCTGGTCGGGCTCGTGCTGTGGGCCGGATGCGTCGCGCTGGCCGCGGTCCTCGTGGTCCGGGTCGTCGCCGACCCCTCCACCGCGCTCGGGCCCGTGGCCGCGGGGCGGGTCGGGCGCACCGGCACCGTCGACGCCGTGGCCACGACCACGGTGTGGCCCTGGGTGTCGGTCCTCGGCCTGCTCGTCGCCGCCGCGGCCCTCGGGTTGGCGCTGGTCGGCCGGCGCCGCTGGGCCGGGCCGTCGACGCGCTACGAGGCCCCCGACGCGTCGGGCGCCGGGCACGTGGCGGGCTCGCGGGGCGAGCGGGTCAGCAGCGCCTGGGACGACCTCTCGGCCGGGCGGGACCCCACGGCGGCCGTCGACGACCCCCACACCGGCGACGCGCCACGGACCTGACACAATCGACGGTCGAGACCCGGCGGCCGCGGCCGCCACCCTTGCACGACACCTAAGGTGGACACCATGGACGAGCACGAGGACCACGGCCACAGCGTGGCCGCCTGGACGGCGGTCATCATCATCATCGTCGCGGCGGCGATCATGGCGGTCGCGGTGGCGTTCCCCAACCCGTGGCTCTTCGTCGGTGGCGCGGTGCTGGCCGTCGTCGGGGCCATCGCCGGCAAGGTCCTGTCGATGGCGGGCTACGGCACCGCGGGGCGCGACGTCGACCGCGAACCCTCGATCCGGTGACCACGCGTGCGCCCGTGACCACCGTCCTCGACGGCATCGTCGCCGGGGTCCGCGAGGACCTCGCCGAGCGTCAGCGACTGCTCCCCCAGGCGGCGGTCGAGGAGGCCGTGCGGTCCGCCCCCCCGCCCCTCGACGCCGAAGCGGTGCTGCGCCGGCCGGGCCTGTCGCTGATCGCCGAGGTCAAGCGCTCCAGCCCCAGCAAGGGCGCGCTCTCCGACATCGTCGACCCCGCCGCCCTCGCGGCGTCCTACGTCGACGGGGGGGCCAGCGCCATCTCGGTCCTCACCGAGGAGCGGCGCTTCGGCGGCACCCTGGCCGACCTCGACGCCGTGCGCGCCGCCGTCGGTGTCCCGGTCCTGCGCAAGGACTTCGTCGTCACCGACTACCAGGTGTGGGAGGCCCGGGCCCACGGCGCCGACCTCGTCCTGCTCATCGTGGCGGCCCTCGACGACGCCGCCCTGGCCGCTCTGCTGGGCCGGGTCCGCGAGCTCGGGATGACCGCGCTGGTCGAGGTGCACGACGAGGCCGAGACCCAGCGCGCCCTCGATGCCGGGGCCAGCGTCATCGGCATCAACGCCCGCAACCTCAAGACCCTCGAGGTCCATCCCGACACCTTCTCGCGGCTGCGGCCCCTGGTCCCGGCCGGTCTGGTCACCGTCGCCGAGTCGGGTGTCGGCGGTCCGGATGACGCCGCGTCCTACGCCGCGCAGGGCGCCGACGCCGTGCTGGTCGGCGAGTCCCTGGTGCGCACCGGCGACCCCCGCGGCGCGGCCGCGGCCATCGTCGCCGCGGGCGCCCCCGGGGGTGCCCGGTGAGCACCGACACCACCGGCGCCGACACCACCGGCACCGACGACCTGGTCCCGGTCGCGGTCGAGCGCCCCGGCCGCTTCGGCGCCTTCGGCGGGCGCTACGTGCCCGAGGCCCTCATCCCCGCGCTCGAGCAGCTCGACGAGGCCCGGCAGAAGGCCGCCGTCGACCCCGAGTTCCAGGACGAGCTCGCCCGCCTGCACGCCACCTACACCGGGCGGCCCAGCATCATCACCGAGGTCCCGCGGTTCGCCGCGCACTGCGGCGGCGCCCGCATCGTGCTCAAGCGCGAGGACCTCAACCACACCGGCTCGCACAAGATCAACAACGTGCTGGCCCAGGCCCTCATCACCAAGCGGATGGGCAAGACCCGCATCATCGCCGAGACCGGCGCCGGCCAGCACGGCGTCGCCACGGCCACCGCCGCGGCCCTGATGGGTCTCGAGTGCCGCATCTACATGGGGAAGGTCGACACGGAGCGCCAGGCCCTCAACGTCGCCCGGATGAAGATCCTCGGCGCCGAGGTCGTGGCCGTCGAGCACGGGAGCGCCACCCTCAAGGACGCCATCAACGAGGCGCTGCGCGACTGGGTCACCAACGTCTCGACCACGCACTACGCCATCGGGACCGTCACCGGGCCGCACCCGTTCCCCGAGATGGTGCGCGACTTCCACAAGATCATCGGCGAGGAGGCGCGCGCCCAGGTGCTCGAGCTCACCGGGCGCCTGCCCGACGCCGTCGTCGCGTGCGTCGGCGGCGGCTCCAACGCGATGGGCATCTTCCACCGCTTCGTCACCGACGAGGGCGTCCGGCTCGTCGGCGTCGAGGCCGGGGGAGAGGGCGTCGAGACCGGTCGGCACGCGGCCCGCTTCGCGGGGTCCTCGGCCACGCCCGGCGTGCTGCACGGCGCCATGAGCTACCTGATGCAGGACCCCGACGGGCAGACCGTCGAGTCGCACTCGATCAGCGCCGGGCTCGACTACCCCAGCGTCGGGCCCGAGCACGCCCACCTGCGCGACTCCGGCCGCGCCGAGTACCGCTACGCCACCGACGACCAGGTGATGGAGGCGTTCTCGCTGCTGGCCCGCACCGAGGGCATCATCCCCGCCCTGGAGTCGGCCCACGCCCTGGTCGGCGCCATGCAGCTCGGCCGCGAGCTGGGCCCCGACGGGCTCGTGCTCGTCAACCTCTCGGGGCGCGGCGACAAGGACATGCACACCGCGGCCGCCTGGTTCGGGCTGGTCGAGGAGGGCACCCAGTGACCGCGACGACCACCGGGGTCGGCGAGGTCCTGGCTCGCTGTCGTGCCGAGGGGCGGGCGGCCCTGATCGGTTACCTGCCCGTGGGCTACCCGAGCGTCGAGGGCTCGATCGCCGCCATGCGGGTGCTCGTCGAGGCCGGCTGTGACGTCGTCGAGGTCGGCGTCCCCTACAGCGACCCGGTCATCGACGGGCCGGTCAACCAGGAGGCCATGGCGGTCGCCCTGGCCGGCGGCACCCGGGTCGACGACGTCCTGACCGCGGTCGAGGCCGTGCGCGACGCCGGCGCCGTCCCGGTCGTCATGACGTACTGGAACCTGGTGCTGCACCGCGGCGTCGAGCGCTTCGCCGCCGAGCTGGAGGCCAGCGGTGGCTGCGGCCTCATCACCCCGGACCTCGTCCCGGACGAGGCGCAGGACTGGCTCGACGCCAGCGACCGGCACGGCCTCGACCGGGTCTTCCTCGTGGCGCCCAGCAGCACTCCCGAACGCCTGGCGAAGGTCACCGCGGCCTGCCGCGGCTTCGTCTACGCCGCGTCGACGATGGGCGTGACCGGCGCCCGCACCAGCGTGGACTCGGATGCTCGCGGCCTCGTCGAGCGGGTCCGCGAGGTGACCGACCTCCCGGTGTGCATCGGGCTGGGCGTCTCGACCCGGGCCCAGGCCGCCGAGATCGCCGCCTACGCCGACGGCGTCATCGTCGGCTCGGCCCTGGTCCGCACGCTCGGGGGCGACGGGGAACTCGACGACCGGCTCGAGGCGTTGCGTACGTTGACCGCGGAGCTCGCCGCGGGTGTGCGGGAAGGTCAGCGATGAGCACCAGCGTCGACGAGGTCCGGGCCGACACCATCCCCTGGTACCGCCGACCGCGGGTCCTCGACGTCGTGGGGCTGCTGGCCCGGCTCTTCCTCGGCATCGTCCTCGTCGTCGCCGGCTTCGCCAAGGTCGGCCGCCCGCTCACCGCGCAGCGGGCCGTGCAGGCCTACGAGATCATGCCGATGGGGCTCGCGGGCTACGTCGGTCTGGCGTTGCCGTTCCTCGAGATCGTCCTCGGCGCCCTGCTCGTCCTGGGGCTCTTCACCCGCCCCGTGGCCATCGTCTCGACCCTGCTCATGGTGGCGTTCGTCATCGGCATCTCCCAGGCGTGGGCCCGAGGCCTGACCATCGACTGCGGCTGCTTCGGCGGCGGCGGCCAGGTCGGGGCCGCCGACACCAAGTACCCTCAGGAGATCGCCCGCGACGCCTCCTTCGCGGCGGCGGGGCTGTGGCTGTGGTGGCGTCCGCGCACCCTCGCCGCCCTCGACCGCGTCCTCTTCGGACACTGACCGCCGTCTGACACGAAAGGCTCCACCGCGCACCATGGCCAAGAACACGACGACGCAGGGCAAGGCTGCCGCCGGCAGCCGGCAGGCGAAGATCCAGGCAGCCCGCAAGTCCGGCGGCAGCGGCGGTGCGAACAAGATCGTCGTCGCCACCGTGGTGCTGGTCGTGGCGATCATCGCGGTCGTGGCCGGGGTCGTCTGGACCCAGGCCAGCCAGAAGAACGCCATCACCGGCGGCGGCAACGCCCTGCCGCCCGGCGTCACCGCGCTCGGCGCCGGCTTCCCGGCCTTCCCCGACGTGACCCCGGCCCCGGGCGCCCCCACCCTCGACCTCTACGAGGACTTCCAGTGCCCGGCCTGCAAGGCCTTCGAGGACCAGCTCGGCAGCACCATCGAGGACCTGGCCAAGGCGGGCAAGGTCAAGGTCGTCTACCACGTGAAGAACTTCCTCGACGACAACCTGCGCAACGACTGGTCCACCAAGGCCGCCAACGCCGCGTTCTGCGCCGCCGACGCCGGCAAGTTCCAGGAGTTCCACGACCAGGCCTACGCGCACCAGCCCAGCGAGGGCGAAGGGTTCACCGACGCCCAGCTGAAGAGCTTCGCCCAGGCCGCGGGTATCTCGGGCGCCGCGCTCACCACGTGGCAGCAGTGCTACGACGCCGGCAAGTACGTCGACTACGTCAACTCGGTCGAGACCAAGAGCTTCAAGGACGGCGTGCGCGGCACCCCGACCGTCAAGCTGAACGGCAAGGAGCTCGACCTGCAGCAGGTCGGCACGCCCGAGCTCTTCACCCAGGCCATCCAGAACGCGACGAAGTGAGGCGCTGACCTCCTCGCGAGGCCGGACACCACCGTGCTCACCTACCTGCCCAGCCCCACCGTGGCGGCCATCCACCTCGGCCCGCTGACGATCCGTGCCTACGCCCTGTGCATCCTGGTCGGCATCGCCCTGGCCGTCTGGCTCACCGGGCGCCGTCTCGCCGACCGGGGCTACGAGCGGGGGGTCGTCCTCGACATCGCGGCCTACGCGGTGATCTTCGGGATCGTCGGCGGCCGGCTGTACCACGTGTTCACGACGCCCGAGCCGTACTTCGGGGAGGGCGGACACCTGGTCGACGCCCTGAAGATCTGGAACGGCGGCCTGGGCATCTGGGGGGCCGTGGCCCTCGGGGCGGTCGGCGGCTGGATCGGGTGCCGGCGCTCCGGCGTCTCGTTCCTGGCCTTCGCGGACGCCGCCGCGCCGGGCGTCACCTTCGCCCAGGCCATCGGGCGGTGGGGCAACTGGTTCAACAACGAGCTCTACGGGGGCCCCACGACCGCGCCCTGGGGCCTCGAGATCCACGAGTGGGACCAGAGCGCGGGCCGGGCGGTCACCGACGCCTCCGGCCACCCGGTGCTGCTGGGGGTGTTCCAGCCCACCTTCCTCTACGAGTCGGCCTTCCTGGTCGTCCTCGGTGCCGTGCTGCTCCTGCTCGACCACCGACGCCGGCTGGCGCCGGGCGAGCTGCTCGGCTGCTACGTCGCGGGCTACCCCCTGGGCCGGATCGTCGTCGAGAAGCTGCGCACCGACCAGGCGGAGATGATCCTCGGCCAGCGGCTCAACGTCTGGACCAGCATCATCGTGTTCCTCCTGGGGGTGTGGATCATCTGGTACACCCGTCGGCGGGCTCGCCGCCGGGCGGAGGTTTCTCCCGACCCCGAGTACCAGGATGTGGGACAGCGCGGCTCGAATGGCAAGACGCCGGACGTCGGGGAATAGCATTCCCGGACGTGGCCATCGTCGTCCGCGTCTGACCTTGCCGTGCCGGCCCCTCGGGGCCGACGACCCCCGAGGACGGTGATCCGACGTGTCCGTCGCCAGCTTCTCCGCCCAGCCCGCCGACGTGGGCCTCTACCGTCGCGAGCAGGAGCACGACGCGTGCGGTGTCGCCATGGTCGCGACCATGAGGGGTACGGCGGGCCACGACATCGTCGTCCACGCCCTCGACGCCCTGCGCAACCTCGACCACCGCGGCGCCACCGGGGCCGACCCCCTCGTCGGCGACGGCGCCGGCATCCTGACCCAGGTCCCCGACGCCTTCTTCCGGGCCGTGCTCGACGTCGAGCTGCCCGCGGCCGGGTCCTACGCCGCCGGGATGGTCTACCTGCCCGCCGACGAGGGCGAGCGTCTCGTCGCGCAGGCCCGGATCGAGGAGATCGCGACGTCCGAAGGCCTCGAGGTCCTCGCCTGGCGTGACGTCCCGGTCGTGCCCGACCTCGTCGGTGTGGCCGCGCGCGAGACGATGCCCTACTTCCGCCAGCTCTTCGTCGCCGCCCGCGACCGCCGCCAGGGGGTGGCCCTCGACCGCGTCACCTTCGCCCTGCGCAAGCGCGCCGAGCGCGAGGCCGCGGTCTACTTCCCGTCTCTGTCGGCGCGCACCATCGTCTACAAGGGGATGCTCACCACCGGCCAGCTCGAGCCGTTCTTCCCCGACCTGTCCGACGAGCGCTTCGCCAGCGAGCTCGCCCTGGTCCACTCCCGCTTCTCGACCAACACCTTCCCGAGCTGGCCGCTGGCCCACCCGTACCGGCTCATCGCCCACAACGGCGAGATCAACACCGTCAAGGGCAACCGCAACTGGATGCACGCCCGCGAGAGCCAGCTCTCCTCCGAGGTGCTCGGCGGTGACCTGGCGCGGCTCTCGCCGGTCTGCACGCCCGCGGCCTCCGACTCCGCCTCCTTCGACGAGGTGCTCGAGCTCATCCACCTCGGTGGCCGCTCGCTGCCGCACGCCGTCCTGATGATGATCCCGGAGGCCTGGGAGAACCACGAGTCGATGGACCCCGCGCGCAAGGCGTTCTACGAGTTCCACTCCACCTTCATGGAGCCCTGGGACGGCCCCGCCTGCGTCGCGTTCACCGACGGCACCCTGGTCGGCGCGGTGCTCGACCGCAACGGCCTGCGCCCTGGGCGCTACTGGGTCACCGACGACGGCCTGGTCGTGCTCGCGTCCGAGGCGGGCGTCCTCGACCTCGAGCCCGAGCGGGTCGTGCGCCGCGGGCGCCTCCAGCCCGGTCGCATGTTCCTGGTCGACACCGCGGCGGGGCGCATCGTCAGCGACGACGAGGTCAAGTCCGGTCTCGCGGGCGAGCACCCCTACGAGGAGTGGCTGCACGCGGGGCTGATCGAGCTCGGTGACCTGCCCGAGCGCGAGCACATCGTGCACACGGCGGCCTCGGTCGCCCGACGCCAGCGCACCTTCGGCTACACCGAGGAGGAGCTGAGGATCATCGTGGCGCCGATGGCGCGCAGCGGCGCCGAGGCCCTGGGCTCGATGGGCACCGACACCCCGCTGGCCGTGCTCTCCGAGCGTCCGCGCCTGGTCTTCGACTACTTCACCCAGCTGTTCGCCCAGGTCACCAACCCGCCGCTGGACGCCATCCGCGAGGAGCTGGTGACCTCGCTCGCCAGCACCATCGGCCCGGAGGGGAACCTGCTCGACGCCGGGGCGGCGCACGCCCGCCAGGTCGTGCTGCCGTTCCCGGTCATCGACAACGACGAGCTGGCCAAGATCGTCCACATCAACGCCGACGGCGACCTGCCGGGCTTCGAGACCCTCGTCGTCCGCGGCACCTACGACGTCAGCGGCGGCGAGGCCTCGCTGCGCGCGCGGCTGCGCGAGATCTTCGACGAGGTGTCCGAGGCCATCGCGGCCGGGGTGCGCTTCGTCGTGCTCTCCGACCGCGACTCCGACCGCGACCTCGCCCCCATCCCGTCGCTGCTGCTCACCTCGGCCGTGCACCACCACCTCATCCGCGAGAAGACCCGGACCCAGGTCGGGCTCATCGTCGAGGCCGGCGACGTGCGCGAGGTCCACCACGTGGCGCTCCTCATCGGCTACGGCGCCGCCGCCATCAACCCCTACCTCGCGATGGAGAGCGTCGAGGACATGGTCCGGCGCGGCGACATCACCGAGGTCACCGAGGAGAAGGCGGTCGCCAACCTCATCAAGGCCCTCGGCAAGGGGGTGCTGAAGGTGATGTCGAAGATGGGCATCTCGACCGTCGCGTCCTACCGCGGCGCGCAGGTCTTCGAGGCCATCGGCCTCTCCCAGGAGCTCGTCGACGAGTTCTTCACCGGCACCGTCAGCCAGCTCGGCGGCATCGGCCTGGGGGTGCTGGCCGCCGAGACCGCCGCGCGGCACGAGACGGCCTACCCGCCCGACGGCATCCGCCAGGCGCACCGCAAGCTCGTGGTGGGCGGCGAGTACCAGTGGCGCCGCGAGGGCGAGCCGCACCTGTTCGACCCCGAGACCGTCTTCCGGCTCCAGCACGCCACCCGCCAGCGGCGCTACGACGTCTTCAAGCAGTACACCCAGCGCATCGACGAGCAGTCCGGCCGGCTGATGACGCTGCGTGGCCTCTTCCGGTTCGGCGGGGCCGAGCCGCGCCCGCCCGTGCCGCTCGACGAGGTCGAGCCGGTCGCCTCCATCGTGCAGCGCTTCTCCACCGGTGCGATGAGCTACGGCTCGATCAGCCAGGAGGCCCACGAGACCCTGGCCGTGGCGATGAACCGGCTCAAGGCGCGCTCCAACACCGGCGAGGGCGGGGAGGACCCCGAGCGTCTCGTCGACCCGGTGCGCCGCTCGGCCGTCAAGCAGGTGGCTTCGGGCCGGTTCGGCGTGACCTCGCTGTACCTGACCCACAGCGACGACATCCAGATCAAGATGGCCCAGGGCGCCAAGCCCGGCGAGGGGGGCCAGCTGCCCGGACCCAAGGTCTACCCGTGGGTGGCCAGGACCCGGCACTCCACGCCCGGGGTGGGGCTGATCAGCCCGCCGCCGCACCACGACATCTACTCGATCGAGGACCTCGCCCAGCTCATCCACGACCTGAAGAACGCCAACCCGCAGGCGCGCATCCACGTCAAGCTGGTCTCCGAGATGGGGGTCGGCACGGTCGCGGCCGGGGTCAGCAAGGCCCACGCCGACGTCGTGCTCATCTCGGGCCACGACGGTGGCACCGGGGCCAGCCCGCTGACCAGCCTCAAGCACGCGGGCGGCCCCTGGGAGCTCGGGCTGGCCGAGACCCAGCAGACGCTGGTGCTCAACGGGCTGCGCGACCGCATCGTGGTGCAGGTCGACGGCCAGCTCAAGACCGGCCGGGACGTCGTCATCGCCGCGCTGCTCGGCGCCGAGGAGTTCGGGTTCGCCACCGCGCCGCTCGTGGTGTCGGGCTGCATCCTGATGCGCGTCTGCCACCTCGACACCTGCCCCGTCGGCATCGCCACCCAGAACCCCGAGCTGCGCGCGCGGTTCTCCGGGGCGCCCGAGTTCGTCGAGACGTTCTTCGAGTACATCGCCGAGGAGGTCCGGGAGCACCTCGCGGCCCTCGGGTTCCGCTCGATCGAGGAGGCCGTGGGCCAGATCCAGCACCTTGACGTCGCACAGGCCGTGGAGCACTGGAAGGCCTCCGGGCTCGACCTCGCACCGATCCTGGCCCAGGTCAGCAGCCCCGACGGTTCCGGGGTCCGGCACCGCGTCGGCCAGGACCACGGGCTCGAGAAGGCGCTCGACCACCAGCTCATCGCCGCCGCCCGCGACGCCATCGACCACGGCGAGCCGGTGGCCGCGAGCTTCGCCGTCCGCAACGTCAACCGCACGGTGGGCACGATGCTCGGCCACGAGGTCACCAAGGTGCACCCCGACGGGCTGCCGGACGGCACCATCGACATCGCGCTGACCGGCTCGGCCGGGCAGAGCCTCGGGGCCTTCCTGCCCGCCGGCATCACCCTCCGGCTCGACGGCGACGCCAACGACTACGTCGGCAAGGGTCTCTCGGGCGGGCGCGTCGTGGTCCGGCCCGCGCCGGGCTCGGCGCTGGTCGCCGAGGACAACGTCATCGCCGGCAACGTCATCGGCTACGGCGCCACCTCGGGCGAGCTGTTCCTGCGCGGCCGGGTGGGCGAGCGGTTCTGCGTCCGCAACTCCGGCGCGACCGCGGTCGTCGAGGGCGTGGGCGACCACGGTCTCGAGTACATGACCGGGGGAGTGGCGCTCATCCTCGGGCCCACCGGGCGCAACGTCGCGGCCGGGATGTCCGGCGGCGTCGCCTACGTCCTCGACCTCGACCCCTCGCGGGTCAACCCCGAGCTCGTCGACCTGCGCCCCCTGCGCCCGGCCGACGAGGATGCGGTGCACGACCTCCTCGAGCGCCACCACCGGTGGACCGACTCGGCGGTGGCCGCGCGACTCCTGGCCGACTGGAGCAGTGCCCGGTCGGCGTTCACCCTGGTCCTCCCGCGCATGTACCAGCGCGTCCTCGACGTGCGGGCCAAGGCGGCGACGGAGGGCCTCGACCCCGACGGCCCCCAGGTGTGGGAGCGGATCATGGAGGCCTCCCGTGGCTGACCCCCAGGGCTTTCTCAGGACGCGCGAGCGTGAGCTGCCGCGGCGCCGGCCGGTGCCGGTGCGCATCCGCGACTGGAAGGAGGTCTACGAGGACCAGCCGGTCCCCGAGCTCCAGCGGCAGGCCGGGCGGTGCATGGACTGCGGCGTCCCCTTCTGCCACAGCGGCTGCCCCCTCGGCAACCTCATCCCCGAGTGGAACGACCTCGCTCGCCGCGGCGAGTGGCGCGAGGGCATCGAGCGCCTGCACGCCACCAACAACTTCCCCGAGTTCACCGGCCGGCTGTGCCCGGCGCCCTGCGAGTCGGCCTGCGTCCTGGGCATCAACCAGCCGCCGGTCACGATCAAGCAGGTCGAGGTCACCCTGGTCGACCGCGCCTTCGAGAACGGGGTCATCACCCCCGTCGCCCCCGAGCGCCTCTCGGGCCGGACCGTGGCCGTCGTCGGCTCGGGGCCCGCGGGGCTGGCCGCCGCCCAGCAGCTGACCCGGGCGGGGCACACCGTGGCCGTCTACGAGCGGGCCGACCAGCCGGGCGGCCTCCTGCGCTACGGCATCCCCGAGTTCAAGATGGAGAAGGCGGTCCTCGACCGTCGTATCGGCCAGATGAAGTCCGAGGGCACCCGCTTCCGCACCGGCGTCAGCGTCGGCACCGACATCACCGGGGCCGACCTGCGCAAGCGCTTCGACGCCGTGGTCGTGGCCATCGGCTCCACCGTGCCGCGCGACCTGCCGGTGCCGGGACGCGAGCTCGACGGGGTCATGCAGGCCATGGACTTCCTGCCGCCCGCCAACCGGGCGGCGCTCGGGCAGAGCGTCGAGGGCCAGGTCACGGCGGCCGGCAAGGACGTCATCGTGATCGGCGGCGGCGACACCGGGGCCGACTGCATCGGCACCGCGCACCGCCAGGGCGCCCGGTCGGTGACCAGCCTCGAGATCATGCCGCAGCCCGGGCTCGAGCGCTCGGCCGCGCACCCGTGGCCCACCCACCCGATGCTCTTCCGGGTCGCCTCGGCCCACGAGGAGGGCGGTGACCGGGTGTACGCCACGACCACGAGCGAGATCGTGGGCGACCAGGCGGGCCGGGTGCGGGCGCTGCGCGTGCACGAGGTCCGGATGGGCGAGCGGGGCTTCGAGAAGGTCGAGGGCTCCGAGCGCGACATCCCGGCCCAGCTGGTGCTGCTGGCCATGGGCTTCCTGGGCCCGCAGGCGGAGGGGCTGCTGGAGCAGCTCGGCGTCGAGCGCGACGAGCGCACCAACGTGGCCCGCGACGCGCACTTCATGTCGAGCGTGCCCGGGGTCTTCGTCGCCGGTGACGCCGGGCGCGGACAGTCGCTCATCGTCTGGGCCATCGCCGAGGGCCGCTCGGTGGCGCACGAGGTCGACTCCTGGCTGATGCGCAAGCCCTCGCGCCTGCCCCGGCCGGTGCATCCCACCGACCGCCCGCTCATGGCCTGAGGGCGAGACCCCGCTCGGTCAGCCTCACCCCGGTTCCGAACCGGGGTGAGGCTGACGTTTCGGGGTGACCCCGAAATGCTGGGGCCGGTGGGGCGGGTGGGATCGGCCCGCGATGTGACCCACGTCATGGTGCAACCGCTTCCACCGATAGGCTGGCGAGCATGCGTCGCGCCAAGATCGTCTGCACCCTGGGACCTGCCACCTCCTCGGCCGAGAACCTCCGCGAGCTGGTGAAGGCGGGCATGGACCTGGCCCGGCTCAACCTCTCGCACGGCAGCCACGCCGACCACGAGCAGGTCTACCGCGACGTGCGCGCCGCGGGTGACGCGGTGGGCCGCGCGGTCGGCGTCCTGGCCGACCTCCAGGGCCCGAAGATCCGCACCGCGCGCTTCGCCGACGGCCCCGTGGTGCTCACCAACGGCGCGACCTTCGTCATCACCACCCGCGACGTCCCCGGCGACGTCAACGAGGTCGGCACGACCTACTCGGGGCTGCCGGGTGACGTCCACGCCGGCGACCGCATCCTCATCGACGACGGCAAGATCGCGCTGATCGCGACCGAGGTCACCGACACCGACGTCATCTGCCAGGTGCTCGAGGGCGGCCCGTTGAGCAACAACAAGGGCATCAACCTGCCGGGCGTCGCCGTCTCGGTGCCGGCGCTGTCCGAGAAGGACGAGGACGACCTGCGCTGGGCCCTGCGCACCAAGGTCGACATGATCGCCCTGTCCTTCGTGCGCTCGGCCGACGACATCATCCGCGTCCACGAGATCATGGACGAGGAGGGCCTGCGCCTGCCCGTGGTCGCCAAGATCGAGAAGCCCCAGGCCGTCGACAACCTCGACGAGATCATCCGCGCCTTCGACGGGGTGATGGTGGCCCGCGGCGACCTCGGCGTCGAGATGCCGCTCGAGCAGGTGCCGCTGGTCCAGAAGCGCGCCTGCGAGATCGCCCGGCGGCGCGCCAAGCCGGTCATCGTGGCCACCCAGGTGCTCGAGTCGATGATCGAGAACAGCCGCCCCACGCGGGCCGAGGCCTCCGACGCGGCCAACGCCGTGCTCGACGGCGCCGACGCGCTGATGCTCTCCGGCGAGACCAGCGTGGGCAAGAACCCGTTCGCGACCGTGCGCACCATGGCGCGGATCATCGAGAACACCGAGACCCACGGGCTGCACCGCATCCGGCCCCTCGGCACCCGGCCCAACTCCAAGGGCGGCGCGGTGACCGCGGCGGCGGCCGAGATCGGCGAGCTGCTCGGGGTGAAGTTCCTCATCACCTTCACCGAGAGCGGCGACAGCGCGCGTCGGCTGGCGCGGGTCCGCCCGCGCATCCCGATGCTCGCCTTCACCCCCAACCAGTCGACCCGCAGCCAGCTCGCGCTCACCTGGGGCGTCGAGACCTTCCTCGTCGGCAAGGTCCGTCACACCGACGACATGGCCATGCAGGTCGACGAGCTGCTGCTCTCGCTCGGCCGGGTCAAGGAGGGCGACCTCGTGGTCATCGTGGCCGGGTCCCCGCCCGGCATCCCCGGCTCCACCAACGCCCTGCGGGTGCACCGCATCGGCGACGCCAAGAACCGCGTCGCCCCGGCGTACGACGCGGCGCGCACCGGCGGACAGGGCTGAGCCCACGCCGCGGGGGCTGGCTATGCTGACAGCGCCCCGGCCGGGGTGGTGGAACGGCAGACACGGAGCACTCAAAATGCTCTGCCCGTGAGGGCGTGCGGGTTCGAGTCCCGCTCCCGGCACATGACGCAGAGTGCAGCCACCACCAAGCGGGTCCTGGTCGCCGAGGACGAGGCCATCATCCGCCTCGACCTGGCCGAGATGCTCCGGGAGGCCGGCTACGACGTCGTCGGCCAGGCCGGCGACGGGGAGCAGGCCGTCGAGCTCGCGCGCTCCCTCGCGCCCGACATCGTGATCATGGACGTCAAGATGCCGGTCATGGACGGCATCAGCGCGGCCGAGGTCATCGGCGCCGAGCGGATCTGCCCCGTCGTGATGCTGACCGCCTTCAGCCAGAAGGAGCTCGTCGAGCGCGCCCGGGACGCCGGGGTGATGGCATACGTCGTCAAGCCCTTCACCGCCTCCGACGTCACCCCGGCGCTCGACATCGCCCTGTCGCGCTGGGCCGAGCTGAAGACCCTCGAGGCGGAGGTGGCCGACCTCGGCGAGCGGCTCGAGACCCGCAAGGCCGTCGACCGGGCCAAGGGCGTGCTGATGACCAAGCTCAAGATCTCCGAGGCCGAGGCCTTCCGGTGGATCCAGAAGACGGCGATGGACCGGCGGATGGGGATGAAGGAGGTCTCCGACGCCGTCGTGGCGGGCATGGAGAACACCTGAGAGCCGACCCCGGACCACGGCCGAGGTCACAGGCCCCACCCCCTCGCCAGGCCAGAGCCCGAGGGCCTAGTCTTCGAGGACATGGGCCCTCCCCGGGCCCGTCCGGACGAGGAGGCATCGTGGGACGACGATCCGTCGAGGTCGCGGCGGTGGGCGAGGACCTGACCCAGCTGGTCGCCCTCTGGGTCGAGGCCCGGGTCGACGCCGGGAGCAGCCCGGACGCCTGCGCCCGGGCGGTCTCCGACGGCCGGTTCGCCGATGCCATGCGTCGCCCCGGGGTCCAGGCCTTCCTCGCCACCCTTGACGGCACCCCGGTCGGCTACGCCATCACCACCGAGAACCCGTTCGGGCTCAGCCCGACCCCCGAGGTCGCCGTCGAGCAGCTGTTCGTGTGCCCCGAGGCGCGCCGCCACGGGGTGGCGAAGGCGCTCCTCACCGTGGTGCTCTCGGTGGCCGAGCGCGCCGGGTGCGAGCAGATCGTCTCGAACGTCCCCACCACCAGCCGCGAGGCGAACCGCTTCTTCGCCCGCCTCGGCTTCGCCTCCAGCGTCACCCGCCGAGTCGTCGGGACCGGCCCGCTGCGGCGGCGCCTGGCCCCCGAGACGGCCGAGACCGGCCTCGAGCTCACCCGGCGTCGCCGCAGCCTGCGCCAGCGCGCCTTCGTGCCCAGCCGCCCGGCCTGAGCCGGGAGCCGTTCAGGCGCCCGGCGCCGCGTCGCGGATCAGGCAGGTGATGCGCGAGGTGCAGACCCGCGTCCCGGCCTCGTCGGTGACGACGATCTCGTAGCTGGCCAGGGTCCGGCCGAGGCTCAGCGCGGTCGCCGTGCCGGTGACCACCCCCGAGCGCGCGGCCCGGTGGTGGGTGGCGTTGATGTCGAGGCCGACGACGGCCTTGCCCTCGCCGGCGTGCAGCGCGGCCCCCACCGACCCCAGTGTCTCGGCCAGCACCACGGAGGCGCCTCCGTGGAGGAGGCCGTAGGGCTGGGTGTTGCCCGCCACCGGCATCGTCGCGACCAACCGCTGCGGGCCGGCCTCGACGATCTCGATGCCCATCCGGTGCATCAGCGAGTCGGGGTTGGCCGCCATCATCGCCGCGAGCGCGGACGCGTGCTCGCCGGTGGGGGAGGAGGGGGACGGGGCCGGGTCGGGGACGGCGGGGGTGTCGGTCATGGTCGATAGGCTGCCATGCGTGAAGCTCCTCCTCCTCGACGGACACTCGCTGGCCTACCGGGCCTTCTTCGCCCTCCCGGTCGAGAACTTCTCGACCAGCACCGGCCAGAACACCAACGCCGTCTACGGCTTCACCGCCATGCTCATCAACGTCCTGCGCGACGAGGCCCCCACCCACGTCGGTGTCGCCTTCGACGTCTCGCGCCAGACCTTCCGGCTCGAGCAGTACGCCGAGTACAAGGCCGGCCGCGCCAAGACCCCCACCGAGTTCTCCGGCCAGCTGCCGCTCCTGCGCGAGGTGCTCGACGCCCTGCGCATCCGGCACGTCGGGGTCGAGGGCTTCGAGGCCGACGACGTCATCGCCACCCTCACCCGGCAGGCGGTCGAGGCCGGGGGCGAGGTCGTGGTCTGCACCGGCGACCGCGACGCCTTCCAGCTGGTCTCCGACAAGGTCACCCTGGTCTACCCGGTGCGCGGGGTGTCCGAGGTGTGGCGGATGGACCCCGCCGCCGTCGAGGAGAAGTACCTCGTCCCGCCCGGCCGCTACAGCGACCTCGCAGCCCTCGTGGGCGAGTCCAGCGACAACCTGCCCGGCGTCCCGGGGGTGGGGCCCAAGACCGCCGCCAAGTGGCTCGCCCAGTACGGCGACCTGCAGGGCGTGGTGGCCCACGTCGACGAGATCAAGGGCAAGGCCGGCGAGAACCTGCGGGCCCATCTCGACGACGTGCTGCGCAACCGCCGGCTCAACCGGCTGGTCGACGACCTCGAGCTGCCCCTCGGTGTCGCCGACCTCGAGCGCACCTCGTGGGACCGCGAGGAGGTGCACCGGGTCTTCGACGGCCTCGAGTTCCGGGTGCTGCGCGACCGGCTCTTCCAGACCTTCGAGGTCGAGGCCGACGAGGTCGAGGGCGGCTTCGAGCTCGACGGCGAGGTCTTCACCGCCGACGACCTCACCGTGCGCTTCGGCGACGGCGGGGTGGGCCGCACGCTGCCCCACGGCGTCGTGGTGGCCGGCGAGTACCGGGCCGGGGCGGGCGACGCCGGCGCCATCTCGCTGGCGGGCACCGACGGCGCCACCGCCCACCTCGACCTCGCCGCGCTCACCCCCGAGCAGGAGGCCGCCCTGGCCTCGTGGCTGGCCGACCCGTCCGCGCCCAAGGTCCTGCACGACGCCAAGCCCCAGCTCCAGGCCCTCTCCACCCGCGGGCTCACCCTGGCCGGCGTCACCAGCGACACCGCGCTGGCCGCCTACCTGGTGCGGCCCGACCAGCGCTCCTACGACCTCGAGGACCTCGTGGTGCGCCACCTCGGCCGCGAGCTCAGCGCCGACGCGCCCGCCACCGCCGACCAGGGCCGCCAGGGCACCCTGTCCTTCGACGTCGAGGAGGGCGACGACACGGCGGCCCGCGACGCCATGGTGCGCGCCCGGGCGGTGCTCGAGCTGTCCGAGGCGCTGGCGGTCAAGCTCGACGAGACCGGGGGCTCGGACCTGCTGCGCGACCTCGAGCTGCCGCTGGTCGACATCCTGGCCACGATGGAGCGCACCGGCATCGCCGTCGACGGCGACGCGCTCACCGCGCTCGAGGCCGACTTCGCCGGCAAGATGCGCCAGGCCCAGCAGGACGCCTACGACGCGATCGAGCGCGAGGATGTCAACCTCGGCAGCCCCAAGCAGCTGCAGGAGGTCCTCTTCGAGCAGCTCGGGATGCCCAAGACCAAGCGCACCAAGACCGGCTACACCACCGACGCCGACGCCCTGGCCGACCTGTTCGTGAAGACCCAGCACCCCTTCCTCGAGGCGCTGCTGCGCCACCGCGACACCAGCCGGCTGCGGGTCACCGTCGAGGGGCTCATCAAGTCGGTGGCCGCCGACCGGCGCATCCACACCACGTACCTGCAGACCATCGCGGCCACCGGGCGGCTGAGCTCCACCGACCCCAACCTCCAGAACGTGCCGATCCGCACCGAGGAGGGGCGCCGGATCCGCGAGGTCTTCGTCGTCGGCGAGGGCTACGAGTCGCTGATGTCGGCCGACTACAGCCAGATCGAGATGCGGATCATGGCCCACCTCTCCGGCGACGAGGGGCTCATCGAGGCCTTCCGCACCGGCGAGGACCTGCACCGGTTCGTCGGCGCCCGGGTCTTCGGCGTGGCCCCCGAGGACGTCACCCCCGAGATGCGCAGCAAGGTCAAGGCCATGAGCTACGGCCTCGCCTACGGGCTGTCGGCCTTCGGCCTGTCCAAGCAGCTCACCATCTCCACCGGGGAGGCCCAGGGCCTGATGGACGAGTACTTCGCCCGGTTCGGCGGGGTGCGCGACTACCTGCGCGAGATCGTCGTCGAGGCCCGGGCCACCGGCTACACCGCCACCATGCTGGGCCGTCGGCGCTACCTGCCCGACCTGGTCAGCGACAACCGGCAGCGCCGCGAGGGCGCCGAGCGGATGGCGCTGAACGCCCCCATCCAGGGCTCGGCCGCCGACATCATCAAGCTCGCCATGAAGGGCGTCGACGCTGCGTTGCGGGCCGAGGGCGCCCGGAGCCGGATGCTGCTCCAGGTGCACGACGAGCTGGTGCTCGAGGTCGCCGCGGGCGAGCGGGCCGACGTCGAGGCGCTGGTGCGCCGCGAGATGGGGGCCGCCATCGCGCTCGACGTGCCGCTCGACGTCAGTGTCGGGGTGGGCCGCTCCTGGCACGACGCCGCGCACTGAGGCCGGCGGCCCGCCTCACGGGCGCTCGCAGACGAGGATGGCGGTGCCGGGCAGGAGCCGGCCGCGCAGCGGTGACCAGCCGCCCCAGGACTGCCGGTTGCGCTCGGGCCACTCCGGCTCGACGAGGTCGACGAGGGTCATCCCGGCCGCCACGACCTGGCGCACCAGGTCGCCCAGCGTGCGGTGGTGCTCGACGTAGGTCGGGACCCCGGCGGCGCTCTCGACGTAGGGGGTGCGGTCGAAGTAGGACGTCGTGGCCGTCAGCCCCTCGGGGCCGGGGACGTCGGGGAACGCCCACCGCACCGGGTGCGAGGTCGAGAAGACGAAGCGGCCGCCCGGGCGCAGCACCCGGGCCGCCTCGCGCAGCACCGCCTCGCTGTCGGCCACGAACGGGACGACGCCGTAGGCCGTGAAGACGCGGTCGACCGAGGCGTCGGCCAGCGGCAGACGCGTCCCGTCGCACTGGAGCAGGGGGACCGGCGCCGTGCCGTCGGCCCGGCCGGCGTCGATGCGACGGGAGGTGGCGAGCATCCCGCCCGAGAGGTCGCTGGCGACGACCCGGGCGCCCCGGTGCCGCGCGAGCCAGCGCGAGCACTGGGCCGCACCGGCGCCGATCTCGACGACGGTGTGGTCGGGCGTGACACCCAGGAGGTCCAGCTCGTCCTCGGTCCAGCCCTCGGGGCCCCACACGAAGCCCGCGTCGTCGAGGAACGCGCCGTGCTCGGCGTGGTAGTCCTCGGCCTCGGCGTCCCACCAGGCGCGGTTGGCGGCCACCGTCTCGCCGGCGCCCACGGGGCGGCGCCCGGCCTCCTGGCTCACGCCGGGCTCACGGTGCCGCAGGGGGGACGGACCGTTTTGCCGGGCGTGTGCGGGCACGGGTAGGCTGTGCGAGCACACGTGTGCCGTTCGAGGCGCCGGTGTGCGACCGCTTCATCCACTCGAGTCCATCTGTCCACATCGGAGTTCCTACTACATGACTGCCAGCACGGTCGCCACGACCGCCCCTCAGATCGCCATCAACGACATCGGCTCTGAGGAAGACCTCCTCGCCGCGATCGACGCGACGATCAAGCACTTCAACGACGGCGACATCGTCGAGGGTCGCATCGTCAAGGTGGACCGCGACGAGGTCCTCCTCGACATCGGCTACAAGACCGAGGGTGTCATCCCCTCCCGCGAGCTGTCGATCAAGCACGACGTCGACCCCAACGAGGTCGTCAAGGTCGGCGACGAGGTCGAGGCCCTGGTCCTCCAGAAGGAGGACAAGGAGGGTCGTCTGATCCTGTCCAAGAAGCGCGCCCAGTACGAGCGCGCCTGGGGCACGATCGAGAAGATCAAGGAGGAGGACGGCGTCGTCACCGGCACCGTCATCGAGGTCGTCAAGGGCGGCCTCATCCTCGACATCGGCCTACGCGGGTTCCTCCCCGCCTCGCTCGTCGAGATGCGCCGCGTCCGCGACCTCCAGCCGTACGTCGGCAAGGAGATCGAGGCCAAGATCATCGAGCTCGACAAGAACCGCAACAACGTGGTCCTGTCGCGCCGGGCCTGGCTCGAGCAGACGCAGTCCGAGGTCCGCACGACCTTCCTCAAGGAGCTCGGCAAGGGCCAGGTCCGCACGGGTGTCGTGTCCTCCATCGTCAACTTCGGTGCGTTCGTCGACCTCGGCGGCGTCGACGGTCTCGTCCACGTCTCCGAGCTGTCCTGGAAGCACATCGACCACCCGTCCGAGGTCGTCGAGGTCGGCGACGAGGTCACCGTCGAGGTGCTCGACGTCGACATGGACCGCGAGCGCGTCTCGCTGTCGCTCAAGGCCACGCAGGAGGACCCCTGGCAGCACTTCGCCCGGACCCACGCGATCGGCCAGGTCGTCCCGGGCAAGGTCACCAAGCTCGTCCCCTTCGGTGCGTTCGTGCGCGTCGACGACGGCATCGAGGGCCTGGTGCACATCTCCGAGCTCGCCGAGCGTCACGTCGAGCTGCCCGAGCAGGTCGTCACCGTCGGCCAGGAGATCTTCGTCAAGGTCATCGACATCGACCTCGAGCGTCGCCGCATCTCGCTGAGCCTGAAGCAGGCCAATGAGGACGGCGCCGGCCAGGTCGAGTTCGACCCGACCCTGTACGGCATGGCCGCCGAGTACGACGAGAAGGGTGACTACAAGTACCCCGAGGGCTTCGACCCGGAGACCAACGAGTGGCTCGAGGGCTACGAGACCCAGCGCGAGGCCTGGGAGAAGCAGTACGCCGAGGCCCACGCCCGCTGGGAGGCCCACCGGGCCCAGGTCGAGGCGGCCGTCAAGGCCGACGCCGAGGCCGCGGGCGAGGCCGCGACCTCCTACTCGTCCGAGAGCACCGACGACGAGGCACCCGCTGTCCGTCCCGCGGCTCCCGCCAACGAGGGCACCCTCGCCTCCGACGAGGCCCTGGCCGCGCTGCGCGAGAAGCTCACCGGCAACTGACCCACCCGTCACCGCAGGGCTCCGGACCGTCACGGTCCGGGGCCCTGTGCGTTGCCCGGGCCGAGGTTGGCCGGGCGAGGATCGTCGGCCCCGCGACGAAAGTCGTTCATGTCGTGTCCGCCGTGACGTAACTCCACGGGCTAGGTTGGCCGCGTGCAGTCGACGACCTCGGGTACCGGTCTCGCGGTGGGGGAGCGGTCAGGGCCACCTGAGCCGGTCGGGCCCCCGCCGCGGCGCTCCAGCGGGCGTACGTGGGAGTGGAGCCTCGCCGGCCTGCTCCTGGCCCCCAATCTCATCCTCCTCATCGTGTTCACCTACCGGCCGCTGCTGGACAACATCCGGCTGTCGTTCACCGACTGGAACATCTCGGCGCCGGTCGCGAACCCGGTGGGCTTCTCGAACTACATCGAGTGGTTCGGGCGCGAGGACACCCGCAAGGTGCTGTCGAACACGCTGATCTTCACCGTCGCCACCGTCGGGATCTCGATGGGCCTGGGGCTCGCCCTCGCGATGCTGCTCGACCAGCGGCTGCGGGGACGCAACATCGTGCGCTCGGTCGTCTTCGCGCCGTTCGTCATCTCCGGCGCCGCGGTGGGCGTGGCCTTCCAGTTCGTCTTCGACCCCAGCTTCGGGCTGGTGCGCGACCTCCTCACCCGGATCGGCGTCGCCGTCCCGGACTTCTACCAGCGACCGGGATGGGCGCTGTTCATGGTGACCTTCACCTACATCTGGAAGACCCTCGGCTACAGCTTCGTCATCTACCTCGCGGCACTCCAGGGCCGGCGCGCCGACCTCGACGAGGCGGCCGAGATCGACGGCGCGTCCCCGTGGGCCCACTTCCGCAAGGTGCTGCTGCCGCAGCTGCGGCCCACGACGTTCTTCCTGTCGATCACGGTGCTGCTGAGCTCGGTGCAGGTCTTCGACATCATCAACGTCATGACCCGCGGCGGCCCGGTCGGCAACGGCACGATGACCCTGGTCTACCAGGTGTACCGCGAGACCTTCGTCAACCTGCGGGCCGGCTACGGCGCCACCGTGGCGACGGTCATGTTCCTCATCCTCCTGGTCGTCACCATCGTCCAGGTCCGCGTCATGGATCGGCCGCAGACATGAGCACCACAGCCACCCCGGTCGGCAGTGTCGACGAGGCCCCCGAGCCCTCGCGCCGGCGGGGCCGCCGGCGGCTCGCGCACGGCGCGGAGGCCGCCTCGCACCGTTCGCCCGCGATGACGGTGGCCGGCTACGTGGGGATGCTGCTCGTCGTCCTCGTGGTCGCCGTGCCGCTGTTCTGGATCGTGGTCACCTCGCTCAAGCACCGCCAGGACATCTACGTCCAGCCGGCGCAGTGGCTGCCCGACCCGGCGACCACGAACAACTACCACGACGTCACCACCCGGATCCCGTTCCTGCGCTACCTGCGCAACTCGGTGATCATCACGGTCGTGCTGTCCCTGACCAAGATCGTGCTCGGCGTGCTCAGCGCCTACGCGCTCTCCCTGCTGCGCTTCCCGGGTCGCGGCGTCGTCTTCGTGGTCGTCATCGCGGCGCTGATGGTGCCCAACCAGATCACCGTCATCAGCAACTACGCCCTGGTGGCCCAGCTCGGCTGGCGCAACACCTTCCAGGGCATCATCATCCCGCTGGCGGGGGTCGCCTTCGGAACCTTCCTCATGCGCAACCAGTTCCTCAGCCTGCCGACCGAGATCATCGAAGCGGCACGGCTGGACGGGGCCGGGCCGCTGAAGCTCCTCTGGCGCGTGGTGCTCCCGATGTCGTGGCCGACCCTCGTCGCCTTCTCGCTGATCACCGTCGTCAACGAGTGGAACGAGTACCTCTGGCCGTTCCTGATGTCCGACGACGAGCGCACCGCGCCCCTCCCCGTCGGGCTGACCCTGCTCCAGAACAACGACGGCGTCACCAACTGGGGACCGGTGATGGCCGGTACGGTGCTGGCGATGCTGCCGGTCCTGGTGCTCTTCCTCGTCCTGCAGCGGCAGATGATCAAGGGCCTGACGGCCGGCGCCGTGAAGAGCTGACCCCCGACCATCGACCATCGACCGAGCGCACTGCTCACGCACACCCACCCGGGCGAGATCCGTCCGGGCGACACGGAAGGCACGACATGAACCAGCTCACTCGTCGCGGACTCCTCGGACTGGCCGGCACCGCCGGGATCGCAGGGCTCTCCGCCTGCGCCGGGACCGGCACCAGCGGGTCCTCGGACAAGGCCGGCGGCGCCAGCAACACCATCGAGTTCTGGAGCAACCACCCGGGCAGCAGCAAGCCGGTGGAGCAGCAGATCATCGCGGCCTTCCAGAAGGAGAACCCCGGCCTGACCGTCAAGCTGGTCGACGCCGGCAAGAACTACGAGGAGGTCGCGCAGAAGTTCAACGCCTCCCTGGCGGGTGGCCAGCTGCCCGACGTGGTCGTGGTCTCCGACGTCACGTGGTTCAACTTCGCGCTCAACAAGCAGCTCTCGAAGCTCGACGACCTCCTCGGCACCGCCAAGGTGGACACCGGCGACTACGTCGACGCGCTCTACAACGACTACACCTACGCCGGCGGTCACTTCGCCCTCCCGTACGCGCGCTCGACGCCGCTCTTCTACTACAACAAGGAGCTGTGGGCCAAGGCCGGGCTCGAGGACCGCGGGCCCAAGGACTGGGCCGAGTTCAAGGAGTGGTCGACCGCGCTCAAGGCCGCCGTGGGCTCGGGCAAGTTCGCGATGGAGCTCGCCGACGGCTCCAACTACCTCGACTGGTACTTCCAGAACCTCGCCTGGGACTTCGGAGGCGCGTACTCCAAGGAGTGGCAGCCCACCTTCTCCGACCCCAACACCATCAAGGCCGGCCAGTTCCTCCAGGACCTCACCAAGGCCGGGGTCATCAAGTACAACGCCACCCCGGAGGCGGACTTCTCGGCCGGCCTGGCCGGCTGCATCCTGCAGTCCACCGGCTCGCTCGGCGGCATCACCAAGGACGCGAAGTTCGAGTTCGGGACCGCCTTCCTGCCCGGCACCGACAACTGCCCCACCGGCGGCGCCGGGGTGGGCGTGCCCGCCAACATCTCGGATGCCCGCAAGGCCAACGCCGTGAAGTTCGCCGAGTTCCTCACCAACCCGCAGAACACGGTCACCTTCACCCAGGCCACGGGGTACATGCCGGTGCGCAAGTCGGCCGTCGAGCTGCCCGAGGAGAAGACCTTCCTCGAGAAGAACCCCAACTCCAAGACCGCGATCGACCAGCTCGCGCACACCCGCAGCCAGGACAACGCGCGCGTGCTGCTGCCCGGCGGCGGTGCCCGCATCGGCAAGGCGCTCGACCAGATCGCCCAGGGTCAGGACGTCGCAACGGTCTTCAAGGCCCTGGACGCCGAGTCGCAGCAGGTGTTCGAGAGCCAGATCAAGCCCAAGCTCTGAGGACGGACGACGCCTGATGGCAACGGTCTACTTCGATGCGGCCACGCGCCGCTACGCCAAGGACGCCCCGCCGGCCGTCGACGCGGTGACGCTCGACATCGCCGACGGGGAGTTCCTGGTCCTCGTCGGCCCCTCGGGGTGCGGCAAGTCCACGAGCCTGCGGATGCTCGCCGGGCTCGAGCCCGTCGACGGCGGCCGCATCCTGGTCGACGGGCACGACCAGCAGGGCGTGCGCCCGCGCGACCGCGACATCGCCATGGTGTTCCAGAGCTATGCGCTCTACCCCAACATGACGGCCGCCCAGAACATGGCCTTCGCGCTCGACAACTCCAAGGTGCCCAAGGCCGAGACCAAGGAGCGGGTGGCCCAGGCCGCCAAGATCCTCGAGCTCGAGGACCTGCTCGACCGCAAGCCGGGTCAGATGTCCGGTGGGCAGCGCCAGCGGGTGGCCATGGGCCGCGCCATCGTGCGCCAGCCCAAGGTGTTCTGCATGGACGAGCCGCTGTCCAACCTCGACGCCAAGCTGCGGGTCTCGACCCGCAGCCAGATCGCGGGGCTGCAACGACGGCTGGGCATCACCACCGTCTACGTCACCCACGACCAGGTGGAGGCCATGACGATGGGCCACCGGGTGGCCGTGCTCAAGGACGGGCGCCTCCAGCAGGTGGCGGCTCCGGAGGAGCTCTACGACAGGCCGGTCAACACCTTCGTGGCCGCCTTCATCGGGTCCCCGGCCATCACTCTCGTCCCGACGTCGGTCAGCGAGGGCCGGGCCGAGGTGTACGGCCTGCCCGTGACGCTCGAGCGCGAGGTGGCCGCTCGGGCGTCGGGCGACATCGTGGTGGGGTTCCGTCCCGAGTCCTGGCGCATCGTGCCCGAGTCCGACGAGGGAGGGCTGCCCCTCACCGTCGAGCTGGTCGAGGCGCTCGGCTCGGAGTCCTTCGTCTACGGGCGACGCCTCGGGGATGACGCCCACGGGGCACCCGACGAGCGGGTCACCATCAGGACCGACAAGCGCGCCGGCGTCGCCGTCGGCGAGCAGATCCGGGTGCGCCCGGTCGAGGCCGAGGCCCACGTGTTCGACGGCGCCACCGGCGAGCGGCTCGGCGCCTGAGCCCGCACGCCCGTCGCGCCCACCCCGGGGTGGACGCGACGGGCGAGGGCCGGCTCGCGCGTGCGAGGCTGGGTCCATGGCACGCAGCATCGCGACGAACACGACGGTCGACCTCGACGGGCTGCTGGAGTTCGTCCGCCCCCGGCATCGGATGGTCCTGATGACCACGCGTGCCTCGGACGGGCGGCCGCAGGCCTCGCCGGTCACCGGTGGGGTCGACGACGCGGGGCGCATCGTCATCACCAGCTACCCGGAGCGGGCCAAGGTGTACAACGTCCGCCGCGACCCGCGCTGCAGCGTGCTGGTGCTCTCCGACGACTTCGGGGGTGCCTGGGTGCAGGTCGACGGCGACGCCGAGGTGGTCGACGCGGCCGACGACGTCGAACCGTTCGTCGAGTACTTCCGCAACATCGCGGGCGAGCACTCCGACTGGGACGAGTACCGGCGCGCGATGGTCGAGCAGGGCAAGTCGTTGCTGCGCATCACCCCGACCCGCTGGTCGCCGGTGGCCACCGGCGGTTTCCCCGCCCGCCTGGCCGACGCCTGAGCGAGGGCGCCGCTAGGGTCGGGCCCATGCTGCGCGTCGGCCTCACCGGGGGCATCGGGTCGGGCAAGTCGACCGTCGCCGCCGCGATGGCGTCCTTCGGCGCGCACGTGGTCGACGCCGACGCGGTGGCCCGTGCCGTGCTCGAGCCCGGGACGCCGGCCCTGGCCGCGGTGGTCGACCGGTTCGGCGCCGGCCTGGTCGACGCCGACGGCGTGCTCGACCGGCCGGCCCTGGGGCGCCTCGTGTTCGGCGACCCGGCCGCCCTGCGCGACCTCGAGGCCATCACGCACCCGGCCATCTGGGAGCGCACCGCCGCCCTCATGGCCGCGGTCCCCGAGGGCTCGGTGGTGGTGCACGATATGCCGCTGCTGGTGGAGAAGGGGATGACGGGGGAGTACCACCTGGTCGTCGTCGTGGGCGCCTCCGAGGCGGAACGCCGGCGCCGGCTGGTGGAGGACCGCGCGATGCCCGAGGCCGACGCCCGGGCCCGGATCGCGGCCCAGGCCGGCGACGACGCGCGCCGGGCCGCCGCCGACGTGTGGCTCGACAACGACGGCCCGCGGGCGGCCCTCGACGCCGCGGTGCGCCGGCTGTGGCACGGCCGGGTCGAGCCGTTCGCCGAGAACCTGGCGGCCGGGGCCCGCAGCCGGCTGCCGGCGCTGGTGCTGAGCCCGCCCGACCCCACCTGGCCCGCCCAGGCCGAGCGGCTGCTGGCCCGCATCCGCCACGCCGTCGGGGAGGCGGCCGTGACCCTGGACCACATCGGGTCCACGGCCGTCCCGGGCCTGCTCGCCAAGGACGTCGTCGACCTGCAGGTGGGGGTCCGCTCGCTGGCCGAGGCCGACGACCCGGCCTTCGTCGCGGCGATGGCCGCGATGGGCTTCCCGCGACCGGCGGGGAAGTGGACCGACCACGGCAAGGACGGCCGGCCGTGGCCGAAGCGCTTCCACGGCAGCGCCGACCCGGGCCGGGTGGCGCACGTGCACGTCCGCGAGGTGGGGTCGCCCGGCTGGCGGTTCGCCCTGCTGTTCCGTGACTGGCTGTGCGCCGAGGCCGCCGAGCGTGACGCGTACGCGCGGGTCAAGACCGGGCTCGCGGCCCGGATGTCCGCGCCCGACGCCTACGCCGAGGCCAAGGAGCCGTGGTTCGACGACGCGTACGCGCGGGCGGGCGCGTGGGGCGAGGCCACCGGCTGGGATCCGCCGCCGGCGCCCTGACGCGGGTCGGGTGGCGCCGGCCCCGGCTGTCGGTGGGCGGGCCTACCGTAGAGGTATGCGTCCCACCACCGAGCTCAAGCGTCGCGTCGCGCCCTTCGAGGTCATCTCCGAGTTCTCCCCGGCCGGTGACCAGCCCAAGGCCATCGCCGAGCTCACCCGGCGCATCAACGCCGGCGAGCAGGACGTCGTGCTCCTCGGCGCCACCGGCACCGGCAAGTCGGCCACCACGGCCTGGCTGGTCGAGCAGGTGCAGCGCCCCACCCTCGTGATGGCGCCCAACAAGACCCTCGCGGCGCAGCTCGCCAACGAGTTCCGCGAGCTGCTGCCCAACAACGCGGTCGAGTACTTCGTCAGCTACTACGACTACTACCAGCCCGAGGCCTACGTCCCCCAGACCGACACCTACATCGAGAAGGACTCCTCGATCAACGACGAGGTCGAGCGGCTGCGGCACAGCGCCACCAACAGCCTGCTCACCCGCCGCGACGTGATCGTGGTGGCGTCGGTGTCGTGCATCTACGGCCTGGGCACGCCCCAGGAGTACGTCGACCGGATGGTGCCGCTGCGGGTCGGCGACGAGGTCAACCGCGACGACCTCATCCGCCGCTTCGTGCAGATGCAGTACACCCGCAACGACCTCGCCTTCACCCGCGGCACCTTCCGGGTGCGCGGCGACACGGTCGAGATCATCCCGGTCTACGAGGAGCACGCACTGCGCATCGAGTTCTTCGGCGACGAGGTCGAGCGGCTCTACACGCTGCATCCCGTCACCGGCGAGGTGCTGCGCGAGGAGGGCGAGATGTACGTCTTCCCCGCCACCCACTACGTCGCCGGCCCAGCCCGGATGGAGCGGGCCATCGCGGGCATCGAGAAGGAGCTCGAGGCCCAGCTCGAGCTGTTCGAGAAGCAGGGCAAGCTGCTCGAGGCCCAGCGGCTGCGGATGCGGACCACCTACGACATCGAGATGATGCGCCAGGTCGGCTCGTGCTCGGGCATCGAGAACTACTCGCTGCACATCGACGGCCGCGCGCCCGGCTCGGCGCCCAACTGTCTGCTCGACTACTTTCCCGAGGACTTCCTCCTCGTCCTCGACGAGTCACACGTCACGGTGCCGCAGATCGGCGCGATGTACGAGGGCGACATGTCCCGCAAGCGCACCCTCGTCGAGCACGGCTTCCGGCTCCCCTCGGCCATGGACAACCGCCCGCTGAAGTGGGAGGAGTTCCTCGGTCGCATCGGCCAGACCGTCTACCTGTCGGCGACCCCGGGCTCCTACGAGCTGGCCAAGGGCGACGGCGTCGTCGAGCAGATCATCCGGCCCACCGGCCTGGTCGACCCCGAGGTCGTGCTCAAGCCGACCAAGGGCCAGATCGACGACCTGCTCCACGAGATCCGGCTGCGGACCGAGAAGAACGAGCGCGTCCTGGTCACCACCCTCACCAAGAAGATGGCCGAGGACCTCACCGACTACCTCCTCGACAAGGGGGTGCGGGTGCGGTACCTGCACAGCGACATCGACACCCTGCGCCGCGTCGAGCTGCTGCGCGAGCTGCGCCTGGGCGAGTACGACGTGCTCGTCGGCATCAACCTGCTGCGCGAGGGTCTCGACCTGCCCGAGGTGTCGCTGGTCGCCATCCTCGACGCCGACAAGGAGGGGTTCCTGCGCAGTGCCCGCTCCCTCATCCAGACCATCGGCCGCGCGGCCCGCAACGTCTCGGGCCAGGTGCACATGTACGCCGACAAGATGACGCCCTCCATGGCCGAGGCGGTCGACGAGACCCGGCGACGGCGCGAGCGGCAGGTCGCCTACAACCTCGAGCACGGCCTCGACCCGCAGCCGCTGCGCAAGCGGATCGCCGACATCACCGACATGCTCCAGCGTGAGGACGCCGACACCGAGGAGCTGCTCGGCTCGGGCCGCGCCCGCTCGCGCGGCAAGTCCGACGGCGGCCGCGGTGGCCGCGGCGCGGCGGCGGCCGACGCGGCCCTGGTCACCCGGCGCGTCGAGGGGGTCCCGGCCAGCGAGCTGGCCGACCTCATCCAGGAGCTCACCACCCAGATGCACCAGGCCGCCGGCGACCTGCACTTCGAGCTCGCCGCCCGGCTGCGCGACGAGATCGGCGACCTCAAGAAGGAGCTGCGCCAGATGAGCGCCGCCACCGGCTGAGCAGCAGGCGCTCCCGTCCGATGACCGGCGGCCGGCGCGACCCACCGCGGGGCGCCGCATAGACTCGCGCGGTGCTCCCTGCGACCCTGCCTGCCGCAACCCCGTCCCTCGACCTCGCGCCCTGGGTGTGGTGGGTCACGCTCGGCGCGGCCGTCGTCGTCCTGGCGCTCGACATCGTCGTCATCGCGCGCCGACCGCACCGCCCCTCGACCCGCGAGCTGAGCGTTGCGCTCGGCATCTACGTCGGTGCTGCCGTCCTCTTCGGGCTCGGGATGTGGTGGCTGGCGGGCGGCCAGCTGGCCGGGGAGTTCTTCGCGGGCTGGCTCACCGAGTACTCGCTCTCGGTCGACAACCTCTTCATCTTCATCCTCATCATGGCGAGCTTCCAGGTGCCCGAGAAGTACCAGCAGTTCGCGCTGATGGTGGGCATCGTCATCGCCATCGTGCTGCGCGGCATCTTCATCGCGGTCGGTGCGGCGGCCATCAACAACTTCAGCTGGATCTTCTACCTCTTCGGCGCCTTCCTCGTGTACACCGCCGTCAAGCTCGCCAGCGGCGGCGAGACCGACGACGACGAGTACGAGGAGAACCGCTTCATGCGCCTCATGGAGAAGCGGTTCCCGGCCACCAAGGAGTACGCCGGCACCAAGCTCTTCACCCACGAGAACGGCGCCCGGGTGGCGACGCCGCTGTTCTTCGTCATCGTGGCCCTCGGCACCACCGACCTGCTGTTCGCGCTCGACTCGATCCCGGCCATCTACGGCCTCACCAGCGAGCCCTACATCGTGCTCGTCGCGAACCTCTTCGCCCTGATGGGCCTGCGCCAGCTGTACTTCCTCATCGGGGGCCTGCTGAAGAAGCTCATCTACCTCAGCTACGGCCTCGCCGTGCTCCTGGCGTTCATCGGGCTCAAGCTGATCCTGCACGCCCTGCACGAGAACGACCTGCCGTTCCTCAACGGGGGCGAGGGCTTCCCCGTCCCCGAGGTGCCCATCGGGGTGTCGCTGGGCGCCATCGTCGTCATCCTCGGCGTCACCACCGCGCTCAGCCTCTGGCGCACCCGGCGCCACCCCGAGCTCGAGCGGGAGACCCCGCAGGCCTGAGGCTCAGGTCGACACCGTCTGGGCCGGGTCGCGCCGGGCGCCCAGGCCCAGCACTAGCGCCGACGCCGCCACGACCAGCGCCATCCCCACGAGCTGGGTCGCCCGCAGGTGCTGCCCGAGCACCAGCAGCCCCGCGAGGGCGGCGAAGGCCGGCTCCAGGCTCAGCAGGATGCCGAAGACCTGGGCCCTCAGCCGGCGCAGCGCCAGCAGCTCGAGCGAGTACGGCAGCACCGACGACATGACCGCGATGCCCAGGCCCTTCGCCAGGACGGCGGGGGTCCAGCCGGGGATGCTCGCCACGCCGAAGGGCAGGGTGACGACGGTGGCCACCACCATGGCCAGCGCCAGCCCCTCGAGCTGGGGGAACTCGGCGCCGGTGCGCCCCGACAGCACGATGTACGCGGCCCAGAAGGCGCCGGCCGTCAGGGCCAGCCCGATGCCGGTCCACTCCAGGTCGGCGAACGGCACGTGCAGGGCCTGCGAGATCAGGACCACACCCCCCGCGGCCGTCAGCACGGCCAGGCCGTCGAGGAGCCGGCGCGACAGGGCCGCGGCCAGCGCCAGCGGGCCGATGAACTCGATGGTGACCGCGACCCCGATCGGCAGGTGGGCCAGCGAGCCGTAGAACGCGTAGTTCATCAGCCCCAACGCCACCCCGAAGGCCACCACGGTGGCCCACGCCCGCCGGGAGTGCCCGCGCCAGCGGGGCCGCGCGATCGCGAGCAGCAGGACGGTGGCGAACACCAGCCGCACCGTGACCGAGCCACCGGCGCCGATCACGGGCACCAGGGTCTGCGCCAGGGCCCCGCCGAACTGCACCGAGACGATCCCGCAGAGGACCAGGACCGGCGCGGGGATGCGGTCGGCGGTCGTCACCGGCCCAGGCTAGCCAGCCCGGCGCGGCCGGGCCGGAGGGGTCCATGGGGACCGCCCGACCGGTCTCACCAGCCGCGCTCGCGCCACTCGTCGAGGTGCGGGCGCTCGGCCCCGAGGGTGGAGTCGCCGCCGTGGCCGGGGTAGAACCAGGTGTCGTCCGGGTAGACGGCGAAGACCCGCTCGACCACGTCGCGGTAGAGCGCGTCGAAGCTCTGGCCCGGCTGCTTGGTGTTGCCGACCCCGCCGGGGAACAGCGAGTCGCCGGTGAACAGGTGCGTGACACCCGCGGGGTCGCGCCACGACAGGGCCACCGAGCCGGGGGTGTGCCCGCGCAGGTGGACGACGTCGAGCACGAGGTCGCCGACGGTGATCGTGTCGCCCTGGACCAGGCGGACGTCGGGCGCCAGGGGCAGGGCGTCGGCGTCCTCGGCCCCGGCGTAGGTCCGCGCCCCGGTCGCGCCCGCGACCTCCTCGAGCGCGCGGACGTGGTCCCAGTGCTGGTGGGTGGTCACCAGGTGGTCGAGCCGCCCGGTGCCCTCGGCCACCAGGGCCAGGCAGCGTTCGGGGTCGTCGGCCGCGTCGACCAGCAGCTGCTGCCCGGTGGCCGTGCAGGTGAGCAGGTAGACGTTGTTGTGCATGTCGGAGACCGACATCTTGCGGATCGTCGCCGCGCCGAGCTCGCGCACGTCGCTGGGGCCGCCGGGGGTCACGTCACCGGAGTACGTCATGGTTCTCACCGTCCGTCGGGGAGCTGGGGGAGGGGGTCGCCGGTCACGCCGTCGGTGAGCCCGCGGGCGAGCCAGCCGAGCAGGGCCGCCGGGGTGCCGGACACGGTGGTGGTGCCGACCCCGACGGTCCACTGGGAGCCGTCCGGGGCGCGCAGAGTGAGGTCGGGCGGGTCGTCGACCGCCCGCAGCCGGGCGACCTCGTCGTCGAGGAGGACTCCGACCAGCTCGGGCTCGACGTCGTCGAGCCCGAAGCCGGCGTCGAGGTCGAGGTGGTGCAGCACCACCTCGCGCAGCCGCATGAACCCGAGCCGGCCGGCCGGGAAGAGGCGCCCGCCGGGCGTTCGTTCCACCGGCTTCTCGGCGTGCTGCGGGCCCAGTCGGGCCAGAGCCACGGCGACGGCCGCCGCGGTGTCGCGCACGTCGGCGGCCTGGACGGCGGCCTCGCGCCCGGCCCCGGCGTCGATGTCGGCGTCCCGGGCCTCGTCGGAGGGGTACATGGCCTCGCCGGTGCCGTCGACGGCCGCGCCCACCATCCGCTCGATGGCCTCGGCGTTGCGCGCCAGATGGGTGAGGACGTGCCCGCGCGTCCACCCGTCGCAGCGGCTGGGGCGGGTCACGTCCTCGAGCCGTTGCGCGGTGTCGACCAGGCGCGTCGTGTGCACGTCGAGGAGGGCCAGGACGTCGACGTCGGGAGCCATGGGGGCGACGCTACTCCGTGACGGTGACGCCTTCGGCCGCGGCGATCGCGCAGGCCGCCTGGACCAGGGCCAGGTGCGAGAACGCCTGGGGGAAGTTGCCGACCAGCTGCCCGGTGCGGGGGTCGTACTCCTCCGAGAGCAGGCCCAGGTCGTTGCGCACCGCCAGCAGCCGCTGCATCATCGCGTGCGCGTCGTCGAGCCGACCGGTGCGGGCGTAGGCCTGGGCCAGCCAGAACGAGCATGCGAGGAACGGGTTCTCGTCCCCGGCCAGGCCGTCGACGCCGCTCTGGGTGCGGTAGCGCAGGACGAACCCGTCCCGCAGCAGGTCCTCCTCGACGGCCCGTACCGTGCCGAGCACCCGCTCGTCGTCGGCCGGCAGGAACCCCACCACCGGGATGAGGAGCAGGGCGGCGTCGACCTCGCGGGTGTCGTAGTGCTGGGTGAAGGTGTTGCGCTCGCGGGCGTAGCCGCGCTCGCACACTTCGGCGTGCACCCGTTCGCGCAGCTCGCGCCAGCGCTCGACGTCACCGTCGTGCCCCTTCTCCTCGACGGCCCGCACGGCCCGGTCGAAGGCGGCCCACACCATCACCCGTGAGTGCGTGAAGTGCCGGGCCGGCCCCCGGATCTCCCACAGGCCGTGGTCGCTCTGCTCCCAGTGGTCGGCCAGGTCGTCGACCAGGGCCTTCTGCACCGCCCATGTCTCGCTCGACTCCCGCACGCCCAGGCGGCGGGCGGCGTCGAGCGAGATCATCACCTCGCCCAGGACGTCGCTCTGGCGCTGGTCGACCGCGCCGTTGCCGATCCGCACCGGGCGGGACCCGGCGTACCCGGGGAGGTGGTCGAGCTCGCGTTCGGGCAGCTCGCGGGCGCCGTCGACCGCGTACATGATCTGCAGGTCGGCCGGGTCGCCGGCCACTGCGCGGACCAGCCAGTCGCGCCACAGCCGGGTCTCGTCGACGTAGCCGCACGAGAGCAGCGCCTCGAGCGTCAGCGACGCGTCGCGAAGCCAGCAGTAGCGGTAGTCCCAGTTGCGCTCGCCGCCGACCGACTCCGGCAGGCTCGTGGTGGGGGCCGCCACGATGCCGCCGCGCAGCTCGTCGGTGAGCAGCCGCAAGACGAGCAGCGAGCGGGTCACGGCGTCGCGGTAGCGCCCCTGGTGGGTGTGGCGGGAAGCCCACTCGTCGAAGTGCGCCACCGTGTCGTCGATGCGCCGCTGCACGTCCAGGGTCGGGGGGACGTCGCACCACGACGGCACCCAGGTCATCGAGAACGTCAGCCGGTCGCCGGCAGCGACGGTGAACCGGTCGCGGTGGTGGTGGTCCTCGGGGACGGGCAGCCGGTCCCCGCGCAGCACCAGCATGTCCGGGCCGGCCACGGCCCGGATGACGGTGTGGCCGGCCTCGTCGGCGATCCGCGACACCCAGGGGAGGACCTTGCCGTACTGGGTGCGCACGACCCACTCGTGCAGCATCGCCACTTCGCCGTCGAGACCCTCGACGACCCGGACCAGGTCGGCGCGTCCGTCGCCGAACGGCATCAGGTCGGTCACCCGGACCCGGCCGGTGTCGGTCTCGTGCACGGTGTCGAGGACGAAGCTCTGCTCCCGGTAGGTGCGCGTCGAGCGGGCCTCGCCGTCAGGACCGATGAGCCAGCGGCCGTTCTCCTCGTCGCCGAGGATGGCGGCGAAGCAGGCGGGGGCGTCGAAGCGGGGAAGGCACAGCCAGTCCACCGAACCGGAACGGCTGATGAGGGCGGCGCGCTCGGTGTCACCGAGCAGGGCGTAGTCGGCGATGGGGGTGCTCACGCGCCGACCATAGACGGCCAACCTGCGATGAGTGGCCTGTCGGTGGGTCCACCTAGAGTGAAGCCCGTGAGTCATGACCACCTCGTCGTCCGCGGTGCCCGCGAGCACAACCTCAAGGACGTCAGCGTCGAGCTGCCCCGCGACGCCCTCGTCGTCTTCACCGGGCTGTCCGGTTCCGGCAAGTCCAGCCTGGCCTTCGACACGATCTTCGCCGAGGGCCAGCGCCGCTACGTCGAGTCCCTCTCGGCGTACGCGCGCCAGTTCCTGGGCCAGATGGACAAGCCCGACGTCGACTTCATCGAGGGGCTCTCGCCCGCGGTGTCGATCGACCAGAAGTCCACCAACCGCAACCCGCGCTCGACCGTCGGCACCATCACCGAGGTCTACGACTACCTGCGCCTGCTGTTCGCCCGCGCCGGCCGGCCGCACTGCCCGGTCTGCGGCGAGCCGATCACCCGGCAGAGCCCGCAGCAGATCGTCGACCGCCTGCTCGAGCTGCCCGAGCGCACCCGCTTCCAGCTGCTGGCCCCCGTCGTGCGGGCCCGCAAGGGCGAGTACGTCGACCTCTTCGCCGAGCTCCAGGCCAAGGGCTTCTCGCGGGCCCGGGTCGACGGCGAGATCATCAGCCTCTCGGAGCCGCCGAAGCTCGAGAAGCAGGTCAAGCACACCATCGACGTCATCGTCGACCGCCTCGTCTCCAAGGGCTCGGCCGACACCTCGGCCAAGCGCCGTCTCACCGACTCCGTCGAGACCGCGCTCGGGCTGGCGGGCGGCGTCGTGGTCGTCGACTTCGTCGACCGCGAGGAGGACGACCCCGAGCGCGAGCGCCGTTTCTCCGAGCGGATGGCCTGCCCCAACGACCACGCGCTCTCGATGGACGAGATCGAGCCCCGCTCGTTCTCGTTCAACAGCCCGTTCGGCGCCTGCCCGGCGTGCACCGGGATCGGTACCGAGCTCGAGGTCGACCCCGAGCTCATCGTCCCCGACGACGACCTGAGCCTGTCCGAGGGCGCGATCGCCCCCTGGGCCACGGCCTCCGGGGCCTCGGAGTACTTCCAGCGGGTCATGACCGCGCTGGCCTCCGAGATGAAGTTCTCGATGGACGCGCCGTGGCGGGCGCTGCCCAAACGGGCCCAGGACGCGCTGCTGCACGGGCGCAACCACAAGGTGCACGTCCGCTACCGCAACCGCTTCGGGCGCGAGCGCTCCTACTCCACCGGCTTCGAGGGGGCGGTGCCGTTCGTCAAGCGCCGCCACTCCGAGACCGACTCCGAGTGGAGCCGGGAGCGCTACGAGGGCTACATGCGCGAGGTGCCGTGCCCCACGTGCAAGGGCGCCCGTCTCAAGCCCGAGTCTTTGGCCGTCCTCATCGGGGGCCGGTCCATCTCCGAGGTCGCCGGCCTGGCCATCGCCGACGCCGCCCGTTTCTTCGCCACCGTCGACTTCACCGAGCGCGAGCGGCAGATCGCGGCTCGCGTCATCAAGGAGATCGACGCCCGTCTCGGGTTCCTGCTCGACGTGGGGCTGGACTACCTCAGCCTCGACCGCCCGGCGGGCACGCTCTCGGGCGGCGAGGCCCAGCGCATCCGGCTCGCCACCCAGATCGGCTCCGGCCTGGTCGGCGTGCTCTACGTCCTCGACGAGCCGAGCATCGGCCTGCACCAGCGCGACAACCACCGCCTCATCGAGACCCTCACCCGGCTGCGCGACCTCGGCAACACCCTGATCGTGGTCGAGCACGACGAGGACACCATCGCCACCGCCGACTGGGTCGTCGACATCGGCCCGGGCGCCGGTGAGCACGGCGGCGAGGTGGTGCACGCCGGCACCGTGGCCGACCTGCTGACCCACCCCGACTCGCTCACCGGCAAGTACCTGTCGGGGCGCCGCGAGATTCCGACCCCCACCGTGCGCCGGCCGCAGGAGAAGGGCCGCGAGATCACGGTCGTGAAGGCCACCGAGCACAACCTCGACGACGTCACGGTCTCCTTCCCGCTGGGCAACCTCGTGGCGGTCACCGGCGTCTCGGGCTCGGGCAAGTCCACCCTGGTCAACGACATCCTCTACACGGTGCTGGCCAACAAGCTCAACGGCGCCCGCCAGGTGCCGGGGCGGCACAAGTCGGTCACCGGTCTCGAGCACCTCGACAAGGTCGTCCACGTCGACCAGGGCCCGATCGGGCGCACCCCGCGCTCGAACCCCGCCACCTACACCGGGGTCTTCGACGCCATCCGCAAGCTCTTCGCGACCACCGAGGAGGCCAAGGTCCGCGGCTACCAGCCCGGCCGGTTCTCCTTCAACGTCAAGGGCGGGCGCTGCGACGCGTGCTCCGGTGACGGGACCATCAAGATCGAGATGAACTTCCTGCCCGACGTCTACGTGCCGTGCGAGGTCTGCCACGGCGCGCGGTACAACCGCGAGACCCTCGAGGTGCACTTCAAGGGCAAGTCGATCGCCGACGTGCTCGACATGCCGATCGAGGAGGCGGCCGACTTCTTCTCCGCGGTCCCCGGCATCGCCCGGCACATGCGCACCCTCAACGACGTCGGGCTGGGCTACGTCCGGCTCGGTCAGCCCGCCCCGACGCTCTCGGGCGGTGAGGCGCAGCGGGTCAAGCTCGCCACCGAGCTGCAGAAGCGCTCCACCGGGCGCACCGTCTACGTGCTCGACGAGCCGACGACGGGGCTGCACTTCGAGGACATCCGCAAGCTGCTCGGCGTGCTCCAGGGCCTGGTCGAGAAGGGCAACACGGTCATCGTCATCGAGCACAACCTCGACGTCATCAAGAGCGCCGACTGGCTCATCGACCTCGGCCCGGAGGGTGGCAGCGGCGGGGGCCGGGTCATCGCCGAGGGCACCCCCGAGCACGTCGCCACCCTCGAGCACTCGCACACCGGCCGCTTCCTGGCCCCGGTGCTGGCCAAGACGGCCCGTACCGCCACCCGTGACCGGGGCGCCCGCGCCACCACGGCACCCACCGCGGCCAAGGGTGCCCCCGCCCGGGGTACGGCCGCGAAGACGGCCACCAAGCGGGCGGCCAAGTCGTCCAAGTCGGCCGGGGCGCGCCGGGCCAGCTGAGCCGGGCGGCCCCCGCCCCACCGAGGACGAGGGCCGCCGCGTGCTCAGCCCTTGGGCCGCGTCCCGGGCAGCCAGCCGGTGTCGATGACGGCTTTGACGAAGGGCCGGGCCGCGGTCAACAGCCCGGCGGCGTCCTCGACGCCCACCCACACGGCGGCGGAGGCGGCGTCGGTCGTGCTCTCGATGCCGTCGCGCAGCTGCCGTCCCTCGGCGCTGATCGTCGGGGCGGCCCCGTCGCCGGCCGGCGACGCCGCCAGCAGACCCGCGTCGGTCAGGGCCGCGGTGGCGGCATCCCACTCCTCGTCGGTCCACTTGCGGCTGGGCTGCAGGAACGGGCGGCCGCGTGCGCCGGCGCCGGCCGGGCTGGTCGCCCGGACCCACGCGTCGTAGAGGACGAGGGCCTCGAGGGGCCGCAGGCCGGCGGCCACCAGCGCGGCGTTGTGGCCGTCGCCGCGCCACTCGCGCCACACGGTGGCGGCGTGCCACAGGGCCAGGTGCGGCTCGTCGGGCCAGGGGAGCGCGGCGTACGCGGCCCCCAGCACCCGGCCGCCGTGGTCGGCGCCGGCCAGGACCGAGCGCAGACCGTCGGCGACGCGCGCCAGCTCGGGCGAGGAGACCGCGTCGCCCAGGGCCTCACGCAGCCCGGCGTCGACACATCGGGTCCGCAGGGCGTCCAGGTCGCCGGGGGAGCGGCCCTGCCGGGCCAGCCCCCACGCCTTCTCGACCGCTGCCGGCCGGAACCCGAAGAACGCCGCGGCCACGACCGCCCCCGGCACCTCGCCGAGCGGCCCGGCGCGCATCCCGGTGTAGGAGCCGAGCCAGCCGATCCCGAGCTCGTCGCGCACGCCGTCGACGTGCGGGCCGAAGTAGGAGACCAGGTGGTAGGGCTCGAGGGTGCGGTGGGCGAGCGCGGCCGCAGTGCGCGCGCTCTCGTCGTGCGGGGACGTCGTCGTCATCGGCTCAGGCTACGGGCTGCCCGAGGCCATGCCGGGGACCCGGACTCAGTCCTCTCCGAGGTACGCCTTGCGGACGTCGTCGCTCTCGAGTAGCTCGCGACCGGTGCCGGAGAGCACGATCCGGCCGACCTCGAGCACGTAGCCCTTGGTCGCCCGCTTCAGCGCGGCCTGGGCGTTCTGCTCGACCAGGAGGATGGTGGTCCCCTGCGCCTGCAGGGTCGACACGGTGGTCATGATCCGCTTCATCATCAGCGGCGAGAGGCCCATCGAGGGCTCGTCGAGCATCAGCATCTTCGGGCGGCTCATCATGGCCCGACCCATCGCGAGCATCTGCTGCTCACCGCCGGAGAAGGTGCCGGCCGGCTGGGTGCGCCGCTCCTGCAGGATCGGGAAGAGGTCGTAGGCCGCCTCGAGGTCGCCCCGGATCCCCTTGTCCTTGCGCGAGAACGCGCCCAGCAGCAGGTTCTCCTCGACGGTGAGCTTCGGGAAGATGCGGCGCCCCTCGGGGGAGTGGGCCAGCCCGAGCTGGACGATGTCGTGGGCGGGCACCGTGGTGAGGTCGGCACCCTTGAAGACGATCGACCCCGACACCGGGCGCAGCAGCCCCGAGATGGTGCGCAGGGTGGTGGTCTTCCCGGCGCCGTTGGTGCCGATGAGCGAGACCACCTCGCCCTCGTCCACCGAGAAGCTGATGCCCTTGACGGCCTTGATCTTGCCGTAGGACACCACGAGGTCCTTGACCTCCAGCATGGCGCTCACGCGTCCTCCTCCTCGTCGTCGTCGCCGCCGATGTACGCCTCGATGACCCGGTGGTCGGACTGCACCTCGCCCGGCGAGCCCTCGATGAGGACGGTCCCGCGGACCAGGCAGAGCACCCGGTCGCAGAGGTTGAAGATGAACCGCATGTCGTGCTCGATGACCACGACCGCCATGCCGCTGTCCCTGATCTTGAAGATCAGGTGCATCGTCTCCTCGGTCTCCTTCGGGTTCATCCCGGCGGTCGGCTCGTCGAGCAGCAGGATCTGCGGGTCGGTGGCGAGGGCCCGGGCGATCTCCAGGCGGCGCTGGTCGCCGTAGGGCAGGTTGCGGGCCAGGATCTCGGCCGAGTCGGCGAGCCCGACGTAGTCGAGCAGCTCCTGGGCGCGCTCGCGCGTGGCGGCCTCCTCGCGGCGGAACTTCGGCCCGCGCAGGATCGAGGTGAGCGCCATCGACGAGGTGCGGCAGTAGCGCCCCACCATGACGTTCTCGAGCGAGGTCATGTTCGCGAACAGCCGGATGTTCTGGAAGGTGCGGGCCATGCCGGCCCGCACCACCTTCAGCGGCTTGGGCGGCAACGTCTCGCCGCCCAGGGTGACGCGTCCCTCGGTGGGGATGTACATCCCCGTGAGGCAGTTGAAGAAGGTGGTCTTGCCGGCGCCGTTGGGGCCGATCAGGCCGACGATCTCGCCCTCACGGACCTGCATGCTGACGTCGTCGACGGCGGTCAGGCCGCCGAAGCGCATCGTGACGCCCGCGGCCTCGAGGACCACGCGGCGCGCGGCCTCGGCAGCCGGGGCAGCGGGCTCGGTGACGGTCACTTCGCCTCCAGGTGTTCGGTCTGGGCGAGCTCGACGAGGTCCTCGTCGTCCTCGTGGAACTCCAGCTGCCGGCGCTTGCTCGGCACGATGCCCTCCGGGCGGAAGCGCATCATGATGACGAGCAGCAGACCGAAGATGAGGAGCCGGTAGTCGTTGACCACGCGCGCCTTCTCGGGCAACAGCTTCAGGATGGTCGCGCCGACCAGCACCCCGGCCACGGTGCCCATGCCGCCGAGGACGACCGCGGCCAGCAGGAACGCGGACTCGAGGAAGATGTACTGGTCCGGGGTGACCGAGGTGTCCTGGTGGGCCTTGATGGTGCCGGCGAGACCGGCCAGCGAGGCGCCGACCGCGAACGCGAGCAGCTTGAGCCCGAAGACGTTGACGCCCATGGCCTCGGCGGCCCGCTCGTCCTCGCGGATGGCCACCCAGCCGCGCCCGATCCGGCTGTCGTTGAGCCGGGTGAAGACGAGGATGACGAAGGCGATGAGCAACAGCAGCAGGAAGTAGTAGTTGCTGAAGCGCCCCAGGGGGATGCCGGCGACGGTGTGGGTGGCTCCGAAGTCGAACCCGAAGAAGGTCAGGTCGGGGATGGCCGGGATGCCGTTGGGCCCGTTGGTGAGGTCGGGGCCGTTGTTGCCGTCGAGGTTGAACATCGCGAGCCGGAAGATCTCACCGAAGCCGAGGGTGACGATGGCGAGGTAGTCGCCGGAGACCCGCAGCGTCGGGGTCCCGATGATGAGCCCGAAGATCGACGCCACGAGCATCCCGAGCAGCATCACCACCACGAACGGCGGCTTCCAGCCGACGGTCGCGAAGGCCGACTGCGACAGCATGGCGCCGACGTAGGCGCCGGTCCCGAGGAAGGCGATGTAGCCGAGGTCGAGCAGGCCCGCGAGCCCGACGACGATGTTCAGCCCGAGCGCGGTCGCCGCGAAGATCAGGATCTGGGTGGCGATCGACATGTTGGCGTCGGAGCCGTCCTGGGTGAACGGGAAGAGGAACGCCACCAGGAAGGCGGCCAGCAGCAGCGGGCGACGGTTGTTCTGCCCGATGAAGCCGACGTACCCGCCGAACCCCGAGCCCAGCAGCGCGATGGCGACGGTGAGGATGACGACGAGCAGGCAGCCGAAGGTCGCCGCGTCGTCGATGTTCAGGGTGTAGGCGGTGGTGAAGAGCAGCACCGCGAGGAGCACCACGATGATGGAGATCTCCTGCCAGCCCGCGAGCCGTGGCCAGGAGTGCACGTCGAGGTGCTCGGGGGGGCAGAGCAGCGCGGCGCCCAGGATGAGGAGCGCGCCGAGCAGGCCCACCCAGCCACCCTCGTTGACGTTGATCAGGCCGCCGGCCTGGTAGGCGATGGAGACCAGGGCCGCGACGACGAAGGCCACGGAACCGTAGCCGAGCGCGCGTAGCCCCCGGCCCGGGTCCAGCCACGGGGGCCGGCGCAGGAGCAGCAGCCCGAGCACCACGCCCACGACACCGATCACCATCGCGTAGATCTGGATGCCGGCGGGGTAGAACCGGATGCTGAGGTCGCCCAGGACGCGGTCGTCGTAGGACCACGAGAGCAGCCCGCTGAGCACCAGCAGGGCGCCACCGGCGACGGCCAGCACGGCGGCCCGGGAGCCGAAGCGGGACCGCATCCGGTCGTGGCGCGACACGGGGGCCTCGCCTGCGGTCTTTTCCAGGGAGGTCATGCCCGGTCCACCACCTTCGCGCCGAGGAGTCCTTGCGGTCGGAAGACCAGGACGAGGATGAGGATGGCGAAGGCCCAGACGTCCTTCCACGGGCTGCCACCGAAGGTGCCCGGGATGAACTGGACGGCCATCGACTCGACGAGCCCGAGGGTGAGGCCGCCGAGGACGGCGCCCCAGACGTTGCCGATGCCGCCGAGGACGGCGGCGGTGAACGCCTTCAGGCCGGCCAGGAAGCCCATCTTGAAGTTGATGTTGGTGATCTGCAGACCCTGCGCGACGCCCGCCACGGCGGCCAGCGTCGCCCCGATCACGAACGCGACGATGATGATCCGGTCGACGTTGATGCCCATGAGGCGAGCGGTGTCGGGGTCCTGGGACACGGCCTGCATGGCGCGGCCGGTGCGGGTGCGGGACACGAAGTAGAAGAGCCCGGCGGCGCAGATGATCAGGGCGCCGATGGTGAAGATGGTCGAGCGCTGGATGACCACCCCGCCGACGTTGAAAGCCGCGCCGGTGACGACGTCGATCTGCGGGAAGGGCACCTTCTGCTTGGCGCTGGGGAAGTCGAAGGGGTTCCAGGTGCTGAGGAACAGCAGCGGGTTGTTGTACCCGAGGCGCACGAGCTCCTGGAGGAAGACCGAGATGCCGATGGCGGTGATGAGGGGGGCGAGCCGGGGCGCGCTGCGCAGCGGGCGGTACGCGACCCGCTCCATCAGGACGGCCACGATCACCGAGGACGCGATGGCGCCGATGATCATGATCGGCAGGACCCACACCGAGGTGTTGCCGTTGAAGAACACGAGCCAGGTCGAGAGGGCGCCGAACGCGCCGATCATGAAGATCTCGCCGTGGGCGAAGTTGATCAGCTGGATGATCCCGTAGACCACGGTGTAACCGACCGCGATCAGGGCGTACAGCGATCCCAGGGTCAGCCCGTTGACGAGCTGCTGGGCGAATTCCACCACCGACCTCCTAGGGTGACGTGCTGGTGGGCTGGGGGGAGAGTAGCGGCTGCGCGACGCCACGGGAACAGGCCGCTCGTTCCCGTGGGCATCACGCGAGGTCGCCCCCGGTCGGGTCGGGG
>NZ_LMSE01000002.1:1017603-1141361 GCF_001428065.1 Nostocoides sp. Soil756
GGCGGACGCCCGACGGCGGGGGCGGTCTCGTCGACCGTCCCCGCCGTCGGGGTGTTCATGACACGAGGGTCACGAACGGCTCACTTGAACTCCTCCGTGTTGACCGGCNTTCCACGCGCCGCCGTCGACCTGGTAGACGGTGAGGACGCGGGAGGTCGTGTCGCCGAACTCGTCGAAGGCGACCTTGCCGGTGACACCGTCGAACGACACGTCGCTCATCGCCTTGACGGTGGCCTCGCGGGCCGCCTCGGCCGAGGTGGCGTCCTTCAGCGAGACCTTGAGCGCGTTGATGATCGCGTTCGCGGCGTCGAAGGCGTAGGCACCGTAGGCCTCGTACGGCTCGGCGTAGCCGGCCGCCTTGTACGAGGAGACGAAGTCCTTGGCCGAGGCCAGGGTGTCGGTCGGAGCGCCGATGGCCGTGGCCAGGTCCCCGTTGGCGGTGTCGCCGGCGAGCTTGATGAACTCACCGGAGTAGATGCCGTCGCCACCCATGAGCGGGACGTTGAGGCCGGCGGCCTTCATCTGCTGCGAGAAGGGACCACCCTGCGGGTACTCCCCGCCGTAGTACACGGCCTTGGGGTTGCTCGGCTTGATCTTGCTGATGACGGCGGCGTACTTGTCGTCATCGGGGTTGATCGTCTCGGCGGCGACGATCTTGCCGCCGAGCTGGGTGAACTCCTTGCTGAACGCGTTGACCAGGCCCTGGCCGTAGGTCTTCTTGTCGTGGACCGTCGCGACCTCCTTGATGCCCGCCTTCTGGAACAGGTAGCGCGCCGCGAAGGGGCCCTGGATCGAGTCGGTCGTGCAGGTGCGGAAGTAGTTCGGGTACGTCCGCTTCGGGGCCGTCGCGAAGTCGGCCCCCTGGGTGAGCGACGGGTTGGTGTTGGCCGGCGAGACCATCGTGATGTTGGCCGCGGCGAGCACCGGCTGGACGCTCTGGGCGACCGAGCTGTTGAGCGTCCCGACCACACCGACGACGTCCTTGTCGGACGCCAGCTTCGTCGCGGCGTTCTTGCCGACGTCGGGGGTGGCCTGGTCGTCCTCCGCCGCGAGCTCGAGCTTCCAGCCCGGGATCGCGTTGGACTCGTTGGCCTGCTTGATGGCCAGGTCGACGGAGTGCTCGATGCCCTTGCCGAGGGCGGCGAGGTCACCGGAGAGGGGCGAGATGACGCCGATCTTGGCGGTCTTGGTGTTGCCGGAACCGCCACCACTGTCGCCACCGTTGCTGTCGCCGCCGCGCGTGCCACAACCGGCGAGCGCGAGCGAAGCCACGAGCAACGAGGCGCCAACGGCGACCACGGAACGCTGAGGCACGTTTCCTCCTGTAGGGATCTGTTCTGTGAGCACACGGGCTCGGGCCCGCGATGGCGGACAGGGGGAATGTATCCACCGGAGCGGCCCACGCCCAGTACCACGCGGACAACGGTGTCGAGTTGTTACCTGACGGAGGGTTCGGCCCGGACCCTGCGGTGGTACCCCGACGGTCCACAGGTTGCTCCCAGCCGGGGTCCGGATACTGGTGGTACCCGCTGACCGGACGAGAGGCCCCGAGCATGAGCACCGACCCCGCCACCCCCGTCGCCCCGAGGTGCGGGTGCGCCCGTCCGACGCGCCGGCAGACGCTCCGGGCGGCCGGCGCCGTCGGTGCCACCGTCGCGGGGGTCGGCGCCCTGACCGCGTGCGGAGCCGGCCAGCAGGTCGGCGCCGCGGCGAGCTCGGCCGCCTCGGCCGTCTCCGGGGTGCTCAAGGCAGCCGACGTCCCGGTCGGTGGCGGGAAGATCCTCGAGTCCCTCCAGGTCGTGGTCACCCAGCCGAGCGCCGGGGAGTTCAAGGCGTTCTCCTCGGTGTGCACACACGCGGGCTGCCAGGTCGGCTCGGTGCGCGACAACCTCATCATCTGTCCCTGCCACGGCAGCCAGTTCGACGCCGCGACGGGCGCCGTCAGGCAGGGCCCGGCCTCCCAGTCCCTGCCCGAGAAGTCGGTGACCGTGAGCGGCGACGGCATCACCGTCACCTGACCCGACCCCGCGCCTCCCCCTCTGGCCCCCGCTTTTCGGGGTGACCCCGAAAAGCTCACCGGACAAGACCTTGCAGGTCTTGTCCGGACGTGGACCTCGTGTTCCGGCGCCACCAGCGGTCGGACGCCGAGACGCTCGTCCACAGGCGAGCGGAGCGCCACGCGCCATCCACAGATCGACGGTGCGCCCTGGACCCGGGCGAGCAGCCCGACGAGATTGGCGGCATGGATGAGCTGACCCTTCTCGCACAGCTGCACGACGGCGTGTTCACGACCGCCGAGGCCGTCCGGCTCGGGGTGTGCGGGGAGGTGCTCATGCGCTCCGTCCGCGCCGGGCACATCCGGCGCCTCGCGCGTGGGCTCTACGCCATCGGAGCGTGTCCCGAGTCCCCGGAGGATCGGCATCGTGAGCTCTGTCGGGCCCTGCGGGTCGAGTACCCGGACGCCGTCCTGGGTGGTCGGTCCGCGGTGGTCGCGCACGGTCTGCCCGTCTGGGGAGTGCCGCTCGCGTCGGCCCTCCTGCTCCGGCCGGTGGAGCGGCAGGTGCGACGCAGTGGGGCGACCGTCCGACTCCTGTCCCCGGTGACGACCGTCGTCGGGACACCGACAGGGTCGGCGACCACGCCGGCGTCCGCGCTGGTCCAGGTGGCGCTCGACCACGGATGCCCGGCCGCCGTCGTCAGTGCCGACGCCGCGCTGCATCGCGGCCTGGTGTCGACCGAGGACCTCGCGGTCGAGGTGTCGGAACGGGGCGGCCACCGGCACGTCCAGCGGGCAGTGGCGATGCTGGCGTTCGTCGACGGAACCTCCGAGAGCCCCGGGGAGAGCCGTCTGCGAGTGGCGCTGACCGCGGCGGGCTTCGACCTGGAGCCGCAGTTCGACGTGCGGGACGTCGACGGTGACCTGGTGGGGCGAGCCGACTTCCGGGTGGCCGGGACCCGCGTCCTGGTGGAGTTCGACGGGCTCGTCAAGTACACCGATGGTGGCCCCGAGGCGCTCGTCCGGGAGAAGCGGCGGGAGGACCGGCTGCGGGCCCTCGGATGGGTCGTCGTCCGCGTCACGTGGGCCGAGCTCGCCGACCCGCCACGCCTCTTCGCCGCCGTGCGCCGGGCCATGGCGCTCGCCGCCTCGCTGGCCGCGTGAGCCCGCAGGCCGCGTGAGCCCGCAGGCCGGAGCCGCTCCACGCCGAGGGGCGCCGCAGGGTGCCGGTCGGGTTCCGTGGAGAGGTGGGCTCGTCGACGCAAGACCTTCTGCACGGGACCCCGGCTGCGAGGTCTTGTCTGGTGCACTTTTCGGGGTCACCCCGAAAAGCTGAGGTGGGGGGAGGGCCGGGAGGGGGTGTCGGGCGGGCGGCATAGGCTCGGTTCGTGGCTGATCCGTCGACGTACCGTCCCCGGCCGGGGGAGATCCCGACGGACCCGGGCGTGTACCGCTTCCGCGACAAGGACGGGCGGGTCATCTACGTCGGCAAGGCCAAGAACCTGCGCCAGCGGCTGTCCTCGTACTTCCAGGACATCTCGGCCCTGCACCACCGCACGGCCCGGATGGTGCGCACCGGCGCCAGCGTCGAGTGGACCGTGGTCACCACCGAGGTCGAGGCGCTCCAGCTCGAGTACGCGTGGATCAAGGAGTTCGACCCGCGCTTCAACGTCAAGTACCGCGACGACAAGTCCTACCCGTACCTCGCCGTCACCATGGCCGACGAGTTCCCGCGGGCGATGGTCATGCGCGGCGCCAAGAAGAAGGGCACCCGCTACTTCGGGCCGTACGCGCACGCCTGGGCCATCCGCGAGACCCTCGACCTCGCGATGCGGGTGTTCCCGATGCGCACCTGCACCACCGGGGTCTTCAAGCGCGCCGGCCAGGTCGGGCGCCCCTGCCTGCTCGGCTACATCGACAAGTGCAGCGCGCCGTGCGTCGGCCGGGTCGACGCCGTCCACCACCGCGACATCGCCGAGGACTTCTGCGACTTCATGGCCGGCAACAGCGGCCGCTTCCTGGGCCGGCTCACCACCGACATGCGCCAGGCCGCCGCCGAGCTCGACTTCGAGCGGGCCGCCCGTCTGCGCGACGACATCGGCGCCCTCGAGCGGGTCCTCGAGAAGTCGGCCGTGGTCCTGCCCGACGCCACCGACGCCGACGTCTTCGGTCTGGCCGAGGACGAGCTCGAGGTCGCCGTCCAGCTCTTCCACGTACGCGGCGGGCGGGTGCGGGGCCAGCGCGGCTGGGTCGCCGAGCGCGACGCCGAGACCACCCCCGACGTCGTGGAGCACCTCCTGCTCCAGGTCTACGGGGACGAGTCCGGTGAGGGCGTCCCGCGCGAGGTGCTGGTGCCGGTGCTCCCCGATGACGAGGAGGCCGTCTCGGGATGGCTCAGCGGCCTCAAGGGCAGCCGCGTCACGGTGCGCGTCCCGCAGCGCGGCGACAAGCGCACCCTCATGGAGACGGTCGCCCGCAACGCCGCACAGAGCCTGGCCCGCCACAAGGTCACCCGGGCCGGCGACCTCACCACGCGCAGCCAGGCCCTCCAGCAGCTCCAGGAGACCCTGGGCCTCGAGGACGCCCCGCTACGCATCGAGTGCTTCGACATCAGCCACGTCCAGGGCACCCAGGTCGTCGGCTCGATGGTGGTCTTCGAGGACGGTCTCCCGCGCAAGTCCGAGTACCGCCGCTTCATCGTGCGCGGCGACGAGAACGGCGTCAGCGACGACACCGCCGCGATGCACGAGGTCCTGACCCGCCGCTTCCGCCGGGGGCGCAAGGAGGCCGAGGAGCACGAGCGGGACGTCGCCGAGGGCCGGGAGCGCCCCACCCGCTTCGCCTACCAGCCCAACCTGGTCGTGGTCGACGGCGGCCTGCCGCAGGTCAACGCGGCCGCCCGCGCCCTCGAGGAGGTGGGGGTCGTCGACGTGGCCGTGGTCGGGCTGGCCAAGCGTCTCGAGGAGGTGTGGGTCCCGGGCGAGGACCACCCCCTCGTGCTGGCGCGCACCAGCGAGGGCCTCTACCTGCTCCAGCGCCTGCGCGACGAGGCGCACCGCTTCGCCATCACCTTCCACCGCCAGCGCCGCTCGAAGGCCATGACGGCCAGCGCCCTCGACGGCGTGCCCGGGCTCGGCGAGAAGCGCCGCAAGGCCCTCCTCAAGCGGTTCGGCTCGGTCAAGCGCATCCGCGAGGCGACCGTCGACGAGCTGGCCGACGTTCCGGGCATCGGGCCTGCGCTGGCCGCGGTCGTTGCGGCAGAGTTGGGGTCGGCCGACCCGGGCACCCCGGCGGTCGACCCCGCCACCGGCGAGGTCATCGGCGACTGAAGGAGCACCTTCGTGGACCAGGCACCGGCGGAGCCGGCGGACCGGGCGGACTTCCTGGTGGTCACGGGGATGAGCGGAGCGGGTCGCTCGACCGCCGCCAACGTCCTCGAGGACCACGGCTGGTACGTCGTCGACAACCTTCCGCCGCAGCTGATCCCGGCGATGGGCGTCCTGGCGTCGCAGGCCCGTGACGAGGGGCGGGCCGACCTGCGGATCGCCGCGGTCGTCGACGTGCGCGCGCGCCCGTTCAGCGGCGAGCTGCGCGACGGCCTGGCCGCCATCCGCGAGCACGGCTGGCGGCCTCAGCTGATGTTCCTGGACGCCACCGACGAGGCGCTCGTGCGCCGCTTCGAGAGCGTCCGCCGCCCGCACCCGCTGCAGGGGGACGGCCGGCTGCTCGACGGCATCCAGGCCGAGCGCGCGCTGCTCGGCGACCTCCGGGCCGAGGCGCAGGTCGTCATCGACACCTCCGGGCTCAACGTGCACCAGCTGGGCCGCAAGCTGACGCCCATCGTCGGCGTCATCGGCGGCCCGAGCCTGCGCCTGGCCGTGATGTCCTTCGGCTTCAAGTACGGCGTCCCCCTCGACGCCGACTTCGTCTTCGACATGCGCTTCCTGCCCAACCCGTTCTGGGTCCCGGAGCTGCGCCCGCTCACCGGTGTCGACGAGGCGGTGGCCCAGTGGGTGATGGGGCAGGAGGGTGCCGTACCGTTCGTCGACCGCGTGGTCGACCTGATGACGCCGGTGACCGAGGGCTACCTGCGCGAAGGGCGGCGCTACGCCACGGTCGCCGTCGGCTGCACCGGCGGCAAGCACCGCTCGGTGGCGGTGGCCGAAGCGCTGGCGAGCCGGCTGACCGGCGACCGCGTCGCCACCTTCGTCGTGCACCGCGACCTGGGGCGCGAGTGAGCGGCCCCGTCGTCACCGCGCTCGGTGGGGGCCACGGCCTGGCGGCCACCCTGACCGCGCTGCGCTTCGTCACCGACGACATCACGGCGGTCGTCACGGTCGCCGACGACGGGGGCTCGAGCGGGCGGCTGCGCGAGGAGTTCGGGGTGCTGCCCCCGGGTGACCTGCGGATGGCCCTCGCGGCGCTGTGCAGCGACAGCGAGTGGGGCCACACCTGGCGCGACGTGCTCCAGCACCGCTTCGCCGGGGACGGTCCGCTCGGGGGACACGCGCTGGGCAACCTGCTCATCGTCGCGCTCTGGGAGCTGCACGAGGACCCGGTGGCCGGCCTCGACCTCGTGGGGCGGCTGCTGCAGGCCCAGGGCCGGGTGCTGCCGGCCGCCGCCGTCCCCCTGGCCATCGAGGCCGACGTGAGCGGGCTGGTCCCCGGCGACGCCGCCGCCCGCACCCTCGTGCGGGGGCAGGCCGAGGTGGCGGCCACCCGCGGCCGGGTCGAGCAGGTCCGCCTGGTGCCGGCCGACCCGCCCGCATACCCCGAGTCGGTGGCCGCCATCCGCGCCGCCGACTGGGTCCTGCTGGGCCCCGGGTCCTGGTTCACGTCGGTGACCACCCACCTGCTGGTCCCTGAGGTGCGCGAGGCCCTCGAGGTCACCCGCGCGCGCCGCCTGCTGATCCTCAACCTCGACCCGGGCGCGGGCGAGACGGCCGGGTTCAGTGCGGCGCGCCACCTGGAGTCCTTCGCCGCCATGGCGCCCGGGCTGCGGCTCGACGCCGTGCTCGCCGACCCCGGGGCCATCGACGACCGCGCCGCCCTCGAGGAGACGGCGGCGCGGCTGGGCGCGGTGCTGCACGTGATGCCGGTGGCCGGCCGACACGCCCACGGCGAGCACGACCCGCTGCGGTACGCCGCGGCCCTGCGGGACATCCTGTACAGCCCGCGGCGCTCCTCCTGACGCGTGGCAGGATGACGGGATGGCGATGACGGCGAAGGTGAAGGACGAGCTGAGCAGGCACGTCGTGACCAAGCCCTGCTGCCGCAAGGCCGAGGTCGCCTCGATGCTGCGGTTCGCGGGCGGCCTGCACATCATCGGCGGCCGCATCGTGGTCGAGGCCGAGCTCGACACCGCCAACGCCGCGCGCCGGCTGCGCCGCGAGCTGGCCGAGGTGTACGGGCACCGTGCCGAGGTCCTGGTCCTGGCGGCCGGGGGCCTGCGCAAGGGCAGCCGGTACGTGGTGCGTGTCGTCCAGGACGGGGAGGCCCTGGCCCGCCAGACCGGTCTCATCGACACCCGCGGCCGCCCGGTGCGCGGGCTCCCGGCCAAGGTCGTCAGCGGGTCGGTGTGCGACGCCGAGGCCGCCTGGCGCGGTGCGTTCCTCGCCCACGGCAGCCTCACCGAGCCCGGCCGCTCGTCGGCCCTCGAGGTCACCTGCCCCGGCCCCGAGGCCGCGCTCGCGCTGGTCGGCGCGGCCCGGCGGCTCGGCATCCAGTCCAAGGCGCGCGAGGTACGCGGTGTCGACCGCGTCGTCATCCGCGACGGCGATGCCATCGGCGCCATGCTCACCCGGCTCGGGGCCCACGACGCGGTCCTGGCCTGGGAGGAGCGGCGCATCCGGCGCGAGGTCCGCGCCACCGCCAACCGGCTGGCCAACTTCGACGACGCGAACCTGCGCCGGTCCGCCCGCGCGGCCGTCGCCGCCGGGGCCCGGGTCGAGCGCGCGCTCGAGATCCTCGGCGACGACGTGCCCGAGCACCTGCAGGAGGCGGGACGGCTGCGGCTCACCCACAAGCAGGCGTCCCTGGAGGAGCTCGGCCAGCTCGCCGAGCCCCCGATGACCAAGGATGCCGTGGCCGGGCGGATCCGCCGGCTCCTCGCGATGGCCGACAAGAAGGCCCAGGACGAGGGCATCCCCAACACCGAGGCCGGCCTCACCCCGGACATGCTCGACGCCTGACACGACGACCGGCGCGGGCCGGTTCCGGCCCCGTCCGCGGGCCCGTGCCCGCACTCCGGGCGGTTGCCCGGGCTTCTGGCCCGGGGTCTAGGGTGTGAGGTGGACCACGTTGCCGCGCAGCGTCGCGCGGCGTTCTCCTCATCATCGGAAGGCAACGTCACAGTGACTGTTCGCGTAGGCATCAACGGCTTCGGCCGCATCGGGCGCAACTTCTACCGCGCCGTCGCGGCCTCGGGCGCCGACATCGAGATCGTGGGGGTCAACGACCTCACCGACAACGCCTCCCTGGCGCACCTGCTGAAGTACGACTCGATCCTGGGTCGCTTCCCGGGTGAGGTCTCCTCGAGCGAGACCGAGATCACCGTCGACGGCAAGTCCTTCAAGGCCTTCGCCGAGCGCGACCCGGGGGCGCTGCCCTGGGGCGAGATCGGCGCCGACGTCGTCATCGAGTCCACCGGCATCTTCACCGACGCCACCAAGGCCAAGGTCCACGTCGACGGCGGGGCCAAGAAGGTCATCATCTCGGCGCCGGCCTCCAACGAGGACATCACCATCGTGATGGGGGTCAACGACGGCGACTACGACCCGGCCAGGCACACCGTCATCTCCAACGCGTCGTGCACCACGAACTGCCTCGGCCCGATGGCCAAGGCGCTCAACGACTCGGTCGGCATCGTCAAGGGCTTGATGACCACGATCCACGCCTACACCCAGGACCAGAACCTCCAGGACGGCCCGCACAAGGACCTGCGTCGCGCCCGCGCCGCAGCCCTGAACATCGTGCCGACCTCCACCGGGGCCGCCAAGGCCATCGGCCTGGTCCTGCCCGAGCTCAAGGGCAAGCTCGACGGCTTCGCGCTGCGCGTGCCGATCCCCACCGGCTCGGCCACCGACCTCACCTTCGAGGCCTCCCGCGAGACCTCCGTCGAGGAGGTCAACGCCGCGGTCAAGGCCGCCGCCGAGAAGCTCCCCGGCATCCTGAAGTACACCGAGGACCCGATCGTGTCGGCCGACATCGTCACCGACCCGCACTCGTGCATCTTCGACGCCGGCCTGACCAAGGTCATCGGCAACCAGGTCAAGGTCATCGGCTGGTACGACAACGAGTGGGGCTACTCCAACCGCCTCGTCGACCTCGTCGTCCGCGTCGGCGAGAGCCTCTGAGGGCCGGAGACCGACTCCACGATGGCTGACATCTCCTCGCTGGGCGACCTGCGCGGCAAGCGCGTCCTCGTCCGGTCCGACCTCAACGTGCCCCTCGACGGGACCACGATCACGGACGACGGCCGGATCCGCGCGTCGGTGCCGACCATCACGAAGCTGTCCGAGGCGGGCGCACGCGTCGTCGTGTGCGCCCACCTCGGGCGGCCGAAGGGCGCGCCGGAGGCGAAGTACTCGCTGCGGCCCGTCGCCACCCGGCTGGCCGAGCTGCTCGACCGCCCGGTCGCCTTCGCCGACGACACCGTGGGCCCCTCGGCCCGCGCCGCCGTCGACGCGATGGCCGACGGCGACGTCGTCCTCCTCGAGAACCTGCGGTTCAACCCGGGCGAGACGGCCAAGGCCGACGAGGACCGGGCCGCCTTCGCCGACGACCTCGCGTCGCTGGCCGACGCCTTCGTCTCCGACGGCTTCGGCGTCGTGCACCGCAAGCAGGCCTCGGTCTACGACGTCGCCACCCGGCTGCCGTCGGCCATGGGCGGCCTCGTGCACGACGAGGTCGAGGTGCTCCAGCGGCTCACCGAGGACCCCGAGCGCCCCTACGTGGTCGTGCTCGGCGGCGCCAAGGTGGCCGACAAGCTGGCCGTCATCGACAACCTGATGGGGACCGCCGACCGTCTGCTCATCGGCGGCGGGATGCTCTTCACGTTCCTCGCCGCCCAGGGCCACGAGATCGGGACCAGCCTCTTCGACGCCGACAGCGTCGAGGCGTGCAAGGGCTACCTGGCCCGCGCGCAGGAGTCCGGCGTCGAGATCGTGCTCCCCGTCGACATCGTCGTGGGCCAGGAGTTCTCGGCCGACACCGCGACCGAGGTCGTCGACGCCGACGCCATCCCCGCCGACGCCATGGGCCTGGACATCGGGCCGCGCTCGGCCGAGCTCTACGCGAGCCGGCTGACCGACGCCCGCACCGTCTTCTGGAACGGCCCGATGGGCGCCTTCGAGATGGAGCCCTTCGCGGCGGGGACCAAGGCGCTGGCCCAGGCCCTCGTCGAGGCCACCGAGGGCGGGGCGCTCACCGTCGTGGGGGGTGGCGACTCCGCCGCCGCCGTGCGGCAGCTGGGCTTCCGCGACGAGCAGTTCGGCCACATCTCCACCGGCGGCGGTGCGTCCTTGGAGTACCTCGAGGGCAAGACCCTGCCCGGCCTCACGATCCTCTCCGACTGACCCGACGAAGGAGTCACCCCATGGCCTCCGGCCGCACCCCGCTCATGGCGGGGAACTGGAAGATGAACCTGGACCACCTCCAGGCCACCCACCTCGTGCAGAAGCTCGACTGGACCCTGCGCGACGGCAAGCACGACTTCGCCGCCGTCGAGGTCGCGGTCCTCCCGCCGTTCACCGACATCCGCAGCGTCCAGACGCTCATCGACGGTGACCGCCTCGAGCTCAAGCACGGCGCGCAGGACCTCTCGGTCCACGCGTCGGGCGCCTACACCGGCGAGATCAGCGGGGCCTTCCTCGCCAAGCTCGGCTGCACCTACGTGGCGGTCGGGCACAGCGAGCGGCGCGAGTACCACGGCGAGGACGACGGCGTCGTCAACGCCAAGCTGAAGGCCGCCTTCGCGCACGGGCTCACCCCGATCTTCTGCGTCGGGGAGGGCCTCGAGGTCCGCCAGGCGGGCACCCACGTCGAGCACGTCCTGGCGCAGGTGCGCGCCGGGCTCGAGGGCATCACCGCCGAGCAGGCCCGCGGCATCGTCATCGCCTACGAGCCCGTCTGGGCCATCGGGACCGGCGAGGTCGCCACGCCCGAGGACGCCCAGGAGGTCTGCGCGGCCATCCGCACCGAGCTCGCCGAGCTCTACAGCGGGGACGTCGCCGACGGCGTGCGCATCCTCTACGGCGGCTCCGTCAAGTCCGGCAACGTGGCGGCCATCATGGCCAAGGAGGACGTCGACGGCGCCCTGGTCGGCGGGGCCTCCATCGACCCCGCGGAGTTCGCGGCGATCTGTCGCTACCGCGACCACCTCGCCACGTCCTGACCCCGTCGCCCGTCGCCGCGCCCCGGCGCGTCCGTCGAGCGGTGCCCCGACCGGTTATCCTGTACCGGTTGTCCCCGACCCCCACACGAAGGATCCACCCGTGGACGCGGTGCGTATCGGCCTCCAGGTCCTCCTGGTCCTCGGAGGCCTGTTCCTGACCTTCCTCATCCTGCTGCACAAGGGCAAGGGCGGGGGCCTGTCCGACATGTTCGGCGGCGGGATGTCGAGCTCGCTCGGCGGGTCCTCGGTCGCCGAGCGCAACCTCGACCGCATCACGGTCGGTGTCGCTCTCGTCTGGTTCACCTGCGTCGTCGGTCTCGGCGTCCTCGAGCGCTTCAGCTGATCGGAGGATGACCCATGGCTGGTGGTAACGCGATCCGTGGCTCGCGCGTCGGTGCGGGCCCCATGGGCGAGGCCGAGCGCGGCGAGTCCGCGCCGCGACGCCTCGTCTCGTTCTACTGCTCCAACGGGCACGAGACCCGTCCGAGCTTCGCCGAGGAGGCCGGGCTGGTGGTCCCGGAGACCTGGGACTGCCCGCGCTGCGGTCTGCCCGCGGGTCAGGACGCCGACAACCCGCCGGCGGCGCCCAAGGTCGAGCCCTACAAGACGCACCTGGCGTACGTGAAGGAGCGACGCTCCGACGAGGACGGCGCCGCGATCCTCGACGAGGCCCTCGAGAGCCTGCGCGGGCGCGGCCTCATCCAGTGAGGCCCTGAGGCTGCACGCAGCAGGACCCCGGCCACGCGGCCGGGGTCCTGCTGCGTCTGCGGCCGGGATGCCGTGGGGTCAACGCCGGGCGGAGCGGGCCAGGTGACCGGCCACGCCCTCGACCCATCCGCTCTCGCGCTTCATCCAGCGGACGGCGACCAGGGTCCGCACCACCACCGGGACTCCGCGCCGGGGCGGCTCGACGGCCAGGTCGGTGCCGAAGGGGTCGGTGCTCATGACCCACCGGTACCCCGCACCGACCAGGTGGTCACCGATGGCGGCGGCCACCACGGTGACGACCTCGGAGGCCTCGGTCTCGTCGCCCCGCGTCAGCGCCGCGTCCCACGCGGAGCCGATGCTGGCCAGGTCGGCCGGGTCGATCCCCAGGGCGGCGTAGCGCAGCCGGGAGGCCTCGAGCCGCGACTCCTCGTCGGCGGTGAGGGGACGGCTGGCCACCTCGTCGAGGGGCTCGGGCTCGAGGACGTCGTCGGGCGCGGGCCGCTCGCCGCCGGGCCGCTCGCCGCGGGTCGGCTCGTGCCGGCGGAACCGGTCGAGGACACCCACGGTCAGCCCAGCTCCGCCGCGGCGTCGGGGTCGACCAGCCAGAGGGTGCGCTCCTGGCCGTGGACGTGGGCGGCCGGGGTCTCGGCGAAGGGGGATCCCTGCACCCCCCGGCGCACCGCGTCGGCCTTGTCGGCCCCACTGACCAGGAACCACACCTCGCGGGAGCGCTCGAGGCACTCCAGGGTGAGCGAGACCCGGTCGGGCGGCGGCTTCGGGGAGTCGTGGACCGCGACGGCGATCTCGCCCCGGGTGCCCGCGGCCGGGTGGTGCGGGAACAGCGAGGCGATGTGGCCGTCGGGGCCGACGCCGAGGACCATGACGTCGAAGGCGCCGGTGCCGGTGGAGCGCACCGTGTGCGCGTAGGCGGCGGCCGCCTCCTCGGCCGACCCGCTGGCCTCGGGCCCCGGCACCCGATGGACGTTCGCCGGGTCGAGACCGAGGGTGCTGAGCCCGGCGTCGTCGTTCTGGGTGTCGTTGCGGTCGGGGTCGCCCGCGGGCAGGTAGCGCTCGTCGCCCCACCAGACGTGCACCCGACCCCAGTCGACGGCGTCGCGCGCGGGCAGGGCCGCCAGCGACCGGACGATCTCGGAGCCCATGGAACCGCCGGTCATCGACACGTGGGCGACGTCGCGGGCCGCGAGGGCGTCGACCAGGGCGACGGCCAGCCGCGCCGCTGCGGCGTCGGCCAGGGCCTGGCGCGTCGGGTGGACGACGACGGTCGCCGCCTGCCGGGTCACGAGCGGCGCTCCTTGGCCTCGGCGAGCTGGGTCGCGGAGGCCTTCTTGACCGCCGTGGTGCTCGCGCCCTCGTCGGGCATCGGCATCTTCTCGACCGTGGCGCTGCTGGCGGCGGCCCGGGCGGCCCGCCGCAGCCGGGCGGCAGCCTTCTGGGCCTCTCGGGCCGAGGGGGCGTCCCCGGCCCGGACGGCCTCGCTGGCGGTGCGCTTGGAGACCCGCAGCGCGGCCAGGCCCTTGATGAGCGCGTCCGCGTAGACCTCGTCGGGGTCGAGCCGGCGCAGCTCGTCGGCGAGGCACTCGGCATCGCCGCGGTGGGGGAGCGCCACGGTGCGGTCCGGTTGCCCGGGCTGGCGCAGCACGGAGGTGTCCCCGTCCTCGGGGCGGACCAGGTCGACCGTGCCGCTCTTGCGGGCCAGCCGCACCGAGATGATGCCGGTACCGCGCCGGGAGTGGGCCAGCTGCACCGGGCAGCGCAGCCGGGTGGCCAGCCACCCGGCCAGCAGCTCGCCCGAGGGCGAGTCGGGGGCCGCCACCACCGTGGCCTCGGTGACCGGCTCGAACGGCGCCTGGTCGAGAGCGGCGGCCAGCAGCCCGCGCCACAGCGTGATCCGCGACCACGCGAGGTCGGTGTCACCGGGGGTGTATGACGCGGCGAGGCGCTTGAGCAGGGTGCGAGGCTGGCCCGTGGCGCGGGCGGTGTCGGTGATGCGCCGCTGCGCCATGGCACCGATGGGGTCGGCGCCGGGGTCCTTGGGTGCGTCGGACGGCCACCACACCACGATGGGGGAGTCGGCCAGCAGCAACGGCGTGACGACGGCCCGGCCGTGCCGGGCCAGCGGCCCGTAGAGCCGGAACACCACGACCTCCGAGGCACCGGCGTCACCCCCGACCCGGATCTGGCCGTCGAGGCGAGCGGCGCCCCGACGGTTGCCGATGACCACGACGATGATCCGGCAGGGGTGCTGGCGGCTCGCGTCGTTGGCGATGTCGATCGCGGCCTCGGCCTCCTCGTCGTCGACCACGACGACGAGGGTGAGGACCCGGGAGAGGGCCATCGCCCCGGTGTCGGAGCGCAGCTTGACCAGCCGCCGGCTGACCGCGGCGGTCGAGGTGTTGGGCAGGTCGACGATCACGGGAGCCTCCACTCGCGGCCGTCGCGGCGCATGAGGTCGTCGGCGGCAGCCGGCCCCCAGCCACCGGCCTGGTACTGGTCGGGCTGCTTGCCCTTGGCGGCCCAGAAGCGCTCGATGGGGTCGAGGATGCGCCAGGACAGCTCGACCTCCTCGTGCCGCGGGAACAGCGGCGGCTCGCCGAGCAGGACGTCGAGGATGAGGCGCTCGTAGGCCTCCGGTGAGGACTCGGTGAAGGAGCGCCCGTAGCCGAAGTCCATGGTCACGTCGCGCACCTCCATCTGCGCGCCGGGGACCTTGGCGCCGAACCGCAGGGTGACGCCCTCGTCGGGCTGGACCCGGATGACGACGGCGTTCTGGCCGAGCTCCTCGGTGGCGGTGTCCGTGAACGGCAGGTGCGGCGCCTTCTTGAACACCACCGCGATCTCGGTGACCCGCTTGCCGAGCCGCTTGCCGGTGCGCAGGTAGAACGGCACCCCGGCCCAGCGGCGGGTGTCGACGTCGAGGCGGACGGCGGCGTAGGTCTCGGTGTTCGACCCGCGCGCCACGCCCTCCTCCTCGAGGTAGCCCACGACCTCCTCGCCGCCCTGCCAGCCCTCGGCGTACTGGCCCCGGGCGGTGCCCGTGGCCAGGTCGGCGGGGATGCGGACGGCCGAGAGCACCTTCTCCTTCTCGAGCCGCAGGCCGTGCGCGTCGAAGGAGACCGGCTCCTCCATCGCGGTGAGCGCGAGGAGCTGGAGCAGGTGGTTCTGGATGACGTCACGGGCGGCGCCGATGCCGTCGTAGTAGCCGGCGCGGCCTCCGATGCCGATGTCCTCGGCCATCGTGATCTGCACGTGGTCGACGTAGTTGGCGTTCCACACCGGCTCGAACATCTGGTTGGCGAAGCGCAGCGCCAGCAGGTTCTGCACCGTCTCCTTGCCCAGGTAGTGGTCGATGCGGAAGACCGAGTCCGGCGGGAAGACGCCCTCGACGATGTCGTTGAGCTCGCGCGCGGACTCCAGGTCGTGCCCGAACGGCTTCTCGATGACGACCCGGCGCCACGTCCCCGGCTGCGAGGTGGACAGCCCCGAGCGCTCGAGCTGCTGGCAGACGGTGGCGAACAGGCCGGGCGGGATCGAGAGGTAGAAGGCGTGGTTGCCCCCGGTGCCGCGCTGCTCGTCGAGCTGGGCGACGGTCTCGGCCAGCAGGTCGAAGGCGGCGTCGTCGTCGAAGGTTCCCGGGACGAAGCGGATGCCCTCGGCCAGGGTGCGCCAGACCTCCTCGCGGAAGGGGGTGCGCGCCCGTTCCTTGACCGCCTCGTAGACGATCTTGCCGAAGTCCTGGTGGGCCCAGTCGCGGCGGGCGAACCCGACCAGCGAGAAGCCCGGCGGCAGCAGCCCCCGGTTGGCCAGGTCGTAGATCGCGGGCATCAGCTTCTTGCGGGCCAGGTCGCCGGTGACGCCGAAGAGCACCATCGAGCACGGGCCGGCGATGCGGGGGAGGCGCTTGTCCCGGGGGTCGCGCAGCGGGTTCACGCCGGGAGCGACCCGGGCGGGGCTCATGCGCCGCCCTGGCCGAGGAGGGCGCGGACCTGGGCGAGGCCCGCGTCGTGCGAGGTCAGGTGCAGGCGCAGCACGGGCCGGCCGTGGTCGGCCAGCACGCGCGCGTCGCCGGCGGCCTGAGAGGCGATGAACTGCCCCAGCGTGAAGTCGCGCCCGGGGACGGGGAGGTCCTCGGCCGGCGTGGCCGTGATCTGCACGTAGACCCCGGTGCCCGGACCGCCCTTGTGGTACTGGCCGGTCGAGTGCAGGAACCGCGGGCCCCAGCCGAAGGTGACCGGGCGGCCGGTGCGGTCGTAGAGGTCGCGGGCGACGTTCTCGAGGTCGGCGTCCGCCTCGCGGTCGAGGTAGGCCATCACGGCGACGTAGCCGTGCTCGGGGTCGAGCCGGGCCAGCAGGTCGTCGAGGGCGGTGGCCAGGGTGGCGGTGCCGGTGAGCCAGTCGCCCCCGAGCGCGCGGACCTCGACGGCCCCGTCGGTGAACGCGGGCTCGTCGCCGGCGCCGACCCCCTGCTCGAGCAGCTCGCGGGCGGCGGCCTTGGCGCTCTCGACGTCGGGCTGGTCGAAGGGGTTGATGCCGAGCAGGCGCCCCGCGACCGCGGTGGCGACCTCCCAGAGCAGGAACTGCGCCCCGAGGGGACCGGCGACGGTGACCAGCGAGTCGGCGCTGGACTCCGGGCCGCCGTCGTCGTCGGCGTCGGTCGCCACGAGGCGCACCACGGTGCCGTCGGCGTAGAGGCGGCCGGGCTCGGCGCCGATGGCCACGACGGGCAGGATGCCGGTGCCGTCCTTGCCGGTGGACTCGGCGATCAGCTGCTCGGCCCAGGCCGGGAACCCGGCGTTCTCGGTGCCGGCGTCGACGAGGACGAGCTTGTCGCGCAGCGGCTCGGTGCCGGCCATGGCCGCCCCCAGGCGCAGCGCCGGGTTGGCGTCGTCGTCGGCCGCCAGGAGGTCGGCGACCGCCTCGGCGTCGTCGAGGAGGGCCTCGATGTCGACGCCCGCGAGCCCGCTCGGGACCAGCCCGAACGCGGTGAGCGCCGAGTAGCGGCCACCGACGGCCGGGTCGGCGACGACGACGTGGTAGCCGTCGCCGCGGGCCGCCTGCTCGAGCGGGCTGCCGGGGTCGGTGACCACGACGATGCGCTGGGCGGGGTCGAGCCCGGCGTCGCGGAACGCCTGCTCGAAGACGCGGCGCTGGCTGTCGGTCTCGACCGTGGAGCCGGACTTGCTCGACACGACCACCACGGTGCGCGCGAGGTCGGTGACGGCCCCGCGGACGACGTCGGGGTCGGAAGAGTCGAGGATGACGATCGGCACCCCGGCGGTGGCACAGATGACCTCCGGGGCCAGCGAGGAGCCACCCATCCCGCAGAGCACCACCCGGTCGTAGCCGACCTCGTCGAGCTCGGCCTTCAGGGCGGCGATCTCACCGACGAGCGGGCGCGAGCTGCGCGCCAGCCCCGTCCACGAGAGGCGCTTGGACGCCTCCTCCTCGGCGGCTGCGCCCCACAGGGTGGGGTCCTGGGCGAAGATCCGGCCGGCGACCTCGTCCGCGACCAGGGTGGGCACGTGGCGCGCGACGGCGTCGGCGGCCGCGCCCGTGGCGACGACGGAGAGGGTACTCACGCGGACGCCTTCGTGAGCTCGTCCTGCACGCCTCCGAGCAGGTCGCCCCAGGCCTTCTCGAACTTCTCGACGCCCTCACGCTCGAGCTGGTCGACGACCTCGGTGTACGAGATGCCGAGCCGCTCGAGGGTGTCGAGGACGTCGGCAGCCTCGGCATAGGCCCCGGTGACGGCGTCGCCGTGGATCTCGCCGTGGTCGGCCGTGGCCTCGAGGGTCTTCTCGGGCATCGTGTTGACGGTGCCCGGGGCCACGAGCTCGGTGACGTACATGGTGTCGGGGTAGGCCGGGTCCTTGACGCCGGTGGAGGCCCAGAGCGGACGCTGCCGGTGGGCGCCGGCGGCCTCGAGCGAGGCCCAGCGGGGGGTCGAGAAGACCTCCTCGTACGCCTGGTAGGCGAGGCGGGCGTTGGCCAGTCCGGCCTGTCCGCGCACGGACCGGGCTTCGTCGGTGCCGATGGCGTCGAGCCGCTGGTCGACCTCGGCGTCGACCCGCGAGACGAAGAACGAGGCGACCGAGCGGATGGTGGAGAGGTCCTTGCCGGCCTCGCGGGCCTGCTCGAGGCCGGTGAGGAAGGCGTTCATCACGGCCCGGTAGCGGTCGAGCGAGAAGATCAGCGTGACGTTGACCGAGATGCCCTCGGCCAGCACCTGCGAGATGGCCGGCAGTCCCTCGACGGTCGCCGGGATCTTGATGAACACGTTCGGCTGGTCGACCGCGTCGCGCAGCTGCTTGGCCTCGGCCACGGTGCGGCCGGTGTCGTGGGCGAGGCGGGGGTCGACCTCGATGGACACCCGGCCGTCCTCGCCGTCGGTGCGCTCGAAGACCGGCTTCATGATCTCGCAGGCGTCGTGGACGTCGCGGGTGGTCAGCGCGAAGACGGTCTCGTCGACGGTCCTGCCCTTCGACGCGAGCTCGGCCACCTGCTCGTCGTAGGCGTGGCCCTCGGACAGGGCGGCCTGGAAGATCGAGGGGTTGGTGGTGACGCCGACGACGCCGCGGTCGTCGATGAGCTCCTGGAGGTTGCCCGAGGAGATGCGCTCGCGCGAGAGGTCGTCGAGCCAGATCGACACCCCCTGTGCGGCGAGGTCCTGGAGGGGCTGCGGAGTGGTCATGCGGGTCTCACTTCCCCGTCGAGGCCGCGGACTTGCGGCTCGGCGCGATCGAGGCCCCACCCGAGCGGGACTGCTGGGCCCGGGGGGACGTGTCGTTGACGGCAGGGACACCGGTGGCGGAGCGGGCGGCCTTGAGCGAGTCCTTGGCGGCCTTGACGACGGCCTCGGGGGTGAACCCGAACTCCCGGAAGAGCGTGGCGCCGTCGGCCGAGGCCCCGAAGTGCTCGATGCCGACGCAGCGGCCGGCGTCCCCGACGAGGTCGTGCCATCCCATGGACACCCCCGCTTCGACGCTGACGCGGGCCTTGACCTCGGGCGGCAGGACCTTGCTCTGGTAGGAGCGCGGCTGCTCCTCGAACCATTCCCGGCAGGGCATCGAGACCACCCGGGTGCGGACCCGGGCCTGCTCGAGCTTCTCGCGGGCGGCCAGGGCGAGGGAGACCTCGGAGCCGGTCGCGATGAGGATGACCTCGGGGGCCTCGTCACCGTTCTTGCCGGCGTCGACCAGGACGTAGGCGCCCTTGCGGACCCCACTGGCCTTGGCGTGCGTGGTGCGGTCGACGGTGGGCAGCGCCTGGCGCGACAGCGCCAGCCCGGCGGGACGGCGCCGGCGCAGGATCTCGGCCCACGCCTCGGCGGTCTCGTTGGCGTCGCCCGGGCGGACGACGTCGAGCTGGGGGATGGCTCGGAGGGAGGCGATGTGCTCGATGGGCTGGTGCGTGGGCCCGTCCTCGCCGAGGCCGATGGAGTCGTGGGTCCACACGAAGGTGACGGGCAGCTGCTGGAGCGCGGCCAGCCGCACGGCGGGGCGCATGTAGTCGGAGAACACCAGGAACGTCCCGCCGTAGGGGCGGGTCAGGCCCTCGAGCGCGATCCCGTTGAGGATCATCCCCATCCCGTTCTCGCGGATGCCGAAGTGCAGGGTGCGCCCGTAGGGGCCGCCCTTCCACTCGGCGGTCTGCTTGCCGACGGGGATGAAGGAGGACTGCCCCTCCATCGTCGTGTTGTTGGACTCGGCGAGGTCGGCCGAGCCGCCCCACAGCTCGGGAACGACCCGGCCGAGGGCGCTCAGGACCTTGCCGGACGCGGCGCGGGTGGCGATGCCCTTGGGGTCGGCCTCGAAGACCGGGAGGGCCTTGGCGAAGTCCTGGGGGAGGTCGCCGGCCACGAGGCGGTCGAGCAGCGCGGCGGTCTCGGGGTTGCCCTTGCGCCAGGCCTTGTAGCCCTTGTCCCACTCGCGGTGGGCGGCCTTGCCCCGCTTCTTCACCTCGCGGGTGTGGGTGAGCACGGCCCGGTCGACCTGGAAGGTCTTCTTCGGGTCGAAGCCGAGGAGCTCCTTGGTGGCCGCGACCTCGGCATCGCCGAGCGCGGAGCCGTGGGCCTTGCCGGTGCCGCGGGCCGACGGGGCGGGCCAGGCGATGACGGTGTGCAGGCGCACCAGGGTGGGGCGCTTGCCCGGGCGACGGCTCTTCTCGAGCGCGGCCAGCAGGCTGTCGACGTCCTCGGTGTAGTCGGGGGTCCCCGCCGGGTCGTTCGACTGGCGCCAGTCGACGTCGACGACGTCCCAGCCGTAGGCCTGGAAGCGCAGCGCGACGTCCTCGCTGAAGGAGATGTCGGTGTCGTCCTCGATGGAGATCTGGTTCGCGTCGTAGACGACGGTGAGGTTGCCGAGCTCCTGGTGCCCCGCGAGCGAGCACGCCTCGGAGGCGACGCCCTCCATGAGGTCGCCGTCGGAGGCCAGGACCCACACGTGGTGGTCGAACGGGCTCTCGCCGGCCTTGGCGTCGGGGTCGAGCATGCCGCGCTGGCGGCGCTGCGCCATCGCCATCCCGACCGCGGACGCCAGGCCCGAGCCGAGCGGGCCGGTGGTGATCTCGATGCCCTTGGTGTGGTGGACCTCGGGGTGGCCGGGGGTCAGCGAGCCCCAGGTGCGCAGCGCCTTGAGGTCGTCGAGCTCCAGGCCGTACCCCGACAGGTACAGCTGGACGTACTGGGTGAGCGAGGAGTGCCCGCACGAGAGGACGAACCGGTCACGGCCGAGCCACGAGGGGTCGGTCGGGTCGTGGCGCATCACGTTCTGGTAGAGCAGGTACGCCACCGGCGCCAGGCTCATGGCGGTGCCCGGGTGGCCGTTGCCGGTGCGCTGCACGGCGTCGGCGGCGAGGACCCGCGCGGTGTCGACCGCGCGCACGTCGAGGTCGCTCCAGCCGGCCTTCTTGGCGACGGGGCGGCTGAGCTCGGCGGAACGGCCGGCCAGGGGGGAGTCGGAGCGCTTGCGGGTGGTGGTGGTCAAGATGGACCTCTCTCGCGGGGACGTTCTCTGGACGTCGCCACCGGCGGTGAGGGCGCCGCGTGACGCTTCTGTGACCCACCCTAGTCCCGCCGCACGCCCGCACGGCGGGGGCGGTCGGAGGGTCTCCTGCACCCGGCGGCTAGACTCGGCCCGCACCCCTGAGGCCGAGCGTGAAGGACGACGTGGCCACCACTCCCATCACCACCGCGGCGACCGCCGCCGCCATCCCGGGTGCCCGCAGCCGGGTGGCGGCCTTCGTCGCCCTCACCAAGCCGCGCATCATCGAGCTGCTGCTGGTCACCACGGTGCCGGTGATGTTCCTGGCGCAGCGCGGGGTGCCCTCGCTCTGGCTGGTCCTCGCGACGCTCGTCGGCGGCATCCTCAGCGCCGGCGCGGCCAACACCTTCAACTGCGTCTACGACCGCGACATCGACCGGCTGATGCACCGCACGAGCAGCCGCCCGATGGTCACCGGCGAGGTGGGAGTCCGCGAGGCCCTCGTCTTCGGGGCCGCGCTCACGGTCGCGTCCACGGTGTGGTTCGCGCTGGTGGTCAACGTCCTCTCCGCGGTGCTCTCGCTGCTGGCCATCGCGCTCTACGCCGTCGGCTACACGATGCTGCTGAAGCGGCGCACGTCGCAGAACATCGTCTGGGGCGGCATCGCGGGCTGCATGCCCACCCTCATCGGCTGGTCGGCGGTCACCGGCACGGTGCAGTGGCCGGCCCTGGTGCTCTTCCTCGTCATCTTCTTCTGGACCCCGCCGCACTACTGGCCGCTCTCGATGGCCTTCCGCGACGACTACGCCACCGCCGAGGTCCCGATGCTCCCGGTGGAGCGCGGCCCGGTGGCCGTCGGCCGCCAGGTCGTCGCGTACTCGTGGGTGATGGTCGCGACGTCGCTGGTGCTGGTGCCGGTGGCCGGCATGGGCTGGCTGTACACCGCCACCGCGGTGGTCGCCGGGGCCCTGTTCGTGGCCGAGGCCCACCGCCTGCTGCGTGCCGCGCGCTCGGGTCTCACCGGCACCGCCCTGCGGCCGATGCGACTGTTCCACTACTCGATCACCTACGTCACGGTGGTCTTCCTGGCCGTGGCCGTCGACCCCTTGGCGTACCTGCCCCTGCGCTGAGCCGCGGCGGGGGCGGCGGGTGCGGACCGAGCCGTCGACCGGCCGGAACACCCCGAAGGACGAGCCCAGCGCTCTGCGTGTCCTGGCCTCTCGACCGACCCGGTCGGCCGGCCCGCGGCGCGAGGCCTCAGCGCTGGGCGGGAGCCTCGGCCGGCTCGGCGCGGCGCGCGGCCGGGCTGCCTGCGACCCGCGCGGGCCGGGCGACGAGGAACAGCCAGGTGGCCGAGGCGACGAGCGCGGCCGCTCCGACCAGGTGCACGGCCACCAGCGGCACGGGCAGGCCGGTGAAGTACTGGGCGAACCCGACCGCGCCCTGGGCCAGCTCGACCGCGAGGACCAGCCCCGCGGGGCGCACCAGCGGGCTGCGCCGCACGGCGATGGTCACGACCACGGTGAGCGCCACCAGCGCGTACACGGCGGCGGCGTGGACGTGGCTCCACAGCAGGGGGTCCAGGCCGTTGCGTGGGGCGTTCTCGTCGCCGGCGTGCGGCCCACTGCCGGTGACCACCGTGCCGAGGTAGACGACGACGGCGACCAGGACGAGCATGCCGACGACGACGGCGCGCACCCACCCCGCGACGGCGGTCCGGGGGTCGCCGTGGACCAGGACCAGGAGGCGCACCGAGAGGGCGACCAGCACCATGGAGAGCACCAGGTGCAGGGCGACCAGCCACGGGTTGAGGTGGGTCAGGACGGTGATGCCGCCGACGACGCCCTGGAACGGGACCCCGAGGGCGATGAGCACGACCAGCGCGCGCGCCGAGCGGTTCGTGGAGCCCCACCGCCAGACGGCGACCACGGTGGCGAGGACGACGGCGATCAGCACGTAGGTGAGCAGGCGGTTGCCGAACTCGATGAGGCCGTGCAGGCCGAGCTCGCGGTGCGGCACGAAGGACGCGGACGTGCAGCGCGGCCACGTGGGGCAGCCCAGGCCCGAGCCGGTGAGCCGGACCAGGCCACCGGTGAGGATGATGACGATGTTGGCGACCAGCGTGGCCCAGGCCCAGCGGCGGACGGTGCGGGTGGACACCGCGCGGGGCAGGATCGGGAGATCGCTCACGAGCGAAGTTTACGGCCGGGGCCCGCGGCGCCCGACGCCAGGTCCGGCGGCGCTCAGCCCGACCAGCGGAACCAGCGGACGGCGGCCAGCCCGGCCGCCACGGCCCACGCGAGCAGGACCGCCCACGCGGCCCACGGCCAGCCGCCCTGCACGAGGGAGGTGCGCAGCGCGTCGCCCAGCGCGCCCGAGGGCAGCGCCCGGGCGAGAGTGCGCAGGCCCCGGGGCAGCTCGCCGGTCGGGACCAGCACGCCCAGCCCGAGCAGCAGCACCCACGCGAGGTTGGCCAGGGCCAGTACCGCCTCGGCGCGCACCGTGCCCGCCAGGAGCAGGGCCAGGGCCACGAAGGCCGTGGCGCCGAGGACCACCGAGACCAGGGCCGGCAGCCATCCGGACGGGGCGGGGTGCCAGCCGAGGGCCAGCCCGAGGCCACCGAGGACCAGGACCTGCACGGCGAGCACCGCCAGCACGGACAGCGCCTTGCCGGCGACCAGCCCCGAGCGTCCCAGCGGCGTGGTGCCCAGCAGCCGGAGCACCCCGGAGCGCCGGTCGAAGCCCGCGGCGATGGCCTGCCCGGTGAAGGCGGTCGAGACCACCGCCAGCGCCAGGACGCCGGCGGTCGCGACGTCGACCCGGCGACCCGGCCCGAGCGAGGGCACCGAGCTCAGCGTCAGCCCCACGAGCGCGAGGGCAGGAAGGACGACCGAGACGAGCAGCTGCTCGCCGTTGGACAGCAGGGTGCGGGTCTCGTAGGCCGCCTGGGCGCGGATGCGGCGCCCCGCCGGTGCGGGGGCGCTCACCGGGGCGCCCGCTCGGTCAGCTCGAAGTAGACGTCCTCGAGGGGCCGGTCGCCGCGGACCTCGGCGAGGGTGCCGTCGGCGACCACGACCCCGGCGGCCAGCACGACGACCCGGTCGGCCAGCCGCTCGGCCTCCTCGAAGGAGTGGGTGGTGAGGACCACGCACGTCCCGGCGTCGGCCTCCTCGCGCACCAGGTCCCAGACCTCGCGGCGCGCGTGCGGGTCCAGCCCGGCGGTCGGCTCGTCGAGGAGCGCGACCTCGGGCGCCCCGACCAGCGCGGCCGCCAGGGCGACGCGCTGGCGCTGGCCGCCGGACATCCGGCGCACGGTGGTGCGGGCGAAACCGTCGATGCCGAGCCGGGTCGCCAGGGCGCTCACGTCACGCGGGTGCTGGTGCAGGGAGGCGAGGTGGGCCAGCAGGCGTAGCGGCCGCGCGGTGGTGGGCAGGCCGCCGTCCTGGAGCATCACCCCGACCCGGGCCCGGTGGGCCGCGGAGGAGCGCCACGGGTCGGCTCCCAGGACCCGTACGGTGCCGCCGTCGGGGCGCTGCAGGCCGACGACGCACTCGAGGGTCGTGGTCTTGCCCGCCCCGTTGGGACCGAGGACGGCGGTGACGGCTCCGGAGGGCGCCGACCAGGTGGCGCCCGCGACCGCGACGACCGGCCCGAACGCGCGATGCAGCCCCTGCACCGACACGGCGTCGCCCATGACTGTTCATCCTAGGGTGGGGGTCATGCCACGTATCGACCGGGAGGCCGGTCCCGCCACCACGGTCGCCGCCGTCCCCGCCGCCCTCGCCCTGCTCGGGCGCCGCCCCCGGGCCGCGCTCGCCCTCGCGGCCCTGCCGCTGGCCGTCGCCGCGTTCTTCCGCGACCCCGACCGCACCCCCGACCGGCGCGCCGTCCCCGACGACGACGTCCTCTCGCCGGCCGACGGCAAGGTGATGTACGCCGGGCGGGGCCAGGACCAGGTCGCGCCGGCGGGGGAGTGGCAGCAGGTCAGCATCTTTCTGTCGGCCTTCGACGTGCACATGAACCGCGCGCCCTACGGGGGCCGGGTCACCGAGGTCGTGCAGCGCCCGGGCCGGTGGCTCGCGGCCTACAAGCACGAGAGCGCCCACCTCAACGAGCGCGCCGACATCACCGTCGAGCGCGAGGTCGACGGGCAGCTGCGGCGGGTGCACTTCCGCCAGATCGTGGGCCTGATGGCGCGCCGGGTCGTCACCCGCGTCGCGGTCGGCGACGAGATCGCCACCGGGCAGCGCGTGGGGCTGATGAAGTTCGGCTCGCGGATGGACGTGTTCGTCCCGCCCGAGTGCGACCTGCTGGTCGCGGCCGGTGAGCGGGTCGTGGGCGGGGAGACGGTCATCGCCCGCTGGCCCGCCGTGGTGGGAGCGCGATGACGACGCCCCCCGCACCGGGCCGGCGCCGCATCCTCGACCGCTGGCGGCTGGTCTCGCCCAGCGGCGCCGCCGTGGTGTCGCTGCGCCAGCTGCCCAAGCGCGAGCGGGCCCGGCTGCTGGCGCCGAGTGTCTTCACGACGCTGAACATGATCAGCGGGTTCGCCTCGGTGCTGCTCGCCTTCCGCGGCCACTTCACCCTCGCCGCCGTGCTCATCGCCTTCTCGATCGTGATGGACATCGCCGACGGGTTCGTCGCGCGCCTGGTGGGCGCCACGTCGCCGTTCGGCCTCCAGCTCGACTCGCTGGCCGACCTCATCTCGTTCGGGGTGGCCCCGGCGGTCCTCGTGCACACCTGGGCGCTCGACGAGTGGCCGCTGCTGGCCTACCTCGTGGCGTTCTTCTGGCTCGCGTGCGCCGCCTTCCGGCTGGCGCGCTTCAACGTGACGATCGACCCGGCCGCCGACAAGCGCTACTTCGTCGGGCTGCCCTCGCCCGGTGCCGCCGTGGTCGTGGTGGCGACGATCTTCGCGCTCGACTCGCCGATGTGGGGTCCCGGCTCGGGGCCCTGGCGGGCCTGGTTCCCGATGCTGGTGAGCATCGTCCCGGCGCTGCTGATGGTGATGACGATCCGGTTCCGCTCGTTCCGCAACCTGCTGGCGCCCGGGACGCCGCGGGCGAAGGTGGGCACCGGGGTCGTCGCGGTCCTGGTGCTGCTGGGATTCGCGGTCGCGCCGGGGCTCACCGGGCTGGTCCTGGCCTACGGCTATGTCCTGACCGCCCCGCTCGGCGTGCTCACCGCCCCGGTGCGGGCCCGGCTGTTCGGCCCCGACGCGGTGGCGCCGCCCCGCAGCCGGATGCCGTCGGTCTTCCTCAGCATCGAGGACGACGACGAGGTGGACGTCATCGACGTCTTCGACCTCGGAGGGTCCGCGGCCGCGAGCGCGGGCGACCCCCGCGGTGAGGGTTAGGCGAGCCTTCCTTGGACGTCGCGGCCGCAATTACCTAACATGGGTGTGTGGTTAATACCGACGTCCGCACCGACGAGTCGCGCACCCGCGACCGGGTGCTGCGCGTCGTGAGCCAGGAGGGGCCGGTCAACATCACCGCCCTGGTCGACCGGGTGGGCCTCACCGAGACCGCCGTCCGCCGCCACGTCGAGAACCTCCACGCCGACGGCCTGGTCGAGGCCCGCGAAGCGGGGGGTCCACGCCGCCGCGGCCGCCCGGCCAAGGTGTGGGTGCTCACCGCCGCCGGGCACCGCGCGCTGGCCTCCGACTACGACGACCTGGCCGGCGAGGCCCTGCGCTTCCTGCGCCGCACCGGGGGCGAGAGCGCCGTGCAGGCCTTCGCCGAGGAACGCGTCGCGGGGCTCGAGGAGCGCATCGCCGAGCACCTCGTCGCCGTGGGCGAGGACCCCGCCGAGCGCACCGACGCCCTGGTGCGGGCGCTCACCGTCGAGGGTTACGCCGCCTCGGCCCGCCCGGTGGGAACACCCGGCGCCCCCAATGCGCTGACCGGGGTGCAGCTCTGCCAGGGCCACTGCCCGGTGCAGCACGTCGCATCCGAGTTCCCCGAGCTGTGCGAGGCCGAGACCGAGGCGTTCTCGCGCCTGCTCGGCGTCCACGTCCAGCGCCTGGCGACCCTCGCCCACGGCGACCACGTCTGCACGACCTTCGTACCGACCCCCACCACCGAGAGGCCACCGCGATGACGAGCCACATCGAAGAGCTCAACCCGGGTCTGAAGGACCTCGGCCGCTACGAGTACGGCTGGGCCGACAGCGACACCGCCGGCTCCGCCGCGCGCCGCGGGCTGTCCGACGAGGTCGTCACCGACATCTCCGACCGCAAGGGCGAGCCCGCGTGGATGCGCGAGCTGCGGCTGAAGTCGCTGCGGCTGTTCGAGAAGAAGCCGATGCCGACCTGGGGCAGCGACCTCACCGGCATCGACTTCCAGAACATCAAGTACTTCGTGAAGTCCACCGAGCAGCAGGCCACCTCCTGGGAGGACCTGCCCGAGGACATCAAGAACACCTACGACCGGCTCGGCATCCCCGAGGCCGAGAAGCAGCGCCTCGTCGCCGGTGTCGCCGCCCAGTACGAGTCCGAGGTCGTCTACCACCAGATCCGCGAGGACCTGGAGGAGAAGGGCGTCATCTTCGTCGACACCGACTCCGGGCTGCGCGAGCACGAGGACCTCTTCCGCGAGTACTTCTGCTCGGTGATCCCGGCCGGCGACAACAAGTTCGCCGCGCTCAACACCGCGGTGTGGTCGGGCGGCTCCTTCATCTACGTGCCGCCGGGCGTGCACGTCGACATCCCGCTGCAGGCCTACTTCCGGATCAACACCGAGAACATGGGCCAGTTCGAGCGGACCCTGATCATCGCCGACGAGGGCTCCTCGGTGCACTACGTCGAGGGCTGCACCGCGCCGATCTACAAGAGCGACTCGCTGCACTCCGCGGTCGTCGAGATCATCGTCAAGAAGAACGCCCGGGTGCGCTACACGACCATCCAGAACTGGTCCAACAACGTCTACAACCTCGTCACCAAGCGCGCCACCTGTGCCGAGGGCGCGACGATGGAGTGGATCGACGGCAACATCGGCTCCAAGGTCACCATGAAGTACCCGGCCGTCTTCCTGCTCGGCGAGCACGCCCGCGGCGAGACCCTGTCCATCGCCTTCGCCGGCGAGGGCCAGCACCAGGACGCCGGCTCCAAGATGGTGCATGCGGCGCCCAACACCAGCAGCTCGATCGTCTCCAAGTCGGTCGCGCGCGGTGGCGGCCGCACGTCCTACCGCGGCCTGGTGCAGATCATGGAGGGCGCCCACGGCTCGCGCAGCTCGGTCGTCTGCGACGCGCTCCTGGTCGACACCATCAGCCGCTCCGACACCTACCCCTACGTCGACATCCGCGAGGACGACGTGCAGATGGGGCACGAGGCCACCGTCTCGAAGGTCTCGGCCGACCAGCTCTTCTACCTCCAGTCCCGCGGGATGTCCGAGGAGGAGGCCATGGCGATGATCGTGCGCGGCTTCGTCGAGCCCATCGCCAAGGAGCTCCCCATGGAGTACGCCCTCGAGCTGAACCGCCTCATCGAGCTCCAGATGGAAGGCGCCGTCGGCTGATGCCGGCGCGCCGCCCCGTTCCCCCGACTCCCTGCGAGGACGTTGCATGAGCCTGCTGACCCCCCAGCGCCCCGGCGCGGGCGCCCACACCCACAGCGCCGCGACGATGGTCCCCGACCAGTCGCGCGCCGAGCGCACCGCGTCCTTCGACGTGAGCGCCTTCCCCGTGCCCCACGGGCGCGAGGAGGAGTGGCGCTTCACGCCGGTCGACCGCCTCGGGGCGTTCTTCCGTGACGAGGCCACCGGTGCCGGCCTGACCTGGGCCGAGGAGCTGCCGGCGGGGGTCACCCTGTCGACCCTCTCGGTCGAGGAGTGGCGCGCCCTCGGCGTGCCGGCTCCTCAGGACCGGGCCGCCGCCGTGGCGGCCGCGCACAGCGGCGGCGTGGCCGTGGTCGACGTCCCGGCCGAGGCCGAGCTCACCGAGCCGGTGCGTATCCGCCTCGACGGCACCGACCAGGGGCTGGTGCACGGCCACCTGCTGGTGCGGGTCGGCCGGTTCGCCAAGGCCACGGTCGTCCTCGAGCACTCCGGGGTCGCCGACTACTCCGAGATGCTCACCGTGATCGCCGGCGACGGCAGCGAGGTCACCCTGGTCACCGTGCAGGAGTGGGACGACCGCAGCCACCACCTGGCCCAGCACGACGTGGTCGTCGGCCGCGACGCCACCGCGCGGCACATCGCCGTCACCCTCGGGGGTGGGGTCGTCCGGCTCAACACCAACGCCACCTACCGCGGCCCCGGCGGGTCCTTCGAGGGCCTGGGCGTGTACTTCGCGGACGCCGGCCAGCACCTCGAGCACCGGCTCTTCGTCGACCACGAAGCGCCGCACTGCCGCAGCAACGTCGAGTACAAGGGCGCGCTCCAAGGCGACACCGCCCGCACCGTGTGGATCGGCGACGTCCTCATCCGGGCCGCGGCCGAGGGCACCGACACCTACGAGCTCAACCGCAACCTGCTGCTCACCGAGGGCGCCCGCGCCGACTCGGTGCCCAACCTCGAGATCGAGACCGGCGAGATCGAGGGGGCCGGGCACGCCTCGGCCACCGGCCGCTTCGACGACGAGCAGCTGTTCTACCTGATGGCCCGCGGCATCCCCGAGCCCGAGGCCCGGCGGCTCGTCGTGCGCGGCTTCTTCGCCAGCGTGGTCGGGCGGATCCGCGTGCCCGAGGTCGAGGAGCGCCTGATGCTGGCCATCGAGCGTGAGCTCGCGGCGGGTGCCGCATGAGCGAGCAGCAGACCGAGCAGCAGACCGACCAGCGCTTCGTGCGGGTCTGCCGCGTCGACGAGCTCCCCGCCGTCGGGGCGGCCGCCGCCGAGATCGAGGGCCGCCGGGTCGCCCTGGTCCACACCGCCGACGGCGCCGTGCACTGCGTCGACGACACGTGCAGCCACGCCAACGTCTCGCTGGCCGAGGGCGAGCTCGACGGCTGCACCCTCGAGTGCTGGCTGCACGGGTCGCGCTTCGACCTGCGCACCGGCACCCCCACCGGCCCCCCGGCCATCACCCCCATCGCCGTCCACACCGTCCGCATCGAGGGTGACGACGTCCACGTCGCCCTGTCCGAGGAGAGCTGAGCCACCATGTCCACCCTTGAGATCAAGGACCTCCACGTCACCGTCGAGACCGAGCAGGGCACCAAGGAGATCCTGCGCGGTGTCACCCTGACCATCGAGTCCGGCCAGACGCACGCGATCATGGGCCCCAACGGGTCCGGCAAGTCCACCCTCGCGTACTCCATCGCGGGCCACCCCAAGTACACCGTCACCTCCGGGTCGGTGACCCTCGACGGCGAGGACGTCCTCGCGATGAGCGTCGACGAGCGCGCCCGCGCCGGCCTGTTCCTGGCCATGCAGTACCCGGTCGAGGTCCCCGGGGTCACCGTCTCCAACTTCCTGCGCACGGCCAAGACCGCCGTCACCGGCGAGGCGCCCAAGCTGCGCACCTGGGTCAAGGACGTCAGGGGCGCCATGGAGAACCTGCGGATGGACCCGGTGTTCGCCGAGCGCAACGTCAACGAGGGGTTCTCCGGCGGCGAGAAGAAGCGCCACGAGATCCTCCAGATGGAGCTCCTCGAGCCCAAGATGGCCATCCTCGACGAGACCGACTCCGGCCTCGACGTCGACGCGCTGCGCGTGGTCTCCGAGGGGGTCAACCGGGCCAAGGAGAAGACCGGCGCCGGTGTCCTGCTCATCACGCACTACACCCGCATCCTGCGCTACATCGAGCCCGACTTCGTGCACGTCTTCGTCGACGGTCGGATCGCCGAGCAGGGCGGCCCCGAGCTCGCCGAGCGCCTCGAGTCCGAGGGCTACGACCGCTTCCTCGCGCCGACCCCCACGGCCTGATGAGCGCCGCCCCCTTCACCGACGAGGAGCTGGCCCGGCTGCGGGCCGACTTCCCGATCCTGTCGCGCACCGTCCGCGGGGGGCACCCGCTCGTCTACCTCGACTCCGGGGCCACCTCGCACAAGCCGCGCGTCGTCCTCGACGCCGAGCGGCACTTCTACGAGCACACCAACGCCGCCGTGCACCGCGGCGCGCACCAACTCTCCGAGGAGGGCACCGAGGCCTACGAGAACGCCCGCGAGACCATCGCGCGCTTCATCGGGGCCCCGGCCTCCGAGATCGTGTTCACCCGCAACGCCACCGAGGCGCTGAACCTGGTCGCCTACGCGTTCAGCAACGGTGCCCACGGCGGGGGCGGCGGCCACGGCGACCGCTTCACCCTCGGGCCCCACGACGAGGTGCTCATCACCGAGATGGAGCACCACGCCAACCTCGTGCCGTGGCAGGAGGTGTGCCGACGCACCGGCGCCACGCTGCGCTGGGTGCCCGTCACGCCCGACGGCCGGCTCGACCTCACCGACCTCGACGCGCTGCTCACCGAGCGCACGGCGGTCTTCGCGTTCACCCACGTCTCGAACGTCCTCGGCACGGTCAACCCGGTGCGCGAGCTGGCCGAGCGGGCGCACGCCGTGGGCGCGCTGGCCGTGCTCGACGCCTGCCAGTCGGTGCCGCACCTGCCGGTCGACGTCCACGAGCTCGGGGTCGACGTGCTCGCGTACTCGGGCCACAAGATGTTCGGCCCGCTCGGGGTCGGTGTCCTCTGGGCGCGCGCCGAGCTGCTCGACGAGATGCCGGTCTTCCTCACCGGCGGCTCGATGATCGAGACCGTGCGGATGGAGGGCTCCACCTACGCGCCGGCGCCGCAGAAGTTCGAGGCCGGGGTGCCCGTGGCCGCCCAGGCCGTCGGGCTCGCCGCCGCCTGTGACTACCTCACCGCCCTCGGGATGGACCGCGTCCACGCCCACGAGCAGATGCTCACCGAGCGGCTGCTGCGCGGGCTGGCCGAGCGCCCGTGGGTCACCGTCCTCGGGCCCGACGACCTGCGCGAGCGGGGCGGCGCCGTGGCCTTCGTCGTCGACGGGGTGCACGCCCACGACGTGGGCCAGGTGCTCGACGACAGCGGGGTCGAGGTGCGCGTCGGTCACCACTGCGCGTGGCCGCTGCACCGCACGCTGAAGGTCGCGGCCAGCACCCGCGCCTCGTTCGCGGCCTACACCACCCCCGGCGAGGTCGATGCCCTGCTCGAGGCGCTCGACCGCGTGCCCGCCATGTTCGGGCTGGAGGTGCCCGCCTGATGGACCTCTACCAGGAGCTCATCCTCGAGCACTCCAAGCGCCCCGTCCGGGCCGGGCTGCGTGAGCCGTTCGACGCCGAGGCCCACCACGTCAACCCGACCTGCGGCGACGAGGTGACGCTGCGCGTGCACGTCACCGGCAGCGGTGACGAGGCCGTCGTCGAGGACATCTCGTACGACTCGATGGGCTGCTCGATCAGCGTCGCGTCGGCCTCGATCCTGGCCGAGGAGGTCACCGGCGGTACCGTCGCGCACGCTCGCGAGACCGTCGAGGCGATGCGCTCGATGCTCACCAGCAAGGGCGAGGACCCCGGCGACGAGGAGCAGATCGGCGACGGCGTGGCCCTGGCCGGCGTCGCGAAGTACCCCGCCCGTGTGAAGTGCGCCCTCCTGTCGTGGATGGCGTTCACCGATGCCCTGCACCAGGCCGAAGGAGCCCCGCAGTGACCCAGACCACCAGCCCCAGCAACGTCGCGGACGTCGAGGAGGCTCTGCGCGACGTCGTCGACCCCGAGCTCGGGATCAACGTCGTCGACCTCGGCCTCGTCTACGGCATCACCGTCGACCCGCAGAACCACGCCGTCATCGACATGACCCTCACCTCGGCGGCCTGCCCGCTCACCGACGTCATCGAGGACCAGGTGCAGCAGAGCCTCGAGGGCCTGGTCACCGGCCACCGCATCAACTGGGTGTGGATGCCGCCGTGGGGCCCCGACAAGATCACCGACGACGGCCGCGAGCAGCTGCGCGCCCTCGGCTTCAACATCTGAGCCGCGCCCACTGCCATGAGCACGCGCGTCGTGGAGGTCGGCCCCGACCGCTACGACCGCTGGCGAGAGCGCTTCGACGCCAACAACCCCGGCGGCCCCCAGCGGGTCGTCGGGGTCGCGCGTTTCGAGCACGACCCGCTGGCGCTGCTCCTGGTCCGGCGTGGTGGCTACGCGGTGGGGACGGCGGCGGCCGGCGCGCTGACCGCCCACAAGTGCGGCACCCGCTACGTGCAGTCGCGCACTGCCGCCGGTGGCTGGTCCCAGCAGCGGTTCGCGCGACGCCGCGGCAACCAGGCCGACGAGCTGGTCGGTGCCGTCGCCGAGCACGCCGTACGGCTGCTGCGGGGGAGCGGGGCGCAGGGGCTGGTGCTCGGTGGTGACCGCACCCTGGCCGAGGCCGTGCTCGCGGACGACCGGCTCGCGCCCCTGCGCGACCTGCCCCGCCGCGAGCTCTACGACCTGCCCGACCCGCGGCTGGCCGTGCTCGAGCAGGCCCTGGCCCGGGCGCGGGCCGTGCGGGTGACCATCGAGGAGTGAGGCCGCCTCAGAGGAACTGGGCGGGGTCGAACTCGTCGATCGGGATGATCCGCACCCGGGGGAGGCGCTCGTTGAAGGCCGCGACGTCGTACTCGAGGTCGAAGGTCTCGAGCCCGCGCTCGACCAGCGGGGCGAACAGGTGGTTGCGGAACTCGGTGAACCCGGCGACCCCCACCCGGCGGCCGTCGAGCAGGGCCTCCACCTCGCCGACGAAGTCGCCGTCGTTGCTGACCAGCAGCGCGTCGGCCTCGCGGTCCTTCAGCGCCGTCAGGGTGCGCTGGATGGCGATGTCGACGACCTTCTCGCCGGGCGCCCCCGACAGCGGCACGGGGCGGTAGCCGATCGCCAGCAGCGCCTGCACGAAGGTCATCGGCAGCTCGCTGTTGGCGGCCAGGAAGAACAGGCCCACCGCGGGCTGGTCCCAGCGGTCCTGCGCGAACTGCAGCAGGCGCTCCCAGCGCGGGCGCTCCTCGGGGCGGGGCCGGCGCCCCAGGATGGACGTGCCCAGCGTGGCGTCGATGTTCTCGCCGTCGACGAGGACGTAGGTGGAGCGCGGGGCGTCGGCCATGGTGGCAGCGTACGGCGCGGCGCGCCCCGGCGCGCTCAGCCGCGAGGGGTGATGCGCAGGATGACGCGGTCGGTGTGCCCGCGCCGCATCACCCGCTCGATGCCCATGACGAGGCGGAACTGGAGCTTGTACTTCGCGGCCAGGATGCGATGGGCGTGCGCCTCGGTCTCGGCCGACTCCTCGACCACGGCGCGGCCGAGGACGACGGGCGCGCCCTCGGGGACGGTGCCGCGGCGCGAGCACGGGCGCAGCTCGACCTCGGGGTTGTGCCGCAGCCGCTTGACCTTGCCGCTACCGGTGGGGGTGGTGACGACCAGCGACCCGTCGCCGGAGTGGGCGACCCAGACCGGCGTCGCCACCGGGATGCCGTTGCGGCGGAAGGTGGTCAGCGACACGAAGTCCTCGTCGCCGACCCGGGTCCAGGTGTCGTCCATGGGCCCACTCTGTCACCCGTGGCGGCGGCCGACGGCCACGACGGTCCCGCCGGGGTCGGTCAGGACCGGAGAAGCGAGGCGAGCCGCAGCGCGGCACCATGGGACGGGAACGCACCGACGACCGGGAGGACCACCGTGAGCCCCACCCAGAGGAAGACCGCCCGCAGCAGCGAGGTGCTGAGCGAGGCCGAGAAGGCCGCCATGAAGGAGACCGTGGCCGAGCGCCGTGCGCGGGCCAAGGGCGCCAAGGCCGAGGACGACGTCGCGGCCGTGCTGGCGGCCATCGCGAAGATGACCGACGACGACCGGGCCCTGTGCGCCCGCCTGCACGAGGTCATCACGGCCGCCGCCCCCGAGCTCGCGCCGCGCACCTGGTACGGCATGCCCGCCTACGCCAAGGACGGCAAGGTGCTGCTCGCCGTGAAGAACTCGGGCAAGTTCGGGATGCGCTACACCAGCCTGGAGTTCCAGGACGTCGCGCGGCTCGACGACGGGTCGATGTGGCCGGTGTCGTGGGCGGTCCAGCAGCTCACCGCGGCCGGCGAGAAGCAGGTGGCCGACCTCGTGCGGCGGGCCGTGGGCTGACCGCCCGCGCGCTCAGCTCTCGACCGAGGGCACCGAGAAGGTGTCGCAGCGGTTGAGGTCACCGCTCTGGTAGCCGGTGAGGAACCAGGTCTGGCGGGACTTCGACGAGCCGTGCGTCCAGGACTCGGGCGTGACCCGACCGGTGGCCGCCTTCTGGATGGTGTCGTCGCCCACGGCCGCGGCTGCCGACAGGGCCGAGCGGATGTCCTGGTCGGTGAGCGGCTTGAGGAAGGGGGTGCCCCCGGCATCCGGCACGCTCGAGGCGTGCTGGGCCCACACCCCGGCGAGGCAGTCGGCCATCAGCTCGGTGCGCACCGAGCCCGACTCCGCGCCCTGCGGGTCCTGCTGGGCCCGGTTGAGCAGGCCCAGCTGGTCCTGCAGCGCGTGGCCGTACTCGTGCGCCACGACGTACTCCTGGGCCAGCGCGCCGTCGTCGGCGCCGAAGCGCGAGGTCAGCAGGTCGAAGAAGCTCGCGTCGATGTACACCTTCTTGTCCAGCGGGCAGTAGAAGGGGCCCACCTCGTTGCTCGCGGTGCCGCAGGCCGACTGGGTCTGCCCGCTGTAGAGCACTGTCTGGGTCGGCTGCCACTCGTACTTCGAGCTCTTGAGCTCGCCCGCCCAGAAGGCCTGCACCGAGTTGACGGTGCCGACCACGCGGCACTCCACCCGCGCGTTCGCGTCGGCGCCGGTCCGGCAGTCGGCGAAGGCGGAGGAGTCGGTCGAGCCGCCGGCCTGCACCTGACCGGGATCCGACGTGCCGCCCCCGGTGGGGATGGACGAGGGGTCGATGCCGAACACCAGGAGCAGGATCGTGATGATGATGCCGCCGAGGCCGCCGCCGACGACCAGCCCACCGGGAGCGCCACCACCGCCGCCACCCCCGCTGACCTGCGAGGTGTCGAGACGCGCGTTCTCGTTGAAGCTCATCGGGGGCCTCCGTCGTCGCCGTGCCGGAGTCGTCCCCGGCCCGCCTTAGACTAGGGGCGACCACGCGCTGCTGGGCACCACCGTCGCTCCCGTCCGCGCGCGTCGCCCCCGACCGAAGGACCCCCTGTGATCACCGCTGCCGCCGTCGAGCTGCGAGCGGGCTCCCGCCTGCTCCTCGAGGGTGCCACCTTCCGCGTCGCCCCCGGCGACCGCATCGGCCTCGTGGGCCGCAACGGCGCCGGCAAGACCACGCTCACCAAGACCCTCGCGGGGGTCACCCAGCCGGCCGCCGGCACCATCACCCGCTCCGGCGAGGTCGGCTACCTGCCCCAGGACCCGCGCACCGGCGACCTGCACGTCACGGCCCGCGACCGCGTGCTGTCGGCCCGCGGCCTCGACACCATCGTGCGCGACCTGCGCGCGGCCGAACACTCGATGGCCGTCGAGACCGGCGAGAAGCAGGAGCGGGCGATGCGCCGCTACGGCCGCCTCGACGCCGAGTTCACCGCCGCGGGCGGCTACGCCGCCGAGTCCGAGGCCGCGCAGATCGCCGCTGCCCTCGGTCTCGAGGAGCGGCACCTCGACCAGGAGATCGGCACGCTCTCTGGTGGCCAGCGGCGCCGGGTCGAGCTCACCCGCATCCTGTTCTCCGGGGCCGAGACCCTGCTGCTCGACGAGCCGACCAACCACCTCGACGCCGACTCCGTCGCGTGGCTGCGCGACCACCTCAAGGGCTACCGGGGCGGGCTCGTGGTCATCAGCCACGACGTCGACCTGCTCGGCGTGGTCGTCAACAAGGTCTTCCACCTCGACGCCAACCGCGGCGAGCTCGACCAGTACAACCTGGGCTGGAAGGCCTACCTCCAGCAGCGCGAGACCGACGAGCGGCGCCGCAAGCGCGAGCGCGCCAACGCCGAGAAGAAGGCCGGTGCCCTGATGGCCCAGGCCGACAAGATGCGCGCCAAGGCCACCAAGACCGTCGCCGCCCAGAACATGGCGCGCCGCGCTGAGCGGCTCCTCGAGGGCCTCGAGGCCGAGCGCGCCCACGACAAGGTGGCGAAGCTGCGCTTCCCCAAGCCCTCGCCCTGCGGCAAGACCCCGCTGCGTGCCTCCGGCCTGTCGCGCTCCTACGGCTCGGCCGAGGTGTTCACCGACGTCGACCTCGCCATCGACCGCGGGTCGCGCGTGGTCGTCCTGGGCCTCAACGGCGCCGGCAAGACCACGCTGCTGCGGCTGCTCGCGGGCGTCGACACCCCCGACACCGGGCAGGTCGAGCCGGGCCACGGGCTCAAGCTGGGCTACTACGCCCAGGAGCACGAGAACCTCGACGTCGGGCGCACCGTCCTCGAGAACATGAAGTCCGCGGCCCCCGAGCTCGGCGAGACCGAGGTCCGCAAGGTGCTCGGCTCGTTCCTGTTCAGCGGCGACGACGTGCTCAAGCCCGCCGGGGTCCTCTCCGGCGGCGAGAAGACCCGCCTCTCGCTGGCGCTGCTCGTGGTCTCGTCGGCCAACGTGCTGCTGCTCGACGAGCCCACCAACAACCTCGACCCCGCCTCGCGCGACGAGATCCTCGGGGCGCTGAGCACCTACGAGGGAGCTGTCGTGCTCGTCACGCACGACGAGGGCGCCGTCGACGCGCTCGAGCCCGAGCGCATCCTGCTGCTGCCCGACGGCGTCGAGGACCTGTTCAACGCCGACTACCGCGAGCTCGTCACCCTCGCCTGACCTCGGCTCCGAGCGTGCGCAGCACGTGCCGGGTGATGTCGGCCCGGCCCCTGGCGCCCTCGGGCGTGGGCAGCAGCGGGTAGTCGTGCGGCGAGCCCGGCTCGACGTGGACCACGAGGTCGGCATCGGCCGGCGCCAGCGCGCGTAGCCGGTCGCAGTCGGGGCGGCAGATGTCGCGGGACCCGACGAGCACCAGGGTCGGCGGCAGGTCCTCGAGCGGTCCGAACAGCGGGCTGACGGCCGGGTCGGCGGGGTCGAGGCCACCGGCCCACTGCCGGGCGATGGGCCGCATCCCGGCCGGCGTGAGCCACGGGTCCTGCCGGGCGACCCGCTCGACCTCGGGGTTGCCCAGCGACAGGTCGAGCCAGGGCGCGACGAGGGTGAGCCCGGCGACGACGCCGTCACCGCGATGCCGCTGCGCCATCAGCAGGGCGAGGGTGCCCCCGGCCGAGTCGCCGACCAGGTACAGCGGCGCCTCCGCGCCCAGCCGCGCCGTCGCCGCGTCCAGGAAGCGCCACGCGTCGGTGTACACGGCCGCCGGTGCCAGCGGGTAGCGCGGCACGTGGACCGTGCGCCCGGTCGACTCCACGAGGTGCTCGACGAGCCCCCAGTGCGGGGCCTGGATGCCGTTGATGAAGGCCCCGCCGTGCAGCAGCACCAGCGCACCGGGCCCTTCGCCGGATCCGGCGACCGTCACGAGCTCGCCGCCCTCGAACGACGCCGTGGTGGCGCGGGCGGCCAGCCCTTCGGGCATGGGCACCGCGGGGTAGCCGTGGGCCATGCTGTGCAGGCCGGCCTCGACGGTGCGGTACCGGTGCTTGCGCGTGGCGCGCAGCCGGGCCCGGGCCACCAGTGTCTGCCAGCTGGTCATGCGGGGCCCCCGGTCATCCCGGGATGCTCGGCAGCTTGGTGAGGGCCCGCGCCACCGACTCCTGCAGCTCGCTGTCGTCCCAGGTGTGGTCGACGAGGTCGCCGCGCAGGTAGGCGTCGTACGCGGGCAGGTCGAGGTGGCCGTGCCCGCACAGGGCCGTGAGGATGACCTTCTCCTCGCCGGTCTCGACGCACCGGATGGCCTCGTCGACCGCGGCCGCCAGGGCGTGGGTCGGCTCGGGGGCCGGGACGATGCCCTCGGTGCGGGCGAAGAGCACCCCGGCGGCGAAGCACTCCTTCTGGGTGCGCGCCTCGGCCTCGATGTGCCCCTGGTCGTAGAGGTGGCTGATCAGCGGGCTCATCCCGTGGTAGCGCAGCCCGCCGGCGTGGATCGGGTCGGGGATGAAGTCGTGCCCGAGGGTGTGCATCTTCAGCAGCGGGGTGAGCCCGGCCACGTCGCCGAAGTCGTACGCGTAGGTGCCCTGGGTCAGCGAGGGGCACGAGGCGGGCTCGACGGCGCGGATGACGGGGCCGGCACCGCCATCGGCCAGCTTCTCGCGGATGAAGGGGAAGGTGAGGCCGCCGAAGTTCGAGCCGCCGCCGGTGCAGCCGACGATGAGATCGACGACCTCGCCGATCTTGGCGAGCTGGAGCAGCGCCTCCTCGCCGATGATCGTCTGGTGCAGCAGCACGTGGTTGAGCACCGAGCCGAGCGCGTAGTTGACGGTGGGGTCCTGGGCGGCCACCTCGACGGCCTCGCTGATCGCCAGCCCGAGCGAGCCGGGGGAGTCGGGGTCGCTCGCCAGCATCGCCCGGCCGGCCTCGGTGAGGTCGGACGGGCTGGGGTGCACCGTGCCGCCGAAGGTCTCCATCATGATCTTGCGGTAGGGCTTGGCGTCGTACGAGGCGCGGACCTGCCAGATCTCGCACTCGAGGTCGAACTGGGCGCACGCGAAGGCCAGCGAGGTGCCCCACTGGCCGGCGCCCGTCTCGGTGGTCAGCTTCCGGATGCCGGCCTTGGCGTTGTAGTAGGCCTGCGGGACAGCCGTGTTGGGCTTGTGTGAGCCGGCCGGCGAGACGCCCTCGTACTTGTAGTAGATGCGGGCGGGCGTCCCGAGGGCTTTCTCGAGCCGGTGGGCCCGGAACAGCGGCGAGGGCCGCCACAGCTTGTAGACGTCGAGGACCTCGGCCGGGATGTCGATGTACTGCTCGGTGGAGACCTCCTGCGCGATGAGGTCCATCGGGAAGAGCGCCGCCAGGTCCTCGGGCCCCACGGGCTGCCCGGTGCCGGGGTGCAGCGGCGGCGGGGGAGGGGTGGGCAGGTCGTGCAGGATGTTGTACCAGCGCGTGGGCATCTCGTCCTCGTCGAGCAGGACCTTGTGGCGCAGGGCGTCGGGCACGGGGAGCCTCCGGGGCATCGATGGCGGGGCGGGTGTCGTCATCGTCGGTGCTGGACGGGGCGGGCACAAGGGGGTGCCCACGGCCGTGGAACACCTGTCGGGGCGCGGTGGTTGACTCACGGGACCGACGACGAGGAGCACACACCGGTGAGCATGCAAGGGTGGCAGGCGCTGCACAGCCTGAGCAGGGACGCGAGCGTCAAGGAGCGTCGCCTGACCCCCGGCACGACCCGGCGCGTCCTCGGGTACGCGCGTCCCTACAAGACGGCCATCGCGTGGTTCCTCGCCCTGGTCGTCGTCGAGTCGGTGCTCGTCGTGGCCACGCCGCTGCTGCTGAAGTCGCTCATCGACGACGGCATCTACCCCAAGGACTCCGCCGTCGTCGTGCGGCTGTCCCTGCTGGTCGCCGGCATCGCCGTCCTGGGCGGGGTGCTCACCCTGGTCGAGCGCTGGTTCTCGGCCCGCATCGGCGAGGGCCTCATCTACGACCTGCGCACGCAGGTCTTCTCCCACGTGCTGCGTCAGCCCGTCGCGTTCTTCACCCGGGCCCAGACCGGGGCCCTGGTCACCCGCCTCGGCAACGACGTCATCGGCGCCCAGCAGGCGTTCACCTCCGTCCTCTCCAGCGTCGTGAGCAACGCCATCACCCTGGTGCTCATCGTGGTCGCGATGGCCTCGCTGTCGTGGCAGCTCACCCTGGCCGCCCTGGCCCTGGTGCCGTTCTTCCTCGTGCCGGCCCGGTTCATGGGCCGCCGCCTCGCGAGCCTGGCGCACGAGCAGATGGTCACCAACGCCGACCTCGGCACCCGGATGACCGAGCGCTTCAACGTCGCGGGGGCGCTGCTGGTCAAGCTCTTCGGCCGCCCCGTGGTCGAGGACGACGAGTACGCCGCGCGGGCCGCCCGGGTGCGCGACATCGGCGTGCGCATCGCCGTGAACCGGTCGGTCTTCTTCGTCGCGCTCACGCTCGTGGCCTCGCTGGCCACCGCCATGGTCTACGGCGCGGGCGGCCTGATGGCGGTCGACGGCACCCTCACCGTGGGGACCCTCATCGCCCTCACCGCGCTCCTGGCCCGCCTCTACGGCCCGCTGACGGCCATCTCCAACGTGCGCGTCGACATCATGACCGCCCTGGTGTCCTTCGAGCGGGTCTTCGAGGTCCTCGACCTCAGGCCGCTGGTCGCCGAGGCCCCCGACGCCCGCCCGGTGCCGCCGGGCCCGGTGCGGGTCGAGGTCGACGACGTCGCCTTCTCCTACCCCTCGGCCGACGAGGTGTCGCTGGCCTCCCTCGAGAGCACCGCCTCGGGCGACCGGCGGGCCGGCGGCCCCGTCCTGCGCGAGGTCTCCTTCACCGTCGAGCCGGGCAGCCTGGTCGCGCTGGTCGGGCCCAGCGGGGCGGGCAAGACCACCATCACCTCGCTGGTGGCACGCCTCTACGACCCGACGTCCGGCTCCATCCGCATCAACGGCGTCGACCTGCGCGAGGCCCGCACCGAGTCGCTGCACGACGCGGTCGGGGTCGTCACCCAGGACGCCCACCTGTTCCACGACACCATCCGCGCCAACCTGGCCTACGCCGCCCCCGCCGCCACCGAGGCCGACATGGTCGCGGCCCTGAAGGCGGCCCAGGTGTGGCCGCTGGTCGACTCGCTGCCCTCCGGGCTCGAGACCGTGGTCGGCGACCGGGGCCACCGGCTCTCCGGCGGCGAGAAGCAGCGGCTGGCCATCGCCCGCCTGCTGCTCAAGGGCCCCGGGCTCATCGTGCTCGACGAGGCCACCGCCCACCTCGACAGTGAGTCCGAGCAGGCCCTGCAGCGGGCCCTCGACGAGGCGCTGCGCGACCGCTCGGCCCTGGTCATCGCGCACCGCCTGTCCACCGTGCGGCACGCCGACCAGATCCTGGTCGTCGACGACGGCCGCATCGTCGAGCGGGGCACCCACGCCGAGCTCGTGGCGGCCGACGGCCTCTACGCCGAGCTGTACCGCACCCAGTTCGACGACGAGCTCGGCGAGGTCCTCGACCAGAGCCACGCCTGAGCGTCCCGCGGGCGCGCGACCGGGCCGTGCGGTCCGCCCGCGCGGCTCAGGCGGGGGCCACGTGCTCGAAGGCCCCGCCCCGGAAGGCGTCGACGAACAGCCGGTGGTCCTCGCGGGCCCTGCGTGAGTAGTCGCGGGCGAACTCGACCATCGTCGACACGAGCGCGTCCCCGTCGCCGCCCACGCTCGAGCCGACCGCGTCCTCGACACTGACGCTCACGAGGTCCTGGTCCGACTCGCTGTCGGCGACGCAGTGGATCTTGGCGGTCGCCCGGCCCAGCTGCGGCAGGAGGACCTCGAGGTCGGCCGGCTCCGAGACCTCGTCCCACGACAGGTCGGCCTCGTAGGGGGAGACCTGGCTGACGACGTAGCCCACGGTCCCCTCGGCGCCCTCGAGCGAGGTCCAGCCCAGGAACCGGTCGGCGTGGGCCTGCAGGGCCCGCTGCGAGATGGCGGTGCGGTGGCCGTGGTGGTCGAAGTAGGCGGCGCCGCGCTCGTCGTGGACCACGCGGCTCGGCGCGGCGACGTTGCCCTGCTTCATCGACAGCACCACGTCGTTGTCCAGCGCCTGGGTGAAGCCCTCGATCAGCACGCTGTAGGCGGGCAGCCCCGCGCTGCCGATCCCGAATCCGGAGCGGCCCACCACGTCGAGCACGTCGAAGGTCACCGTGCCTCGGTGCTGCGGAGGCAGGGTGTCCAGGTAGGCGGCGAAGGCGGCCCGCACCCGCTCCTCCTCGTCGGCCTCGAGGCGCCGTACCCCGCCGACGTCGGCGAAGCGCCGCCGGTAGTCCTCGACCACCGTCATCGACTCGAGCATCTCGAAGCGCGTCGACATCTTGGCCCGGCGCAGGGCGTCGAGGGCGGCGCCCTGCGCGGTCTCGAGGGTCAGGGCCCACTGCGAGTCGTCGTCCACCCCGCGGTAGTGCTCGATCTGCTCGAGGTAGGCGCGCACGTAGCGGCCGACGAGGTCGTCGATCACGTCGTCGGGCAGTGCCTTCTGCCAGCACAGCAGCGACAGGCTGGCGACGAAGCGCAGCAGGTCCCACGTCCAGTGCCCGAGGTAGGCCTCGTCGAAGTCGTTGACGTCGAAGACCAGCCGGCCGTCGGCGTCGAGGTAGGTGCCGAAGTTCTCGGCGTGCAGGTCGCCCTGGATCCACACCCGCGAGGAGTCGTCGTCGACCCATCGGTGGTCGACGTCGGCGTAGGCGCCGCCCTCGCCGAGGTCGGCGTAGAACAGGCAGGCCGAGCCGCGGTAGAACGCGAACGGGTCCCGGGCCATCTTGCGGAACTTGGTGCGGAAGCCCTGGGGGTCGGCCACCATCAGCGGCTCGAAGGCCTTCAGGAGGGTCGTGACGATCAGGTCGGTACGGTCATCGGTGCTCGCAGGCATGGCGGCACCCTGGCACACCAGGATGGGAGGAGACCGTGGTGCTCCGCCCTACTCGTCCTCCTCGTCCCAGACCCGCACCTTCTTGGGCTTGGGCGGGTACTTGACCGGGTCCGACAGCCGTTCCTCGCGCCGGATCCCGAAACCGACCAGGACGAAGCCCAGCACCGTCGAGGCCCACCACTGGTAGGCGTAGGCGAGGTGGGGGCCGAGGCTGCGGTCCGGGGGCAGCAGGGGCTCGGGGCGCGCCGGCGTCGAGCCATCGGGGAGGGTCTCGTGGTCGAGCAGCACGTAGGCCGGCAGCAGACGGTCGCCGAAGGCCTGCTCGGCATCGGCCACCGACACGTTGGCGATCTGGCCGGGGGAGGGGGGCTTGTCGCGCGAGGTCTCGGAGGGGCGCACCCAGCCGACCACCGTCACCGTCCCCGAAGGGGCGGGGGGCACGTCGGGCAGGACGCTGGCACCCTTCTCGGAGGCCGGCACCCACCCGCGGTCGACGAGCAGGTCCGGGCTCCCGTCGTCCGGGTGCAGCACCCAGAGCACCTCGAGCCCGACGGCCCCGTCGTTGGGGCGCCCCCGCACGAACAGCGGCCCGTCGACGTAGGTGCCGGTGGCGCGCACGCGGGTCCACTCATCGCCCCGGTCGAAGCCGCGCGGGGTGAGAACCTTCGACACCGGGACGGGGTCGGCGCGGTAGTGGGCGTCGAGCCGGGCGTTGCGCTCGACCTTGGCCTCGTAGCGGTGGTACTGCCAGAAGCCGAGGTGGTACGCGGCGACCGAGAAGAGCGCGGCCAGGACCAACGCGCCCAGCCATCGGGGAGTCAGGAGCCGGCGCAGCACTCCGTGCACGCTACCCGTCGTAGGCTGGACCCCGATGACCGACCTCCCAGTGCCCAGACTCCTCGACCGCTTCGGCCGCGTCGGGCGAGACCTCCGTGTGTCGGTGACCGACCGGTGCAACCTGCGGTGCACGTACTGCATGCCGGCCGAGGGTCTCGACTGGCTGCCGAAACCCGAGATGCTCACCGACGACGAGCTCGTGCGGCTGGTCGGCGTCATGGTCGGGCTGGGGGTCACCAACGTCCGGCTCACCGGGGGCGAGCCGCTCCTGCGCCGCAGCCTCGTCGACGTCGTCGGGCGGATCGCGGCGCTGGAGCCCCGGCCCCGCATCGCCATGACGAGCAACGGCATCGGCCTCGACCGCCTGGCGGCACCCCTGGCCGCGGCCGGCCTCGACCGGGTCAACGTCAGTCTCGACACCATCAGCCCGCAGCAGTTCCGCGACCTCACCCGGCGCGACCGCTTCGGGGACGTCGAGCGGGGCCTCAAGGCCGCCGCCGACGCCGGCCTGGTGCCGGTGAAGGTCAACGCGGTGGCCATGCGCGGCATCAACGACGACGGCGTCGCCGACCTGCTGCAGTGGTGCCTCGACCGCGGCTACGCGCTGCGCTTCATCGAGCAGATGCCGCTGGACGCCCAGCACGCCTGGGACCGCAACCAGATGGTGTCGCAGGCCGAGATCCTCGAGCGGCTGGGCGAGCGTTTCCGGCTCACGCCCGTCGAGGGCCGCGGCAGCGCCCCGGCCGAGCTGTTCCACGTCGACGGCGGCCCCCAGACCGTCGGCGTCATCGCCAGCGTCACGGCTCCGTTCTGCGCGGCCTGCGACCGGGCGCGGCTCACCGCCGACGGCCAGCTGCGCAACTGCCTGTTCTCGCGCACCGAGGTCGACCTGCGCGGCCCGCTGCGCAACGGCGCCACCGACGCCGAGATCACCGACCTCATCGTGGGTGAGATGTGGGCCAAGAAGGCCGGCCACGGCATCGACCGCCCCGACTTCGTCCAGCCCGACCGGCCGATGTCGGCCATCGGGGGCTGAGGCTCGCGCGGCCGAGGCCCGAGGGGCGCTCAGTTGTCGTCGCGCCCGTCGGGCCGGTAGGGCACGGGGGTGTGCACGTAGGAGCGGTCGGTGAGCGACGGGGTGTCGTCGCGCATGGGCACCACCGGGCGGACCCGGCCACGGACCCGGGGCGCGACGGCGTTGGCCGCGACGACCGCGAAGAACGGCAGCAGGATGGCGCCGGCCGCGAAGACCCACCGCAGCCAGCCCTCGGTGACGATGGCCAGGACGAAGCAGAGGGTGCGCACCGACATGGTCGCCAGGTACTGCCGCAGCCGGTGGACCTGGTCCTCGGACCGGGACTGCGCGGCGGTGGTCACCGACTGCGGGTCGGCGGGGTTCGAGCGGGTCCGTGGCACCTCTCCACTGTACGTCGCGAGCCTCGGCGAGCCCCGGCCGCGGGCACCGACCTTCGACACCTCCGGGGCGCGGCCCGCGGCCCTGCTACCGCCCGGTAGTCCACTAGGTTCGACGCCATGAGCGATCCCCGCACCGTTCTGGTCACCGGCGGCAACCGCGGCATCGGCCTGGCCATCGCGCGCTCCTTCGCGCAGGCCGGCGACAAGGTCGTCATCACCCACCGCAGCGGCGAGCCGCCCGAGGGTCTCGACGGCGTGCGCTGCGACGTCACCGACAGCGCCTCGGTCGACGCCGCCTTCACCGAGGCCGAGGAGAAGCTCGGCGGCCCGGTCGAGATCCTCGTGGCCAACGCCGGCATCACCAAGGACGGCCTGCTGATGCGGATGAGCGACGAGGACTGGGACGAGGTCCTCGACACCAACCTCACCGGCACCTTCCGCTGCGTGCGGCGCGCCAGCAAGGGGATGATCCGCCTGCGCCGCGGCCGGATCATCCTCATCTCCAGCGTGGTGGGCCTCTACGGCGGCCCCGGCCAGGTCAACTACGCCTCGAGCAAGGCCGGGCTCGTCGGTCTGGCCCGCTCGGTCACCCGCGAGCTCGGCGGCCGCGGCATCACGGCCAACGTCGTGGCGCCCGGCTTCATCGAGACCGACATGACGGCCGCCCTGCCCGAGGACACCCAGAAGACCTACAAGGCGGCCATCCCCGCCGGGCGCTTCGCCACCACCGAGGAGGTGGCCGGGGTCGTCCGCTTCCTCGCGAGCCCCGAGGCCGCCTACGTCTCCGGAGCCGTCATCCCCGTCGACGGCGGCCTCGGCATGGGCCACTGACCGACCGCCGCACCGGCGCCCCACCGACCTCCTCCCACCGAAAGGCCGCTCATGTTGCTCGAGGGCAAGAAGCTGCTCGTCACCGGGGTCCTCATGGACTCCTCCATCGCCTTCCACGTCGCGAAGATCGCCCAGGAGCAGGGCGCCGAGGTCGTCCTCACCTCCTTCGGGCGCACGATGAAGATCACGAGCGCCATCGCGCGCCGGCTGCCGCAGACGCCACCGATCATCGAGCTCGACGTCACGAGCCCCGACGACCTGGCCGCGCTCCCGGACCGGGTGCGTGAGCACGTACCGCACCTCGACGGTGTCCTGCACTCGATCGGGTTCGCCCCGCCCGGTGCGTTCAACTTCATGGAGGCCGGCTGGGAGGACGTCGCGACCGCCGTCCACGTCTCGGCGTACTCGCTGGCCGCCCTGGCCAAGGCCGCCCTTCCCCTGATGTCCGCAGGTGGCAGCGTCGTCGGGCTCACCTTCGACGCCCGGTTCGCCTGGCCCGTCTACGACTGGATGGGCGTGGCCAAGGCGGCCTTCGAGTCGACCAACCGCTACCTCGCGCGCGACCTCGGCCCGAAGGGCATCCGCTGCAACATCGTCGCGGCCGGCCCCATCCGCACGACCGCCGCGAAGTCGATCCCCGGTTTCGAGCGCTTCGAGCAGGAGTGGGGGACCCGGGCCCCGCTCGGCTGGGACGTGGGCGACGCCCTCCCCACCGCCCGGGCCTGCGCGGCGCTGCTGTCGGACTGGTTCCCGGCGACCACCGGCGAGATGGTGCACGTCGACGGCGGCTTCCACGCGATGGGCGTCTGACCGCCCGCTCGTCCCCTGCCGCGTCGGAGGGGTGCCCCGCGCGCACTAGGCTCCCGGGGTGACCAGCCACGACGCCGAGCCGGACGGGTCGGTCCTGACCCGCGAGGTGCGCCTCCTCGAGGGCCCGAACCTGTACTTCCCTCGGCCCGCGGCCAAGGTGACCCTGGCGCTGCCGGGGTACCTGGCGGCGTCCGAAGCCACCATCGCCGCCGTCTGCGAGGGCCTGGGAATGCGGCGCGGGCGCCCTGGGGCCGCCGGGTCCGAGCAGCGTCAGCAGGTCCTGGTGCGGCTGGTCGAGCGCGTGACCCGGGCCGTGGCCTCGGGGGCCGGCACCCGCAGGCTCGGGGTGCGCACCCGGGCGGCGGCCGAGACCGAGGTCGTGGTCTGCGCCTTCGTGTGGCGCCACCGCGGCCGGGCCGAGGCGTTGGGGGCGGCCCTCGGCCCGACCCTGGCCCACCTGCTCGCCGGCGTGGCGCCGGCCGAGGCCGTCCAGGCTGGGGCCGCGGCCGTCGCTGCGGCGCCCCCGGGGGAGGCCCCACGGGTGGTCAGCCCGCGCATCCCGGTCGCCTCGGTCACCGGCACCAACGGCAAGACCACCACGACCCGACTGCTTGCCCACCTCTGCATGACTGCGGGGCGCGTCACCGCCTGGAGCTCGACCGACGGCGTCGTCGTGCAGGGCGAGACCGTCGAGCCCGGCGACTACTCGGGGCCGGCCGGCGCGCGGGCCGTGCTCGACGCCCCGGGCGTGCAGGTCGGCATCCTCGAGACGGCCCGGGGCGGGATGCTGCTGCGGGGGATGGGGGTCAGCCACAACGACGTATCGGTCGTCACCAACGTCTCGGCCGACCACCTCGGGCTCCAGGGCATCGACACCGTCGACCAGCTCGCCGAGGTCAAGGCCATCGTCACCCGCGTCACCAAGCCGTCGGGCTGGGTGGTCCTCAACGGCGAGGACCCGCGGGTGTGGGCGATGCGCTCGGGGTCGCGGGCCCGGCCGTGGGTCTTCGCGTCCGACCCGACAGCGCCGGCGGTGCGCGAGGCGCTGACCGCCGGCGGCCGGGCCACGACCGTCCTCGACGGGGACGTGACGGTGCTCGGTGGCCCCGGCTCGCCCGACCGGCTGCTGCCGGTGCTCGACCTGCCGATGGCCCTGTCGGGGCTGTCGCACCACAACGTGCTGAACGCGCTGGCGGGGGCGTCGGCGGCCCTCGGGCTCGGCATCGCGCGCGACGCCGTGATCGAGGGCCTGCGCACCTTCGCGCCCGACGACGTGCTGAACCCGGGCCGGATGAACACCTACTCGGTGCCGGTCGAGGGCGGGTCGGCGACGGTCGTGGTCGACCTGGCGCACAACGAGGCGGGGCTGGAGGCGCTGCTCGACGTCGCCCGCGGCCTGACCGCACCGGGCGGCTGCCTGCATCTCGCGCTGGGGACGGCCGGCGACCGCACCGACGACATCCTGCAGGCCCTGGGCGAGATCGCCGGGCTGCGGGCCGACCACGTGGTGGCCGCCCACAAGGAGAGCTACCTGCGGGGGCGGACGGTCGCCGACCTCGAGGTGCAGCTGCGGCTGGGCCTGGGCCGCGCCGGCGTCGCCGACATCGCCTCGTACCCCACCGAGCTCGCGGGCCTGCAGGCGTGCCTGGTCGACGCCGAGGACGGTGACGTCGTGGCGCTGATGTGCCACGCCGAGCGCGAGGACGTCGTGGCCTGGCTGCGCTCGGTCGGGGCGAGCGCCGACGACGCCGCGACCATCCGGCGCAAGGTCGTGCTCGCGCGCGGCGAGCACGAGGCCGAGGGCGACATCGCCCGGCTGTGGGAGCTCGAGGACCCGCAGGCGCGTGTCCAGCAGGGCGCCGCCCTCTACGCGGCCCACCCCGGCGACGCGCGGATCGCGTACGAGTACGGCGGCACCCACGACAACGCCGGGCACGAGGCCGAGGCGGTACCGCTCTACGAGGAGGCACTGCGGCTGGGCCTGCGCGAGCCGCTGCGGCACCGGGCCCAGCTGCAGCTCGCGTCCAGCCTGCGCAACCTCGGGCGGTCCGCGGAAGCCCTCGCGGTCGTCGACGAGGTGGCGGCACGGCATCCCGAGAGCGTCGGGGTGGCGGCCTTCCGGGCGCTGGTGGCGCACGACGCCGGCGACCCGACCGGGGCGCTGCGGGGGCTGCTGGCCGTCGTCGCGGCCACGAGCACCGACCCCGACGTCGAGCGCTACCGCCGGGCGCTCACGGCGTACGCGCAGCAGCTCGGCCGCTGACGCCGTCCGGCGTCAGGCGGTGGGGGCGGGGGTGTCGACGTCGCGGGCCGCGCTGTCGCCGGCCTCGCGGGCGACCCCGGCCAGGGTGCCCGGGTCGAGGTCGGGGTCGCCGACCGAGTCCTGGGTGTGCGTGCCGGGCTGGGCCTGCTGGGTCATCGACTCGAGCTCGGCCATGACGGCGGCGTGCTGGTCGACCGAGAGCACCACGATGTCGCCGGGGTTGGCCCGCGCCATGACGTGGCGCACGGCCGCGGTCTCGTCGAGGACGACCTCGACCTGCCGGCAGCGCACGCCCTCCTCGCCCATCCGTGACCGCACCCCGGCGGCGACGTGCTCGGCGGTGAAGCCGCGTTCGCGCCCGCGCAGCCGCTCGTCCTCGCGCACGACGACGACGTCGAAGTGCTCGGCGGCCACGGCTCCGAGCTCGTGCATGTCCTCCTCGCGGCGGTCGCCGGCGGTCGAGACGACGCCGATGCGCGAGATCTTGCCGAGGTCGTGCTGGCCGGCCTTCATCGCGGCGTACCGCTCGAGGAACTCGCCCAGCACCCGCATCCCGGGGGCGTTGTGGCAGTAGTCGACGAAGACGTCGACGTTGTGCACGTTGATCTGGTTCATCCGGCCGGGGGAGAGGTAGTACGAGGTCGTGAAGGTGCGCAGGCCCTGGCGGATCTCGTGCAGCCCGGCGCCGCTGGCGAAGGCCGCGCCGGCCGCGGCCATGGCGTTGGCGACGTTGAACAGGGCGGTGCCACCGAAGGTCGAGGGCAGCAGGTGGGTCCACGCCAGCTGCATCGAGCGCCGCCCGTGCCGGATGACGATCATGTCGCCGCGCTCGGTGCGGTCGAGCACCACGGCCCGTCCGCCGCGCCGGCAGTGGTCCTCGACGAACTCGCGCACCGTGCTGCCGGGCTCGGCCAGGCTGAACCACACCAGCGAGCCCGAGCAGCGCCGCCGCATCCGGCGCACCAGGGCGTCGTCGGCGTTGAGCACCGCGAAGCCGTCGCGGGGGACGGCCTCGACGACCACGGCCTTGACGTCGGCCAGCTGCTCGAGGGTGTCGATGCCGCGCATGCCGAGGTGGTCGGGGGCGACGTTGGTGACGACGGCGACGTCGTTGCGGTCGTAGCCCAGCCCCTCCCGCAGGATGCCGCCGCGGGCCACCTCCATCACGGCGAAGTCGACGCGTGGGTTCTGCAGCACCATCCGCGCCGAGCGGGGGCCCGAGGCGTCGGCGCGCACGACGAGCCGCTCGTCGATGACGATGCCGTCGGTGGAGGTCATCCCGACCTGACGGCCGAGGCCCTTCATGATGTGCGCGATCATCCGCGACGTCGTCGTCTTGCCGTTGGTGCCGGTGACGGCCACGATCGGCACCCGCGACGGGGCGCCGGGCGGGAACAGCAGGTCGACCACCGGCTTGGCGATGTACTGCGGCTCGCCCACGGTCGGGTGGGTGTGCATCCGGAAGCCGGGGGCGGCGTTGACCTCGCAGATGGCGCCCCCGGTCTCGCGGACGGGCGAGGCGATGTCGGGGCAGATGAAGTCGATGCCGGCGACGTCGAGGCCGATGACGCGGGCGGCCTCCTCGGCGATCTCGACGTTGTCCGGGTGCGCGTCGAAGGTGCGGTCGATGGAGATGCCGCCGGTCGACATGTTGCCCGTGAGGGCGAGCTTGACCATGGTGTCGGCAGGCGGCACGTCGTCCATCCCGAAGCCCTGCTCGTGCACCAGCGCCTCGGCCGCGGCGTCGACCTTGATCTTGGTCAGCACCTTCTCGTGGCCCACCCCACGGCGCGGGTCGGCGTTGGTGGCCTCGACCAGCTCGCGCACGGTGTGCACGCCGTCGCCCAGGACGTGCGCCGGCACCCGCTCGGCGATGGCCTGCATCCGGCCGCCCACGATGAGGCAGCGGTAGTCGCGCCCGACCACCAGGGACTCCACGATCACGTAGCCGCGGCGCGACTCGCCCTCGGCCACGACGAACGCGTCGCGCACCTCCTGCTCGTCCATGAGGTTCAGGCAGACACCGCGGCCGTGGTTGCCGTCGAGGGGCTTGACCACGACCGGGAACCCGATGCGGCGGGCGGCCGCCGCGGCGCCGTCGGCCGAGCGCACCGTCTCCTGCTTCGGCACGGGGAGGCCCGCCGACGACAGCAGCCGGGTGGTCATGTCCTTGTCACCGGCGATGTCGACGGCCAGGGCACCGGTCTTCGACGTCATGGTGGCCCGGATGCGCTGCTGGTGCACGCCCTGACCGAGCTGCACCAGGCTGCCGCTGTTGAGCCGGATGTACGGGATGTCGCGGCTCACGGCCTCCTCGAGGATGGCCGAGGTCGACGGGCCGAACGCGGTGCGCTCGGCCCGGGTGAGGAACAGCTCGAGCTCGGCGGCGAAGTCGAGCTCGGGGTCCTCCTGGACGAGGTGGTTGACCAGCCGGACCGCCAGCTGCCCGGCCGCCAGCCCCACGCCCTCGTCGCTGTAGCCGTAGATGACGTTGTAGACGCCCGGGCGGCCCTTGACGCCGCGGGTCTTCCCCCGGCGCTGGTCGTGCCCGGCCTCCTGCTGCAGCTGCAGCGCCACGTGCTCGGCCACGTGCCCGAGCCACGTGCCCGTCCGCATCCGCTCGATGAAGCCGCCCTTGACCCCCTTGGAGCAGGTGTGGTTCTCGAGCCGGGGCAGCAGCTCGACCAGCCGGTCGGTGAAGCCCGGGAGGGTGTCGGTGGGGTACCCCTCCAGCACGCCGAGGTCGACGACGAGGTGGACGGCCGGGTCGTAGGACCAGATGTTGCCGCCGCGGTAGACCCGGGACTCCAGGATGGTCAGCTCGGGCGCGGCGGGTCCGGTGGGGACGGGGCGGTCCATCGGCGCTTCTCCTCTGGTCGGGCGGGGTGCGCGGCGGGTGGGACGGGCGAGGAGGGTCAGGCCTTGGCGGTGGCCAGGGCCACGAGGACGTCGGGGTGGTGCTCGACGAAACCGGTGAGCCGGCGCTGGACCAGGTCGAAGGTGGCCCCGGCGGGCAGGCTGTGGACGGTGGCGCCGGACACGAGCACGGGAGCCCCCGCGCGCGCCTCGGGAGCGTCGGTGCGCGCCGCTCGGCAGTCGACGACGAAGACCGCGCCGGCGCCCCGCACGGTGAACTCACGGCGGTCGCTGACGATGATGGCGGTGTTCTCGTCGATGCCGACGCCCAGCAGGTGCGGCGACGGGGCGATCACCGACATCAGCCGCCCGTAGCGGGCCCGCTGGTCGAAGTGCTGGTCGACCACCACCCCCGGAAGCAGCCCGAGCCCGGCCGAGAGCTGGCTGGCCCGCTGGCGAGGCGTGACCCCCTCCTCGCCCATCGAGATCATGAAGTCGGACATGATCGACGCCCCCGCCGAGGTGCCGCCGACCACGCAGCCGCGGTCGTGGGCCCGGTGGATGGCCTCGCCCAGCGGGGTACCGGGGAAGACCTGGGACAGGCGCAGCTGGCTGCCCCCGCTGATGAAGACGCCCGTGGCGTCGTCGACCAGCGCGACCGCCGCCGCGTCGTGCGCCTCCTCGCGGTCGCCGGGGTTGACGACCCGCACCCCCGCGACCCCGATCCGCCCGAACACCTCGGTGTAGGCGGCGGCCACCTCGTCCTGGTAGGACGACGCGGTGGGGACGATGACCAGCCGGGCCTTGCGACCCCCCGCGAGCGTGACGAACTGGCGCAGCAGCGAGGCCTTGCCGACCCGGTCCTCGGCCCCTCCCACGATGAAGAGGGTGGGGGTGGTCGAGCGTCGGCGTGGCACCCGGTCAGCCTAGTGGTGCTCGTCGGCGGTGTCGGCGTCCTCGATCTCCTCGCGGCTCACCCCGAGCAGGAAGAGCACGGTGTCGAGGTAGGGCACGGTGACCGAGGTGTCGGCCTGCTCGCGCACCAGGGGCTTGGCGTTGAAGGCGATCCCGAGCCCGGCCAGGCCGAGCATGTCGAGGTCGTTGGCCCCGTCGCCGATGGCCACCGTCCGCGAGAGCGGCAGGCCCTCGAGGGCCGCGAACTCGCGCAGCGCGGCCGCCTTGCCGGCCCGGTCGACGACCGCACCGATCACCCGGCCGGTGAGGTGGCCGTCGACCACCTCGAGCCGGTTGGCGCGCACGTGGTCGACCCCGAGCTCGGCCCCGATCGGCTCGACGACCTCCGCGAACCCGCCCGAGACCAGGGCCACGGTGAAGCCCAGCGCCTTGAGGGTGCGGACCAGCGTGCGCGCTCCCGGCGTCAGCCGCACCGCCGCCCGCACCTCGTCGAGCACCGACACCGGCAGGCCGGCCAAGGTGGCGACCCGCGCGTGCAGGCTTTCGGCGAAGTCGAGCTCGCCGCGCATGGCCCGCTCGGTGACCGCGGCCACCTCCGCCTCGGTGCCGGCGTGGGCGGCGATGAGCTCGATGACCTCGTCCTGGACGAGGGTGGAGTCGACGTCCATCACGACCAGCCGCGCCCCGCGGCGCGCGAGGCCGGCCGGCGCCACCGCGATGTCGCAGCCGGTGGCGGCCGAGACCAGCCCCAGCGCGCGCCGCAGCCCCGGGACGTCGGCCCCCGACACGTCGAGCTCGACGGTGGTCACCGGCCAGCGCGACAGGCGGCGGATGCGGTCGATGTTGGCGCCGTGCTCGGCGATGCTGGCGGCGACGGCGGCCACGTGCCGGGTCTCGAGCGGGGCCGCCATGACGACCACGGCGGCCCGGCCCGTACGCCGGGAGGCGTTGTCCCCCCGACCCCCGACGAGGCGCACCGTCATCCCGAGGTTCTCGCCGGCCCGGGTGAGCCGGTCGGTGAGGACGTTCTCGTCGTGGCTCGGTGAGAGCAGCACCGACAGGGCCAGGTGGCCGCGCACCACGACCTGCTCGAGGTCGAGCACGTCGGCGCCGACCGTGGAGGCGGCCGCGAAGACCGCGCTGGTGACACCCGGGCGGTCGGGCCCGCTCAGCGAGAGCAGGAGGGTCCGGGCCTCGGGGTCGGGCTGCGGGGGGAGGGGCGGCTCGACGGAGGGCACGCGAGCAGGCTAGCCGCGCATCCCGTCCCGCCAGGCGACGAGGTCACGCAGCGGACCGGGGTCGTAGTCGGGGCCGTTGAGACCGACGGTGAACAGCCGGGTGCCGACGTCGTACAGGTCCTGCGCGCCCGCGGCGTAGTCCTCGACGTCCTCGGGCAGGCGGCCGGGCTTGGGGGAGACCCCGGCCGAGCGCTCGATCTCACCCGGGTCGCGCCCGAGCCGGGCGCACCACTCGTCGAGGACGGCGTGTTTGCGCGCGACGGTCTCGGGGTCGCCGAAGCCGTGCCAGATGTCGGCGTGACGGGCGACGATGCGCAGCGTCTTCTTCTCGCCGCCGCCCCCGATGAGCACCGGGATGTCGCGGGTGGGCGCCGGGTTGAGCTTCGCCCACCGCTCCTCGATCAGCGGCAGGTCGCGCTCGAGCGCGTCGAGCCGGCCTCCGGCGGTGCCGAACTCGAAGCCGTACTCGTCGTAGTCGCGCTCGAACCATCCCGAGCCGATGCCCAGGATCAGCCGGCCGGCGCCGCCGTCACGGGCGCTGATGTGGTCGACGGTGCGGGCCATGTCGGCCAGGAGCTGCGGGTTGCGGTAGCTGTTGCAGGTGACGAGCGCGCCGATCTCGACGCGCTCGGTGGCCTCGGCCCAGGCGGCCAGCATCGTCCAGCACTCGAAGTGCGCGCCGTCGGGCTCGCCGTAGAGCGGGTAGAAGTGGTCCCAGTTGAAGACGACGTCGACGCCGATCTCCTCGAGCTGCGCCACCGCGCGCCGGAGGTCGGCGTACGAGGCGTGCTGGGGCTGGAGCTGGGCGCCGATGCGGACCGGGCGGTCCCCGCTCACAGGGCGACCTGCTGGCCCTTGCCGACGACGACGATGCCCGACTCGGTGACCGAGAAGCCGCGGGCCCGGTCGTGCTCGTGGTCCACCCCGATCGAGGCGCCTTCGGGGACCACGACGTTCTTGTCGATGATCGCCTTCTGGATGCGGCAGTTCCGCCCGATCTGCACCCCGTCGAGGATGACGCTGTCCTCGACCTCGGTGTAGCTGTGCACGTGCACGTCGGGCGAGATGACCGACCCGTTGATCCGCGCCCCGGAGATGACCACGCCCGGCGAGACGGCCGAGTTCAGGGCCTCGCCGAAACGGCCGTGGGCGCCGTGGACGAACTTGGCCGGCGGGAAGTAGCCGTAGGAGGTGTACAGCGGCCAGTCGTAGTTGTAGAGGTTGAAGATGGGGTGGATGGAGACCAGGTCCATGTGGGCGTCGTAGTAGCTGTCCATGGTGCCGACGTCGCGCCAGTAGCCCATGTCGCGTTCGGTGCTGCCGGGCACGACGTTGTTCTTGAAGTCGTAGGCGTAGGCCGAGCTCTGCTCGACCATGGCCGGCACGATGTCGCCGCCCATGTCGTGCTTGCTGCCCTCGCGGGTGGAGTCGGCCGTCACGGCGTCGACCAGGGCGTCGGCGCTGAAGACGTAGTTGCCCATGCTGGCCAGCACCTCGTCGGGGGAGTCGGGCAGGCCCTCGGGGTCGGTGGGCTTCTCGAGGAAGGCCCGGATCTTCTGCGGGTCGTCGGGATGGACGTCGATGACGCCGAACTGGTCGGAGGTCGACTTCGGCTGGCGGATGGCGGCGACCGTGACGCCGGCCCCGCTGGCGAGGTGCTGGTCGACCATCTGCGAGAAGTCCATGCGGTACACGTGGTCGGCACCCACGACGACGACGATGTCGGGGCGCTCGTCGGTGATGGTGTTCAGGCTCTGGAAGATCGCGTCCGCGCTGCCCTGGTACCAGTCCTTGCCGATGCGCTGCTGGGCCGGGATGGGCGCCACGTAGTTGCCCAGCATGGTGCTCATCCGCCAGGTCTTGGTCACGTGCCGGTCGAGGCTGTGCGACTTGTACTGGGTCAGCACGACGACCTTGAGGTACCCGGAGTTCACGACGTTGGACAACGCGAAGTCGATGAGGCGGTAGATCCCCCCGAACGGCACCGCGGGCTTGGCTCGGTCGGCGGTGAGCGGCATCAGCCGTTTGCCCTCCCCGCCGGCGAGGACGATGGCCAGGACCTTGGGACCTCCGCTGCGGTACGCCATGGACCCAACCTATGGGCTCAGCGGCCTCGCCGGGAGTCCCGGTTCACCACTACGGTGAAAACTGTGCGTATCGACATCCTGACCAAGGAGTACCCACCTTCGATCTACGGCGGTGCGGGGGTCCACGTCGCCGAGCTGACCCGGGCCCTGCGGGCCCGCGGTGACAGCGACGTGCGGGTGCATGCCTTCGGCGGCCCCCGCGACGAGGACGGCACCACCAGCCACCCCGACCTGCCCCAGCTCGAGGGGGCCAACGCCGCGCTGACCACCCTGGGCGTCGACCTCACGATGGCCGCCGCCTGCGCCGGGGCCGACCTCGTGCACTCGCACACCTGGTACGCCAACTTCGCCGGGCACGTCGCGAGCCTGCTCGAGGGCGTCCCGCACGTGCTGTCGGCCCACAGCCTGGAGCCGATGCGGCCGTGGAAGGCCGAGCAGCTGGGCGGCGGCTACCGTCTCTCGTCCTGGGTCGAGCAGACCGCCTACGAGAGCGCCGCGGCCGTCATCGCCGTCAGCGCCGGGATGCGCGAGGACATCCTGCGCAGCTACCCCGCGGTCGACCCCGCGCGGGTCCGCGTCGTGCACAACGGCATCGACTCCACCCTGTGGCAGAAGCACGAGGACCCCGACGTCCTGCGCCGGCACGGCATCGACGAAGGCCGTCCCAGTGCGGTCTTCGTCGGGCGCATCACCCGGCAGAAGGGCCTGCCCTACCTGCTCCGGGCCGCCGCCGAGCTGCCGCCCGAGGTCCAGCTGGTCCTGCTGGCCGGCGCGCCCGACACCCCCGAGATCAAGGCCGAGGTCGAGAGCCTGGTCGAGGGCCTGCGCCGGCAGCGCGACGGCGTGGTGTGGATCTCCGAGATGCTGCCGCGCGACCAGGTCGTCGCCGTCCTCAGCAGCGCGTCGGTGTTCCTCTGCCCGTCGGTCTACGAGCCGCTCGGCATCGTCAACCTCGAGGCCATGGCCTGCGAGCTGCCCGTCGTCGCCACCGCCACCGGGGGGATCCCCGAGGTGGTCGTCGACGGCGAGACCGGCTGGCTGGTGCCCATCGAGCAGGTCCAGGACGGCACCGGCATCCCCGTCGACGAGGACCGGTTCGTCGCCGACCTGGCCGCCGCGATGAACGAGGCCGTCTCCGACCTCGACCGGGCCGCGCGCTTCGGCCGCGCCGGGCGGCAGCGGGCGGTGGAGTCCTTCTCCTGGGACACCATCGGCGAGCGCACCATGGAGGTCTACCGCGACGTGCTGGGCCGATGAGCGACACCCGCCACGACCCGGTGCGCGGCAGCGGCGCCGAGCCCGTCACCGGCCCGCTCGGCCGCCTCGTCGTGGTGTTCGACAACCACATCGCCCGCGCGCTCACGGCCATCGCGGCCGCGACGGGCTGGGAGGTCACCGTCCTCGACGAGGCCCCCGACGCGGACGCCGCGGGCCGGCTCGGGCACGTCGACGCGCTGGTCGTCTGCAACCACGACGGCGAGGGCGCCGTCGAGCTCCTGCGCGGCGCGCTCGGCGCCGGGGTCCGCTACGTCGCGATGATGGCGAGCCGCCACCGCTCGGCCGGGCTGCTCGCGCAGCTGCGCGGCGAGGGGCTCGACGACGCGACCCTCACCCGGCTGCACGTCCCCGCCGGGCTGTCCATCGGGGGCAGCTCGGCCGGGGAGATCGCCCTGTCGGTGATGGCCGAGGTCGTGGCCGACGTGCACGGCCGCCCCGGGACCCCGATGCGGGCCTCCTGAGGGCGCGCCGCCGGACGCGGCCCCTCGGGGTCAACTAGGGTCGGGTCCATGAGCGACGTGCTGGCCCTGGCAGGCGTCAGCGTCGTGCGCGGCGCCACCACCATCCTCGACGACGTGTCGTGGGAGGTCGAGGAGGGCCAGCGCTGGGTCGTCCTGGGCCCCAACGGAGCCGGCAAGACCACCCTGCTCCAGCTCGCGTCCGCGCGCATCCACCCCACCACGGGCGTGGCCGGCGTCCTCGGCGAGGTCCTCGGGGCGGTCGACGTCTTCGAGCTGCGGCCCCGCATCGGCCTCTCCAGCGCGTCGCTGGCCGAGCGCATCCCCCCGCGCGAGCGGGTCCGCGACGTCGTCGTCACCGCCTCCTACGGCGTGGTCGGGCGCTGGCGCGAGGAGTACGACCGGATGGACGAGGCGCGTGCGGCCGAGCTCCTGGAGGCGCTCGGCGCCAGCCACCTGGCGGAGCGGCGCTACGGCACCCTCTCGGAGGGCGAGCGCAAGCGGGTCCAGATCGCCCGCGCACTGATGACCGACCCCGAGCTCATGCTGCTCGACGAGCCCGCCGCCGGCCTCGACCTGGGCGGCCGTGAGGACCTCGTGCGCCGGCTCGGCGCGCTGGCCGCCGACCTCGCCGCCCCGGCCCTGGTTCTCGTCACGCACCACGTCGAGGAGATCCCGCCGCACTTCACCGACGTCCTGCTGCTGCGCGAGGGCCGGGTCGTCGCGCAGGGGCCCCTCGAGATCACGCTGACGGCCGAGAACCTGGAGCGCACCTTCGGGATGCCGCTCGAGCTCGAGGCCCGCGGCGACCGCTTCGCCGCCCGGGCCCGCTGAGGGCCCGGTGGAACGAGGGGACGGGCCCGTGCGTCACAGCATCGACCTGCGTGCTGGCACACCGACGAGAAGGGCCGAGCGATGGAGTGGCTGACCGACAACGCGTGGCTGGGGTGGCTGGGGGTGACCCTGGTGCTGGCGGCCATCGAGGCCGCCACCGTCGACTTCGTCTTCCTGATGTTCGCCGGCGGCGCGCTGTGCGCCACCGTCGCGGCCGCGCTGGGGGCACCGTTCTTCTTCCAGGTCGTGGTCGCCGTCATCGGCGCCATGGTGCTGCTGCTCGTCGTCCGCCCGATGCTCACCCGCAAGTTCACCGACGCCGAGGTCGAGCACCGCATCGGCGCCGCGGGGCTGGTCGGGCGCGAGGCCTGGGTGCTCCAGGCCGTCACCGACACCGACGGCCGCGTCAAGCTGGCCGGCGAGACCTGGTCGGCCCGGCTGGCCACCGGAGGCGTCCCGCTCGAGCCCGGTGACCAGGTGCGCGTCATCGCCATCCACGGCGCCACCGCGATCGTCGCGCCGGCGCCCCGGGCCACCCCCACCCCCTGACCCGCGTCCCCACCGGGGCGCCCACGAAAGAGGCACCGCCATGGACGGAATCGGTCCACTCGTCATCATCCTGCTGCTCGCGCTCTTCGCGATCATCGTGCTCGTGCGGACGGTGCGCGTCGTGCCGCAGCAGACGGCGCTCATCATCGAGCGGCTCGGCCGCTACTCGCGCACCCTCGAGGGCGGCCTGCACTTCCTGGTGCCGTTCGTCGACATCGTGCGCGCCAACATCGACCAGCGCGAGCAGGTCGTCTCGTTCCCGCCGCAGCCGGTGATCACCAGCGACAACCTCGTGGTCTCGATCGACACCGTCATCTACTACCAGGTCATCGACCCCAAGTCGGCCGTCTACGAGATCGCCAACTTCATCGCCGGCATCGAGCAGCTCACCGTCACCACCTTGCGCAACGTCATCGGCTCGCTCGACCTCGAGCAGACCCTGACCAGCCGCGACCAGATCAACGGCCAGCTGCGCGGGGTGCTCGACGAGGCCACCGGCAAGTGGGGCATCCGGGTCAACCGCGTCGAGCTCAAGGCCATCGACCCGCCGGCCTCCATCCAGGAGTCGATGGAGAAGCAGATGAAGGCCGAGCGCGAGCGGCGCGCCATCATCCTGACCGCCGAGGGCTCCAAGGCCAGCCAGATCCTCACGGCCGAGGGCGAGAAGCAGAGCCAGATCCTGCGCGCCGAGGGCTCGGCCCAGGCCCGCATCCTCGAGGCCCAGGGTCAGGCGCGCGCCATCCAGCAGGTCTTCGACGCCATCCACCGGGGCAAGCCCACCCAGAAGCTGCTCGCGTACCAGTACCTCCAGGTGCTCCCGCAGATCGCCCGCGGCGACAGCAACAAGATGTGGATCATCCCGAGCGAGCTCACCGACGCACTGCGCGGCATCGGCGGCGCCCTGGGGGCCACCAAGCCCGGGCCCGACGAGGACGACGGCTGGGTCGAGCCGGAGCAGGCCATCTCGAACGCCTTCGAGGAGACCACGCTCGAGGACCCGGCCACGGCCCTGGCCGCCGCCCGCGGCTCGGCCGCACGCTCGAGCCAGGAGGCCGAGGAGCACGCCCAGCCGGCCTCGCGGGTGCAGCCGCCCATCAGGCCCGGCGCCGACGCCGTGCCGCCGCCGCCGGCCCCGGCCACCGCTCCGATGCCGCCGGCGACCGCCCCGCCGGCGGGGGCACCTCCGGCCGACCCGGCGGCGCCCCCCGCTCCCGGTGGCGGCTCCGGCGGCTCCGGCGGCCCGGCTCCGTCGGGCTACGGCTCCGGGGTCCGTCAGGAGCCCTGACCACCCCTCGACACCGCGACACCGGACGCCCGGGAACCCGAACTAGGGTGTCCGGGTGTCCGTCGGTGAAGCGCTCCTCGTCGTCCTCGCCGGCATCGGCGCCGGCACCATCAACACCATCGTCGGCTCAGGCACCCTGATCACGTTCCCCACGCTGCTGCTGCTCGGTGTCCCGCCCGTCACGGCGAACGTCTCGAACAACATCGGCCTGGTGTCCGGCAGTGTCACCGGCTCCATCGGCTACCGGCGCGAGCTGCAGGGGATGGGCCCCGAGCTGCGCCGCTACGTGCCGATGTCGCTGGTCGGCGCGGTGCTGGGGGCGGTGCTGCTCCTGGTCCTGGACCCCGACCTGTTCCGCGCCATCGTGCCGGTGCTAATCCTGATCGGGATCGTCCTGGTCGTGTTCGGTCCGCGGATCAACGCGCGCACCGCCCGGCGGCGCGAGGAGGGCCGGGCGCGGTCCGACGCCACCGACCGCCGCCTGATGCAGGGCGGGGTGTTCGGGGCCGGGGTCTACGGCGGCTACTTCGGGGCGGCCCAGGGGATCATCCTGATGGGCGTGCTGGGCGCGCTGTCGGGACGTTCGCTGCAGCGGCTCAACGGCCTCAAGAACGTGCTGGCCGCCGTGGTCAACGCGGTGGCGGCGGTGGTGTTCGTCGTCGTCGCGCCCGACCGGATCGACTGGCTGGTCGTGCTGCTCATCGCCGTCGGCTCGACCATCGGCGGCGTCGTGGGGGCCACCGTCGGGCGGCGGCTGCCCTCGCCGGTGCTGCGCGGCATCATCGTCGTCGTGGGCGTCGTCGCGGTCGTCAAGCTGGTCTTCTTCCCGTGAGCGTGGTCCGCGTCACCGACGCCGCCGACCCGCGCCTGGCCGACTACGTCTCGCTCACCGACGTGGCGCTGCGGCGGCGGCTCGAGCCCGAAGGGGGGCTGTACGTCGCGGAGTCCGAGAAGGTCATCCGCCGCGCCCTGGCCGCCGGTCACCGCCCGCGCTCGTACCTGATGGCGCAGCGCTGGCTCACCGACCTCGCCGACGTGGTGGCCGACGCCGAGCGCGACGGGGTGCCGGTGTTCATGGGGGAGCACGACGTCATCGAGGGCCTCACCGGGTTCCACCTGCACCGCGGGGCGCTGGCCGCGATGCACCGCCCGTCGCTGCCGCCGCTCGAGGAGGTGCTCGACGGGGCTCGGCGGGTGCTGGTCCTCGAGGACGTCGTCGACCACACCAACGTCGGAGCCGTCTTCCGGTCGGCGGCCGCGCTCGGCATCGACGCCGTGCTGGTCACGCCCCGCTGCGCCGACCCGCTGTACCGGCGCTCGGTGCGGGTCTCGATGGGCACGGTGTTCCAGGTGCCCTGGACGCGCATCGACCCGTGGCCCGGGGGAGTGGACGCGCTGCGGGCGCTGGGCTTCACGACCGCCGCCCTCGCGCTCGAGGAGGACTCCGTGGGTCTCGACGAGCTCGCCGCCGCCCCGCCGGAGCGCCTCGCCCTGGTGCTGGGCACCGAGGGCGACGGGCTGTCGCGGCGCACGCTGGCGACCGTCGACCTCACGGTCCGCATCCCGATGCTGGGCGGGGTCGACTCGCTCAACGTCGCCGCGGCCGGCGCCGTGGCCGCGTGGGCCCTGCGCGTGCCGCGCTGACGGCGTACCCGGGGTGACCTACGGGTCAGCGCACCAGGCGTTCGAGCAGGCGGTGGACCTCGGCCTCGGGGTCGTCGACCGCGCCGCCGTGCACCGGGCCCGGCTGCAGCACCGTCGAGCGGGGGGCGCTGAGCCAGCCGAAGCGCTTGCCCTGCGTGGTGAGGGTGGCGTCGACCCCCGCGGGCGGCGCGTGGCACATCCCCGCGACCGCCTCGAGGGCCGCGCGCAGGGCGTCCAGGTCGGTGCCGGGCGCGAACGCGGCCACCCGCTCCTCGTCGACGTGCCAGGCGCACACCAGCACGTTGGCCGCTTGCGAGTGCAGCACGACACCGACGTTGAGGCACTCGCCCCGGTCGACGCGGGGGACGAAGCGCAGGACGACGTACTGGTAGGGCTGGCTCATGCCGCACCGCCCAACCACGCCCCGGGCCGGGCCAGCCGCTGGCCGAGGTGCTCGAGGTAGGCGCTGCGGACCGCCTCGAGGTCGGGCAGCGCGTGCGTGGTCTCGAGCCACTGGTCGGGGACCTCGGCGACGACGGCGCGCAGCACGTCGTCGGTGAGGAGACCGGCCAGGCGCTCGTGCGTGGCGGCCAGGGGCTCGGCCACCCCGGCCAGCACGTGCTTGCTGCCGTCGAACGGCTGCTGCACGAAGCGCGCGACGTCCGGCGGCCGGCTCGGCCACGAGTGGTGGAACCAGAGGGCGGCGCCGTGGTCGATGGCCCAGGTACGACCGTGCCAGACCAGCAGGTTCGGGTTGGCCCAGGTGCGGTCGACGTTGGCGGTGAAGGCGTCGAGCCACAGGATGGCGCCGGCGTCCTGGGCCGACGGCGGGCGGGAGCCGTCGTAGCCGAAGGACCCGGGCAGGAAGTCGACCCCGAGGTTGTGGCCCGGGCTGGCCGTCAGCAGGTCCTGGACCTCCTCGTCGGCCTCGTAGCGCGCGATGGCGGTCGGCAGGTCAACGACGGCCAGGCGCGGGGTGGGGATGCCGAGGTGCCGGGCGATCTCGCCCACGAGCACCTCGGCGACCAGCACCTTGCGTCCCTGGCCGGCCCCGGTGAACTTCACGACGTAGGTGCCGAGGTCGTCGGCCTCGACCAGCCCGGGCAGCGACCCGCCCTCCCGCAGGGGGCAGACGTAGCGCTGGGCGGTGATGGTCTCGAGCACGCCTCCACAGTAGCCAGCCGGGCGCTCGGGACCCTCCCGCGTTTCGGTCGGGGTGGCGCGTGCTCGTTAGGCTGGGCCCGATGAGCAGCGATCAGCGACGCCTGGCCGACCGCTACGTCCTCGACGCCCCCATCGGACGGGGCGGGATGGGCGAGGTCTGGCGGGCCACCGACACCGTGCTGGGCCGGCAGGTCGCGGTGAAGACGATCGACCTCGGTCGCGTCACCGACGACTCGGCCGCCGCCCGGTTCGAGCGCGAGGCCCGGGTGACCGCCGCGCTGAGCCATCCCAACGTGGTGACGGTGCACGACACCGGCGTCGAGGGCGACACCGCCTACCTCGTGATGGAGCTCCTGCCCGGGCCGAGCCTGGCCGACCGCCTGCAGGAGGGACCGCTCCCCGTCGAGGACGTCATCGGGATCGCCCGGCAGGTGGCCAGCGCCCTCGACGCCGCCCACGCCCGCGGCCTCGTGCACCGCGACATCAAGCCGGGCAACATCGTGGCGGCGGCCGACGGTCGCGTCCGGGTGGTCGACTTCGGCATCACCCAGCTCGGCGACGCCGGCGCCGAACAGGCCCTCACCGCCACGCACACCGTGATGGGGACCGCCGAGTACCTCGCGCCCGAGCAGGCCACCGGCGGGCGGGTCGACGGGCGGGCCGACCTCTACGCGCTCGGCTGCGTGCTGTTCGCCCTCCTCACGGGGGAGCCGCCGTTCCGCGCTGCCACCGCGGTCGCCACGATGATGCAGCACGCCCACGACCCGGTGCCCGACGTGCGCACCCTGCGCCCGGACACCCCCGCGTGGCTGGCCGCCCTGATCACCTCGCTGCTGGCCAAGGACCCCGAGGACCGCCCCGCCGGCGCCGCCGGGGTGCTCGAGTCGCTCGAGAGCCGCACCGCCCCCGGCGGGGTCGCCGGTGCCGCGGCGGCCGCGGCCGCCGCCGGCGCCACCGCCGTGCTGCCGGCCTCGGGCGCCGACCCCACCCAGCGCCTCGCCGTCGGCGCGCCACCCCCGTACGTCCCCGCCCCGGTCGCGACGCCTCCCCCCGCCGGCCCGGGGCGTCCCCCCGAGCGACGCCGGGGCTCGTCCGGGCCGCTGTGGGTCCTGGTGCTCGTCGCGCTGCTGGCCCTGGGCCTGCTCGCCTGGAAGCTGTTCGGCGACACCGCGACCCCGGTCGCCACCCCGTCCTCGACCCCGTCGAGCTCCGCCCCCGCCACGTCCTCGGCCCCCGCGCCCTCCACCGAGGCCCCCCCGCCGTCGCCGAGCCCCACCCCGACACCGACCCCCACGCCGTCCGTGACCGCGGACCCGGGCCAGGCCGTCACCGACGCCGAGGCCGCGCTGCTCGACGAGGTGCGCACCCTGCAGCAGGAGGGCACGCTCGACAAGGACGCCCAGAAGATCTTCGACGCGGCCGGGCGCGACATCGACAAGGCGCTGCGCGAGCGGGATGCCGGCGCGCTGCGCGCCGCCCGCGACAAGCTCGTGCAGGACTACACCAAGGCCGTCCAGGACGGGAAGATCCCGCAGGACGCCGCCTCCCGGCTCGACCCGCTGGTGCAGTCGCTGAGCGACGCCGTGGACGCCTACCAGGGCTGACGGTCCCGGGGAGACCTGCGGCGGGTCCTCGGCCCGGCCTCCCGGGCCTCAGCCCCCGCCCGCGGCCCGTGCGCGCTGCGACGCAGGGCACGCGTGCCGCGGGGCCGAGGCCGAGACCGAGTCCGCGGCCAAGATCACGACTTGGTAACGGAACGTCGTCGCCCTCTTGCAACGTTGCAAGGTCTGCCCCCACCCTGGGTCAATGCTCACTGTCGAGTGCTCGGTCAGCCGCCACCCCCGCCCTCCACGCCGTGCTCGTGGTCGGGGACATCGCCCCTACGGGGGGTCCCGATGACGGGGTCGCAGCCCTCCCCGGCCCGCGTGGTCCTGCACCCGCAGTTCGTCGTGGGAACCATCGATCGCCGGTTGTTCGGCACCTTCGTCGAGCACATGGGCCGGGGGGTCTACACCGGGATCTTCGAGCCGGGTCACCCGTCGGCGACAGCGGCCGGGTTCCGCGCCGACGTGCTGGAGCTGACCCGGGAGCTGGGCCCCACCGTGGCGCGGTACCCCGGAGGCAACTTCGTGTCCGGGTACCGCTGGGAGGACGGGGTCGGCCCGGCGGCCGAGCGCCCAGCACGTCTTGACCTCGCCTGGCGGTCCCTGGAGACCAACGAGTTCGGCCTCAACGAGTTCATCGAGTGGTCCCGGCTGGCGGACGTGGAACCGATGCTGGCGGTGAACCTCGGCACCCGAGGCCCGCAGGAGGCCGCCGACCTCGTCGAGTACACGAACCATCCGTCGGGGTCGCGCCTGTCGGAGCTGCGCCGCGACCACGGCTACGACGCGCCCCACGCCGTGCGCGTGTGGTGCCTCGGGAACGAGATGGACGCGGAGTGGCAGGTCGGGGCGAAGACCGCGCAGGAGTACGGGCGGTTGGCGGCCGAGACCGCCAAGCTGATGCGGCTGGTCGACCCCGACATCGAGCTCGTCGCGTGCGGTAGCTCCATGCGCTCGATGCCGACCTTCGCCCAGTGGGAGGCCGAGGTCCTCGAGCACTGCTTCGACGTCGTCGACTACATCAGCATGCACGCGTACGTCGAGGAGTACGACGGCGACCTGCCGCGCTTCCTGGCCAGTGGTGTCCTGATGGACCGCCAGATCGAGCAGATCACCGCCACGCTGGACCACGTCGCCGCCCGACGGCGCAGCGACAAGACCGTCGACATCGCCTTCGACGAGTGGAACGTCTGGTTCCAGGAGGACTTCGCCGGCCCTCAGTCCCTGACCTTCGAGCACGCACCCCGACTCATCGAGGACACCTTCGACGTCGCGGCCGCGCTGGTCGTGGGGACCATGCTGAACTCGTTGATCCGCCACTGCGACCGCGTCCGGATCGCTTGCCAGGCCCAGCTGGTCAACGTGATCGGCGCCATCCGTAGCGAGCCGGGGGGGCCGGCCTGGCGGCAGAGCATCTTCCACCCGTTCGCCCACGTCGCGCGGTGCGCCCGTGGTGTCGCCCTACGGCCGATCGTCGAGGGTCCCGTCGTGGAGGTCGACGGCCTGGGCGAGGTGCCCACGCTCGACGTGGCCGCGACCCGGGACCCGGATGACGGCTCGGTCGCGCTCTTCGTCGTCAACCGCTCCGTGGACTCGGCCGCCGACACCGACGTCGACCTCTCGGCCTTCGGCCCCCTGCGCTGCCTCGAGCACCTCGAGCTGGCAGCCGACGGCGACGTCCGTCGGGCCAACACGGCGCAGGACCCGGAAGCCGTCAGCCCACGCCAGGCAGCGGTACCCGCACTGCACGGGGGGCACCTCCACGTCACCGTGAAACCCCTGTCGTGGAACGCGATCCGCCTCGTCCCGATCAGCACGAAGGAGTGATGCTCCGATGAGCCAGGCATCGGCCATCCGGCGGCGGTCCCGTACCGGTGACACGCGAGCCGCCCTGCTGTTCCTCCTCCCGTTCTCGGTGCTCGCCCTCGTCTTCATCCTGTACCCGGTGGTCCAGGCGCTCTACATGGGCTTCTTCGACTGGGACCTCCTGACCCAGCGAGCGCAGAACTTCGGCCTGCAGAACTACGTCACGATGCTGGGCGGCCACGGGTTCGTGTGGTCCGCCACCCACATGCTCACGTGGCGAGTCCCGCTGCTGGTGGTCGCGGCCGTGGTCGCGGTCGGGGCCCTGCGCGGACGGGGCCGCCCGCTGCGGGCGGGCGTCGTGGTCCTTCTTCTCCTGGGCCTCGTCGTGGCGCTGGGCTTCCACCCCGGGCCGCAGGGCTCGTGGAACGACCCGCGCTTCTGGGCCGCCCTCCAGCACACCATCGAGTTCACGGTGATCTCCACCCCCCTGCTGCTCGCCCTCGGCCTGGCCATGGCCCTGGCCGTCAACCGCCCGGGGCGCGCGGCGAGCTGGTACCGGGGGGCGTTCTTCCTCCCCTACGTCCTCCCCGTGTCGGTGGTCACCCTGATCTGGATCTACCTCTACAACCCCTCGCGCGGGCTGTTCGCGTCCGTCACGTCCGCGTTCGGCGTGGAGCCGATCGACTACCTCAACTCGTCGGCGTTGGCGATCCCGGCGGTGGTCCTGACGACGGTCTGGTGGACGGTCGGCTTCAACATGGTGCTGTTCGTGGCGGGTCTGCAGGACATCGAACCGAGCCTGTACGAGGCGGCGAGTCTCGACGGTGCGGGACGGGTGCAGTCCTTCCTCAACATCACCCTCCCGGGGCTGCGCCGAGTGATGCTGCTGGTCCTGGTCACCCAGGTCGTCGCTTCCTTCCAGGTCTTCGGTCAGATCTACCTCATGACCAGGGGAGGTCCGGGCGACTCCTCCCTCGTGCTGATCCAGCACATCTATCAGAGCGGCATCCGCGACTCGGACCTCGGCTACGCGTCGGCCATGTCGATCGTGCTGCTGGTCCTCATCCTCGCGGTCTCCCTGGTCCAGCTGCGGTTCTTCAAGGAGGACGACGCATGAGCACGGCTCCCGCCCCCACCATCACCGAGCGCACGACCCGCGAAGACGCGACGCCCCGGCGGTCCAGGACCGCGCGCCGCTTCACGATCGGCGCCTCGATGCTGCACCTCTTCCTCGGCGTCGCCGCGATCGTCTGGCTGGTGCCGGTGATCTGGATGTTCGTGCTGGCCACGTCGGACAACGACCTGCTCCAGCTGGACTCCCAGACCCTCCTCCCGCAGGGCTTCACGCTGCAGAACCTCATCGGGGAGCTGTCCAACTCAGAGCTGCCCCGCTGGTTCCTGAACAGCCTCATCGTCACCGGCGTCACCACCATCGGCACCGTCGTCTGCTCGGCCATGGCGGGGTACGCGTTCGGACGGCTCGACTTCCGGTTCAAGGAGCCGCTGTTCATCGTCACGCTCGCCGGGCTGATGGTGCCACGAGAGGCCATGTTCATCCCCCTCTACCTGATGTTCAGCAGCGCCGGCCAGCTCAACACCTACCCGGCCATGTTCCTCCCGCGCATCGCCCTGCCCCTGGGCGTGTTCATCATGACCCAGTTCTTCCGCGCCGTTCCCCGCGAGCTCGAGGAGGCGGCGCGCATCGACGGCGCGGGTCACCGCCGGATCTTCACCCGGATCATGCTTCCGCTGGCCCGCCCGGCGATCGCGGCGTTGGCGATCTTCGCCTTCGTGCAGTCCTGGAACGACTACCTCTGGCCACTGGTCGTGGCGACCCAGCCCGACTACTACACCCTGACCGTCGGCCTGGCCCAGCAGCAGGCGTCCTTCGAGGCCGCCCGCTCGCTCGGGGACCTCATGTCGCGAGGGGTCATCGGGAGCCTCCCGCTCATCGTCGTCTTCCTCCTCTTCCAGCGCCAGCTGGTGCGAGGTATCTCGCTCGCCAGCGGTGAGAAGTAGACCGCGGCACCCACCTCAGGATCATCCACCTCGAAGGGATACAGACAGCATGAAACTCTCCACGACGCGCGTCCTCACCGCAGCCGTCGCCGTCCCCCTCGCGCTCCTCACCACTGCCTGCGGCGGTGGGGGAGGCGGCCAGCAGGCTGCCGCCGAGGGTGCTGCGTCCATGGCGGACGTCAAGGACAGCGACCTGAACGGTCTGAAGATCTCGGTCGGAGACTTCTTCGGTGACTGCATCGACGAGGTCGGCACCGAGACGGACGTCACCAAGGCCACGAACGAGTGCCAGGCGATGCGCATCCTCAACAACAAGTTCAACGCCGAGAACCCGTACGGCATCACCGTCACCCGCGAGGGGGGCGCCGAATGGAAGTCCTACTACGACGCGGTCAACGCTGCCTTCGCGGCCAAGAAGCCGCCGAACGTCCTGCTCATGCATGAGTCGAACATCCCCGACTACTCGTCGCGCGGCTTGTTGCTTCCTCTCGAAACGGGGTACAAGGCAACCGGTATCGGCACCTCCGACATGACCGAACCGGCTCAGGCGGCTGCGGAGATCGACGGCACGCTGTACGCCGTCCCGATCGACGAGCACGCGAGCCTTTCGCACGTCAACCTCGACCTGATGGCGAAAGCCGGCCTGGTCAAGGACGGCAAGCCCGTTCTCCCCACGAGCCCTGAGGAGCTGAAGCAGCAGGCCCAGAAGTTCCAGCAGGCGACCGGGAAGCAGTACATCGCCTGGGGCAACGACTTCAACATCCCCTTCCGCATCTTCTCCTCCTTCGTGGCTCAGCAGGGCGATCCCGTGGTCACGGACAAGGGCAAGGTCAACATCGACACTCCCGCCGGGAAGGCAGCGCTCGGCCTGATCAGCGACCTCTACTCCGCGGGCATCGCCGACCCCCAGCAGACCTACGACGCCGCTCAGCAGGCGTTCCTGAACGGCGACGTCGGCATCCTCATCAACGGGACCTGGGTGGTGAACGAGTACAACAACACCGCCGACTTCACGTACCTGGCGACCGACTTCCCGACCGTCTTCGACCAGCCCGGCGTCTGGGCGAACTCGCACACCTTCGTCATCCCCGTGCAGACCGACGCCAACGGCCCCAAGTACCGGGCCGCGATGGAGTACGCCGCGTTCATGTACAAGAACGACATCTCCTGGGCCCTCCCCACCGGGCACCTGCCCGTTCGACCCTCGGTGCTCTCCAGCGCCAAGTACCTCGAGGCGCCCCAGCGGGAGAACTACATCGACACGGCCGACAACGCCGCGCTCGTGCCCCAGGTCAGGGGCTGGCAGGGCGCCGAGGACGCGCTCCAGCACGCCATCGAAGGGGTCTGGCTCACGGGAACGCCCGTGGACAAGGCCCTGGCCCAGGCCCAGAAGGACGTCGAGGCCCAGCTGAAGGGCTGACCCCGGGTCTCCCGGGTGGACGGATGCTGCCCCGACCGGCAGCGTCCGTCCATCCGGCGTCCGCCGTTCGGGGTCCGGCGGCCACCAGGACTGCGCTCGGCCGGCCGTCCCCACCGGCCGGCAAGACCGCCCACGGCACGGTGGCTAACCTTGGGTGGGGCATCGCCGACCGGTGGTGCGACGCTCACGTCGGAGGGGAGCATGGCTCGACTGAAGGACGTCGCCGAGGCCGCCGGGGTCTCCGTGCGCACCGTGTCCAACGTGGTGAACAACTACGCGTACGTCCACCCCGACACCCGCTCGCGGGTGCAGGCCGCCATCGAGGAGATGGGCTACCGCCCCAACCTCGCCGCCAGGAACCTGCGCCGCGGCCGGACGGGCATGATCGGCCTGGCCGTCCCCGACCTGACGGTCCCGTACTTCGCCGAGCTCGCCCAACACGTTCTGAAGGCCGTCGCCGCATCCGGTCTGACGCTGCTCATCGAGCAGACCGACGGCGAGCTGGACCGCGAGATCGCGTTCGCGTGCACGCCGCAGGCCAACGCGCTGGACGGGCTGCTCCTCAGCCCGCTCTCGGCGCGGGCCTCCGACCTCACCCCCGACCGGGCGTCGATCCCGATCGTCCTCCTCGGTGAGCGCATCTTCGACAGCCCCTTCGACCACGTCGCCATCGACAACGTCGCCGCGGCCCGGGCAGCCACCCTGCACCTGGCGAACCTCGGCCGTGAACGGGTCGCTGCGATCGGCGTGGGCACCGACATCGACAGCCCGATGGCAGACCTGCGCCAGCGCGGGTACGGGATGGCCGTCGAGGAGGGCGGCCTGTCGCGTGACCCACGACTGGTCGCCCCCACGACGAGCTTCAGCCGTGCCGAGGGCTACCGTGCGGCCACCGTGCTCCTCGACTCGGGGGCCGACGCCGACGCGCTCTTCTGCTTCAACGACCTCCTCGCGCAGGGTGCGTTGCGTGCCCTCAGCGAGCGCGGCATCGCGGTCCCGGGTGCCGTGGCCGTCATCGGCATGGACGACAACGACGAGGACCAGTACCTGACCCCGTCGCTGTCCAGCATCTCGCCCGACAAGGAGGATCTGGCCCGCAGGGCCGTCGCACGCCTCCTGGCCCGGATCAACGGCGACCGCACCAGTTTGGGAGTGGAGGAGCGGCCGCGGTTCACCCTGGTGGCCAGGGAGAGCGCGCCCTGAGGCGCCCGCGCAGGGACAGGCACGAGCAAGGCCCCGAACCGTGCTGGTTCGGGGCCTTGATGTCGGTGTCCGAGGGGGGACTTGAACCCCCATGCCCTATACGGGCACTAGCACCTCAAGCTAGCGCGTCTGCCAATTCCGCCACCCGGACGAGTGGTGCGGTGCCGGCCCTGGGGAGGCCGTCCTGCGACCCGGAACATTACACGGTCCCTGCACCGGACCGAAATCAGTCCGGCTCGGCGACCCGCCCATCCCGTCGGCCCGTCGGTCTACGGTGGAGAGCATGAGCGACACACTGCGCCCCGAGGACGAGGTCGTGCGGATCTGCCAGGAGCTGATCCGCATCGACACCAGCAACTACGGCGACGGCAGCGGGCCGGGGGAGGCGGCCGCGGCCGACTACGTCGTCGCCCAGCTGCGGGAGGTCGGCCTCGAGCCGCAGACCTACGAGGCCGAGCCCGGGCGCGTCACGGTGGCGGTCCGCATCCCCGGTGCCGACCGCGAGCGCGGCGCGCTCTGCGTGCACGGGCACCTGGACGTCGTTCCCGCCAACGCCGCGGACTGGTCGGTCGACCCGTTCGGCGGGGTGGAGCGCGACGGCTGCGTCTGGGGCCGCGGCGCCGTCGACATGAAGGACATGGACGCGATGATGCTGGCCTGCGTGCGCGACATCGGCCGCCGTGGCGTCGTGCCCCCGCGCGACCTGGTGGTCGTCTTCTTCGCCGACGAGGAGGCCGGCGGCGTGCAGGGCTCGCACTTCATGGTCGACCACCACCCCGAGGTCTTCGAGGGTGTGACCGAGGCCATCAGCGAGGTCGGCGGCTACAGCGTCACCGTCACCGACCGGCACGGCGACGAGAAGCGCACCTACCTGCTGCAGACCGCCGAGAAGGGCATCGCCTGGCTGCGGCTGACCGCCAACGGGCGCGCCGGCCACGGCTCGGTGCCCAACGACGAGAACGCCATCGTGCGCCTGGCCGAGGCCATCTCGCGCATCGCCGAGCACAAGTGGCCGCGCGAGTACATCCCGTCGGTGCGCACGCTGCTCGACGGGCTCTCGGAGCTCACCGGCACCGGCTGGTCCGACGAGGACCTCGAGGACCTCCTGCAGCACCTCGGTGGCGCCCAGGGCTTCGTGCGCGGCACCCTCCAGGACACCAGCAACGTGACGATGCTCGACGGCGGCTACAAGCACAACGTCATCCCGCAGCAGGCGTCGGCCAACGTCGACTGCCGCTTCCTGCCGGGCCACGAGGAGGACCTGCTCGACACCATCCGCGAGCTCGCGGGCGAGCACGTCGAGGTCACCGTGCTGCACCGCGACATCGCCCTGTCGGCGCCGTTCGAGGGCGCCCTGGTCGACCGGATGGTCGAGGCGCTGCGCACCGAGGACCCCGACGCCGAGGTGCTGCCGTACTGCCTCTCGGGCGGTACCGACAACAAGGCGCTCTCGCTGCTCGGCATCACCGGCTACGGCTTCGCGCCGCTGCGGCTGCCCGCCGACCTCGACTTCGCGCCGATGTTCCACGGCATCGACGAGCGGGTCCCCACCGACTCGCTGCGCTTCGGTGCCCGGGTGCTCGGCCGCCTCCTCGAGACCTGCTGAGCCGGGCGGCTACACCCCCGAGGTGGCGTGGGTGCGGCGCGCGCGGATGATGCGCCGCCGCAGCCACGTCTTGGTCAGGCCGCCCACGTAGGTCCGGGTGCGGGCGAGCTCCCAGTGCCCGTACTCGGCGTGGTCGGTCAGGGTGCGACGGATGTCGGAGCGCTGCACCTCGCGTCCGAAGTTCAGGACGAGGTACTCGTAGTCGGCCACTGACACATTCTGCGTCAGGACCGGTACGGTTCGGGACATGACCACGGATCCGCGTGCCGCCCTGGCGCTGCTCGTCTCTGCCTTCGAGCGCCATCTCGAGGTGAGCAGTACGCGACGTGGTGAGGACGACCCGAGCGTCATCGCCGCCTACGACGACCTCGCCGACGCCTTCGAGGAGTACGACAGCGCCCTGTACGACGCCTACGGCGAGATGACGCCGTTGGACATCTACGGGGCCGACGACGACTCGGACGACGAGGACGACGACGAGGACGACGACTCCGACGAGGAGGTCGACGGCCACGACGACGAGGACGGCGACGACGCCCGCACCTACGTCGGGCTGGACGACGACGAGGTCGACTTCGAGGACACCGACCGCTGAGCGGCCGCTTCCGAGCCGGCCCCACGGCCGGTCGGAAGGGCTCAGGCGTGGTCGGCCGAGACCTCGTCGAGCGCGTCGACGATCTGGTCGGGCAGCTCGACGTCCTCGGACTGCAGCAGCACGGCCAGCTGGCCCGGGGTGCGCGGGCCGATGACCGGCGCGGTGACGCCCGGACGGTCGCGGACCCACGCCAGGGCGACGACCGCCGGCGGAACCCCGAGGCCCTCGGCCGCGGTGCGCACGGCCTCGACGACCCCGCGGGTGTGGTCGCCGGCGTGCCGGCCGGTGAAGCGGGAGAACTCCTCGGACGCCAGCCGCGAGTCGGCGGGCACCCCGGTGCGGTAACGCCCTCCGAGCACCCCGCGCCCCAGCGGGGACCAGGGGAGCAGGCCGAAGCCGAGGGCCTGGCCGGCGGCGACGAGCTCGCGCTCGGGGCGGCGCTCGACGAGGCTGTACTCGACCGAGTCGGCCGCCAGCGGCACGCCCTCGGCGGCCAGGAGCGACATGGTGCGGGCGGCCTGCCATCCGATGTGGTTCGACACCCCGACGTAGCGGACCCTCCCGGTGCGCCACGCGTGCACCAGCGCGCTCACCGTCTCCTCGAGCGGGGTCTGCGGGTCCCAGGTGTGAGCCAGCCAGACGTCGACGTGGTCGGTGCGCAGCCGCCGCAGTGACAGGTCGAGCTGGTGCAGCAGGGTGCGGCGGGAGCAGTCGACCACCCGCTCGCCGCCGGCCCGGCTGATGCCCGACTTCGTGACGAGGACGACCTCCTCGCGGTCGGGCCCGTCGAGCAGGTCGCCCAACAGGTCCTCGGCCGCCCCACCGGCGTACCCGTGCGCGGTGTCGACCAGCGTGCCGCCCGCGGCGCGGAAGGTGGTGAGCAGGTCGCGCGCGTCCTCGGGCGAGGTCCGGGTGCCCCACGCCATCGTCCCGAGCGCCAGACGCGAGACGCTGAGCCCGGTGGCTCCGAGACGGCGGGTCTGCATGGCGCCGACCCTATCGCCGGGCCGGTGGCCGGGCGCGCAGGCCGGGACGGGGCGGGTCGCCGGTGCGATGAGGCCCACGTCACCGGGGCGGGGGCGCAGGGGCCGCCCTCCGCTAGCCTGCGGGCATGCGTCTAGGACTGGCCGGTGGCTACGCGGGAATGGGTATGGGCGAGGACCTCCTCGACCTCGTGCAGGAGGCCGACCGGCTGGGGTACGCCTCGGTGTGGGTGGCGGAGGCGTACGGCTCCGACACCGTCACCGTCCTGTCGTGGCTCGCGGCCCAGACCCAGAACATCGGGCTCGGCGCCGGCGTGATGCAGATCCCGGCGCGCACGCCGGCGATGACCGCGATGACCGCCGCGACCCTCGACACCCTCTCGAAGGGCCGCTTCCTCCTCGGCCTCGGGGTCTCCGGCCCGCAGGTCAGCGAGGGCTGGCACGGGGTGCGGTTCGCCCAGCCGCTGGCGCGCACCCGCGAGTACGTCGACATCGTGCGGATGGCGCTGGCCCGCCAGCCGGTCGCCTACGACGGCGACCACTTCACCCTGCCGTTGCCCGACGGGCCGGGCAAGAGCCTGCGGCTGACGATCCACCCGCCGCGCCCCGACCTGCCGATCTACCTCGCCGCGGTCGGGCCCAAGAACCTGGCCCTGGCCGGGGAGGTCGCCGACGGCTGGCTCGGCATCTTCGTCTCGCCCGAGCACTCGGCCGAGCAGTTCTCGCTGCTGCGCGATGCCCGGGCCGCCGCCGGCAAGGGCACCCCCCAGGACCCGATGGCCGGCTTCGACGTCGTGGCCTCGGTACCGGTGGTCGTCAGTGACGACCTGGAGGCCGCCCGGGCCGCCGTCGCGCCCTACACCGCCCTCTACATCGGCGGGATGGGCAGCCGCGAGCAGAACTTCTACAACCGGCTGGCGCGCTCGATGGGCTTCGACGAGGCCGCCGACACCATCCAGGACCTCTACCTGGCGGGGCGGCCGCGCGACGCTGCCGACGCCGTGCCGATGGAGCTGGCCGACGCCACCGCCCTGCTCGGCCCCCCGGAGCGCATCGCCGAGCGGGTCGGCCGGTACGCCGACGCCGGCGTCACCACGCTCTCGGTGGCGCCGTACGCCCGGACGACGCAGGAGCGGTGCGACATCCTGCGCCTCATGGCACGGGCCGTCACGGGCTGAGGGCGCCCGGCCGGGTCGCCCGCTGAGAGGCCGCTGACCGACACGCCGGGGTGCGGCTGCGGGACGCCGCACCGCCACCCCTAGGCTCGGCGCGTGCCCGTCGAGCTCTCCTACGTCCAAGCCGTGATCCTCGGGATCGTCGAGGGGCTCACCGAGTTCCTGCCGATCTCTTCCACCGGCCACCTCACCATCGCCGAGCAGCTGCTCGGGCTCCCGGTGCGGGCGCCGGCCGTCACGGCGTACACCGCCATCATCCAGATCGGGGCCATCGCGGCCACTTTCATCTACTTCGCGCGCACCATCGCGCGGCTGGCGGTCGCCTGGTTCCGCGGGCTCACGACCCCGGCGGCCCGCGAGGAGCACGACTACCGGCTCGCCTGGGCCGTCATCGTCGGGTCCATCCCGGTGGGCATCGTCGGGTTCCTGCTCAAGGACGTGATCTCGGGGCCGCTGCGCAGCCTGTGGGTCGTCGCGGGAGCGCTGGTGCTCTGGAGCGCGGTCATCTGGGTCGCCGAGCAGCGCCACGACGTGCTGGTGAAGCAGGGGACCCAGCGGGGCGAGGGGCAGGTGACCGTCGTCGACGGCCTGGTCATCGGGCTGGTGCAGTGCTTCAGCCTCATCCCGGGGGTGTCGCGCTCCGGTGCCACCATCTCGGCCGGGCTGCTGCGCGGCATCGACCGGGTCACCGCCACCCGGCTCTCGTTCTTCATGGCCATCCCCGCCCTGACCGCCGCCGGCCTGTTCGAGCTGGTCGACGCCCGCCACGACCTCGCGGTGCTGGGCGTCGGGCAGATGCTGGTCGGCATCCTCGTCGCGTTCGTGACCGCCTACGCCTCCATCGCGTGGCTGCTGCGCTTCGTCGCCACCAACTCGCTGCGCCCCTTCGTCTGGTACCGAGTGGCCCTGGGCGTGCTGCTGGTCGTGGCCCTGGCAGCGGGCTGGGTCAGCGCCACCTGAGCCACGGTCGGGTCAGAGCCAGCCGCTGCGCTTGAAGGCGCGGTACATGGCCAGGCAGGCCGCGCCCATGACGGCCAGCACCACGAAGTAGCCGTACTCGAACTGGCCGCCCCCGACGGTGACGCTGGCGCTGAGCTCGGGCATGTTGTCGAAGTTCATACCGTAGATGCCGGCGATCATCGTGGGCACCGCCGCGATGGCCACCCACGCCGAGATGCGCCGCATGTCGTTGTTCTGCTGCACCGTGACCTGGGCCAGATGCGCGCCGAGGACGTCGGTGAGCAGCCGGTCGTAGGACTCGATGTGCTCGATGACCCCGTGCAGGTGGTCGCTGACGTCGCGCAGCCGCAGCCGGACCTCACCCTCGGGGACCGGGGACCGGGAGGAGAGGTGCAGCATCCGGAGCGGCTCCTCCAGCGGCGACGCGGCCCGCTTGAACTCCAGCACCTCGCGCTTGAGCCGGTAGATGGTGGCGGTGTTGGTGTGGTCGCCGGAGAAGACCGCCGTCTCGATCTCCTCGAGGTCGCGGGCCACCTCGGCGTCGATCTCGACGTAACCGTCGACGACCCGGTCCAGGACGCGGTGCAGGACGCCGAGAGGGCCGAGCCGCAGGGCCTCGGGGTCGGCCTCGAGCTCCTTGCGGATGCCGGTGAGGGGGGTCAGCTCACCGCGGCGGACGGTGACGACGAACCGGTCGCCGACGAAGACCATCACCTCACCGGTCTCGATGTCGGAGGTGCGGTCGATGTAGCGCAGCGGCTTCAGCACCACGAAGACGGTGTCGTCGTAGAGCTCGACCTTGGTGCGCTGGCGGCCGTTGACGGCATCCTCGACGGCCAGCGGATGCAGCGCCAGCTCGGTGTTGACCTCGTCGAACTCCTCCCGGGTGGGGTCCTTGAGCCCGATCCAGAGGAAGCCGGTGTGGTCGCTCGAGGCCCGTAGGCCCGCGAGCTCGTCGGACAGGTCGCCGCAGGGGCGGCGCAGCCCGTCCTCGTAGATGGCGCGGTCGACGATCACGCTGGCCATTGTGGGTGACGCCGGCGTCGGCGCGCCCACGACCCGCCCCTACGATGGTCTCTCGTGGCCATCGTCCTGCTCCTGCGGCACGGGCACTCCACCGCCAACGCCGCGGGGGTGCTCGCCGGCTGGTCCGAGGGCGTCGGGCTCACCGACACCGGCCGGGGCCAGGCCGAGCGGGTCGCGGCGCGGCTGGCTCCGCTGGCAGTCGTCCGGGCGGTGTCGAGCCCGCTGCAGCGCTGCCGCGAGACGGTGGCGGTCGCCCTGCCCGGGCTCGAGGCGGGCACCGATGAGCGCATCGGCGAGTGCCACTACGGCGCCTGGACCGGCCGCGCGCTCTCGGAGGCCGCCAAGGACCCGCTGTGGCGCACCATCCAGGACGACCCCGGCGCCGCCACCTTCCCGCCGTCGCCCGACTACGCGGCCGAGTCCCTGGGCCAGATGGCCGACCGGGTGGTGGCCGGCCTGCGGGCCCTGGACGCAGAGGTCGAGGCCGAGCACGGCGCGGCGGCCGTCTGGGTGGCCGTGAGCCACGGCGACCCCATCAAGGCCGTCGTGGCCGAGGCGGTGGGCGCGGGCATCGCCGGGCTGCAGCGGGTGCGCGTCGACCCCGGCACCGTCACCGCCGTGCACATCACGCCGACCCGCATGGTGCTGCTGGCCAGCAACACCGTCGAGGGGGACCTGGCACCACTGGTCGCCGTCCCGACGGCGCACGCCGCGGGGGACTCCACCGTCGGCGGCGGCGAGGGCTGACGCCCGTCGCACCGGCGGCCGGGGGACCACCGGCCGCTTGTTGCGAAGGATGTGCAATAGTCGGTCTGGACGAGACGCGGAGGGCGCGACCCGGGCCCCCTGCGGTGGCCACGACGGACTGAGGCGAGCATGCACGTACCCGACGGGTTCCTCGACGCGCCGACCTCGGTGGCCACGATGGTGGCGGCCGGCGGGGTGGTCGCGGCCTCGCTGGTGCGGGCCTCGCGCCACGAGCTCGACGAGCGCACCGCGCCCCTGGCCGGGCTCGTCGCGGTCTTCGTCTTCGCCGCCCAGATGGTCAACTTCCCGGTGGGTGCCGGCACCTCGGGGCACCTGATCGGAGCCTCGCTGGCCGCGGTGCTGGTCGGCCCGGCGACGGCCACGCTGTGCCTCACGGTGGTGCTGTCCGTGCAGGCCTTCCTCTTCGCCGACGGCGGCGTGACGGCGCTGGGCACCAACGTTCTGCTGATGGGCGTCATCGCCGTCTGGGTGGGCTACGGGGTCGCCAGGGCCGTCCTGGCCGTGCTGCCGCGGCGGATGTCGAGCGTGCCCCTGGCGGCCGCCGCCGGCTCGTTCGTCAGCGTCCCCGCCGCGGCGCTGGTCTTCACCGGCCTGTTCGCGGCCGGTGGCGTGGCGCCCATCCCGCTGGGGCCGCTCGTCGCGGCGATGGTGGGCTGGCACCTGCTCATCGGCGTCGGCGAGGCGCTGATCACCTTCCTGGCGGTCTCGAGCATCGTCGCGGCCCGCCCCGACCTGGTGCACGCCGCCCGCGGCCGGATGCCGGCCCTGCAGCTGCGCACCCCGGAGCCGGTGGCGTGAGCGCCGACGCCACCCCCGAGGGGCCCCGGCCCCGGGTCAGCACCCGCCGGCTCGTGCTGGTCGGGGCGGCCGTCTGCCTCGTCATCGCCGGGGTGGTCTCCTTCTTCGCCTCGCGTCACCCCGACGGGCTGCAGCACGTCGCGCAAAGCCTCGGCTTCGCCGGCGCCGCCCGCGAGTCGGCCGCCGCGGGGTCGCCGCTGGCCGGCTACGGGGTCGACGGCGTCTCGAACGGGTTCCTGTCCGGCGGCCTGGCCGGGGTCGTCGGGCTTGTCGTCGTCGCCGTGGTGATGGGCGGGCTCGTGCTCCTGCTGCGGCGGCTCGGCCGCCGGCGCGGCTGAGGTGGGCTCCGGCCACGGCTCGCACCTGCACGTCGAGGGTGCCAGCAGGCTGCACCAGGTGCCGGCGCACGCCAAGCTCGTCGGCCTCGTCGCCTTCGTCCTGGCCGTCGTCAGCGTCCCCAACGGCGCGCACGCCGTGCTGGGCGCCCTGCTGCTGCTGGCGGTGGGCGTCCTGGTCTCCACCCGCGTCGCGCCGCGCCACGTCCTGCCGCGCCTGGCCGTCGAGACCCCCTTCGCGGTCTTCGCCCTCGTCCTGCCGTTCGTGGCGGTCGGGCCTCGGGTCGACATCGGCCCGCTCACCGTCTCGCAGACCGGGCTCACGGCCGCGCTGGCCCTGCTGCTGAAGGGCACCACCGGCGTCGTCGCGGCCATCGCGTTCGCGGTCACGACCCGCCCCCGCGACCTCGTCCGGGCCCTGCAGCACCTCAAGGTGCCCGACCCGCTGGTGCTCATCGCGTCGTTCATGGTCCGCTACGTCGACGTCGTGGGCGACCAGCTCCGCCGGATGCGCGTGGCCCGGTTGTCGCGCGGGTTCAGCGCCCGCTCGGTGCGCTCGTGGCCGGTGCTGGCCGCCGGCACGGGGGCACTGTTCATCCGCAGCTACGAACGCGGCGAGCGGGTCCACCTCGCCATGGTCAGCCGGGGCTGGTCGGGCCGGATGCCGGTCACCGACCCGCTGGCCGCCGGCCCCGGTACCTGGGCGCTGGCCCTGCTGCCGGCCCTGGTGGCGGCGGCGTCGTCGGTGGGCGCGAGGATGGCCGCGTGACCACCCCCGTCCTCGACCTGCGCGGCGTCGCCTACGCCTACCCGGGCGGGCACCAGGCCCTCTTCGGGGTCGACCTGCACGTGCACCCGGGGGAGCGGGTGGCCCTGCTGGGCCCGAACGGCGCCGGCAAGACGACCTTGGTGCTGCACCTCAACGGCGTGCTGACCCCGGGCCACGGCACCGTCCTGGTCTCGGGGATGCCGGTCACCGGCGAGAACCTCCTCGAGATCCGGCGGCGGGTCGGCATCGTCTTCCAGGACCCCGACGACCAGCTCTTCATGCCCACGGTGCGCGACGACGTCGCCTTCGGCCCGGCCAACCTGGGGCTGCGCGGCGCCGAGCTCGACGCCCGCGTGGTCGAGGCCCTCGAGGCCGTGGGGGTCGCCGACCTCGCCGCCCGGGCGCCGCACCACCTGTCGTTCGGCCAGCGGCGCCGGGTCGCCATCGCCACCGTGCTGGCGATGCGCCCGCAGATCCTGGTCCTCGACGAGCCGAGCTCGAACCTCGACCCCGCCTCGCGGCGCGAGCTGGCCGACATCCTGCGCGGCCTCGACGTGACCATCCTCATGGTCACCCACGACCTGCCGTACGCGGTCGAGCTCTGCCCCCGGGCGGTCGTGCTCAGCGAGGGCACCGTGGTGGCCGACGGCGTCACCCGCGAGCTCCTCGCGGACGCCGACCTGATGGCCCGCCACCGCCTGGAGCTCCCGGTCGGCTTCTCGATCTAGGGTGGGTGCCATGCCTGCCACCGTCTTCGACCCGCCCGAGCGCTTCGTCGCCGGCACCGTCGGCCCGCCCGGCGGGCGCACCTTCTTCCTCCAGGCCAGCGACGCGGGCCGGGTGGTGTCGGTCTCGCTCGAGAAGATGCAGGTCAGCGTGCTCGCCGACCGGGTCAACGACCTGCTCGACGCGCACGCCGAAGGCACTGCCACCGAGCCCGTCGGCGACGGCGACACCGACCCGCTGACCACCCCCATCGAGGACGAGTTCCGGGTCGACACCCTGAGCCTGGCCTGGGACCTCGAGCGCTCCGTGCTGGTCATCGAGTGCCACGACCAGGACCCCGAGGAGGTCGGCGAGGGCGTGCTGCAGACGCTGCGGGTCGTGCTGAGCGCGCCGGCGGCCCGGGCCTTCGCACGACGCTGCGCCAAGGTCATCTCGGCGGGCCGCCCGGCCTGCCCGTTCTGCGGCCAGCCGCTCGACCCCTCCGGCCACATCTGCCCGCGTGCCAACGGGTACCGGCGCTGAGCTCGAGGAGCTCCTGACCCGGGGCGACCTCACGCCCGTCGGCCGGATCTCGGGCTCCTCCAACGGCGCGCTGCTGTGCTTCGTCGGAGACCCGGCCGACGAGGTGCTCGTCATCCACAAGCCCGAGGCCACCGAGCGCCGGCTGTGGGACTACCCCGACGGCACCCTCGTGGCGCGCGAGCGTGCGGCGTACCTCGTCAGCGAGGCGGGCGGCTTCGACGTCGTCCCGCCCACCGTCATCCGTTCCGGCCCCCTGGGCCCCGGGTCGGTGCAGCTGTGGGTCGGTGCGGTCGACGGTGAGCGGGACCCGCTGGTCGACGTCCTGGAGCCGGTGGAGGTGCCTGACGGCTGGCTGGTCGTCCTCGAGGGCGAGTCGAGCCTGGGGGAGCCTGTCGTCGTGGCGCACAGCCCTGACGCGGCGCTGCGCACGGTGGCCGTGCTCGACGCCGCGCTGAACAACTCCGACCGCAAGGGCAGCCACGTCCTGCGCGACGGCCACCTCGTGCGCGGGTGCGACCACGGGGTCAGCCTCGGCGTCGAGCCCAAGCTGCGCACCGTGCTCTGGGGCTGGGCCGGTGAACCCCTCGTCGATGCCGACGTGGCCCGGCTGGAACGGCTCCAGGACGCCCTGCGCGGTGAGCTCGACGAGGCGCTGAGCCCGTTGCTCACCGTCGACGAGGTCGAGGCGCTGCGCCGCCGGGTGGCCCGGCTGCTGCGCCGGGGGGTCCATCCCTCACCACGCGGGGGCTGGCCCGCCATCCCGTGGCCGGCCCTGTGACCGTCGCACCGTAGGCTCGGCCCGTGAAGTCGTGGCCCCCGCCGTTCGTCCCCGCCGTCCCTGGTCACGGAGAGCCCCTCCGGCTCCACGACACCGCGTCCGGGCAGGTGCGGGCCGTGGAGGCCGGTGACGTCGCCCGCCTCTACGTCTGCGGCATCACCCCCTACGACGCCACCCACCTCGGGCACGCGGCGACCTACGTCACCTTCGACCTCGTCATCCGGGCGCTGCGCGACAGCGGGCACCGGGTCGAGTACGTGCAGAACGTCACCGACGTCGACGACCCCCTGCTCGAGCGGGCGGCCCGCGACGGGCGCGACTGGCGTGAGCTCGCCACCGCCGAGATCGACCTGTTCCGTGAGGACATGACCGCGCTGGCCGTCATCCCCCCGGACGCGTTCCGCGGCGTCGTGGAGTCGATGGACGAGATCACCGCCGCGGTGCGCCGACTGCTCGAGAGCGGCGCGGCCTACCGGCTGCCGGTGCCCCAAGGCGAGGGCGGCACCGGGGGCGACGACGTCTACCTCGACCTGGGCCGCACCCCCTCGTTCGGCGACGTGTCGCGCTGGAGTCCCGAGCAGATGGACGCCGTCTTCGCCGACCGGGGCGGCGACCCCGACCGCGCCGGCAAGCGCGGCCGCTTCGACCCCCTGCTGTGGCGCGGCGCCCGGGCGGGCGAGCCCTCCTGGGCCGACGACGTGCTCGGTGACGGGCGCCCGGGCTGGCACATCGAGTGCACCGCCATCGCGCTCGAGCACCTCGGTCACCCCCTCGACATCCAGGGCGGCGGCACCGACCTGGTCTTCCCGCACCACGAGATGAGCGCGGTCCAGTCCGTCACGTTGACCGGTGACCCGACGTTCGCGCGGTTCTACGTGCACCAGGCGATGGTCGGCCTCGACGGCGAGAAGATGAGCAAGTCGCGCGGCAACCTCGTCCTGGTCTCCCGGCTGCGCGCCGCGGGCGTCGACCCGATGGCCGTCCGGCTGGTGCTGCTGGCCCAGCACTACCGCACCGACTGGGAGTACACCGACGACCTGCTGGCCACGGCCCAGGCCCGCCTCGACCGCTGGCGTGAGGCACTGTCGGGCAACGGCGGGGTCGACGCCACCGACACCGTCGCCGCCGTCCGGGCGGCCGTGGCCGACGACCTCGCCACGCCGCGGGCCCTCGAGGCCGTCGACGCTTGGTGCGAGCGCACCCTGGCGCGCTCGGGGTCGGGCACGGACGAGGGGTTCGAGGCCGGGGCGCCGGGCGTCCTGGCCCGCGCCCTCGACGCGCTGCTCGGCATCCGCCTCTGAGGGGTCGCCCCGGCTCGTCACCGCCGTCCGCACGCGCTGAACGCCCCCGGCTGGCATGCTGACCGCCATGCTGCCGACGCTGGGGCCCTTCCCCACCCACGACCTCTTCGTGGCGCTGGGCGCGCTGGCCGCGGCCGTGGTCTTCGTGGTGGAGGCCCGCCGGCGGGGTCACACCGACGAGCGGCTCTACGCCGTGGTCACCGGGGCCCTCGTGGGCGGCGCCCTGTTCATGCGGCTCGGGACCTGGCTCCAGCACCTCGACCTGCGCGCCAACGCCTCGCTCGTGGAGCAGTGGGCCTACGGCAACCGCAGCATCCTGGGCGGCCTGGTCGGGGCCTGGCTCGGGGTCCACGTCGCCAAGCGGGTCAGCGGCTACCGGCTGCGCACCGGCGACCTCTTCGCGCCGGCGGTCGCCCTCGGGATGGCGGTGGGCCGGGTGGGGTGCCTGCTCACCGAGCGGCCGGGGACGCCCACGACGATGCCGTGGGGGATTCGCCTCGACGACGCGGCCGCAGCGCGGCTCGGGGTGGCGCCCGGCGTGGCCCTGCATCCCTCCTTCGCCTACGAGATCGTGTTCCACCTGGTGGTGTTCGGGCTGCTCTGGGGCTGGCTCCGACACCGCCCGGTCCCGTCGGGTGAGCTCTTCGTGTGGTGGGTCGCGGCCTACGGGGTGTTCCGGTTCGCCGTCGAGCTGGTGCGCGGCAACGAGGTGGTCTGGCACGGGCTGACCCGCCCGCAGCTGTTCCTCGCCGTCACCGTCCCGCTCGTCCTGCTGCGCATCGCGCTGCGCCGGCGATCCGGGGCCTACGCCGGGGTGTTCGACCGGAGGCCCGCGGCTGCCGCGGTGGGCGCGGGGGCGGTCTCGTGAGTCGGGTGCCCCCGGGGGCGGGGATGCCGCTGCGGGGCGACCGGATCCACCGGTACGTCAACGCGTTCTGCCCGCTGTGCCACGAGGAGGACCCGGACCGGCCGCTGGCGGAGGTCGCGCGGCTCTCGGGCTGGCTCGTCGAGCGCGACGGACGCATCTGGCTCGAGCGGGGCTGTGCGCGGCACGGCCTGGTCCGCACGATGTACGACGAGTCACCGGAGATCCTGTCCTACCTCGAGGAGTGGACGGCCCCGACCAAGGTGCACGTGCCCGACCGGGTGGGCAACTTCGCGCCGGTGCCGGCCGCGTACGCCCACGGACTGCCCGAGATGCAGACCCAGCACACCTGCATCCTGCTCGAGGACCTGCTCGACCACTGCAACCTCAAGTGCCCCACGTGCTTCGCCGCCTCCGCGCCGGCGCTGGCGTCGGTGGCGCCGCTGGAGGAGGTGCTGGCGTCGGTCGACACCCGGCTCGAGCGCGAGGGCGGCCGGCTCGACGTGCTGATGCTCAGCGGGGGCGAGCCCACGCTCTACCCCTGGCTGGCCGAGCTGCTCGACGCGGTGACCCGCCGCCCGGTCGTGCGGGTCCTGCTGAACACCAACGGGCTGCGGATCGCCGAGGACGACGCGCTGCTCGACCTGCTGCGCCGGCACCGGGAGCGGGTGGAGGTCTACCTCCAGTACGACGGCGAGTCGGCCCGTGCGTCGACGCACCACCGCGGCGGCGACCTGCGCCGTGTCAAGGACCGGGCCCTCGAGCGGCTCTCGGCCGCAGGGGTCTTCACGACGCTCACGATGACCGCCACGCTCGGCGTCAACGACCACGAGATCGGCGCCGTCATCGACCGGGCCATGCGCACGCCGTACGTGGGCGGCGTCAGCATCCAGCCCGTCTTCGGGTCGGGGCGCTCGGCGGGGATCGACCCGATGGACCGGCTGACGCACACCGGCGTGCTGGCCCGGCTCGAGGAGCAGACCGGCGGCCGGGTGACCTGGCGCGACCTGACCGCCCTGCCGTGCTCGCACCCGCACTGCTGCTCGGTGGGCTACCTGCTGCGCGACGACTCCGACACCTGGGTGTCGCTGGTGTCGGTCATCGGCCACGACCGGCTCAAGCAGTGGCTCGACCTGGAGCCCGACCTGCTCGCGAACCGGATCGCCGACGACGGCCTGCCCCGCGAGCTGCGCGCGGTCGTGAAGTCCTCGCTGCTGGACCTGCTCTCGGAGCAGTCCTCGCTCTCGCACCCGAGCATGGCCGACATCTGGCGCGACCTGTGCACCGCGTGCGACCTCGGGCTGGGCACGCTGGCCACACTGGCGTCGTCGCGCCTGCCCGGCCGCCACGAGAGCCTGCGCCGGCTGCTGGGGGAGCGGGTGCTGCGGGTCACCGTCAAGCCGTTCATGGACATCGACACCATGATCGAGGAGCGCCTCACCCAGTGCTGCGTGCACGTCGGCACGGTCAACGACGACACCGGCGGCCACCAGTGCGCGCCGTTCTGCGCCGTGCAGGCGTGGGCCCCCCTGTCGCGTCGCCGGCTCTCGAGCGCCACCGGCACGCGCCTGCTCCCGGTGGTGTCCCGATGACCGAGCGGCCCGCGGCCGACCCGCGCCAGGTGCCTCCGCCGCACCACGGCGTGCCGTCCACCGAGCGGGCCGCGCGGTCCGGGGAGGACCCGCTGCGGCTGTGCGTGATGGCCACGGTCGCCCTCCTGGGCTGGCTGCTCGGGCCGGTCGCCGTGCTGGTCTTCGCGGGGGTCGGGGCGGCCGGCTACGTGTCCGCGCGCCGGGCCGGTCTGCTGCGGTCGCGGTGCAAGCTGGGCGACACCCGGCTGGTCATCGCCTACCTGGTGCTCCTCGCCGCCGTCGCGGCCGTGTTCGCCGTCCGCGCCCTGGCGGCCCTCGTCACCGGCGGTGCCCATGCCTGAGCCCGCACCGCGCCCCGTCGAGCAGGAGGTCCCATGAGCCAGCCGCCACCGCCGGGATGGACCCGGCCGCCGGACCCGGGGGCCGACGGCCCGCCGCCGCCCGGCTCCGTCGTCCCCACGACCGCGGCGACCCCGTCGTCCCTGTCGCGCAAGGCCCGGTTCTGGATCGGGTTCGCCGTGGGCGTGCCCGCAGTCCCGGCGCTCCTGGTCGGCCTGCTGGTCGGGGTCTCCGCCCTGTCGGGCAGCGGCTCCGGCTCGACCTCCACCGTGGTGTCGGTCGCGGCCGGGGTGCTGGTGGTCGCGCTCGTCGTCGCCGGCCTCGTCGTGCGAGCCACCCGCTGGCTGACCCTCGGCGCCCTCGCCGGGGGCGCGCTCGTGGTCATCGTGCTGGGCGGGGCCTGCGTCGCCATCCTCCAGGGTCTGAACGCCTGAGCGGCCACCGTCCGGAGCGAGCCCCTCGGGTCTACGGAGCGCCCGCGGGGCCGGCCTCGTCGGTGCCGCGGCGGCGCAGGTAGCGCTCGAACTCCTTGGCGATGGCGTCGCCGCTCGCCTCGGGCAGCTCGGCGGTGTCCTGGGCCTCCTCGAGGCTCTCGACGTACTCGGCGACCTCGGCGTCGGAGGCCGCGAGCTCGTTGATGCCGCGCTCCCACGCCCGCGCGTCCTCGTCGAGGTCGCCGTGCTCGATGGGCCCGTCGAGCAGCTCCTCGAGGCGGCCGACCAGGGCGGCAGTGGCCTTGGGCGAGGGGGAGTGGCCCGCGTAGTGCGGCACCGCCGCCCAGCACGAGATCGAGGGGATGCCGACCTGGGTGGCGGCGTCGGACAGCACGCCGACGATGCCGGTGGGCCCCTCATAGGTGCTCATCTCGAGACCGTGCCGGTGGCGGGTGTCCTCGCTGTCGGAGGTGGCGGTGACCGGGATGGGCCGCGAGTGGGCGACGTCGGCCATGAGCGAGCCCAGCGTGACGACGGTGGAGACCTCGACCGCCTCCGCGAGCTCCATCAGCTCGATGGCGAAGGCGCGCCAGCGGAACGACGGCTCGACGCCCTGCACCAGGACGACGTCGCGACCCAGCGAGGTGTCGCGCGCGACCAGGACCCGGGTGGTGCGCCAGCTGATCCGGCGCTTGCCGCCCTCGGTGACCACGCGCGGGCGGTTGACCTGGAAGTCGTAGTAGTCCTCGGGGTCGAGCGCGGCGACGACCTCGGCCCCCCAGATCTCGGCCAGGTGCTCGATCACGGCGCTGGCGGCCTCGCCGGCGTCGTTCCAGCCCTCGAAGGCAGCGATCATCACCGGGTCGCGCAGCGCGCCGATGTCCTCGAGCTCGATCACGCTCGTCCTCCTCCGCCGGGGTCAGAACACCACCCTACGGGTCGTTAGGCTGGTGTCCCATGAGCCTCCCCGCCGCTGTCCTCTGGGACATGGACGGCACCCTCGTCGACACCGAGCCCTACTGGATCGCCGCCGAGCACCAGATCGTCGAGGAGCACGGGGGCACCTGGTCCGACGAGTTCGCGCACGAGCTGGTGGGCAACGACCTGATGGTCTCGGCCCGCTTCATCCAGGCGCACTCGCCGGTCGCGTGGGAGCCCGAGCGCATCGTCGAGGAGCTGCTCGAGCGCGTCATCGCCCAGGTGCGTACGCACGTGCCGTGGCGCCCCGGCGCGCGCGAGCTGCTGGCCGCCCTCGCGGCCGAGGGCGTGCCGAGTGCCCTGGTGACGATGTCGTGGCGCTCCTTGGCCGACGCCGTGGTCTCGGCGCTGCCCGAGGGCACCTTCACCGTGGTGGTCACCGGCGACGAGGTCGAGCACGGCAAGCCCCATCCGGAGCCCTACGCCACCGCCGCCCGCCTGCTCGGCGTCGACGCCCGGCACTGCGTCGCCATCGAGGACAGCCCCACGGGGGTGCGCTCGGCAGTGGCCGCGGGAGTGCCGACCTTGGCGGTGCCGCACGTGGTAGCGGTGCCGGAGACGGCCGGGGCGGTGCAGGCCGACGGGCTGGTCGGCGTCACGCCGCAGCGGCTGGGCGAGCTGGCCGCGTCACTCGTCGCTGGGTGAGGCCGCGCCCGAGCGGGCGGGGTCGAGGGCGATGAGGCCCGCACCCTCGGGCAGCGGGGGCGGCGTGCCGCCGAACTCGGGGCAGAACTGCTGGAAGTCGCACCACCCGCACAGCCTGGAGGTGCGCGGGCGCCAGTCGCCGGTCTGCGCGGCCCGGACCACGGCGTCCCAGATGGCGCGCACGTTGCGCTCGACGGCCAGCAGGTCGCGCTCGTCGGGGACGTAGCGCACGACCTCGCCGTTGCCGAGGTAGACCAGCTGCAGCATCCGCGGCACCTCGCCGCGGGTGCGCCACAGCACCAGCGCGTAGAACTTCATCTGGAAGAGGGCCTTGGCCTCGAACAGCTCGCTGGGGGAGCGGCCGGTCTTGTAGTCGACCACCCGCATCGCGCCGTCGGGGGCGACGTCGAGGCGGTCGACGTAGCCGCGCAGGGTGAGCCCGTCGATCTCGGTCTCGACGTACAGCTCGCGGGCCTCGGGCTCGAGGCACGTGGGGTCCTCGAGGTCGAACCACTGCTCGACCAGGGTGCGGGCGCCGGCGAACCACGACTCCTCGGTGAGCTGCTCGTCGTCGTCGATCATGGTGGCGAGCTCGGGGCGCTCGTCGACCAGCGCCCGCCAGCGCGGCTCGAGCAGGGCCATGGCCGCCTCGGGCGTGCGTTCGGTCGCCGGCAGCTCGAAGAGGTGCTCGAGCACGGCGTGCACCAGGGTGCCGCGGGCGGCGGCCGGCGACGGGGGACCCTCGAGCTTGTCGATCGTCCGGAAGCGGAACAGCAGCGGGCACTGCTTGAAGTCCGCGGCGCGGCTCGGGGACAGGGCGGGGGTCATGGCAGCCACCGTAGGCGGGCATGCCGACAGTCCCGCGCCGCCATGCCGCCGAGCGCCCCTCCGCCCCGGCGCTCAGTCCTCCGGGGTGTAGCCCAGGTTGGGGCCCAGCCACTGTTCGGCCGTGCGCAGGTCCCAGCCCTTGCGGGCCGCGTAGTCCTCGACCTGGTCGCGACCGAGCCGGCCCACGACGAAGTACTGGCTGTCGGGATGCCCGAAGTACCAGCCCGACACCGACGCGCCCGGCCACATCGCCATCGACTCGGTGAGCTTGATACCGGTGCGCTCCTCGCCGCCGAGGAGCGCCATCAGCGTCTCCTTCTCGGTGTGCTCGGGGCAGGCGGGGTAGCCCGGCGCCGGCCGGATGCCCCGGTACTGCTCGGAGATCAGGGCCTGGACGTCGAGCCGCTCGTCGGGGGAGTAGCCCCACAGGGTGGTCCGCACCCGCTGGTGCAGGCGCTCGGCGAAGGCCTCGGCCAGCCGGTCGGCCAGCGACTCGAGCAGGATCGCCGAGTAGTCGTCGAGCTCGTCGCGGAAGGCCTGGAGGCGCTCGTCGAGCCCCAGCCCCGCGGTGACCGAGAAGGCGCCCACGTAGTCGCGCAGCCCGCTCTCCTTGGGCGCCACGAAGTCCGACAGGCACTTGTTCGAGACGCCCTCGCGGTGCTGGCCCTGCTGGCGCAGCCCGTGCAGCCTGGTGAGCACCGTCGCGCGGTCCTCGTCGGTGTAGACCTCGATGTCGTCGCCGACCGAGCTCGCCGGGAAGAACCCCACCACCCCGCGCGCGGTCACCCAGTGCTCACGCTCCATCCGGTCGAGCATGGCCTGGGCGTCGGCGAAGAGCGTGCGGGCCTGCTCGGACGTCGTCGGGTTGTTGAGCACGTCCGGGTACCGTCCGCGGATCTCCCAGGCGAGGAAGAACGGCGTCCAGTCGATGTACTCGCGCAGGTCGGCGAGGGGGTAGTCCTCCCAGACGCGGGTGTTCTGGTGCGCCACGCGGCGCCACGGGCTGCCCTTGGGCGAGGACCACTGGTCGCCGTCCTGGCTCGCCAGCAGGTGCGGGCGCATCGGCCGGTACCCGTCCCAGTCGATGGCCGGCTTGTTGGCCCGCGCCTGCTCGAGCGAGGCCAGCGGGCGCTCGCCGGACTTGGCCGCGTGCCGCTCGCGCAGCGCCTGGTACTCGCCGCGCACCCCTTCGACGAAGTCGTCGCGGGTGCGGCTCGACAGCAGCTGGCTGACCACCGGCACCGACCGCGAGGCGTCCTTGACCCACACCACGGGCCCGGAGTACTTGCCGTCGACCTTGACCGCGGTGTGCGCCTTCGACGTCGTGGCGCCACCGATCAGCAGCGGGATGGTGAAGCCCTGCCGCTCCATCTCGGCCGCCACCTGCACCATCTGGTCCAGGCTCGGCGTGATCAGCCCGGAGAGGCCGATGACGTCGGCCTTCTCGGCCTTGGCGGTGTCGAGGATCTTCTGCAGCGGCACCATCACGCCCAGGTCGACGACGTCGTAGTTGTTGCACTGCAGCACCACGCCGACGATGTTCTTGCCGATGTCGTGCACGTCGCCCTTGACGGTGGCGGTGACGACCTTGCCCTTGGGCTTCTGCTTGGCCGTCTCGTCCTTCTCGGCCTCGATGTACGGGATGAGGTGGGCGACGGCCTTCTTCATCACCCGCGCCGACTTCACGACCTGGGGGAGGAACATCTTGCCGGCGCCGAAGAGGTCGCCGACGACGTTCATGCCGTCCATCAGCGGGCCCTCGATGACCTCGATCGGGCGGCCACCGGCCTGCTCGATCTCCTGGCGCAGCGCCTCGGTGTCGTCGACCACGTGGTCGTCGACGCCCTTGACGAGCGAGTGCGTGATGCGTTCGCGCAGCGGCAGGGCGCGCCACTCCTCGGTCGCGGCCTCGGCCTGCTGCCCGTCGGAGCGGAACTCCTCGGCCAGCTCGAGCAGTGCCTCGGTGGCCTCGGCGGGGTTCGCGCGGCGGTTGAGGATGACGTCCTCGATGGCCTCACGCAGCCGCGGGTCGAGGGTGTCGTAGGGGACCAGCGCCCCGGCGTTGACGATGCCCATGTCCATCCCCGCGCCGATCGCGTGGTAGAGGAACACGGCGTGGATGGCCTCGCGCACCGCGTTGTTGCCGCGGAAGCTGAAGGAGACGTTCGAGACCCCGCCCGACACCAGCGCGTGCGGCAGGTTCTGCGAGATCCAGCGGGTGGCCTCGATGAAGTCGACGCCGTAGGCCGCGTGCTCGTCGATGCCGGTGGCCACCGCGAAGACGTTGGGGTCGAAGATGATGTCCTCGGCCGGGAAGCCCACCCGGTCGACCAACAGCCGGTAGGCGCGCTCGCAGACCTCCTTGCGGCGCTCGAGCGTGTCGGCCTGGCCCTCCTCGTCGAAGGCCATGACCACGACGGCCGCGCCGTACTTGCGGGCCAGCCGGGCCTGGTGGAGGAACTGCTCCTCGCCCTCCTTCATCGAGATCGAGTTGATGATCGGCTTGCCCTGGGTGACCTTCAGGCCGGCCTCGATGACCTCCCACGTGCTGGAGTCGACCATCACCGGCACCCGGCAGATGTCGGGCTCGGAGGCGACCAGTTTCAGGAAGCGGTCCATGGCCGCGACGCCGTCGATCATCCCCTCGTCCATGTTGACGTCGATGACCTGCGCGCCGGACTCGACCTGCTGGCGCGCCACCGAGAGGGCGGTGGGGTAGTCCTCGTCGCGGATGAGGCGGCGGAAGCGGGCCGACCCGGTGATGTTGGTGCGTTCGCCGACGTTGAGGAAGAGGCTGTCCTCGTCGACCACCAGGGGCTCGAGGCCGCTGAGGCGCAGAGCCGGGGCGACGGTGGCGCGCTCACGCGGGACGCCGTCGGCCGCGGCCTTCGCGATGGCCGCGATGTGCTCGGGGGTGGTGCCGCAGCAGCCGCCGACGATGTTGACCAGCCCGGCGGTGGCGAACTCGCCGACCACCGCGGCCATCGCCTCGGGCGACTCGTCGTACTCGCCGAACGCGTTGGGCAGGCCCGCGTTCGGGTGGGCCGACACGAAGCAGCCCGCGATCCGCGACAGCTCGGCCACGTAGGGCCGAAGCTCGCCGGCGCCGAGGGCGCAGTTGAGCCCGATCGCCAGCGGCCGGGCGTGCCGCACGGAGTACCAGAAGGCCTCGGTGACCTGGCCGGAGAGCGTGCGCCCGGAGGCGTCGGTGATGGTGCCCGAGATCATCACCGGCCAGCGGCGGTCGTGCTCCTCGAAGAGGGTCTCCAGCGCGAAGATCGCGGCCTTGGCGTTGAGGGTGTCGAAGATGGTCTCGACCAGCAGGACGTCGCACCCGCCGTCGACCAGCCCCCGGGCCTGCTCGAGGTAGGCCTCCACCAGCTCGTCGAAGGTGACGTTGCGGGCGGCGGGGTCGTTGACGTCCGGCGAGATCGACGCGGTGCGGTTGGTGGGCCCGAGGGTGCCCAGGACCCAGCGCGGCCGCTCGGGGTCGCGCGCGGTGTAGGCGTCGCACGCGGCCCGGGCCAGCGCGGCGGCGGCCCGGTTCATCTCGTGGGCGAGCTCGCTCATCCCGTAGTCGGCCAGCGAGATGCGCTGGGCGTTGAAGGTGTTGGTCTCGACCAGGTCGGCGCCGGCCTCGAGGTAGGCCTCGTGGATCTCGCGGATGACGTCGGGCCGGGTCAGCGAGAGCAGGTCGTTGTTGCCCATGAGGTCGCTCGGGTGGTCGGCGAAACGCTCGCCCCGGTAGTCGGCCTCGGCCAGCTGGCGCGCCTGGATCATGGTGCCCATCGCGCCGTCGAGGACGAGGACCCGCTCCTGGAGTGCGCTGGTCAGGGCGTCGGTGGCGTCGGGCTGGTGTTGGGCGGTCACGAAGGTGCTCGGGTCCTCTCGGGGACGGTCGTGGGGCAGCCCTCAGTATGCCGTGGGCGCTCGCGTAGGGTCCTCGCATGTCCACCTCGCCACCCGCCCCCAGGGGTGCGCTGCGGATCGGCTCGGTGGCCGGCGTCCCGATCTACCTCGACCGCACCTGGCTGATCCTGGCGGCGTTCATCGCCGTCACGGGCTACCAGTCGGCGAGCGGCTCGCTCTCGGCCGACGCGTACGGTCGCGGGTTCGAGGTCGCCTACGCGCTCTGGCTGGTCGTGGCCATCTTCGTGGCGGTGGTGGGGCACGAGGTGGGGCACGCGGTCGTGGCGCGGATCGCCGGCTTCCGCGTGCACCGCATCGTCGCCACCGTCTGGGGCGGGCACACCGCGTACGACGGGTCCACCGCCACGCCGGGCCGCACCGCGGTCGTCGCGCTGAGCGGCCCCGCCGTCAACGGCGCCCTCGCGGCCCTCGGGGCCGTGGCGTCGGCGACCCTCCCCGGTGTCCCCGGCACCTTCGCCTACTCCTTCGCGTTCCTCAACGCCCTGCTGGCGCTGTTCAACCTGCTGCCCGGCCTGCCGCTCGACGGCGGCGCGGCGGTGCAGGCGCTGGTGTGGGCCGTCACCCGGCGCCGCGACCTGGGGCTGCTCGTGGCGGGCTGGCTCGGCCGGGTCGTCGCCGTCGGCATCGTGCTCTGGTTCCTCGTCCGGCCGTTCACCCAGGGCGAGCGGCCCGACCTGCTCGACCTGGTGATCGCGCTGGTCATGGCCTGGGTGCTGTGGAGCGGCGCGTCGGCCGCGGTCCGCCGCGCGCCGGTCGAGCGGATCGTCGACCAGGTGCGGGTCGGCGAGGTGGCCCAGCCCGCGGTGGTCCTGCCGCGCGACACACCCGTGTCGGTGGCCCGCGACCACCTCGACCTGGTCGTGTGCCTCGACGAGCACCAGCGGCCCACCCTGGTCCTGATGCACTCGGCCGCCGCCGACGCGGCCCCCACGACCCCGGTCGGCGCCGTGGTCGCGCGGATCCCCGACGGCAACGTCGTCGAGGCCGGGCCCGACGACGGCCTCGGCCCGGTGCTGCTCGCCATGGGCTCCGGAGGCATCCCCGTGGTCGTGCTCACCCGCGGCGGCCAGGTCTGGGGGATCGCGTCGGCCGCCACCGTCGACGCTGCCGCCCAGCGTGTCCGGGCGCGGTCCTAGACTCCCCGCCATGACCGCCACCGGAGCCGAACGCCGGCGCGGGCCCTTCGCCGAGGGCGACCGCGTCCAGCTCACCGACCCCAAGGGGCGCCTGCACACCATCACCCTCGGCGCCGGGAAGCAGTTCCACACCCACCGCGGGCACCTGGCGCACGACGACCTCATCGGCGCGCCCGACGGGTCCACCCTCACCAACACCGCCGGCGTCCAGTACCTGGCGCTGCGCCCGCTGCTGTCGGACTGGGTGATGTCGATGCCGCGCGGTGCCGCGGTGGTCTACCCCAAGGACGCCGGCCAGATCGTGATGATGGCCGACGTCTTCCCCGGCGCCCGGGTCGTCGAGGCGGGCGTGGGGTCGGGCGCGCTGTCCATGTCGCTGCTGCGCGCGGTGGGCGACGACGGCCACGTGCACTCCTTCGAGCGGCGCGAGGACTTCGCCGACATCGCCCGGGCCAACGCCCGCGAGTTCTTCGGCGGCGACCACCCGGCGTGGACCGTCAGCGTCGGTGACCTGGTCGAGAGCCTGCCCGGGGCGGTCGAGCCCGGCTCGGTCGACCGCGTCGTGCTCGACATGCTGGCGCCCTGGGAGTGCCTCGACGTCGTCGCGGACGCGCTCGCGCCCGGCGGCGTCCTCATCTGCTACGTCGCCACCGCCACCCAGCTGTCGAAGGTCGCCGAGGCCATGCGTGACCACGGGACCTTCACCGAGCCGCAGGCCTGGGAGTCGCTCGTGCGCGGCTGGCACCTCGAAGGTCTGGCCGTGCGGCCCCAGCACCGGATGCATGGTCACACCGGCTTCCTCATCACCACCCGCCGCCTGGCGCCGGGGGTCACCCCGCCCCTGCGCAAGCGTCGCCCGGGGGGCGGGTACGTCGTGGGGGAGGAGGCCGACGAGGCCGACTGGACCCCCGAGAGCATCGGCGAGCGGGTGCCGTCGGACAAGCGGGTGCGCAAGGTGCGTCGTTCGGTCACCGGGACGTCCGCCCCATCGTGAAGTCCGCGGGTTATCGTCGAGCATGAGCACCGACGAGCCCCGTGACCCGGAGGGCGCCCGCGAGCGGCTCGAGGCCGAGCGCCGTTCCCTCGAGTCCGAGCTCGCCGCCGCGCGAAGCCGCGGGGGCGCCGACCCCGCCCGGCTGCGCGCCCTCGAGCGCGACCTGGCCACCCTCCGCTCGCAGTCGGCCACGCTGTCGGCGCAGAACGAGCGCCTGGTGCGCACGCTGCGTGACGCGCGCGAGCAGATCGTCACGCTGAAGTCCGAGGTCGACCGGCTGGCGCAGCCGCCGGCCGCGTACGGCACCGTCATCGAGCTCTTCGACGACGGCACCGCCGACATCCTCACCAGCGGCCGCAAGATGCACGTGGCTGTCAGCCCCTCGCTGGAGCCGGGCGCCCTGGCCGCGGGCCGCGAGGTGATGCTCAACGAGGCGATGAACATCGTGGCCGCCCACGGGTTCGAGACCGTGGGCGAGGTCGTGCTGTGCAAGGAGGTCCTCGAGGGCGGTCGGGTGCTCGTGGTGGCCCAGGCCGACGAGGAGCGGGTCTGCCGGATGGCCGCGTCGCTGGCCGGCGAGACCGTCCGGGCCGGCGACGCGCTGCTGCTCGAGCCGCGCTCGGGGTTCGTCTACGAGCGCATCCCCAAGGCCGAGGTCGCCGATCTCGTCCTCGAGGAGGTGCCCGACATCGACTACAGCGACATCGGCGGGCTCACGGGGCAGATCGAGGCCATCCGCGACGCCGTGGAGCTGCCCTACCTGCACCCCGACCTCTATACCGAGCACCAGCTCAAGCCCCCCAAGGGGGTCCTGCTCTACGGCCCGCCCGGCTGCGGCAAGACCATGATCGCCAAGGCGGTCGCGGCGTCGCTGGCCCGCAAGGTGGCCGAGAAGGAGGGCCGCGAGCCGGGCAAGTCCTACTTCTTGAACATCAAGGGCCCCGAGCTGCTCAACAAGTACGTCGGCGAGACCGAGCGGCACATCCGGCTGATCTTCCAGCGGGCGCGCGAGAAGTCCAGCGAGGGCTACCCCGTGGTGGTGTTCTTCGACGAGATGGAGTCGCTCTTCCGCACCCGCGGCTCGGGCGTCAGCTCCGACGTCGAGACGACCATCGTGCCCCAGCTGCTGGCCGAGATCGACGGGGTCGAGGGCCTCGAGCACGTCATCGTCATCGGTGCGTCCAACCGCGAGGACATGATCGACCCCGCCATCCTGCGCCCCGGCCGGCTCGACGTGAAGATCAAGATCGAGCGGCCCGACGCCGAGGCCGCCCGCGACATCTTCGCCAAGTACCTCACCGCCAGCCTGCCGCTGCACCCCGACGACGTCGCGCAGAACGGTGGCTCGGACGAGCTGGCCGTACAGGCGATGATCGACGCCACCGTGCTGCGGATGTACACCGAGGAGGAGGAGAACCGCTTCCTCGAGGTCACCTACGCCGGGGGCGACAAGGAGATCCTGTACTTCAAGGACTTCAACTCCGGCGCGATGATCCAGAACATCGTCGACCGCGCCAAGAAGATGGCGATCAAGGACCTGCTCGACACCGGCCAGCGCGGCCTGCGAGTCGAGCACCTGCTGCAGTCGTGCACCGACGAGTTCCGCGAGAACGAGGACCTGCCGAACACGACCAACCCCGACGACTGGGCCCGCATCTCGGGCAAGAAGGGCGAGCGGATCGTCTACATCCGCACGCTCATCAAGACCAAGGAGGGGACCGAGCCGGGCAAGTCCGTCACGACGGTCGCCAACACCGGCCAGTACCTCTGACCCCCGCCCCCACCTCGGCTTTTCGGGGTCACCCCGAAATGTCAGCCTCCCCCCGGTTCGGAACCGGGGGGAGGCTGACGAACCGGGGTCTCGCGCTGTTCCCAGCCGGGGCCGGTCAGACGGGCAGCAGCCGGACCAGGAGGCGCCAGCCCAGGAGGAACACGCCCAGCACCACGGTCGCCACCACGACGAACGACACCGCCACCCCCTGCGCCGCGACCGCGCGCAGGACCATGCCCACGACCACCGTGGACGCCACGACGACCGCGCCGAAGGCCAGCGTGCGGGGGCCGCCGTCGAGGACGACACTCGCGAGCAGCCAGCCGGCTGCCGTCCCCACCAGGAAGGGCAGGGCGGTGCGGGCGATGCCGGGGACGTCGAGCCCCTCGGCGTGCGAGCGCCGGCCCACGGCGGCGAAGACCAGCACGAGCACGACGTCGAGGAACGCCGGCAGGAGGCGGCTCATCCGCCGACCCGCTCGAAGAGCGAGCGCTGCCGGGGAGGGGCGTGCGTGGGGTCGACGCCGTCGAACAGGCTCGAGACCGACTCGCCCTCGTGGATGCGCTTGATGGCCTCGGCGAACAGCCCCGCGACCGAGCGCACCTTCAGCGCCGGCCAGCCGGGCGGCGCCGGCACGGTGTCGGTGGTGACGACCTCGGAGATCATCGGGTGGTGGCGCAGGCGCTCGACCGCGGTGCCGGCGAACAGCCCGTGGGTGCAGGCCACCGCGGCCTCGGTGACGCCGTGGTCGGCGAGGCGGTCGAGCAGCTCGATGATGCTGCCGCCGGTGGCGATCTCGTCGTCGAGGACGATGGCGCGCTTGCCCTCGACGTCCCCGACGATGGAGTCGATGACGACGCGGTCGTCGGCCAGGCGTCGCTTCGAGCCGGCGGCGACCGGCAGGCCCAGCAGCCGGGAGAACTGGGTCGCGTCCTTGGCGTTGCCGAGGTCGGGGGAGACGACCACGCTGTCGGTGAGGTCGCCCTCGCGGAAGTGCGCCGCCAGCTCGCCGAGGGAGGTGAGGTGGTCGACCGGCACCGAGAAGAAGCCGTGCACCTGCGGGGCGTGCAGGTTCATCGTGATGACCCGGTCGACGCCCGCCGTCGCGATGAGGTCGGCCACGAGCCGGCCGCCGAGCGAGATGCGCGAGGCGTCCTTCTTGTCCGACCGCGCGTAGGCGAAGTGCGGGATGACCGCGGTCACCATGGCCGCGGAGGCGCCGCGGGCCGCATCCACCATCAGCAGGAGCTCCATCAGGGAGTCCTGGGTCGGCGGCACCAGCGGCTGGACGATGTAGACGTCGCGCTGGCGGCAGTTGGCCAGCAGCTGGGCCTGGAGGCAGTCGTTGCTGAACCGGCTCGTCACCGACTCCGACAGCGGCACCCCGAGCGCGTCGCAGATGTCGTGTGCGAGCTCGCGGTGCGCCGACCCGGAGAAGACGACGATCTCGCGCATGGCGTCAGGCTACTGGGCGCTCGAGGACCGTAGGGCCCGGGAGAGCTCGGTGACGAGCTCGTGCCGGTGCTGGCGCCCGATGGCCGTCGCCCCCGGGAAGGAGGCGAAGCCGTGCGGCACCCCGAGGTAGTTGGTGTGCCGGACGGGGACCCCGGCCTCCTCGAGCGCGGCCGCGTAGCGGATGCCGTCGTCGCGGATGGGGTCGAGGTCGGCGGTCTGGACCAGCGCCGGCGGCAGCCCCGCGAGGTCGCCGAACAGCGGCGACACCAGCGGGTCGCGAGGGTCCTCGCCCGCGGGCAGGTAGTGGTCGCGGAAGGCATCGACCGAGCGGCGGCTGAGGACCGGGGCCTCGGCGTGCTCGTCGAGGCTGGGGGAGGCCATGGTCAGGTCGGTGGCCGGGTAGACCAGGGCCTGGTGGCGCAGGTTGGTCATCCCGGCGTCGCGCATCACCTGGGCCACCACGGCCGCCAGGTTGCCGCCGGCCGAGTCGCCGGCCACCGCCATCCGCGAGGTGTCGGCCCGCAGCACGTCGCCCGACGCGGCCACCCAGGTCGTGGCGTCGACGCAGTCGTGGGCGGCGGTCGGCGCGCGGTGCTCGGGCGCCATCCGGTAGTCGACCGACACCACGACCGCGCCCACCTCGGCGGCCAGGTACGTGCAGATCGGGTCGTAGTCGACGACGTTGCCCCACACCCAGCCACCGCCGTGGAACCACATGACGACGGGCACGTCGGTGCGGGCGTCGCGCAGGGCCCGCGGGCGGTAGATGCGCAGTGGGATCTCGTGGTCGTCACGGGCCGGCGCGGTGCCGAAGGTGATGCCGACCGCCGGGTCGACCGCGCCGGTGACCGCCGCCGCGAGCCGGCCGCGCGGGCGGACCCGGGTGCGGACCTGCTGGATGCCGTCGAGGTCGAGGCTCTCGACGGGCTTTCCCAGCGTGTCGACGGCCAGGGTGAGCAGGGTCGTGATCGGGGGCATGCCCCGGTAGCTGCGCATCGGCTCAGTATGGTCGAGCCATGACCGTGCGCCGGGTGATGGGGATCGAGACCGAGTACGGCATCGTCGTCCCGGGCGACCCGCAGGCCAACCCCATGGTCGCCTCGGGCGACGTCGTCACCGCCTACGCCCGCGCCCGCGGCATCCGGCCGGCCCGCGCCAGCTGGGACTACGCCGACGAGGCCCCGCTGCGCGACGCCCGTGGCTTCGACATGGGCCGGGCCCAGGCCCACCCGAGCCAGCTCACCGACGAGCTCGAGGACCCGACGATGGCCAACGTGGTGCTCACCAACGGTGCGCGCCTCTACGTCGACCACGCCCACCCCGAGTACAGCTCGCCCGAGGTCACCACCCCGCGGGCGGCCGTCATCTGGGACCGCGCGGGCGAGCTCGTGATGCGCGAGGCGGTCGAGCGCCTCGCCACCGTGCCGCCCGGGGTCAATCTCTACAAGAACAACGCCGACGGCAAGGGCGTCTCGTACGGCACCCACGAGAACTACCTGATGTCGCGGGCCACGCCGTTCGCCGCGATCGTGCGGCACCTGACGCCGTTCTTCGTCGCGCGCCAGGTGATGTGCGGCAGCGGGCGGGTCGGTATCGGGGTCGACTCGCGCACCGCCGGCTACCAGATCGCCCAGCGCAGCGACTTCTTCGAGGTCGAGGTGGGCCTCGAGACCACCCTGAAGCGCCCCATCATCAACACCCGGGACGAGCCGCACGCGGTGGCCGACAAGTACCGCCGGCTGCACGTCATCCTCGGCGACTGCAACCACGCCGACGTGGCGAACCTGCTGAAGATGGGCACCACCTCGCTGGTGCTCGCGATGATCGAGGCCGACGCAATGGGCACCGACCTCACCGTGCGCCGGCCGGTCGGCACGCTGCACGAGGTGTCGCACGACCCGACCCTGAAGACCACCCTCGAGCTGGCCGACGGGCGCCGGCTCACCGCCGTCGAGCTGCTCTGGGAGTACCACGACCGCGCCGCGGCCTTCGTCGACGAACGCTCCGGCGAGCCCGACCCCGACACCGCCGAGGTCCTGCACTGGTGGTCGGTGGTCCTCGACAAGCTCGGGCGCGACCCGATGGAGGCCCGCCGCGAGGTCGACTGGGTGGCCAAGCTGGCCGTCCTCGAGGGATACCGCGAGCGCGACGGTCTGGGCTGGGCCGACCCGCGGCTCAAGGCCGTCGACCTGCAGTGGTCCGACGTCCGGGCCGACCGCGGCCTCGCCCACCGCCTGGCGGCCACGGGGCGCCTCGAGGTGCTGGTCGACGAGGCCGAGGTGCGGCGGGCGGTCACCGAGCCCCCGGCCGACACCCGGGCCTGGTTCCGCGGCACCTGCCTCGCGCGCTTCCCCGACGACGTCGTCGCGGCGTCCTGGGACTCGGTCATCTTCGACGTCGCCGGCCAGCGGATGCTGCAGCGGGTCCCGATGCTGGAGCCGCTGCGTGGGACCGAGGCCGCGGTCGGCGACATCGTCCGCTCCGCCCCCGACGCCGCGTCGCTGCTGCGGGCCCTGGCCGCCTCGGCCGACAGCGGGCACGCCGAGGGACGCCAGCGCGGTCCGGGAGAAGTGTCCGACTAGGCTCGGGACACGTCCCCACCTCAAGGAGCGCTCAGCATGCCCGGTCAGGAGCAGATCAAGCCGCAGCGGCGCGACGACGGCCCCGACGACGTCGACGTCCCGGTCCCCGCCGCGGCGTCCGCCTCGGCGCAGACGAGTGACATCGACGACATCCTCGACGAGATCGACGGTGTCCTGGAGTCCAACGCCGAGGAGTTCGTCCGCGGGTTCGTCCAGAAGGGCGGGCAGTGACCGTCGGTGCCGGGTCCGGGCGCCTCCCCGACGCCTTCCTCGCCCCGGGGTCGTCCTCGTTCGCCGAGTTCCTGTCGGTGCAGGCCCCGAGCCTGCTGCCGGCTCGGCGCACCCTGCCGCCCGGCGTCACGGCGGAGGCCCCGCACGGGACCACCATCGTCACGGTGACCTTCGAGGGCGGGGTGGTGATGGCCGGTGACCGGCGCGCCACGATGGGCAACATCATCGCCAACCGCGACATGGAGAAGGTGTTCGCCACCGACGAGTACAGCCTGGTCGGCATCGCCGGCACGGCCGGCCTCGCCATCGAGCTCGTGCGCCTGTTCCAGGTCGAGCTCGAGCACTACGAGAAGATCGAGGGCGCGCTGATGTCGCTCGAGGGCAAGGCCAACCGCCTGGCCTCCATGATCCGCGGCAACCTCGGGATGGCGATGCAGGGCCTCTCGGTCGTGCCGGTGTTCGCCGGCTACGACCTCGAGCAGTCCCGCGGCCGGATCTTCTCCTACGACGTCACCGGCGGCTGCTACGAGGAGCACGACCACCACAGCGTCGGGTCGGGCTCGCTCTTCGCCCGCGGCTCGCTCAAGAAGCGGTTCCGCCGCGGGCAGAGCCGTGACGAGGCCGTCGCCATCGCGGTCGAGGCGCTCTACGACGCCGCCGACGACGACTCGGCCACCGGCGGACCCGACGTCGGCCGCCGCATCTGGCCCACCGTCGGCGTGGTCGACGTCGAGGGCACCCGCTTCGTGGCCGAGGACGACGTGGCCGTGGTGGTGCAGGACCTGCTCGCCTCGCGCGTCGACGACCCGGGGGGTGCGCGATGAGCGCCGGCATGCCGTTCTACGTCTCGCCCGAGCAGCTCATGAAGGACCGGGCCGACTTCGCGCGCAAGGGCATCGCTCGCGGTCGCGCGGTGGTCGTGGTGCAGTTCGACGGCGGCATCGCGTTCGTGGCCGAGAACCCCAGCCGCGCCCTGCACAAGATCTCCGAGATCTACGACCGCATCGCCTTCGCGGCGGTCGGCAAGTACCCCGAGTTCGAGAACCTGCGGGTCGCCGGGGTGCGCTACGCCGACCTGCGGGGCTACTCCTACGACCGCTCCGACGTGACCGCCCGCGGCCTGGCCAACGCCTACGCGCAGACGCTCGGCACCGTGTTCACCCAGGAGTCCAAGCCCTACGAGGTCGAGCTCGTGGTGGCCGAGGTGGGCGCGAGCGTCGAGCACGACCAGATCTACCGCCTCACCTACGACGGCTCGGTCGCCGACGAGCAGGGCTTCGTGGCCATGGGTGGCGGCGCCGAGCAGATCGACGCCGGGCTGCGCGAGGCGTGGCGCCCCGGGATGAACCTGGCCGAGGTGCTCGTGCTGGCGGTCGGGCAGCTGGGCGCCGATCCGGCCGGCGGGGAGGCCCGCATCCTCTCGCCCGAACAGCTCGAGGTCGCGGTCCTCGACCGGTACCGCCCGCGGCGTCTCTTCCGGCGCATCTCCGGTGAGCTGCTGGGCCGCCTGTTGAGCACCGACGACCCCACCGCCGACGTCCCCGAGGGCGACGAGGGTGACGACGGCGACTCGCTGCGCAGCGCCACCACCAACCCGCAGACCCAGCGTCCCGAGCACGGCGGCCCGTCCGAGTGAGCACCCGGGGCACTCGCCGCATCTTCGGCATCGAGAACGAGTACGGCATCACCTGCTCCACGGCCGGGCAGCGCACCCTCACCCCGGACGAGGTCGCGCGCTACCTCTTCCGCAAGGTCGTGGCGTGGGGCCGGTCCAGCAACGTGTTCCTCACCAACGGCTCGCGCCTCTACCTGGACGTGGGCTCGCACCCGGAGTACGCCACCGCCGAGTGCGACTCGGTGCGTCAGGTCGTGACCCACGACAAGGCGGGGGAGCGGATCATCGAGGGTCTCGTGGCCGACGCGCAGGTGCGCCTGCGCGAGGACGGCGTGGCCGGCGACATCTACGTCTTCAAGAACAACACCGACTCGGCCGGCAACTCCTACGGCTGCCACGAGAACTTCCTGGTCGCCCGCTCGGGGGAGTTCCAGGCCCTCAGCGAGACGCTGCTGCCGTTCCTCATCAGCCGCCAGCTCACGTGTGGCGCCGGCAAGCTCGTGGCCGGCACCAAGGGCGCCTCCTACGCGCTCAGCCAGCGCGCCGACCACATCTGGGAGGGCGTGTCGTCGGCCACCACCCGCAGCCGGCCCATCATCAACACCCGCGACGAGCCGCACGCCGACGCCGAGCACTACCGGCGCCTGCACGTCATCGTCGGCGACTCCAACATGGCCGAGACCACCACCATGCTCAAGGTCGGGTCGGCCGACCTGGTCCTGCGGATGATCGAGGCCGGCGTCGTCATGCGCGACCTCACCCTCGAGAACCCGATCCGGGCCATCCGCGAGATCTCCCACGACCTCACCGGCCGGCGCACAGTCCGGCTGGCGAACGGCCGCGAGCTCTCGGCCCTGGACCTGCAGCGCCAGTACCACGAGAAGGCGGTCGAGTTCGTCGCGCGCGAGGGGGCCACCGACAGCCTCCACCACCGCGTCCTCGACCTCTGGGACCGCACCCTCACCGCCGTCGAGACCGGGAGTCTCGCCCTGGTGGGCACCGAGATCGACTGGGTCGTCAAGTACCGGCTCATCGAGGACTACGCCACCCGGCACGGGCTCGACCTCGACCACCCGCGGCTGGCCCAGATCGACCTGGCCTACCACGACATCGACCGCAGCCGCGGGCTGTTCTACCTGCTCCAGCGCCGGGGCCGGGTCGCCCGCGTCGTCTCCGACCCCGAGGTCTTCGAGGCCAAGGTGCGCCCGCCGCAGACCACCCGGGCCAAGCTGCGGGGCGACTTCATCCGCGCGGCCCAGGAGCACCGCCGCGACTTCACCGTCGACTGGGTGCACCTCAAGCTCAACGACCAGGCGCAGCGCACCGTCCTCTGCAAGGACCCGTTCCTGGCGGAGGACGCCCGCGTCGACCGGCTCGTCGAGGGGATGTCGGCGAGCTGAGGCGGCCCGCCGGGCAGCCGGCACGACCGGCGTCCTCACAGGTGGCGATGAGGGAGTTCGCAACTGGCGCGGTTATCGTGGATGGCTGTTGTCCGCTTCCCGGCAGCGCCCCCGATTCGAAGGTTCGTCCTCGTGCCACGTCGCCTGACCACCGTCCTGTCCACCGCCGCTCTCGCCGGCGCGCTCGCCCTCACCGGCTGCGGTGAGGAGACCGGCTCGACCCCGTCCTCGACCCTCACCGGCGTGACCGTCACCGGGTCCGACCCCAAGGCCGAGCCCACCGTCAAGGTCGACGCCCCGCTGAAGCTCACCAAGACCGAGTCCAAGGTCGTCACCGAGGGCACCGGGACGACCGTGAAGAAGGACGACCTGGTCTCGCTCCAGGCGGTCCTGGTCAACGGCACCGACGGCAAGGTCCTCACCAGCACCTGGAAGCAGGGCCCGGTGGGTCTCGACCTGGGCGCCGCCGACCTCTTCGCCTCGTTCAAGAGCGAGATCCCCGGCAAGAAGCTCGGCTCACGGGTGGTCATCGCCTCGACCCCCGCCGACGCCTACGGCGCCACGGGGAACCAGCAGCTCGGCATCGGCAAGGACGACCCGGTCGTCTTCGTCGTCGACCTGTTGAGCACGACCAAGGTCCTCAAGGAGGCCACCGGCACCGCCGTCGCCCCCAAGGCGGGCCTGCCCACCGTGGTGATGAACCCCGGCAAGCCGGCCACCATCACCGCTCCCAAGGGCGTGAAGCCGCCCACCAAGACCGTGGTCCAGCCGCTCATCACGGGCACCGGCCCCGCCGTCGAGAAGGGCCAGACGGTGCGGGTGGCCTACACCGGCGCGCTCTACCGCAACGGCGAGGTCTTCGACTCCAGCGCCAGCCGCCCCGAGCAGCCGTACTTCGAGTTCACGGTCGGCCAGGGTCAGGTCATCAAGGGCTGGGACAACGGCCTGCTGGGCCAGAAGGTCGGCAGCCGCGTCCTGCTCGTCATCCCCCCGGCCGACGGCTACGGCGCCGCCGGCAGCGGCGACAAGATCAAGGGCACCGACACCCTGATGTTCGTCGTCGACATCCTCGCCGCGTACTGAGCCCGCGGCATCCCGATCCGACCCCCGTCCTCGACAGGAGAGCAGCATGAGCGAGCCCACGAAACCCGAGATCGACTTCCCCGGTGACGAGCCGCCGACCGACCTGGTCGTCGAGGACATCACCGTCGGTGACGGCGCCGAGGCCACGCCCGGCAGCACCGTCTCGGCCCACTACGTGGGGGTCACCCACTCCACCGGCGAGGAGTTCGACGCCTCCTGGAACCGCGGTGCGCCGCTCGAGTTCCGCCTCGGTGTCGGCATGGTCATCGCCGGCTGGGACGAGGGCATCGTCGGGATGAAGGTGGGCGGCCGCCGCAAGCTGACCATCCCGTCGCACAAGGCCTACGGGGAGCGCGGCGCGGGCGGGGTCATCGGCCCCGGCGAGGCGCTGGTCTTCGTGGTCGACCTCATGGGCGTGCGCTGAGCACAGGGTCTGTTGTCGCGGCGGCGTGAGCGCCCGCGGCGGCCGCGGCGAGGAACGGGGTGGGGTCTGCATCCAGACCCCGCCCCATCGTCGTGAGGGGGACCGGGCTGGTGGCGAGGGCCTCGGGCAGCCCGGTGCCGGGGACCTCGACGAGGGTGAGGCGGGCGCGGGCCCCGGCCACGAGCGCCGCCGCCTGCTCGCGCACCCGCGCGTCGAGCGCCGGGTCGGGGAGGGTCGTCAGGGGGACGTCGGCCGGGCTGAGCAGGGCCCGCCCGTAGGCGGTGCGGCTGTGGTGGCTGATGCCGAGGTGGCGTTCGCGCCGGTCGCCGCCCGAGAGCCGCAGGGCGGCCACCGACCGGCCGCCGAGGACGTCGGCCGCGTGCAGGGCCTCGGCCGCCGCGACCCCCGAGAAGCCCCACCGGGTGCCGGTGCCGACGTTGCCGGGCCCCTGGGCGACCACGGCCACGTCGGCGCCCACCACGTGGCGCGCGGCCAGCAGCCCGGTGTGCACGGTGACGGCCTCGTGGTCGCCGCCGAAGGCCTGTCCCACGGTCAGGCAGGCGGCCAGCCAGCCGGCCTCGCGCAGCCCCGCGACCGCCCGCGAGAACGCGGCCGGCAGGGCGCCGCCGTCGGTCATGACGTACGCGACCCGCGCGCCCGGGGCCACGGCCCGGATGCCTGCCAGCACCGCCGGCAGGGCCGAGTGCAGGTCGGCGACCACCACCGGCATCCCGGCCAGGTCGTCGGCGGCTGCCAGGGCGTCGTGGTGGGGGCTCTCCTGCTCGTCGACGGCCAGGAGCATCTGCTGGAGCGGGGTGTAGCGCGCCTTGACGATGTGCCCGGGGCCGGGCTCGGGGTCGGGCGGGAGCACGTCGGGGCGGGCCACGACGAAGGCCAGGCCCCCGGTGCCGAGGCCCCGGAGCAGGGCCGAGGCGTTGAGCAGCACCCGCTCACCGGGCTCCGGCACGCCGGTGACGGCGGTGTACGCCAGGGCACGCACCCGCTCCGTCCCCCCGTCGAGGGTGACCACGAGCTCGGCGGCCCCCGCCCACGCGCGAGCCTGCTCGACCACGGTCCCGGCGCGCCACTGCATCACGCGGGGCAGCGTAGCCGTCGGGTAGCGTCTGCCCGGTGAGCAGCCCGTCCGGCAGTGGTGCGCCCAGTGCGGCCCAGACCAAGACCGAGCGCCTGCTCAACCTGGTCCTGGTGCTCCTCTACGCCCGCCGCCCGCTGGCGAAGGCCCAGATCCGCCAGCTGGTCCCGCAGTACGGCGCCAACGCCTCGCTCGAGGCCTTCGAGCGGATGTTCGAGCGCGACAAGGACGAGCTGCGCGAGCTCGGCATCCCGCTGGTCACCGAGGACATCGACGCCCTGTGGGAGGACGAGCCGGGCTACCGCATCCACCAGCGCGACTACGCCCTGCCCGACATCGCGTTCGAGTCCGACGAGCTCGCGGTCCTGGGGCTGGCCAGCCGCACCTGGGCCCAGGCCTCGCTGGCCGGGCCGGCCGCCCAGGCGCTGCGCAAGCTGCGGGCCGCCGGGGTCGAGCGCGACGTCGACGCCCTCATCGGCATCGAGCCGCGGCTGCGCACCGCCGAGCCCGCGTTCGACGCGGTCAAGGACGCCGTGCTGCGCCGGGTCCGCATCGCCTTCGGCTACCGCCGGCCGGAGGCCACCGAGGTGGTCGAGCGGCACGTCCAGCCGTGGTCGCTGGCCTCCTGGCACGGCCGCTGGTACCTCAACGCCTACGACGAGGACCGCGGCGCGCCGCGCGTGTTCCGGCTCTCGCGGATCGCCGGCTCCGTGCGGACCGTCGGGCGGCCGGGGGCGTTCGAGGTGCCTGCCGACCACGAGCCCGAGGTGATGACCCGCACCGCGGCCGGTCCTCCGACCGCCCAGAGCCCCGCGGTGGTGCGGGTGCGTCAGGGCGCCGGGCACGCCCTGCGGCGCCGGGCCCGCACCGTCGGCGAGGTCGACGACACCTGGTCGCTGGTCGACCTCGACTACGGCGACCTCGACGCCTTCGCCGAGGAGCTCGCGGGCTACGGCGCCGACGTCGTGGCCGAGCAGCCGCGTGAGCTGGTCGACGCGGTGGTCGAGCGGCTGCGGGGAGCCGTTGCGGCCCACGGGGGAGGGGAGGCCTGATGCCGCCCGCACCGCACGAGACCGCCACCGCCCGCCTGGCCCGGCTGCTGACGATGGTGCCCTGGCTGGTCAACCGCCAGGGCATCGATCTGGTGCAGGCCGCCGCCGACCTCGGCGTCAGCACCGAGCAGCTCGAGGCCGACCTGCGCCTGCTCTTCCTCTGCGGGTACGGGCAGATGCCCGACGAGCTCATCGAGGCCGACTGGGAGGGCGGCCGGGTCTTCGTCGGCAACGCCGACTCCATCGCCCGCCCGCTGCGCCTCGGCGTCGACGAGGCCGTCACCCTCATCGTGGGCCTGCGGGCCCTGCGCGAGGTGCCGGGCCTCGACGAGCGCGACGCCGTCGACCGCGCCCTGGCCAAGCTCGAGTCGGCCGCCGGGGACGCCGCCGCTCCCGCCCACCGGGTGCGGGCCGAGGTCGCCGGCGGGGGCTCACCAGAGCTGCTGGCCCGCGCGCGCCGCGCCATCGCCGACCGCCGCCGGGTCTACCTGCGCTACGTCGTGCCCGCCCGCGACGAGGCCACCGAGCGCGACGTCGACCCGATGCGCGTCGTCGGCATCGACGGCCAGTGGTACCTCGAGGGCTGGTGCCACCGGGCCGAGGACACCCGCCTGTTCCGGATGGACCGCGTCGAGGAGCTGACCGTCCTCGACGTCGACGGCACCCCGCCGCCCGAGGCCACCGAGCGCGACCTCGCCGACGGCACCTTCCGTCCGGCCCCCGACGACGTCACCGTCACCCTGCGCCTGCTGCCGGGTGCCACCTGGGTGGCCGACTACTACGCCGTCGACACGGTGCGCGACGTGCCGGCCGACGAGGGCGGGGGCCTGGTCGTCACCCTGCGCACCGCCGACACGGCCTGGTTGCGCCGCCTGCTGTGGCGGCTCGGGGGCCGCGGGGTCGTCCTGGAGCCCGCCGACATCGCCGCCGAGGTCCGCGAGGGTGCCGAACGGGCCCTCGCCGCGTACGCCGCGGTCCCTGGTGCCTGAGATCCCGGCAGCACCGCACAGGTCGCTCACAGATCGCGGGAGCAGCATCGGCCCGGCGCCCGGATGCGGCTCGGCGCCCGCGTAGACTCACAACAGACCGCACTCCACGTAAGGGGATGGACCCACATGGGCAGGCTCGGACCGACTGAGATCATCATCATCGCGGTGCTCGTCATCGTCGTCTTCGGCTGGAAGCGGCTCCCGGACGCGGCGCGCAGCCTCGGCCGCTCGGCCCGCGTCTTCAAGTCCGAGGTCGACGAGATGAAGAAGGACAACGAGGCCAGCAAGTCCGCCGCGTCGGCCGAGACGGTGCGCGGTGAGTCCCTCGCCAACGAGCGCGCCGCCGACCCCGTGGTCACCCCCCGCCCGGTCGACGACGCCGTGACGCCGGACCCCCACGGCAACGCGGTGCACGAGCGCACCCCGCGCACGGACAACTCGTCCGGCCCGCTCGCCTGACCCCTCCCGCACCTCCCCCTTCTCCATGGTCCTGAAGCGTCGGCGCCCTCGCGACCCCGAGGGCCGGATGACGCTGTCCGAGCACCTGCGCGAGTTCCGGCGCCGGCTCTTCATCGCCGCGGCCACGGTGGCGGTGGCCTCGGTCGTGGCCGGGATCTACTACGACCAGGTCTTCGCGTTCCTGTCGGAGCCGTTCTACCGCTACGCCCGGGCCAACCCGCAGAACGAGATCAGCCTCAACTTCGGTGAGGCCACGTCGGCGTTGTCGAACCTGATCAGCCTGTCGATCTTCGTCGGTGTGGTCGTCTCGAGCCCGGTGTGGCTCTACCAGATCTGGGCTTTCGTCGTCCCCGGCCTGACCCGCAAGGAGAAGCGGATCTCGCTGGCGTTCCTGGGCGCCACCATCCCGCTGTTCCTGCTGGGCTGCGGCCTCGCCTACGCGATCCTGCCGCAGAGCCTGCAGATCCTCTACGGCCTCAGCCCGGCCGGGACGTCGAACATCCAGCAGACGTCGATGTACTTCTCGTTCGTCACCCGCTTCATCCTGGTCTTCGGCATCGGCTTCCTCTTCCCCGTGGTCCTGGTGGGGCTGAACGCCATCGGGCTCATGCCCGCCTCGCGGCTCATCAAGGGCTGGCGGGTCTCGGTGGTGCTGATCTTCGTGTTCGCGGCCGTGGCCACTCCCACGGCCGACCCGTTCACGATGTTCGTGTTCGCACTGCCGCTGACCGCGCTGTACTTCGGGGCGTGGTTCGTCTGCCGCGTCATCGACCGGCGCAAGGAGGCCAACCGGCCCGAGTGGCTCGACGTCGACGACACCGAGGCCTCGGAGCTGTGACCCGGCTCGGCCTGGTCGTCAACCCCACCTCGGGGAAGAACACGGGCCGGCGCATCGGGCTCGAGGCCCTCACCCTGCTGCGGGCGGCCGGGGCCGAGGTGCTCGACCTGTCGGCCGCCGACGCGGCGGGCGCGCTGGCGCGCGGCCGGGCGGCCGTCGCCGACCGGGCGGTCGACGCCGTGGTGGTCGCTGGGGGCGACGGGATGGTGCACCTGGGCGCCCAGCTGTGTGCCGGCACCGACGTGCCGCTGGGGGTGGTCGCGGCCGGGACGGGCAACGACATCGCCCGCGAGCTCGGGCTGCCGGTGCGCGACGCGGCCGCGGCGGTCGAGCGGATCCTGGCGGGCCGCACGCGTGCGGTCGACGCCGCGCGCACCGTGACGGACGCCGGGGAGGCGCGCTGGTTCGTGGGCGTGCTGGCGGCCGGCTTCGACGCCGTGGTCAACGAGCGGGCCAACGGCTGGCGCTGGCCCCGGGGGCCGATGCGCTACAACCTCGCCATCCTGCGCGAGCTGCCGGTCTTCCGGCCCATCCCGTACGTGCTGGTGCTCGACGGTGAGCGGGTCGAGACCGAGGCGATGCTGGTGGCGGTCGGCAACGGCCCGGCCTACGGCGGCGGGATGCGGGTCACGCCCGACGCCTCCTTCGACGACGGCCTGCTCGACGTGCTGGTGCTGCACCGCATCCCGGTGCCCGAGTTCCTGCGGGTCTTCCCGCGCGTGTTCTCGGGCAGCCACGTCACGCATCCGGCCGTCGAGGTACGGCGGGCCCGCACGGTGCGCCTCGAGGCCATCGGCATCGTCGCGTACGCCGACGGCGAGCGGTTCGGGCCGCTGCCGCTGGACCTCGAGGTCGTGCCCGGCGCGCTGTCGGTGCTCGCCTGAGCCCGCGTGCTCGCGCCCGCCACACCTCGGCACGTGCGGGGACGCAGCGGTGGAGTCGGTGCCCTGACGTAGCCTGAGGTCATGCCCAGTCCCGCCGAGCGGTACGCCGCTGCCGCGGCGCGAACCCGCCGGGAACGCTCGGAGCTCGGCCGGTTCGCGGCCGGCCTCGAGTTCCCGCTCGACGACTTCCAGCTGCGGGCCTGCGAGGCGGTCGAAGCCGGCCGCGGCGTCCTGGTCGCGGCGCCCACCGGGGCGGGCAAGACCATCGTCGGCGAGTTCGCGGTGCACCTGGCCCTGGCCACCGGCCGCAAGGCGTTCTACACCACCCCGATCAAGGCCCTCTCGAACCAGAAGTACCACGACCTGGTGCGCGCCCACGGCGCCGAGAACGTCGGCCTGCTCACCGGCGACTCCTCGGTCAACGGCGAGGCGCCCGTCGTCGTGATGACCACCGAGGTCCTGCGCAACATGATGTACGCGGGCTCCTCGACCCTCACCGGGCTCGGCTTCGTCGTCATGGACGAGGTGCACTACCTGGCCGACCGGTTCCGCGGCGCCGTCTGGGAGGAGGTCATCATCCACCTGCCCGAGTCGGTGCAGGTGGTCTCGCTCTCGGCCACCGTCAGCAACGCCGAGGAGTTCGGCGCCTGGCTGGCGCAGGTGCGCGGCGACCACGAGGTCGTCGTCTCCGAGCACCGGCCGGTGCCGCTGTTCCAGCACATGATGGTCGGCACCACGATGTTCGACCTGTTCGCGGGCAACCGCGTCAACCCCGATCTCCTGCACGCCATCCGGGGCGCCGAGGAGCGCGGACGGCACGTCGAGGACGCGCGGCGCCTCGGCGGCCCCGCGGGCGGCCGGGGCGGGAAGAACCGGCGCGACCGTACCCCGCCGCGCGGCCCCGGGGGCGGCGCCGGCGGGCGGGGTTTCGCCCGGGGCAGCCGCCCGGGCGGGGGAGCGAGCCGGGCCGAGGTCATCGAGGACCTCGAGCGCGAGGGGCTGCTCCCCGCCATCACCTTCATCTTCAGCCGGGTCGGGTGCGAGGCCGCGGTCGGGCAGCTGCTGGCGGCCGGCACGCGCCTGGTGCCCGAGCGCGACGGTGAGCGCATCCGGCGCCACGTCGAGGAGCGCGTCGAGTCCCTGGCCGACGAGGACCTGGGCGTCCTGGGCTACTGGGACTTCGCCGAGGGGCTGAGCCGCGGGTTCGCTGCCCACCACGCGGGGATGTTGCCGCTGTTCCGCGAGATCGTCGAGGAGCTGTTCACCGACGGCCGCATCCGGGCCGTGTTCGCCACCGAGACCCTCGCGCTCGGCATCAACATGCCTGCGCGCACCGTCGTGCTCGAGAAGCTGGTCAAGTACAACGGCGAGGCCCACGTCGACATCACCCCGGCCGAGTACACCCAGCTCACCGGGCGCGCCGGGCGTCGTGGCATCGACGTCGAGGGTCATGCGGTGGTGCAGTGGGCGCGCGGGGTGGACCCGATGGCCGTCGGCGGGCTGGCCTCGACCCGCACGTACCCGCTGCGCTCCAGCTTCCGGCCGACCTACAACATGGCGGTCAACCTGGTCGCGCAGGTCGGGCGCGAGACCGCGCGCGAGGTGCTGGAGACGTCGTTCGCGCAGTTCCAGGCCGACCGCGCCGTGGTCGGCATCGCCACCCAGATCCGCAGGAGCGAGGAGGGTCTCGACGGCTACGCCGAGGCCATGCACTGCGACTACGGCGACTTCCGCGAGTACGCGCGCATCCGCCGCGAGCTCGTCGACGCCGAGAAGGACGGCCGCAAAGCGCGCGCGGCCTCCCGGCGCGCCGAGGCCGCGATCTCGATGGAGAAGCTGCGCATCGGCGATGTCATCCGCATCCCGTCCGGGCGGCGGGCGGGGTGGGCCGTGGTCGTTCAGCCCGCGCGCACCGCCCGCGGCGCACCCACGGGGCCGGCCGTGGTCACCGAGGACAAGCAGTTCCGGAGGCTCACCCTGGTCGACGTGCCCGAGCCGGTCGAGGCGATGGCGCACGTCAAGGTCCCGCCGCACTTCAACCCCAAGTCGCCCAAGTCGCGCCGCGACCTGGCCACGTCACTGCGGATCGCGACGCCCCGCGGCATCGAGGACGCCCCGTCGCAGCGGGGCCGGGCGAGCCGCGGCGAGGCGAACGACACCCAGCTGGTCGACCACCTGCGCCACCAGCTGCAGAGCCACCCCTGCCACGCCTGCCCGCGCCGTGAGGAGCACGCGCGCTGGGCCGAGCGCTGGTGGCGGCTGAAGCGCGAGACCACCGGGCTGCAGCGCCGGGTCGAGGGCCGCACCAACACGGTGGCGCGCACCTTCGACCGTATCTGCGAGGCGCTCGAGGAGCTCGGCTACGTCGAGGAGCGGGGCACCGTCGTGACCGAGCGCGGTGAGCGGCTGCGCCGGCTGTACACCGAGAAGGACCTGCTGGCCGCCGAGTGCTTGCGCCACGACGTCTGGAAGCGCCTCGACGCCCCGGGGCTCGCGGCGGCCGTGTCGTCGCTGGTGCACGAGCCGCGGCACGAGGAGGCCGACGTCTCGCCGCGGATGCCGAACGACGAGGTGGCCGAGGCGGTGCGCGAGATGGAGCGGCTCTGGTCGCGCATCCAGGACCTCGAGACCGAGCACGACCTGCCCACCACCTCGATGCCCGACGGTGGCATGGCCTGGATGGTGCACCGCTGGGCCTCGGGTGGCCGGCTCGACGACGTGCTGCGCGGCCAGGACATGGCCGCCGGTGACTTCGTGCGCCGCTGCAAGCAGCTGGTCGACCTGCTGGGCCAGATCGGCCACGCCGCCCTCGACCCCGAGCTACGGCGTACGGCCCGCAAGGCGGTCGATGCGGTCCTGCGTGGCGTGGTCGCCGCCGACCGACTCGACTGACCGGCGCTCACTCGCGGATGTCGCCGATGCGGATCTGGTTGCCGAACGGGTCGCGGATGGCGAAGTCGCGGCCGTAGGGCTGCTCGACGATCTCCTGCGTGACGTCCACGCCGGCCGCGGTGACGCGGGCGTACATCTCGTCGAGGTCGTCGGTGGTGAAGGCCAGCCATCCACCGCCTGCACCCTTCGTGACGAGCGAGCGGATCTGGTCGGCCGTCGTCTCGTCGTGGGCGGGCGCGCCGGGCTTCTCGAGCAGGATTGCCTTGGGGTCGCCGGGCACCCGCACGGTGAGCCAGCGCATGGGGCCGAAGTCCATGTCGGTGTCGATCTCCAGGCCCAGGACCTCGGTGTAGAACGTCAGGGCCTCGTCCTGGTCGAGGACGAAGATCGACGAGATGTTGTTGCGCTTCAGCATGGTGTTCCTTCCGGTGGTGGCGTCGGGGACGACGCTAGGGCCCGGGGAGCTGGGCTGCTTCTCCGAAAGTGCGGCGTCGGCCCGAGCCCGTACGGTGCTGTCCGTGAGCGCCGCCGAGGAGGACCGAAACCGGCGCCTGCTGCGCGCCCGTGACCTCGTCGACCGCCGCTCCACCGACCCCCTCGACGTCGACGCCCTGGCCGCGGTGGCGCTGATGGCCCGCTCGCACTTCATCCGCGAGTTCCGGGCCACGTTCGGCGAGACGCCGCACCGCTACCTCCAGCGCCGCCGGATCGAGCGGGCCATGACGCTGCTGCGCACCACCGACACCCCGGTGACCGACATCTGCATGGCGGTGGGGTTCTCGAGCCTCGGCACGTTCAGCCGCACCTTCCGCGACGTCGTCGGCACCTCCCCGAGCGCGTTCCGGCGGGAGGCGGACCCGGCGACCGGGTTCGTGCCCACGGCCTTCCGGATGCGCTGGACCCGGCCGGTGGGGGAGCGCGGGGCGAAGGGCGTCAGGCCAGACCGAGGGCCGTGAGCAGCCGGCCCACGGGGTTCTCGATGCCGTGCCGCGCGGCCAGCTCGTCGAGGGCGAGGCGGTCGGCGACCTCGGTGGGCAGGACGGGGTCGACGTCCGGCAGGGGGGCGTCCGGGACCACCCGCACGACGGTGGGGGCGACGTCGAGGTAGGCGGTGGCGGCCTCCAGGTTGGTGCGCCGGGCCCCCTTGATGGCGGGGTCGCCGGCGTCGACGGCCGCGCGCAGCGCTGCGAGAGAGCCGTACTGGGCGATGAGGGCGGCGGCGGTCTTGTCACCGATGCCCTTGACCCCGGGCAGCCCGTCGCTGGTGTCGCCGCGCAGCACCGACATGTCGAGGTACGCGGCGCCGGTGTCGACGCCGTACTTCTCGCGCAGGAACGCCTGGGTCACGACGTCGGGGTCGCGCACCCCGCCCTTGCCGGTGTAGAGCACCCGGATGCCGTGGGCGTCGTCGACCAGCTGCAGCAGGTCGCGGTCGCCGGTGACCACGTCCACCGCCCGCACACCCCGGTTGCGCGCCACGAAGGTGCCGATGACGTCGTCGGCCTCGTGGTGCGCCACGCCGAGCCGGGTGATACCGACCGCGGCGAGCGCCTCGCGGATGAGGGGTACCTGCGGGGTGAGGTCGTCCGGGCTCTCCTCGGCGGTGGCGGAGCCGTCGGTGAGCCGGTGGGTCTTGTAGGTCGGCACGAGGTCGACGCGCCACTGCGGGCGCCAGTCGTCGTCCCAGCACGCCACGAGGTGGGTGGGCCGGTGGGCCGTGACCAGCGTGGCGATCATGTCGAGGAAGCCGCGCAGGGCGTTGGTGGGCGTCTCGGACTCGTCCTTGCGCTGGTCGGGCACCCCGTAGAAGGCCCGGAAGTACAGCGACGCGGAGTCGAGCAGGAGCAGCTTCTCGGGGCGGTGGGGGTCCAGCGGCATGGGGCGAGCCTAGGGGAGCCCGGCGACGACGATGGGCCTGCCGAGAGGTCCCGACGCCCGAGCGGCCCCGGCATTACGCTGACCCTCGTGGAAGATCTTGACCGGCGGATCGTCGACCTGCTCACCCAGGACGGGCGGATCAGCTACACCGACCTGGGAAAGGCTCTGGGGATGTCGACCTCGGCCGTGCACCAGCGAGTGCGGCGGCTCGAGGAGCGCGGTGTGGTCAAGGGCTACACCGCCAAGGTCGACCACCCCGCGCTCGGTCGCCAGCTGACGGCGTTCATGTCGGTGACGCCGCTCGACCCGGCCGCGCCCGACGACATCCCGCAGCACCTGCGCGACATCCCGCAGATCGAGGAGTGCCACTCTGTGGCGGGCGACGAGAACTACATCCTCAAGGTCCGGGTCGCCACGCCCACCGATCTCGAGGAGCTCATCGCACGGATCCGTGGGGCCGCCCACGTGTCGACGCGGACCACGGTGGTGCTCTCGACCCCGTGGGAGTGAGCCGAGCGCTCAGCCGGCCAGCCGGCGCTCCTGGTCCTCGGCCACCAGCTCGGCGTTGACGACGGCGCCGACCCGGGTGCCGGAGGCGGCCACCATCACGACCTGGGCCATCGGCTCGGCCACGTTGCCGGCGGCCCAGACCCGCGGGACGCTCGTACGCCCCATCGGGTCGACCTGCACGTGGCGCGCGGCCAGGCCCCCGAACACCTCGAGGTCGACGACCTCGACCCCGAGGTCCTCGAGCACCTGCGAGCGGGCCTCCACGACGGATGCGACGACGACGGCCTCGGCCCGGAGGACGCCGCTCGGGGTCTCGACGCCGTGCAGGACGCCCTCGCACTCGACCAGGCCCGTCGCGGGACCGTCGACGACCTCCACCCCGAGGCGCCCCAGCCGCTCGCGCGCGGCGGCGTCGAGGGCCGACGGGTCGTGCACGAGCACGGTGAGGCGGTCGGTGAGCTGTCCGAACAGCCCGGCCTGGTGCACCGCGGCGGCGCCGGTGGCGAGGATGACGACGTGGCGGTCGCGCACCTCCCACCCGTGGCAGTAGGGGCAGTGGATGACGCCGCGGCCCCACTGCTCGCGCAGGCCGGGCACGTCGGGGAGCCGGTCGACCGCGCCCGTCGTCACCACGACGTGGCGCCCGACCCAGGTGCTGCCGTCGGCACCGCGCACCTCGACCCGGTCCGGGTGGGCGACGGCGCCGACCGCTTCGACCTCGACGACCCCGCCGCCGTAGCCCCCGAGCTCGGTGCGGCCCCGGGCCAGCAGTTCCTGGGGCGGCACCGCGTCGTGGCCGAGGAAAGCGTGCACCCCGTCGGCTGGCGCGTTGCGCGGCTGACCGGTGTCGAGGACCACCACGTCCCGGCGGGAGCGGGCCAGGACGGTGGCGGCGGACAGGCCGGCAGGCCCACCGCCGACGACGACCACGTCGACCTCGGTGCGGGCGGGGGACTGGAGGGAGGCGCTCATGCCGCCAGCGTGCGGTACCGCGAACCGGACGAGCAAGATACGTTGCCGGTATGGCAAACCTCGACCCGGCCGTCGTCGGTGTCCGGCTCCGTGACCTACGCGGCCGCCGCCGGCTCACCCTGGCCGAGGTGTCGGCCGACACGGGGATCTCGGTGAGCACGCTGTCGCGGCTGGAGTCCGGGTCGCGCCGGGCCACCCTCGAGCTGCTGGTGCCGCTGGCCCGCACCTACCGCGTCACCCTCGACGAGCTCGTCGACGCCCCGGAGACCGGCGACCCCCGGGTGCACCTGCGCCCGACCGAGCATCCGTACGCCAGCGTCATCCCGTTGACGAAGCGGGTGGGAGGGCCGCGCGCGTTCAAGATGGTCCTGCGCCCCGACGGCCGCCGGCCCGACCCGCGCAGCCACGAGGGCTACGACTGGATCTACGTGCTCGACGGGCGGCTGCGCCTGGTCCTCGGCGAGCACGACGTCGTCCTCACCGTCGGCGAGGTGGCCGAGTTCGACACCCGCACCCCGCACTGGTTCGGTTGCGCCGACGACCACCCGACCGAGGTGCTGAGCATCATGGGCCCCCAGGGCGAGCGGATGCACGTGCGCGCCCGCCCGAAGCGTGCCACTGCCGCCGACTAGCGGCCGATGTCGGCCACGGCGGCGCCGGTGACGCGCACGAGGTCGGCGGGGGAGAGGCCGAGGTCGAGCCCCCGACGCCCGCCCGAGACGTACACGACGTCGTAGAGCTCAGCACTCTCGTCGACCACGGTGGGCAGCGCCCGCTTCTGGCCGACCGGCGAGATGCCGCCGACGACATAGCCCGAGGATCGTTCAGCGGCGGCGGGGGCGGCCAGGGAGACGCGTTTGACGCCGAGCGCGGCAGCCATGGCCTTGAGGTCGAGCTGCCCCGCCACCGGGACGACGCCCACGGCCAGGCCGGCGCCGGTGTCGACGACGAGGGTCTTGAAGACCTGCTCGGGTGGCAGCCCGAGCACCGCGGCCGCCTCGAGCCCGTAGGACGGGGCTGCCGGGTCGTGCCCGTACGCGTGCTGGGTGAACGCGACGCCCGCCGCGGTCAGCGCGACCACGGCGGGCGTCCCGGAGGAGTCACGGCGCGGCATCCGAGCATCGTAGGCCGCAACCGGCTCAGCCCAGGTCGGCCACCGACGCGGCGCGGCTGGCCCCGGCCCCGACGAGGGCGGCCTCGTGCACGGCGCCGAGGTCGTGGTTCTCGCGCCACCACTGCTGGCCGGCCTCGGGCAGGGTGTAGATCGGGTCGTAGTAGACGTACTCGCGCGACAGGGCCTCGGCGTCGTCACCCTCGATGGAGGTGCGGTAGTTCTTGCGCCAGAACGACATCCCCTTCTCGGTGTCGTAGCTGTCGACCTGGTGCACCCAGCGCTTGCCGACGAACGGCACGTCGCACACGATGCGCGGGGTGGCGAAGCCGGGCAGGTAGCCCATGATCGCGTGCTGCAGGTGCTGGGCCTCGGCGAGCGAGAGCCGCCAGTGCTCGGAGAACGGGATCATGTCGCACATGTAGAAGTAGTACGGCGTGATGGAGGCCTCGTCCTGGAGCGCGAAGCACAGGTCGAGGAGCTGCTCGGAGCTGTCGTTGACACCCCGCATCAGGACGCCCTGGTTGCGCACGTCGCGGACCCCGGCCTCGAGCATGGTGCGAGCCGCCTGCGCCACCAGCGGCGTGACGGACTCGGCGTTGTTGACGTGGGTGTGGATGGCCAGCGAGACCCCGCGCGAGCGGGCCTTGGCCGCTACCCGGCCGACGCCCTCGACGACGTCGGGCTGCAGCCAGTGCTGCGGCAGGCCCATGAGCGCCTTGGTGGCGAGGCGGATGTCGCGGATGTTCTCGACGTCGAGGAGCTTGTCGAGGAAGCCCTCGAGGTTGCGCCACGGCATGTTCGCGACATCGCCGCCGGAGACCACGACGTCGCGGACGCCGGGGGTGCGCCGAAGGTAGTCGAGCATCGCGGCGTACCGGTCGACCGGCTTGCCGGCCAGCTTGAGCTTGGTGAACTGCGGGGTGGAGTTGCCGACCAGGTCCATCCGGGTGCAGTGACCGCAGTACTGGGGGCAGGTCGGCAGCATCTCGGCCAGGACCTTGGTGGGGTAGCGGTGGGTGAGGCCCTCGACGGCCCACATGTCGTGCTCGTGCAGGCTGTCACGGGTGGCGAAGGGGTGGCTCGACCAGTCGGTGCGGCGGTCGGAGAACACCGGGAGCATGTAGCTGCGCACGGGGTCGGCGTAGAACGCCTCGGTGAACGCGGCGCCCGCGGCGGGCATCGGCTCGGAGGTGGCGGGGACCATCGTGTTGAGCATCTGCGGCGGGACGAGCATCGACATGGTCGCGCGCTCGGCCTGGTCGCGCTCGAGGTCGGCGTAGAAGCGCTGATCGAGCAGGTCGCCCATCAGGGCGCGCAGCTGCGCGACGTTCTTCACGCAGTGGGCCCGCTGCCACTGCGCGCTCTCCCAGTCGGCCGACGTGACGTCACGCCAGCCGGGGAGTCGGGTCCAGTCGGGTTCGATGAGGTCCCGCCGCCGGTAGGCATAGGGCTGCTCGATGCTCGGCGCCATGCGTGGCAGGATACGGGACGGATGACGTCTCCGGCACCGGCGCGCCGTAAGAAGTGCGGCAGGGTGTCACCCAGCAAGGAGAATCTTGTGCGAACGACCCCCAGCTCGGCCGTCGGCCTGCACCGCGTGCTCGACCCGGCGGGGGCCTCGCTGCCGCAGGCCGCGCGGGTCCTCGACGCCGGGCCGGAGCTGTGGCCCGACGAGGTCCGCATCGACGTCGAGACCCTGAACCTGGATGCCGCGTCGTTCCGGCAGCTGTCCGAGAAGCACGCCGGCGACGGCGCCTCGGTGCGGGCCGAGGTCCTCGCCATCGTGGCCGAGCGGGGCAAGATGCAGAACCCGGTCACCGGCTCGGGCGGGATGCTCGTGGGCACCGTGGCCGAGGTCGGCCCGGAGTCGCCGCTGGGGCTGGCCGTGGGGGATCGGGTGGCCACGCTGGTGTCGCTGTCGCTGACGCCGCTGGTCATCACCGACGGCCTGGCCCGGTGGGACGGGCGCTCCGAGCGGGTGCCGGCCGAGGGGACGGCCGTCCTCTTCGGGCGCTCGATCGCCGCGAAGCTCCCGGAGGACCTGTCGGCCGACCTGTCGCTGATGGTCATGGACGTGTGCGGCGCGCCGGCGCTGGTCAGCCGCGTGGTGCGCGAGCACCTGGCGCGGGGGAGCGCACCCACGGTGGCGGTCCTCGGGGCGGCCGGGAAGTCGGGGTCGCTGTCGCTGGCGGCCGCGCGGGCGTCGGGGGCGGGGCGGCGCATCGGCGTCGTGCCGTTCGAGGCGGAGGCGGACGTGCTACGCCCCACCGGGTTGGCCGACGAGGTCGTCATCGCCGACGCCCGTTCGCCGCTCGGGCTCTCGGAGGCGGTGGCCGCGGCCGGGGGGCCGGCCGACGTCACCGTCGTCTGCGTCGACGTGCCCGGATGTGAGCAGCCCGCGGTGCTGGCGACGGCCCAGGGCGGCACCATCATCTACTTCTCGATGGCCACCAACTTCGCCGCGGCGGCACTCGGGGCCGAGGGGCTGGCGGCCGACGTCCGGATGCTCGTGGGCAACGGCTACGTGCCGGGGCACGCCGAGTACGCGCTCGAGCTGCTGCGTAGCGACGACGCGGTGCGCGGTCTGTTCGAGGCGCGTCTGACGGAGGGCTGAGCCCCACCCCGTCCCGCTGCCGTCGCGGACCTAGAGTGGCGCCGTGCCGACGACCCTCTTCCGCCGTGGACGCCTCTCGACCCCTGAGCACCCGGCGGCCACCGCCCTGGTCGTCGGCGACGACGGGCGGGTCGCGTGGATGGGCGACGAGGACGGGGCCGACCGGCACGCCGACGCGGTCGACGTGGTGCACGACCTGGGCGGGGCGCTGGTGCTGCCCGGGTTCGTCGACGCCCACGCGCACGTGTCCCACACCGGCCTCGGGAGGCGCGGGGTCGACCTCGCCGGCACGCGCACGGTGACCGAGGCGCTCGACCTCATCGCGGCCGCCGTGCGGGCGTCCCGGGGCCGGCCGGTCTTCGCCCACGGCTGGCAGGAGCAGGACTGGACCCGCGAGCGAGCCATGACGGCACGGGAGCTCGACCGGGCCAGCGCGGGCGGCGTCGTCTACGCCTCGCGGATCGACGGGCACTCGGCCGTGGTGTCGTCGGCTCTGGCCGCGGCGTCGGGGGCGGCCGGGCTGGACGGGTGGAGCTCGTCCGGGTTCCTCGTGCGCGACGCCAAGAACGCGGCCCGAGCCGCCTTCGACTCCGCGCGCACGCCGGCCGATCGGCGCGACGACATCGAGACGGCGCTGCGCGCCGCTGCCGCGGCCGGCATCGTCTCGGTGCACGAGTGCGGGGGGCCGCTGCTGACCTCGGCCGAGGACTTCGCCGACGTCCTCGACGTGGGGCGGCGCGGCGACCTGCCGGGCGTCATCGGGTACTGGGCCGAGGCGGTGACCGAGCCCGAGCAGGCACGGGCGTTGATGGCGCTGCACGGCGCCCACGGCCTGGCCGGCGACCTCAACATCGACGGCTCGATCGGCTCGCACACCTGCCTGCTGCGCGACGACTTCGCCGACGCCCCGGGGGTCCGTGGCACGGCCTACCGCGACGTCGCCGGGGTGCGCGACCACGTGGCGGCCTGTGCCGCCGCGGGGGTGACCAGCGGTTTCCACGTCATCGGGGACGCCGGGATGGACCTGGTCCTCGAGGGTTTCGTGCGGGCCGCCGAGCTGGTGGGGGATGCCGCGGTGCGGGCGTCACGGCCGCGGCTCGAGCACGCCGAGATGATCGACGACGCCGGCATCGCCACCATGGCGCGGCTCGGCATCGGCGCCAGCGTGCAGCCCGCCTTCGACGCCTACTGGGGCGGCCGCGAGGGGATGTACGCCGAGCGGCTCGGCGCCGACCGGGGGGTGGCGACCAACCCGCTGCGCTCCTTCGCCGAGGCCGGGGTGCGTCTCGGGATGGGGTCCGACTCACCCGTGACGCCGTTCGCCCCGTGGGCCGGCGTGCGCGCCGCCGTCGAGCACCGCGACGAGTCCCAGCGACTCGACCCGGCGACGGCTCTCGCGTCGCACACCGCCGGCGGCTGGGGCCTGGCCGGCGTCGAGGGCGGGGGAGTGCTGCGCGTCGGCGCGCCGGCCTCGTTCGCCGCGTGGTCGGTGGCCGAGCTCGGGCCCGCCGGCCTGCCCCGCCTCGGCGGCGGCCTGCCGCTACCCGAGTGCCTGCTCACCGTCCGCGACGGCGTGACCCTTTTCGACAGCCGAGCCTGACCCCAGCAGTCCCTCTACCTGTCGCGATCACGTGGTGTGCAGGTGACAGGGCACCGAGGCCGGCAAACCGGCCTGGGTGCTGCCGGTCAGAACGGGGGAGGGGTCGCCTCGGCGGCGAGCGGAGACCGATCCGGCGTCGGCAGGATGCGGTGGGTGGGTTCGGTGACGCGGCGTTTGCCGGTGGGGCTGGTCCAGGTGAGGGTGC
>NZ_LMSE01000002.1:1141372-1141574 GCF_001428065.1 Nostocoides sp. Soil756
GTCGAGGTCGGTGTACTCAGCCCGTCTGGTGCAGCCCCACATGCGGCAGGTCCCGTCCCTGGTGGTGACGAAGTCGCGCATGGTTTTGGGTGGTCGGTAGGCGCTGGTGGTCAGGGAGGCCAGGGTGCCGGTCTCGGCGTCCAGTACCGCCCGGGCCACGTCCATCGGGAGGACCTTGAGGAGGTTGGCGACGGTGGCGGCG
>NZ_LMSE01000002.1:1141605-1141699 GCF_001428065.1 Nostocoides sp. Soil756
CACTTGGGCCATGGGTACCGGGGTGAGGTCGGGGTCGAGCCTCGTCGTGGTGGTCTGGAACAGGCGCTGGGCTTCCGGGGGCAGGTCGGCGAAG
>NZ_LMSE01000002.1:1141760-1149134 GCF_001428065.1 Nostocoides sp. Soil756
ACGGTCGGTGACCACCGGCACCCCGAGGGTCACCTGCGCCGACACCGTCACGTTCCGCAGGAGCAGGTCCCCGAACGCATCCGCCCGGGCTTCGGACAGGGTGAGGGTGTCGTCCACCTGCCGGTACTCCCCGGCGAGCTGCTCCGTCGCCGCCCACGCCGCCGCGACCGTCGCGGTCGGGAGCAGGGCGTACACGTCGGTCAGGCCGTCCGGCCCAGGCCTCACTTCGACGGTGCGGGTGCGGCGGGTCCTCGCGACCTGCGCGGCGACCTGGTCGGCCGCGACCCGGGTCGCGACCCGGCGCACATGGGCGGTGACCTGGGCCGGGTCCAGGTCGGTCAACCGGCCCGACACCTCGGCATCCACCCGAGTGCACGCCTGGGCGTCCAGCCCCGCACAGGCGTCGACCACCTTGTGCGCGGTCGCCGCCGGCACATCCCCCGCGAGGACCAGTTCACGCACCAACGGGAACCGCTCACCCAACGCGGCGCCGAGGTGCACCTTCCGCCCCGCCAGCCCCTCGGTCAGACCCGCCTCCAGGGCGACGAGGCCGGCCGCCATCTGGTCGACATACCCGAGCGGGTGAGTGCGCTCGACGGGACCGTCACCGGAGAGCCGCACCTCGACCCGAGCCCCCCACGCCGCGGCGACACCCTGGGCGCCCTCGGCGGCGTTCACCACCCCCTGGAACTCACCGGCCAGCTCGTAACACTCACCGGCATCCAGGCTCCGACCGTGCTCAGCCAGCGCACGCCCCAACGCCGTGACCTCCGCCCGCGCGGCCGCGATACGGCTGCTGAGCTGCCCCCTGTCCATGGACAAACACTACCCGAACAGGCGTACGATAGCAAGCATCCATCCCCAGTTGTTCGCCTACAGCAGAACCACATTCGCACCAAGGGCCACACCGCGGCGACCTCCGCTCACGGCGCCCCGGAACGACGCCTCACACCCCGCCAGGCGCCCCCTGTGAGGCCGCCGGACCCGCCTCCGGACCACTCCGCCGCGCCTCCCACTCCGAACGCAGCATCGCGTACGTATACCCGTCGACCCACCCCAGCTCGGCGTGCCACGAGTCCTGCACGCCGTGCTGCTCGCGCCGCATGCCGACCTTCTCCATGAGCTTCCACGACGCGATGTTGTCGGCGAAGCAGCCGGCCGTCACCCGGTGCAACCCCAGCTCGCCGAACGCCACCGCGAGCAGCTCGCGCGCGACCGCGGTGCCGTAGCCGCGGCCCCAGACCTCGGGTGACAGGTTCCACCCCAGCCGGCCCTCCGCCTTGCGGTGCGCACTCCCGCCGTCCTGGCCCATCCCGTCCGCGACCTCGAGGTAGCCCATCCCCACCGCCTCACCGTCGAGCAGCACGACGCACGAGTGGTCGTCGGGGTCGCGCTCACCACGCAGCCGGGTCCGCATGGCCTCTTCGTCGACCTCGGTCCGCAGCAGCCAGCGGGTCACCGCCGGTCGGCGGCGCCACCGCAGGACCCCGTCGACGTCCGACTCCACGGGCGGCCGCAGGACCAGGTCGCCGACCCGCCGCGGCCAGGTGACGGGGGAGGGGGCAGGGGTGGCGGCACGGGCGTCGGGCGATGGGGTCACGCGCCTATCCAACCGTGTGCCACCGCGACGAGCGACCGGATGGCGGGCCGCCAGGCCATCCGACGCCCCGCCGGCACCTCGCTGGCAGAGGATCTCCGGCCACACCTGCCGGATACTGCAAGTCCTGCGGCTCCGTTGCTAGATTGGCGCCGTGTCTACGCGCCGCCCCGCCCTCCTCGACCTCGACCCCGCCGTCGTCCGGCGCGCCCGACGGCTCGCCCGCACCGCCGGCAAGCCCGTCGTCGACCTCGCGAAGGCGCACACCACCGTCTCCGTCGAGCGCGCCACCCTGCGCCTGGCCGGCCTCAGCGGCGCCGACCACGAGGGCACGCCGTGGGTCAACCACCTCGTCGACGCCGTGCGCTCCGGCCCCGGGCTCGAGCACGGCGTCACCACGCCGGTCTGGGACGCCCTGCGCCGCGGCGAGGCCCCCGACCTCCTGACCCTCGCGCAGAAGGCCAGCAGCGGGGGAGTGCAGTTCCGTCTCCCCGAGGGCCGCGACCTCACCGGCAGCCGCAAGGCCGCCCGCAGCGCCGTTGCGAAGGGCATCCGCGCCGTCGACGCCCAGCGCCGTACCCGCGAGCGGATGGTCGCGAAGATCGGCGACGCCCCGCGCACCCCCTGGATCTACCTCATCGTCGCGACCGGTGACATCCACGAGGACATCCCGCAGGCGCAGGCGGCCGCGCGCGAGGGCGCCGACGTCATCGCGGTCATCCGCTCCACCGGCCAGAGCCTGCTCGACTTCGTCCCCGAGGGCGCGACCCGCGAGGGCTATGCCGGCACCTACGCGACCCAGGAGAACTTCCGACTGATGCGGGCCGCGCTCGACGAGACGAGCAAGGAGCTCGGCCGCTACGTGCGCCTGACCAACTACGCGAGCGGCCTGTGCATGCCCGAGATCGCCGCCCTGGCCGGGCTCGAGCGCCTCGACATGATGCTCAACGACTCGATGTACGGGATCCTCTTCCGGGACATCAACCCCATCCGCACCTTCGTCGACCAACGCTTCAGCCGCCAGGTCCACGCGCGCGCCGGCATCATCATCAACACCGGCGAGGACAACTACCTCACCACCGCCGACGCCGTCGAGTCCGCCAACACCGTCACCGTCAGCCAGCTCCTCAACGAGTACTTCGCCAAGGAGGCCGGCCTCGAGGACTGGCAGCTCGGCCTCGGGCACGCCTTCGAGATCAACCCCGACCTGCCCGACAGCTTCCGGATGGAGCTCGCCCATGCCCTCCTGGCGCGCCAGCTCTTCCCCGACGCGCCCCTGAAGTGGATGCCGCCGACCAAGCACATGACCGGTGACGTCTTCCGCGGCTACCTCCTCGACGGGTTCTTCAACCTCGTCGGCGCGATGACCGGGCAGGGCATCCTGCTGGTCGGGATGATGACCGAGGCGGTCGTCACTCCCTGGCTCTCGGACCGCGACCTGGCCCTGCAGAACGTCCGTTACGTGATGGATGCCGCGGGCGGCCTCACCGAGGACTTCCACCCGCCGCGCGACGGCTTCATCCAGACCCGGGCCCGCCAGGTGCTCTCGGAGGCCGTCGAGCTGCTCGACGAGATCGTCTCGGACACTTCGACCCGCGGCACCGCCCACCCGCAGCCGCTGTTGGCCGCCATCGCCGACGGCACCTTCGGCGCCATGAAGCGCCCGCCCACCAAGGGCAAGGGGCTCGACGGCGTGGTGGTCAAGGCCGACGGCTACGACAACCCCGCCACCACCCTCCTCGAGGAAGGGGCCACCCGATGAGCGACACCGAGCGCGGCCCGCTGGTGCGGCCCTACGGCGACACCACCGGCGACGGGATGGTGCAGGTCTCCTTCACCCTGCCGCTGCCGCACGACAAGCGGGCCGAGGGCGCCGCCCTCCAGCTGGCCGCGAAGATGGGGATGAGTCCGGCGCTGCTCGTGCACGCCAAGCCGATGGGCCCCGACTTCACGTTCTTCGTCGTCTACGGCTCGGTCACCCACCTGGTCGACCTGCGCGAGGTCCACGTCGTGGAGCGCGAGTTCCCGCTGCTGACCTCGGCCGAGGTCAACCAGGCCGTCCGCACCCACCTCAAGCGCAAGCTCGTCGTCGTGGGCGCGTGCATCGGCACCGACGCCCACACCGTCGGCATCGACGCCATCCTCAACATCAAGGGCTTCGCCGGCGAGAAGGGCCTGGAGTACTACCGCGAGCTCAAGGTGGTCAACCTCGGCGCCCAGGTCCTGGTCCCCGAGCTGGTCGCCAGCGCCCGCGAGGTCGGGGCCGACGCCGTCCTGGTCTCGCAGGTCGTCACCCAGAAGGACGCCCACATCCACAACACCACCGCGATGTCGGCCGCCTTCCGCGAGGCCTTCCCGGCCGGGCAGGTGCCGCTGCTGGTCGTCGGGGGCCCGCGCTTCGAGGAGGGCTCCGCCCAGGCGCTCGGGGTCGACCGGGTCTTCGGGCGCGGCACCACCCCCGGCGAGGTCGCGTCCTACCTGGTCCACGAGCTCGTGGCCTCCCGCACCAGCCCCGACCCCCGAGGAGAGCAGCGATGACCCGCGCCGAGGTCGGCACCACCGTCACCCACCGCCGGTACGTGCCCTACAGCCACGCCCACTACGCCGGCAACCTCGTCGACGGCGCCTACAGCCTCGCGGCCTTCGGCGACGTCGCCACCGAGCTGTGCATCCGCACCGACGGCGACGAGGGGCTCTTCGCGTCCTACTCCGACGTCCAGTTCGTCGCGCCGGTGCGGGCCGGCGACGTCATCGAGATCGAGGCGCGCATCGTCCGGGTCGGGACCCGTTCGCGCGAGATGGCCTTCGAGGTGCGCGTCGTGGGTCGCGGGGCGCCCGAGCGGGGGGAGTCGGCGGCCGACGTCCTCGACCCGCCCCTGGTCGCCACCACCGCCCGTGGGGTCGTGGTCGTGCCTCCAGCCGAGTGACCTACCGTGAGCGCGTGCCCCCCGCGCTCCGGTTCCCGCTCCGCCTGCTGACGGCGGTGGCCGCGGGGCTCTGCCTCTGGCTCGCCTTCCCCACCCACGACCTGTGGTGGCTGGCGCCCGTCGGCGTCGCCCTGCTGGGCGCCGTCACCCTGCGGGCCGGCGGCCCCCAGGGGTTCCTGCTCGGGCTCGTGGGCGGGCTGGCCTTCTTCGTCCCCACCCTGTCGTGGTCGGGCGTGTACGTGGGCCTGGTGCCGTGGTCCGCGCTGGCCGTGCTCGAGGCGCTCTACATCGGCCTCCAGGGCGCCGTGACGGGCTTCGCCGGACGCCGGCTGGCGGCGGCGGGGCACCGAGGCGCCGCCTACGCCCTCATCCCGCTCGGCTGGGTCGCCCAGGAGTGGGCCCGCTCCACCACGCCCTACGGCGGGTTCCCCTGGGCCCGGCTCGCCTTCAGCCAGGCCGACAGCCCGTTGCTGCCCGTGGCCCGGTGGCTCGGCGCGCCGGGCGTCACGTTCGCGGTGGCCCTGGTGGGGATGCTGCTCCTGGCCGCGGTCACCTCCCTGGCGAGGGGCCCCCGGCTCCTCGCCCCGGTGGCCCTGCTGCTGGCGGGCGCCGTGCTGTTCGCGCCCCTGGCCATCCACCTCCCGACCGACGGGCGCACCGAGGCCGTGGGGTTCGTGCAGGGCAACGTGCCCAGCGCCGGGCTCGACTTCAACTCGCAACGGCGTGCGGTGCTCGACAACCACGTCGCGGGCACCGAGCGCCTGGCGCAGACGGCGCCCGACGACCTCACCCTCGTCGTCTGGCCCGAGAACGCCTCCGACATCGACCCGCTGCGCAACCCCGACGCCGCCCTCCAGATCCGTCGCGCCCTCGAGGCCGTCGACGTGCCGATCATGGTCGGCGCCGTGCTGGCCGAGCCCGTGGGGGCGAACTCCAACGTCTCTCTCTTCTACACCGGCCCCAACGACATCGACCCGCAGCGCTACACCAAGCTGCACCCGGTGCCGTTCGCCGAGTACATCCCGCACCGCGAGTTCTTCCGGATGTTCTCCCCGGCCGCCGACCTCGCGGGCAACTTCGTGGCCGGCACGACCATCGGGGTCTTCCGGGTGCCCGCGCCCGACGGCGCGTACGTAGCCCTGCCGACCATCTGCTTCGAGGTGGCCTACGACGGCCTGATGCGCGACAGCGTGGCCGCCGCCGGCTCGACGGACTCGCTGATCGTGGTCCAGACCAACAACGCGACCTTCGGCTACACCGCCGAGTCCGAGCAGCAGTTCGCCATCTCCCGGCTGCGGGCGGTCGAGCACGGTCGCAGTGTCGTCCACGTCTCCACGGTGGGCGTCTCGGGGTTCGTGGCCCCGGACGGCAGCGTGAGCGAGAAGACCGGGCTGTTCACCGCCGACCAGCGGGTGGGGCGTCCCGTGCTGCGCTCCGAGCAGACCCCCTCGGACCGGCTGGGGGAGATCCCGCAGATCGTGGCGGGGGTGGCGCTGCTGCTCCTCGTCCTGACTGGGGCGCGTGCCGGCCGCCGCGTTAGGGTGACGCGAGAGCTTCGAGCCACCGAGGACCACGACGTTGCCTGACACCACCCGACCGCCCCTGACGCGCGTCGCCGTACTCATCCCCACGTACAACGAGCACGACACGCTGCCCGCAGCGGTGCACGGGGTCCGCCGCCACGTGCCGGACGCCGAGATCGTCGTCCTCGACGACGCCTCACCCGACGGCACGGGCGAGGTGGCTGATGCCCTCGCCGCCGAGGACCCGCGCGTGCACGTCATCCACCGAGCCGGCAAGGAGGGGCTCGGCGCCGCGTACCTCGCGGGCTTCCGCTGGGCGCTCGACGCCGGGTACGACGCGCTCGTCGAGATGGATGCCGATGGCTCGCACCGCCCCGAGGACCTGCCGGCGCTGATCGCGGCCGCCGGTGACGCCGACGTGGTCATCGGCTCGCGCTGGGTCCGCGGGGGCCGGGTCGTGAACTGGCCGGTGCATCGCAAGGCCCTGTCGGTGGGCGGCAACGTCTACGTCAAGATGTTGCTCGGGATGCCCGTCAACGACGCCACCGCGGGGTTCCGCGTCTACCGCGCCGACGCGCTGCGCGCCATGGGCCTCGAGGACGTCGCGTCGCAGGGCTACTGCTTCCAGGCCGACCTCACCTGGCGGGCCGTGCGCACCGGGCTGCGGGTGGTCGAGGTCCCCATCACCTTCGTCGAGCGTGAGGTCGGCGACTCCAAGATGAGCGGCGACATCGTCGTGGAGTCGCTGCGCCGCATCACCGGCTGGGGGGTCCGGCACCGGGCCCGCCAGCTGCGCGGGGTCCTCGAGCGCCCGGAACACTGGCAGGACCTGTGAGCCACCCGGGCTCGGCCCCGTCGGGGGGACGCGAGCGGCGCGGCCGGGTGCTGCGCTGGGTCTTCGTCGCGCTGCTGGTGGTGCCGCTGCTGGAGGTCCTCGTCATCATCGCCGTCGGGCGAGCCATCGGGGGATGGCCGACGTTCCTGCTGCTGCTCCTGGAGTCGCTGCTCGGTGCGTGGATCGTCCGGCGCGAAGGTGCGCGCACCTGGTCGGCGCTGCGCGACGCCCTGCGCAGCGGCCGGATGCCGAGCCGCCAGCTGGCCGACGCCGCCCTGGTGCTGGTCGGCGGCACGCTGCTCCTGGCCCCGGGGTTCGTCACCGACGCCGTCGGGCTGTTCCTCATCCTCCCGGCCACCCGGCCGCTGACCCGGCGCTGGCTCGAGGCCCTGGTCGCCCGGCGCCTGCTGGGCTCGTTCGGGCGCTGGCCGGGTGGGGGCACCGGTGCAGGCCCGGACGGCCCTCCCGAGGTCGTCCAGGGCGAGGTCGTCG
>NZ_LMSE01000002.1:1149142-1149246 GCF_001428065.1 Nostocoides sp. Soil756
ACTGACACGACGACGCGCCGGCCCCGAAGGGTGACCGGCGCGTCGTCGTGGTGCGCAAGCGTCAGGCGGTCTTCTTCTTGACCTTCTCGCCGCGGGACTCGCGC
>NZ_LMSE01000002.1:1149258-1169919 GCF_001428065.1 Nostocoides sp. Soil756
AGCAGCGTGAGCCGCTCCTCGAGGAGCTCCTCGAGCTCGGGGATGGAGCGCCGCTCGAGCAGCATGTCCCAGTGGGTGCGCTGCGGCTTGACGGGCTTGGACTCCGGCTGCGGGCCGCCACCCTGGAGCTTGGCCTCGGCGCCGCAGCGGCACTCCCACACCGCGGGCACGTCGGCCTCGACGGAGAAGGGAAGCTCGATGCTGTGGCCGTTGGGGCACAGGTAGGTGGTGATCTGGCGCTCCGAGGGGACGACGTTCTGGTCGGTCTCCATGCTGAGGGCGCCGAGGCGGCTACCGCGCAGGCTGCGTTCTGCCATGGGTGTCTCCCGAGATGGTGGATGTCCCGGACCGGAAGCCTCTCGGTCGGGTCAGTACTGAGAGAACGTGCGCACGGGGTTCGTTGTTCCGACCCCGAACGGTTGGGTGCAGGGAGTGTGACCCGTGTCACGCTCCGCACCCGAGGACCTCAGACGACCCGGGGCAGCTCGTTGCCAGCATCCAGTATGCCCTGCCGCACGTCGACCCGGCGCAGCACCACATACCCCAGCACGAAGAACACGATGAGCGCCACGATCGCCGGCCGGTAGGAGTCGGTGAGCTGGTGCACGAGGCCGAAGGTCAGCGCGCCGAACCACGAGGTGCCGCGCTCCATCGCCTGGTAGAACGCGAAGAACTCGGCCTCGCGGGCCCGGGGGACCAGCTGCGAGAACAGCGAGCGGCTCAGGGCCTGGCTGCCGCCCAGGACGATGCCGATGAGCACCCCGAGCGCCACGAACGGCACGAACGCCTTCTCGGGGAGGAAGAAGGCGGCCACGACGATCACCGACCACCCGACCAGGCTGCGCAGGATGGTGCGCCAGGCGCCCCAGCGCCCCGCGAGCCAGCCGAAGAGCAGGGCGCCCCCGAAGGCGACGAACTGCACCATCAGGATGAGCGCGATCAGCTGGCTCTGCCCGAACTTCAGCTGCTCGGCGCCGTAGAGGCTGCTCGAGGAGATGACAGTCTGGATGCCGTCGTTGAAGAACAGGTAGGCGAGCAGGAACAGCAGGGTGTTGGGGTAGGCCCGCAGGTCGCGGAAGGTGTGCCCGAGCTGGGTCAGGCTGCCGCGGACGATGCCGGCCTGCGGCGCGTCGGTGAGGGTCGTGGCCGCGGCGCCGCGCAGGTTCCACATCCCGAGCACCGGGATGAGGGTGAAGCCGGCCCACCACAGCCCGGCCGAGAGCAGGCTGACCCGGACGGCCATGCCGGTGTCGACGCCGATGAGGGAGGGCTTGCTGACGATAACGAGGTTGACGGCGAGCAGCAGGCCGCCGCCGAGGTAGCCCAGCGCCCAGCCGCGGCTCGAGACCTTGTCCCGGTCGTCGGGCCGTGCGATGCGGCACAGGATGGCGTCGTAGACGACGAGGGAGGCGCCCAGGCTGATCGAGGCGATGATCATCATCGCCGCGCCGTAGCGCCAGCCGCCGCCGGTAAGGAAGAACAGCCCGATCCCGGCGGCCGAGCCCACCCACGCGAAGATCCCCAGCAGCCGGGCCGGCCGGGCGGTGCGGTCGGTGATGGCGCCGACGAACACCAGCAGCACGGCCGAGACCACGGTCGCCAGGGTGATGGTGTACGGAGCCACCGAGCCCGGGTCGAGGGGCGCGGTCAGCACGAGGAGGACGGTCGCCGCGGCCAGGGGCAGCACGAGGCCGGCCGGCCGGTAGGGGAGCGGGGTGTCGCGCGCGTAGGCGACCAGGGACAGCACCAGCGCCAGCAGCAGGACGACGACGGCGGCCATCGCCGTGCCCGGGACCCAGCCCGGCAGCCCCGACGCGGCCGGGACGACGTACAGGTCGGTGGTGCACCGGGCTCCCGACGCCAGCCCCGGGCACGCGGCCTCCCGGGCCACGGTGGTGAGGTAGGGGCCGAAGAGGACGGTGCCGACCGTCGTCACGAACGCGGAGTTGGCCCAGTCGTACCAGTACCAGGGGCGGTGGTACCGGGCGGTGTCGGCGTAGGCGTCCGTCATGGACTGCGTCGTCATGCGCCGAAGCGTTCCACAGGAGGGTGCCCCGGCGCGCTGGGTCGAGGTACTCAGGTCCTCCGGCACCTCAGTGCTGCGGAGGGCGCGGGGGGGCGCGGGATCAGCCCGCGTACTCCCAGTGCCACGGTTCGGGCAGGTTGCCGCCGGCCTCGGCCCACGCGGGGTGGAACCACCCGTAGAGCGGTGCGTTCTGGCGCATCCAGTGGTGGGCGGCCGAGCCGAAGTCGTCGACGCCGCCACAGAGGTCGACGGCGCGGCCGAGGCCGTGCCGGCTGGTGCCGGGGGTGGCCGCGAACCGGCCCCGGGTGCCCTTGATCGAGACCTGCTCGGCCAGCGAGCGGTAGGAGTCGGTGATGCACAGCGGGGTGCCGGTCTGGGCCGCGTAGGCCTGGCTCAGCGCGCTGAACGACGCAGCCGCCCCGGGGGCGAGCTGCTCGCCAGGGGCGCCCCACACCGGGCAGAGCGCGGTGGCCGGGAACATCCCGTTGGGGTAGAGGCCGCTGTCGTCGCTGCACGGCTTGCCCACGTGCGCGCTCTCGACGACGGCGGCGCTCAGGGCGTTGCGCAGCCGTTCGGCGGCGGCCTGGGCGGTGCCCGAGCGAGCCCCGACGAGGATGCTCGCCACCGGGCCGGCCTTCTCGACCTCGGCGATCTGGAGGCTGCGCAGCTCGCCGATCTTGGCGCTCTGGACCTTCATCAGCCCGTCGAGGCGGGCCTTGTCGGCCGCGATCTTGAGGCGGGCGTCGTGGGCGACCTGCTCGGCGGTCTCGGCCTTGGCGGTGAGGCGGACCTGCTCCGCCGTGAGGTAGCGCACCATCTGCAGCGCCCGGGTGCGCTGGTCGGTGAGGTAGGACAGGTCCCCGAGGGGGTCGCCGACCCGGTCGTCGTCGGACTCCATCGCGTCGAACATGCCGGTGATGTCGGCGTTGTTGCCGCCGCCGGAGTAGACGTCGAAGACCCAGTCCTTGACGATCGCCCGGGCGGCCGCGAGGCGACCCTCGAGCGCGGTGAGGTCGGCGCGGGCGGTGGTGGCGTCCCGCTGGGCCGCCTGCTCCTTCTCGGTGGCCGTGGCCAGCGACTCCAGGACGGTGTTCGACTGGGCCGAGAGGGCGTCCATCGCGCGCATCTCGATGGCTACCTGCGAGGTGGAGCCCTCCAGGAGTGCCGAGATGCGGTCGGCCTCGGCCACCTGGGCGTCCAGGTCGACGCCCGCGAGCGGTGCCGGGTGGTCGGGCTCGGCATGACCACCGTCGGGGCCGGGGGGCGGCGGCGTCGCGCTCGGCGACGGGCTGGGGGAGGGGCCCGACGAGGCCGACGGGCTGCCCGTGGGGCTCGGGGTGGGAGACGGCGAGGAGTACTCCTGGACCAGACTCGAGACCGGCGTGGGGAGGACATCGGCCGCGGCGGGACCGGCCGCCAGGGCCACCACGGCCCCGGTGGTCGCCAGGAGGACGGCGCCCCGGAGGACCACCGCATCCCGTTGGAACGGACGCACCACGAAGTTCCCATCTGTATCGGACCAGAGGTCCCGGGATGCGCCCTCTGCTGCGCACCCATGCCCACCATAGGCACCCCGTCGCTGCTGAACGAGGGGTAGGAGGTCAGGGTCGGCCGATCGGACGGCCCACGGCGTCCCATCGGCCACATCCGTCACCTGGGCGGCGTCGTCCACAGGGGCGCGACGACGGCGCGGCCGTCCACAGATCGCTCGGGGGAGGGGCGAGCCGCCCGCGGTCTGCGCCACGGTGGGGGCCGGACGAGACGAGGGGAGTGGCCGTGGAGACCGACGAGGTGGGGTACGAGAACACCGTGCGGCTGGCGGGCCGGGTCACGGGGGTGGCCCCGGTCCGGGTCCTGCCCAGCGGTGACGCCGTGCAGACGGTGCGGGTCACCGTGGGGCGGCCGCCCCGGCGAGGTGAGGCCGGGCGGGCGGTGGTCGACGCCATCGACGTCGCGTGCTGGACGGCGGCGACGCGCCGGGTGGCGGGCCGGCTCGGGGTCGGCGACCGGGTGCAGGTCGAGGGAGCCCTGCGGCGCCGCTTCTTCCGCACCGGCGCGGGGGCGGCCAGCCGCTACGAGGTCGAGGCCGTGCGGCTGCGCCGGACCCGGGCGGTCACGACCGCTCGCGCAGCATCCCCTCCATGAGGGCGATCTCGCTGGTCTGTGCCGTCGCGATGGCCCCGGCCAGGGTGCGCACCTCGGGGGTGCGCGCCTGGGCCAGCGCGGCCTGCGCCATCTCGACCCCACCCTGGTGGTGGGCGATCATCAGCCGCAGGAAGAGGCGGTCGGCCGCCACACCCTGGGCGGCACGCAGCTGGTCGAGCTGGGCCGCGGTGGCGAGGCCCGGCATCGGGACACCGGCCTCGCCGTGGGCGGCGTGCTCACCGCCGACCCACGCCATGGGCCTGGTCGGGCCGGTCTGGGGCAGGCCCCACTGCACCAGCCATCCGTACATCTGGCCGGCCTGCTGCTGCTGGCTGGTGGCGATGTCGTAGGCCAGGGTCCGCACCGCCGGGTCGGTGCTGCGGTCGCGCACGAGGAAGGCCATCTCGACGGCCTGCCGATGGTGGGTCTGCATGTCGCGGGAGAACCCGGCGTCGGCGCCGAAGTCGGTCACCGAGGTCTGCGCCGTCGCGCGGACGACCAGGAGGGTCCCGGCCACCCCGACGACGAGCGCCAGGAGCGCGACCAGGACGGTCACGCCCCATCGACCGCCGAGCGTCGGGGCGGGCTCGCCGTCGAGGAGGTCGTCGGTCACGGCGTGGGCGTGGCGCTCGCGCCCGAGGTGACGGCTGCGGCGTCGGTGCCGTCGGTACCGCCGGTGCAGGCAGCGCCCGGCTCGGGGGTCTGCGGCCCCTGGCGGTAGTCGCGGATGAACTGCTCCAGGCGGGGGTCGTCGACGCCGGTCAGGGTGAGCTGCTTGCCCCAGGCGGAGGCGACGACGGGCGCGCTCAGGCCCGGGTAGGGCGAGACGACCATGTAGTCGCCGGGGACGCTCTCGGTCAGCGTCTTGACCTGGTCGGCCGGGAGGTCGGGGCGGTAGGTGACCCACACGGCGCCGTGCTCGAGCGCGTGCACGGCGTTCTCGTTGGGCACCGGCTCGGTGTAGATCCCGCAGTTGAGCCACACCGCGTTGTGGTCACCACCGGCCGGTGGGCTCTGGGCGTACTTCACCGGGGTCGTCACGTGGTTGGCGGTGACCTCGTAGGTCTTCACGGCGTCCAGGGTCGGTCGCGACGAGACGTCACGCACGATGGTGACGCCGACGACCCCGGCGATGACCAGGACGACCACCGCGATGCCGGCGACGAACGCGAACCGGGTGCGGCGCTCCTTGGCCTGCTGGGCCTTCTTCAGCTCGTCGAGGGCGGCGCGGGACGGTCGCGATGACGGGGACACGGGGTGGCTCCTGGGGATCGAGGGGGCGTCGCCCGCATCAGCGAACGGGGTGCCCTCGGAGTTCCCGGCGTCCGGCCTTCCGGGCGCGCAGCCCCTCTCGCAGAACGCCGATAATCGACATTATGTCAATTAGTCGGAGGAGAGGCTGTCCCCCGGGTCACCAGGGGCTCGGCCGGAAGTCCTTGAGGAAGCAGCCGTACAGGTCCTCCCCGGCCTCGCCGCGCACCACCGGGTCGTAGACGCGGGCGGCGCCGTCGACCAGGTCCAGCGGTGCGTGCCAGCCCTCGTCGGCCAGGCGCAGCTTCTCGTCGTGCGGTCGCTCGTCGGTGATCCACCCGGTGTCGACGGCCGTCATCAGGATGCGGTCGGTCTCGAACATCTCGCCCGCCGCGGTGCGGGTCAGCATGTTGAGGGCGGCCTTGCTCATGTTGGTGTGCGGGTGGCCCGGGCCCTTGTAGCGCCGTGCGAACTGTCCCTCCATGGCACTGACGTTGACGACGTAGGCCCGGCGGGCCCCGGCCTGCACAGCCGCGCGCATCGCGGCCCGGAGCCGGGAGACGAGCAGGAACGGGGCGGTCTGGTTGCACAGCTGCACCTCGAGCAGCTCCAGCGGGTCGACCTCGTCGACGCGCTGGGTCCAGGAGTTGCTCGTGGCCAGGTCCGGCAGCAGTCCCCCGGCGTCGACCGCTGTCCCGGCGCGGTGCCGCTCGAGGGTGGCGCTGTCGGCGCTCAGCGCCTGGGTGCTCAGCCGGGAGGCCGCCCGCGCGGCCAGGGCCTGGGCGGTGCTCTCGCCGTCGTGGTGGGCCACGACGTGCTCGTGCAGGGCGCCGGCGATGGCCGCCGGGTGGGCCTCGCTGACCCGGTCGAAGGTCACCATCTCGGGCAGCGGACGCCCGGTGGGCAGCGGCGCCGCCTCGAGCTCGACGAGGCGCGCGTACGCGCCGGGGCTGCGGCGCACGGTCTGGCACGCGTTGTTGACGAGGATGTCGAGGGGGCCCGCGGCGGCGACCTCGTCGGCCAGCGACACCACCTGGGTGGGGTCGCGCAGGTCGATGCCCACGACCTTCAGCCGGTCGATCCAGTCCGGCGCGTCCTCGAGGGTCGCGAACCGGCGCACCGCGTCGTGCGGGAAGCGGGTGGTGATGGTGGTGTGCGCGCCGTCGCGCAGCAGCCGCAGGGCGATGTACATCCCGATCTTGGCGCGCCCCCCGGTGAGCAGCGCGCGCTTGCCGGTGAGATCGGTGCGCTGGTCGCGCTTGCCGTGGGACAGGGCCGCGCACGAGGGGCAGAGCCAGTGGTAGAACGCATCCACCTGGTGGTAGTCGCTCTTGCAGATGTAGCAGCCCCGCGGCTTGCGCAGCGTGCCGGCCACCGCCCCCCGGGTGCTGGACACCAGCGGGATCCCCCGGGTCTCGTCGTCGATCCGCTGGCGCGCGCCGGTGGCCGTCGCCTCGGTCACCGCCCGGTCGTGGGCCACCTCGGCGGCCCGGGCCGCGGCCTTGCGGTCCTTGCGCACCGCCTTGTACATCGCGCCGGTGGCGCGCTTGACGGTCTGGATGTCGGGGTGGTGCGGCGGCAGATCGTGCAGGGACCCCAGGACCTGCAGCACGACCGCGAGGTCGGCCGGGGCGATGCCGTCCACCGGCTGCTCCCCCGTCGCCTCGGAGGTGTCGTCGGGGCTCGGCGGGGCGGGCGTCGTCACCGCTGAAGCCTAGGTGCAGCCGGGTCGGGCCCGGGCCATAGGCTGGACGGGTGACCGCGACCAACGCCCTCGGCCAGCCGGTCGGTGACCCGGTCGAGTGGCACGGCGCCGCGGCCCCGGCCCCGGTCGTGCTCACCGGCCGGTTCGTGACCCTACGCCCGCTGGTGGCCGACGATGCCGGCGCCATCGTGCAGACCCTCGGCCGCGACCCCGAGCTCTGGACCTACCTGCCCTGGGAGCCCGCGACCACCCATGCGGCCGCGCTGGCCATCGTCAAGGACGCCGCGGCGCCGCCCCTGGGCACGTCCTTCGCGGTCGACTCCCCCGGCGGCCACTTCCTGGGCCGGGTCGACCTGATGCGGGCCGACGCCGCCCGCGGCACCATCGAGGTCGGCGCCATCCTCTGGTCCCCCGCCCTGCAGCGCACCCGGGCCGCCACCGAGGTCCAGCTCCTCCTGGCCGAACACGTGTTCGACACCCTGGGCTACCGCCGCTACGAATGGAAGTGCGACAGCCTCAACGCCCCCTCCCGAGCGGCCGCCCTGCGGCTGGGCTTCACCGAGGAGGGCACCTGGCGCCACGCGCTCGTCACGAAGGGCCGCAACCGCGACACGACCTGGTTCTCGGTCACCGACACCGAGTGGCCGCTGGTCGGGGCCGCCCTGCGAGCGTGGCTGGCCGAGGACAATATGGACGACGGCGGGCGCCAGCGGCGTTCTCTGGCCGAGATCCGGGCAGCCCTCGCGTGAGCACCACTCCCCTACCGCTGGGCTACGAGAACCGCACCGGCCGGGGCCGCGGCGTGCTGACCCGCGCGCTCGGCAGCGTCCTGCCCGGGGTGCGGGCCGTCAACGACCAGGTCGAGCCGTACGCCCGTGCCTGGACCGCGCACAACGCCCGCGCCCTGCGCACGCCCGGCCGGCGCTGGGTGGTGCTGGGCGACTCGATGTCGCAGGGTGTGGGCGCCTCCGCCTGGGACGCCGGCTGGGTCGACCAGCTCGCAGCCCGGCTCGCGGCGCGTGGGCATCCGCTCGTGGTGGTCAACCTGTCGGCCACCGGAGCCCGCACGCCCGACCTGCTCGACCAGCAGCTGCCGGTGCTGGCGGCCCTGCCACCGGCGGTCGGCACCGACCAGCCGGACCTCGTGACGGTGATGGTCGGCTCGAACGACCTGTTCGCCGGCGGCGCCACCCGCCGCGGCCTGCCGGACGCCTTCGCCCGCCTGGTCGCGGCCCTCCCCCGCGGCGCCGTGGTGGCCACCCTCCCCCAGCCCCGTGAGGCCGCGCGGCGCGCCAACCGCCACCTCGAGGAGGCCGCGGCCCGGGGCGAGCTGACCCTGGTCGACCTGCGCCGCGACGGACCCAGCAGCTGGCGCGGCCGGCTGGCCTCGGACTTCTTCCACCCCAACGACGCGGGCTACGCCGAGATGGCCAAGCCCTTCGTGCCGGTGATGCTCCGCGCGCTGGAGACCCCGGCCGGGGGGTGAGGCGCCCCCACCGCCCGGGGTCAGAGGACCTTCGAGAGGAAGCTCTGGGTGCGCTCGTGCTGCGGGTTGCCCAGGACCTCGGCGGGGTCGCCCTCCTCGACGATCACTCCGCCGTCCATGAAGACCAGGTTGTCGCCGACCTCCCGGGCGAAGCCCATCTCGTGGGTCACGACCATCATCGTCATGCCCTCCGAGGCCAGGTTCCGCATGACGTCGAGGACGTCACCGACCAGCTCGGGGTCCAGCGCCGAGGTGGGCTCGTCGAAGAGCATCAGGTCGGGTGACATCGACAGCGCCCGGGCGATGGCGATCCGCTGCTGCTGGCCGCCGGAGAGGTGGGCCGGGTAGGCGTCCTCCCGGTGGGCCAGCCCCACCTTCTCCAGCGTCCTGCGCGCGACCTCGACCGCCTCGTCCTTGCTCCGCTTCTTGACCTTCTGCTGGGCGATCGTCAGGTTGTTCAGCACGGTGAGGTGCGGGAAGAGGTTGAAGGACTGGAAGACCATCCCGATCCGGCTCCGGAGCTCGTCGAGGTTGACGTCGGGGTCGGTGACCTCGACGCCCTCGACGAAGATCTTCCCCGACGTCGGCTCCTCCAGCCGGTTGACGCAGCGCAGCAGCGTGGACTTGCCCGACCCCGAGGGCCCGATGACACACACCACCGACCCGGCGTCGACGTGGAAGTCGATGCCCCGCAGGACCTGGTTCTCGCCGAAGTACTTGTGCAGGTCCTGGACGTCGATCGCCGGGACGCTCGGGTCGGGGATGGGCGCGGACATCAGCGGGCCTTCTCGGATCGGGCTTCCATCCGCCGGACGACGATGGAGAGGGGAACGGTGATGAGCAGGTAGCACAGCGCCGCCGCGAACAACGGGGTGAGGTTGACGTACTGCGAGAGGTTGCGCCGCCCGAAGTCGGTGAGCTCACTGTCGGCCAGCCCGAGCCCGACCACGTAGACCAGGGAGGAGTCCTTGGTCAGCAGGATGAGCTCGTTGGTCAGCGGCGGCAGGATGATCCGGAACGCCTGCGGGACGACGATCGAGATCATCGCGCGGCTGTGCGTCATCCCGAGCGAGCGGGCCGCCTCCATCTGGCCCTTGGGGACGGCCTGGATGCCGGCCCGGATGGTCTCGGCCATGTACGCCGCGCCGACGAGACCCAGGGCGACCGTGACCACCCCCAGGGTGCCCCCGGGCAGGACGCGCCCCGGGAAGGCCACCGGCAGCCCGTAGTAGAAGCCGATGAAGACGATCAGGGCCGGCACCCCGCGGAAGAACTCGACGAAGGTCGTCGAGATCCACCGGTAGGGACCGATGGACGAGAGCCGCATCAGCGCCAGGACCAGCCCCAGGGCCAGGCCGAAGGCGAACGCACACGCGGTGTACAGGATGGTGTTCTTCAGGGCGGTCGTGATCAGCTCGGGGAAGAGGCTGGGCAGGATCTGGGAGTTGAAGAACTGGGTGCGCAGGGTCGTCCAGTCGGCCACCAGGGCGATGACGACCACGGCCACGGCCAGGATCGCGTACTGGACGAGGCGACCCGCCTGGGCCCGCTGTCGTCGGGACATGGCCACGTCAGCCTCCGGAGGTCAGCCGGCGCGGGCCCAGCGGATGGCCGCTCACTTGCTCTTGGGAGCGTCGCCGAACCAGGTCTTGTAGAGCTCGTCGTAGCTGCCGTCGGCCTTGGACTCGGTGATGACCTTGTTCGCGGAGGCCAGGAGCTCGGCGTTGCCGCCCTTCTTGACGGCGAAGCCGTACTGCTCGCCGGTGTTGAACTCGGCCGTCACGAAGGTGTCGGGGTTCTTCTTCGCGTAGTCCAGCAGCGGGCCGTTGTCCTGGATGATCGCGTCGATCTGGCCGCTCTTGACGGCCGAGGTCTGCAGCCCGAGGTTCTCGAAGGACTTGATGGTGACGCCCTTGGGGGCGTTCTCCTTGGCGTACATCTCGCCGGTGGTGCCGGTCATGACGCCGAGGGACTTGCCGTCGAGTGCCTCGAGCGAGTTCAGGCTCTTGTCCTTGGTGAGCAGGGCCTGGGTGGCGTCGAAGTAGGGGACGGTGAAGTCGATGACCTTGGCCCGGGCGTCGGTGATGGTCATGCCCGCGGCGGCGATGTCGCACTTGCCGGAGTTGAGCGCCTGGCCCGACTGGATGCCCTCGAAGCCGATGACGACGGGGGCGAGGGTGAGCTTGTTGGCCTCGGCGACCTTCTTCATCAGGTCCATGTCGAACCCGACGATCTCGTTGCCCTTCTCGAACTCGAACGGCTCGTAGGGCAGCGAGGTGCAGACGGTGAGCTTCCCGGCGGACACGACCTTCGCTCCGCTGTCGGTGGTGGTGGTCTCGGTGGCGCAGGCGGACAGGCCGAAGGCGAGAGCAGCCGTGGCGAGGACGGTGGTGGCTTGGCGCGTGTTCATGACCTGCACCCTAGGGGGGGGAGCGCATCGGGTCACGCACCTGCAGGTCTCGTCTCTACAACTTGTCTCACCTGCGGCCCCCGTAGGCTGTGGCTCGATGCAGTGCGACTACTACGACGCCGGCGTGTGCCGCTCGTGCTCAGTCATGGGCACTCCCTACCAGCGCCAGCTGGCCGACAAGCAGCGCCACGTCCAGGACGTGCTGGGCGCCACGGCTGCCGCAGCGCACTGGCTGCCGGCCGTCCGCTCGCGCGAGAGCGCCTTCCGCAACAAGGCCAAGCTCGTCGTCGGTGGCCGCGCCGGCGCGCCAACCCTCGGCATCCTGGACGCCGACGGTCGCGGCGTCGACCTGCGCGAATGCGGGCTCTACGAGGCGGGACTGGCCGCGACCTTCGATGCGGTGCACCGGTTCGTCGCCGACCTGGCCATCGCGCCCTACGACGTCCCCGCGCGCTCGGGCGAGCTGAAGTACGTGGTGCTCACCCACTCCCCCGACGACGAGCAGCTGGTGCGCTTCGTCGTCCGCTCGCGTCAGGGGCTCGCGCTGGTGCGGGCCGGGCTGCCCCGGCTGCGCGCCGCCCTGCCGACCGCCCGGGTCGTGACGGTCAACCTGCACCCGGAGCACAAGGCGGTCCTCGAGGGCGAGGAGGAGGTCGTCCTCACCGACGAGCGCGAGCTCGCGATGCGACTGGGCGCGGTGACGCTGCGGCTGGGGCCACGCGCGTTCTTCCAGACCAACACGGCGGTGGCGCGGGCGCTGTACGCCCAGGCCCGGGAGTGGGCGGACGTCGTGGCACCGCGCACGGTGTGGGACCTCTACTGCGGCGTCGGCGGGTTCGCCCTGCACCTGGCCGCCGAGGGCCGGCGGGTGGTCGGCGTCGAGACCGCCGCCGACGCCGTGGCCGCCGCGTCGGGCGCCGCCCTCGACGCGCCCGGCGACGTCGCCTTCCACGTCGGCGACGCCACCACCGACACCCCTCCGGGGCCCGCCCCCGACCTGGTGGTCGTCAACCCGCCGCGGCGCGGCATCGGGCCCGCCCTGGCCGGCTGGCTGGAGGCGAGCGACGCGGGCCACGTCGTGTACTCCAGCTGCAACGTCGACACCCTGGCGCGCGACCTCGCGGCGATGCCCTCGCTGCGCCCGGTGCAGGCCCGGATGGCCGACATGTTCCCGCAGACCCGGCACGTCGAGACGATCGTGCTGCTCGAGCGTCGCTGAGGCTCCGCGCGCCTTGACCCGAGGTTGAGGTGTCCTTGACGCAGCGGCCGGCCGGCGCTCCCTATCCTCCGTCGTGGAGCGTGCCGAGGGTCCGGCGCGTGGAGGAGTCGCCGTGGACGTCGTCACCCGTCCCGGCCGCCGCACCCCCGGCGGCGGCGCCGCCCGACGCCGCGTCGCTCCCCTCCTGTGGGCGCTGCTGGTCGCGGCCGGGGTCGCGGTCCCCGTCTGGGCCCTGTGGCAGGCACCCGAGGGCGCCCACCGAGGAGCGTGGCGGGTGGTCTCGCTCGTCGCCGCCCTCGGTGCGGCCTCTATCCTGGTCCTCACCTTCCTCCTCCCCAGCCGGTTCCGACCCCTGACCGGGTACCTCGGGGTCGAGCGCCTGCTGCGCAGCCACCGCACCCTGGCCCTGGCGGCCGTGGGGCTGGTCGTCCTGCACGTCCTGACCGTCGTCCTGCGGCCGGGCCCGGGGCTCGGCCTCCTCGACCTGCGGACGGCACCCCCGCGCGTGTGGGCCGCCTCGGTCGCCACGCTCGCCCTGCTGGCGCTCGTCGCGCTCGGGGTCAGCCGGCGGCGTCGTCGCCCTCGCTACGAGGGCTGGCGTCTGGGGCACGTGGTCCTCGCCAACGTCGCGCTCCTCGCCACGACCCTGCACGTGCTGTGGCTCGGCGACCTGACCCGGTTCGCCGTGGCCCGTGCGTGGTTCGTCGGGCTCGCGACGCTGACGGTCGGTGCGCTGGCGTTGCGATGGGTGTGGCGGCCGCTGCGCTCGCTGCGGCACCGCTACGTCGTCGACGAGGTCCGCCGGGCCTCCCCCACCGCCGTGACGCTCGTCCTGCACGCCACCGGCCACAGTGGTCTCGAGTTCCGGCCCGGGCAGTTCGCCTGGCTCAAGATCGGCACCTCGCCGTTCGTCTTCGAGGAGCACCCCTTCACCATCGCCTCGGCCGCCACCGAGCCGTGGCGCAAGGAGTTCACCATCAGGGGCGTCGGTGACTTCAGTGAGCTGGTCGCGGGGCTGAAGCCCGGCCGCCACGTCTTCCTCGACGGGCCGCACGGCGAGTTCACCCTCGACGGGCTCGCCTTCGACCGCTTCGTCCTCATCGCCGGCGGGGTCGGGATCACCCCGATGCTGAGCATGCTGCGGACCCTGGCCGCGCGCCACGACCCCCGACTGGTGCTGCTGTTCGTCGCGGGCCGTACCGCCGCTGACCTGCTGCACCGGGCCGACGGAGAGCACCTCGAGGCGTTCCTCGACCTGCAGGTCGTCGAGATCCTCGAGGAGCCCGACGACGGCTGGGAGGTGGGCCGCTTCACCCGCGAGACCCTGGAGCGGTCGCTGCCGAGGACCCGGCGACGCGAACGCGTCGACGTCTTCGTGTGCGGCCCCGGGCCGATGGTCGCCGCCGCCACCCGCATCGCCAGCGACCGCGGCATACCCGGCGCCCGGATCCACACCGAGCTCTTCGACATCGTCTGACCGTAGGGTCGGCCCATGACCTTCTCCATCGCCGCCCGTGACGCCGACGCCTGGGGCGTGGCGGTCGCGAGCAAGTTCCTGGCCGTCGGCAGTGTCGTGCCGCGGGTCGTGCTGGGTCACGGCGCCATCGCGACGCAGGCCATGGCCCGGGTCGCCTACCTCGACGAGCTCGAGGCCGCCCTGCGCGCCGGGACGCCCACCGGCGAGGCCCTGGCTACGGCCCTCGCCGGAGACGACGGCGGCGAGCACCGCCAGGTCGGCGTGGTCGGGCCCGACGGCCCGGCGTCCCACACCGGCTCCGAGTGCCTGCACTGGGCGGGAGGACGCACCGGGGCCGACGGGGACACGGCCTACGCGATCCAGGGCAACATCCTGGTCGGGCCCGAGGTGGTGGAGGCGATGGAGGCGGCCTGGCACGCGCACGCCGGGGCGTCCCTGGACCACCGGCTGATGGCCGTGCTGCTGGCGGGCGACGCGGCCGGGGGCGACGCGCGCGGACGCCAGAGCGCGGCCCTGCTGGTCCGCCGTCCCGGGGCGGGCTACGACGGCTCGGGGGTGCTGGCCGACCTGCGGGTCGACGACCATCCCGAGGCGCCGCGTGAGCTCGCCCGGCTGCACGAGCTGTCCAGCCTGTACTTCGGGACGGCCGAGGACGTCCGGCCGCTCGAGGGACCTCTGCGCGCCGAGGTGGCCGCCCTGCTCACCGGCGTCGGCCACGCCCCGGTCTCCGACGACGTCGAGGCCGCGCTGGAGGCCTGGATGGGCGAGGTCAACCTCGAGAACCGCCACCACCCGGGCGGCATCGACACCCGGGTGCTCGGGGTCCTGCGCGACGGGCTGCCCGCCGGGCCGTGACCGCGACGCCGCGGGGTCAGCGCCCGGGCCAGGCCCCGGCCCCCTCGCGGACGACCTCGCCCGCCGGGTCGGCGGTGAAGTCGACGACGGTGGTGGGCTCGGTGCCGCACTCCCCCGAGTCCAGGACGAGGTCGACGACGTGGTCGAGGGTCTCCTTGACCTCCCAGCCCTGGGTCATCGGCTCGGTCTCGCCGGGCAGGATGAGGGTCGAGGACAGCAGTGGCTCCCCGAGGGCCGCCAGGAGCTCGCGGACCACGGGGTGCTCGGGGATGCGCACGCCGACGGTCTTCTTCTTGGCGTGCCGCAGCCGCCGCGGCACCTCGCGGGTGGCCGGCAGGATGAAGGTGTACGGCCCCGGGGTCGCGGCCTTGACCGCGCGGAAGACGTGGTTGTCCACGTGCACCAGCTGCCCCAGCTGGGCGAAGTCGCGGCAGACCAGCGTGTAGTGGTGACGGTCGTCGAGGCGGCGGATGGTCCGGATGCGGTCCTTGGCCTGCTGGTCGCCCATGAGCGCGCCGAGGGCGTAGCCCGAGTCGGTGGGGTAGGCGACCAGGCCGCCCGCGCGCAGCACGTCGACCGACTGCGCGATCGCGCGGGGCTGCGGGTCGACCGGGTGGACGTCGAGGTAGCGGGCCACCCGGCCAGCCTATGACTCCGGCGCCCCGGCCGGCGCCGGCGCCCTCACCCCACGGCGCAGCCCGCGGTCCCAGAGCTCGGTCGTCTGCACCAGCCAGAACACGGCGAACAGCACGATGAGGACGACCTCGACCCACAGCACGAGCTCGGAGGAGCCGGTGGCCAGGCTGACCAGCACGGTGACCACGAGCGAGACCAGCATCAGCGTCGAGAGGGCCCGGTAGGTGGCGACGTAGCGACCGGCGCGTGCGGGGGCGACGCCGGCGCGCATCGAGGACCGGACGTCGTGGCCGTTGAGCCAGACCACGCCGACGATGCAGACGAACATCGGGACGGCGGCGAACCCGTGGGCGTGCTCGAGGAAGGAGGTGCGCGCGACGTAGAACCAGACCGCTCCCCCACCGAGCAGGAGCGCGGTGCCGAGCGGGCCCAGGCGGTCCCAGCGGCCCAGGCCGCCGGCGCCCGCCTCGCGCCGGGCGATGACGACCACGGCCACCCCGATGAGGGCGCCGGTGACGAACAGGGCCTGCATGGTGTCGGCGACGCGGGCCGGCACGTCCGTGGTCGCGAGCGGCACCGAGCGGCAGGTCCCCGCCTCGGTCGTGGGCACGAACGCGACGCCGGGCGCCAGCATCCCTGCCACGTTGAGCAGGACGTCCTCGACCTCGGTGTTGCCCTTCAGCGCCACGAGGCACACGCCCATGGTCACGAGGACGCCGACGAGGACCGGCTGCACCGGGGTGTAGTAGTACGCGCTGATGGAGCCCTGCACGCACCGGGCACCGGTCGCCGACCACTCGAGCGCGACGGCGGTGAACAGCAGGATGACGAGAGCGACCAGGGCCAGACGCAGGTAGCGGTAGGTCTTGACCGCGGCCAGCGCGGGATCGGGCTGCACGGGGTCCTCCTCGGTGACGTTCCTGCCCTCAGGAGGCGCGCGGTGGCCCCCGCGATACCTCAGGCCTCGCGGTAGGTGACCGGGGCGCCGCGCTGGACCGTGCGCGACACCGTGCAGAGCCGGTCGCGGCTCTGGGCGATGGCGCGGGGCAGCCGCGCGCGGGCCCGGTCGCCGTCCTCGCCCTCGGGGAAACGGACCCGGAAGGTGATCGCGATGTCGCCGAGGTGGTTCTCGCCGTCGTCCTTGAGCTTCTCCCCCGACGACTCGACGTCGAACGCGACCGGCTCGGCCAGGCGGCTGGTGATGAAGTCGACGTCGGTGGCGCTGCACGCGGCCATCGCGACCAGGAGCAGCTCGACCGGGGTGAAGTCGTCGGTGTCGCCCCCGCCGCCGGTGCGCAGCGTGCCGCCGCGGGCGTTCGTGACCTCGTAGAGCCCCTTCTCGAGGCGGGTCATCGAGACGCTGCGGTGACCGAGGCCGGTGCCTCCGGTGCTCTCGGGCTGCTGGTCCTGCTCCGTCACGTCTGCTCCCTCTGTCGGCGGCCTCGGCGTCCATCCTGTCATCCGGGTGCGACGATGGCGTCCATGTCCGCTGACGCCCCCGGCCGGCTCGTGCTCGTCCGCCACGGTGAGACCGAGTGGTCCGCCGCCGGGCGCCACACCGGCCTCACCGACGTCCCGCTGACCGCCCGCGGCGAGGCCGACGCCCGCGCGCTGGTCCCGCTGCTGGCGCAGTTCGACGTGGCCCTGGCCCTCAGCTCGCCGCTCGAACGGGCCCGTCGCACCGCCGCGCTCGCCGGGCTGGTGCCCGAGGTCGACGACGACCTCGTCGAGTGGGACTACGGCCGGTGGGAGGGGATGACGACACCGCAGATCCGGGCGGCCCTGGAGGACCCCGCGTGGACCGTGCTCGAGAACGGGGTCGCGCCCGGGGCGACCCCGGGCGAGACGGTCGAGGAGGTCGCGGCGCGCGCGTCGCGGGTCCTGCGGCGGGCCGAGGCCGCGCGCAGCCGCGGTGACGTGGTGCTGGTGGCGCACGGGCACCTGCTGCGGGTGCTGGCGGCCACCGCCCTGCGCCAGGAGCCCCGCTTCGCCGCGCACCTCGTGCTGCGCCCGGCGGCGGTCTGCGTGCTCGGCGCGGAGCACGACGTGCCGGCCGTGCTGGCCTGGAACCTCGAGGACCCGAACCGCTAGGGCACCGGCCAGGTGTGCACCGGCTCGTTGCCGGCCATGTGCCCGGCGTAGCGCTCGACCATCAGGCGGAGCGCCTCGCGGCGCCCGTGCCCCTCGCCCTCGAAGTGCGTCACACACCGGGTCTGCCACTCGGCGCCGTTGAGCCCGGTGGTCGCCCGACCCTCGATGATGCCGAGGAACCGGTCGCGCACGGCATCCGAGACCCCCCACGCCTTGAGGCCCTCATGCGCCATCGGGAGCAGGTGGCGCAGCACGAGCTCGTCGGCCGAGACCTCGCCGAAGCCGGGCCAGTAGAGCTTGGCCTCGATGCCGTCGCGGGCCGCCCGGCGGAAGTTCTCCTCGCAGGCGGCGAAGCTCATCTTGGTCCAGACCGGCCGGTCGGCCGACGCCAGCACCCGGATCGCGCCGTAGTAGAACGCCGCGTTGGCCAGCACGTCGGCGATGGTCGGGCCGGCGGGGAGCACCCGGTTCTCGACGCGCAGGTGGGGGGTGCCACCGACGATGTCGTAGATGGGGCGGTTCCAGCGGTAGACGGTGCCGTTGTGCAGCCGCAGCTCGGCCAGGTCGGGCGCGATGCCCGCCTCCAGCTTGGACATCGGGTCCTCGTCGGTGACCTCGGCCAGCAGGGTCGGGAAGTAGCGGACGTTCTCCTCGAAGAGGTCGAAGATCGAGGTGATCCAGCGCTCGCCGAAGAACACCCGGGGGCGCACCCCCTGGTTCTTCAGCTCGACCGGCCGGGTGTCGGTGGCCTGGGTGAAGAGCTCGATGCGGGTCTCGGCGTGGAGCCGCTTGCCGAAGAAGTAGGGGCTGTTCGCGGCCAGCGCCAGCTGCACCGCCGAGATGGCCTGGGCGGCGTTCCAGTGGTTGGCGAACTCGTGCGGCGCCACCTGCAGGTGCAGCTGCACCGAGGTGCAGGCGCTCTCGGGCGCGATGGAGTCGCAGAAGGTGGCGACCCGCTCGCCGGTGGGGCCCTCGATGTCGAGGTAGACGTCCTCGCCGCGCGCCAGGAAGATCGAGTCGTTCAGGGCGGTGTAGCGGTTGTTGCGGCTGATCCACTCGCCCTCGTAGTGCTCGGGCATGATCGTGGGCAGGATGCCGATGGCGATGATCTTCGAGCCCACCCGCGACGCGGCGGCGTCGGCGGCGTTGAGGCTGGCCCGCAGGTCGTTCTCGAGCTCGATCGCGGCGTCACCGGGCAGCGGCCGCGGCGGGACGTTGAGCTCGATGTTGTAGCGGGCGAGCTCGGTCTGGTAGCCGGGGTCGGCGATCGCCTCCAGCACCTCGGCGTTGTGGAAGTGCGGCTGGTGGTCGGCGTCGACGAGGTTGAGCTCGATCTCGAGACCGGTCATCGGCCGGTCGAACTCGAACGAGCTCTGGGTCAGCATCCGCTCGAAGACGTCGAGGTTCTGGCGCACCTTCTCGCGGTAGCGCTGACGCTGCTCGCGCGTGTAACTCTGTGCGCTGACCTCGGCTCCCATGCGCTCAACCAACCACATCGGACGGGAAGGCGGTAGCGGGGAGGTGCGTTTCGCTCACCGGGTCTGTCGGACCCGTCTCCTAGCGTGGGCGCCATGCGGTTGCTGCACACCTCCGACTGGCACCTGGGGCGCTCGTTCCACGGCGTCGGGCTGCTCGGCGCGCAGGCGGCCCACCTCGACCACCTGGTCGAGGTCGTGCGGTCCGAGGCCGTCGACGCCGTGCTGGTCAGCGGCGACGTCTACGACCGCGCCCTGCCCTCCCCCGACACCGTGCAGCTGCTGTCCGAGACCCTCGAGCGCCTGGTCGACGCCGGCGCCCAGGTCGTGGTCTCCAGCGGCAACCACGACTCCGCCACCCGTCTCGGCTTCGCCTCAGGCCTGCTCGAGCGGGCCGGGGTCCACGTCCGCACCGGCGTGGCCGCCATCGGGCGGCCGGTGATGCTCGGCGACGTCGCGGTGCACCCCCTCCCCTACCTCGAGCCCTCGCTGGTCGCCGACGCCCTCGGGGCCACCGAGCGCACCCACGCGGGGGTGCTGCGCGCCGCCATGGACCGGGTGCGGGCCGACGCCGCCACCCGGGGCGGGCGCACCGTCGTCATGGCCCACGCCTTCGTCGCCGGCGGCCTGGCCAGCGACTCCGAGCGCGACATCTCCGTCGGCGGGGTCAGCGCGGTGCCGGTCGAGGTCTTCGACGGCGTCGACTACACCGCGCTCGGGCACCTGCACGGCCGGCAGCTCGTCTCCGAGGCCGTGCGCTACAGCGGGTCCCCGGTCGCCATGTCCTTCAGCGAGTGGCGCCACCGCAAGGGTGGCCTGCTGGTCGACCTCACCGGCCCCGGGGTGGTCGTCGACGAGGTGGACGCGCCCGTCGGCCGGCCGCTGGCGGTGCTCCGTGGCCCGCTCGACGAGCTGCTCGCCGACCCCCGGCACACCGCCGCCGAGGGCGCCTGGTGCCAGGTCACCCTCACCGACGCCTCCCGGCCGCTGGGTGCCATGGAACGGCTGCGCCGCCGCTTCCCGCACACCCTCGAGCTGCGCTTCGAGCCCGAGGGTGCGGTGCGTCCGCTGCGGCCTTACGCGCAGCGGACGCGAGCCGAGTCACCCGTCGACGTCTGCTGCGACTTCCTCGACCACGTGCGAGGCGGTCGGGGCGCCGACGCCGACGAGCGGGCACTGCTGGAGGAGGCGGTCGAGGCCTCCCGCGTGGCGCGCGGCCTCAGCGAGGACGAGGGCGTGGCCCGGCAGCAGGGCGCGGCGGGGGCGGCGTGAGGATCCACCGGCTCGAGGTCCAGGCCTTCGGCCCCTTCGCCGAGCGGGTCGTCGTCGACGTCGACGAGGTCTCGGCGGGGGGCCTGTTCCTGGTCCACGGTCCCACCGGGTCGGGCAAGACGAGCCTGCTCGACGCCGTCTGCTTCGCGCTCTACGCCGACGTCCCCGGGGCGCGCCGCAAGCAGGCGCTGCGCAGCGACCACGCCGGCCCCGAGACCGTGCCCCAGGTGGTGCTCGAGGCCACGGTCGGCGGACGGCGGCTGCGCATCACCCGCTCCCCGGAGTGGTACCGCCCCAAGAAGCGCGGCGGGGGCACCACCCGGGTCCAGCCCTCGGTGGTGCTCGAAGAGCTCCACGGAGGTACCTGGGTCGCGCTCAGCACCCGTCACGACGAGGTCGCCGACGTCGTCCTCGACGTCGTGGGCATGGGGCTGAAGCAGTTCGCGTCGGTGGTGATGCTCCCGCAGGGCGAGTTCGCGGCGTTCCTGCGGGCCACCCCCGAGGACCGGCGCGAGATCCTCGAGCGGCTCTTCGACATCGGGGTCTACTCCGACGTCGAGCAGTGGCTGGCCGAGGCGCGCCGCGACGGCGCGGCCTCCCTCGACGCGGCCCG
>NZ_LMSE01000002.1:1169924-1192053 GCF_001428065.1 Nostocoides sp. Soil756
GACCTCGTGCGACTCGACGACGTGCTGGGGGGCCTGGCTGCGCCGCCCGCGGACCCGGCCCACGATCCCGGTCCTCCGCTGGCCGGGACGCCCGTCGAGCACCTCCCCGTCCGGCTCGCGGAGGTGGCGGCGTCGCTCACCGACCGGCTCACCGTCTCGATGACGGCCCTCGACGCCGCCGAGACCGCCGAGGCCACCGCCGCTCGCAGCCTGGCCGACGCCCGCGCCGTCGCCGACCACCGCCGCCGCGGCGAGCAGGCCCGCACCCGCCTGGCCGAGCTCGAGCGCGCCGGTGGGCAGCACCGGGAACGCGCCGCTGCCCTGGCCGCCGCCGACCGCGCCGCCGGCGTCCGCGGCCACCTCGCCGCCGCCGCCCGGGCCCGGGGCGAGGTCGAGGCCACCGAGCACGAGCTCGACGCGCTGTCCGACGCCGTGCGCGAGCTGGGGGTCGGGCTCGGCAGCACCCCGGTGGCCGAGCTCGCGCGGCAGGCCCACGAGCTCGACACCGTCGCCGCGACGGTGCAGCGCGACACCGACACCGCGCGCGAGCTGCGCGCCGGTCTCGACCGTGCCCTCACCCAGCGCGCGGCGCTCGTGGGCCGCCGCGACGAGGTGGCGACCCTCCTGCCCGCCGCCCGCGAGGCCGCCGAGACCGCGGCGGCCGAGGTGGCGCGGCTCTCCACCGACGCCTCCCGGGCCGCTGACCTCGCCGCGTCGGTGACCGACCACGAGCGCCGGCTGGTCCTGTGCGATCGGCTCGACGCCGACCGCGCCCGGCTGGCCGCCCTGGAGCCACGGGTGCTGGCCGCGCGCGAGGACCTGTCCGAGCGGCTGGCGGCGCTCATCGACCTCCAGCAGCGGCGGCTCGACGGGATGGCCGGCGAGCTCGCCACCGCGCTCGCCGACGGCGACCCGTGCCCGGTCTGCGGCTCCTGCGAGCACCCCGGGCCGGCGGTGAGCGTCGACCCGGTCTCCGCCGAGCAGCTCGCCGAGGCCGAGGACGGCGTGGCCCGGGGCCGAAGTGCCTGCTCGGCGCTCGAGGTGGAGGTCGGCGAACTCCGCGCCGCGGTCCGCACCCGCGAGGGCGTGCTCGGCGACGACGGCCGCGACGAGGTCGAGGCCGCCCTGGCCGCCGTACGCACCGCCCACGCCGAGGCCCTGGCGGCCGACCGGTCACTGGCCGCAGCGACCACCACCCTGCGGGAACGGCGGGCCGAGGCCGAGCGGCTCACCGGAGAGCTCGAGTCGCTGACCGCCACGCTCACCGCCCTCGACGAGCGTGTCTCCGAGGTGGCCGACGAGGCCGAGACCACCGCCGCTCGCCTGGCCGCCGACCTCGAGGCCCATGCCGGATGCCCGTGCGGTGGAGGCACCGACGCGGGGCGGCACGCCCGGGTCCGCGCGGCCCTGCTCGGGCTCGAGGCCGAGCACGAGACCGCCGACGCGGCGCAGGGCCGCCTCGCCGTCACCCTCGCCGACCTCGAGGCGGCGCTCACCGAGGCCGGCTTCGCCACCGCGGATCAGGCCGAGACGGCCCTGCTGCCGGTGGGTGAGGCCGACCGGCTGCGCGACGTCGTGCGGGCCCACGAGCGCGACCTCACGGCCGCGGCCTCCACCCTGGTCGAGCCCGAGGTCGCGGCCGCCCTGGCCGCCGACCCTCCTGCCATCGCCGACCTCGAGGCCGCCGTCGCCGCCGCCCGCCGCACCGTCCTGGCCGCCGGGTCCGAGCACGACGCCCTCGGCCGGGCCGCCCGCACCCTCGAGCGGCTCCGCCCGGGCCTCGAGGCGGCCTGCACGGCCGTCGGCGAGCAGGCCGGGCGCCAGGCGCGGGTCCGCGAGCTGGCCGACACCGCCGGGGGCACCGGCCCCGACAACACCCTGCGGATGCGGCTCAGTGCCTTCGTGCTCGCCGCGCGTCTCGAGAAGGTCGCCTCCCTGGCCAACCAGCGGCTCGCCGTCATGGGCAACGGTCGCTACCTGCTCGAGCACACCGACGACCGCGCGGCCCGTGGTGCGCGCTCGGGGCTCGGCCTGCGGGTCCTCGACCAGTGGACCGGGCGCGCGCGTGACACCTCGTCGCTGTCGGGCGGCGAGTCGTTCATGGCCTCCCTGGCCCTGGCCCTGGGCCTGGCCGACGCGGTCCGTGAGGAGAGCGGCGGTCTCGACCTCGGGACGCTGTTCATCGACGAGGGCTTCGGCAGCCTCGACGACGACAGCCTCGAGCAGGTCCTCACCGTGCTCGACGGGCTGCGTGAGGGCGGCCGGGCCGTCGGCGTCGTCAGCCACGTCGCCGACCTGCGCGCGCGGATCCCGCACCAGGTCGTGGTCACCAAGGGCACCGCCGGCAGCGCCGTCGCGGTACGCGCCGGCACGGCGGTGCCCGCCGCCTGACCTGGCGACGGGCACCCCCAGCGCCCCGTGCGGGGCGGCCCAGCTCAGTCCTCGAACGCCTCCGGCGGCGGGCACGAGCACACGAGGTGCCGGTCACCGTAGGCGCCGTCGATGCGGCGCACCGGCGGCCAGTACTTCGCCGTCGCGTCGACCCCGTCCGGGTAGGCAGCGGCCTTGCGGTCGTACGGGTGGTCCCACTCGGTCGTCAGCGACCGGGCGGTGTGCGGGGCGTGCCGCAGCACGCTGTCGGCCACCGCCACCGTCCCGGCGCCCACCTCGTCGATCTCGGCCTTGATGGCGATCATCGCGTCGCAGAACCGGTCGATCTCGCCCAGGTCCTCGCTCTCGGTGGGCTCGACCATCAGGGTCCCCGCCACCGGGAAGGACATCGTGGGGGCGTGGAAGCCGTAGTCGACCAGCCGCTTGGCGACGTCGTCGACGGTCACGCCCGTGTCCTTGGTGATGCCGCGCACGTCGAGGATGCACTCGTGCGCCACCAGCCCGTCGGTGCCCGAGTACAGCACCGGGTAGTGCTCACGCAGCCGCGCGGCGATGTAGTTGGCGTTGAGCACGGCCACCTCGGTGGCCCGCTGCAGGCCGGCTCCGCCCATCAGCCGCACGTAGGCCCACGAGATCGGCAGGATGCCGGCCGAGCCGTAGGGGGCGGCCGAGACCGGCCCCACCCCGGTCTCGGGCCCGGCGGCCGGGTCGAGCGGGTGGTTGGGCAGGAACGGCGCGAGGTGCTCGCGGCACGCGACGGGGCCGACGCCCGGCCCCCCGCCCCCGTGCGGGATGCAGAAGGTCTTGTGCAGGTTCAGGTGCGACACGTCGGCGCCGAAGCGGCCGGGGCGCGCCACCCCGACGAGGGCGTTGAGGTTCGCCCCGTCGACGTAGACCTGACCGCCCGCGTCGTGCACCATCGCGCACAGGTCGGTGATGGTGTCCTCGAAGACCCCGTGCGTCGAGGGGTAGGTGACCATGATGGCCGCGAGCTGCTCGCGGTGGTCCTCGACCTTGGCCTTGAGGTCGTCCATGTCGACGTTGCCGCTGATCGGGTCGGTCTTGACCACCACCACCCGCATCCCGGCCATCACCGCGCTGGCGGCGTTGGTGCCGTGCGCGCTGGCCGGGATGAGGCACACCCGGCGCTCGTGGTCGCCGTTGACCCGGTGGTAGGCGGCGATCGCCAGCAGCCCGGCGAGCTCACCCTGGGAGCCGGCGTTGGGCTGCAGCGAGACGGCGTCGTAGCCGGTGATCTCGCACAGCCAGGCCGACAGCTCGTCGACCAGACCGCGGATGCCGCGGGTCTGCTCGTGCGGAGCGAACGGGTGCAGGTGGGCGAACTCGGGCCAGGTCACCGCGGCCATCTCGGTGGTCGCGTTCAGCTTCATGGTGCAGGACCCGAGCGGGATCATCCCGCGGTCGAGGGCGAAGTCCCGGTCGGAGAGCCGGCGCAGGTAGCGCAGCATCGCGGTTTCGGAGCGGTGCGCCGAGAACACCGGGTGGGTCAGGTACTCGCTGCTGCGCACCAGCGCCTCGGGCCACGCCGGCGCGGCGAGCTCGACGGCGGCGGGCGCCGTCACGCCCAGCCCGCGGCAGACCTTGCCCAGGACCACGAGGTCAGTCGTCTCGTCGACGCTGACCAGCACGGTGTCGTCGTCGTGCTGCCACAGGTTCACCCCCTGGGCCAGGGCGCCGGCCACCAGGTCGCCCGCCCGGCCCGGCGCGCGCACGGCCACCGTGTCGAAGACCGGCCCGTCGAGCACCTCGAGGCCACCGGCCCGCAGCGCCTCGGCCAGGGCCCGGGCGTGGGCGTGCACCCGCAGGGCGATGGCCCGCAGCCCGTCGGCGCCGTGGTAGACGGCGTACATGCTGGCCATCACGGCCAGCAGCACCTGGGCGGTGCAGATGTTGGAGGTCGCCTTCTCGCGCCGGATGTGCTGCTCGCGGGTCTGCAGGGCCAGGCGGTAGGCCGGCGCCCCGTCGACATCGACCGACACTCCTACCAGGCGCCCGGGCAGGGTGCGCTCGAGCCCGGGGCGCACGCTCATGTAGCCCGCGTGCGGGCCCCCGAAGCCCATCGGCACGCCGAACCGCTGGGTGGTGCCCACCGCGATGTCGGCGCCCCACTCCCCCGGCGGCGTGGCCAGCGTCAGGGCCAGCAGGTCGGCGGCCGCCGTGACCAGCGCGCCCATCTCGTGCGCGGCCCCGGCCAGCGCGCGGTGGTCGTGCAGGCGCCCGTCGAGGGCGGGGTACTGCACGAGGACCCCGAAGACGTCGCGGCCACCGGCGGCGGCGCGCAGGTCGTCCGCCGTCGTGACCTCGCGCAGGTCGGCGACGACCACCGGGAGCTCCAGCGGGAGCGCACGGGTGCGGACCACGGCCAGCGTCTGCGGGAAGACGGCCTCGTCGACGACCAGCACGGCGTCGGCCGGTGCCTTCGAGCTGCGCCGCATCAGCGTCATCGCCTCGGCGGCCGCGGTGGCCTCGTCGAGCAGCGACGCCCCCGCGATGGGCAGCGCCGTGAGGTCGGAGACCACGGTCTGGAAGTTGAGCAGTGCCTCGAGCCGGCCCTGCGAGATCTCGGGCTGGTAGGGCGTGTAGGCGGTGTACCAGGCGGGGTTCTCGAGGACGTTGCGCGCGATGACGGTGGGGGTGAGCGTGCCGTAGTAGCCCAGACCGATGAGCGAGGTGAGCACCCGGTTGCGGGCGGCGACCTCGCGCAGCTCGGCCAGGACCGCGGCCTCGGAGGCGGCCGGCTCGATGTCGAGGCGGCCGACGGCGCGGATGCCGCCGGGCACCGCGGTGTCGACCAGGTGCTCGAGCGAGTCGACCCCGACCACCTTCAGCATGCCGGCGAGGTCGGACTCGCGCGGGCCGATGTGGCGACCGGCGAAGTCGGGAAGGGTGGGCGTGCTCACAGGGACCTCCGGGCGGGGGCAGACGACGTCGACGTCCTCCCCCTCTGTCGAGCCCGATGGGCCTCCAGAGGTGCCTGTCCCGAGCGGTCCCTTGCGCCTGAGAGGTTCTGGGGAGTGTTGCCCCTTCGGCGCCCCGGCGGTACCGAGGACTCTCCCGCACGGTGTGAGCGGCGAGAGCCAATCTACACCGGGTCCCGCCCGCCGTCGCGGCGCGAGTGAGCGCCCGGGACGGCCTCAGGCCAGCCGGGCGGTCCGGCGCGCGCGCAGCTCGTCGGCGGGGTGGGCGGCGATCTCGTCGTGCTCGGCCCGCTCGCTGGGCAGGGCCGACAGCTCACCCTCGACCTCGCGCCACACCCGGCCCACGGCGATGCCGAAGACACCTTGGCCGCCCTGGAGCAGGTCGATGACCTCGTCGCTGGAGGTGCACTCATAGACCGAGGCGCCGTCGCTCATCAGCGTGATCCCGGCGAGGTCCTCGACCCCGCGCCGGCGCAGGACCTCGATGGCACCGCGGATCTGCTGGAGCGAGACGCCGGTGTCGAGGAGGCGCTTGACGACCTTGAGCACGAGGATGTCGCGGAAGCCGTAGAGCCGCTGGGTGCCGGAGCCGCCGGCGGGGCGGACCGACGGGACCACGAGCCCGGTGCGGGCCCAGTAGTCGAGCTGGCGGTAGGTGATGCCGGCCGCCTTGCAGGCCGTGGGGCCGCGGTAGCCGACCTCGTCGTCGAGCTCGGGCAGGTCGTCGGAGAACAGCATCCCCTGGCCGACCACCGGAACCGTGCCGGTGTGCCGCGCCTCGCCGGTGGAGCCCACGCCTACCTCCAAATGATGAGCCGCCTGTGACGACGACTGTACGCCGGGAAATGACATCGACGTCACTTCCTCGGATACCTCTGTGACTGATGTGACAGTAGGGGCGGATGCGTCAGCGGTCAACGACCGGGGGCCCGCAGGCTCACCGGCGTGTCGCGCCGTGGGTCAGGAGCCCTCTTCGAGGTCGAAGTCGTCGGCGGAGACCTGGTCGAGGAACTCCTTGAACTTCTCGACCTCGTCCTCCTCGGGCTCGGCCATCTCGACCCCCGCCTCGGCCAGGAGCTCCTCGTCGGCGCAGATCTCGGCGCCGGCCCGCAGCGCCAGCGCGATCGCGTCGGAGGAGCGGGAGTCCACGTCGGCACCGCCGGCCTCCGGGCCGCCGTCGATGACCAGGACGGCGTGGAAGACCCCCTCCTCCAGCGAGGTGATGCGGACCCGGGTCAGCGTGTGCCCGGTCTCCTCGATGACGGTGCGCAGGAGGTCGTGGGTCAGGGGCCGCGGGGGCACCACGCCCTGCTGGGCGTAGGCGATCGCGGTGGCCTCGGCCGCCCCGATCCAGATCGGCAGGTAGCGCACGCCGTCGCGCTCGCGCAGCAGCACGATCGGGTGGTTCGTCGGCATCTCCACCCGCACACCGAGGACGTCCAGGACCTTCACCACGCCACCGTACCTCGCCGGCTCACCACCGGCTCACCGCTGGCCGTCGTGGCCGGTGAGGCCACCCCGGACGAGGGCGGCGTGCAGCGCGAGGGCGTGGTGGACTGCCTCGGCCCGGGACCGGGCCGCCTCGGCGCCCCGCAGGCTGGCGGTGGCCTGCTCGAGCAGCCCCGACTCGCGGTCGGCGGCGGCCCGGAAGGCTCGCAGGTGGCGCGCCTCGAGCCCGAGCCGGGCCAGCCCGGCGGCGGCGTGCGCCGCCCGCAGGTCGTCCTCGCCGTGGCTGCCGTCGGGGCCGGGCCGCAGCAGCCCGTGCTCGACCAGGGCCTCCACCTCGGCCTCGGCCAGCCCGGTGGCGCCCACGAGCTCGCGGTGGGTCAGGCGGGTGGGGCCGCGCACGAGCAGGTCGTCGACGTCGGGGACGTCGGCATCGGGAGGAGGCTCGGGTGGGCGCGCGCCGTGGCCGTCCGCGGCCGGCGCCAGCCCGCGGTCGGCGGCGGCCAGGGCCTCGCGGATGGTGGTGAGGGGCCAGAACCGGTCGCGTTGGGCCCGCAGCACCCACCGCAGCCGGTCGACGTCGGCGGAGGTGAACTGGCGGTACCCGGCTGCGGTGCGCGGTGGTGACACCAGCCCTTCGGCCTCGAGGAAGCGCACCTTGGAGATGGTGAGGTCGGGGAACTCGTCGGCGAGGACACGCACGACCGCCCCGATGCTCAGGGGCTTGGCGGCCGGTGTCACGCCGCCGGGTCAGCCCCGCGCGGAGGCGTAGAAGACGAGGCGGAACTTGCCGATCTGGACCTCGTCGCCGGTGCGCAGGGTGGCCTCGTCGACCAGGTCGCGGTTGACGTAGGTGCCGTTGAGTGAGCCCACGTCGCGAACCACGAAGGTGTCGCCGGAGCGCTGGAACACGGCGTGCTTGCGCGACACCGTGACGTCGTCGAGGAAGATGTCGCTGTCGGGGTGGCGCCCCGAGAGGACCTCGTCGTCGTCGAGGAGGAAGCGGGCTCCGGTGTTCGGGCCACGGAGCACGACGAGCAGGGCGGTCCCGGGGCGCAGGGCCTCGACGGTGGCGAGGTCGGCCTTGGTGAGGACGTGCTCGCTCTCGGTGGGCTGCTCGACCGGGGCGCCCTCGACCGCCTGGAACCGCATGGTCGTCGGCTCGGGCACGCCCGAGTCGGCGCCCTGCTCGCGCTGGTCTGCTGCCATGTCGACCCTTCGCCTCCCTACGTCACCTCGCGGAGGTGCCACCCTAGATCACCCGGGGGTCGATGTCCCAACGGATGCACGCAACCCGAGCCCGCCCGGGCCGGATCAGGACAGCTGCGCGGTGTAGGCGTCGGCATCGAGCAGCGCGTCGACGTCGGCGCTGTCGGCCGGGCGCAGCTCGTACATCCACCCCTCGCCGTAGGGGTCGGTGTTCACCAGCTCGGGGGTGGCATCGAGGGCGGGGTTGACCGCTGTGACCTCACCGCTGACCGGCGCGTACAGGTCGCTGACGCTCTTGGTCGACTCGACCTCGCCGCAGGTGTCGCCCGCGGCCACGCTGTCGCCGACGGCCGGCAGGCTGACGTAGACGACGTCGCCGAGGGCCTCCTGGGCGAACGCCGTGATGCCGACCCGCACGGTGTCGCCCTCGGTCCGCAGCCACTCGTGCTCGGCGGTGTAGCGGAGACCCGCGGGGTACTCGAGGTCGCTCATGTCGCTCCTGTTCGTGGGCCCTCGGCCGTCAGGGGGTGGTCGTGGGAACGGGCCGAGCGTAACGAGGGGGGGACACGCTCAGCAACGCGTCGACGACGACGCGGGTCCGGATGTCGACGCTGGCCTCGCCGCCCACCCGTCGCACGGTGGCCGTGACCCCGCCGGGGATCTGCATGGCACCCGCCAGGGTGTTGGAGTCGCCGATGACGCGCAGCACGTACGGGGGCCGCACCTCGACCCCGGACACCGAGATGCCGTCGCGGGTGTCGGCGAACCAGGTGTTGGCGACCACTCGGACGTCGTTGACCTGGATGGCCTCGGCCCCGGCGTCGCGCAGCTCCTGGACGGCGTCGAGCAGGATCGTGGCGGGAACGGTGTGCTGGGGGTCGTCGATGCGCAGGGTGATGCCCGAGCCCACGGCGGGGGCGGTGCCGGCCAGGATGCCCAGGGCGTCGACGCGCTCCTTCGCGGCCCGCTGGGCCTCCTCCTCCCCCGTCGAGCGGGACTCGAGGAGCTGGAGCGAGGTCTGCAGGTCGCGGATCTCGGAGGCCAGGCGGTCCCCGTCCTGGTCGACGTCGGCGAAGAGACGCACCAGCTCGTCCTCACGCAGCGTCTCCAGGCCCTGGACCGAGGTCTGGCGCACCTGGGCGATGATCGCGAACCCGAGCGCGATGGCCAGGACCATCACCAGGATGTTGGACCGGCTCCTCGACGGCGTACCGGCCCGCAGCAGGCGCGCCCAGGCGTGCCGTGCGTCCCGAGGGGGTCGTGGCGAGCGGTCCGGGGTGCTCATGCGTCGAACAGGTGCCGTCGGATCGAGGCGACGTTCGAGAAGATCCGCACCCCGAGAACGACGACGACGCCGGTGGACAGCTGGCTCCCGACGCCGAGCTTGTCGCCCAGGAAGACGATGAAGGCGGCCACGACGACGTTGGAGAGGAAGGAGACGACGAAGACCTTGTCGCTGAAGATGCCGTCGAGGATGGCCCGCACCGCGCCGAAGACGGCGTCGAGGGCGGCGATGACCGCGATCGGCAGGTAGGGCTGGAGCCACACCGGCACGGCCGGCTGCAGGAGCAGCCCGACGACGATGCCGATGGCCAGGCCGATGGCCGGGATCACGACGTGCTGCCTCCGCTCTGCTCGGTGGGGGTGGTGGAGGGGCTCGGCCCCCCGGAGGACCCAGTATCCATGGGCTGGGCGTAGCGGGTCGTCAGGCGGGCCGCGGCCGGGACGGTGAGCCGCTGCGCCACCTCGGTGTCGGCCCGGATGCCGAAGGTGCTGCGCAGCGTGGAGATGTAGGTGCCGCCGGGGCCGTCGGCGAAGTCGGCCGGCATGTCCTTGGGCGGCCCCAGGGCCGTGACCACGTAGGGGCGGGTGAGCGCGCGGTGGCCCACGACGATGGCGGAGCCGGCGAAGCGGATCTCGGACAGCGAGGTCAGCCGCATCCCGTTGATGCTGATGGCCTCGGCGCCCGCCTGCCACAGCGCGTTGACGACGATCTGGACGTCGCGCGAGAACACCCGCTTCTCGCCCGCGTCGGTGCCGGTGGCCTGGTCGGCGTCGGGGGCGTCGTCGAGGGTGACGGTCATCCCCGGGCCCTCCATCGGCAAGGCGCCGACCGCGATGGCGAGGGTCCGCCCCCGGGCCAGCGCGCCCTGGTCGCCGAGGCGGCTCGCCTCCCGGGCGGTGAGCTCGGCCTGCAGCTTCTGGGCCTGGGCGGAGAGGCGGTCGACCTCGTGCCGGCGCGCCGTCACCTGCTCGACGAGGTCGGCCCGCGCGGCGGCGCGGGGCGAGTCGGCCGCGGTGAGGTTGGAGGCCGCGACCCCCACGACCAGCCCGATGACCAGCACGGCGCCGGCCAGCAACGGTGAGCGCAGGGTGGTCGCGCGGGGCAGGCCCGCGGCCTCCCGGCGGTCGGCGGCCGCGGCGTACCCGGGGTCGAGCGGGCGCTCGAGCATCGCCCGGATGAGGGTCATCGAGGCGTCCGGCCGGTCCGGGACCCGCCGACCGGCCCGGGAGGACGGAGCGTCGGTCATGCGGGCACGCGCTCGAGGGCGAGCAGCCGCCGCAGCTGCATCGCGTAGATGACCCCCGACAGCCAGTAGAGGGCGATGCCCCACCAGGCGAAGCCCCACCCGATGGGCTGGGCGATCCGCGCGGCGGTGCCGTCACCGTCGGCGAGCAGCAGGAAGGGGAAGGCGTAGAGCAGGTTGAAGGTGGCGGCCTTCCCGGCGAAGTGCACCGGCAGCCCCACCCAGCCGTGGCGCTTGGCGACCAGGACGACCGCACCGGCGAACGCCTCGCGCGCGAAGAGGACCACCACCACCCACCAGGGCAGGATGTCGCGCCAGGCCAGCCCGAGCAGGGTGGAGGCGATGTAGAGCCGGTCGGCGACCGGGTCGAGGAGCTGCCCCAGGCGCGACTCCAGGCCGTAGGCCCGGGCGATCTTGCCGTCGAGGTAGTCGGTGAGGCCGCTGGCCGTCAGCAGGACCAGGGCCAGCGCGTCACGACGGGTGAGGATGGCCCAGAGGAACACCGGCACCGCCACCAGGCGCAGGGCTGAGAGGGCGTTGGGGACGGTGAGGACGCGGGTGCTCACTCCCCCCTGCGACATCTCGCCCGCCATGGCCGCCACTGTAGGCGTTCGACCGCGCGGTCCGCGCAGGCACACGGCCTCGCCTTCTAGGGTGGGGCGGTGAGCACCCCCATCCTCGGCGCGACCGAGGCCGAGCTGCGTCGTGACCGCACCAGCGTGAAGTGGCTGGCCTATGAACCCGACGTGCTCCCCCTCTGGGTCGCCGAGATGGACGCCCGGCCGTGCCCGGCCGTGGTCGACGCCGTGTCGGCCGCCATGGCGCGTGGAGACACCGGCTACGGCTGGGGCCCGCGCTACGCCGGCGAGATCGCCCGCTACGCCCGCGACGTGTGGGCGTGGGAGCTCGACCCCGGCGACGCCGTGGTCGTGGCCGACGTGATGATCGGCGTCAGCGAGATGCTGCGGGTGCTGACCGACGAGGGCGGTCCGGTCGTGGTGTCCCCTCCGGTCTACGACTCCTTCTTCGGCTTCGTGGAGGCGATCGGCCGCCGGCGGGTCGACGCGCCCCTCACCCGGGAAGGCCGGCTCGACCCCGAGACCCTCCGCGCCGCGTTCGCCGCGGCCACCGCCGCCGGTGCCCGGGCGGTGTACCTGCTGTGCAACCCGCAGAACCCCACCGGGGTCGCCCACGCCCCCGCCGAGCTGGCCGCCCTGGCCGAGCTGGCGCGGGAGTACGGTGTCCGCGTCGTCAGCGACGAGATCCACGCCCCGCTGACGCATCCCGGGACCCGCTTCACGCCGTACCTCACCGTGCCCGGCAGCGAGGACGCGGTCGCCGTCTTCTCGCCGAGCAAGGGCTGGAACCTGGCGGGGCTGAAGTCGGCGGCGGTGCTGGCCGGCCCGCAGGCCCGCGCCGACCTCAAGCGGCTGCACGAGGTGCACACCCATGGTTCGTCGCACCTGGGCGAGATCGCCCACGTCGCGGCCCTGCGCGACGGGCGGGAGTGGCAGGCCCGGCTGCTCGAGGAGGTCGTCGCGAACCACGACCTGCTCGGGAGGCTGCTGGCCGAGCACCTCCCCGAGGTCGGCTGGGTACGGCCCGACGCCACGTACCTGGCGTGGCTCGACTGCCGCGCCCTCGGGCTGGGTGAGGACCCCGCGGCCGTGTTCCGGCAGCGCGGCCGGGTGGCGCTGGGCTCGGGCCCGCGCTACGACCCGACCTCCGGGCAGGGGTTCGTGCGGCTCAACCTCGCCACGTCACCGGCCGTCCTCGAGGAGGCGGTGCGCCGGATGGCGTCGGTCCGCTGAGGACCCGCGCCCGCCGACGACCCGCATCGGGGCGCCGGCTGCCGTCGAGCCGAACGGGGGAACCCTCGACACCCGCGGCACCCCGTCGCCCGACAGGGCGCATCATGGTCCCGGATCGGGCACGCGGACGACGGCGAGGAGCTGGGTGATGGAGACGGGGACGGCGCCCCAGGTGAGGGTGAACGGCGAGGTCCTCGACCTCGAGGGGACCGACCCGTGCACCAACGCCCTGGACTGGCTGCGCTCGCGCGGCCTCACCGGGGCCAAGGAGGGCTGCGCCGAGGGTGAGTGCGGCGCCTGCGCCGTGATGGTCGCGCGCCCCGACGGGGTCGGCGGTACGCACTGGGCCGCCGTCAACGCCTGCCTGGCTCCGGCGGCCTCGCTGGCCGGCCGGGAGGTCGTCACCGCCGAGGGGCTGGGCACACCCGAGCACCTGCACCCGGTGCAGTCCGAGATGGCGGTGCGCGGGGGCTCGCAGTGCGGCTACTGCACACCGGGTTTCGTGTGCTCGATGGCGGCCGAGTACTACCGCGCCGACCGCCGCGCCACCCCCACCGGCGCGGATGCCGGCGCGGACGATGCCGGCGCTCCGTCGCCCGCGCACGAGGCTCCCGGCCCGAACGGCTTCGACCTGGTGGCGATCTCGGGCAACCTGTGCCGCTGCACGGGCTACCGCCCCATCCGCGACGCCGCCTTCGCGCTGGGGTTCCCGGCGGTCGACGACCCGCTCGCGACCCCGGCCGAGGCGACGTCCTCCGCGCCGGCCCCGTGCCGGGTCGAGGGGGCGGCCGGCTCGTACGTGCGGCCCACGGACCTGGCCGAGGCGCTGCGCCTGCTCGGGGAGCACCCCGACGCCGTGCTGGTGGCCGGCTCGACCGACTGGGGCGTCGACGTCAACCTGCGCGGTTCCCGCGCCCCGTTCGTCATCGGCATCGACCGCCTGCCGGAGCTGCGCGCCCTCGAGCGCGCTCCCCAGCACCTCGAGCTGGGCGCCGCCCTCACCCTCGCCGAGCTGGAACGCGGCCTCGCGGGCGAGGTCCCGCTGCTCGCGGCGGTCCTCCCTCAGTTCGCCTCCCCGCTGATCCGCAACACCGCCACCGTGGGAGGCAACCTGGCCACCGGCTCCCCCATCGGTGACCTCGCGCCGGCCCTGCTCGCTCTGGAGGCCTCCGTCGTCCTCGAGGGGCCCGCCGGGTCGCGCGTCGTCCCGCTGGACACGCACTTCACCGGGTACCGCAGCAGCGTGCGGCGCCCCGACGAGGTCATCCGCTCCCTGCGGGTCCCCCTGCCGCTCGCCGGGCTGACGGCGTTCCACAAGGTGGCCAAGCGCCGCTTCGACGACATCTCCGGCGTCGCCGTCGGTCTGGCCCTCCATGTCGAGGACGGTGTCGTCGCCCGGGCGCGGATCGGGGTGGGCGGGGTCGCGGCGACACCGCTGCGCGCGACGAGCACCGAGGCGGCGCTCGAAGGGCGGCCCTGGACCGAGCAGACCGTGCGGGCGGCCGCGGCCGTGCTGCGCGAGGAGGGGACTCCCATCGACGACCACCGGGCCAGTGCCGCGTACCGTCGGGCCATGCTCGCCGCCTCCCTCGTGCGCCTGTGGGCCGAGGGTGGGGCCCCCGAGGCGGTGCACGCATGAGCGGCGTCCGCATCCCTTCCGACGACCTCGTCGTCGGCCGGCCCCTCCCCCACGAGTCCGCCGCGCTGCACGTCACCGGCGCCGCGCTCTACACCGACGACCTCGTGGCCCGGATGCCCGGGGCGCTGCACGCCCATCCGGTGCAAGCCCCGCACGCCCACGCCCTGGTGCGCCACCTCGACGTCACCCCGGCGCTCGCGGTGCCCGGCGTCGTGCGGGTGCTCACCGGCGCCGACGTGCCCGGGGTCGGCGACGCCGGGGTCAAGGGCGACGAGCCGCTGTTCCCCACCGAGGTGATGTTCCACGGCCAGGCGGTCTGCTGGGTGCTCGGCGAGACGCTCGAGGCGGCCCGGCTCGGGGCGCTGGCCGTCGAGGTGGCCTACGAGCCGCTCCCGGCCGTGGTGACGGTGCGCGAGGCGATCGAGGCGCAGAGCTACCAGGGCGGGATGCCGCGGCTCGAGCGCGGTGACGTCGAGTCGGCCTTCGCCGGAGCCGCGCACGTCTACAGCGGCGTCACCGAGTGCGCCGGCCAGGAGCACTTCTACCTCGAGACGCACTGCTCGCTCGCCCACGTCGACGAGAGCCGGCAGGTCGTGGTGCAGAGCAGCACCCAGCACCCGAGCGAGACCCAGGAGATCGTGGCCCACGTCCTGGGCGTGCCCAGCCACGCGGTCACCGTGCAGTGCCTGAGGATGGGCGGCGGGTTCGGCGGCAAGGAGATGCAGCCGCACGGCCTGGCCGCCGTGGCCGCCCTGGGGGCGACCCTCACCGGCCGCCCGGTGCGGCTGCGGCTGAGCCGGGCCCAGGACATGTCGATGACCGGCAAGCGGCACGGCTTCCACACCCGCTGGCGGGTGGCGTTCGACGACGACGGCCACCTGCTGGCCCTCGACGCCACCCTCACCTCCGACGGCGGGTGGAGCCTGGACCTGTCCGAGCCGGTGATGACCCGCGCCCTGTGCCACGTCGACAACGCCTACTGGATCCCGGCGGTGCGGGTGAACGGGCGGATCGCGCGGACCCACAAGACGTCGCAGACCGCGTTCCGCGGGTTCGGCGGCCCGCAGGGGATGCTCGTCATCGAGGACGTGCTCGGCCGCTGCGCGCCGCGCCTGGGCCTCGACCCGGCCGAGCTGCGCCGCCGCAACTTCTACCGCGAGGGCCAGGCCACCCCCTACGGGCAGGTCGTGCGCCACCCGGACCGGGCGGTGACGTGCTGGGAGCAGGTGCTCGAGACGGGCGAGGTCGCGCGCCGGCTCGAGGAGGTCGCGCGGTTCAACGCGACCCACGAGCACACCAAGCGCGCCATCGCGACGACCCCGGTGAAGTTCGGCATCGCCTTCAACTTCACCGCGTTCAACCAGGGCGGCGCGCTCGTGCACGTCTACAAGGACGGCTCGGTGCTGGTCAACCATGGCGGCACCGAGATGGGCCAGGGGCTGCACACGAAGATGCTCCAGGTGGCCGCCACGGCCCTCGGGGTGCCGCTCGACCTCGTGCGGCTCGCCCCCACCCGCACCGACAAGGTGCCCAACACCTCGGCGACGGCGGCCAGCTCGGGCGCTGACCTCAACGGCGGCGCCGTCCTCGACGCGTGCATCCAGATCCTCGACCGGCTGCGGCCGGTCGCCGCCGGGCTGCTCGGGTGCGCCGCCAGGGACGTCGTGGTGTACGACGGCCGGGTCAGCGCGTCCGGCGGTCCCGAGGATGCGTCCCTGACCTGGGCGGAGCTGGTCTCGGCGGCGTACGTGCAGCGGGTGCAGCTGTTCGCGGCCGGGTTCCACCGCACCGAGGGGCTGCACTGGGACTCGAGCACGATGCAGGGCTCGCCGTTCAAGTACTTCTCCTACGGCGCGGCCGCCGCCGAGGTCGAGGTCGACGGCTTCACCGGCGCCCACCGGGTCCTGCGCGTCGACATCGTCCACGACGTGGGTGACTCGTTGTCCCCGCTGGTCGACGTCGGGCAGGTCGAGGGGGCGTTCGTGCAGGGCGCCGGCTGGCTCACCCTGGAGGACCTGCGCTGGGACGAGACGGATGGCCCCCAGCGGGGTCGCCTGACGACGGGGTCGGCCAGCACGTACAAGCTGCCCAGCCTCTCCGAGCTCCCCGACGACTTCCGGGTCGCCCTGCTCGAACGGGCCCACGAGGACGGCGCCGTGTACGGGTCGAAGGCGGTCGGCGAACCGCCGCTCATGCTGGCGTTCTCGGTCCGCGAGGCACTGCGCCAGGCCGCCGCGGCCTTCGGGCCGGAGGGCGTGGCCGTCGACCTGGCCTCCCCCGCCACCCCGGAGGCCATCTTCTGGGCGGTCGAGCAGGCGCGCGGCGGAGGCGTCCCGCCGGGTCTCGAAGCCGTCGTCGAGGGCGCCCCCGGCGTCGTCCCCGACCAGCCCGGCGCCTCCGCACCCCCGGTCGTGCCGGCGTCCGAGGAGCTCGTCCCCGCTCCCGGCCTCGGGGTCTGAGATGCACTGGCTCACGGCCACCCAGGGGCTGCGGGACCGGCGCGAGGCGGGCGTGCTCGTCACCCTGGTCTCGGTGCGCGGCCACGCACCCCGCGACGCCGGCGCCAAGATGGTCGTGTCCGCGCAGGGCACGTGGGGCAGCATCGGCGGTGGCAACCTCGAGCAGACGGCGCTCGAGCAGGCCCGCCGGCTCCTCGACGAGGGAGCGAGCGCCCCGCAGCAGCTCACCCTGACCCTGAGCGACAAGGCGCGCACCGAGCACGGGCGGCAGTGCTGCGGCGGCGAGGTCGGCATCCTTCTGGAGCCGCTCGCGGTCGTTCCGAGCGTCGCCGTGTTCGGGGTCGGCCACGTCGGCCACGAGCTCGCCCGCATCCTCAGCCGCCACGACCTCGACCTGCACCTGGTCGACTCGCGCGAGGAACAGCTGTCGCCGGGGCGGATGCCGTGGCTCGCCGACGCCGTCGCCCGGGTGCACGTGCACCCGTCACCCCTGCCCGAGATGGTGCTCGACCAGCTGCCGGCCGGGACCCACGTGCTCGTGATGACCCACGACCACGCCGAGGACCACGCGCTGTGCGACGCGGCGCTGCGTACCTCGCACCTCGCGACGATCGGCCTCATCGGCTCCTCGACCAAGTGGAGCCGTTTCGAGCGAGGGCTGCTCGCCGACGGTCACGGACCCGACGCCGTGGCGCGCATCCGGACCCCCATCGGCCTGCCCGACCTCGCGGGCAAGGAGCCGGCGACCATCGCCGTCTCCGTCGCCGCCGACCTGCTCCGCGTCGTGTCGGCCGCCGGCGCGGTCAGGCCTGCGGAGGCCGCCACCGGGCGGTGACCGCCGCGCGGGCCCGGTGCGGACCGGACACCTCTCGCAGGGAGACGCCCAGGGCCGCCGCGGCCGACGCCGCTCCCCCGGGGCGGAGGAGGGACTCGACGGCGGCGCGGACCTCCTCCGCGGTCGCCGCGTTGGGGTCGAGGCTCGTGCCCACCCCGCCGCGCTCGACCGCGGCCGCGCCAGCGAACTGGTCGGTCGAGAGCGGCAGCACGAGCAGCGGCACCCCGGCCGTCAGCGCCTCGGTGACGCTGTTGTTGCCGCCGTGCGTCACGGCGGCCGCGCTGTCGCGCAGGAGGCGCACCTGCGGCAGGAACTCGCGCACCAGCCAGCCGTCCGGGAGCTCGCCCAAGGCGGTGCGTGGCGCCGAGCCGGTCGCCAGCGCCACCCGCACGTCGAGGGGCCGGAGCGCGGCGGCGACGAGCGCGAGCACGTCGGCCCGGGCCGAGAGGAAGCTGCCGAGGCTGACGTAGACGACGGGGCGGTCGTCGCGCCCCAGCCACGCCTCGACGTCGGCGTCCAGGGGCTCCTCCCGTGGGGCCGACCCGAGGAAGGTGTGCTCCGGAAGCAGGGCGGTGCGCTCGGGGTCGTGCAGGGCGCCCGGGTAGTTGAGCAGCAGCAGGTCGCCGGTCTCGGCGAACGCGTCGGTGCTCGGCGGGGCGCCCGGGTCGAGCGCGGCGAGGGCGGCGTTCCACTGCGCGGTGAACTGGTCGCGGACCTCCACGCAGAGCCGGCGCAGCGCCGCGAGGGCCTCCGGGTCCGGGGTGACGCACGACGGCCAGCCGGGCGGGTCGCCGTAGACCTCGTCGCCGACCGTGAGCGCGGAGGGGTGCCCGAGGACGACGTCGGCGTGTGGGACCCCGCCGCTGACCAGACCGAGCCGGGCGCCGAACGCCAGGTGGTCGACGAGGACCGCGTCGGGGCTCACCGCGGCGACGATCTCGTGCACCCGCCGGCCGACGCCGACCGCGTTCCACAGTAGGTCGTCCCCGCGGGCGCGGGCCTGGAACTCCAGGGCTGCGACCGCCCCGCGTCGGGTGGCGTCGAAGAACCCCCGCAGGGCGTCGTCCTCGCCGGGCGGCTGCTCCTCGGCGCGGATGACTCCGGGGTTCGAGCCGCGGCCCAGCTGGAGCTGTACGCGCTCGTAGCCGAAGGCCTGGACCACCCCTTCGGTGGCGGTGCCCGTGGCGACCACGACGCGCTCGCCCGCGTCGCGCCAGGCCGTGGCCAGGGTGGCCAGCGGGTACAGGTGCGAGGCGTAGTCGGGGCTGATGACCAGGAGGGTCACGGCGTCGCGGCCATCCGGCCGGGCCCGCGGTGCGCCGACGCCACCTCGGTGTAGACCTCCGCCACCGCGGCCGCCATCGTGTGGATGCCGAACCGCTCGCGCACGACGGCCCGGGAGCGGTGCCGCCGCAGCCCGTCGCCGGGCGAGGCCGCGAGGTCGAGGGCGCGACCCACAGCCGCGGACAGCTCATCGGACCTGGTGGTGTCGGTGAGGACCCCGGTGACGCCCTCGTCGACGTAGGTCGCGGGGCCGCCCCCGTCGGGGGTGACGACGACCAGTCCCACCGTCATCGCCTCGAGGATCGCGATGCCGAACTCCTCCTTGAGGCTGGCGCACACGTACACGCCGCCGGGGCCGGCGCCCTCCGGGGTACCGCGCTGCGCGGCGGCGAGCCACGCCGTGGCCGTGGCGTGGGGGCGATGGCCGGCGAGGAGCACCCCCGCACCGGCGGACGCGTCGGAGGCCAACAGGTCGTGGATGCGGTCGAGCTCGGCCCGCTCCTCGCGGCTGGGATCGTCGAGCTCGCCGCCGACGAGCAGCAGGTTGCATCGCTCCCGCAGTGACGGGTCGGCCAGCCACGAGCCCACGAGGGTCGCCATCCCCTTGACGGGGGCCAGCCGGCCCACCGACACCGCGAGCGGCAGCGACCTGCGCTCCGGGGGGAGCCGGTCGAGCAGGGCATCGAGCTCGTCGAGCGCAGCGGCGGTGGCCGGGCTGCGCGGCGCGTCGCCCCATACCTCGCGCGCGACGCGGTCGAGGGCCGCGACGTCGATGCCCTCACCGGCGACGAGGACCCGCTCCGGGTGGGCCGAGAGGTCGACGCCGACGAGGCGCGCGATGCTGCGCTCGAGGTCCGGCCGGGGGAAGAGGACCAGGTGCTCGGCCTGCTCGGCCAGGCGGCGCACCAGCCGGTCGCGGAACCAGAGGTGCTCCACGACGTCGGCCGCGCCGAACCCGGCGCGGGTCAAGGTGCCGTCCGCGTCCCGCGCCGCGATCAGCGCCTGCGGGTCGGGCGCCATGGTGAGCACGACGGGGATGCCGAGCTCGGCTGCGACCTCCGCGGCGACCATCGAGCCGACGTCGGCCATCCGCAGGTGCACGACGTCGACCGCGCCCGCCGCGCGCAGGATGCGGCGCAGGCCCCGTCGCGCCTCGACCCACCGGGGCCAGGCCGACGACAGCCCGGTGGACGGCTCCCGGAACGGGACCTGCACGTAGCGGTGGCCCGCACCGCCGAGGTCGTCCGGGCGCCCGTCGTCCCCGATCGGGTCGGAGGTCACCGGCGGGCAGAGCTCGCCCCAACCCCCCGAGATGGTGATGACCCGGCCCACCCGCGACTCCTGACGCAGCAGCGCGTCGCCGAGCTGCACGAGGAGCGTGGCGATGCCGCCGGTGTCCCCCCGGCCGGAGTGCCGCAGGCCGCCGTCGACGGCACCGTGCAGGAAGAGTTGCACGACGGTCAGGCCGGCGGAACGTCCGGTGGCCCGGGGTCGGCGGTCGGCGGATGGGGGTGGCTGGGCGTCGGACCGGGCCCGCGCGGCCACCGCCGCCAGCGGGCCGCGGGTGGCCGCCACCGCGGCCAGCGCCGCGCGGGCCGCGCGCAGGGCGGGCGCGTCGGTCGGGCCGTGACCGCTCGGGTCGGCGAGGAGGTCGCCGAGCGCGGACAGGGCGGCGGCGCGGACGGCCGGCGCCTCGGCGTCGTCCAGGCTGGCCCGCGTGAGGAGGGGGAGACCGGCCGGACCCGGGACGAGACCCGCCGTCTCCACGAGGCGGGCGCGGGCCGAGGGGTCGTGCTCGGACGCCAGCGCCGCGGCCAGCCCGTCCAGAACGGCGGCGGCCGCGTGGACGGCCCACGTCTCGAGGGTGCGCTGCGCGAGCATCCCGGTGAAGCCCCCGGCCGCACAGCGGCGCACCAGGGGGGTCACGGCATCGGGCTGGGGCGCCACGCCGCCGAGAGCCGCGACGGCGTGCTCGGCCACGTCGGCCCGGTCGTCCTCGAGGAGGATGACCAGGTGGGCGCCCGCCTCCGCGCTGCCGTGGGCCCCCAACGCGCGCACCGCGGCGACGGCCGTGATCGGGTCGGGGTCCGCGGTGGCGGCCACCAGGAGGTCGACGTCGGCCGCGTCCCCCCGCCGGGCGAGCTCCTCGAGATGCTGGCCCGCGCGCAACCCCTCGAGGATGGTCTCGGACGACCTCACCGCCGACAGAGCGGCTCCGACGTGCATGACTCGACCCTAGGCGAGCCCGCGCCTGGGAGCACGGTCCGGACGGGGCCGCGCGCGGGATCTGTCGAACCTTTGTCACGGGTTGCGGACGGCGCTGCCCGGTCGGAGGCAGGCCCGACACAGGACGAGGCCTCGCTGGATCGACTCCGTCGATTCCAGCGAGGCCTCGTCACGCCGTCGGGCTGACAGGATTTGAACCTGCGACCCCTTGACCCCCAGATCGGCGCCTCATCGGGGTGAGCACGAAGTGACTGACCGTTGTCTACCGCTGGTTACCGGTAGTTGTGCTCAGACCGCTCGGTTGTCTGGCCGGTTCTGCCAGCGGTGGTCCGGATCTGGTCCGGCGCTCGTCCGGACTTCTCGCTGACGGACAGGGAGAGCCACCGACCCATAGCGGAGCCAGTAGGCAGGCCGCAGAGACTGTCCAGCCCTCCCGTTCGCGACACGGCGATGCGGCGGCACACGGAGTGTGCACCTGTACCCGGCTGGGCTCGAGGGCTTGACCGGCTCGGAGGCCTGCCGGATGCTGCCGCGTTGGGTCGGCGGCTCGAGGGTGAGCTCAGCTGGGCGTGGGACCGCGATGGTGGAGCGGGATCAGCTGCGTCGGGTCGCCGCCTTCTTGCTGGATCGTGGCCACGACCGCTTGATGCTCATCGGCGGTGAGCTCGAAGGCTCCGCTGGTTCCGGTGTCGTTTCCATCCCAGATGATCATGATCTCGTTGCTGATGCCCGTGCCCCCGATGGTGTACGGGGCGATTGCCAGGGCCAATGCGAAGTCCGCGTCGTCGCTCGGGTCCAGGTCGACAGTGACCCCGGGGTCACGCGTCACCCAGGGAAACAGCCGGCTCTTGCGGGGCGTCAGTCTTGATTGCAGCTGCGCGACGGCGGACTCGACCTCACCTGGCCAAGGCGCATCAGACAGGACGTCGATGCTGATGTCCTTGAGCCGGTGGCGTTGTGCAATGAGGGCCCCGCGGTAGGTGGCCGCGACAGTCTTCGGGTCTGCGTCGTCTGTGAGGGTGAACCACGGGGTCGTCGCCTTCCTCTTACGCATGGCTCATCGTGGCATGGGCCGGGGTGCGGTGGGGTGCGCGAGGACGGCGCGCCAGCGCCGCCCGCAGCGCGGGGCCCCAACGCGGGGCCCTGGCCCGCGGCGCGGAGCGCCGCCTTGATCCTCAAATGGCATAAATCGGCAACCAAATGGCTAAATGGGTCGTGACGCGGTCGCCGACCTACGCAAGCGGATCGCGGCAATAGCGGACGTGTTGCAGATGCGTTCCTACGTCAACACGACGAACTTTCCGATCGCAGGGTGCAGGATCTGCTCATGGGTGGGATGCCATGGGCCGTCGCCTTCACCGT
>NZ_LMSE01000002.1:1192164-1207926 GCF_001428065.1 Nostocoides sp. Soil756
TTGAGGACGCTTAGGTCACGAATCAGTTGGAGGCCCTAACGCCGAATCGACTACCCGAGCGCCTACCCGAGCGCCTACCCGAGCGCCGAGAGGATGTGGCAGATCTCGGCGTCGGTGCAGTTAGCGGGATCAAGGCGGTCGCTGCGTTCGATGACGCCTTCGAGTTCTGCTTCCAGCGCGGCAAGGTTCTTGATTCGTGCGCGCACGTCGGCAAGCTTCCTGTGGAGCAGGGTCGCCACATGGGCGCAGGGGACGTTGCCGTCGTCGCGGAGGTCAATGATGCTGCGGATCTCGGCAAGAGTAAGGCCTGCTGCCTGTGCGGTCTGCACGAAGTGCAACCGGGTGAGCATGGATTCGTCATAGGTCCGGTAGCCGTTAGCTCCGCGTTCGGGTGGGGGTAAAAGGCCTTTGCGTTCGTAGAACCTGATGGTCTGACTGGGTAGGTCGGCGGCGTCGGCGAGCTCTCCAATCAACATGGTCCCATCCTAGCGCTTGACCTTGCACCGTGGATCAAGGTTTACGGTCGCTGACATGGACATCACCTTGCTGTACTTCGACGACTGCCCGAACTGGAAAATCGCCGACGAACGCCTAGCCGTTATCACCGCAGACCGCCCTGACCTGACGGTCTCGCGTCACTTGGTCGAGACGCTGGAGGAAGCCGAGCGAGTGGGGTTCCACGGCTCACCGAGCATTCTGGTCGATGGCGTCGACGTCTTCGCGGAGCCGAACACCGGGGTTGGGATGTCGTGTCGGGTCTTCCACACACCCGACGGCCTTGCAGGCGCGCCTACGGTGGACCAGCTCCGAGCAGCGCTCGGCGCCGGAAACGAGACTCTGCGATGACCGAGAGCTACGACTTGATCGTGATCGGTGCCGGCATGGCCGGGGTCTCCGCGGCGAACAAGTGCGCATCGCAGGGCTGGAAGGTCGCGATCGTTGATGCGCTGCCGTACGGCGGCACGTGTGCGTTGCGAGGGTGCGACCCGAAGAAGATCCTGCGCCGGGGTGCCGAGATCATCGACAGCGCCCGGCTGATGCGCGGCAAGGGCATCGATGACGAGGGCCTGTCGATCAACTGGGCCGACCTGATGAAGCACAAGCACGGCTTCACCGACCCTGTCCCGCGGAACACGGAGGACAGCCTCTCCGGCAACGGCATCGACACCCTCCACGGCGTTGCCCGGTTCACAGGCAAGACAAGCATCGAGATCGGCGACATCCCCTACGAGGCGAGGCACTTCCTGCTCGCCACCGGTGCGCGGCCGCGGCCGCTGGACTTGCCCGGTCACGAGCACCTCATCGACAGCACCGACTTCTTGGATCTGGAGGTTCTCCCGCCGCGGATCTTGTTCGTCGGTGGCGGCTTCATCTCCTTCGAGTTCGCCCACATCTGTGCGCGTGCCGGCACCGCGCCGGTCATCATCGACCGCGGACCCCGTCCCCTCAAGGGTTTCGACCCCGACCTCGTCGAACTCCTCATCACCCGAGGCGCTGAGGTCGGGATCGAACTTCTGCGCTCCACGACGATCACCGCGATCGAGAAGTCCGGGAGCGGGTACCAGGTCAGCGTCGAACGATCCGGCCAACCCGAGACCAGGGAGTTCGACATGGTCGTCCACGGAGCCGGCAGAACACCCGAACTCGCCGGCCTGGACCTGGACGCTGCCGGCGTCGACTGGGACGAGCACGGTGTACGCGTCGCCGCTCACCTGCAGAGCACCACGAACCCGGCGGTCTACGCCGCCGGCGACTCCGCCAACACCCCCGGGATGCCGCTGACCCCGGTCGCGGTCTTCGAGGGCAAGGTCGCCGCTTCCAACATGCTCAAAGGCACCACCACCATCCCCGACTACGCCGGTGTTCCGACCGCGGTGTTCACCATTCCCGAACTCGCCCGTGTGGGGATGCTCGAACAAGACGCCAGTGCCCAGGGCATCGATGTCGATGTGCGCTACAGCGACACGAGCGGCTGGTACTCCAACTACCGGACCGGTGAGACGACCGCGGCCGCCAAGATCCTCATCGACCGGTCCAGCGACCGGATCGTCGGCGCGCACCTGCTGGGCCCCGAGTACGGCGAACTCATCAACCTCCTCGCCCTCGCCATCAAGCTCGACCTGACCACCCGGCAGCTGAAGTCCATGACCGCCGCCTACCCCACGGTGGGATCAGATCTCGGCTCCATGCTCTGACCCCTGCCCCTTGAACTCAGACCTGAAGGGACTCCGATGACGCAGCACACATCGTCACCACCCACCGACCACCACCCGACGACAAACCCGCACGCAGCCATCACCACCCCGGTGGACCAACCAGCACCACGGGTTCTGTCCGGCTGGTGGGTCGGGCTCGTGGCTCTGCTCCCCATTGCCTGCTGCGGTCTGCCCTTGCTCGTCGCGGCGAGCGTGACCGCCGGTAGCGGCGCCGTCCTCGGCGGGGCGGCTGGTGGTGTGCTGATGCTGGCCGGCGGCGCCGTCATTGGTCTGTGGGGGATGCGGCGGCGCGCACGCAACCGCCTGGCCGACACCGCGGAGGCCACCTCACCGTCGCGCGACCGGTGCTGCTGAGAGCGCCTTGCCCCCAAGCCGAAACCTCAAACGACCCTTGATTCAGGAGAAGCACCCTTGACCACCACCTCACCGTCCATGCCTCCCTCGCCGGCCTCCGGTCCGGGGCCTGCAGGCGGGTCACGACGCCGTTGGCTGGTCATCCTCGCTGCCGCAGTCGCCACCCTGTTGGTGCTTGCCGTCACCGCCACCGCGCTCAGCGCTGAGCCGGGCCCCCCTCCTGGTGCGGGGTCTTCGGTCGCTGGCTCCAGCACCGCCGCGACCGCCTTCACCGCCTCGACCTTGTCGGGCGGCGAGGTAGCCGTACCTGGCGGCAAGCCGAGCGTCGTCTTCTTCTTCTCCGTCACCTGCGGGACGTGCGGGCCCGGCGCCCGGGCTCTTGCCGAAGCTCAGGCCAGCACCCCCGACGTCAACTATGTCGCGGTCGACATAGACCCCAACGAGTCCGTCAACGACGTGCGAGAGTTCCTCACCGCCAACGACGCCAGCACCCTGTCGTATGCCCGTGACACCGACGCATCCCTGACCCGGGCCTACCAGCTCACCCAGCTCTCGACCGCAGTCGTGCTCGACGCCGCCGGCACCGAGGTCTATCGAGGCGTGGACCCCACCACTAGCCAGATTCGTTCCGCGCTGAGCAAAGCAGGCGTCGAGTGAGTGGGCTTCTCGTGCTCGCGTTCGGCGCCGGGCTGCTCGCCCCCGTGAACCCCTGCGGGTTCGGACTACTCCCCGCCGTCCTGACCGCCACCCTCGGCGGAATCGACAACCCTGACACGCCCGGATCCACCGCCGCCGGCTCACAGGCGCGGCTCGCGGCGGGTTTGCGCGCCGGCCTTGCTCTCGCCGTGGGGTTCACCGCGACCTTCACCGTCATCGGGTTGCTCCTCACCATCGGAGTCCGCTCCGTGATCACACTTGTCCCATGGGGCGCCGCAGCCCTCGGCGCCATCCTGGCCCTCCTCGGCCTCTCGATGCTCGCCGGGTGGCAGCCGGCACTTCGGCTGCCCGGGCACCACCCCGACCCCTCCAACGTCGCCGGCACCGGGCGACTCGTAGCCTTCGGCTCCGGCTACGCCATCGCCTCGGCCTCCTGCACACTGGCAGTGCTGCTCGCCGTGGTCACCCAGGCAGCCGCGACCACCTGGATCGGCGTCATCGCAGTGTTCACTGCCTACGCCGCCGGATCCGCACTGCTCTTGATCAGCCTCGCCCTGCTCGCCGCCGGGACCGCCACCGCGCTCGCACGCAGCCTGCGCGCCATCGCCCCATACGCCTCCCGTATCGCAGGTGCGCTGCTCGCATCAAGCGGCCTCTACCTCCTCTACTACTGGCTCCCGCAACTGCTCGGCGCGGCGAGTCCCTCCGATGGGGGCGTCTCCACACTGTCCGCGCACGTTTCCACGTGGATGAGCTCACACCAACTCGCCGTCGTCATCGTCGCCGGCGTCGTCATCGCCGGCACGGCAGCCACGACGGCTTTTGCGTCACGCACACGGACACCTAGAACGCCTCGACTTCGCACCACGACTGAGAAACAAGGGACGCAGTAGGCCACTCGTTCTTTCCGGATTCAACCCAAGCAGAACTCCCCGGGCGGCCTCGTCGTTTGTTGGTCCGGAGGGACGCCGCTCGGCAGCCATCGTCAGCGGCGGGACGCCCGCCGCCACGCCCACAGCGCACAAAGCCGGCAGATGTACACCCCCGGCGTCGACCCTAGTTCGGCGAGCCGACGACGCTCACGACCGCAACAGCCACACGTCCGAACGTGTCCGGCCTGGTCCTGGGTGGTGCCAACGCTCATGGTGTCTCCTCACTTGCCTCACAGCCTCTCACCGAAGGGGCCCTGACGACTGCACCGTCGGTCACCGGCCTAGTGACCAAGCAACTCCCCTTCCCACCCGACGGATGGGTCGCCATTCATACGTCCGGAACTCGGCAGATCCGGTCATGATCGAAGGGACCGGCTGTTAGCCGCGCTGCCCCGCCGCAGTTGCCGCCTTCGTTCTTGGTTCGGTAAAGACTTGGCAATTTCTCTGCAGGTGCGTCCACTGAAGTACTGCAACGTAAGGGTGCCTAGGGGGCGCCAACGGCAAACGACGGGAACTCACCGGTAAGAGAACGGCGACTCTGCCCCTGCTTTCGAGCACGATTGTCTGTCGCGGCCTTGTGTCACAGTCGAAGACATGGACGCGCAACCGCTCGTCGAATCGCCTGCGGAGGCGTCGAAAACGATCTCCGCCATGAGGCGCGTACTGCCGCCTCTGACCTCCTCGATGGTCGAGGCCGTGGCCGTCTCCCACGGCGTGTGCATCCACCCGGTGCCCTTGCGACGTATCGACCCGGACACCGGCCAGACCACGGTCATCGACGTGCCGTGCGGTGCCACTGCGACGAGCAAGTGCCCGCCTTGCGCCGACCGGGCTCGCAAGCTGCGCATGCAGCAGTGCCGGCAGGGGTGGCACCTCGAGGAGGAGCCGGTCGTGGAACAGGGCGACCCGACGGAGGAGCAGGCTGAGCTGACGCTGGTGAGGTCGGACCTGCAGGCGGCCTTGGTCCAGGCTCAGGAACGCGGGCTAGCGACCGAACGCATCACCGAGGCCATCGCCCAGGTGGAGCAAGCCCTGGCGGAGACCGGCGCCCGTGGCAAGCCGATCCGGTCCGAGCACCGGCGCCGTTCCCGGTCCACCAAGCGCCGCCAAGACGTCCCCGACCTGCCCCGGCGCAAGGTGGCCCCGACGACGATCGGTCGGACGTTCCCCGGTCGCGACGGAAAGGTGTTCCGGCCGTCGGTCTTCCTCACGCTGACGGCCCGCTCTTACGGGCGCGTCGACAAGTTCGGCGTCCCGCGCGACCCGGATGCCTACGACTACCGGACTGCAGCGCGGGATGCGATCCACTTCCCCGCCCTCGTCGACCGGTTCTTCCAGAACCTCCGCCGGGTGGTCGGCTTCGAGGTGCAGTACTTCGGGGCCTTGGAGCCGCAGCGGCGCCTCGCCCCGCACCTGCACGCGGCACTGCGCGGCACGATCTCGCGCAAGGACCTGCGGCTCGTCGCTGCGGCGACCTACCACCAGGTGTGGTGGCCCTCGACGGACGAGGTGATCTTCCCGGACCACAGGTTGCCGGTCTGGGACGAGGCCGCGGAGACCTACGTCGACCCGGCCACCGGTGGAGTGCTGCCCACGTGGGACGAAGCGCTCGACGCGGTGGCCGAGGACGAGGAGGCGGAGCCGCTGCACGTGGTCCGGTTCGGGCAGCAGCTGCGCGCGGAGGGCGTGCTGAGCGGCAGCCCAGATGCCGATCGGTGCATTCGCTATCTCGTGAAGTACCTCAACAAGTCGATCGACACGTGCCACGAGGTGGAGACGGACGCTGAGCGGGAGCACATGCGCCGGCTGTGGGAGGCGATGCGGTACGAGCCCTGCTCCCCCACCTGCACGAACTGGCTGCGCTACGGCGTCCAGCCGAAGAACGCCAGGGAGGGCCAGCTGCCCGGGTGCTGCCGTGGCAAGGCGCACCGGCACGAGACCCTCGGGTTCGGCGGCCGGCGTGTGCTGACGTCCCGGAAGTGGTGCGGCAAGACCTTGGCCGACCTCAAGTCGGAGCGACGCGAGTGGGTCCGGAACCTGCTCGGCCTGGCGGACGACCCGGACCCGAAGCGGTAGGTGTGGGTGCAGGCATCCCCGTCTGATCCCGACGTCCGCACCAAGGACGAGCGGCTCATGCTGGGCATTGCCGCACGCTCACGCTGGCACGAGGAGACCGACGCAGCCCTCGCGGCCGCCAAGGGCACGTCCCTTCCGCTCACGTCGGAAGCCACGTCCGACACCCAGAACACCACCAGCACCGCAGCCTGAACCGAGGAAGCACGATGACCACGATCTCCACTCCCCTGCTGACCACCGCCGAGGTCGCCAAGCGGATGCGCGTCGGACCGGGAACCGTCCGGCGCTGGCGGCTCGACGACGTCGGGCCCCGCTTCATCCAGGTCGGCGGCATCTACCGATACCCGCTCGACGAGCTGGAGCTGTGGATGCGCGACCGCATCGATCACAGCCTCGACGAATGAGGAGCGAGAAGAGGCCTCCGCTCGGCGTCCGGCTCACCATCGACGACGAGGAGTACGCCGGCCCCCGCGGGACGACGTTCTGGGCCCGCGTACGGTGGACCAACCCGGCCAACCACCACCGCGAGGGCGTCAAACGCGTTCGACAGCCGCGAGGCAGTTGAGGACTGGCTCGAGACGATGCGCCACACGGCGAAGACGGGCTTCGACCCGGGCCAGACGCTCTCACAGTACGTCGAGCTCATCGGCGACCGGTGGACGCGAGCCATCGACCCCACGTCGACCTACGACCCGTATGCCGCGGGGTTGCGCCGCCGTGTCCTGCCGACGCTCGGCCACCTGCCTGTGACGATGATCAGCGCCGGGCTGGTGGACCGGGCCATCGACGCCTGGGAGCAGGAGTACGGGCGCTCCACGGTCAAGAACTCGGTGGCCGTGCTGGTGCTCGTGCTCGACGAAGCGGTCCGCGACGGGATGATCGTCCGGAACCCAGCCAAGGACCGCGCACGACGCCGCACCGTCGGCCGTTCTTTCGGCAACACCGAGCCGGGGAGCCCACGAGACCTCGCGCTGCCCGACGTGGTCAGCCTCGACCGCTCGTCGAGGCGGTGATCGAGGCGGGCGGCCACCAGTGCTGGGGCGACATGGTGACGATTCTGGCCACGACGGCGATGCGCATCAGTGAGGTGTCGGGTCTGAGGGTGGGTGACGTCGACCTCAGCCGAGGCCTCCTGCACGTGTTTCGGCAGACGTACCCGGGCCGAGGTGGCCTGGTCACCAAGCAAACGAAGGGCCGTCGGCGTCGGACGGTGCCGATCATCGAGCCGCTCCGACCGACCCTCGTCCGGCTCACCGCCGGTCGACCGGGTGACGCACGGCTCCTGCTCGGGCCACGGGGCGGGGTCATCACCACCGCCACCCTCCGGGATGCCACGGGTTGGGACGAGCTCGTCCGGGAGCTCGGGCACGAGGGCCTGGTGCGGCACGGGCTCCGGCACACCGCGCTGACCTGGATGGCGGACGCAGGCGTCGACCTGCACATTCTCCAGCGGGTCGCTGGGCACCAGGACCCAGCCGTGACCAGCCGCTACCTGCACCCGGACACGCAGGCCGTGCTGGACGCCGGGACGGCTTTCTCGGCCTGGTAGCCCGGAACTGGTCCGGAGAAGCCTCGGCTGGGTGTCGTCAACGGTGGCCGGGGCGGGGCATGAGAACGGGGCCTGACCTGTGGTGACAGGTCAGGCCCCGGTTGGTCGGGCTGACAGGATTTGAACCTGCGACCCCTTGACCCCCAGTCAAGTGCGCTACCAAGCTGCGCCACAGCCCGTGGCTGCTCCCTCGCGGGAGCGTCGAAACCTTATCCCAAACCCACGGGGCCGACCCAATCGCCCCGGCCCGCGGACACCGCCGAGCCTCAGCGGCGGTCGCGGCGCTTCTCGCGCACCCGTACCGAGATCTCGATGGGCGTGCCCTCGAAGCCGAACTCCTCGCGCAGCCGGCGCTCGACGAAGCGGCGGTAGCCGGCCTCGATGAACCCCGAGGCGAACAGCACGAACCGCGGGGGCCGCGTCCCGGCCTGGGTGGCGAACAGGATGCGCGGCTGCTTGCCCCCGCGCACCGGGTGCGGGTGGGCGGCGACGATCTCGCCGAGGAACGCGTTGAGGCGGCCCGTCGAGATGCGGGTCTCCCACGAGTCCAGCGCGCGGTCGATGGCCGGCACGAGGCGCTCGAGGTGGCGACCGGTGCGGGCCGAGACGTTGACCCGCGGCGCCCACGGCACCTGCACCAGGTCGCGCTCGATCTCGCGCTCGAGGAAGTGGCGGCGCTCCTCGTCGGTGAGGTCCCACTTGTTGTACGCGATGACCAGCGCGCGCCCCGCGTCGATCACCTGCTGGATGACGCGGACGTCCTGCTCGGCGATGCGGTCGCTGGCGTCGACCAGGACCACGGCGACCTCGGCCTTCTCGAGCGCGGTCTGGGTGCGCAGCGAGGCGTAGAAGTCGGCGCCCCGGGTCTGGTGCACCCGGCGCCGGATGCCGGCGGTGTCGACGAAGCGCCAGGTGCGCCCGGCCAGCTCGACGACCTCGTCGACCGGGTCGCGGGTGGTGCCGGCCACGTCGTCGACCACGACGCGGTCGGTGCCGGTGAGCTTGTTGAGCATCGAGGACTTGCCGACGTTGGGTCGGCCCAGCAGCGCCACCCGCCGCGGTCCGCCGCGCTGGTAGGCGGTGACCTGCGAGACGTCGGGCAGCACCTCCAGGAGGGCGTCGAGGACGTCGCCGCTCCCCCGGCCGTGGAGGGCCGAGACGGCCCAGGGCTGGCCGAGCCCGAGGTTCCAGAGGGCGGCGGCGTCGGCCTCGGTGCGCTGGTCGTCGACCTTGTTGGCGACCAGGACGACCGGCTTGCCCGAGCGGCGCAGCAGGCGCACCACGGCCTCGTCGTCGTCGGTGGCCCCCACGGTGGCGTCGACGACGAACATCACGGCATCGGCCAGCTCGACCGCGATCTCGGCCTGCTCGGCCACCCGCAGGTGGATGCCGGTGGCGTCGACCGCCCAGCCCCCGGTGTCGACCAGCGTGAAGCGGTGCCCCGTCCACTCGGCGTCGTAGGCCACGCGGTCGCGGGTGACACCCGGGACGTCCTCGACGACGGCCTCGCGGCGGCCGAGGATGCGGTTGACGAAGGTCGACTTGCCGACGTTGGGGCGGCCCACCACGGCGACCACCGGGGCCGGAGCCAGGGGCTGGCCGTCCTCGTCGAGGAGGCCCTCGGCATCCAGGAGGGCGCGGTCCTCGTCGCTCAGCTCGAAGTCGTCGAGGCCGGCGCGCAGGGCCCGCTCGACGGCCGTGGGGTCCGGGGCGGATTCCACGGCGGCGGTCTGGTCGTCGGTGCTCATCCCCCCATTCTCCCGTACGCGCGGGGGTGGCGCGCCCATCCGCCGGCCGGCCTCAGGACGCGTCGTCGCCGGTGGCCCCGGCCACGACGTCGAGCACGGCCTCGATGCTGCCCTCGAGGGTCAGGTCGGAGGTGTCGACCAGGACCACGCCCTCGGCCGCGTCCTCGAACTGCGAGACGGTCGAGTCCTGGCGGTCGCGGCGCACGACCTGGTCGCGGGTGGCCTCGACGGCGGCGGCGTCGGCCGACCCGTGCAGCTCGGTGCTGCGGCGGCGCAGCCGGGCTTCCTCGGAGGCCGTCAGCAGGATGCGCACCCTCGCGTCGGGGGCGACGACGGTGGTGATGTCGCGCCCTTCGGCCACCACTCCCCCGGTGGCGTCGGCGATCCGCGCCATGAGGTCGCGCTGGAGGGCCTGGAGGACGGGGCGCACCTCGCGGTTGGTGGCGACCGCCGAGACGGCCGTCGAGACCGCGGAGGTGCGGATGGCGTCGGTGACGTCGGTGCCGCCGACGGAGACGACGGGCGCGGAGGGGTCGGTGCTCTGCTCGAGCGGCAGGGAGCGCGCGGCCTCGGCCACCACCGAGGTGTCGGCCAGGTCGATGCCGTGCTCGAGGCACCACCAGGTGAGTGCGCGGTACATGGCGCCGGTGTCGAGGTAGCCCACCCCGAGGCGCTGGGCGACGGCGCGGGCGACGCTGCTCTTGCCGGACCCCGAGGGCCCGTCGATGGCGATGGTCAGCGGCTCGGTCATGGGCGACGAGCCTAGTCGCGAGCCGACGGTGCGCCGACGGCCGTCCGCCCGACCGCAGCCCCCGCGCGGAGCCGCGGGCTCAGCCGTGCAGGCGCCAGCCGCGCTCGGTCAGCGCCGCGGCGAGCCCGTCGGCCGCGGCCGGTGAGACGTCGACCTCGGCCAGGCCGAACTGCTGGCCGAGCCCGTGGTCGAGGTGGAACTCCTCGATGTTGGTGCCGATGGCCCCGATGTCGGCGAAGAGGCGCCCCAGCTGGCCAGGCTCGTCGGGCACGAGCACCCGCACGGTCGCGTACGCGGTGGAGGCGCCACCGTGCTTGCCCGGGATGCGCGCGTGCCCGGCGTTGCCGGCGGCGATCGCGCGGGCGATGGTGCCACGGGCACCGGGGGCGTCGCCGCCGCCCTCGAGCGACTCCAGGGCCTCGCCCACGGCGCTCAGGTCGTCGACCAGGCCGCGCAGCACGGCCCGGACGGCCACGGCGTTGCCCGCGAGGATCTGGGTCCACAGGTGGGGGTCGCTGGCCGCGATGCGGGTGACGTCGCGCAGCCCCTGGCCCGCCAGGGCCACGGCGCCGTCGTCGAGCCCCTGGAGCCGGGCCGCCACCAGGCTGGCCGCCAGCTGGGGCACGTGCGAGACGGCGGCCACCGCTCGGTCGTGCTCGTCCGGTGGCAGCTCGCGCACGGCGGCCCCGGCTGCGCGGGCGACGTCGGTGACCAGCGCGGTGACCTCGGGCAGGGTCTCGGCCGTCGGGGTGACCACCCAGGCACGCCCGTCGAAGAGGTCGTGCCGCCCCGAGACCGCTCCGGCCCGCTCGCGCCCGGCCATCGGGTGCGAGCCGCAGTAACGCGCCAGGGGCGCCCCGGCCGACCGCACGGCCGCCAGCACCGAGCCCTTGACCGACGCCACGTCGGTGACGGCGGCGTGCGGCCAGCGGGCCAGGGCCGCGACGACGCAGCCCGCGGTGACGTCGGGCGGCGCCGCGACCACGACCAGGTCGGGCTCGAGGGCCTCCTCCGCGTCCGGCAGCCGCCCGGCCCCGAGGTCGCGGGCCAGGGCGGCGTGTGTGGGCACGGCGTCCTCGAGGGTCACGTCGTCGCCGTGCCGCGTCAGGGCCAGCCCGAGGCTGGTCCCGATCAGCCCGGTCCCGACGACGTGGATGCGCATCAGAGCCCGGCGGCCTTGTAGAGCGCCGCGACCTCGGCCGAGGACAGCGAGCGGAACTTGCCCACCTTGGTGTCGGCCAGCCGGATGGGACCGACCTGGGTGCGCACCAGCGACAGCACGGGATGGCCGACCTCGGCCAGCATCCGGCGCACGATGTGCTTGCGCCCCTCGTGCAGGATCACCTCGACGATGGCCTTGCCCGGCTGGGAGTCGACGACCCGGAAGCTGTCGACCTTGACCGGCCCGTCGTCGAGCTCGACGCCTTCGCGCAGGCGCCGCCCGAGGTCGCGGGGCACCGGGCCCTGGATCTGCGCCAGGTAGGTCTTCAGGACGCCGTAGCGCGGGTGCTGGAGCCGGTGGGCGAGGTCGCCGTCGTTGGTGAGGAGCAGCAGGCCCTCGGTGTCGGCGTCGAGCCGGCCCACGTGGAAGAGCCGTTCCTTGCGGTCGCCGAAGTAGTCGCCGATGTCGACCCGGCCCAGGTCGTCACTCATCGAGGTGACGACGTTGAGCGGCTTGTTGAAGGCCAGGTAGACCCGCGACTCGTCGAGCTGGACCCGCTCGCCGTCGACGTGCACGACCTGGGTGGCCTTGATGCGCACCCCGAGCTCGCGCACCGTCTGCCCGTCGACCTCGACCCGGCCCTGGGTGATGAGGTCCTCGCAGACCCGTCGGGAGCCGACCCCGGCCGCGGCCAGCAGCTTCTGCAGGCGTACGCCGTCGGGGTCGTGGACGTCGATGACGGGCCGCTGCGGCTCGCGCTTGGTCTGGGTGGGCTGGCTCGGGCGGGTGGTCCCCGTGCCGGGGGCCCGCTGGGTGCGCTGGTCGGAGCGCGAGCCCCGTCCGGCGTCGGGGCGGGAGCCCCGTGCGACGTCGGGGCGGGAGCCCCGACCTGCGTCGGCGCGCTTCGGGCCTCGGCCCGGCGCACCACCTCGGTTCTTCGGCGGTGTCATCCGCGGCCTCCTTCGGCGATCTCGTCGAGCACGTCGACCTCGGGCAGGTAGGGAGCCAGCGCGGGCAGCTCGTCGATGCTCTGCAGCCCCAGCCGCTCGAGGAAGTAGGACGTCGTCCCGTACAGCGTGGCGGTGGACTCCTCGTCGTGGCCGACCTCCTCGACCAGCCCGCGACCCAGCAGGGTGCGGATGACGCCGTCGACGTTGACGCCGCGCACGGCCGCGACCCGCGAGCGGGACACCGGCTGGCGGTAGGCGATCACGGCGAGGGTCTCGAGGCTGGCCTGGGTCAGGCGCGCCTGCTGGCCGTCGAGGACGAAGCGCTCGACCACGGGGGCGTACTCGTGCCGGCTGTACATCCGCCAGCCGCCGCCGACCTCGCGCAGGGTGAAGCCGCGGGTCTGCTCCTCGTAGCCGGCCTCGAGCTCGGCCAGCGCCCGCCGCACGTCCTCGACCGGCTGCTCCAGCGCCGAGGCCAGGGCGGCGGTGGTGACGGGCTCGTCGACGACCATCAGCACCGCCTCGAGGGCCGCGTGCACGCCACCGGGGAAGTCGGCGACGTCGAAGGCCAGCTGCTCGTCGGCGGCCCCGGGGTCGTCGGGGACCGTGGGGTCGTCGGGGACCGTGGGGTCGTCGGGGGCGGCGGGTTCCTGCGCGGCGGCCGGGGTCGGCTCACTCATCGGCGGGCTCCGTGGGGGTCGGGGTGGGACGGGGGTCGGTCGTCGGCGCGGGAGGCTCGGGCTCGTCGAACTCGTCGTCGACCTCGATCTCGCCCTCCTCCGGGCCGGTCCAGCGCACGGTGAGCTCGCCGAGGGCCTCGGCCTGCTCGAACCCGATGGCCGACTCGCGGAACAGCTCGAGCAGCGCGAGGAAGCGGGCGACCACCACGAGGGTGGAGCCGGCGTCGGCGACCAGCGCCCGGAACGAGGCGACGCGCTCGCGACGCAGCCGGTCGCCCAGCAGCCCGGCCTGCTCGCGGACGCTGACGGCCGGCGCGTGCAGATGGTCCAGCCCCACGGTCGGGGCGACCTTGGGCGTCAGGGCCCGGGCGGCGATGACCGCCAGCTGCTCGGGCGTGACGGTCATGACCAGCTCGGGCAGCAGCGCGGCCAGGTGCGGCTCCAGGGCCACCGCCCGCGCCCGGCGACGCCCGGCGGTGGCCATCCGGTCGGCGAAGGTCCGCGCGATGTCCTTGAAGGCGCGGTACTGGAGCAGCCGCGCGTAGAGGAGGTCGCGGGCCTCGATGAGGGCCAGGTCCTCCTCGTCCTCGGGGCCGCTCTGCGGCAGCAGCCGGGCCGCCTTGAGGTCGAGGAGCGTCGAGGCCACGACGAGGAACTCGGTGACCTGCGAGAGGTCCCACCCGGCCTCGGTCTCGCGCCCGGCCCGCAGGTGCGCGACGAACTCGTCGGTGACGGTCGCCAGCGCGATCTCGGTGATGTCGAGCTGGTGCTTGCTGATCAGCCCCAGGAGCAGGTCGAAGGGGCCGGCGAAGTTCTCGAGGTGGACCTCGAACGGGGTGGGCGCCGCGCGCCGGGTGATGACCCCGCCCGGGACGGCGGTCTCCTCGCGGGCCCCGGGGGGCGCGGCCATCGCGATCAGGCCGCCCCGCCGCGCGCGATGAGCTCGCGAGCCAGCTGGCGGTACGCGGTGGCCCCCTTGTGGCTGCCGTCGTAGGTCGTGATCGGCTCGGCGGCCAGGCTGGCGTCGGGGAACTTGACGGTGCGCGAGATGACGGTGTGGAAGACCCGGTCGCCGAAGTGCTCGACGACACTCGCCACGACCTCCTTGGAGTGCAGCGTGCGCCCGTCGTACATGGTGGCCAGGATGCCGTCGACGACCAGACGCGGGTTGAGCCGGTCGGTGATCTTCTCGATGGTCTCGACCAGCAGGGCCACCCCGCGCATCGCGAAGAACTCGCACTCGAGCGGGATGATCACCCCGTGCGCCGCGGTGAGGGCGTTGATGGTGAGCAGGCCCAGGGAGGGCTGGCAGTCGACCAGGACGACGTCGTAGTCGTCGATGACCGGGCGCAGCACCCGGGCCAGGATCTGCTCGCGGGCGACCTCGCCCACGAGCTGCACCTCGGCGGCCGACAGGTCGATGTTCGCGGGCAGGACGTCGAGGCCCTCCACCCGGGTGTGGGCGATGACGTCGCGGATGTCGTGCCCGCGTTCGACCAGCAGGTTGTAGACGGTGACGTCGAGCTCGTGGGTGGGCACGCCCAGCCCGACCGAGAGGGCGCCCTGGGGGTCGAAGTCGACCAGGAGCACCCGGCGGCCGAGCTCGGCCAGCGCCGCGCCCAGGTTGATGGTGGTCGTCGTCTTGCCGACGCCGCCCTTCTGGTTGCACATGGCAATGATCCGGGCCGGGCCGTGGCCGGTCAGCACCGGCGGCTCCGGGAAGTCCGGCAGCGGCCGTCCGGTGGGGCCGACCTGCCCGTCGACGCGGATCTGGAACGCCGCCTCGGTCTCGCCCACCGTGTCTCTCCCCGGTCCTCTCGTGCGTCGGTCAGCCTCCCGCTGATCGGGCCCGACCCTATCAGCGTGCGGCGGTGACCTCGGGCATCAGCGAGCCCGTGGATGGCTCTGCGCGTACACCTCGCGCAGCTGCTGCACGGTGACCCGGGTGTAGATCTGGGTCGTGGTCACCGAGGCGTGGCCCAGCAGCTCCTGGACCACCCGCACGTCCGCCCCGCCCTCGAGCAGGTGGGTGGCGAAGGAGTGCCGCAGCGTGTGCGGCGACAGGTGGCCTCCGAGCTGGGCCCGCTCGGCCACCCCGCGCAGCACCGCCCAGGCGCTCTGCCGCGAGAGCCGGGCCCCGCGCGCCCCGAGGAAGACCGCCGGCGTGCCGCGGCCGTGCGCCGCGAGCACCGGCCGGCCGCGCACCGTCCAGGCCGTCAGGGCGTCGGCGGCGTACGACCCCAGCGGCACGATGCGCTCCTTGCCGCCCTTGCCACGCAGCCGCACCACCCGCTCCTCGGTGTCGAGGTCGTCCACGTCGAGACCCACGGCCTCCGAGATGCGGGCCCCGGTGCCGTAGAGGACCTCGAGCAGCGCTCGGTCGCGCAGCGAGACGGGGGTGTCGGCCACCGAGGCCGCGGCCAGCAACGCCTCGACCTGGTCGAGCGCGATGGCCTTGGGCAGCCGGTCGGGCGTGCGCGGGGGTACCACGTCGCGGGCGGGGTCGGCCTCGAGGACCCCCTCGAGGGCCAGGAACCGGTGCAGGCCGCGGACCGCGACCAGGGTGCGCGCCGCCGAGGTGGCGGCCAGCGGCGCATGCTCGTCGTCGCCCTCCCGCAGCCGGGTGAGGAACTCGGCGACGTGGGCGGCGGTGACGTCGTCGGGTCGCGTGACGCCCTGGCCGTCGA
>NZ_LMSE01000002.1:1207933-1374244 GCF_001428065.1 Nostocoides sp. Soil756
GGAAGGCCCGCCAGCGGCCGAGGTCGCGCCGGTACGCCGAGAGGGTGTGCGGCGAGACCCCCCGCTCGACGTCGAGGTAGGTCAGCCATGCGTCGACGGCNCCGCCCCACGGCGGTGGGGCGGGCCGTCGACGGCGAGGTCGCGTCGGTCAGGACAGGGCCTCGTCGAGGGTGATGCTGTCCATCNAACGCCTCGGCCACCGCGCCGTAGGTGATCCGGCCGGCGTGCGTGTTCAGGCCCAGGGCCAGGGAGCGGTCGGCCCGAGAGGCGTCCTGCCAGCCCTGGTCGGCGAGCTTGATGGCGTACGACAGCGTGGCGTTGGTGAGCGCCCAGGTGGAGGTGTGCGGCACCGCGCCGGGCATGTTCGCCACGCAGTAGTAGATCGAGTCGTGCACCTGGAAGGTCGGCTCCGCGTGGGTGGTGGGCCGCGAGTGCTCGAAGCAGCCGCCCTGGTCGATGGCGACGTCGACCAGCACCGAGCCGGGCTTCATCTGGGCCACCATCTCGTCGGTGACGAGCTTGGGGGCCTTGGCGCCGGGGATGAGCACGGTGCCGATGACCAGGTCGGCCCGCAGCACCTGCTCGCGCACCGACATGGCGGAGGACGCGATCTGCGCGACGCGGTTGTCGTAGCGCCAGAAGCTCATCCGCAGCTTGTCGAGGTCGGTGTCGAGGAGGGTCACCTCGGCGCCCATCCCGAGCGCGATGTTGGCCGCGTTCTGGCCGGCCACGCCGGCGCCGAGGACGACGACCTTGGCGTTGGCGACGCCGCCGACACCGCCCATGAGCACCCCGCGCCCGCCCTGGGCCTTCATCATCGAGTGCGCGCCCACCTGGGGCGCGAGGCAGCCGGCGACCTCCGACATCGGGTAGAGCAGCGGCAGCAGGCCCGAGGGCAGCTGCACCGTCTCGTAGGCGATGGCGGTGACCTTCTTCGCGACCAGCTCGCGGGTGAGCGCCTCGTCGGCCGCCAGGTGCAGGTACGTGAAGAGGGTCAGGCCCTCGCGGAGGCGGTGGTACTCCTCGGCGACGGGCTCCTTGACCTTCATCACCATGTCGGACTCGCCCCACAGGTCGTCGGCCGAGTCGACGATCCGCGCGCCGACGGCGCTGTACTCGTCGTCGGTGATGGAGGAGCCCAGGCCCGCGCCCTGCTGGACGAGCACGTCGTGGCCCCGGCGGGTGAGCTCGTGCACGCCGACCGGGGTGATGCCGACCCGGAACTCGTTGTTCTTGACCTCGGTGGGGATGCCGACCTTCACGGATATCAGACCTGTCTCGTGTCGTGGCCCGGGGCGCCGTTGCCTCGAGCCGCCTCCGGCGGGAGCGCGATGGAAGTCTAGTGGCGACCCCGCACCATCCGGACACCGCAGGAGGCCCCCCGTGAAGCTGTACAGCGACCTGCCCGGCCGCCGGGCGGCCCAGGTGGCCGCCGACCTCGGCGTGCTGGCCTGGGTCTACCTGTGGGTGCGCATCGGCCAGCGCGTGCGCGAGGCGACCCTCTCGCTCGGCGAGCCCGGGCGCCGCCTCCAGGACGCCGGGGCCGGCTTCCGCGGCACCATGACCGACGCGGGCGACGCCGTCGACCACCTGCCTCTGCTGGAGGACCGGATCGCCACGCCCTTCCGCTCGGCCGCGGGCCTGGGCACCGACTTCGAAGCGGCCGGGCGCGACCTCGTGAGCGCCGTCGACCGCTTCGCGCTGGTCCTGGCTCTGACGGTGACCCTGACCCCGATCGTGCTCGTGCTGCTCACCTGGCTGGTCCTGCGCTCGCGCTTCGTGCGGCGGGCCACCGCGGCGCAGCGGTTCGTCGACGCCGACCCCGACCTCGACCTGTTCGCGCTGCGGGCCATGGCGAACCAGCCGATGGCGCGGCTGGCCCGGATCAGCCCCGACCCGGCCGGGGCGTGGCGGCGCGGGGACGCCGCCGTCATCCGCTCACTGGCGGAGCTGGAGCTGCGGGACGCCGGTCTGCGACCCCCGCCGGTCAGGGCGTGATGATGCTCGGACGCAGGTCGGCCGCGGGGCACTCCCACGTGGCGACGTCGGCGTCGGCCTGCTCGCCGGAGCGGATGTCCTTGACCTGGTCGCCGTCGTCGTCACCGGCACCGGGGAACCACACGAAGGGGATGCCGCGGCGGTCGGCGTAGCGGATCTGCTTGCCGAACTTCGCCGCCGTGGGGGCGACCTCGCAGGGCACGCCCCGGGCCCGCAGCGCGGCGGCGACCGCGTCGGAGCGCGAGCGGCTCGCGTCGTCGACGACCGCCACCAGCACCGCCGCCGGGGTCGAGCGCGACGCGGTGAGGCCGCGCTTTGCCACCAGCAGGTGCACGAGGCGGGTCAGGCCGATCGAGATGCCGACCCCCGGGTAGGTGGTGCGGCCGTCGGAGGCCAGCGAGTCGTAGCGCCCGCCGGAGCAGACCGAGCCCCAGTCCTCGCTGCCGACGAGCTGGGTCTCGTAGACGGTGCCGGTGTAGTAGTCGAGCCCGCGGGCGATGCGCAGGTCGGCCACGAGCACCCCGGGCGCCCGCTCCATCCCGACCGCGATGACCGCGGCCAGCGCGTCGAGCCCCTCGTCGAGGGTGGGGTGCGCGACCCCGAGCGCCCGCACGGCGCCGACGAACGCGAGGTCGGTGCTGCGGATCTCGGCCAGCGCCAGCGCCAGCCGGGCCTGCTCGTCGGTGGCTCCGGCGGCGACGAGCTGCGCGGCGACCTCCTCGGGCCCGATCTTGTCGAGCTTGTCGACGATGCGCAGGGTGCCCGCGACGTCGGTGAGGCCGATCCCCAGGTAGAACCCCTCGGGGATGCGGCGGTTGTTGACCTGGATGCGGAACTCCCCCACCGGCAGCCGCCCGAACGCCTCGGCGATGACCAGGGGCATCTCGGCCTCGACGTGCGGCGCCAGCTCGCCCACGTCGACGACGTCGATGTCGGCCTGGGTGAACTCGCGGAAGCGCCCCTCCTGGGGCCGCTCGCCGCGCCACACCTTCTGGATCTGGTAGCGGCGGAACGGGAAGGCGAGCTTCCCGGCGTTCTCGAGCACGTACCGCGCGAAGGGCACGGTGAGGTCGAAGTGCAGGCCCAGCTCGGCCTCGGCACCGGAGCGCTCCTCGGAGCGGCCCGCGAGGCGGGAGACCCCGTAGATCTCCTTGTCGGCGTCGCCGCCCTTGCCGAGCAGGCGGCTGGTCGGCTCGACCGCCCGGGTCTCGAGCGGGGCGAACCCGTGCAGCTCGAAGACCTCGCGGATGGTGTCGAGGAAGTGCAGCTCGACGAAGCGCTCGGCCGGCAGCAGCTCGGGGAAGCCCGAGATCGGCAGCACCTTCTCGACCCGGACCTTCTCCGCCCGCGGGGCGTTGCCCCCACCCGGCGCGATGTTCTCGACTGTCTCGCTCACGCGTCCAATCCTCGCAGGTAGGGGTTGGTGGCCCGTTCGCGGCGCATCGTGGTGGCGGGGCCGTGCCCGGTGAGGACCAGGGTCGAGTCCGGCAGCGGCAGGACCACCTCGCGCAGCGACCGGCGCATGGCCGCGTCGCTGCCGCCGGCCAGGTCGGTGCGCCCGATGGAGCCGGCGAAGAGCACGTCCCCCGAGACCACCGTGCGGTCCAGGCCCTCCTCGGCCGGCAGGCCGTCCGGCACGACGTCGAGGGCGAACATCGCCGACCCCTCGGTGTGCCCCGGCGCGTGCAGCACCTCGAGCGAGAGCCCGGCGAGCTCCAGCCGCCCGCGGTCCTCGATCTCGACGACCCGCTCGGGCTCACGCCACGTGGCCCGCTGCCCGAACTGCGCCTCCATCATGGCCAGGGTCCCCGGGTCGATGCTCGCGACCGGGTCGGTGAGGCGGTAGCGGTCGTCGGTGTGGATGTAGGCCGCGGTGTCGCCGCCGCACACCGGCGTCACCGAGTAGACGTGGTCGAGGTGGCCGTGGGTGAGCAGGACCGCCGCCGGGCGGAGGCGGTGCTCCTGCAGCAGGGAGCGCAGGGTGTCCTCGACACCGATGCCCGGGTCGACGACCAGACACTCCTCGCCGGGCCCGGGGGCCAGGACGTAGCAGTTGGTCCCGAAGGCGGCAGCGGGGAAGGCGAGGGCGAGCACCGGGCGAGCGTAACGGGCCGGTGCCTACACTGGGCGCGCTGTCGGAGCGAGCACGGAGGATCACGGGGTGACCAAGAAGCAGGAGCGGGCGCGGGCACGACGGCGCTGGGAGAGGCGCCAGGCGAGCCTGGCCCGGCGCCGAGCCCGGCGGCAGCGCTGGGGCCGCATCGCCGCTGTCGTGGCCGTCGTGGCGCTGGTCGGCGGCCTCGTCACCGTCCTCGGGCTCACCCTGGGCTCACGCGGTTCCGACGCCGCGCCGGCCTCCACCCCGTCCGCCGCGAGCACGACGCTCGCGGGCTGCCCGCTGCCGCCGAAGCCGCTGGGCACCTCGGCCGAGCTGTCGCTGCCGGACAAGGCGACCGCGGCCGGCAAGACGTTCACGGCCACCCTCACCACGAACTGCGGCGACATCGTGCTGAGCCTCGACGGGACCAAGGCCCCGCAGGCCACGGCCGCCTTCGTCGACCTGGCCCGCAGGAACTACTACATCGACGCGCCCTGCCACCGGCTCACCACCGCGCCCACCCTCAAGGTGCTCCAGTGCGGCGACCCCACCGGCACCGGCGAGGGCAGCCCCGGCTTCGGCTACGGCGTCGAGAACGCCCCGAAGGACGGGCGCTACCCCCGCGGCACGGTGGCCATGGCGCGCACCAGTGACCCGAAGAAGGGCACCGGCGGCCAGTTCTTCATCGTGTACGGCGACTCCACACTTCCGGACCCGAACGGATACACGGTGGTGGGCAAGGTCACCGCAGGGTTGGATATCGTCGACAAGGTTGCCGCCGCAGGAGTGGCGCCCAACCCCAAGAGCCCCGACGACGGGCCGCCCGCCGCACCGATCAGCATCCTGAGCGTTGCTGTCACCGAGGAGAAGTCCTGACCGTGCCCGAGGACCAGCCCATCCCCCGACCTCCCGTCCCCTCCCCCGCTGCTCTGGCGGGGCGCGTGGCACCCCGCCCGGTCGCCGCACCAGCGGCCCCGGCCCACTCCGGGTCGGCCCGCTTCGGCCGGGTCGACGAGCAGGGTCACGTCTTCGTCACCGTCGACGGCCAGGAGCGTGAGGTCGGGTCCTACCCCGGCGCCACCCCCGACGAGGCGTTGCAGTACTTCGCGCGCAAGTACGACGAGCTCGCGGCCTCGGCCGACCTGCTCGAGACCCGGCTGGCGAACCCCGAGGTGGCGGCCAAGGAGGTCGCCGACGGGCTGAAGACGCTCGAGGAGCACCTCGCCGACGCCCACGTGGTGGGCGACCTGGCGGCCCTGCACGCCACGGTGGAGCGGATCCGGGAGGCCCTGGCGGGCAAGCGCGCCGAGGAGGCCCAGCGCCGCCAGGAGGCCCGTGCCGCCGCGGCGGCCGAGCGGGAGGCGATCGTCGCCGAGGCCGAGAAGATCGCGGCCCAGCCGGCCGGCAGCACCCAGTGGAAGCAGAGCGGCGAGCGGATGCGCACCCTCCTCGAGGAGTGGAAGCGACACCAGCGCAGCTCGGCCAAGCTCGACAAGCCCACCGAGACCGCGCTGTGGCAGCGCTTCAGCCACGCGCGCAACGTCTTCGACAAGGGGCGCCGGACCTGGTTCGCCGAGCTCGAGACCACCCGGGCCGACGCGCTCGCGACCAAGAAGAAGCTCGTCGCCGAGGCCGAGGCGCTGGCCAGGAGCACCGACTGGGGGCCCACGGCGCGCGCCTACAAGCAGCTGATGGACCGGTGGCGCGCCGCCGGCCGAGCCTCCCGCTCCGAGGACGACGCGCTGTGGGAGCGGTTCCGCGCGGCCCAGGACGCCTTCTTCACCGCCAAGGACGCCGCGGCCGCCGTCGAGGACGAGGAGTTCCGCGGCAACCTCGCCGTCAAGGAGCAGCTGCTGGCCGAGGCCGAGGCCATCCTGCCCATCACCGACCTCGAGGCCGCCAAGGCGGCACTGCGCTCGGTCCAGGACCGCTGGGACGCCGCCGGCAAGGTGCCGCGCGGCGACATCGAGCGGGTCGAGAAGCGCATCCGTCGGGTCGAGACCGCCGTGCGCGAGGCCGAGGACAGCCGCTGGAAGCAGAGCAACCCCGAGGTCGCCGCGCGGGCTCGCTCGATGGTCGAGCAGCTCGAGGCCTCGGTGGCCTCCGTCGAGGCGGAGGTCGCCCAGGCCGAGCAGGCCGGCGACCAGAAGAAGGCCGCCGCCGCCCGTGAGCGGCTGGCCACCCAGCAGCAGTGGCTCGAGCAGGCCCGCGCCGGCCTCGACGAGTTCGGCGGCTGAGCCGAGGGGCCTCGGCTCAGCCCTCGCGGCGCCCGCCGGTGACGCGCGCGGCGTCGAGCACGCCGTCGATGCGCTGTACGGCCCGGATGACGTGTCCCAGGTGCCCGGGGTCGCCCATCTCGAAGGTGAACCGCAGCACGGCCACCCGGTCGCGCGAGGTGTGCACCGAGGCCGACAGGATGTTGACGCCGTGGTCGGAGATGACCCGGGTGACGTCCGACAGCAGGCGCGAGCGGTCGAGCGCCTCGACCTGCAGCTGCACCAGGAACAGGCTGCCCGAGGTGGGCGCCCACTCGACCTCGATGATCTTCTCGGGCTGGGACAGCAGCGAGGCGGCGTTCGTGCAGTCGCGCCGGTGCACCGAGACCCCGTTGCCCCGGGTGACGAAGCCCAGGATGTCGTCGCCGGGCACCGGGGTGCAGCAGCGCGCGAGCTTGACCCAGACGTCGGACAGGTCCTTGACGACCACTCCCGGGTCGCCCCCGCGGCGATGGCCGGAGCGGGACAGCACCGAGGAGGCGGCCTCGGCGATGTCCTCGCTGGCGCCCTCCTCCCCCCCGACCGACGCGACGAGCCGGGCCACGACGTGCTGTGCCGAGACGTGGCCCTCGCCGACGGCGGCGTACAGCGCCTCGATGCCGGGGTAGCGCAGCTCCTCGGCCACCCCGGTGAGCGACTCGAGCGAGGTCATCCGCTGCAGGGGCAGCCCCTGCTTGCGCATGACCTTGGCGAGGGCGTCCTTGCCCTCCTCGATCATCTCCTCGCGGCGTTCCTTGGTGAACCAGTGCTTGATCTTGTTGCGCGCCCGGGCCGAGCGGACGAAGCCCAGCCAGTCGCGCGAGGGGCCGGCGGAGTCGGCCTTGGAGGTCAGGACCTCGACGACGTCGCCGTTGTCGAGCCGGCTCTCGAGCGGCACCAGGCGCCCGTTGACGCGGGCGCCGATGCAGTGGTGGCCGACCTCGGTGTGCACGGCGTAGGCGAAGTCGACCGGCGTCGCCCCGGCCGGCAGGCCGACCAGCTGGCCCTTGGGCGTGAAGACGTAGACCTCGCTGGCGGTGATCTCGAAGCGCAGGGACTCCAGGAACTCGCCCGGGTCGGAGGTCTCCTTCTGCCAGTCCAGCAGCTGGCGCAGCCACGCCATGTCGTTGACCGGGCCGGTCTGGCCGTCGCGCGCCTGGGCGCCCGGGGTCCCCCCGGAGCCCTTGACCGTCGGGTCCTCCTTGTACTTCCAGTGCGCCGCGACGCCGTACTCGGCCCGCCGGTGCATCGTGTGGGTGCGGATCTGGATCTCGACCGCCTTGCCCCCGGGGCCGATGACCGTCGTGTGCAGCGACTGGTACATGTTGAACTTCGGCATCGCGATGTAGTCCTTGAAGCGCCCCGGCACCGGGTTCCAGCGGGCGTGCAGCGCGCCGAGGGCGGCGTAGCAGTCGCGGACGGTGTCGACCAGGACGCGCACCGCCACCAGGTCGTAGATCTGCTCGAAGTCGCGGCCCCCCACGATCATCTTCTGGTACACGGAGTAGTAGTGCTTGGGCCGGCCGGTGACCGTGGCCTTGATCTTCGCGGCCTTGAGGTCGCTGCCGACCTCCTCGCGCACCCCGGCGAGGTACTCCTCCCGAGCGGGCGCACGGTCGGCCACCAGGCGCACGATCTCGTCGTAGACCTTGGGGTAGAGCGCCTGGAAGGAGAGGTCCTCGAGCTCCCACTTGATGGTGTTCATGCCGAGGCGGTGCGCCAGCGGCGCGTAGATCTCGAGGGTCTCCTTGGCCTTGCGCTGCGCGCTCTCGGCCGAGACGTAGCGCCAGGTGCGGGCGTTGTGCAGCCGGTCGGCCAGCTTGATGACCAGGACCCGGATGTCGCGCGCCATGGCCACGACCATCTTGCGCACGGTCTCGGCCTGGGCGGCCTGGCCGTAGGTGACCTTGTCGAGCTTGGTCACCCCGTCGACGAGCATGGCGATCTCTTCGCCGAAGTCACGGCGCAGGGCCTCGAGGCTGTAGGCGGTGTCCTCGACGGTGTCGTGCAGCAGGGCGGCCGCCAGCGTGGTGGGGGTCATGCCCAGCTCGGCCAGGATGGTGGTGACGGCCAGCGGATGGGTGATGTAGTCGTCACCGCTGCGGCGCTTCTGGCCCTCGTGCGCCCGCTCGGCCACGGCGTAGGCGCGCTCGACCAGGGCGATGTCGGCCTTGGGGTGGGTGCTGCGCACGACCTGGAGCAGCGGTTCGAGGACCGGGTTGCTCGGCGGCTTGTTGCGCCCGACGCGCGCCAGGGCGGCCCGGGCCCGCGCCCGGGACCCCGCACCCGCGGAGGTGGCTCCCGGGGCGGCGGTCGTCGTGTTCTCCGCCATGGAGGGAGTCTAGTCGCGGGCCTCAGTCGACCCGGTGCAGGGACCTGACCGGGCGATCGCCCATCCGCGCACGGCCCCCGAGGAACGCGAGCTCGACGACGCACTCGAAGCCCACGACGTGTCCGCCCACCTGCTCGAGCAGGTCCCATGCGGCCACGGCGGTGCCGCCGGTGGCCAGGACGTCGTCGACGAGGACGACGCGGCGGCCGCTCGCCAGGGCGTCGGCGTGCACCTCGATGGTCGCCGACCCGTACTCGAGGTCGTAGCTGACGGCGACGGTCTCACCGGGCAGCTTGCCGGCCTTGCGGACCGGCACGAAGCCGACGCCGAGCTCGTAGGCCAGGGCGGCCCCCACGACGAACCCGCGGGCCTCCACGCCGGCGACCAGGTCCACCTGGCCCCGGTGGCTGTCGGCCAGGGCCCGGGTGACCGTGGCGAAGGCGTCGGGGTCGGCCAGCAGCGGCGTGATGTCCTTGAAGACCACCCCGGTGGAGGGGAAGTCGGGGATGTCGCGCAGACCCCGGGCGACCACCCGGGAGACCTCGTCGGCGTCGAGCGGGCTCACCCGGCCTACCGCTTCGACCGGGGCGGGCGCTTGGGCTGGTTGCGCGGACCGCCGCGGGCGTACTGGTGCACGGCGCGCCCGGTGAGGGTCGAGCCCTCCTCGCGCACGGGGGTGCCGCCGGCGCCCACCGGGACGGCGTCGCCGCCGACGGGTGCCGGACCCTCGTCGTCGCCGGCCGCCTGGACGCGGGCCACCTTGGCCTGGTGGCGCGCGGCCCGCTTGCCCAGCTCGACGACCGCGTCGTCGCCCCGCCGCAGGGTGACCAGGACGGGGGTGGCGATGAAGATCGAGGAGTACGCGCCGACCATGATGCCGACGAAGAGCACCAGGGACAGGTCGAGGAGCACGCCCGGCCCGAGGAAGATCGAGCCCACGACCAGGACCGCCGCGATGGGCAGCAGCCCGATGACGGTGGTGTTGATCGAGCGCACCATCGTCTGGTTGACGGCCAGGTTGGCCGCCTGGGCGTAGGTCATCCGCCCCGTGCCGAAGGCCTCGGTGGTGTTCTCGCGGACCTTGTCGAAGACCACCACCGTGTCGTAGAGGCTGTAGCCGAGGACGGTGAGGAAGCCGATCATCGTCGCCGGGGTGATCTCGAACCCGCTGAGGGCGTAGATGCCCACCGTGATGGCGAGGTCGTGCACCAGGGCCACCAGGGCGGCGGCGGCCATCTTCCAGTTGCGGAAGTAGATGCTCAGCATCACCACCACGCCGATGAGGAAGATGATGAGCGCCCGCAGCGCCTGCTGGCTGACCGAGGCCCCCCACGAGGGCCCGATGAAGGTGGCGCTGACGTCCTGCTCGGAGACCCCGAAGGCCTTCGCCAGCGCTGCGCGCACGTCCTGGCTGGCGGTGTCGTCCAGGCGTTCGGTCTGCACCCGCACCGTGTCGTTGCCCACGAGGGTCACGTTGACCCCGTTCTCGCCCTCGGCGGCGCCGACCGCGTCGCGGGCGATCGCCTCGTAGTCCGAGGGCGCCGAGGTGGTGGCGACCCGGAACTCGGACCCGCCACGGAACTCCAGCCCCAGGTTCAGGCCCTGGACGGCCAGGCCGAGCGCCGCGACCACCAGCAGCACGAGGGAGACGGCGTAGAAGCGGCGACGCAGGGAGACGACCGGGACCGAGCGCTTCCCGGTGTAGAGGTCGTTGCCGAAATCCGAGAAGCGGCTCATGCTCGGCTCCCTTCGGGCTCACGGACGGCGGGCGGGGCGCTGGTGAACCGCCCCCGGCCGGCGTACCGGGTGGTGGTGACCCCCAGTCGGCGCGGGTCCAGGCCCGACCACGGGTGGCCGTCGCGGAAGAACGGCAGGCGGGTCAGCAGGGTCAGCACCGGGTGGGTGAACCAGAAGACGATGAGGATGTCGATCAGCGTCGTCAGGCCCAGGGTGAAGGCGAAGCCTCGCACGCTCGAGCTGGCCAGCAGGTAGAGCACGATCGCGGCCAGGAAGTTGACGCCGTCGGCGATCAGGATGGTGCGCTTGGCGCGGCTCCAGGCGGTCTGCACGGCCGAGGCCAGGGAGCGGCCGTCGCGCAGCTCGTCACGGACCCGCTCGAAGTAGACGATGAAGCTGTCGGCAGTGAACCCGATGGCCACGATGAGGCCGGTGACGCCGGCCATGTCGAGGCGGTAGTTCTGCGCCCAGCCCAGGACGGTGATGGTCAGGTAGGTGAGCAGCGCCGCGACCACGATCGAGGCGATGGTCACGAACCCGAGCACCCGGTACTGCACCAGCGAGTAGCCGACGACCAGCAGCAGGCCGATGAGGCCGGCGACCAGGCCGTAGCGCAGCTGCTCGCTCCCGAGGGTCGGGCTGATGTCGACGCTGCTCTGCTCGACGAACGACAGCGGCAGCGCGCCGAACTTGAGCTGGTCGGCCAGCGCACGCGCTGACTCGATGGTGAAGTTGCCGGTGATGCTGGCCCGGCCGTTGGGGATGGCCTCGTTGAACTGCGGCGCCACGATGACCTTGGAGTCGAGGGTGGCGGCCAGCTGGTTGCGCGGCGGGGGCAGCGAGACCATGGTGCGGCTGATGTCGGCGTACTTCTGGGTGCCCACGGCGTCGAAGGACAGCGCGATCTCGACCCGGCTGGTCGGCACCCCCTGCTGGTTGGTCTGGTACCCCGCGGTGGCGTCGCTGATGTGGTCGCCGGAGACGACCACCGGGCCCAGGATGTACTTGGCCCCGTCGTCGACCCCGCAGGTCACCAGCGGCTTGTCCGGGTCGTCCTGGATGTTGTCGAGGGCGCCGGGGTCGGAGCAGTTGAGCGCGGCGAACTGCTGCTGCAGCTCGGGGGTGATCCACGCCAGGTCGGTCGGCCCGTTCGGGGCGCTCGACCCCGAGGGTGCCGGCGACGGGCTGGCCGCGGGTGACGGGCTGTCGGTCGGCGACGGGCTGGGCGAGGCGGCGGTGAGCGCGTCGTTGACCGCGCTGTTCGACGTCGAGGTCGGGGCGGGGCTGGCGGTCGAGCCGGCCGGGGTGCTCGGGCTGGCCGTCGGCGCGCCGGGGGCCGAGACCGAGGGTGCTGCCGACGGGCTGGCACTGGGGGTGGGCTGCGGGGTGCCTGCGGCCACCGCGAGCACGGGGCGGAACTGCATCTGCGAGGACTTGCTGATGGCGTCGCGGACCGCCTGGGTCGGGATCTCGGGGATGCTGACCACGATGTTGCGGTCGCCCTGGGTGGTGACCTCGGCGCCGGAGACGCCGTTGGAGTCGACGCGCTGGACGATGATGTCGCGGGCCTGGTTCAGCTGGGCCGCCGAGATGCTCTGCCCGGAGTTGCCGCGCGGCTCCAGGATGATCTGGGTGCCGCCCTTGAGGTCGAGGCCGAGCTTGGGGGTGAGCTGCCCGTTGCTCCAGACGATGGAGCCGGCGAGCAGGCCGCCGAGCGCCACGACGAGCACGGTGAGGGCGGTGAGCGCGCGGCGCGCGAGGGTCTTCGGGGGGGTGGCCGCCATGTCAGGCCACCTCGCCCGAGCGCATGCCGATGGCGCGCCGGTCGAACCGCAGGACCGTGCCGGAGCCGACGTCGAGGGTCGCGACCTTGTCGTCGAGGGCGGTGATCGTCCCGTAGAGGCCCGATGTGGTCACGACCTCGTCACCCACCTCGAGGGAGGACTGCAGGGTCTGCACCTGCTGGGCCCGCTTGCGCTGGGTGAAGAACATCCACAGGATGAGCAGGAACGGCAGTCCCAGGATGAGCAGGTAGGCGAGGCCGGAGCCGGAGCCTTGAGACATCGGTGTTGGTCCTTCGGAACGGGTGCGCCCCGCGGGGGCGTGGGATCGGCCCGGACGCGCCGGGCCGAGGACCCACTGTAGGCGAGAGCCGGACACCCCACCAACGAACCGCCCGGTCCCGGCGTGCCCCGTCAGGTGCCGAAACGTCCCGGTCCCTCGTCCTCGAGCGGCAGTGCCCCCTGGTGCGCCTGGTGCTGCGGGACGGGCAGGCCGAGGTGGCGCCAGGCGGCCGCCGTCGCGGCCCGACCGCGGGGGGTACGCAGGATGTAGCCCTCGCGCACCAGGTAGGGCTCGGCCACCGTCTCGACGGTGTCGGACTCCTCCCCCACCGCCACCGCGAGCGTCGACAGGCCCACCGGCCCACCGCCGAACCTCCGGCAGAGGGCCTCGAGGACGGCCCGGTCGAGGCGGTCGAGGCCGGCCTCGTCGACATCGAAGAGGGCCAGTGCCTCGCGGGCGGCGTGCCGGTCGACCCAGCCCTCGCCGTGGACCTGGGCCCAGTCACGGACGCGGCGCAGCAGCCGGTTGGCGATGCGCGGGGTGCCGCGCGAACGACCTGCGATCTCGTGCACGCCGGGGGCGTCGGCCTGGACCCCGAGCAGCCCGGCGGAGCGGTGCAGGATCGTGACGAGGTCGGCGACGTCGTAGAAGTCGAGGTGCCCGGTGAAGCCGAACCGGTCACGCAACGGGGCGGGCAGCAACCCCGCGCGGGTGGTGGCGCCGACGACCGTGAACGGGGGCAGCTCGAGCGGGATGGCCGTGGCCCCGGGCCCCTTGCCCACGACCACGTCGACCCGGAAGTCCTCCATGGCGAGGTAGAGCATCTCCTCAGCCGAGCGGCTCATCCGGTGGATCTCGTCGAGGAAGAGCACCTCGCCCTCGTCGAGGCTGGACAGGACGGCGGCGAGGTCACCCGCGTGCTGGATGGCCGGGCCGCTGGTGATCCGCAGCGGCCGCTCGAGCTCGGCGGCCACGATCATGGCGAGGGTCGTCTTGCCCAGGCCGGGGGGCCCCGAGAGCAGGACGTGGTCGGGCGGGCTGCCGCGGCGCCGCGCGGCCTCGAGCACCAGGCCGAGCTGCTCGCGCACCCGCGGCTGGCCGGGGAACTCGCTGAGCCGGCGGGGGCGCAGGGCAGCCTCGACCGCCCGCTCGTCGTCGCTGCCGGCGGGGTCGACCACGCGGGCCGTGGCGTCGAGCGAGCCGTCGGCCTCACGGACCTCGCTGAGGAAGCCGCCCGGCGGCTGGGCGCTCATCGGCGCATCTCGCGCAGCGCCAGGCGCAGGTAGGTGGCGACGTCGGCGTCCGCGGGCGCGCTGCCGGCGACCCGCTCGACGGCATCGGCCGCCTGCTTGCTGCTCCACCCGAGGCCGACCAGGGCGTCGGAGACCTGCTCGCGCCAGGGCTCGCCGGACCCGGCGCCGCCCGACGTGGCCGCCCCGCCAGGGGTCGTGCCGGTGCCGTGCAGCGCGGCCACCTTGTCCTTGAGCTCGAGCACCAGCCGCTGGGCCGACTTGGCACCGATGCCGGGGATGGTGGTGAGGGCCTTGGCGTCGCCGCGCGCGAGGGCGCCGGCCAGCTCGTCGGGGCCCATCACCGAGAGCATCGCCAGCGCCAGGCGCGGCCCGACCCCCGAGACGGTCTGCACCGTTTCGAACATGTCCCGTTCGGAGGTGGCACCGAAGCCGTAGAGGGTGAGGGAGTCCTCGCGGACGACGAGGCTGGTGGCCAGGCTCGCCTCCTGCCCGCGACGGCATCCGGAGGCGGTCGCGGGGGTGGTGTGCACGAGCATCCCCACGCCCCCGACCTCGACGACGACGTGGTCGAGACCGACGTGGCCGACCGGGCCGCGGACCGAGGCGATCATCGGCGCGCCGCCTCGGCCAGGGCCGTGAGCCGCGCGCTCTGCGCCCCACGCCAGGAGTGGCAGATGGCCAGGGCGAGGGCGTCGGCGGCATCGGCCGGTCTCGGCGGTGCGTCGAGCCCGAGGATGCGGGTGACCATGGCGGTGACCTGCACCTTGTCGGCCCGGCCGCTGCCGGTGACCGCGGCCTTGACCTCGGTGGGGGTGTGGAACACGACCGGGAGGCCGCGGCGGGCGGCCGCGAGCAGCGCCACCGCGGTGGCGTGGGCGGTGGTCATCACGGTGGCGACGTTGACATCGGCGAAGACCCGCTCGATGGCCACGACCTCGGGGTCGTAGCGCTCGAGCCACGCCTGCACCTCCTGCTCGAGGTAGAGCAGCCGGGCGCCGGGCTCGGCATCACCGGGCGTGCGCACCACCCCCACGGCCACCATCACGGCCTTGCCGGGCCGGCCGTCGACGACGCCGAGGCCGCACCGGGTGAGGCCGGGGTCGACACCGAGGACGCGCACGATCGTCTCCTCCGGGGGGTAGAACACCTGTTCGGAGACCACGCTACGGGAGGACGGTCGGCCCGCACCGCAGCGACACGCCCCGCCGGCTCAGTCCTCGGAGTCCTCGAGCTGGGCCAGCACGTCGTCGGGGATGTCGCCGTTGGCGAAGACGTCCTGGACGTCGTCGGAGTCCTCGAGGGCCTCGACGACGCGGATCATCTTGCGGGCGCCCTCGAGGTCGAGGGGCACCTGGAGGTTCGGCACCCACGACGCCTCGGCCGAGTCGTAGTCGACACCGGCCTCCTGCAGGGCGGTGCGCACCGCGACGAAGTCGGTGGCCTCGGACACGATCTGCCACGAGTCCCCGTGGTCGTTGACCTCCTCGGCGCCGGCGTCGAGGACGATCTCGAGCAGCTCGTCCTCGGAGCGCTCGGACTTGGGGACGACCACCACGCCCTTGCGGTCGAAGACGTAGCTGACCGAGCCGGGGTCGGCCAGGGCGCCGCCGTTGCGGGTGAGCGCGGTCCGGACCTCGGCCGCGGCACGGTTGCGGTTGTCGGTGAGGCACTCGATGAGGACGGCCACCCCACCGGGCGCGTACCCCTCGTAGGTGATGGTCTCCCAGTCGGCACCGCCGGCGGTGGCCCCCGACCCGCGCTTGACCGCGTTGTCGATGTTGTTGTTGGGGACCGAGGACTTCTTGGCCTTCTGGATCGCGTCGTACAGCGTCGGGTTGCCCGAGATGTCACCGCCGCCCGAGCGGGCCGCGACCTCGATGTTCTTGATGAGCTTGGCGAAGAGCTTGCCGCGCTTGGCGTCGATCGCCGCCTTCTTGTGCTTGGTGGTCGCCCACTTGGAGTGGCCGCTCATGAACGCTCCCTCAGACTCTGTACCCGGTGGCGGCGGGGTCCGGCGGACCCGGCTGGATCGCCACCCACCTCGGGGGACGCCCCGGCGGGGTCCGCTCCCGCGCGGCGTCGATCCTACCCGCGCGGTCCCGGAGTCCCCGACGCGCCGGGGTGCCCCCTCGGGTCGGCCTCGGTCACTCTCCCCGGCGGGCGGCCTGCACCATGTCGACGAACAGCCGGTGCAGCCGGTGGTCGCCGGTGACCTCGGGGTGGAAGGAGGTGACCAGCAGCGCGCCCTGGCGGGCGGCCACGATGCGGCCGGCGGCGGGGCCGGTCTCGACGCGGGCCAGCACCTCGACGGCGGGGCCGGCCTCCTCCACCCAGGGGGCGCGGATGAAGACGGCCCGTACCGGCTCGCCGCCCACCTCGCGGATGTGCAGGTCCTCCTCGAAGGAGTCGACCTGGCGGCCGAAGGCGTTGCGGCGCACGAGGATGTCCATCCCGCCGAGGGTCTGCTGGCCGGCGGCACCGTCGGCCAGGCGGTCGGCGAGCAGGATCATCCCGGCGCAGGAGCCGTACACGGGCAGGCCGGCCGCGATGCGCGCGCGCAGGGGCTCCTGGAGGTCGAAGGCGCGCACGAGCTTGTCGATGGTGGTCGACTCGCCGCCGGGCACGACCAGCCCGTCGACGGCCTCGACCTCGGCCGGGCGGCGCACGGTGACGGCCCGCGCCCCGCCGCGCTCGAGAGCCACGAGGTGCTCGCGGACGTCGCCCTGGACGGCCAGGACCCCGACGACGGGTGCGGTGGTGGTCACGGCCACCGATGCTACGGCGACCCTGCCTAGGCTGCGGGGGTGGGTACCTCCTCCGACGTGGCGCTGCGTGAGCGCCGGCCCGACGACCTGCCCCGCCTCGTGGAGGTGCTCACCGCGCAGCAGGCCGACAGCGGCTACCCGGTGCGCTGGCCGCTGCCGTTCCCGGTGGAGGACTTCGTGGTGCGCGCGGGCGAGCTCGGCGCGTGGGTGGCGGAGATCGAGGGGGTCGTGGCCGGGCACGTGGCGCTGCTGCACCCGGCATCCGGCTGGGAGGCCGATGCGTTCGCCGAGGCCATGGACCTATCGGCGGAGCGGATGGCGACGATGTCGACGCTGTTCGTCGACGCGCAGCGACGGGGCGCCGGCATCGGGACGCGGCTGATCGACGTCGCGGTGGCGCACGCGCGGGCGCTGGGTAGGGTCCCCGTGCTCGACGTGGTCCAGGAGCACTCCCCGGCCGCCGCCCTCTACCGCCGGCGGGGCTGGCGCGTGGTCGGCCAGGCCCGTCCGCACTGGCTCCCGGCCGACCGCGAGCCGGTCCTGCTGATGACCCTCGACGACCCGGTGGGCGGCTGACCCGCCGCGGCGGCGGGGACGGGGCCGCTGGCGGGCCCCGAGCCGGCGCGGGTGCGGGGACGGGGCCGCTGGCAAGCCCCGAGCCGGCGCGCAGGCGGGGGCGGCGCCGCTGTCGAGCTCCGAGCCGGCGCGCACCGCTGGCGAGCCCCGAGCAGGCGGCAGGTGTCGCGCAGGAAGGTCCGGATGCTCCGGTTCCTGAGCCACCCCGTCTGCTCCCCCCGTGGAGCACATGGACGGATGCTCCGATCGGTGGGCCACGACGGACGCCACTCCCGGCCCGCGTCTCGGAGCACCTGTGGGGATGCTCCGGATGTCGAGCCGTGGGGTGGCCCGGGATCGGGAGCATCCGGACCTCTCCGGCAGACACCCCCTCTGGCCGCCGATCCTCGGACCCACCTCTGTCCGCCGACCCTCGGACCCACGCCGCCTCCGCCCCTCCACCCTGCGGACCCCTCCCTCTGCTCGCCGACGCTCGGACCCACGCCGCCCCTGCCCCTCCACCCTGCGGACCCCTCCCTCTGCCCGGCGAATCTCGGACCCGCCGCCCCTGCCCATTCGCCCTACGGACCCCTGGCTCTGCCCGCCGGCCCTCGGACCCCGCTCGCCCCCGAGGCGCCCACCGCCCTCCACCCGCTAGCGTCGTGCCATGTCGTCAGCGCTGATGGACCGGGCCCGCGGGCTCGACACCGAGCACGCCGCCACCGACCTGCGCGGCCGCTTCCGCCTCCCGGCCGGGCTGGTCTACCTCGACGGCAACTCCCTCGGTGCGCTGCCCGTCGGCGTGGCCGAGGCCGTGGCCGACGTCGTGCACCGCCAGTGGGGCAACCGCCTCATCGCCAGCTGGAACGAGGCCGACTGGTGGGGCGCCCCGACCCGCGTCGGCGACCGCATCGGCGCGCTCGTGGGGGCCGGCGAGGGCCAGGTCGTCTGCACCGACTCGACCACCGTGAACCTCTACAAGTGCGTCGTCGCGGCCGCGCGGATGCGCCCCGGGCGGCGGGTCGTCCTCACCGACCCCGCCTCCTTCCCGACCGACCTCTACGTGACCCGGGCTGCGGCCCGCGACGCCGGGCTGACCGTCGAGCTCGTCACCCCCACCGACGCCCCGGCCCGCATCGCTGCGCTCGGCGACGACCTGGCCCTGGTCTCCTACAGCTCGGTCGACTACCGCACCGGCGAGCTCTGGGACCTGGCCGCCATCACCGAGGCCGCGCACGCCGTCGGCGCCCTGGCGTGCTGGGACCTCTGCCACTCCGCCGGCGTGCTGGAGGTGGGCCTCGACGAGCACGGCGCGGACCTGGCCGTGGGCTGCGGCTACAAGTACCTCAACGGCGGCCCCGGGGCCCCGGCCTTCCTCTACGTCGCCCGACGCCACCAGGACGACTTCGACCAACCGCTGTCGGGATGGAACGGGCACGCCACCCCGTTCGCGATGGCCCCCGAGTTCACGCCCGCCCCCGGCATCGCCCGCGGACGGGTCGGCACGCCACCGCTGCTCTCGATGCTCTCGCTCGAGGCCGCGCTGCACGCGTACGACGCCGTCCGGGTCGCCGACCTGCGCACGCGCTCGCTCTCGCTCACCGCGTTCTTCCTCGAGTGCCTCGATGCCCTCGCGCCAGAGGTCGAGGTCGTCACCCCGCGCGAGCCCGGCCGCCGCGGCTCGCAGGTGAGCCTGCGGCATCCGGCCGCCTACGCGGTGGTGCAGGCGCTCATCGCGCGCGACGTCGTCGGCGACTTCAGGGAGGCCGACATCGTGCGCCTCGGCTTCGCGCCGATGTACCTCTCGCACGTCGACGTCGTCCGCGCGGCCGAGCACCTGCGGGCCGTCCTCGACGGCCGTGAGTACGAGCGCCCCGAGTTCGCGCGCCGCGCCACGGTGACCTGAGCGGCCGACCGGCGAGCGGGGCGGTCAGCCCGCGACCGCTCCCCCGGCCTGGTGCAGCACCCACAGGAACTCGTCGGCGTAGCGCCGCTCGCGCAGGTCCTTGAGGTCGTTGCCCATCCACTGGTTGATGTGCTCGTGGCTGACGGTGGCGTTCACCCGGCCGGTGGCCGGGGTCTCGAGCCACACCTCCTGCCGGGCGAGCACGCTGTTCTTGCCGGCGCGCACCTGGTGGGCGGGGACGACCCAGGTGGGCGGGCTCTGCGGGCCGGCCGGGTGGAAGCCGAGCCACCCGTTCTCGACGCGCAGCACCCCGACCTGCTGCCCCGGCAGCACCATCCCACCGCCCGGCGAGAGCTGGGCGTTCCACTGCCCCACGGGCGTGCCGGGCGGGGCGACGGGGTCGTAGCCCGCCGCCGCCACCGCGGCCCCGACCGAGGCCGGGACCCGAGGGCGTCGGCTCCGCAGCCAGAGCACGAGCACGATCCCGGCCACCGCGAGCGGCAGCAGGCCGACGACGGCGCCGACCAGGCCGATCACCGCGTCGACGCCGAGCATCGGCTCACCAGCCGCGCTCGGCCAACCGGTGCGGCTGCGGGATCTCGTCGACGTTGATGCCGACCATCGCCTCGCCGAGCCCGCGCGAGACCTTGGCGATCACGTCGGGGTCGTCGTGGAAGGTCGTGGCCTTGACGATGGCCTCCGCACGCTGGGCCGGGTTGCCCGACTTGAAGATGCCCGAGCCCACGAACACGCCCTCGGCGCCCAGCTGCATCATCATCGCGGCGTCGGCCGGGGTCGCGATGCCGCCGGCGGTGAAGAGCACCACCGGGAGCTTGCCGGCCTCGGCGACCTCCTTGACCAGGTCGTACGGGGCCTGCAGCTCCTTGGCCGCGACGTAGAGCTCGTCGGGGGACATCGAGCGCAGCCGGTTGATCTCGGCGCGCAGGGTGCGCATGTGGGTGGTGGCGTTCGAGACGTCGCCGGTGCCGGCCTCGCCCTTGGAGCGGATCATGGCTGCACCCTCGGTGATGCGGCGCAGGGCCTCGCCGAGGTTGGTGGCGCCGCAGACGAACGGCACCGTGAACTGCCACTTGTCGATGTGGTTGGCGTAGTCGGCCGGGGTGAGGACCTCGGACTCGTCGATGTAGTCGACCCCGAGGCTCTGCAGGACCTGGGCCTCGACGAAGTGGCCGATGCGGGCCTTGGCCATCACCGGGATGGAGACCTCGGCGATGATGCCGTCGATCATGTCGGGGTCGCTCATCCGCGAGACCCCGCCCTGGGCCCGGATGTCGGCCGGGACGCGCTCGAGCGCCATGACGGCGACGGCGCCGGCGTCCTCGGCGATTCGGGCCTGCTCGGGGGTGACGACGTCCATGATGACGCCGCCCTTGAGCATCTCGGCCATGCCGCGCTTGACGCGGGTGGTGCCGGTGCTCGGGACGCTGTGCTGTTCGGTCATGTCGCGATTCTAGGACCGCCAGAGTCCGCGCCCGACCAGGGGTTGAGGGTTCTCAGCGAGCCAGCGCGGCGGGCAGCTCGTCGGTGAACTCGACGCGCTCGGGCAGGGCCGCGTGCCCCGAGAGCCGGAAGGCTCGCACGACCCACTTCTCGCGCACCCGGCGCACCTCGCGCACGGCGTCGTTGTGGAACCGGCGCGCCATCCGCACCCGCAGGGCGCTGGCGGCGATCCGGTCGAGGCTGTCGTCGACCAGCTCGTCGCCGCGCGAGCGCAGGTCGGCCACGACCTCGTCGGTGAGGGTGACCGCCAGGATCTCGCTGAGCGAGGCCTCGACCTCCTCGCGGCCCCCGAAGTGCTGGCCGTCGAGGAGGTCCTCGGCCAGCGGGTGCTCGGTGGTGCGTTCGACCGACTCGGTGGCGGCATCGGCCAGGAGCAGCGCGGTGGCCGGGTCGAGCGCGCCGCTGTTGGCGAGCTCGAGGGTCGCCTCGGCCCGGCGCACCAGCTGGGCGTCCAACGCCGACATGGCCCCTTCGACCTTGGCGTGCAGCCGGTCGAGCCGGGCGGCCGCGTACGAGAGGTACCAGGCCGCCGCGATGAGCACGATGACCACGAAGGTCGTGACCTGCAGGATGTCGACGTTGAGGCTGCTCACGGCCGGTCACCCCCGGGCACGCTGCGCACCAGGCGACCCCACAGCCCGCGCGGCCCCTCGACGAGCTCGGCGTGCGCGCCGGCCAGGGCGGTCTCGTACACGGCCATGACCTGGCGCGAGACCGGCTCCCAGTCGAAGACCCGCGCCCGCTCGCGCCCGGCGGCGCTGAGGCTCGCGCGGCGGGCGGGGTCGCCGAGCAGCCCGAGCACGGCGGCGGCCAGGGCCGGGGCCGACCCCACCTCGTGGAGCACACCGGTGCGGCCGTCGTCGAGGACGCGGACGAACGCGGGCAGGTCGGAGGCGACGACGGGGGCTCCGGCCGCCATCGCCTCGACGAGCACGATGCCGAAGCTCTCGCCCCCGAGGTGGGGGGCGACGTAGGCGTCGACCGAGCGCAGCAGGGACTCCTTGTCGGCGTCGCTCACCGCGCCGAGGACCTCGACCGCCGCGCGGACCGGCGGCGCGGCCTTGCGCAGCAGGTCGCCGGCGTCGCCGGGACCCGCGACCAGCAGGCGGGTGCCGGGCCGGGCCTCGAGCACGGTGGGCAGCGCGCGCAGCAGGACCTCGAGCCCCTTGCGCGGCTCGTCGACCCGGCCGAGGAACGCCAGGGTGGGTCGGTCGTCCGTCCCGGTCCAGGCCTCGCGCCGCGGGGCCCGGGCGAACCGGTCGACGTGCACGCCGTTGGGGATGATGTAGGTCTCGCCCCCCAGGTGGCGCCGGACCGTGGCCGCAGCATCCTCGGACACCGCGATCCGGGCGCGGATCTTCTCGAGCGAGCCGCGCAGCACGGGGTTCGCGGCGTGCATGGCGCGCGAGCGGCTCGTTGCGGTGTGGAAGGTGGCGACGACGGGCTCCTCGGCGGCCCAGAGCGTCATCAGCGAGACCGACGGGGTGACCGGCTCGTGCAGGTGCACCACGTCGAAACGGCCGGACTCCAGCCAGCGGGTGACCCGGGCGGAGGTGACCGGACCGAAGGTCAGCCGCGCCACCGAGCCGTTGTAGCGCACCGGTACCGCGCGCCCGCACGACACGAGGTAGGGCGGCACGGTGGCGCCGTCGTCGGCCGGCGCGAGCACCGAGACGTCGTGCCCCTGGGCCAGGAAGACCTCCGCGAGGTCGCGCACGTGGAACTGCACTCCCCCGGGCACGTCGAAGGAGTACGGGCACACCATCCCGATCCTCACGGCGCGACCGCCGGAGCCCGAGCGGGGTCGAGGTCGTCGACGAAGACCCGCTGGAGCATGTGCCAGTCGGAGGTGTGCCGGCGCACGGCCTCGCCCAGGACGTCGGCGCACGCCTGCGTCATCGCCACGACCTTCTCGCGGGTCGCCCCGGTGGCGGGCACCTCCACCGGGGGGTGGAAGACGATGACGATGCCCCAGCCGCGGCCCCGACGTTCGTGCCGGATGGTGACGGGGAACAGCGGGCGGCGCTCGGCCAGGGCCAGGGCCGCGGGCCCGGGCGCCATCCGGGCCGGCAGGCCGCAGAAGTCGACAGTGACGCCCTGGCGGGTGAGGTCGCGGTCGGCCAGCAGGGGGATGACCTGCGGGGTACGGGCGGCCTCGCGCAGCGCGGGGAACACCTCGGGGCCGCCGGTGAGGGGCAGGATCGTCATCCCCAGGCCCTCGCGGAACTCGAGGAACTCGCGGAAGACCTCCTCGGGCTCGAGCCGCTCGGCCACCGTGGTCACGGGGCCGAGGAACTGGGTCCCCCAGGCGCCGGCGAGGTCCCAGTTGCCCAGGTGCCCCAGGAAGCAGACGACCGAGCCGCCGGCGTCGAGGACCGCGCGCACGGCATCGTCGCCCTCGACCCGCACCCGGGACAGGATGGCGTCGCGGTCGAGCACCGGCAGCCGGAAGGCCTCGCAGTAGTAGCGCAGGTAGGACCGCATCCCCTCGCGGACCAGGGCGTCGAGCGCGGCCTCGTCGAGCTCGGGCCGTACCCGGGCGTAGTTGGCGCGCATCCGGGCCGCTCCCCCGCGGGCGACGGTGACGTCGGCGACGGCGTCGAAGAGCCGGTAGGCGGCGCGCTCGGGCAGGCGGCGGACGGCGGCCCAGCCCAGGCGGTGGCCCGCGACGGCCGCGGAGGCCGCGAGGTCGGCCGGCAGCCCCCTCACCGGGCGACCAGGGCCTGACGGCGGACCTCGAGGATCCGCTGGACGACGGTGACCAGGCTCGCGAGGGCCAGCAGGGCCAGGACGACGCCGAGGAAGACGGTGGGGATGCCGAACAGCCCGGTGAGCCCGGTGGCGACGAGCACCGTGACGAGCCGGTCGGCGCGCTCGGCGATGCCCACGTTGGCCGTCATCCCGAGCCCCTCGGCCCGGGCCTTGGCGTACGACACGACGCTGCCGAGGATGAGGCAGGCCAGGGCCAGCGCCGCCATGTAGGCGTTGCCACCGTTGCCGGCGTACCAGAGGACCAGGCCCCCGAAGACGGCGGCGTCACCCACCCGGTCGAGCGTCGAGTCGAGGTAGGCGCCCCAGTTGCCCGACCGGCCGATCCGGCGCGCCATGATGCCGTCGACGGTGTCGGAGAACACGAAGGCGGTGACCACGAGGGTGCCGACGAAGAACTGGCCGCGGGGGTAGAACGCCAGCGCGCCGAAGGTCACGCCGAGGGTGCCGATGACGGTCACGACGTCGGGGCTGATGCCGAGTCGGATGAAGGTGACGGCCACCGGGGTCAGGAGCTTGGTGAAGAAGGCGCGCGCGTATCGGTTGAGCATGGTGCGGCCAGCGTAGTGGGGACGGTGCGGAGGCGTCGCTGCGCACCGGCCCGGCGAGGGTCCGGCGACGGTCCGGACTCAGGCGGGCCAGTGCTCCGCGAGGCGCGAGCGGACGTCTTCGAGCAGCATCGGGAGGGCCTTGGTGCGGGCCACGATGGGCAGGAAGTTGCTGTCGCCACCCCAGCGCGGGACGACGTGCTGGTGCAGGTGCGCGGCCACGCCGGCTCCCGCGACCGCGCCCTGGTTCATCCCGAGGTTGAAGCCCATCGGCGCCGAGGCCGCCTCGAGCGCCCGGATCGCGGCCTTGGTCAGGGCGGTGAACTCCGTGGTCTCGTCGTCGGTGAGGTCGACGTAGAGCGGCACGTGCCGGTAGGGGCAGACCAGCACGTGGCCGGGGTTGTAGGGGAAGAGGTTCATCACGACGTAGCAGTGCTCGCCGCGGTGCACGACCAGGCCCTCGGCGTCCCCCTTGGCGGGCGCGGCGCAGAACGGGCACCCGGCGCCGGCGTCGTCGGCGGGGCGCTCCCCCTGGATGTAGACCATGCGGTGAGGGGTCCAGAGGCGTTCGAAGCCGTCGGGCTCCCCGGTGAAGTCGGCGACGTCCTCGGGCTCCGGCATGCCGCGATCCTAGGGCGGGTGCGCGGCGGGGGGCTCGAGACCCCGGTTCGTCAGGCTCACCCCGGTTCCGAACCGGGGTCAGCCTGACATTTCGGGGTGACCCCGAAATGTGGAGGTAGCGCGGGGTCAGCGCAGGTAGGAGGCCCCGTTGAAGTCGACGACCGCGCCCGAGGCCCACTCGGCGCCCGGCGACGCCAGGGTGAACACCGCGCCCGCGACCTCCTCGGGGATGGCGACACGGTGGAACGGGCTCTGCGCCCGGGTGGCCTCCGCGGCCTCGGGGTCGGCCATGGCGTAGCCGGCCATCTCGGTCGCGATGAAGCCAGGAGCCAGCGAGGTGACGGCGATGCCGTGCGGGGCCAGGTGCTGGGCCATCGATTGGCCGAACGCGTGCAGGCCCGCCTTGCCGGCGCCGTAGGCGGGGATGTCGGGCTCGCCACGGTAGGCACCGCGCGAGCCCACGTTGACGATGCGTCCCACGGCCACCCCCGGGGCGGGCGCGACGTCGATCATCCGCCGGGCGACGCACCAGGTGAGGTTGGCCGGCCCGAGCAGGTTCGTGGCCAGGGTGCGCTCCCAGACCTCGACCCAGTCGGCGTACGACGTGGCGTCGAGGGGATGGTCGCCGCGGCGGCTGCTCGAGGAGCCCGGCGGCACGATCATGGCGGCGTTGTTGACCAGCACGTCGACCCGGCCGAGCGCCTCGTGCGCCTCGGCGGCCAGCCGCTCGACGGCGGCGGGATCGGACAGGTCGGCCGCGAGGCGCGTGTGCCCGGAGCCGTCGAGGGAGGCCAGCACGTCGTCGGCCCGCTCCCGGCTCGCGTCACCGCGGTGGTGCACCACCACCCGGTCCCCTGCTGCGGCGAAGGCCCGCGCGACCGCCGCCCCGACGCCGCGGGAGGAACCGGTGACCAGGACGCCGCGGGAGGGGTGCTCGCTCATGCGCCCACCCTAGTGAGGCGGGTCGAGCCGCAGCTCCATCAGCCGCGCGGAGGGGGTGGCGAACCCGACGCGCTCGTACAGCCCCCGCGCGGCCGGTACGGCGTTCAGCTGGATGCGGGTGACGTCGTCGGTCCGGGCCCAGGCGACGAGCTCGCGCAGCAGCCGCTCCCCCAGCCCCGCCCCCCGGGCGTCGCGCGTGACGAAGAGCAGGCTCACGTGGAACCACGCCTCGGCGGGACGGTGGGCGCTCGGCAGCTTCTGGACGCGGGTGCCGTGGATGGTTCCGAGCGGCCGGCCGCCGGCGTCCTCGGCCAGCCAGGTGCGCCGGGCGCGGTCGCGCAGCCAGGCGTCGGCGAAGGCGTCGAGGAAGCCAGGGGGCGTGGTGGCGCCCCGCTCGCGCTCGTCCTGGATGTGCAGCGCAGCGACCGAGAACGCGTCGGTGGGCACGGCGCGGCGCACGCGCACGGCTCGGCTGGTCTCCACACGGCCCAGCATGACCCATCCCCCACGCCGCCGCTGCGCGAACCTGCGTGGGGGGCAGCGGCTCCCGCCGTAGCGGCTCCCGCCGTAGCGGCCTCCCCGGACGAAGGGTGAGGCCCCGGGAAGTATGAGTTCCCGGGGCCTCGGGTGACACGGAGTGATGGTCTGTGTCTCACGAGGAGGGTCCGGCGTCCACCACCCGCATCACCGGGCGGCTCCTCGCGGCCGAAACCGCTTGGCATGGAAGCCTTCTCCTTCTCGATCCCTCCGCCACCGAAGTGGTGGAGTGGGATATTTCTAGTCCCGTCCGGGGCCGCCCGCAAGGGCCGGGCGACGGAAATCTCGCGGCTCGTGCGAACGTCGGCGTGTCGCCGGTGTGTCGTGGGACGCACGGGACGTGAGCACCGCAGCGGGAACACCGAGCCGGCATGGCGTCCAGCATCCGGACGCCCGGCTCCGTCGGCGCTGCTCAGACCTGGCGCTTGTCCTCGATGGCCGCGACGATCTCGGCGATGGCCTCGGCCACCGGGACCCCGTTCTTCTGCGACCCGTCGCGGTAGCGGAAGGACACGGCCCCGGCGGAGCGGTCGTCCTCCCCCGCGATGAGCACGTAGGGGACCTTGGCCTTGCTGGCGTTGCGGATCTTCTTGGGGAACCGGTCGTCGCTGGCGTCGAGCTCGGTGCGGATGCCGTGGGTGCGCATCTGGTCGAGGACGCCGCGCAGGTAGTCGTCGAACTCCTCGGCCACGGGCACACCGAGGGCCTGCACCGGCGAGAGCCACACCGGGAAGGCCCCGGCGTAGTGCTCGACCAGTACCCCGATGAAGCGCTCGATGGAGCCGAACTTGGCCGAGTGGATCATCACCGGCTCCTGGCGGGACCCGTCGGCCGCCTGGTACTCGAGCCCGAAGCGGTGCGGCTGGTTGAAGTCGTACTGGATGGTCGACATCTGCCAGGTGCGCCCGATGGCGTCGCGGGCCTGCACGCTGATCTTGGGGCCGTAGAAGGCCGCGCCGCCCGGGTCCTCGACGAGGTCGACACCGAACTGGGCGGCGGTGTCGCGCAGCACCGAGGTCGCGACCTCCCACTGCTCATCGGAGCCGATGAACTTGTCCTTCTTCTCGCCCTCGGTCGCGCGCGTCGAGATCTCGAAGTAGTAGTCGTCGAGCCCGAAGTCCTTGAGCAGCCCGGTGACGAAACGCAGCAGGTGCTCGATCTCGGCCGGCGCCTGCTCGGGCGTGACGTAGGAGTGCGAGTCGTCCTGGGTCATGGCGCGCACCCGCGTGAGCCCGTGCACCACACCGGACTTCTCGAAGCGGTACACCGAGCCGAACTCGAACAGCCGCATCGGCAGCTCGCGGTAGGAGCGCCCCCGCGAGCGGAAGATGAGGTTGTGCATCGGGCAGTTCATCGCCTTGAGGCGGTACTCGGCGTGCTCCATCTCCATCGGCGGGAACATGGTGTCGGCGTAGTACGGCAGGTGCCCGGAGGTGTGGAACAGCCCCGCCTTGCTGATGTGGGGGGTTCCGACGTACTGGAAGCCCTCCTCGATGTGCCGGCGCCGGACGTAGTCCTCCATCTCGCGCTTGATGACCCCGCCCTTGGGGTGGAACACGGCCATCCCGGAGCCCAGCTCGTCGGGGAAGGAGTAGAGGTCGAGCTCGGCGCCGAGCTTGCGGTGGTCGCGCTTCTCGGCCTCGGCCAGCCGGTCGAGGTAGGCCTTGAGCTCGTCCTTGGTCGGCCACGCCGTGCCGTAGACGCGCTGCAGCTGCGGGTTCTTCTCGGACCCGCGCCAGTACGCGGCGGCACTGCGCATGAGCTTGAACGCGTTGCCGAGGACCTTGGTCGTGGGCACGTGCGGGCCCCGGCACAGGTCGCCCCAGGCCACGCTGCCGTCGCGGCGGACGTTGTCGTAGATCGTCAGCTGGGCCCCGCCGACCTCGACGCTCGCGCCCTCGGCGGCGTCCTCGGCCGCGCCGCCCTTGAGCCCGATGAGCTCGATCTTGTAGGGCTCGGCGGCCAGCTCGCGGGCGGCGGCGTCGTCGGACACCTCGCGGCGCCGGAAGGTCTGACCCTCGTTGACGATGCGCTGCATGGTCTTCTCGAGGGCCTTGAGGTCCTCGGGGGTGAAGGGCGTCTCGACGTCGAAGTCGTAGTAGAAGCCGTCGCGGATGGGCGGGCCGATGCCCAGCTTCGCGTCGGGGTGCAGCTCCTGGACGGCCTGGGCCAGGACGTGCGCGGCCGAGTGGCGCAGCACGTCGAGGCCGTCCTGCTCGGCGGCGGTGACGGGCTCGACGGCCTCACCGTCGGCGGCCGGCAGGTGCAGGTCGCGCAGCTCGCCGCCGACCCGGGCGACGAGCACGCTGCGGTCGCCCTCGAAGAGGTCGCCGTAGGTGGTCCCCTCGGTCACCGATCGCTCGCTCCCGGCGACGTGGACGGTGATCTCGGCGGGCATGGTGGTGCTCTCCTCGCGGTGGGGACGCTCGCCGGGACCCCGGCGCACCCGTCGATGCTATCCAGGCGGGTCCGGGGCGGTCGCGCGAGTTCGTCCTAGGGTGGCGGGATGACCACGACCGCCCCCTACGGCACCTGGCCCTCCCCCGTCACGCCCGAGTCGATGACCGGCGGGCAGGTGGTGCTCTCGGAGGTCCGGGTCGACGGCCCCGACACCTACTGGCTCGAGGGTCGCCCGGCGGAGGGCGGTCGCCAGGTGCTGGTGCGCCACGACGGCTCGACGGTCCGCGACGTGCTGGCCGCCCCCTGGAACGCCCGCACGGCCATCCACGAGTACGGCGGCGGGTCCTACGCCGTGGCCGGCGGACGCGTGGTGTTCTCGCACGCGGGCGACGGCCGCCTGTACCGGCTCGACCCCGGCGCCCAGGAGCCGGTGGCGCTCACCCCCGAGGGGCCGTGGCGCTACGGCGGCCTCGTCCTGCAGGACGGCGTCGTCCTCGCGGTGCGCGAGGACCTGGCGCGCGAGCCCGAGCCCGCCGACGAGCTCGTCCGCATCCCGCTCGACGGCGACACCGCCGGGGTCGCCGACGTCCTGTTCGGGGGCACCGACTTCGTCTCGCGCCCCGCGGTCTCGCCCGATGGCCGCAGCCTCGCCTGGGTCGTCTGGGACCACCCCAACATGCCGTGGGACTCGACCCGCCTGCTGCGCGCCACCCTCGGCGCCGACGGCCTCGGCGAACCGCAGGTCGTCGCCGGCGGCGAGGGCATTTCGGTGGCCCAGCCCGTCTTCGGGCCCGACGGCGCCCTGTGGTTCGTCTCGGACGCCTCCGGCTGGTGGCTGGTGCACCGCGACGCCGGCGACGGGCCGGTGGCCGTCCACGACGTCGAGGCCGACCACGCCACCCCACCGTGGGTCCTCGGGGTGCACGACCTGGCCGTGCTCGACGCCGACCACGCCCTCGTGCACTGGTGGGAGGGCTCCGGACAGGGGCTCGGGGTCCTCGACGCCACGACCGGCGAGGTGACCGTCTCGGACGACGGGGGCGCGGTCCACGACTCGTTGGTGGCCGCCGGTGACGGCGAGGTCGCCCTGAAGCGCGGCCACGTCGACGCCCTGCCCGCCGTGGTGCGCGGACCGGCCGCGGGCCCGTACCGGGTGCTGGCGACCTCGGCCGACGAGGTGCTCGACCCGGGCTACGTCTCCGTCCCGCAACCGTGGACCTGGACCGACACCGCGGGCCTCGACGTGCACGGCCTGCTGTTCCGTCCGCGCCACCCCGAGCTCGTCGGGCCCGAGGGCGAGCGGCCGCCCCTCGTGGTCATGGTGCACGGTGGCCCGACCAGCCGCAGCGAGGCCGGCTTCTCCTCGGCGGTGCACTTCTGGACCACCCGGGGCTTCGCGGTCCTCGACGTCAACTACTCCGGGAGCACCGGGTACGGACGGGCCTACCGCGACCGCCTGCTCGGGCAGTGGGGCGTCATCGACATCGACGACTGCGTCACCGGCGCCCGGTCGCTGGCCGACGCCGGCGTCGTGGACGGCGACCGCCTGGTCATCCGCGGCGGGAGCGCGGGCGGGTACGCGGTGCTGCGGGCGATGACCACCAGCGACGCCTTCGCAGCCGGGACCAGCCTGTTCGGGGTGGGCGACATCGCGGCGCTGGCGCAGGACACCCACAAGTTCGAGTCGCGCTACACCGACCGGCTCATCGCGCCGTGGCCGGAGGGCGAGGAGGTCTACCGCGACCGCTCCCCCGTGCTCCACGCCGACCGGCTGCACGGCGAGCTGCTGCTGCTCCAGGGCGACGCCGACCTCGTGGTGCCACTGGCCCAGGCCGAGACCATGGCCGCCGCGATGCGAGCCGCCGGCCGCGACGTCGAGCTCACCGTCTACGAGGGCGAGGGCCACGGCTTCCGTCGGAGCGAGAGCATCATCGACGCCTACGAGCGCGAGCTCGCCTTCTACCGGCGGGTGCTCGCCCTGGGGGGCTGAGCTCCCCTCAGGCGGCCGGGAGCTCCCCGTCCGAGGGAGTGTCCGGCGGCAGGGCCGAGAGGTCGCCCCCGGTGCGCTCGAGCAGGAGCCGGGCGGCGGCGCGGCCGGCCTCGACCATCCGGTCGAGCTGGTGGAACTCGAGGAGCCCGACGCCCATGGACGACGGCCCGAGGACCCACGCCCCCTGCCGCCGCGCGGCCTCCACGGCACCCCCACTGCCGATCATCATGGTCCGCATCAGGGTGTCCCCCAGGGCCGGGACGGGTGGCCGCCCCGGACGAGAGCGGGCACCGCCGGTCCCGATCGCCACCGCGACCACCGGCCCCTCGTCACGCTGCACGAGGAGGTCGGTCGGCAGCGCGTCCAGGACGCTCCCGTCGACGAGCAGGCGACCGTCGTCGGTCGGGATGGGAGCCCAGAGCACGGGGAGGCGGCAGGAGGCCAGGGTGGCGTCGACGATGCTCCCCCGGTCATGGACCTGGCGCCGCCGGCTGGTGAGGTCGACGCTGACCATGCGCAGCTGCCGCGGCAGCCCCTCCAGGACCTCGCCGGCCCCGAGGACGCGCTCGACGGCGTGGCGCACCCGGGAACCCTTGGAGACGGAGGCGATGGGAGCGCGCCAGTCACCGAACGGCCGCCGGCGGACGAACTCCTCGAAACACAGGTCCTCCAGCGTGCCACCGTCCGCCCCGGACGCGTAGACGGCGGCCACGATGGCTCCGAGGCTCGACCCGGCCACCCGGTCGACGTGCAGCCCCGCCTCCTCGAGCTCGCGGATGACCCCGATGTGCGAGAAGGCCCGTGCGCCACCCGCACCCAGGACCAGGCCCAGGGACCGGCCGGCGAGCCGGTCGGCGAGCGCGCGCACCCCGAGCGTCAGGTCCCCCTCGACCCAGGTGAGCCGCCAGGCGTCGGTCGCCCGCACCCACTCGGCACGGTGGGCGGCCGTGACGCCGCCGCCCACGAGCACCACCTCGGGTCGCCGACCGCCCACGGACGTGTGCTCCGTGACCACCGGGGCGTGCGCGTCGGCCACCAGCACCACGACGTCGGCCTGCCGGACGCAGAAGTCGCGCCAGGCCGCTCCGCCCGGTTCGTCCGCCTCCCCGGGTCCGTCGGGCGCGACGAGCACCACGCGGTCGTGGTCCACCTCCGCGCGAGCCAGCCCGTCGGGACCGACCCGTCCCAGCAGCACCACGTCGAGGTGATGGCGCAGGCGTGCCGTCAGCGCCTCTGCCACCTCGACCGCCGGCGCCGCGCGGTGCGCCGCGACCACCGCGATGACGCTCGGGCGTTCCGGCGGCGGCGACGTCGGCCCCGGGGCCGCGGTGCGTAGCCGTTCCGCGACCTGCCCGAGCAGGTGCCGCGAGGCCGACGCGTCGGAGGCCAGCACGCCCTCGACCGCGTCCCGCGGCAGCTCCAGGACGGTGCTGTCGCGACGGGCCCGGACGGTGGCCGAGCGCGACTCGCCCGTCAGCAGCGCCAACTCGCCCAGCACCTCGCCCGGCCCGACCTCGCGCACGACGCGCGGCCCGACGAGGATCTCGAGACGGCCCCGACGCACGACGTACAAGGACCCGGGCGGGTCGCCCTCGCGGACGAGGTCCTCACCGGCCAGGACCTCGACCAGGCGGGAGGCCTCCTCGAGGCGCTGTCGCGCGGCGGGGGGCAGCGCTGCGACCAGGGGTACCGCCCCCAGGTCGGTCGACTCCGCCGACGGGGAGGTGGACCGGAGGCGCCACGACGGCGGGGGGTCGGGGAGGTGCAGCGCCGCCGGCCGGTCGGCGTCGCCCGTCTCCTGGTCCAGGGCGGGGCGCAGCCGGCCGAGGGGGAGGGACAGGAGCGCGACGGCGACGAAGGCCGCGACCGAGAGCAGCCAGCCGTCACGGAAGGCCGCCACCGCGGTCGCCGGGGTCGGGTTGCCGATGACGACCACGAGCACCGCGATGCCCAGCACGCCGCCCACCTGCCGCGCGGCCGAGCTGATGGCCGACGCCGTGGCGTAGCGGCCGCCGGGGACCTGGGACAGCGAGGCGCTGCCGAGGAGCGGGAGGGTGGCTCCCACCCCGATCCCGCTGAGCAGCTGGCCGGGCATCCACTCGGCCCAGAACGCCGGCGCCAGCCCCACCCGCTGGTGGTACCAGAGGTAGGCGCCGGCCCACACGAGGGCGCCGGGCACCACGAACCAGCGGTAGCCGAAGCGCTGCGCGAGCGGCCCCAGACGGGACGCCACGACGGCCGCGACGACGGCGCCCGGCACCAACGCCAGGCCGGCCTCCAGCACCGCGTAGCCCCAGACGTACTGCAGCCACAGGACGTTGGTCAGCAGGTACGCGTAGAAGCCGAAGCCCGCGAGCACGGAGGCGACGGACCCGACGCTGAAGGAGCGGACCCGCAGCAGCGCCGCGGGGACCAGCGGCGAGCGGTGACGTCGGGAGCTGACGCCGAACACCCCGAAGAGGACCAGCGCGCCCACGAAGGACCCGAGGACGCCCGCGCTCAGCCAGCCCCAGTCCGACCCCTGGATGATGCCCAGGTTGAGCAGCCCGATGGCGGCGGCGAGGGTGGTCGCGCCGAGCAGGTCGGGAACGACTCGCCGCCCGGGCGCCCGGCTCTCGATCAGGTGGCGGCGCGCCAGCCACAGGGCCACCAGGCCGAAGGGCAGGTTGACCAGGAAGGCCCAGCGCCACCCCCAGTACTCGGTCAGCGCCCCGCCGATGGGAGGCCCGAGGCCGGCGGCCACCGCGGCGGACGCGCCCCAGAGGCCGATGGCGTGGGCGCGCCGCTCGGCGGGGAAGGCCGCGACGACCAGGGCCAGGGAGGCCGGGACCAGCGCGGCAGCGCCGAGGGCCTGCAGGACGCGCGCGGCGACCAGCAGGTCGACGGAGGGGGCGAGCCCGCACAGCACCGAGGCGAGGGTGAAGACGAGGGCCCCACCGACGAAGGACCGCCGGCGGCCCAGGAGGTCGGTGAGGCGTCCGAAGACGATGAGGAACGCCGCGAAGACGATGTTGTACGCGTTCAGGACCCAGGACAGCTCGCTGATCCGGACCGTGGGGAAGCTGGCGCGGATCGAGGGGAACGCCACGTTGACGACGGTGGCGTCCAGGAAGGCCAGGAAGGCTCCGAAGCAGGCGATCAGGAGGATGCGCCCGGGGGGTGTACGCGGTGTGGACGCGGGGCGGGCGCGGGCGCTCGGTGCGCGTGAGAGATCGTCCTGCAGGCCCCTCGTCGCGCTCGGCACGCGGCGAAATGTACTCCTGGCGAGAGCCGAGCACGACAGGCCGTCCAGGGGCGCTCAGACCTGTAGAACCATGCCCTCCCGGGCGGTGACGACCTCGAGGTCGGTGGGGACGACCTGGGCCATGGTGTCGAGGGCGTCGTCCTCACGGTGCGGGCCGTGGTGGAAGAGCACCAGCCGGCGAGCACCGACCCGCTCCCCCAGGTGGACGGCATCGTCGACGGTGGCATGCCCGTAGTCGCGCGCCCGGGGGCGCTCCCACTCGAGGAACTGCGCGTCGTGCACCAGGACGTCCACCCCCTGCAGAGCCGCGAGGAGCTCGTCGGACACCCCCACGGCCGGAGCGTGGTCGGGCACGTACGCCACGCGTCGCCCGTCCTCCTCCAGCACGTAGCCGAAGGTCCGCCCACCCTTGTGCTCCACGTCGACGGCGGTGACCCCGAAGCCCTCGACCACGCTGTTCCCCGCGTCGATCGCGTCGAAACGCCAGTCCCCGACCAGCCCCTCGGGCTCGATGGGGAACCCCGGGGGCGACATCAGCTGCGCGAGGAGGTCGCGCCCGCTGGCGCCCCCCTGGGCCGGGACGTGCACGGTGACCCGGGCGTCCTCGCGGTCGCCGGCGGCGAAGAACGGCAGCCCCTGCACGTGGTCCCAGTGCAGGTGGCTCACCAGGACGCTGCCGCGGTACGGCTGCCCGCCGAGCATCGCGGACGCGGCGCGGATCCCGGTCCCGGCGTCCAGGAGCAGGACGGGCCGCTCCCCACCACGAGCCGTGACGGCCACGCAGGCGGTGTGGCCGCCGTACCGGACGAACTGGGGGCCGGGGGCACAGGTCGAGCCGCGGACCCCCAGGAAGGTCAGCTGCACGTGGACCTCCGTCGGGACACGATCCGCGGTCGCCGGCGTGGCGGTGCTGGACCGTGCGGGATACTACAGCGCGGGTCGCGCGAGCGCCCGTCGACCGCGAGGAGCGATGTGACCGACCTGCGCCGCCACCTCCCGCCGCTGGTCCTGCGGTGGGACGACGAGGCACCCGGTGCGTCCTGGCGCGAGGTGGACGGCACGCTCGTGTTCGCCGACGTGTCGGGGTTCACCGCGCTGACCGAGCGGCTCGCTCGCCGGGGCCGCATCGGCGCCGAGGAGATCGTCGAGACCCTCAACCGGGTCTTCGGGCCCATGCTGCGCCTCAGTGCCGCCCGCGGCGGCGAGATGCTCAAGTTCGGCGGCGACGCCATGCTCTTCCTCTTCCGCGGCCCGGGCCACGCCGAACAGGCCTGTGACGCAGCGGTGGAGATGCGCCGCTCGCTACGGGACACCGCCCCGCTCCCGACGGCCGTGGGACGGCTGCGCCTCTCGATGTCGGTGGGCGTGCACTCGGGCCCGGTCCACCTCTTCCTCGTGGGCTCGCCCACCCGCGAGCTGCTGGTCCTGGGGCCGGCGGCCTCCGCCACGGCGGCGGCCGAACAGGCGGCGGACGCGGGCCAGGTGGTGGTCACGCCCGCCACCGCGGGCCGGCTGTCCCCCGGCTCGTCGCGGCCGCGGGCCGACGGGGCCCTCGTCCTGCGGCGCCGGGTGGCGCACACGGTGCCCTCCGGCGCCGCCGGGATGCCGCCGGCCCCGGCGGCACGCCTCGCCGGACTCTTCCCCCGCAGCCTCGGCGAGTACCTCGACCCGGGCGCCCCCGAGCCCGAGCACCGGCTCGCGACGATCGCCTTCGTGCGCTTCTCGGGCACCGACGGCGTCTTCCACGACCACGGGCCGGACCGGCTGGCGACGATGCTCGACGCCACCGTGAGCACCGTCGAGGCGGCCCTGGCCGTCGAGGGGGTGACCCTGCTGGCCACCGACCTCGACACCGACGGCGTCAAGTTCTTCCTCGGCTCCGGGGTCCCGGTGGCCGGGGAGGACGACGAGGGACGGATGCTGCGTGCCCTGCGCCGGATCGCGACGTCCGACCTCCCCCTGCCGGTCCAGCTGGGGGCCAACCGCGGCCATGTGTTCGCGGCCGAGCTGGGGGTCCCCGAACGGGCCGCGTACTCGGCCATGGGCGACACCACCAACACCGCCGCCCGCATCATGTCCAAGGCCCCACCGGGGACCGTCTTCGCGCACCCGGGCGTGCTCGAGCACTCCCGCAGCGTCTTCGCGACCGCACCGGTCGGGCCGTTCGCGATGAAGGGCAAGGCCGTGCCGCTGCACCTCGCCACCGTCGGCGAGGAGACCGGGAACCGGGACCTGCGCCACAGCGGGCGCCTGCCGTTCCTCGGGCGCGACGCCGAGCTGGCACAGGTCACGCGGATGCTCACCGACGCGGCCGCGGGAGCCGGCGGGGTCCTCACGGTCGAGGGCGCGACCGGGTCCGGGAAGTCGAGGCTGGTGCGCGAGGCCTCGGCGCTGGCCGCCCCCACCGCGCGGCTGCTGCTGCTGCACGCCGAGCCCTACGGGGTCTCGAGCTCCTACCGGGTGCTGCGCGACCCGCTCCGGGCACTGCTGGGCGTCACGCGCGACACGCCGGAGCGGATGGGGGCGGCGGTGCTGGAGACCCTGCGGCGGGTGGCTCCCGAGCTGCTGCCGATGGCACCGCTCCTGGCCGACGTCGTCCAGGTCGTCGTCCCGCCGACCGTCGAGGCGAGCCGCATCGACCCGGCCTACCAGCCCGAGCGGGTGGCCGACGTCGTCGTCACCCTGCTGGAGCGGCTGCTGCCGGGGCCCCTGGCCGTGCTCGTCGAGGACGCCCACTGGGCTGATGGTGCCTCTGTCGCCCTCCTGGGCCGGGTGGCGGCCGCGGCCGGCTCGAGGCCGTGGGCGCTGCTCGTCGTGCGACGTGAGGGGCCTGGGGGGTTCGTCCCCGAGGGCGGGGCACTGCTGACCCTGCCCCCTCTGCACCCCGCCACCGTGGAGCAGCTGGTCATCGCAGCCACCCGCGAGCACCCGCTGCGTCCGCACGAGGTCGCGGTGGTGGCGCGGCGGGCTGCCGGCAGCCCGCTCTTCGTCGAGGAGGTCACCGAGATCATCCGCGGCGGCGGCGCGATCGACACCCTGCCGGACTCGGTGCAGGCGGCCATGGCGGCCCAGATCGACCGCCTCTCCCCTCGGCTCCGCCAGGTCCTGCGGCACGCCTCGGTGCTCGGTCGCAGCTTCCGTCGCGAGATCATCACCGCGACCCTGGCGGTCGACGGCACCCCGATCGACCCCACCGTGCTCGAGGGTCTGCGCGCCTTCCTCGAGCCCGACGGGCCGGCCCGGCTCGCGTTCCGCAACAGCCTGGTGCGCGACACTGCGTACGAGGGACTGTCGTTCCGGGTCCGCGCCCGGATCCACCAGATCGCGGGCGAGGTCCTGGAACGGATGAGCACCGACCTCGACGCCGACTCCCCCACGCTCGCCCTCCACTTCGACCGCGCCGGAGACCACGCCCGGACGTGGCGCTTCGCGCAGCGGGCGGCGGCCCTCGCCCGGCGTTCGTTCGCGAACGCCGATGCCGCCGACCTCCTGGTCCGGGCGCTGGCCGTGGCGCCCTCGCTCCCCGACGTCACCGACCGTGACCGCGCCGACCTCTGGACGGCCGTCGGTGAGCTGCGCGAGCTGGCCGGGATGTTCGAGGAGTCGCTCGAGGCCTACCGGCGCGCCGCCCGGCTCGTCCGCGACGACCTGCTGGCGCACGCCGCCCTGCTGGACCGGCAGGCCATCGTGCTCCTGCGGACCGGCCGGCCGACCACGGCCCTGCGGGTGGTGGGGAGGGCCCGGACCCTGCTGGGCGCCGCGGGTGACGCCGGGGCGGCGACCCTGGTGCGGCTCGACAACCTCACGGCCCGGGTGCGGATCGAGCAGGAACGCCCGACCGAGGCGTTGCGCTGGGCCGAACGTGCGGCCGAGCGCGCGCGGGAGGTGGGTGACCGCGAGACCCTGGTACGGGCCCTGATCCTGCTCGACAGCATCGAGATCTCGATGGGCGTCCCGGGTCTCGGGGCACGCCACCTCGAGGCGCTCGGCATCTGCGTCGAGGAGGAATGGCGCCCGCTCGAGGAGACCGTCCGCGGCAACCTGGGGACCATCGCCTACTACGCGGGCCGCTGGACCGAGGCCGCCGAGTGGTACGGCGGCGCCCGCCGCGTGGCGCTCGAGGTCGGCAAGGACTTCGGCGCCGCCGAGACGGCCGTCAACCTGGCCGAGCTGCTCATCAACCAGGGCCGGCTCGACGAGGCCGAGGTGCTCCTCGAGGACGCACTGCGGGTGCTGCGGGCCGCGGGGGCGCTGTCCTTCCTCGCCCAGGGCGAGATCCAGCTCGCCCGACTCCACCTCACCCGCGCCGACCACGAGAAGGCCGAAGCCCTCGCGGCGCAGGTCGCCGCGACCCTGCTGTCCCTCGGCAAGCCCACGACGGCGCTGGAGGCGTCGCTGGTCCGGGCCGACGCGATGATCCGCGAGGGGCAGCCCGACCAGGCCCTGGAGATCCTCGATGCCGCCGAGCGGGAGGCCCGCGCCGAGGCCGCCGCCTCCCTCCCCCGGCTCTGTCACCAGCGCGCGCGGGCCCTCCTGGCGCTCGGTCGCTTCGCCGAGGCCGACGAGCTGGCCGAGACCGGGCTCGTCGCCGCGCGCGAGCAGGACCTGCCCTACGACGAGGCGCTGCTGCTGCGGGTGGTGAGCCGGGTCCGCCGGCACCAGGGCGACGTCGAGGGGTCGGACCAGAGCTGGGCCCGGGCCGAGGCACAGCTCGCCGCGCTGGGCGCGCGCGCCTCCGTCCCGGGCGTGGGATGACCGGGACCTGCGTGACCCGGCCGGACCCGGGGCGTCAGTAGCGCATCCCGGCGTCGCCGTAGACGTAGACGACGTCGTGCGAGCTGACGGTGTCGGGGTCGCCGTCGACCGGGCGCGCGCTGCGCGAGACGACGCAGGCGAACTGCGTGCCCGCCAGGTCCGGCTCCTGGTCCATCGCGGCCGTGATCGACCCCGCGGGGTAGCCGGCGAAGCGGCCGGTGTCGTCGAACGTGGGGTTCGGACACCACCCGAGCGTCACCGTGGTGCCGGGAGTGGGGTACTCGTAGTCGACCTTCAGGTCGGGAAGGGCCGTCGTCCCGGCCGTCTCCGGGAAGCGCCAGGTGAGGTCCCACAGGAACTGCGCAGTGGTCTGGCTGTCGAGCGGCTTGAGGAACTGCGCGTAGGCAGGTGCGGTGTCCAGGGAGTACGGCACCGGGACACAGGAGCTGGCGTCGGCGTTGCCGAGGCGGTACACGCTGACCTGCGGCGCGTCGGCGGACGCGGCGATCGTGCGCGTCGAGGCCCCGCAGTCGAGCACACCGTCGGCCACCTGGACGATCGAGGCGTTCGGCGTCGACAGCGGCGACTGCGGGTCGACCTGGCCGTCACCGCCGCCCTCGAGGCTGAAGGAGCCGCTGACCGCCGTCAGGGTGAGCTCGTCGAACACGATCCCGTCGTCGGCACCGAGCCAGGACGGCGTGCTGACCGGCCAGCGGCAGTTGTCGCCCACCCCCGCGTCGGGGCCGGAGTCGGCACTGCTGGTGCAGTTCGTGACGGCCGTCGCCGTCACCCCTCCCGGGAGCGGGGCGGGTGCGATGATCGAGGAACCGCTGCGCAGCTCGAAGACGCCGGTGACGGCCCCCTTGAGCTTCGCGGTCGCCATGATCTGGGCGCCCTGCTTCAGCTCCACGTCGAGGGAGGCCGCGGACGCCACGACGTCGGGGCCGAGGGCGCTGCGCAGCGCCGCCCCGAGGGAGACCCTCAGGCTCTCGGACGGCGAGCCGACCTGGTAGCACGAGACGCCGCTCTTCTTCTCCTTCACCCCGATGGAGCCACTGGCGAAGGACGCGAGGGACTCGCTGTAGCTCTTGCCCGTGGACCCGGAGAACGAGAGGTAACGCGAGGGGGCCGCGCCCTGGGCCATCCCGCAGTCGGCGGCCTGCGCGAGCGTCTGGGCCGCGCCGGTCCGGCCCCCGGGCCCGTTGAGCGTGATCGAGGGGCTGGTGCCGGTGTCGAGGGCGACCCACCTCGTCGAGGACGAGGCGGTGCCGACCGCTGCGGCGCTCGCGGCGGGCGAGAGCGTCGTGGCGGCGTCGGGACGGGGTAGGTGGAGCACGGCCAGGGCCACGGGGAGGACCCCCACGGCGGTCGTGGCGGCCACGACCTGGACGGCTCTGCTTCTGGTGCTCATGGGGGTCCCTCCGCGCGGTGCACACCGGCGAGAGAGAGCCGGGCTCGCCACGGACGGCGCCCCCGACGGCCTTCCCCTGCGACGGCCTGCCAGGTAGTGGTTCCATCGGCCGTGGTGGCACGGCTCGACGGCCAGCGCCCACGACAGGTCGTGCGCGGGCCCGCTCATGCTAGGGGCGCGGTGTGATGGGCGCCATAGCCCGAACGAGCCATGTCGAAGGTTGCGGCGCGTCAGCGCTCCGGGGGCGCCTCGACGGCCACGAGCACCTGGGGGTTCGACGGGTCCCGGCGCGGCCGGAGGGCGGCCAGCACGACGCCGTCGTCGCGGGCCCCTCGGACCAGCTCGACGGTACTGGGCAGGAGCACGGGCGCGGTGAACCACACCCGGCTGGTCGACGGGCCGAGCGAGCCGCGGCCCAGCGCTGCCAGGGTGCGCGCGTACGTCCACATCCCGTGCGCGAGGTGCCGCGGGAACCCCACCGCGCGGGCCGCCAGCGGGTGCAGGTGGATGGGGTTGACGTCGCCCGAGACGGCGGCGTACTCGCGGCCGAGGTTCTCGGGGAGGCGCCACACCGCCACGGCGGGGCCGCCGGGCGCCTTCGGCGGGGAGTCGCCGCGCGGGGCGTCCTCGGTCCCGCGGCCGCGGGCGAGGTAGACGCTGTCGCACTCCCAGACCAGCTCGCCGGCGACCCGGGCCTCGAGCCGGACGTCGAGCGTGCGGCCGCGGCGGTGCGGCCGCAGCGCGCCGGCTGTCACGTCGAGCGTCAGCGGCTCGGCGGCGTCGAGGCGCCGATGGGTGGTCACCCTGTTCTCGAGATGCACCAGCCCCGGCAGCGCCACCGGGAAGTCGGGGCGGGTCATCAGCGCCGTCTGCACCGGGAAGGCCAGCACCCACGGGTACGGCTGGGGCAGCGCGTCCCCCACGTCGTACCCGGTCAGCCGCTGGTAGGCGGCCAGGCGGGTGCGGTCGACACGCACGTCATCGACCCGCAGGGTGCGTTCGGGGACGGTGCTCCCCCGCCGGCCGCGCGCGGTGAGCGCAGCCCGGACCAGCAGCGGTGCGGTCGACGGCATCCCGGCCAGCGTCTCGACGACCACGCTCACGCCCCCAGCAGGCTCTGCCCGCAGACCCGCACCACGGTGCCGGAGACCGCCGCCTGCGCGTCGGCCGCGAAGAACGCGATGGTCTCGGCGACGTCGACCGGCAGGCCGCCCTGGGCCAGGCTGTTGAGCCGGCGGCCGATCTCGCGGTTGGCCAGAGGGATCCGCGCCGTCATCTCGGTCTCGATGAACCCCGGGGCCACGGCGTTGACGGTGATGCCCCGCGCGGCCAGGTCCTCGTCGGCGGCGTACCCGTCCACCAGGCCGATGACGCCGGCCTTGGACGCGGCGTAGCTGCTCTGGCCCCGGTTGCCGGCGATGCCCGCGATGGAGGACACCAGCACCACCCGGCCGCCGTCGCGCAGACCGTCGGGCGCCAGCAGGGCCTCGTTCATCCGCAGGATCGAGAGCAGGTTGACCTCGAGGACCGAGGCCCAGCGGTCGGCGTCGGTGTTGGCCAGCAGCTTGTCGCGGGTGATGCCCGCGTTGTGCACGACGACGTGGAGGCCGCCGTGCCGGGTGCGGGCGTGCTCGGCGATGCGGGCGCCGGCGTCGTGGCCCGTGACGTCGACCTGGAGGGCGGTGCCGCCGACCTCGTTGGCGACCGCGGCCAGCGAGGCGCCGGCGGCGGGGACGTCGACGCAGACCACGGTCGCGCCGTCACGGCCGAGGGTGCGGGCGATGTCGGCCCCGATACCGCGGGCGGCGCCGGTGACGACCGCGACCTTGCCGGCCAGCGGACGCTCGGGGTCGGAGGCGTCGGCGGGGACGTCGGCGGTGCCGACGCGGAAGACCTGGCCGTCGACGTAGGCCGAGCGCCCCGAGAGGAGGAACACCACGGCGCCGAGGGCCGCGGTCTCCGCGCCCTCGGTGACCAGGACGAGGTTGGCGGTGGCGCCGGCGCGCAGCTCCTTGCCGACCGAGCGCGTGATGCCCTCGAGCGCGCGCCGGGCGGCCCGCTCGGCCACGCTCGACGCGTGCGCGGGATGGCGCCCGACGACGACGACCCGGGCGCACCGGCCGAGCCGCTTCAGGGCGGGGGCGAGGGTGGCGCGCAGCGACTCGAGGTCGGCGGGGGTGGCAGCGGCGGTGAGGTCGACGACGACCCCGCCGAGGCGGGTGCCCTCCGGCACGGTCTCGGTGAGGGTGACCCCGGCCGCGGTGAGCCCGGCGCGCAGGGCAGCGACGGCGGGGGTGTCGCCGTGCCCGCCCACGAGCACCGGGCCGTCGGCCGGTGGGGCACCCGGGGTGTGGCGGCGCAGCGGGACCGGCTGCGGCAGACCGAGGGTCGCGGCCAGCTTCTGGCCGAGGCCACGGTTGACGAAGGCGGTGTAGGCGTCGGAGCGCGCCATCTCAGGCGGCCTCGAGGATGGCCACGACGCCCTGCCCGCCCGCGGCACAGACGGACACCAGCCCGCGTGCGCCCGAGCCCTTCTCGTGCAGGAGCTTGGCCAGGGTCGCGACGATGCGGCCGCCGGTGGCGGCGAACGGGTGCCCGGCCGCCAGGGACGAGCCGTTGACGTTGAGGCGCGCTCGGTCGATGGCGCCCAGGGGGGCATCGAGGCCGAGCCGGTCGCGGCAGAACTCGGGGTCCTCCCAGGCCTTGAGGGTCGACAGCACGGTCGATGCGAACGCCTCGTGGATCTCGTAGAGGTCGAAGTCCTGCAGGCTCATCCCCTGGCGCGCGAGCATCCGCGACACGGCGTAGGCCGGGGCCATCAGCAGGCCCTCGTCACCCGAGAGGTAGTCGACCGCCGCGGTCTCGCCGTCGACGAACCACGCCAACGGCTTCAGGCCGTGCGTCTCGGCCCATTCGGCCGAGCCCAGCAGGACCGCCGAGGCGCCGTCGCTGAGCGGGGTCGAGTTGCCGGCCGTCATGGTGGCCTCAAGCCCGGTGCCGAACGCGGTACGCAGCGACGCGAGCTTCTCGATCGTGCTGTCCGGGCGCAGGTTCTGGTCGCGGGTCAGGCCCAGGTAGGGCGTCATCAGGTCGTCGAAGAAGCCGCGCTCGTAGGCGGCGGCCAGGTGGTGGTGGCTGGCCAGGGCCAGTTCGTCCTGCGCCTCGCGGGTGACGCCCCAGCGGGCGGCGGTGACGGCCATGTGCTCACCCATCGACATCCCGGTGCGCGGCTCGGTGGCGGCGGGGACCTGGATCCCGAGGTCGGTGGGGCGGATGGCGAGCGCGGCGCGGGCCCGCTCGGCCGGGCTCTTGGCCCGGTTGAGGCGCAGCAGCTTGCGGCGCAGCCGCTCGGGCACCACGATCGGCGCGTCGGACGCGGAGTCGACACCGCCCGCGATACCGGAGTCGGCCTGTCCGAGAGCGATCTTGTTCGCCACGAGGATGGTGGCCTCGAGGCCGGTGCCGCACGCCTGCTGGATGTCGTAGGCCGGGGTGTCGGCGGCCAGGCTGGAGCCCAGCACAGCCTCGCGGGTGAGGTTGAAGTCGCGGCTGTGCTTGATCACGGCCCCCGCGACGACCTCGCCGACGCGCTCACCGGCCAGCCCGTGGCGGGCAACGAGGCCCTCCAGCGCGGCCGTGAGCATGTCCTGGTTGGAGGCCTCGGCGTAGGGGCCGAACTGCCGGGCGAAGGGGATGCGGTTGCCGCCGAGGACGGCGGCGCGGCGGGTGGTGGTCACCGGGATGGCTCCTCGTGGTCGGGACGGCGACCTCTGGACGACGCCACCGTGCTGTATCCGATACCGACGGTACCAGGTACCCTCGGTGCCTGCTACCGTCCTGACCCGTGACCTCCACCGCCCCCGTCCCCGACGGACGCAGCGCCCGCTGGGACGAGCACCGGCTGGCCCGCCGCCGCGAGCTGGTCGAGGCCGCCGTGCGGGCGGTCCGCGAGCACGGTGCCCAGGTCGGGATGGACGAGGTGGCCGCTACCGCCGGCACCTCCAAGACGGTGCTGTACCGCCACTTCGCCGACCGCGCGGGCCTCTACGCCGCCGTCGCCGACCGGGTCGACGGCACCATCGTGCGCGGCATCACGCGCGCCGCCGGCGCCGGCGAGGAGCCCAGCGCCGCCCGGGAGCCGCGGGGCGTCATCCGCTCCGTCATCGCCGCTTACCTGCACCTGGTCGAGGACGACCCCGAGGTGTACCGCTTCATCGTCAACGCGCCGATGGTGCCGCCCGGCGAGCGGCCCGAGGGCGACGTCACCGCCGGGATGACCGGGCGCATCGCCGAGCACGTCGCCGGCATCATCGGCGCCGGCCTGGGCTCCCGCGCGGCCGGGCCCACCGCGCAGCTGTGGGGGGTCGCGCTGGTCGGGATGGTGCGGGCCGCCGCCGACGCCTGGCTGGCCGAGGGCGGAGCCGACAGCGGGCGCACCGCCGACGACCTCGCCGACGACCTGACCACCGTGGTCTGGGACGGCCTGCGGCCCCGCCCCTGAGGCTCCCGCCGAGCGCCCGCCCGGTCAGCCGGCCGGGCGCTCCACCGTCAGCGGGTCAGGCGCTCCACCACGGCCGCAGCGGCAGCCCGGTGCCCCCGCGCGCGTCGGGCTTTACCGCCAGGACCTGGTGCAGCTGCACCTCGTTCCGCTCGAACCCGAGCCGCGAGCCGGCCATGTAGAGACCCCACACCCGGGCGGTGCCCTCGCCGACCTCGGCCACGCAGTCGTCCCAGTGGTCGACCAGGTTGCGGCACCAGCCGGCCAGGGTGAGGGCGTAGTGCTCGCGCAGGTTCTCCTCGTGCAGGACTTCGAGCCCCACGTCCTGGGCCTCGGTGATGATCCGCCCGGAGCCGGTGAGCTCGCCGTCCGGGAAGACGTAGCGGTCGATGAAGGCCCCGGTGGAGGTCGGGCGGTTGTGGGGGCGGGTGATGCAGTGGTTGAGCAGCCGGCCGCCGGTGCGCAGCCGCGCCTGGATGAAGCGGAAGTAGGCCGGGTAGTTGCGCACCCCGATGTGCTCGGTGAGCCCGATCGAGGACACCGCGTCGAAGCCGGTCTCGGTGACGGCGCGGTAGTCGCTGTGGCGGATCTCGGCCAGGTCGGCCAGGCCCTCGTCGGCCACGGCCTTCTGCGCCCACTGGGCCTGCTCGCGCGAGAGCGTCACGCCCAGCACGCTGACGCCGCGGTGGGCGGCGTAGCGCACCATCCCGCCCCAGCCGCAGCCGATGTCGAGGAGCCGGTCGCCGGCCTGCAGCCCCAGCTTGTCGAACACCAGGCGGTACTTGTTCTCCTGGGCCTCCTCGAGGGTGCTGTCGGGCGAGGGGTAGCACGCGCAGGTGTAGGTCATCGACGGGCCGAGGACCATCTCGTAGAACCGGTTCGAGACGTCGTAGTGGTGGTGGATGGCCTCGGCGTCGCGGGTCATCGAGTGGCGCAGGCCCTCGGCGACGCGGCGCCAGCGCGGGAGGCTCTCCTGCGGCGGCGGGGGCGGCGGGGTGAGCGCCTTGAGGCCGAGGGTGCGCGACAGCTCGAGGACCTGGTCCTTGCCGGGGCGGCGGAAGCGCACCTCGGCCAGGTCGCGCAGGACGTCGTAGGGGTCGCCCGGGTGGACGCCGTGCACCGACAGGTCGCCGGCCACGTAGGCCCGCGCCAGCCCGAGGTCGCCGGGGGCGGTCGCGAGGTAGGAGATGCCGCGCGGGGTGTTGATGCTGAGCCGGCGGGGGGCCTCGTCGGGCCCGGTGGCCGACCCGTCGAACGCCTCGACGCGCAAGGGCAGCGGTCCGTCGACGACGGACTCGACGATGTGGGCGATGCTCACGGGGTGTTCCTCCTGGAATCAGGCACCGCGCACGGCCTTCGCGTAGAGGTCGGGCAACCGGTGGTCGGGGTCGTAGCGCTCCTTGAGCGCGGGGTAGTCGGCGCCGCCGTAGTGGCGCCAGAAGGTCTCCTCGTCGTAGAAGGCCTCCGAGTAGAGGGACTTGTGGCCGCCGAGGGCGCTCACCTCGTCCTCGATGCGACGGTTGGTGGCCCCGGGGCCGGCCGCCGGGTCGGCGGGCACGGTGGACCAGAAGCCGACGTTGACGTAGGTCTCGCCCGGCTCGAGCGGGTAGAGCGTCCACGACCGGTCATCGCGCAGGCGTAGCGGGCACAGCCAGATCGGCTCGATGGGGACCTCGCGCAGGAACCACCGCAGGAACTGGGCCGTGGTCGACAGCGGGATCTCGACGTCCTGCACCACCCGCTCGCGCGGCGGGCGGCCCCGGCGCGCCTCGAGCCGGTCGGCGACGTCGAAGCGGCGGTCGAGGGCCACGAGCTTCCAGTAGACGCTCGAGCGCAGCCAGCGCCGCGGCCAGACCCGGCGCACCAGGGGGTTCTGGGCCCCGAAGGCGCGCGAGCACCAGAACCAGTCGGTGTCCCAGCGCCAGAGGTAGTCGAGGGTGCTCAAGGTGTCGCGCACCGGGCGCGGCCGGTCGTGCTGGATGGACCGGTAGTAGATGCCCTGGCCGGTGTAGTCGCTGGTGGGGCCGGGCTCGTCGGAGCGGGCGCCGAGGGTCAGGTAGGACTCGTCGGCGCCGAACACGACGCCGTCGAGGTAGTCGACCGTCTCGCCCTCGTACTCGCCGGCCGCCACGATCTCGCCGAGGGTGGCGACCAGGGCGTCGAGGTCGTGGAAGCGCACGTGCCGCAGCGAGACCGTGCGCCCGACCGGCTCGAGCGCGATGCGCAGCCGGGTGGCGTAGCCGAGGGTGCCGTAGGAGTTGGGGAAGCCGCGGAAGAGGTCGGTGTTCCGGCTGGTGGGGTCGGTCGTCACGACCTCGCCGGTGCCGGTGAGCACGTCCATCTCGAGGACCGACTCGTGCGGCAGGCCGTTGCGGAACGACGACGACTCGATGCCCAGCCCCGTGACGGCCCCGCCGAGGGTGATGGTGCGCAGCTGGGGCACCACGAGCGGGCTGAGGCCGTGGGCCAGGGTGGCGTCGACGAGGTCCTCGTAGGTGCACATGCCCTGGACGTCGGCGGTGCGGCCCTCGGGGTCGATGTCGACGACGCCGGTGAGGCCCCTGGTGTCGAGCCCCGGCACGTCGGTGGCGGCGCGGGCGCGGAAGAGGTTGCTGGTGCGTTTGGCCAGCCGGACCGGCGAACCGGCCGGGATGGCCCGGTAGCTGGCGACCAGCCGGTCGACCCCGGAGCGGTGGGCGGCCGCGCCGGTGGTGAGGTCACGGTCGAGCAGGCTCATGCGCCGCCCTCCACGACCTCCACGACGTCACCGACGCGCACCGTGCCGGCTTCGCCGACCGCGGCGTGGAGACCCGGGCAGGCGTTGCCCGTGGGTTCGACCGCCAGCACGACCCCACCGACCCGCACCACGCGACCGCCGAGCGTCTCCACCTCGGCGGTGGGCACGTCGAGCACGAGGTTCGCGCGGGTGTGCGGGGAGTCGTTGCCGACCAGGGAGACCGCGGCCTTCTTGGGCCGGTCACCGCTGAGTCCCGTGGTGTCCACCGCGCAGTGGTCGTGAGCCGCCCCGGCCTCGCCGCGCGTGGGGAAGGTCAGGATGGCGCGCACGCTCATCGTCATACGTCAATGCATACACCCGCGGACCGACACGCGTCGCCACCGGCCCCTCGACGTGCTGCGCGTGGGGATGCGCGAAGCCCCCGCTCGCTGGCGCGATCGGGGGCTTTCGGTGGATGTGAAGGGACTCGAACCCCTGACCTCTCGCGTGTGAAGCGAACGCTCTAACCAACTGAGCTACACATCCGGGTGCTGCGGCCTGCCGAGGATACCCAACCGGCCCGGCGGGCGGAAATCCGGGCGCACCGGCGCCGCCGTGGGTCACAGCGCCAGGGTCGCCTCCAGCCAGCGGGTGAGCCCGTCGGGGAGGAACCCCGGCAGCCCCGTGAGGCGGAAGGTCAGCCAGAGCACGCCGGCCACGAACGTGAACGTCAGCAGCACCACGAGCGCCTGCACGCCGCGCGACTGCGCCGTGACCCACCGCTCCCACCGGCGCACCTGCCGCTTGACCCACTCGAGCAGGTCGGAGGCCGGCTCGATCTCGGAAGCCCACACCGCGAGGCCGAGGATGACGATCAGCCAGCCGGGGCCGGGCAGCGGGACGAGGGCGAAGCCGCCGAGCACGAGCACGAGGCCGGCGACGGCGACGACCACGCGGAGGCCGAGGCGCGTGCCCGCGTTGGCCCGCAGCCGGCGGCGCCACTCCCACTCGTCCTCGTCGTGGGGGGGCCGGAAGAAGGGCCGCTTCGGCTCGGTCTCGGTCACGGGTCGTCGCTCCGCTCGGCGTGGCGGGCCCAGACGCCCTGCACGGTCCTGGTCACCGGGCCCGGGGCGGGCAGGGGGCGGCCGTCGACCGCTGAGACCGGCATGACGTCCTTGATGGAGGAGGTGATGAAGACCTCCTCGGCGCGCTGGAGCACGTCGAGCGGCAGGTCCTCCTCACACACCTCGACCCCGTCGGCGGCACACCACTCGAGCACCAGCGCTCGGGTGATGCCGGCCAGGCAGCCGCTGGACAGCGGCGGGGTGCGCACGACACCGTCGAGCACGACGAACACGTTGCTCCCGGTGGCCTCGCACAGCTCGCCGCGGGTGTTGGCGAAGACGGCCTCCACGGCGCCCCGCTCCTGGGCGTGGGCGAGCGCCACGACGTTGTCGGCGTACGACGTGGTCTTCAGCCCGGCGGTCGCCGACCGCTCGTTGCGTACCCAGGGCACCGTGACCACCGCCCCCGACGCGGCCGGGGGCTCGTGCGGCACCGCGGTGACGATGTGGGTGAGGCGCGAGCCGAGGCGGTCCGAGCCCAGCGGCCCGGGCCCGGCCGTCACCGTCCAGCGCAGCCGGCCGAATGCGATCGGGTCACCGCCCAGCACGTCCGCCACGCCGGCGCGGATCAGGTCGTGGTCGGCCGGGGGCAGCCCGAGCCCGGCCATACTGCGGTCCAGACGGGCCAGGTGCCGGCTGACGGCGAACGCGCGCCCACCGACGACCTTGGCCGTCTCGAAGGCACCGTCGCCCACGGTGACCCCGTGGTCGACCGCACTGACCGCCGGGCCGTCGGCGGGCACCCGGCCACCGTCGACCCACACGCGGACGTCCGTCATGGACCCACCCTCCCAGACGTGGTGTGGCGACCGCCCGCAAGCGCGACCAGACGCGCCGCCTTCAGCACGGTCTCCTCCCACTCCGAGGCGGCCGAGCTGCCCCAGGTGATCCCCGCTCCGGTGCCGAACCGCAGCACCCGCCGCCCGTCGTCACGGCGGCCGGCCCAGAAGGTGCGGATGCCGACCGCGAGCGACGCCTCGCTCCGGTCGGCGTCCACCCAGCCGACGGCGCCGCAGTACGGTCCGCGCGGAACCGGCTCGAGGTCGGCGATCGCCTGGAGCGCGGTGTGCTTGGGCGCCCCGCTCACCGAGCCCGGGGGGAACGTCGCGGCCATCACCTCGCGCCACCCCACACCGGGCCGCAGCCGCCCGGACACCTCCGAGACCAGATGCACCAGGCCGGGATGCTCCTCGAGCCGGCACAGCGCGTCGACCTCGACGGTGCCGGGGCGGCACACCGACGCCAGGTCGTGGCGCACGAGATCGACGATCATCACGTTCTCGGCGAAGTCCTTGGCCAGGAGGCCCGCGGCGGTCCGGGCGGTCCCCTTGATCGGCCCCGACGTCAGCCGTTCCCCGCGGCGCCGCAGGAAGAGCTCGGGCGAGGCGCACGCGACCTCCAGCCCGGCCTCGGGCAGGTCGATGGTGGCCGAGTACGGCGCCGGGTTGCCCCGCGCCAGGCGCTGCCCGAGCGCGGCCAGCGAGGCACCGTCGGGAAGGTCGTGCTCGAGCACCCGGCAGAGGTTGACCTGGTAGACCGTGCCGGCCGCCACCCGCCGCCGCACCTCGTCGACGCCGGCCCGGTAGGCGGCCTCGTCCAGGGTGGTGCGCCACTCCCCCTCCAGCGCCGGCCAGTCCTCGTCCGGCTCCGTGCGCGGCATCGGCACCCCACGCCGGACCTGGGCCATCCGCACCGCGGTGAAGCCGCCCTCGAAGGTGCGCACGACCACCCAGAAGCCGCCGCGGTCGAGGTCCTCCACGTCGTGGCTGACGGCCTCGACCCCGCGGGCGAGCACCGACCCGAACCGTGCCTCCGCCACGACCGCAGCCTAGGGGTCCCACCGCCCCGCGGACCGCCGCCGGAATACGTCCGCGGGCATGCGGCGTTGGGGCGTCATGACCCTCGCCATCACCGGCTCGACCGGCGCCCTCGGCGGCGCCGTGGCCCGTCTCCTCGCCGACCTCTCCCCTCGGCTCGTCGTGCGTGACGCCTCGCGGGCCCCGGCCATCGACGGCAGCGAGGTCGTGGTGGCCGGCTACGCCGACGACGACGCGGCCGTGCGTGCCCTCACCGGTGTCGACACCCTCTTCATGGTCTCGGGCGCCGAGGCCGTCGACCGCCGGGCCCAGCACCGCGGGTTCGTCGCGGCGGCGGCCCGTGCCGGTGTCGGGCACATCGTCTACACCTCCTTCGCGGGCGCGGCCACCGACGCCACCTTCACCCTCGGGCGCGACCACCACGACACCGAGGACGCCATCGCCGCCAGCGGGATGCGCGCGACCCTGCTGCGCGACAACTTCTACGCGGAGGTGCTGCCGCTGTTCGCCGACGCCGAGGGGGTCATCCGCGGACCGGCCGGCGCCGGGCGGGTGGCCCTGGTCAGCCGGCTCGACGTCGCCGACGTCGCCGCCGCCGTGCTCCGCTCCCCCGCCGAGCACGTCGGGGCCACCTACGAGCTGACCGGCCCCGAGGCCCTCACCCTCGATGAGGCCGCCCGCCGGGCGGGCGCGGTCCTCGGGCGCGACCTGCGCTTCGAGGACGAGAGCGTCGAGGAGGCCTACGCCTCCCGCCGGGCCGCCTACGACGCCGAGCAGTGGCAGCTCGACGCGTGGGTCAGCACCTACACCGCCATCGCCGACGGCTCGACCGCCCGGGTCACCGACCACGTCGAGCGGGTGGCCGAGCATCCCGCCCGCACCGTCGAGGCGGCGCTGGCCGCCATCGCCTGACCCGGCGCCGGCGCCCACGCCGGCGCCGGCCGTCAGACCTCGACCGTGGCCTCCGCCTCCAGGGCGGCGGCCACCCGGCGGTGCGCCTCCCAGATCTCCTCGGGCAGGTTCGCGAACTGCTTCAGGTGCTCCTCCCGGTGCCCCATCTCCTCGCGCCAGCGCTCGACGTCGATGGTGAGCAGGGTGTCGAGCTCGTCGCTGTCGATCTCGAGGCCGTCGAGGTTCAGCTCCTCGCGCAGCGGGACGACCCCCACCGGGGTGCGGCGCCCGGTGACCTGCCCCTTCTTGTACTGCACCAGCCACAGCAGGGCGCGCAGGTTCTCGCGGTACCCGGGCCAGAGGAAGTGACCGTCCTCGGGGTCGCGCTGGAACCAGTTGACGTGCGCGAACACCGGCTGTTCCGTCGCGGCACCGACGACGGTCAGCCAGTGCGCGGCGTAGGCGCCCTCGGGGTAGGACATGAACGGGCGCATCGACATCGGGTCGTAGCGCAGCTTGCCCTCGACGCCCTCGGCGGCAGCGGTGGCCTCGGCGCCCAGGGTCAGGCCGTCGTAGACGCCCTCGGCCAGGTCGTCGATGGCGCGCACCAGTGGCTCCCGGTCGCGGGTGCGCCCGCCGAAGATGATCGCGTCGATCGCGACCCCGTGCGGGTTCTCGAAGTCGGCCGCCACGTTGGGCACGTTCGCCAGCGTGGTGGTGAAGCGGCTGTTGGGGTGGGCCCAGGGGTCGCCGGCCTCGTCGGGGTTGCGGTCGGCGATGAGCTCGCCCTTCCAGTCCCGCCAGCCCGTGGCGTCGGCCGGGCGGGCCGGGGTCCTGCCCTCCCACCACACCTCGTGGGTGTCCTCGTTGTAGGCGACGTTGGTGAACAGGGCCTGGGTGCCCTCCTGGATCGCGTCGAGGGCGGTGGGGTTGGTGTCCTCGTTGGTGTCCTTGGCGACGCCGAACACCCCGTTCTCGGGGTTGAGGCCGTACAGCCGGCCGTCGGAGGCCACCCACAGCCAGGCGATGTCGTCGCCGTAGAACGACACGTGGTAGCGCTCGCCCAGGGCGTCGGGCGCCAGGGTCATCGCGAGGTTGGTCTTGCCCGAGGCGCTGGGGAACCCGCCGCAGATGTGGTGGGTCTCGCCGGTCTCCTTGTCGGTGATGCCGAGGAGCATGAACTGCTCGCCGAGGAACTCCCCCGACGCCCAGCCGTCGTAGGCCGCCTGCCGCAGGCCGTGGGCGATCTTGCCGAGCAGCGCGTTGCCGCCGTAGCTGCTGCCGAAGTGCAGGATGGTGCGCTCGTCGGCCACCGTCACGAAGTAGCGCTGGTCGTCGCCAGTGCCCTGCCCGAGGTTCGGCAGGTCGCCGGTCACGTGGACCGCCCGCACGAACATGGCGGGGTCGGCCAGGCCGTTGATGAGGTCGACGCCGACCCGCGCCATCCGGATCATGTGCAGGCACACGGTGCGGTTGTCGGTGATCTCGACCCCGGCCGCGAAGCGCTCCAGCGGGCTTCCGGGCGGCGCCATCAGGTACGGGATGACGTACATCGTCCGGCCCGCCATGGCGCCCTTCATGTGCCCCTCGACGACGGGACGGATCTCGTCGGAGTGTCGCCAGTTGTTGTAGACGCCCTGGTCCTGCGGGCGGCTGGTGGCGACGATGGTGCGCTCCTCGGAGCGGGCGGTGTCCTTGGCGTAGCTGCGCGAGTAGTACAGGCCCTCCCCCGCCGGCTGGATCTCGTCGGCGGCCAGGGACTCCTGGATCAGCCGGGCGTCGTCGGAGGCGCTGACCACCTCGATGCGCTCGGCTCCGAGGTACTGCGCCCAGTGCAGGACGTACTCCCGGACCGCGGGGTTGGTCAGCCCCGCGTCGTCCAACGGCTTCTCCAGGTCGGCCACGATGCTCACCCTTCTCGGTCGGTCGCGTGTCGGCCCGTGAGCGAGGCGCCCGCCATCGGGTGTCCGCTCCACGAGACGCCCATTGCACCGCACCCGGGCGACCGGTGACCACCCGCGCACCCACCGGACATGGGAGGCGTATGTCACATCGCGACCCGCTCCGAGACCTGGGTCACAGGAACCCGTCAGCAGGCGGGAGCGCGGGCCGGGCCGTCGGCCTCCGCCACGGCCCGCAGGTCGAGCTCACGCGCGGCGTCGGGCCGTGGGGCACCCCCGCCCCGATGGGCGGGCCACCACCAGGCGGCGGCCGGGTCGGCCGGCACGTCGGGGTAGCGGTCGAGCAGACCCTCGACCAGCTCGCGCAGGGCGGCGTGGAGCCGGTCGGTGAGCTCGGCCGCGCTCTCGCCCGGGGCCGGATCCAGGGGTTCCCCCACCTGGATGCCGACCCAGCGGCCCCGCCGCAGCGACCAGCGCGGCCCGACCGTGAACACCCGGTGCAGGCCCCAGTGGGCCACCGGCACCAGCCGGGCGCCGGTGGCCAGCGCCAGAGCGGCGGCACCGAGCCGGAGGTCGTCGCGGTCCTTCAGGCTGAAGGCGTGGCCGATGGTGGCCTCGGGGTAGACGCCGACCACCTCGCCCTCCAGGAGGGCGCGACGGGCCCGCAGGGCTGCGGCCGTGCCCGAGCGGCGGTCGACGGGGATGTGCCGCATCCCGCGCATCAGCGGGCCCCCTGCGGCCGAGCGGAACACCGACTGCTTGGCCATGAACCGCACCAGCCGCCCGCGCTCATCGGCCGGTAGCCCCACGACCATGAAGTCGACGAAGCTCGAGTGGTTGGCGGCGAGGACCACCGGGCCGGTGGCCGGGATGCGGTCCGCCCCGCGCACGTCGAGGCGCAGGCCGAGCACCCGGAACAGCCCGCGGGCGACCCCGATGACCACGCGGTAGAGGACGTCGCTCACCCCTGTGGTTCGGTGCGGGCGACCGGCCGGATGCCGCGTTCCCTCCCCTGGTGCTCTGGTCACCAGCTCCCGTCACCGGCCTGGCGAGAGCGGGGTGACATCCAGCTCCCCGACAGCATGAAGCGGGCCTAGGCGCGCCAAGCCGAGGCCGAGCGCGAGAAGCGCGCCAAGATCATCAACGCCGAGGGCGAGTCGCTGGCCGCCGCGGCCCTGGAGGACGCCTCCGACACGATGATGGCCCACCCGCTGGCGCTCCAGATGCGCAACCTGCAGAGCGTGGTCGAGATCGGCGTCGACAAGAACAGCACCCTCGTCTTCCCTGCGCCCCTGATGACCGCGATCGCCGAGCTCGGCTCGTTCTGCCGGCCCACGGCGCGACGACCGCGTCAGGGCACCAGGGTCAGCGGCGGCTGCGCGAGCACCGCGCGGTAGATCTCCTCGTGGGCCCGGTCGAGCGCATCGCGCTCGGCGAGACGCTCGGCCTGGGCGGCACGCCACTGCGGGCGCACCGCGTGGGCGCGGGTGACGGCGTCCGCCAGTGACGCGTCGTCGCCGGCCGTGTACGAGAGCACCGGCCGCTGCTCGGCGTAGTACCCGCAGTCGGGGGCCAGGACGATCGTGCCGAGGTCGTGACACGCCTCCAGCCACCCCGAGTGGGTGCCGAAGCGGTAGGGAAGCACCGACACGTCGAGCGAGCCCAGGTAGTCGAACAGCTCGTCGTCGGTGAAGTAGTCGTGCACGCGCAGGTCGAGGGCGCCGGTGCGCTCGAGCACGCGCAGCCGGTCGGCCAGCGCGGGGGCGTGGCGGGGGTTCCCCGCACTCATGACGTCGGTGTGCGCGTCGACGCGCAACGTGGCGTCCGGCATCCCGCGCAGGACCCGGGCCAGGGTCTCGACGACGGGCAGCGGGTCCATCCCCGCGCGCAGGCTCTTGCAGTGGACGCCGACGACGAACCCCTCGTGCGGGACGCGGGGGCGGCGCAGCCGGTCGAGGTCGACGACGTGCGGATGGGGCAGCACGCGCGCGGTGCGGCCGAAGCGCTCACGGATCTCGCGCGCGGCGCCCGGGGTCAGGGTGATGACCGCGTCGGCCCGGGCCAGCAGGGCCCCGAGCTGGGCGTCGTGCAGCGCGGGGTCGTCGTGGTGGGGGTTGCGCAGGTCGTGCACGGTGACGACCAGCGGCTTGCCGAGGCGGTGCAGGGTCTCGGCCCACGCGGCCAGGCTCTCGGGGCTCACCGCGTCGAAGCCGAAGTGCACGTGTACGACGTCGAGCTCGTCGGCGTGCTCGCGCACCCATCCCGGCTCCAGGATCCGCGGGGGCCACCATGCGGCACCCGTGACGGCGCGGTCGGGGCGCGGATCGGGCAGCCGCCGCACCGCCCCCGAGGGCGCCACCGCCTCCAGGTGGCGGACGTACACGTGGCCACTGGGCACCGAGGCCACCCGCACCGGCGTCGCCCCCCGCTGCGCCGAGCGCAGGGACCGCCCGGCGTGGTGCGCGAGGGACGGGGCGACGTGCTGGGCCACGGGCTCTCCTGGGGGTCGGGAGGGCCTGGTCGTCCTGGCGTCGTTCGACACGGGAGCTCCTGGCGGGAGGTGGAGGGGGTTCGTGGCGTACCTACCCGTTCGCCGGGTCCGCAACCAGCGTCCGCGCCGGGGGTTGGCGCCCCCCGGCCGGCGGGTACGACACCGTCGTCACCCCGCTGAGGTGCTCGGTCGTTCCCTCCGCCGGCGACGGCGGCCGGCCCGACCCGGGGCGACGAGCTGGGCCGCGCCCGACCCCGCCACCGACCAGGAGGACCCGATGACCGACGAACGACGCCTGCACCGCCCCCACGTGTCCCGCTCGGTGGCCGCCCCCGCCGAGGCCGTGTGGGACGTGGTCCGCGATGGCTGGCAGTACGCGACGTGGGTCGTCGGCACCAGCCGGGTCCGCGACGTGGACCCGGGATGGCCCCAGCCCGGGACCCGGCTGCACCACAGCGTGGGACTGTGGCCCGCCACCCTCTCCGACATCACCGTCGTCGAGGAGGTCGACCCGCCGCGGCGCATCCTCCTCACCGCCCGCGGATGGCCGGTCGGCGAGGCCCGCGTCGAGATCGAGGTGGTCGCCGACGGACCGCAGGCCTGCACGGTCTCGATCGCCGAGGACGCCTCCCACGGCCCCGGGCGCCTGGTGCCGGCGCCGGTGCGGCAGGCGCTGATCCTCCCGCGCAACCGCGAGACGCTGCTGCGGCTCGCCCTGGTGGCCGAGGGCCGCTACCGGCTGGCCCGGGGACAGGACACCCCGCCCGCGTGACCCCCGTCCGCCGGGCCCCCGGGCGCGGCCGGGAGTCAGCGATCCGGTCGCAGCACCCGCGCCCAGGCGGTGCGGGCCAGCGCCCGGCGGGCGGGGCCGAGCGGGCCGTGCTGCGCCAGGGCGACGACGGCGGCGTTCCACCCGCAGGCCCCGTGGACGCCACCCCCCGGGTGGGCCGAGGCACTGGCGAGGAACAGGCCCGGGACCGGTGTCTCCGGGCGGCCGAGGCCGCGGGTGGGGCGGAACACCAGCTGCTGGTGCAGCGCCGCCGTCCCGCCGTTGAGCGAGCCCCGGCTGAGGTTGGCGTCCGCCCCCTCCAGCGAGGCCGGCGACTGCACGTGCCGCGCCAGCACGCTCGCGCCGAACCCCGGCGCCACGCGCTCCACCTCGTGCTCCATCCGCTCGACCTGCCGGGCCACCACCTGCGGGTCGCGGGCCGCCGCCCGCGGCAGGTGGCTGTAGGCCCACGCCGACTCGGTCCCGGCCGGTGACCTGCTCGGGTCGGCGGTCGTCATCTGGCCGAACAGCACGAAGGGGTGCTCGGGCACGCGGTCGACCGCCAGGTCGGCCGCCACCCCGACCAGGCCGTCGTCGTCGGCGCCCAGGTGGACGGTGCCGGCGCCGCGTACCGCGGGCGACACCCACGGCACCGGCTGCGCCAGGGCCCAGTCGACCTTGATCGTCGCCGGGTCCCACTGGAAGCGCCGCAGGTCCGCGCGGAGGCGGTCGGGCAGGACCTCGTCGGCCAGGAGGCCGTCGTAGAGGGCCGGCGCCGACACGTCGGCCACCACGGCGCGACGGGCGCGGACCCTCCGACCGTCGGCGAGGCGGACCCCGCGCGCCCGCCCCGCGACGACCTCGACCACCTCGGCGCGCACCCCGCACAGGACCTGCACCCCGCGGGACTCGGCCCGGCGCCGCAGCGCGTCCGCGAGCCGCCCGGCACCGCCCTGCGGTACGGGGAAGCCCACGTCCTGGCCCAGCATCATCAGGAGCCACCCGAACAGTGCGCTCCCCGCACCGTCGGGCGGGAGGTCGCTGTGCATCGCGTTGCCGGTGAACAGGACCCGGGCCTGCTCGCTGCGGAACTCCTCGTGCCCGAACCGGCGGACCGAGGTCAGGGCCAGGCGCGCGAGGTCCAGCGAGCCGGCGACCTGGGCCGCGCGGGCCAGTCGCAGCGCGGGGCGTACCGGCGGCAGCGGCGTGAAGAGGGCGTCGAGCAGCGGGTCGCGGATGCGCTGCCACTGCTGCACCAGGCGCAGCCACGCGTCGCCGTCCCCGTGGGCGTGCTCCTCCAGGCCGGCCGCCGTGTCCGCGGCCCGGGCGCGCAGCACCGCGCCGCGGCCGTCGGGGAGGGCGTGCGCGACGGGGTCAGGGGCCCGGACCCAGCTCAGGCCGTGCGACCCCAGGTCGAGGTCGCGGATGACGGGGCTGGCCGCGGCGAGCGGGTAGAACGCGCTGAACAGGTCGGTGACGAAGCCGGGCGCGGTGACCTCGGCGCTGCGCACGGCGCCGCCGACCTCGCCCTGCTCCTCCACCAGCACCACGTCCCAGCCGGCATCGGCGAGGGCGATGGCGGCCACCAGGCCGTTGGGGCCGGCCCCGACGACGACGGCGTCACAGGTCAGCGTCATCGGATGTCCCCGCCGGCCTGGCGACGGGGGGCGGCGTGGGCGCTCACGCGGGCCGGATCCCGCCGGGCTTCAGCACGACCTTGACCATCGCGTCCTCCTTGGCCTGGAAGGTGGCGTAGGCCTCCGGCGCGTCCTCGATGCTCATCCGGTGGGTGGCGAAACCGTCGACGCCCAGCGGGTCGTCGTCGGTGAGCAGCGGGAGGATGTCGGGCACCCATCGCTTGACATTGGCCTGACCCATCCGGATCTGCACCTGCTTGTCGAACAGCGTCATCATCGGCATCGGGTCGGCCATCCCACCGTAGACCCCGCTGAGCGAGACCGTGCCACCACGGCGCACCGCGTCGAAGGCCGAGTACAGGGCGGCCAGGCGGTCGACGCCGACCCGGGTCATGATCGGCCGGGCCAGCGCGGAGGGCAATGCCTCGACGACGCGCTGCGACAGCTTCGCCACCCCCGAGCCGTGCGCCTCCATCCCCACGGCGTCGACCACGGCGTCGGCCCCCCGACCCGAGGTGAGCTCGCGCACGGCGTCGCCGACGTCGTCGACCTCGCGCAGGTCGACCGTCTCGACGCCCCGGGCGCGGGCCCGCGCCAGCCGCGCGTCGACGAGGTCGACGGCGATGACCCGGCGGACGCCCCGCTGCTGCGCGATCCGGCAGGCCATGTCGCCGATCGGGCCCAACCCCAGCACCAGCAGGGTGCCGTCGGGCTCGGGGTCGGCGTACGCCACGCCCTGCCAGGCGGTCGGCAGCACGTCCGAGAGGTAGACGAAGCGCTCGTCGGGGGGCCCGTCGGGGACCTTCACGTGGGTGTAGCCGGCGTGGGGCACCCGCAGGTACTCGGCCTGGCCGCCCGGCACCGACCCGTAGAGCTCGGAGTAGCCGAACAGGGCCGCGCCGGTGCCCTGGTCGCGCACCTGGGTCGTCTCGCACTGGCTCTGCAGGCCACGCTCGCACATCCAGCAGTGCCCGCAGCACACCTGGAAGGGGATGACGACACGGTCGCCGACAGCGAGGTCGCCCACGTCGGTCCCCACCTCCTCGACGACACCCATCGCCTCGTGCCCCAGCACGTCACCGGGGCGCATGAACGCGCTCAGCGGCTCGTAGAGATGCAGGTCGGAGCCGCAGATGTTGGTGCTCGTGACCCGGATGACCGCGTCGGTGGGCTGCTCGATCCGGGGATCGGGGACGTCCTCGACGCGCACGTCCTTCGGTCCTTGCCACGTCACTGCTCGCACGGTCTACCTCCTGGTGGAATCCTCCCGGTTCCGGACCCCTACCCCGGGGTGGCCCGACGCACACCCGGCGTCCGGCGCAGGACGTGCGACGCCACCCCCGCGACACGCGCCCCCGGCGGCGACCGGACGCTCGCGACGTATAGGTTCTGCTCCGAGAGGGCCGGACGTCAGACCACGCGCGGACCGCCCTCCCGGACTTTTCGAGGAACGACCCCGTTGAGCCACGAGTACGACCCCGACGAGACGCAGCTGGTCCAGGTGGGTGCCCAGTTCGCCGAGCTCGCCCGCGTCCTGCAGGCCGGGAGCGGCCCCCAGGTCGACCCCGAGCGCCTGGTGCAGGTGGCGCTGAAGGCCCTGCCGCACGCCGACCACTGCAGCGTCACCGTCCTGCGCCCCCAGCGACCGCCGAGCACCATCGCCGCCACCGGGGACGTCCCGCGACGCGTCGACGACCTCCAGTACACCCTCGGTGAGGGCCCGTGCCTCGACGCCGCCGTGGACGACCACGCCACCCTGGCCACCGACCTGCGCAGCGAGACGCGCTGGCCGTCCTTCGCCCGCCGGTGCGTGGCCGAGACCGGCGTGCACGGCATCCTCGGGCTACGGCTGGTGCTCGGGGGCGCCGACCACGCCGCCCTCAACCTGTACTCCTGCGAGGCCGGGCGTCTCGACGCCCAGGACGTCGCGGTGGCCTCGATCTTCGCGCCCTTCGCGGCCCTGGCCGTCGAGAGCATCCTGCGCCAGCAGGACGTGACCAACCTGCGTGACGCCCTCACGAGCAGCCGCCAGATCGGGACGGCCGTGGGCATCATCATGTCGCGCGAACTGCTCAGCGCCGAGGACGCGTTCGCGGTCCTGCGGCGCACCAGCCAGGAGCTCAACCGCAAGCTGCGCGACATCGCCGTGGAGGTCGCCATGACCGGTGCCGTCCCCCGCGGTCCACGCGCCGACGACCCTGCCGACGGCGCACCCGAGGACGGGGCCTGCTGACGACGGGCCCACGCTGGGCGGACGGCCTCAGCTGGTCACGATGCCGCGCTCGCGCGTGCACGAGAACGCGAGCGCGCCGGACAGGACCTCGTGCGCGCTGCTCGCCACGCTCTGGCCGTGCGAGTAGGCGTGGGCCCTGATCAGGGCCAGCGCCTCCTGGTCGCGCACGTGCAGCTGCGAGACCACCATGCCGGTGGCCCGGTGCACCTCCGCGCGCTCGGACCACGGCCCTCTCCCCTCCTCCCCCTGCGACGCGCCGTCGGCGACGAGGGCCCCGATCACCACCCTGGCCACCGTGGCGGCGTCACGCAGGTCGATCTCGGTCTGCTCGCCGCGGCGGTACACGGTCAGGACGCCCAGGACGACGTCACCGTGCACGAGGGGCACGGCGTGCACGGTCACGGGGGCGAGGTCGGCCAGGTCCTCGCCCTCCAGCAGGGGCCAGCGGGCGTCGGTCCCGGTGCCGGGCTGGGGCAGGTCGAAGCGGGCGTAGTGCCCGCTGCGGAAGGCTTCCGGCCCCGGCCCCTCCCCGACGACGTCCTGGACCTGCTCGATCGCCAGGGCCGCGGCATCGGTGGTGCACAGGGTCACCCGCTCGGGTTCGGTGTACGCCAGGGTCACCGCCCCTCCGTCGCCGTGCAGCACCTGGGTGGCGGCGCGACAGAGGCGTACCGGGAGCGGGACCCCCCGCGCGGCGTCCACCCCCACGTCGCGAGCCATCCGCAGGACCACGTCGTCGATGTCGCCCATGGTGCGGTGCCCTCCCTTCATCGGGGGCGTGTCGGAGCACCCACCTCCTCCCTACCCCCGCAGGCGTCGGCTATCCCCCGCGTGCGGCCGCGTCGGGAGGCCTGGGGGCTCACCCCGCCGCGGCGAAGGACTCGGTGTCGATGTCGGCCGCGGTGGCCGGGGCGTAGCGCGGGCCGTGCACGGTGTCGGCGCCGAGCACCCGGCCCGCCTCGTCGAGCACGGCGGCGGGGAGCGCGAGCTCCAGGGCGCCCAGGTCCTCCAGGAGGTGCTCGACCGAGCGGGTCCCCGGGATGGCCAGCACGTGCCGGACCCGCGAGAGGACCCAGGCGAGGGCCAGCTGCGCGACCGAGCATCCGGCGTCCCGGGGTGGACGGCATGGGCCCGGCGCAGGGTGTCGGCCGAGGCCTCGGAGAGCCCGATGGCGCGCACCTTGCCTTCGTCCACCAGCCCCGCGAGGGCGCCGACGCTCTCCTCGACCGGCACCGACCGGTCCACCCGGTGGCGGTAGTACAGGTCGATGACGTCGGTGCGGAGGCGGGCCAGGGGACCGGGCCGACCCGACCTCGCCGGAGTCACGGCTGCGCGCCTTCTGCGACGTCCTGTCCGACTCGGAGCGCTCGCCGGTCGCCCGGTTCACCCGTCCCGACGAGGACCCCGATGCCGTCGTCGACGTCCGGGCCGTCCTCCAGCAGGACCGCGTCCGGGTCGCCACCGCCGACCTGCCGCCCGCCCTCCTCCCCCGCAAGGGTCGCTACGGCCTGGTCGACGTCGAGAAGGTGTTCACCCCCGACCCGGACGAGGACGTCTTCACGACGCGCGGCATCGACCGCGCCGCCGGCTGCCTGGTGCTCGTCCGTCCGGACCAGTACGTGGCCCACGTCCTGCCCCTCGACGGCGCGGACGAGCTCGGCGCGTTCCTCGCGGGTGTCCTGCGGCCCGTGGCAGACCTCGACCCGGCCTGACGTCGGGCCGCCGCGTCCCGGTCGGGGCGGCGGGACCTATGGCCCTGCCCTCGTCCCGCTCCCCGTCCGAGGATGGGGGGAGTCCAGCCCGAGGAGTGCACCATGGCCAGCACCGCCCGCCCGATCGTCGTCGGCGTCGACCTCTCCGGCAACAGCGAACCGGCCCTGGAGTGGGCCGCGGCCGAGGCCGCTCGGCTGCGCCGGCCCCTGCGGGTCGTGCATGCGTACCCGCCACCCACCTACCCCTCCACCGGCGCCGGCCTCCTGCCCGGGGGAACGGTGGTGACCCTCGGCGCGCAGCTGGAGAAGGCGGCCGTCGCCGAGGTCAGGGAGTGTGCCGACCGGGTGCGCGCCGGCTACCCGGACCTGGAGGTCCACGCCGTCACCCACTGCGGTGGGGCGGGCGCGACCCTGGTCGAGGCGTCCCGGGGCGCGGAGACGGTGGTGGTCGGGGCGCGCGGTCTCGGCACGGTGGCCGCCGTCTTCCTCGGGTCGGTCTCGGCGCACGTGAGCGCCCATTCGCTCGCCCCCGTCGTGGTGGTGCGGCAGCCGGTCCAGGTGGGCCCCGGTGCCCCGGTCGTCGTGGGCGTCGACGGATCGCGGGCCTCGCGCGCCGCGTTGGTGTTCGCCGCCATCCAGGCGTCCTCGCGTCAGGTCGGCCTCACCGTCGTGCACACCTGGCGACCCGAGAGCACGGTGGGCGACGGCACGCCCCTCGGGTGGCCGACCGGATGGGGCCGCCTCCCGCAGGAGGAGGAAGCCGTCCTGGCCGAGGCGGTGGCCGGCCTCGGCGAGCGCTTCCCCGACGTCGACATCCGCCGTGAGGTGGTGACGGACTACGCCGCCGACGCCCTGGAGCGCCTGAGCCGTGACGCCTGCCTGCTCGTCGTCGGGACCCACGGCCGGGGCCTGGTCTCCGGCTGGCTGCGGGGCTCGGTCTCCCAGGCGGTCCTGCACGGTGCCTCGTGCCCGGTGGCCGTCGTCCACCCGTCGCCCGCGGAGGACGACGGCGACGACCCCGGCGACCCGGCCCCGAACGTCGAGCCCCTGGCCCCGGCAACGTCCTCGCCCGACCGCGGCTGACTCGCGATGCCCATCCACCCCGTCCCCCGCGCCCCCGGCCAGGCGGCCCCCGACCGTGGCTCCGACGTCGTCGCCGGTCTCGTGCACGACGGCCACACCGCGGCCGTCGCGGAGGCCGCCGTGCGCGAGGCCGCCCGCCGCGGCAGCCGGGTCCGCTTCCTCCAGGTGCTGCCCCGCGGCCTCAGCGAGGAGGCCCACGCCAACGTCGAGACAGCCCTGTTCGGGATCGCCGTGGACGCGCTGCGCGCCGCGCCGCACCTGGCCTGCACCTTCGAGTCCGTCGTGGGCACCCCGGCCGAGACCCTGGTCGAGGAGACCCGGCGCGCCGACCTCCTCGTGCTCGGCGCCGACGACCCCGCGGCCGTGGTGCGCGTCGCGGAGCACTGTCAGGCCCACTGCGTCTGTGAGGTCATGGTCGTGGCCGACGCCGGGTCGGACCGCGCGCCGCTCTCCGCGAGGGCCTAGGCTCTCTGGCGTGCAGGGCCCTCACCCGCCGGCCCCACCCCATCCGGGCTGGCTCAGCACCACCGCCCTCGACCTGGACGACCTCCTGGACGAGCTGCGCAGCCGTGCCCAGGCGTCGAGCCGGTCCCAGCAGCGGTTGGAGGCCCTCCTCGACGCCGTCATGGCCATCACGGCCGGCCTGGACCTGCCCGAGGTGCTCACCCGCATCGTCGACTGCGCGTGCGACCTGGTCGACGCCACCTACGGAGCGCTCGGTGTGCTCGGCCCCGACGGCGAGCATCTCGTGGAGTTCGTGACCCACGGGTTGACCCAGGCCGAGCGCGACGCCATCGGCGACCTGCCCCGTGGGCACGGCGTCCTCGGCCTGCTGATCCGTGAGCCACACCCCCTGCGCCTGGACACCCTGGCCGACCACCCGGCGTCGTACGGGTTCCCACCGAACCACCCGCCGATGGGCAGCTTCATGGGCACGCCGGTGCGCATCCGCGAGCAGGTCTTCGGCAACCTGTACCTCACCGAGAAGATCGGGGGTGCGCGCTTCTCCGACGAGGACGAGTCGATCCTGGAGGCCCTGGCCGCCGCCGCCGGCATCGCCATCGACAACGCCCGCCTCTACGAGCGCACCATGCGCCAGCGGCAGTGGATGGAAGCCACCGGTGAGGTGAGCCAGATGCTGCTGGAGGGCCGCGACGAGGCGGCCGCCATGGGGTACCTGGCCGGCCGGGCCCGGGTCCTGTCGCGGGCCGATCTCGTGGTGGTGGCGCTGCAGGACGGGGACGGCCGTCTGGTGGTGCAGGCCGTGGACACCGACGGCTCGGGAGCCACCGGCACCGGTGCGAGCCCGGGTGCGCCGGGCCCGGTGCTCGACGACCCGCGGTGGCCGCACCTGCTCCAGGGCGGCGCCCCGCTGCTGCTCCTGACCCGCCCCGGCGACCCCGACGACGCCACCCTGGCCGCGGCGGTGCGCGCGCTGGGCCCGGTGAGCGCCCACGGGCCGACCGCGCTGGTGCCCGTCCACCTGGGCAGCGACGTGATCGGTGTGCTGGCGGTCGCGTGGCCGCCGGATGCCGAGCCGGTGGTCGGGCACCTGCTCGATCTTCTCGTGCCGCTGGCCCACCAGGTGGCCCTGGCGCTGGTGGCGGCCCGCAACCAGCACACCCGGGGCCAGCTGGCCCTCCTCGAGGAGCGCGAGCGGATCGCCCGCGACATGCACGACCACGTCATCCAGCGGCTGTTCGCCACCGGGCTGTCGCTGCAGGCCACCTCACGGGTGGCCGGCTCAGCCGCCGTGCGGACCCGCCTCGACGACGCCGTCGAGGCGCTCGACGAGGCGATCAAGGACATCCGACACACCATCTTCGAGCTGCACCGCCAGAACGCACCCTCCGACCTGCGCCGCGAGGTCGAGGACCTCGTCCACGCCGCCCAGGACGGCCTGGGCTTCCCCCCGGGTCTCACCCTCGACGACGGCCTGTCCTCCCTCCCCGTCGAGCTCGAGGCCGACCTGGTCGCGGTCGTGCGCGAGGCCCTGGCCAACGTCTCGCGCCACGCGCGGGCCACCGCGGTGCAGCTCTCCGTCGCCACCGGCGACACCGTCACGGTCACGGTCTCCGACGACGGGGTCGGCGTGGACCCGCAGGCGCCCACCAGCGGGCTGGCGAACCTGCGTGCCCGGGCCGAGCGGCACGGCGGCTCGCTGCGGCTGGAGCCCCGCTCCCCGCACGGGACCGTGCTCACCTGGACCGCCGGTCTCGGTCCCCCGGGCGGGGGCTGAACCCGCCCCTGCCCGACCCGGGGCCCGGGACCAACGGCACTGGTGGCCAGGTCCTCGGCCCCGTCATCCTGGACGTTCCCGACATCGAGGAAGCGAGCACATGCAGCCCGAGGACAGCACCGCGATCCGGATCTTCCTCGTCGACGACCACGAGATCGTCCGCCGAGGGTTACGCGAGCTGCTCGAGAGCGTGCCCCGGTTCGAGGTGGTCGGCGAGGCCGGCACGGCCGCCGAGGCGTTGGCGCGGATCCCCGCCACCAGCCCCGACATCGCCATCTTCGACGCGCGCCTGCCCGACGGGTCGGGGATCGACGTGTGCCGTGAGATCCGCTCTCGATATCCGGCCACGAAGGCCTTGATCCTCACGTCCTTCGACGACGAGCGCGCCCTCTCGAGCGCGGTCCTCGCGGGGGCGGCGGGCTACCTGCTCAAGGACATCAAGGGCAACGGCCTCGTCGACGCGATCCTGGCGGTCGCGGCCGGGAAGCAGCTGCTGACCCCCGCCGACGTCGAGCGCGCGCGCCGCAGCTGGGCGCGCGAGAGCCAGGTCGACCCGCGCCTGCAGAGCCTCTCGCCCCAGGAACGCCGGGTGCTCGACCACATCGCCCGGGGCATGACCAACCGCGAGATCGGCCTGACGCTGTCGCTGGCCGAGAAGACGGTGAAGAACTACGTCACCGCGGTGCTGGGCAAGCTCGGGATGGAGAGCCGCACCCAGGCCGCGGTGTTCGCTGCGACCCACCCCCCGAGCGCGGGTGGCGCCGCATCACCCTGAGGCCCGAGCTGCTCGTGCTCCGGCCCTCAGGTGGTGACCGGCATCCGGCCCTTGGAGGCCCCGGTGAACACCCGGCGGATGCCGGGGCGGTCACGCAGCCAGCCGGTGACGGCGGTCAGGGGGCCTCGCAGGAGCAGCCAGCCGAGGCCCGACACCGCCGCACCGAGGACGAGGCCGGCGAGGACGTCCTGCGGGTAGTGCGCTCCGACGTAGACGCGGGCGAACGCGAGCACCAGCGCGGCCCCCACCGCCCAGCGGCCGATCCGCGGCGCCGCGACCAGGAGGCCGACCGCCATCGCACCGGCCATGGTGGCGTGGTCCGACGGGAACGACACGTCGCTGGTCCGCGGCACGAGGAGCAGGGCGCCGGGGTGGGTCAGGTACGGCCTCGGCTCACCGACCAGCGCCCCCAGCGGCTGGTTCACCGCGACGGCGAGGACGGTGCCGAGCGCTGCCCATCCCGCGGCGGCCAGCGCCCGGTCCGAGCCCCGCCGGGCGGCGACCAGCGCCCACAGGGCCAGGGCCGCGAACACCACGACGCCGTACACGGCGATGGCGACGCCCGCGCCGTGCAGCCACGGGGTGGCACGAGCGAGCTCCTGGAGGGCGCGGTACGCGCTCTCGTCGGGGGCGGGGGTGGGCATGGTGGGGCGGCTCCGTCCGTGGGGGGGTGACGCACCACTGTGTGACACGGACCTGTGCCGGACCTGTGCGCAGGAGCCCACCGAGCGGGGCATGCGAACGGCCCCCTCCCGCTGGTGCGGGCCGGGGGCCGAGTCGTGCTGGTGGGCGATACTGGGTTTGAACTAATTCTTCGAGGGCTATCACAGCCTCTCCCACGCGTCGAGTTTGACGGGTAAACTCGCAGGTCAGACGGCGTGCGCCGGCTGGACAGCCGAGGACATCAGCGGACACGACACGACGCCTATGTTCCTCGTATGTTCCTCGCGAGGCGACGCTGGGAGGACATTAGGTGGCGGCCACATCGAGACGGGCCCGGCGTGGGTTCGGGCGGGTCGAGCGGGTCCGCTCGGGCCGCTACCGGGCGGCGTACACGGGGCCCGACGGGCACCTGCACCGCGCGCCCGTCACCTTCGACGCCAAGGACGACGCCGTCGCGTGGCTGTCGGCCCGTCGGGCGGAGATCGCGATGGAGCTCTGGGCGCCAGACACGGCGGCACGATCGGCCCGCAGCCGCGAGATGCCCACGTTCCGTGCCTACGCGGAGGACTGGTTCACCACCCGACGGGTCAGGGGGCGAGAGCTGCGGCCGCGGACGAAGGCCATGTACCGGGTGATGTTGGACCGGCACATCTACCCGACCTTCGGCGACGTGCCCATCGACCGGATCTCCCCCGAGGACGTGGGCGCCTGGTACGACCAGCTGGCACCGGGCCGCGAGACGATACGGGCCCACACCTACAGCCTGTTGCGCACGATCTTCGCGAGTGCCGCGGCCACCCGTCCCGCTCCCCTGGTCCCCTACAACCCCGCGACGATCCGCGGGGCCGGCACGTCGCGTCGGGTCCACCGAGTCGAGCCGGCGACGCTGGCCGAGCTCGAGGCCATCGTCGCGGCCATGCCGGACCGCTACCGCCTGATGACCCTGCTGGCCGCGTGGTGTGCGATGCGGTTCGGTGAGCTCACCGAGCTCCGACGGGGTGACATCGACCTGCGCAACCTGCGCGTCAAGGTGCGCCGGGGAGTCGTGCACGCCGGCGGCGCCTACATCATCGGACCGCCCAAGAGCGAGGCCGGCGTCCGCGACATCGCCATCCCGCCCCACCTGATGCCCGCGCTCCGGCACCACCTGGCCGAGCACACCGGGTCCGGACGCGAGGCCCTGCTCTTCCCGTCCGCCGCGAACGCCGAGCAGCACCTGGCCCCCTCGACGCTCTACAAGGTCTACTACCCCGCCCGCCGCGCCGCTGGTCGTGAGGACCTCCGATGGCACGACCTCCGACACACCGGCGCCGTGCTCGCGGCCCAGACTGGCGCCACCCTCGCGGAACTGATGCTGCGCCTCGGTCACTCCACCCCCGGGGCCGCGATGCGCTACCAGCACGCCGCCGCCGACCGCGACGCCGAGATCGCCCGGCGCCTGTCCGACCTCGCCGGCCGGGCCGATGTCTCCACGTGACCCCGGGACGTCCTGCGATGAGACCCGTGCGCGGGCCATGCCTTGTGACGTACAGTATTCCGTACAGGAGGTCGCCATGAAGACGATGAGCTACACCGAGTCCCGCGCACGCTACGCCGAGGTGCTCGACGGAGTCGCGAACGACCGCGAGGAGGTCGTCATCACCCGGGCGGGGCACGAGCCGGTCGTCATCGTCTCGCTCGAGGACTACGAGTCCCTGCGCGAGACCGCCTACCTCATGCGCTCCCCCGCCAACGCCCGCCGCCTCCTCGACGCGATGGAGCGACTGGAGGCCGGTCGCGGCACAACCCACGAGACCGTCGAGTCCGACTGAGGTGCTCCTCGTCTGGGACGACAACGCCTGGGAGGACTACCTCTGGTGGCAAGCCCAGGACCGCCGCGTCCTGAAGCGGATCAACGTGTTGCTCGCCGATGTGAAACGCAATGGCAACGAGGGCATCGGCAAGCCCGAGGCCCTGCGGCACGACTTCGCCGGTTACTGGTCCCGGCGGATCACGGACGAGCACCGCCTCGTCTACAAGATCGTCGGGAACGAGATCCGCATCGCGTCGTGCCGCTACCACTACGGGTAAGTCGCGACCGCAGATCTCTCGGCGAGAGCGACGTCACAGAAGTGACCCACTTCGCCCAGAAAGGGCTACTACAACTGGACACATCGTCAACACCACCGACAGCGAGCGCCGCACCTCGCGCATCGACCGTAGGTCGGGCGCGGAGCGAACAACTCGACCAGCGGGATGCGGGCAGACACCATCGTGGGAGGAGATGAGATGACGGCTTGGGCTCCGTGGCAGCGAGAGGAGTGTAGAACCTCAATCCTCACCATCAGCCGAACGCCCATCGTCAGCACTATGCCGACCCTCGCTCACGTTGTCTCTGGTCAACGCCCTACGGCCGAGTTGTCGAAGCCCTGAGATCCCTCCGGCCACAAACCCATTTCGCCGCGCGCTTCCGGCAGCCTTGCAGTTCGGGGTTGCTGTCCCTGGATATTTGTGCAATGGTCCGACACTACCGGGGGGGCCACCGGGGCCTCCCTCTCCAACGGTGAGAGGGCAATCTATGCGTTTTCTTGCAACACTCGTCGGTATCTTTGCTTTGCTGATCGGAGCTTCCTCTTCGGCTTCGGCGAAGGGTGCGCCTGACGAGGGTGCGCGCATTTTGATGGGCGTTATGAAGTCCGCCGATCCGCAAGCTGCCATGCAGAAGATCCCTCAAGCGAAGCGTGACCTGGTCGAAGCCGCGTTGCGCCGGGATCTGACGTTGGAACCAGTTCCCGCAAGCCAGCAGCGAGTGTCAGCGACGACGAGTGGCTGCTGGTATGACTACGAGTACTCGCAGCCGACCCTTTACGGCATGAAGGTCGGATCCCTTTGGCAGGAGCTGGATTGGTGCGGGAATGGTAGCTCGGTCACCAGCTACAGCACCGGCTCGTACGGCTGCACTGGCCAGTACGGCTTTTCATGCACGACGAAGGCCGTCAACTGGGCGAACGTCGGGTGGGAGGTTCGGCAGCTGGGTCGCTTTACCTACAAGATCTCTTGGGCAACCAGTACCTACTGCGGTCAGATTCGTGGCGGCGCGTCTGGCCTGCATTCGACACGATGGAACAACTGCAACCTCTATAGCAGCTGACAGTCGGTAACCTTGGTCCCCTCGCCGGTCCGCAGACGCTGCGACCGGCGTGGAGTCACGCTCTGGACTGAATGCCGTAAAGACGTATCCGGCGCTTCGCAGATGAGTGTGGGGTGAGCTGATGTGCCCCGGGTCTGACGGAGCCGGGAGTGCTGGATACTTGTGCCACCTTAGATCAGGAGGCATGGATGGCCCGTCGTGGGTACCCGCCGGAGCTTCGGCGCAACGTGTTGGACTTGTTGGCGTCGGGCCGCAAAGTTGCCGACGCCCACGCCGACTCCCGCGGGACATACGGGGCACGGCGGGTGCGGGCCGAGATCCTGTTCGCAAGCGGTGCTGGCACGTCAGCCCGAGACATTCTCGGCCGACCTGGTTAAGCGCGACCTCCGGTAAAGAACAACTCACCTAGGAGCCTGACACGCCTTTCCGGACACCCGAGCTGAGGCGATAATCGTCTCGGAGACGAGTCTGGATGCCTGCACCGAAGCCGTTGGCGTTCCGTCGTCGAGCGGTCGAACTGGCCCGGTTGCCGGGTGCGTCGGTCGCGACGATCGCCAAGGACCTCGGGATCAGTGAGTCGTGCCTGCGTCGCTGGATGGCCGAGGACGACGTCGACGCCGGCCGGCGGGAGGGGGTGACCTCGAGCGAGCACGAGGAACTGATCCGGCTGCGGCGGGAGAACCGCCGTCAGGCGATGGAGATCGAGATCCTCAAGCGGGCCTCGGCCTACTTCGCGCAGGAGAACGTGCTGCAGCCGCAAGAACGACCCGCTGTACCGGGTCCGCAATGTCCTGCGCGCCGGCCAGGAGAACCTGACCGACCGCCAACGGGCCCGCCTGCAAGCTGCGTTCACCGCACGGCAGGAACACCTCGAGGTCGAGGTCGTCTACCGCTGCGCCCAACAGGTCCGCGCCGCCGACTACCAGGACAGCCACACCGCCGGACGCGCCATCGCCGAACGGATTGTCGCGATGCTGCCCACCTGCCCAGTCCCCGAGGTCGCCCGCCTCGGGAAGACCCTGCACCGGTGGCGCAGCGAGTTCTTGGGCTACTTCGAGACCGACGGCGCATCGAACGGCGGCACCGAGGCGATGAACGGCCTCATCGAGCTGCGCCGCCGCTTCGCCCGCGGCTTCCGCAACCGAAACAACTACCGCCTTCGGATGCTCCTCATTGCCGGCGGACTACCGATCCCGAATCACGCTCATCCGTGAAGAGCCGGGAAACCGGGTCAGGCTCCCCTACGGGTATGTGCGCGGCTTGCCACGGCGTGGGCCGCTGACGAGCGCCATCACGAGGTCGACCCTCGCTGGGAGGTGCGCCCAACCAGTCCGCTCCGCCTGCCACCAGGACACTCACGCTGCGGGGTGGGCGGTCGCCGAGAAGATCCTCGCCACGTTCACCTCATGCCCGATCCCCGAGGTCGCGCGCCTGGGTCGCACCCTGAAGCAGTGGCGCAGCGAGTTTCGCCCCCGCAAGCGGGAGGTACCCCCGGGCTACTTCGACACCGACGGCGCCTCCAACGGCGGCATCGAGGCAGTGAACGGGCTGATCGAGCTCCACCGACGTATCGCCCGCGGCCTGCGCAACCAGGAGAACTACCGCCACCGAATGCTCTTCATCGCCGGAGGACTCGGCAATTCACCCCACACTCATCGGTGAAGAATCAGTGGCCTGTGAAGGATTCGCCCATTGTCTGGTTCACCTCTGTAGAAAAATTGGCCGGACACCCGCGACGCTTCCGGCGGGCCTCGACCCAGGCGGAACCGCTGGCCTGTGCGAGTTCGCCGGCGGCGTCCGTTCTGTTGTCATCCCGTGGAGGCACTAGAGAACATTTCCACCAACGGTCGTCTTCTATTTCACGCTCGATACCGAGCGAATCGGACGCTGTCGTGCTTGCAGCCAAAGCCGACCCGGTCCCGCGATTGCCAGTGCTAACGACAAGACAAGAAGTGACCAAGCCGCCCATGCGGGCAAGCCCCCCGCGCTTTCGCAGATGGTCGCACCCGTCGCGGATGCCTGCGTACGTGGGCCATTGAGCGACGCGGCCGCCCCAGCCGCGGACTGGTGACAGAAGGTCAGCGTGGCCGGAGCCATGAGGACGCCGGTGCTTATCACACCCCAAGCCCCGAATGGGTAGAGCAGAGTTCCAATCCATTTGTCACGTGTCCTCCACGTGGGGCTGCTCCACAGAAGGTATACGCCGTAGGCCCAACCCACGAATGGGATGAGTGAGCCGACAGTCAGCCAAGAGACTACGTTCTGCCATGGCGTGGGCTTCGAACTGACAGCTCCTGCCGCCTCCAGCGCCTCGTCCTCCACAAGATCCGCCGGATCTCCAAGTTCGCTCAGGAGCCTGACTACGCCAGTTTCCCCTGAATACTCCTGAGAGGCCATCGCGTCCTCGATGTGGGCTTCAACCGCTCGAATAAGTCGCCAGCGACGCTCCGCAGGGAGATCGACCGTCTCACGTTCTAACTCCCGGATGAACTCGATAAGGGGGTTTGTAGTGTCTGGTTTCACGTCGGCTCCCTAGTTTGAGCGAGCATTCTTTCGACAGCGTTGGAAAAGTCCGGCCAAATGGCACGGAACTCGGCTACCTCGTCCTGCCCCCGAGCGGTTATGAAGTACTGATTGCGAGGAGGCCCCAAAGGCGACGGAACCGCTACGACGGTCAACATTCCTTCGTCTCGCAAGCGATGCAACAGGGGGTAGATGGTGCCCGTACTTAGAGACTTTCCCCCTAGCGAGCGAAGTTCGGCTGCCAGCTCCAAGCCGTACCTCGGCCTCCCGTCAATAAGGACGAGGGCGCTCGCACGCAATACACCCCTGCGCAACTGGTCGAGAGTCCTCACTGCCACGCCATGACGGTATGTCGATTCGCGATATACCGTCAAGTCGAACGGCCCACCCGGACGCCTGCCTGGCGTGGGACTGTCGGGGGGATGTCTCGAGAGCAGTTACCGACGCCGCTGTGGCACGTCACGAGGCTGGAAGTCGCACATGCCCTTGTCCGCGCCGGACCGTCTGGAAGTCCTTGACGGCCCTGCGCCGCCGATGCCAGCTGTACGTCTCGCCATCACGGAGGTTCTGACGTCTCATGATCGGCGGTCGGAGCGTCATAGCGCCGCGTAGTGGTGCGTCCTACCTCGGAGCGGAGTACTCCACGGCGACGCACAATTCATCACGGGCAACCGAGATATCGATGATGTAGGTCCCTGCTGTGGGCGTCGGGATCAGGCCGGGCCAGAACTGTCCGAACTCGTCGGAGGAAGCCGCCCCACCGTCACGTGTCACGACGGTCACCTTCCCGTCGGGAGCGGTGACTTGAAGGCGGGCATCGTCGACGCCAGCCTTCTTGGATCCCACCCAGACTTTCATCTGCCGCGGCTGGCTTGAGGGCAGAATCGTGGCGTCGAAGGGGCCCGCAGACAGCGGTCCTCGCTGGGCAGAGGCAGAGCCCGTGACGTCCGGACAGTCACCCCCGCCGTCCGTGACAACGTGGGTGCCCGCCGGAGACGCCGACCGCAGTGGACCGGGTGAGGAGGCGCCGGCAGCATCCTCCGGGTCGACGGTGCCGGTGCAGGCCGAGCAGACGAGAGCGATGGCCGACGCGAGGCACGCGCCGACCACTCGCGCCCTTCGAGTGCCCACCCCAGAATCCTGCCCAACGCGGTCTGACCTGGCTAGAGCACCTTCCTTCGCGCAGGCACCCAACTGCGTCTAACCGCCGCCTGTCGACCGCTCAAAGTCAGGCTCGTCGTAGCGATCTCGGGAAGTCGGGCACGAAGGGTGCTAGGTCAGGGCGAAACTCTTGGCGCAGGCGTTCGATGATCCTGTTCACGCCCTGCTCGGCCATGGGCGGGGGCCCAACGGCCGGATCGATTGCGCGCGGGACTGACTCCGCGGTTTCAACGGCGCCCGGGGGCGGTCCGGCCTTAAGCAGCTCCCTCCCAGAGGAAGGACCACTGCTCGGATGTGACGCAGAGCCACACGTCGTGGCCCGCGCCCAGCGCCTCTGGCTCGAGCATGAGATCGCCGGCTCGTGCGCGGCCGAGCCACATCAAGGTGGCTTCCGCGATGAACGCGCACGCTCGCTGGATGCTGTCCTGGTATGAGGCTTCCGAGGGTGAACATCTCGTTCGGAAGATCCGGGCAACGGATGTCGTCACTGATCAGATCCGTGAACGACGCGTTGTTGCCCGGGATCCTGCCGAGTCGCAGTTCCACCGTGACCAGAGCGCCCACCTGAGCCGACCCCTGCATCGTCAGCCAGCGACGCAGACCCACCTTGACGCGAAGGCCCGTCGGCAAAAGGCAGGCAATCGTCAGCCCGCGCCGCTTGAATCCCTCCCCAGAGAGCCTGGCGCCCAGCGATCGAGCCAACTCATCGACCAGATCGCCGTCAGCCATTCGGGCTCCGCAGCATGGAGGCAATCTAGGACCTAGGCCACAGGGGCAGTGGGGCAAACTGCGTCTTTGTGCTGCGCGCCGACGTAGTTCCATGGGGCGTCCAAGCCTGACCCACGTCTAGTGTTCGGGTCATGAGCGAGCCGTCGCTGGGTCGGGCGGGTGACGTGGTCAGCCGTCACGGGGCCTCGCGCTCTCCCGTATTGCCGGGCGAGACCCTTGGCATCTCTCGCGAGGTGGGTACTGGGCTCATGCCTATCAACGGCCTTCGGCACCCACCGGCTGGCCGCACGTGCGGTTGGTACATCTGGGCCGGCGAGGTGCTCTCGGACGACCCCGACTTCTTCCTCTCGAGGCACCTGGACCACCTGGGTCCGATCGTTCAGGATCTGGAGCGCTACCTCGAGCTGCCACCGGGCTGGAGATTTCTGATTGCGCCCCACTATGAAGACGTGTGGTTCGACGAGAGCCTGCTGAAGATCACGCGCGACTGAGACGGCAACGTCTTGGGCCCAGGTTGACGGCACATGCGTCTCTTCGCCGCTTGCCGAACTAGTCCGCCGGCGGCTGTGACCACAGGCCTTACCGCCCACGTCAGGCGTCGTCGCTCGCGCAGATTCGCGCCAGCTGGTCCCACGCGCCGCGTTGACGCCCTCGCGACGTGCTCATCCGGGCAGACTCGTCATCTCGTCGTCGATTGCGGCGACACACGGAGCAGTCTCGGGGGATGTACTTGACGTGACCATGGACGCGGACGGCCAAAACTCGGAGCAGCGTGCGGAGGACTTCACGCGTCTCTTCGAAGACTCGTTCGACGACGTCTTCAGGTTTTGCGCCCGCAGAGCACCGGTTGCACGCGCCGAGGACATCGCTGCCGAGGCGTTGGCAACGGCTTGGCGCCGATTCGAGACGCTGCCCGTTGCCCGGTCAGATCAGCGCGCTTGGCTCTTCACCACTGCGCGCCACATTCTCCTGCGCGATGAGCGGAACGAGGGGCGCCGCCGTGCCTTCACTATCGCCCTTGGACCGGGTCATCTCGTCGACGTCCCCGGAGTCGATGGTGAGGCAGCTACCCGTGCAGACCTGGGGCGGGCGTGGGCGCGGCTCTCCAGCGTGCACCAGGAGGCACTGGCGCTCACCGTGTGGGAGGGGCTATCTGCGGAGGAGGCCGCCTCCGTCCTCGACATCTCTCCCGTCGCATACCGACTGCGCTTGTCGAGGGCCCGGAAAGTCCTGCGCGCCCAACTCGGCGTTCCTAGCCGCACTAGCCAGCGACCTCGACCGCATCCGACAGCGCGCAAGCAGGCACCGGAGGCCACGCCATGACCATTGATGTCATCGACCAGATCCTCGGCGACGCAGACCCGGCGGTGGGCACGGTCCCTCACCGGGACCCAGAGCTGGTACTCCGCGAGATCCTGAGCAGCGTCGACGGTCCGCCGCGGAGGGTCGCGCACTCGACCCAGGGCAGGCGGTACCGGGTTGCGCGCGTGGCCTTGATCGGCATGGCTGCTGCGGCGCTTCTCGCGGTCCCCGTCGTGACCAGTCGTGACACCGCGTACGCCGGGTGGACCGCCTACCCGGCCGCGCTCTCCACCGGACAGTTCAACGCCGTCACAGAGCAGTGCCAGGAGTGGATTCACGGCTCGATCACGGACCAACCCACACAGGTGGTGCTGTCCGAGCGTCGAGGAAACATCGGTCTTGCCTTGGTGGCCGGCACCGACGGGCTCCTCGTCACGTGCGAACAGGACCTGGACGCGCCGCGAGAACCGAGCGGGGGCTCAACCGAGTCGCATCTGACGCAGGCCCCCAGGGCTGATCAGATCATCTCGAACGGCGGCTCAGCATTCTCGGAGAGTGATGACGACCCGATCTTCTGTGTCGTGTCGGGACGCGTCGGGTCCGATGTCACCGGCCTCGTCGTCCACACCGAAGAGCAAGGCGACGTCACCGCAACAGTCCAGGACGGCTACTTCACGGCATGGTGGCCAGGGCCTTCCGACTCGGCGCGGACCCGGCGCGCGGGGCTCCCCATGAACTTCACCTTCACGGCGAAACTGAATGACGGCACGACGAGATCGTTCTCGCGATCTCAAACCGAGCAGTGAGAGCACCCCGCGCCTGACAGCCGCGGCAGCGCAGTAGTCCCGATCTGCGGCGGCCGAGTCATGCTGCATACCGCCGCGAAGCGCGTATTCCGTCGCGAGAGGGTTCATGTGGTTGCAGGCCAGGTTCGGCCACCGGTGCGGATGCAGGTACTTGAACTGGGCTCGAGCAAGGCGCACGGTCGCTCCAGAGCACCGACAAGCGTCTCGGGAGCGATCGCGTCCAGGCCTCTTCCGGGCGAAGGCAGGATGGTGAGCCGCCGACAGAATGGCAACCGGAGTGCGTTCGGTCACCGGGACCAGTTGGCGGACGGCGACCTCGGTGGTACCTGTGGAATCTTGGACCTCAGGTGACGTGTTATGGCCGTGACGGAAATGTCGAAAGTTGAGCGCGCGACGCTCGCAGGCGTGTGTTCAACCATTCTTCTCACCGCAGGGTGCTCGGCTGCCGAGAGAGATGTCGAAAGTCCGTCCAATACGGCAGCAACGTCGGCCGCGAACCCTAAGCCGACATCAGCTGGTTGCAGCGTCACCCGTCCGACGACCGAGGGCATCCCAACCGGAGTGCGCCAGACCTACGATGGTCCCGCCTTCGGCCAGGAACAACTGTGGGTGGGGGCTTGGTGGTCCGACGAGACCCTGCTCGAAGAGGCCCGCCAGCACGGCGGCATCAAGTACCCGTCGTTCACGATCCAGGACGACGACGTCACCGACGAGCTCGGACCGCCTCAGGTGTCGGCCAAACGGCTCGACGGAGGGGCGAAATCGCCGGCGACACCGGGGGATATGCCACGGCGAAGGGTGACTCCGGCAAGACGCTTCACTGGTGGCCGACCGGCATCCAATTCTCCGGTCCTGGCTGTTGGCGCATCACGGAGACCGTCGGCAGCACCAGCATCACCTATGTCGTAGACATCTGAAGTAGGCAGGTAACCCTCCTGTCTGACCCGCATGGGACACGACCGGCCCGCATCACCAGCCGGGTCAGTGATCAGAAGACATCGTCGGAACCGCTGCGCTCCCCCGCCATCGCCCACATCGGCAAAGTCGACCTGATGCTCGCAGCCTGCCGAAGGGGTGCACCAGCCCTCCGGATGACCTCTAGCCCGGTGCCGATGGACAGTCCTATCGCTCGCGGGGAGCGCTGCGTTCCCACCAGTCGTCAGGTGGCTCGCGGATGATGGTGGCCGCGGTGATCTCCGCGCGTCCGAGGCTGCAGAACTTCCACAACTCCTTCGCGGCCCGGTGGAACTGGAAGGCAGCGTGGTCGATGTCGAAGGCGTCCAGCTCGCCGGCGCGGTACCGGTCGAGGGCGTGGCCGAGGTGGCTCGCGAGGGCCCGCAGCTGTGCTTCGTGGTACTCGGCCACGACAGCGCGGGCGTCACGCCGCTCGGACTTGGTCGACACCCGGGCGAGGCTACGCCGCCTCGGGTGCAGGAGCCACAGGCCAGCGTGTGGTCGGTTCTTGTGGGACGGGTCGGCTGGTTCACTGCTGTCATGAGCGACTCGAGTCCGGTGCCGCGGGATCCCGCCGCCCTCAAGGAGTGGGTCTCCTCGCTGAGCCGTGAGGAGCTCGCCGACCTCGCGGGGCAGCTGCTCGGGGGGTCGATGACCGGCGGGCTCGCGGGCCTGGCCGTGGAGCGACGGCGTCGTGAGATCCGTCTGACCCCTCCCCCGCCGGAGCCGGGACTGCTCACAGTGGCGATCGAGCTGGTCGGCTCAAAGCCCCGGATCTGGCGGCGACTCGCGCTACCCGGGGACCTGACGCTCGACCGGGTCCATCCGCTGCTGCAGGCCGCGATGGGCTGGACCGACTCCCACCTGCACCATTTCCAGCCCGGGATCGGCCGACGCTACGACGAGCCGTACTTCCTCACCGAGTTCGACGTCGAGGAGGGTGACGAGGGCGTCCTGGAGACCGAGGCCCGGATCGACCAGGTCCTGCGTGACCCGGGCGACCGGATGCTCTACCTCTACGACTTCGGCGACGGCTGGGAGCACCGGCTCACCCTCGAGTCCGTGTCGCCCCTGACCCCCGAGACCCGGCAACCGGCGTGCCTGGCCGGGGCGAGAGCCTGCCCGCCGGAGGACGTCGGCGGCATCCACGGCCACCACGAGCTCGCGGTCTGGCTGCGGGCCGGCGCATCCGCCGACGCCGTGCCCGCCCCCTTCGAGGACGCGGCCCAGGCGTGGGACTGGCTCCCGGTCGACTACGACCCCGACGCCTTCGACGTGGAGGAGACCACGGCCGCGATGCGCCGGTGGGCCGCCGGCGAGCACCTGCCCTGGCACCGGCTCCCGACCCCCGCGGCCGACCTCATGCAGCGGCTCCGAGGCGAGGGGTACGGCGTTCTCGCGGCATGGCTCTCGCAGGTGGGACCGCGCGAGCCGGTGGCCCTCGAAGAGGCCCAGGCGCGGCAGGCGGCCCGTCCGTGGCGGGCCGTCCTCGACGCGGTCGGCCCCGGCGTCCGGCTGACGAGCGCGGGCTACCTGCCGCCGGCCGTGGTCGAGGAGATCGCCCACCGGAGCGAGGTCAGCGACTGGTGGATCGGCAAGGCCAACCGGGAGGACCTGACCCCACCGGTTCTCGCCCTGCGAGACGCCACCCAGCGGCTCGGGCTGCTGCGGAAGGCCAAGGGATCGCTGGCCCCGACCGCTCGGGCGAGGACCGCGACGGCCACCGATCACGCGCTCGTCGCAGCCGTGCTCGAACGACTGCCCCTCGGCAGCGGGTTCGAGGCCGAGGCCGGGTGGTGCGCCATCGTCGCCTTGGCGGCCGGGACCCTCAAGAGCTCCCTGAGCCACGGCCTAGTCCCAGTCCTCACCGACCTCGGGTGGCGCCACCGGAACGGGTCGCCGCTGTCCGCAACGGAGGCCGTCGAGGGTGCGCAGCCGACCATCGAGATCCTCGAGCTGATGGCCGGCGGCCAACGGATGCTGGATGCCGACCTGCTCACCACCCTGGCCCGCGCCACGCTCTTCGGGGTCGCTCCCTCCTGAGCACGCCTGGTGTCGCCGGGTCGCACCGTCCGACGCCCCCCTCGACTCACCGACCCATGCTGCGCCCCGGCGCCGCTGGGGTGATGCGGCGTCCGTCCTGCGGCCGTGGCACCGCGGACCTCTCGGACTGCGGCGCGGCGTGGGCCGACGCGTCGTCGGGGTCGAGGATGCGGTACCAGAGGGTGGCGCTGGGATGGTCGTCCGGGAGCGGGCCGGCGGCCATGGCGTCGGCGAGCCGGGCGGGGACGTCGGTGCCGCTGCGGCTGATGCGGTCGAGTCGTTCGGCGAGCTGGGTGGTGAAGCCGTCGCGCCGACCGACGTACTGCACCACGACGTGCTCCCAGTACCGGACCGGCTCGGGGTAGGCGGCGCGGAGGCGCTGCTCGAGATTCGCGGCGTGACGCCTAGCCGCTCCCCCACCGACCGGTGGCGGCCCAGTGGGCCGGCGGTCGGCGTCGTCGATGCCGCGGGCCGCCCGCCAGAGGGTGAGGTCAGCGAGCAGCTCGGCGCCGGCGTTTTCGGGGAGCGAGGAGAGCCAGTCCGCCGTCGCGGGTGGTCCCTGCTGTCGGAGGGTGGTGGCGAGTGTTGCGACGCGGGTGGACCTGGCCTGGAGGTAGGGCGCCCAGGCGGGGTCGTCGGTGAGGCGTCGCGGGACGGCGGGTAGCCAGGGCAGCGGCCCTGCGGGGCAGGGTTGTTCGAGGCGGGAGAGGAGGACGGCGGCGGGGTCGATGGCGTCATCGAGGCCGGCCCGGCCTGTCGCCGCGCGCAGGGCCGTGGTGGCGTCGTTGCCGTCGGCCTCGGTGAGGGCGAGGTGGGCCCGCAGCCCGCTCCAGGCGGCGGCCTCGGTGAGCCCAGGGACGAGCCGGTCGGCCGACTCCTCCAGCCGGCGGAACCACGCGTCGCCGAGGAGGGTCTCGGCGCCGGCGAGGACGGCGTCGTCGTACCGGGCGGCGGCGCCGCGCAGCTGGACGGCCGGGCTGGTGGCGTGGGCGTGGGTGCTGGTGGCCGAGATGGCGGACCCGTCGCGGGCGAGGATCGCCTCGAGGGTCTCGGTCGCGGTGGCCGGGGAGAGGGTGTCGATGACCGGTGGCGGGTGCGGGTCGCCGTCGGCGATGGGGACGTGGACGTGGTTCTCGAGCCGGCCGCGGGTGAGCATCGTGTAGAGCAGCTGCCGGGTCTCATGGCCGGTGACGATGCCGTGGACGGTGTCGGCGGTGAGGCCTTGGGCGGTGTGGACCGTGGTGGCGTAGCCGAGCTCGACGTGAGAGGCGACGTAGTCGGCGGGCAGCACGACCCTCGCCCGCGACCCGGCACGGCGGACGGTCAGTGCGCCCCCGCCTGCGTGGGTGACGAGCCAACGGTCGCCGTTCTTGACCCAGTCGGTCCCGCCGGTGAGCAGACGCCGGTCGTTACGACGAGTGATGACCACGTCGCCGACAGACACACGCGACCCGTCGCCCAGCCTGACCTCGGCGCCGGGGGTCTGTCCGTCGAGGCGAGCGGCCCGGGCGCGTTCGTTGAGGGCGGCGACGAGGTCCCGTGAGGGGGCGAGCATGAGGCAGTCCCTGCCGGCGGCGCGGTCGGCGTTCCAGGCATCGAAGACGGCGTCGATGCTCGTGGCGAGGTCGCCGACGTGGACCCGGCCCCGGTCCAGGTAGAACCCCAGGGCGCTCGCGTCGCCCTCACGCAGAGCAAGGGTGGCGTGGGCCTCGACCGGGTCCCGGAACCGGACCACCTCGTCCAGGCGGACGGCGCCGTCGGTGGCGGCGATGTCGCGCAGCACTCCCCCGGCCCCGACGGCGGCCAGCTGTTGGTCATCTCCGACCAGCCGGACGGACGCGCCCCGCCCGAGCGCGTGGGCGACGACGCGGTCGAGGGTGAGGGTGTCGGCCATCCCGGCCTCGTCGACGAGCAGCAACGTGCCGGTCCCGATCGCATCGGCGGCCTCGGACCCGCCGACGCGGTCGAGGTCGTGGACGACCTTGGCGAGGGTGTCGGCCGGGATGCCGGTCGCCTCTCCGAGAACGCTCGCGGCGGCCGCGGACGGCGCCACCCCGACCACGGGCCCGACGTGGCCGCGCCACAAGTCCGCCAGGACGGCCAGTGCCGTGGTCTTGCCCGAGCCGGCCGGGGCGAGGACGAGCTGGACCCGGCGGCCACTGGTGGCGAGGGAGACCACGAGGTCACTCTGGCCGCGGTTGAGCGTCACACCACGCATGGCCGCCTCCAGAGCAGCCAGCTGTGCCTCCTCGGGGTCGACAGCGATCCCGTCGGCGCGGCGTGCCGCGGCGGTCAGGCGCTGCTCCGCGGCCAGGATCCTGGGGCTGGTGAACCGGTCGCTGCCGGTGTGCCGATACACGCTCGTGCCGTCGGTCCGGCGCAGGACAGCGAGGTCCGCGACCGGGTCACGCTCCGGGCTCGGGCTGACCGACAGCTCGGCGGCCGCGACCTGCACGACGTGGGCGACGACCTCGGCGACATCACCCGGTGCGATGTCGAGGTCACGCACCTGACGCTGCGCCTCGGCCGTCAGGTGCCAGATCTGCCAGGTCGCCCGCCGGGACTCGACCTCCGCGACCACCCTGCCCGCCGCCTCCCGCACCCACGCCGCCGACACCGGGGGCGCCGGGGGCCTGCTCGGTCGCAGCGCGGCCGCCACCATCCGCTCAACGGCGAGATCGGATCCGAGGATCTCGACGGCCTCCGCCCGCCAGGCCGCCCGCTGCTCCCCGAGGGAGCGGGGCTCGTGCTTCGCCTCCCGGGTCTCCAGGTTGGCCCGCTGGGCCAGCGCGATCGCCTCGACCGGGGTCGGTGGTCGGCCGTGTGCGCGCCGGAACTCGGCCGACAGCTCGCGCTGCCGGGCGGTGATGTCGGTGCGGCGGCGCGACCAGCGTCGGCACAGCCCGGGGTCGACGCCGACGACCTCGCGGACCGGGCGCCGCTCACCTGTCACCTCGGTCCGGTCGGCGAACCCGATCCCGAGGTCGGCCCTGAGGTGACGCTCGAGCGCCGTGTTGTAGGTCTCCGACACCGCGACCGCGTGCTGGTGCAGCACCCGCCCGTACACCGAGAGCCACTTCCCCTCCCGGGTCTGGACCTTGTTCGCCACCGCGACGTGGATGTGCAGGTCCGGGTCACCCGCCCGGGAGTCCCGGTGGGTGAACGCCGCCGCGACCAGCCCCCGGGTCTCCACCTGCCTCGCGCCGTCCTTGCCCTCCCGGGTGAACAACACCTCGCGCTCGACGTAGGCCAACGCGTCACTCACGGCCGCAGAGTGCGCCCGCGCGATCGCCCGGGCCACCTCCGGCGGCGCGACCGCCCACAGCGCGGAGACCGACTTCACCGGGCTGAAGGTCAGATCGAACCCCGCGACCGTGACCCGCTGCGGACGCGAGTACCGGACCACGGCGGAGGCCAACTCGCGCTCATCCCGCGGCGCCCTCCCCCGATCCCGATGGAACAGCTCACGGGCGACCTCGGTGCGCACCGCCGCGGCCGACACCGAGGGGTCGGTGTCGCCGGGTTCCATGGTTCTTCTCGCCGCGAGGCGTCGTGCGACCTCGCGGTTGAAGCCGGCGTACCCGTCGGCGCCCTGCACCCGGTACCGCGCGCCGAGCGCGACCCCCGTCACCGGGTGCAGCCCGCTGCCGAACAGATGACGCATCTGCTCCGCGGTCACCACGTCCCCGACCTCGGGGCCGTCCATCCCGACCAGCCCGGAACCGACCCACCGTCCCGGCGCCTCGCCCCTCTCCGAGTAGTACGCCTCGAGCCCACTCCGCCCAAGCCCGGTCGCGTCATGTGCCGCCACTTGCCGGGTCAGGTACTCGTAGCCCGAGCCGGCCGACAGCTTGTGCAGCGTCATAGTCACACCCCCCAAGGACCCGGACAGGTCGCTGGGTGGACACGAAACCGACCTGGATGAAAGAGGTGTGTCTCCAGCTGGGGTTCTCGGGTTCAGCCCAGAAGGGAAGTCCGGGGGTCTGGGCAAGGAGGTCGGGCGAAGTCCGCGCCTCGGCTCGGCGGTGGTGGGCGTGGTGTCGAAGCGGGTCGTCCTGCCGTGGCGGTCCATGAAGCTCCGGTCGGTATCTGCCCGAGCGTGTCCACCGGCGTCCGGAATCCGGCCTTTGGGGACGTGGAGGTCCGACGGTCGGGCCCGCCCAGCCCAGGAGGTCACCGTGGCCACGATCAACCACCAGCTCGTCTCGCTCGCGGACGCCGCCGACGCCCTCGCGGTGTCGACGCGCACTGTGCGCAGGTACATCGCGGACGGCCAGCTCGACGCCGTCCGCCTCGGGCGCCGCACGCTCCGGATCCGGGTCGAGTCCATCGACCGGTTTGTGACGGCCCGCCCGGTCGGAAGACCCCGCCGCGGCGCCGCCTGACGACCAGCCCGGGAGGGTCGCCCAAACGGCCATCCGTGACCAAAACGTGACACGCAACGCACAGCCACTATTCCTCGTATGTCCCGAGGAATAGGTCAGGCCCCCTCGAAAGGGGGCCTGACCTGCGGTTTTATGGTGGGCGATACTGGGATCGAACCAGTGACCTCTTCCGTGTCAGGGAAGCGCGCTACCGCTGCGCCAATCGCCCGTGAGGGGTACTACTCGAGGTGGAGACGGGATTTGAACCCGTGTACGCGGCTTTGCAGGCCGCTGCCTCGCCTCTCGGCCACTCCACCGTTGGGGGGCGGCTAACCCTCCGAGCGGATGACCGGGTTCGAACCGGCGACCTCAACCTTGGCAAGGTTGCGCTCTACCAACTGAGCTACATCCGCGCGCGTCGAGCGGGGATTTCCCATCGGAGAACCCCGCTTCGCGTGCTCCGAGACAGTATCCGATCCGCGCGGTGAACTCCAAACCGGCACACCCCGGCCGCGGGCCGTGCTCAGCGGTCGGACTCGGTGGTGCCGACCGCCTTGCGCTCGGTGCCCGGGTGGCGGCTCGCCCCCGCGTTCGCCAAGGGGGTCAGCGGGCGGTTGGCCGCGTCCCGCAGCGAGCGCAGGTCGAGCTCCTCGCGCAGGGTCTCGGACTGGGCGTAGCCCTCGAACGGGTCCTGCCAGCCGGGCTCGGGCAGCACCGGGCGCCGGCGCTCGCGCACGTCGCCGACCCAGGCGGCGAAGCGGGTGTGCAGCGCCCGGCGCTCCTCGTGCGGCCACATCTCGCGCACCGCGGCGTTGAGGGCGGCCCCGATGAGCACGGCGATGGCCAGGGCGTACAGCCAGATCATCAGCACGATCGGCGCCGAGAGCGGGCCGTAGATCGAGGTCCCGCCCAGCGAGGCGGCGATGCTGCCGCGGACGAAGAACGAGGCCAGCGCCCAGATGACCAGGGTCAGCACCGCCCCCGGGACGTCGCGGGTCCAGGGCGAACGGCGCGGGGTCGACACGTGGTAGAGGCTGGTGAGGCCGCCGACGCTCAGCAGGGTGACCAGGGGCCAGTACAGCGCGACCAGCCAGTCCCACGGGTCGGGCAGGAAGCCGCGGATGAGGGTGGGCCCGAGCAGCACCAGGGGGATGGTGACGATCCCGAGCAGCAGCGCGAGCACGTAGAGCGAGAACGACAGGGCGCGCGTCTGCACGATGCCGCGTACCCCCGACTGCCCGTACATGATCGAGATGGTGTCGACCACGACGTTCAGCGCCCGCGAGCCCGACCACAGGGAGAGCAGGAAGCCGATCGAGAGCAGGTCGGCGCGCCCGCCCCGGAACACGTCGTCGACGGTAGGGCCGAGGACGGTCTCGATGACCTGGGTGGTCAGGAACCGCGAGGCGTACTCGAGGATGGCGTCACGCACGTCGACGACGTTCTCGCGCCCGACCATGTTGCCGAGGTAGCCGAGGCCGCCGAAGAGCCCCAGGACCAGCGGGGGTAGCGAGAGCAGGGCGAAGAAGCCCGCTTCGGACGCGAGCCCCGTGACGCGGTAGCGCAGGCAGATCCGGGTGGTCACGACGGTCAGGCGGGCGACGGTGATCGCCCCCGGAACCTTCGCGACGACCCGGCGCACCCGCCGTTTCGCGTCCGTCATGCGCCCCACGGTATCCGCCGTAGCCTGGGCCGATGCGCACCCACGACGTGACGAACCAGGTTCCGCCGCTGGGCGAGCGCGACCTTCTCGCGTCCGACCCAGGGCTGGCACGGGCCGTCGCACGCTGGGTCACGCCGCAGGACGCGGCCGGAGCCACGGAACTGGCGGCCCTCGGCGAGCGGGCCGGGCGCGCCGAGAGCCGGCAGTGGGCCGACCAGGCCGACGGCGCACCGCCGGTGCTCCGCACCCACGCCCCCACCGGCGAGCGGCTCGACGAAGTCGAGTACCACCCCGCCTACCACCGGCTGATGGAGGTGGCCGTGGGCGCCGGCCTCACCGCCGAGCCCTGGACCCGCCCGGCGGGTACCGGGGCCCACGCCCGCCGCGCCGCCGGGTTCGTGCTGTGGTCGCAGGTCGAGGCGGGGCACCTGTGCCCGGTGTCGATGACCTACGCCGCCGCCCCGGCGCTGGCCGCCGAGCCCGACGTGGCCGCCCGCTGGCTGCCCGGCCTGGCGTCGCGCACCTACGAGCCGGGGCTGCGCCCGGCGGCCGGCAAGGCCGGGCTCATGCTCGGGATGGGGATGACCGAGAAGCAGGGCGGCTCCGACGTGCGGGCCAACACCACGACGGCGCAGCGGGTGCCCGGGGGGCCGCTCGCGGGCGACACCCACCGGCTCACCGGCCACAAGTGGTTCTGCTCGGCCCCGATGAGCGACGGCTTCCTCGTCCTGGCCCAGGCCGAAGGGGGCCTCACCTGCTTCCTGCTCCCCCGCGTCCTCGACGACGGCGCCCGCAACGACATCCGCCTCCAGCGGCTCAAGGACAAGCTCGGCAACCGCTCGAACGCCTCGTCCGAGATCGAGCTCGACGGCGCCTGGGCCGTGCGCGTCGGGGACGAGGGGCGCGGTGTGCGCACCATCCTCGACATGGTCGCCGCCACCCGGCTCGACTGCGTCCTGGGGTCGGCGGCCACGATGCGCGCCGCCCTGGTGCGCGCCGTGCACCACGCCCGGCACCGGCGCGCCTTCGGGGCGCTGCTGGTCGACCAGGCGCTGATGCGCAACGTGCTCAGCGACCTGGCGCTGGAGTCGGAGGCGGCCACACTGCTCGGGATGCGGCTGGCGCACGCGGTCGACGCGGGCGAGCGCGACCTGGTGCGGCTGGGCGTCGCGCTGGGCAAGTTCTGGGTGTGCAAACGGACGGCACCGATGGTGGCCGAGGCGCTGGAGTGCCTCGGCGGCAACGGCTACGTCGAGGAGAACGGGCTGGCCCGGCTCTACCGCGAGGCACCGCTGAACTCGGTGTGGGAGGGCTCGGGGAACGTCGTGGCCCTCGACGTGCTGCGGGCGGTCGGCCGCGAGCCCGGCTCCCTCGACGCCCTCCTGGCCGAGCTGGCTCCGGCCCGAGGGCACTCCGCCGCCTACGACGCGGCCGCCGACGCCTGCCGCACCGTGGGCGACGCAGCCCGGGCCGAGGACGCGCCGTGGGCCGCCCGCCGGATGGTCGAGCAGCTGGCGGTCACGTTCCAGGCGGCCCTGCTGGTGCGGCACTCCCCGGGCCCGATGGCCGACGCCTTCGTGGCCTCCCGGCTCGGGGGCGAGCACGGCGCGAGCTTCGGCACCCTCGGTGGGTCGCTGCCTCCGGCGACAGCGGGCCCGGTGCTGGCCGAGGTCACCCCGGCCTGACCACCGGCCCCCCGGGGTCAGGGCGTCAGGGCGAGCCGCTCGCGCTCGGCCTCCACGTCGAAGTCGGCCGCGGGCCACTGCGGGTCCATCGTCTCGAGGGCCTCCAGCAGTAGGTTGGTGACGGCCAGGCGGGCGTACCACTTGCGGTCGGCCGGCACCACGTGCCACGGCGCGGCGTCGGTCGAGCACCGCTCGAGCGCCACCTGGTAGGCCTCCATGTAGTCGGCCCAGTAGCCGCGCTCGTCGACGTCGCCGGGGTTGTACTTCCAGAACTTGTCCCCGCGCTCGAGGCGCTCGGTGAGTCGCGCCTTCTGCTCCTCGCTCGAGAGGTGCAGCATCACCTTCACCACCGTCGTGCCCGCGTCGACCACGCTCTGCTCGAAGCGGTTGATCTGGTTGTAGCGGCGCCCCCACGTCGCGGGCGGCACCAGGTCGTGGACCCGCACGATGAGGACGTCCTCGTAGTGGGAGCGGTCGAAGACGCCGAGCTGCCCGGCGCGCGGCAGCGCCCGGCGGATGCGCCACAGGAAGGGGTGGGCCCGCTCCTCCGCGCTCGGCGCCTTGAACGAGGTGATGTCGACGCCCTGGGGGTCCACGGAGCCGACGACGTGGCGCATGATGCCGCCCTTGCCGGAGGTGTCCATCCCCTGGATGACCAGCAGCACCGAGCGTCGGCCACCGCCCTTGGACTCGGCGAACAGTCGCTCCTGCAGGTCACCGAGGCGCTCCTGGAGGCCGGCCATGACCTCCTTGCCCTCGGCCTTCTTGCCGTCGAAGCCCGGGGTCGAGGACGGGTCCAGGTCGGCGAGACGGAAGCCGGGACGCACCCGGAGCAGGTCCGACCACGATGCCGCCTCGACCGCGTCGTCGTTGCGCGCCTGGGCCGCCTCCTCCTTGGCAGCCCGCGCCTTCTCGGCCGCCTTGCCGCGCAGGGGCGCGGCCTTCACGGTGCTCGCGCCCTTCGCGGGGGACGCCGCCTTGCCCCTCCCCTTGCCCTTGCCCTTGCCCTTGCCCGCGGTGCTCCCGCTGTCGCCGGACGTCGTCGTCTTCTTCGCACCCTTGCCCATGTCCGCATCCTGTCAGAGAGGCACTGCGAGGATGCTCGCGTGCGCATCCTCCTCGACCCCCGCCGGCCGGCCTCCCCCGGCGCCACCCTCTCGGCCACCGAGCTCGTCGACCTCTACGCCCCCCCGGGGCGCGCTCGCTGGGTGCGCGCCAACATGGTGAGCACGGTCGACGGCTCGGCGGTCGGCGCCGACGGCCGCAGCGGGTCGGTCAACACCGCGGCCGACCACCGGGTCTTCGCAATCCTGCGCGACCACGCCGACGCCGTCCTGGCCGGGGCGGGCACCATGCGCGACGAGGGCTACCGGCGGGTGGCACCGACCCGGCGCTCCCCGGTGCCGGCCACGCTGGTGGCCGTCACCCGCAGCGGCCGGGTCCCGGAGGGGCTGCGCACCCCCACGGAGGGGCGGGGGGACGCGCTGCTCGTCACGTGTGCCGCGGCCGGCGAGCAGGCGCTGCGGCGGGCGCGGTCGGTGCTGGGCGAGGAGTCGGTGCTGGTCTGCGGTGAGGACGAGGTCGACCTGGTGGTCGCGCTCGACCGGCTGGCGGAGCGCGGGCTGCGGCACGTCCTCGTCGAGGGCGGACCCTCCCTGCTGGGCAGTGCCCTGGCGGCCGGCGTCATCGACGAGATGGCGGTGACGCTCGCCCCCCTGGTCGTGGGCGGTGACGGCCCGCGCATCGTCGGGGGCGCCCCGCTGGGTGCGCCCGAGGGTGTGGCGGCCACCCCGCGGCTGCTGCTCACCGAGGCCGGGACACTGCTGGGTCTCTGGCGCATCGAGCGCTGACCTCGAGCCGGTCCCGTCCGTCCGTGGGGTCGCGCCCGGTGACGCAGCCCGGCCGAACCCGACGCCGCGTCAGCCGAGACCTGGTGCTCCCCATGAGGTCCGGATGCTCCCGCTCCTGAGCCATCGCGACCTCCCCCTCCTGCCCACCTCCCGGCGCACACAGATGGATGCTCCCGATCCTGGGCCATCGCGACCTTCCTCCTCGCCCACCTCCCGGAGCACACAGATGGATGCTCCAAGTAGCGGACCACGGCGCCGGCGCCCCCTCCCTGGCTCGCATCTCGGAGCACCTGTATGGATGCTCCGGGAGGCGGGCGGGGACGTTGACCCGTGTGGCCCACATCCGGGAGCATCCGGACCTCCGCACGCACCACCCCTTCCGCGGCCCGGTCAGAGGGCACGCCGGCCCACCGACCCCTCAGCCGGCGGCGAAGTCGCCGACCAGGCTCTCCCAGCGCTGCGGGTCGGTGTTCCACTCCTTGCAGTGCCGCGCCACCCGCCACTCCTCGAACGTCACGAGGTCGGGCCGGGCCTGGGCCAGCGCGAGCGAGGGCCCGAACGGCACGAACTCGTCGTCGGCGCTGTGGATGAGCAGCACGGGGTGCCTCAGCTCGTCGGCGCGGCGCACCCAGTCGGTGAGGGCGAGGTCGACCCCCTCGTGCACGCCCACCAGCCGGTGCCCCCACCGCTGGCGCATCATCGTGCGCGCCAGCGTCCCGACCGGCTGCGGCACGTGGTGCTGGCGGCCGTGGTGGGCCAGCACGTCGCCCCAGTCGACCACGGGCCCGTCGAGCACCACCCGGCTCACCAGGGAGGCCCGCTCCGAGCGGTCCAGGAGCTGCAGGGCGATCGCCCCGCCCATCGACCAGCCCCCCAGCAGCACCTCGCGGGCCCCACGCCCGACGGCGTACCCGATGGCCGCGTCGACGTCGCGCCACTCCGACAGCCCCAGCGCGTACCGCCCGTCGCCGCCCGCCGGCACGCCCTCGTCGTTGCGGTAGCTCGGCACCAGGCAGGTCCAGCCCTGCGCCAGCAGCGGCGGCAGCGCGCGCACCGCCTCCTCGCGCCGGGCGCCGCGACCGTGCACCAGCACCGCCCACCGCTCGCCCGCGCCGCCCTCGGGGGCGACGACCCAGGCCGGCATCGCGCCCAGCTCACCCTCGTACGTGACGTACTCCATCGCCAGCCCCAGGCTGACGTCGGGCGCGGCGCCGTAGTAATAGCCGTTCCAGCGGGCCGGCCCGGGCCCGAGCGAGCCCGCGTCGACGCCCAGCAGCTCACGGCGGACCAGCCCGGCCGCGGCGTCGAGCTCGAGGACGTCGCCGACGCGGCAGTGGCCGTACCCCTCGTCGGTCCAGAGCCCGTAGCGCCCGGGCACCACCGTCTCGGCGTTGGTCTCGAGGGTGACCGAGCGCCCGTCGGTGGCGCGCACGACGACGTCGTCGGGGCGGCGCCGGTCGGGGGTGAGCACCTTGCGCGCGAAGTAGGCGGCCCCGGCGAGGGAGCCCGCCGCCGTCCCGACCAGCGCGGTGGCACCGACCGAGGCGGCTGCCACCGCAGCCGTCCTCGCCCGGCTGGGCGCCCGTTCGTCACTCACGCCGCGCGGCCCGTCACTCATGGCCACCGTCGAGCACGGCCGACAGGTCGTACCCCACCGGCTCGTCGAGCTGCTCGTAGGTGCACTCGGCCGGGTCCTTGTCGGGGCGCCAGCGCACGAACTGCGCGGTGTGCCGGAACCGCACGCCCTCGAGGTGGTCGTAGCGCACCTCGACCACCCGCTCGGGCCGCAGCGGCGTGAACGACAGGTCCTTGCCGGCCGCCCACCGGCTGCCCGCGGCGTTCTGCGGGGTGCGGTTGCCCTCCTCCTGCTTCGCCCAGGCCCAGGGATGGTGGTCGAACTCGGTGACCAGCGGCTGCAGCTCCTCGAACAGCTCGCGCCGCCGCGCCATCGGGAAGGCCCCGATGACCCCGACCGACACCAGCGTCCCGTCGCGGTCGTGGATGCCGAGCAGCAGGCTGCCGATGGCGTCGGGGCCGCTCTTGTGGGTGCGGTAGCCCGCCACCACGCAGTCGGCGGTGCGCTCGTGCTTGATCTTCAGCATCGTGCGCTTGTCCGGCTCGTAGGTGCCGTCGACCGGCTTGGCGACCAGGCCGTCGAGCCCGGCCCCCTCGAACTCGGTGAACCACTCCGCGGCGACAGCGCGGTCAGCCGTCGCCGGCGTCAGGTGCACCGGCGACTGCGCGACGGCCAAAGCCTCCTCGAGCAGCCGGCGCCGTTCGGCGAACGGTCGGCCCATCAGGTCGTCGTCGCCCAGGGCCAGCAGGTCGAACGCCACGAACCGGGCCGGCGTCTCGGCCGCCAGCTTGGCGACCCGGCTGGCCGCGGGATGGATGCGCTGGCTCAGCAGGTCGAAGTCGAGCCGGTCCTCGCCGGGGCGCACGACGATGATCTCGCCGTCGACCACGCAGCGCTCGGGCAGGTGGGCCAGGGCCGCCTCGACGATCTCGGGGAAGTAGCGCGTCATCGGCTTCTCGTTGCGGCTGCCGATCTCGACCCGCTCGCCCGAGCGGAACACGATGGAGCGGAACCCGTCCCACTTCGGCTCGTAGACGACCTCCACGTCGGTGAGGGCCTTGGCGTCCAGGCCCTTGACGGGCTTGGCCAGCATCGGGGCCACCGGCGGGACCACCGGCATCCCCCACTCGTCGCGGGCGGCGGCGTCGCGCTCGGCCTTGGGTGCCATGTACTCGTCGTCGCCCTTGTCCTGGCGGCGCTTCGAGGGCTGCACCCGCGGCGGCTCGCCGGGCATCTTGGGGTAGTCGGGCGGGAAGCTGAGCTCGCCCAGCCCGCGCTCGCGCACGTCGCGGTCCCACAGCGCGAGGGCGGTCGCGACATCGCCCACGGCGTCGTCGATGCCGGCCCAGGCGTCCGGGCGGTCCTCGAGCACGTCGGGCACGGTCAGCACGGTGAAGTCGCCGGGCGAGACGGTGGCGAGCTCGGCCCAGGTGACCGGCATCGACACCGGGGCCCCGGGAAGGGGGCGGGGGCTGTAGGCCGAGGCGATGGTGCGGTCGCGGCAGGCCTGGTTGAAGTCGACGAAGACCCGTTCGCCGCGCTCCTCCTTCCACCACGCCGCCGTGACGAGGTCGGGCAGGCGGCGCTCGAGCTCGCGGGCGATGCCGATGACGCCGTGGCGCACGTCGAGGAACTCGTGCGTGGGCGCGATGCGGGTGAAGACATGGACGCCGCGGTTGCCGCTGGTCTTGGCCCACGCGGTCAGGCCCAGCTCGGCCATCAGCTCACGCAGCGCCTGGGCCGCCTCGACCGCGTCGGCGAACGTGCGGCCCGGCTGGGGGTCGAGGTCGATGCGGAGCTCGTCGGGGTTGTCGTTGCTCCCCGTGCGCACCGGCCAGGGGTGGAAGGTGACGGTGTTCATCTGCACCGCCCACACGGCGGTGGCGACCTCGTCGACGACGATCTGGTCGTGACGACGCCCGCTGGGGTAGCGGCAGCGGGTGGTGCGCACCCAGTCGGGCATCCCCTTGGGCGGGTTCTTCTGGTAGAACTCCTCGCCGTCGATGCCGTCGGGGAAGCGCTGCAGGGTGACCGGACGGTCGCCGATGTGGCGCACCAGCACGTCGCCGACCGCCATCACGTACCCCGCGAGGTCACCCTTGGTGATGCCGGCGCCGGGCCACATCAGCCGGTCGGGGCTGCTGAGGCGCACCTCCCGGACCCCGCCCGGACCCTCGACCTCGACGATCTGCGCATCGGCCATGGCGCCGAGCGTAGCCAGCGGCGCCGACGGGCGGGTGCGGCGCGTCATCGGCTGGGGTCGAACCCGGCACCGGAGCCGGGGCGCGACCTCCGGTCGAGAGCGGGAACCATCCGCCGGTTCGCGGTGTTGGCACCGGTATGACGATGAAGCCGACCAGCCGCGAGTACCCCGTCACCAAGTCCGAGACCGAGTGGCGCGAAGCCCTCTCGCCCGCCGAGTACGACGTGCTGCGCCAGGCCGGCACGGAGCGCCCCTTCGTCGGCGAGTACACCGACACCACGACCGAGGGCGTCTACTCGTGCCGGGCCTGCGGCGCCGAGCTCTTCCGCTCCGACACCAAGTTCGAGAGCCACTGCGGGTGGCCGTCGTTCTTCAGCCCGCTGGCGGGTGACGCGGTCGAGCTCATCGAGGACCGCTCGATGTTCATGAAGCGCATCGAGGTGCGGTGCTCGAGCTGCGGCAGCCACCTGGGCCACGTCTTCGAGGGCGAGGGCTACGACACGCCCACCGACCAGCGGTACTGCATCAACTCCATCAGCCTGCGCCTGGAGCCCGCCTCCGACCCGACGGACTGAACGCAGCGGGTCGGGCCGCTCAGCGCAGCCGCGCGAGCAGGTCGGCGACGGCCACCCGCGGACCGGTGTAGAACGGCACCTCCTCGCGCACGTGCAGCCGCGCCTGGGCAGCGCGCAGCTCGCGCATGAGGTCGACGATACGGTGCAGCTCCTCGGCCTCGAAGGCCAGGATCCACTCGTAGTCGCCGAGCGCGAACGCGGCGATGGTGTTGGCCCGGACGTCGGGGTACTGGCGCGCCTGCATCCCGTGCTCCACGAGCATGTCGCGGCGCTCCTTGTCGTCGAGCAGGTACCAGTCGTAGGAGCGCACGAACGGGTAGACGCACACGTACGCCCCGGGCTCCTCGGACGCCATGAAGGCCGGGATGTGGCTCTTGTTGAACTCGGCCGGCCGGTGCAGCGCGGCCACCGACCACACCGGGTCGAGGTGCTGGCCGAACTCGGTGCGCAGCAGCGCGTGGTAGCCCGCCTGCAGGGCCTCGATGGTCGGCGCGTGCCACCACACCATGAGGTCGGCGTCGGCCCGCAGCCCCGCGACGTCGTAGGTGCCGCGCACCACCACCTCCTGCGCGCCCAGCGACCTGAACAGCTCCTCGACCTCGGCGGCCATCGTCTCGCGGTCGCCGTCGGCCAGCGGCTCGGCCAGCGCGAACACCGACCACATCGCGTAGCGGATGGTGTCGTTGATCTCGCGGATGCGGGCCGCTCCCGGCTTGGCGGGGGCGGGGCGCTCGGTGGGGGTGGTCATCGGTTCTCTCCTCGGAGTGCAGCGGAACGGCTCAGGTGGTCGGTGACGGCACGGGCGGCGCGCAGCGCGGACGCGACGACGGCCGGGATGCCGACACCGTCGTAGGTGGCCCCCGTGACCTCGAGACCCGACACGCCCGCGAGGTCCTCGCGGATGGCGGCCACGCGCTCGACGTGCCCGACGGCGTACTGCGGCAGCGCCCCGCCCCAGCGCTGCACGTGGTGGTCGGCCACCGGTGGCAGCGGGCGCCCGAGGGCCTCCCCCACCTCGGCCACGGCCAGGGCGACGAGGTCGGCGTCGTCGCGCTGCAGCACCGCCTCCTCCCCCGCCCGGCCGAGGGAGGCGCGCAGGTGCACGACGTCCCCCGAGAGCACGCCCACCCACGTCCACTTGGTGAAGCTGAAGGTGGCGGCCTTGATCGCGCGCCCGTCGACCGGCGGCACCAGGAAGCCCGAGCCCCGCGCCGCATCGGGTGCCGTGGGGCCGTCGAGGGCCTCGGCCACATCGCGCCGGACGGCCAGCGTCACGACGGCCATCGAGGCCGTCTCGACCCCCGCCAGCGCGGCGGCCGCGCCGGGCGCCACCCCGGCCAGCAGGCGCGCCGCGGGTGCCGGGGGGACGGCCAGCACGACGGCGTCGGCGTCGACCGCCACCGGGTCGGCCGCGGAGCCCACGACGACCCGCCAGCGCGCGCCCACGCGCTCGACGCCCCGCACCACGGCACCGGTGCGCAGCAGTGCTCCGCGGGCCCGCAGCGCCTCGGCCGCCGCCTCGGGGATGCGCCCCAGGCCGCCCCGGACGCCGGCGAACGGAGGGCGGGGGGCGCCGTCGGGGCCGAGTGCGCGCGCCGGCGGCGCCTCCAGGAGCGAGGTGCCGTCGACGGCCCGTTGCCAGAGCGCGGGCATGGTGGCCTGCAGCGAGAGCCGGTGGGCGTGCCCGGCGTAGACCCCGCCCAGCAGCGGCTCGACCAGCCGGTCGACCACGGCGGGGCCGAGGCGGGCGGCCACGTACTCGCCCACCGACACATCGGCGGTCAGCCGGCCGCCGGGCCAGGGCTGCTCGTCGGCCGCGCGGGCCACCTCGTCGTCGGTGAGGACGCCGCGGGCCCGCTCGGGGTCGGACGGCACGCCCATCAGGGTCGCGGTCGGCAGCGGATGCAGCGCCCCGCGGGTCCACACCCGGGCGGAGGTCGTCGAGGGGGTGACCAGGTCCTCGCCCAGGCCGAGGCGGTGCACCAGGTCGAGGGCCTCGGGCCGGGTGGCCAGCATGGCCTCCGCGCCGACGTCGATCCGCAGGCCGGCCACGGGCTCCATCCGGAGCTTGCCGCCGAAGCGGTCACCGGCCTCCAGCACGGTCACGTGGGCGTCGGGACGCGTCTCGAGCACCTCGAGGGCGGCCACCAGCCCGGCCAGGCCGCCACCGACGACGACGACGTGCGGTCGCGTCGCGACGGGGGCATCGGACATGCCCCCAGCGTCTCACGCGCTCCTCGCCCGCCCGACGCCGGGACGGCCGCCGGCCGTGACCGGATCGGTGCCGCACCGTGACCCGCGCGGCGCCGACCCGTGACCCGATCGAGACCGCCGACCGGGAACCTTTGGCCCGTGGGCGGACTCACACCGGCGTCCAGCCACTGACGAAGGAGTCACCGTGCGACCGCTCACCCGTCACCCGTCCCGCCCGTCCCGGCTCGTGGGCGTCGCGCTCGCCGGTTCCCTCGCCCTCGTGGCCGCCACCGCCTGCGGCGCCGGCGGGGACTCCTCGAGTGCGTCGGGCGGCCAGGCGGCACCGCCGGCGCAGTCCCGCGCCGACCTGGCCGACACCGGCGCGGCGGCCGCGCCGGATGCGGTCGACAAGGCCGCCGGCACCGCGAAGGGCGCCACCGCGGAACGCGCGAGCGTCCTCCCGGACGTCGCCGACCGCAAGCTGGCCCGCCGGGCCGACATCGGGCTGCGCGTGAAGGACGTGTCGGCCGCCGCCGCCCGCCTGCGCGACATCGCCGCGGCCGCCGGCGGCATCGTGGTCGCCGAGCAGGTCTCGAGCGACCCCGAGGCCCCGGTCGAGCCGGGGCCGTCCGTCGACCCCGCGCCCACCGACCTCCCGAAGGAGCCGGCGACCCCGGTCCCCGCCCCGGGCTACGGCACCGTCACCATCTCGGTGCCGGCCGAGCGGCTCGACGCGACCCTCGACCAGGTGGCGACGATCGGCTCCGTGCTCTCGCGCCGCACCAGCACCGACGACGTCACCGCCCGCTACGTCGACACCGCCAGCCGCGTGGCGACGATGAAGGCCAGCGTCGAGCGGGTGCGGGCCCTGATGAGCCGGGCCGACAAGCTCGCCGACGTCGTCACCCTCGAGGCCGAGCTCTCGCGCCGCCAGGCCGACCTCGAGGCGATGGAGCAGCAGCTGGCCGCGCTCGACGACCAGGTCGCGCTGGCCCCGATCTCGGTGTCGCTCAGCACCGCCGCCACGCCGGTGACCACCGAGGACACCACCGGCTTCCTCGCGGGCCTGGCCGCCGGCTGGTCGGCCTTCACGACCTCGGTGCGCGTGCTGCTGACCCTCCTCGGCGCCCTGCTCCCGTTCGCCGTCGCCCTCGCGCTGGTGCTCGTGCCGGTCGGCTACTGGTGGCGGCGACGCCGGAGCGGCGTCGTCCCCGTGGCCGTTCCCCCCACGACGCCCGCCGGCTGACGGGTCGCCGCCCGGGGGCGCCCGTCGCTCAGCGCTGCGACACCTCGTGCACCAGGTCGACGACCCGCGTCACGACGTCGGGGTCGGTGTCGGGCAGGACGCCGTGGCCGAGGTTGAACACGTGCCCCGGCGCCGCCCGGCCCTCCTCGACGATCTCGCGGACCCGGCGCTCGAGGGCGTTCCACGGCGCGAAGAGCAGCGCCGGGTCGAGGTTGCCCTGCAGGGGCCAGCGAGCGCCGGTGCGCTCGAGGGCGTCGGTGAGCGAGACCCGGTAGTCGACGCCGACGACGTCGGCGCCGGCCTCCCCCATCAGGGTCAGCAGCTCGCCGGTGCCCACCCCGAAGTGGATGCGCGGCACGCCGAGGTCGGCGACGGCGCCGAGGGCGGTGGCCGAGTGCTCCTGCACGAACCGCACGTAGTCGCGCCGGCTGAGGACCCCGGCCCACGAGTCGAACAGCTGCACCACCGAGGCGCCGGCCTCGGCCTGGACCCGCAGGAAGGCCCCCGCGATCTGCGCGAGCCGGCGGCACAGCTCGTGCCACAGCTCGGGGTCCCCGTGCATCAGGGCCTTGGTGTGCTCGTGGTTCTTCGACGGGCCGCCCTCGACGAGGTAGGACGCGAGCGTGAAGGGCGCCCCGGCGAAACCGATCAGCGGGGTCGGGCCCAGCTCGGCCACCAGCATCCGCACCGACTCGGTGATGTCGGGCACGTCGGAGGGGTCGAGGGCGCGGAGGCGCTCGACGTCGGCGCGGGTGCGCACCGGGTGGGCCACGACGGGGCCGACGCCGGGCACGATGTCGAGGTCGACGCCGACGGCGGCCAGCGGGACCACGATGTCGGAGAAGAAGATCGCGGCGTCGACGCCGTGCCGGCGCACCGGCTGGAGGGTGATCTCGGTGACGAGGTCGGGGCGGCGGCAGGACTCGAGCATCCCCACGCCCTCGCGGACCTTCCGGTACTCCGGCAGGGATCGCCCCGCCTGGCGCATGAACCACACCGGGGTGTGCGGCACGGGCAGGCCGCGGGTGGCCCGTACCAGCGGGGAGTCGGCGGCCGGCGTCGTGGGGGCGGCCGGGGTCGGCGAGGTCGTCACGCCTCCATCCTTCCATCCGGCCGCGCTCGCCCCGACCCCCCGGGAACCGGACGTCAGAGGGCGGTGAGGACCGCGCCGCCCACCGCCATCACGACGCCCACCTGCTGGATGCGCCGCAGCCGCTCGTCGAGGACGAGGCGGGCCAGCACGGCCGTGACCACCGGGTAGAGCGACGCCAGCACCGAGGCGATGCTCACCGCGCCCCGCGACGAGGCGAGCGCGAACAGCGCGTTGGCCGCGAGATCGCCGCATCCGATGGCGAGCAGCGCCGGGGTCTCGCGTGCCCGCACACCCCCGGCCGACCGCACGGCCAGGGCCACGACCAGCAGCACGGTGACGGACGTGACGCGCATCCCCCACAGCGTCATCAGGGTCGAGACCCGGGCCCCGCGGTCGAGCAGGTACAGGGTGAGCCCGAAGCCCACCGCCGCGACGACGGCCAGCAGCACCGGGCGCGCCGACAGCCCGCCCGCGATCTCGGGGCCGGAGGCCAGCACCACGCCGAGCACGGCCACCGTCATCCCGGCCCAGGCGATCGCCGACGGGCGCTCGCCCGCGATCACGCCGAGCGCCACCGGCACCACCACCCCGAGCCCGGCGATGGGGGCGACCACGCCCATCGTCCCGCTGGAGAGGGCGGTGTAGAAGCAGACCAGCCCCACCAGCCCGGACGCGCCGGCGGCCGCCGCCCAGGGCGCCCAGCCGGCCCAGCCGAGCGCGTCGTGACGGACCAGGACCAGGACGGAGAGGGCGGCCAGGGCCAGGCCCTGGGTCCATCCCACGACGGCCACCGGATGCCGCCGACGCGAGGCGAGGCCGGCGAAGAAGTCGGAGGTGCCCCAGGCCAGGGACGACCCGAAGGCCAGGATGCTGAGCACCCGCGGAGCGTAGTCCGCTCGGTCACGATCGGCGTGGCCTCACCCACGGGGCGGGCGGCGCGGCTTACATTTCCCCCCGTGGCACGCACGACGCTCACGGGACGCGAGTCCCCCGAGTTCACCCAGGCGCTCGACGAGCTGCACCGTGCCCGGGTGCGGCCCGAGGTGCGCCTCACCGAGGTCCCGGCCCCCCAGCGCATCGCCCCCCACGCCGTCGCGCTCACCGCCGAGGTCCTGGACCCGCGCGACCCCGACGACGAGCTGGCCAGTGGCCGCTTCGTGCTGCTGCACGACCCGTCGGCCCCCGAGCCGTGGGGCGGGCAGTGGCGCGCCGTCACCTTCGCGCGGGCCGAGCTCGAGCCCGAGTTCGCCATCGAGCCGCTGCTCGGCGAGGTCGGCTGGAGCTGGCTCACCGACGCTCTCCAGGCCCGCGGTGTCGAGTTCGCGGCCGGGGCCGGCACGGTCACCCGGGTGGTGTCCGAGAGCTTCGGCGGGCTGGCCGACCGGCCCGCGAGCATCGAGATGGAGCTGCGCGCCTCGTGGACCCCGCTCGGGCCCGAGGTCGGCGAGCACCTGCTGGCGTGGTCAGACCTGCTCTGCACCATCGCGGGGCTGCCGCCGCTGCCCGAGGGTGTCGTCGCGCTGCCCGGCCCGCGCCGATGAGCTCGGCATCCGAGACCGCCCCCGCTGACCAGCAGGAGCCGCAGGCTCCGGAACCGGTGCTGCTCCAGGAGCCGGCCGAGGGTGTCCCCGACGTCGTCGAGTCCGAACGCGAGCTCGACGACGTCGCCCGTGCGGTGGCCGCCGGCCAGGGCCCTGTCGCGATCGACGCCGAACGGGCCTCGGGCTACCGCTACGGCCAGCGCGCCTACCTGGTGCAGCTGCGCCGCGAGGGCTCCGGCACCTTCCTCATCGACCCCATCGGCGTCCCCGACCTGACCCCGGTGGCCGAAGCCATCGGGGGCGCCGAGTGGATCCTGCACGCCGCCACCCAGGACCTGGTCTGCCTGGCCGAGGTGGGGCTGCGCCCCCGGCAGCTGTTCGACACCGAGCTCGCCGCCCGCATCCTGGGCCTGCCCCGCGTCGGGCTGGCCGCCGTGGTCGAGCACTACCTGGGGCTGCGGCTGGCCAAGGAGCACTCCGCGGTCGACTGGTCCACCCGACCGCTGCCCGACCCGTGGCTGCGCTACGCCGCCCTCGACGTCGAGGTTCTCGGCGAGCTGCGCAACCTCATGGGCGTCGACCTCGCGAGCCAGGGCAAGGACGAGTGGGCCCGCCAGGAGTTCGCGGCCCTGCTCACCTGGTCGCCGACCGAGCGGGTCGACCCGTGGCGGCGCACCTCCGGCATCAACACCCTGCGCTCGCGCCAGGCGGTCGGCATCGTGCGCGAGCTCTGGTACGCCCGCGACGCCATCGCCCGCGAGCGCGACACCAGTGTCGGCCGGGTGCTGCCCGACGCTGCGCTGGTCGACATCGCCAAGGCGACCCCACGCACCACGGCCGACCTGCCGTCGGGGCACCGGGCCATCGCCCGCTACGGCCGCCAGTGGGTCGAGGCCGTGCAGCGCGCCATGGCCTTGCCCGAGACCGAGCTGCCGCCGCGCAGCCTGCCGTCCGACGGTCCGCCCCCGGCCCGCTCCTGGCCCGACAAGGACCCGGTCGCCGCCGAGCGCCTGGCCGCCACCCGGGCCGCCCTGACCGCGTTCTCGCAGGAGCGCAGCATCCCGGTCGAGAACGTGTGCTCCCCCGACCCGCTGAGGCGCGTCGTCTGGAGCCCGCCGGCCCAGCGCGACGTCGAGGGCTTCACCGCTGCGCTCGCGGCGCTGGGGGTACGGCGCTGGCAGGCCGACATCGTCGCGCCGCTGCTGGTGGGCGCCTTCGACGCCCACCCGGACGCCTGAGCCTCCCTTCCCCCTTCCGCCGGCCGCCCCGAACGGCTGGAGTCGAGACTCGGCGACCCCGTCGACGACCCGGGTGACGGCTCTCACGCGGGGCGCTCTCGACCACTAAGCGACCGCTTAGTAGTCTCGCGGGGTGAGCCCGGCGCACCCGGGCCGACCCCGTACCCGACCAGGGAGGCCACCCGTGCCCCGTGAGCTCCAGGAGGTCGTCTTCGTCGACGGCGTCCGCACCCCCTTCGGCAAGGCCGGCGAGAAGGGCATGTACGCCCAGACCCGCGCCGACGACCTCGTCATCAAGTGCATCCGCGAGCTGCTGCGGCGCCACCCCGAGCTCCCGAAGGAGCGCGTCGAGGAGGTCGCGATCGCCGCGACGACCCAGATCGGCGACCAGGGCCTGACCCTCGGGCGCCTGGCCGCGCTGCTGTCGGGCCTGCCGAAGTCGACCCCCGGCTACTCGGTCGACCGGATGTGCGCGGGCGCGATGACGGCCGTCACCAACGTCGCCTCCGCCATCGGCGTCGGGGCCATCGACGTGGCCGTGGCCGGCGGGGTGGAGCACATGGGTCGGCACCCGATGGGCGAGGGCATCGACCCCAACCCGCGCATCGTGGCCGAGCGCGTCGTCGACGAGTCGGCCCTGGTGATGGGCAAGACCGCCGAGAACCTGCACGACCGCTTCCCGCAGCTCACCAAGGCCCGCAGCGACGCCTTCGCCGTGGCCAGCCAGCGCAAGCTCGCGGCCGCCTACGAGGCAGGCAAGGTCCAGCCCGACTTGGTGCCCGTCGCGACGCGCCACGTCGAGAAGGGCTGGGGGCTCGCCGCCGCCGACGAGCCGCCCCGCCCCGGCACCACGCTCGAGGAGCTCGGGGCCCTCAAGACCCCGTTCCGCCCGCACGGCAACGTCACCGCCGGGAACGCCGCGGGTCTCAACGACGGTGCCACCGCCTGCATCCTGGCCTCAGAGTCCGCCGCGGCCGAGCTGGGCCTGCCGGTGCGGATGCGGATGACCTCCTACGCGTTCGTCGGGGTGGAGCCCGAGGTCATGGGCATCGGGCCGGTGCCGGCCACCGAGAAGGCCCTGGCCAAGGCCGGGCTGACCATCGGCGACATCGGGCTGTTCGAGCTCAACGAGGCCTTCGCCGTCCAGGTGCTGGCCTTCCTCGACCACTTCGGCATCGCCGACGACGACGAGCGGGTCAACCCCTGGGGCGGCGCCATCGCCACCGGGCACCCGCTGGCGTCCTCCGGCGTGCGGCTGATGACCCAGCTGGCCCGGCACTTCGAGGACCACCCCGAGGTGCGCTACGGCCTCACCGCGATGTGCATCGGCATCGGGATGGGCGGCGCCGTCATCTGGGAGAACCCCCACCACGCGGACCACGGCACGGAAGGCGCACGCGCATGAGCACCACCACCGAGGCCCCCCGGATGCCGGCCGAGGTCGTCACCCACGCCCCGGCCCAGGACGTCACCCTCCCCGGCGGGGCGGGTGTCCTGGCCCTGGTCACCCTCGACAACGGGCACGACCACACCCGCCCGAGCACCTTCGGGCCGGCGTCGGTCGCGGCGCTGCAGGCCACGCTCGACACCCTGCGGGCCCGGGCCGAGGCGGGCGAGATCCAGGCCGTCGCGGTCACCGGCAAGCCGTTCGTCTTCGCCGTCGGCGCCGACCTCTCCGGCGTCCCGTACGTCACCGACCGCTCGCAGGCCCTCGAGATCGCCCGCGCCGGTCACGCGGCGTTCGCGACGCTGGCCGACCTGCCGGTGCCGACCTTCGCGTTCGTCAACGGCGCGGCGATGGGCGGCGGGGTCGAGCTGGCCCTCTCGGCCGACTTCCGCACCGTGTCCGGCGGCGTGGGGGCGTTCGCGCTCCCCGAGGCCTTCCTCGGGCTGGTGCCCGGCTGGGGCGGCTGCTGGCTGCTCCCCCGGCTGGTCGGGCCCGAGGCCGCGCTGAAAGTCATCATCGAGAACCCGCTGTCGCAGAACCGGATGCTCAAGGCCCGCGAGGTCGTCGAGCTCGGCATCGGCGACGTGCTGCTCCAGCCCGCCGACTTCCTCGAGGACTCGCTGCGCTGGGCCGCCGCCGTGCTGACCGGCGCGGTCACGCCCGAGCGCCGCCCCGTCGGCGACGACGCCGACGCCTGGGACGCCGCGTGCGACCGGGCCCGCACGGTCGTCCTGGCCCGGACCGGCGGCCGCTCCCCCGGCCCGCTGCGCGCGGTCGAGCTGGTCCGCGCGGCGCGCACGGCCGGCCGCGCCGAGGCCTTCGCCGCGGAGGACGAGGCGCTCGGCGACCTCATCATGGGCGACGAGCTGCGGGCAGGCCTCTACGCGTTCGACCTCGTACAGAAGCGCGCCAAGCGCCCCGCCGGCGCGCCCGACAAGGCGCTGGCCCGCCCCGTCACCAAGGTCGGCGTCGTGGGCGCGGGCCTGATGGCAAGCCAGCTGGCGCTGCTCTTCGCGCGCCGGCTCGGGGTGCCGGTCGTGATGACCGACCTCGACGAGCAGCGCGTCGCCAAGGGCGTCGGCTACGTGCACCAGGAGGTCGACACCCTGCTGGCCAAGCGCCGCGTCTCCCCGGACAAGGCCTCGTTCCTCAAGCGCCTGGTCACCGGCTCGACCAGCAAGGAGGGCTTCGCCGACGCCGACCTGGTCATCGAGGCGGTCTTCGAGGAGATGTCGGTCAAGCAACAGGTCTTCGCCGAGGTCGAGGCCGTCGTCGCGCCCGAGGCCGTCCTGCTCACCAACACCTCGTCGCTGTCCATCACCGAGATGGCGAGCGGGCTGGCGCATCCCGAACGGGTCGTGGGTTTCCACTTCTTCAACCCGGTGGCGGTCATGCCGCTGCTCGAGATCATCCCCGGCGAGCACACCGACGAGGCGTCCCTGGCCACCGCGTTCGCGACCGGACGCGCGCTCGGCAAGACGTGCATCCGGGTCACCGACTCGGCCTCGTTCGTGGTCAACCGGCTGCTGGGCCGCTTCATGGGCGAGTACTCGCGCATCGTCGACGCCGGCACGCCGGTGGAGGTCGCCGACCGCGCGGTGGCGGGGATGGCCCCGATGCCGCCGTTCGTCCTGGTCGGCCTCGTGGGCCCGGCGATCGCGCTGCACAACAGCGAGACGCTGGTGCGGGCCTTCGGTGACCGCTTCTACCTCTCGCCCACGCTGGCCCGCATCGTGGCGGCCGGCAAGCGCGGGTACTACCTGACCGACGAGCGCGGCCGGCCCGTGCCCGACCCGGAGGTGGAGGCGCTGCGCGAGCAGCCGGCCGAGCCGGTCGCACTGTCGGACCAGGAGGTGCGCGTCCGGGTGCTCGACGCCATCGCCGACGAGGTCGGCCGGATGCTGGCCGAGGGCGTCGTGGAGGCGCCGATGGACATCGACCTGGCCATGATCACCGGCGCCGGCTTCTCGTTCTGGAACGGCGGCATCATCCCGCTGCTCGACCGCGAGGGCGCCAGCGAGCGCGTCCTGGGGCGGCGGCTGCTGCCCCACGGCGTCGCCAGCGTGGCCCGCTGACCCTCCCCACCGCGAACGTGTGTGAAGAGCGTCGGCATGCCGATGTTCTTCACACACGTTCGCGGGGAGGGGTCGGGCGCAATATCTCACAGGTGATATATGCTGGTCCCGTGACGACCACCAGCGACACCTACCTGACCCGCATCGGCACCCTCATCCGGGACGCGCGGCGCCATCAGGGCCTCACCCAGAACGAGCTCGCCGACCTGCTCGGCACCAGCCAGAGCGCCGTGGCGCGCATCGAGCAGGGGAAGCAGAACCTCTCGCTCGAGATGCTGGCCCGCGTCGGCGAGAAGCTCGACAGCGAGTTCGTCTCCCTCGGCCACAGCGGCCCCCAGCACCTGCGCATCGTCGGAGGCCGCAAGCTCTCCGGCTCGATCCCGGTCAAGACCAGCAAGAACGCCGCGGTCGCCCTGCTGTGCGCCAGCCTGCTCAACAAGGGCAGGACCACGCTGCGCAACCTGGCGCGCATCGAGGAGGTCAACCGCATCATCGAGGTGCTGACCTCCATCGGGGTCAAGGTCCGCTGGCTGCCCGACAGCAACGACCTCGAGGTCGTGCCGCCGGCCCACCTCGACCTCGCGGGCATCGACGTCGACGCCGCGCGGCGCACCCGCACCGTCATCATGTTCCTCGGCCCGCTGCTGGCCGACTACGACCACTTCAAGCTGCCCTACGCCGGCGGCTGCGACCTCGGCACCCGCACCGTCGAGCCGCACCTGTCGGCCCTGCGCCACTTCGGCCTCGACGTCACCGCGACGCACGGCTTCTACGACTCGGTCGTCGACCCCACCCGCCACCCCAAGCGCGCCATCGTGCTCACCGAGCGCGGCGACACCGTCACCGAGAACGTGCTGATGGCCGCGGCCCGCTACGAGGGCACCACCGTCATCCGCAACGCCTCCCCCAACTACATGGTCCAGGACCTGTGCTTCTTCCTGCAGGGCCTCGGCGTGGGCATCGAGGGCATCGGCACCACCACCCTCACCGTCACCGGCGTCGGCCGGGTCGACATGGACATCGAGTACTCCCCGTCGGAGGACCCGATCGAGGCCATGAGCCTGATCGCGGCCGCGGTCGTCACCGAGTCGACGATCACCATCGAGCGGGTGCCGATCGAGTTCCTCGAGATCGAGCTCGCCACCCTCGAGGAGATGGGTCTGCGCTTCGACCTCACCGAGGAGTACCTGGCCCAGAACGGCCGGACCCGCCTGGTCGACCTCACCATCCACCCGGGCCCGCTGACCGCTCCGGTCGACAAGATCGCGCCGATGCCGTTCCCGGGGCTCAACATCGACAACCTGCCGTTCTTCGCACTCATCGCGGCCTGCGCCGAGGGCACGACGATGATCCACGACTGGGTCTACGAGAACCGCGCCATCTACCTCACCGAGCTGACCAAGATCGGCGGCCAGGTGCAGCTGCTCGACCCGCACCGCGTGATGATCACCGGCCCCACCCCGAAGTGGCGGGCCGCCGAGGTCATGTGCCCTCCGGCGCTGCGCCCGGGCGTGGTCGTGCTGCTCGCGATGCTGGCCGCGCCCGGCACCTCGGTGCTGCGCAACGTCTACGTCATCAACCGCGGCTACGAGGACCTCGCCGAGCGCCTCAACGCCCTCGGCGCGACCATCGAGACCTTCCGCGACATCTGAGCCGCGCCGCGCGACGAACCACACCCATGGCGACCCGACGGCTGCTGCTGCCCGCTGCCCCTCTGGCGGTCCTCGTGGCCCGCGCCCTGCGGGTGCGGCTGTCGGTCGCGCCGTGGGGTCGGTACTGGGGGCGGCGCGCGCTCCCGGGCGCCCCGCTGGTGGTGGCCCTCGGTGACTCGCTGACAGTCGGCACCGGCACCACGCGGGCCTCACGCTCGTGGCTGGCCCTGTTCGTCGGCCACGTCGAGGCGACCTGGGGCACGACGGTGGCCGTCGACAACCGCGCGGTCTACGGGGCGCGGGTGGCCGACGTGCTGCGGGACCAGCTCCCGCTGCCCGCCGACGCCATCCTGGTCACCCTCTGCATCGGCTCCAACGACGCGGGGCGTAGCGACCCCGAGCGCTTCCGGGCCGACCTGCGCACGCTCGTCGCGCAGCTGCCGCCCGGATCGGTCGTGGGCGACGTCCCGGAGTTCCGTTGGGGGCCGCGGGTGCCCGCGGCCGCGGAGCTCTCACGGGTCGTGTGCGAGGTGGTGGCCGAGCGCCCCGACCTGCTGCTCGCGCCCGTCGAGGAGCACACGACCGGGGTGCGGATCCTCACCGGCCTGGCCGGCGACTTCTTCCACCCCAACGACCGCACCCACCGCCGCATCGCCGACGCCTTCGTCACCGGTTGGTCGCAGCGCCGAGTGCTGGACGGGCCCGACCCCCGCCGGTAGCGTCCGCAGGGCGTCGCCGACCGGGCAACGCCGTTCCGCGACAGCCGAGCAGGAGGGAGTGCCCGTGGGTGAGGTCGAGCGGCCGCTGGTCGGCCAGGTGGTCACGGTCTTCCGCAACCGGCTGCGGGCCGAGCACGAGGGCGCCTACCGCGACGAGCTCGCCGTGGTGGCCGAGCTCGCGCGGTCGATGCCGGGTTTCCTCGAGACCAAGACCTTCGTCGCCGATGACGGGGAGCGCGCGACCATCGTCACCTTCGCCGACCCGCAGTCCCACCGGGGCTGGCGCGACCACCCGCGCCACCGCGAGGCGCAGCGCCGCGGCATCAGCGACTACTACTCCGAGTACTCCATCGCGGTGGGCGAGACGTCGTACGCCTCGGCGTTCGTGCACGACCCGCAGGGCTCGGGCGGGACCGCACCGTAGGGCCGGCGCTCGACAGCCGGCGCACGACGGAGGCACACTCGGGTATGGCGCGAACCGTCCCCGTGGGTCGCACCGCCGTCGTCCCCGACGTCCGCGGTGAGGGCCGGGCGTTGCGCGCCACGTGGCACCACGAGGCGGGCGTGGTGGTGCTGTCGGTCTGGCGCGACAACCTCTGTGTCGCCACCACCCGGGTCGATCCCGACGAGGTGCCGGCCCTCGTCGACGTCCTCGTGGCCGGCCTGGGCGAGGGCCACCGCGCCCCCATCACGACACCGATCCCCCACGGCGAGACCGGCTGAGGTCAGCGCACCGGCGCCGTGAGATGGTGCCTGCATGATCGAGATCCTCAGCCCGGCCGAGGTCGAGCGTGGCCGCCGGACGGGTGCCCTCGTGGCCGACATCCTCCAGGACCTGCGCGGGCGGGCGGTCGCCGGCACCGACCTGCTCGAGATCGACCGCTGGGCGCGGGAGATGATCCTGGATGCCGGCGCGGTGTCCTGCTACGTCGACTACGCGCCGTCGTTCGGGCGCGGTCCCTTCGGTCACTACATCTGCACCTCGGTCAACGACGCCGTGCTGCACGGGCTCCCCCACGCGCGCCGCCTGCTGGACGGTGACCTGCTGAGCCTCGACCTGGCCGTCTCGTTGAACGGCGTGGTGGCCGACTCGGCCATCAGCTTCGTCGTGGGTGGCTCGCCGAGCCCGCAGGATGCCGCCCTCATCGACGCCACCGAGCGGGCGCTGACCGCCGGCATCGCGGCGGCCGGCCCCGGCGCGTACCTCGGCGACGTGTCGCATGCCATCGGGACGACGCTGACGGCGGCGGGGTACCGGGTCAACACCCAGTTCGGTGGCCACGGGGTCGGCTCGACGATGCACCAGGACCCGCACGTGGCCAACAGCGGCCGGCCCGGGCGCGGCTACCGGCTGCGGCCGGGGCTGCTGCTGGCCCTCGAGCCCTGGGTGATGGCCGACACCGACCGCCTCGTCACCGACGACGACGGCTGGACGCTGCGCAGCGCCACCGGCGGGCGCACCGCCCACAGCGAGCACACGGTCGCCATCACGGAGGACGGCGTCGAGATCCTCACCCGGCCGAGCCCTCGTCGCGGCTGAGGGCGTCGAGGACCCGACGCTCCTCGTCGTCGGTGAGCCCGGCCCGGCGCGGCGAGCTGCGGCTCCCCTCCTCCCAGGCGAGGGCGTCGTGCAAGGTCTCCTTGAGGGGACGGGTCACCAGCCCCGCAGCCCGGGCCCGCGTGGTGTCGAGGGTGGCGAAGCCCCGCCAGCCGGGGTCGTCGATCCACAGCGGCAGGGACGCCGGCCCCATCCAGGCGCCGACCCCGAGCTCGCGCAGCCGCTGGGCGGCGACGGGCAGCGGCCGGGCGGCCGACCCGGCCACGCGGGCGGCGGCGTCGAGCACCTCGCCCAGTCGCACGGTCGGACCGGTCACGTTGACGACCCCGTCGAGACGGCGCTCGGCCGCGGTGACCAGGAAGGCGGCGAGGTCGCGCACGTCGACCAGGGCGCACGGGAAGTCGAGGTCGCCCGGCACGACGACCCGCTCTCCCACCGGATGCGCGAAGCGCCAGGGCCAGTAGCCGGTGCGGCCCGAGTCGTCGCCCGGGCCGCCGATGAGGCCCGAGCGTGCCACCGTGGCGGTCGCGGGGGCCGCCAGCACGGCGTCCTCACAGGCGACCTTGGCCTCGCCGTAACGCTCCATGTCGGGCAGGACGTCGCCGGCGAGCGGGGCGCGGCGGGGGGCCTCCTCGGTCTGCTCGAGCGCGCCGAAGGTGGCGTAGACGTTGGCGGTCGAGACGAACATCCAGTGGCCGGTGTCGAGGTCACGGACCGCGCGACGTACCTGGCCGGGCTGGCGCGACACGTCGACGACGGCGTCCCACCGGGTGCCGGCCACCGGCGCCAGCCCGTCGTCCAGGTCGCGGTCGGCCGCGACGAAGCTCGCGCGCGCGGGCGCCGCTGCCGACCCGCGGGCGAGGCACGTGACCTCGTGCCCCCGGCGCAGGGCCTCCTCGGCCACCACCCCACCGAGCCACGCCGTCCCGCCGAGCACCAGCATCCGCACCCCTCCACCCAACCGGCCGCCGCCCCACCGAGTCCAGTGTGTTCGCCGTCGGCGCACCCCGTCGCCGGTACCGACGCCGGGCCCCTCGACCCTGGACAGCACCGTCGCGCCCGCAGGACACTCGGCGTGGGCGCACCGCCGCGCCCACCCCGTCCGGCGAAGGAGCCGAGCCATGACGTCGTACGACCTGTCCGGGCGCACCGCCCTCGTCACCGGAGGAGCCCAGGGGCTCGGGGAGGGCATGGCCAAGGCCCTGGCCGCCGCGGGCGCCCGCGTCATGGTCGGGGACCTGCAGGACGCAGGGGCCGACACCGCCGCCGCGCTCGGCGAGGGCCACGGCTTCGTCCGCCTGGACGTCACCGACGAGTCCTCGTGGGAGGCCGCGGTGGCCGCCACCGTCGAGCGGCTGGGCGGCCTCGACATCCTGGTCAACAACGCCGGCATCGAGATCACCAGCCTGGTCACCGAGGTCGAGGTGGCCGACATCGAGCGGATGCTGCGGGTGAACATCCTCGGCACGACCCTGGGGCTCAAGCACGGGCTGCGCACGATGCGCCCGGGCGGGGCCGCGGGCCGGGGCGGCAGCATCATCAGCGTCTCGTCGGTGGCCGCCACCATCGCCTTCCCCGGGATCGCGGTCTACTCGGCCACCAAGTCGGCCGTCGACCGGCTCACCCGCGTCGCGGCCACCGAGGCGGGCAAGCTCGGCTACGGCGTGCGCGTCAACTGCATCTACCCCGGGCTCGTCCCGACGGCGATGGGTGCGGGCCTGGCGAACGACGTGGCCGAGCTGGGGCTGTTCGCCTCGCCCGAGGCCGCCGTCGGCGCGGTCGTCGACCTCACGCCGGCCGGACGGCTCGGGACGGTGGAGGACATGGCCGACGCGGTGGTGTTCCTCGCGTCCGACGCCTCGCGCTTCGTCACCGGCATCGGGCTCCCGGTCGACGGCGGCATGGGGATGTGAGGCGTCGGCCGGCCACCCCCGTAGACTCGCGCCGTGAGCGAACCCCCCGCGTACCCCACGATGGAGGACGTCATCGGCGACACGCCGCTCGTCCGTCTGCAGCGCCTGCCGGGTTCGGAGAACGACCGCCGCGGCAACGTGCTCCTCGCCAAGCTCGAGGGGAACAACCCGGCCGGCTCGGTCAAGGACCGCCCGGCCATCAGCATGATCCGCGGCGCGGAGGCGCGCGGGGAGATCGCGCCCGGCGACACCCTGCTGGAGGCCACGTCGGGCAACACCGGGATCGGCCTGGCGATGGCGGCGGCCATCAGCGGCTACCGGCTGGTCATCGTGATGCCCGAGGACGCGTCCATCGAGCGGATCCAGACCATGAAGGCGTACGGCGCCGAGCTGGTGCTGACCCCGTCCGGCGGCGGCATGGAGGAGGCCCGCGACGTCGTGACGCGGATGGAGCAGGAGGGCCGCGGCCGGGTCCTGGACCAGTTCGGCAACCCGGACAACCCGCGCGCCCACGAGACCGGGACCGGCCCGGAGCTGTGGCGCCAGACCGACGGGCGCATCACGCACTTCGTGTCCGCGATGGGCACCACCGGCACGATCACCGGGGTCTCGCACTTCCTGAAGTCGCGCAACCCCGGCATCCAGGTCGTCGGCGCGCAGCCCGCCGAGGGTTCCAAGATCTCCGGGATCCGCGCCTGGCCACCGGAGTACGTGCCGAGGATCTTCGACCCCTCGGCGGTGGACCGGACCGTGGAGGTCACCCAGGCCGACGCCGAGGAGACCGCCCGCCGGCTGGCCCGCGAGGAGGGCATCTTCGGGGGGATCTCCGCGGCCGGCGCCTGCTGGACCGCCCTGCAGGTGGCCCAGGAGGTCGAGGGGGCGACGATCGTCTTCATCGTCTGCGACCGCGGCGACCGCTACCTCTCCAGCGGCGTCTTCCCCGCCTGAGCGGTTCGCCGGACGCCCGGAGACATCCGGGTCTCGTGATGAGCGCGAGCTTCCGCGTCGTCACAGTGAGGACGCGGAAACTTGTCGCTGGCGGGGATACATCTCGATCACGAGCGGACTTCCGCGCCATCAGCGTGACCCGGGTCCCCGCGGAGGGCGGAGTTGGTGCCGCGCCCAGCGCAGGAGTATTTTCCACAGTATTGCTGGAGAAGAGTACCGGCGCCGAGGGCGCGGGTGCGGTGACGGTCACCTCCCTCACGGAGGCGCCCGCGGCGTGGCGCCTGCGGAACACTCGCGCCCGAACCGGACGGAGGACGTCGATGTGCTCGTACTGCGGATGCGAGAGCGTGACGGTGGTCGGCCGGTTCATGGCCGAACACGTCGACATCATCAACGCCTGCGGTGACCTCCGGCGAGCCTGCGCCGGTGCCGATGCCCAGGTGACCTCGCGCGCGGTCGGGCGGTTGCAGCACCTCCTGCAGCCGCACACCTCCGCCGAGGAGGCCGGGATGTTCACCGTCCTGGCCGAGGACCCCGAGTTCACCGAGCACGTGCGCTCCCTGTGCGCCGAGCACGAGACGCTCGACGCGATGCTCGCCGAGATCGGGCAGGGCCGGACGGCGACGATGCCGGCCTTCGAGCGAGCCCTGCGGGTGCACATCGACCGTGAGGAGAACGGGCTCTTCCCCGCCGCGGCGATCGCGTTCGCCGGCTCGGAGTGGGACCGCGTCGTCGCCCTCACTCCGCCGGCCACCCACCCGGCGCCTGCCTGAGCGGCGTCCTCGCGGGTTCGCGTCGCTCGGTCAGGCGCGGCGGGCGAGGACGACGACCTGCCCCTCCTGCTCCCGCCCGACGGCCTCGCGGATCATCCGGGCCCGGCGCCCGAGCCCGACCGCGGCCAGCGCCGTCATCAGGTCGCGGGGCCCACGGTGGTAGCGGGTCAGCACCACGTCGTGCCCGCGCTCGCGCAGACGGGCGCCGACGTCGACCGGACCGTCGCCCTTCTGCGACGCCACCAGCACGTGACCGCCGGGCCGCACCACGCGGGCGACCTCGGCCAGGGCGAGCCCCAGCTCGTGGTCGGGCAGATGGATGACGGAGTACCAGAGCAGCACCCCGTCGAAGGACGCGTCGGCGAAGGGCAGGGCGGTCAGCGACGCCTCGTGCACCTCGAGGTCCGGATGGTCGCGCCGGGCCATCGCCAGCATCCCGGGCGAGATGTCGACGCCGACGACCGAGCAGCCGCGGTCGGCCAGGAAGCGCGCCATCCGGCCGGTGCCGCAGCCGGCGTCGAGCACCCGGGCGCCGCCGCCCTCGAGCACGCGGTCGGCGAAGTCCTCGACCATGGCGAGGTCGAGGCGCGCCTCGGGCTCGGTGCCGGGGTAGGTCGCCGCGTAGTCCTCGGCGATGGCGTCGTAGGCCGCACGTACCTCCGCACGCACCTCGTCGGGACCGTCGGAAGGCTCCATGGCGTCAGGCGAGGCGCTCGCGCAGCCGGGTCGCGACGGCGTCGGGGGTGAGCTCGACCGCGTCGAGCACCTGCCCCCGCGAGGCGTGCTCGAGGAAGCGCTTGGGCAGCCCGAAGACGTCGACGGGCTGGTCGAGCCCGGCGTCACGCAACGCCTGGGTCACCTGCGAGCCGATGCCGCCGACCACGACGTTGTCCTCGACCACGGCGACCCGGCCGGCCGCCCGGGCCAGCGTGACGACCTCGTCGGGCACCGGCAGCGCCCACACCGGGTCGACGACACGGACGCGGTGCCCCTCGGCGGCCAGCTTCTCGGCGGCGGTCAGTGCGGTGGCCGCCATCGAGCCGACCCCGACCAGCAGGACGTCGACGGCGTCGGCATCGGGCTCGGCGAGCACGTCGACCCCGCCGACGGTGCGCACGGCCTCGATGGGCTCGGCGACGGTGCCCTTGGGGAAGCGGACGACCGAGGGAGCGTCATCGATGGCGACGGCGGCACGCACCGCCCGCGCCACCTGCTGGCCGTCGCGCGGCGCGGCCAGGTGCAGCCCGGGCACGACCCCGCTGATGGTCATGTCCCACATGCCGTGGTGCGACGCGCCGTCAGGGCCGGTGACCCCGGAGCGGTCGAGCACGACGGTGACGCCCGCCCGGTGCAGTGCGCAGTCCATGAGCAGCTGGTCGAAGGCCCGGTTGAGGAAGGTGGCGTAGACCGCGACCACCGGGTGCAGGCCCGAGAACGCCAGGCCGGCGGCCATCGTCATCGCGTGCTGTTCGGCGATGCCGACGTCGAAGGTGCGCTCGGGGAAGCGGTCGCAGAACGGCTGGAGCCCGACCGGCATCATCATCGCGGCGGTGATGGCGACGACGTCGCGGCGCTCCTCGCCGAGCTCGACCATGGTGTCGGCGAACTCGTCGGTCCAGCTGCGCCCGGCGATCTCGAGCGGCAGGCCGGTCTCGGGGTTGATGACCCCGACGGCATGGAACTGGTCGGCCTCGTCGGTGATGGCCGGGTCGTAGCCGCGGCCCTTCTGGGTGATGACGTGCACCAGCACCGGGCCGCCGAAAGCGCGCGCCTTGCGCAGCGCGGCCTCGAGGGCGGGCTCGTCGTGGCCGTCGACCGGGCCGATGTACTTCAGCCCGAGGTCCTCGAACATCCCCTGCGGGGCGACGATGTCCTTGATGCCCTTCTTGACCCCGTGCAGCGTCTCGTACATGGCGCCGCCGACGACGGGCGTGCGCGAGACGTTGCGCTTGCCCCAGTCGAGGAAGCGCTCGTAGCCGCGGGTGGTGCGCAAGGTGGCGAGGTGGTCGGCCAGGCCCCCGCGGGTGGGGGCGTAGGAACGCTCGTTGTCGTTGACCACGAGCACCAGCGGCAGGTCGTCCTCGGCGGCGATGTTGTTGATGGCCTCCCACGCCATCCCGCCGGTGAGGGCACCGTCGCCGATGACCGCGACGGTGTGCCGGTTGCGTTCGCCGCGCACGACCCGGCCGGCGGCGATGCCGTGGGCCCAGGACAGGGACGTGGAGGCGTGCGAGTTCTCGACGACGTCGTGGGGCGACTCGGCGCGGCTGGGGTAGCCCGACATCCCGCCCTGCTTGCGCAGCGCCGAGAAGTCGCGGCGGCCGGTGAGGAGCTTGTGCACGTAGGACTGGTGGCCGGTGTCGAAGACCACGGTGTCGGTGGGGCTGTCGAAGACCCGGTGCAGGGCGATGGTGAGCTCGACGACGCCGAGGTTGGGCCCGAGGTGGCCTCCGGTGCGGGAGACCTGGTCGACCAGGAAGGCACGGATCTCGTCGGCGAGGGCGGGCAGCTGCGCCGCCGGGAGGGCCTTGAGGTCGCGGGGACCTTCGATCCGTTCCAGCAGGCTCACCGCGGCCTACCTCCTCGTTCTCGGGTCCGGTCGAACCCCACGAGTCTAGGTGCTCGGCCCGGGTGCACCCGCAGGGACGAAGGTGCCCTCCACCACGTCCTCACCGGATGCCCACGCCGCCGCTACCCGGCGGCCCCGGTGGTGGGACGCCCCGCACCGAGCCCGCCCGCCCCTAGGCTGGCGCGCGAGGAGGCGGTGTGCGGGTCGGGACGACGCCGGTGGCGGCGGGGCGGAGGCACTCGGTCGGTCTGCGGGCCGACGGGACGGTGCTGGTCGCCGGGGCCGTCGCGGCCGGTGAGGGACGGGTCGGCGGATGGTCGGGGGTCACCGCGGTGGCGGCCGGGGACGTGCACGTGGCCGCCAACACCGGTCGCTCCCACACGGTCGGGCTGCGCTCCGGCGGAACGGTGCTCGCCACCGGGTGGGACGGCGACGGCCAGTGCGACGTCGCCGGCTGGCACGACGTGGTGGCCGTGGCGGCGGGCTGGCGGCGGACCCTCGGGCTGCGGTCCGACGGCACCGTCGTGGCGGCCGGCCGCGCGGCGGAGGGGGCCTGCGACGTCGGTGCCTGGCGGGAGGTGGTGGCGGTGGCGTGCGGCGACTGGCACTCGGTGGCGGTGCTGGCCGACGGGACGGCCCGGGCCGTCGGTGTCGACCGCCGCGGCCAGGGCCGGGTCGCGGGCTGGCGCGGCCTGCGCGACGTCGCCGCCGGCTCCGTGCACACCGTCGGGCTGCGCGCCGACGGCACCGTCCTGGCCACCGGCCCGCGGCGCCCGGGGCCGGCGGCCGTCGCGGATGCCTGCGCGGTCGGCGGATGGCGCGAGGTGGTGGCCGTGGCCGCCGGCAGCCACCACACCGTGGGGCTGACGGCCGCCGGGCGGGTGCTGGCGGTGGGTGACGACACCCACGGCCAGTGCGCGGTGGCGGGATGGCGCGACGTCGTGGCGGTCGCGGCCGGCGCCACCCACACCCTCGGGGTGCGCGCCGACGGCACCGTGCTCGCGGCCGGGGGCGACGGCCACGGCCAGGCCGACGTGGGGTCGTGGCGCGACCTCCGGGTGGCCGGCTGACCCGGCCGGCCCCTCAGAGCCGCGGCACGAACTCCAGCCCGCGCAGGGCGTCGAGCAGCAACCCGGCCGCGCGGCGAGCCGCCACGAGGCGCACGCCCTCGCACGTCGCGCCGGAGAGCGAGGGTTGCCACGTCGAGATTCTCCTAGCATGTGGGCGTGACCTATGACGCGCTCGCCGAGAGCGTCCGGTTGATCCAGTGCGAGCACCTGGAGCCCGTGGTGCGCCTGAGCCGGCGGCGTCGGTTCGCTGCGATGGCCGTCGACGTCGCGGGCGACGTAGCGGTCACCCGGTTCGCCAGACGAGGGGTGGGTTGCGTCCTGTCCGAGACCTGGGTCCTGGCCAGGCGGCGCACGAGCTGGCATCTGCTCGGCGGCGGCAGTGACTCTGCTGACGATGACCTGCTCACCCCTCGCCCCGCCCGGCTACCGGGCCACCTCGGTCTGCCCTGGGCCAAGGGTTCCGGCATTGATCCCGGGCTGGTCCTCATCGAGGACAGCGGCGGAGTCCATGACAGTCGGGGCAGGTCGGACCCGTGTCCGTGGAGCGGTCGCTGGATACGCCACGTCGGCCTGCGGACCAGCGCCGACGTCGAGTCCGTCACCGTCGATGACCGGACGGTCCGGGTGCCTTGGCATGGCCGGGTCGTCCTCGTCTCGAGCGGACGTCGATCACCACGAGTGGTCGTCAATGGCGAGCGAGGCGCTGTTCTCGGCGAGATCCACCCCTTCGAGGGCGCCAGGTGAACGCGCTGCCACCGTGAGAGAACCCAGCGCCGACACCGACATGAGCGGACGCTCCCCTGCGTCATTCGCGGCCGACAGGGCTACGTCAGGCGGGGCGTTCGCGGTCGAGTCGTTCGAGGATCCAGGAGCGGACGAGGGTTGAGGCGGGGAGGGGCGTGGTGGCGGCGACGCGCTGGACTGCGGCTTTTCTTCTGCGCTGAGGCGCACGGAGTACAGCTTCTTCCGGTTCGGTCTTGGTCCGGTGATGCCGGCGAGTAGCTCTGCGGTGGGCAGGACTCCACCGACACCGTGCAGTTCGGCCCGTACGCTGGTTGCACGAGGACCGCGACCAGGCAGAGCGAGTCGTTGCGTGCAGCGATCGCCAGTCATCGTCGCGCGCTCGAGGAGATCCTTGGTCGGTACGGAGCGACGAACGCTCGCCTGTTCGGTTCTGTTGCCCGCGGCGACGCCACGCCGGAGAGCGACATTGACCTGCTGGTCGATCTGACACCTGGTGGCGGCAACGAACTCCTGCGCGTGTCCGGCATTGCCGAGGAACTGACCGAGCTCCTCCGGAACCGGGTCGATGTCGTAGCGAGCTCGCTGCTGCGTGATGAGGTCTCCGCCAGCGCCCTTGCCGACGCGGTGGCGGTGTGAGCCGCTCCGAGGACGAGCGGTTCGCCGACGTCCTGGGCGCCATCGAGCGCTGTCTGGACTACGCGCCGCACCTGCATTCCGGGACATCGTGGATCATCAGCTCACCGACTTGGCCACCGCCATACGCAACCGCTGACACCGGCAGCGTCATGTGGTGCCGGAGCAGGGTCGACTGGCGGCGGACGGACGCATCTCGGCGCTTGGTCAGGTCTTGCGAGCCGGCCGAACTCAGTTGAGAGCCCCGCATAGTGGTGCAGCGTGATCGCTGGGTTCGTCGCTGTCACGTGTGTCGGTGGTGGACGGGGTGCGGCCACCGCGTGATCCTTCTCGTGAACCCTCACCAGCGCTGCGCACCCTGGCCCGGCAGGGGGCACGCGTACGTTCGGCACCAGTCCCGATCAAAGGAGATCCACGATGGCCCAGGTCGAACCGCGGCTCACGTCCCCCGATTCGGTGGGGATGAGCGCCGACCGCCTCGAGCTCATCGCGCCCGCGCTGCAGAAGTACGTCGACCAGGGCGGCTACGCCGGCTTCACGACGTTGGTGTCGCGCCGCGGTCGGCTCGTCCACTCCGAGTGCCTCGGTTGGCAGGACCGCGAGGCCGGCGTGCCCGTGGCGGAGGACACGATCTACCGCCTCTACTCGATGACCAAGCCGATCATCTGCACCGCCCTGATGACCCTGTTCGAAGAGGGGAAGTTCCAGCTCGTCGACCCGGTCGCCAAGTGGATCCCGGCCTTCGCGGCGACGAAGATCGCCGGCCCGGACGGGACGCTCGAGGACCAGTCGCTGCTACGCCCGATGCAGGTCCGCGACCTGATGAGCCACACCAGTGGGCTCACCTACGACTTCCTCGAGGACTTCCCGGTCGCGGAGCAATACCGCCAGAAGCGGATCGGCAACGACCCGACGCGTACCCTCGAGCAGTTCGTCGACGAGGTCGCCACGCTTCCGCTGGCCTTCGCGCCCGGGACACGTTGGCACTACAGCGTGGGCATCGACGTCGCAGCCCGTCTGATCGAGGTGATCTCGGGCCAGAAGCTCGGGGAGTTCCTCTCGGAGCGCCTGTTCGGGCCGCTCGGTATGACGGACACGGGTTTCGGCGTGCCGGAGTCGGAGCGTGGCCGTCTTGCCGCCATGTACGGCCTCCCGGACATCGTCGGCCAGGACATGACGTTCACCAAGCTCGCGATCGCCTTCGCCACCGGCGACCTCGGCCGCCGGGACGTGGACGCGACGTACCCGAGCGACACCCCGGACGTCTTCCAGCGCGGTGGCCACGGCCTGTTCGGCACCGGTCCGGACTACCTGCGGTTCGCGAACATGCTGCTCACGGGCAAGGCCGAGGACGGCACCCGCATCCTCGGCCGCAAGACGCTCGAGCTGATGCACACGAACCACCTCGCGCCGACGCTGCTGCCGTACACCCTCGGCGGCGTTGCAGCGCCCGGGTACGGGTTCGGCCTCGGCTCCCGCGTCGCCATGGACATCGGCCAGACCGCACTGGCGGGCTCTGTCGGCGAGTTCGGCTGGTCCGGTGCGGCCAAGACCTACTTCTGGGTCGATCCGGTGGAGGAGATCGTCGGGGTGCTCATGACGCAGCACATGGTCGGCTTCGACCTGCCCGAGGCCGACTTCCGCGCGGTCGTCTACCAAGCCATCGAGGACTGACGCCCTGGCCGGCAGTCGGTTCGCCGAGGTGCGTGGCGACGGACTCGTGACGTCGGGAGGCCCCCGCCCCGGTGGCTGCTGCCCGGGCACCATTGCCGACGGGGCCACGTCGGCCGAGCATGCACCTCCGAAAGTGCGGTCCCCGGCAGTGACTCCCTGACCCAAGCGGACGAGGTCGGCGCACGTCCGCGGCGCCGCTAGCTTACGGTGCAGACCAGTCCGAGGGTCCTCGCTCAGCTGGTGACCCACCGTATGTCGACGACGCTTGAAGACTGGATGGTCGCGACGCCCGAGATTGCATGTCTGAGGTTCCGTGGGCATCCATCGCCGTCTACGCAACGTCGTCGTGCACGCGTACTTCCGCCTGAAACCAGACGTGATCCGCGACATCGTCGGCCACGAGCCGGCGGACCTGGCTCACGCAATCCACAACCGCTGAGCCCAGCCGCCTGGCTCTCGTCCATCCGAGCCGACTCCGCGCCTGAGCGCGGGGATGCACTCTCACGCAAGAACAGCCGCGTCGCGGCGGAGTGCTGCACGTCCGGCCGGCGACCGTCTGGCGGCGAAGTGGGGCAGTCCGTCGCGAGGGTCCATAGCGGTGCTCGTGTCGACGGCCCTGTGTCACGCTCATCCCATGAGATCGGGGCGGTCGGGCTTCTGCGGCGGTTGGGAGACTCCCGTTACTGCATTCTGGCTGAGCCCCGATCGGGCATTCGGGTCCCCGCCGCGGAGGATGCTGGCGTCCCGCGACCCCCGCATCGCGCCGTCATCAGGCGGCCGAGGGCTAGGTCCGCTCCGTCCGCGTACTGGTCACGAGGACCGTGGCGAGGTGGCCGGACGTTGCGAGCTTGGCGTCGCAGGTGACCAGCGGGATCTGGAGGGCCTCGGCGAGCGCCAGGTAGGCCGCGTCGTAGCTGGTGAACTGATGCCGCAACGTCCAGATCCGCTCCGCGAGAGGTGACGCCTCGTGCCGGCTGAGCGTGAAGGAGAAGTAGTCATCACGAGCCTGCTCTGCCATGGTCGGGGTCAGCTTCCTCCCGCGTTCCAGCCCGCGCAGGACCGAGAGCACTTCGATGTCGAGCAGGTGTGGTGCGGCGAGGTCGCCGCCGAGCAGGTCCAGGAGGTGGGAATCGACATCTGTTCCGACCAGGGCCTCGACCATGGCCGAGGCGTCGACGACGATCATCGGCGTTCAGCCGCGACCGCCTCGAGGACCTCTTGTGCGGTGGGGCCGGCGGTACGGTCCCGCTGACGCAACCGGGCCGTGATCTGGTCGTTGGTCGGGCGCAAGGCGATCTTGGTCAGCTCCTTGGCGACGTACGCGGACAACGAGGTGCCCTCCTGGGCCGCGCGTTGCTTCAGGATGCGCGCCACATCGTCGGAGACATCCCGGATGTAGAGAGTGCTCATGCCGTCATGCTAGCATTGTGCAAGCACCGCGGCCGATGGCGAACCATCCGCATGGTGCCTGCGATTGGGTGCGAACGAGGGGTAGCCCTGTCCGAACGATGCGACGCGGCCTCGAGGCCTGTCGCACCTCTGCTCCAGGTCCGGACGGTCTGGTCGAGTGCCCTCGGTGGTCGAACAGGGACACCCTCCCTCAGAGTCGGGGGACGAACTCGAGCCCGCGCAGGGCGTCGAGCAGCAACCCGGCCGCGCGGCGAGCCGCCACGAGGCGCACGCCCTCGCACTCGAGGTCGGCCAACACCTGGGTGACACCCTCGGGCCCGATGTCGTCGACCAACGCCACCCGCACCTCACGGTAGGACGAGCGCATCGCCTCGAGCTGGGCGTCGAGGTGGTTCACCGCCAGCCAGGCCAGGGCCACCGGATGCCGGCGCCAGGACGGGTAGAGCCGGTAGTCGGGTGGGCAGTGGTCGAGCAGCCACGCCACCGCCCGGTGCTGCCAGCCCCGCTCGCCCGGCGGCGGCACGCCCTGCGGCCACCCCGGGGGCCCGCCCGCTCCGGTGGCCCCGGCCCCCGACCGCTGCCGGACCGGGGCCGCCGGGGTGGGGGCGCGCAGGGGCGGCTCGCCGGCCGCTCCCGCATCATCGAACATGTGTTCGATGATAGGCCCTCGGCGGGGATGCCGTCAGCCGTGCAGCGATCACGCGAGGACGGCCGGACCCCCTTCGCCCGACGCCGTTCCACCTACTGGACCGCCGCGACTGAAATAACCGTGCGTTATACATTGCATGACGCAACGTAACTCTTTCCGAGCCCTGAGGAACCCCCGATGACGATGACCGACTCCACGACGCGAGCCCTGCGGCCCCCGCGCGCCGGCCGGTCCAACGGTCAGTGGGCCGTCGACGGCACCGCCCCCCTCAACGCCAACGAGGAGTGGAAGCAGGAGGAGGGCGGCCTCTCCGTCCGCGCCCGCATCGAGCAGGTGTACTCCAAGGAAGGTTTCGGATCCATCCCGCCCCAGGACCTCAGCGGCCGGTTCCGCTGGTGGGGCCTGTACACCCAGCGCCGGCCCGGCATCGACGGCGGCCGCACCGCCCAGCTCGACGACACCGAGCTCGCCGACGAGTACTTCATGCTGCGGGCGCGCATCGACGGGGGTGCCCTGACCCTGGAGCAGCTGCGCGTCCTGGCGCAGATCTCCACCGAGTTCGCGCGCGGCACCGCCGACATCAGCGACCGCCAGAACCTGCAGTACCACTGGATCCGCATCGAGGACGTGCCCGAGATCTGGCGTCGCCTGGAGGCCGTCGGCCTCCAGACCACCGAGGCCTGCGGCGACACCCCGCGGGTGGTCATGGGCAGCCCGCTCGCCGGCATCGCCGCCGACGAGATCGTCGACCCCACCCCCGTCGTCGACGAGATCGTCGAGCGGTTCATCGGTGACCCCGAGCTGGCGAACCTCCCCCGCAAGTTCAAGACGGCCGTCACCGGCCACCCCAGCCTCGACGTCGTGCACGAGATCAACGACGTCTCCCTGGTCGGTGTCGTGCACCCGACGCTCGGGCCCGGCTACGACCTGTGGGTCGGCGGTGGTCTCTCGACCGCCCCGCGCCTCGCCGAGCGGCTGGGCACCTTCGTCCCCGAGGAGCACGCGGCCGAGGTCTGGCACGGGGTCGTGCGCATCTTCCGCGACTACGGCTACCGGCGGCTGCGCGCCAAGGCCCGCCTGAAGTTCCTCCTCGCCGAGTGGGGCCCGGCCGAGTTCCGGCGGGTGCTCGAGGAGGAGTACCTGGGCTTCGCCCTGCCCGACGGACCGGCCCCGGCCCGCGCCACCACCCCGGGCGACCACGTCGGCGTGCACCTCCAGAAGGACGGCAACCACTACGTCGGCGCCGCACCGACCGTGGGGCGCGTCAGCGGTGAGCTGCTCGCCGGCCTGGCCGACCTGATGGAGACCGCGGGCAGTGGTCGCGTGCGCTTCACACCGCATCAGAAGCTGGTCGTTCTCGACGTCGCGCCCGACCGGCTCGACGCGCTGGTCAGCGGCCTCGAGACCCTGGGGCTCTCCGTCTCCCCCAGCCCGTTCCGGCGCAACACCATCGCCTGCACCGGGATCGAGTTCTGCAAGCTCGCCATCGTCGAGACCAAGGCGGCCGCGGCCACCGCCATCACCGAGCTCGAGCAGCGGCTCGCCGACGTCACACCGGCGCTGGACACCCCGATCAGCCTGCACGTCAACGGCTGCCCCAACTCGTGCGCCCGCGTCCAGGTCGCCGACATCGGGCTCAAGGGCCAGCTGCTCACCGTCGACGGCGAGCAGGTGCCCGGCTTCCAGGTCCACCTCGGCGGCGGCCTCGCCTCCCCCGAGCGCGACGAGGCCGGCCTCGGGCGCACCGTGCGCGGGCTCAAGGTCACCGCCGACGAGCTGCCCGACCTCGTCGAACGCCTCGTGCGCCGCTTCCTCGACCAGCGTGAGGGCGGCGAGAGCTTCTCGGCCTGGGCCCACCGTGCCGACGAGGACGAGCTGCGATGACCGCCGTCGCCACCCGCACCCGCCGGTCCACCGAGCAGCTGCGCGCGCTCGCCCACGACGGGCAGCGCCTCGTCGGCGAGGCCTCCGCCGACGAGGTCGTCGCCTGGGCCGCCCGCACCTTCCCCGGCACCCTGGCCGTCGCCAGCAGCATGGAGACCGGGGTGCTGCCCCACCTGGTCTCGCAGCACGCGCCCGGTATCGACGTGCTCTTCCTCGACACTGGGTACCACTTCGCCGAGACCCTGGGCGCCCGCGACGAGGTCGACCTCACCCTCGACGTCACGGTGGTCGACGTGCGCGCCCGCCTCACCGTCGCCGAGCAGGACGCCCGCTTCGGCCCGCGCCTGCACGACCGCGACCCCGCCGCCTGCTGCCGGATGCGCAAGGTCGAGCCGCTGCGCGAGGCCCTCGCCGGCTACGAGTGCTGGATGTCCGGCGTCCGCCGTGACGAGTCCGCCGCCCGGGCCGACACCCCGCTGGTGACCTTCGACGAGACCAACGGCATCGTCAAGGTCAACCCGCTGGCGGCCTGGACCCATGACCGGATGCTGGGCTACGGCCTGATGCACCGCGTCCCGGTGAACCTGCTGCTCTCCGACGAGTACCCCTCGATCGGGTGCGCCCCGTGCACCGCGCGCGTCGAGCCGGGCGCCGACCCGCGCTCGGGGCGCTGGGCCGGCCTCGACAAGACGGAGTGCGGCATCCACCAGTGACCGGGCGGGGCCACCGGTCTCCCGGGGTCCTGCGAGGGGAACAGCACGCCGCCCCGGACCGATGGTCCGGGGCGGCGTCTCGTGGTGGTGCGCGGTGCGGGCGTCAGCGCACGAGGCTGCGCAGCACGTACTGCAGGATGCCGCCGTTGCGGTAGTAGTCGGCCTCGCCGGGGGTGTCGATGCGCACCACGGCGTCGAACTCGACCGGGTCGGCACCCTCGCGGGTCGCGGTGACGTGCACCGTGGCCGGGCTCGGCCCGTCGTTGAGCGCGGTCAGGCCCGAGATCGAGAACGTCTCGGTGCCGTCGAGCCCGAGCGAGTCGGCGGTCTCACCGGCCGGGTACTGCAGCGGGGCCACGCCCATCCCGATGAGGTTGGAGCGGTGGATGCGCTCGTAGGACTCGGCGATGACGGCCTTGACCCCCAGCAGGGCGGTGCCCTTGGCGGCCCAGTCGCGTGAGGAGCCCGAGCCGTACTCCTTGCCCGCGAGGATGACCAGCGGGACGCCGGCCTCCTGGTAGGCGGCGGAGGCGTCGAAGATGGTCGTCTGCTCGCCGCCCGCGAGGAAGTTGCGGGTGAAGCCGCCCTCGACGTCGTCGAGCAGCAGGTTCCGCAGCCGGATGTTGGCGAAGGTGCCGCGGATCATCACCTCGTGGTTGCCGCGGCGCGAGCCGTAGGAGTTGAAGTTCTTGCGCTCGACACCGTGCTCGGCCAGGTAGTGACCGGCCGGGCTGTCGGCCTTGATCGAGCCGGCCGGGCTGATGTGGTCGGTCGTGACCGAGTCGCCCAGCTTCGCGAGGACCCGGGCGCCGTCGATGTCGGCCACCGGCGTGGTGTCCATCGACATGCCGTCGAAGTACGGGGGCTTGCGCACGTACGTGGAGTCGGCGTCCCAGTCGAAGGTCTTGCCCTCGGGCGTCGGCAGTGACCGCCAGCGCTCGTCGCCGGCGAAGACGTCGGCGTAGTCCTCGGTGAACATCTCCTGGCTGATGCTCGCCGCGATGGTCCGCTCGACGTCGGCCGGCGCCGGCCACAGGTCCTTGAGGAACACGTCGTTGCCGTCGTGGTCCTGGCCCAGGGGCTCGGTGTCGAAGTCGAAGTCCATCGTCCCCGCGAGGGCGTAGGCGATGACCAGCGGCGGGGAGGCCAGGTAGTTCATCTTCACGTCGGGGTTGATCCGGCCCTCGAAGTTGCGGTTGCCCGAGAGGACCGAGACCACGGCGAGGTCGTTGTCGTTGATGGCCTTGCTGATCTCGTCGCTGAGCGGGCCCGAGTTGCCGATGCACGTGGTGCAGCCGTAGCCGACGAGGTAGAACCCGAGCTTCTCGAGGTAGGGCCACATGCCGGCCTTCTCGTAGTAGCCGGTGACGACCTTGGAGCCCGGCGCCATCGAGGTCTTGACCCACGGGGCGACGGTCAGGCCGCGCTCGACCGCGTTCTTGGCGAGCATGGCCGCGGCCATCATCACCGACGGGTTCGAGGTGTTGGTGCACGAGGTGATCGAGGCGATCGACACGATGCCGTGGTCGATCTCGAACGAGGCGCCCTCGGGGGTGGTGACGGTGACCTTCTTCGAGGGCCGGCCCGCGCCGTCGCCCTCGTCGGCGGGCCGGGACCCACCGTTGCTGCCGTCGCTGGTGCCCTGCGGCGTGGGGTCGCTGGCCGGGAAGCTGCTGGCGGCGCCGGCATCGCCCTCGTCGTGTGAGACGTAGGTGGGCAGCACCTTGCGGAACGCGGCCTTGGCGTCGGCCAGGACGATACGGTCCTGCGGGCGCTTCGGGCCGGCGATGGAGGGGACCACGGTCGACAGGTCGAGCTCGAGGTACTCGCTGTAGCGCGCCTCGGGCTGGTCGGGGCCGGCCTGCAGCCACATCCCCTGCTCCTTGGCGTAGGCCTCGACCAGCGCGACCGACTCGGCCGAGCGCCCGGTGAGCCGCAGGTACTCGAGGGTGACGTCGTCGATCGGGAAGATCGCACAGGTGGAGCCGAACTCGGGGCTCATGTTGCCGATGGTGGCGCGGTTGGCCAGCGGCACGGCCGAGACACCGTCGCCGTAGAACTCGACGAACTTGCCGACGACGCCGTGCTTGCGCAGCATCTCGGTGATCGTCAGGACGACGTCGGTGGCGGTGGCGCCGGCCGGGATGGCGCCGGAGAGCTTGAAGCCGACGACGCGCGGGATGAGCATCGACACCGGCTGGCCCAGCATGGCCGCCTCGGCCTCGATGCCACCGACCCCCCAGCCGAGCACGCCGAGGCCGTTGACCATCGTGGTGTGGCTGTCGGTACCGACGCAGGTGTCGGGGTAGGCCACGCCGTCGCGGACCATCACGGTGCGGGCCAGGTGCTCGATGTTGACCTGGTGCACGATGCCGGTGCCCGGGGGGACGACCTTGAAGTCGTCGAAGGCGGTCTGGCCCCAGCGCAGGAACTTGTAGCGCTCCTCGTTGCGCTCGTACTCGATGGCGACGTTGCGCTCGAAGGCGTCGGCGCGGCCGAAGACGTCGATGATCACCGAGTGGTCGATGACCAGCTCGGCCGGGGCGAGCGGGTTGATCTTGGTCGGGTCGCCCCCGAGGTCGGCGACGGCCTCGCGCATGGTGGCGAGGTCGACGACGCACGGGACGCCGGTGAAGTCCTGCATGATCACCCGCGCCGGGGTGAACTGGATCTCGGTGTCGGGCTGGGCGTCGGCGTCCCAGGAGGCGACCGCGCGGATGTGGTCGGCGGTGATGTTGGCGCCGTCCTCGGTCCGCAGCAGGTTCTCGAGCAGGACCTTCAGGCTGTACGGGAGGGTCTCACTGCCCTCGACCGCCGACAGCCGGTAGATCTCGTAGGACTGCTCCCCCACCTCGAGCGTGCCGTGGGCGTCGAAACTGTTCGTGCTGGCCACCGGGTCTCCCTTCCGAGTCGTGCGTCGTCGCGACGGACCCGTGATTTATCTTGACGTCAAGATATCTAACCACACGGGCCGGACGACGTCGAGCCTATGCCCGCTCCCGGCGCGCCGGGAGGGTCGCCCCTCGGTCTTCTTGCGCGCGCACACGGCGGGCCGAGAGGATGGCCCGGCACACGGCGAACCGGGAGGGCTGGGAGTGGACGAGATCCGCGTGTTCCTGGTCGACGACCACCGCGTCGTGCGGACCGGGCTGGCCGCCTACCTGGGGCTCGAGCCCGGCATGCGCGTCGTGGGCCAGGCGCCGGACGGCCGGGCGGCCCTGGACGGGATCGCCGTCCTGGACCGGGCCGGAGAGCGGCCCGACGTCATCCTGATGGACCTGAAGATGCCGCGGATGGACGGGATCGCGACGACGACCGAGGTGAAGCGGCGGTGGCCGGAGACCGAGGTGGTCGCGGTGACGAGCTTCGTCGAGGAGGAGCAGATCCGCGCGGCGCTGGCGGCCGGCGCGGCGGGCTACCTGCTCAAGGATGCCGATGCCCCGGACGTGACGGCGGCGATCCGGGCCGCCGTCGCCGGCGAGGTGCACCTGGATCCGGTCGCCGCCCGCGCCCTCACGGCGTCGCTGCGCGCACCCCGGCAGGACCAGGCGTCACTGACCCCCCGCGAACGCGAGGTCGTCGTGGCGATCGCCACCGGCGCGACCAACCGCCAGATCGCCCGGGACCTGGGCGTGAGCGAGCGGACCGCGCGCACCCACGTGTCCAACATCCTCGCCAAGCTCGGCCTGACCAGCCGGACCCAGGCCGCCATGTGGGCGGTCCGTGAGGGGCTCGTCAGCGCCACCGAGCGACCGTCGCGATGAGCTCGGACCCGACCCGCGACGTCCTGCGGAGCACCTCGATGCCGACCCGGCCGCTGGTCGACGACGTGGCGCCCAGCGGTTCGCCCCTCGAGACCCAGCTCCTCGAGCTGTTCTTCGACCGGGTGCCGATGGGGGTGGCGGTCTTCGACACGGACATGCGCCTCCAGCGCTGCAACAAGACCTGGACGGCGTTCTACGAGCACTACCTGGGCGTTCCGGCGGAGTACACCGCTCCCGGTCGCCACCTCAACGACCTGATCCCCGGGAACGAGGAAGCGGTCCGGCTGCTGGTCGACACCGCCCTCTCGGGCCGGGTGATCCGTCAGGCCGCCCACCGCATCGCGATCCCCGGCACCGAGACGTACTGGGACGTGGTGTTCGCGCCGCTGTTCGGCGACGGCCGGGTCGTCGGGGTCGTCGACATCGTCACCGACGCCACCGACCGGGTGCTGTCCTTCCAACGTCTGGAGGCGCGGATCGCGACCTTCTCCCGGGTCGCGTCCGGGATGAGCGTCGACCAACCGCTGTCCACCACGCTCTCGCAGGTCGTCGACGCCGTCCGCAGCACCAGCGAGGCCGTCGCGTGCAGCATCGTGTGCTGGGAGGAGGACTGGCGCCGCCCGGCCACCGCCTACGCCGACGACGTGCTCGGAGCCGGGTTCGCCGACGCGCTCGAGGACGTGTGGCGGATCCGCGGGATGCGCCCGGTGGACCTCGCGGAGTACGACGGCACCGTCACCCGCGGCTTCCGCGACGCCGCCCTGGCCGACCCGACGCTCGCGCCGATGCACCCCTTCCTCGTCGAGGACGTGCCGTGGAAGGACATGGCGTTGTTCCCGCTGGTGGCGTCGGGGGTCGTGGTCGGCGAGGTCTCGGTCTACCTCACGGCCGGCCACGACCTCGACGAGGACGACCGCGCCTACCTGTCCGCCCTGGCCGACCAGGCCGCCGTGGCCGTCCGCAACAGCGCGCTCTATCGCGCCGCCGAGCAGACGGCCGCGCTCGAGGAGCGGCACCGGCTCGCCCGCGAGCTGCACGACTCGGTGAGCCAGGCCCTGTTCTCGATGACCCTGCACGCCCGCACCGCCCAGCGGCACCTCGAGGCCGCGGGCCTGGGCGCCGACCATCCCGTCGCCGTCGAGATCGACCAACTGCACGCGCTCACCCAGAGCGCACTGGCCGAGATGCGCGCGCTGATCTTCGAGCTCCGGCCCGGGGCGCTCGAAGCAGAGGGCCTCGTCGCGGCCCTCACCAAGCACGCCGCGGCGGTGGCCGCCCGCGAGCAGCTCGACGTGGAGGTCCGCGGCCCCGACCGCGACCTCGGGCTCGATCCGGTGGTCGAGGAGCATCTGTACCGCATCGCTCTCGAGGCGGTGCACAACACCGTCAAGCACGCCGCCGCCGACCGGGTCGAGATACGTCTCGAGCACCGCGACGACGGCCTCGAGCTGCGGGTCAGCGACGACGGCGTCGGGTTCGACCCCCGCCCGGAGCGGCCGGGGCACCTCGGCCTGCGCACCATGCGCGAGCGCGCGGACGCCATCGGCGCCACCTTCGGCATCCACTCCGCCCCGGGGGGCGGCAGCACGGTCACGGTCCTCGCGCCGCATCCCCGCTGACCCGTCTACGTCATTGCGCCGAGGGCGCCCTCGGCCACAGCGCCGAGGCGGGCCCGGCCACTGTGCCGACGCGGCGAACCCCTCGCGGACACGAGGCTTCCGGTGTGCCCCAGCCCTGGGGCACCGGACCGAAGGAGCCGGTATGCACCACCTCGGCCTTCTCGTCGCGCTCGCCGAGACCGCCCGGCGCGTCACCGACCATGAGCAGCCACGCAGCACCCGCAACGCCCGCGCCATCCGCAGTACCCGCGACGCCTGCGACTGCCACCCGGGGCGTCCACTCGCCACCGCCCTTCCCCGCCGCTGCGCCCAGCCCTGAAAGGCACACCACCGTGTCCACCACCCAATGGATCCTCAACCTGGCCCTCCTCGGCTGGGTCCTCGCCCGCAACCTGGGGACGCACCGCGTCACCCGGGCCACGTTCCTCGTCCCCCTCGCCGTCGTGGTCGCCGCCGGCGCCTGGTTCCTCCGGGACCTGCCGACCGGCGGACACGACCTCGACCTCGACCTGGTCGGCGTCGCGGCCGGCCTGGCGTTCGGCACCCTGGCCGCCCTGCTGACCACCGTGCACCTGCGCCAGGGCCACCTCGTCGCCAGCGCCGGCCCGGCGTTCGCCGCCGTCTGGGTCGCCACCATCGGCGGGCGGATGCTGTTCGCGCAGTGGGCCACGCACGACGGCGCCCGAACGATCGGCGAGTTCTCGATGCGCCACCAGATCACCGGCGCCGACGCATGGACCACTGCCTTCGTGCTGATGGCGCTGACCATGGTGGCCGTCCGGCTCGTGGTGACCGCTGTCCAGGTCTCGGCGCACCGCTCCCGGTCCGCCTCGCTCGCCGAGGCCGGTGCGGCGTGACGGCGCCGGAGGCCCCCACCCGGCCGATCAGGGTCGCGGTCGTCGCCGCCGACGCGCGGGTGCGGACCAGCCTGCGGCACCTGCTGACCTCGGAGGGCGCCACGGTGGTGGAGTCGTACGCCGCCGGCGCCCGCCCCGCCGCCGACGTGGTCGGCACCGACACCGACGTGGTCGTGCTCGACCTCGACCCGGCCACCCCACAGGAGCACCTCGACCAGCTCCGCGGGCTCCCCGCCGGCCTGTCGACGGTCGTGCTCGGCAACGACCGGCACAGCGCCGACGCGGCGCGGGCCGTGGGTGCGCCGTACCTGGACCGGGCCGTGGTCGCCGAGCAGCTGCTCGCCGCGGTCCTGGTCGCCGCCGACCGCGACACCGCGGCGGCGACGAGCCGCCGCGACCCCGCCGGCACGGGCGTTCTCGTCCTGGTGACCCTGGCGTTGTTCGCCGGGCCGTGGACCTGGTGGCTCAGCCGGATCGCCGAGGAACAGGGCCTCATCAGCCGCCACCTCCCGCAGGGCCTCGCGCTCTGGACCATGCCACCCCTGCTGGTGGCCGCTCTCGCGGTCACCGGGGGGCGCCCGGCCGTGACCGACCTGGCCCGGCGGATCGTGCGCCTCCGGGTCCCCCGCTGGACCTGGGCCGTGGCGCTGGGGACACCCGTGCTCGTGGCCGCCCTCGCCGCGGCCGTCACGGTGGCCCTGGGGCACGACGTCCCGGTCGGCGAGGTGATGAGCCTGCCCAGCGCGCTGACCTACCTCGTCTACGGCACCGGCCTCTTCCTGCTCACCGAGGAGGCGGGCTGGCGCGGAGCCGTGCTGCCGCGGCTGCAACGCCGGATGCCGCCCTGGCGCGCGGCCCTGGTCCTCGGCGTGGTCTGGGCCGGGTGGCACCTGCCGTTGCTGGTCACCCCCGGCTCGGGCGACCGCGGCCTCCCGGTGGCCCCGTTCCTGCTCCTGGTGGTCGGCACCAGCGTGCTGATCTCAGGGGTGGTCAACGCCGCCCGCGGCAGCGTCGTCGTCGCCGCCCTCTTCCACGCCTCGTTCGACGCGAGCTACTCCTACCTGGGGGTGGTCGGGTCCGAGCACACCATGATCTGGGCGGCGGCCACGGCCACGGCTCTGGCGGCGACCGTTCTCGTGGTGAGGACGCGTGGGCGTCTCTTCCTCGCCACCGGTGCTCGTTACCCCCGATGACCACGGGCACGGGCTCCCCCGGCCTCGGCCCGCCCCGGGTCCCGCGGAGCCGGCGACGCGTCAGGCTCGAGGCCGCTCCGGGGCGAAGTGCGCGACGCACTCGACGTGGTGGGTCATCGGGAAGGCGTCGAAGGCGCGCAGCCCGACCAGCCGGTAGCCGGCCTCGTGCAGCGCGGCGGTGTCGCGCGCCAGCGCCGCGGGGTCACAGGCCACGTACGCGATGGCGCGCGGCGTCAGGGCCGCGATCTCGCGCACGACGGCCGGCCCGGCCCCCGTGCGAGGCGGGTCGAGGACCACGACGTCGGCGCTGGTGGGCAGCAGCGGTGAGCGCGCCGGTGCCCGATGCGAGCTGCCCCGTGACCCGCCGCCCCGGCGCCGCGACGGCCCCCGGGAGGACCGGGCCACCCCGAAGGCGTCGTCGACCCGGGCGCGCAGCGGCAGCACCCAGGGCAGGTCGGCCATCCCGGCCCAGGCCCGCTCGATCGCCCCGGGGTCGGACTCGACCGCCACGACCTGGCCGGTGGGCCCCACGGCCTCACCCAGGGCGGCCGCGAACAGCCCGACGCCGGCGTAGAGGTCGAGGGCACGCTCCCCCGGCCGTACGGCCAGGACGTCCATGACGGCCGCGACGAAGGTCGCCCCGGCCCCCGGGTGCACCTGCCAGAAGCCACGCGCCGACACCGTGAAGTCGCGCGTGAGCCGACCGGCCCGAGCACCCTCGCCCCAGCTCGCCTCGACCCGCTCGACGACGTCGGGCACGGCGTCCTCCGGCCCCACGGGCAGCGCGATCGCCAGCGGCTCGCCGACCGACGGCGCCACGGTGTCGACCGCCTCCACGCCCTCCCAGCGGCGCTCGGTGACCCGCAGGGCGTCCACCCCCGGCGCCGCGATGCGGCAGTGGTCGATCGCCACGACCTCGTGCGAGCGGTGGCGGCGCAGCCCGGCGCGGCCGTCGGGGCCGACCGCGAACTCGACCCGGGTGCGCCAGTCGAGGCCGGCGTCGTCACCGGGCACGGGCTCGACCACCACGTCGACGTCGAGGCCGGCCAGGCGCTGCAGCTGCTCGCGCACCACCTCGGCCTTGAGGGAGCGCTGCCGGGGCAGGGCCACGTGCTGGAGGTCGCAGCCGCCGCAGGCACCCGGGCCCGACCACGGGCACGGCGGGGTGACGCGGTCGGGCGAGGCGTCGAGGACGTCGACGGCGTCGGCGCGCACGAACCGGGCCTTCGGACCGAGGTCGGTGAGCCGGGCCCGCACCCGCTCCCCCGGCAGCGCGTGCCGCACGAAGAGGACCTGGCCCTCGTGGCGCGCCACGCAGTGCCCGCCATGGGCGACCGGCCCGACCTCGACCTCGACCTCGTCGCCCGGGACCAGCCCGGCGGGGCGCCCCGCTCGCCCGGCCTGCTCGGCGTCGCTCATCCGCGCCGCACGTCGCCGACGACCGGGCCCTCGAAGCGCTCCTCGGCACCGGCCGACGAGGCCAGCTGCCACGGCACCGACGACACCATGACGCCGGGCGTGAAGAGCAGGCGGGTGCGCAGCCGCAGGGCGCTCTGGTTGTGCAGGATCTGCTCCCACCAGTGGCCGACGACGTACTGGGGGATGTAGACCACCACGATGTCGCGCGGGTTGTCGCTGCGGATCGAGCGCACGTAGTCGAGCACCGGGCGGGTGATCTCGCGGTAGGGGCTGTCGAGGGCCTTCAGCGGCACCGGGATGTCGCGCCGGTCCCACTCGGCCTGCAGGGCCTTGGTCTCGTCGGGGTCGACCGCCACCGTGACGGCCTCGAGCACCGACGGGCGGGTGGCCCGGGCGTAGGCGAGCGCGCGCAGCGTGGGCCGGTGCACCTTGGCGACCAGCACCATCGCGTGCACCCGCGAGGGCAGCATCTGCGCCTTGGTGTCGGCCTCGTCGACCGAGAGCTCGTCGCGGACGTGGTCGTAGTGCTTGCGTACCCCGAGCATCAGGAAGAACAGCACCCCCATGGCGGCGATGGCGTAGCCGGCGCCGTGGGTGAACTTCGTGGCCAGCACCACCAGCAGCACGGTGCCCGACATGGTGGCGCCCACCCCGTTGATGACCCGGCTGCGCAGCATCCGGGCCCGGGCGGCGGGGTCCTTCTCGACCCGCAGGAACCGGTTCCAGTGCCGCACCATCCCGATCTGGGACAGCGTGAACGAGACGAACACCCCGACGATGTAGAGCTGGATGAGGCGGGTGACGTCGGCGTTGAAGATGACGACGAGGAAGGCGGCCGCCCCGGCCAGGATGAGGATGCCGTTGGAGAACGCCAGCCGGTCACCGCGGGTGTGCAACTGGCGCGGGAGGAAGCCGTCGCGGGCCAGGATCGAGCCCAGCACCGGGAAGCCGTTGAACGCGGTGTTGGCGGCCAGCACGAGGATGAGGCCGGTGACGATGGAGACGAGCACCACCCCGACGGGGAAGTTCGAGAACACCGCCTTGGACACCTGCCCCATGACCGTGTCCTGGATGTAGGTGTCGCCCACCGGCACCCCGTCGCGCAGCAGCTGGTGGGCCTCGTCGTCGGCGTACTTGACCCCGGTCCACGACGCCAGGGCGACCATCGACATCAGCATGGTGACCGAGATCGTGCCCATGAGCAGCAGCGTGGTCGCGGCGTTGCGGCTCTTGGGCTTCTTGAACGCGGGGACGCCGTTCGAGATCGCCTCGACGCCGGTGAGCGCGGCGCAGCCCGACGAGAAGGCGCGCAGCAGCAGGAAGGCCATCGCGAAGGTACCGAGCTGCTGGAAGCCGTCCTCGGGGCGCAGGGTCAGCGAGGCGCTCTCGGCCTGCGGCAGCTCCCCGGAGACCTTGCGGTAGAAGCCGAACAGCGCCATCCCGATGACGGCGGCCATGAAGAGGTAGGTGGGGACAGCGAAGGCGGTGCCCGACTCCCGCACCCCGCGCAGGTTCATCGCGGTGAGCAGCACGATGATGAGCACGGCCGCGACCGCCTCGTGGCCGCGGACGAAGCCGAAGGCAGCCGCGGCGTTCTGCACCCCCGAGGACACCGACACCGCCACCGTCAGCACGTAGTCGACCAGCAGCGCGCTCGCCACCGTCAGGCCCGCGCGGGGACCGAGGTTGACGCTGGCCACCTCGTAGTCGCCGCCACCCGAGGGGTAGGCGTGCACGTTCTGGCGGTAGCTCATGATCACCACGCCCATGACCACCACGACGACCAGCGCGATCTTCCACGACTGGGTCAGCGCGAGGGTGCCGCCGGCCAGGCCGAGCGTCAGCAGGATCTCGTCGGGGGCGTAGGCCACCGAGGAGAGCGCATCGCTGGCGAAGACGGGCAGTGCGAGCTTCTTCGGGAGGAGGGTCTCCCCCAGGCGGTCGCTGCGCATCGCACGGCCGAGCAGGACACGCTTGACGAGACGTCCGGGCGTAGACACGGGGACCACTGTAAGCAGTCCGGCCGCCACCCGGCGGCCCGATCCCGGCGTCGTCTCAGCCGGGGCCGCTCCGTAGTAGCGTCGGCGTCGTGCACTTCGTCATCATGGGCTGCGGCCGCGTCGGCGCCTCCCTCGCCCGGGCCATCGAGCGCGCCGGCCACGAGGTGGCGGTCATCGACCAGGACGAGTCCGCCTTCCGGCGCCTCGGCACCTCGTTCGAGGGGCGCACGGTCACCGGCGTGGGGTTCGACCGCGACACCCTGCGCGCCGCGAACATCGACGACGCCTACGCCTTCGCCGCCGTCTCCAGCGGTGACAACTCCAACATCCTGGCCGCGCGCGTCGCCCGCGAGAAGTTCGGCGTCGAGCACGTCGTGGCCCGTATCTACGACCCGGGCCGGGCCGAGATCTACCAGCGCCTCGGCATCCCCACGGTCGCCACGGTGAAGTGGACCAGCGACCAGATGCTGCGCCGGCTGCTCCCCCAGGGCCACGTCCCCGAGTTCACCGACCCATCCGGCCGCGTCGTGATCGCCGAGATGCCCATCGCCTCCTCGTGGATCGGGCGCCGGGTCGCCGAGATCGAGGCGGCCACCGGGGGCCGGCTCGCGTACCTGACCCGCCTCGGCGACGGGCTGCTGCCCGGCGACGACACGGTGTACCAGGAGGGCGACCTGCTGCACCTCGCGCTGCGGCGCGAGGACCTCTCCGCCGCCGAGCGCGTCCTCGACGCGCCGCCCGAGAACCACTGACGCCCGAAAGGCCACCATCCATGCGCGTCGTCATCGCCGGGGCCGGCAGCGTCGGTCGCTCCATCGCCCGTGAGCTGATCCGCAACGGGCACCACGTGCTGCTCGTCGACCGCGACGCCGACGGCGAGCAGGTCTCGAAGGTGCCCGACGCGAGCTGGCTGCAGGCCGACGCCTGCGAGCTCGAGGCCCTCTCGGAGGCCGGGCTGGCCGACTGCGACGTCGTGGTGGCCGCCACCGGCGACGACAAGGTCAACCTCGTCCTCTCGCTCCTGGCCAAGACCGAGTTCGGCGTGCCGCGCACCGTGGCCCGCGTGAACAACCCCAAGAACGAGTGGATGTTCGACGAGGCCTGGGGCGTCGACGTCGCCGTCTCGACCCCGCGGCTGATGACGGCACTGGTCGAGGAGGCCGTCTCGGTCGGCGACCTCGTGCGCATCTTCGAGTTCCAGCAGGGCCGGGCGATGATGGTCGAGATGACCCTCCCCGTCGGCAGCCCCTACGCGGGGGCCCGGGTGGGGGACGTGCCGTTCCCCGTCGACACCGTGCTCACCGGCATCATCCGCGACGGCTCCCCCATCGCCCCCAGCCGCGACGACGCGCTCGAGCCCCTCGACGAGCTGCTCTTCGTCACGACCCCCGAGGCCGAGGCCGGCCTGGAGTCCCTGCTCAGCCCCGGCGAGCGCCAGCGGCGCGACGACTCCGACGACTGAGCCCGGCCACCGTCAGGACGACGGCGGCACCCGGCTGTCGCCGGGCTCGGCGCCCGGACCCTCACCCGGCTCGACCGGGGTGCGGCCCGAGACCAGGAGCCAGCCCATGACGGCCACGCCCGCGACCCAGAGCGGCCAGCCCAGGACGATCTTGGCGACGCCCAGGAGCGTGACCTCGGCCGCCAGGTAGAGCGGCACCATGATCGCCAGCCGCACGACGTAGACGCCGACCAGCACCCAGGTGAGGCGGGCGCAGACGCGCACCATGCCGCGGTCCCGGCGCCAGGCGAACGGGTCCTGTGCGGCGCGGGGGTCACCGGCGCCGACCAGGAAGCCGACGGCCGGCCACCCCACGACGATGGAGAGGACGGTGCCCGCCAGGTAGGCGGCGCTGGTGAGGATGCCGGGCAGGAAGGCGTCCTCGGCCTGCCCCGAGCGCAGCGCGAAGAAGGCCGCGATCGCGGTGGCCACCAGTGCGCCGAGCACGTGCTGGAGCGAGGAGCGCTGCACCAGTCGCACGACCGCGAGGAGCACGGCCAGCCCGATGGACCAGACGGCGGCGGTGCGGACGTCCCGGGTGGCGGTCCAGACGGCGACGAAGACGACCGTGGGCAGCGCCGTCTCGAGCGAGCCCCGCCAGCCGCCGAGGGCCGTGGACAGCCGGTGCCGGATCAGGGCCTCGACGGTCTCGGCGGCCGGGGTGGGCCGCTGGTCGGTGCTCACTGCTTGGGGATGATCTCGTACGAGGGGTTGAAGATGGTCGGGGTGCCCTTGAAGGTCGCGACGCGGCCGCGGGCCCGTAGGAAGGTGCCGGGCTCGATGCCGCCGATGGAGCGCCGGCCCACCCAGACGAGGTTGACCGCGCCCTTGCCGTCCCAGACCTCCGCCACGAGGGCGGGGACGCTGCGCCTGGGCGGCAGCGTGACGGTGCGCACGGTGCCGCACACGCACGCCTCGTGCCGCGGCGCCAGCGCCGTCAGGTCGTCGCCGCCCTCGGTGTAGGACTGCTCGCGCAGCTCGTCGGCCTCCTGCTCCATCGGCGTGCGCGCGAACTCGCGCACCCGTTCGCGCAGGCCCATCAGCGCACCTCGGTGATCTCGGGGCCACGCTCGAACGGGTCGAGGTCGGCCGGGCCGTCGTCGGGCTGCTCGACCGGCCGGGCCTGCGGGTCCTGGGGCAGGTTCAGCGCCAGCAGCTCGCGCGGGGCCATGGGCTCGACGCCGCGCACCACGACCAGGTTCCGGAAGAGATCCAGCAGGGGGCCCGCGGCCTCCTGGTCGATGGCGGCCCGGCCCGAGAGGACCCCGCGCAGGAACCAGCGGGGACCGTCGACGCCCACGAAGGTGGCCGGGGCGAAGACGGTGCGCCCGTCGGGGCCGGCCGACGGCATCCGGGTCCGCAGCTCGGTGCCGAGCGCGGTGTCGGCCTCCTCGACGGTGCCGCCCTGCTGCTCGACCGCCTGGGCGATCTCGCGCCGGATGTCGTCCCACAGCCCGCTGGAACGAGGGGCGGCGAAGGCCTGGACCTGCAGGGCGGAGTCACCGAGCACGGCGGTGGCGGCGGTGACCTGCTGGCGCTGCTCGTCCATCTCGAGGCGCAGCTCCATCCCGGCGATCCCCTCGACCCAGAGGGCCCCGAGGTCGATGCGCCCCTCGCGTCCGCTGACCTCGCTGACGTCGAAGGGTCCGTCCTCGCGGGAGACCTCGGCCGGCGCGGCGGCCGCGGAGCTCTGGCCCGTGGCGCTCTCGTCGTCGCCGGTCCCGTCGACGGCGCCGGTGTCGGCGTCCTCGTCGAGGCCGGCCTCGGCGCCGCGGTCGGCGTCCTTGTTCCTGCGGAAGATGCTCACTGCGGTGCGGTCCTCGGGTGTCGGGTGCGGAGCGGTCTCACGGGAGCCCGGCGGCGCCGAAGCCCCCGGTGGACCCGTGACCAGTCTCCCCCCGGGCGCTCCCGGGAAGCGAATCGGTCTCCGCGAAGTCGGCGTGGAGGTACTCCTGGACCACGAGCTGGGCGATGCGGTCGCCCACGTGCACGGTGAACTCGTCGCTCGGGTCGAGGTTGACCAGGTTGACCAGGACCTCGCCGCGGTACCCGGAGTCGACGGTGCCGGGGGCGTTGACGACGGTGACCCCGTGGCGGGCGGCCAGGCCCGAGCGCGGGTGCACGAGCCCGACCGTGCCCGGTGGGAGCGAGAGCGCCAGGCCGGTGGGCACCAGCGCCCGCCGCCCCGGGCGCAGCGTCACCTCGGCGACGCTGGTGAGGTCGGCCCCCGCGTCACCCTCGGTGCTGTAGCGCGGCAGCACCGCATCCGGATGCAGCCGCCGGACGGCGACGGCGACGGCGACGTGGGCGGGGACGGCCACGAGGTCGGCACGGCCGCTCAGGCCGCGCACTCCCGGCAGACCAGGACGCCGCCGGTGTCGCTGGCGAGCTGGCTGCGGTGGTGCACGAGGAAGCACCGCGAGCACGTGAACTCGTCGGCCTGGCGCGGCAGGACCCGCACCGAGAGCTCCTCTCCGGAGAGGTCGGCCCCGGGCAGCTCGAAGCCCTCGGCCTGCTCGGTCTCGTCGACGTCGACACTCGAGGCACGCGTGTCGACCCGACGGTTCTTCAGCTCCTCGATGGAGTCCTCGGACATCTCGTCGTCGGTCTTGCGCGGAGCGTCGTAGTCGGTTGCCATCGTTGGTGTCCACCCTTCGTCGTGCGGTCGGCCCTGACAACGCAGGACACCCCGGCTTTGTGCCCGACGGGGGGTCGTGCGCGGCGATTGTGCACCATCGCGGGGGTCGGCGCCACGCGGGTCCGCCGATCAGTCCTGAGCGGGGCCTGCCAGATGGGTGCGGGTGAGCCCGCGCACGAGCTCGGCGAAGGCGGGCGCCAGGCCCGGGCCGGAGGTCCAGGTGAGGTCACGGTCGGCCACGTCGCCGTCGAGTCCCCCCAGCACGGCCCCGGCCTCCAGGGCCACGAGCTCGCCGGCCGCGCGGTCCCAGGCGTTGAGACCGGTCTCGTAGTAGGCGTCGAGGCGGCCGCAGGCCACCGCGCACAGGTCGAGCGCCGCGCTGCCGGCCCGGCGGATGTCACGCACTCGCGGCAGGAGCTCGACCAGGACGTGCGCCTGGCGGGCGCGCGTGGCGGCCGCGTAGCCGAAGCCGGTACCGACCAGGGAGAGCGCGAGGTCGGTCTCGGCGGACACGCGCAGCGCCGTGCTGCCCCGGGGGGTGGTGAGCCACGCGCCACCGCCGAGGTGGGCGTGGAACAGCTCGTCGGTGGCGGGGTTGAGGACGGCGCCGGCCACCGCCCGCCAGGCACCGGGCACCGCCGGGTCGCCGACGACCGCGGCCACCGAGACGGCGTAGGCGGGGACCGAGTAGAGGTAGTTGGTCGTGCCGTCGATGGGGTCGACCACCCAGGTGACGCCGCTGGTGCCGGTGCGCCCGCCCTCCTCCTCGCCCAGGGCCGCGTCGTCGGGCCGCTGCTGCGCGAGGAGCTCGAGGATGAGCTCCTGGCTGCGCTGGTCCATCTCGGTGACCACGTCGGTCCGGCTCGACTTCTCGCTCGTCCCGAGGTCGGCCGGCCGCTCGTCGACCACCAGGCGGCCGGCCGCGCGGGCCACGTCGACGGCCAGACGCTCCAGGGCCGCGACGTCGAGGTCGGCGGGGACGGGGACGCCGGGCACGACGGGCGGCACCGCGGCGCCCATCAGTCGCTCCCGCAGAGGGCCGGCTTGGCCGCCCGAAGGTTCGGGCAGCAGCCGGGCGCGCACACCGACGGCCGCACGTCGCCGGGCAGCCAGGTGTCGGGGACGACCACCTCGCCGCGGGCCTCGGCCGCGCGCTCGAGCAGGAGGTCGACCAGGCCCTTGACGAAGACCTCGGAGGCGTGGGGGGTGGGCACGCGCACGAACGGCACCCCGACCCGTTCGGCGGTCTCGGCCGCCTCGGTGTCGAGGTCGTGCACGACCTCCATGTGGTCGGAGACGAACCCGATGGGCGCGCACAGCACCGGGTCGGCCGAGACCGCCGCGAGCTCCTCGATGCGGTCGTTGACGTCGGGCTCGAGCCAGGGCTGGCTCGGCGGCCCGGAGCGCGAGCAGAAGACCAGCTCGCCCTCGATGGCGGTGCCGAGCACGGCGTTGACCTCGTCGGTGAGCCGGTGGGCCAGGCGCAGGTGCTGGTCGACGTAGAGGTTGCCCTCGCCGTCGCCGGGGCCCGAGGTGTCGTCCATCGCGGTGGGCACCGAGTGCGTCACGAACAGCAGGCGCGCGCGCCCGGGCTCGGGCAGCGTGCGCAGCGACTCGAGGAGGTTGTCGAGCCAGGCGCGCCCCAGGGAGGGGTGGTGCACGTAGGGGCGGACCTTGTCGATCTGCAGGCCGTCGGCGGCCGGGCCCACCGCCTCGACCGCGGCGGCGAGGTCCTCGCGGTACTGCCGGCACGAGGAGTAGCAGGAGTAGGCGCTCGTGAGGACCGTGACGACCCGGCTGGCCCCGCGCTCGAGCGCCTCGTGCACGGCATCGGCGAAGAACGGCTCGGAGTTGCGGTTGCCCCACAGCACCGGGACGTCGAGCCCCCGCCACGCGAGCTCCTCCCGCAGGCGCGCGAGGAGGTCGCGGTTGAGGTCGTTGATGGGGCTGCGCCCGCCCCGGGCGTAGTAGTGCTCGCCGACGGCCGCCAGCCGGGCGTCCGGGATGTCGCGTCCGGCGGTGACGCGGCGCAGGAACGGCATCACCTCGTCCTCGCTCTCCGGGCCACCGAAGGAGCCGAGCAGGACGGCGTCGTAGGGCGAGAGGTCGGGCGCGGTGGGAGCCATGGGCACACGGTATCCGGGCAATCCGCCACGCCCCGGCGTGGGCTCCACCATCCGGGCTCACCGGGGTGGCATCGTCGACGCTTGACGACCACCCACCGAGGAGCCAGCCATGAGAGACCTGCGCCTCATCGGCGTCCACGAGGACGGGGAGCACCTCCTGATCGCCGACGCCGACGGCGGTCGTTTCCGTCTCCCCATCGACGACGCGCTGCGCGCCGCCGCCCGGCGTGACCGGCCGCGGCTCGGGCAGCTGCAGATCGAGATCGAGGGTGGCATGCGCCCGCGCGAGGTGCAGGCCCTCATCCGCCGGGGCCTGACCGCCGACGAGGTCGCCGAACGCTCGGGCTGGACGGTCGAGAAGGTGCAGCGCTTCGAGGGTCCGATCCTGGCCGAGCGCGAGCACGTCGCCCGCAAGGCTCGCCAGTGCGCCGTCGGCACCCGGGGGTCGGCCCCGCTGACCCTCGAGGACCGCGCCACCGAGCGGCTGCGCGAGCGCGGGGTCGACGTCGACCGGGTCGAGTGGGACTCCGCCCGCGACACCGACGGCGTGTGGCAGCTGCTGATGCACTTCGCCGCCGGGGGTCGTCGACGCACGGCCGCCTGGCGCTACGAGCCCCTCGGCGGGTCCGTCGCGGCCGCCAACGACGAGGCCCGGTGGCTGGGCGACGAGGCCACCTCCGGCTTCATCCCCACCCCCCACCAGGCCGCCACTCCCGGCGGGGTCGACGTGTACGACGTCGACGCCGACGGCGGGCTCGAGCCGGCCGAGCGCGAACGCCGCCCCGACGAGCCCATCGACCTGATGGCGGCCATGCGCGAGCACAGCGCCCGCGGCCGGCGCGCCCGTCGCCGCCCGTCGCCGTCGCAGACCCCGGGCGAGGAACGGCCGCGCGAGGACGCGCTGCCCCTGGAGTCGCTGGCCGGGGACCTGTCGAGCACTCCCCCGCCCCCGGCCAGCCGGGCCCGCAAGCCCGCCACCGACCACCTCGACGAGCCCACCGGGTCGGCCGAGCTCGTGGGCGGCTGGCCCGAGGATGCCGAGGCCCGCCACGACGCGCGGCACGGTCGTGACGAGCGGGAGTCGCGGGAGTCCCGGGAGTCGCCGGCCCGGGGCGCCTCGGCGCAGAGCACCGGCCGCGAGAACGGCGCCCGCACGGGTGCGACGCGGCGCGGCCGGCCGAGCGTCCCCAGCTGGGACGACATCGTGTTCGGCACCAAGGGCTCGGGGCCGGCCTGAGGCCCGGCCCCCAGCCTCAGCGCCTCAGCGCCTCGGAGGCACCGGGCAGGCATCGAGGTCGAAGGGCAACGTGTCCGGCGACGGGGACGCGGCACGGGCGGCGTGGCTGTTCATCCGGCGCATGTGGTGGCGCCGACACAGCACCTCGTACTCGACGACCCCCTCGCTGGCGGTGGCGGTGTCGCCCACCACGACCTGCTCTCCCTCGACGACCATGACGCCGTCGACGATGCGCGCGTTGTGCGTGGCGCGCCGCCCGCACCAGCAGAGGGCCTCGACCTGGAGCACCTCGACCCGGTCGGCCAGCTCGACCAGCCGGCGCGAGCCCGGGAACAGCTCGGTGCGGAAGTCGGCCGTGATGCCGAACGCCGTCACCTCGATGCCGAGCTCGTCGACCAGGCGGGCCAGCTGCTCGACCTGGCGCGGGGTGTAGAACTGCGCCTCGTCGCAGATGACGTAGTCGACCCGCGCCCCCGCGGTGAGGCAGTCGACGACGACGTCCCAGAAGTCGAGGTCGTCGTCGACCTCGACGGCCTCGGTCTCCAGGCCGAGGCGCGAGGAGAGCACCGACTGCCCGGCCCGGTCGAGCTTGGTGAAGATCAGACCCTGCCGGTCACGGGCGCGTTGGTTGTGGTCGATCTGCAGCGCGAGGGTCGACTTGCCGCAGTCCATCGTTCCGGAGAAGAAGACCAGGTCCGCCACGAGCAGGCAGCCTAGGCGACGCGTGCGGGCACGTGGACGACGGGCACGTCGAGCTCCTCGCCCGACAGCGCCCCGTGCATCCCCTGCAACGCGAGCAGCTGGGGGCGCATCCGGCCCGACTCGACGATGGTGAAGTCCCCGCCCGCCACGACGACCAGGTCGCCGATGCGGGCCCGGTGCTCGGGCTCGACGACCCCGAAGAGGCCCGCGGCGACGGCCTCGTCACGCCGCCCCACCCAGGCGCGAGCGCCGAGCACGGCCGACCAGGTCGCCGCGACGTCGTCGACCGCGCCGGGGAGACAGTAGACGTGGGTGGTGCGCGGTTCGCCGCCGAGGTGACGCACCCCGAGCCGCAGCGAGGGCTCGTCGGCGACGTCGAGACGGGTCTCGTGGGGGCAGGCCAGCATCCCGTGGTCGGCGGTGACGGTGAGCGAGGTGTCATCCGGCAGCCCGGCGGCCAGCCGCGCGAGCTCGCGGTCGACGGCCTCGAGCTCGCTGGTCCACTCGAGGGACTCGGGGCCGTGCACGTGGCCGAGCTTGTCGACGTCACCCCAGTACAGGTAGACGAGCCCGCGCGGGGTGGCCCGCACGGCCGCGAGCGCCGCGTCGACCCGCTCCGGCAGCGAGCGGGCCGCCGCGAAGCGCCCGCCGCGCAGGGCGGCCTGGGTCAGCCCCGAGCCGTCGAAGAAGCCGGGGCCGATCCGCACCACGCCGAGTCCGGCCGCGGCGGCGCGCTCGAACCAGGTGGTGCGGGGCTGCCAGTGCTCGGGCACCGGGCCGTCCTCCCAGGACAGCTCGTTGAAGACCTGGTCGCGCTCGGGGTCGAGCACCTCGTACCCGAGCATGCCGTGGGTGCCGGGGTGGGAGCCGGTGCCGAAGGAGCCCATCGACGTGGCGGTGGTCGAGGGGAACCCCGACACCAGGGTGCGGGTGCCGCCGGTCTGGGAGCGCAGCCACGGCGCGTGCCCCAGCCGCCGGGCCAGCTGGCGGGCGCCGAGGCCGTCGACGAGGACGACCACCGCGCGCCGGGCGGCCGGCAGCGCCAGCGGGCCGGCCCATCCCGCGGCGCCGGTCACCGACGGCACCCCGAGGCTGGCGCAGACGCTGGGCAGCACGTCGGCCAGGCTCCCGGAGGCGTAGTCCGGTGCGGTGGGCCCCCCCACCCGGATCAGCCCTGGCCGATCGCGGCGGACAGGTCGCGGGCGAAGGACAGCGCCCCGGCCAGCTTGTCGTCGCCGTCGGCGGCGGCCGAGATGCGCAGCGCGATGTCGTCGCCGGTGATGGTGCCCTCGTAGCCGTGGTCGGCGTCGCAGTCGGGGTCGGCGCAGGTGGCCGGCACCAGGTCGACCCGGGCGACCGTCCCCCAGCCCAGGGTCAGGGTGATCTCGCGGCCCAGGCTGCCGGGCACGTAGGCCTCGGGGTTCTCGACGACGTGGGTGAGCATGACGCCCTTGACCGCCGAGAGCGGGATGGCCTCGGTGGTGGCGGTGGCGACGTCCTGGGGGGCCGGCGGCTCGTCGGCGTGGTCGTCGGCGTGCGCGATGACCAGGCGGGTGGGCGTGAGGACCAGGACGGTGATGTGGCGGCGCACGACGTCGCGGTCGAAGGTCGTCTCGAGGTGCACCAGGTGGTTGTCGAGCCGCTCGCCGGCCAGGGCCGCCGACACCACGTCGGCCACGAGCGCCGGGTAGTAGCCCGCCCGGTCGATGGACGCAAGGAGGTCCTGCGGCAGGACGGGGGCGTGGTGCGCACGGCTCATGGCGCCCATTGTGCCGTCCCGCGCCGACGGGCGGCGCTCACGTGAGAGACCGGCGCCCGGGGTCGATCCGTCGCGGGGCCGGAGCGAGGGTGATCTCGGCGCCCAGCACCTCGACCCCACCGGGGTGGGCGTTGACCGGGTTCAGCACGAGCGAGGCGATCTCGGGCATGTCGTCGGCGAGCACCGACACCCGGGCGATGAGGTCGGCCAGGGCGGCCCGGTGCACCGGGGTCCGGCCGCGGTAGCCGTGCAGCACCGGCGCGGCCTTGATCGACGAGATGAGCTCGGAGACGGTGACGTCGGTGAGCGGTGGGATGCGGTGGGCCACGTCGTCGAGCAGCTCGGTGGGCAGACCGGCCACCGAGAAGCCGATGACCGGGCCGAACAGCGGGTCCTCGTCGGAGGTGACCACGCACGGCACGCCGTTGCTGGCCATCTTCTGCACCACAAACCGGTCGGCCCGCAGCGGCGCCAGGTGGCCACTGAGCGAGGCCCAGGCCATCCGCAGCGACGCGGCGTCGCCCAGGTCGAGACGGACACCGCTGCCGCCCTGGTGACGCACCAGGGGGGCGACCGACTTCAGCACCACCGGCCAGCCGAGCCGCTCGGCGGCCTCGACGGCCTCGTCGACCGAGGCGACCTCGTGCTGGCCCCACACCTCGACGCCGTAGGCGGCCAGCAGCGCGGTGGCCTCGTCGTGGGTGAGGCGCCGGCCCTCGGGGGTGACCGACAGCACGGTGCCCACGACGTCCTCGGCGATGCGCCGGTTGATGCCCGCGGGCGCCACCGGGGTGCCGTGGTCGCGGTGGCGCCACTCGCCGTAGCGGGTGGCGGCGGCCAGGGCGCGCACCGCGTCCTCGGGCATCGTGTACACCGGGATGGCGCGGGTGGAGCCCCCGGTGCCCTTGACCGACGCGTGCCCGTCGTCGACCCCCCGCAGCCCCAGGAAGGTGGCCACGCAGGGCTTGTCGGCGCCGTCGGCCGCGCCCCGCACGGCGGCGGCCACGTCGGCGTCGCCGGTGGCCAACGGCGGGATGAAGCCGGTGAGCACCGAGTCGACGCGGTCGTCGGCGAAGGCGGCGTCCAGGGCGGTGCGGAAGTCCTCGGCCGTGGCCTCGCTCGGCAGCGTGACCGGGCCGTGGGTGACGGTCAGCCCCCAGCTGGTGCAGGCGTCGGCGGTCAGCGCCCCGAGGGCGTCGGAGTTGACGACCACGGCGACCCGTGAGCCCCGGGGCAACGGCTGGTGCACGACGATCTGCGCGACGTCGAAGAGCTGGTGGACGTTCTCGACCCGGATGACCCCGGCCTGCTTGAGCATCGCCGCGAAGACCTCCGGGCGGGCCTGGGTCTCGCGCACGGTGTGCCCCGGCGGCACCCCGAAGCGCGACACCCCCGACTTCACGACGATGACGGGCTTGATGAGCGCCAGCTTGCGGGCGATCCGCGAGAACTTGCGCGGGTTGCCCATCGACTCGAGGTAGAGCCCGACGGCGTCGGTGGAGTCGTCGTCGATCCAGTACTGCATGAAGTCGTTGCCCGAGACGTCGGCCCGGTTGCCGGCCGAGCCGAACGTGGAGATCCCGAGGTTGCGCCGGGCGGCCGACGCCAGCACCGCGATGCCGAGGGCTCCCGACTGCGAGAAGAGGCCGAGCCGCCCGAGCGGGGGCAGCGTGGGCGCCAGCGAGGCGTTGAGGCGCACCTCGGGGTCGTTGTTGATGATCCCGAACGAGTTGGGCCCGATGACCCGCATCCCGGCGCCGCGGGCCCGCCGCACCAGCTCGGCCTGACGCACCTCGCCCTCGGGCCCGGACTCGGCGAAGCCCGACGACACCACGAGCAGCGCCTTGACCCCCTTCTCGGCGCACTCGTCGACGACGCCGAGGACGGCCGCGGCCGGCACAGCCACGATGGCCAGGTCGACCTCGCCCGGGACGTCGACGACCGAGGCGTACGTGGTCAGCCGGCGCAGGGTGCGGCTCCTGGGGTTGACCGGCACCAGCCGGCCGGCGAAGCCCGAGGAGATGACCCGGTCCAGGAGCTGACCACCGAAGGTGTGGCGGTCGCGGCTGGCCCCGATGACGGCGATGGTCCCCGGGTTGAGCACGACCCGCAGGCTCTGGGCCTCGGCGCGGTGCTCGCGGCTCATCTCGACCGCGCGCGACCGGTCGGTGGGCTCGATGTCGAAGCCGACCTCGACGACGCCGTCCTCGACCCGGCGGGTGACCTCGTAGCCGGCGTCGGAGAAGACGGCCAGCATCTTGCGGTTCTGCGGCAGGACCTCGGCGATGAACCGGGTGATGCCCAGGTCGCGGGCGATGGCGGCCAGGTGCTCGAGCAGCACCGAGCCGATGCCCTTGCCCTGGTAGTGGTCGCTGATGTTGAACGCGACCTCGGCACTCCTGGAGTCGAGCCGGTCGAAGCGCCCGATCCCGATGATCTCCTCGCGCATCGTCACGACCAGGGCCACCCGGTCGACGTAGTCGACGTGGGTGAAGCGGTGCACGTCGGCCTCGCTGAGCCGGCGCAGCGGGGCGAAGAAGCGCAGGTAGATGGACTCGGCCGACTGGGCGGCGTGGAAGCGGTGGATGCCCTCGGCGTCGTCGGGGCGGATCGGGCGCAGGCCGGCGACCGTGCCGTCGCGCAGGACGACGTCGGCCTCCCACTGCACCGGGTAGCCCGGGGGGAGCGTGCCCTCCACCATGGCGCCATCCTGCCACCCGGGGGAACGGCCGGACGACGGGCACACTGGGCGCCGTGGAGCTACGCGACGTGGTGCGGCGACGGAGGATGGTGCGTCGGTTCGACCCCGGGCGCCCGGTGCCCGCGGAGGTCGTGCTCGACCTGCTCGGCCTGGCCGTGCGGGCGCCCAGCGCGGGGTTCAGCCAGGGGTGGGACTTCGTGGTCCTGCTCCGGGCCGACGAGCGCGCGCGGTTCTGGGACGCGGCCTCCGGCGACGGCCCCGGCGACGCGTGGCTGCGGGGGGTCTCGGCCGCCCCCGCGCTCGTGCTCTGCCTCTCGGACCCCGACGCCTACCTCGACCGCTACGCCGAGCCCGACAAGGGCTGGGTCGACCGCTCCCCCGACCGCTGGCCCGTGCCGTACTGGGACACCGACACCGCGATGGCCGCGATGGTCCTCCTCCTCGGCGCCGAGGACGCCGGGCTGGGGGCCCTGTTCTTCGGCGTGCCCGGGCCCCGGCACGACGCGGTGCGCGAGGCCCTCGGCATCCCGGCCGGTCGCCGGCTCGTGGGCGTGGTCGCACTGGGGCACGAGGCGGTGCGCAGCTCGGGGTCGGCCCGCACCCGCGCCCGGCGACCGCTGGCCGACGTGGTGCACCTGGGGCGGTTCGGGGTGTCGGTGCGGGCCTGACCGGGCCGGGTGTGGAAGATGGACGCAGCCGTGAGCCCGTGCCGGGCTCCGCCGCATCCCGCCGCATCCCCCAGCATCCGCCAGCATCCGACCGAAGGACCCGCTCGACCCCATGGCCACGCGCAGCACCACCCCTCCGCCCGAGGACTTCACCGAGCGGATCGTCGACATCGACGTCGAGGAGGAGATGCGCAGCGCGTTCCTCGAGTACTCCTACAGCGTCATCTACAGCCGCGCGCTGCCCGACGCCCGCGACGGCCTCAAGCCCGTCCAGCGGCGCATCCTCTACGGGATGTCCGAGCTGGGCCTGCGCCCCGACCGCCCGCACGTCAAGTGCAGCCGGGTCGTCGGCGAGGTCATGGGCAAGTACCACCCCCACGGCGACCAGGCCATCTACGACGCCCTGGTGCGGCTGGCCCAGCCGTTCACCATGCGCCTTCCGCTGGTCGACGGCCACGGCAACTTCGGCTCCCTCGACGACGGCCCGGCCGCCTCGCGCTACACCGAGGCCCGGATGGCGCCGGCCGCCCTCCTCATGGTCACCGCGCTCGACGAGGACACCGTCGACTTCGTCCCCAACTACGACGACTCCCTCACCCAGCCCGGCGTGCTCCCGGCGGCGTTCCCGAACCTGCTGGTCAACGGCACCAGCGGCATCGCCGTCGGGATGGCCACCAACATGGCCCCGCACAACCTGGTCGAGGTCATCGGGGCCGCGCGCCACGTCATCGACCACCCCGACTGCTCGCTGGACGACCTGATGAAGTTCGTCCCCGGCCCCGACCTGCCCGGCGGCGGCCGCATCGTGGGGCTCGACGGCATCCGCGACGCCTACCTCACCGGCCGGGGCAGCTTCCGCACCCGCGCCACCGCCCGGGTCGAGAAGGTCACCGCCCGCCGGATGGGCATCACGGTCACCGAGCTGCCCTACCTGATCGGCCCCGAGAAGGTCATCGAGCGGGTCAAGACCCTGGTGCAGAACAAGAAGCTGCAGGGCATCAGCGACGTCAAGGACCTCACCGACCGCAAGAACGGCCTGCGCCTGGTCTTCGAGATCAAGAACGGCTTCAACCCCGACGCCGTCCTCGAGCAGCTCTACAAGCTGACGCCGATGGAGGACTCGTTCGGCATCAACAACGTCGCGCTCGTCGACGGCCAGCCCCGCACCCTGGGGCTGAAGGAGCTGCTGCGGGTCTACGTCGACTTCCGCATCGACGTCGTCCGGCGGCGCACCGCGTTCCGGCTGGCCAAGCGCCAGGCCCGCCTGCACCTGGTCGAGGGGCTGCTCGTCGCCATCCTCGACATCGACGAGGTCATCCAGCTGATCCGGGCCAGCGACGACGCCGCCGCCGCCAAGGAGCGGCTGATGTCGGTGTTCGACCTCTCCGACGCCCAGGCCGAGTACATCCTCGAGCTCCAGCTGCGCCGGCTCACGAAGTTCTCCCGGATCGAGCTCGAGGCCGAGCGCGACGAGCTGCGCCGGCAGATCGCCGAGCTCGAGGCGATCCTGGCCGACGAGAAGCTGCTGCGCCGCACCGTCTCCACCGAGCTCGCCGACGTCGCCAAGGCCCACGGCACCCCGCGCCGCACGGTGCTGCTCGAGTCGGCCGGCACCCCGCTGACCTCCGCCGCCCCCCTCGAGGTCGCCGACGACCCGTGCTGGGTGCTGCTGTCCTCGACCGGGCTGCTGGCCCGCACCTCCGGCGCCGACCCGGTGCCGGCCGACGGCCCGCGCGCCAAGCACGACGCGATCGTCGGGGCGGTGCGCACCACCGCCCGCGGCGAGTTCGCCCTCGTCACCTCCTTCGGCCGGATGGTGCGGCTGTCGGCGCTCGAGCTGCCCACCCTGCCGCCGCTGGGGGGCGCGCCCAGCCTGTCCGGGGGCGCCCCGCTGGCCGTCTTCGTCGACCTCCCCCGGGGCGAGGAGCCGCTGACGATCGTCCCCCTCGACGCCGACGGCCCGGGCATCGCGCTCGGCACCGCTCAGGGCGTCGTCAAGCGGGTCACCACCGACTACCCGGGCCGCTCCGACTGGGAGGCCGTCGCCCTCAAGGACGGCGACCGCGTCGTGGGCGCCGTGGGGCTGCGCGACGGCGCGGAGGACCTGGTCTTCGTCACCAGCGACGCCCAGCTGCTGCGTTTCCCCGCCTCGGCGGTGCGCCCGCAGGGGCGGACCGCCGGCGGGATGGCCGGGGTCCGGCTCGCGCCGGGCGCCACGGTCGCCTTCTTCGGCGCCGTCGACCCCTCCGCCGAGAACGTCGTCGTCACCTCGGCGGGGTCCTCCGACGCGCTGCCCGGCACCCAGCCCGGGTCGCTCAAGGTCACCCCGTACACCGAGTACCCGGCCAAGGGGCGCGCCACGGGTGGGGTTCGCGCGCACCGGTTCCTGCGCGGTGAGGATGCGCTCGTGCTGGCCTGGGTCGGTGCGCTGCCGGCGCGGGCCTCGGGGGCCGGCGGAGTGGCCCTCGAGCTGCCCGAGGCCACCGGGCGCCGCGACGGCTCCGGGGTCACCCACGGCGCCGTGATCGCCGGCATCGGCGGGCCCGTGCGCTGACCCCGGAGCTCGCCCCACCGCTGCCCGGGCGGGGCGGGACCGGCATCCGGAGCACCCGCCGCTCGGGACAAGGGTTCGTCCGCCAGACCCCGGCCCGCAACCCTTGTCTCGCGGCCTTTTCGGGGTGACCCCGAAAAGCTGGGAGGCCGGGCGGGGGGCGCGGCGAGGCGTGTTACGTAATCGTTACCGCCCCACCGGCGAGCGCCCATTGCGCCGCGTGCGTAAACGCTTTTACATTGTGCCCGGTTCCCCTCACCGCCGAGGCATCCCCGCCCCGGCTGATCCAGTGAAACGGAGGCGGGCAATGGCCCTCAACCACAAGCGCAAGGTGATGGCAGCAGCGGGTATCGCTGCGCTGTCCCTGACGACCGCCGCGTGCGGCTCCAGCTCAACCAACGACCCGGCCGCCCAGGCGTCCGCCGACACCACCGACTACAGCGACTGGTGCAGCATGAAGTCCGAGCTCACCGGCAAGACCGTGAGCATCTACACCTCGATCGTCACCCCGGAGGACGCCTCCCACAAGGCCTCCTACAAGGCCTTCGAGGACTGCACCGGCGTGAAGATCAACTACGAAGGCGACAAGGACTTCGAGAAGAACCTTCCGCAGCGCGCGCAGAGCGGCAACCTCCCCGACGTCGCGTTCATCCCGCAGCCGGGCCTCCTGCAGACCATGGTCGACACGGGCAAGGCCATCCCCGCGAGCAAGACCGTGGGCGACGAGGTGGACAAGTACTTCGGTGCTGACTGGCGCAAGTACGGCTCCGTCGACGGCACGCTCTACGCCGCCCCGCTCGGCGCCAACGTCAAGTCCTTCGTCTGGTACTCGCCCAAGACCTTCAAGGCCAAGGGCTACACCGTCCCCACCACGTGGGACGAGCTGATGAGCCTCACCGCCAAGATCGCGGCCGACGACCCCGGCGCAAAGCCCTGGTGCGCCGGCTTCGGTTCCGGCGTCGCCACCGGCTGGGTCGGCACCGACTGGGTCGAGGACGTGCTGCTGCGCACCGCCGGCCCCGAGGTCTACGACCAGTGGGTCAACCACGAGATCAAGTTCAACGACCCCAAGGTCGCCGACGCGCTCGCCAAGGTCGGCGCCATCCTGAAGGACCCGAAGTACACCAACGGTGGCTTCGGTGCTCCCTCCACGATCGCCACGACGACCTTCCAGGACGGCGGCCAGCCGATTCTGAAGAACAAGTGCTACATGCACCGTCAGGCCTCGTTCTACGCCTCGAACTGGCCCAAGGGCACCAAGGTCGCCGAGGACGGCGACGTCTGGGCCTTCTACCTCCCGAGCGTCGACGCCAGCAGCAAGCCGTTCCTCGGCGGTGGCGAGTTCGTGGCCACCTTCCGTGACGCGCCCGAGGTCAAGGCGTTCGCGGCGTTCCTGGCCTCGCCCGACTGGGCCAACGCCAAGGCCAAGGCCACGACCAACGGCGGCTGGGTCAGCGCCAACAAGGGTCTCGACGTGAAGAACCTGGTCTCCCCGATCGACCAGAAGAGCGCCGAGATCCTCCAGGACCCCAAGGCGGTCTTCCGCTTCGACGGGTCCGACATGATGCCGAGCGCCGTCGGTGCGGGCACCTTCTGGTCGCAGATGACCAACTGGGTCAAGGGTCAGGACGACAAGACCACCCTGGACAACATCGAGCAGTCCTGGCCGGCCAACTGAGCCTCTCGCTCTGACCAGCCGAACAGAACATCTGCTGCCGGTGGGCCGGGTCGCCCCGGCCCGCCGGCAGCGCTCCAACGGGAGGTGTACGTGTTCGCAACATCGGTAGCCACGATCACGGCAGCCGGGACGGCCAGCAAGCTCGGCACCATGGTGCTGGGCCTGGCCGTCTTCGCCGTCGTGTTCGTCGGCATCCTGCTCTTCGCCTCGCTCTTCAAGGGGCGAGTGGGCGAGAAGGTCCAGGCCGTCGCCTTCGTCGGCCCCACCCTCTTGTTCATCAGCATCGCGCTGATCTACCCCGCGATCCTGACCATCCGTCGTGCGTTCTACGACGGCAAGTTCTTCGACCTCAACTTCGGCTCCCTGCGATCGCGCGGCAAGTTCGTGGGCTTCGAGAACTTCCAGCTGCTGTGGACCACCCCGGGCCTGCCCGAGGTCTTCCGCAACACCGTGTTCTGGGTGGTGCTGGTGCCGTTCCTGGCCACCGCTTTCGGCCTGCTCTACGCGACCCTCATCGACCGCGCCCGGGGAGAGGCTGCCGCCAAGGCGCTGATCTTCCTGCCGATGGCGATCTCGATGGTCGGCGCCACCCTCATCTGGAAGTTCGTCTACTTCTACAACGGCGACCCCGGCTCGAACCAGACCGGCCTGCTCAACGCCATCATCACCAAGCTCGGGATGGACCCGGTCGACTTCGTCGGCAACGCGCCCGGCAACACCTTCGCCCTGATCGCGATCATGATCTGGATCCAGGCCGGGTTCGCGATGACCGTGCTGTCGGCGGCCATCAAGGCCATCCCCGACGAGATCATCGAGGCCGCGAAGCTCGACGGCGTCAGCGGCCTGAAGATGTTCCGGTTCGTCACCCTGCCGAGCATCCGGTCCTCGGTCATCGTCGTCCTCACCACCATCGCCATCGCCACCCTCAAGGCCTTCGACATCGTGCAGGCCTCCAGCGGAGGCAAGCTCGGCGACTCGGTCCTGGCCAACGAGTTCTACAACCGCTCGTTCGTCACCCAGCAGCCGGGCCTGGGCGCGGCCATCGCGATCGTCATCTTCCTGCTCGTGATGCCGATCATCGTCTTCAACGTCATCCAGTTCAGGAAGGACGCCTGATGAGCACCGCCACCCCTCCCCCGGTCTCCGCTGCCGTCGCCGGCGTGGCGGTGGGCGAGGCGGCCCGCGAGGACGCACTCCCCCGCAAGAAGCGCCGTCGCGGGTCGGCCGCGGGCAACGCCGCGAAGTCGGTCACCTCCCCCTGGGCCTCGGTCATCGCCATCGTCATGGCGCTGGCCTGGACCACGCCCACCTTCGGGCTGCTCGTCACCTCTTTCCGCAACCAGGCGGACATCCAGGAGACCGGGTGGTGGCAGGCGCTGTCGACCCCGTTCACGCTGAGCAACTACTCCGCGGTCCTCTCGGGCGCCGAGGGCCAGCCGCCGCTCACCGACTTCATCGTCAACTCGTTCGTGATCGCGATCCCGGCGGTGATGCTGCCGCTGTTCCTGGCGTCGCTGGCGGCCTACGCGTTCGCGTGGATCGACTTCCCGTTCCGCAACCTGCTGTTCGTCGCCGTCTTCGCGCTGCAGATCGTGCCGCTGCAGATCGCACTCCTGCCCCTGGTGACGATGTACCAGAACATCGGCATCGGGGGCACCTACTGGTCACTCTGGCTCTCGCACAGCGCCTTCGCGCTACCCCTGGCCGTCTTCCTCCTGCACAACTTCATGAAGGAGATCCCGGCCTCGCTCCTCGAGGCGGCCCGGGTCGACGGTGCGGGGCACGTGCGCATCTTCTTCCAGGTGCTGCTGCCGCTGATCACCCCGGCCCTGGCGTCCTTCGGGATCTTCCAGTTCCTGTGGGTGTGGAACGACCTGCTCGTGGCCATCACCATGCTCGGCGGTAACGCCGGCAACGGCAGCAACGCGCCGCTGACCATGGTGCTGAACAACATCAGCGGCACCCTGGGCAACCGGTGGTACCTGCTGTCGGCGGCGGCGTTCATCTCCATCGCCGTCCCGGTGGTCGTCTTCCTCAGCCTTCAGCGGTACTTCGTGCGCGGCCTGCTGGCCGGCGGCACGAAGGGCTGAGGGGCTCGGCGAACCACGGCAGGACGGCCGACATCAGCACGATCACGGACGTGGCTCGGGTGGCCGGGGTGTCGGTCGCCACGGTCTCCCGCGCCCTCCGGGGTCTGGACCGCGTCTCACCGCAGACCCGGCGCCGGGTCCTCGAGGTCGCCGAGGAGCTGCACTACGTCGCGTCGCCGACGGCGACGTCGCTGGCGTCCGGCCGGACCCGCGTCGTCGCCGTCGTCGCGCCGTTCCTGACCCGCTGGTTCTTCGCCACCCTGGTCAGCGCCATCGAGAAGGAACTGCGCGCCCACGGCCACCACGTCATCCTCTTCGACCTCGAGGACGACACCTACGACCAGCGCCTCCCCCTGACCCAGAACATGCTGTGGAAGCGGGTCGACGGCGTGATCTCCCTCAACGTGCCGATGACCGAGGACGAGGTCGCGCTCGTCGACCGCCTCGGCCTGCCGCTGGTGGCCGTCGGGTCGGCGGTGCCCGGGCGCCCCTGCGTGCGCATCGACGACCGGGCCACCATGCGCACCGCCGTCGAGCACCTCATCGACCTCGGGCACCAGCGCATCGGCTACATCGGTGACGTGCCGCGCAACGTCGCCCACGTCGAGACCCCGCAGACCCGGCTGACGGCCTTCCGCGAGACCATGGCGCACGCCGGCCTGCCCGTGGTCGAGGAGTGGGTCCTCGGCTCCGACTGGACCGCCGAGGCCGCCGCCGCCGACAGCGCCCGGCTGCTCTCGAGCGCCGACCGCCCCACCGCGATCGTGGCGGCGTCCGACGAGATGGCCATCGGTGTGCGCGAGAGCGCGCGCCGGCTCGACCTCGACGTCCCGCGCGACCTGTCGATCATCGGCATCGACGACTTCGTCCTCTCCGAGGTCCTCGGCATGACCACGGTGCGCCAGGACGTCGCCGAGCAGGGGCGCGAGGCCTCCCGACTGCTGATGCGGGCGCTCAGCGACCCGGCCGAGACCGCGGGACCCACCGACCTCGTCATGCCCACGGTGCTCGTGGTGCGCGACTCCACCGGCCCCGCGCCCGGCTGAGGGGCCCAGCCGCCCGGCCCTCAGGCGTCGATGCGCTCCTTGTCGAGGGCGTCGGCGCTGTCGATGATGAAGTCCTTACGGGGGCCGACGTCGCCGCCCATGAGCAGCTCGAAGACGGTGGCCGCCGACTCGATGTCGCGCAGCGTCACCTTGCGCAGGGTGCGGTGGCGAGGGTCCATCGTGGTTTCGGCCAGCTGGTCGGCGTCCATCTCGCCCAGGCCCTTGTAGCGCTGGAGCGGCTTGGTCTTGCGCCCGCGCTTGGCCAGGCTCGCCATCAGCGCGCGCATCTCGCCCTCGGAGTAGGTGTAGATCACCTCGTTGGCCTTGGAGCCGGGGTTGATCACCTCGACCCGGTGCAGCGGCGGCACGGCGGCGTAGACCCGCCCGGCCGCGACCAGGGGCCGCATGTAGCGGAAGAACAGGGTGAGCAGCAGGGTGCGGATGTGAGCGCCGTCGACGTCGGCGTCGGTCATGATGATGACCTTGCCGTAGCGGGCCGACTCGAGGTCGAAGGTGCGCCCCGACCCGGCCCCGATGACCTGGATGATCGCGGCGCACTCGGCGTTGCCGAGCATGTCGGTGACCGAGGCCTTCTGGACGTTGAGGATCTTGCCGCGGATGGGCAGCAGCGCCTGGTGGTCGCTGCTGCGCGCGAGCTTGGCGGTACCGAGCGCGCTGTCGCCCTCGACGATGAAGAGCTCGGTGTGCTCGGGGTCGCTGCTGCGGCAGTCGGCGAGCTTGGCCGGGAGGGTGGAGGACTCGAGCGCGGTCTTGCGCCGCTGGGTCTCCTTGTGCAGCCGCGCGCTGATCCGCGACTTCATCTCGGCGACGACCTTCTCGAGCAGGGTGGCGGCCTGCTGCTTGGCCGGGCGCTTGCTGGAGGTGAGCAGCGCGCCCAGCTCGGTCTCGACCACCTTCGCGACGATCTGGCGCACGGCGGCGGTCCCGAGGACCTCCTTGGTCTGGCCCTCGAACTGCGGCTCGGCGAGGCGGACGGTGACCACGGCGGTGAGGCCGGCCAGCACGTCGTCCTTCTCGGGCTTGTCGCTGCCGGCCTTGAGGGTGCGACCCTTGGCCGCGACCTGCGCCCGCACCGTCTTGAGCAGGGCCTGCTCGAAGCCCGCCAGGTGGGTGCCGCCCTTGGGGGTGGCGATGATGTTGGTGAACGAGCGCACCGTGGTGTCGTAGCCGGTGCCCCAGCGCACCGCGATGTCGACGCCGCACTCGCGCTCGACCGCGGTGGAGGTCATGTGACCCTGGGCGTCGAGCACCGGGACGGTCTCGGTGAACGTGCCGCTGCCCTGGAGCCGCCACACGTCGGTGACCGGGGAGTCGGTGGCGAGGAACTCGCAGAACTCGGAGATGCCGCCGTCGTGGAGGAAGACCTCCTCGGTGGGCTCGGCGCCCCGCTCGTCGCGCACCACGATGGTGAGGCCGGGGACGAGGAAGGAGGTCTGCCGGGCGCGCGCCAGCAGCCCGTCGAGGTCGAAGCCGGCGTCGGCGAGGAAGATCTGCCGGTCGGCCCAGTAGCGCACCCGGGTGCCGGTGACACCGCGCGCGGCCTTGCCCACGACCTCGAGCGCGCTGGTCTTCACGTAGGGGGTGAAGGGGTGCTCGGGGTCCTTGCGCCCGGCGGCGCCCGCGATGTCGGAGAAGCTGCCGGGCTCCCCGCGCCGGAAGCTCATGGCGTAGGTCTTGCCGCCGCGGTCGACCTCGACGTCGAGGCGGCTGGAGAGGGCGTTGACCACCGAGGCGCCGACGCCGTGCAGGCCGCCGGAGGCGGTGTAGGAGCCGCCCCCGAACTTGCCACCGGCGTGCAGGCGCGTGTAGACGAGCTCGACGCCGGTGAGGCCGGTGCGCGGCTCGATGTCGACGGGGACGCCGCGGCCGTTGTCGCGGACCTCGACCGAGCCGTCGGCGTGGAGGGTGACGTCGACCCGGTCACAGTGCCCCCCGAGGGCCTCGTCGACGGCGTTGTCGATGATCTCCCAGAGGCAGTGCATCAGGCCGCGGGAGTCGGTGGAGCCGATGTACATGCCGGGACGCTTGCGCACGGCCTCGAGGCCCTCGAGCACCTGCAGGTGGTGGGCGGTGTACTCGGAGGCGGACTTGCTGGTGGCGGTCTTCTTGGCGGTGGGGCTCGGCACGTCCTGCAGGGTAACCGGAGCCTCCGACGGGCCCGGACAGGCGCACCGCGCACCCGCGCGGCGAGGCGTGCGCCAGCAGCGGAAAGGTCACGATCTCGACACCGCTCGGCTCGTGGAGGGGACCTTGCGTCCGGGGAAGCAATCGGCGTGCTTGACTGTTGGACACGGCGCCGATCCGAACGGACCGGCGTGACGAACCACCAGCAGCACCCCGAGCGAGCCGAGGAGGCCGACGTGACCGCAGCACTTGCACCCGCCCTTTCCACTGCGGACCGCTGCGACCGCTGCGGCGCCCAGGCATACGTCCGGGCGCGGCTGCACGCAGGCGGCGAGCTGCTCTTCTGCGCCCACCACGGGCGCGAGCATGTCCCCGCCCTGGCCGACAAGGCCGAGATCCTCGACGAGAGCGACCGGCTCACCGAGCCGCCCGCGCCCACCGCCCTCCACGACTGAGGGTGGACGCCCTCGCGGGCGACGTCTGGATCGTCCTCCCGCCGCTGCTGATCGCGGTGGGTGTCGTCGGCATCGTCATCCCCGTCCTGCCAGGCCTGGCCCTGGTCATGGCGGGGATGTTGGTGTGGGCGGTCACCGAGAACAGCCCCACCGGCTGGGTGCTGCTCGCGCTGAGCGTCCTGGTCGGCGCCACCGGGTTCACCCTGCAGTACCTGGTGCCCGGCCGCCGGATGAAGGAGCAGGGCGTCCGTACCTCGACCCTGGTCCTGGCCGTCGTCCTGGCGGCGGTCGGGTTCTTCGTCATCCCGGTGGTCGGGGCGGTGGTGGGGTTCGTCCTCGGCGTCTGGCTGGTCGAGACCGGGCGGGGCTCCTCGCGCCAGGAGGCGTGGCGCCGGACCCGGCACGCCGTGGTGGCCATCCTCCAGGGGTGGGGCATCGAGCTCGCGTCCGCCCTGGTGGTGGCCGGGCTCTACGTGGTGGGGCTGCTGCTCACCTGAGCCGGCACGGGTGGCGCCCCTCCGGAGCGGCTGGGCACGGGAGCGCCCGCAGCCCCCGGTTCACCACCTGTTCTCGCGGCGCTCCCAGCGCTCGTCCAGTCGGTCGATGATCGAGCCGCCCTTCTTGGTGCGGCGACCCCGGCCGTGGTGCGGCTCGACGCCGCCCCCTTCGCGGACGACGCCGAAGGCGACCTTGCGCGGCGGGGTGACGGCGAAGACGGCCGCGGCCACCATCACGGCGAAGCCGACGGCCCCGACCCACATGGTGGTGTTGACCCCGACCAGGACCAGACCCATCCCGGCGAGCACGCCCAGGGCGCCGAGGACCCACCGGCGGCGCTGGAGCGACGCCAGCCCGCTGCCCTGCATCTGCGAGGCGAACTTCGGGTCTTCGGCGGCAAGCGCCTGCTCCAGCTGGTCGAGCATCTTCTGCTCGTGGTCTGAGAGGGGCACGGAACCTCCCGTGGTCGGCCCGGGGCGCCCGGCGGACGCCCCCTGGTAGCTCCTGAACCCTCAGGATAAATCGCCGCGTCGCCGTACGGAAGCCGATGTGCGAGGTTCGATGAGACTGGCCGGCCGGACGACCCCCGAGCCGAAGCGCGCCCGGGCCCGGTCGACGGCCCGGTCGGCGTCGCGCCAGCCGTGCTCGGGCTCCCCGATGACCCCCTGGACCGGGGCCCGGGTGACGTCGAGCAGCCCGGTCATCCGCACCCCGACCAGGCGGATCCGAGCCCGCTGGAGGCCGAGGGCGTCGAAGAGCCCGCATGCGGCCTCGTGGATCGCCCGCCCGCTGTCGGTGTGCTCGCGCAGGGTGCGGGCCCGGGTGATGGTCGTGAAGTCGCTGAACCTGACCTTGAGGGTGACGGTACGGCCGGTGGTGCCGGCGGCGCGCATCCGAGCCGCGGTGCGCTCGCTGAGGGCCAGCAGGTGCCGCCGGACGAGGACCGCGTCGTCGAGGTCGCTGTCGAAGGTCCGGTCGCTGCCGACGCTCTTCTCGCGCTGCTCGCGCTCGACGCGGCGGTGGTCGCGACCCCAGGCGAGCTCGTGGAGGTGGCGGCCGGTGGCCTCGCCGAGCCCGCGCACGAGGGTCGCCAGCGGGGTGTGGGCGATGTCGGCCACGGTGCGCAGGCCCAGCCGCAGCAGCGCCTCCTCGGTGCGCTCCCCCACCCCCCACAGGGCCGCCACGGGCAGCTGCTGGACGAACGGGACCACCTCGTCGCGCGGGACGACGACCATGCCGTCGGGCTTGGCGAGGGCCGAGGCGAGCTTGGCGACGAACTTGCTCGGGCCGACCCCGACCGAGCACGAGATGCCCTGCTCGTCGTACACGGTGTCGCGCAGGTGCTGCCCGATCGCGGCCGGGCCCCCGAGGAGGCGGACCGCCCCGGAGACGTCGAGGAAGGCCTCGTCGAGCGAGAGCGGCTCGACGACCGGGGTGACCGACCGGAAGGTCTCCATGACCCCGGCCGAGATGGTGGCGTACAGGTCGTGGTCGGGCGGGAGCACGGTGGCCTGGGGGCAGAGCCGGCGGGCGCGCGACATCGGCATGGCCGAGGCCACCCCGAAGCGGCGCGCCTCGTAGGTGGCCGACAGCACCACGCCGCGGGTCCCGCCGCCGATGATGACCGGGGTGCCGACCAGCTCGGGATGCGCCAGCAGCGACGCGGACGCGTAGAAGGCGTCCATGTCGACGTGCAGCACCGTGCACCCGGTGTCGTCGAGCGGGGTGGTGGCGACCCGCTCGGGCAGCGCGAACCGGCGGCGGCTCATGGGGAGGACCCCCGGCGCTCAGCCCCGGGTGGCGAGGACGTGCAGGGCGCTGCCGAGGCGGCCGAGGAGCAGGTGGTCGTCGGCGGCCGCCGCGGCCTCCTCGAGGGCCAGGAGCGCTCCCCGGTCGGCCTCGGAGTCGAGCAGCGCCGAGGGCACGAGGTCGGCGAAGACCCGCACCCCCTGGACGTGGACGGGCGTGAGCCCCTGGGCCTGCAGCAGCGCGAGCACGGCGCCCTCGTCGAAGCGCCGGGGCGCGGGGTCGCCGTCGCCCCAGCGGCCGTCGGGACGCTCGAGGACGGCCCGCGCACGGTCGAGCCGGCCGGCGAGGGCGTTGGTGAGGACGGCGTGCAGGCGCTGGGCGACGACCAGCGAGAAGGTGCCCCCGGGCGCCAGCAGGGCGGCCACGGCGCGGACGGCGGCCTCGGGGTCGTCGACGACCTCGAGGGTGCCGTGCAGGCAGACCAGGTCGAAGGCCGGCGCCGGCGCGCCGAGCAGGTCGTGCACGGTGTCGGCGTCGCCCTGGAGCGCGCGGACCTCGACCCCGCACTCGGCCGCCCGGCGGCGCAGTGAGAAGAGCGCGTCGGGGCTGGGGTCGACGACGGTGAGGTCGTGGCCGGCCACGGCCAGGGGCACGGCGGTGCCACCGGTGCCTCCCCCGAGGTCGAGGACGCGCAGCGGGCGGCCCAGGGCGGCCTGCTGCTGGGCGGCGTGGGCGTCGAGGACCCGCTGCACCGCCGTGGTCCGGGGGCTCGCCGGGGCGGGGCGCCGGTCGCGGTGCTCGGCCACGGTGGGTCTCCTCGGCGGCGCGGTGGGGCGGGGGCGGTGACCACCCTAGTGTCCCGAGCTGCCGGGGCTGGCGTGCCACAGCTTGCGCGACGGCAGGGCCGGGGTGGAGGCGGCCACGGGCACGACCTGGCCCGGGGGGGTCCCCGGGACCGGGCGCGGCATCCCGCCTGGGTGGTCGAGGACCGGCGCCCCGCGACCGGCCCGGGGGTCGGCACCGGCGGGCTTGATGTCGGCGTAGGGCGACTGGCGGAACCCGGAGGCGTGCACCAGGACCCGCCGCCCGGTGCGCGCGTCGGCCTCGCGCGCGGCGTGCTCGGCGGCCTCGGCCCGGGCCACGGCGTCGGCCTCGCCCGCGCCGATCGCGGCCCGGACGGCGGTGAGGCCGCCGAGCTGCCAGGCGTCCCAGAGGGCGGCGAGCTCCCAGGCGCCGGTGGCGCGGATGGAGACCCCCCGGTCGCCGGTGCGGCGCAGGACGCCGCGCACCAGGAGCATCCAGCTGTGGAAGACGACCCCGGCGTAGGGGCCCTGGACGTCCTCGAAGAAGGTGCAGTCGGAGGGGCCGGTGCCGTCGTCGAGGGTGAGGAAGACGACCCGCCGGCCGGAGCGGACCGGTGGGGTCTGGGTGGCGACCTTGACGCCCGAGACCCACACCTCGCGGCGGCTGCGGGACCCGACCAGGTCGCGGCTGCGGGTGACCCCGAGGGCGGCGAGCAACGGCTCGTAGAAGGCGATGACGTGGGCCGAGACGTCGAGGCCGAGGACGTCGAGCTCGGCGCGGACCCGCTCGGGCCCGGTCATCTCGGGCAGCCCGGTGCCGGCGACCAGGCGCGGCCGGTCGCCGAGGTCGAGGGTGAGCTGGGTGGGCTGCTCGGCGGCCGGGACGACCTCACGGGCCGCCTGTGACTGGGCGGCGGCCCGGAGCCGGACGTCGAGGCCGGCCTCCTGCACCTCGCGGGCGGCCGAGGCCGGGATCTCGAGCCGGTGGCCGTCGACGGTGCCGGGCCGTGGCGGGCGGGCCGATCGGGTGGGCCGGCCGCGGCGGCCGCCCGCCCCGCGCTCCCACCGCTCGAGCTCGGCGACGTGCAGGAGCAGGTCGCGGCGGGTGACCCGGCCCCGGTGCCCCAGTGACGACGAGCCCATCCCGTGCAGGGCGTCGAAGGCCCCGGCCAGGACCAGCCGCTCGGTGACCGGCCGGCTGACCCGGGCGCGGGCCCAGAAGTCGCCGAGGTCGGCGTAGGGCTGGCCGGCGACGATGCGGGCGACCTCGGCCTCGCTGATGCCCTTGACGTCGGCCAGCGAGAGCCGGATGCCGTAGGGCTGGGGGTCACGCCGCCAGCCGGGGACGTCGCCCCCCTCGCCGGTCGAGAGGAGGTGACACGCCGACGGATCGGGTGGCACATCGGCGTGTCGCCTCCTCTCGTCGGCTCCCTCGTCGCCCTCGGCCGGCCCGTCGTCCCCGTCCTCGACGGGCTCGACCCGGTAGACCTCGCGCGAGGCGTTGACGTCGAGCCCGAGCACCGGGATGCCGAAGGAGCGGGCGTCGTCGAGGAGGAGGCGCTTGGGGTACATCCCCGGGTCATGGGTGAGGATGCCGGCGAGGAAGGCCGCCGGGTGGTGGGTCTTGAGCCAGGCCGAGTGGTAGGTGGGCAGCGCGAAGGCCGCCGCGTGCGCCTTGCAGAACCCGAAGCTGGCGAAGCTCTTGAGCACCTCCCAGATGCGGTCGCGGTCGGCGGCGTCGTAGCCGCGGGCCTGCGCGGCCGGGCGCCACCACGCCTCGACCTCCTCCTGGCCGTGCGGGGTGCCCATCGAGCGGCGCACCTCGTCGGCCTGGGCCAGGCTGACCCCGGTGGTCTCGGCCACGATGAGCAGCACCTGCTCGTGGAAGACCACGACCCCCTCGGTCTCCTCGAGGGCCGGGACCAGGCTGGGGTGCAGGAAGCGCCGCTCGCGCCAGCCGTGCCGGCTCTCGAGGAACGGGGTGATCATGTCGGACTTGACCGGGCCGGGCCGGAACAGCGAGATGTCGACGATCAGGTCGTCGAACGCCCGGGGCCCGAGCTTGCCGACGAGCTCGCGCTGGCCGGGGCTCTCGATCTGGAACATCCCGAGGGTCCGGGTGGTGCGGATGAGCTCGAAGGTGTCGGGGTCGTCGAGCGGCACCTGCGCTTCGTCGTCGAGGTCGATGCGCTGCCCGCTCACCCGCTCGACCTCGGCCACGGCGTGCGCCATCGAGGACTGCATCCGGATGCCGAGGACGTCGAGCTTGAGGAAGCCCAGGGTCTCGACGTCGTCCTTGTCGAACTGGCTCATCGGGAAGCCGAGCCAGCTGGCCTCGACCGGGGTGCGGTCGAGCATCCCGGCGTTGGAGAGCACGACCCCGCACGGGTGCAGGGCGATGTGGCGGGGCAGGCCGTCGAGGGCCTCGACGAGGTCGAAGAACTGCGCCAGACGCGGGCTGTCGAGGCCGCGGCTGCGCAGCTCGGGCAGGTCGGCGATGGCGTGCCGGGCGTCGCGGGCGCGGATGTGCGGGAAGGCCTTGGCGATCTCGTCGACCTCGACCGGCGGCATCCCGAGCGCGGCCCCGACGTCGCGCACGGCGTGGCGCACCTTGTAGGTGTCCATCATCGAGACGCAGGTGACCCGCTCGCCGCCGAACCGCTCGAGCACGGCCTCGTAGATCTCGGTGCGCCGGGCCGACTCGACGTCGACGTCGATGTCGGGCAGCTCGGCGCGCAGCGGCGAGCAGAAGCGCTCCATGAGGAGGCGGTGGCGGATGGGGTCGACCCCGCTGATGCCGAGCAGGTGGTTGACCAGGCTGCCGGCGCCCGAGCCCCGGGCGGCCACCCGTACGCCGCGGGCCCGGACGAGGTCGGTGACCTCGGCGACGGTGAGGAAGTAGGTGGGGTAGCCGAGCGAGCGGATGACGGTGAGCTCGGTGTCGAGCCGGTCGAGGACGACCTCGCGCTCGGTGTCGGTGGCCCCCGGGTAGCGGCGCTCGACCGCGGCCCGGCAGCGCCGCGCGAGGACGCCCATGGGGTCGGTGCCGGCGGGGATGCCCAGGATCTCGGGCTCGGGCAGGTGGACGGCGCCGATGCCCAGGTCGTCGCGGGCGTGCTGCACGCACTCGCCCGTGAGCAGGGCCGTCATGGTGAGGAGCCGGTCGGCGCGGGCGGTGTCGCCCGCGGTGACCTCGAGGGCGCGGGCGCGCATCGAGCCGGTGTCGGCCAGGTGGGCGGCGTCGGTGACGCGGTCGAGGTGGCGCGAGTCGAGGACGACGAGGCGGCGGGCGGCGTCGAGGACGTCGACGGCGCGGACCTGGCCGGGCTCGGCGTGCCGGACGGCGGCGCTGAGCACGGCCGGCACCCCGGCGGCGTCGGCCAGGCCGAGCAGGCGCGCGGCGTGCGAGCGGCATCCGGGGGTGCCCTCGGGGCCGCCGTGCAGGACGACCTCGACGGCCAGCCCGTCGCGCGGGAGCAGGGTGCGCCAGCGGGCCAGCAGGGTGCGGGCCTGCTCGCGCTGCCCGGCCAGCACGGCCCGGCCGACGTCGGAGTCGGGGCCGAGGAGGACGACGAGCCGGGCGGGCCCCCCGGGGGTGGCCTCGGGCCGGGCGGGGTCGGCCCGGCCGGGGTCGGCAGCGGGGTGGGACCAGCGCGCGAGGAGGTCGGGGGTGGTGACCGGGACGCCCCGCTCGCCGCGCAGGTGGGTGGCGGTGACGAGCCGGCACAGCGCCGCCCAGCCGCCCCCGGGCGCCGCTCCCCCACCGCGCCCGCGGGCCAGGACGGTGACCCGGGGCCGGCGCGGGTCGACGACCGCCCCACCGCGTACCGGGGTGCGCACCCGCCGGGGAGCACGCCCCGGCACGAGGTCGGCGACGGCGAGGTCGACGCCCAGGACCGGGTCGAGGCCGGCCACGCCGCACGCCCGCGCGAACCGGACCGCGCCGTAGAGGCCGTCGCGGTCGGTGAGCGCGAGCGCACCCTGCCCGAGCTCGGCGGCCCGGGCCACGAGGTCCTCGGGGGTCGAGGCGCCGTAGCGCATCGAGAACCCCGAGGCGACGTGCAGGTGGGCGAACCCGTCGACGCCGGGAGCGGGCCCGGGGGCCGCCGGGCGGCCGGTCGTGGCGGCGGTGGTGGACATGGCGGTCATCGGCGGCTTCAGGCGGAGCGGACGGGGACGAGCCGGCGACCCGTGACGTGAGCGACGGGCACCCCGAGCCGGGAGGCCACGAGGTCGACGAAGGTCTCGGCGTCGCGCAGCAGGTCGTCGGCCTCGCGGGCCCCGACCCGCACCAGCCCGGTCTCGACGCCGACCCGGTGGCCGGTGACGAGCGCGAAGCGCTGGGCCCACTCGGTGAGCTCGGGAGCGGTGCGGGCGGTGAGACCCCACACGTCGTGCGGGCCCTGCTCGCGGGGGGTGCCGCCCGGGCGGGCGGCCAGGAGCGCGGCGGCGGCCCGCAGCGCGGCCAGCGAGGCGCACAGGTAGCGGGCGGAGGCGGCCGGGGCGGAGTACCCGGAGGTGACGGCCTCGCGGGCCCGTTCGAGGAGGTCGAGCGTGGTCGTGGCGTGCGGCATCGGTGGTGCCTCTCCCTCAGTCGTGGGCCCGCAGGAGGAGCCAGTGGTCGTCGTCGCGGCCGAGGTCGAAGACCCCGGTGGTGCCCGAGGGCGGGCAGGCCTCGACCCGCCAGACCCGGCGCTCGGTGGCGGGTGGGCCGCCCCCGGGGTCACCGACCTCGCGCCACCAGGCGCGCCGCTCCTGCCAGGAGTCGAGGACGGCGCAGACGGTGTAGCGCCGGCCCCGCCAGACGAACGAGCGCGGGCCGCCCGGTGCGGCGGCGGCACCGGCCGGGCCGGGCGCACCGGCGCCGGTGACGACCTGGAGCGGGTCGTCGTGGCGACGGACCATGGCGGGCCTCCTGCGGGCAGGACGGAGCGACCCGAAGACCCTGGTGGGGCCTTCGGCAGCGGCGTCGGGGCGAATGATCGAACACCTGTTCGATGTCGACCACTGTACCCCGCACCCCCGTCATCAGGTCAACCCGTGACGCCGGACCCGTCCCGCGACCGGGCCGGAGCCCGCGGGCCGCCGGGGCCACTACGCTCCCGTCATGTCGCCCGAGACCACCGGCCTCGCCCCGGATGCCGACCCGCCCGGTCGCGACCTCACCACGCACCCCGCCGTCGCCGCGGTGCTCGAGGCCCTGGCGGTCCAGCACGTGCGCCCCGAGCTGCGCCAGCTGCCCGGGGCGGTGCGCACCGCGAAGGCCGCCGCCGAGGCCCTGGGCATCAGCCCGGCCGAGATCGCCAACAGCCTCGTCTTCGCCGCCACCCGGGCCGACGCCACCGTCGAGCCGCTCCTGGTGCTGGCCTCCGGCGGCCACCGGGTCGACACCGCGAAGGTCGCCGGACTGGCCGAGTACGTGGCCGTCGAGCAGGCCGACCCCGACTTCGTCCGCCGCCACACCGGGATGGCGATCGGTGGCGTGGCGCCCGTGGGGCACCCCCGGCGGCTCCGCACGATCGTCGACGTCACCCTGGGCCGCTACGCCCGGGTCTGGGCCGCCGCCGGCCACAGCCACACCGTCTTCGCGACCACCTACGACGAGCTCATCCGGGTCACCGCGGGCCAGCCGATGGACGTCGCCTGACAGGCTCCTGAGAGCCGGCTGGGCCCCGTCCCATCCGGGGGACCGCTCCGCGGCGAACGAGGTCGAGGGCACCAACGGTGGCGCCCCGGCCCCCGCAGGAGGACACCCCCATGAAGCTCACTCCTTTCCTCGTCGTCGGCAGCGCCCTGGCGCTCAGCGTGGCCACGGCCACGGCCGCGCAGGCCACGCACGACTCCAACCCCTCGGCCAAGGTCGCCAGCTACCGCTACGGGCTGAACCCGGTGCAGCCGGCCAGCGTGCCGAACAGCCAGGCGCACGGCAGCACCCGCATCACCGCGCTGCCCAACGGCAAGGTCCAGGTCACGGTCACCGTCGACGGGCTCGCCCCGGGCCTGCCCCACGCGATGCACCTGCACGGCATCGACGGCACCCCCATGGACAAGGGGTGCCCCGACGGCAGCGCCGACGCCGACCACAACGGCCTCACCAACGTGGTCGAGGGCGCCCCGTTCTACGGCGGCATCCTCACCTCGCTGACCACCGTCGGTGACACCTCGCCCGCGAGCGCCCTCGACCTGAGCCGCTTCCCGGTGGCCGACGCGAACGGCCACCTCGAGTACACCCGGACCTTCTCCAACGCCGCGGCCCTGGCCAACGCGGGCACGGTGCAGGTGGTCGTCCACGGCATCGACCTCAACGGCAACGGGGTGTACGACTTCGAGTCCGGCCCCTCCGAGCTCGGCGCGCAGTTCCCGCTGGAGGCCACCCTCCCGACGGTCTGCGGGGGCATCGCCAACTGAGGCGGAGCACCACGGCAGCACGATCACGACGCCGCGGGCGGTCGGAGGGAGCATCCTCCGGCCGCCCGCGCCGGTGTCGGGGCTCACTGGGTGTGTCCTCTTCCGAGCCCCAAGGCATCCGCTCATGCCGAATGTCGGACGTCCGCCG
>NZ_LMSE01000002.1:1374359-1374594 GCF_001428065.1 Nostocoides sp. Soil756
TCGCCGGTACAAGCCGTCGACGATCAGCCGCCGAGTTGCGGTCGTGGCCGGGTTCTACCGGACGTGCGTGATCGACGAGGTCCTGGCGCACTCCCCGGCGGAGTACGTGCACCGGCCCAATGTGCCACCTGAGTCACCCACGCTGGGTCTGACCCACCTGCAGTTCGAGGCCATGCTCGCCACCGCCCGCACCTCGTCGAACGTCAACGACTTCGCCCTGGTGGCGATGCTCGGA
>NZ_LMSE01000002.1:1374627-1443019 GCF_001428065.1 Nostocoides sp. Soil756
TGCCGTCGCAGACCGGGGCTCCGGGCCGATCCTGCGCACCCGGAACGGCACCCGGATGGACCGACACTGCGCCACCCGCCGCTTGCACCGGCTGGCCGAGACCGCCGGCGTGCACGCTGCCCGGATGCACCCGCACATACTGCGACACACCTTCGTCACCACCCATGCTCGACGCCGAGGTCGACCTGCGCGACGTGCAGATCGCCGCGCGCCACGCCGACCCGCGCACCACCATGCGCTACGACCGGGCCCGCAAGAACCTGGACCGCCACCCCAACTACATCCTGGCCGCGTACATGGCCTCCGGAACCTGAACGACCGGTGCCTTAGGCCTTTGGTACTGCTGGTAGTACCATTCTCTCGTGGCGACCGTCGAGAAGATCCTCACCGCCATGAGGACCAACCCGAAGAACGTGCGCTACGCCGACCTGCACAAAGTGCGCGAGCACTACTTCGGGACGCCGCGCACCACCGGCGGATCCCACGCCGTGTTCCGCACCCCATGGCACGGCGACCCCCGCGTGAACATCCAAAACGACCAAGGCAAAGCCAAGCCGTACCAGGTGCGGCAGGTCCTGACCGCGATCGAGAAGAAGGAGGCCAACTGATGCAGACCATGCCCACCGCAGACATCTCCCACTACACCTACCGCGTCACCTGGTCCGTGGAGGACCAGGAGTTCGTCGCCACCTGTCTGGAGCTCCCCTCCCTGTCCTGGCTCGCGGCCACCCAGGTCGACGCCCTGGGCGGGCTCGAGACCCTCATCGCTGAGATCGTCCAGGACATGACCGCCAACGGTGAACCCATCCCCGAACCACTCGCCGAGCGCACCTACTCGGGCAAGTTCAACCTACGAGTCGGTGAGGCGCTGCACCGACGCCTGGCCATCGAAGCCGCAGAAGAGAAGCTCAGCATCAACCAGCTCATCGTCCGGCGACTCAACACCGCCAGCTGATCAGATTCACACGTCCTCATGGCCGGAACACCGGCTGCTTGTCATCCCAGCCGACCCGACGCACCTCGACCCCGTGGGCTCGGCTCAGGCCCCGGGCGGCCGTAGCGGTCCGCGGTCGACCAGCACCAGCCCCGGCCGCCCGCTCACCCGCTGGCTGGCCAGGTGCTCCAGCATCAGCTCCGTCGTGCGGTTCTCGTGCATGGACGCGGGCACCGCCAGGGCGCCGAGGGGAAGCCCGGTCACGTCCACGGCCACGACGTGCTTGGCGCCCTTCGTGCGCCCGTAGGCGCCGCCCCGGTCGTGGAAGGTGAGCCCACCGTTGGAGGCGCCTCGGGCCAGGTGGGTGTCGATGACCACCATGGAGGGCGTGGCCTGGGCCCGGCCCTCCGCCTCGCGGGCCGCCCGATGCAGCACGGTCAGCGCCCGGGCCCATGTGCCGTTGCGTGACCAGCGCCGGAACTGCGACCACACCCGGGTCCAGGGCCCGAAGGACTCGGGCAACAACCGCCATTGGCAGCCGGTGTGCGAGATGTAGAGCATCCCGTCGACCACCCGACGCAGGTCCGGCCCGTGCTTGGGGCCGCGCTTCCCCGGGTCGTTGAACCCCGGCTCCAGCAGCGCCCCCTGCTCATCGGTCAGGTCACTGGCGTACGACATGCGCCGCACGGTGCCCGCCTCCTACGGCTCGGCAGTCGCCGCCCAAGGGGACACACCCAGTCAGAGCCCGAGGGCCTCGTGCACCTCGAGGGTGGCCGTCGAGCGGTTCATGGTGATGAAGTGCAGCCCCGGCGCGCCCTCGGCCAGCATCCGGCGCCCGATCTCGGTGGCGATCTCGACCCCCACCGCGCGCACCGCGACCTTGTCGTCCTTGACGGCCTCGAGCCGCTCGACGACCTGCGGCGGCAGCGGGGTGCCCATCAGCTGCGACATCCGCTGGATCTGGGGGAAGCTCGTCACCGGCATCAGGCCCGGGGTGACCGGCAGGTCGCGGCGCGCCGCCACCCGGTCGCGCAGCCGCAGGTAGCTGTCGGCGTCGAAGACCATCTGGGTGATGGCGAAGGTGGCCCCGGCGTCGGCCTTGCGCACCAGCACCTCGACGTCGTGGTCGAGGTCGGGGCTGTCGGGGTGGACGTCGGGGAAGGCCGCGACGCCGAGGGTGAAGTCGCCGAGCCCGCGGACCAGCCGCACGAGGTCCTCGGCGTGGTCGAGCCCCTCGGGGTGGGCGGTCCACGCGCCGCGCACGTCGCCGGGCGGGTCGCCTCTCAGGGCCAGGATGTTGCGCACGCCCGAGGCGGCGTAGTGCCCGACCACCTGGCGCAGCTGGCGCACCGAGGCCCCGACACAGGTGAGGTGCGCGAGGGGGGTCAGCGAGGTCTCGTCGGCGATCCGCCCGGTGACCCGCACGGTGCGGTCCTGGGTGGTCCCGCCGGCACCGTAGGTGACCGAGACGAAGGCCGGCCGGACCCGCTCGAGGCGCCGCAGCGCGTCCCACAGCTGGGCCTCGCTGGCGTCGTCCTTGGGGGGGAAGAACTCGAAGCTGATGGACGGCTTCGGGTCGCGCAGCCGCGCCGGGATGGACGCCACGAGGTGCGCGGGGCGCCCTCCTCCGCCGTACTGGGCCATGGCGCCGAGGCTACGCGAGGCCCGACGCCGTAGGCTCGGGGCCGCCACCATCCGAACCACCGCGTCCACCCCTCCGGCCGCCCGAGGAGCCCCCGTGACCAGCGTGCTCGACACCGCCGACCTGCGGAGCCGGGTGCAGGCCGTGCTCGACGACGAGCTGGCCGCCCAGGCCACCGTCCTGGCCGAGCTCGGCCCCGACGTCGACGACCTCCTGGCGGCCGTCGGCGAGCTGCTGCGCGGCGGCAAGCGGCTGCGCGCGGCCTTCCTCTACTGGGGCGCCCGCGCGGCCGGGCTGCCCGACTCGCCCGCCCTGGTCCGCCTCGCGAGCGCCATGGAGCTGTTCCAGGCCGCCGCCCTGATCCACGACGACGTGATGGACGACTCCGACACCCGCCGCGGGATGCCGGCCGCGCACCGCGCGCTGGCCACGCGGCACGCCGAGCGCGGATGGTCCGGCGACCGCGAGCGCTTCGGCCTGGCCGGGGCCGTGCTGGCGGGCAACCTCTGCCTCACCTGGACCGACGAGGTCTACGCCACCTGCGGGCTGCCCGAGGACGCCCTGGCCCGGGGCCGGTCGGTCTTCGACCGGATGCGCACCCAGCTGATGGCCGGCCAGTTCCTCGACGTGGTCGAGTCGATGCGGCCGTGGGAGGGCATCGGCGACGCCGAGCGGGTCGAGCGCGCCGGGCGGGTCATCCGCTACAAGAGCGCCAAGTACACCGTCGAGCACCCGCTGCTCATCGGCGCCACCGTGGGAGGTCTCGACCCCGCCGGGCTCGACGCGCTGTCGCGCTACGGGCTCGACCTGGGCCGGGCCTTCCAGCTGCGCGACGACCTGCTGGGCGTCTTCGGCGACCCCGGCGAGACCGGCAAGCCCGCCGGCGACGACCTGCGCGAGGGCAAGCGCACCGTGCTGCTGGCGCACGCCCTGGCCGGCTCCGACGAGGGCGGCCGGGCCCGGGTCGAGTCGCTGCTGGGGCGGGCCGACCTCGACGGCCCCCAGGTCGACGAGCTGCGCGGGCGGATCACCGGCTCGGGCGCCGTGGCGGTCCTCGAGGACGAGATCGCCCGGCTGGCCGCGTCGGCGCGCGCCGCGCTGGCCGACGCCCCGCACCTGGAGCGCGAGGCCGCCGGGGTGCTGGCCGGCCTCGTGACGACGGCGACGGCCCGCAGCGCCTGACCGGCCCGCAGCGCCTGACCGGGCCGCAGCGCCTGACCGGGCCGCAGCGCCTGTCCGGCGCCGAGCGGCCCTCCTAGAAGGCCTCCTCCATGGCGCGGCGTCGGACCTCGGTCTTGAAGCCGGCCCGGATGGCGTCGAGCGGGGTACCGCCGGTCGGGAGGGTGTCGTCGGGGGTGTGCAGCCAGCGGATGATCTCGTCGTCGCGCATGCCGCCGTCGGCCAGCACGGTGAAGGTGCCCTTGAGGGCCTCGAGCGGGCCGTCGTCGTCGACGAAGCCCGCGGGGACGGCGACGACGCGCCGCTCCCCCACCCGTGCGGCCAGCAGCTCGCGGTCCTCGATGAGCCGCCGCACGTCGGCGAGCCGGAGGCCGAGGCGCTCGGCGAGGTCGGGGACGGTGGCCCACGACGGCACGAGGGTCTCGAGGTCGGGGCGGGTCTCGGGTACGGCGTCGCTCACCTGCTCAGGTTGCCACAGCAGCAGCGACCCGCGGGACCGCGGGGAGCACCGGCGGCGCGGCGGGAGCGCCGGTGGCAGCCGCCGCGGGCCACCGAGGGGGATCCGCACGAGTCCCGGGCACAACACGCGTCACTCCGGTACCTTGGCCCCCGAGAGTACGCCCGCGTCACGTCAGACCCCCGAGGCCCGAAGGACCCAGAGTCACATGGTCGCCCCTGCCACCCCACCCCCTGCCGTCATCCCGCTCGACCACGTCAGCGCCGTGGTCGCCCGCTCCTCGGGCGCGCCCTACGGCTGGACGGGCTACCGGGTCCGCCCGGGCGACACCCTCGAGGCGATCGCCGCCCGGTTCCGCACCTCGGTGGGGGCGCTGGTCGCCCACAACCACCTGCGCTCGCCGCACCTGATCATGGCCGGGTCACGCCTCAGCGTCCCGCGCGCGGCGCCGGCCCACGCCACCCCGGCCCGCACCACCACGCGGGTCGCCGCCACCGTGCACGTCGTGCGCAGCGGCGAGACCGTGAGCGGCATCGCGGCCCGCTACCGGGTGAGCGTCCCCACCGTCCTGAAGGCCAACCACCTCGGCGTCCGCAGCCTCATCCACCCCGGCGACCGGCTGGTCGTCCGCCCGGCGCGCACCGTCACCCGCACGGCCGCGGCCCGGGCCGCCCAGGCGGCCGCCGGCCCGGCCACCCGCGCCTACACCGTGCGCTCCGGCGACACCCTGAGCGGCATCGCCGCCCGCTACGGCACGACGGTGGCCGCGGTGGCCCGGGCCAGCCGCATCTCGAGCCGCGCCGTCATCCAGGTCGGTCAGCACCTCCGGGTCCCCCGGCCGACCTCGTCGACCCACGCGGTCGGCGACACCTTCGCGGGCGTGCGCTACCCGGCCGCCGTGGTGGCCGCCGCCCGCCGCAACCACGCCGCGCTCGCCCACCGCGCGGTGCCGAGCCGCAGCCAGGTCAAGGCGATGGTGGTGCGCACCGCGCGCCGCCACGGGGTCGACCCCCGGCTGGCCCTGGCCGTGGCGTTCCAGGAGTCGGGCTGGAACCAGCGGGCGGTCTCCCCCGCCAACGCCGTCGGCGTCATGCAGGTCATCCCGTCCGGGGGGCAGTGGGCCTCCTCGCTCGTCGGGCGCCGCCTCGACCTGCTCGACACCGAGGACAACGTCACCGCCGGCGTGGTGATGCTGCGGGCGCTGACCCGGGCGACGCCGAGCACGCAGACGGCCGTCGCCGGGTACTACCAGGGACTGGCCTCGGTCCAGCAGCGAGGCATGTACACCGACACCAAGCGCTACGTCGCGAACATCATGCGGTTGCGCGCGAGCATGTGAGCATCGGACGGGGATCGGGGGCACCGGCGTGACTACGTACACTCGTGCGGTGTCATCGACCGGCGACGCCCTCATCGGCCAGACCCTCGACGGGCGCTACCGCGTCCTGTCGCGGATCGCCGACGGCGGGATGGCCACCGTCTACCTCGCGGTCGACGAGCGCCTCGAGCGCGAGGTCGCCCTCAAGGTGATGCGCCCCCACCTCGTCCACGACGAGACCTTCGTCAGCCGCTTCCGGCGGGAGGCCCGTTCGGCCGCCGCCCTGTCGCACCCCAACGTGGTCGCGGTCTTCGACCAGGGCCAGGATGCCGGCTCGGTGTTCCTGGCCATGGAGTACGTCCCCGGGCAGACCTTGCGCGAGGTGCTCACGGCCGAGGGCCCGCTGTCGCCCCGGGCCGCCTTCGACGTGCTCGACCCCGTGCTCCAGGCTCTCGGCGCGGCCCACGCCAAGGGCCTCATCCACCGCGACGTCAAGCCCGAGAACGTGATCCTCAGCGAGAGCGGGGCCGTGAAGGTCGCCGACTTCGGCCTCGCGCGGGCCGTGTCGAGCCAGACCATGACCAGCTCCAGCGGCGTGCTGCTGGGCACTGTGGCCTACCTGTCCCCCGAGCAGGTCGAGCGCGGCATCGCCGATGCCCGCAGCGACGTCTACGCGGCCGGGCTGGTGCTGCTCGAGATGCTCACCGGCGCCAAGGCGTTCACCGGCGAGACCCCCATCCACGTCGCCTACCAGCACGTGCACGGCGGGGTCCCGGCGCCCTCGAGCCGGGTCCCCTCGCTGCCGACCGAGATCGACGACCTGGTCGCCGTCGCCACCGCCCGCGACCCCGACGAGCGCCCGGTCGACGCCTCCGACTTCCTGGCGATGGTCCGCCGCACCCGGGCCGGGCTCTCGGCCGAGGTCCTCGACGGTCGGCCCGAGGGGGCCGCCGCGGTCGAGGCCGCCTCGGTCCCCACCGCCACCGCCGCGCTGCCCGTGGGCCCGCGGCCGCCCCGCGGCCCGCGCCCGCCCCGCGACGGTGAGACCGCCGCCCTCCGGGTGCCCGCGGCACCGCTCGAGGGCGTGGTCGTCGGCCCGAGCGTGCGGCGCCGGCGCAACTGGTGGCCGGCCGCCCTGGCCTCGGTCCTGCTCGCCGCGGCCACCGCGTGGTTCTTCCTGCTCGGGCCCGGCGCCACCGCCACCGTGCCCTCGGTGCTGGAGCGCCCGCAGGCGCAGGCCGTGCAGGCGGTGCAGAACGCCTCGCTCGACCCGACCGTGGTCGAGGCCTTCTCCGAGGACGTCGCGCGCGGCATCGTCATCTCCGTCGACCCGCGCGTGGGGGCCACCGTCGGGCGCGGCAGCGAGGTCGTCCTCACGGTCTCCAAGGGCCCCGAGCGCTACCGCGTCCCGAAGCTGCAGGGGATGACCGTGGCCGAGGCCACCCGCCAGCTCGAGGAGAACACCCTGGTGGTGGGCACGGTGAAGAAGACCTTCAGCGAGACCGTGCCCGACGGCCAGGTCATCTCGTTCACCCCCGAGGCCGGCGCCAGCGTCAAGCGCGGCACCGCGGTGGCGCTCGTGGTGAGCAAGGGACGGCGCCCGATCCCGGTCACCGACTTCACCGGGAAGGACGCGAAGGAGGCGACCGCCGCGCTGACCAAGGCCGGTCTCGAGGTCGACGCGTCCGCCCAGGAGAACAGTGACACCGTCCCCAAGGGGTCGGTCATCAGCCAGTCCCCGCGCGACGGCACCCTGTTCAAGGGCGACACGGTCACCCTGGTGGTCTCCAAGGGCCCGGTGATGGTCGATGTACCCAACGTCGTGGGCAAGCAGACGGGCGAGGCCAAGAAGATCCTGGAAGGACTCGGCTTCACCGTGAAGATCGAGAAGGCGCTGGGCGGCTTCTTCGGGACGGTGCGCTTCCAGGACCCCGCCGACGGCAAGGCGCCCAAGGGCAGCACCGTCACCCTCACCATCGTCTGACCGGCGGTCGACACCGGTGACCTCGCCCCTTCGGCACGCCCGCGCGGCGACCCTGCTCCTGCTGCTCGTCACCTCGGTGTGGGGCTCGACGTTCTTCCTCATCCGCGACCTGGTGGCCACCCTGCCGCCGGCCGACTTCCTGGCCGTCCGCTTCGCCATCGCCGCGGTGGTGATGTTCGTCCTCTTCCGCCGCCAGACCCTGGCCCTCTCGCGTCGCGACCTGCGCATCGGGGTGCTGCTCGGGGTGCTCTACGGCCTGGCCCAGCTGCTGCAGACCATCGGGCTGCAGCACACCGACGCCTCCGTCTCGGGTTTCGTCACCGGCACCTACGTGGTGCTGACGCCGCTGCTCGGGGCGCTGCTGCTGCGCGAGCGCATCGACCAGGTCACCTGGGGCGCGGTGGCGCTGACGACCGCGGGGCTGGCCGTGCTGTCGCTGCGCGGGCTGTCGGTGGGCCTCGGCGAGGCCGTGACGCTGGCCTCGGCGGTCCTGTACGCCGGCCACATCATCGCCCTGGGGCGCTGGTCGACCCCCGGCGCGGCCGTGGGGCTGTCGACGGTGCAGGCGGCGGTGATCGCGCTCGTCACCGGGGTCGCGGCCGTGCCCGACGGGATCTCGCTCCCGGCCGACGGCGGCCAGTGGGCCTCGCTGCTGTACATGGCGCTCGTGGCGGGCGCGCTGGCGCTCTGGGCGCAGACCTGGGCCCAGGCGCACCTGACCGCCACCCGCGCGGCCATCGTGATGGCGATGGAGCCGGTGTTCGCGGCCTTCTTCGCGGTGCTGCTGGGCGGGGAGTCGCTGACCGGCCGGATGCTGCTGGGCGGTGCGCTCGTGGTGGCCTCGATGTACCTCGTCGAGCTCCGCGGGGTGCTGGGGCGACGCCGGCGAAGCGACGTCAGCGCCGCCGCGGACCCGCCCGTCGAGGCCCTGCACCACGACGTCTGACGCGCTGAGCTGTCTCAGGCAGCGGCGGTGAGGACCTCGCGCGCCGCGGCGATGGCGGCCTCGGTGCCCGCGTCGTCGACGTCGAGGTGCCAGACCAGGCGCACGGCCGCGGGGCCGACCGCGTAGGTCCGCACCCCGCGGGCCAGGGTGCCCTCGACGAAGGCCGCCGCGGTCAGCCCCGCCGCGCCGACGTCGAGCACGACGATGTTGGTCTCGACGGTGGCGGGGTCGATGGTGCCGGGCGCGACCTCGGCGCAGACGGCGGCGAAGCGGGCCGCGCGGGCGTGGTCGTCGGCCAGCCGCTCGACGTGGTGCTCGAGCGCGTACAGCCCGGCCGCGGCCAGGATGCCGACCTGGCGCATCCCGCCGCCGTAGCGCTTGCGCCAGATGCGCGCCTCGGCCATCGCGTCGGCCGACCCGACGAGCACCGAGCCCACCGGCGCCCCGAGCCCCTTGGACAGGCACACCGAGACGGTGTCGAAGGCGGTGCCGTAGTCGGCCAGCGCCACCCCGGAGGCGACGTGGGCGTTCCAGAGCCGGGCGCCGTCGAGGTGCATCGCCACGCCGCGCGGCTGCGTGGCGGCGCGCACCTCGCGGATGGTCTCGATCGGCTGCACGGTGCCACCGCCGAAGTTGTGGGTGTTCTCGACCACCACGAGCGCGGTCTCGACCTGGTAGGGCCCGACCCCGGTGGTGACCAGCGACATCGGCCCCGACGTCTCGAGCCGGCCGCGCACACTCGGCCAGGTGCGGCTGGTGATCCCCGAGAACGCGGCCGCGGCCCCGAGCTCGGCGCGCACGACGTGGGCCTGCTGGTCGGCCACCATCTCGCGGCCCGGCGCCACGTGCAGGCGCAGCCCCAGCTGGTTGGCCATCGAGCCGCTGGGAGCGAACAGCCCCGCCTCGTGCCCGAGCAGCCCGGCGACCCGCTCCTCGAGGGCGCGCACGGTGGGGTCCTCACCGAAGACGTCGTCACCGACCTCGGCCCGCGCCATCGCCTCACGCATGGCCGGGGTGGGGCGGGTCAGGGTGTCGGACAGCAGGTCCGCGATGATCTCGGGCATGTCGGGCCTCAGTCCTGGGCCAGCATCTCGGCCACCAGGAAGGCGAGCTCGAGGCTCTGCTGGTGGTTCAGGCGGGGGTCGCACACTGACTCGTAGCGCATCCCGAGGTCGGCGTCGAGGATCTTCTCGGAGCCCCCGATGCACTCGGTGACGTCGTTGCCGGTGAGCTCGACGTGGATGCCGCCGGGGTGGGTGCCGAGGCAGCGGTGCACCTCGAAGAAGCCGCGCACCTCCTCGACGACGTCCTCGAAGTCGCGGGTCTTGAAGCCCGAGGCCGACGAGAAGGTGTTGCCGTGCATCGGGTCACACACCCAGCTGACGAGCGCGCCCGAGGCGGTGACCTTCTCGACGATGGACGGAAGGGCCTCGCGCACGGTGCCGGCACCCATCCGGGTGATGAAGGTCAGCCGGCCGGGCTCGCGGTCGGGGTCGACCAGGTCGATGATCCGCAGCAGGTCGTCGACCTCGGCGCTGGCCGAGACCTTGACCCCCACGGGGTTGCGCACCCGCGAGACGAAGTCGAGGTGCGCCCCGCCGAGGTCGCGGGTGCGCTCGCCGACCCAGATGAAGTGCCCCGAGGTGTCGTACAGCTGGCCGGTGCGCGAGTCGACGCGGGTGAGCGGACGCTCGTAGTCGAGCAGCAGCGCCTCGTGGGCCGCGAAGAACTCCGTGGTCTTCATGGCCTCGAAGTCGGCGCCGCACGCCGACATGAAGCGCATCGCCTTGTCGATGTCCTTGGCCAGGCGCTCGTAGCGGGCGAAGGCGGTGTTGCCGACGAAGCCGCGGTTCCAGTCGTGCACGCGGCGCAGGTCGGCGAAACCGCCCGTGGTGAAGGCCCGCACGAGGTTCAGCGTGGCGCTGCTCGCGTGGTAGGCCCGCACCAGCCGGTCGGGGTCGGGGGTGCGCGCGTCAGCCTCGAACTCGTAGTCGTTGACCATGTCGCCGCGGTAGGCGGGCAGGGTGACACCCTCGCGGGTCTCGTCGTGGCTCGAGCGCGGCTTGGCGTACTGCCCCGCCATCCGGCCCACCTTGACCACCGGCATCGACGCGCCGTAGGTGAGGACGGCCGCCATCTGCAGGATGGTCTTGACCCGGTCGCGGATGTTGTCGGCCGTCGCCGAGGCGAAGGTCTCGGCGCAGTCGCCGCCCTGGAGCACGAAGGCCTCACCGCGCGAGACGGCCGCCATGCGTTCCTTGAGGACGTCGCACTCCCCCGCGAAGACCAGCGGCGGATAGGTCGCGAGCGTCGAGGTGGCCACGTCGAGGGCGGCCCGGTCGGGCCACACCGGCTGCTGGGCGGCCGGAAGGTCGGCACCGGCGGCGAGCCGCTGGAGGGGGTCGGCGGGAGTGGTCGTGCTCACGGTGGTCAATGGTAGGTCGGCGCTCGGCATCCGAGACACCGGGCCCGCATCGCGATACCCCGCGTGGGTGGTGCCCCCTGGGGCGGGCGACGGGTCGGCGGCGGTCAGGCCCCGGCCGGGTCCTCGTCCTCGAGGCCGTGGGCCAGGGCGAACCGCACGAGCTCGACGCGGTTGTGCAGGTGGAGCTTGCCCAGGGTGTTCTGCACGTGGTTCTGCACGGTGCGGTGCGAGAGCACCAGCTGGGCCGCGATCTCCTTGCTGCCCATCCCGGTGGCGACCAGCCGGAGGATCTCGGTCTCGCGCGCGGTCAGCTGCGGGATGGGGCGCGAGCGGTCGGGGCCCTCGGGCGCGGCCTCGGGCTCGGCCCCCATCCGGCGGAACTCCCCCAGCACCAGACCGGCCAGCCCGGGGGTGAACACCGCCTCGCCGCGCGCGGTGGCCAGCACCGCGTCGAGGATCTCGGCCGGCGAGGCCGACTTCACGAGGTAGCCGGTGGCCCCGGCCTTGATGGCGGCCAGCACGTCGTGCTGCTCGCCGCTGGCCGAGAGGATCAGGACGCGGGTGGGCATGTCGCCCAGGGCCCGGCACACCTCGTCGCCGCGCATCCCCGGCAGGTTCAGGTCGAGGACGAGAACGTCGGGGCGGGCCGCCCGGGTACGCCGCACCGCCGCCGGGCCGTCGACGGCGGTACCGACGATGTCGACCCCCCGCGCGGCGAGGTCGCGCTCGAGGGCGGCCAGCCACAGCGGGTGGTCGTCGGCCACCAGGACCCGCGGGGCGGGCGGCGCGGCGGCATCGGACGGCGCGGCGGCGGACGGCGCGGCCTCGGTCGGCTGGCTCATCGGGTCTCCTGGCTGGTGCGGGGGTGCCGGTCGGGCCGGTGGTCAGCGGGGCGCGGGATGCCGGCGCGGGACGACGAGGCGCACCGTGCATCCTGCCCCGGGCCGGGTGGTCCAGGTGGCCGTTCCGCCGAGGTCCTCGACCCGCCCGCGGATGGAGCCGCTCACGCCCATCCGGCCCCGGGCCGCGGCCGCGAACAGCTCCTCGGGCTCGGCGCCGCGGCCGTCGTCGCGCACGGTGAGCTCCACCCCGCCCGCGTCCCCCTCGAGCAGCACCCAGGCGCGGGCCCCGTCGCCCGCGTGCCGCTCGACGTTGTCGAGCACGGCGGCCAGGGCGGCGTCGAGCTCGTGGGCCACGGCGGGGTCGACCATCAGGGGGTCGGCCGGCACCGCCGCGCTCACCCCGGGGCGCTCGTGGGCGGTGACCAGCACGCGCAGGTCGACCTCGGCGCCCTCGACCCCGTGCAGGTCGAGGGGCTCGTCCCCCGGGGCACCGGCACCGGAGACGAACCGGCGCAGGGCCCGCTCCTGGTCGGCGGCCAGCCGCCCGAGCTCGCCGGCCTCGCCGCCGAGGTCGCTGCCGCGCCGGTGGATGTAGGCGAGCGACTGCAGCACCCCGTCGTGGACGACCCGGGCGATGCGTTCGCGCTCGCGCAGCCGCTCGCGCTCGAGGAGCACCTGCTCCTCGCGCTGCAGCCCCGAGCGGGCGAGGTCGACGGCCAGACCGACCAGCCCGCCGAGCAGCACGAGGATGACGATGTTGTGCACCGTGAGCTGGCTGGGGCGGCCGCCGATCTCGACCAGGTCGGCCACGCCCACGACGACCGCCGCGACCAGGCCGCCCCGGGCCCCGGCCACCACGGCGGCGCCGGCCACCGAGCCGGCCGCCCACACGGTGGGGATGGTGAACTGGCCCTCCGTCACCGTCGCCATCCCGTCGGCCAGCGGGGTCGCCAGGATCGCCAGCACGGCGATGACGACCTCAGCGGCCACGACGCCGCGGGTCCGCCGCCGCACGACGAGGAGCCCCAGCGACCAGGCGAGCATCACGCCGAGGGCGAGGGCGGCGACCCACGGCCGGACCATGGTGTCGACGCGCTGCCAGGCGAGTACCCCGGCGTAGAGCGCGGCCAGCGGCCGGAAGACGTCGAGGCCACGGTGGAAGGCCTCGACGACGACGGGCTCACGACGCCCGGTGCGCGGCGAGCGCGGCCCCAGGGCCCCCATCCGCCGCTCAGCTCGCGCGGCGCTGCGGGCCGTCGTCGCGGGTTCCGCCGGGGTGGGCTGCGCCGGGGTGGGCGGTGCCGGGGTCGGCGCCGCCCCCCGGGGCTGGGCCGGGGCCGGCGTCGAGGCCGCGGCCGTCGAGGGCGTCCTCGAGCTCGCTCACCGCACGGCCCGGCGTGGCGGCCTCCGCGGCCTCCTTGGCCTTGTTCTTCTTGTCGCGGGCGATGCGTTCCTTCATCGCGGTGGCGTACATGTCGACGTACTCCTGGCCCGAGAGCTCCATCAGCGCGTACATGATCTCGTCGGTGATCGAGCGCAGGACGAACCGGTCGCCCTCCATCCCCTCGTAGCGCGAGAAGTCCAGCGGCTGGCCGATCCGGACCCCGACCCGCACCAGCTTCGGGATCTTCTTGCCGGTGGGCTGGGCCTTGTCGGTGTTGATCATGGCGACCGGGATGACCGGCACGCCGGCCTCGAGCGCCATCCGGGCCACGCCGGTACGGCCCTTGAACAGGCGCCCGTCGGGGCTGCGGGTGCCCTCGGGGTAGAGGCCCAGCAGCTCGCCACGGCGCAGGACCTTCAGCCCCGAGCTGAGCGCGGCCTCGCTCGCCCGGCCACCGGAGCGGTCGATGGGCAGCTGGCCGACACCCTTGAAGAACGCGGCGGTGAGGCGGCCCTTGAGGCCCAGCCCGGTGAAGTAGTCGGACTTGGCCAGGAAGGTCATCCGCCGGGGCACCAGGAGGGGCAGGAAGATCGAGTCGGAGAAGGAGAGGTGGTTGCTCGCGAAGATCGCGGCCCCCGTCGCGGGGATGTGCTCCTCGCCCTCGACCCAGGGACGGAAGAGAAGGCGGAGGACCGGCCCGAGGACGACCGTCTTCAGCACCCAGTAGAACACCCGGACCACCCTTCTGCGTGTGTGCTCGGAAGCCTAGTGCACACTCGCACGCGGGGCCCGGGCTCCGCGAGCCGCGCCCCATCCCGCCCCCCACCCCGCCCCCACCCCGAACGTGTGTGAAGAACGTCGGGGAGGCACGGGGTTTTCACACACGTTCGCGCGGGGGCGGGCGCCCGGGGGGCGTGGGCGGTTCACCCAGTCGTGGTGGCGCCGGGGCCCTTCCGTGCGAAGATCGTCCTGCCGCACGACCCGCAGGAGGACCCGTGAGCGACCGCCCCGGTGAGATGGACGAGCGAGACGTCGACGAACGCTTCGCGTCCATCGTCGCGGGCTGGGACCTGAGCGACGACGGCGACCCCGACGCCGCCGGCCCGGTGGGTCCTCCGTCGTCCGAACCCCCCTCGTCGCCACGTCCCGCGTCCGACGCGACACCGGCAGCCAGCGACACCTCCACGCCGGGCGGCCCGACCACCGCCGGCCGGCCGCCGTGGGTCAACCCCTCCCCCCTCGACGGCCTCGTGCCGTCCTCCTCGTGGCGGGTGGTGCAGCCGTCCATGCCCCCTTCCGGCGCGGCCGGCACCTCGGCCTCGGCGCCCGACGAGGATGACGAGGACGACGAGCACTTCGAGCCCCCACCGGTCGAGCTCCCCCCGCAGGAGGACCTGCACTTCTGGGGCGCCGTCCTCGGCCTCGTGGCCGGGCCGCTGTGCCTGGTCTACGTGGCCATGGCGCGGCCGTTCCACAGCACGCGCTGGTTCCTCGCCGGCCTCGCCCTCTCACTCGGCGGCTTCGCGCTCCTGGTGCTGCGCCAGCCACGCCATCGCGACGACGAGGACGACGGCGTCCGTCTCTGACGCCGGGGGCGCGCTCGCGGTCAGCCCGCGGAGACGTCGAGGTCGACCCACACGGCCCGGTGGTCACTGGCCCGCGCCCAGACCGCGTCCGGGACGGCCACCTCGCGGTGGGGCAGCACGCGCAGCCCCGGGGAGGCGAACACGACGTCGAGCCGGCGCCGAGGGGCGCGCGCCGGGAAGGTGGGGTCCGGCGGTGACACCGGCCGCAGCCGCCCGGTGACGTCGATGAGGCGCCAGGCGGCGCCGGTGTCACCCTCGTTGAGGTCACCCGCCAGGACGAGGGGCTCCCGGTCGGCGAGGGCGGCCAGGATGCGCTCGGTGTGCGCCAGCCGCTCGGGCGCCCGCAGGCTCAGGTGCACCGAGGCCACCGTCACCGCCACACCGCCCGGGGCCAGCACCCGGGCCACCGCGTAGCCACGGGTGCGGTCGGGCCAGCGCACCGGGAGTCGGGTGTGGGCGGCGGCGAGCACCTGCACCCGCGGCCCGGTGAGGACCGTCGTGCCGCCGCTCCCCCGGTGGGCGCCACCCCAGTCCATCCCGCAGGCGGCGGCGAAGCGGCGCACCCGGCCCGGGGCGAACAGGCGCCGGGGCACCTCCTGCAGGCAGAGCACGTCGGGGTCGACCGCGCGCACCAGCCGCGCCGCCAGGTGGTGGTCGTCGAGGAAGTCGCGGGTGTTGTACGACGCGACCCGCAGCACCGCGGCGCCGGGCACGCCTCAGCCGGCCGGCGGGTCGGCCGGCGTCCGTCGCGGCACCAGCCGGTCACCGGCGTCGGCCCACGCGAGGTCGGCCGCCCCCACCCGGGCGAGGTCGGCGGCACCGACCATCCCGGCCTCGTTGCCGAGCTCGGCCGCCACGATGTTCGCCTCGGGCCGGTACCCCCGCCCGGTGAGCTGGCGCCGGAAGGCCTGGCGGGCGGGCTCGAGCAGCAGCTCGCCAGCGGCGCTGACCCCGCCGCCGACCACGAAGGTCCCGGGGTCGAGGGCGGCGGCGAGGTCGGCCATCCCGACCCCCAGCCAGCGCCCGATCTCGCTGAGCAGCTCGCGGGCCAGCGGGTCGCCGTCGCGGGCGGCCTCGGTGACCAGCGGCCCGGTGAGGTCCTCGGGCTTGCCGCCGACGCGGTCGAAGAGGTCGGAGACCACCGGGCTGCCGGCCGACATCAGGGCCCGCGCCTCCCGCACCAGGGCGTTGCCCGACGCGTACTGCTCCCAGCACCCGCGGTTGCCGCACTCGCAGCGGATGCCGTCGGGCACCACCTGCATGTGGCCGAACTCGCCGGCGATGCCGAAGCGGCCGCGCAGCACCCGGCCGTCGAGGACGATGCCGCCGCCGATGCCGGTGCCGAGGTTGACCATCACGAGCTGGCTCTCGCCGCGGCCGGCGCCGAAGCGGTACTCGGCCCAGACCGCGGCGTTGGCGTCGTTGTCGATGAAGATGGGCAGCTCGAGCCGGCCGCCGAGCGCCTGGCGCAGCGGCTCGTTGCGCCACGACAGGTGCGGGGCGAACACCACGGTCGCGCGGTCGGCCGCCACGAACCCCGCCGCCCCGATGCCCACGGCGACCACACCGTCGTCCTGCTCGAGGAGCTCCTCGACCGCCGAGACGATGGTGTCCTCGACGACACGCGGGCTGGTGGAGCGGTGGGGGGTGTCGCGTCGCGTCCGGCGCAGCACCGCGCCCGAGGCGTCGACCACGCCGGCGGCGACCTTGGTGCCGCCGATGTCGACGCCGATGGCGAGTGGTCCGTCAGCCACGGGGGTCCTCCTCGGGAGCGGCGGCGCGGGGGCGACGCGGGGTGGCGGCCGGGGGCGCGGCCTCGCTGGCAGCGCCGGCAGCGCCGGCAGCGCCGGCGGCGTCCGGGGCGGGGACGCCGGTCGCGGCCTCCTCGTCCTGGCGCGCCCTTGCCCCGGCGAGGTCGGACAGCACGGCCGCGGCGACACCGGCCAGCTCGGCGAGGCCGCCGAGCGTCTCGGGGCTGAGCCGGCGCACGAACGCCGACGCGCGGCACACCGGGCACCACTGGCACACCGGGTCATCGCACGCGAACGCCGCCGAGGCCCCGGCGGCGCCGGGGCGCTCGCCCCCGGAGGGGTCGCCGTCCGCGCCGACGGGACCGACACCCTCGTCGGCAGCGCTCGACGGCGGGCGCGGGGACGGGCCGCTGGCGGCGGGGCCCGAGGACGCGCCGGCATCCGCCGCCCGGGGGCCCGGTGCCGAGGCCTCGAGGCCGGCCCGTCGCAGGCTCTCGAGGAGCCGCACGGCCTCCTCCCCGACGCTCCCCACGTCCTCGGGCCACCGCTGCGCGGTCATGGTGGCGCTCAGCCCTCGACGCGCTTCTTGAGCTCGGTGAGCGCGGTGCTGATGATGTGCTTCTCGGCCTTGCGCTTGAGCATCCCGATCATGGGCATCGTCAGGTCGACCTCGAGGTCGTAGGTCACCCGCGTGCCCGCTCCCGCCGCCTCGAGGGTGTAGCTGCCGGTGAGCCCCTTCAGCAGCGAGGCCCGCACCAGGTGCCAGGAGATGACGCCGGTACCGTCGCCGGCGACGTCCCAGTCGTACTCCAGGACGTACTGGTCCTTGATGGCGCCGGCGTCGAGGGTGAACTCGACCTGGTCGGCCCAGCCGTCGCCGTCCTCGGTGAGCACGGTGCAGTCCTTGACCTGCTCGGCCCACTCCGGGTACGCCTCGAACGCGGCGATGATGTCGAGGACCTCGCCGGGGGAGGCGGCGATGTCGACGGAGGAGCGGGTGCGGTCGGCCATGGCACCGCAGGCTACCGGGCGCTCGGGGCCTAGAGTTGAGGGGCCGCCCACCGAGCACGAAGGAGTCCACCCGGTGCACGAGACGTCGATGCCGCTGGTCCTGCCCGCGACCAGCCCCGGCACGTTGGGCGACCTGCCGCTGCGGCTCGCCGCCGAGCGCCCCGAACGGGTCGCGTTCTCGCAGCGCCATGGTGACGGCTGGCGGGATGTAACCAGCGCCACCTTCGCTGCCGAGGTGACCTCGCTGGCCAAGGGCTTCGTCGCGGCCGGGGTCTCCCCCGGCGACGCCGTCGCCATCCTCAGCTGCACCCGGTACGAGTGGACGCTGACCGACTTCGCTCTGTGGGCGGCGGGCGCCGTCCCGGTCCCGATCTACGAAACCTCCTCCCCCGACCAGATCGCGTGGATCCTCTCGGACTCCGGCGCGGTCGGGGTGGTCGTCGAGACCGAGCGGCACCTGGCTGCGGTCGACCGCGGGCGCGCCGACCTGCCCGCACTGCGGCACACCTGGGTCATCGACCACGGCGACCTCGGGTCCCTCGCGCGCGACGGTGCCGACGTCGACGACGCCGAGCTGAGCGCCCGGCGCGACGCGCTCGACCGCGACAGCCTCGCGACGGTCATCTACACCTCGGGCACCACCGGCCGGCCCAAAGGGGTCGAGCTCACCCACGGCAACTTCCTGACCCTGGCCGAGAACACCGCCGAGGAGATCCACCAGGTCGTCAAGGCCGACGGCTCCTCGACCCTGCTGTTCCTGCCGCTCGCACACGTCTTCGCCCGCTTCATCGAGGTCCTGGCCGTCAGCGCCGGGGTGCGGATGGGGCACTCCAGCGACCTCAAGGCGCTGATGGACGACTTCGCCTCGTTCAAGCCGACCTTCATCCTGGCCGTCCCGCGGGTGTTCGAGAAGGTCTACAACTCCGCCGAGGCCACGGCCCGCGCCGGCGGGCGCGGGGCGGTCTTCGCCACCGCGGCCGCGGTGGCGGTCGCATGGTCGCAGGCCCAGGACGCCGGCTCGGTGCCGCTCGGGCTGCGTCTGCGCCACGCCGTGTTCGACCGACTGGTCTACCGCAGGCTCCGCGACGCGATGGGCGGCGACGTGCGCTACGCCGTCTCCGGCGGCGCGCCTCTCGGTACCCGTCTCGGGCACTTCTTCCGCGGCATCGGGGTCACGATCCTCGAGGGGTACGGCCTCACCGAGACCACCGCGCCGGCCACGGTCAACCGGCCCGACGCGATGAAGATCGGCACCGTCGGCCGGCCGCTGCCGGGCGTCGACGTCCGCATCGCCGACGACGGCGAGATCTGCCTCCGCGGCATCAACGTGCTGCGCGGCTACCGCGGCAACCCGGAGGCCACCGCCGAGGCCGTGCGCGACGGCTGGTTCCACACCGGCGACCTCGGCGAGCTCGACGACGAGGGGTTCCTGCGGATCACCGGGCGCAAGAAGGAGATCCTCGTGACCGCGGGGGGCAAGAACGTCGCCCCCGCGGTGCTCGAGGACCGGCTGCGCGCGCACCCCCTGGTCAGCCAGTGCATCGTCGTCGGCGACGGCAAGCCGTTCATCGCCGCGCTCGTCACGCTGGACGAGGAGATGTACCCGGGATGGGCGGCCGCCCACGGCCTCGACGGGCTCCCGTTCACCAAGGCCAAGGACGACCCGCGCATCCGCGATGAGATCCAGAAGGCCGTCGACGACGCGAACAGCGCGGTCTCCAAGGCCGAGTCGATCCGCGCGTTCGCGATCCTCGACGGCGACTTCACCGAGGAGTCCGGGCACCTCACCCCGTCGCTGAAGCTCAAGCGCAACGTCGTGATGCGCGACTTCGGCGACGAGGTCGACGCGCTCTACGGTGGCTGACCCCGACGCCCGACCCGACGCGGCGACCCGGCCCCACGTGGCAACCCGTCTCGAGGGCGCCGCCGGGCCCCCGCGGGGGTGGCTTCCCGGGCTGCTGTTCGGACTCGCGTGGCTCGCGTGGTTCGGGGTGGCCCAGTGGAGCGTGGTGCGCTTCCGGGTACCGATCCTGCTGGTGCTCACCGTCTGCACCGCCCTGCTGGCCTGGTGGCTGGGCCGGCGCGGCACCCTCCGGCTTCCCCCCTGGCTCGCTCCGGCGGTCCTCCTGGTCTCGGCGGTGCTCACCCTCACCGTCCCGCTCTTCACGTACCTGCGCGGCGGCTGGCTGACGGCCGCCCTGGCGGTGCTGACCGTCGGAGCCGTGGTCACCGCCGGGCTGCTGGCCCTCCCGCGGCCGTGGGCGGCGCCCGCCGCCGCGGGGGTGGCGGCGCTGGCCCACACGGTGCTGGCGGCGGTCGCCATCCTGGGCGACCGCGCCCCGCGCATCGACGTATGGGTCATCCTGCAGCAGTTCGCCGACGCCACCGCCCACCTCGACAACGTCTACACCCAGGTCTTCACCGGCTCCCCCGGCGTCAAGGACCACTTCACCTACCTGCCGTGGATGGGGCTGCTCACCGCGCCGGGGCGCTGGCTGGCCGGCGACGTGCGGTGGATGCTGCTGGTCTGGACCCTGGTGCTGCTCGCCGGGCTGTGGGCGCTGGCGGGTGGGCGCCGGGGCGAGCCGCTGCGGGCCGCGGCCGTGGTCGCTCTCGTGGTCTTCGCCCCCGGCACGCTGACCCAGGTCGACCAGGCCTGGACCGAGCCGGTGCTGGCCGCGCTGCTGGTGTGGTGGGCGGTCCTCATGCGGCGCGGGCACCCCTGGTGGGCCGTGCTGCCGCTGGCGCTGGCCTGCGCCAGCAAGCAGCACCTGGTCCTGCTGGCGCCGGTGCTGCTCCTCTGGCGGCCCTTCGGCTGGCGCCGCACCGTGGCCGCCGGCGCCCTGGCGGGCGTGCTGATGCTGCCGTGGCTGCTCGCCGACCTCGCGGCCTTCGTCGACGACACCGTCACGACCCTGCTGACCTTCCACCCGATCCGGTTCGCCAACACGTGGTACCTGTACTTCCTCAACGAGCACGGGGTCGAGCTGCCGTTCGCCGTCACGGGGCTGGTGATGGTCACGGCCGTGGCCTGCGCGACGTGGGCGGTGTGGCGCCGCCAGCCCGACGTCGGCGAGGTGCTGCGCTGGTTCGCGCTCGTCCTGGCCGTCGCCAACCTGGTGAACAAGCAGGCCTTCTACAACCAGTTCTGGCTCGTCGCGGTGCTCGTGGCGGCCTCGCTGCTGGTGCTCCCGGTGCTCAGCGGGCGAGGGCGGCCAACCGCTGCTGCCAGCGACGGGTGAGGCCGGCGCGGTCGGTGCCCAGGATGCCCGGCATCGCTGCGTCGCACGACCGCTCGGCCGCCTCCGCGCCGCCGGTCGCGGTGCACGCCCGCACCAGGCGCCGCAGGCCGGCCTCCCCCACCAGGTCGGCCACCGTCTGGGCGGCCTGCCACGCGGCGAGGTACCCCACCTCGATGTCGCTGACGGCGGGGTCGAGCGCGGTGTCGGTCGGCAGCGCCGTGGGGGCGGTGCCGGCGCGGACGGCAGCCACCAGCGGTGCGGCGAGGATGCGCTCGGGCAGGCCGGCGCGGGCGTAGCCCACGTGGTCGGCGTAGCCCTCGGCCAGCCAGCGCGGGGCCGTGCCGGGCACGCTCGCGCGGACCGCGACGTGCGCCAGCTCATGGGTCAGGACGACGTCGCGGCCCACGGCGGTCAGCCGGCGCCGGGCGTCGGGGTCCAGCAGCACCCGGTCGCCGGTGGCCAGACCGGCGGCGTCGGTGGGCCCGTCGGTGGTGGCGGCGACCTGCCCGACGGCCGGGGCGGGGTCACCGCGCAGGAGGATGGCCTCGGCCGTCGTGTCCGGGACCAGCACCAGAGTGCGCGCCGGGGTCCCGGACCAGACCCGCCGCAGCGCCGGGAGCGAGCGGTCGACCGTGGTGGCCGCCGCGTCCAGAGCGGGCGCCGGGGCCGTGCCCGCCACCACGGCGGCCGGCCCGCGGCGCACCTCGAGCCCGGGCATGGCCACCCAGGGTGGGGCGGCGTCGGTACCCGTCGCGGTCTCGGCGCCGACCAGCCACCGTCCGCCCACCCGGCGCAGGGCGTAGCGGACGGTGGCGGTGCGGTCGCCGCGGTCCACCCCGGCCACCCGGTAGTGCAGCGTCACGTCGACGGCCGCCGGGTCCTCGGCCGGGGCAGCGACGTCGTGGGACAGGTGCGAGAGCCCGAGCGCCCGGGCCGCCGCGAACGTCTGCAGCTGACGCCGGCCGGCCACGCCGGTGGGTGCCGCGACGGTGGCGCGGAAGGCGGCCGGGTCGCCGGTCCGCACGGCGGCGTCGCGGGCGCGCAGCAGCGCGTCGAGAGCGGCGGAGACGGCCGACGGGTCGGCGCCCGTGGCGCTCGGGTCGCGGCCGTTTGCGACGGACCCGCTGGGAGCGGTCCCGCTCGGGCCGGGGGCAGCCCCCGACGTGCCGGGATGACGGTCTCCGGGGGCGGCGCTCGGGGCGGCCGCCTCGGAGCAGCCCGTGAGGAGGAGCGCCACCACCAGGACCGCGCCCACGGGGCCCCGCGCGCGACGAGGGCGGGGGCGGCGGGGCACCGGCTCATCGTAAGGAGCGCAACCGCCGCCGCCGCAGCCGCCGCAGGCGCTCGGCCGAGCGCCGGACCGGCCGCGCACGGCCGGCGCCCCGTGGGCCGCCAGGACCTCAGCCGACGGCCAGGCTCCAGCCGGTGCCGGTGGTTCCGGGGTCGAGGCGGGCTCGAGCCGCGGTGGCGGTCTCGGCGTCGACGAGGCCGGCGCGCACCAGGCGGGTGACGGCCGCGCGCTCCTCGGCGTCGAGGGAGGCCTCGGAGGCCCTCGTGGTGATCTCGAGCAGGACGGGCACCATGCAGTCGGCACAGTGCAGCTCGCGCACGGGGCAGGTGCGGCACTCGATGGCCAGGACGTCGGGTCGGCTCATGCGTCTCACCCCTTCCAAGGTGTCGCCCACGACGCTAGAGGTGCCCACCGACAGGCCCCCCGGACCGAGGACGGACCACGTGCTCGGCGGGCGACGCGGGCGCACCGGGACGGGCGCCACCGCCCGGAGGCACCGGAGACCGCACCGGCGCCTCGCGCGTGCGGAGCCCTCCCCGTCCCTACTGGGCGGCCTCGACGATCCCCACCCGCGCGCCTCGGAGCGGATGTCGGAGCCCCCACCTACGGTTCGAGGCATGACGATGGTCCAGGGCACGTTCGACGACCTGGGCACCCCGCTGTCGTCGGTCACCTTCGTCGTCGTCGACCTCGAGACCACCGGCGGCAGCCCGGCCGAGTGCGGCATCACCGAGATCGGAGCGGTCAAGGTCCGTGGCGGCGAGGTCCTCGGTGAGTTCCAGACCCTCGTCGACCCGGGCGCGCCGATCCCGGCCTTCATCGCCGTGCTCACCGGCATCACCGACGCCATGGTCGCCGGGGCCCCGCGCATCGAGGCCGCCCTCCCCGCGTTCCTCGAGTTCGCCGCCGGCAGCGTGCTGGTCGCGCACAACGCCCGCTTCGACGTCTCGTTCCTCAAGGCCGCCGCGGCCCGCACCGAGCAGCCGTGGCCCGGCTTCCCGGTCCTCGACACCGTGCACCTGGCCCGCCAGCTGGTCCGGCGCGACGAGGTCCCCAACCACCGCCTCGGCTCGCTGGCCCGGCTGTTCCACTCGCGCACCACCCCCGACCATCGCGCCCTGCACGACGCCCGCGCCACCGTCGACGTCCTGCACGGGCTCATCGAGCGGGTCGGCAACCTCGGGGTGCACTCGCTCGAGGAGCTGCTCGACTACACCGCGCGGGTCTCCCCCGCCCGGCGCCGCAAGCGCCACCTGGCCGACGACCTGCCCGACGCGCCGGGTGTCTACCTGTTCAAGGACGGCCACGGCCACGTGCTCTACGTGGGCACCTCGGTCTCCATCCGCACCCGGGTGCGCTCCTACTTCACCGCCTCCGAGCACCGGCGCCGGATGGGTGAGATGGTGCGCCTCGCCGAGTCCGTGAGCCCTGTCGTCTGCGCCACCACCCTCGAGGCCGAGGTGCGCGAGCTGCGGCTCATCGCCGAGCACAAGCCGCGCTACAACCGCCGCTCGCGCCATCCCGAGAAGGCGCTGTGGGTCAAGCTCACGGTCGAGCCGTTCCCGCGGCTGTCGGTGGTGCGGGCGGTCGCGGCCGACGGCGCGCGCTACGTCGGGCCCTTCGGGTCGCGCCGGGCGGCCGAGGCCGCCGTGGCCGCGGTCCACGAGGTCCTGCCCCTGCGCCAGTGCGTCGAGCGGCTGTCGCCGACGCGGCCACGCGCCGCGTGCGCCCTGGCCGAGATGGGCCGCTGTGGCGCCCCCTGCACCGGCGCCCAGTCGCTCGAGCAGTACGCCGAGGTCGTCGAGCGGGCGGCGCGCCTGCTGAGCGGCGGCGGGCGCGAGCTGCTGGTCGCCCTCCAGGAGCGGATGGACACCCTCGCCGCGGCCCAGCGCTTCGAGGACGCCCAGGTGGTGCGTGACCGGCTGGTCGCGTTCGTCCGCGGAGCCACCCGCAGCCAGCGTCTCGACCCGCTGGCCCGCATCCCCGAGCTCGTCGCCGCGCGCCGCTCGGTCACCGGCGGGTGGGAGGTCGTCTGCGTGCGCCACGGCCGCTTGGCGGGCAGCACCACCTCGCCGCGGGGCGCCGACCCGATGCCCTACATCGCCGCCCTGCGCGCCAGCGCCGAGGTCGTCTCGCCTCCCCGCGCCCCCGCCACCGCGGCCACGCCCGAGGAGAGCGAGAAGGTGCTGCGCTGGCTCGAGGCGCCCGGCGTCCGCATCGTCGACGTCGACGGCGCCTGGACCTGCCCCGTGGCGGGCGCGGCCGCGGTGCGCGAGGAGCTCGAGCCGCTCGAGGCGTCGCGGCGCGCCGCCGCGGGGTTCGCCGGCGTCCGCTGACCGACGCCGCTCGACACCAGGGTTGTGCGACGAGACAGGACCTGCCAGGTCTTGTCTCGTCGGCTTTTCGGGGTGACCCCGAAAAGCCGGGACAGCGGGGCGGGCGTAGCGTCCGGAGGATGAGCGACCTGCACCTGATCGACGTCCCCGTCCCCGGCGGCACCGCCGAGGCCCACGTCTCCCGCCCCGCTTCCGGCCACGGCCCCGGCGTGCTGTTCTTCATGGACGCCATCGGTCTGCGCCCGCAGATCGCGGCCATGTGCGAGCGCATCGCCTCGTGGGGCTACGTCGTGATGGCCCCCAACGTCTTCCGCCGCGACGGCGACGTCGCCACCCTGATGCCCACCGGCGACCTGCGCACGCCCGAGGGACGCGAGGCGTTCATGGGCCCCGCGATGTCACGGGTGCACGCGCTCACCACCGACCTCGCCGTCCCCGACATCGCCGCCTACGTCGAGGCCCTGCGCGGCCTCGACGGCGTCACCGACGGCCCGCTCGGCACCACCGGCTACTGCATGGGCGCCCGTCTGTCGATGCGGACGGCGACCGGCCACCCCGACGACGTCGCGGCCTGCGGCGGCTTCCACGGCGGCGGTCTGGCCACCGACACCCCCGACAGCCCGCACCTCGGGCTCGGCGCGGCCCGGGCCGAGTTCGCCCTCGGCCATGCCGACCACGACCGCTCGATGCCGCCGGAGGCCGTCGCCACCCTCGGCGAGACCTTCGCGGCGCACGGCCTGACCGCGCTGAACGAGATCTTCCCCGACGCGCCGCACGGCTACACGATGGCCGACACCTCCATGTACCAGGAGGCCGGCGCCGAGCGGCACTACCGCGAGCTGCGGGCCCTGCTCGACCGCACCCTGTGAGCCGTGCGGTCGGTGGCTAGGCTGACGACGTGATCACCGCCATCGTCCTCATCACCGCCGACGTCGACCGCATCCCCGAGGTCGCCCAGGCGATCGCCGACCTCGACGGCGTCACCGAGGTCTACTCGGTCGCCGGCGACGCCGACCTGGTCGCGATGGTGCGGGTGCGCCGGCACGAGGACCTGGCCGACGTCATCGCCGACCGGCTCAACAAGGTCGACGGCGTCACGGGCACCAACACCCACATCGCCTTCCGCACCTACTCCTCCCACGACCTGGAGTCGGCCTTCAGCCTCGGCATCGAGGACTGACCCCGCCGCCGGCGGTAGCGCTCACCCGTGCCCGCGGGTCAGCCCGCGGCGAGCTCACGGGTCGTGGCGACCCAGCGCTCGAGCAGGTCCGCGGCCGCGCCGTCGTCGAGCGCCTGCTGGGAGCGCGCCACGCCGCGTGCCAGGGCGGCCACCACCGACTCGCGGGTGGGGGTGCCGGTGGCGCCCTCGGCCACGGCCAGCGCCATCGCGGCGTTCAGGACCACGGCGTCGCGCACCGGCCCGGTCTCGCCGGCGAGGACGCGCCGCGCCACGTCGGCGTTGAAGGCGGCGTCGCCGCCGCGCAGCGCCTCGACCGGCGCACTCGCCAGGCCGACGTCGCCGGGAGCCACCGACAGCTCGGTGACCTCGCCGCCCGCCACCCACCAGAGCGTGGACGACGTGGCCAGGGTCAGCTCGTCGAGCCCGTCGTCACCGCGGAAGACCGCCGCGGGCCGGCCGCGCCCGGCGAAGACCCCGGCGAGCAGCGGCGCCAGCCGGGCGTCGGCCACCCCCACCGCCGCGTACGTGGGCTGGCCGGGGTTGGTGAGCGGGCCGAGGGCGTTGAAGACGGTCCCGACCCCCAGGCCCGAGCGGGCGGCCGCCGCGTGCCGCATCGACGGGTGGAAGGCCGCCGCGAAGCAGAAGGTGATGCCGACCCGCTCAGCGACCTGGGCGACCTGCTCGGGCGCCAGCGTGAGGTCGACCCCCAGCGCCTCGAGGACGTCGGCCGAGCCGGACGACGACGAGGAGGCACGGTTGCCGTGCTTGACGACGCGCAGCCCGGTGGCCGCGACGACCATCGAGGCCATCGTCGAGATGTTCACCGAGTGCAGGCGGTCACCGCCGGTGCCGACGATGTCGACGCTCGGGCCCGGGACCTCGATGCGGTGGGCGTGCTCGAGCATGACGTCGGCCAGGCCGCGCAGCTCCTCGACCGTCTCACCCTTGGCGCGCAGTGCGACGAGGAAGCCGGCCAGCTGCACCGGGCTCGCCTCCCCGTCCATGACCTGCCCCATGGCCCAGCCGGCCTGGTCGGTGCTCAGGTCCTCGCGGCGCAGCAGCGCCGCGATGAGGTCCGACCAGCTGGGGCCGGACGTGGTGGTGGCCACCCGGGTCAGCCGACGCGGGCCCGCTCGCGGGCGAGCCGGGCGATGGCCTCGGCGACCGCGATCGGGTCGAGGGGGTGCGGGACGGCGTCGTCGGCCAGCGACCAGCCCGCCAGCCACGCGTCCTGCGGGCGCCCGGTGAGCACCAGGATCGGGGGGCACCGGAAGATCTCGTTCTTCAGCTGGCGGCACAGGCCCAGGCCGCCGACCGGCGAGGTCTCGCCGTCGAGCACGGCGAGGTCGTACCCGCCCTCGTCCATGGCCTCGATGACGGCCTCGGCGGTCGCGCACTCGCGCCACGCCACGACCTCGACGTCGCGCGCGGGCCGGCGCCCGGCGGCGGCCCGGACGGCGTCACGGGTGGTGATGTCGTCGCTGTAGAGGAGGACACGGACCCGGTGGACGCCGTCGGCCACCGGGGTGGACGCGTGGCCGGCTGCGGCGTGGGAGTCGCTCATGGGAGGCATCGTAGCGAGCGCCGGCCCGGGACCTGGCGGTGGCCGGTCGCGCTCGGTGACGATCGCCATCCCATCGATGTGGAGGGTTTGCGGGGGGTCGCCTCGGCACGGGGTGGACGGAGTCGGCATAATGCCTCCGTGGCGTCTACTGCAGCGGCTTCGCTCAAACACTCCGGACCGGTCCCCTCCATCCCCGGCCAGGGGCCCGCGACGCGGCCCAACATGGTCGCCGTGGGCACGATGGTGTGGCTCTCCAGCGAGCTCATGTTCTTCGCGGCCCTGTTCGCGTTCTACTTCACGCTCCGGGGCAACCTGCCCGAGCTGTGGACCGAGCGCACGGCCGACCTCGACGTGCCGTACGCCGCCGCCAACACCCTGATCCTGGTGATCTCGTCGGTGTGGTGCCAGCTCGGGGTGTGGCAGGCCGAGCGCGGCGTGCCGGCCCGGCCGGCGGGGACGTCGCTGTTCCGCGTCCGCGAGTGGGGCATGCGCGAGTGGTACGTGGTCACCTACGTCTTCGGCGCCACCTTCGTGGCCGGCCAGGTCTACGAGTACGCGAACCTCATCTCCGAGGGCGTCACGCTCTCGTCCGACTCCTACGGCTCGATCTTCTACCTCGCCACCGGCTTCCACGGCCTGCACGTCACCGGCGGTCTGCTGGCCTTCCTGCTGATCATCGGGCGCACCTTCACGACCCGCCGGTACACCCACGCGCAGGCCACCGGCGCCGTCGTCACGTCGTACTACTGGCACTTCGTCGACGTGGTGTGGATCGCCCTGTTCGCCACCATCTATCTTCTCCAGTGACTCTCTCCCCAGGCCGACCCCAGACCGCAGCAGACGACAGGAAGCACTCGTGAACGCACTGGCAGCCCGGCGCCGGCACCCGGCGGCGATCGCCGTCCTCCTGATGATCGGCCTCTTCCTCACGGGTGCGGTCTACGCGGCCGTGGCCCCCGAGCCCGCCGACGCGACCAGCCTGGCCCTGCCGGCCCAGAGCGTCGAGGAGGGCAAGGCCCTCTTCCGCGCCAACTGCGCCTCCTGCCACGGCCTCAACGCCCAGGGGCGCCCCACCGGCAACGGCAACCAGATCGCCGGGCCCCCGCTGGCCGGTGTCGGCGCCGCCGCCGTCGACTTCCAGGTCGGCACCGGCCGGATGCCGATGACCCAGCCCGGCGTGCAGGCCTCGCGCTCCGAGAGCGTGAAGTTCTCCGACGAGGAGATCGCCGCGATGGGGGCCTACATCGCCTCCCTCGCGCCGGGCCCGGCCGTCCCGGACGCCGAGGCCGTCGACCCCACCAAGGGCGACCCCGCCCGCGGTGGTCAGATCTTCCGCGTCAACTGCGCCATGTGCCACAACTTCGCCGGGTCCGGTGGCGCCCTGACCCGCGGCAAGTACGCCCCCTCGCTGCGCGACGTCACCGGCAAGCACGTCTACGAGGCGATGGTCACCGGCCCCCAGAGCATGCCGGTCTTCAACAACGCCAACATCACCCCCGAGGACAAGCGCAACGTCATCGCCTTCCTCACGACCATCGACCAGGAGAAGGCGCCCGGCGGCATGACGCTGGGGTCCCTCGGCCCGGTCACCGAAGGTCTCTTCGCCTGGGTCTTCGGCCTCGGCATCCTGGTGGGCTGCGCCGTCTGGCTCGGCTCCAAGGCCGCCTGACCAGGCCCCCGACCCCGACACCCGACGCGAGAGAAACCGGCAACCCGATGAACGAGCAGGACACCCCCACCCCCGGCACCGAGGTGACCCCCGCCGACGGCCACCGTGACCCCGTGCGGCTCGACCAGGGCCACGTCGTCGGCTCCGGCGGGATCCCCGACCGCTTCGTCAACCCCGGTCTGCCCACGCACGTCCCGCGGATGGCCGACCTCGACGAGGGTGCCGCTGCCCGGGCCGAGAAGCAGGTCGCGACCCTCTTCGGGATCTCCATCCTGTCGACGATCCTGTTCGTGGTCCTGTACTACGCCATCGACCTCAACGACACGGTCTTCATCCCGGGCGTCGGGACCACCAGCGCCTCCAACGCCGCGCTCGGGGTCACCCTGGCCTTCTCGCTGCTGGGCATCGGCTTCGGCGCGGTGCACTGGGCCAAGACGCTGATGCCCGACCAGGAGGTCGTCGAGGAGCGCCACCCGCTGCACTCCAGCGAGGCCGACCGGCACGAGGTCGTGCGCGTCCTGAAGGTGGACGGCGGGGCCTCGCAGATCACCCGTCGCCCGCTGATCAAGTACACCCTGGGCGGCGCCCTGGGCCTGTTCGCGGTGCCGCTGGTGGTGCAGGTCGCCGGCTCGCTCGGTGAGATGCCGCAGAAGAGCCTGTCGCTGACCTGGTGGAACGGTGGCCCGAGCGGCCCGGGCCAGATCCCCGAGTTCAAGCCGCTGCGCCTGATGAAGGACCCCGAGAACCTCCCCATCAAGGCCAGCGACGTCACCATCGGCTCGGTCTTCCACGTGATGCCCGAGGGCCTGCTCCCCGACCCCGAGACCAAGGAGGGGGGCGCCGAGCACCTCCTCGAGGAGAAGGCCAAGGCCGCGGTGCTCCTCATGCGTCTGGACCCCGAGCAGATCCAGTCGCAGAAGGAGCTCGACTGGGGCTACCAGGGCATCGTCGCCTACTCCAAGATCTGCACCCACGTGGGCTGCCCGGTGGGGCTCTACGAGCAGCAGACCCACCACTTGCTCTGCCCCTGCCACCAGTCAACCTTCGACGTGACGCGGGACTGCAAGGTGATCTTCGGGCCCGCCGCGCGTCCTCTGCCACAATTGAAGATCACGGTCGACGACGAGGGCTACCTCGTCTCCGCACAGCCGTTCCGCGAAGCGGTCGGCCCGAGCTTCTGGGAGCGTGGCTGACATGACGGAGCCCACCGACCGCCCCGCCGACGCGCTGCGCGAGGGCGACTCCGCACCCCAGGCCCCGGCCTCCGCCGGCGCGCGCAAGATCGGCGGCCTGGCGGGCTGGGTCGACGACCGGACCGGGGCCGCCAAGCCGGTCGGCTACCTCATGAAGAAGGTCTTCCCCGACCACTGGTCCTTCATGCTGGGCGAGATCGCGATGTACTCGATGATCATCTGCCTGATCACCGGGGCGTTCCTGACCTTCTGGTTCGTGCCGAGCATGGGCGAGACCGTCTACGACGGCTCCTACGTGCCGCTGCGCGGGGTGCTGATGTCGGAGGCCTACAGCTCCACGGTGCACATCTCGTTCGACATCAAGGGCGGGCTGATGATCCGCCAGATCCACCACTGGGCGGCGCTGATGTTCGTCGTCGCCATCGTGGTGCACATGTTCCGCGTCTTCTTCACCGGCGCCTTCCGCAAGCCGCGCGAGATCAACTGGGTCATCGGCTCGGTCCTGGCGCTGCTGGCCATCATCGAGGGGTTCGCGGGCTACTCCCTCCCCGACGACCTGCTCTCGGGCACGGGCATCCGCGCCATGGCCGGCTTCGTGCAGACCTCGCCGGTCATCGGGACCTACCTGGTCTACGGCATCTTCGGCGGCCCGTTCCCCGGTGAGGCGATCATCCCCCGGCTCTACTCGGCCCACGTGCTGCTCATCCCGGCCATCCTGGTCGGGCTCTTCACCGCCCACATCGGCCTGGTGGCGCTCCAGAAGCACACCCAGTTCCCCGGCCCCGGCCGCACCAACGACAACGTCGTCGGCTACCCCGTGATGCCGGTGTACGCCGCCAAGGCCGGTGGCTTCTTCTTCATCGTCTTCGGCGTCCTGACGCTCATGGCCGCGCTGGTGCAGATCAACCCGGTCTGGGCCTACGGCCCGTACGACCCCTCCCCCGTCACCGCCGGCTCCCAGCCCGACTGGTACATGGGCTTCGCCGACGGAGCGCTCCGCCTGCTGCCCGGCTTCCTCGAGATCACGGCGTTCGGCTACACGCTGTCGCTGAACATCATCCCGGGCGCGCTGCTGCTGCTCCCCCTGGTGTACGTCGTCATCGGGGTCTACCCGTTCGTCGAACGCTTCGTCACCAAGGACGAGCGCGAGCACCACCTCCTGCAGCGCCCCCGCAACGCGCCGGTCCGCACCGGCATCGGCCTGGCCGGGGCCACGGCCTACACCGTGCTGATGTTCGCCTCGGCCAACGACATCATGGCGATCAAGCTGGGCATGTCGATCAACGACCTCACCTGGTTCTTCCGGATCGGCTTCTTCGTCCTGCCCCCCATCGTCTTCTGGGTGACCAAGCGCGTCTGCCTCTCGCTGCAGCGGCGCGACCGCGAGCAGGTCCTGCACGGGCGGGAGTCGGGCACCATCATCCGCACTCCCGACGGCCGGTTCTTCGAGCGGCACGAGGCCGAGCTGCCGCAGGAGCAGTGGCTCCTCGTGCAGCACGAGCCCGTCGCCCCCCTCGAGATCGAGCCCGAGACCGACGAACACGGGGTGGCCCGTCCGGCCGCCCGCAAGGACCGGATCCGGGCGGCGCTGTCGCGCTTCTACTTCGCCGACGCGGTCAACCCGGTCACGCCGGCCGAGCTCGCCGCGGCCCAGCACCACGGCCACGAGACCGAGGCCATCGACGCCCCCCGGCACGCCGGTGAGCTCGAGTCCGCGGAGGCGGCCGAGACCGCCGGACGCCGCTGAGCCGCAGCCCTCGTCCGTACGACGGAGGCCGCATCCCGACCGGGATGCGGCCTCCGTCGTCGTCCGGGACCTCGGCCCGCCTAGGCTGACCGGGTGAGCCCTGCGACGTCGCCTTCCGGCCCTCTCCTGCCCCCCAGCACCCCCGAGGAGCAGGGCGTGCCCTCAGCCGCCCTGCTGGGCCTGGTGCGGCGCTGGGAGGACCGCGGCCTCGAGCCGCACAGCGTCACCGTGCTCCGCCACGGGCGCACCCTGGCGGAGGGCTGGTGGGCCCCGTACCACCGCGACGGGCTGCAGCTGATGTACTCGGTGAGCAAGACCTTCACCGCGTGCGCGGCCGGCTTCGCCGTGGCCGAGGGCCTGCTGGCGCTCGAGGAGCGCGTGGTCGACCTCTTCCCCGAGCACGCCGCGGAGGCCGGCCCCCGCGCGCGGGTCCTGACCCTGCACGACCTGCTGGCCATGCGGACCGGGCACCGGGTCGACACCCTGACCTGGCGTGACCACCGAGCGGGCCCCTTCCCCCAGGTGTTCCTCGGCGCCGAACCGGAGGAGGAGCGCGGGTGGTTCGTCTACCACAACGGCGCCACCTCGATGGCGGCCCTGGCGGTGCAGCGTCGCAGCGGCCAGCGTCTCGTCGACTACCTCCGCCCACGGCTGCTGGAACCGCTGGGCATCGAGGGGGCCGCGTGGAGCAGCCACGACGGCGCCGACCTCGGCTACTCGGGGCTGCACGTGAACACCAGCGCGCTCGCGCGGCTCGGCGAGCTGGTGCTGCGCGACGGGTCGTGGCAGGGCCAGCAGGTGCTGCCCGAGGGATGGGCCGCCACCATGACCGCCCGGCACACCGACACCTCGCACCACCCCGAGAAGGTGGAGTGGCAGCAGGGCTACGGCTACCAGATGTGGCGGTGCCGGTACGGCGCCGTGCGGGCCGACGGCGCCTACGGCCAGTTCGCCGTCGTCGTCCCCGACGCCGACCTCGTCGTGGCGCTCACCTCGTGCACCGAGCGCACCCAGGAGACCCTCGACGCGATCTGGGAGGAGCTCCTCCCCCGGCTGGCCGATCGCCCGTTGCCCGCCGACCCGGGCGCGCACGCCGCCCTCACCGGCCACCTGACCTCGGCCGCCGTGGCCGCGCCGCGCGGCACCGTCACGCCCCCCGGCCCCGGACCCTGGACCTTCGTCCACAGCCCGCGCGAGGACGTCCCTGCCCTCGAGCGCGTCGAGGTCACCCCCGTCGAGCGCGGCACGGGGTGGAGGCTGGCGCTCACCGAGGGGGACACCACGCTCGAGGTGCCGTGCGGCGAGGGTGAGTGGCCCGCGCCGGCCGACTCCGGCCCGTGGACGGCCTCCGGGGGCTGGACCGCGCCGGGGGTGTTCGAGGCCCGTGTCGCGGCCGTGGAGACCCCGCACGTCCTGCACCTGCGGTGCACCGACGGCGTCGCCACCGGCACGTGGAACGGGCTGCCGCTCAACCGGCCGGTGCTGCGCCGGCTGCGGGCCCCGGCCTGAGCATGGAGCCCCTGGGGCCCGAGGCCTTCGACGCCATCGTCGAAGACGCCCTGGACGACGTCCCCGAGGAGCTGATGGCGATGCTCGACAACGTGGTGTTCCTCGTCGAGGACGAGCCGCCGGCCGACGACCCCGACCTGCTGGGGGTCTACGACGGCATCCCGCTGACCGACCGCGGCGACGCCTGGGCAGCCGGTGCACTTCCCGACCGGATCGTGCTGTTCCGCGGCCCCCTGTCGCGGATGTGCGCCGACGTCGAGGAGCTCACCGACGAGATCGCGGTGACCGTCGTGCACGAGATCGCGCACCACTTCGGCATCGACGACGACGCGCTCCACGACCTCGGGTGGGGCTGACCTCCCCGGACGCGCCACGGGCCGCCCCGAAGGGCGGCCCGTGGCGGACGGTCGGAGTGGCTCAGAGGGCCTTGGGGCCCTTCCAGTACTCGAAGGTCCAGGCCACGAGGGCCGGGCCGCCGATGAACACCCCGATGAAGACCAGCCACCAGCCGACGGCCAGGCCCAGGAAGATCACCGCAGCCGAGGCACCGAGGAACAGCGGCTGCCAGCTGTGCGGGCTGAAGAAGCCGTAGTCACCCTGGATCTCGTCGATGTCGCCGAGCGGGTCGTCGGACGGGTCACGGTCGAGCTTGCGCCGGGTCATCCAGAGGTACCAGGCGATCATGAAGCCGAGCAGGCCGGCCAGGATCAGCCCGACGACACCGACCCACTCGGTGCCGAGGACGGTCGAGTGCGTCCACGCCCAGTAGATGGCCGCGACGGTGAACCCGAACACCCCGACGAGGATGCCGATCCGTTCCATGGCGCGCATTGGCGTCAGTCCTTCGTCTTCTGGTCGGTCTCGTCGAGCAGAGCCCTCTCCTCGATATCGGCCGGGCCGAGCGCCGAGACGAGCGAGCTCTGCTGGGAGGCCTTGGCCTCCGGGTGCACCAGGCTGGCCGGGGCCGCCTCGGGGTGGTGCAGGTCGAACGCAGGGCGCTCGGACCGGATCCGCGGGATGCGGTCGAAGTTGTGCCGCGGCGGGGGGCAGGACGTGGCCCACTCCAGCGAGCCGCCGTACCCCCACGGGTCGTCGGACTCGACCAGGGGCGCGTACTTCCAGGTCTTCCAGATGTTGTAGAAGAACGGCAGCATCGAGGCCCCCAGCAGGAACGCGCCCGCGGTGGAGATCTGGTTGCCGAGGGTGAAGCCGTCCTCGGGCAGGTAGTCGGCGTACCGACGCGGCATCCCCTGGGCCCCGAGGATGTGCTGGACGAAGAAGGTGGTGTGGAAGCCGATGAACAGCATCCAGAAGTGGATCTTGCCGAGCTTCTCGTCGAGCATCCGGCCGGTGAGCTTGGGCCACCAGAAGTAGAAGCCCGCGAACATCGCGAACACCACGGTGCCGAACACCACGTAGTGGAAGTGCGCCACCACGAAGTAGCTGTCGGAGAGCTGGAAGTCCAGGGCCGGGCTGGCCAGGATGACCCCGGTGAGGCCGCCGAAGAGGAAGGTGACCAGGAAGCCGATGGCCCAGTACAGGGGTGTGGCGAACTCGAGCTTGCCGCCCCACATGGTGCCGATCCAGTTGAAGAACTTCACCCCGGTCGGGACCGCGATCAACATCGTCATGATCGCGAAGAACGGCAGGAGCACCTCTCCGGTGGCGTACATGTGGTGCGCCCACACCGAGACCGACAGCGCGGCGATGGCGATGGTGGCGTAGACGAGGGTCTTGTACCCGAAGATCGGCTTGCGGGAGAAGACCGGCAGGATCTCGGAGATCAGCCCGAAGAAGGGCAGGGCGATGATGTAGACCTCGGGGTGGCCGAAGAACCAGAAGATGTGCTGCCACATCATGGCTCCGCCGCTCTCGGGGGCGAAGATCTGCGCCCCGAAGCGCCGGTCGGCGCCCAGCGCGAACAGCGCGGCGGCCAGGGCCGGGAACGCGATCAGGACCAGGATCGAGGTGATCAGCACGGTCCAGGTGAAGATCGGCATCCGGAACATCGTCATCCCGGGGGCGCGCATCGTCAGGATCGTGGTGATGAAGTTGACGGCGCCGAGGATGGTGCCGAAACCACCGAGGGCCAGGCCGAAGACCCACAGGTCGCCACCGACTCCGGGGCTGTAGGTGCTGTCGGAGAGCGGGGCGTAGGCGAACCAGCCGAAGGCGGCCGCGCCGTTGGGGGTGAGGAAGCCCGCACCGGCGATGAGGCCGCCGAAGAGGTAGAGCCAGTACGCGAACATGTTCAGGCGCGGGAACGAGACGTCGGGAGCACCGATCTGCAGCGGCATCAGCGCGTTGGCGAACCCGGCGAACAGGGGCGTCGCGAACAGCAGCAGCATGATCGTGCCGTGCATCGTGAACAGCTGGTTGTACTGGGTGGGGGTGTCGACGATCTGCAGGCCGGGCTCGGCGAGCTCGGCGCGGATGACCAGCGCCATCAGGCCGCCGAGCAGGAACCAGATGAACGAGGTGATGAAGTAGAGGTTGCCGATGACCTTGTGGTCGGTGGTGGTGACCCACTTGACGACGATGGAGCCCGGGGCCGTCCGGGGCCGCGCGCGCGTGGTCGTCGTGGTGGTCTCCCGGAACAGCCGGGCGTCGGAGGCGGTGCTCATGTCAGTTCCCTCCGGTGGGGATGGCCTGGCCGTTCATCAGCGGCGAACGGTTCAGGGTGTTGTCGAGCAACCCCGTCTGGCCGGCGGCTCGCAGGTCGGCGAGGTGGGCGTCGTACTCCTGGCGGGAGACGACCTTGACGTTGAAGAGCATCTGCGAGTGGTAGGCCCCGCACAGCTCGGCGCACTTGCCCTTGAACCCCCCCTCCTGGGTGGGCACGACCTGGAACCGGTTGACCCGGCCCGGGATCATGTCCATCTTCTGGAGGAAGGCGGGGATCCAGAACGAGTGGTTGACGTCGCGGGTGGTGAGCACGAACTCGGTGCGCTCGTTCACCGGCAGGTACAGGGTGGGGATGGTCTTCTCGGCGCCCGGCTCACCGGTGAGGATGGCCTGGGTGCCCACCTCGTGCACGTTGGCCTCGATGTAGTTGAAGTCCCAGCTCCACTGCTTGCCGATGACGTTGATGGTGACGTCGGGCTTGGTCGAGGTGTCGACCAGCGCGGCCTCGTCACGGGCGGTGTAGTAGAAGAACACCACCACCATGAGCATCGGGACCACGGTGTAGAGGATCTCGATCGGGATGTTGTAGCGGAGCTGCACGGGCAGCTCGTGGTCGTCCTTCTTGCGGCGGTAGGCCACCAGGCACCAGACGATCAGGCCGATGACCACGAGGCCGACACCGATGAGGGTGATCCACGCGCCGATCCACAACGTGGTGACCCGCTCACCCCCCTCGGTGACGGCGTGCGGGAGCCATCCGGAGGATGCGGTACCGCGCAGGTTGCCGCTCGCACAGCCACCGAGCGCGGTGGCGGTCAGGGCGCCGACGGCGGCCCAGGTGCCCAGTCGGCGTCCGGGGCGTCGGGCCGAGATGAGGTCGTGCTGGCGCACCGCTTCACCCTTCGGTCGGGAGGTGGACGAACGGGTCAAACAGTACTGCACCCTCGTGAGGACGGGCAGGCAGGGGGGCTACCGTCGACGCGTGGCGCACACCAGCGTTGAACCTTCCCGCTCCGACGCGGACGGCACCGGCGCCCCCGGCGCGGCGGCCGGCCTGCTCGACGCCACCCGCGGTCCCCTGCATCCCCTCGCAGCCGCCACCCTCGCGGCCGCCCTCGACGTGGGGTGGGCCGACCCCGCCGCCCGCCACGCGCCGGGGCGCCGAGCCCGGTCGCTGCTGGACACCGCACGGGAGGTCCTGGCCACGGCGATGGGGGTGCGCCCCGAGGAGCTGTCGGTGCACGCCAGCGCCGAGGAAGCCCTGGCGCTGGGGCTCGACGGGCTGCGGCACGCGCGGCGCCGGTCCGGCACCGCGGTCGTGGCCGCGCCGGTGGAGCGCTCGGTGGTGCTCCTGCGAGCCGGCGACGGTGAGCAGCCGTCGGTCTCGCCCTCGGGCCGGGTCGACCCCGGGTCCTTCGGTCGCGCGCTGACCGGGCCCGGCGTCGCCGCGGCGGTGCTGCAGACGGCCAACGGCGAGGTCGGCACCCGTCAGCCGGTCGACGAGGTGGCTGCCGCGGCCCGTGCCGCGGGGGTGCCGCTGCTGGTCGACGCCACCGCGTCCCTGGGCCGCGACCCCCTGCCGCGCCTGGGCGACGTGGTGGTGGCGGACGCCGCGTCCTTCGGCGGGCCCCCGCTCGGGCTCCTCGCGGTCCGCGCCGGCACCCGGTGGGGGCTGCCCGGCCCGCGGCTGCCGGCCGAGCAGGGCCGGGCCGGGGCCTCGCCCTGGGTCCCCCTGGTGCTGGCCGCCGCCGAGGCCTGGCGCCAGTCCGAGCCCGCAGGTGCCGCCGACGCCGGCCGGGCCGCCGCGCTGGTCGAGCGGATCCGCGCGACCGCGGCGTCGGTGCCCGACGTGGAGGTGGTCGGCGACCCCACCGACCGCCTCCCCCACGTCGTCACCTTCAGCGTGCTCTTCGCCGACGGCGAGGTCCTCGTCGACGAGCTGGCGCGCCACGGCCTGGCGGTCGGGTCGGGCTCGGCCTGCACGTCGAGCGCGCTGCGCCCGAGCCACGTGCTGGCCGCGCTCGGGGTGCTGACCCACGGCAACGTGCGCGTGGTGCTGCCCACCGAGGCGGTGGCACCCGCGCGGGCCGCCGACGTCGAGCGCCTGTGTGCCCTGCTCCCCGGTGTCGTCACCGACGTCCGGCGCCGGCTCGGGACCCTCGACCTGTGAGCACCCTCGACGGGCCGGTGAGCCCCCCCGTGGTGGTCGACGCGCGCGGCACCCGCTGCCCCACCCCGGTCATCCGCGCCGCCCGGGCCGCCCGCGGGAGGGCCGCCGGCAGCGTGCTCGTCCTGCTGGCCGACGACGAGGCGGCGCGCTCCGACGTCCCGGCCTGGGGCCGGATGCGCGGACACGCGGTGGTGCTCGAGAGCGAGGCGGACTGGACGCGCTACACCGTCGTGCTCGGGGGCTCCGGGTCCGCCTGCGCGGCACCCCGGCCGGCGCGGAGCACCGACACCGGCAGCGGCTCGACCGACGCCAGGTCGACCTGAGGGGCCCGCAGCGCCTCGGCCAGCCGGGCCAGGTACGTCTCGCGGGGCCACTCCTGCGCGCCCATCCGCCGCAGGTGGTCGGTGGCCCACTGCACGTCGACCAGCCGGCGCGGGTCACCGTCGGCGTGGAAGCGGGAGGCCAGGCCCACCAGGGCGACCTTGGAGGCGTCGCGGACCCGGTGGAACATCGACTCCCCCGCGAACAGGCCCCCGATCGACACCCCGTACAGGCCACCGACCAGGCGTCCGTCCTGACGCACCTCGACGCTGTGCGCCCAGCCCAGCTCGTGCAGCGCGAGGTATGCGGCCTCGACCTCGGGGGTGATCCAGCGACCGTCGCGGGCGGGGTCGGCGCAGCCCTGGACGACCTCGGCGAACGCGGTGTCGACGGTGACGTCGAAACGGCCGAGGACCTTGCGCAGGGACGGGCGCACCCGCAGCGCCCCGGCCGGGACGACCCCGCGCGGGTCGGGCGACCACCAGCCCAGCGTGCCGTGACCGTGGCGGCCCAGCCCCATCGGGAAGAGCCCCAGCCGGTAGGCCGCGAGCAGCGTCCCGGGCTCGAGGTCGGCGCCGGCCGCCACGAGGTCGTCGCCCGGGGTGGCCCGGGCCGCGTCGAGCAGCCAGGGGCTGGGCGGCGGCTCGACCGGAGGGAACACCGTCGCCGGCGCCGTCAGTCGCGAGCGCAGCGCACGACGGGGGCGATCTCGGCCGCGGCGTCGTCGCCGTAGGCGGTGGCGACGCGCTCGAGGACCCCGGTGCGGGTGACGGTGTACTCCTGGGTCCCCACCGTCTCGAGGACGTAGGTGGCCAGCACCGAGCCGATCTGGGCGCAGCGCTCGTGGCCGAGGCCGCCCGCCAGCCCGACCAGGAAGCCGGCCCGGAAGGCGTCGCCCACGCCGGTGGGGTCGACCCGGGCGACATCGCCGGCCACGGGCACGTGGATGGGCTCCTGCCCGCGGGTGCGGATGTCGGCGCCGTCCTTGCCCCGGGTGATGACGCGGGTCGTCACCCGGTCGTCGATCTCGTCCTGGCTCCACCCGGTCTTGGTCGAGGTCAGGTGCGACTCGTACTCGTTGGTGAAGAGGTAGTCGGCCCGGTCGACGAGCTTGCGGATGAACGGGCCGTCGGCGAAGGCCAGCTGCTGGGAGGGGTCGGCCACGAAGGGGATGCCCCGGTCACGGCACTCGTCGGTGTGGCGCAGCATCGCGTCGGGGTCGTCGGCGCCGATGAGCACCAGGTCCATGCCCCACCGCTCGTGGATGGGCCCGAGCTCGATCATCCGCGCCTCGGACATGGCCCCGGCGTAGAACGTGGCGATCTGCGCCATGTCGTCGTCGGTGGTGCACACGAAGCGCGCGGTGTGGTGGGTCGAGGAGATGTGGACGTGTTCGGTGATGACGCCGTGGCGGGTCAGCCAGCTGCGGTAGTCGCCGAAGTCCTCACCGGCGGCGCCGATGAGCAGCGGACGCGCGCCGAGGACGGCCATCCCGAAGCAGATGTTGCCGGCGATGCCACCCCGCCGGATCTCGAGCCGGTCGGCCAGGAAGCTGACCGAGATCTTGTCGAGCTGCTCGACGACGAGGGAGTCGGCGAACCGCCCGCGGAAGGTCATGAGGTGGTCGGTCGCGATGGACCCGGTGACGGCGATCTGCACCCGTGCAACCTACCCGGCCCCGGAGACGACGACGGGCCCGGACCATCGCGAGGATGGACCGGGCCCGTCGGGGCGCTGGGTCAGCTGAAGCTGTCGCCGCAGGCGCAGGAGCTGCCCGCGTTGGGGTTGTCGATGGTGAACCCCTGCTTCTCGATGGTGTCGGAGAAGTCGATGGTGGCGCCCTCGAGGTACGGGGCGCTCATCCGGTCGACGACGACCTCGACCCCGCCGAAGTCGCGCACGAGGTCACCGTCGAGGGTGCGCTCGTCGAAGTAGAGCTGGTAGATGAGCCCCGAGCAGCCACCGGGCTGCACGCCCACGCGGAGGCGAAGGTCGTCGCGACCCTCCTGCGAGAGCAGGGAGGCGACCTTGGTGGACGCCACGTCGGTGAGGAGGACGCCATGCGTCGCGGTCTCGGTGGCCTCGGTGGTCTGGAGCTGGTCGCTCATGCGAGGACTCCTTGAGTCTGTGGTGGTGATGGCCGGTGGGCCTGGTGCTGCGTCCAACCCCGGATCGGCCTCCGGTGTTCCCGGATGGTCCCACTGTACGTCGCAGGTCCGACCTGCGCGCCGGGGGCCGCCGGTCAGCGGGCGGGCGACCAGGTGCGCGCCACCCGGGCGGTGCGCGCCTCGAGGGTCGCGACCGGGTCGGCGACCATGGCCTCGAGCTCGCGCGCGGTGCCGGCCACGGCGTAGCAGCCGGCCAGCCCGAGGGCCATCGTCTCGCGGCGCCCGACCAGGGACTCGCCGGCCACGCACACGACGGGGCGGGCGGTCTCGAGGGTCGCTTCGGCGACCCCGGAGACGACCGAGCCCCGGAGCGCGGTCCAGTCGAGGCGGCCGGTACCGGTGACGACGAGGTCACTGCCCGCGGCCGCCACCGCGAAGCCGCTGACCCGCAGCACCTCCGCCACGGCGCCCACCGGCCGGGCGCCGAGGGCCAGCAGCGCGTACCCCAGTCCCCCGGCGGCGCCGGCGCCCGGCTCGCGGTCGAGCCGGCGTGGGCGCCCGGTGAGCAGGTCCAGGGGCGGGTCGGGCAGGGAGCGGGCCAGCACGTCGGTGAAGTGGCCGAGCGCGAACTCGAGGCGCTGGGCGAGGTCGGGCGAGGCGCCCTTGCGCGGGGCCTCCACGGCGCTGGTCCCCGACAGGCCGAGCAGCGGGGTCTCCTCGTCGGTGGCGAGGACGAGCTCGACCCCGGAGAGCCGGTCGAGCACCGAGGGGAGGCCGAGCAGCGCGTCGGGCGGGGCGTCGGCGAGTGCCAACCCACCGCGGGCCAGCACCGAGCTGGGCCCGGCGCCCAGGGCGGCCAGCATCCCGGCCCCGGCGTCGTTGGTCGCCCCGCCACCGACCCCCAGGACGATGCGGGTGGCGCCCTCGGCCAGCGCGGCCTCGAGCAGCTGCCCGACGCCCCAGGTGCTGGTGATGCCGGGGTCGCGCTCGTCGGCCGCGAGCAGGTGCAGCCCGCTCGCCTGCGAGGTCTCGATCCACGCCGTGCGGCGGTGGCCCTCGTCGACGACCAGGACCGCGGCCGGCACCTCGCGGCCCAGCGGGTCGCTGACCGTGGTGGCCACCGTCATCCCGCCGAGGGCCCGCTGCAGCACGTCGAGGAAGCCGGGGCCGCCGTCGGACAGCGGCAGGACGCGGACGTCGTCGTGGGGCGCCCCGGCAGCCCAGCCGGCGGCCATCGCGGTGGCCGCCTGGGTCGGGCCGAGGGCGGCCCCGAACCGGTCCGGAGCGATGAGCACGCGCACGTCAGCGAGGGTATCGGTGCCCGCGTGCGCGGCCGCGTCCGCATCCGGTGTCCGTGTCCGACGTGCGCCCGACGTGCGCCCGACGGGCGCCCGATGTCCGCCCGTGGCCCGTCCCGCCGGAGGTCGACGGTCCGAGGCCTACGATCGGGGCGTGACGACCACGACCGGCGCGCCCCGTCCCGCCCCCCTCCCCCTGCTCGTGCTCGGGCAGGGGCGCGACCTCGAGAGCGAGCGCGGGGTCGAGTGCCCCGGCGACCTGCCCGCGCCCTCCGACCCCGGCCTGGTCGAGCGCGCCCGCGCCGCCAAGGCCGCCCTGGGCGAGCGGGTCTTCGTCCTCGGCCACCACTACCAGCGCGACGAGGTCATCGAGTTCGCCGACGTCACCGGCGACTCCTTCAAGCTGGCCAAGGAGGCCGCGGCCCGCCCGGACGCCGAGTACGTCGTGTTCTGCGGAGTGCACTTCATGGCCGAGTCGGCCGACATCCTCACCGCCGACGGCCAGACGGTCGTCCTGCCCGACCTCGCGGCCGGCTGCTCGATGGCCGACATGGCCGCCATCGACCAGGTGCAGGAGTGCTGGGAGCAGCTGGCCGAGGCCGGTGTCGCCGAGCGCACCGTGCCGGTCACCTACATGAACTCCTCGGCAGCCATCAAGGCCTTCACCGGCCGGCACGGCGGCACCATCTGCACCTCCTCCAACGCCCGTACGGCGCTCACCTGGGCCCTCGACCGGGCCGGGGAGGGCGGCAAGGTGCTGTTCCTGCCCGACCAGCACCTGGGCCGCAACACCTACGCGCGCGACCTCGGCCGCCCGCTCGAGGACTGCGTGGTCTGGGACCCGCACCGCCCGATGGGGGGCCTCACCCCCGAGCAGCTGCGCGACGCCACGATGATCCTGTGGCGCGGCCACTGCTCGGTGCACGGCCGCTTCTCGGTGGAGGCGGTCGAGGCCGCCCGCCGCGAGATCCCCGACGTCAAGGTCATCGTCCACCCCGAGTGCCGCCACGAGGTCGTCGCGCTCGCCGACGAGGTGGGCTCGACCGAGAAGATCATCAGGACCATCGCCGCCGCGCCGGCCGGCACCGCCTGGGCCGTCGGCACCGAGCTCAACCTCGTGCGCCGGCTGGCCGCGCAGTTCCCCGAGCAGCGGATCGCCTTCCTCGAGAAGAACGTCTGCTACTGCTCGACGATGAACCGCATCGACCTGCCGCACCTGGTGTGGGCGCTGGAGTCCCTCGTCGAGGGCCGGGTGGTCAACACCATCGCTGTCGACGACGAGACCTCGCGGTTCGCGCGCGCCGCCCTCGACCAGATGCTCGCGCTACCGGGCGAGACCGCCAAGGACTGACCCCGGCGCGCGTCGGCGGGGGCCGGCCCGTCCGCTCAGGCCGGAGCGCTCCCGGCCCCCACCGACGGGTCGGGCTGGATCTCCGTCCTCGCGATGATCTCCTGGACCACCTGCTCGGGGACGTTCTCCTGCTTGGCCGCCTCCGCCTCCTCGTGCTGCTTGACCTCGACGCGGGCGGCCTGCCACGCGGACCAGTGCCCCGAGACCAGCGCCCACAGCGAGAGCGCCGAGACGTAGACCACCGAGTTGACCCAGTGGGTGACCAGTGACACCGGGATCATCACGAGCCAGAAGATCGTGAGCCATCCGTTGACCCGTCGCATGAAGACCGGGTCGCCCTGGATGCTGGCCCACAACGACTTCACCAGTGGCATCAGGACCTCCTCCAGGCACGGAACGTTGCGGCCCTACTGTCCCGCAGAACCGGCCCCGCTGTCGTGCAGCATCCTGAGAGTTGCCTATGGGTATCCGTGCAGGCCAGGGCCATGATGGCTCTTCCCAGATGAGGGTGTAGGTCGGCCGGGCGCGTCGGTCCGCAGATGGACGTCGAGGTCTCCCGACGACGGAGGTTCCTACGCCATCCATCCGAAAGACCTCGACGTGTCCGACGCTACCCCGCCGGCCGGCTTCGGCCGCCCTGACCTGACCGCCTTCGCGTCTCATCCCCATCGACCCTGATCGAGTCTGCTGACCCCCTCGACGAGAACACAGCGACATCACAGCCACCCAACCCCGACCGTCCGGGAAGCCGGGACACGTCACATGGCCTGTGCTGCGGGCGTGTCGAGTGGGTCGTCCAGGGGCGACGCAGGAGCGTCGACGCGACGTGCTGAGAGGTGGTTCCAGTCGAGCACTAGGACACCGGCTACAGGCATGGCGATAGGTCAGGAACGGCGTCGCTCCCTACGCAGGAGGGAGCGCAGAGTCTCGGCGTTCGCGTAGCCGACCCGTAGCGCGATCTCGGCGGAGGTAAGGTCCGTGGTTGCTGAGAGGTGCCGAGCTCGTTCGATGCGAAGCCGTTGGACGAAGCCGAGCGGAGTGAGGTTGAGCGCCGCACGGACTCGTCGTTCGAGGGTGCGCCGGCTGGTGCCGAGCGACTGCGCGACGAAGGCGACGTTGAACGGTTCGTCCAGGCGGGCGCGCACGAAGCGTTCGAACTCGACGACGATCGGGTCCTCGTGCCGGAGATGTTCGTAGGCGACGAAGGCCGCCTGCGACGGACGCTCGTCGATGATGAGGAGCTTGGCGACATGTTGGGCCAGGTCGGGGCTGATCGATCGCACGAGTGAGAGCGCGAGGTCGATGTGGGCGAACGCGGCGCCGGCGGTGACGAGGTTCCCGTCGACCACGACCATGGTGTCGAGATCGAGGGCGACGGTCGGATAGCGCTTCAGGAACTCCGGCCCCAGGAACCAGCTGGTCGTCGCCCGCCGATGATGCATCCGTCCGGTCTCGGCGACAGCGAACACGCCGGTGCACGCCGCGGCGATCCGGGTGGTCGCGTCGTCGAGGCGCCCGAGCGAGGCGATGACCGAACGAGCATCTCGGCTCTGGAGGGCGTCGTTGGTAGCGGCGGCCGTGAGGGTTCCAAGCGCAGGGACGACGACCACGTCGAACTCTGCGGACTCCGACAGCGGGTGGTCCACCGACAGGGTCATCGATGCCGTCGTGGTCACTCTCCGTTTCGGTCCGAGGATGGCGAGTTCGATCGGGTCGATCCGCGGGTCGACATCGCCGCGGGCTCCGTCGGCCACCCGCACGATGTCGATGACCGACGCGACAGCCGAACCGAAGCAGCCGTCGATCGCGATCAGTCCGATACGCATGGCGCGAACAATAGCAATACTGCCGTATACGCCACTTCTCACATGCCCTTGCTCGTCATACGCTGAACTCGCTTCACCAAGAAACCTCGACACCTAGGAGAACCCCTCATGTCCACACCCGCATCACTTCCGTATGCCTTCGTCGCCAAGATCGTCGCGGCCGATGGACAGCACGACGCGCTCGCCGATCTGCTCGCCGGCGCTGTCGCGCTCGCCAACGAAGAAGTAGGAACGATTGTCTGGTTCGCGGTCAGGACCCACGCCGACACCTTCTGGATCTTCGATGCATTCCCCGACGAGGCCGCTCGCGACGCCCACGCCAACGGCGCCATCGTCGCAGCCCTGATGGCCAACCAGCACCTCCTCGGCGCAGCACCCGAGATCCTGGCGGCCGACGTCCTCGCGTCCAAGCTCCCGTAGTCCGCCAACGCACGAGACGATCGCGCCCCGCCGAGCCGTCGCCAGGTCGCGACGCGACGCCACGCTGCGTTGCCGAGCGGTGCGAGGCCTATCGGCACACGGACAGGATGCCGGCCGCGAGCGCTCAGCCGGCTAGGGGTCCGTCGCAGAGGAGAGCGACGTCGGTGTCGGGCAGAGCCGTGAGGCCAGCGCATCGCGCGACCACCAGAACCGAACCGCCCCTGCCCTGCGTTTCCGCAGGTCAGGGGCTGTTCGCCGGAGCCGCCTGTCGGAATCGAACCGACGACCTAATCACGTCGGCTTTGCGTCTGTCGCTTGATGCGCCCACTGGGCGAACGAGCCGCTGACCTGCGCAAACGCCGAGCGTGGGGGACGCCGCCATCCGGTGGTGACCGACGACGACCGACCAGTACCGACCGTTTCACCGGAGCTTGCGGCGGCGTCGAAGCCGAGCAAGCTCCATTCCTTTAGCTCACCGCGCCCTCCTCCTCGCCGGTCCCGTCGTCGTCGAAGACGTTTCAGGGGTCTTCTCAGATGACGGCGTAGGTCGGCCGGGCGCGTCGGTCCGCAGATAGACGTCGAGGTCTCCCGACGACGGAGGTTCCTACGCCATCCATCCGAAAGACCTCGACGTGTCTGACGCTCCCCCGCCGGCCGGCTTCGGCCGCCCTGACCTGACCGCCTTCGCTCGACTCGACGGCCTCGGTCTGAGCGTGACCGGACAACGACGTGAACCGGATCGTGCGGTCCTCGCGTGCCGCGTGGTGGAACCAGATCAGTGGTGCCGACGGTGCGGCAGCGAAGGCGCTGCTCGTGACACCGTGATCCGGCGGTTGGCCCACGAGCCGCTGGGCTGGCGACCGACCGTGCTGGAAGTTGTAGTGCGCCGCTACCGCTGTGCCGACTGCGGACACGTGTGGCGCCACGACACCAGCGCCGCGGCGGAGCCACGCGCGAAGCTCTCGCGCACCGGGCTGCGGTGGGCGCTGGAAGGGATCGTGGTCGCACATCTCACCGTCGCCCGTGTCGCCGAGGGACTCGGGGTCGCGTGGGACACCGCCAACACCGCGGTCCTGGCTGAAGGCAAGCGGCTGCTGATCAACGACCCCACGCGGTGTGAGGGCGTGAAGGTCATTGGCGTCGATGAGCACGTCTGGCGCCACACCAGGCGTGGCGACAAGTACGTCACCGTGATCATCGACCTCACCCCGGTCCGTGATGGCGCCGGCCCAGCAAGGCTGCTGGACATGGTCGAGGGCCGGTCGAAGGCGGCGTTCAAGACCTGGCTCGCCGACCGCGACGACGCCTTCCGTGACGCGGTCGAGGTGGTCGCGATGGACGGCTTCACCGGGTTCAAGACCGCCGCTGGAGAGGAGATCCCGGACGCGGTCACGGTGATGGATCCCTTCCACGTCGTGCGCCTGGCCGGTGACGCCCTCGACAGGTGCCGGCGCCGGGTCCAACTCGCGATCCACGGGCACCGTGGGTTCAGGGACGACCCGCTCTACAAGTCGCGGCGCACGCTGCACACCGGCGCGGACCTGCTCACCGACAAGCAGAGCGACAGGCTACGCGCGCTGTTCGTTGATGACGCTCACGTCGAGGTCGAGGCGACCTGGGGTGTCTACCAGCGCATGATCGCCGCCTATCGCCACGAGGACCGGCAACGTGGCCGCGAGCTCATGGAGAAGCTGATCACCGACCTCAGCGCCGGCGTCCCCAAGGTGCTCACCGAGCTCACCACCCTGGGCCGGACCCTGAAGAAGCGAGCCGCTGACGTGCTCGCCTACTTCGAACGACCCGGCACCAGCAACGGGCCGACCGAGGCGCTCAACGGACGGCTCGAACACCTGCGCGGCTCCGCACTCGGGTTCCGCAACCTGACCAACTACATCGCCCGAAGCCTGCTCGAGACCGGCGGCTTCAGACCCCAACTCCTACACCCCCGATTGGGATGAGCCGCCATGATCCCGGGCGGCGTGGGGCCGGCCGGTCATGACCGTCGCGCTCAGCGGCGGACGAGCCCGTCGTCACCCAGCAGCGGGTTGTGCGCGGTGGGCACCCGCTCGCCCTCAGGCGGCGGCCCGGGCGGGGTGCCGTCACCGAACGGGCGGCCTCCGAGTGCCTCGCGCCCGTGCGGCGTGCCCCAGCCGGACAGGTCGGGCCCCGCGGGGACGACCCCGGTCGGGTTGATGTCGCGGTGCACCTCGTAGTAGTGGCTCTTGACCTGCACGAAGTCGGTGGTGTCGCCGAAACCCGGGGTCTGGAACAGGTCGCGCGCGTAGGCCCACAGCACCGGCATCTCGGTGAGCTTGCTGCGGTTGCACTTGAAGTGGCCGTGGTAGACCGCGTCGAAGCGGGCCAGAGTCGTGAAGAGCCGCACATCGGCCTCGGTGATCGTCTCGCCCATGAGGTAGCGCCGCTCGGCCAGCCGCTCCTCGAGCCAGTCCAGCGCGGCGAAGAGCCGGTCGTAGGCGTCCTGGTAGGCCTGCTGGGTGCCGGCGAACCCACAGCGGTAGACCCCGTTGTTGACCTCGGTGTAGACGCGCTGCATCACCGCGTCCATCTCCTCGCGCAGGGCCTGCGGGTAGAGGTCCGGGGCACCGGCGCGGTGGTGCTCGCGCCACTGGGTCGAGAAGTCGAGGGTCATCGGCGCAAAGTCGTTGGTGACGACCTTGCCGGAGGCCACCTCGACCAGCGCGGGCACGGTGATGCCCCGCGGGTAGCCGGGGAAGCGCTTCTCGTAGGCGTCCTTCAGCCGCGGGATGCCCAGCACCGGGTCGAGCCCGTCGGGGTCGAGGTCGAAGGTCCACGAGTCGCTGTCGTGGGTGGGGCCGCACAGCCCCATCGAGATGGCGTCCTCGAGGCCGAGCAGCCGCCGCACGATGATCGCCCGGTTGGCCCACGGGCAGGCGCGGGCGGCGACGAGGCGGTAGCGCCCCGGCTCGGCCGGCCACGCGTGCGCGCCGGTGCCGGCGGTGGTGACGCGGTCCTCGATGTAGGTGGTGTCGCGCTGGAAGTCGTCCTCGACGTACGTGCCCTGGGCCATCGTGGTCCTCCGCTCTCAGTGGGGCAGCGCGCCCAGGCGGGCGAGCAGCAGGGTCTCGGCGAGGCAGACCTTCTCGAACTCGCCGAGGTGCAGCGACTCGTTGGCGCCGTGCGCGCGGGCGTCGGGGTCCTCGACGCCGGTGACGAGGATGGCGGCCTCGGGGAACTGCTCGGCGAAGGCGGCGACGAACGGGATGGAGCCGCCCACGCCGATGTCGACGGGCTGCACGCCCCAGGCGTCGGCGAACGCGGCGCGGGCCTGGTCGTAGACCGGGCCGTGCGCGTCGGCCGCGAAGCCGAGACCGCGGTCGTCGAGGAGCACCTCGACCTTGGCGCCCCACGGGGCGTGCTCGAGCAGGTGGGCCTTGACGAGCTCGAAGGCGTGCCGGTCGTCCTCGGCCGGCGCCAGGCGGATCGAGACCTTGGCCGACGCGCTGGGGACCAGGGTGTTGGAGGAGGTGGCGACCGACGGGGCGTCGATGCCGATGGTCGTGGCCGAGGACTTGGTCCAGATCCGCGAGAGCAGGCTGCCGGAGCCGATGGTCGAGACGCCGTCGAGCAGCCCGGACTCCTCGCGCAGGCGCTCCTCGGAGAAGTCGAGGTCGGCGGCCTCGCCCTCGAGCAGGCCCGGCACCGCGACGTTGCCCTCGTCGTCGTGCAGGGACGCCAGGACCCGCACCAGGGTGGTGAGGGCGTCGGGGACGGCGCCGCCGAACATCCCGGAGTGGATGCCGTGGTCGAGGGTGGTCACGGTGACGACGATGCGGATCATGCCGCGCAGGGTCGTGGTCAGCGCCGGCTCGCCGATGGCCCAGTTGGTGGAGTCGGCCAGCACGATCGCGTCGGCGCGCAGCTTCTCGCCGTGCTTCTCGAGGATGGTGGGCAGCGAGTCCGAGCCGATCTCCTCCTCGCCCTCGACGAAGATCGTGACGCCGACCGGCAGGTCGTCGCCGTGGGCGCGCAGCGCGGCCACGTGTGCCATCACGCCCGCCTTGTCGTCGGCGGCGCCGCGCCCGTAGAGCCGGCCGCCGCGCTCGGTGGGCTCGAACGGCGGGCTGTCCCACAGGGCGTCGTCGCCGGGGGGCTGCACGTCGTGGTGGGCGTAGAGGGTGACGGTGCGCGAGCCGGGAGGGCCCGGCTTGTGGCCGATGACCGCGGGCCGGCCGCCCTCGCGCACGATCTCGACCTCGCAGCCCTCCGCGCGCAGCAGCGCCGCGGTGGCCTCGGCGCTGGCCTCGACGTGCGCCTGGTCGAAGGCGTCGAGCGAGACCGACGGGATGCGGGTCAGCGCCTCGAGGTCGGCGCGCACCTGCGGCATCAGGTCACGGACCCGGTCGCGCAGGGCGCCGGTCTGGGCATCGTCGAGTACGTCGCTCACACCTCCCGACCCTACCGACCGGCCGAGCACCGGGGCCGCCCGCCCGCGCACCCTCGACGTGGCCGGGGCGCCGAGCGCCTAGAGTTGACCCGTGTTCGGACGCAGCAAGACCGATGAGCAGCCCACCGCCGCCGAGCGCGCGGCCGAGCGAGAGGGCGCCAAGAACCGTCCCACGCCCAAGCGGCGCGACCAGGAGGCCGCCCGCAAGCGCCCCCTCGTCGTGGCCGACCGCAAGGAGGCCCGCCGGCTCGACCGCGAGGAGCGCCGCGCCAAGCTCGCGCGGACGCGCAAGGCCATGGAGACCGGCGACGAGAAGTTCCTGCCGGCGCGAGACAAGGGCCCGGCCCGCCGCTTCATCCGCGACTACGTCGACGCCCGCCGCAACCTGGCCGAGTTCCTGCTGCCGATCATGCTTGTGGTCCTGGCGCTGAGCCTGGTGCGGCAGCAGACCATCTTCACCCTCAGCGTGCTGCTGACCTGGGGCTCGGTGCTGGCCGTCGTCATCGACACCTTCGTCATGTGGCGCGGCGCCAAGAAGGGCGTCGTCGCCAAGTTCGGCGCCGACCAGGTGCCCCGCGGCGGCTGGAGCTACGCCGCCATGCGCGCGTTCCAGATGCGGCGGCAGCGGATGCCCAAGCCGCAGGTCGCCCGGGGCGAGTACCCGTCCTGAGGCGACGGGGCCGCGTCCTGAGGCGACGGGGCCGCGTCCCGCCCTACGGAGCCGCCTCCAGGCTCATCGGGCCGTAGACGACCGCGCCGTCGCGGTGCAGCGTGACACTCGCGACGCCGGCCTCCGACAGCTCGTGCCAGACCTCGCCGAACCAGCTCTCGGCGTCGGACTGCGTGGGGAAGCTCGCCTCGCTCGTGGGCTCGCCGGTGACCGGTGCCCCCGAGGCGTCGGCGTAGGTCCAGGTCCACTGCTCGCTCACGACGACCGCACCCCCGCCTCGACGAACGGCGGTCTGGTGACCGTGGCGGCCACGTCGCGGCCGCGCACGTCGACCACGACCTCGTCGCCGAGCGTGACCGAGCGGTCGAGCAGCGCCAGCGCGATGCCCTGCTTGCGGCTGGGCGAGAACGTCCCGGAGGTGACCTCGCCGACCAGCGCCCCGGAGGCGTCGCGCACCGCGCAGTGCGAGCGCGGGATGCCGCGCCCGGTGACGACCAGCCCGCGCATCAGCCGACCGTCCTTGGCGACGCGCTGGGCGACCAGGGCGTCCTTGCCCCAGAAGGTGTCCTTGTCCCACCCGACGGCCCAGGCCGCGCCGGCCATCACCGGCGTGATGTCGAGCGACAGGTCGTTGCCGTGCAGCGGGTAGCCCATCTCGGTGCGCAGGGTGTCGCGGGCCCCCAGCCCGGCCGGCAGGCCGCCCTCGGCGCGCACGGCCTCGAGCAGGGCGTCCCAGACCGAGGCCGTCACGTCCCAGGCGGGGATGATCTCGTAGCCGCGCTCACCGGTGTAGCCGGTGCGGCAGACGATGACCGGCAGCCCGTCCCAGGTGGTCTCGACGAAGCTCATGTAGTCGTGGTCGGTGGGCAGCCCGAGGCGCCGGAGCACCTCGTCGGAGCGCGGCCCCTGCACCGCCAGCACGCCGTAGCCCTCGTGCCGGTCCTCGACGAGCACACCCTCCGGTGCGGCGGCGGCGAGGCGACGCACGACCTCGGCGGTGTTGGCCGCGTTGGGGACGAGGAAGACGTCGTCGTCGGCGCGCAGGTACTGGATGAGGTCGTCGACGACGCCGCCGGACTCGTCGCAGCACATCGTGTACTGGGCCTGCCCGGGGCCGATGCGCCGCAGGTCGTTGGTGAGGCAGGCGTTGACGAACGCCGCGGCGCCGGGACCGCTGACCCGCGCCTTGCCCAGGTGCGAGACGTCGAACAGCCCGACCCGCTCGCGTACGGCCGTGTGTTCGGCGACGACACCGCCGCCGGGGTACTCGATGGGCATCGACCAGCCGCCGAAGTCGGCCATCTTGGCCCCGAGGGCGACGTGGCGGTCATGCAGCGGGGAGCGCCTGAGGTCGGTCATGACGGGCACGTTACCGCGCGGCCCGGACGGTGCCACGGCCCCGGATAGTGTGGCGCCATGACTTCACTGACCGTGACGACCAAGACCCCCGCGGACCTGCCCGTCGACGCTCTCGTCATCGGCTCCGTCCGCACCGACGACGGCCCCGACCTCGCTGCCGGGCACGGGCTGCCCCGCAAGGCCGTCGTGCACCTGCAGGCCGTGCTCGCCGACCTCGAGGCCAGCGCCGCGACCGGTGACGTGCACCGGGTCGTCGCGGTCCCCGGGGTCAAGGCCACCTCCGTCGTCGTCACCGGGCTGGGGCCCGGCAGCACCCGCACCACCGCCTTCGACCACGTCGCCCTGCGCGACGCCGCCGGGGCCGCCCTGCGCTCGGTGCGCACCAAGGCCCGCGTGGCCGTGGCCCTGCCCACCCCCGACGTCGACCGCCTCGGTGCCGTCAGCGACGGCGCCTTCGCCGGCGTGTACCAGTACGACAAGGCCACCTCGCGGGGTACCGCACGGGCCGCGAAGACGCCGGCCCCCTTCGCCGGCCCCACCATCACCGTGGTCTCGGGCGCCGGCTCGGGCAAGGAGGCCCGCGACGTGGTGGCTCGCTCGGCCACCCTCGGCGCGGCCCGCGACTGGGCGCGCGACCTGGTCAACACCCCCCCGAACGTGCTCTTCCCGCAGTCCTTCGCCGACGCGGTGAAGAAGAAGGTCGCCGACTCCCCCGCCCGCATCACCGTGACGGTCCTCGACGAGAAGGCGCTGGCCAAGGGCGGTTTCGGCGGCATCGTCGGGGTCGGCCAGGGGTCGGTCAACCCGCCGCGGATCGTCACCATGCGCTACGCCCCCTCGGGCGCCAAGGCGTCGGTGGCGCTGGTGGGCAAGGGCATCACCTTCGACTCCGGCGGCCTCAACCTCAAGCCGTCCACCGGCATGGTGACGATGAAGTGCGACATGGCCGGGGCGGCGGCGGTCGCCGCCTCCGTGCTGGCCGCGGCCGAGCTCGGGCTGCCGGTGGCCGTCACCGGCTACCTCTGCCTGGCCGAGAACCTGCCCAGCGGCACCGCGCAGCGGCCCAGCGACGTCGTGGTGATGCGCGACGGCACCAGCGTCGAGATCCTCGACACCGATGCCGAGGGCCGGATGGTGCTCGGCGACGGCATCTGCCTGGCCAGCGAGAAGAAGCCCGACTGGATCGTCGACATCGCCACCCTCACCGGCGCGCAGGTGGTCGCGCTCGGCGCCGACGTCGCCGGCGTCATGGGCAACGACGACGCGTTCCGGGCCTCGGTCGTGGCGGCGGCCGACGCCGCCGGCGAGGGCGCTTGGGCGATGCCGCTCCCGGCCGCGATGCGCGCCAAGCTCGACACCCCCACCGCCGACATCGCCCACAAGGGCGACCGCGACGGCGGGATGCTGACGGCCGCGATCTTCCTCCGGGAGTTCGTCGGCGAGGGCATCCCCTGGGCGCACCTCGACATCGCCGGGCCGGCGTTCAACAGCAAGGGCGCGACCGGGGCGACGCCCAAGGGCGGCACCGGCTTCGGGGTCTCCACCCTCGTGGGCCTGGTCGAGCAGCACGCCCGGGGCTGACCGGCGCGGGGGCGTACCGCGCCCCCGACGACGACGGGGCCGGACCACCGTGCAGGTGGTCCGGCCCCGTCGCGCCGCCCCGGTGCGGCGAGCGCGCTCAGCCGCTCTTGCGACGGAACATCTGCTGGCGAGCACTGGTCTCGGGCCCGTGCGCGTGCTCGACCTTGCCGTGCTCGGACTGGTCAGCGGCCTCGCCCCGCGCGCGGGCCTTCTTGGCGTCCAGCGCCGCCCGGAACCGGGCCTTGACGTCGTCCTCCACGGCCGGTCGGGGCTTCCCCTTGGATGACATGGCACACCTCTCGTCGTCGGTCAGTCAGTGCCCCCACGCTCGCAGGTCCGTCGCCCGGGAGCGAGGGGTTTGCCGACCTCAGCTGCCGTTCTGGCGCTGACGGGTGGTCCACGCGCGCATCCGCGCCGGGTACCCGGTGAGGTTCACGTCGTACACCGGGATCTCGAACCCGCGGGCGACCTCGAACGCCTGGGGGCGGGTCGGCAACGCCCGCCGGGTCCACTCGCCGTCGTGCGCGATCAGCACCACGGTGGTGGCGGTGACGTTGGTGGCGGGCTCGACGTAGGCCTCGACCCCCCGGCGCGTCCGGACGAAGTCCTCCAAGTGCGAGCGCGCGCTCGCCAGGTCGCTGCCGTCGTGCGGCGCGACGTCCCCGCGCCGTCCGCGTCTCCACCACGCCATGGGCCCACGATAGGGGGTCCCGCTGTACGCGCGCTGTGTCGCCGCCCGCCCCGGGGCGCCACGGGGGTGGTCGCGCCGGGCGCGGTCGGGCGCGGGTCGGGCCCGTCCGGCCCACCGGCACCGGGATCGGTCCACCGCGCGTCGTGACCTCGTGCGACCCGCGCCGGAGTGACAGGATGCGTGTCAGCGCCTGCCGGCCACCCGTCCCGGCCGACGCGCGCCAGACGCCATCAGCGAGAGGGAGCAGCACCCGATGCCGGCCACCGCCGAGACCACCCACGACCTCGTCGTCCTCGGGGGAGGCAGCGGGGGCTACGCGTGCGCCCTGCGCGCCGCCGAGCTCGGCCTGTCGGTCGCGCTCGTCGAGAAGGACCTCCTCGGGGGGACCTGCCTGCACCGCGGCTGCATCCCCACCAAGGCTCTGCTGCACGCGGCCGAGGTCGCCGACGCCGCCCGCGAGGCCTCGCGCTTCGGCGTGCGGGCCAGCCTCGACGGTGTCGACCTGGCCGGGGTCACCTCGTACCGCGAAGGGGTCGTGGGCCGCCTGCACCGCGGGCTCCAGGGGCTGGTCAAGGCTCGCCAGGTCGAGTACGTCGAGGGCGAGGGGCGCCTCGACGGCCCGCACACCGTGGTCGTCGGCGACCGGCGCCTCGTGGGGCGGCACGTCGTGCTGGCCACCGGTTCCTACGCCCGCACCCTGCCCGGCCTCGAGCTGGGCGAGCGCGTCGTCACCAGCGACGGCGCGCTGGCGCTCACCGAGGTGCCGGGGCGCGTGGTCGTCCTCGGGGGTGGTGTCATCGGCGTCGAGTTCGCCTCCGTGATGCGCTCGTTCGGCGCCGAGGTCACCGTCGTCGAGGCCCTGCCGCGGCTCGTGGCGTCCGAGGACCCCGCGAGCAGCGCGGCTCTCGAGCGGGCCTTCCGCAAGCGAGGCATCACCGTGCTCACCGACACCCGCTTCGCCTCCGCCACCACCTCGGCCGATGCCGTCACGGTCTCGCTCGAGGGCGGCGAGAGCCTCGAGGCCGACCTGCTGCTCGTGGCCGTCGGTCGCGGGCCGGCCACCGACGGGCTGGGCTACGAGGAGGCCGGGGTGCGCCTCGAGCGCGGCTTCGTGGTCACCGACGAGCGCTGCGCCACCGGGGTGGAGGGCCTGTGGGCCGTCGGCGACATCGTGCCCGGGCTGCAGCTGGCGCACCGCGGCTTCGCGCAGGGCATCCTCGTCGCCGAGCAGGTCGCCGGGCTCTCCCCCGCACCCCTGGTCGAGTCCCAGATCCCGCGGGTCACCTACTGCGAGCCCGAGGTCGCCTCGGTCGGGCTCACCGAGGAGCAGGCCCGCGCCGAGCACGGCGACGCCGTGCAGACCTACGAGTACAACCTCGGCGGAAACGGCAAGTCCCAGATCCTCGGCACCCAGGGCTTCGTCAAGCTGGTCCGCGTCACCGACGGCCCGGTCGTCGGGGTGCACATGGTCGGTTCCCGGATGGGCGAGCAGATCGGCGAGGCCCAGCTCATCGTCTCCTGGGACGCCTTCCCCGAGGACGTCGCCGCCCTGGTCCACGCCCACCCCACCCAGAACGAGGCGCTCGGCGAAGCCCACCTGGCGCTCGCCGGCAAGCCCCTCCACGCACACAACTAGAGTGATGACCGCCACCGCCCACGAAGGAGAGCACCACTGATGTCCGAACGTGTACAGATGCCCGCACTCGGCGAGTCCGTCACCGAGGGGACCGTGACGCGGTGGCTCAAGAGTGTCGGTGACGAGGTCGCGGTCGACGAGCCGCTGCTCGAGGTCTCGACCGACAAGGTCGACACCGAGATCNCCCGGTGGCGGGGACGCTCCAGGAGATCCTCGTCCAGGAGGACGACACCGTGCCCGTGGGCGCCGACCTCGCCGTCATCGGCGACGGCGCCGCGCCGGCCGACAGCGGCTCCGGTGACGACGAGGCCGCGGCCCCCGCCGCGTCCGAGGACTCGGGTGACGGCCCGGCCGACCAGGTCGAGGACCCCGCCGATGCCGGTGCGGTCGCGCAGGCCGGCGACGAAGGCGGCCAGGAGCCGGCCGAGCAGCAGGCCTCCACCGACCAGCCCGCGCCGGAGGCCCCCCAGCAGGAGGCCCCCGCCCAGCAGGCTCCCGCCGCGCCGGCGCCGTCCTCCGGAGGCGGCGACGGCACGACCGTCACCATGCCCGCGCTCGGTGAGTCCGTCACCGAGGGCACCGTGACCCGCTGGCTCAAGGCCGAGGGCGACGAGGTCGCGGTCGACGAGCCGCTGCTCGAGGTCTCGACCGACAAGGTCGACACCGAGATCNGCCCGTGGCCGGCACGCTGACCAAGATCCTGGTCCAGGAGGACGACACCGTGCCGGTGGGCGCCGACCTGGCCGTCGTCGGCGGCAGCGGTGGCGCCAGCGCCCCCGCGCAGCAGGAGGCGGCCCCCGCCGAGGAGAAGGCCCCCGAGCCGGAGAAGGCGCCGGAGCCCGAGCCGGAGCCCGAGAAGGCTCCCGAGCCGGAGCCCGAGAAGGCTCCCGAGCCCGAGCCGGAGAAGGCCCCCGCGCCTGCTCCGGCCCAGGAGGCGGCGCCGCAGCAGACGCCCGATGCGGCGGCGGCCCGCGCCGACGGCGCCCCCGCACCGTCGGGGTCCACCGCTCCCCCGGCTCCGGCCCCGAGCGACGACGCCTCGGCGTACGTCACCCCCCTGGTGCGCAAGCTGGCCGCCGACCACGGGATCGACCTGTCGACCCTCCAGGGCAGCGGCATCGGGGGACGCATCCGCAAGCAGGACGTCCTGGCCGCCGCCGAGGCCGCGAAGCCCGCGGCCGAGGAGCCGGCACCGCCGGCGGCCCCCGCCGCGTCCGCACCCGCCGCGGCGGCGCCGGCCCCGGCCGCCTCCGGGGCAGCCGCCGACTCCGGCAAGCGCGGCACGACCCAGCCGATGAGCCGCCTGCGCAAGATGATCGCGCGCCGGATGGTCGAGTCGCTGCAGACCTCGGCCCAGCTGACCACGGTGGTCGAGGTCGACGTCACCCGTATCGCGCGGCTGCGCGACCGGGCCAAGGCCGACTTCGCCGCCCGCGAGGGCACCAAGCTCAGCTTCCTGCCCTTCTTCACCCTGGCCGCGGTCGAGGCGCTCAAGGCGCACCCCACCGTCAACGCCAGCATCGAGGGTGACGACGTCACCTACCACGGCACCGAGAACGTCGGCGTCGCGGTCGACACCGACAAGGGCCTCATCGTCCCGGTCATCAAGAGCGCCGGCGACCTCAACATCGCCGGGCTGGCCCGTGGGATCGCCGACCTCGCCGACCGCACCCGCAGCAACCGGATCACCCCGGACGACCTCTCGGGTGGCACCTTCACCATCACCAACACCGGCTCGCGGGGCGCGCTGTTCGACACCCCGATCATCAACCAGCCGCAGGTCGCCATCCTCGGCACCGGAGCGGTCGTCAAGCGCCCGGTCGTGGTCGTCACCGACGACGGCGGCGAGACCATCGCGATCCGCTCGATGGTCTACCTCGCGCTCTCGTACGACCACCGGATCGTCGACGGGGCCGACGCCGCCCGCTTCCTCTCCACGATGAAGCAGCGGCTCGAGGAAGGCGCGTTCGAGGCCGACCTCGGCCTCTGACGCGCGGGAAGCGACCCATGGCCCGCATCGCCCTCACCGGCTCGTCCGGTCTCATCGGTACCGCCCTCGTCGCCGCGCTCCGCCGGCGCGGCGACGAGGTGGTGCGGCTGGTGCGCCGTGCGCCGTCGCGCCCGGACGAGGTGCAGTGGGACCCGTCGTCACGACACCTGGACCCCCGGGTGCTCGACGACGTGGGCGGCGTGGTGCACCTGGCGGGGGCCGGGGTCGGCGACCACCGCTGGACCCCCTCGTACAAGCACGAGATCCTCGCCTCGCGCACCGACGGCACGACCGCGATGGCGCGAGCCGTCGCCGAGGCCGACCATCCGGTGCGGCTGGTCTCGGGCTCGGCGGTGGGCTTCTACGGCGACCGCGGCGACGAGGAGCTGACCGAGCAGAGCCCGCCCGGCACCGGCTTCCTGGCCGACGTGGTGCTGGCCTGGGAGGCGGCGGCGGCCCCGGCGGTGGATGCCGGCGCCTCGGTGGCGTTCGCGCGCACCGGGATCGTGCTGGCCCCCGAGGGCGGGGCCGCGGAGCCGATGCTGAAGCTCGGCCGTCTCGGTCTCGGTGGCCCCCTCGGCTCGGGAAAGCAGTTCTCGCCGTGGATCACCCTGGTCGACGAGGTGGGTGCGCTGCTGTACCTGCTCGACCACCCCGAGGTCACCGGCCCGGTCAACGTCGTGGGCCCGGCGCCCGTGCGCCAGCGCGAGATCGCCGCTGCCATCGGCCGGGCCGTGCATCGCCCCGCACTGCTGCCGGCCCCGTCCTTCGCGATGAAGGCCGTGCTCGGCGAGTTCGCGGGCGATGTCCTGTCCAGCCAGCGCGTCGTCGGCGACGTCCTCGTGACGAGTGGCTTCCAGCACACCCACGGCGACCTCGAGTCGGCCATCGCCTGGCTGGTCGCCTGACCGACGCCCGGGCCGCTCAGCCGGCCAGGAGGTCACGGATGCGCCAGCCGTCGGCGGTGCGCACGAGCTCGACCACGACCGGCCGCGCGTCGGTCGCCGGCCGGGGTACCGGCGGCCCGTCGCCCACGACCTCGTAGGCGGTGACGCCGACCCGCGCGCTGACGACGGCCAGGTCCCCCCGCGCGCGGACGAACCGCACGTCCGAGAGCTGGTACTGCAGTCCGTCGTACCGCAGCCCGGCGCGGGCCAGCTCCTGGACCCCCGCCGCGTCACGCGCGTGGAGCGGCCCCGTCGCGCTCTCGGCGTCGACGAGGAGTCGCACGTCGGCGCTGCGCCACGCCTGCGCCCGCGACCGGGCCAGGACCGTGAGCAGCTCGGACGGGCGCTCCCGCGCGGCGGTGGGGTCCCTCCGCGGGTCCGCGGTGCCGGGGCTCGGCGCGGGCCGGAGTGCCGCCGTCGATGACGCCACGGACGACGAGGGGGACGGGGACGACGGGGACGACGGGGAGGGTGAGTGGGTGACGGGCGCCGACGGCGCACGGGGGGACCCCGGGGCCGGCACGGCCGCCTCCCGGGGGCGCCCGACAGCGGGAGGGGCGGAGGTGTCGAGCGCCGCGGCGGCCCAGCCGGCCACACCGGCGGTGAGCGCGATCGCGACGACACCGGTGACGACCCCGCGCCCGAGCGCGCTCCCGGACCCGCCGGCACGACCCGCGGCCTCCCCTGCTGCTGCGGTGGTGTGCCCGCGGTGGCGCCCCGGCCCGAGCCGCCGCCGGAGCCCCGGCCGCCCGGGGCCGCCGGCTCCCACGGCCGACCTCACCCGCCGCACCCCCTGCGTGGCGCGGCGTCGCACCGACCCGGTCCTGGGCGCAGGTTCATCGGGTTCCACCGGCTCGGCAGCGGCCGCCCGCAGCCGGTAGGTGACGGCCTCGACGGCATCCCCGTCGACCAGCCGCAGCGGGAGCGCTGGCGCAGCGTCGAACAGGGCCACGGCCAGCTCGTCGGCCCCCGGCCGGTCGAGCGGGTCCGGGGCCACCGCGCTCTCGACCAGTGCCACCAGCCCCGCGGCGGTCGCCCCCGCGCGGCTCACCTCCGCCAGCGCCGGCCGCAGCCCCGGCGGCCCCGGGACCGCCCCGCTGAGGCACAGCCAGCCCAGGGCCCCCAGGGCGTAGACGTCGGCCGCGGCATCCGGGCTCGCCCCCAGCACGACCTCGGGCGCCAGGTGGCCCTCGGTGCCCCAGACCGCCGTCGGCGCCTCACCGAGGACATGGCCCAGCCCCAGGTCGGCCAGCACCGGGCGCCCGCCGAGGTCGAGCAGGACGTTGCCGGGCGACACGTCGCCGTGCACCACACCGGCCGCGTGCAGCCGGCCGAGCGCCGCCGCCACCGGCGCCAGCACCGTGACGACCTCGCCCGGCGAGAGGTGCCCCCGGGCGGCGACCAACGACGCCAGGCTGCCGCCCCGCATCAACGGCAGCACCAGCGCCGCCCGCCCGTCGGGCAGTGCCACGCAGGCCTCGACCGCCAGGAGGTGCTCGGCGGCCACCCGGCCGGTGACCGACGCCTCACGCGCCGCCGCCTCGACGGCCTCGGGGTCGGCCGAGGTCACCTTGACGGCCACCCGCCGGCCGTCGCTCTCGCGCACCGCCTCCCACACCTCGGCGGTGGCCCCGCGCCCCAGGACCGCGCCCAGCTCGAACCCAGGGACGAGGGGCGGCGGCGGCGTCGTGGGCTCCATCCCGGTACTGTGCCCCGGACGCCGGAAACGGCCGCGACGTTTTCCACAGGCCCTCGTACAGTGACGCGATGAGCGCCGACGGACCCACCATCCTCGCCACCTCGGGCGGCTACCGCGACGGCACCCGCACGCGGTTCGAGTACGACGCGCTGGTGCACCACGCGGTCGAGCTGTCGGGGGCGCACGGCCGCCGCCCGCGCCTGACCTTCGTGGGGACCGCCAGCGGCGACCCGCGCTGGTTCTCGCACGAGGCGGTCGAGGCCGGTCGCGTGGCGGGCTTCGACGTCACCGTGCTCGACCTGTTCCCGATGCCGAACCTCGAGGACGTGCCCGGCCACCTGCTCGACCAGGACGTGGTGTGGGTCAACGGCGGCTCGGTGGCGAACCTGCTGGCGGTGTGGGCGGTGCACGACCTCGGCCCGGCCCTGCGGGCGGCGTGGGAGGCCGGCGTCGTCCTGTCGGGGGTCTCGGCCGGCTCCATCTGCTGGTACGTGGGCGGCACCACCGACTCCTTCGGCCCGGAGCTGCGGGCCGTCACCAACGGGCTCGCGTTCCTCCCCTACGGCAACGGCGTCCACTACGACTCCGAGGCGCGCCGCCGCCCCCTGGTGCACCGGCTCGTCGCCGACGGCACCCTGCCGGTCACGCACTGCACCGACGACGGGGTCGGGCTGGTCTACCGCAGCACCGAGCTGGTCGAGGCCGTCAGCGAGCGCGACGGCGCGGCCGCCGCCTACGTCGTCACGGCCGACGGGCGCGACGGCGTCTCCGAGGAGCGCATCGAGCCGCGGCGCCTCCCCACCCCGTGAGGCGCGGCCGGCTCAGCGCCGAGGCGTGACGACCTCGACCACCCGCTGCTCGGCCGCCGCCACCCGGGCGGCGTCGACCACGGCCAGGGTGTGCACGGCGTCCCACGGGTCGACGGGCATCACGGCCTGCGGGTCGGGCGCGGCCAGCGCCGCCGCCACCGCCCGGTAGAGGTCGGCCTGCGACGACCGCACCCGCGGGACGGCCACCGGCTCGTCGCCGCCGTACAGCCAGCCGCAGTGGTCGGCGTCCCGGTCGCGCTGGCCCGACCAGACGTGGGCCTCCCCCTCGAAGTCGGCCTGCACGTAGGCCGCCTCGCGCCCGAGCAGCCGGACCCGCGGCCCGGGTGCCGCCGCCAGCGACGTCGCCGACAGGTGCGAGACGACCCCGCTCGCGTGGGTGACGAGCAGGAAGGCGTCGTCCTCGGCCGGCGTGCTGCGCGCCGCCACCGTGGCCGCCACGTAGGTCGCCGGCCCGAACAGCTGCACCGCGGCATCCACCAGGTGGGTGTGCAGGTCGAGCAGGATGCCGCCGCCGTCCTGCCAGCCGGCGTTCTCGCGCCAGCGGTCCTTGGGGACCGGGCGCCAGCGCTCCCAGCGCATCTCGTAGCGGAACGGCTCCCCCACGCGTCCGTCCGCGAGCAGGGCCCGCACCGTGGTGTGCTCGGGGTCGTAGCGGCGGTTCTGGAACACTGTGAGCGGCACCCCGGCCCGTTCGGCGTACCGGACGACCGCGGCGCCCTGCTCGGCATCCACGGCCAGCGGCTTGTCGACCACGCAGGGACGCCCGGCGTCCACCACGGCGCGGACGTGCTCGGCGTGCGCCCCGCTCGGGGTGGCCAGGACCACGAGGTCGACGTCGTCGAGGGCCAGCAGGTCCTCGAGGGCGGGCACCACCGCGGCGTCGGGCAGCTCGGCCCGCACCGCGGCCGCTCGCTCGGCGTCGCGCGTCGACACCGCGACGACGTCGAGCCCGGCCTCGAGCAGGCGAGGGGCGTGGATGGTGCGGCCGGCGGAGCCGTACCCGGCGAGGGCGACGCGCGTCATCCCGCCACCCTAGGCGTGGGAGTCGGGCTCGGCGCCGGGGTGCACCCCGGACGCGTGCCGCCCGGGGCCGGACCCGCCGCCGTCCGCCACCAGGCGGGCCGGCCACCAGACCCTGGGCCCGAGGTCGTGGGCCAGGGCCGGCACCAGGAGCGAACGGACCACCAGGGTGTCGAGCAGGACGCCGAACCCGACGATGAAGGCGATCTGCACGAGGAAGACCAGGGGCAGCACCGACAGGGCCGAGAACGTGGCGGCCAGGACGATGCCCGCGCTGGTGATGACGCCGCCGGTGACGGCGAGCCCCACGAGGATGCCGGGCCGGGTGCCGCGCACGATCGCCTCCTCGCGCACCCGCGTCATCAGGAAGATCGAGTAGTCGATGCCCAGTGCCACGAGGAAGACGAAGCCGTACAGCGGGATGGCCGGGTCGCCGGCGGTGAACCCCAGCACGTGGTCGAAGACCAGCGCCGAGACCCCGATCGTCGCGCCGAACGAGACGACGTTGGCGACGACCAGCAGCAGCGGCGCCAGCAGCGAGCGCAGCAGGAGGGCCAGCACTGCGAAGATCACGAGCAGGATGGTGGGCACGATGACGCGCAGGTCGCGGCTGCTGGCATCCAGCACGTCGAGGTTGGTGGCCGCGTTGCCGCCCACGAGGGCATCCGGGCTCACGGCGTCGAGGTCGGCCCGCAGCCGCCGGACCGTCTCCTCGGCCGAGGTGCTGTCGGCCGCTCCCCGGCTCGTGGCCTGGATCAGCACCGTGCCGTCGACGACCTTCGGCGGGCCCGCCTGGTCATCCGGCCCCGGGGGGCTCTCCCCGACGAACGCGCCGTCGATCCCGGGGTCCTTGGTGACGACGGCCAGGGCGGCCTCCACGTCGTCGGCGGGCACCACGATCTGCACCGGTGTGGCCGAGCCCGCCGGGAAGTGTTGCCCGATGACCTGCTGCGCGGTCACCGAGTCGACGTCGGTGAGGAAGGTCTCCTCGATGGTCGAACCGCTCGCCCGGAAGGTCGGCGCGAAGGCCGCCGCCGCGAGCAGCACCACGAGCGTCAGCCCCCAGGTCGCCCGCGGCCGGCGCCCCACGAGCCCGGCCACGCGCCCCCAGACCGTGCGGCCCCCCACGACGTCCTCGGCGTGCACGTGGTCGACCCGCGGCACGATCGGCCAGAAGACCCGCCGTCCGAAGAGCAGCAAGACGGCCGGCAGGAAGGTGAGCGACGCCAGGAGAGCGCCGGCGATGCCGAGGGCCCCCACCGGCCCCAGCCCCGAGGTGCTCTGCAGCTCGGCGAGCAGGAGGCAGAGCAGCCCCAGGATGACGGTGGCGGCCGAGGCACTGATGGGCTCGACGACTCCGAGCCACGCCTGGCGCAGCGCCACCCACGAGCTGGGCTCGTCGTGCAGGCGCTCGCGGAAGCGGCTGACCAGCAGCAGCGCGTAGTCGGTGGCGGCGCCGACGACGAGGATGAAGAGGATGCCCTGCGACTGGCCGGAGAGCGTGATGACGTCGTTCTTCGCCAGCTGGTACACCACGGCCGACGCCGCGCTGAGCCCCAGCACCGCGCTCACCAGCACCGCCACCGGCAGGACCGGGCTGCGGTAGACCACGAGCAGGATGACCAGCACCACGACGAGCGCGACCAGCAGCAGGATGCCGTCGATCCCCGCGAAGGCGGCGGAGAAGTCGGCGATGAGGCCACCCGGGCCGCCGACGTGGGCCGTCAGCCCCGCGGGGGTGAGCACGCGGTCGATCTCGGCACGGAGGGCAGCGGCACCCTCGGCCAGCGCGGTCGTGTCGCCGACGGCCGCGGTGCCGGTGTCACCGTCGAGCGGCACCACCATCAGCACCGCCTGCCCGTCCTGGGACGGCACCGGCTGCACCGCGGCGTCGCTCGTCAGGTAGTCGCCCAGGGTCCGGTCGGGCCCGAGCGCGGGGAGCTCGAGGCCGGGCAGCGAGGCCGCGAACGCCTGCACCGTCTTCTCGTCGGCCGGCCCCAGGGTCCCCCCGCCCTTCTTCTCGACCACCACCAGGAAGGGCAGCTCGGTGCTGTCGCTGAAGCGGGCGACCGCCTCCGAGACCAGCGTCGACTCGGCGTTCTTGGGCAGGAAGGTGGCGTTGTCGTTGCTCTGGACCCCCGACAGCTTCCCCTGGGCGCTCCCCCCGACGGCCCCCACGGCGAGCCACAGCAGCACGACGACCACGGCCCCGACGACCACCCACGGCGGGCGGCGGCGGGCACGGGGCGGGGCGGTGGGCTCGTCGCTCATGTCCTCAGCCTAGGGACGCCCGCTCCGACACGCCCCGGGGTTCGACAGCGGTGCGGCGTACCGTGGGATCCATGCGTTTCGTGCACCTCGGTTTCGCCCCGTCCTTCGTCGACTACGAGGAGGCGTGGGCGACCCAGCGCGAGGTCCACGCGCAGGTGGTCGACGGCACGCTCGACGACACCACGCTGCTGCTCGAGCACGCCGCCGTGTACACCGCCGGCAAGCGCACCGAGCCGCACGAACGCCCCACCGACGGCACGCCGGTCATCGACGTCGACCGTGGGGGCAAGATCACCTGGCACGGGCCCGGCCAGCTGGTCGGATACCCGATCGTGCGGCTGCGGGAGGTCCCCATCGACGTCGTGGCCCACGTCCGGCGCCTCGAGGAGGCCATGATCCGCATCTGTCGCGACTTCGGGGTCGAGACCATCCGCGTCGACGGGCGCAGCGGGGTCTGGGTGCCGGCCGACTGGCGCGGCCCCGAGCGCAAGCTGGGTGCCATCGGCGTGCGGGTGAGCCGGCGGGTCACGATGCACGGCTTCGCGCTCAACTGCGACGCCTCGCTGGGCTGGGCCGACGCGATCATCCCGTGCGGCATCCCGGACGCCGGGGTCTCCTCCCTCACCCAGGAGGCCGGGCGCATCATCACCGTGCAGGACGTGCTGCCCTACGCCGAGAAGCACCTGGCCGACGTCCTCGGCTGACCCGCGCAGGTCGCCGGCGCCGCCCCGGGCGGTTCGGGGGATGTCGCAGCCGCGGCGTAGGCTGGAACGCGTGACTGTCGCACCCGAGGGACGCCGGATGCTCCGGGTCGAGGCGCGTAACGCGCAGACCCCGATCGAGCGCAAGCCGGAGTGGATCCGCACCACCGCCAAGATGGGGCCGGAGTTCACCGCCATCCACTCCCTGGTCAAGGGGCAGGGCCTGCACACGGTCTGCCAGGAGGCCGGCTGTCCCAACATCTTCGAGTGCTGGGAGGACCGCGAGGCGACCTTCCTCATCGGCGGCGACACCTGTACGCGTCGCTGCGACTTCTGCGACATCGCCACCGGCCGCCCCCAGCCGCTCGACCTCGACGAGCCCCGCCGGGTCGCCGAGTCGGTGCGCTCGATGGGGCTGCGCTACTCCACCGTCACCGGCGTCGCCCGCGACGACCGCCCCGACGGAGCGGCCGGCCTGTACGCCGAGACCATCCGCCAGATCCACGCGCTGAACCCCAACACCGGCGTCGAGATCCTCCCGCCCGACTTCGGCGCCAAGCCCGAGCTCGTCGGGCAGGTCTTCGACGCCCGCCCCGAGGTGTTCGCGCACAACCTCGAGACCGTGCCGCGCATCTTCAAGCGCATCCGCCCCGCCTTCACCTACGACAAGTCGCTGCGCGTCATCACGATGGCGCGCGAGGCCGGCCTGGTCACCAAGTCCAACCTCATCCTCGGGATGGGCGAGGAGGACCACGAGATCGAGGAGGCCATCCGCGACCTGCACGAGGCCGGCTGCGACATCCTCACCATCACCCAGTACCTGCGCCCCTCCCCCACCCACCACCCGATCGACCGGTGGGTCAAGCCCGAGGAGTTCGTGCACTGGTCCGAGACCGCCGAGGCGATGGGCTTCAAGGGCGTCATGGCGGGCCCGCTGGTGCGCAGCTCGTACCGCGCCGGGCGGCTGTGGGCCACGGCCATGGGTAAGTGGGGCCGCCCCATCCCCGAGCACCTGGCCCACCTCGCGCAGGCCGCGTCCGACCCGGCCCGCCAGGAGGCCGCGTCGTTGGTGGCCAAGGCCCGCAGCGCCGTATCCTGAGGGCTCGCGCCCGCGCCGCCGCCGGGCGACACCCCCGACCAGGAGCTCCGTCCCCCGTGTCCGACGCACCCGAGAAGAAGCCCGGCCGGATCGCCGAGATCCGCCAGGCCTACAGCGCCATCAAGTCCCTCGACCCGCAGATCGGGTGGTGGATGCTCGGGGCCGCCGTGCTCACCGCCGCGGTCGTCGTCGGGATCGGCGCCATCTTCGGGGGCGGCTGGCTGATCTACGCCGCGTTCGTGGCCATCCCCGCCGCGGCGCTCGCCGCGGTCGTGGTGATGAACCGGCGCGGTAACAGCGCCATGTACAAGGCGCTCGACGGCAAGGTCGGCGCCACCGGCGCCACCCTCACCGGCCTGGGCAAGCGCGGCTGGTACGCCAACCAGGAGCCGGTGGCCGTCGACGGCGCGCGCGGCACCCGGGCGCAGGACCTGGCCGGTGCCGCGCTGGTGTTCCGCGCGCTGGGCCGCCCCGGTGTCGTGCTGATCGGCGAGGGGCCGGTCGGGCGGGTCCACAAGCTCCTCAAGCAGGAGGAGAAGAAGGTCGCACGTGTCGCGCCCGGAGTTCCGGTCCACCTGTGGACCATCGGTGACGGCGAGGGACAGGTCCCGGTGCGCAAGGTCTCAGGCAAGCTCACCCGGATGAAGCCGGTGCTCAGCAAGCAGGAGGTCTCGGTCGTCAACAAGCGGCTGACCTCGCTCGGCGGCATCCGGCCCCCGATCCCCAAGGGCGTCGACCCCACCAAGGCGCGGATGGACCGCAAGGCGCTGCGCGGGCGCTGACGCTCGTCGCGCGGGGCCTCGCTCCGGCGGGGCTCGTCGTCGTCGGGGCGGCTCGTCGTCGGCAGATCGTGGGCTGCGGCTCGTTCGCGTCGGCTCGTTGCCCTGGTGGGGGCCTCTGCTGGGAGCGTCGGCTCCGGGGGCGCTCGGAGGCCCCGGCTGGGGCGCCACCCCGTCCGCGGTCTACGGCTCGCTTACCCGGCCTTGGAGGCTTCCTCGGCGCCGGGGCGCACGATCCGGGTGCCGGCCAGGTAGTCGTGCAGCAGCCGGCCGTCGCCGGCGCGCACCAGGCCGGGCACGAAGAGCGCCGCCAGCAGGGAACGCACGACGACCTGCACCGGGAAGGCCCCGCGGCGGACCTGCCACACTTGGAGGCCCAGCAGCCGGTGGCCCACGGTGCTGCCGGTGAGCGAGACCAGCACCACGTTCAGCAGGACGAAGACCCCCAACGTCACCCACGAGCTCTGGGGGATGCCGAGGAAGAGGGCCGGCTGCTGCCCCGGGTCGAGGGCGAGGTCGTAGGGCAGGACCACGAAGGTCACCAGCACCGAGAGCACCCAGTCGACCACGAAGGCGGCGATGCGCCGGCCGAAGGGGGCGTCCAGGGTTTCGGCACGGGCGCGGTCCGGGTCGGCGGGCGTCGTCACGGGTCCAGCCTAGGCGGCGATGATGGGCGGACTCGCGGCGTGTCGGCCGGCCGGCCCGGTGGCGCCCCCAGCCCACCGGCGCAGTGGCGTGTCCAGCCGGCAAGGTCCCGTGCCCAGCAACCACGGGTCACGTGCCCAGCCGGTCCAGTCTCGTGCGGAGCCCGTCCAGTCACGCGCCCGAGCCGGTCCAGCCGGGTGCCCAGCCCGTCTCGTCACGTGCCCCGCCGCCCCGATGGGTCGGCGCCGGACGCGACGGCATCGGTGGACGCGGTCGTTGCAGCGCAGCCCCGGCGGAGGTCACGACTACCGGATGATCTCGCCCGGGGACGCCGGGCTCCCTCGGCGGTGTCTCGGGTGGGCCTTCGGACCGCCTCGATGGACGCGTCGGCCGCTCCCCACCCCGGACCTTGGCCGGCTCTTGCGAATGACCTCAGCTGATCTCGGGTGAGCTTTCACCCGGCCTTGATGGTCGCTTCCGTGGTGGCCACCCGGGCCGGCCCCGGCCCCTCCCCGCGGTGCCCTGACCGGCGCTGGCGGTGTCCGTGGTGCCTACGCCGGGGCGGGGCCGGGCACCCTCGACAGGGTCGTCACACCCGTAACTCCAGTACCGCTTCAGGCGGGAAAATCGCTGCCCTGATTTTGAATTGGTGTCCTCGAACGCTTGTTCGTATCGTCTCTTCCGGGTATCATGGTGGGTAACGGGGAGGGGGTTTCCGATGACAGTGACGACCGGTCCA
>NZ_LMSE01000003.1:0-654 GCF_001428065.1 Nostocoides sp. Soil756
GACCTCGTCGCGAGCAACGCCACCATCGACGTCCAGGTCATCTACACCACCGCCGCCGACACCACCGCGACCACCGGCACGAACGCGGCCGATCCCCGCACAGCTTCTGCGCCCGCGTCCGGTGCGCCCGCGTCCGGTGCGCCCGCGACCGGTGCGCTTGCGACCACCGCCTCCGCAACCACTGACCCCACGGCAGGTCCGCCCGCGACTGATGCCCTCGCGGCTGCGCTGCTCGACGACGATGTTCCTGCGGCGGATTCGCCTGCGACCGGGACCGAGGTGAGCGAGGCAGCTCCGGGCGACCTGGTCGAGGTGACCGGGCTCCGCCCCGGCGAGCCGAGCCTGGTCTCCCGCGCGTGGCTGGACCGTGCCGGCGCCCCGCAGCCGCCCACGGGCACCACGCCCACCCGCTCCGGCACCACCCCCACCAGGTCCGGCACCACCCCCGCCACCCCTGGCCGGGCCGCGACTCGGCCGCGGGGCAAACCCCGCAGGGGCCCCGCCCCGTGTGACCCGCTCACCGGCGCCCTGCTCGACCTCGCCGGACTCCTCACCACTGATGCCTACCGCCCCGGGAAGGCCCTGACCGCCCTGGTCCGCGCCCGCGACGGACACTGCCGCTTCCCCGGCTGCCACGTCGCCGCCCGCTACTGC
>NZ_LMSE01000003.1:760-861 GCF_001428065.1 Nostocoides sp. Soil756
CCCCGACACCGGCACCGACCCCACCCCCATCGCCACCAACCCCCGCCGCGTCCTCCCGGACGGACCCCACAGCGCCCTCGAGTACCACCTCGAACACACCC
>NZ_LMSE01000003.1:915-29557 GCF_001428065.1 Nostocoides sp. Soil756
GCCGCCGTTCTGAGCCCAGCCGGACGCCGCGACCCGACCTCGCCGGGCGCGTCTCAGAGGGGTCCACGACTCGGGCGGCTCGTCCCACCTGTTGATACGGTGGGCGGCGTTACGTCGGCGAAACATCCGGGTGACGGCGGGGAAACCGCCGCCCCCTACTGTCGTCGACAACGCCATCAGGGCTGGCTCCCAAGCCCCTGCACCGAACCAGGAGGTTCAACACTGTGTTCAGCTCCGCTGACGAGGTCCTCGCTTTCATCAAGTCCGAGGACGTGAAGTTCGTCGACATCCGCTTCTGCGACCTTCCCGGCGTCATGCAGCACTTCAACGTGCCTGCGCAGACGGTCGACAAGGACTTCTTCCTCAACGGTCAGATGTTCGACGGGTCCTCGATCCGCGGCTTCCAGGCCATCCACGAGTCCGACATGAAGCTCATCCCGGACCCGACGACGGCCTACCTCGACCCCTTCCGGGTCGAGAAGACGCTGATCATGAACTTCAGCATCGTCGACCCGTTCACCGGCGAGGCCTACAGCCGCGACCCGCGCAACATCGCCGCCAAGGCCGAGGCCTACCTGAAGTCGACGGGCATCGCCGACACCGCCTACTTCGGTGCCGAGGCCGAGTTCTACGTCTTCGACGACGTGCGCTTCGAGACCAAGGCCAACGCCAGCTACTACTACATCGACTCCGTCGAGGCCGCCTGGAACACCGGGCGTTCCGAGGACGGCGGCAACCGCGGCTACAAGACCCGCTTCAAGGGCGGCTACTTCCCCGTCCCGCCGGTCGACCACTTCGCCGACACCCGCGACAAGATCTGCCTCAACCTGGCCGGGGTCGGCCTCGACGTCGAGCGCAGCCACCACGAGGTCGGGACCGCCGGCCAGCAGGAGATCAACTACCGCTTCAACACGCTGCTGCTCTCGGGCGACGACATGATGAAGTTCAAGTACGTCGTCAAGAACACGGTGTGGAACGAGGGCAAGACCGCCACGTTCATGCCGAAGCCGATCTTCGGCGACAACGGCTCGGGGATGCACACCCACCAGTCGCTCTGGAAGGACGGCGAGCCGCTCTTCTACGACGAGCGCGGCTACGGCGGCCTCTCCGACATGGCGCGCTGGTACATCGGTGGGCTGCTCAAGCACGCTCCCGCACTGCTGGCGTTCACGAACCCGACGATCAACAGCTACCACCGCCTGGTCCCGGGCTACGAGGCGCCGGTCAACCTGGTGTACTCGGCCCGCAACCGTTCGGCCTGCGTGCGCATCCCGATCACGGGTGACAACCCCAAGGCCAAGCGCATCGAGTTCCGGGTGCCCGACCCGAGCTCGAACCCCTACCTGTGCTTCGCGGCGCAGCTGATGGCCGGCCTCGACGGCATCAAGAACCGCATCGAGCCCCCGGAGCCGGTCGACAAGGACCTCTACGAGCTGCCCCCCGAGGAGCACGAGGCCATCGAGCAGGTGCCCGGCTCACTCCCCGCCGTGCTCGACGCCCTCGAGGCCGACCACGAGTTCCTGCTCCAGGGCGACGTGTTCACCTCCGACCTCATCGAGACGTGGATCGACTACAAGCGGGTCCACGAGGTCGACCCGATCCGCTTCCGGCCGCACCCGCACGAGTTCGAGATGTACTTCGACATCTGAGAAACCCCCAAGTCATAGGCATCATCTGCCTCCGTAGTTCTTGACGAGTCCTCACGAGCACTCAAAGCCGCAGCCACGGCCGCTCGTGAGGACTCGTCTGCGTCCGGCCGGCTGTGGCCGTGGGTCGGCCTCACGGGTAACCGGGCCAGGCTCTGCCGTCCTCGCGCAGCCGCGCGTTCTCCGCCTCCAGGTGCAGGACCATCCCGATGCCGGCGAGGTTGAGCCCAGCCTCCAGCAGGTCCCTGATCCGTCGCAGCCGGTCCAGGTCGTTCGCGCTGTAGCGGCGGGTGCCGCCGTCCGTGCGCTCGGGTTCGAGCAGCCCCCGGGCCTCGTACAGGCGCAGGTTCTGCACCCCCATCCCGACCAGGCCGGCCGCCACCGAGATCCCGTACACGCCGCGGTCACCGTCGGGAGCGGGCACAGTCATGGTGGCGCGTCCTTCCTCCGAAAATTCTGGCTTCACCTCTTGCACTACTATGCCGTCAGTGCTACAAGAAATCTATGGCGTGCGCGATAGATCCGGCCCGGGTCTCGACCGCCGCCAGTCACGACAACCACATCACTTCGGAGGTGAAGACGATGTTGATCCGCACCGACCCGTTCCGTGAGCTGGACCGCCTGACCCACCAGCTCCTCACCCCGCAGGGCACCTTGGCGCGGCCCGCCGCGATGCCGATGGACGCCTGGCACGAGGGCGACACCTTCTTCGTCGAGCTCGACCTCCCCGGCGTCAGCCAGGACTCGATCGACATCGACGTGGAGCGCAACGTGGTCACCGTCAGGGCCGAGCGTCCCTCGCGGGCCAGCGACGCGCAGCTCCTCGTGGCCGAACGCCCCCGCGGGGTGTTCAGCCGCCAGCTCGTCCTGGGCGAGAACCTGGACACCGAGCGCGTCGAGGCCAGCTACGACGGCGGCGTCCTGACGCTGCAGATCCCGGTCGCGGAGCACGCCAAGCCGCGCAAGGTCGAGATCAGCAGCAAGAACGAGGGTCGGCGCGCCATCAGCGCCTGACCCCGCTCCCCCGGCGCCGGCCCACCGCCGGTGGGCCCACCGCCGGTACCGCCACATCAGTGCGCCCACCGGGCCGAGGAGCTTCTCGGCCCGGTGGGCGCTGACCTGCGCTGCTGCGAGCGACTCCACGAGACCACCAGGGTGGGAGGGACCCGCCGTGGCGCCGTCAGGATCGCCGGGGTCGGATCAGGGGTCAGGAGGTCGCCCCCAGCTCGGCGTCCTCGACGGCAGCCTCCTCCTTGGACTGCTCGATGTGCTCCACCACCGCGTCGGCCGGCAGCGCCACTCGGGTGGCGATGACGTAGACGAGCACCGACAGAGCGGCGAGGAGCACCGCGGACCACTCGAAGTTCAGCACCCCGAGGTTCCCGGCACCGGCCGACTTCTCCGGGAAGTTGCCCAAGTAGGAGATCAGGGCCAGGCCGCCCAGCCAGGGGAAGAGCCACGAGACGCCGTTCCAGAAGTGCAGCGGCGCCTGACGCACGCCGCCGAACACCTTGAACAGGCCGAGCAGCACGAAACCGACCAGCACGGAGAGGTAGAGCTTCCAGCCGGTCAGCCACCCGGACCAGTACACGATCAGGTTCGACGCCCAGAACGCGAACAGCGGGAGGGCGTGGCCGCCGGGCAGCCGGAACGGACGCGGCTGGTCGGGAACCCGCTTGCGCAGTGCCGTCAGCACCAGCGGCCCGGAGGCGAAGGAGAGCACGGTGGCCGAGGTGATGAAGCCGACCAGCTGCTGCCAGCTGGGGAAAGGCAGGAACACGATGAGGCCGACGACGAACGTCACGATCAGGCTGAACAGCGGCACGCCGCGATCGGTCGTCTTCGCCAGTCGCTGCGGGGCGTTCCCGTTGCGCGCCATCGCGTAGGACAGTCGAGAGGTCAGCGTGGTGTAGATCAGGCCGGTGTCCCCGGGGGAGATGATCGCGTCGATGTAGAGCAGCACCGCCAACCAGCCCAACCCGAGGGCCGTGGCCAGGGCGGCCAGGGGCCCGAAGTCGTTCTCGAAGCTGAGGTTGCTCCACGCCTGGGGGCCACTGAGCAGGCTCGGGTCCAGCGCTCCGATGAAGGCGACCTGCAGGGCGATGTAGATGACCGCCGTGATGAGCACCGAGCCGATGACCGCGATGGGGACGTTCTTGCGCGGGTTGTCGGTCTCGCCGGCGAGCTCGACGCCCTGGCGGAAGCCGAGGTAGGAGAAGACGATCCCCGAGGTGGCGATCGCGCTGAAGACGCCGTGCCAGCCCGCCGGCTTGAACCCGTGGCTGGAGAAGTTCTCGCCGTGGAACGCGCTGACGAGGAACGCCACGACGACGAGCACGATGATCCCGAGTTTCCACCAGACCAGGGCGTTGTTGATACGCGCGAACCAGCGGATGCCGAAGTAGTTGATGACCACGAAGATGGCCATGAGCACCACGGCGACGGCGTAGCCGAGCCCGGTGAGCGTGTGCACCGTCTGGCCGCCGGCCTGGGCCTCCTGCGTGAACGGCGCGTACTTGGTGCCGTACTGCAGCGCCGCCAGCACCTCGATGGGAGCGGTCGTACTCGCCCCCACCCAGGTGATCCAGCCGGTGGTGTAGCTGGCGAACGAGCCGAACGCCAGGTGTGGGAAGCGGATCACCCCGCCGGACAGCGGGAACATCACCCCCAGCTCCGCGTAGACCAGCGCGATGGCGAGGACCATCACCCCACCCAGGGCCCACGAGATGATCGCCGCGGGACCTGCCTCCTTCGAGGCGTTGAGAGCGCCGAACAACCAACCCGACCCGATGATCGAACCGATGCTCGCGAAGAGGAGACCGATGATCCCGACGTGACGCTTGAGCGCGGGTTGTTCTGTCTCGACAGCCGCCGAGGTGTCTGTGGCCATGGCAGATCCCTTTCTCTGGAGACCGAAGGCTCAGAAAACGGTGCCGCAGGATATGGCGATCCCCCGTTACACCACGTGCCATTGTCCGCGCCCAATGGCATCAATGGTGGTTCCGTGTCCGTGCAATTCACATTCCGACAAACGTCGAGGTCAGGGACATCGGGCCGGGAACTGGAGCCCGCAGCGGCCAGTTCCGCGCGCCGCCCGGTACTCGGAGCACGTCGGCGGCTGCCTTCGCCGCCGTCGTCGCTCAGAGCCGGTCGACGCCCCAGGACGCCACCAGCACGAGCCATCCGCCCACGACGAGCAGCGCGAAGCCGGCCGCCACAGCAGCCGCCACGACGCCGGTACGCCGCAACGACCGGTCGCCGGGGAGGCGTCCTCGACGGTCCGACCTCCAGGTCAGCCACGCCGGGAGGAGCACGAGCGGGAGGACCGCCGTCACGACCACGAGTCCCTGACCCGGCGTGGCCGTCCCCTGGTCGGGCACCCCCACCATCGTGGCCACGCCGTCACCCACCACGAACGCGGCCAGCACCCCGACGAGGGTCACGCCCAGCCACACCCGGGCCCACCGGTCCGGGCCCGGGCGCGGCTCCCCTGCCGGGCCGGCGGCCGTCGACATCACCCTGCCGGTCATCGGAGCTCCTCTCCACCATGGCCGGTCGCCGTGCCGTCCGCCTCGGCACCCACGCTCGCGCGCCTTTCGGCGCGAGGCCATGGCCGAAGGTCCCGGAGCGCCTGGAGCGCCCCGCCGCCCGCGGGACCTTCGGCTCTGTCCGGCGCCCCGGACGACGAGCACCGTGGGCCCCACCACGAGGAGGTCAGCCGTGCACCACGCCACCCCGGTCGGGTCCGTCGTCGTCGCCGTCGACGTCGACGCACCCGTGGGCCAGCCGGCTGGCCACCGACGGGCAGGTCGCCGTCACCTCGTGCACCGCCCTGGAGTCCCCGGCGGCGGCGATCGTGCGGGCCAGCGCCCACGCCGAGGTCGTCGTCATCGGCGCGGGGCGGCTCGGCCGGCTGGCCGGCGAGGTCCTCGGCGCCACGACCCACCAGGTCGCGATGCACTCCCGGTGCCCCGTCCTCGTCGTCCCCGAGGGTGTCCCCCTCCCCTCCCGCGGACCGGTCGTCGTCGGCGTCGACGCGGGCGAGCACAGCCGCCCGGCGATCGGTCTGGCCTTCGCGGAGGCCTCCCGCCGCTCGGCCCCGTTGGTCGCGGTCCATGCGTGGTGGATGGAGCACCCGGGCGCCTTCGACGACGCGAGCCGCTGGGCAGACGGTGAGCATCCCGCCTACGAGGCCGAGGAGCTCTCCGTCTCCGAGATGATGGTGGGCTGGGCGGAGACGTACCCCGACGTCGCGGTCCGCACCGAGATCCTCCGGGGTGAACCGGTGCCGGTGCTCCGGGAGACGGCCCGGTCGGCACAGCTGCTGGTGGTGGGCTCACGGGGCAGTGGCGGCTTCGCCGGGCTGCTCCTCGGCGGCGTCAGCAGCCGTCTGCTGCACGCCAGCCCGTGCCCCGTCCTCGTGGCCCCGTCCGCCGCCCGGCCACCCCTCGAGCCCTGAGTCGTCCTCGGCGGCCGCCCCCGCCGGTGGCCGGCCTCCGCCGGGGGACGGCCTCAGCCGCGCACCCCGCGCACGTCGGGCGCACCCAGCCGCGCCGCGTCCGCCGTCCGGTCATCGGGCTGTCGCTGCGAGTCGAGCTCGGCCTCGACCCGCGCCCGGTAGTGCCGGACCTCGTTCTCGGCGTCCGCCTCCGACCACCCCAGCACCGGCGCGACGAGCTGCGCGACCTGGGCGGCCGCGCCCACCCCCCGGTCCGGGGTCTCGATCGAGATCCGGGTCCTGCGGGTGAGGACGTCGTCCAGGTGCAGCGCGCCCTCGGCCGACGCCGCGTACAGCGCCTCGACCGCTAGGTAGCGCGGGGCGTGTTCGAGCGGGCGCCCGAGCTCGGGCCGGTCCGCGACCAGGGCGAGCAGCTCGTGCGTGAGCGAGCCGTACCGCCGCAGCAGGTGCTCGACCCGCGCCGTCGACAGCCCCGCCTCGGCCGCGAGCCGGTCCCGGCCCTCCCAGAGCGCCGCGTAGCCCTCGGCGCCGGCGATGAGCACGTCCTCGGTTCGTGACGGGGGCACCCGGTCCGGGAGGTCGCGCACCGCGGCGTCGACGGCGTCGCGGGCCATCACGCGGTACGTCGTGTACTTCCCGCCGGCGACCATGACCAGGCCGGGGACCGGCCGGACCACCGCGTGCTCGCGCGAGAGCGTGCTCGTGTCGTCGGACTCGCCCGAGAGCAGCGGGCGAAGCCCGGCGTACACCCCGACGACGTCGTCGTGGGTCAGCGGCCGGCGCAGGAGGCGGTTCGCGTGCTCGAGCAGGTAGTCCACGTCGGAGCGGCTCGCGGCCGGATGCGCCAGGTCGAGGTCCCAGTCGGTGTCGGTCGTGCCGATGATCCAGTGCTCGTCCCACGGGATGACGAACAGCACGCTCTTCTCGGTGCGGCTGATCAGGCCGGTGCGCGAGTCGATCCGGTCCCGCGGCACCAGCACGTGCACGCCCTTGGAGGCCCGGACCGAGATCTGGCCGGTACCGCCCACGAGCTCCTGGATCTGGTCGGTCCACACCCCGGCCGCGTTCACCGTGCGCCGGGCCCGGACCGGCACCCGCTCGCCGGTCTCGAGGTCGGTGACGACGGCGCCGACGACACTCTCACCCTCGCGGAGCAGCTCCCCCACGCGGGCGCTGGTCGCGAGCAGCGCCCCGTGCGCCGCCGCCGTCCGGGCGATCATCATCGTGTGCCGGGCGTCGTCCACCTGGCCGTCGTGGTACTGGATCGCCCCGACGAGGACGTCGTCGCGCAGCCCCGGGAACTCCGCCATCGCCCGGCGCCGCGAGAGGTGCCGGTGGCGCGGCACGCCCTTGCGCCCACCCATCGTGTCGTAGAGCAGGACGCCGCTGCCGACGTAGGCCCGCTCCCACACCCGGTGCGACAACGGGTAGAGGAACGGAACGGGTCGGGCCAGGTGCGGCGCGAGCCGGTGCAGGATGAGCGAGCGCTCGCGCAACGCCTCCCGCACCAGCCCGAAGTCCAGCTGCTCGAGGTAGCGCAGGCCGCCGTGCACGAGCTTGCTCGAGCGGCTCGAGGTGCCCGCGGCGTAGTCGCGGGCCTCGACGAGGCCGACGCGCAAGCCGCGCGTCGCCGCGTCGAGGGCCGTGCCGGCCCCGACCACGCCACCGCCGACGACCAGGACGTCGAGGGTCTCCTGCGCCATCCGTCGCAGCGCGTCGGTGCGGGCGGCCGGGTCGAGGCGCCCCGTCGTGGCGGTCGGGGCGGCGCTCATCGCACCTCCACCCAGTCCAAGGTCCGGGTGACCGCCTTCTGCCAGCCGCGGTAGCCCTCCTGCCGCTCCTCCTCGGACCACACCGGCGTCCAGCGCCGGTCCTCGTTCCAGTTCGCGCGCAGCTCCTCCGGGTCGGACCAGAAGCCGACGGCCAGGCCGGCCGCGTAGGCCGACCCCAGGGCCGTGGTCTCGGCGACGACCGGACGGCTCACCGGCACCCCGAGGACGTCGGCCTGGATCTGCATGCACAGGTCGTTGGCCGTCACCCCGCCGTCGACCTTGAGGACCTCCAGGCGCACCCCGGAGTCCTTCTCCATCGCGTCGGCGACGTCGCGGGACTGGTAGCAGATCGCCTCCAGGGTGGCCCGGGCGATGTGGGCGTTGGTGTTGAAGCGCGAGAGCCCGACGATGGCGCCGCGGGCGTCGGAGCGCCAGTAGGGCGCGAAGAGGCCCGAGAAGGCGGGCACGAAGTACACCCCGCCGTTGTCCGGCACCTGACGCGCGAGCGCCTCGCTGTGGGCCGCGCCGCTGATGATGCCCAGCTGGTCGCGCAGCCACTGCACCGCGGACCCGGTGACGGCGATCGAGCCCTCGAGGGCGTAGACCGGCTTGTCCTCGCCGAACTGGTAGCAGACGGTCGTCAGCAGCCCGTTGTCCGACCGCACCAGCTCGGTGCCGGTGTTGAGCAGGAGGAAGTTCCCGGTGCCGTAGGTGTTCTTGGCTTCGCCGGGCGCCAGGCACACCTGGCCGACCATGGCGGCCTGCTGGTCGCCGAGCGCCGCCGTGAGGGGCACCTCGGCCGCGAGCGGGCCCTCGGCGAGGGTCGTGCCGTACCCGCGCGGGTCCGACGACGGCCGGATCTCGGGCAGCATCTGCCGCGGGATGTCGAAGAAGCCCAGCAGCTCGTCGTCCCAGTCGAGGGTCTCCAGGTCCATGAGCATGGTGCGGCTGGCGTTGGTCACGTCGGTGACGTGGACCCCGCCCCGGACGCCGCCGGTGAGGTTCCACAGCAGCCAGGTGTCGGTGGTGCCGAAGATCGCGTCGCCGGCCTCGGCGGCCGCGCGCACGCCGTCGACGTTCTCGAGGATCCACTGGATCTTGCCGCCGGAGAAGTACGGCGCCGGCGGCAGCCCGGCCTTGCGGCGGATCACCTGGCCGCGCTCGTCCTCGTCGAGCCGCTTGGCGATGGAGTCGGTCCGGGTGTCCTGCCAGACGATCGCGTTGTAGTACGGGCGGCCGGTGCGGCGGTTCCACACCACGGTCGTCTCGCGCTGGTTGGTGATGCCGAGCGCGACGAGGTCGTTCCCGGTGAGGCCGGAGCGACCGAGGGCGGTCTGCAGGACCGAGCTCGTGCGCTCCCAGATCTCGACGGGGTTGTGCTCGACCCAGCCGGCGCGCGGCATGATCTGCTCGTGCTCGAGCTGGTGGCGCGCCACCTCGTTGCCGCCGTGGTCGAAGATCATGAAGCGGGTGCTGGTGGTGCCCTGGTCGATGGCGCCGACGTAGTCAGCCATGGGGTGTCTCCTTTGACGTGGGGATGGGGTTCAGGCGCGGGCGTCTGCGGTCTCGGGGGTGGGCTCGGCCGCGACCCGGCCCACCTCCTCGGGCTCGGCCTCGTCGGGCATGAACCGCCCGAGGCCGAGGGTGTAGGCGGCGCCCCCGAGGAGGCCACCGATCAGGGGAGCGACGATCGGCACCCAGAAGTAGAGGCCGCCGTACTGGTCCTCGAAGGCCGTGGAGTAGCCGGTGAAGAAGCTGGCCAGGCGGGGCCCGAAGTCACGCGCCGGGTTGATGGCGTAGCCCGCGTTGGTCCCCCACGCCATCCCGATCGCGACGACGAGCAGCCCGATGACGAACGGCGCGAACCACGCGACGGGGGCGGCGTTGCGGGTGTCGGTCAGCGCGAGGATGACGAAGAGCAGGATCGCGGTCCCGACCACCTGGTCGAGGAACGCCGTGCCCACCCCGATGTCGAGCGACCCGTTGCCGGGGAGGGTCGAGAAGATGCCCTGCGTGGCGATGGTGTGGCCGGGGTCGACGAGGCTGATGGCGTCGTCGTACACCCACCGGACGATCAGTGCGGCCACGAAGGCGCCGGCGATCTGGGCGATCGAGTACGGCAGCACCTTGCGCCACGAGAAGCCGGCGAACGCGGCCAGGGCCACGGTGACGGCGGGGTTGAGGTGCGCCCCGCTGATCCGGGCGGCGGCGTAGACGCCGAAGGTGACGCCGAGGCCCCAGGCCCAGGCGATCGAGTCGTGGTCGCCGAGCGCGCCGGCGCCCGTGACGACCTGCGCCACCACGCCCACCCCGAAGAGGATGAGGATGGCGGTGCCGGCGAACTCCGCGAGGAGCTCACCGACCAGCGTTCTCCGGGTGTGGGTATCCATGTCTGACTCCTATGTCAGGGAACGGGTTTGCGTGATCAGGACGGTAAGCAGCCCGCGAGGACGGTCCAACGGCTCGCGTTCGACACCGTCGAACGTTGGGGCGTTCGGGATTGCCGAACGCCACGGCGACGGTGCGCGTCGTACCGTGCTGACATGCCAGGGCGGGTCCAGTCGGTCGAGCGAGCGGCCGCGATCCTGCAGATCCTCGCGGTCGAGCAGGAGCCGGTGAGCCTCGCCCACCTGGCGGGGGCGCTCGATCTGGCGAAGACGACCGTGCACGGCCTGGTGCAGACCCTGCGCGACGTCGGGTTCGTCGACCAGGACGCCGAGTCGGGCTGCTACTCGGTGGGCGCCGACCTCCTGCATCTCGGCGCCGCTCCCCTGGACCGCAACGAGCTGCGCGCCCGCGCCATCAACTGGACCGATGCCTTGGCCGGCCACACCCACGAGGCCGCTCTCGTCGCGCGCTACGAGGCGGGCGAGGCACTGGTCGTCCACCACGTGTTCCGCCCCGACGCCAGCGTGCAGTCGCTCCAGACCGGCTCCGCGAGACCACTGCACGCCACCGCGCTGGGGAAGGCCATCCTCGCGCACGACCCCCGCGCCGCCCGCACGATCAACGACGGCGCCCTCGAGAGCCACACCTACCGGACCGTGGTCGACCCGCCCCGGCTGCACCGGGAGCTCGCCGACGTGCGCGACACCGGGTGGGCCGCCTCGGTCGAGGAGTGGCGCCCCGGCCTGGCCTCGATCGCCGCCCCGGTGCGTGACCGGTCCGGCTACGTCGTGGCGGCCGTCGGCATCGAGGGCCCCGTCGACAGCATCTGTGACCCGCGCCAGCGTCCGCGCGCGGCCCTCGCCGAGCACGTCGTCGACGCGGCCCGGGCGGTCTCCCGCGAGCTCGGCCACGGGCGGCGCCGATGAGCCGCAGCGTGGTCGCGGCGATCGACCAGGGCACGACCTCCACTCGCTGCCTCCTCTTCGACCACGCCGGCCGGATGGTCTCGGTCGCGCAGCGACAGCACCGACAGATCTACCCCCGTCCCGGATGGGTCGAGCACGACGCCGAGGAGATCTGGGGTCTGGTCCGTGAGCTGCTGCCTCAGGCCCTGGAGGACGCCGGGCTGGGGCCGGAGGACATCGCCGGGCTCGGGATCACCAACCAGCGCGAGACGACCGTGGTCTGGGACCGCGACAGCGGCCGCCCGGTCGCGCCGGCCATCGTCTGGCAGGACACCCGCACCGCCGGGCAGCTCGACGCGCTCACCGACCACCTCGACCCCGCGGAGCTGCTCCGCCGCACCGGCCTCCCGCTGTCGCCCTACCCGTCGGGGCCCAAGCTGCGCTGGCTCCTGGACAGCGACGCCGACCTCCGGGCGCGGGCCGAGCGCGGCGAGCTCCTGTTCGGGACGATGGACACCTGGCTCGTCTGGAACCTCACCGGCGGCCGCCTCCACGTCACCGACCCGACGAACGCCAGCCGCACCCTCCTCATGGACCTCGAGACCATGCAGTGGGACCCCGAGCTCCTCGCGGCCCTCCACGTGCCGGCGGCGATGCTCCCCGAGATCAGGCCGTCCATCGGCGAGCTGGCGACCACGGTCGAGCCGCTGGCCGGCATCCCGATCAGCGCGGTCCTCGGTGACCAGCAGGCCTCGCTCTTCGGCCAGGCCGCCTTCGACCCGGGCGATGCCAAGTGCACCTTCGGCACCGGCACCTTCCTCCTCATGAACACCGGCCCCGACATCGTCCGGTCCGGGTCCGGGCTCATCACCACCGTCGCGGTCTCGGAGGAGGGCGCGCCCCCGGTGTACGCGCTCGAGGGGTCGGTCGCGGTGGCGGGCGCGCTCGTGGAGTGGTGCCGCACGAGCCTGTCACTGGTGCGCTCCCCCGCCGAGATCGAGACGCTCGCCCGGACCGTCGACGACTGCGGTGGCTGCTACGTCGTCCCCGCGTTCGCCGGGCTGTTCGCGCCGCACTGGGAGCCCAGCGCGCAGGGGATCGTGGTCGGGCTCACCGGCTACACGACCAAGGGTCACATCGCCCGCGCGGTGCTCGAGGCGTGCGCCTGGCAGGCCAAGGACGTCATCGACGCGATGGTGGCCGACGCCGGCGTGCCCATCGCCTCACTCGCCGTCGACGGCGGGATGACGGCCAACAACCTCCTCATGCAGACGCTCGCCGACGTGCTCGACGTCCCGGTGATCCGCCCGATGATGGCCGAGAGCGTCGCCCTGGGTGCGGCGTACGCGGCCGGTCTGGCCGTGGGCTACTGGCCCGACCGGCAGGTGCTGCGTGCCAACTGGCACCGGGCCGCCGAGTGGCGCAGCCAGATCGGCCCGGTCGAGCGCGAACGGGCCCACGCCCTGTGGTCGGCCGCGGTCCGCCTGGCCATCGGCTGGGGCCACGCCCGGCTGGGCTGAGAGCCGGCGCCCGCCGTGCCGTCAGCCGCGGGGACGCGGACGGACGGTGAGGGTCTGGGCCAAGGTGCCGAGCGGGCCGGTCTCGTCGTGGAGCCGGCTGCTGGTGAGGCCGATCCCGTTGTCGCCGAACGCGACCGTTACATCCACCCCGAGCCAGCCCTCGGCGGGCAGCCGCAGCAGGTGGGCCGTCAGGTCGATGTTCGGGTAGTGCACCTCACGCGGGTCGGCCCGCACCGTCATCCCGTTGGCGATGTCGAGCAGCCCGGCGGTGCGGGCCAGGGTGCTCACCGGCTCGTCGGCCAGCAGGGGCACGTCGGTGCGGACCCAGAACCAGCCACGGCCGGGCTCCTCGAGATGGCGCCGCAGCTCGACCGACCCGATGAACCCGCCCGGCCAGAGGGCGCTCGGCACCCACGGCGCGAGCTCCGCGGGGGCCGGGATCGAGGGCAGCGCGGTGCCGGCCACCGTCGCCGTGTCGCGCTGCGCCATGAGCCAGGCCCGCAGCAGCACCACCGGACGCCCCGCGTGGGACATGGCGGCCTCGACCAGCTCGATGGTCCGGCCGGGCCGCAGCACGCGGACCTCGACGTCGACCTCCGCCACGGGGACGGTGCCCAGGATGTCGTAGCAGAGCCGCGTCACCACCAGGCCGTCGTCGCGCCGGGCGTCGCGGTCGCGCTCGACCAGGTGCGCCAGCAGGCCCAGGGCCGGTGAGATGTGCTGCTCGTCCTCGCGCCAGGCGCCACCGGTGCGCTCGGTGGCACGGAACCGGTTCGCGCCGAGTCGCTCGAAGTAGGCCACGCCGTCATCCTCCCTGGTGCCGATGTCCGACGCCGACCCTACGACGGGCGAGGATGAGGACATGAGCGACTCCCCCACCGCACCCTCCTCGTCGTCCGTCCCGCCCCCCGCCGACCGGGCGGGCGCGCTCCCACGCCGTGTCGCCGTCACCGGCGCCCACGGCAAGCTGGGCCGCGCCGTCGTGACCCACCTGCGGGCGATCGGTCTCGACGTGCTGGCCATCGACCGCGACCCGGCCGGCGACCCCCGCGACGTGCCGGGCGAGTTCGTCGTGGCCGACCTCACCGACTACGGCCAGGTGGTCGAGGCCTTCGGGGGCGGGGTCGACGAGCACGACGCCGTCGACGCCGTGGTGCACCTGGCCGCCATCCCGGCCCCGGGGATGACGACGAACGCGGCCACCTTCGCGAACAACTCGGCCGCCACCTACAACGTGTTCGCCGCGGCCCGTGCCCTCGGCATCACGACACTGGTGTGGGCCTCGAGCGAGACCGTCCTGGGCCTGCCGTTCGACACCCCGCCGCCCTACGCCCCCGTCGACGAGGAGTACGCGCCGCGGCCGGAGTCGACCTACTCGCTGAACAAGGCGCTCGAGGAGGAGCTGGCGCGGCACTTCTGCCGCTGGCAGCCCGCGCTGGTGGCGGTCGGCCTGCGCTTCTCGAACGTCATGGACGTCGAGGACTACGCGCAGTTCCCCTCGTTCGACGCCGACCCGCAGCTGCGGCGCTGGAACCTGTGGGGTTACATCGACGCGCGCGACGGCGCCCAGGCCGTCGAGAAGGCGCTGGCCCACGACGTCCCCGGTGCGGACGTCTTCGTCATCGCCAACGCCGACACCGTGATGAGCCGCTCCAGCGCGAGCCTGATGGCGGAGGTCTACCCGGACGTTCCGCTGACCAAGGAGCTCGGCGAGCACGAGACGCTGCTCGGCATCGACAAGGCCCGCCGGGTGCTCGGCTACGAGCCGCGGCACTCCTGGCGCGACCACGTCGGCTGAGCGCGCCCACCGCGGGCCCCGGGCCGGGCGCGGTGCGGCATGATCGCCCCGTGAGCGCGAACCCACCCTCCGAGACCGGCTCCGGGGCCGCCCCCGGGCCGGCCGAGATCCTCGACCAGCTCGTCGACGCCGGCCGACAGGTCGTCGCCCGAGGGCTGGTGCAGGCCAGCGGCGGCAACCTCTCGGCCCGGGTCCCCGGCACCGACCGGTTCGTCGTCACGGCCACCGGCACCTGGCTCGACCGCCTCACTCCGGACGACTTCGCCGAGCTGACGCTCGCGGGTGAGCGGGTGGGCGGCGCCGCCCGCCCCTCGGTGGAGTGGAAGCTGCACCAGCGCACCTACGCCGTCCGCGAGGACGTGCGCGCCATCGTGCACCTGCACCCCCAGCACGTGCTGCTCGTCGACATGCTCGGCGCGCCGATCCGGTTCACCACCCTGGACCACCAGTACTACCTCGGGAGCGCGGGGCGGGTGCCGTTCATGCCGTCGGGCAGCGACGAGCTCGCCGAGGCCGCTGCCGGGGCCGCCCGCGACCACGACGCCGTGGTGCTGGCCCACCACGGCTGCTCGGCCCTCGGCGACACCGTGGCGATGGCCCTGCGCCGGGCCCTGAACCTCGAGGAGGCCGCCGCCATGACCTACCGGCTGCTGCAGGCGGGCGACACCGGCACCGACTTCCCGGCGCAGTGGAAGGGCCGCATCATCAACGTCTGAGGCGGCCGGCCGCCCCGGGTCACCGGGCCAGGAACAGGCTGCCCAGCGCGATGAGCCACGACACGAACGAGCCGACCAGGAAGTACTCGGTCACCTCGTCGATCCCGGTGCCGGCGAGGCTCTCGCGGTCGCTGCGCTTGCTCTGCAGCTCGGGGAAGCGGATCAGGCCCTTGGCCGCGATGACCAGGGCGGCGGCGGTGGGCTGCCCCGCGAGCCCGAGCCCGAGGATGACGACGCGCTCCATCGGGCCGAGAAGGCGCCCGCCGCGCAGCTGCAGCGCCGGCTCGGGCATCGCCACGGCCGCGGCACGGGCCCGCCCCAGCGGACGCAGGGCCCCGATGCTGACCAGCACCAGCCGGACGACGACGTTGCCGGTGGCCAGGTTCGCCACCAGGAGCCCGAGCACGAGCAGGACCTGCGCCACCGTGGCGCCGGCCAGCGCGCTCGGCAGCTCGGCCCAGCGCAGCCAGCGCCCGACGAGGCCGCCGGCGGGTGACGCCCAGCCGGACAGCGCCACGAGCCAGGCCGCCCCGCCGCCGAGAGCGGCGAGCGAGCGGGCGTGCCCGCGGCCGTTGGCCAGGGCGGCGTCGGACCACCGCTGCCACAGCAGCAGCGACAGCACGGCGCCGACCAGGGCCACGGCGTCGCCGACCCCGAACAGCCCGGCCGCGGCGCCGACGAGCAGCACCAGGGCCACCCCGGCCCAGGGCGCCCAGCGCGACACGGCCGGCCGCCGGGCGGCACGGACCAGGTCGGCCACGCCGACCCCCAGCAGCCACACCCCGAGCCAGGTCACGGCAACGCTCGCAGCAGCTCGTGCGCGGCGAGCACGGCGCCGACCCCGTCGGAGCGCACGCGCTGGGACACCGCGGAGGCACTGACCCCCTCGCGCGCGGCGAGGTCGGCCTGGGTGGTCCCGGGATCCATGAGCCCCCTCAGCAGCCGCAGTGAGCGTTCCGAGAGAGATCCAACCAGGTGGTCCCGACACAGCAGCGCCGCGTTGACGGCGTCGACCCGCGGGTCGGGCCCCCCGGCGTCGCGCAGGCCGGTGCGCAGGAGGCGGGTGGGGGCCCGGTCGGCGGCGGCCTCGACGGCGTCGATGGCGTCGCGGGCCGCCCACCAGGCCGACCCGTCCTCGATGCCGCGCTCGGCATCCAGCAGCGTCGCCGTGCCGCCGCCCACCCCCAGGCGGACGTCGACGTCGGGCAGGAGCTCGAGGCGCACCCGCAGGGCGGCGTCCAACGCCTCACCCAGCGAGCGGTAGGCCCCCTGGAACTCGTCGCCCACCGTCACCCGCAGGCCGCGCAGCGACGGCACCGCCGCCTCGGTGGCGGTCAGCGCCCGGAGCACGGCATCGTGGACCCTCCGCCGGTCCTGGGCGCGCCGGGACGCGACGATGTCGCCGATCAGGACGTGCGCTGAAGCCTCCGGCTTCATCCGTGTCATGTGAAGAGCATACCTTCATCCGGACCAGATGAAGCGCATACCTTCAGGCTGGCGGCGCGGTGTCGCCCGGTGTCTGTCCGGCGGCGGGCTCGATGACTCCTCGTTCGGTCGCCACCGCCGCGACGAACCGCGCCGGGGTCACGTCGAAGGCGGGGTTGAACCCCGCCGAGGAGGCCGGGGCCGTGCGGACCCCCGCGAGGGTGGTGACCTCGTCGCCGGCGCGCTCCTCGACCTCGATGCCCGCACCGTCGGCCATGGCGAGGTCGACCGTCGACCACGGCGCGGCCACGAGCAGCGGGACGCCGGCCTCGTGACACGCGAGCGCCACCCCGAGGGTGCCGATCTTGTTCGCGACGTCACCGTTGGCCGCGATCCGGTCGGCTCCGACGACGGCGCAGTCGACGAGCCCGCGCAGGATGGTCGAGGCGGCGGCGCTGTCGACCTGCACCGCGTGCGGGATGCCGTCGGCGGCCAGCTCCCAGGCGGTGAGCCGGGCGCCCTGCAGCAGCGGGCGGGTCTCGTCGGCGTAGACGAACTCGACCGCGCCGCGGGCGTGCAGCTCGCGGACCACGCCGAGCGCGGTGCCCCACGCCGAGGTGGCGAGCATCCCCGCGTTGCAATGGGTGAGGATGCGCAGCCGGTCGCGCCCGGTGCGGGCCAGCAGCCAGTCGGCGGCCCGGCGCGAGAGCTCACGGTTGGCGGCCTCGTCGTCGGCGGCCAGCTCGAGCGCGGCCCGCAGGACGGCCTCACGACCCTGCGGCATCAGGCCCCGGACCTGGTCCACGCCCCACGCGAGGTTGACCGCCGTGGGGCGGGCGTTGCGGACCCGGTCGATCTCGGCGTCGAGCCGCCCCGCATCCCAGCCCACGCGCTGGCCCTCGTCGAGGGCCACCACCACGCCGAGGGCACCCGCCACCCCGAGGGCCGGCGCACCCCGCACGGCGAGGACCTCGATGGCCGCGACCAGCGCGTCGACGGTCTCGAGGTCGAGGTAGGTGGTCGAGGCGGGCAGGACGGTCTGGTCGAGGATGCGCAGCACACCCCGGCCGTCGGTGCCCGCGCCGGGGACCCATTCGATCGCACGCACGGTCATGGCGCGAGCCTACGACCCCGGGCGTCGGCCCCTGCACGCCAGGGTCGCCGCCGCGGAGTCGACGCCAGGGACGCCGCCGCCGGGGCCACGGACCGGGCACCCCCTTGCTCCGGAGAGCGCACGGTGGGACGGTCGGAGGGTGAGGCGAACCCGCCTCGCACGACGACGGACACGTCCTCCCGCGCCGCCCGAGGCGGGCCCGCCGCCGGTCCATCGACCGGAAGGACCCGTGATGGTCCAGTCCCGTGTGGTCGTCGGCGTCGACGGCTCGCCGCTCTCCGCCACCGCCGTCGTGCACGCCGCCCATGCGGCCCACGACCGTGGCCTCTCCCTCCACGTCGTGCACGCCTTCGCCCCCGACCTGCCGCTGCTCGGGTTCGGGGCGCTGGCCGACCGCGACGTCGTCACCACGCACGGCCGGCGCCTGCTGACCAGTGCGGTGGCCCGCGCGCACGCGGTGCATCCGCGCCTGGAGGTGACCACCGCGCTCGCCGACGGCTACGCGAGCACCGCCCTGGTCTCGGCGTCGCACACGGCCGATCTCGTGGTGGTGGGAGCGACGGGGTTCGGCGTCCTCAGCCGCGCGACGATGGGGGCCGTGGCGATGCAGGTGCTGACCCACGCCCGCTGTCCGGTCCTGGTGGTCGGGCACGAGAGCCTGGGCGCGCCGACCCGCGGCGGCCGGGTCGTGGTCGGCGTCGACGGCTCGAAGCCCTCACGCGCAGCGCTGCGAGCGGCCGCCGACGAGGCCGAACGGCTCTCGTCGAGCGTTCAGGCCGTGTGCGCCTGGCAGGCCCGCGACGCGCACGACCCGACCCTGACCAGCGCCTCGAGCTGGGAGGACTACGAGGGCGCCGTCGAGCAGATGGTGCGGACGACGCTGGCCGAGCGCGGGCGTCCACCCCTCAAAGTCGACGTCGAGGTGGTGCGCGAGGAACCCGTGCCGGCCCTCCTCCGCTTCGCCGAGGGCGCCGACCTGCTCGTCGTGGGCAGCCGCGGGGGCGGCGGGTTCGACGGCCTCCGTCTCGGGTCGACCGCCATGGCCCTGGTGGGCCGGTGCCCGGGCGACCTCCTGGTCACCCGCTGACGGCACCGCCGTCGACCCGCTCGGTGGCGCCGAGGCGGTCGAGGACGAAGGCCCACTCCCAGGCGATCTGCTCCCAGGCGGCGTACCGGCCGGAGCGGCCACCGTGTCCCGCCGACAGCTCGGTGCGCAGCAGGATCGGGGACCGCTCGGGGTCGTTGGTGACCGTCTGCCGGAGCCGGGCGACCCACTTGGCCGGCTCGGTGACGTAGACGCGGGTGTCGTGCAGGCTGCTGGTCGCGAGCACCGCCGGGTACGCGGCCGCCCGGATGTTCTCGTACGGCGAGTAGGCCCGCATGGCCGCGTAGACCTCGGGGTCGTGCAGCGGGTCGCCCCACTCCTCCCACTCCCCCACCGTGAGCGGCAGCTCGGGCTGGAGGATGGTGGTCAGGGCGTCGACGAAGGGCACGGCGGCGTGCACGACCCGGAACCGCTCGGGCGCCAGGTTGACCACCGCGCCGACGAGCAGGCCGCCCGCCGAGCCACCCTCGAGCCCCAGCCGGTCGGGCGCGACCCATCCGGCGTCGACCAGGTGGCGCGCCACGGCGACGGTGTCGGTGAAGGTGTTGGGCTTGGCGCCCAGCTTCCCGTCGTCGTACCAGCGCCGCCCCATCTCGCCGCCGCCGCGCACGTGCCCCACGGCGAAGACGACGCCGCGGTCGACCAGCCCGAGCCGGGCCACCGAGAAGTACGGGTCGGAGGAGATCTCGTAGGCGCCGTACGCCACGAGCAGGCCCGGGTGGGTGCCGTCCGGGATGACCCCGCGGCGGCGCACGACCGAGACCGGCACCGCCGTGCCGTCGTCGGCGGTGGCCCACTCGCGCGACTCCTCGTAGTCGGCCGGGTCGAAGCCCCCGAGCACGGGCTGGCGCTTCAGGACGGTGTGCGCCCCGGTGGCGAGGTCGACGTCGAGGACGGTGCGCGGCGTCGTCCACGACTCGACGACGACCTGGATGGCGCTCTGGTCGGGCTCGGGGTTGTCGCCCAGACCGATGGAGTGCACGGGCTGCTCGACCGGCACGTCCCACGGCGTGCCGTGCCCGGACACCGAGGTCTCGTCGCGCGGCAGCACCCGCAGCGCGGTGAGGCCGCCGGTGCGCAGCGACAGCACGGTGGCGTGGTCGAAGGCGTCGACCCCCACGAAGCGCTCGCCCTCGCCGGAGGCCAGCAGCGGCACCCACTGCTCGTGCGAGGTGGCCTCGAGCGGCGCCCATGCGAGGTCGGAGTCGGGGGTGTGGGTGTTGTGCACGACCAGCAGCCGGTCGCCGGCGGGCTCGACGTCGTACTCGACGCCCTCTCGGCGCGGCGCCACGACCCGCCACTCCCCCTCGGGGTCGGTGCTGTCGAGGAGGTGCACCTCGCTGGTCGTCTTGGAGCCCAGGGCGAGCAGCAGCCAGCGCTCGTCGCGGCTGGCGCTCACGCCCATCCAGAAGCGCTCGTCGTCCTCCTGGTGGACCAGCACGTCCTGCGCAGGGTCGCCCCCGACCCGGTGGCGCCACAGCTGGTAGGGCCGCCACGCGTCGTCGACGCGGGTGTAGAAGACGAAGCGGCCGTCGTGGCTGAACTCGCAGCCGTAGCCGATGCGGGTGAGCGAGCGGTCGAGGACCTCGCCGGAGGACACCTCGCGCACGGTGAGGTCGAAACGCTCGTCGCCGGCGGTGTCGACGGCGAACGCGACGAGCCGGTGGTCGGGGCTGACCGTGAGGGCGCCGAGCGAGAAGAACTCGGAGTCGCCCGCCTCGACGTTGCCGTCGAGGACGACCTGCTCGCCGGGCAGCGGTGCCGCCTCGGGGTCGGGACGGGGGTCGCCCTCGGCCCGCGGGGCGCGCACGTGGCTGGCGTACTGGCGGCCCTGGGCGGTGCGGCTGAAGTACCACCACGGCCCGCTGGCGACCGGCACCGACAGGTCGTCCTCCTTGACCCTCGCCTTGATCTCGGCGAACAGCGTGGCGCGCAGCGGCGCGAGGTGGGCGGTGACGGCCTCGGCGTAGGCGTTCTCGGCCTCGAGGTAGCTCAGCAGCTCGGGGTCCTCGAGGTCGCGCATCCACCAGTAGGGGTCCTCGACGCGGTCGCCGTGGTGCTCGCGCACGTGCGGACGCTGCGGGGCGGTCGGAGGGCTGGGAGGGGTGGGGCGCGCCATGGCGCCACCCTATGGGGCGGCTCCGACGACGCCGGGGTCGGTCGCCCCGGACACGGCGAGGGCCGCACCCCGGGGTGCGGTGCGGCCCTCGGCGGGTCGGGCTCGGTCAGAGACCGGCGACCCGGTCGGCGGGTGCCCGCAGCCCCGGGTTCGCCTTGACGTAGGCGACCAGGTTCGCGAGGTCCTCGGCCCCACCGAGCAGGTTGGTGCCCGCGGAGAACCCGGTGAACAGGTCGCCCCCGTTGGCGAGGAAGTTCAGCGTGGAGACCCGGTAGGTCCCGGTCGCGCTGAGCGGCGTGCCGTTCAGGGTCATCGAGCCGGGAACGACCCGCGAGCCCTGGGGCCGGCCGGCGTCCCACGTGTAGGAGAAGCCCTGGGAGACCCCCAGCGCCAGCGTGGGCCGGCTGCCGCGCGCCGCCACGGGCTGGTACTGCTGCTCCAGGATCGTCTTGATCTGGGCGCCCGTCAGGTCCATCGAGACCAGGAGGTTGCCGAACGGAGCCACGTCGTAGGCCTCGGCGTAGGTGATCTGGCCCGGCCCCTCGGCGTACTTCGGGGCGTGCAGCAGGCTGGCGCGCACCCCACCGACGTTCATGAAGGAGATCTGCGCACCGCCGCTGGCCGGCGCCTGCGTGCCCCAGAGGATCGCGTCGGCGACGAGGTCACCCATCGGCGTCTCGATGCCGCGGTTGCCGTTGGAGTCCCCGGTGATGTCCTCGACGTTGCTGCCGACGACCTGCGCCGCGAGCGGGCCGGCGATGGCGTTCCACGTGGCGATGATCTTGGTCTGCTCCGGGTCGGCCGGGTACACGGCGCGTGAGACGAGGTGGTTCTGCGCCGTGGTGTGCCGCCGGTCGACGTCACCGGTGCGGCGGTCGATGACGAGGCTGGTCTCGGTGACCACCTGGCCGTAGGACGCCGCGCTGGTGACGAGGCGGTCGTGGCCGGCCGGGTCGGGGATGTGGCAGACGTAGGGCTGGTGGGTGTGACCGGTGATGATGGCGTCGACGTCGGCGGTCATCGTGCGGGCGATCTGGTCGATCGGGCCGGAGATGCCGACGCACTGGTCGTAGGTCCCACTCTGGTAGCCGCCCTCGTGGAGAAGCACCACGATGGACTGCACGCCCTGCTTCTTGAGCAGCTTCGCCTGGGCCTCGGCGGTCTCGACCTCGTCCTTGAAGTCGACCGACGCCACGCCGGCCGGGTCGACCAGGGTCGGGGTCGCCTCGAGGGTCATGCCGATGAAGCCGATCTTCATCCCGTTGACCTTCTTGACCGACGTGCCCGGCAGGAGGGTCTTGCCGTCGGACTTCTTCACGACGTTGGCCGCCAGCCACTGGAAGTCAGCGCCCCCGTAGGGCTGGGTCGGGAAGTAGCACCCGTCGACGGGGTGGCAGCCGCCCTTCTGCATGCGCAGGAGCTCGGCGGTGCCCTCGTCGAACTCGTGGTTGCCGACACTGCTGACGGCCAGGTCCATCGCGTTGAGGGTCTCGACGGCCGGCTCGTCGTGGAACAGGCCGGACAGGAAGGTCGAGCCGCCGATGAGGTCACCGGCCGCGACGGTCAGGGTGCGGCCCTTCGGAGCCTGCTTGCGCAGCTCGGAGAGCGCCGTGGCCAGGTGCTCGGCACCCCCGGCGGGGGTCTGGCTCGGGTCGAGCGTGTCCTTCAGGGGCCCGTCGGTGGCCTCGAGATGGCCGTGGTAGTCGTTGAACGAGAGCAGCTGCACGGTCTGGAGGCGACCGTGGCCGCGGTCCGTGGGCTTTCCGTGCTGTTCGTGGGCCATGGCGGCGGGGGTGCCCGCCGCGAAGGCCGCGAGCGCGAGGGCGGCGAGGCTGGTGCCGACCGCGCGTCGGTGCGTGGTTCTCATGATGGTTGTCTCCCTGGGATGTGGTCAGGCGGGCCAACCCTAAGGGAGTTCTCAGGCGAGCAGGAGGGACGGAACCGGCCGAATCGCAGCGGTCATCCCGAGTTCACCGGGTGGACGCCCGACCCGGATGCCCGACCCGCTGCTCAGGAGAGGCAGCGGGGGCCGAGGAGCACCTTGAGATCGCCGAAGAGCGCCTCGTCGGCACTGACCCGGTAGGCCGGGTCGAGCCGGATCTCGACCGAGCGCCCGGGCTTGAGCAGGCGCAGGTGCACCTCGGTGGTCCCCGGGTGGTTGGTGAGGACCGACTTCAGCTCCTCGATGCGCTCGGTGGTGGCGCGCACGGTCTCCATCGACACCACCACCGGGCCACGGGGGCCGTCGCTGATGTCGGGCAGGGTGAGCTCCTGGGCGTAGATCGAGACCGAGTCGTCGCGCCGGTTGATCTTGCCGCGCACGACGGCGATCTGGTCCTGCTGGAGCATCCCGGACACCGTCATGTAGCTGCTGGGGAAGAACAGGCACTCGATGGAGCCGGCCAGGTCCTCGAGGGTCGCGATGGCCCAGAGGTCGCCCTTCTTGGTGCGCTTGACCTGCAGCCCGGTGATCAGCCCGGCGATGGTGACCATCGAGCCCTCGGGGCGGCCGCCCTCGTCGGCGGTGAGCGCCGCGATCTGGGTGTCGGCGTGGGCCGCCAGCACGTGCTCGACCCCCAGCAGGGGGTGGTCGGAGACGTAGAGCCCGAGCATCTCGCGCTCGAAGGAGAGCAGGGTCGACTTGTCCCACTCGACGCCCGGCACCGGGGCCAGCCCCATGAGGTCCCCGCCGGAGGAGCCCGCGCCGCCGTCGTCGCCGAAGGAGCCGAAGAGGCTGTCCTGCCCGATGGCCTCCTGGCGCTTGACCGCGACGAACGCGTCGACGTACTCCTCGTGCACCCGCACCAGGCCCATCCGGGTCTCGGCCAGGCCGTCGAAGGCACCGCCCTTGATGAGCGACTCGATGGTGCGCTTGTTGCAGACCACGGCCGGGACCTTGGACATGAAGTCGCGGAAGGAGGTGAAGCGGCCCTTCTCCTCGCGCGCGGCGACGATGGCCTCGACGACGTTGTGCCCGACGTTGCGGATGGCGTTCAGGCCGAAGCGGATGTCGGTGCCGACGGCCGCGAACTGGCCGACCGAGTCGTTGACGTCGGGCGGGAGGACCTTGATGCCCATCCGCCGGCACTCGCCGAGGTAGAGGGCCGACTTGTCCTTGTCGTCGCCCACGCTGGTGAGCAGCGCGGCCATGTACTCGGCCGGGTAGTTGGCCTTGAGGTAGGCCGTCCAGTACGAGACCAGGCCGTAGGCGGCCGTGTGGGCCTTGTTGAAGGCGTAGTCGGAGAACGGCACCAGCACGCCCCAGAGGGCGGCCACCGAGGCCTCGGTGAAGCCGTTGGCCTTCATCCCGTCGGAGAACGGCCCGTACTCCTTGTCGAGGACCTCCTTCTTCTTCTTGCCCATCGCGCGGCGCAGGAGGTCGGCGCTGCCGAGGGTGTACCCCGCCAGCTTCTGCGCGATCTCCATGACCTGCTCCTGGTAGATGACCAGGCCGTAGGTGGTGCCGAGGATGGGCTCGAGGGCCTCGACCATCTCGGGCTGCAGCTTGCCCTTGAGCTGGGGGTCGAGCGGGATGAGCTCCTGCTTGCCGTTCTTGCGCAGGGCGAAGTTGGTGTGCGCGTTGACGCCCATGGGCCCGGGCCGGTAGAGCGCCAGGGCCGCCGAGATGTCCTCGAAGTTGTCGGGCTGCATGAGCTTGAGCAGGGTGCGCATCCCGCCGCCGTCGAGCTGGAAGACCCCGAGGGTGTCGCCGCGGCCGAGCAGCTCGTAGGTGGCCTGGTCGGTCATGTCCTTCGAGAGGGCGTCGAGGTCGATGTCCTCGCCCCGGTTGGCCTGCACGTTGGCGATCGCGTCGTCGAGGATGGTGAGGTTGCGCAGCCCCAGGAAGTCCATCTTGACCAGCCCGAGCGACTCGCAGGTCGGGTAGTCGAACTGGGTGATGACCTGGCCGTCCTGCAGGCGCCGCATGATCGGGATGACGTCGATCAGCGGCTCGCTGCTCATGATGACGCCGGCGGCGTGCACGCCCCACTGGCGCTTGAGCCCCTCGAGGCCCTTGGCCGTCTCGACGACCTCCTGGAGGTACTGCTCCTGCGCGACGAGGTCGCGGAACTCCTTGCCCTCGCCGTAGCGGGGGTGCTCGGGGTCGTAGATGCCCGAGAGCGGCACGCCCTTGCCCATGACGTCGGGCGGCATCGCCTTGGTCAGCTGCTCGCCGACGGAGAACGGGTGTCCCATGACGCGGGCCGAGTCCTTGACGGCCTGCTTGGCCTTGATGGTGCCGTAGGTGACGATCTGCGCGACCCGCTCGGAGCCGTACTTCTCGGTGACGTAGCGGATGACCTCACCGCGCCGGCGCTCGTCGAAGTCGACGTCGAAGTCGGGCATCGAGGCGCGTTCGGGGTTGAGGAAGCGCTCGAAGATCAGGCCGTGCGGCACGGGGTCGAGGTCGGTGATCTTCATGGCGTAGGCGCACATCGAGCCGGCGCCCGAGCCACGGCCCGGGCCCACCCGGATGCCGTTCTCCTTGGCCCAGGTGATGAAGTCGGCGACGACGAGGAAGTACCCCGGGTAGCCCTTCGAGACGATGACCTCGGTCTCGTACTCGGCCTGGCGCTGGGCGTAGGCGGGGATGCCCTCGGGGAAGCGCTCGCGCAGGCCGCGCTGGACCTCCTTGACGAACCAGCTCTCCTCGTTCTCGCCGGGCGGGCACGGGAAGCGCGGCATGAAGCGCCCCTCGCCCTCGGTGAAGGAGATCTCGCACATCTCGGCGATGAGCAGGGTGTTGTCGCACGCCTCGGGCAGCTCGCGCCAGGTGTGGCGCATCTCGGCGGCGGACTTGAGGTAGAAGTCGTCGGCGTCGAACTTGAACCGGCCCGGGTCCATCATCGTCGAGCCGGACTGCACGCACAGCAGGGCGCCGTGGGCCTTGGCGTCCTCGGGGCCGGTGTAGTGCAGGTCGTTGGTGGCCACCAGCGGCAGCCCGAGCTCGCGGGCGATCCGCAGCAGGTCCTGCTGGACGCGGCGCTCGATGTCGAGCCCGTGGTCCATCAGCTCGCAGAAGAAGTTCTCGGATCCGAAGATGTCGCGCAGGTCGGAGGCGGCCTGCTTGGCCAGGTCGTACTGGCCGAGCCGGATGCGGGTCTGCACCTCGCCCGAGGGGCAGCCGGTGGTGGCGATCAGGCCCTTGCCGTACTGGTCGAGCAGCTCGCGGTCGACGCGCGGCCACTTGGCGTAGACCTGGTCGAGCGAGGCCTGGGAGTCCATCCGGAAGAGGTTGTGCAGGCCGGTGTTGTCGCGGGCCAGCAGCGTCATGTGGGTGTAGGCGCCCGAGCCGGAGACGTCGTCGCCGGGGCGGGTGCGCTCGTCGCCCCACTTGACGCGGGTCTTGTCGGTGCGGTGCGTGCCGGGGGTGACGTAGGCCTCGACGCCGATGATCGGCTTGACGCCGGTGCCCTGGGCCTTCTTCCAGAACTCGTAGGCACCGAAGACGTAGCCGTGGTCGGTGGTGGCCAGCGCGGGCATCCCCAGCTCGGCGGCGCGGGTGAAGAGGTCACCGATGCGGGCGGCGCCGTCGAGCATCGAGTACTCGGTGTGCACGTGCAGGTGCACGAACTGGTCGGAGCCCTTCGCGGGGGGCGACGGGCTCGGGCTCGGGGCGGTCGGGGAGGACATCGCCGACCATCCTAGGTCGGCCCGGGGACACCCTCGGGCGTGTCGCCGACCGTGTCGCGCCCGCCCCCTCCGGCGTCACGTCAGAGGCGGTCGAGGGCGCCCTGGAGGTCGGCCGGGTAGCCGCTCTCGAAGGTCACCCACTCCCCCGATCCGGGGTGCTCGAAGCCCAGCCCCACGGCGTGCAGCCACTGCCGCTCGAGGCCGAGCCGGGCCGCCAGGGTGGGGTCCGCGCCGTACGTGGGGTCGCCGACGCAGGGGTGGCGCACGGCCGCCATGTGCACCCGGATCTGGTGGGTGCGGCCGGTCTCGAGCCGGATGCTCAGCAGGCTCGCGTGCCGGAAGGCCTCGATCAGCTCGTAGTGCGTCACGGCGTGCTTGCCGGAGTCCATCACCGCGAACTTGTAGTCGTGGCCGGGGTGGCGCCCGATGGGGGCGTCGATGGTGCCGACCAGCGGGTCGGGCAGACCCTGCACCAGCGCGTGGTAGGTCTTCTCGACCCGACGCTCCTTGAAGGCGCGCTTGAGGACGGAGTAGCCGCGCTCGCTCTTGCAGACCACCATCAGGCCCGAGGTGCCCACGTCGAGGCGCGAGACGATGCCCTGGCGCTCGCTGGCCCCGCTGGTCGAGATGCGGTAGCCGGCGGCCTTCAGGCCCGCCAGCACGTTGGGGCCGGTCCAGCCGACGCTCGGGTGGGCCGCGACCCCCACCGGCTTGTCGACCACCACGATGTCGTCGTCGTCGTGGACGACGCGCATGCCCGGGACGGGCTCGGCGACGACCTCGAGCACGGCAGCCGGCCCGCTGGGGATGGTCACCTCGAGCAGGTCGCCGCCGCTGACCCGGTGGCTCTTGCCCACGACGACGGCGTTGACGCTGACCTCGCCGGCGGCGGCGAGGTCGGCGGCCCGGGTACGCGAGAGGCCGAAGAGGCGGGCGATGGCGGCATCCACCCGCTCGCCCTCGAGGCCCTCGGGGACCAGGAAGCTGCGCTGGTCAGCCATCGGCGTGCTCGGGATGGTGCACGGGGGCCCCGACCGAGATCCCGCGCTGCGCCAGGACCATGATGACGCCGGCCGCCACGACGATGGCGATGTCGGCGACGTTGCCGATGAAGAAGCCGAAGTAGTCGATGAAGTCGACGACGTGGCCGCGCCCCGGGCCGGGCTCGCGGGCGAACCGGTCGACGAGGTTGCCGACGGCGCCACCGAGCAGCAGCCCCAGCGAGAGCGCCCAGGGGGTGTTGGCGACCCGCCGGGCCCCGATGACGACACCGACCAGGATCGCCAGCGAGACCAGGGTCAGCACCCAGGTCGAGCCGTCGCCGAGGGAGAAGGCCGCCCCCGCGTTACGGATGAGGTTGAGCCGGATGGCCGAGCCGATGAGGTCGACCGGCTCCCCGGGCGTCAGCGCCGCCAGCGCCCACGCCTTGGTGGCCTGGTCGAGGACCAGGACGACGAGGGCCACGAGCGCCAGCCGGGTACGCAGACCCCGCCGGGCCGCCCGCGGGGGTGCGGTCGGCGTCGGCGAGGGCTCGGCGCGCGTCAGCGGCGCTCTTCCTTGGTCTTGCACGGCATGCACAGCGTCGCACGCGGCGCCGCCTGGAGCCGGAGCTTGCCGATCGGGTTGCCGCACGACTCGCACGTCCCGTACGTCCCGTCATCCAGGCGCGCGAGGGCGTGCTCGGTCTGCTCGAGCATCTCGCGGGCGTTGTTCGCGAGGGAGATCTCCTGCTCGCGCTCGTAGGTCTTGGCCCCCGCATCGGCCTGGTCGTCGCCGGCCCCGTCGCCGGAGTCGCGCATCAGGTCGACCAGGTCGCTCTGGGCGTGCTCGAGCTCGTCGCGCAGGTGGGCGATGTCGCCCTCGAGCTCGGCCCGCACCTCGCGGACCTCGGCCGCGGTCCACTTCGACTCACCCTCGCGGACCGGCAGCGAGCCGGGAGCGGCCGAGCGCGTGGGCTTGGCCGTGGAGGCCTTCTTCGCCGGAGCCGCCTTGGCCGTCGAGGCCTTCTTCGCCGGAGCCGCCTTGGCCGTCGAGGCCTTCT
>NZ_LMSE01000003.1:29631-310119 GCF_001428065.1 Nostocoides sp. Soil756
TGGAGCCGCCTTCGCCGTCGATGCCTTCTTCGGGGCGGAGGCCTTCGTGGCCGGCTCGGCGGCCTTGCTGCCGCCGCTTCGGGTGACCGCTCGTCGGGCCGAGGACGCAGCCGCGGCCGTCGTCTTCTTCGCCGCGTCCATCGCGCGCTTGACAACCATTGCGGGTAACCCTTCCGGGGTGTGGCGGCGGGCCCGTGCGGCGCGCCGTGCGAGGAGGATACGAGGTCAACGGGCCGAACGGGACATCGGGTGGGTACCCGGGCCCGCCCGGCCGACCGACGAGGAAGGGCCCGGGAACGTCCCCGGACCCTTCCTCGCGATGTCGGGCGTCAGCCCTGGTGCTCGTGCTGCGGTGCCTCGGCCGGCTCGGCGGCCTCGTCGTCGTCGCCGCCGACGTTCTTGAGGTCGGCCAGCTGGGCCTGGATGTACTCGTGCAGACGGCTGCGGTAGTCGCGCTCGAACCCGCGCAGCTCCTCGATCTTGCGCTCGAGCAGACCGCGCTCGCGGCCGAGCTCCTCGAGGATCGAGGCCTTCTTCTGCTGGGCCTCGGCCACCATGCCGGTGGAGCGCTCACGCGCCTCGGTGAGCATCTCGTCGCGCTGGGTCGTGGCCGTTCCGATCATCTCGTCGCGCTGGGCCGTGGCCGTGCTGACGAGCTCCTCGTGCTGGGCCTCGCCGGTCGAGATCAGCTCGTCGTGGCGGGCCTGCCCGGAGGACACCAGCTCCTCGAAGCGGGCCTGAGCGGTGGTGATGAGCTCCTCGTGCTTGCGCTGGGCGGTGCCGAGCAGCTCGTCGTGCTTGCGCTGCCCCTCCGAGACCAGCTCGTCGCGCTTGGCCTCACCGGCCGCGACGTGCTCGTCGTGCAGACGCTGCGCGAGAGCGATGACCCCCGCGGCGCTGGCGCCCCCACCGGCTCCGGCCAGAGCGGCGGCACCGACACCACCGTCGGCGTTCTGCTGCTCGGCCGCACGCTGTTCGGCCTGCTGGGCGCGGGCCTCGGCGTCCTGCACCCGGGCCTGCGCGTCCTGGACCTGCTGCTCGGCGAGCTGCGCGCGCTCCTCGGCCTCCTGCAGCCGAGCCTCGAGGATGCCGACGCGCTCGTCGGTCTCGGCCCCGGACTGGTCGCGGGCGGCGGTGAGGGCGGCGGCGTGCTGGTCGCGCTCCCCGGCGGCCGCGGTGGCCTCCTCGCGGGCCCGCGCCAGCTCGGCCTCGAGCTCGCGGATCCGCTCCTCGAGCCCGTTGGCGTGGCGCTCGATCTGGGTGGCGTGGTGCTCGAGCTCGGTGGCACGGCGCTCGGCGTTGGTGACGCGGGCGTCGGAGTCGCCGCTGGTGCCGCGCAGCTCCTCGAGCTGCTGCTGCAGGGAGGCGGCCTGCTGCTCGAGCTCGCGGTTGCGCTGCTCCATCTGGCTGACGGTGCCCTGCAGCTCGGCGGCGCGGGCGTCGTGGTCGCCGCTGGAGCTCTCGAACTCGCCGAGGCGGGCTGTCAGCTCGCTGCGGGTGCCCTCGAGCTCGGCGACGCGGGCGGCGAGGGTGGCGTTCTTCGAGCGCAGCTCCTCGAGCTCGCGGGTCGCGTCGGAGTCGGCGCGGGCGGCCGCCGGGGCCATCCCCCGGCCGGCGCCGAGCTCGCCGCGCAGGTCGTCGGACTCCTTGGACATCCGGCGCATCTCGGCGACGATGTCGTCGAGGAAGTCGTCGACCTCGCGCTCGTCGTACCCACGGCGGAACTGGGTCTGGGTGAACGTCTTGTTGAGGACGTCCTCGGGCGTGAGAGCCATGTGCAACTCCTGGTGGCCGGTCGGTCACGGGACGGGCCCGGGGGACGGCGGACGCCACCTCCGGGTTCGGCACAGACTACGCGATGACGGGGCCCACGTGACAGGTGTGTACCCCCGTGACCTGGCGACCCCTCACGCGGCGAGCGAGTTCAGGACCGCCTGGAGGATGATCACCCCGAAGAACAGGACCATGAACGACAGGTCGATGCTGGCCGCCCCCAGGCGCAGCGGGGGGATGACGCGGCGCAGCGCGCGCAACGGCGGCTCGGTGAGGGTGTAGACGGGCTCGGCCACCAGCAGCACCGGTCCGCGGGGACGCCAGTCGCGGGCGAAGATCCGGATCCAGTCGAAGACGACGCGGCCGATGAGGACGACGAGGTACAGGAAGACCACGAAGGCCAGGACGGCGAAGATCGACCTCATGGGTACGAGTGTGGCCCATGGCCCCGCGCGGTCGACGGGGCGGGGGCCGAACCGGTCAGCTCTGGTTGAAGACCGCTCGACCGCCGGCGGCGACCGGGCCCTCCTCGGCGTTGACCTCGACGGTCTCGGGCGAGAGGAGGAAGACCTTGGACGTGACCCGCTCGATGCTGCCGTGCAGGCCGAAGACCAGACCCGCGGCGAAGTCGACGAGACGCTTGGCGTCGGAGTCGCTCATGTCGGTGAGGTTCATGATGACCGGCACGCCGTCACGGAAGTTCTCGCCGATGACCTTGGCCTCGTTGTAGGTCCGCGGGTGGATCGTGGTGATCCGCGAGACTCCGCCGACGTCGTGGCTGCGCACGACCTCGGCGACGGGGCGGCGGGTGGGCAGTGGCGTGACCTCGGCGCCACGGTGCTCGGTGCGGTCGGCGACCTCGGGCTGCTCGTCGTAGCCCTCGTAGTACTCGTCGTCGTAGTGGCCCTGGTCCTCGGCGAGGCCAAGGTAGACCATCGTCTTGCGCAGTGCGCCAGCCATCACGTACTCCTCGGTCGTCGGCTCCGCCTTCCGGTGCCGTGCGTCGTGACCGAAGTTACCGGTGTGACTCACGAGTTCCGAGGATTGCCGAGCCGACACGCAGGTGTGTCGCACCCTCGGCCACCGCGTCCTCGAGGTCGGCACTCATCCCGGCCGAGACCCAGGTGGCCTCGGGGTGCTCGGCCCGCAGGCCCTCGGCGAGGGCGCGCAGCCGCGTGAAGGCCGGCCGGGGCGCGCCCTCGCGGGGCGCGACGGCCATCACCCCGCGCAGCCGCAGGTGCTCGAGCCCGGCGACGGTGTCGGCCAGCGACGCCAGGTCCTCGGGAGCCACGCCGCCGCGCTCCCCCGTCGTGTCGAGCCCGACCTGGAGCAGGACGTCGAGGGTGCGTCCGGCGCGCTCGGCGCCGCGGTCGAGCGCCCGGGCCAGCTTGGCGCGGTCGAGGGAGTGCACGACGTCGGCGTAGCGGGCGACCGAGCCGGCCTTGTTGGTCTGCACCTGGCCGATGAAGTGCACCGTCAGGGCCTCGCGGTCGGCCAGACCGGCGACCTTCTCGGCCGCCTCCTGGTCGCGGCTCTCGCCGATGTCGGTGACCCCGAGCCCGGTGAGCAGGTCGACGTCGCTGCCGGGGAAGAACTTCGTGACGACGACCAGGGTGGGGGTGTCGTCGCGACCGGCGGCCACCCGGGCGTCCTCGATGCGGGCCCGGACCGCGGCCAGCCGGTCGGCGAGCTCGGCCCCGCGGGCGCTCATCGCGCCACCCGGTGCACGACGCCCGCGAACCGCCCGGTCGTGCGGGCGCCCCGGTAGGAGTAGAGGTCGTCGCGCTCCTTGGTGCAGCCCGGAACCCAGCGCACCGCGACGTCCAGCCCGCGCAGCTGCTCGACGACCCCGGCCGCGACATCCACCGCGGGGGTGCCCGACCACGTGACCGCGGCACTGATCGGATGCGCGGCCGCGACGTCGGCGCGCATCCCGGCCGGGACCTCGTAACAGCGTCCGCACACCGACGGCCCGACCACGGCGTCGATGCGGGTCGCCCCGAGGTCGCGCAGGGCGGCCACGGCGGCGGGCACGACGCCCGCCATCAGGCCCGGGCGCCCGGCGTGCACCGCGGCGACCACGCCATCGCCGGCGAGCAGCAGCGGCACGCAGTCGGCCACGAGCACGGCAAGGGCCAGGTCGGGTGCGGTGGTGACGAGCGCGTCGCACTCGGGGGCGACCTCCGGGACGGCATCGACGAGCGCGACCTCGGCCCCGTGGCACTGCGACATGTAGGCGACCGGCCGGCCGAGAGCGGCCGAGAGACGCCGGCGGTTCTCGGCCACGGCGTCGGGGTCGTCACCGACGTGGCCGCCGAGGTTGAGCCCGGCGCGCTCGCCGGTGCTGACCCCGCCCGCCCGCCCGGTGACGGCGCGGCGCGCACCGGCGCTGGTCTCGTCCCAGATGAACACGCCCCCACCGTAGACGCGCCGGAGCGCAGGCCCACACCCCGGTTCGTCAGCCTCCCCCCGGAACGGAACCGGGGTGAGGCTGACATTTCGGGGTCACCCCGAAATGCGGGGGCGGGGGTGGCGCCGGAGTCCGGCCCCACCCCCGCCCGCTCGGCGTGGCCCTACTTGAGGAAGTCGGGGACGTCGAGGTCGTCGTCGTTGTCGAAGGTGACCGTGCGCGGCGGCTGCTGGCGCACCGGCTCGGCGGGGGTCGACTCGCGCTCGGTGCGCACCGGAGCGTCCTCGTCGGGCTGTGGGCGGGGGGCCGCCACCGGCTCGGGCCGGTACTCGGACGGAGCCGGAGCGGGCGGCGCCGCGTAGGTCGGGGCCGGAGCCTCGGAGCCCGGGACGACGGGAGCGGCGGCGCCCGGGCTCGGCGGGGCCCCGGGCGTCGACGGTGCGCTGGGTGCGGACGGCGCCACGGCCGGCGGGACCGGGCGGCCCGAGATGGTGCCCAGGGCGCGGCTGTCGGCGCGGTGCTGTGGGGCGCCGCCGTCGAAGCCGGCCGCGATGACGGTGACCCGCACCTCGTCGCCGAGCGCGTCGTCGATGACCGCACCGAAGATGATGTTGGCCTCGGGGTGCGCGGCCTCCTGCACCAGGCGGGCGGCCTCGTTGATCTCGAAGAGGCCGAGGTCGCTGCCGCCCTGGATGGAGAGCAGCACCCCGTGCGCGCCGTCGATGCTGGCCTCGAGCAGCGGGCTCGAGATGGCGAGCTCGGCCGCCTGCACGGCGCGGTCCTCGCCGCGGGCCGAGCCGATGCCCATGAGGGCCGAACCGGCGCCCTGCATGACCGACTTGACGTCGGCGAAGTCGAGGTTGATCAGGCCCGGGGTGGTGATGAGGTCGGTGATGCCCTGGACACCCGAGAGCAGCACCTGGTCGGCGCTGCGGAACGCGTCGAGCATCGAGACACCGCGGTCGCTGATCGAGAGCAGCCGGTCGTTGGGGATGACGATGAGGGTGTCGACCTCCTCGCGCAGCGCGGCGATCCCGGACTCGGCCTGGTTGGCGCGCCGGCGGCCCTCGAAGGTGAACGGGCGGGTCACGACGCCGATCGTCAGGGCGCCCAGCCCCTTCGCGATGCGGGCCACGACGGGCGCGCCGCCGGTGCCGGTGCCGCCGCCCTCGCCGGCGGTGACGAAGACCATGTCGGCCCCCTTGAGGACCTCCTCGATCTCCTCGGCGTGGTCCTCGGCGGCCTTCTTGCCGACCTCGGGGTCGGCGCCGGCGCCGAGCCCGCGGGTGAGCTCGCGGCCGACGTCGAGCTTGACGTCGGCGTCGCTCATGAGCAGGGCCTGGGCATCGGTGTTGACCGCGATGAACTCGACGCCCTTGAGGCCGACCTCGATCATCCGGTTGATGGCGTTGACACCGCCGCCGCCGATGCCGACGACCTTGATGACGGCGAGGTAGTTCTGGGGTGCTGCCACGGTTCGGGCCTTCCAACGAGGATCAGGGCGGTGGGTGCGACCGGGTTGAGTCTCGACCTCAGGTCGACGGTTACGGTTCGGTCACGGTCTGTCGAGGGACGACGCTACGTCCCCGCCGTGGCCGACGCACCCCTCCGTCGGGGCGTGTCGCGACATCCCGGAGGGCAAATCCTCCCACGTCGGCGGCCAGAAGTCCCAACCGCCCCAGAGGACCCTCTGGTCACACGAGTATCAGCGGGTCACCGGGGTGTCCGGGGCGCTGACGTCGATGACCTTGGCCTTGGTGGTCAGCAGCACCCGCAGGACGCGCACCTTCTTCTCGCCGTCCCGCGCCCCGCCCCACACCACGGTCCGCGCGCCCATCCGGAAGGTTACGAGGTCGGCCGAGGACACGGTGACGGCGGTGACCTTCTTCTCGAGGTCGTCGGGCAGGGCGTCGAGGAAGCCCAGGGCTGCGTGCAGCGCCTCGGGGCTGGTGGCCCGGGAGCCGACGGCCGTCACCAGCGGCACGCCGGCGGGCGCGGCCCGCACCGTGCCGAAGGCGACGCCGGTGGCATCCACGACCTGGAGTCGACCCTGAGGGTTCTTCACCACGATGGCCGCGCGGCGGGGGACGACCTCGACATGCAGGGTGCGCGGCCACTGGCGCCGGACCGAGACCTCGGCCACCGTCACCCGCTGGCGGACCTCGGCCTCGACGGCGTCGGTGTCGACGCGGACCAGCGGGGTGCCGAGCGGGACGCTGACCAGCTTCTCGACGGCGGCCGCCTCGGCACCGGAGACCCCGGTGACCTCGATGTCGTGGACGCCGAGGACGTCGGTCCAGCCCCCGACGTAGACGACACCGGCGACCAGCGCGGCGGTGACGAGCGCGCCGGCGGCGCGGCGCCAGGGCCGGCGACGGCGGGCGATGGCGCGGTCGCGGAACCGGGTGGCCGAGGACTCCAGGCCGGAGGGACGCCGGGCGCGCGTGGTGCTGCTCACCGCGGGTCCCCCGTCTCCCGCGGCCGCCGCGCCGTGAGCGCGTCGACGATCTGCGGGGCCAGGGCGGTGACGTCGCCGGCCCCGACGGTGAGGACGAGGTCGCCCGGCTCGGCGGCGGCGACCAGGTGGGCCACGGCCTGCTCGCGGGTGAGCCCGACCTCGACGCGGCGCTCGCCCGGCAGGGCCAGCAGTGGCTCGCCGACCAGGGCCGAGGTGACGCCCTCGAGGGGGTCCTCGCGGGCGCCGTACACGTCGAGCAGGACGACGTGCGCGGCGGGCGCCAGGGCCGCGGCGAACCCGGCCGCGAAGTCGCGGGTGCGGCTGTAGAGGTGGGGCTGGAAGACCACCCGCAGGCTCCCCCGCCCCGAGCGGGCCACGTGGACGGCGGCGGTCGAGACCACGGCCGCGACCTTGGCCGGGTTGTGGGCGTAGTCGTCGACGACCGTGACCCCCCCGACCTCGCCGCGCACCTCGAAGCGACGACGGGCACCGGTGAAGGACGCCAGCCCGGCCAGCACGTCGGAGGTGTCGACGCCCAGGCCCGCCACGGCCACGAGCAGGGCGGCGCAGGCGTTGGCGACGTTGTGGGGCCCGGGCACGGCGAGCACGAGCGCGTGCTCGGCGCCGTCGGGCGTCCGCACCCGCGACCGGCTCCCGAGGCCGTCGGGGACGGTCTCGAGGAGGCGCAGGTCGGCGCCCTCGTCGGCACCGTAGGTGAGCACGCGCCGGCCGGCAGCCCGCTGGGCCTCGGCCACGGCCCGCGACCCGGGGTCGTCCCAGCACGCCACGAGCAGGCCGCCCTCGCGCACGGTCCCGGCGAACTCCGCGTAGGCGGCGGCCACCGCCTCGGCGGTGCCGTAGAAGTCGAGGTGGTCGGGCTGGACGTTGGTGACGACGGCGATCTCCGGGTGGTAGACGACGAAGCTGCCGTCGCTCTCGTCGGCCTCGACGACGAACGCGGGGCCCGCGCCGAGCGCCGCGTTGGTGCCGAGCTGGGCCACCTCTCCCCCGCTCGCGAACGACGGGTCGGCCCCCGCGTGGGTGAGCGCGACGGCCAGCATCGAGGTGGTGGTCGTCTTGCCGTTGGCCCCCGCGACCGCGACCGCGCGGGTGCCCGGCAGCAGCGACGCCAGCGCCTGCGAGCGGTGCAGGACCCGCAGCCCGCGCTCGCGGGCGGCGGCGAGCTCGGGGTTGTCCTCGCGCACGGCCGAGCTGACCACCAGGGTGTCGACGCCCTCGAGGTGCGCGGCGTCGTGGCCGAGGTGGACCCGGGCCCCCGCGTCGCGCAGCGCGGCCAGCACGGGGGTGTCGGCGGCGTCGGAGCCGCTGACGGGCACCCCGCGCGCCAGCAGCAGCCGCGCCACGGCCGACATCCCGGCCCCGCCGATGGCCAGGAGGTGGACGGCGCCCAGCTCGTCCCAGGCGGGGACCGGGGCGGTGAGGTCGAAGCGCGGGTTGGTGACCGACACCATCAGCGCCCCCCGAGGGCCGCGGTGACCAGGTCGGCGAGCAGCTCGTCGCCGTCGCGCCGCCCCTCCGAGGAGGCGGCGCTCGACATCGACTCCAGGCGCGGCCCGTCCAGGACCAGCGGGACGACGACCGTGCGCACCCAGGCGGAGTCGACGCCGGCGTCGTCGACCAGCACCCCCCCACCGGCGGTGACCACGGTGGCGGCGTTGAGGCGCTGCTCGCCGTTCCCCACCGGCAGCGGCACGTAGATCCCCGGCAGCCCCACCGCGCTCAGCTCGCAGACGGTGTTGGCGCCGGCCCGGACCACGGCCAGGTCGGCGGCGGCGTAGGCGAGGTCCATCCGGTCGCAGTACTCGAGGGTCCGGTAGCCGGGGCGCTCGGTGCCGGGCTCGAGACGCTTGCCGGCGCCGGTGACGTGCAGGACCTGCACCCCGGCGTCGGTGAGCGGGCCCGCGGCTCCGGCGAAGGCGGCGTTGAGCCGCTGGGCGCCGAGGGAGCCGCCGGTGACCAGGAGGGTGGGGCGGTCGTCGAGGCCGAAGTGGGCCCGTGCCTCGTCGCGACGGGCCGCGCGGTCGAGGGTCGCGATCTCGCGTCGCAGCGGCATGCCGGTGACGACGGCGCCGCGCAGCGGGGTGCCGGGGAAGGTGACCGCCACCCGCGCGGCGATCCGCGCGCCGAGGCGGTTGGCCAGCCCGGGGCGCGCGTTCTGCTCGTGCACGACCACCGGGATGCGGCGGCGGCGAGCGGCCAGGTAGGCCGGGGACGCCACGAACCCACCGAACCCCACCACGACCTCGGCCCCCGTGGCCTCGATGGCCCGCTCGGCGGCCGCGACGGCGCCGCGCAGCGCGCCGGGCAGGCGCAAGGCGGCGGCGTCCGGACGGCGCGGGAACGGCACCCGCGGGACCTCGTGCAGGGCGTAGCCGCGCTCGGGCACCAGTCGGGCCTCGAGGCCGGTGGCCGTGCCCAGCGCGGCGACGTCGACCGAGGGGTCACGGCGGCGCAGGCAGTCGGCCAGGGCCAGCAGCGGCGAGACGTGACCGGCGGTACCGCCGCCGGCGAGAAGCACCGACCGCGGCCCGGCAGCGCTCACGAGCCGCTCCTCCGGCGCACCGCACCGGAGACCACGGCCATCGAGCGGCGCAGCGAGGACGGGCGGGCCGAGAGCGCCTCGGCGCACCCGGGCTCGTGCCGGGCGAACGACAGCAGGATGCCGAGGGCGCCCATCGTCGTGATGAGCGAGGAGCCGCCGGAGGACACCAGCGGCAGCGGGACGCCGATCACGGGCAGCAGGCCGATGACGGCGCCGATGTTCACCAGCGCCTGTACCACGATCCAGGTCATGATCCCGGCGGTCGCGACCCGGACGAAGAAGTCGTCGGACCGGCTGACCAGGCGGTAGCAGGCCATCGCCAGCCCCGCGAAGAGCAGCAGGATGGCAATGGTGCCGGGCAGCCCGAGCTCCTCGCCGATGATGGCGAAGATGAAGTCGTTGTGCGGCTCCGAGAGCAGCCCCCACTTCTCGCGGCTCTGGCCGAGGCCGAGGCCGAGCAGGCCGCCGTCGGCGAGGGCGTAGCGCCCGTGGATGGGCTGGCGAGCCGCGCCGAAGGGGTCGACGTCGCGCCCGAGCCAGACGTCGAAGCGGCCGAGCCGGTTGGGGCTGGTGATGACGAAGGCGACGGCCATCCCCACGAACGGGATGCCGGCGATCGCGAACCAGCGCAGCGGGATCCCGGCGGCGAAGAGCACGCCCGCGACCGTGGCCCCGAGCACGATGACGGTGCCGAGGTCACCGCCGAGGATGACCGAACCGACCGCGAACGCGACCAGCGGCACCAGGTAGGGCACCAGGACGTGCCCGAAGGAACGCAGGTGCCGCCGCTTCTTGGCCAGGATGGCGCCCCCGGCCAGGACCAGGCCGACCTTGATGGTCTCGGAGGGCTGGATGGTGACCGGGCCGAGCGCGACCCAGTTGCGGTTGCCCTGGAAGTCCGAGCCCAACGGCGAGAAGACCAGCAGCTGCAGCGCGATGCCCGCGAACAGCACGGGCAGCGCCAGGCGCTTCCAGCCGGCCACCCGCACCCGGGAGGCGATGAGCAGGGCCACGGCGCCGATGCCGGCGTAGACGGCCTGGGTCGTGAAGATCGTGTACGCCGAGCTGGTGCGGTCGAGCGAGACGATGGCGCTGGCCGAGAGCACCATGATCAGCCCGAAGGCGACCAGGGCCGCGGTGAGCGACAGGATCAGGTAGTAGGAGGCGACGGGGCTGTCGAGACGGCGGGCCCAGGCGCGGACCCGGGCGGGCGCGCCGGCGCTTCCACGCTCGGTGGCGGTGGCGCTGGTCACGGCTACCCCTGTTCGAGGAGCCGCCGCACCGCCGCAGAGAAGGCGTCGCCGCGGGCACCGTAGTTCGCGAACATGTCCATCGACGCGGCGGCGGGGGCGAGCAGCACCACGTCGCCCTCGAGGGCGAGGCCGAGCGCCTCGTTCACCACCGTGTCCATGGCTCCAGTGTCGGTACGGTCCACGTCGACCACGGGGACATCGGGGGCGTGTCGGGCCAGTGCCTGCGAAATGGCCGAACGGTCACGCCCGATGAGGACCACCGCGCGCAGCCGGCCGGCGGCCTCGCGCACCAGGTCCTCGACGTCGGCGCCCTTGAGCAGGCCGCCGGCGACCCAGACCACGTGCTCGAAGGCGGCCAGGCTGGCGGCGGCGGCGTGCGGGTTGGTGGCCTTGGAGTCGTCGACCCAGCGCAGCCCCCGCACGACCCCGAGGTCGGCGATGCGGTGCGGCTCGGGCACGAAGTCGCGCAGGCCCTGGCGGACGGCGGCCGGCGGCACGCCGTGGGCGCGGGCCAGCGCGGCGGCGGCCAGCGCGTTGGCGACCAGGTGCGGCGCCGGCGGCGGCGCGTCGGGGCCGGGGCGCAGGTCGTCGAGGGTGCCCAGCTCGGCGGCCGCGGTGCGCCGCTCCTCGACGAAGGCCCGGTCGGCCAGGACGTCGTCGACCAGCCCCACCTGCGAGAGGCCGGGCGTGCCCAGGGTGAAGCCCACGGCGCGGCATCCCTCCTGCACCTCGGCGTCCTCGACCAGGTGCATCGTCGCCTCGTCCTGCACGTTGTAGACGCAGGCGACCTCGGTGCTCGTGTAGACGCGGCCCTTGGCCCGGGCGTACTCCTCGAGGGAGCCGTGCCAGTCGACGTGGTCGGGGGCGATGTTGAGGCAGGCCGAGGCCCGCGGGGCCAACGAGTGCGACCAGTGCAGCTGGAAGCTCGAGAGCTCGACGGCGATGACGTCGTAGGGCTGCGGGTCGAGCACGGCCTCGAGCACTGGGGTGCCCACGTTGCCGGCGCTGCACGCCCGCAGGCCCGCGGCGCGCAGCATCGCGGTCAGCATCTGCACGGTGGTGGTCTTGCCGTTGGTCCCGGTCACCGTCAACCACGGCGCGGCGCCCTGACGCGGGCGCATCCGCCACGCGAGCTCGACCTCCCCCCACACCGGGACGCCGGCCGCCGCGGCGGCGACCAGCAGCGGCTGGTCGGGGCGCCAGCCGGGCGAGGTGACGACCAGGTCCGGCGACGGGTCGGGCAGGACGGTCACGGCCTGTTCGCCATGGCGCAGCGTGGCGCCCAGGATGTCGAGGATGCGGGCCCGCTCGCCCAGGGCCGAGCCCTCGTCGGGCGTGCCGGCATCGACGACCGTGACCACGGCGCCCCGCTCGAGGAGGGCGTCGGCGGCCGCGAACCCGCTGACCCCGAGGCCGGCGACGAGCACGCGCAGCCCGCCCCAGTCGGCGTCGCGGTGGGTCAGGGTCTCGGTCCGGGCGGCCCCGGCGCTCACGCGCTCACCACCCACTCGGCGTAGAAGAGCCCGAGCCCCAGGGCCACGAAGAGGCCGGCGACGATCCAGAACCGGATGACGATCGTGACCTCCTGCCAGCCCAGGAGCTCGAAGTGGTGCTGCAGCGGCGCCATCCGGAACACCCGTTTGCCGGTGGCCTTGAACGAGGCGACCTGGATGATGACCGACAGGGTGATGGTGACGAACAGGCCGCCGAGGATCACCACGAGCAGCTCGGTGCGGGTGAGGATGGCCAGCCCGGCCAGGCCACCGCCCAGGGCCAGTGAGCCGGTGTCGCCCATGAAGATCTTGGCCGGCGAGGCGTTCCACCACAGGAAGCCGAAGCAGGCGCCCATCCCGCAGGCGGCGACGATGGCGAGGTCGTGCGGGTCGCGGACCTCGTAGCACTTGGTGCCGGGGTTCCACTGGCAGTTCTGGTTGAACTGCCAGATGCTGATCAGCACGTAGGAGGCGAAGACCATCACCGAGGCACCGGTGGCCAGGCCGTCGAGACCGTCGGTGAGGTTCACCCCGTTGGAGGTGCCGGCCACGATGACGTTGGCCCAGATGACGAAGAGGATGACGCCCACCACGGTCCCCGCGAAGGCGAGGTTGACCGGGGTGTCGCGCACGAACGAGACGAACGTCGAGGCCGGGGTGCGGAAGGACTCGTTGGGGAACTGCAGGGCCAGCACCGCGAACACCACGGCCACGAAGGTCTGCCCGGCGAGCTTCTCGCGCGAGCGCAGGCCGAGGCTGCGCTGCTTGCTGATCTTGATGTAGTCGTCGAGGAAGCCCACCACGCCCATCCCCGCCATGAGGAAGAGCACGAGCAGGCCGCTGACCGACGGCAGCTGCCCGGTGGCCAGGTGCGCCACCGCGTAGGCCACCAGCGAGGAGAGCACGATGACGGCGCCGCCCATCGTGGGGGTGCCTCGCTTGGTGTGGTGCGACGTGGGGCCGTCGTCGCGGATGAACTGGCCGTAGCCCTGCTTCACGAGGTAGCGGATGAAGGCGGGCGTGCCGAACAGCGAGAGCACCAGCGACACGACGGCGGCGATGAGCACGGCCTTCACGACGGGTCCTCCGTGGGGGGTGCTGCCATTCGGTCTCCGAGCCACCGTAGCCCGGCGTCGCGGCTGGACTTGAACAGGGCCACGTCGCCGGGCTCGAGCTCGGCCCGCAGGAGGCGCTCGGCCGCGTCCGCGTCGGGCACGCAGCGGGCACGGGTCCCCGCTCCGGCCTCGGCGGACGCCCCGGCGGCCAGCGCGCCGGTGGCCAGGGCCGGGGCGCCGACCGCCACGAGCTCGTCGACCCCGCGGGCCACGGCCTCGGCCCCCACCTCGGCGTGCAGCGCGTCGGACTCCGAGCCCAGCTCGAGCATGGTGCCCAGGACGGCCCAGGTGCGCCGGCCGCGACCCATCCGCTCGAGGGCGCTCAGCGCGGCCGACATCGAGCCTGGGTTGGCGTTGTAGGCGTCGTTGACCACGGTGACACCGTCGGGCCGCTCGGTGACCTCCATCCGCCACCGGCTGACCGCGCGGGCGGCCCCGAGGGCGGCGGCGACGTCGGCGAGCGGCAGGCCCAGCTCGAGGGCCACCGCGGCCACCGCCAGGGCGTTGGCGACGTGGTGGCGCCCGACCAGGCCCAGGGCCACGGGAGCCTCGCCGCCCGGGGTGACCAGGGTGAAGGTGGCTCGCCCGGCGTCGTCGAGCTCGACCGCCGTGGCGCGCACGTGCGCGTCGGCGGCCTCGCCCACGAGCACGACGCGGGCCGCCGTGACGGCGGCCATGGCGCGCACGGCGGGGTCGTCGGCGTTGAGGACGGCGACCCCACCCGCCGGGAGCGCCGCCGGCAGCTCGGACTTGGCGCGGGCGATCGCCTCGCGGGAGCCGAACTCGCCGATGTGCGCGGTGCCGACGTTGAGGACCACCCCGATGCGCGGCGGTGCCATCGCGGTGAGGTAGGCGATGTGCCCCACCCCGCGGGCGCCCATCTCGACGACGAGGAAGCGGGTGTCGGGGCGCACCCGGCAGACGGTCAGCGGGACGCCGACCTCGGAGTTGTAGGACCCCTGGGGGGCCACGGTCGGGCCGGCGGCCTCCAGCACGATGCCCAGCAGGTCCTTGGTGCTGGTCTTGCCGGACGAGCCGGTGATGCCGATGACGGCCAGCGCGGGCGAGCGCTCGACCACCGCGCGGGCCAGCGCCGCGAACGCCTCCTGGGTGTCGTCGACGACGACGCACGCCAGCCCCGGCAGCGCGCGGGTGGTGACGGCGGCGACGGCCCCGGCGGCCAACGCCGAGGCGGCGAAGTCGTGGCCGTCGGCGTGCTCGCCGACCCGGGCGACGTACAGCCCGCCGGGCCCGGCCTCGCGGGAGTCGGTGACGACCGGGCCGTCGGCGAGGAGACGGGCGGCGGGGTCGACGCCCTCGAGCCGCCCGGCGGTGATGGTCGCGACCTCACCCAGGGTCAGCGGGATCACCGGGTCACCGCCCCGGCCGCGAGGCGCAGCGCCTCGCGCAGCTCGTCGCGGTCGTCGAAGGGGTGCACCACTCCCCCGACGTCCTGGCCGCGTTCGTGACCCTTGCCGACCACGGCGACGGTGGCGTCGGCCCCCTCGTCCCAGACGGCGGCCACGGCCTCGCGGATGGCGCAGCGCCGGTCCCCCACGACGACGACCTCGACCTCACGGCCGGCGGCCCGGACCTCCTGCACCCCGGCCAGGACGGCCTCCCGGATGGCGGCGGGGTCCTCCGAGCGCGGGTTGTCGTCGGTGACCACGACCAGGTCGGCGACCTCGGCGGCGGCGGCGCCCATCGCCCGGCGCTTGTCGCGGTCGCGGTCGCCCCCGGCGCCGGTGACGCAGACCAGGCGGCCGCGGGTGTCGGGGCGCAGCGCCCGCAGCGCGGCGCCGATGGCGTCGGGGGTGTGGGCGTAGTCGACGACGGCCAGCGGCTGCTCGCCGCCCCCCTCGCGGAGGACCCGCTCCATCCGGCCCGGCACGTGGGGGTCGACCAGCACGGCACGCCCCACGGCCACGGGGTCCTCGCCGAGGGCCACCAGGACCGCGGCCGCCATCGCGGTGTTCGTGACGTTGAAGGCGCCCGGCAGGCTCGAGCGCAGGGCCAGGCGCACGCCGTCGGGGCCGGTGAGGACGAAGGCCGCAGCGTCGCGCTCGTCGGGGTGCACGACCCAGTCGGCCCCCCCGCCGGTGGCGAGGGTCTGCACCGGCACGGTCGCCACCGTGGCCAGCCGCCGGCCCCAGTCGTCGTCGACGCAGACGACCGCGCGGCGCGAGTGCTCGGGGGTGAAGAGCATCGCCTTGGCGGCGAAGTAGCTCTCCATGTCGCCGTGGAAGTCGAGGTGGTCCTGGCTGAGGTTGGTGAACAGCGCGACGTCGTAGACGGCGCCGTCGACCCGGTGCTGGGCCAGGGCGTGGCTCGAGACCTCCATGACGCAGCCGTCGAGCCCGCGCTCGGCCATCACGGCCAGCAGCGCGTGCAGCTCGGGGGCCTCCGGCGTGGTGCGGACGCTCTCCACCCGCTCCTGGCCGATCCGGGTCTCGACGGTGCCGATGAGCCCGGGCCGGCGACCGAGCGCGGTCAGGGCCGAGTGCACGAGGTACGCGGTCGTCGTCTTGCCGTTGGTCCCGGTGATCCCGACCATCCGCAGCGGCGTGGGCTCGGTGCCGTAGACGGCCGCCGCGACGTGGCCGAGGACCCCTCGTGGGTCGGGCACGACGAGGGTCGGCAGGTCGACCGCGGCCGCCCGCACCCGCCGGGCCCCGTCGTCGTCGGTGAGCACGGCGACCGCGCCGGAGCGCGCGGCGGCCGCGGCGAAGTCGGCCCCGTGGGCACGGGCGCCGGGCAGCGCCGCGTACAGGTCGCCGGGCAGCACCGCGCGCGAGTCGAGGGTGACGCCGGTGACGCCGGTGACGCCGGTGACGTCGGGCGAGGCCGCGGTGGCGGCCTGCGGGACCGGGACCCCGAGGAGGGCGGCGACCTCCCGGAGCGGGGTGCGCGGCGGTGAGGTCGGACGAGGGGGCACCACTCGCAGGACCCTACCGCTTGGGGTGCTTGACGCCGTTGCGCAGCGTGGCGGGGTCGGCCAGCGCCTTGCGGGGGTCGACCTCCGTCTGCACCCTGGGCGGCTCGGCACCGGTCGGCGGGATCTTCAGCTCCTGGAGCGCGTAGGTGGTGATGTCCTTGAACACCGGTCCCGCCACGTAACCGCCGAAGTAGGGGTAGGTGGGGTCCTGGACGATGACGGCCACCACGATCTGCGGGTCGTCGGCCGGCGCGTAGCCGATGAAGCTCGCCGTGTGGCCCGAGTACCCGCCCACCTTCGCGTCGTAGCGGTCGGCGGTGCCGGTCTTGCCCGCGATGCGGTACCCGGGGACCTCGGCCTCGGGGGCGGTGCCCTCGGAGCTGACCACGCCCTCGAGCATCTGGGAGACCTGGGTGGCCGTCGCCGTCGAGACCACGCGGGAGCCCTTCGAGGCCGGGGCCTTCTGGACCGAGCCGTCGGCCGCGCGCACGCTCTCGACCAGGCGGGGGTCCATCCGGACGCCGCCGTTGGCGATGGTCTGGAACACCGAGGCCGCCTGGATGGCGGTGACCGAGAGGCCCTGTCCGAACGACACGGTGGCGCGCTTGGTGCCGCTCCAGGTGTCGGACGGCGGCAGCAGACCCGCCGACTCGCCGGGGTAGCCGACGCCCGAGGTCCTTCCGAGCCCGAAGGCCCGGAAGTAGCGCTCCAGGGTGGACGACTTCAGCGTCTCGGACACCAGGATCGTCCCGATGTTGCTCGACTCGGCCAGCGTCCCGGCCACGGTGCGGTACTCGGTCGGGTGCTCGTGGCTGTCCTTGAAGTTCTCGTCGTAGCGCTGCAGCCGGTTGGGGATGACCACCGGCGTGAGCGGGGTGACCGTCTTCTCCTGCAACGCGGCCGCCATCGTCATGATCTTGGCGGTCGAGCCCGGTTCGAAGACGTCGCTGAAGGCCTTGTTGTCGAGCTGGAGACCCTTGCGGCCGATGTCGCCGTTGGGGTCGAAGGTCGGGTAGGAGGCCACGCTCAGCAGGTCGCCGGACTTGGCGTTCATGATGACCACCGTGCCCGACTCAGCCTTGGTCTCCTTGATCCGCTGGGCGAGGGCGTTCTGGGCGTACCACTGCAGCGAGGAGTTGATGGTGAGGGTGACGTCGCGTCCGTCGACGGCCGGGGTGATGCTGCTCTCGCCGGCGGGGATGGCGGTGCCGTCGCGCCCGCGCTCGTAGGTCTGCTTGCCGGGCGTGCCCTGGAGCTCCTTGTCGGCCATCAGCTCGACACCGCCGCCCGGGTCGCCGTTGTCGAGGACGTAGCCCACCAGGGCCGCCGTGGTGGTGCCCTGGGGGTAGGTGCGCTCCGAGCGCGTCTCACGGCGGTCGCGGGCGATGCCGGGGATGCCGAGGGCGGCGATCGTGTTCCAGGTCAGCGGGGTGACGTTCTTGCTGAGGATGCGGTAGCGGCTGGTGCCGGTGAGCTGCTCGACCAGGGTCGAGGTCGGCGTGCCGAGGAGCGGCGAGAGCTTCTGGGCGGCGGCGAGCACCGCGGCCGCGGAGGTCTCCGGGGCACAGGTGTTCTCGCCGGTGTCGTAGGTGCAGACGGCGGTCTGGTCGGCCACCACCACCTCGCGCTCCTCGCTGGAGGCCAGCACCGTGCCGTCGGCCGAGAGGATCTGTCCGCGCATGGCGGGGATGATCTGGGCCGTGAGGCGCTGGCTCTCGGCCTCGGCGGCCACGGCCCGGGCGTCGAAGCCCTGGATGCGCACGAGCTGGGCGCCGAAGATGCTGAGGACGAAGATGACAGCCACGGTCAGGGCCCGCATCCGGCGACGCGGGCTGGCGCCCGGCACGTCGGGGCGGCGCGGAGCCCGGGCGGACCCGCCCCCGCCTCCGGAGCCGGAGCCGGACCGGCGACGGGGGGCGGGGCCGGCGGCCCGGCTCCCACGACCCGCTGCCCCGGCTGCCCCTGTTGCCCCTGCCGACCCGGCTGCCCGTGCTGCCGCAGGTGCCCCGGCCGGACCCCGGCCCCGCCCGGCACCGCGCGACGCCGCGCCGGCCTCAGCCGGGCGGCTGGCGCCGGGACGGACTCCGGCCGCGCGGGGTGCGCCCGTCCGGGTCGGCGCGCTGCCCCGGACCGCGGAGGCGGCGGGGCGGGCGGCCGCGCGCGGGCGGCCTCGGCCGGTCGGGGGCTGGGACGACGGTGGGGTCACAGGTGCTCCGGGTCCTGGGTCGGGCGGGCGGTCAGCGGCTCGGGGTCGGGCTGGTCGTGGCTGCGGTCTTCGGGTCGGGCGGGGTCGCGGTCCCGGTGGTGGCCGGGCTCGCGGCGGGGGTGCCGGTCGGCGTCGCCGGCGCCGGGCGGGCCCCCGACGACGACTCCGTGACCACGCTAAAGCGGCTGTCGGCCTTGGCCTTCGACGCCACGCCGAGGACCTTGCCGTCGGAGAGCCGCAGGAAGGCCGCGGTCGTGGCCGGCACCATCCCGAGGGCGCGCGCCTCGCGGGCCAGCGGGCCCGGCCCGGAGACCCGGTCGAGGGCGTGGCGAAGGTCGTCCTGGGTGTCGGTGAGCTGGTCCGAACGGCGCTGCAGGTCGCGCATCGTGTACGACCCCTTGGCCATCGCCGTGTTGAGCACCAGCACGCCCACGAAGCCGCCGAGGACCAGCGCCACGCACAGCGCGATGAACAGCCCGTTGCCGTCGGCGGCGGGCGGTGCCACGACCCGCAGTGAGCGCGGGGCGGGAGCACTCGCGCGCCGGGCTGCCGGTCGCTGCAGCGGGCGGGCGGCGGTCTGGCTCATACGGATGCTCCGTTCGGCTGGAGGCGTTCGGCGGCGCGGAGGCGGGCCGAGGCGGATCGGGGGTTGGCGTGCTGCTCGGCCTCCGAGGGGACCTCGGCGCCACGGGTGAGGAGCCTCAGGTAGGCCGCGTCCTCGGGACGCTCCACCGGCATCCCGGCGGGGGTGCGGCTGTGCGCCCCCCGCGCCAGCGCCTGCTTGGCGATGCGGTCCTCGAGCGAGTGGTAGGACAGGACGACGATCCGGCCGTGCGGGGCGAGCGCGCCGATCGCGGCCTCGACGGCCCGCTCCCACACGGCGAGCTCGGCGTTGACCTCGATGCGCAGGGCCTGGAAGGTGCGCTTGGCGGGGTGGCCCCCGGTGCGCTGGGAGGCCGCGGGGACGGCGGTGCGCAGCACCTCGACGAGGCGGGCGGAGGTGGTGAACGGCTCCTTCTCGCGCTCGCGCAGGATGGCCGAGGCGATCCGGCCGGCGAAGCGCTCCTCGCCGTAGGTCTTCAGGATGCGGGCGAGCTCGCCGTGCTCGTAGGTGTTGAGGACGTCGGCGGCGGTGCGCCCGGTGCTCTGGTCCATCCGCATGTCCAGCGGGGCGTCGTGGCGGTAGGCGAAGCCGCGGTCGGCCTCGTCGAGCTGGAAGGAGGAGACCCCGAGGTCGAAGAGGATGGCGAGCGCGGTGCCGTCGGCCTCGCGCTCGAGGACCTCGGCCACCTCGTCGTAGACGGCGTGCACGGCGGTGAACCGCTCCCCGAAGGACGCGAGGCGTTCGCTCGCCAGGGCGATCGCCTCGGGGTCGCGGTCGAGGCCGATCACCCGGGCCTGCGGGCACCGGGCCAGGATCGCCTCGGTGTGACCGCCCATGCCCAAGGTGGCGTCGACGCACACGCTGCCGGGCGCCTCGAGGGCGGGGGCCAGGAGGTCGACGCAGCGCTCGAGGAGCACCGGCACGTGGCGCCCCTCGGCGTCGCCGCCGCGTCCGGACGTGCTGTCCATGTCGACCTCCTCTCTGCGGTGGTGGGGATGGGTGGGGATGCGGGGGGTGGTGCTGCGACGACCCGGCGGCGGGTCCCCATCCGATCCGCGCCCGGCGCGGGGGAAGTCGCGTCGGGAAGGGGTCGGCTGGAGGCCGGCGGGCGGGTCGTGCGGTGGTGCAGGTCGTGCGGGTCGGTGGTGCGGGCGGCGGGGACGGTCAGAGGCCCGGCACCACCTCCTCGCTGCCGGCGGAGTAGGCCGAGTAGGCGGGCATGACCTGGTCGAGGTACTCGGTCCAGCGCCCGGTGTCCCAGACCTCGAGGCGGCTGCCGTTGCCGATGACGGTGCAGTCCTTGTCGAGGCCCGCGTAGGCGCGCAGGGCCTGGGGCACGGTGACGCGGCCCTGCTTGTCGGGGGTGTCGGGGTGGGCGCTGGCGCGGAAGACCCGGATGAAGTCGCGCACGCCCTTGGTCGAGCCGGAGACCGACTGCATCTCCTGCGAGATGCGGTGGAACTCCGAGGTCGGGAAGACGTAGAGGCAGCCCTCCTGGCCACGGGTCACGACCAGCCCGTCGGCCAGGGCGCCGCGGAAGCGGGCCGGGAGGAAGAGGCGGCCCTTGTCGTCGAGGCGAGGCGTGTGGGTGCCGAGGAACTCGTCCACCACTGCCACCTCCTCGACCCACCGGGGCGCCCGCTGCCTCCGCTGTCCCCCACTTTACTCCACCAGGAGCCCCCCACGTGTGGCTTTCGGGGACGAACCGCCCAGGATCTTCTCGTTTCTGCAGGCAGGAGCAGGTGGAGCGGAGTGGAGCAGAATGCGGTGCGAGGGGGCTCGTGGGGGTTGCCCCGGGTCCGCAGCCGCGCCCGAGACCCCGCGCGAGTCGCCCGCCGGGGCGCCCGAACGGTGGCGGTCAGCTCCTCCGGGCCCGGTGGAGCGCAGTGGAGCCGGGGTGGTGGAGCGCAGTGGGGCGGGGTCAGTGGGGCGCCGTGGAGCGGGCTCGCGCGGCCCCACGGAACGGCCGGGACGCCGCGCCGCGACGGTCCCCCGCGCCCGCGGGCCGGAGCGCAGGGTCGACGGACGGAAGACGTTCACGGGTGAATGGGTGCTCGCGTCGACGCCGTGTAGGAAGATCGAGGGCACGCCGAGCCCATCCGGTGCGTTGGGTGGGGCACGGACGACCGAAGGGACCCCCCGTGAGCGACCTCCAGCACGACCCGCACGCGAGTACCGACCCCACGCGGGGTGCCTCCCTCGACCAGGTGCTCCAGGTCTCGAGCTCCCTGGCCGGCGCCATGAGCTCGGTCATCGAGGGCAAGCAGCAGGTGGTGCGTACCGCCATCACGGTGCTGCTCGCCGAGGGGCACCTCCTCGTCGAGGACGTGCCCGGGGTGGGCAAGACCCTCCTGGCCAAGACCCTGGCCCGGTGCATCGACGCCTCGGTGCGCCGTGTGCAGTTCACCCCCGACCTGCTGCCCAGCGACATCACCGGCGTCTCGGTCTTCAACCAGGACGTCCGCGACTTCGAGTTCCGCCCCGGGGCGATCTTCGCCAATGTCGTCGTCGGCGACGAGATCAACCGCGCCTCGCCCAAGACCCAGAGCGCACTGCTGGAGTCGATGGAGGAGGGCCAGGTCACCGTCGACGGCACCACCTACGTCCTCCCCCGCCCGTTCATGGTGATGGCGACGCAGAACCCGATCGAGATGGAGGGCACCTACCCCCTCCCCGAGGCCCAGCGTGACCGGTTCATGGCCCGGATCTCGATGGGCTACCCGTCGGCCCGTTCCGAGCTCGACATGCTCGAGCTGCACGGGGGCGTGTCGCCGCTGGAGGCCCTGCAGCCCGTCACCGACGCCGCCACCGTGCAGGCCATGGTCGAGGCGGTGCGCACGGTGCACGCCTCCCCCTCGGTGCGCCAGTACATCGTCGACCTCACCCACGCCACCCGCTCGAGCGCGGCGCTGCGGCTCGGGGCGTCGCCCCGGGCCACGCTGCACCTGCTGCGCGCCTCCCGGGCCCACGCGGCGCTGGCCGGCCGCGACCACGTGCTGCCCGACGACGTCCAGCAGGTGGCGCTGCCCGTCCTGGCCCACCGCCTCATCCCGACCGGCGAGACCCAGATGGCGCGCCGCACCACGGGCGACGTCCTGGCCGACCTCCTCCAGCGCGTCCGCGTCCCGGCTCCCACCCGCTGACCGCCGTGCGCGCCCTCCAGAGGACCCTGACCACCCGCGGCGCGGCCTTCGCCGGGTGCGGTCTCGTCCTGGTCGCCGCGGGGATCCTGCTGGGCCAGACCGACATCACCCGGGTGGGCGTGCTGCTGCTCGCACTCACCGGCATCTCGCTCTTCCTCACCCGTCGACACGGGCTGCGCCTCGAGGTCTCGCGCACCGTCGCCCCGGGCCGGGTGGCCATCGACCAGCGCTCGCTGGTGTCGGTGCGGGTGCGCAACCTGGAGACGAGCCCGACGCCGGTGCTGATGGCCGAGGAGTCCATCGACTACGCGCTCGGCGACCGCCCGCGCTTCGTGCTGCCCGCGATGCGACCGGGCGCGGTGCGCGAGGTGCAGTACTCGGTGCGCGCCCACACCCGCGGGGTGCACCACGTGGGGCCGCTGCGCGTGCGGGTGCGCGACCCGTTCGGGCTCACCCTGCGCACGGCCGCGGTCAGTGGTGAGGGGGAGGTGGTGGTCCTGCCCCGCGTCGTGCCGCTCGGGCCCGCCGGCTCGCTCGGCAGCGGGATGGGCAGCGAGGGCTCGGTCCCCCACATGGTGGCGCTGCACGGCGAGGACGACCAGACCATCCGCGAGTACCGCGACGGCGACGACCTGCGCCGCATCCACTGGCCCGCGACCGCCCGCACCGGCGACCTGATGGTGCGCCAGGAGGACCGCCCCGCCAAGCGCCGCGCCGTCGTGCTGCTCGACACCCGCGCGGCGGGGCACGCCGGCTCCGGTCGCGCCTCCTCGCTCGAGTGGTGCGTCACGACGGCGGCCTCCGTGGTGGCCCATCTCGAGGGCGCGGCGTACGCCGTGCACCTGCTGACGGCCGACGCGGGCACCGAGCAGCACACCCGGCACGACGACACCCTCGACTCCGCGCTCGACGCGCTGGCCCGGGTCACCGCCGGCGCCGACGAGGGGCTGCGGGCAGTGCTCCACGACGCCAGCACCCTGACCGCGCAGGGCGGCCTCGTGGTCTACGTCGGCGGCCCGCTGCCCGACGACGACGCCCACACCCTGGCCGCCCTGCGCCAGCCCGGCTCCAGCGGGGTCGCCCTCGTCGTCGACCGGCCCTCTTTCGGGCGCGTGCCCCCGGCCGGGGACGAGGTCGTCCACGCCGAGGCCACCGCCGCCTCGCTGCGCGCCTCGGGCTGGCTCACCACCACCGTCACCTCGAGCACCGGGCCCGCCGAGGCCTGGGGCGCCGTCGTGGCCGGCTCGCTCACGGGTTCGGCCCGATGAGCCGGGCCCGGGGCGCCGACGTCGCCCTCGCCGCGCTGGCCGCGCTCGTCGTCACGCTGCCGCTCTCGGACCTGTTCACGCCCACCGCGGCCTGGGCGCGGCCCTGCATCGTCCTGGTCCTGGCCGTCGCCCTCTCCGGCATCGGGCTGCGCGCGCTGACCAGCGTGCGGCCTCTCGTCGTCGCCGGGCAGGCGCTGGTGCTGGTCGAGGCGGCCGCCCTCCTCCACGGTCAGGGGCACCTGGCGGGGGGCCTCCTGCCCACCCTCGACACCGCCCGCGCCTTCGGCGTGCTCTTCGGGGAGGCCTACCAGACCGTCACCCAGTACTCCGCGCCGGCGCCGGCCGACCGCGGCACCACGCTCGCCATCAGCGTGTTCGTCGGCCTCACGGCCCTGGCGGTCGACGCCATCGCCGTCACCTACCGGAGCCCCGCCCTGGCCGGGCTCCCCCTGCTCACGGCCTTCCTCGCCGCCGCCACGAACACCACCGCCGGGCTGGCCGCCTGGATGATCGTGCCGCCCGCGCTGGTGTGGCTGGCGATGGTCGGGCGCCAGGGTGTGGGCTCGCTCCGGGCCTGGGGCGGCACCGTCGAGGTCGGCTCCGCCCGGCCCGCCGACCCCGCGGGGTCCTTCGCCACCGTCGCGCGCTCGGTGGGCGTCCTGGCCCTCGCGACGGCCGTGGTGCTGCCGGGGCTCGTCCCCCACCTGCCCCCCACCTTCCTGGCCGACGGGCTCGCGCGCGGGGACGGTGGCACCGGTACCGGCGGCTCGGTGCGCCTGTCGACCAGCGTCGACATCGCCCGCGACCTGGCCGAGCGCTCGGCCGACCCCGTGCTCGTGTACCGCACCACCGCCGACGACCCCGAGCCGCTGCGCGTGGCCCTGCTCGACACCTACCGCCGGGGTCGCTGGCTGTCCTCGTCCGACGCCACCTTCGTCCCCGTCGACGGGCAGCTCCCGGGCAGCAGCGCCGGCCCCGAGGTCACCCGCACCACCGAACGCATCGAGGTGACCCGCTCCGGCATCGGCCTGCCCCAGGTCGCCCTGCCGGCCAACGCCATCGGCGCGCCGTTCCCCGCCGGCAGCTGGCGCCTCGACGGCAACGGCGTCGTCGAGCTCACCGCGCCGGCCCCGTCGTACACGGTCGACTACGAGGCGCTCACCCCCACCGCCGCACAGTTCGCCGGGGTGGCCGCCGACCTCGCCGTGCAGGACGACCTGCGCGTCGACCCCGATGCCCAGGAGGCGCTCGCCGCCCTGCTCCAGCGGGTCACCGAGGCCGGGCAGACCCCGTTGCAGAAGGCCGTCGCGATCCAGGCCCACCTGCGCTCGTCCGCCTACACCTACTCCGAGGACCTGGTCGACGAGACCGCGGCCGGCCGGCGCCCCGAGGAGCCGCTCGTGCGCTTCCTCGAGACCCGGCGCGGGTACTGCGTGCAGTTCGCCACCGCGATGATCATGCTGGCGCGCGAGGCCGGTATCCCCGCCCGGATGGCCGTGGGGTTCCTGCCCGGCCGGCTCGACGGCGACGAGCGCGTCATCCGCGCCGACGACGCGCACGCGTGGCCCGAGCTGTACTTCCCGCAGCTGGGCTGGATGCGCTTCGAGCCCACCCCGGGCGTGCGCAGCGGCGTCGCCCCGGTGTACAGCAGCGAGCAGAGCGCCCCCGAGGGCAGCGCCCTACCGGTCCCGACCTCGGCGCCGTCCGCCAGCAGCAGCACGCCCACGCGCCCCCGGGGCGACGTCACCATCGACACGCCGCAGGGTCCCCGCGGCACCTCGACCTCCACCGGGGTCCTGCGCGCGGTGGCGCAGCACTGGCCCACCGTCCTCGGCGTGCTCGGCGTCCTGCTGGTGCTGGCCCTGACCCCGCTCGGTGCGTGGCTGGCCCGGCGCCGGGCGCAGCGCCGGGCTCGGGACGACGCCGAGCGGGTCGAGGCGCAGTGGCAGTCGCTGCTGCTCCGGCTCGGCGACATCGGGCTCGTCCCGGGTGACGGGGCGACGCCGCGCCAGGCCTCCCGTGAGCTGGCCCGAGCCGCGTACCTCACCCCGGACGAAGGGGCTGCGCTCGGGCGGGTCGTCGACACCCTCGAGCGGGCCCGGTACGCGCGCCCCGGGGCCGACCTACCCGACGTCGCCCCCGACGCCGACGCCGTGTGGCGGGCCGCCCTGGGGCGCCGCCGGAGGTCGGCGCGGGTCCGGGCGCTGTTCCTGCCCGAGGAGGGGCGTCGCCACTGGCGCTCGATGCTGGGGCGGCCGGGGCGGACGGACGCCGAGCCCGGCCGCGACGAGGACGCGTCGGTGCGCTGACGCGGGAGCCGCTGGACGACGGGAGGGCCGCCCGGACGACGAGAGCCGCGACCCCGTGCGGGGGCGCGGCTCTCGTGCGGGCGACCGACCTCAGTCCAGGTAGTCGCGCAGTGCCTGGCTGCGGCTGGGGTGGCGCAGCTTGCTCATCGTCTTGGACTCGATCTGGCGGATCCGCTCACGGGTCACGCCGTAGACCTTGCCGATCTCGTCGAGCGTCTTGGGCTGGCCGTCGGTCAGGCCGAAGCGCATCGAGACCACGCCGGCCTCGCGCTCGGAGAGGGTGTCGAGGACGCTGTGCAGCTGCTCCTGCAGGAGGGTGAAGCTCACGGCATCGGCCGGGACGACGGCCTCGGAGTCCTCGATGAGGTCACCGAACTCGCTGTCGCCGTCCTCGCCGAGCGGGGTGTGCAGTGAGATCGGCTCGCGGCCGTACTTCTGCACCTCGACGACCTTCTCGGGGGTCATGTCGAGCTCCTTGGCGAGCTCCTCCGGGGTGGGCTCGCGGCCCAGGTCCTGGAGCATCTGGCGCTGCACGCGGGCCAGCTTGTTGATGACCTCGACCATGTGCACGGGGATGCGGATGGTGCGCGCCTGGTCGGCCATGGCCCGGGTGATGGCCTGGCGGATCCACCACGTGGCGTAGGTCGAGAACTTGTAGCCCTTGGTGTAGTCGAACTTCTCGACCGCACGGATGAGGCCGAGGTTGCCCTCCTGGATCAGGTCCAGGAAGAGCATGCCGCGCCCGGTGTAGCGCTTGGCCAGGCTCACCACGAGGCGCAGGTTGGCCTCGAGGAGATGGTTCTTGGCCTTCTTGCCGTCCTGGGCGATCCACCAGAGCTCGCGCTTGAGCTTCATGTCGAGCTTCTCGCCGGAGTTCAGCTTCTCCTCGGCGAACAGGCCGGCCTCGATGCGCTTGGCGAGCTCGACCTCCTGCTCGGCGTTGAGGAGGGCGACCTTGCCGATCTGCTTGAGGTAGTCCTTGACCGGGTCGGCGGTGGCGCCGGCGGTGACGACCTGCTGGGCCGGGGCGTCGTCGTCGTCGTTGCTCATGACGAAGCCGCGGTCGCTGTCGTCGTTCTTGGCCGCGGGCTTGGGAGCGTCGTCGTCGGCGGCGAGGTCGTTCTCGAGGTCGACCTCGACCTCCTCGAGATCGGCAGGGGCCTCCGCGTCCGGCGTCGCGGCTTTGGCGGCCGCCGTCTTGGTGGCCGCGCTCTTCGTCGCCGTCTTGGTGGCGGCGGTCTTGGTCGCCGCGGCCTTGGTGGTCGCCGCCTTGCGGGCCGGAGCCGAGCCGGCCTTCTTGGTCGCCGGCGCAGCCGCGCCGTCGGCCTCGTTGGTGGCCGCGGCCTTGGTGGAGGCGGCCGCCTTGGCCGGCGCCTTGGCGGCGGCGGTCTTGCTCGCGGTCTTCGCGGCGGGCTTGGTGTCGGTGGAGGCCGTGGCACTGGCCTTCTTGGCCGTGCGGGTGGCCGCGGCCGCGACGCCGGTGGCGGCATCGTGGCGGACCTCGATGCCCTGGTCGCCCAGCGCCCGCAGGACGATGCGCCCGCGGCTGGCCTTGACATCGGCGGCCCGCATGGCCTCGGCGACCTGCGCGCCGGAGACCGAACCGCTGGTCCGCCCCTGCCGCACGAGCGTCTGGAGGGCCGGGTGGGTGAACTCCGGGGGGAGGGCGCTGGGCTCGGGGGACGTCGTGGACACAGGCGACACGGCTACCTTTCGTCGCGGAGACCGCGTGGCGGGACATGGAGGTCCCGGGGACGGCGGAGGGGGTCCGGGGCGGCACGCTCATCCGGTCGTCGATCGGCTCGGGGGGAGGTGCGCTCTACCATTATAAATCCCCGCAGCCCCGAGAGCACATTCGAGCCGTGCGGGCGCGGCGCGGCATGACCCGTCCCACCCGCTCGGGCGCGGGCCCCACCGGCAGCGGCCGGGGCTTGCGGGCAGCCGCCGGGGAGGGCGTCAGGCCGTCGGCGCGGCCCGGCTCGCCGCCGACAGAGCCGGGCCGACACAGCCGAGCACCACCGGCCGGGCCGGGCTGGCGCCCAAGGAGTTCGGGGCGGATCAGGCCTTGACGGCCAGCACCGCGCACGGAGCGTCGAGCAGGATGCGCTGGGCGTTGGAGCCCAGGATCAGCTTGCCGACCGGCGTGCGGCGACGCAGCCCGATGACGATGAGGTCGGCGTCGGTCTCGTTCGCGACCGCGATGAGGTCCTCGGCGGGTTCGTTGCCCCGCACCAGCTGGCGGACCTCGACCTGGAGGCCCTCGGAGGCGAGCTGCTTCGTGAGCTCGCCGAGCTCCTCCTCGGCCAGTCGCGCGGTCTCGTCGTTGAAGTCGCGAGAGCCGCGGTTCGAGTTGATGACGACGAGTCGCCTGCTACGCCCTCGTGCCTCCTCGACCGCCCTGTGCAGGGCCGCTCGGCCCTCCTTGGTGGGGACGAAGCCAACCACGATCGTCACGGGTCCTCCTCTACGCCGGTACCGGTGTCGCCCGACCGTACCGCAGCGGGGGCCTCACGCTCCGTCGAGGACCTCACCGATCACCGCCCCCACCTGGGCGGTCTCGACGAGGAACCCGTCGTGACCGTGGTCGGACTCCAGGACGGTCAGGCTGGTGCCGGGACGCACGCGGGCGATCTCCTCGGACAGCCGCAGCGGGTAGAGCCGGTCGGTGGTGACCCCCGCGACGTGCAGCCGCCCGGGGTACGCCTGGAGGGCCGCGGCCACGCCCCCGCGGCCGCGCCCGACGTCGTGGCTGTTCATCGCCTCGCTGAGGACCACGTAGCTGCCCGCGTCGAACCGTTGCGCGAGCTTGGTGGCGTGGTGGTCGAGGTAGCTCTCGACGTCGTACCGGCCGCCGCCGCCGAGCGGGTCCTCCCCCGCCCGAGGGCGGCGCCCGAAGCGCGCGTCGAGCTCCCCCTCGTGGCGGTAGGTGATGTGCGCGATGCGACGCGCGATGCCCAGCCCGGTCACGGGTGAGCGCCCGGTGTCGTAGTAGTCGCCGTCGCAGTAGTCGGGATCGGAGCGGATGGCCAACAGCTGGGGCTGGCACCAGGCGACCTGGTCGGCCGTGGTGGCCGCGGTCGAGGCCAGCACCAGGGTGCGCTCGACCCGGCGAGGATGCCCGGCGGCCCACTCCAGGGCCCGCATCCCGCCCATCGAGCCGCCGAGCACCAGGTGCCAGACGTCGATCCCGAGGGCGTCGGCGAGGCGCGCCTCGACCTCGACCTGGTCGCGGATCGTCAGGAACGGGAAGCGGCTCCCCCACGGCCGGCCGTCGGGTGCTCGCGACGCGGGGCCGGTGGTGCCCTGGCAGCCGCCGAGGACGTTCGTGGCGACGACGAAGTAGCGGTCGGTGTCGAGCGGCGCGCCCGGCCCGACGAGCCCCGGCCACCATCCGGCGGTCGGGTGCCCCGGGCCGGCGTCGCCGACCACATGGCTGTCGCCGGTGAGCGCGTGCTCGACGAGGACGGCGTTGTCGCGGGACGGGGACAGGGTGCCCCACGTCTCGTACGCGACGGTGACGGGCAGGGACCCGCCGCGCTCGAGGTGGACCTGTCCGACGTCGGCGAAGCGCCGGTCGCCGACGGGGTCGCCGGGGCGCCAGGCGTCGCCGGTGGTCCGGGTCGGGGTGGCCGTCATGGGAGCTGCTCCTCGGAAATCGCGCTTGCCGCTCCGGATCCGGGGAGACGGCCGGGTCATCACCCGGGGCACCCCACCGCGAGGAGGGTTGCCGCCCAGCAAACCGGGGTTTGGCGCTGGGACTCATGACCTCCTCCGATGGTACCGGCCCGTTGCGGGCACGCCGGGGTGGTTCCGCGGACCGAACGCCCGTCGGCAGCGGGTCATCCCGCGCGCCCCGCCCGCAGCCCCGCCGGGCGTCGGCCCCCGGGACGCACCCCCGCGTCGACCAGCTGCACCAGGAGCCCCGCCAGCCGGTAGCCGGGCGCGAGGCGCAGGGCCCGGTCCAGCGCGGCGCGCGCCAGGGCGCCGTCGCCGAGCGACCAGGCCACCTGCGCCGCGAGCGTGCACACGGCGGCGGCCTCCGCCGGCCGGTCGTCGGGCACGCCGCGGCACACGCCGAGCAGGAGGGCGAGCAGCCCGCGCGGCTCCCCCGGATCGGCTGCCCCCGGCCGCCACGAGCCGGCGCCGCCCCAGCGCGGCATCAGCCGCTCCAGGAGGCGCAGCACCGAGGGGTCGAGTTCATGGCGTGGCAGCAGCCCCGGTGCGAGCCAGGCGATCAGGGCGTCGCGCAGGGGGACGTCGCCCAGCGCCGTCGCCGCGGCCTGCACGTGCTCACACCAGGCCGGCGTGCCGTCGGCCGGCCGCGGACCCTCGGGGGTGGGGCCCAGCAGGGCCGCCCAGGCTCGCACGCCCGCCCGCCGGACCCGTGCCGACCGCAGCGGCCGCCCGGCGTCCTCGCCCGCGGGCCAGACCGCGTCGGGGCCGGCCTGCACGACCCGGTCGACCGCGTCGCGGCTCGCGAGGGGTGCCGCCCCCAGGGCCACGAGGTCGGCCACCGCCGGGACGTCGGCGGGCGCCGGGACCGGGACGCCCTCGGCCGGGCAGCAGGTCCCGCTGCAGGTGGGTGAGAAGCGCCGGCCGTCGCGCTGGACGTAGACCTCGGCGACGGCGACCGCGCTGCGCTCGAGCGCCTGGACGACGGCGCACAGGAGGGGTTCGGACTCCTCGGGGGCGTCCTCGTAGCCGATGACGAGGACGCGGACCAGGCCCTCGCGCAGCAGGGGCCGCACCACGCCCTCGACGACGGGCTCGAGGGGCACGCCCGGAGGTGGCAGGTCGCAGCGGACGATGGCCTCGATGCGACGCTGCTCGAGCGCCACGACGGCGACGCTGCGGCGCGGCAGGTAGCCGAGCTGGTACGGGAGGGCGGCGAGCACGTCGCCCGGGTCACGGAGGCGGATCGGGGATGTCATGACCCGAACCTGCTGCGCGGGCGAGCGCGGGGGAACCGCCCGTCGCGGATCTGTGGACGGCGGGGTCCCGCGCGCCGGCCTGTGGACGACGGCGGCCGGACCGCGACGAGCGCGCCGGTGTCGACCGGTCAGCCAGGGAGCGGTCCGGGCCGGGTTGGCCCGGACCTCCGGTCAGCCGACGACGTCGGAGGGGACCGTGGGTCCGCCCTCGGGGCCGCGTCCGACGGTCCGCTCCCACTCGAGGAACCGCTCGGACTCCTCGACCAGCGTGGTCGCGACCCAGCCCAGGACCATCGCGTCGTCGGCGAGGCCCAGCACCCCGAGGAGGCCCTCGGGCAGCAGGTCGACCGGCGAGACGACGTACGCGGCGCCGGCGACGACGAGCCCGAGCTTGACCATCGAGGTCCCGGTGTACTCACCGCTGCGGACGGCCGCGACCATCCGGGGCAGGGCGCTCGCCCGCTCCCCGAGCGAGGGGCCGCCGGGACGGGTGGCGGTACGGACGGCGCGTCCGAGGGCGCCGACGTAGGCGAGGGTGCGGGCACGGGCCATGGGGTTTCTCCTCCTGGACGGCGGCGAGGGGCCGCCACGTGAACGGTCGGGGCCGGGGCAGGATTCCCGGCCGAGGGGCGGTCCGTGGCCGGGCGTCGGGGGTCAGGCCGGGTCGACGAGACGGTCGGCCGGGGGGAACTCCTCGCGGGCGTCGCGGGCGATCGAGCGCAGCATCCACACGTCGACCCCGGCGCCGACGGCGCCCCCCAGCACGGGGACGGCCCGGCCGAAGCGGGCGAAGGTGCCCTTGCCGGCGGAGGCGATGACGCGGAAGCCCACGGCCTTCTTGACGACCATCTCGGCCGGCCCGGGCAGCCGCTGCGCGACGAGGTTGGTGATGCCGGCGCTCGGCACGGCGCGGCCGGCCTTGCGCAGCAGGTCGTCGGCGTCGGCACCGGCCAGGCTGAGCAGGACCGCGGTGCGGACCTGCGGCTGGGTGATGTCGTGACCGCGCAGCCGGGCGATGGCGGCGGTCATCCGGGTGGCCAGCGCGTAGAACGCGATGACGTTCGCGGGCAGCGAGACCGGCAGGGTGACGAAGCCGCCGAGGCTGGTGACGAAGCCCTCGGCGCCGGCCTTGATGGTGTGCGAGCGGATGACGGCGTCGATCGCGGCGTCGACGTCGCCGCCGGCCGAGCGCAGCGCGTCGTCGGCGACCCTGGCGGCAGGGGCGAAGGTGCCCTTGCCGTCGATGCCGAGGTCGAGCAGGCTCTCGACCACCTTGAGCACCTGGCGGCCGAGCACGCCGTCGTCCTCGGGGGCGTCCCCGGCGCGCTCGAGGGCACTGCGGGCGTCCTTGACGGCATCCTTGCCGTGGCGACCCCGGTCGAGAATGCCCACGTCGTCCTCCTATGTCGGCCGCGGCGCGACCAGGACGGTCACGCTCGAGCTCCGGCTCCCGGCCATCCTGCCACGCAGGTCCCTGACCTGCGGCTCTGCGGTGCCCACCCACCACCGGTCGCCGCCGGGACCGACCTGCCCCGCCCCCACGCCGCCCGCGCCCGGCCCTCGCCCTGCCGGAGCCCCGGCCGGAGCCCCGGGATGCGGCGCCTGTCGCCGCGCGCCCGTAGCCTGCATCCGTGCTCGGAGCCGACGTGGCGGTCCTCGTGACGGGCCCCGGGCGCCCCGGGGCCCGCCCGGCCGCCGTGCTCCACGACGGGCGGCTGCACGGCGGTCCGGCCCCGTCCGTGGGCCGGGTCGTCGCCGAGGTCGAGGCCGCCCACCGGCCGCGGTGGGTGTGGTGGTCGGCCGACGCCGCGCGCGAGGCGGTCGAGGCCGGCGTGCACCTGGGCCGGGCGTGGGACCTCACCGAGGCGCACCGCCTCCTGCACGGCGGCTGGGACGCGCCACCCGCCCTGGTGTGGGCGCTGGCCCACGGGCTGCCGGCCTCCGGGGTTCCCACCGCGCCCGCCGGCGACCTGTTCGACCTCGTGGCGGCTCCCGACCTGCCCGCCGACCACGAGCTCGTCGACCGGGCCGGCCACCTGCGCGCCGACCACGCCCGCTGGCTCGAGGACCCCACGCACCTCGAAGGCTGGGCCCACGCCGCCCTCGCCGTGGCGCGCGCCCAGCTCGAGGCTGCCGCGGGCGTGTCGACCCGGCTGGCCGCGACCGTCGTGTCCGAGTCGGCGGCCGCGCTGCTCTGCGTCGAGCTCGAGCGCGACGGCCTGCCCCTGGACCGGGCCCGCACCGAAGCGCTCGTGGCCGAGGCCGCCGGTCCCCGCTCGGCGACCGACGCCGACGAAGCCCAGGCCCGCCGCGCCCGCGACGCCCTCGTCCTGCGCCACGTGCCCGGCCGCGAGCACACCGACCTGCGCAACCCGGCCCAGGTCAAGGAGCTGCTGGCGGCCGTCGGGGTCGACGTCCCCTCGACCCGCAAGTGGGTGCTCGAGGCCTACCGCGAGGTGCACCCCGTCGTCCCCGCGCTGCTCGCGTGGCGGCGCGACGAGCGGATCGCGACCACCTACGGCTACCGCTGGCTCGACGCCTGCGTCGGCCCCGACGACCGGCTGCGCGGCCGCTGGACCGCCTGCGACGGCGCCGCCGGCCGGATGACGGCCGAGAACGGGCTGCACAACCTGCCGGCGGTGCTGCGCCCGGGGGTGGCCGCCGCGCCGGGGTACCGCTTCGTGCGGGCCGACCTCGGGCAGGTCGAGCCCCGGGTGCTGGCGGTGGTCTCCGGGGATGCCGCGTTCGCGGCCGCCACCCGCGCCGACGACCTCTACGCCCCCGTCGCGCAGCGCCTCGGCGTCGAGCGGCCGGTGGCCAAGATCGCGGTCCTGGCGGCGATGTACGGCCAGCGCAGCGGCGCCGCCGGCGAGGCCCTGGCCGGCCTCGAGGCGGCGTACCCGGTGGCCATGTCGCTGCTCGACCGGGCCTACGGGAGCGGGCGCCGGGGCGAGCCGCTGCGGACCTTCGGCGGCCGGCTCGTCCCCACGGGGCGCTTCCTGGCCGCTCAGCCACCGGGGTCCGACCCCGCCCTCGACGCCGCGCGCGGCCGGTTCGCGCGCAACGCCGTCATCCAGGGATCGGCCGCCGAGCTCTTCAAGGCCTGGGCGGCCACCGTGCGCGCCACCACCCGCGACCTGGGCGGCGGCATCGTGCTCTGCCTGCACGACGAGCTGCTGCTGCACGTGCCGGAGGCCGCGGCCGAGGAGGCCGCCGCACGGGTCGACGCCGCCCTGGTCGACGCGGCCCGCCGCTGGTCGGGCGGGGCGCCGGTCCGCTTCGTCGCCGACACCTCGGTCATCGTGCGCTGGTCCGAGGCCAAGGACTGACCCACCGCCCGCTCGTCATCCCCCCGCCCGCCCGGGCGCGGCACGCCCCTCCGGCCGGGCGGCGGGAGGGGCGTGCTGGGTGCTCGGCGACGCGGGCGGTCAGTCCTCGTCGTCGCTGACGCCGCGCAGGAAGTCCTCGAACTCGGCGCCGAGCTCGTCGGCCGACGGGAGCTGCGAGGCCTCGGTGGCGAGCAGGCTGGGTCGCTGCTGACCCTCGACGAACGCGTCGTACTGCTGCTCGAGAGCGGTGATGACCTGGCGGGCCTCGTCGCTGTTCGCCACCTCCGAGGCGATGGCCTGCTGGTTGACCCGGGCGCGGGTGACGAGGTCGTCGTTGGGCAGGTTCAGCCCGGTGGCGTCGGTGATCGCGTTGAGCGCGGCCAGCGCCCCCTCGGCCCACTCGGCGTTGGCGAGGTAGTGCGGGACGTGGACGGCGAAGCCCAGAGCGTCGCGGCCCGACTCGCCGAGGCGCAGCTCGAGCAGGGCCCCGAACGACGCCGGCACCTGCACCCGGCCGAAGGGCGAGGCCGACTCCCCCACCAGGGCCGGGTCGGTGGCGTGCGCAGTCATCCCCACCGGGCGGGTGTGCGGGACCCCCATGGGGATGCCGTGGGTCGTGACGACCATGGTGATGTCGAGGCGGGCGGCCAGCTCGCGGACGGCCTCGACCACGCGCTCCCACTGGTAGTCGGGCTCGGGGCCGGTGAGCAGGTAGTACGTCTGCCCGTCGCGGTCGGTGAGCCGGTGCAGGAGCATCGAGGGGTCCTCGTACTCGAGCCAGCGGTTGGTGTCGAAGACCATGGCCGGGCGGCGGCCGCGGTAGTCGAGGAGCTGGTCGACGTCGAAGGACGCCACGACCTCGGCGTCGCCGTTCTCGAGGAGGTGGTCCCCGAGGGTCTGCTGGATCTGCCCGGCGTCGATGAAGCCGCCGAGCAGGACGATGAGGGCGCCGGGGCGTGGCGTCGCCAGGTCGGCGTCGGTCTCAAGGCGGTAGAGGTCGGTCGGGTTCTGCACGGGGCAAGCCTTTCACGCGGTGCTCGTAGGGGGATGAACGCGCGGGCGGCACGGCGGATTCCCCGGGGCGGGGGCCAGCGCACCTACCGCTCCTACCGCTCGATCGCGGCGATGGCCCGGCGCACCCGCTTCTCCGAGACCGGATGGGCGGTGCCCAGCGCCTGCGCGAAGAGCCCGACCCGCAGCTCCTCGACCATCCAGGCCAGGTCGGCGACCTCCGGGGCGCGGCGCCGCGCGGCGGGCAGCGCGTCGAGCAGGTCGGCGTAGGCGGACTCGACCGCATCCACCTGCTCCTGCAGCACCCGCTCGCGGGGGTTGGTGGCGGCCCGCTCCAGGCGGTGCTGGGCGGCGCGCAGGTACCGCTCGAGGTCGCGCAGCCGGCGCCTCCCGGTGGCGGCGACGAAGCCGGGCCGCACCAGGCCCTCGAGCTGGGCGGCCACGTCGGCGCGGGTCGCCGCGGTGGAGGCCGCCGCGGCCCCTGCCTCGAGGCTCGCGAGGGTGCGGCGGACCTGCGCGGCCAGCGCCAGCACCGGCTCGACGGCCTCGACGACGGTCAGCACCCGCGTCGCCGCGTGCGCCCGCACGGCGGCCAGCGCAGCGTCGAAGGCCTCCTCGGTGCGCACCGCGCCGGTGACGTGCTCGGCCACGAGGTCGTCGACCGCGGCATCCAGGCAGTCCTGCAGCAGCGCCGGCACCGACCCGTGCGGGTTGTCGGCCAGCGCCAGCTTCTGGGCGTTGCTCAGGCGGGCCAGCACCCGCTTCCACGGTGCCGTGGTCCCGAGCAGGAGCAGGCGGCGCACGCCGAGCCGGTGCGCAGCCGCCGCGGACCCGGGGTCGGGCAGCACCCGCAGCGCCACGCTCGTGCCCTCGTCGACCAGCGCCGGGTAGCCGACGACGGCCTGCCCCGCCACGCGACCCTCGAAGGTCTCGGGCACGGTGCCGACGTCCCAGGTGGTGAGGCCGGTGCGCTCGATGGAGGCGCCGGCCCGCGACATCCCCTCGCGGACCGCTCCCCCGGCCTGCTCCCGCAGCGCCTCGAGGTCCTTGCCGGTGGCCACGACCCGACCGCCGGGCCGCTCGACCGAGAAGGTGATCCGCAGGTGTCCCGGCACCCGGGCGAGGTCGAACTCGGCGGGGTCCAGGCGCACCCCGGTGCGCTCGTGCAGGACGCGCGCCAGCTCGTCGACCAGGCGGCCCCGCGCGGGGTCGGCCGAGCGCAGGGCGGCCAGCGCGTGGTCGGGCGCGGGCACGAAGTGGCGCCGGGTGGCCTTGGGCAGGGAGCGGATGAGGGCCACGGCCAGCTCGTCGCGCAGCCCCGGCACCTGCCAGTCGAAGCCGTCGGGGGCGACCCGGTTGAGCACCGTCACCGGGACGTGCACGGTGACGCCGTCGGCGGCCTGGCCCGGCGCGAACTGGTAGGTGACGTCGAGCTCGAGGTCGCCCTGGCGCCAGGTGCGCGGGTAGTCCGCGGCCGAGACCGCCTCCCCGGCGTCGGAGGTGAGGTCGTCCTCGGTGAGGGTCAGCAGGTCGGGGCGCCGGCGCCGCTCGCCGCGCCACCAGCGGTCGAAGTGCCGTTCGCTGACGACGTCGGGCGGGATGCGCGCGTCGTAGAAGGCGTGCACCACCTCGTCGTCGACGACGATGTCGCGGCGGCGGGCGCGCTCCTCGAGCTCGGCGACCCGGGCCAGGGTCCGCAGGTTCTTGGCCCAGAAGTCGTGCCGGGGGTCCCAGTCGCCCTCGACCAGCGCCGAGCGGACGAAGATGTCGCGGGCCGCCTCGGGGTCGATGCGGGCGTACTGGATGGTGCGGTCGGTCACGAGCGGCACCCCGTAGAGGGTGACCCGCTCGGTGGCGACGGCGGCGCCGGCCTTCTTGCTCCAGCGCGGCTCGCTGACGGTGCGCGTGACCACGTGCGAGCCGGCCGCCTCGGCCCACTCGGGGTCGATGACGGCGACCGTGCGGGCCCACAGCCGCGAGGTCTCGACGAGCTCGGCGGCCATCACGAACTCCGGCTTGCGGCGGAACAGGGAGGACCCGGGGCTGATGCCGAAGCGGGCCCCCCGCGCACCGAGGTAGTCGCGCTTGACCTCGTCGCGCACGCCCACGTGCGAGAGCAGCCCGGCCAGCAGGGCCCGGTGGATGGTGTCCCAGTCGGGCTCGGCGTCCTGGGCGGAGGTCGCGAGGTCGGGGTCGACCCGGGCGGAGCGGGCGGCCCGGCGCAGCTGCGCGTGCAGGTCCTGCCACTCGCGGATGCGCAGGTAGTGCAGGTACTCGCTCTTGCAGAGGCGGCGGAAAGCGCTGTGCGACAGCTCCTTCTGCTGCTCCTTGAGGTAGCGCCACAGGGCCAGCAGCGACGCGAAGTCCGAGCGCTCGTCCTTGAAGCGGGCGTGCTGCTGATCGGCCTGGGCCTCCTTGTCGACCGGCCGCTCGCGCGGGTCCTGGATCGACAGGGCCGCCACCAGGACCAGCACCTCGCGGGTGCAGCCGAGCCGGCCGGCCTCGACGACCATCCGAGCCAGCCGGGGGTCGAGCGGCATCCGGGCCAGGGTGCGACCGGTGGCGGTCAGCCGCCGCCCCCGCCCGCGGTGCCGGCCGGGCGAGCGGTCGTCGGTGGCGAACGCGCCGAGCTCCTCGAGCAGGCGGACGCCGTCGGCGATCTGGCGCGCGTCGGGCGGGTCGACGAACGGGAACCGCGCGACGTCGCCCAGCCCCAGCGAGGTCATCTGCAGGATGACCGAGGCCAGCGAGGTGCGCTGGATCTCGGGCTCGGTGAACTCGTCGCGGCTCTCGAAGTCCTCCTCCGAGTAGAGCCGGATGCAGACTCCGGGGGCGACGCGGCCGCAGCGGCCGGCGCGCTGGGCGGCGCTGGCGCGACTGACCGGCTCGATCGGCAGCCGCTGGACCTTGGTGCGCTGGCTGTAGCGGCTGATCCGGGCGGTGCCGGTGTCCACGACGTAGCCGATGCCCGGCACCGTCAGCGAGGTCTCGGCGACGTTGGTGGCCAGCACGATGCGGCGGCCGCCGGAGCGTGTGAAGACGCGGTGCTGCTCGGCGGAGGAGAGGCGGGCGAAGAGCGGCAGCACCTCGGTGTTCGGCAGCTGCAGGGCGTTGAGGGCGTCCGCGGCGTCGCGGATCTCGCGCTCGCCCGAGAAGAACACCAGGATGTCGGTGGCGTCGGGGCTGGGCGGGGCCTCGGTCCACAGCTCCTCGACGGCCTCGACCACGCCGGTCACCTGGTCGCGCTCCTCGACGACCTCGCGCCCGTCCGCGTCGAGCTCGACGAGCGGGCGGTAGCGCACGTCGACCGGGTAGGTGCGCCCGCTGACCTCGATGACCGGCACCTCACGCACCACCTCGCCGCGCTCGTCAGTGCCGAAGTGGCGGGCGAAGCGGTCGGGGTCGATGGTCGCCGAGGTGACGATGACCTTCAGGTCGGGTCGGCGCGGCAGCAGCTGCTTGAGGTAGCCCAGGATGAAGTCGATGTTCAGGCTGCGCTCGTGGGCCTCGTCGATGACGATCGTGTCGTAGCGACGCAGGTCGCGGTCGCGCTGCATCTCCGAGAGCAGGATGCCGTCGGTCATCACCTTGACCCGGGTGGTGTCGCCGCTGTGATCGCCGAAGCGCACCTGGTAGCCGACGAGGCCGCCCAGCTCGACGTGCATCTCCTCGGCGATGCGCTCGGCCACCGAGCGGGCGGCGATGCGCCGCGGCTGGGTGTGCCCGATCTGCCGTCCGTCGCCGCCGCGCCCAAGCTCGAGGCACATCTTCGGCAGCTGGGTGGTCTTGCCCGAGCCGGTCTCGCCCGCGATGACGACGACCTGGTGGTCGCGGATGGCGGCCAGGATGTCGTCGCGCCGGGTGACGACCGGCAGGTGCTCGGGGTAGTGCAGCTCCGCCGGCGCGAGCGCGGTGGTGGGCGGAGCAGGCATGGACGCCAGGATAGGTCGGGTCGCCGGCCCGTCCCGCTGCGGCCGGTGGCCCAGGCCGTCCGCCGCGCCGAGGTGCGGGGTGCGTCGTGTCCCCGGCCCCTCGTGTCGCCCGGCCCGGTGAGTCGGCTCCTGCGGTCAGCGCTCGGTGGCCGCGGCCCGCACCCCGTCGGCCACCGTGCTGGGCTCGGCCCTCCTCCCCCGCAGCCGGTCGCCGGCCACGGCACCCGCCTGCAGGCTCACCCCGGCCGCGTACATCCGCTGGGTGCTGCGTCCGCCCACCGCCGCCGAGGCCAGCTCGAGCCGCACGCGCCCCACCCGGGCGCCGGCCGCCTGGCGCCCCCGGACCGCCAGAGCGCTCAGGGATGCTCGGGGTCCGCGCAGCGGGGGCCCGCCGAGGAGTGCGCTGGCGGTGCCGCGCTCGGGAGGGACGTCGAGCAGCCGGCGCGCATCGGCGACGCGCCCCCGCGCCGTCTGCGCCAGCCCCGCCACGAGCCGCTCCTGGGTCCCCAGCGACGCCCCGGCCACCACCGCGCCGTCGGCCCGCACCACGGCGCCGGCGGTGGCGCCGGCGCGCAGCGACTGCCCGGCCACCCCCATGGCCGCCAGCCCCGCCCCGGTGGCCAGCTCGCCCCATCCGCCCTCGTCGTAGCCGAGCAGCAGGGCCCCGTCGGCCGCGACCCCCGTCCCGTCACCCACGACCGACACCAGCCGCGCAGGCGGAGCAGCCGGCGCCACCAGACCGGCCAGCGCGCCGACCCCGTGGCCGAACGAGCTCGTGGCTCGCAGCCCGCGGTAGAGCAGCGGGTCGGCGAGCGCGTCGTCGGCCAGCGCCCGCAGCACGCCGGCACACCGCCGGTCCTCGGCCTCGAGCCGGTCGAGCGCGCCCCGGTGCCGGGCCTGGGCCCGCGCGGCGTCGGCCAGCTGGTCGCGCTGGAGGGCGCGCAGCACCATCACCTCGGGCGAGGTCTCGTCGCGTCCCGCCGTCACCAACGCCGCGGCGCGGTCCTCGAGCACGGCGTGGCGGCTCCACGCGTCGGCGTGGTCACGGGCCGCGTGCTGCGCGAACGCCTGCTCGGCCTCGAGCACGTCGGCGAAGCGCCGCAGCGGGGCGGCGGCACACAGGTGGCGGCGGGCCGCCCGGTCGAGCGCAGTCGGCACCTGCGCGATGCGGGCGCCGAACGCGGTGCCCGCCGGCCCGTCCCACACCGCGCCGTCGCGCAGCCGCACCAGGTCGGTGGCGGCGGCAGCCAGCCGCCTCCCGGTCTCCTCGACCGCGGCCGCCACCGCCCGCACCCCCGGAGCACTGCCCGCGACCGGCGCCGGCACCATCTGCCACCCGCCGGTGTCCGTCCCGGTGCTCATGTCGGCCCTCCCCCCAGCTGCCGCCCCACCCCCGCCTCGGTGTCGAGGTAGAGACCCCCGGCGCCCGCGGCGGCCTCCCCCAGGTCGGCCAGCGCCTCGGCCAGGCCCAGCCGGGCGTGCCGCCAGCCGCCGAGCAGCTCCTCGAGCGCGGCCCCGGTAGCCGTGGGCCCGAAGGCCCACCGGTCGGCCGAGGGGTCACCCATGAGCGCCAGCCCCTCGGCGAGGTCGGCCAGGCCCGCCCCGACGCCGAGGACCGTGCCCGCATCCACCCGGTAGCTCGTCATGAGACCACGCTAGGTCGGCCCGCCGACCGCCCCACGGACTTATCCACAGCCCGCACGCGACGGGGCCCGGCCTCCCCCCCGGGCGGCCGGGCCCCGTCGACACGGGCGCTCGGTCAGGCGTCCGACCCCACCAGCTCGGGCGCCGCGTCGCTGGCGCTCCCCGTGTCACCGCCGCCGAGGGCTGCGGCGAACCCGGCGTCGAGGTCGGCCAGGATGTCCTCGATGGTCTCGATGCCGACCGCGAGGCGCACCAGGCCCGGAGTGACCCCCGCCGCCAGACGGCCCGCGTCGCCGCCCTGGCTGTGCGTGGTCGAGGCCGGGTGGATGGCCAGCGAGCGCACGTCGCCGATGTTGGCGACGTGGCTGTGCAGCGACAGCCCCTCGACGAACCGGCGCCCGGCCTCGACACCGCCGCGGATCTCGAACGCCAGCACCGCGCCGGCGCCCTGCGGGGCGTACTTGTCGGCCAGCGCCTTGCCGGGGCTGGAGTCGAGCGAGGCCCACCGCACCGCCTCGACCTGCGGGTGCCCCTCGAGGTAGGCCGCCACCCGGCGGGTGTTGGCGATGTGCCGCTCGATGCGCAGGCTGAGGGTCTCGACGCCCTGCGCGATGAGGAAGGCGTTGAACGGGCTGACCGCCGCGCCGATGTCGCGCAGCAGCTGCACCCGCGCCTTGAGGATGTAGGACAGGTTGGCGCCGAACGGGCTGCCGACGCCGAGGTCGGGGCCGAAGCGCAGCCCGTGGTAGCTCTCGTCGGGGGTGTTGTAGCTGGGGAACCGCTCGGGGTCCTGGGTGTAGTCGAAGGTCCCGCCGTCGACGATCACGCCGGCGATCGAGGTCCCGTGGCCGCCGAGGTACTTGGTGGCCGAGTGGACGACCACGTCGGCCCCCCACTCCAGCGGCCGGACCAGGTACGGCGTGGCGATGGTGTTGTCCACCACCAGCGGCACCCCCACCTCGTGGGCCACCGCCGCCACGGCCTCGATGTCGAGCACCTCGGCCTTGGGGTTGGCGATGCTCTCGCCGAAGAAGGCCTTGGTGTTGGGGCGCGCCGCGGCCCGCCAGGCCTGGGGGTCGGCGTGGTCCTCGACGAAGGTGACCTCGATGCCGAGCTTGGCGAAGGTGTACTTCAGCAGGTTGACCGTGCCGCCGTAGAGCGCGGCGCTGCTGACGATGTGGTCGCCGGTCTCGGCGATGTTCAGCAGGGCGAGGGTCGTCGCGGCCTGCCCGGACGCCACCAGCAGGGCTCCGACCCCACCTTCGAGCGCCGCGATGCGCTGCTCGACGGCATCCTGGGTCGGGTTCATGATGCGCGTGTAGATGTTGCCGAACTCCCTGAGGGCGAACAGGTTCTCGGCGTGGGCGGTGTCGTCGAAGACGAACGAGGTCGTCTGGTAGATCGGCAGCGCCCGGGCACCGGTGGCGGTGTCGGGCTGCTGGCCGGCGTGGACCTGGCGGGTCTCGAAGCCCCACTGGGACGGGTCTGACATGTCTGGCTCCAACTCGTGAGGTGCGACGGCCGAGCAGGCCGAACGCACGCGGACGTGTGCTCGGCGGGGGTACCAGGAGGTCTCCCGCGCTTGCGAGCGACGGATGTCGCTCGCCTGGTCCTCACCCGGGGCACCCCACCGCGGAGGAGGGTTGCCGGCCAGCGAGCCGGGGCTTGACGCTGGCGCTCATGACCTGCGTCCACGGTAGCCCGTCGGACACCACCGGTCACGGCGACGTCTCACTCCCCGGTCACCTCGGACGTCCGGTGCCCCCACCCCGGCCCCCTCCTCCCGCCCCAGCATTTCGGGGTCACCCCGAAATGTCAGCCTCACCCCGGTTCGGAACCGGGGTGAGGCTGACGAGGCGGGGTCTCAGCACCGGGAACGCCGCCGGTCGCATCAACCGCGACCCCCGGCGATCCGACAGGATGGGCCCATGACCTTCCACGTTGACGAGTACCAGGCGGCCCCGGGCCGTTACCGCGCCGGGATGCCGTACCGCCGCACCGGCCGGTCGGGGCTCGACCTGCCCGCCATCTCCCTCGGCCTGTGGCACAACTTCGGCGACGACGTCCCGCTCGAGCGCGCGCAGGCCACCCTGCGCCGGGCGTTCGACCGCGGTGTCACCCACTTCGACCTGGCCAACAACTACGGGCCGCCCTACGGCAGCGCCGAGCGCAACTTCGGCACCATCTTCGCGCGCGACTTCCGCCCGTACCGCGACGAGCTCGTCATCAGCTCCAAGGCCGGCTACGACATGTGGCCCGGCCCCTACGGCCAGGGCGGCGGCAGCCGGAAGTACATCACCGCCTCCTGCGACCAGTCGCTGCAGCGGATGGGGCTGGACTACGTCGACATCTTCTACAGCCACCGCTTCGACGAGACCACCCCGCTCGAGGAGACGATGGGCGCGCTCGACTCCCTGGTGCGCGCCGGCAAGGCTCTCTACGTGGGCATCTCGTCGTACTCCGGCCCGCGTACCCGTGAGGCCGTCGAGATCCTGCGCTCCCTGGGCACGCCACTGCTCATCCACCAGCCGTCCTACTCGATGCTCAACCGCTGGATCGAGGAGGACCTGCTCGACGTGCTCGGGGTCGAGGGCGTCGGGTGTATCGCGTTCTCGCCGTTGGCCCAGGGGATGCTGACGAACAAGTACCTCAGGGGCATCCCCGAGGGTTCGCGTGCCGCCCAGGGCAAGTCGCTCGACCCGAGCCTGCTCACCGAGACCTCGCTGAAGCACGTGCGGGCTCTGGACCGGATGGCGAAGGCGCGCGGGCAGTCCCTCGCGCAGATGGCGCTGGCCTGGGCGCTGCGCGACCCCCGGGTCACGTCCGTCCTCATCGGCGCCTCGTCGGTCGCTCAGCTCGACGACAGCCTCGACGCGGTCAAGAACCTCGACTTCACCGAGGCCGAGCTGGCCAAGATCGACAAGCACGCGGTCGACGCCGGCATCAACCTGTGGAAGGCCTCGAGCGACCACTGAGGCGGCACCGGGGAATCCCCCGGGGAAGACACCGGCGGCCCGAGAGGTTGACGACGACATGAGCGACGACTACATCCCCAGCCCTTCGACGTGGGTCCGCGAGCAGGTCGAGAAGATCGAGGAGACCGGCGACACCCGCTCGGTCAGCGTCATGGACCGCCCGGTCGTGATGCTGACGATGCGCGGCGCCAAGACCGGCGCCATCCGCAAGGTGCCCCTGATGAGGGTCGAGCACGAGGGTGTCTACGCCGCCGTGGCGAGCAAGGGCGGTGCCCCCGAGCACCCGCTCTGGTACGCCAATCTCCAGGCCGACCCGAAGACCACCCTCCAGGACGGCACCCGCACCTGGGCGGCCGTGGCCCGCGAGATCACCGGCGACGAGCGCGCCCAGTGGTGGCAGCGGTGCGTCGCGGCCTACCCGCCGTACGCCGAGTACCAGGAGAAGACCGACCGACTCATCCCGGTGCTGCTCCTCGAGCCCAGCGACGGCTGACCCCGACGCCCGGCGGCGCCGGCCCTGCTCAGCCTTCGGGCGCGGCGGGGTCGGCGCCGTCGTCGTGCCGGAGCCGCTCGGCGGCGACGGCGTCGCGCTCGACCTTGCGGAACCACAGCAGGCCCAGCACCGGGAGCACGAGCGGGACCAAGCCGTAGCCCTGGCCGAAGTGTGACCAGACCGTCTTGTCGGGGAAGGCGGCCCGGTCGAGGTACGAGGCCAGCCCCACGACCAGGACGCCCGCGAGCTCGACGGTGCAGGCCACGACGCCGACCCGCACCCACCGTCCGCCCTTGGCCAGGCACCAGGTGGCGAGGATGTAGACCACGGCCGCGAACGCCGAGAGCAGGTACGCCAGCGGCGCGCGGGCGAAGTACTCGCTGATCTGCAGCACCGAGCGCCCGGTGGCGGCGAGCGCGAGGACGCCGTAGACCACGACGAGGAGGACCCCGGGGCCTCCGAGGGCGCGGCGGGAGGTGTCAGCCATAGAAGTTCCAGATCTGCAGGAGGCGGGCGCTCATGACGGCGACCGCGAAGGCGCCGATCGCGATGGAGCCCATGGCCCACCGCGACTTCTCCTTGATCGCCAGGAACGCGGTACCGACGAGGATGACGGGCAGGCTCACCAGGTACGCGATGAAGGTCGCGCGCTCGGCACCGTCGGTGATGTGGCCGATGCCGACCAGGCCCCCGACGAGCAGGACGACCAGACCGAGCTCGATCAGCCCGGTGATGGCGAGCAGCAGGTCATCGATGAGCCGGTCCTTGGCGGCGTAGACCACGGCCAGGACGCAGAGGATGCCGGCCAGGCCGACCACCGCGTACGTCAGGGGCTCGATCACGGCCACACCCTAACCAGACCGCCACCCCCTCCGCGCCCGGGCCGCCCTATGGGGGCCGTACGACGGGCCCCCGGGGCTGATCGGCCCGGCGGCCGCGCGTGACGCCGGGCGGCTGCGGCCGGCCGGGGCCACCGGTGCGAGACTGCGGGCATGGCAACCGCACCGCTGGGGGACATCGAGATCGCGTACGAGGTCGACGGGCCCGATGACGGCCAGCTCATGCTGCTGCTGATGGGCCTCGGGACCCAGCTGGTCGCGTGGCCCGCCGAGGTGGTCGACGGGCTGGCGGCGGCGGGCTTCCGGGTCATCCGGCTCGACAACCGCGACATCGGGCTGTCCTCGCGCACCCCGGGTCCCCCGCCGCGCCGCAGTGAGGTGATGCGGGCGTTCGTGCACCGCCGGGCAGCGCGCTCGGACTACCTGATCTCCGACATGGCCTCCGATGCCGTCGCCCTGCTCGACCACCTCGGGGTCGACGTCGCCCACGTCGTCGGGGTGTCGATGGGCGGGATGATCGCGCAGCAGCTGACCATCGACCATCCGACACGGGTGCGGTCGCTGGTCTCGATCATGTCCAACACCGGCAACCGCAAGGCCGGGCGGGTCTCGCCCCGGCTGCTCCCGACGATGGCGATGTCGCTCACCACGCCCCGCCCCACCGACGAGGAGGAGGCCGTGCGGCTCGGGGTCGAGGGCTGGCGGGTCATCGCCGGGCCGCTGTTCGACGCCGACGAGATCGAGGTGCAGGTCCGCCAGGCCGTCGCGCGCAGCGTCAACCCGCTCGGCACGGTGCGACAGCTGCTGGCCATCCTGGCGAGCCCGGACCGCACCGCCGGCCTGCACGAGGTCACCGTCCCCACGCTCGTCGTGCACGGGCTGGCGGACCGGCTGGTGGTGCCCAGCGGCGGCATCGCGACGGCGCAGGCCGTGCCGGGATCGCGGCTGCTGATGTTCCCCGACATGGGTCACGACCTGCCGCGCCCACGGCGGGCCGAGATCGTCGAGGCCATCGTGCGCAACGCGGCCCGCGCCCACGCCGTGGACTCCGCCCGCACCTGACCCGCGGCGGCCCAGAGCTGCAGCTCACCAGCCTCGCGGCCGCCCAGGCCCCCAGCCGCCCAGCGCCCAGGCCCGCAGCCGTCCAGGCACGCACCCCCCATCGGCCGCACCGGGCCGACCCGCGGCGTCACCGCCCGGCGGGACGCGCCGGCACGGCGGAGGCGGGAGCAGCCGTGACCGTCATGGCCGGACGGTCGCCGGGAACGCGTGTCTCGTCCGTCGCGGAGCCAGGGGCCAGCAGGAGGTACCCCTGGGCGACGAGGATGACGGCGACGGCCAGCAGCTTGCCGGCGGGCAGGGTCGCCCCGAACTGCACACGGTCGACGACGATGATCCCCACCTGGAGCAGCACGATCCACCCCATGGTGACCACGGCCAGCTCGGCGTACTGCAGCGCCGAGGCGTAGACCCAGAACAGCAGCCCGAAGATCGCGGCGCCCGCGACGAGGGCGCCTCGGTTGCCGTCCTGGGCCCAGACCTTGGCGGCGACGGCGCCGAGGAGGTCGAGGGCGGCCAGCGCGGCCATGGCGACGGTCGCGACGACCGGCAGCGGCCACGAGTCGGGGAGGCGGATCAGCAGCGGGTCGAGTGTGGACATCGGGTCCTCCGGGGCGAGCGCGACGCGCCGGATGCTGGCACGTCGCTCTTCAGGAGCACCGCCGGGCCGGGCTGATACCCGCCCCAGGCCCGCGGCTCAGCCGTCCCACAGGTCGCGGATCCGGGCCGAGATGCGGCGGCCGTGCTCGCGGGCGCGCTCGAGGGTGGTCGCGCCGCGGGTGGTGTCGAGGGGGTTGGCGCCCATCGCCCACAGGTCGCGGGCGTCGGGGACGACGACGTGGCTGCGGCTGTGCGGGCGCAGCGCCCAGGCCTGCACGCGCGGCAGCTCGCGGAGGCCGGCCCCCACGGGGTAGGGCGCGAGGACCAGCACGCGGGCGTGCCCGGCGGCGAGGTCGACGTTGGCGATGGAGCGCAGGCCGCCGTCGACGTAGCGGCGCCCGGCGATCTCGACGGCGGGGAAGACCCCGGGGACGGCGCAGCTGGCGGCGACGGCGCGCTCGAGCGGGACGCCGCCCGAGCCGTCGAAGACCACCGAGGTACCGGTCTCGGTGTCGACGGCGGTGACGAGCAGGCGGCCGGCGGGCCACCCCCGTCCCACGAGGCCGAAGCCGACGGTGGCGAGCCACTCCTCCTCGGTGGCGGTCCGGGCGTCGAGCGCCGCCCGGCCGACGAGCGCGCGCCCGTCGCGGTGGTCACGGGCCATCTGCGCGCGCAGGTAGCGGGCCGCGTCGGACGGGCCGAGCCGACCGACCTCGGTCATCGGCACGCCGTTGCGGACGAGCTCGAACGCCTCGTCGTCGGTGCCGAGGCGCAGGTGCGCCGCCACCATCGAGCCAGCCGAGGTGCCGATCATGGTGTCGGCGTCGCGGACGTCGACACCTTCGTCGCGCAGGCCGAGGACGACGCCGGCCTCCCAGGCGATGCCGGTGACGCCCCCACCTGCGAGGACCAGGGCGCGCTCGAGGGCGACGTCCGGCGGCTGCCAGTCGGTGTAGACGCGTGAGCCCCCGTCGACGTAGTGGGTCGGCTCAGGCGCACCCGCGGCCGCCTGGACACCGCCGACCCCGAGGTCGGCCGGCCCCGCCGTCGCGCTCTCGTCGGTCACGTCACTCACACCTCGATTGTCCGCCCGAGGCCGCGGCCGCCACGAGCACCCCGGCCGTGGGGATGCTCACGCTCGCCCCCCGCAACCCAGCACCCGGCCCCGGCTCCTCGCGCCGGCTCCACCTGCCCCGCCGGCTCCACCTGCCCCACCGCACCCGGCAGGCCACCGCGGGGGCTCACGCGGCCCCGGACTCCGCTGCCCGCACCGCTTCGAGCGGGACGCCGACGAGGTCGTCACCCACCCGGACCTGGCAGCGGGTGGCCCCGACGAGCTCGACCTCACCCCGATGCCCGCGCCACGGCCCGTCGACGACCTCGACGAGGTCGCCCAGACGGGGCCGCGCGGCACCCCGCGAACGCACCGCGTCGAGACGCAGGGCGGCCAGCTCGGCCTGGTAGGAGGCGGGCATCGAGGCCGGGCGGCCGCGGAAGGTCCACGAGAACAGGTGCTGGGGGTCGAACCGCCGCGAGCATCGGCCGCACGACATCAGGCGGGTGGGCGACCGATGCCGGGTGCGCTCGTGGCCCGCCGGGCACCGGCCGACCCAGTCGCCGGGGACACGAGGGGCATCCGGCGAGACACACCGCTCCCCACTGCAGCCGATGCGCACGGCGGCGGCGCGCCACACCGCGTCGTGCCCGTGCTGTGGACCCACGAGGGCGTGCGCGATCTCGTGGAGCAGGGTGTCTCGGACCTCGTCCTCGGAGTGCAGCCGCGTCAGCGGGGCGCTGATGCCGATCTGGCGGGTGCCGAAGCGGCACACGCCGGCCCGGGTCTTGGCGCGGTCGGCGACGACCGACCAGCCGTCGAGGCCGTGCTCGGCGACCAGGCGGCGCCCCATCGCCAGCGCGTGCTGGACCTCCATCGCCCTCTCCTTCCGCCGTCCTGCGACGGGGCGGCCCCGTCCATCTGCCCCCACGGTAGGGATCCGCGCCGACAGGACTGCTGCGGCACACCGGGGCGCGGGGCGGCCTGTGGACGACGACGCGACGCCACCCATCCTGTGGACGACCGTCCGCGCCGGTAGCGCGGGTAGCGCCCGTGGCCCCTGTCCAGCGCCCCGTGCGGACCTGACCTGCGGAAACCCTGAGAGGCGGCTGGTTAGACGCTGTGAAATGTTCGGGCGCTGCCGGGCCGTTCGGGCCGCTCCCCTGCCTAGGCTCCCCCGGGTGCCGTGCGCGTGTGCGGCCGCCCGCGTCACCGACGCGCCACAGAACCGTGAAAGGGGTTCGCATGACGGCGACCACCGCCCATCGCGAGGCATCCGGAGGTGGTGTCCTGTCGTTCCTCGACCGGAGCCGCACCGTGGCCTCATCCGACTACAACCGCTGGCTCATCCCGCCGGCCGCCCTGGCCATCCACCTGTGCATCGGTCAGGTGTACGCCACGAGCGTGTACAAGGCTTCGCTGGTCGCGCACTTCGACAGCTCGCTGACCGCGATCGGCATCATCTTCTCGATCGCCATCGTGATGCTCGGCCTGTCGGCCGCCGTCATGGGCACCTGGGTCGACCGGGTCGGGCCCCGCATGGCGATGTTCGTCGCGTCGTGCGCGTGGGCGCTGGGCTTCCTCGTCGGCTCCGTCGGCATCGCGACCACGCAGCTGTGGCTGGTCTACCTCGGCTACGGCTTCATCGGCGGCATCGGCCTGGGGATCGGCTACATCTCCCCCGTGTCGACCCTCATCAAGTGGTTCCCGGACCGGCCGGGCCTGGCCACCGGGATGGCGATCATGGGCTTCGGTGGGGGCGCCATGGTGGCTTCTCCCCTGTCGCGCCAGCTGCTGTCGTTCTTCGACCCGGCCTACAACCCGGCGAACTCCAAGTCGCTGGCCAGTGGCCACGCGCTGACGTTGCTGTTCGTCAGCCTCGCCGTCATCTACTTCGTGATCATGATGATCGGTGTGGCCAACGTGCGCGTGCCAGCGCCGGGCTGGGCGCCGGAGGGGTTCGACGCCTCGACGCTCTCGCGCTCCAAGTCGCTGGTCACCGACCAGAGCGTCTCGGCCGCGAACTCCATCAGGACCCCGCAGTTCTGGTTCCTGTGGGTGGCCCTGTTCTGCAACGTCACCGCGGGCATCGGCATCCTCGAGCAGGCCGCGCCGATGATCCAGGACTTCTTCCGCGGTCCGGGCGGGACCTCGACCGTCGCAGTGGCCGCGGCCGGCGGGTTCGTCGGGCTGCTGTCGCTGTTCAACATGGCGGGCCGCTTCGCCTGGTCCTCGGCCTCCGACAAGGTCGGCCGCAAGCCGATCTACATGGTCTACCTCGGCGTCGGCATCGTGCTGTACCTCCTGCTCGCCCTCGTCGGCTCCACGACGACGGCCGTGTTCGTGCTGCTGGCCGCGATCATCATCAGCTTCTACGGTGGCGGCTTCTCGACGGCTCCGGCCTACCTGCGTGACCTCTTCGGCACCTACCAGGTCGGCGCGATCCATGGTCGGCTGCTGACCGCGTGGTCGGCGGCCGGTGTGGTCGGGCCGCTCATCATCAACGGCTTCCTCGACGTCGCCGGCACCCCCGGCAAGCTCACCGCGGCCGACTACCGCCCCGCATTGTTCACGATGGTGGGCGTGCTCGCCGTCGGCTTCGTCGCGAACCTGTTGGTCAAGGCGGTGGACAACCGGTTCCACGAGCCGGCCTCGGTCGTGGAGGCCGCTGCCGCCAAGGACCGCGAGGCTGCGGCCCGCGTGGAGGCCGGCGAGGTCTCGCGTGGCGGTGCCGGTGCTGTGCGCGTCTACGTCTCGTGGGGTGTGGTGAGCCTGCTCCTGGCCTATGGTGTGTACGAGACGCTGGTCACAGCGTCGAAGCTGTTCGCCTGACCGAGCAGCCCCGTTCTGGAGGGGCTGCGGCGCCGTGGCGGTCCACTGGACCGCCGCGGCGTCGTTGTCTCCGGCCCCGGGCGCCGGCTGGCGCGAGCTTCCGCGTCATCACCGGGACGACGCGGTTGTTCGCTCATGGCAGGGATGTATCCGCGTCATCCACCGCTTTCCCCGCCATCGCTGGTGCGCCGACCCCCGCATCGATGTCCGGGCTCGAGGCGTGTGCAGCTGAGGTGGCTGCGGGCGGTCAGCTGGTGTAGAGCCGGGACTCGGCCTCGCGCACCCTCAGCGTGGTCGGTGTGCCCTGTAGTGTGACCTCGCCCGGGATGTCGATCCAGTCGCTGCCGCCCACCCGGAACTGGCCGCTGTAGACGATGTCGACCCGCACCTGCTGCTCGCCGGGGGCGGTGTACGTCTGGATGATCGAGCCGGTCGGATGCGGGCCGCCGAGATCGGTGGTGGGGCCGATGGTGCGCTCCCCCAGGTGGTACGTGACGCTCTTCAGGCGCGGCCGGATCTCGACGCTGTAGCCCAGGAGCGTGGCCGGGTCGGGGCGGTCGACCTCGTCGGGGCCGAAGCCGTCGTCGGGGAAGCGCACTTCGAAGTACGTCGGCAGGTTGACCAGCGTGACGTCGCCCTCGGGCTGGATGTTCACCGTCGGCACCGAGAAGTCCGTGTCGTGGAACGCGTCCTGGATCATCGCCATCGTGAGCGCCCTAACACCCGGAATTAGCTCCGGGTAACACGTATCGCCCTCATGCTTCCAACGCGTCCCAGGCGCAGGAATCCCGTCGGCCGTGACTTGGCGCGTCCAAACGGCGATGAATGGTCCGTTGCCACCGGCCGAGCCAGGGCTTTCGCATCTCGTGTGGGACCGACCACATTCGTTGTCAAACTCGACCTCACCCGGGATGCCCCCACACACAGATGCGACCGCGTACTCAAACCACGGCCCCTTGCCGTGTCCCACAGTCGGGTTCCTTGCTAACAGGGCGTTCACCTCATCGAGGCCCAGCACCCCCAGCGTCGAACCGCTGTCCGTCGCACTCCCAAATACGTCGTTCTCTGGACTGGCAGCGGCGGCCAATTGCGGGACCGACGCGACCATCGCAAAGGCTGCGAACGACACGGCTACCGTGCCCCATCTCACGGCTTGGACTCCATGTCTAGGAACTTCCACTCGCCCGCCGACCACCGAACACCCACATTGAAGTGCCCTTGCTTTTGCGAGTCGGAGGTGATGACCTTGCCTGCCTTATCGATAACGTTCACTGCATTCTGCAGCAGCCCTAGATCGAAGTAGATGTCTCCGGCAGGCGCACCTTCAAGGACAGTGAGAGTTTTCACCTCGACCGGGTCTGAGGCGTAGCGCTGTCCTGACTCTGAAAGTTCGACCGCGCGCGCCTGCATCTTCTTGCAGAACTGGCACTCACCTCGAGACAGCGTGGGAAGCACGCTTGGGTCCGGTCGGGTCCACGCGAGGTTCAACTCATCGAAGAAGAAGCGGACGAAGGCTTCGGCTCCGGCCGGGGTCTGGGCTCGTGCCGCCGCCGGGATCGCCGGCCCTGACGCCGTCGCGCTGGGCGACACGCTGGCGCTCGGACTGGGCGACGGGCTCGGGTTGGCCGAGCTCGCCGTCGGACTTGGGGTCACCACCGGGGAGGCGTCATCCGTGCATCCCCCGAGCACGACCGCCGCCAGCACGCCGGCCACGACCAGCGCCACCCGCCTGTCCCCACGCATCGAGCAACCCCCTTCCGGCCACTCCTCCGGTGACCCCCGTCGACATCACCGTAGCCAAACCGCCCGATTCCGCCACTCGAGTTGTCCACAGGCTGCTCGTGTGCACCACAGGCTGCGCGTGCGTATCAACGGTCACCTCCGTATCCCCGCGGCCGTGCCCGCGACCCACCACCGCGACCCACCACCGCGACCCACCACCGCGGCGCCCGGCCTCCCGTCACACCCCTACCACGGAAGGAGCCAGCCGCCACCGCCCGGCGGCCACCGCGCGCCCGGCCGCCGAGGCGACACCGGCATAGTCATTTCGGGCTATGGACACCAGTACCATCCGCCCACGATCGTTTCCGGGTCGGGGCGCGCGGGCCCCTCGAGGGGAGTGCGCATGGCGGTCGAAGCCGGAGAGGACGCTGCCCCGTCCCCTGTCCTTCGCGGTGCGCTGACCGACACGTGGACCTCGCTGCGCTCGGTCTTCGGCAACCCGTCCCTCCGGCGGATCGAGCTCGCCCTCGCGGGCTCGATGGTCGGCGACTGGGCCTACGCGACCGCGGTCGTCGTCTGGGCCTACGGAGTGGGCGGCGCCCGGCTCGTGGGCATCTGGGGCGCGATCCGCCTGCTCCTGATGGCGTTCGCCTCCCCGCTGGGCTCGATGCTGGCCGACCGGCTGCCGCGCAAACGGGTCCTGGTCACCAGTGACGTCCTGCGCGCCATCCTCGCGGTGCTCGCGACCCTGGGCCTCCTCGCCGATGCGCCGGCCGCCGTCGTCCTGGTGCTGGCGACCCTGCTCTCCGTCGTCGGGTGCGTGTTCCGCCCGGCGCAGATGGCCTGGATGCCGTCCCTCACCCGCCGTCCGGAGGAGCTCACCGCGGCCAACGGCGCCTCCAGCACCATCGAGAGCCTCGCGTTCTTCCTCGGGCCCGCGCTGGGTGCGCTGCTCGTCTCCACCACGAGCGTGGAGGTCGTCTTCCTCCTCAACGCCGCGACCTTCCTGCTGTCGGCGGCGCTCGTCGGCGGCATCCGCCCCATCGCCGGGCCGACCCCGGGCGACGCACCGGCTGCGGGTGCGGACACGGACGCCGGCGCCGACGCCCCCAGCGACGCGCCCACCGACGCCCCCACCGACGAGCCGGGGATGCTCGCCCAGATGGCCGGCGGGTTCACGCACATCGGGCATGACCGCGACCTGCTGATGGTGGCGATCCTGGTCTGCACCCAGACGATCGTCGCCGGGGCGACCATCGTGTTCGGGGTGGTCTTCGCCGTCGAGATCCTGAAGCTGGGGCCCCAGGGGGTCGGCGTCATCGACTCGGTCTTCGGGGTGGGCGCGATCGTCGGCGGCTTCTACGCGATCGCCCGCTCGGCCCGCAACCGCGTGGCCGGAGACCTCGCCGTCGGCACGGTGCTGTGGTCGCTGCCGCTCCTGCTCGTCGTCATCCACCCGTCGCCCGTGACCGTTTTCGCCTCGGCCGTGCTTCTCGGGTTCGGGAACCCCATGGTCGACGTGAACTTCGCGACCATCGTGCAGCGCCTCACCCCGGATGCCGTGCTCGGTCGGGTGTTCGGCGCCTACGAAGGGGTGCTGATCGGGACGATGGCGTTGGGGTCGGCCGTGATGCCGTTCCTCATCAGCGGCCTCGGGCTGCGCTGGGCGCTGGCCATCCTGGCCGTCGTCGTGGGGGTGCCGGCGCTGGCCTTCCTGCCCCGGTGTCGCCGTCTGGATGCCTCGATGCGCGCGCCCGAGGGAACCGCCCTCCTGCGGAGCATCACCATCTTCAGCCCCCTGGCGCCGGCCACGATCGAGTCGCTGGCCCGGGCGCTCACGACCGAGACCGCACCGGCCGGGACCGCGGTGGTGCGCGAAGGCGAGGTGTCCGACCGGTTCCTCGTGATCTCCAGCGGCCGTGTCGAGGTCACCGTGGCGGGCGAGCACATCCGCTTCGAGGGCCCCGGCGAGTTCTTCGGCGAGATCGGGCTGCTGCGCGACGTCCCGCGCACGGCCACCGTCACCGCCGTGGAGGACACCGTGCTGTACAGCCTGGCGCGCGAGGACTTCCTGGACGCGGTGCGCGGCGTCGACGAGTCGCGGGCGGCCGCCGACGACGTGGTCATGCGCCGGCTCCGACGGGCCTGAGGCGCGCCGGGACCCTGCCTCGCCTGCCGCACGGACGGCGACGGCCGCCGCCCGTGCTGGGGGCGGCGGCCGCGGCCGTCGGTGACGCTGCGTCTCGCCCGTCAGGCGACGCGGGTCTGCGGTGCGTTCTCCGCCGTCTTGCGCGGGTCGCGCACCACGACGTCGCCGAGGGCCTCGTCGATGGCCGCCAGGGCCGAAGCCTCGAGCTTCACACCGGCCGCCTTGACGTTGCTCTCGACCTGCTCGGGGCGCGAGGCGCCGACGAGCGCGGCCGCCACGTTGTCGTTCTGGAGCACCCACGCGATGGCGAGCTGCGCCATCGTGAGGCCCGCCTCGTCGGCGATGGGCTGCAACTTCTGCACGCGGGTGAGCAGCTCGTCATCCATGAAGCGCTTGATCATGTTGGCGCCGCCCTTGTCGTCGGTGGCGCGCGAGCCCTCGGGCGGGGCCTGGCCCGGCTTGTACTTGCCGGTGAGGATGCCCTGGGCGATCGGACTCCACACGATCTGGCTGATGCCGAGCTCCTCGCACGCCGGGACGACCTCGCCCTCGATGACGCGCCACAGCATCGAGTACTGCGGCTGGCTCGAGATGAGCTGGATACCGAGGTCCTTGGCCAGGGCGTGCCCAGCGCGGATCTGGTCGGCGGTCCACTCGCTGACGCCGATGTAGAGCGCCTTGCCCTGCCGGACGATATCGGCGAACGCCTGCATCGTCTCCTCGAGCGGGGTCTCGGTGTCGTAGCGGTGCGCCTGGTAGAGGTCGACGTAGTCGGTCTGGAGGCGGGTGAGCGAGCCGTTGATCGACTCCATGATGTGCTTGCGCGACAGGCCGGTGTCGTTCTTGCCGCCCGGCCCGGTGGGCCAGTAGACCTTCGTGAAGATCTCGAGGCTCTCGCGCCGCTCGCCCTTGAGGGCCTCGCCGAGGACGGTCTCGGCCTTGGTGTTGGCGTAGACGTCGGCGGTGTCGAAGGTGCTGATGCCGCAGTCGAGGGCGGCACGTACGCACGCGGTGGCGGCGTCGTTCTCGACCTGCGAGCCGTGGGTCAGCCAGTTGCCGTAGGTGATCTCGGAGATCTTGAGTCCGCTGTTGCCGAGGTATCGGAATTCCATCTCTGCACCGTATGCCCCGCCACCGACGGCGACGGCGGCCGGGTCGTCGTGGACCCGCCCGCCGTCGAGGCGCCGCTCTGGGCGAGCTCTCAGGCCAGAGCCGGCTCGAGCATCCGGTGGGAGTCGTCGACTCCGGTGCGGCACAACCGGGCCAGGAGGGTGGCGAGCTCGGGGACGTCGTCGAGCGGGATCTTGCGCAGCGCGACCTCGGGGTGCGAGATGTCCCAGCGCAGCGCTTCGCCGTAGTGGGTCAGGAGGGCCTCGGCGCCCACCCCGAGGTCGGCGACGGCGAGGTCCCGGCGCGAGAGCTCGACCACCCCGATGGCCGAGACGTCGTCGACGGCGCCACGGTGCTCGGCGCGCAGCACGACGACCCGGATGTGGGCCAGGCCGGGCGCCGCCGCGAACGCGCAACGCACGGCGGCGAGGACGGCGCTCGCCACCACCTGGCGCTGCAGCCGAGCGCGGTGCGCCTTGGACGCCGGGCGCACCGACAGGGTGCCCTGCGGGGAGAGCGTGACGGCCTCGGTGGGAAGCAGGTGCTCCTCGGGGGCCAGGACGGCCAGTCCGAGGTAGCTGCCGTGCACCGTCATCGGCGCTGCCGCCAGACCGGCCTCGGCGAAGGCCCGCACCAGCTGGTCGGTGACGACGGTCTGGTGGCCCGAGCGCAACGCCTCCCACCAGGTGTCGAGGCGGCGCTGCTCGAGCTCGAGGGCCTCGGCGGCGGTCGCGGCGGTCGCGGCGGTCCCGGCGTCGAGCTCGGAGACGCCCGGCTCGGTGGCCGCGAGCCCGACCTCGCGGCGCCTCACGATCCCGAACCAGCGCGCCGAGGCCCGGGAGGCGCCGGAGGCCCGACGCCGCGCGCCCCGGACTGCGACCGGAGGGGCGAGCGATGCGACGGGCCGGGTCGCCGGCTCGTACGGCATCCGGTGCAGGGAGGTGAGGCGGTGCTCCTGCTCGATGATGCGCTGGGCCCGCTCGGCAACGGCGGCGGGAACACGGTGGGCCGCTGCCCCGGTGAGGCGCCGGGGAGCGGAGAGCCCCGTGCTGCCGGCGCCGGCCGGCGAGAACCGCTGTCGTGCTGTCGAGCGGCCGTCCAGGAGAAGGCCCGGCCAGCTCACACCGAACGTCATCTGCAGACCGGGTGCCGGCACCCGGAAGCTGGTCGCAGAGACCAGACCGACCGTCTCGTTCACGGGTCCTACTCCTCTCTCGATCCCTGCGCCGCAGACTCTAAACACGGCGATCCCTCTTTGCCTGGCGTTTGCGTCGTGCAGACCTCACCGAGACGAAATCTTTACTCTCCCTTTACTCGGACTCCTGACCTGGGGGTTCGCCGAGGGACGACCTCGCCCCGCCTCCCCCTCGTCGTGGTGCCTGCACCACCCCACCACCGGCCGCCTGCGTCGACCCCGGACGGGCCCGCGCGGGGTCGACGCGGCGGCCCGTCCGCAGACCCCCTCGATGCAGGGACGAAGGTCCCGGGCGGGGTACTACGGGCAGTAGTAATTTCCTGAATACCGAAGCAAGCCCGATCGCCCGTCGCACTGAGGGGCCTCCCGAAGGACACAAGAACACCATGCGCAGCTCATTCGACAAGCTCATCTCCTGGACCGGTGTCGCCGTCGCCAGCGTCCTCCTCGTCGCCGGTGGCCTGCTCGTCTGGGCCTCCTCGTTCGCGACCAGCAACGTCCACGACCAGCTCGCGGCGCAGCAGATCACGATGCCTCCGGCCGCCGCGCTCACCACGCCGACGATGAAGTCGCAGCTCACCCAGTACGCCGGCCAGCCGCTCACCACCGGCGCCCAGGCCAAGGCCTACGCCGACTACTTCATCCAGGCCCACATGGACGAGGCCTCGCAGGGCAAGACCTACTCGCAGGTCTCCAGCGAGTACCTCGCCGCCGTCAAGACCGCCCCCACGGCGCAGGCGACGACCGACCTCGGGCAGCTGCGGCAGACGCTCTTCATGGGCACCACGCTGCGCGGCATGCTGCTCAACGCCTACGCGTTCGCCACCCTCGGCAGCATCGCGATGTGGGCCGCGATCGCGGCCTTCATCGGCTCGGCGCTGATGTTCATCCTCGGGGCGCTCGGGCTGCGTCACGCCCAGGAGGCCGAAGGCGTGCGGGCGCCGGCCATCGAGTCCATCCCCGTCGCGCTCTGACCCGGCGACCTCTCCCTGTCGAGGTCGCCCCCGAGGTGGGCCCCGGTCGCTGCAGCGGCCGGGGCTCCTTGGTGTCCTGGGGCCCACGTGGACCCGCGATCCCGGGCGGTGGGGCACTACGGGGCCGCCCGGCGCCTGGCCGTCCGGCGTCGCCGTGCGGCCCGTGCCATCGGATGCTGCGGACGACTCGCCACCGTCGATCGATGCGCCGGCGCCGGAAGTGGTTGCATGGTCGCCGTGACACCGCGAAGCAGCCGCCGCAAGGGCACCCCGAACCGTTCGGCCACCCGAGGGCGTGCCCGCCCGCTGCGCGCGGTCGCCGCGCCCGACCCGGCGACCTCGAGCCTGATGGGGACGCTGCGGTCGGCCATCCGCTCCGACGACCCCACGGCGTTGGTCACGCTCGTGTCGTCGATGCTGTCGGTGACCGATGCCTGGGCGGCCGACGAGGAGCTCGACGCCGCCGAAGCGGTGCCGCTGGACCAGCTCCTCGACTCGCTGGTCGGCACCAGCTACGCGGAGACGACGGTCGCTCTGCATGCCGCGGCCGCCATGCTGCCGGACGACCTCGACGCCGCGCGGGTGCGCCGGGCGATCGGGAGCCGCCGCCATCCGGTCCCGCCCGCGGTCACCGGGTTGCGCGAGCTGAGCGTGCACGCGGCGGCCAAGCTCGGCGACGAGCTCGCGGACGGCGACAACGTCATCCTCGGGCTGGAGTGGCCGGGCATCGGGGGCGTCACCGCGGTGGTGTACGTCGACGAGGCGTTCGGCACCAGGGTCAAGGACGTGTTCCTGGTGCCGGAGCCGTTCGGCGTGGTGTGTGAGCGCTACCGCGAGCTGCTGAGCGAGTCCGGCCGCACGCCGGGCGAGCTCACCGAGATCCCGGTCGCCGACGCGCGGGCGAGCATCGAGGCGGCGATCGCGGCTGCGGATGCGGCCGGGCCGTCCGCGGTGCCGGCCGACTGGACCGGCCCGGACGGTGACCCGGTCGGCTGGCCGGGCGCACGGCCCTTCGTCGAGCTGGTGCTGCGCCGGATGCCGGCGGGTGGGCGCTCGGTCCTGACCTCGGGGCAGCTGGGCCCGACGTCGACGGCCGATGCGATCGCCGAGTTCCTGGCCTCGCCGTTCGCGGCGGCGGTGGAGGGCGAGGCGGGTGTCGCCGCGGCGGTGCTCATCGCCGAGGACGCGGCGGCCGGGGCCGGGCATCCGCTGCGGTGGTCACCGGTGCAGGTCGAGCTGGCACTCACCCAGCGGTTGCCGTGGGCCGACGGCGCCGGTGACGAGGCGCTGGCCGCGGTCGCCGATGTCCTGCCCGCGTTCGCCCGGTTCGCGCACGCCCAGCTCGGTGCCCCGGCGGAGGCGACCGCCGAGACCCTGGCCGCGGTCCAGGAGTGGCTTCCCGTGTTCACGACGCTGCGGCGCGCCCCGGCCGTCGCCCGGTGGCGCGAGATCGGCGGCTTGGTCGACGCCTTCGAGCGAGGCGATACGGGCCCGCTCCTGGTGCACTCGCTCGCCGACGAGGTGGGTGGACCAGCGGCGCTCGACGCACTGGATGCCGAGCCGTTGCCGTCGGAGCCGCCCGCCCTCGACACCGTGCCTCCTGACGTGCGCGAGTCGGTGGCGGCCATTGCCGAGGCGATCGAGGTGTGGCTGAGGGAGTCTCCTCGGGTCAGCCACCTCGGCGCGCTGCGCGAGGAATGGCGAACCGCGGCTCACCGGTTGCTCGTCGGGGCGGCGGTCAAGGACCCGGGATGGCTGCGGCGGCGTGCGTCGGTGCGGGGCCGGGCGTGCGGGGTGCTGTGGGCGACCGGCGTCGCCAACCGGCTGGTCGGGCCGTCGGGGGCGGTCCTGGTCAAGGACCTCGCAGCCGACTTCGGGGTGTCGGGGCCGCCGTCGGCCAAGGCCGAGGCCGTGGTGCGGGCATGGCACGACGGTCGGTGGGTGGGGGGCGACGCGCTCGGTGATGCTCGCCTGTTGGTGTCGACGCGACGCGCCGCCCTCATCCGGCAGCGGGACCGCTACCGGTCCTGACCCGTGGGTGGCGGGAGCATCCGGCGGCGACACCGAGCCGGTACCCGGGCGCCTCGGCCCCGACGGGTAGTCATCGGGCTGGTCCCTCCTGAAGGGGGCGGTCTTCGCGGCCCGAACCGGACGGACGGGCTGCATCGAGCACCAGGCCGCAGCCCGCCGGCTTAGCCCTGACAGCCAAGCTCAGACCACCAGGGTCAACCCCATGCCGGGGCCGACCCAGGTGCGCGGCCAGCGGCCCGACGGACGCCCCCGTGCCCGCGGCGCGGGTCAGGCGGATCGGTCGAGGAGCCGAGCGCCGGTAGCCGGCGGTGAACCCGTGGGCTCCTCGTCGTCGGGCCAGGGGTCGTCGGACGTCATCCAGCTCAGCTCGGACTCGGCCCAGGCCCTCTCGGCCGGGTCGTCGACCCGCAGACTGTCGAGCAGGAGCCGCAGCCGCTCGGGAGTGAGCGGGGGCGGGTCGTGCACGGCCCGTTCGGCGCGGAGCTTCTCGAGGTGGCGGTCGTAGCTGCCGGGTTCGAGGTCCCACACGACGTAGCGCCCCAGATGGTCGGGCCGAGCGCTCACCGTGGCGATGAGCCGCTTCGAGTGGACGTACGTGTGGTGGCGATCGCAGACGAGGCCGGCGTTGTCGACGTCGGACGCGCCGCCGTCGGCCCAGTGCACGATGTGGTGCGCCTTCGTCCAGGCCGCGGGGGCGGTGCATCCGGGGAAGGTGCAGCCCCGGTCGCGCCGGCGCAGAAGGCGCCGCTGGGCGCGGGTGAAGAGCCGGACGACTCGGCCGAGGTCGAGCTCCTCCCCCGCGGTCCCCAGGACATGCGGGATGAGGTCGGCCTCGCACGAGATGCGCCGGAGCACCTGGGGAGACAGGACCGTGGCGGTGGCGCTGGAGCTGAGCACCTCACCGCATCCGGTGACCGACACCAGGTCGGTGAGCGCGATGGTCACGTGGACGGCCGACGATGCGGCGGCGGCGCCATCGGTCCCCTTGCCCTCGGCGTCGAGCGCCGACGACCGGCGACACACCTCGGTGAGCGCTTCGACCCGCCGCTGCCCGGCCGGGCGGAGGTCTCGCTGGCCCGTCTCGTCGCCGGGGGCCGGCGCGCTCAGCGGGCCGATCGCGGCCTCGAGGGCGGTGGCCTGCTCGGGCGTCATCAACAGCTGGTACTCGGTGAGGTCACCGGACTCGACGAGGGGCATGGAGAGGCGGGCGCTGCCGGCCAGCCGCTCCTGGAGGTCGTCGAGCTCGCCCGGGAGGCCGTACTCGGCGAGCAGCCGCGGCCGCAGACGCCGCATCACCGTCGGGCCCCACTGGACGCCGAGGTCGATGAGGGCGCGGACCACCGTGGGCAGCGCCTCGTCACGCAGGTGCGGGGCCAAGCGCTCGACCTCGCGCAGCACCGCGGTCGCGAGGGCGGGCGACACGGAGCCGTCGGCGACCCCGCCCGCAACCAGGCCGAGTGGCGAGTCGGGCTCGGGCGCAGGGCGGTCGGGCTGCCACCCCGCGCCCCCACCGGTGACGGCCATCGCGACCGCGGCCACCTGACCGGCCCCGCCCTGCCGTAGGGACGGCGCGTGGTCGCGCACCCAGGTGTGGGCGTTGGTGCCGGCGGCGGCGACCTCGCCGCGGTTCAGGGCCTCCGCGGTGATGGCCACCCGTGCTGCCGCCGACTGCGCGGCGACGTCGTCGACGATCGTGAGCAGCTCGGCCAGCTCGTCGCCGGAGGCCTGGTGCAGCACGTCAGCCATCCCCGCCAGCGCACCGCGAGCAGCCACCAGCGAGGAGCGACGCTCCTCGAGACTGACGGCCGGCTGGTCCATAGGAAGACACTAGGACCAGCCACCGACAGCCCGTCTGACCAGGGCTTTCATCGGCCACGCGGCCGCTCGGACGGCTCCCGTCCCGGACCGAGCCGGGGCACCCACGGCCGTCCCCTCCGGACCGGGATGCTGCGTCGGCCGTCGACGCCACGGTCAGCGGCCACGGGGCGTTCTCCACAGGACGCCGCGGCATCGGATGCGCGACCCCACCCCGGCGGCGAGAGTCGTCCTCGACCACGCACCCCGGAGAGGACGTCATGAAGAGCGCGACGAGCATCCTGGCCGCGGCAGCCGTCCTGCTCGCCGGCTGCGCCGCACCAGCACCGCGGGACGAGCCTCCAGCCGGCTCACGGCCGGCGACGCCGTCGCCCACGGCCACGCGCGCCCCCACCGTGATGTCACGGGCCGACGCGTTCCAGGCAGACGTTGCGGGTCGTGGTGCGCGTCTCGGTGCCAGCCCGTACGTGGATGCCCTCGGCCACCCAGGCGTAGGCGCTCCACGTGCTGGGGGTCCACCCCTTCGACACGACGGGAGCGTTCGTCTTCACTGCACGAGCGATCATCGGGTTGACCGCAGGACCGTTGGTGATCTCGAGGACCTGAATGACCACCTGTGGAGGCGTATCGCCCCGTCCGGCAGGCACCGCCCACTCGCAGCCGCTGACCGTCGATGTCGCGGTTAGCGCGCGCCCCCTGAAGGCGGCCTGCTGCGACGGGTCGAAGTCGTCACACGCGAACGGCGCGTCGAGGGCGATCGGTGGACGGCCCGTCTCGGTACCGTCGCGGCCGAGGCCACGCACGGTGTACGTGCCGATGGCCGCTCCGGCGGCACCGATGGCGCCCGATTCCCAGCCGGCAACAATGCCGCCCAGGAGGAGGACGACCCCGAGCAGCCGCAACAGGTCGCCCGCCCGGGACGTGGGCTTCGCTCGGGAGGACCGCGTCGATGCGGCGGATGCTCGGGAGGCGGCACGCGTCTGCGACGCCGGCACCCGCCGCGACGGCGACCTGGTCCTGCTGCTGGTCCCCGGACGTGAAGCGGGGCGCGGCGCTCGAAAGACGGCCGAACTCCTCCGTGGTGGCTGCGGCGGACGCCCGGGGCGGAGCTGGCGTCCGATGGCCTCGAGCAGCGCAGGATGCCTGGTCGTCGAGGGGAACTCCGTGCGCACCAGCACGTCCAGGCGCTCCCGGTCAGGGATGGTCGCGGCCGGGCGTACGACCAGCCAGCCGGGCAGGTGGTTGACCGGCACGACCCACACCCCCTGCACGACGCGGGGCTCGCCGAAGTCGGCGGCCTGCCGCCCCGCCAGGCAGATCACCGCGAGCACGGTGGAGCCGGTACGCGTTGCCACTTCTGTGGCCATGCGGCGCACCCCCGCGAACTCCCGGTGCAGCGGCCGGTGCTGGCGGAACCCCGTTGCAGTCGTGGAGTGCTGGTAGACGGCCCCGTTCCACTCGCTGATGTGGCCGGCCCAGTTCTTGGCGTCGACCAGGACGATGCCGGCCGGGCCGACCAGCAGGTGGTCGATGTTCGACTCCCCGAGCCCGGGCATCAGCAGTCGGTCGTGCAACACCAGCCAGCTGCTGGGCAAGCTGGCCAGCGCAGCGGCGACCCGCCGCTCCCCCTCGACGCCGGCGGCTCAGGCACCGGCCGACCGCTTTCCCCGCGCCCGGAGGTCGTCCGCCCGGCGATCCGCACTCCAGCCCTCGTCACCCACGTCGCCCTCCCCCCGACCGCGTCACGGTGCCGGTGCTTTCCGAGTCCCGCATTCGATCGGTCGCGCCGACGGCCCGGGCTGCCCTGGACTAGAACGTCGTCACAGCCCGACGGACTTTGCTCCGTAGGCCGCCTGCTTCGCTGTGAAGCCTTCGAACGTCAACTGAGAAATGAGCCCGCTGCGAGAGAAGGAGCTGTAGTCCATGTAGGCTGCGGCCTTCTCCGCCGCTTCGTCGTTCCAGTTCACGTTGAACGTCGCCAACGCGGCGTTGATGTCCTTGGTGCTGAAGCCCTCGAAGTTCAGCTGCTTGATGAGGCCCTCCCGGCTAAATCCCGCATAGTCGAGGTAGTCCAGAGCCTTCTCCTTCGCGTTCTCCTGGGCCACGGTCAACGACGGTGCAGCTGGCTTCGGCGTCGGCTTGGGGGTGGGCTTTGCTACCGGAGCGACCGTCGCGACCTTGGTCGGAGTCGGCTGCGGCGTTGCCGCCGAGGGCGACGACGACGGCGTGGTAACGGAAGCGGACGGCGTGGTCTTCGCGGTCGGCTCGACCGTCGGGCTCGCCGTGGACGCGCTGCTCAGTGCCACCTTCTCAGTGGGCTCTTCAGCACCGCCCGCTCCCAGGGCTGACGCAAGGATCACGAATCCGGCGACTCCAGCGGGGATGAGGACGCGCTTCTTCTTGAACCACGGGCGGGCCGGTCGAGCATCCCTGGCCATGGCACCTGTCGAGACGGCGCCGGAGACGCCATCGGCGCGATTCGCACCGGGTGCGAAGTGCTCGGTCCACCTTTCGCCATCCCAGTACCGCTGGCGGCCGTCAGGCTGTGCGTACCAACCAGAAGGAGTGTTGGACATCGTGCTGCTCCTTGTTTCGTAGTCGCCCACAGAGACAGAGGCGCCCCCCGGGCCCGCGGCGCGTTCCCCCGCGCCTGGCTGAGCCCGACCGTACGTTCCTGGCGTGCGCCCCGATAGCAATCTCGGGTCAGCTGGGCCGAACGACTGATGTCCTTTGAGTCAAACGGTCCTCCGCACCGCATCCAGCCAATGGGCCGCCGCTCACCTCTGCACGCTCGCGGCGTCACATCGGGAAACGGCACTCCCCGGAGAACGTCACGATGCTCGACCTCACGGACTACGGACGAGAAGGTCGACTACGGGCCAACCCTGGGGCGGCCGACTCGCTCCTGAACGCTGGGTCCTTCGCTCTGACAGCCCCATCGTGTGCCTGCGATCATTCGGCTCAGGGACAACCGCCGGGCGTGGCCTGAGCCTGGGCCGTGCCCTTCGCACCATGAAGGCGCCCTCCAGTTCGCGTCGGAGCTACTCCGTGGACCTTCGCGACCGGATGCTTCTCGGCTGACCTCTGGATCTTGGCCAGGGCCGTCGGTGCGAGGTCGATGTCGAGCTTGTCCGCAAGAGTCACCAGGTAGATGAGGACGTCCGACAACTCGTCAGCAACCCGCCCGCGGAGCGGCTCCTCAACCAGCAGGCTTCGAGCCTTCTCCGCCGGGAGCCACTGAAGGAGCTCAGCGAGCTCCCCCACCTCGCCCACCAGCGCAAGCATGACCGACTTCGGGTCCTGGAACTTCTCCCAGTCTCTCTCGGCGCGGAAAGCCCTGGCCGCGTCCCGGATCTCGTGGAGGTCTGACACGAGCGTGAGTATGACGCTTCTCCCAGCCCCAAGCCGAGCCGCCGTTAGAGTTGATCCCGTAAAAGCGGCCCGACGGGCTTCCGCGTCAGGACAAGCCCCCACCCGCACGGTCTACTTCGTGCTGCCTGGGGTTCTTCTTCGTGACGCTGTACCGGACGTCTGTGACCGGCTTCTCTGCGGTCGAGCACCGCCTGAGCGAGGTGCTTGCTGAGCAGATGGCGATCCGCACCGGCCAGTCGGCCAGCCCGGGCGAACGTCGCTCGTGGGAGCGCAGCCTCCCCGCGCTGCGCGCCGACCTCCTGGACGCTGGTCTGGGCGGCGTGGAGATGCTCATCGAGTACCAGCTCCCCCTAACGAGCAAGCGCGCCGACGTCGTTCTCGCAGGAAGGCACCCAAAGACCGGCGGGTTCTCCTACCTCGTCGTCGAGCTGAAGCAGTGGAGTCACGCAACTCGCTTCGAGGACAGCGACACCCTGGTCACGATCGAGGAGTATCACGGTCGGCCGGTGACACACCCTGCCTTGCAGGTCAAGGACTACTGCGATTACTTGCTCGGCTTCGCCACCGCCCTCTCAGACGACCCGAACTCGGTTGCTGGGGCCGCCTACCTGCACAACGCGACCGACTCCGGTGTCGACGATCTATTCCGCCTTCCGGGCGACGACCTCGGCCGGGTGTTCACCGGGCAACGTCGTGGAGAGTTTCAGGACTTCCTGAGGACCCGCTTCCTCGCCAGCTCAAGCGGCGCGGACGCCGCCGACCATCTGATGAACAGCCGGATCGCACCGTCGAAGCAGCTCTTGGCCCTCGCTGCGCAGGAGGTACAGCAGCGTGAGATGTTCACGCTGCTGGACGAGCAGCGTGACGCCTACAACTACGTTCTTCACGCGGTGGAGCGAGCTCGGCGGAGCAACACGAAGACGGCCGTCATCGTTTCCGGTGGTCCGGGGAGCGGCAAGAGCGTCATCGCGCTGTCGCTGTTGGGCGAGCTCTCGCGACAGGGCCGCTCGGTCCTGCACGCCACGGGTTCGCGCTCGTTCACGCAGACCCTTCGTAAGGTCGCCGGGCGACGGGCGCCACGGGTTCAGAAGATGTTCCAGTACTTCAACTCGTTCATGGCCGCCACACCCAATGACCTCGACGCGCTGATCCTGGACGAAGCGCACCGCATCCGCGAGACATCAGCATCACGGTGGACGAGGGCTGAACATCGGACCGGGAGGCCACAGGTCGAAGAACTCCTCGACGCTGCAAGGGTCCCCGTCTTCCTCCTCGACCAACACCAGGTGGTGCGACCGGGTGAGCTGGGGACGGTGGAGGACATCCGCGGACATGCATCCCCGCGCGGGATCGACGTGGTGGAGATCGACCTCGACGCGCAGTTTCGGTGCGGTGGATCGCAGGAGTACGTCATGTGGGTCCAGCGACTCCTCGAGCTCGAGCCCGGTGGCGCAACCACGTGGGGGATGGACCCGAACTTCCAAGTGTCGGTGGCCGACGACCCGTACGAGATGGAGGCCTACCTTCGCTCGAAGCTCAACGATGGCTACTCGGCGCGATTGGCTGCTGGGTACTGCTGGCCGTGGAGCGACCCACGCAGCGACGGGACGCTCGTCCCGGACGTGCGCGTCGGTGAGTGGACCCGCCCCTGGAACCTCAAGGGCGACCGGTCCGTGGGCGGCGCGCCCGCAGCCGCGCTGTGGGCGTCCGACCCCGCGGGCTTTGGTCAGGTGGGCTGCATCTACACCGCGCAAGGCTTCGAGTACGACTACGCCGGCGTGATCGTCGGCCCAGACCTCGTCTGGCGTGACGGCCGCTGGGTCTCGGTGCGTTCCGCCAACAAGGACCCCGACTTCAGAAACCTCTCGAAGGTCGGCGATGGCGACTTCGACCGGCTCGTGCGCAACGTCTACAAGGTGCTCCTGACCCGGGGCATGCGAGGCGTTGTCCTCTACTCCACCGACCGCCGTACGCAAGAACGGCTCCACGACCTGATCTAGGAACGAGCGCCGCCGACGGCGGCAGAAATCACACGGCCCGACCGGCTTCCGCCACAGGACATGCCACCACCCGTGACGACACGGGAAGAGCTGTGCCCTCATGACCAGCTGGATCGTCGCCATCGACAGGAAGTACCCACAGCACTGGGAAATCGCCGCGGAGCATGGCTTCTGGGATATGACCAAGGCCAGGAAAATCGCGGCAGGGGACCCGGTCTACTTTTGGCTGAGCGGTAAGGGCCTGGTCAGTCAGACACGCGCGACCACCGATGCGTTTCCCCTCGGCGTTGACGAGCCGCCTCCTTGGGAAGATTCCGGAGAGCGGACCTACAGCCATCGATTCCACTTTGACGTCCTCTCCGAGGACCCCGTCGACGCACCGTCCTGGGGGACAGTGCAGTCCGCGACTGGCGTCAGCGCGTCCCCGCATTTCGGACCCAACCGGGTGGTCAGCCCTGAGGGGGAGGCCTGGTTAGCCGCGCGGTTCACCAACGTCGGCTCGCTGCGCCCACCGGACGCATACTTCCCGACCGACATGCGCATAGAAGTGGAGGGCCTTCTCGGTGACGATCTCCGAGAGCGGGCTATGAGGAGCATCGCGCTCCGCCAGGGCCAACCAGCGTTCCGGAAGTCGCTGTTGGCTGCGTACGAGGCGACGTGTGCCGTGACCGGATACGACACGGAGCCGGTGCTAGAGGCTGCCCACATCTCGCCGTACCTCGGCTATCACACCAACATCGTGGCTAACGGGCTGCTGCTTCGAGCCGATATCCACACTCTGTTCGACCGCTTCCTACTGACTGTTACCCCGGACTACGTCGTGCGCGTCGCCCCCGAGCTTTCCAGCGGGCCGTACGGCGCCCTGTCCGGATCCGTGCTGCGAGTGCCGTCTGTCCCACAGCACCAGCCTTCGGGGGACGCTCTGCGGTCTCACAACACGGGGTGCGAGTGGCTAGCCCCAGCCCGTCGCGCGACGGACTGATCCCAGCTAGAAGAGAATCCGCGCCTTCGCGGCGCTGAACTCCGACTCGGTGAGCAGTCCCTCCCGACGCAGTTCGACGAGGCGGTCCAAGTCGCGCACGATCTGGCCTGACGCGGGACCTTCGGCAGCATCAGCCGTGCCGGGCTGATCCGCGTGCTCGCGTGCCACATGTCTCTCCTCGGCCCCTCGCGAAGGTTCCAGCGGTCCCGGTTCGCCGCCCGGCGCCGGGTCGGCGGTGTCGGGATCGGCTTGTACGACTTGCTGGGCGACACTTTCCTGCGCCGCATCTGCTCGGATTTCACTCCACGTGCGCTCGTCTCCGTGCCGTGACTGGTAGCTCACGAAGCGATCGGACGCCAATGCCAACCCGAACCCCTCGCGACGAGCCACCAACACTCCGGGCGTCGACGACTCACGAACGACGCATGCCTGGCGGAAGTCCGCAAGCATCGCCCGCAGCTCTGCCTCAGCTCGCGCCTCGGTTCCGCCGTGCCTGGCTTGGAACGCCCTGAGCGCTCGACGCGTCATCGACAGTTCCGTGGGGTCCAGTGCGCTCACCCGGGGGTCCACGGTCTGGCCGCTCTCATCCCCGGCTGGTCGTCGCTGGGCGGTGCTCCCGTCTACGACACCGCGCTCTTCCAACGATTCGACTCCGATAGCGGCTGTCGGAGGGCTGACCGACATCTCAATCGGCGACTCGAAGGTGGTTACGGAGTCGGCGGCGTCGACGATGAGGTCGAGGCAACCCTCTTCACCATTCGATTGTGTAAGGTCTTCTGCCGTGTCTTTCGCGTAGACAACCACGAAAGTGGCCTTCCGGCCATCTGGCTTTTGGCGAAGCACCCGGCCCATGCGTTGGATCATCTGCCGTCGAGACTTCGAGCCGCCCAGGACCACAGCGAGGTCGATCTCCGGCACGTCGATGCCTTCGTCCAAGACTGTCGGGGCCACAAGTGCCTTCAACCGACACGCTCGAAGTTCGCTGAGCCGTTCGCGTCTCTCAGCGCGCGACAAGTCGCTGTGGATCGGGGCAGCCCGCACCCCCTCGACCCTCAATGCCTCGGCGATGTCCTCGGCGGTGTCGACTCTGCGCGTGAAGAGGAGTGCACCACTCGAGGCCTCCACCAGCCGGGCCAGGTGCTGGACGGCGTTCAGCTTCGCCGATGCATCCGTCATCACCTCGATCCTCTTCGCGAAGCCCTTGAGGTAGCGACGGGCGGCGTCCTCGATGGTTGGGTCTTCGTCATAGTCAGCCGCCTTCTGGACTTCGTAGAGAAAGGCACCGAAGGGCTCCGCCGGGAAGTCTGCAGCCAAGAGCTTCATGCGCGCGTCGCGGAGCATCTCTGCGGCGTCGTCGTAATCCCGGCGTTCAGCCGGCGTCAACTCGACTCCAAGCAACCGCACGTCGTAGCGGGCGATGACGCCTTCAGTGATCGCCTCTCGGAAGCCGATGTCGAACACTGGGGCGCCCCCGAAGTACCGAAGCAGGCCCTCAATGCCGTCGTCGTTCCGCTCGAACGTAGCGGTGAGGCCCAGCCTGCGGCGGTAGGAGGGGTGCAGCACAAGGCCCCACTGCTGCGCTCCATAACGGTGACATTCATCGGCGATGACGAGAACCTTGCCGTCCTCCCGCTGAGGAGGCTCGAGGTACAACGATTGAACGGTGCCCACGACGACAGAGTGGCTGAGGAACGTTGCCCGGTGCCCGTCTGCGGAAACCCCGACCCCATCGATCTTTGCGCGCCGCAGTGTCTTGACCCACTGCTCGACCAAGTCAACGGTGGGGACGACGACGACAACAGAGAAGTCGTGCGACAGCGCCTCGCGTGCCGCTTCAACCCCCACTCGCGACTTGCCCGTTCCGGTGACGGCTTGCACGACACCTCGCCGTCCGTGGTCGCACCACGCCCGGAGCGCCCGCGCCTGCCAGGCGCGCAACGGAGACCCGGACTCCTTTGCGATCTTCGCCCACTCCGGCGCTGGACGCCCGTTCTCGATTAGCCAATCGCCGCCACCCGCACTTAACACAAGAGCGTCCCCCGCCCGCGCCTCCAGCAGCATGTTCGACAGGCTGGCCCAGTGCACGTCGTGACCCACGGGGCAGGTAGTGCCGTTGACGAACTCGACCAGCTCGTCCCGCCCCACCAGGCCGCGGTCCTCGACGAAGCTGAGGACCTGCCTCAGGCGATCGCGACAGGCCGCCGACCCATTCTCGGCAGCCAGCACCCCTAGTTGCTCTCGCTGTCTCATCTGTCCTCACTCCCCGCCAACGGCAGCCACGTTCAGCCGTACCGCTTGGTCGCCATCCTGTCGCCGCATACCGACAGCGCCGGTGACCGAACCCTGCTCGATCACGACACGTTGTCAACGAGAGGCCGCACCTTGCTCGGTCACGATCAGAGCCTGCCCCGACCCACGCGCACCCGGGCCACCACTCGACCAGCAGGTACCTCGCTTCAACTCAAGGTGAACCCTCACTTCAAACCAGGGATCGGAGCCCAGCGAGTTTGACCGTCACGCACTTTGCCAGAACGCTCGAGCGGGTAGCGAAGCCTGCGTCGTCGGCGATCGTGTCAGTGGTGGCAACGAGCCGATCGGCGAGTTGGGGAGGATCCGCCTCCGACCCGGTGACGTAGCCGCCTCGCGCACGGCCAGCTTTCAGGGACAGGTCTCGTCGAGTTTGACGGACGCCAGCACGACGACTGTCTCAATCGGGGTCTCGGCGCCTGCCTTCGGCTCCTGGGTGCAGACCTTCCAGTTGGAGTCGTTCACCTGGATGCGACCGAGCCCCGCAGCGTCCTGCTGGTCAATGAGGTAGGAACCCTGCTTCTGCAAGATGTCCTGAGCTAGCTGCAAGTTCTGACCGACCAGTTTCGGCATGGTGAACGTTTCGGGAGCCGCCTTCGTCTCGACCGGCTCGGCCGTGGACGGATTAGGGGTCGGTTCTGCGGTGGTCGGTGTCGCTGCCACGGTCGGAGCAGCCTCGGTGACCGTCACAGCGGGCGCGGGAGAACCACCACAGGCGGAGGCGGACACGGCGACGCCGGCAAGGGCGGCGATCAACAGGCGCATGAAAGTCCTTCATTGACGGAAGTGGTGGATCCCCGCTCACTCGCTCAGATCCCCCCGGGCCATGGCCCGGCACACGGCCGGTCCGAAAGGCACCCTACGGTCCCCCTCGAGAACGAACGAGGTCCGACGTTCCCCGAACTGCAGATGGAGCCGAACGGACGATCTTGCCCACACGTGTCACCGGGTGCTTCGCCAATCTGCTCAGTGCAGTTAGGTTGGGGTCGCGCCTGGGGAGGCGCTGCGGCCGTGGGAGAGTTCGAAGAGGAGGTGCGGCGTGCCGACGTCCGACCAGTCTCGATGGACTGAGGTCACACCGTCGCCTTTCGCGCACGAGGCCGCTGGCCTCGACCTCGTACGCCAGATCCTCCCGGACGAGACCCCGTTCCGTGCATGGAGCAACCTCACCTTCATGGACCTCAAGGGTCGCTGGCACGAGATCGACCTCTTGGTCCTCGGCCGGGGCCGCCTCCACCTCATCGAGCTCAAGCACTACGAGGGCGCCCTGCGGGGTAACGAGCACTCCTGGCTGCGCGGGGGCAAGCGCCCCGAGGAGTCTCCCCTCCGCCTCGCGAACGACAAGGCCAAGTTCCTGCAGTCCCGCCTCAACCACGAAGTCCTCGAGCTCGCCAAGTCCTCAGGTCAGCGCGTCGACCCCCGCGAGGTCGTCCCCTTCATCAAGGCGTCGGTGTTCCTGCACCACGACCGGTTCACCTGCGCGCTCACCGACCTGGCGAAGAAGGGCCTGTACGGCCCCGACGGCAAGGAGCACCAGACGGGGCTCCCCGGCATCTCCGAGCTGGTGCTCGAGCAACCCCACCGTCGCGCCATCGACGCGCTCCAGGAAGCCCGTCTCGTCGCCGCGGTCGGACGCATCGCCCAGGTGCAGCGCAAGGAGCGCATATTCGGCTCATGGGCTGTCGAGGGCGGGGCGGTCGACTCCGGGGACGGTTGGCAGGACTGGCTGGGTGAGCACGTCGCCACCAAGGAGCGCGTGCGCATCCGGTTCCAGGTCCCCCCACCCGGGGCGCCTGCCCAGGCCCGCCAGGCACTGCTCCAGCTCGCCGCCCATGAGTTGCGCACGCTCGGCCGCCTCCACCACGACGGCCTCGTCCCGATCCGCGACGTCGTCGACTGCGAGCTCGGCGTCGGGCTCGCCTACCCCTACGACGAGTCCTGGCAACGGCTCGACCTCTGGCTCGCTGCCCAGACGCAAGGCGTCCCCCTCAGCACCCAGCTGTCGATCGTCCGCCAGGTCGGCGAGACCCTGCAGTACGCCCATGCCAACCGCGTCGTGCACCGCACGCTGTCCCCCCGGGCCGTGTGGGTGCGGCCGGTGCCCGGCACGGCCGGAGACGTCAAGGTTCGAGTGGGCGACTGGCGGGCGTCCGGCTCCGTCGACCCCACCGCGACGGTCAACAGCGATGGCGTCACGCGCCTCGCGGCCGTCGCCGGCGCGGTCCCGCGCCCCCAGGGCCCGCCTCCCCCGCCCGGCCTCACGTCGACCGCCCGGCGCACCCCAGAGGATGACGCGCCCAACGACCGCTGGCTCACCGAGGGCTTCACCGCCCCCGAGTCCTTCTTCAACCCAGAGGTCGACCGTGTGCGGCTCGACGTCTTCGGACTCGGCGCCCTGGCCTTCTACCTGCTCACCAGCCGGCCGGCGGCGAAGTCCACACAAGCCCTGCGGGCCCGACTGCGCGAACAGGAGGGGCTAGACGTCGCCATCGAGCTGCCGCAGGTCTCGAGCGCACTACGTGCCCTTGTCAAACGCGCTACCCATCCGATGCCGACCCAACGGCCCGCCGACATGGCAGCCTTCCTCTCCCTTCTCGACGCCGCCGAGCGCGACATCGACACCGATGAGTCGTCCGAGGTCGACCCGCTCGAGGCCCGCCCCGGCACCGTCCTCGACGGCCGCTTCCGGCTCGAGCGCCGGATGGGCCAGGGCTCGACGGCCGTCGGGCTACTCGTCACCGATCTCGCGGTCGACGGCACGGATGCCGAGCGGGTGCTCAAGGTCGCCCTCGACGACGAGTCCGCGGGTCGCCTCGCCGACGAGGCAGAGGTCCTACGGTCGCTGAAGTCGACGCGCATCGTCAAGCTCGTCGAGGGCCCACTCGTCGTGGGTGGCCGCCAGGCACTCCTGCTTGAGAGCGCCGGCCCGCAGACCCTCACCGAGGCGCTGCGCAGCCGCACCCGGCTCTCCCTCGACCTCCTCGAGCGGTTCGGCACCGACCTGCTCGATGCCCTGGTCGTCCTCGACAAGGCGGGCGTCGACCATCGAGACATCAAGCCCTCGAACCTCGGCGTCCGCGAGTCACGCGGCGACCGCACCAAGCACCTGGTGCTCTTCGACTTCTCCCTCACCAGGGCCGCGGCCTCGGCAACCTCGGCGGGCACCCCGCCCTACCTCGACCCCTTCCTCGGTGACGGGCGCGACCGCTACGACTCCGCCGCGGAGCGGTATGCCGCGGCCGTCGTCCTTTTCGAGATGGCCACCGGCGCGACCCCGACCTACGGCGATGGCCAGGCCGACCCGGCATCCATCACCGACGAGGCTCGCGTCTTTCCCGAGATGTTCGACCCGGCCCTCACCACCAGGCTCGTCGACTTCTTCACTCGTGCCCTGGCCCGTGAGGCCACCGCCCGCCACGACACGGCTGAGTCGATGCGTAGCCACTGGCAGGCCATCTTCGCCACGGACGCTACGACCGAGCCGGACGAAAGCAACGACGAGCTGGCCAGACGTGCCACCCTCGACACCCCGCTTGTCGACTCCGGGCTGACCGCGCGGGCGCTGTCGGCTCTCGAGCCGTATGCCCTGACGACGGTGGGCGAGCTGCTCACCGTCGACTCCGTGCGCCTGTCCCGCCTCCAAGGGGTCGCCAACGCCACCCGCCTACAGATCAGCCGGCGCATCCGTGAGTGGCGGCAGCGACTCGGCGACCCTCGGCAGGCACCCGCACGCGACCACAAGGTGCCGACACCGAACGACGCCGCGCAGCTGCTCCTGGATGCCGTGACCTCCTCGCGCTCGCCGAGCCGGGGGGCCATGGTGCGGCTCATCCTCGGCGTGGGCACCGACCTCGACGCCTTCGCGACCCAGCCCCAGCTCGCCGCCAACTTGCCCGAACCGGTCACCCGCGCTCGCGCCCAGCAGATCCTGGCCACCCTGCAGGAAGCCTGGGCCGCCGACGACCTCTGCCGTGAGCTCCTCGACCGCATGGTGGATGCCGTCGACGCGCGCCTTGCCGAACTGGGCGACGTCGCCGCCGCCCGAGAATTGTCGGGTGCCATCGCCGACTGCCTGTCCGCAGACCCGTCCACCGATGAGCGGCTCATCCGCGGCCTGCTACGCCTGGCCCTCGAGCGTCGTTCGGCGGTAGCCCGCGCCGACGAGACCGGGGCGTCGCTGTGGCTGCGACGGCGCGAGGGCGGGCTTGTCCTCATTGCGGCCGAGCAGTCCCTGCTCGATGTGGCAGAGACCCTCGGCGGCGAGGCCGACGCCCTCGTGGCTGGGCTGGGCGACCCCACGACCGATGTCGTCGCGGCCGCGCTCGTCACATCGCGGTTGCAGCGTGTGCTGCCGGCCGAGCAGCTGCCCGACGGGATACGAGAGGGGGCTCGCCTCGCGCGCCTCGCCGCTGCCACCTCGCGCACCGCGATGGCGTCCGGCGCCGGCGAGCTGCACCACCGCGACCTCTCGTCGCGGGCGGCACTCCAGATCGCGTTCGCCGGCTTCGGCGGCGGGCAACAGCTCAGCGCCGACGAGCTGCGACAACGCGTCTCGGTGCGCTTCCCAGGACTGGCCCCCCTGCCGAAGGGCGACGCCCTGGGTTCGCTCGTGCAGCAGGCCGGGCTCGGGCTGGTCTTCGACGAGCGACTTGGCGTCTACCGCGCGCCCGAGACCGCCGGCCGCACCACCGGGCTGGAGACTCGCGAGCCGACCCGCCTCGCGACACGCACCTCGCCGGTGAGCGACGGCGCCGTCGGCGCGCGCCTGGACACCTCCGTCACTTCCCGCTCGTTCCTGGCCCTCGGGGTGCGCGCCGACCGCGTCGCCCGGTTCGTCACGGCGGCCGAGCATCGTTTCGATGCCACGACGGTTGACCTCACTGGGGTCCTCCTCGACGCCCTCCGGGCTGCCTCCGCCGAAGTGGGGCTGCCGTGGGAGCTCGTGCGTGCCGCGGATGCCGAGAACGCCGGCTCGCGAGGTCGTCGCGGCCTCGACGAGCTGGTCCGTCGCTCCTGGCCGCACATCGAGGCCGCCGTCGAGGCGGCCCTTCAGGATGCCGGTCACGGCCCGGTCCTGCTGACCGAGGCCTCGCCGCTCGCGCGCTACGACAACATGGGGCTGCTGTCGCGGTGGTCCGATCTCGGGGCTTCGCGGTCGAGAGCGGTGTGGCTGGTCCTCCCCCAGCTGGCGGCCAACCATGGGCCTCTCGTCGACGGCCGGCCGGTCCCCCTCGCCGCCCCGAGCCAGTACGTGGCGATTGACAACGAGTGGATCGATGCCACCGCGGTGTCAGTAGCCGCAAACCCTATGGCTGCATCCGAGGGCCTGAACGCCCTGGTGCCCAGCACCACCTCGAAGGAGCACTGAGCCTTGCCCGTTTCACCTGATCTGACTGGTGCGCTCAAGAAGGTCGTCCTGACTCTTGAGGACGACCTGCGCGCGCGGGTTGCCTCCCAGCCGGAGGTCGATGTGGCGTGGCGCGGCCTGCACGTGCAGGCCGTCGACCGCGAGCGGACCGCGATGTCGTGGCAGGCGTGGCGCGACGACCGCGTCACGCAGGCTGCGGTGGCGTGGGTGCTGACGAGTGTGTTCGTGCGGTTCTGCGAGGACAACCGGCTGCTACGCCCGGTGTGGATCGCCGGGCCGGGCGAGCGACGCCAGGAGGCGCTGGACGCCGAGCTGGAGTACTTCAGACAGAACCCCGAGCACACCGACCGCGAGTGGCTGCTGCAGTCGGTCGAGCACCTCGCGGCTTTGCGTGCCACCCGAGACCTCGTCGGGTCGCACTCCCCGTTGTGGACCGTCTCGCCGTCGGGCCAGGCCGTCAAGGCACTGCTGTCGTTCTGGCGTCAGACCCGAGACGACGGCTCGCTCTTGTGGGACTTCACCGACCCAAACCTGTCGACCCGCTTCCTCGGCGACCTCTATCAGGACCTGTCGGACTACGCGAAGAAGACCTTCGCCCTGCTCCAGACCCCGGAGTTCGTCGAGGAGTTCATCCTCGACCAGACGATGGAACCAGCCCTCGCCGAGCGCCCGCTCGAGGGATTCCGGATGATCGACCCCACCTGCGGGTCCGGCCACTTCCTCCTCGGCGCCTTGGCTCGGCTCAACGACCGCTGGGCGACACACGCCCCCGGCCTGGAGCCGCGCGCACGAGTGCAGAAGGCGTTGGATGCCGTGCACGGCGTCGACCTCAACCCGTTCGCCGTCGCGATCGCCCGCTTCCGTCTCATGGTCGCCGCCCTCCAAGCCTGCGGCGAACGGTCCCTCGAGGACGCGCCGGGCTTCACCCTGCACCTCGCGGCCGGCGACTCACTGCTCCACGGCGGCCACCAGCTCGAGATGCGCTTCGAAAGCTTCGACGCCGACACCCAGCTCTCCGGGTTCACGTACGACACAGAAGATCTCGAGAAATTGCGCGTAACCCTCTCCCCGAGGCGATATGACGTCGTCGTTGGAAACCCTCCGTACATCACCGTTAAGGACAAGACTCTTAACGCCGCGTACCGCGCTCTCTACCCGACGTGCCATCGTCAGTACGCATTGACGGTTCCGTTCATGGAGAGGTTCTTCCAGCTTGCCAAACTCGGCACCGTGGATTCACCGTCCGGCTGGACCGGGCAGATCACGTCAAATTCCTTTATGAAGCGGGAGTTCGGATCAAAGCTGATTGAAGATTTTCTCGCGAAGCAAGACTTGAACCTCGTCGTAGACACGTCAGGCGCCTTCATCCCTGGACACGGAACGCCCACGGTGATCCTCGTAGGGCGCCCCCAGAAGCCGACTGGATCCACGGTCCATGCAGTGCTGGGGGTGCGCGGCGAGCCTAGCCAGCCAGCCGACGCAGCCAAGGGTCTCGTTTGGTCGTCGATTGTTAGGAACGTAACCGTTGCGGATTTCGAGAATGAGTTCATCACCGTAACTCGCCTTGACCGACGGTTGCTGGAGTCCCACCCATGGGCCCTGTCTGGAGGCGGAGCGGTCGACCTGCTTCAGAAGATCGAGAGGGCCCGCTTTCGTCCGCTGTCAGCGGTGGCGGACTCTGGGTTTGGAGCCATTACCGGCGAGGACGACGCGTACCTAGTGGATAGCGCTTCAGTCCTCCGCCTCGGGATTGAGAGATCCCGGCCGATGGTAACGGGTGATCGAGTTCGCGACTACGCCATCGCGGGCGGAGACGTTGCTGTCTATCCCTACGACGATTCCCTCAAAATCATCGATGAGTCGACCATCCCCCAGACTGTTCGATTCCTATGGCCCTACCGAAAGTGCCTTGAATCGCGACGGAGGTTCGGCATTCCTGTCGGGACACTCGAAGGGTTTACTTGGTACGAATACCGGGAGTTCTACCCTTCGCGATTTCGAACCCCCTTGTCGATAGCTTTCTCTTTTGTTGCGACGCACAACCATTTCGTGCTTGACCGCGGCGGAAAGGTGTTCAACAGATCTGCACCCGTGATAAAACTGCCCGCCGAGGCGACCGAGGACGATCACCTAGCGTTAGTCGGTGTTCTCAACTCGTCGACCGCATGCTTCTGGCTCAAGCAGAACAGCCACGGCAAGGGAAACGGTGGGGTCAACGAGGGTTTCCGAGGGGATGACTGGGAGGAGTTCTACGAGTTCACGGGCACAACACTCAAGGACTTTCCCTTGCCTAGAACCCTTCCCTTGGAGCGCGCCCGTGACCTCGATGAGTCGGCTTCAACGGCGCAGAAGCGATTCCGCACCGGGGTTCCCAACGACGGGAACGCACCATCTGAGGCTTGGCTCGATCGGGCGCGCGCAGAGTTCGAGTCGACGCACGGGCACATGATCGCCATACAGGAGGAGCTCGACTGGGACGTGTACCGGGCCTACGGTCTTGTTGACGAGGACCTGGGCTACGAGGGCCTCGTACCTAACCTGCGGCTAGGAGAACGTGCCTTCGAAATCGCGTTGGCTCGGGAGGTTGCTGGTGGGGGCGAAAAGACGACCTGGTACTCCCGACATGGCTCGACGCCGATCACGGAAATCCCCTCCCACTGGCCCGAGGACTACCGTCAGATCGTGCATCGCCGTCTGGATGCCATCGAGACGAACCGACACATCCGGCTGCTCGAGAAGCCGGAGTACAAACGTCGCTGGTCCACGGAGCCGTGGGACAAGCAGGTTGACAAGGCCCTTCGTGTTTGGCTGCTGGACCGACTCGAGAACAAGCAGCTCTGGTTCGACGCTCAGGGCCGGCCGACCACCCGGACAGTGGCTCAGTTGGCGGACATCATCTCGCGGGACGCGGACCTCACGTCGGTGCTCGAGCTGTGGAGCGGTCATAAGGACCACTCGGTCACCGCCTCCTTGACGGCGCTGCTCGACACGGAGAGCGTCCCGTTCCTGGCCGCATACCGGCTCAAGGACTCTGGGCTGCGCAAGCATGAGGCGTGGGAGCACACGTGGGGCCTCCAGCGCCGCGAAGACGCAGGCGAGGCCGTGGGTGACATCCCCGTAACTCCGAAGTACGCGAACGCCGATTTCCGCAAGACCTCGTGGTGGCAGCACCGCGGCAAGCTCGACGTGCCGAAGGAGCGCTTCATCCTCTACCCCGACGCCGGCCGGGAGACCGACCCGACCCCGGTGCTCGGGTGGGCCGGGTGGGACCATGCCCAACAGGCCCTCGCCCTGGCCTCCCTCATCCAGGAGCGCGAGTTGGAGGGCTGGGACGACGAGCGCCTCGTCCCGCTCATCGCGGGCCTGGCCGAGCTGCAGCCCTGGGTACGGCAGTGGCACGACCTGACCGACCCAGCATTCGGGGTCAACCTCGCGGATTACCTCGAAGAGCAGCTGCGCTCACGGGCGTCACAGGTCGCCCGTACCCTCGACGAGCTGCACGCCTGGCGCCCTGCAACACCCACCCGCGGCCGAAAGCCCCGGGCATGACCATCCACCCCAGCGAGGAGACGACGTGAGCACCCTGCTGCGGGACGTCATCGACATCCCCAAGAGCGCCGGCGCCGAGGACTACGTGCTGCGCCTGACCGACTCGGTGGGCGAGGGCGTCGCGGCGCGCGTTATCGACGACTACGTGGTCACCGACGCGATCGCCGACGCATTCGACGGGGCGCTTGGACTTGTTGCGGAGGCCATCACGTCCGGGATCAGCCGCGGAGCCTTTCTCACCGGCTCGTTCGGCTCGGGTAAGTCACACTTCATGGCGGTGCTGCACGCCTTATTGCGCCACGAGACGGTCGCGCGGTCGAAGGGCGAGCTTCAGCACGTCATCGCCAAGCACGACGGCGACCTCTACGAGCGGAAGATCCTTCCGCTCGCGTTCCACCTGCTCGGCGCCAAGACGATGGAACAGGCCCTTTTCGACGGGTACATCCGTCAGATCCGCGGCGTACACCCCGACGCTCCCCTGCCCGCCGTGCACAAGTCCGATGCGCTGCTCGATGACGCCGAGCGGATGCGCGGTCGGCTCGGCGACCAGGGCTTCTTCGAGGGGCTCAACGGCGGCGGCGCCACCGAGACCTCCACCGGCGAGGCCGACCCGTGGGCCAACCTCCTCGGCGGCGGCGCCTGGGACCGCGCCCGCTACGACGAGGCACGTGCGGCATCCGCAGCATCCGAGACCCGACAGCAGCTCGTCTCCGCCCTCGTTGAGACCTACTTCGGGTCCTACACGCAGCAGGCCGAGTACGTCGACCTCGACACCGGCCTGGCCGCGATCTCCACCCACGCCAAGGGGCTTGGGTACGACGCCGTCGTCCTCTTCCTCGACGAGCTCGTGCTCTGGCTGGCGTTCGCCGTGCAGGACCGTGAGTTCTTCCGGCGCGAGTCGCAGAAGCTCACCAAGCTCGTCGAGTCGGCCGTCGGCGGCCGCGCCATCCCGCTCGTGTCGTTCGTGGCGCGGCAGATGGACCTGCGCCGGTGGTTCGCTGACTCGGGCGCGAGCGGGGCCGAGCAGGAGGCGCTCGACCGCGCTTTCCGCCACCAGGAAGGGCGTTTTGGAACGATCGTCCTGGGCGATGACAACCTGCCTTTCGTCGCCAACCGGCGGCTGCTGCGGCCCAAGGACGCCGAGGCCCGCCAGCAGCTCGAGACAGCGTTCCGCGGCATCGACCGGCGTGAGGCCGTGTGGGACGTGCTGCTCGACGGTGTCAACACCGATGAGAGTCACCGCGGCGCTGACGAGGAGGCGTTCCGGCTCACGTACCCCTTCTCTCCTGCTCTCGTCTCGACCTTGAGGTCGCTCGCGAGCGTCATGCAGCGGGAGCGGACTGCGCTCAAGGTCATGCAGCAGATGCTCGTCGACCGCCGCAACACCCTGACGATCGACGAGGTTCTGCCCGTCGGCGACTCGTTCGACCTCGTCGTGCAGGGACAGACTGGCCAGGCGCTGGACGCCCAGGCTGCGGCGCTGTTCCGGTCGGCCAACAAGCTCTACACCGAGAAGCTGCGCCCTCTACTGCTCGCCAACCACAACCTCGACGAGCGAGCCGTGGCCGAGCGACCCGAGTCCGTGCCGCCGGCCTTCCGGACCGATGACCGGCTGGCCAAGACGCTGCTGCTCTCAGCCGTCGCGCCGAACGTCCCGGCGCTGAAGTCGCTCACGGCGGCGCGGCTCGCCTCGCTGAACCACGGCTCGATCGTCTCGCCGCTGCCTGGTGGTGAGGCTGCGCTGGTGCTGTCGAAGATCCGTGCCTGGGCTCGAGATGTCCCCGAGATCCACCTCGACGGGGAGGACCGCAACCCGACGATCCGGGTGCAGCTCTCCGACGTCGACTACGAGTCAGTCGTTGAGCGCGCCAAGGGGGAGGACAACGAAGGGCGCCGCCGCGAGCTGCTGAAAGACATCGTCAGTGATGGATTCGGCGTGTCCCTCGGCAGCCAGGACATCCAGGGCGCGTACCCGCACGAGATCATCTGGCGGGGCTCGCGCCGTAGGGTCGACCTCGTGTTCGGCAACGTCCGCGACCGCTCGTGGCTGTCGGACGACCACTTCATCAACAGCCCCGACACCTGGCGCGTTGTCATCGACCACCCCTTCGACGACGCCGGGCACTCCAGCGTCGAGGACGTCGAACGACTCGAGGGCATGTTGGCCAGGGGCTTCGAGGCACGCACCATCGTCTGGCTGCCGAAGTTCCTCTCCGACGCCAAGATCACCGAGCTGCGGCGACTCACCATCCTCAACTGGCTGCTCGACGGCACCGGGGAGCGGTGGCGCACCCATGCCGACCACCTCAACGAGGCCGACCGGGCGCTCGCCCGGAGCATCCTGGAGTCGCAGCGCAACACGCTGCGCCGCAGCCTTGAGGATGCCGTGCAGCAGGCCTACGGCGCGGCGTCGCCACGGTCGGGGGTGCTGCTCGAGGAGGACGGCCACGACCGCGTGCTCACCTCGCTCGACCGCTCGTTCGCCCCGGCCAACCCCGTGGGAGCGACGCTGAGTGCCGCCTTCGAGCACCTTCTCCACCAGGCGATGGAGGCGACCTACCCGGCGCACCCCGCTTTCGAGCCCGGAGACGTCGAGGTGAAGGTGCGCGACCTCAAGCTCGTCGCCGCGCACATCGCCCGAGCAGTGGCGGACAAGGAGAAGCGCGTCGATCTTCAGGGTGACATCGTCACCGTGCGCCGGGTCGCCAACCCACTCGGGGTAGGTACCGCGACCGAGATGAGCTACATCCTCGGCGACGACCGCTTCAGCCCGTGGGGTCAGGAGATCGAGCGTGCACTCGGCCGCCGCGAGCAGGAGACCGGCGTGGGCCCGCTCGAGCCGGTCAAGGTCGCCGAGCTTCGCGGCTGGATCGACGCCGTGCGCCCCGCGCACGGGCTGCGACCCGAGGTGGCCGACCTCGTCATCATCACGTGGGCGGCCCTGCGGCAGCGCGCGTGGTTCGCCCACGGTGCGGCTCTTGCGACGGTGCCAGACCCGGGTCAGCTGACTTCGGCGATGGAGCTGCGGACTCAGCCCATGCCGACCGCGTCGGAGTGGTCTGACGCGACCGCCTCGGCTGGCGCCCTCCTCGGAGTCAGCGGGGCAGCACACCTCACCGCACCGGCGGTGGCCGACTTCGTCGGCAAGGTCGTCGAGCGAGCAACCGCGCTGACGGCAACGGCTCCTTCGCTGACCACAGCGGTGGAGGCGGCGTACCAGCACATGGGTCTGTCGCACGGCCAGCGGCTCGACACCGCGCGCCGCTCCGCCGAGCTCGTGCAGCAGCTGCGGCACCTCAGCGGCGTCGAGCTGGTCCGACGCATTGGGTCGGCAGACCTCGGTGGCGCCACACCCGCCGCCGCTGGCACCTCGCTCGCATCGGCGGAGAAGGTGGGTGCGGCGCTCAACGGGTTCGAATGGAGCCGGCTCGCCCCGCTCTTCGAGGCCATCAAGAGCGAAGCGGACTCCGACGGCCGCGCTGCTGCAGTCGTCCAGTCCCTACTTGCCGCACTGCAGCATGACGAGCTCGTCGCCCCGGTTGCCAAGGCGCTCAAGGAAGCCGACGACGGCGTCTTCGCCTGGCTTGCCTCTCGCCCCGTCCTACCTCCTAAGGAAAGCGACGATGATCGTGTTGTCGATCACGGGGACGAGCACGTCATCGACACGGCCCGCTTCACGGGCAAGGTTGTCGCGCATCGCGCCGATGAGCACGGGCGGATTCTCGAGGAGCTTCGCGCCTTCTTGGCCGAGCACCCGGAGGACCACGTCGAGGTCACCTGGCGGGTGGTGGAGTGACGACGACCACGGCCACCCCGGTGAGTCCGACGATGGCTCTTGCCATCGTCGACGAGGCGCTGCAGAAGGACTATGCCTCTGGGGTCGTCGGCGTCCGCGGAGCACCCGACCGTGCGCTCGAGGCCGACGTCCAACACCGTGGCCAGCTGGTTCGCATCCGGCCAGCAGAGTCGGCGCTGGCGGTCCGCGAGGTGTTGACGGAGAAGCCCGACGACGGCTGGCTGGTTGTCGTCACGGACCGCGACGACAACGACCTGGGTGCCGGCATCCTGTCGCACTTCGTCTGGCAGCGGCTGCGCAGTCCCGACCCGTGGGAGGCCGTGCGGCACCGCTTCTCCGCCTCCGGGATCGACCCAGCACTCACACAGGTGCTGGAGAGCCGCGAGCTCGCCGCAGGGTTGCTCGCCGCGGCTCCACCCAGTGGCTGGCCGGCTGCCCCCGCCGGGGTGTTGACCCGTCGACATGCTCTGGCTGCGGTCGCCGCCGCTCACCTCGACCTCGAGCGCGACGGCATCGATGCACTCTCCGTTCTGCGCTGGACCATGCGACCGGGAAGTGTCGCAGCCGTTGCGACCCTTCGAGAGGTGGCTGGAGACCGGCTCTGCGACGAGACCCTGGTCTGGCTGGCGGATCAGGCGGGCAGCGCATCCGAATGCGTCGCAGCGCTCCTACGCCAAGGCGAGATCGGCGAGGTGGTGCCCATGGGCATCGTGTCGTCTCTCCTGGTGTCGCCGAATCTCGGCAGCTCTGACCTTGACCATCAGGCTCAGATGGCAATGGTCCGGCTCGAGTCCCGCTGGGGCACCGCACGGCCGTCGCCGCGGTCCATCCACGCTCTCGGCACCGCCACGACCGCTCTGCTCGCGGACCTCGTCCACGACCGCCGATGGGCAGACAGCGTCGATCGAGTTCTCGGCCGCGCTGACGAGATCGTGGTGCAGATTCAGGCCGAAGCGCTCGCTGGGTTCAGCGACCTCCTGCCCCGAGGGCTGCGGCGTCGGGTGCACCGCGTGGCCGAGTACCTCCAGCGCGTCCCTTCAGCGGATGCCACGTCACCTGTCTGGGTGGACGTCGAGGAGGCGTGGGCTCGGGTTCAGTCGCACGCCCTGAGCACCTCGTCAGCACGCGAGCTTGCGCCCTTCTCCGCAGCGGTCCGCTTGACGCGCTGGCTGTCGACGGATACTCGCACCCCGACGGACCTGGTGGACGCGGCGCGCTCGCACATGGCGGACGGTGCGTGGGTCGACGCAGCTGTCAACGATGCTCTTGCCGGCGCTGATGACGAAGGCATGGCGGCGGGCTTGGCGGCGGTGGCCGGCACGGCGCAGGAGCGGCGCCGGGTAGAGGAGCGAGCGTTCGCGCAGCAGCTGGCGGCTGCGACTCGTACCCTCGAAAGCGTCGGCAGGCTCACATCCGACGACGCCCATGCGGCAGTGTGGACCATCGAGAAACTCCTGCCCGATGTCGTCATGCCCATGGCGAAGACAGCCCCAGTGCTGCTGCTCGTCATGGACGGGATGAGTGCCGCCACGGCCACCGAGATCGTGGACGATGCCATTGCCCAGCACGGGTGGTTTGAGGCTGCCCTTCCCGAGACGGAGAGCGACGCGCGGGCGGCCGCGATCGCGGCTCTGCCCACCCTCACCAGCGTGAGCAGAGCCTCCCTCCTGGCGGGGCGACTGACGACCGGCGAGCAAGGCTCGGAGCGCAGAGACTACGACGGACTGACCAGTTCGGCCGGGAAGATCCGCGCCGCTCTGTTCCACAAGAAGGACGTCGACACCCGCACCGCCGGCTGGGCGATCAGTGACGACGTCGGGCGCGCCATCAGCGATCACGACCTGCCCCTCGTGACAGTGGTGCTCAACACGATCGACGACGCGCTCGACCGCAGCGACCCGGCTGGGACGACCTGGACTGCCGACGCGGTCAAGCACCTCGAGCCGCTCCTTACTCGAGCTCGGGCAGCGGGCCGCACCGTCATCATGACGGCCGACCACGGACACATCGTCGAGCGACGGGCCGGCACCCAGCGGTCCTACCCGGGCGCGGACTCCGGCCGGTCCCGGCCGGTCGGTGGCGCGGTCGAGGCTGGGGAAGTCGAGGTCTCTGGGCCGCGGGTGCTGACCCCGGACCATCGCGCCGTCTTGGCCGTGGACGACACGCTGCGGTACGGGCCGCTGAAGGCGGGCTACCACGGAGGGGCGAGCGCAGCGGAAGTGGTGGTCCCGGTCATCGCACTTGTTGGCGACCCTGAGTCCAACCCTCACTCGCTCCGGCTCCTGCCTCCGCAGGCTCCGGTGTGGTGGTTGACCGGAGCGGCTGCTGTCCCCAGCATCACAGAATCCTCGCCCCGATCAACAGAGACGCTTTCTGCTCTTGCGACAGCGAGCGCCACGGGCCCAACGCTGTTCGACGAGGTCCTCGCTGCGGCCGACGACTCGACTGACACCTCGGGCGGCGAAACGCTCGGCCGTCTCGTCGTCGGAAGCGCCGTCTATTCAGCGCAGCGTGCTGTCACCGGGCGACTCATCGTCACGGACGACCAGGTGGCCAAGCTCGTCGACACGTTGGTTGCCGGGTCTGGCCGCATCAGCGAGGTGCTGGCTGCGACGGCTGTCGGGCTCAACACCATTCGCTTGCGTGGTGCCCTGGCCCAGATGCAGCAGCTCCTGAATGTCGAGGGGTACGCCGTCCTCGGAACAGACGCCACGAGCCGCGCGGTCACTCTCGACATCGCGCTCGTGAAAGAGCAGTTCGAGATCCGATGAGTGCGTCGGAAGTCTCCGCTCGACGTCGGCGCGAGGTTATTGACGCGCTTCGCCGCGGCACCGTTCCGGAGTCAGGTCTGGATCTTCTCGCTGTAGGCCTCGAGCGCTTCGATGCCGCGATCTCCGGTGAACTCGACACGGTGGCTGGCGGTGGGGCCGTGTTCAAGGCAGTGCGAGGCGAATACGGTTCTGGCAAGACGTTCTTCACTCGCCACCTTGCTGAACGTGCGATGCGCAGAGGCTTCGCGTCAGCCGACATCCAGATCTCGGAAAGCCAGACGCCACTGCACCGACTGGAGACGGTCTACCGACGCGTCACGGAGTCCCTGCGCACGAGCTCCATCCCCCCGAGCGCCCTGCGCTCCGTCCTCGACTCCTGGCTGTTCACGATCGAGAACGATGCTCTGAGTGCCGACCCGTCTCTGGAGACCGGGCCCGAGAGCCTGCTGACCCAGGCGGTGGAGTCGCTGCTCGAGCAGCGGCTGGCGGCGGTCAGCAGTAGAACCCCCATCTTCGCTCAGGCGCTCCGCGGCTACCGCTCGGCTGTCACCGCCGGAGACGGACAGACCGCTGATGCGCTCGTCGCGTGGATGGGCGGCCAGCCTCAGGTGGCGGCCGCGGCCAAGCGCTCGGCAGGGATCCGCGGCGATCTCGACCACTTCGGGGCCATGGGGTTTCTCCAAGGCGTCCTCACCGTGTTGCGGGACGCGGGGCACCCGGGCCTCGTTCTGGTCCTCGACGAGGTGGAGACGCTGCAACGGGTGAGAGGGGATGTCCGTGACAAAGCACTCAACGCGCTCCGTCAGCTCATCGATGAGGTCGACAGTGGGCGCTATCCCGGGCTGTATCTCGTCATCACCGGTACGCCGGCATTCTTCGACGGCCCGTCCGGGGTGCCCCGCCTTCCGCCGCTGGCGCAGCGGCTGGCCACCGACTTCGGCACTGACGCTCGCTTCGACAATCCTCGAGCGGTGCAGGTCCGGCTCCCGGGTTTCGACGAGGACTCCCTCATCGCCCTCGGTCGCCGGGTTCGGGACCTGTACGCCGGCGGCAGTACGTCGCGCGACCGCATCTTCGACGTTGTCGACAACGACTACATCGCTGCTTTGGCGTCTGCCGTCACCGGGGGGCTCGGCGGCCGCGTCGGCATCGCTCCACGGATCTTCCTCAAGAAGCTCATTGCCGACATCCTCGACCGCGTGGACCAGTTCCCCGACTTCACCCCGCGGGAGCACTATGCCCTCACCGTCGGGATCACGGAGCTCACCGAGGAGGAACGGGCCGCGGCCACGGGGCGACCGCTGTCTGTCGACGACATCGAGCTGAGCCTCGATGACGAGGAGCCCGGGTGAACGACGCTGGGGCCTTCGACCAGCTGCACCCCGTCATCCAGCACCACGTCGTCAACACGCTCGGATGGCAGGGCTTGCGGCCTCTCCAGGCGGAGGCTGTCTCACCGCTGGTCTCTGGCTCGGACGCCCTGCTGCTGGCCCCGACGGCGGGGGGCAAGACGGAGGCAGCGCTGCTTCCGATCTTGTCGGCAATGGAGCGGCAGGCGTGGTCAGGGCTCTCAGTGCTCTATGTCTGCCCGCTGAAGGCACTGCTGAACAATCTTGAGCCGCGGGTAGCGGCGTACGCAGGCTGGCTAGGCCGGACAGCGTCAATCCGACACGGAGACACTGGCGCGGGGGCCAGGACCTTGCAGACACGCGCCCGCCCCGACATCCTGATGACCACCCCCGAGTCGTTGGAGGCGATGCTCGTCTCGAGGTTGGTGGACGCACCCCGGATGTTCGGCGACGTCCGTACGGTGATCGTCGACGAGGTCCATGCGTTCGCTGGCGACGACCGAGGGTGGCACCTGCTCGCCGTTCTTGAGCGGGTTGCTGACCTCTCGGGCCGTCACATTCAGCGCGTCGGCCTGTCTGCGACCGTCGGCAACGCCGCGGATCTGTTGACGTGGCTCCAGGGACCGTCGGGAGCCGAGCGGCGCGGTGCTGTGATTGCTCCCCCGGCTGTCGCCAGTGCAGTCCCGGAGCTCGTCCTCGACCATGTCGGCAACGTGAGAAACGCGGCGACGGTGATTTCGTTGACCGGCGTCGGTGAGAAGCGGCTCGTCTTCGCCGACTCTCGACGCACTGTTGAGGACCTCGCCGTTCGCATCCGCGACCGAGGGACCGACACCTTCGTCTCCCACTCGTCGTTGTCGCTCGACGAGCGCGGACGTGCCGAGCGCGCATTCGCCGAGGCCCGGGACTGCGTCATCGTCTCAACATCGACACTCGAGCTGGGGATCGACGTCGGCGACCTCGACCGCGTGGTCCAGATCGGGGCGCCGTCGACCGTGGCATCGATGCTTCAGCGTCTGGGCCGGACAGGTCGTCGGTCCGGTTCGGGTCGGAACATGACGTTCCTGTCTCTCGACGACGCCGAGCTGATGCGAGCCGCGGGCCTGTTGCTGCTGCACAGCGAAGGCTTCGTCGAGCCAGTGACTCCCCCACCAGAACCACGACATGTGGCCTCGCAGCAAATGGTGGGCCGTACTCTGCAGAAGGGCCGCGTGCTGCTTGCCGAGGAGGCTGCTGCCGTGGCGCGGCTCGGGCTTTGCTCCCACGGCGAGGCGACGGAGATCGCCCAGTGGCTTGTCGACACCGGCCATCTCGACGAAGACTCTGCGCTGCACTTCATCGGACCTACCGCCGAGCGAAAGTACGGCGCGCGCCACTTCATGGAGCTGTTGGCGGTCTTCACCGCGTCGCCTGAGGTGACTGTCCTGCACGGGCGTTCGGAAATCGGGAGCGTTGACCCCACGCTCCTGACAACGAAGGTCCAGGGCCCGCGCATCATCGCCTTGGCGGGCAAGCCGTGGGTCGTGACGCACATCGACTGGCGCCGCAAGCGCGCTTACGTCGAACCCAGTGATCAGGTCGGCCGTTCGCGATGGACCGGCGAGGCCCGGGCATACACCTACGAGCTGTCCGACGCCATCCGCCGAGTGCTCCTGGGTGAGGACCCCTCAGGCGTTCACATCAGCGAGCGCGCGGCCCAGCGACTGGCCGCCATCCGAGAGACCTTCGAGTCACGCGTGTCGGCCAGCAGCACCGTGGTGGCCGATGACGGCTCGAGGATGCGCTGGTGGACGTTCGCAGGTGCCCGAGCCAATGCCGTCTTGGTCGCCGCGCTCGGTTCCGTAGCGCCTGACCTGCTCGACGAGTGGAGCTACAGCAACCTGGCCATCGCTCTGCGGTCCGACGCAACGGCCGCCCGCGTCGCCTTGGCGCTACGCAAGGCGTGCGTTCAATTCGGCGACGATCTGGCCGGTGTCACGCCTGAGGTCAGTCCGCAAGCTCTGAAGAAGCTCAAGTTCTCCGAACTGCTTCCTCACGCCCTTGCGGTTGAGACGATGGCGCGGCGAGCGAGCGACCATCCCAGCGCAGCTACGGTCGCGCGATCGCCCATTCGCTAGGAACTGGACACCAACGAGGGGCCGACATTGGGCGCGCCCAAGCCGACCCGCCCACGGGTCAGTCGCGCTGACCGGCTTCCCACTCCTGGAAGGCGTCCAGCTCGCCGCGTACCGTCTTGATCACCCAGCCGATCACGGTGACGTCGTCGAGGTAGCCGACGCCGGGAATCGTGTCCGGGATCAGGTCTATTGGCGAGACAACGTAGATGAGCCCTCCGATCACGGTGACCAGAGCATCCGTGGGTATCTCGCGGTAGTGACCACGGGCGTAGGCAACGACCAGCCGGATCAGAGCACGAAAATCGTCCAGGACCGCTGTAAACGGGCCCGACCGCAGCGCACCTGAACCACTTGCTTGATCAGCGATCTTCCGCAGCTTGTCGGGGTCGCCAGCGATCCCCTTGGCGCGTTCCAGCGCCCCCTTGAAGTACTTGGACTGGACCGCAAGGGCTCCGTCCTTCGGGGTGCGCCGCTTGGGTGACGCGGCCTTCGGCGCCGGCTGCTTCCTGGGGGTCCTCACGTCGGCGGCCGACTTCGTCGCTCCCCGCTTCGCTCCCGTCGTCTTGGCCGAGGCCGCTTCAGTTCTCGATGCAGCGGCGGTGGCCTTCTTCATCGGCGACCTCTTCGTCGTCGCCTTCTTCGCCGTGGTGCGGGAGGTGCTGGCCTTGTCCTTCGGCGTGCTCATGTGTCCCCCTCGGATGTTGGTGCGTGGAGGCTATCGCGCAGCGTCCACGCCGAGAGGCAACCGGAGGCGGCATTTCCCCTCAAGGAGGAGAACCACCCAGGTACCGGCGTCCGCGAACCGACGAGCGGCGGGGCGATCTTCGCCCGTACCCTCGTCGTGCAACTGTGCGCCAGCTGTCAATTCTCATCCGGCTTTCACTTCGGTTCTCATCGCTGACAGGGGCGCCAGCGACCCAGCACGGTGACCGCTCAGGTGGGCGACTCCCGGGGTCTATCCGGCGTCGGGCCGCCGGCGTCAGGAGCCTGCGCGGTCCCCAGTGCGTCGCGTCTCGCCACGAACCCGACCGTGCTGGCCACGACCGCCCAGAGAATGACCACCGCTAGCGCGTCGACGCTCCGCCAGCCCGAGAACCACGCAGCTACGAGCGCGGCGCCGGCGCCCGCAAGGACTCCGGTGATGGCCCCGGCCGATGTTGGCCGAAGCGAACTTGCCTGCAACAGTCGCGCCGCACCGCCGACAGCCAAACTGACCACGCCAACAAGCGGCACCATCATGACCCCCCATAGGAGCCAGCCGGACAGCACGGACATCCCGCCGCCCGCCTCCACCAGCCCATCGGTCGCCCCCAGCCACGCGATGTAGACGGCACCCAGTGCGAAGCACACCGCGAACGTGACGTATCCCCGCAGTAGCCACCAGATGAGCACGCTGCCCGTGACTTCATGCCAGAACTTTCTCCTCGGGGAAGAGCCGTCCATTGACTCACCGGGACGCCTGAGGGCGGCCCACCGAAGCGAGCCGCCCTCAGTCGTTGCATCCGCCCTGCACCGAGATCTCAGTGAGAATCCACTGACACCCGAGTGAGCACTGACATCAGCTGCAGCCGCTGGTGCTGCCGCAGCCTTCACAGACGTAGCAGGAGCCTGCGGGGCGCATCTTGGTGCCGCAGGTCATGCACATCGGGGCGTCGGCGGCCTTGGAGTTGCCGAACGCCGCGAGCAGGTCGGCAGAGCTGTGGATCTCGGCGGAGACCTCACGGGCCGAGGCCGCACCGGAGCCGGACGCCAGGGTCGAGGCCGACTCCGCGTCGTCGCTGGGCTCGATGACCGCCGGGCCGGACGCCGCCGGCTCCTCGGCCTTCTTCGCCGAGGCGCCGATGCCGGCCGAGAGCGACTCGATCTCGCCCACCAGCTCCTCGTCGGACTCCGCGACCTCCGGGGCGTACGAGCCGGTCTCGAGCTGGCGCGCCCGCTCCTCGGCCGTGTGGATGCCCATGTAGGACCGGGTGTCGAAGTCCAGGTGGTCGAGCGCCAGCCGCCGGAACACGTAGTCCATCAGGGACTGCGCCATCCGCACGTCGGGGTCGTCGGTCATGCCGGCCGGCTCGAAGCGCATGTTCGTGAACTTCTCGACGAACGTCTCGAGCGGCACGCCGTACTGCAGCGCGACCGAGGTGACGATCGAGAAGGCGTCCATGACACCGGCGAGCGTGGAGCCCTGCTTGCCGAACTTGAGGAACACCTCGCCGAGGCGGCCGTCGTCGTAGGTGCCGGCGGTGAGGTAGCCCTCGGCGCCGCCCACGGCGAACGACGTGGTCTGGCTGGTGCGGCGCTTCGGCAGACGCTCGCGGGTGGGCCGGTAGACCACCTTCTCGACAATCTCCGTCTGCGCGGCCTTGACCGCCGCCGAGGCCTTGTCGGCCGCGGCGTCCTTGGCGGTGGAGCCGCCGTCGGAGAGGGGCTGACCCACCTTGCAGTTGTCGCGGTAGACGGCCAGCGCCTTCAGGCCCGACTTCCAGCCCTGGATGTAGACGTCCTCGATCTCCTCGACCGTGGCGGTCTCGGGCAGGTTGACCGTCTTGCTGATCGCGCCCGACAGGAACGGCTGCGTGGCCGCCATCATCCGCACGTGGCCCATCGGGGAGATGGCGCGCGCACCCATCGCGGTGTCGAAGACCTCGTAGTGCTCGGTCTTCAGGCCGGGGGCGTCGATGACGTGACCCTTGTCGGCGATGTACTCGACGATGGCCTCGACGGTCTCCTCGGTGTAGCCGAGCTTGCGCAGGGCCCGCGGGATCGTGAGGTTGACGATCTGCATCGACCCGCCGCCGACGAGCTTCTTGAACTTGACCAGCGAGAAGTCGGGCTCGATGCCGGTGGTGTCGCAGTCCATCATGAAGCCGATGGTCCCGGTGGGGGCCAGCACCGACGCCTGGGCGTTGCGGAAGCCGTTCTTCTCACCGAGCTTGACGACGTCGTCCCAGGCCTTGGTGGCCATCCGGTGGACGTCCTTGTCGAGCGTGCTGACCGTGCGCACCGCGTCGTTGGCGGCGGCGTGCTTGCGCATGACCCGCTGGTGGGCCTCGCTGTTGCGGGCGTACCCGGCGTACGGGCCGACGACCGCGGCCATCTCGGCGGAGCGCTTGTAGGCGGCACCGGTGAGCAGCGAGGTGATGCTGGCGGCCAGGGCGCGGCCACCGTCGGAGTCGTAGCCCAGGCCGCTGGCCATGAGCAGCGCGCCGAGGTTGGCGTAGCCGATCCCCAGCTGGCGGTAGTCGCGGGTGGTCTTGCCGATGGGCTCGGTCGGGAAGTCGGCGAAGCAGATCGAGATGTCCATCGCGGTGATGACGAGCTCGACGACCTTCTGGAAGGTGACGGCGTCGAAGGTGTCGTCGTCCTTGAGGAACTTCAGCAGGTTGAGGCTGGCGAGGTTGCACGAGCTGTTGTCGAGGCTCATGTACTCCGAGCACGGGTTGGACGCGGTGATGCGGCCCGACTCGGGGTTGGTGTGCCAGTCGTTGATGGTGTCGTCGTACTGGATGCCCGGGTCGGCGCACTCCCACGCGGCCTTGGCGATCTTGCCCATGAGCTCGCGGGCGTCGACGGTCTCGATGACCGAGCCGTCCTGGCGGGAGGTGAGCCCGAACTCGGTGCCCTCCTCGACCGCGCGCATGAAGGCGTCGGTGACCCGCACGGAGTTGTTGGCGTTCTGGTACTGGACGGAGGTGATGTCCTTGCCGCCGAGGTCCATGTCGAAGCCGGCGTCGCGCAGGGCGCGGATCTTGTCCTCCTCGCGCGCCTTGGTCTCGACGAACTCGACGATGTCGGGGTGGTCGACGTCGAGGACGACCATCTTGGCCGCGCGGCGGGTGGCGCCACCGGACTTGATGGTGCCCGCGGACGCGTCGGCGCCGCGCATGAAGGAGACCGGGCCGGAGGCGGTGCCACCGGAGGACAGCAGCTCCTTGGAGGAGCGGATGCGCGAGAGGTTCAGGCCGGCACCGGAGCCGCCCTTGAAGATGAAGCCCTCCTCCTTGTACCAGTTGAGGATGGAGTCCATCGAGTCGTCGACCGAGAGGATGAAGCAGGCGCTGACCTGCTGCGGGCTCGCGGTGCCGACGTTGAACCAGACCGGGCTGTTGAAGCTGAACACCTGGTGCAGCAGGGCGTAGGTCAGCTCGTGCTCGAAGATCTCGGCGTCCTCGGGGACGGCGAAGTAGCCGTGGTCCTTGCCGGCCTTGACGTAGGTGAGGACGACACGGTCGATGAGCTGCTTGAGCCCGGTCTCGCGCGCCTCGGTGCCCACGGCGCCGCGGAAGTACTTGGTGGTGACGATGGTGGAGGCGTTGACGCTCCAGAAGTCGGGGAACTCGACGCCGCGCTGCTCGAAGATCGTCTCGCCGGTCTTCCAGTTCTGCTGGACGACGTCGCGCTTCTCCCAGGTCACCTCGTCGTAGGGGTGCACGCCCGGGGTGGTGTAGATGCGCTCGATGCGCACCCCCTTGCCCTTGGCGGGCTTGCGGGCACCTGCACGTGCTCCGGCGATGTCGGTCATACGAGTTCCTCTCTTCTGCCCCCTCAGCCGGGAGCGGTGGTGACCTTGGTGTCTGTTCTACTGCTGGGGTCCGACAGGCCGCGTGACCTGCGGCTCCTGGGCCGTGGCGTCGCGCTCGGCGCGCAGGAGGGTGATGGCCGACTCGAAGTCGTCGAGGCTGTCGAAGGCCTGGTAGACGCTCGCGAAGCGCAGGTACGCCACCTCGTCGAGCTCGCGCAACGGCTCGAGGACGGCCAGGCCGACCTCATGGGCGTCGATCTCGGCGGAGCCGGCGCTGCGGATGGTCTCCTCGACCTTCTGGGCGAGGAGGGCGAGGTCGTCCTCGGTGACCGGGCGGCCCTGGCAGGCCTTGCGGACGCCGACGAGGACCTTGGCCCGGCTGAACGGCTCGGTGGCGCCGGAGCGCTTGACCACGCTCAGGCTGGCCGTCTCGACGGTGGTGAAGCGCCGACCGCACTCGGGGCACTGCCGGCGGCGGCGGATGGACGAGCCGTCGTCGGTGGTGCGCGAGTCCATCACCCGGGAGTCGGTGTGGCGGCAGAACGGGCAGTGCATGGCGCTGGGACTCCCTCCCCTGTGGATGGAACGGTGGACTGTGGTGTGAACAACCTGTGGACGACCGGTGTTTCCTGTTCACAACATGTGGACGAACTACATCGGTGTAACCACTAGATGTTGTGCTCATCATGCCCCCGGTGTGACCGGCGACGCAAGCAGGGCGGGGCAAGAATCGTCCGAACGGCTGTTTGCGCAGGTCAGAGGGGATGCAGGGCTGTGGCGTGTCGCCGTCAGCGGCGTGTCGGGCTACTACTGCTGGGATGGATGTGACGGGAGAGGCACCACATCTGGGGGTCGGAGCGGATGGATGCCGCCCCGGGCGGGCTCGGCCGGCGAGCCACGGACGCGGGCGGACGATGGTTGCGCCGTATCAGCCGTTCGGTCGTGTCGTCGCCCGTTCGGCCAGACCGCCGCGGGAAGGCCTGCGGGGCCGCCCGGACCGCGTCACCGTTGACCCGTACGCAGCACCACCGACGCTGATCAGGGAGAGCTCGGGTCATGAGGTACCACCTGGAAGGCCCCATGGGCCGCTACACCGAGTGCGCGGCCGCCACCCGGCGCGGCACGGCGCCCGGCGACGCCGCCTCCCCGCTCCTGGACGCCGTCGTCGTCGGCTTCGCCGCCCTGTCCTCCCTGCCCGCGCGCCTCGGCATCGACGGCCACGGCCCGCGCCGCTCCAAGCGCCACCACTGACCGGCACCGCCGCCGCCGGCGGCCGGCGCGACCCTCAGGCGGTCGGATGGAACAGCCGCGCCAGCTCCTCCACCCCGTCGACCAGCCGCGGCCCCGGCCGCGCCCACTCGCCGTTCGCGTCGACCGCGTGCACCCGTACCCCCGCCGGCAGCAGCCCCGCGGCGACGAGGGCGTCCGCCTGCTCCTGCGCCCCGGCACGGTCGTAGCCGCACGGCGCCACCACGACCACGTCGGGCCGCGCCGCCGCCACGTCGTCCCAGGTGACCCGGCCCGAGCGCTCGCCAGCCGCCCCGAGCACGCACTCGCCGCCGGCCAGCGCGACCATCTCGGGGATCCAGTGCCCCGGCGCGTACGGCGGGTCGGTCCACTCCAGCACGACCACCCGCGGACGGGACCGCCCGGCGACCGCCCGCTCGACGGCGGCCAGCCGGTCGCGGCAGCGCGCCACGAGCGCCTGCGCCTCGGCCGCGCGATTCACGGCGGTCCCGATCGCCAGCACCGAGGCGAGCACGCCCTCGAGGTCGTGCGGGTCGACGGTGAGCACCTCGGCGCGGCAGCCGAGATGCGCCAGGGCGTCGTCGACGGTCGCGACGTCGAGGGCGCACACCGCGCACAGGTCCTGGGTGACCACCAGCTCGGCGTCGAGATCGGCCAGCGCCCCGGCATCCAGGCGGTAGAGGTCCTCCCCCGCCGCGACGGCGGCTGCCACGGCCTCGTCGATCTCGCGCGGCGAGAGCCCCTCGGCCAGGGTCGTGGTCGACACGATGCGCCGGCTGCGCGCTTCCGCGGGGTGGTCGCACTCGAAGGTCACCCCCACCACGTCCTCGCCGGCGCCGACCGCGAACAGGATCTCGGTGGCCGATGGGATGAGGCTGACGACGCGCATCCCCCGACCCTAGGCCGCGCGGCTCAGAGCTGCGGGCCCCGTGCGCGCAGGTCGTCGACGTGGGTCATGGCCTCGCGCAGCTCGCCCAGCCAGGCCTCGGCGTGCTGGCCGACCAGCTTGACCGACCAGGCCAGCGCGTCGCTGCGGGAGCGCGCGACGCCGGCGTCGACGAGGGTGTCGAGCACGGCGCGCTCGGGCTGGCGCAGGCGCGTCATCACCGGCACCGCGAGGTGGGTGAAGAGGGCCGTGTGCTGGCCCACGCGGGCGCCCCAGGACACCGTGCGGGCGTAGCGCGCCTGGGCCTCCTGGGCGACGGCCATCCGCTGCTCGCGGGTGTCGGCGCGGAAGCGCGAGAGGCGGCCCTCGACCTCGCCGGGCGGGGTGTCGGCGGCCACGCCGCTGAGGGTGCCGACAACGACGATCTCCTCGCGGTCGACGGTGACGTCGAGCGCGTCGAACCAGCCGTCGGGCAGGCGCCCGGCGAACCAGTCCTGGGCGTCGTCGGCCGGTGGCAGGTCGCCCTGCTGCCAGCCGCCGCGGCGGCCTGGGCCGCGCCGGCCGGTGCCGTGCTCGCGCGTGTCGTCGCCGGGTCGATGTCCTGGGCGCATGTCGTTCTCCTTTGCAGTGATTACTTCATTACACCACTGCAGAACGAGGCTGTCGACGGTCCTGTTCCCGGACATGACGCATCGCGGGCCCGCCACCCCCAACCAGGGTGGGCCCGCGCCCCTGCGATGCGTCGCCCCGCCCGGCGAGTGTGGGCAGGGACGAGACGTGCAGCCCGGGAACCCTCTGTTATCCCCGGGCCGCACGCCTACTCCCCCGGACTCAGGCTCTGGTGCACCAGCGCTGCCGTGAACGCGTGATGCCAGCCTCCGGAGGATGCGATGCCCCGGGCTCCGCACCCACACGCCCACAGCCACCGGCCCGCGCCGCCACAGTGGACGACCGGGTGGTGCGTGGCGCGGTAGGTACTCCGCCGGCGGGACTGCATGTACGGAGTTTCCTGGCCTCTGGCCTCGGCGGATACGGAACGGCGCGCGCCCTCGGTCGTCCAGCGCCGGACTCCGACAGGACGGGCCATCCCCCCTCGGCCGTTCGGTCGATGGGGACAGCGGTGGCACCAAACTGACAGGCCGGCCGGCAGCTTCCGGGACAGCACGAAGGGCGTCACCCCTCCTGCACGGAGGTGACGCCCTTCGGCGTCCTGAGTCGGGTCGAGGGACTCGGACGAGGGGGGCCGGCGGGGCCGTGAGCCCGGCGCCGGAAGGTCAGCCGCGGGGGATGACCAGGTGCTGGCCGGTGGCCACCTGTGCGGTGCTGAGGTGGTTGGCCAGCTGGATGGCCAGGATGCCCTGGCTGATCGACATCCCCGGCAGCTCGGCCGCGGCGACCTCGGACAGGGTCTGACCCGGCCCGACGGTGACGGAGTGCTCGGCGGTGACCGCCCCGGCGCCGCCGATGCCACGGAAGCCCAGGACCGCTGCCACGACGACCGCGGCGAGCACGAGCAGGACGAGCCGACCACGGGCGGTGAGGCGCAGGCCGCCGTCGGACGCGCCGGCAGCCGCCGCCACGCCACCTGGCACGACGACGAGCCGGGGCCGCTGCGGGAGCGGGTGAACGAAGCCCTCGGTGGGCTCCCAGGCGATCGCACTCATCATGTCCTCCATCCCGGCGGCCAGGCCACCGTCGAACCACTGTTCGATAGAACGTCTGTACGAGTTGTAGCACGGATGTTCGACGCGTTCAAGACACGCGTCGTAAGAATGTTTGAATCCCTTGTACGAAGCGCGTATCCTCGTCTCATGCGCACCAGCCTGCACATGACCACCGACAGGCCGGCTGACCTGCGATAACACCCCGATCCGGGCGCTCCCCAGGCCCCGGACGCAGCGAAAGGGTCGAGATGGCACGTCCGAGGAACGCCGACATCCACGAGATGCCCGACCGGGGCGACGGCGGGGAGCTCACGCACCGCCAGCGCAAGGTCCTCGAGGTGATCCGCAACGCCATCGACCGGCGCGGCTACCCGCCGAGCATGCGAGAGATCGGTGAGGCCGTGGGGCTCACCTCCCCCAGCTCGGTCGCGCACCAGCTGTCCGCGCTCGAGCGCAAGGGCTACCTGCGCCGCGACCCCAACCGGCCGCGCGCCATCGAGGTCCTCTCCCCCGACAGCGCCGACGAGGGCGGCTACCGGCGCAGCGCCGAGGTCGAGCACGACGACGTCGACGTCACCGGCATCCACGACGAGCGCCCCGAGGCCTCGTACGTGCCGGTGCTGGGCCGCATCGCTGCGGGTGTGCCGATCACGGCCGAGGAGGTCGTCGACGACGTCTTCCCGCTGCCGAAGCAGATCGTCGGCGAGGGCTCGCTGTTCCTGCTCAAGGTGGTCGGTGACTCGATGATCGACGCCGCCATCTGCGACGGCGACTGGGTGGTCGTACGCCAGCAGCCCACCGCCGACAACGGCGACATCGTGGCGGCCATGCTCGACAACGAGGCCACCGTCAAGACGTTCAAGCGCAAGGACGGCAAGGTGTGGCTGATGCCGCACAACGAGGCCTTCGACCCCATCGACGGCGACCACGCGACCATCCTCGGCAAGGTCACGGCGGTGCTGCGGCGCGTCTGAGCCGCTGCCGTCCCAGCGGCCCCCACCCCCGACGGGATGGGGGCCGCCGCGTGCTCACCCGGGCTGCCGGGTGGGCTCGTGGCGCACCGGCCAGGCTGCGGTGCACCGGTCACCTGGGACCGGTGCGGAACGAGATGGCCGGTGCGCGGCGGGATGGCCGGTGCCGAAGGGGCACGGGTCAGGCCTCGACCTCGGCGATGTGCACGACCGCGTCCCCCGACGTCACCAGCGGGGCCTCGGTGCGCGCGATGACGATGCCGGCCCGGTTGGCGTGCACCAGCCGCACCCGCTTGCCGAAGGAGTCGAACAGGCCCCCGAGGCGCTGCCCCTCGTCGACGTGCTGGCCGAGCGCGACCTCGAGGTGCAGCATCCCGGTGCCGCGGGCGCGCACCCAGCCGCTGCGCCACGACACCGCGGACGGCGCGGGCGGGTCCTCGGCCACGGGCTCGGTCATCCCGAGCGCGGCCAGCACCCGGCGCACCCCCAGCACGCCGGCGCCGACGGCCCAGGCATCCATCCGCCAGGCCTCCCCCGCCTCGTAGAGCAGCACCGTGGCGCCGTGCTCGCGGGCGGCGTGGCGCAGCGAGCCGTCGCGCACCTTGGCGTGCAGCATCACCGGCGCGGCGAAGGCGGCGGCCAGCTCGCGGGTGCGGGCGTCCTCGAGGTCGCCGCGGACCTGCGGGAGGTTGGTGCGCCGGTCGGAGCCGGTGTGCAGGTCGATGCCGACCTCGCACTGGTCGACGACCTGGGTCATGAACAGGTGGGCGATGCGGCCGGCCAGCGAGCCGCGGGGCGCGCCGGGGAACGAGCGGTTCAGGTCGCGCCGGTCGGGCAGGTAGCGGCTGCCGTTCATGAACCCGAGCACGTTCACGATCGGCACGGCGATCAGGGTGCCGCGCAACGTCTTCGGGTCGAGGGCGGCCAGCACCTGGCGGACGACCTCGACGCCCACGGCCTCGTCGCCGTGGATGGCGGCGTCGACCCACACCGTCGGGCCCTCCTCACGGCCGTGGACGACGCGGATGGGCAGGTCGACGTCGGCGCCGGTGACCAAGCGGGTGATGGGCAGCGCCAGCGACTGGGCACGCCCGGCCCGCACCCGCACGCTGCCGATCTCGAACGAGGGGCGCAGGGCCCGGGCCATCAGCCGGCCCCCCGGTTGCGCCGGCGCAGGCGCAGCGGCGGCCGACCCCCGAGGTAGGAGCGGCCGGGGTCGACGGCGTACCCCTGGCGCAGCGCCTCGCGGCCGACGAGCATCCGGAAGCCCATCTCGTCGCGGTTCGCCAGCGTCATCTCGGCCGTGACGGTACGGCCCATCAGGGTCAGGTCCAGGGCGACGACGAGGCGCTGCTCGCTGTGGCCCGAGGACGAGCGCACGTCGCGGACGTCGAGCACCGGGCGCTCGAGCACCACGGCGTCGTCGTCGCTGCGCTGCCACGGGCGGACGGTGAAGCGGACCCAGCGCTCACCGCCCCGCTCGAACTCCTCGACGTCGAAGGCGTGCACCGAGGACGAGCGCGCGCCGGTGTCGAGCTTGGCCTTGACCCACGGGACGCCGGCGGAGGGGAGGCTCACCCACTCCCGCCATCCGGCGAGGGTGTAGGAAGGACTGCCGGTCGAGGCTGCACCGCTCGGGCCCGCGCGACCGTCCGACACCGTCCGTCCTCTCCGTCCAGGAAGCCATGAAGCTCGCGATCCTCTCCCGCGCACCTCGCTCGTACAGTACGCAGCGCCTGCGCACTGCCGCCGCCGACCGCGGGCACACCGTGAAGGTGCTGAACACCCTACGGTTCGGCATCGACCTCTCCGGGGACGAGCCCGACCTGCAGTTCCGGGGCAAGCGCCTCTCGACCTACGACGCGATCCTGCCGCGGATCGGCAACTCCGTCACGTACTTCGGCACCGCCGTGGTGCGCCAGTTCGAGCAGATGGACGTGTACACGCCAAGCACCTCGTGGGGCATCGCGAACTCGCGGGACAAGCTGCGCGCCACCCAGATCCTCTCGCGCCACCACATCGGGATGCCGCCGACGACGTTCGTGCGCGACCGGGCCGACGTGATCTCGGCCATCGAGCGGGTCGGCGGCGCGCCGGTGGTCATCAAGCTCCTCGAGGGCACCCAGGGCATCGGGGTGATCCTGGCGCCGACGATCAAGGTGGCCGAGGCGATCATCGAGACGCTGCACTCGACCCGGCAGAACGTGCTCATCCAGCACTTCGTCAGCGAGAGCAAGGGCCGCGACATCCGGGCCCTGGTCGTGGGCGACCGTGTGGTGGCGGCGATGCGGCGGGTGGCCAAGGGCGACGAGTTCCGCTCCAACGTGCACCGGGGCGGGTCAGTGGAGCCGGTCGAGCTCGACCCGGAGTTCGAGAAGGCGGCGGTGCGCTCGGCCCAGATCATGGGGCTGCGGGTGGCCGGCGTCGACATGCTCGAGGGCGCCGACGGCCCGCTGGTGATGGAGGTCAACTCCTCCCCCGGGCTCGAGGGCATCGAGACCGCGACCAAGCTCGACGTGGCCGGCGCGATCATCGACTACGTCGACAACCAGGTGGCCTTCCCCGAGATCGACGTCCGCCAGCGGCTCACGGTGTCGACCGGCTACGGCGTGGCCGAGATCGCGGTGCTCGAGGCCTCGGACCTGGTGGGGAAGACGCTGGCGGCCTCGGGGCTGCGCGAGCGCGACATCACCGCGCTGACGCTGCACCGCGGGACGTCGGTGGTGCCGAACCCGAACGGCGACCACGTGCTCCAGGCCGGCGACCGGCTGCTGTGCTTCGGGCGGCTCGAGGAGATGCGCTCGATGATCCCCAGCCGGCGGCGGCGGACGCGCAAGGTCAAGAAGCTGCCCAAGGAGCCGATCCACGAGCCCCGTCCCGAGTGACGCCGGGCGCGGGCTCGGCCGGCGGGCGTTCTCGTGGCGTTACGGCGCGGCCGGGGCCTCGAGCGGGCCGGGGTGGAGTCGCTGCCAGAACGCGGTGTCGACCCAGCGGTCGAACTTGCGGCCCACCTCGCGCAGGGTGCCGGCGGGCTCGAAGCCGAACGAGCGGTGCAGCGCCTCGCTGGCCGGGTTGGGTTGGGCGATGACGGCCAGGCAGGTGTGGATGCCGTCGGCGTCGACCCGGGCGAACAGCTCGGCGTAGAGGCGGCGGCCCAGCCCCTGCCCCCGGGCAGCCTCGGCGAGGTAGACCGAGACCTCGCGCGTCGCGTCGTACGCGGCCCGCGGGCGGTAGACCCCGCTGAACGCGTACCCGACGACCTCGGCCGCGGGCTCAGTGACGGCGACCAGGACGTGGTCGCCGGGCGCCCGGGACCGGAGCCGGTCGGCGTAGTGGTCGTCGGGGCGGACCTCGACGTCGAAGGTGGCGAGCGAGTGCAGCACGGCGTCGTTGTAGATGGCGGCCATGCCGGGTAGGTCGGCGGTGGTGGCGGCCCGGATGACGACGCCGTGCTGGCCGGCCGCGGACGCCGCTGTCACGCCGCCCGCCCCCGGGCCGCGAGCACCCGCTGGAGGGTGGGCGCGAGGTCGGCGTCGACGCGCAGCGACATGTGCTCGTCGCCTCGGGTGGGGCCACGGGTCACGCCGACCACCGGGATGCCGCGGCGGGCGGCGTGCCGGACGAACCGCAGCCCCGACATCACCGCGAGCGAGGAGCCGAGCACCAGCAGCGCCGGGGCGGCGTCGGTGAGCGCGAAGACGTGCTCGACCCGCTCCCGCGGGACGGAGCCCCCGAAGAACACCACGTCGGGCTTGAGGGTGTCGGCGCCGCAGACCGGGCAGGCGGCCAGGCGGAAGCCGGCGACCGCCTCGTCGGGCAGCACGACGTCGCCGTCGGGGCGGATCTGGCTGCTGACCCGGGAGCCGTCGGCCACCTCGCCCCGGGCGAGGGCCTCGAACCCCGGGTTGGCCTCGGCCATCCGGCGCTGCAGGGCCTCGCGCGGGCTGCGGTCGCCGCAGGTGAGGCAGACGACCTCGGCCAGGGTGCCGTGCAGCTCGGTGACGTCGCGGCTGCCGGCGACCTGGTGCAGCCCGTCGACGTTCTGGGTGACGACCGGGCCGAGCACCCCGGAGCGCTGCAGGGCCGCCACCGCGCGGTGCCCCGCGTTGGGCTCGGCCCGCGAGAAGCGCTGCCACCCGACGAACGAGCGCGCCCAGTACCGGCGCCGGTTCTCGGTGCTCGCGCAGAACTCGCCGTGCTGCATGGGCGTGACCCGCCGGGTGCCGTCACGCCCGCGGTAGTCGGGGATGCCGCTGTCGGTGGACATGCCCGCGCCGGTGAGCACGAGGGTGCCGGGATGGTCGTGCAGCAGGTCGGCGAGGCGGGCGACGGCTTCGGGGCTGCGCGCCTCGGGCGGCGGCTGGGTGAGCGCCCAGGCCGGGGTGGCGGTGTCGTCGGTGCGCCGGAGCGGTGCTGGAGCAGCCACCGACCCGGGGTGCGGCGGGCGCGGCGACGGCGAGGTCGGGGCGGCATCCGGCATGGCTCCAGTATCGCCCGACCCGCCGACAGGGCACGATCGATAACACGGGGTTATACGCTGAGGCCATGATCGACGCCGCCGGACTGCGTGTCATGCGCGCCATCGCCGACGAAGGCAGCTTCACGGCCGCCGCGGGCGCGCTCGGGTACACCCAGCCCGCCATCTCGCAGATGGTGCGCCGCCTCGAGCAGCGCACCGGCACCGCCCTGGTCGAGCGGGTCGGGCGCAACGTCCGGCTCACCGAGGCCGGGCGCGTGCTGGCCCGCCACGCCGGCCCCGTGCTGGCCGCGCTCGACGCCGCCGAGGAAGAGGTCGCCGCCATCGCCGGGCTGCGCAGCGGCCGCGTGCGCATCATGGCCTTCCCGTCGGCCTCGGCCACCCTGGTGCCGCGCGCGCTGGCGTTGGTCAAGTCGCGCTTCCCCGACGTGAGCATCAGCTTCACCGAGGCCGAGCCGCCGCAGAGCATCGCGGCGCTGCGGGCCGGCGAGTGCGACCTGGCCGTCGCGTTCGCCTACGAGGGCACCGACCTGGCCCGCGGCGAGGAGGACCTGGACGCCTTCGTCATCACCCCCCTGCTCGACGACGAGGTGCGCCTCGCGGTGCCGCGCCACCACCGGGTCGCGAACCAGGAGACGGTGCACCTGGCCGACCTGCGGGACGAGCCGTGGATCGCCGGCTGCCCGCGCTGCCGCGGCCACCTGCTGCAGCTCGCCGACGCCGCCGGTTTCCGGCCCGACGTGGCCTACGAGACCGAGGACTACGTGGCGGTCATGGGCCTGGTCGCCGAGGGGCTCGGGGTGGCGCTCATCCCCGACCTCATCCTGCGCACCGTGCACCACGACGACGTGGTGGCCTTGCCGATCGAACCGGCCTCGCGCCGCACCATCACCGCGATGACCACCCCCGACCTGCGCCGGGTGCCGGCCGTCGGGGCGGCCCTGGACGCCCTCATCGAGAGCGCCGGCTCGCAGCCGCGTACCCGCACGACCCGGATGGCCGAGCCCGCCTGGTCGATCTGAGCCGCTCGCTCACCGGGTCGTCACGACCCGCACCCTTCCCCCGGCCTCGACGACCGCGACGTCGCCGCGCTGGTCGGTGCGGTAGACCGCGTACCCGAGCCGCCGTAGCAGTGCCAGGTGCGCGGGCGCCGGGTGCCCGTAGTCGTTGTCGGCGCCGACGCTGATGACCCCGACCGGCGCCCGGACCGCGGCCATCAGCGCGTCGTCGAGGTTGGAAGACCCGTGGTGCGGGGTCTTGACGACCTCGAACCCCCGGGCCACGGACGCCATCGCGGGGTCGCGCCGCAGCCGCAGCAGCAGGTCGTGGGCGGCCTCGCGCTCGACATCGCCGAGGAGCAAGGCATCGACGCCGCCGGTGCGCACGGCCAGCACCACGCTGGCGTTGTTGGGGACCGACCCGTCGTCGATGCGCCGACCCGGGCTCCACACCGCGGCGTGCAGCTCGCCGAGGGTGAGGGCGTCGCCGGCGCGCAGGGTGCTCACCGGGACGCGGTGCTCGCGGGCCAGCCGGTCGACGGCGGCGGCACCCGCCTGGGGCTCGCGCACCGGAGTGGTGAGCAGCTGCCGGACGCTGCGGCCCTGGAACGCCCCGGCCAGGCCGTCGACGTGGTCGGCGTGGAAGTGGGTGAGCACCACGGCGTCGAGGGTGGCGATGCCGAGCCGGTCGAGGCAGCCATCGACCAGGGGCGGGTCGGGGCCGGCGTCGACCAGCACCGCGTGCCCCGCGCCGGACCGCAGCACGATGGCGTCACCCTGCCCGACGTCGCACACCACCACCCGCCAGCCGTCGGGCGGCCAGGTGACGACGCGGGTGGGCAGCAGCAGGGCCGCGGCCAGCGCCAGGGCGACGTAGGAGACGGCCGGATGCGCGCGCATCGCCCCCACCAGCGCGCGGCCGGACAGCACCAGGGCCAGGAACAGCAGCGCCAGCAGGACCGCGCCCGGTGCCCCGTCGGGCCAGGGCATCGTGCCGCCGGGCACCTCGGCGAAGGCGCGCGCGACCCGGGCGATGGCCGTGGTCGGGACGACCCCGGCCCAGGCGACCAGCTGGGCGCCGCGCCCCCAGACGAGCGAGACCAGGGCCGCGGTGACCCCGCAGACGGTGGCCGGCGCGACGAACGGGGCCGCGAGGAGGTTGGCGAGCACCCCGATGACGCTGACCGACCCCTGGAGCAGCACCACGACGGGCGCGGTCATCACCTGCGCGGCGACCGGGACCGCGAGCGCGGGCCCGAGGGGGCTCAGCCGCGACGGCAGCCGCCGCCCGATCGCCTCCCCCCACGGCCGGGTGAAGAGGAGCAGGCCGAGGGTGGCGAGCGTCGAGAGGGCGAAGCCGTAGGAGCGGGCCAGCCACGGGTCCAGGACCAGCACGGCGACCACCGCGCCGCCGAGCACCGGCAGCCCGGCCGAGCGGCGCGACCCGCTCAGCCCGATGAGCCCGATGGCCCCCATGGCCGCCGCGCGCACCACGCTGGGCTCGGGCCGGGCCAGGACCACGAAGCCAGCCAGCGCCAGACCCGCCAGCACCGGGCGCAGCCGGCGCGGGACACCCACGACGACGCACAGCCCCAGCACCAGCCCGATGACGACGGCCACGTTCGAGCCCGAGACGGCGGTCAGGTGCGTCATCCCGGTGGCGAGCATGGCGTCGGTGAGGTCCTGCGGGGTGCGGCTGGTGTCGCCGATGACCAGGCCCGGCAGCAGCCCGCGGGCGTCGGCCGGGGCGTCGTCGAGGGCGGTGCGCAGGCCGGAGCGCAGGTGCTCGGCCCCGTCCGCGACCGCGCCCGGCGGCTCGACCACGCGGGGGGCGCCGGTGACCGCCAGCACGGCCACCCGGTCGTCGGCCCGGTCGGTGGCGGCGAGCCGCCCGCGGACGACGGCCGTCGAGCGCCAGGCCGGTGCGGCCACCTCCGGCCCCCCGACGAGCAGGACCGGGGCGGACGCGGCCCGGGTGCGACCACGCCCGGTGAGCACCCGGACCGTGGCGGTGCGCACCACCCGCGGGTCGTCGCCGCGCGAGGGGATGGCGATGGGGTCGCCGGTGACGACGACCTCGGCGACGACGGTGGCCCGGGAGGCGGCCAGCGCGACGACGTCGCCGCGCTCGCGCAGCGCGGTCTGGGCCAGCGCGGCGGCCTGCAGCAGCACCACCAGGACCAGCGCCAGCACGCCCGGCCACCGCGCCACCTCGAGGCGAACCCTCCACCCCCGCACCGGGTCCCGCGGCGCTGAGGCCCGACGCGGCCACCCCAGCGCGACGATGCCCCCGAGGGCGACCCCGACCACCCACCACCGCAGCCCGGGCCCGGCGCCGAGGGTGGCGGCCGCGACGACCCACGCCCCGACGGCCGGCGCGAGGAGCCGCAGGTCGGACGGGTCCACCGGCCGCGACGACGCACCGGCTCCCTGCGCCGACGGCCTCCGCTGCCGCGGCGGCCGCCTCGCCGGCCCCCGCTGCGCCGGCGCGCGCCAGGACGACCTCTGCTCCCGCGACCTCCGCTCCGTCGGCCCCGGCTCCCCCTCCCGGCCCAGCGCCGGCGTCACGTGGTGACCAGGGGCCGCACCTGGGCCAGCAGCTTCTCACCGATGCCGCTGACCTCGGCCAGCTCGTCGACACTGGTGAACCGGCCGTGCTCGGTGCGCCAGTCGATGATGCGCTGGGCGATGACCGGCCCGATGCCGGGCAAGGAGTCGAGGGCGGCCGCATCAGCGGTGTTCAGCGACACCACCGACCCCGGGCCCCCGGACGCGCCGCCTCCCGCTCCCCCGCCGGGCCCCGCGGCCACGGGACCGGGGGGCACGACCTCCCCCGGCTCCGGCACCCGGACCTGCTCGCCGTCGGCCAGGACCCGGGCCAGGTTGAGCATCCCGAGGTCCGCGGTGCGGGTGGCCCCGCCGGCGGCCTCGACGGCGTCGGCCACCCTCGACCCCGCGGGGAGCCGGTATACCCCACCACGGACCACCTGGCCCACGACGTGCACGACCACCACCGGGGCCGCGGAGACGGTGGCCGACGCGGACACCGCGCCGGACGGGCTCGGTGACGGCGGGGCGGTGCCGCCCTCCCAGAGGGCGCCCCGCTCGACCCCCACGGGCCCGCCCGTCCCCACCCCGGGGGCGACGACGTCGCCGTGGTCGGAGCGGGCCCACGCCACGCGCAGCCCGAGCACCAGCACGGCCACGGCCGTGACGAGCAGGACGCCGAGCACCGCCGCCCGGCTCGGCTGCCAGCGAGCCCCGACCAGCGCGGCGGGGGCGCGGACCCAGCCCCGCATCGCGGCCCGCCGGTGGCGCCCGCGACCGTCGTCGTCGGTCCCCAGCTCGCCGACCCCCGCCACGTCGACCCCCGCCGCGTCGACCCCCGCCACGTCGACCCAGCGGAGCTCGTCATCCCAGCGGAGCTCGTCATCCCCCGGCGGCGCACCGGGACCGGCGAGGACCGCGGCGTCCTGGCCCCCGTGGCCCAGCCCGAGGGCGGCGCGCGAGGGCACCCATCCCCTCGCTGCCCGCCCGCCCGCGCGCAGGCGAGCCAGCGCGCGAGGGGACACCGGCTCCGGAGCGGGTCGACGACGCATGCCGTGACGCTAGGCAGCCTCGACCCCGGCCGCCGCCCCCGATCCGGCATCTGTGGACGACGACCACCACCGGGACCCCCTGTGGACAGCCCCTCAGCGCCGCCGGCGCCGCCACCAGGCGCGCACGTTGCGGTGGTGGCGCGACAGCACCACGGCCGCCACCAGCACCAGCCAGCCGCCGACCCAGGCCGACCCGAAGGGCACCAGCCCGAGCAGCGCCAGCACCCCGGCGACCAGCAGCCCCACCGTCGCCACCACCGAGGCCTCGCCCACGACCCGCAGCACCGCGACCGCCACCGCGAACAGCACCAGGGCACCCAGCGCCACCCACGGCTCGACGGCCAGGATCGCCCCCAGCGCGCAGGCCACCCCCTTGCCGCCGCGCCCCCGCAGGAACGGGCTGAAGGTGTGCCCGAGCACCACGGCGAGCCCCACCAGCAGCGCCGGCCCCACCCCGACCGCCCGCGCCGCCACCAGCGTGGGCAGGTAGGCCTTGAGCACGTCGAGCACCAGGACCAGCACGCCCCAGCGCGGGCCGAGCACCCGCCCGGCGTTGGTGGCGCCCGGGTTGCCCGAGCCGGCCGTGCGCAGGTCGCGCCCCAGCGCCCGCGCCACCAGGGTCGCCGGGCTGACCGACCCGACGAGGAACGCGACCACCACCAGCGCGGCCATCCACAGGACGAACAGCAGGGGCCCCATCGCGCTCAGCCGGCCACGCGCGGGACGACGGCGACGGCGAGGGTGCCCGGGCCGACGTGCGCCCCCACCACCGCCCCGAGCTCGACCACCCGCATCCCCGCGCCCGGCACCCGCTCCCCCAGCCGCTCGGCCAGCCGGGCGGCGCGCTCGGCGGAGTCGAGGTGGTGCACGGCCAGGTCGACCTCGCGCCCGGCGTCGACCGCCACCTGGGCCGCCTCCGCCGCGAGGTCCTCGAGCCGCCCGATCGCGCGGGCGGCGGTGCGGACCCGCTCGAGGGGCACGATCTGCCCGTCGCGCAGGCCGAGGATGGGCTTGATGGCCAGCGCCGACCCCACCAGCGCCCCGGCGCGCCCGATGCGCCCGCCCCTTCGCAGGAACTCGAGGGTGTCGACGTAGAACACGACGGAGGCCCCGGCACACGTCGCGCGGACGACCTGGGCGACCTCGTCGGCGGAGGCGCCGGATGCCGCCCGCCGCGCCCCCGCGAGGACGGCGTGCCCCATCACCATCCCCAGCGCCCGGGAGTCGATGACCGTCACGGGCACCGGTGACTGGGCCGCGGCGAGCTCGGCACCTCCCAGCGTGCTCGACAGCTCGGCGGAGATGTGGACCGACACCACCGCGTCGGCACCGGCGTCGACCGCGGCCCGGTACGCCTCGAGGAAGGCCTGCGGTGCGGGCCGCGAGGTCGACACCGGCGTGAAGGCACGCAGGGCAGCCGCCACCTCGCCGGCCCCGATGTCGACGCCCTCGCGGAAGTCACGGCCGCCGACCACGACGTGCAGCGGCACGACCCGCACGTCGAGGCCCTCGAGGACCTCGGCCGGCAGGTAGGCCGTCGAGTCGGTGACGATCGCGACGGCCATGCCCGCAGGGTAGTGGGCGCGCCGGAGGCGGACGCGTCAGGAGACGTCGGTGGGGGCTCCGCCGACGCACCGGAGGGTGAGCTCGACCTCGCCCTCGCCGTCGGTCGCCTCGGCCGCCCCGCTCTCGGCGGTCGGCGCCTCCTCGGCGCCTTGGGTGAAGTGGACCTTGAGGCTGGCGGCTTCCACGGTGCCTGGCTCCACCCGCGTGACCTGGGGGGACTCGTCTGGACCCAGGCGCACCTGCGCTCGCGCGGGGCCGCCCTGGGCGCCGGCGCCCTGGTGTCCCTCGCCCCCGGCGACTGCCCGGTGGCGCTGACCGCCGCGTGGACCGAGTACCTCGCGGGCGAGTCCGCCGGGCGCTGCGGCCGCTGCCGCAACGGGCTGCCCGCCCTCGCCCAGGAGGTGGGGGGGCTCGCCGAGGGCGCCGACACGCGGCGCCGCATCCAGGAGCTGACCGGGCTGGTCGTCGCCCGCGGCGCCTGTGCGCACCCCGACGGCACCGCACGCCTCGTGCACTCGCTGCTGACCACGCTGCACGACCACGTCGAGGACCATCTCGCCGGCGCCGGCGGATGCGGCCGCCCCTTCCCGGCGAGGTTCGCGTGAGCGCCCCCGGGGACGAGGCGGGCTCGCACGTGCTGCGCGTCGACTGGCCGCGGTGCCGGGCCCGCGGGCTGTGCGCCGAGCTGCTCCCCGAGCGCATCGTCCTCGACGAGTGGGGCTACCCGGTCGTCCTGGGCCCGGTGTCGCAGGACCAGCTGGAGCTCGCGGGCGCGGCCGTGGCGGCCTGCCCGCGGCGGGCGCTGCGCCTGCTGCCGGGCTGAGGGCACAGCCGCCGCCGCTGGCCCAGCGGGGCGCTTCGCCGGGGGACCTTCACGATCGCGGGCCTTCGGAGGTGGTGCGCGGGTGAAGGTTCCGGCATGGGGCGAGAAAGTGGAGGTCAGGCGGGGACGACGTTGACCAGCTTGGGCGCCCGGACGATGACGGTGCGGACGCCGCCGGGCAGCGCCGCCTGCACCTTCTCGCTGGCCAGCGCGAGCTCGCGCAGGGCGTCCTCGGTGATGTCCGACGGCACCTCGAGGCGGTCCTTGACCTTGCCCTTGACCTGCACCACGCAGGTGACGGTGTCGTCGACCAGGAGCGCGGGGTCGGCGACCGGGAACGGCGCGTGCACGAGCGACTCCTCGTGGCCGAGCCGCGACCACAGCTCCTCGGCGATGTGCGGGGCCAGCGGCGCGACCATGGGGACGATCGCCTCGGCCGCCTCGCGCGGCACGCCGCCGTCGAGCTTGGTGAGGGCGTTGTTCAGCTCGGTCAGGCGCGCGATGGCGGTGTTGAAGCCCAGGGCCGCGTAGTCGGTGCGCACGGCATCGATGGTGCGGTGCAGCACCCGGGCCGTCGCGTCGTCGAGCGGGGTCTCGGTGACGACCAGCGCCCCGGTCTCCTCGTCGACGACGTTGCGCCACAACCGCTGCAGGAAGCGCTGCGGCCCGACGACGGCGCGGGTGTCCCAGGGCTTGCTCTGCTCGAGCGGGCCCAAGCCCATCTCGTACAGGCGGAAGGTGTCGGCGCCGAACTCGGCGTACATCTCGTCGGGGCTGACCATGTTCTTCAGCGACTTGCCGATCTTGCCGAACTCGCGGGTGACCGGCTGGCCGTGCCAGGTGAAGGAGCCGTCGGCGGCCTCCTGCACCTCCTTGGCCTCCACCGGCTGGCCCCGGCCGTCGCGGAAGGCGGCGGCCTGGATGTAGCCCTGGCTGAAGTAGGTGCGGAACGGCTCGTCGCTGCTCAGGTGGCCCAGGTCGTGCAGCACCTTGTGCCAGAACCGGGCGTAGAGCAGGTGCAGCACGGCGTGCTCGACGCCGCCGACGTAGAGGTCGACGCCGCCCGGGTCACGGGTGCCGGCCGGGGCGCCGGCCACCGGCGTCTCGCGCGGGCCCATCCAGTACGCCTCGTTCGCGGGGTCGACCAGCGCGGCGCCGTTCGCCGGGTCGAGGTAGCGCAGGTAGTACCAGCACGAGCCGGCCCAGTTCGGCATCGTGTTGGTCTCGCGCCGGTAGCGGCGGGTGCCCCGGCCGTCGCCGAGGTCGAGGTCGACGTGCACCCACTCGTCGACGCGCGACAGCGGCGGCTCGGGCTCGCTGCTCGCGTCGTCGGGGTCGTAGGTCCTCGGGCTGTAGTCGGGCACCTCGGGCAGCTCGACGGGCAGCATCGCGTCGGGCACGCCGTGGGCGACCCCGTCCTCGTCGAAGACGATCGGGAACGGCTCGCCCCAGTAGCGCTGCCGGCTGAACAGCCAGTCGCGCAGCTTGTAGGTGACCGTGGGCTCGCCGAGTCCCTTCTCCTCCAGCCAGGCCGTCACGGCGGCCTTGGCCTCGGGCACGTCGAGGCCGTCGAGCTCCAGCTCGTCGTTGCGGGAGTTGATGGCCGGACCCTGCCCGGTGAACGCCGTGTCGAGGTCGTGGTCCTCGCTGGGCTGCACGGTGCGGATGATCGGCAGGTCGAAGGCCTTCGCGAAGTCCCAGTCGCGCTCGTCCTGGGCCGGCACGGCCATGATCGCCCCGGTGCCGTAGCCCATGAGCACGTAGTCGGCCACGAAGACCGGGATGCGGGTGCCCGTCACCGGGTTCGTCGCCCAGCCGCCGGTGAAGACGCCGGTCTTGTCCTTGCCCTCGCTCTGACGCTCGACGTCGTTCTTGCGGGAGGCCGCGCGGCGGTACCCGTCCACGGCCTCGCGCGGGGTGGCCGCGCCGCCGGTCCAGGCGTCCTGGGTGCCCTCCGGCCACCCGCCGGCCGGCACCAGCTCGTCGACCAGCGGGTGCTCGGGGGCCAGCACCATGAAGGTGGCGCCGAACAGGGTGTCGGGCCGGGTCGTGAAGACCTCGATCCCGGCATCCTGACCCTCGATCGGGAACGTGACCCTCGCGCCGGAGCTGCGGCCGATCCAGTTCCGCTGCATGATCTTGACCTTCTCGGGCCAGTCGACCCGGTCGAGGTCGTCGGCCAGCCGGTCGGCGTAGGCGGTGATCCGCATCATCCACTGGCGCAGGTTGCGCTTGAACACGGGGAAGTTGCCCCGCTCGGAGCGGCCGTCGTTGGTGACCTCCTCGTTCGAGAGCACCGTGCCCAGCCCGGGGCACCAGTTGACCGGCGCCTCACTGGTGTAGGCCAGGCGCTGGCCGTCGAGGATGCCGGCCCGCTCGACCTCGCTCAGGTCGTCCCACTCGCGGCCGTCGTCGGCCGGCAGCGGGCGGGTGCCGGAGCGGTACTCCTCGACCAGCTCGTCGATGGGGCGCGCCCGGCCCCGGCCGCCGTCGGGGCGCACGGCCTCGACGTCGTACCAGGAGTTGTAGATCTGCAGGAAGATCCACTGGGTCCAGCGGTAGTAGTCGGGGTCGATGGTCTGGATGGCGCGTCGGTCGTCGTGGCCCAGGCCCAGGCGGCGCAGCTGGCGCGCCATGATGACGATGTTGTCCTCGGTGGTCGTGCGCGGGTGCTGGCCGGTCGCCACGGCGTACTGCTCGGCCGGCAGCCCGAAGGCGTCGTAGCCCAGGCAGTGCAGCACGTTCTTGCCGAGCATCCGGTTGAACCGGGCCACGACGTCGGTGGCGATGTAGCCGAGCGGGTGGCCGACGTGCAGGCCGGCGCCGCTGGGGTACGGGAACATGTCGAGCACGAGCAGGTGCCCGCCCGGGTGGGCGGCGACGGCGTCGGGGTCGGCCCACGGACCCGCGGGGTTCGGGGCGTGGTAGGTGCCGCGCTCGGCCCAGCGGTCCTGCCAGGCGACCTCGATCCGCCCGGCCAGCTCGGCGGTGTAGCGGTACGGCGTCTCGCTCATCTCGTCCTCGTCGTGTCGTCGTGTCGTCTGCGCCCATGAAAAAACCCCTCGCTCAGGAGGGGTCGCCGCGCGGGCCGGTGGCCGGCGCGGCTAGCGAAGAAGCAGGCTGCTCGTCACGGGTTCAGGGTAGCGCAGCCACCCGGCGCGAGCCCGCGCCGGTCAGGGACGGAGGGGCAACCGGCTCAGGCGCTCCCGCCACCGCGCACGACGGCCTCGACGGCCCGGCGCAGGGTCTCGGACTCGACCCCGAGGCGCGCGGGATCGGCGGGCAGGGCGCGCTCGACGAACAGCCCGTTGAGGACCGTGGTGAGGAAGCGGGCGCCGGCCCCCACGTCCTCGCGCGGGACCGCGCCCTCCTCGGCCAGCACCGTCAGCCATCGCTCGATGAGGTGCAGTCCGAACCGCTCGAGGGAGCGGAAGGCGGCGACGTCCTCGGTGGTCACCTCCGGGGCGATGTAGGTGTCGTGGATCCCGCGCCAGTACTGGCGCGCCCGCTCGCCCGTCCCCACCTGCGCCAGCACCTGTCGGAGGCAGTCGACCAGCCGCTCCGTCGGCGCGCGGTCGGTGTCGTGGATGGGGTCCCCCGGGATGTCGACGTCGTAGAGCCCGGCGACGACGGCGTCGAGCAGAGCGCGTTGGGTCGGGAAGAAGTGGCGCAGCGAGCCCGTGCTGGTCCCGGCCCGGGCGGCGACCGCTCGCACGCTGAGGCGCGTGGTGGGGTCCTCCCCCAGCATGCTCGCCGCCGCGATCAGGATCCGGTCGCGCGTCCCCGGCCTCGTCCGCCCGTCACCCATCGCGATGCCTCCTCATCCCGCGTTTCTATCACAGTGTGTTACCGTCGTGTTGCTAGTACAGCGTGTTAGTAATCGACCCGGAAGGACCCCCATGCCCATCGGACGCTGGCGCCGCTCGCTCGCGGCCCGACGCCTGCGCCCCGGCGACGGCCGCCCGTTGCCCCGCTTCCGCTGGTGGCAGATGCTCAGCCGGTCGGTACGCACCGTGACCCTCGCCCGCCCCGACGGTGGCGCGTCGACGTACGCCGTCGACGTCCGCCAGCTGGGGGACGGGAGCGACGGCGCGGTCCGGGCCCGGCTCTACCTCGATGGTGCCCTGGTGTGGTCCTCGGGGCTGCCCGCCTCGTTCCCGGTGCCGGGCGGCCGCATCGAGGTCGCCGCCGGCACCTACGGACTCAAGCGCTGCCACCTCGTCCGGGCCGACGGCAGCAGCACCCCCCTGCAGCCCCACCCGGCCTCGGCCGAGGGGCGCCGCGCCCGTCTCGAGCGCACCCACCCGCGCCTGAGCCGGGCCGTCGGCCTCGTGTCGGCGCTGCTCGTCCTGGTCGGGCTCTGCGTCGCGGTGCCGCAGCTCGCGGCGACGATCTCGCAGATCCCTCAGGTGGCGGCCACCGTCGGCACCTTCGACCTCCCCGTCCACATCCCCGGCGCGGTCAACGTCGCCGCCGCCCTGGCCGCAGCCGCGGGCAGCGTCGAGCGCGCCCTGCGACTGCGGTCCACCTGGCTCGACGACCTCGCGAGCTGACCATGAGAGAGGAACCCATGACCCCCACCACCGCACCCTGGCTCCTGCGCACCGACGAGCCCAGGCCCCAGCCCCGCGTGCCCTCCGACGTCGAGTACCACCGCGTGTTCGCGGGCGAGCACCGACGCATCGGGCGCGGCCTCCTGGCGATCGCGCTGGTGTTCGTCGGCCTCGTCGGCATCGCGCGGCTGTTCCTGATGGCCGCAGCGGCCGTCGACGAGAACCTTCTCGGGCGAACGGGTTTCACCCCGCTGCAGCAGGCGGCCGGCGCCCTGGCCCTCGCGGCGCTCATCCCCTACAGCATGCTCGTGCAGCGACTCCTCTACGGCGTGCCGGGCCGGTCGCTGCACTCGGTGTCAGCACGCTTCCGCTACGGCGTCTTCGCCCGGTCCCTCCTGGCCTTCGGCCCCCTCGTGGTGGTGCTGATCTCCTTGATGTTCCTCGCGCCGGGCGACCCGGTCGAGTGGTCGACCGCCGACCTCGTCGGGATCTTCCTGACCACCGTGCTCCTGACGCCCCTGCAGGCCGCCGGGGAGGAGTACGGGGTGCGGGGCCTGATGTTCCGCGTCGTGGGCGGCTGGACCCGCCATCCGCGCTCCGGAGCCGCCCTCGGCATCATCGTCACGACGGTGCTGTTCTCGCTGCTCCACGGGACGCTCGACCCCTACCTGCTCTCCTCGTACGTCCTGCTGTTCTCGGTCCTGGCGTACGTCACGTGGCGCACCGGCGGCCTCGAGGTCGCGGTCGTGCTGCACACCGTCTACAACGCCACCGCCCTCCTCCTCGCCACCACGATGCACGTCGACCTCGGCGGTGCCCTGGGCACGCGGGCCGAGGCGTCCGGCTCCCTCATGACGTTGGTGCCCGGCGCCGGCCTCGTCGTCGTCGCCGCGGTCGTCGGATGGATGACGCGCACGTCCGGCCCCGCCCGCACCCCGCGGGCCGAGCGGGCCGAGCGGGCCGAGCGGGTCGCGACGGACGGGCGCGAGGCGGACCGCCGAGCCCTGATGCCGGAGCCCAGCCGGGGATGAGGCTCAGGACAGCTCGAGCACCCCGTCGTCGAGCCGCCCGAGGCGCATCGTGGCCACGTCGTACGCGTAGCTCTGCACCACCCGCCACGGGCGGCGGCTGCCCTGGTGCGGCAGCAGGTGAGCGGCGCGCTGCACGTAGCCCGAGGTGAAGTCGAGCAGCGGCCGGTCCTCCCCGCCCGAGCCGTCCCAGCGCGGCACGGCCACCGCGAGCCCGCGGGCGTCGAGCCAGCGCACCAGGGCGCAGAACCAGCGGGCGGTGAGGTCGGCCCGCAGCGTCCAGCTGGCGTTGGTGTACCCCACCGCGAGCGCGAGGTTGGGCACGTCCGAGAGCATGCAGCCCTTGTAGACGTGCGCCGCCGACAGGTCGACCGGGGCCCCGTCGACGACCAGCTCCGCTCCCCCGCCCAGCTCGAGGCGCAGCCCGGTCGCGGTCACGACCACGTCGGCCGCGAGCACCTCCCCGGTGCTCACCCGCACCCCCGCCGGGACGAAGCGGTCGATGGTCTCCGTCACGACCTCGGCGGCGCCGGACGACAGCACCTCGAGCAGGTCGCCGTCGGGGCTGAGGCAGAGCCGCTGGTCCCACGGGTCGTACCGGGGGGCGAAGTGCACGTCGACCGGGTACCCCTCCGGCAGCCGCTCGACCAGCCGCCGGCGCAGTACCTCGCGCCCCGTCACCGGCCGACGCCGCAGGAACTCGTACGTCAGGCTCGACAACGCGACGTTCTTGGCCCGGACCACGCCGTGCGCCAGCGAGGCGGGCAGCCAGCGGCGCACGGCATCCGCCACGGGGTCGACGTTGGGCAGGGCCGCGACGTAGCTGGGGCTGCGTTGCAGCATCGTCACGTGCTCGGCCCCCTCGGCGACCAGCGCCGGGACGAGGGTCACGGCGGTGGCCCCGCTGCCGATGACGACCACGCGGCGTCCCGCCACCGGCAGGCCCTCGGGCCACTGCTGGGGGTGGACGACCTCGCCGATGAAGTCCTCCTGCCCCGGGAAGTCCACGACGTGCCCGGACGCGTACGAGTAGTAGCCGGTGGCCAGGTACACGAAGCGGGCGCGGTGCTCGAGCACCTCGCCGTCGACCCGCCGCGCCGTGACCGTCCAGCGCCGTTCGTGCGACGACCACGCCAGACGCGTCACCCGCTGCCCGACGTGGATGCGCTCGGTCACCCGGTACTCGTCCGCGGTGTCGCGCAGGTACTGCAGGATCTCGGCCGCCGGGGCGATCGACGTCGCCCCCTGCCACGGCCGGAACGGGAAGCCGAGCGTGTACATGTCGGAGTCGGAGCGGACGCCGGGGTAGCGGAACAGGTCCCACGTGCCGCCGGTCGCGTCCCGCGCCTCCAGCACCGCCCAGCTCAGCCGGTCACCCTCCATCGACAGGCGGCACGCGGCATCGATCCCCGAGAGGCCCGCTCCGACGACCAGGACGTCGACGTCGAGCGGGGGCGGGGCCAGGGGTCGCGGCGGCACCGGGACAGGCTACGGCCAGCGGGCGCCCCAGGGCTTGACGGCCGTCCGCCGCCCCTGCTCGCGCCCGAGGGCGGCGTCGGTGCCCCGTGCGACGATGACGCCATGACCACCCTCTCCGACTTCTCCGCCACCACCCTCCAGGGCGAGGACCGCTCGCTGGCCACCTACGCCGGCGACGTCGTGCTCGTCGTCAACACGGCCAGCAAGTGCGGCTTCACCCCGCAGTACGAGGGCCTCGAGGCGCTCTACTCCGAGCTGAAGGACGAGGGCTTCGTCGTCCTGGGCTTCCCGTGCAACCAGTTCGGCGGCCAGGAGCCCGGCGCCGAGGACGAGATCGAGGAGTTCTGCCAGGTCAACTACGGCGTGACCTTCCCGATGTTCGCCAAGGTCGACGTCAACGGCGACGACGAGCACCCCCTCTACGCGTGGCTGAAGTCCGAGAAGAAGGGCCTGCTCGGCGGCCGCATCAAGTGGAACTTCACCAAGTTCCTCGTCGGCCGCGACGGCACCGTCATCGAGCGCTACGCGCCCAACACCGAGCCGGCCGACCTTGCCAACGACGTACGCGCGGCGCTCTCCGCTCCCCGCCCGGCCCCGCAGGACACCCCCGGCGCATGACCCTGATCGCGCTCGTCGCCCTGCTGGTCATCGGGGGGTTCCTGGTCTTCGTCTGGCACCGGCTCGCCATCGCCCCGCCGTGGGGGCGCCGCTGGCCGGCGGTGGTCGTCGCGCTCGTCCTGGCCGCGCTGGCCGCCGCCGTCCCCGCAGGGTTCGACGTGTGGGGCGGGCGCTGGACGCCGGCCCAGATGCGCCCGATCGTGTGGACCGGCCAGGCCTTCCTCGCGACCTGCCTGTACCTGTTCCTCGGGCTGGTCGCGGTGTGGCTGGTCGCGGTGGGGATCTGGCTGGTCCGCTGGCGCCGCGACCACGGGCGCCTCGCCCGCCGCCGTCTCAACCGGGTGGCCTCGCCGCTCGTGGCCCTGACCGCCGTCGGCCTCACCGCGTACGGCGCGGTGGCTGCCGCGCATCCCACGGCCACCGCCTACGAGCTCTCGTCACCGCAGCTGCCGCAGCAGTTCGACGGCACCCGCGTGGCCCTCGTCACCGATCTGCACGCCGGTGCGGTGCGCAGCGCCGACTTCACCCGGCGGGTGGTCGACCTCGTCAACGCGCAGCGCCCCGACCTCGTCGTCATCGCGGGCGACCTCGTCGACGGCACCGCCGAGCGGTACGGCCGCGAGATCGCGCCGCTCGCCGACCTGCGAGCGCCGCTCGGGGTCTACGCCACGACCGGCAACCACGAGATGTACCGCGACACCGCCAACTGGGTGCGCGCGTTCGAGGCCACCGGCATCACCGTGCTGAAGAACCAGTCGGTGCCGCTGACCCGCGACGGCGCCACCATCACGCTCGCCGGGGTGCACGACTGGTCCGGCGAGGGGGCGTTCCTCCCCGACTATGACGCGGCCCTCGCGGGGGTCGACCCGGGCGGGTTCACCGTGCTGTCGGCGCACCAGCCGCGCCAGGCGTTCGCGGTCGAGGGTCGTGGGGTCGACCTCCAGCTGTCGGGGCACACCCACGGCGGCCAGCTCTGGCCCATCCGCTACCTCGTCCCGCTGCAGCAGCCGATGGTCGACGGGAAGGCCGTGGTCGGCGACACCCCGGTCATCACCTCGCGCGGCGCCGGTGCCTGGGGGCCGGCGGTCCGCGTGGGCGCCGACCCGGAGGTCCCGATCATCACCCTCCGGCGCTCGTGAGCGGCCCCGGCGTGGTCGTGGGGCCCGACCGCCTCGCGCGCCCGGCGTGGGCCGCCACCGACCCGCTGCTGCGGGACTACTACGACACCGAGTGGGGGATGCCGGTGCGCGACGAGCGCGGGCTGTTCGAGCGGCTCTCGCTCGAGGCGTTCCAGTCGGGGCTGTCGTGGGCGACGATCCTGCGCAAGCGGCCGGCGTTCCGGGCGGCGTTCGACGGCTTCGACCCCGAGGCGGTCGCGGCGTACGGCGAGGCCGACGAGGCCCGGCTGATGGCGGATGCCGGGATCGTGCGCAACCGCGCGAAGGTCGCCGCGACCATCGGCAACGCCCGGGCCACCCTCGCCCTGCGCGACGACCCCGACGGCGACCTGGCGCGCCTGGTCTGGTCGTTCCGCCCGGCCGAGACCCCGCGCCCCGTCACGTACGCCGACGTCCCCACCACCTCGCCCGAGTCGGTCGCCCTCAGCAAGGCGCTGAAGCGCAAGGGGTTCTCGTTCGTCGGGCCCACCACGATGTTCGCGCTGATGGAGGCCGTCGGCATCGTCGACACCCACCTGCTGGGCAGCCACCGGCGGGGCACCAGCGGCGTCTGGCCCGCCTGAGCCGGCGCGCGCCTCCCCCGCCCCGCTGAGGCCGCCGAACCCCGCTCAGACTGCCGAACCCCGCCTAGATTGCCGAACCACCCTCAGATCGGCGAGCCGCCCCCCTATAGGGCCGGTGCCGGCCGATACCGCCGGTGCGAAGCGGGGTGGCACGACGCCACAACGCGGAAGAGGGCCGGACGAAAAGCGTGTCCGGCCCTCTTCTGCGTTGTGGAGCTGAGGGGATTCGAACCCCTGACCCCCTCCATGCCATGGAGGTGCGCTACCAACTGCGCTACAGCCCCGAGTGGGTGTCCCCCGAAGGGGCGACGGCGAGTCTACCCACGCCTCACCGCTCGCCCAAATCGCCCTCAGGGAGCGAAGGTCCCCTCGGGTGAACCGGCGCCCACCGACACGTTCCAGGTGCGCAGCCGCCACCCCTGGCGACCCTCCGCGAGCTCGGCCCAGTGGCAGTTGCCGAGCGCTCCCAGCACCCGCCACGACACCAGCATGTCGAGCCCCAGCAGCCACGACACCCCGGCCCGGCCGGCCGCGCCGTGGGTGGACACGACGACGCACTCCCCCGGCCCGGTCGCGGCCAGCACGTCGCGCAGCGCGTCGCCCATCCGCTCCCGGACGTCGGCCAGAGACTCCCCGCCCCCGGGGCGCGTGACGTCCTCTCCGCGGCGCAGGGCCGCGTGTTCGCCGGGCCAGCGCTGCACGATCTCGTCGTTCGTGAGCCCCTGCCAGGCCCCGGCGTGGATCTCGCGCAGCCGCTGGTCCTCGACCAGCGGGACCTCGGCCGCCCGGGCCACGGCGGCCCCGGTGAGCCGGGCCCGCTGCAGGTCGGAGGTCACGACCCGCACCGGCCCGAGCGCGGCCAGCGCGGGGCCGGCGGCCGCCGCCTGCTCCTCGCCCAGCGGCGAGAGCGGACTGTCGAGCTGGCCCTGCCACACCCCCGCGGCGTTGGACGTGGTCTGGCCGTGACGGAGCACCACGAGCCGGCGACCCGGTCCGTCGGGGAGCGGCGGAGGCGGCCCGCTCACCGCCCGCCCTGCTCGGTGCCGACGGCGCCGAGCTCGACGGCCGGGCAGTCCTTCCAGAGTCGCTCGAGCTCGTAGAAGTCGCGCTCGTCGTCGTGCTGGACGTGCACCACGATGTCGTTGAAGTCGATGAGCACCCAGCGGCCCTCGCGCTGCCCCTCGCGGCGCACCGGCTTGGAACCCATCTCGCGCAGCCGGTCCTCGACCTCGTCGACGATCGAGCCGACCTGCCGCTCGGACTCGGCCGAGACGATGACGAAGACGTCGGTCAACGCCAGCTGGTCGGACACGTCGATGCCGGTGATGGTCGTCGCCAGCTTGTCGGCGGCGGCCGCCGCGGCGGTGCGGGCGAGCTCGAGCGAACGGTCGGATGCGGTCACGGTGCTCCTCGGTAGAGGCGGTGCTTGGAGATGTACTGGACGACGCCGTCGGGCACGAGGTACCAGACCGGCTGGCCGGCCCGCACGCGGTCGCGGCAGTCGGTGGAGGAGATCGCCATGGCGGGGACCTCCTGGAGGGTGACGCGGTCGGCGGGCAGCCCCAGCTCGGAGAGTGCGTAGCCCGGGCGGGTGACCCCGACGAACTGCGCCAGCTCGAAGAGCTCGTCGGCGTCCTTCCACGACAGGATCTGGGCCAGCGCATCGGCGCCGGTGATGAAGAACAGGTCGGCGTCCGGACGCTGGGCCTTGAGGTCGCGCAGGGTGTCGACGGTGTAGGTGAGGCCCTCACGGTCGACGTCGACGCGCGAGACCGTGAAGCGCGGGTTCGACGCGGTGGCCACGACCGTCATCAGGTAGCGGTGCTCGGCCGGCGAGACGTCACCGGCATCCTTCTGCCACGGCCGCCCGGTGGGGACGAAGACGACCTCGTCGAGCCCGAGCAGCGCCTGCACCTCGGAGGCCGCGACGAGGTGCCCGTGGTGGATGGGGTCGAACGTGCCACCCATCACCCCGAGCCGCAGCCGGGCCCCGCTCAGTGGTGGCCCGGGCTCTCGGGCCAGTGGGGCTGGTCCTGGGCGACGGGGACGCTGGCGCCGTGGGCGCCGTGGCCGGCCGGCGCGCCGGCGCCGTCGTGCCCGTGGGCCCCGGGCGGGGCGTACTTGTTGTGGGTCCCGCGGAAGGACCACGTGAGGCCGAGGAGGAAGGCGAACGCCAGGAGGGCGAGGACGCCGATGAGCCACGTGGGCATCGGCAGCTCGCGAGGGGTGGTCCCCTCGGCGGTCACGAGGGCGGCGAACGTCGACATGGGCCCAGCGTACCGCCCCGGTTGTCCACGGATTTCGTCCACAGGGCTGTGCACGAACCGGCGGCGGAGCACCAGCGCCTGTGGACGGCCGGTGGACCGTCGCCCACGCGCCGAGGAGATGCGCGGAACCGCTTGCACTCCCCTGCTGCGGGCACTAGAACAGACCCCACGCCCGCTGCGCGGGGCAGGCCCGGACAGCGAGAACCTCCGGTCCGGTCCCGACCAGCAGGTGGGTCGTTCGGATAACGGCACATCGTCCTCCCCGGGAGACCGGAGGGGCCGTACACGTCCTCGGGGGTGTACGCCGCGCGCGACGGCGCGGGTGCTGCGGCCGACGGCCCGGAGTCGAAGTCCGTCCTCTGGGCGGCGCCACCGTCGCGTGGCAGACCTTGTGCGGCTCGCCGCAGGGACCGACCGGCTCGGTTCAGCCGGTGGCCGTGCCGCCGGTGAGGGCCCCCGAACTCATACTCGGGGGCCCTCCGCCGTCCCTCGGCCGATCACAGCAACGCACGGCCGCGACACAGCCCGCGCCCCTACGCTGGTCGTCATGTCCGAGGTCGAGCTCACGGTCGTCGTGCCGATGTACAACGAACAGGAGGTCCTGCCCCTGTTCGTCGAGCGGCTGCGTCCGCTGGCGCAGGCCTGGGGGGTCACCTACGAGGTCCTCTGCGTCGACGACGGCTCCTCCGACGCCACCCCCGTCCTGCTCCAGCGGCTGCGCCGCGAGTGGGATGCCGTCCGCGTGGTGCGGCTGCGCACCAACGCCGGCCACCAGGCGGCCATCTCGGCCGGGCTGCAGCGGGCCCGCGGGCGCTACGTCGTCACCATCGACGCCGACCTGCAGGACCCGCCCGAGGTCATCGGCGAGATGCTGCGCGTGGCCCACGAGCAGGACGTCGACGTGGTCTACGGCGTGCGCTCGGACCGCTCCAGCGACACCGCCTTCAAGCGCGTGACGGCGCGGGCCTTCTACCGCTCGATCCGCGCGCTGTCCGACGTCGACGCCCGCGTCGACGCCGGGGACTTCCGCCTGATGTCGCGGGCCACCGTCGAGGCGGTCAACGCCCTGCCGGAGCACAACCGCGTGCTGCGCCTGGTCGTTCCGGCCCTGGGCTTCCCCAGCGCGTCGGTCGAGTACCGGCGGGAGCAGCGGGCGGCCGGCGACTCCAAGTACCCGCTCGGCACGATGATCCGGCTCTCGGTCGACGGCGTCACCGGCTTCTCGACGGCACCGCTGCGCTTCGCCACCTGGTTGGGGCTGTTCGGCGGCCTGGCCGCGGTGGTCGTGCTCGTCTTCGCCCTGGTGTCGATGCTGATGGGCAACACCCTGCCGGGCTGGACCTCGACGGTGGTCATCGTCGCGGCCGTGGGCGCCGTGCAGCTGCTGGCGCTCGGCATCCTCGGTGAGTACGTGGGCCGGACGTACACCGCGCTCCAGGCGCGCCCGGCGTACTTCGTGGCCCACGACAGCCTGGATGCCGAGGGCGAGGCATCACCCACCCCGGCGGCACCTCACGTGGTGCCCGTGGCGCCCGCGGCCACCGTGGTCGACCGCCCGGCGGTGGGCTCTCAGACCCGCACCTGACCGTCGCCCTCGACGACCCACTTGGTGCTCGTCAGCTCGGGCAGCGCCATCGGGCCGCGGGCGTGCAGCTTCTGGGTGGAGATGCCGATCTCGGCGCCGAAGCCGAACTCGCCGCCGTCGGTGAAGCGGGTGCTGGCGTTGACCATGACGGCGGCGGCGTCGACCTCGGCGGTGAAGCGGCGGCTGGCGGCACGGTCCTCGGTGACGATCGCCTCGGTGTGCCCGGAGCCGTAGCGCCGGATGTGCTCGAGCGCGGCGTCGAGGTCGTCGACCACACCCACCGACATCTCGAGGCCGTGGAACTCGGTGGCGAAGTGCTCGGCGGTCGCGGTGTCGTGGGGCACCCCGGCGAGCTCGGCGGCCGTGCTCGCCGCGGAGTCGGTGTGCAGGACGACGCCCTCGGCCGACAGCGCGGCCAGCACCTTGGGCAGGAAGGCGTCGGCGACGTCGCGGTGCACCAGCAGCGACTCGGCCGCGTTGCACACACTGGGCCGGTGCGTCTTGGCGTTCACCGCGATGGCGAGGGCGCTCTCGAGGTCGGCCCGGGCGTCGACGTAGACGTGGCAGTTGCCGATGCCGGTCTCGATGACGGGCACCGTCGACCCGGTGACGACGGCCTGGATGAGGTCGGCGCCCCCGCGCGGGATGAGGAGGTCGACCAGGCCGCGGGCGGTCATCAGCGCGCGCACCACCCCGTGGCCGCCGTCGAGCAGGGAGACGGCGTCGGCGGGCAGGCCCTGGGTCACCAGCGCCGCCCGCAGGACGGTGACCAGGGCCCGGTTGGTGTCGGCGGCCGCGCTGCCCCCGCGCAGGATGACCGCGTTGCCGGACTTCAGGCCGAGGCCGGCGGCGTCGACGGTGACGTTGGGGCGCGCCTCGTAGATCATCCCGACCACACCCATCGGCACCCGCACCTGACGGATCTGGAGGCCGTTGGCCAGGGTGGAGCCGCGCACCACCTCGCCCACGGGGTCGGGCAGGCCGGCGATGTCGCGCAAGGCCCGGGCGACCGCGGCGACGCGGGGCGGGTCGAGGCGCAGGCGGTCCTGGAGGCTCGCGGGCATGCCCTGCGCGCGGCCGCGGTCGAGGTCGCGGGCGTTGGCGGCGACGACGTCGTCGGTGGCGGCGACGAGGGCGTCGGCCAGGGCGTGCAGGGCGGCGTCCTTCTCGGCCCGCGACAGCAGGGCGAGGCGGCGCGAGGCGGCGCGGGCGGCCTCGGCCAGGACCCGGACCTGCTCGACGTCGGCGGGGTCGATGCCGTCGGTGCGCTCGGTCATCTCCCCAGGATAGGCGGGCCGGCGACGGCGCGCGGCGGCGTTCCCGCGGGGCGGGGTGACCACGGACGGCCGGCGGCCAGGGGTCCTGCGGGAAGGTCCGGATGCTCCCGATACCGAGCCACGGCCCACCTCTCGGAGCACCCAGATGTGTGCTCCGGCCCCTGAGCCTCGCCCACCTCTCGGAGCACCTGAGTGTGTGCTCCGGTCCCTGAGCCTCGCCCACGTCCCGGAGCACCTGAATGTGCGCTCCGGTCCCTGAGCCTTGCTCACGTCCCGGAGCGCCTGCATGGATGCTCCGAGAGTGGGGCGGGGTGGCTCACGGGTTGGAGCATCCGGACCTTCCCCCACCACACCCCGTCGCCCGCGGGCCTGCGGGCGCCGGCCGGCCGGGCGGTGCGAGGATGGGGCGCGTGACGACGATCCTGTCCATCCAGTCCTCCGTCGCGTACGGCCACGTCGGCAACTCCGCGGCGGTCTTCCCGCTCCAGCGGCTCGGCGTCGAGGTGTGGCCGGTGCACACGGTGCACTTCTCGAACCACACCGGCTACGGCGCCTGGCGCGGCCCGCTGATGCCGGCCGACGACGTCCGCGAGGTCGTCACCGGCATCGAGGAGCGCGAGGCCCTGGCCGAGGTCGACGCCGTGCTCTCGGGCTACCAGGGCGGCGAGCAGATCGGCGAGGTGATCCTCGACGCCGTCGCGCGCACCAAGGCCGCCAACCCGGACGCCATCTACGCCTGCGACCCCGTGATGGGCAACGCCGCCTCGGGCTGCTTCGTGCACCCCGCCATCCCGGTGCTCCTGCGCGAGCGCGTGGTCCCCCAGGCCGACCTCATCACCCCCAACCAGTTCGAGCTCGGGTTCCTCACCGAGACCGAGCCGGCCGACCTCGACTCCACCCTCGCCTCGGTCGAGGCCGCCCGGGCGATGGGGCCCGGCACCGTCCTGGTCACGAGCGTGCTGCGCCCCGACCGCCCCGAGGGCACCATCGAGATGCTGGCCGTCCACGGCGACGGCGCCTGGATCGTGCAGACCCCGCAGCTGCCGATGAAGGCCAACGGCTCCGGCGACGTCACGGCCGCCCTCTTCACCGCGCACCTGCTGCAGACCGGCGACGCCGGCGTGGCCCTCGGCCGCACCGTCTCGAGCGTGTTCGACCTGCTGCAGCGCACCCTCGACTCCGGCCGGCGCGAGCTGCAGCTCGTCCAGAGCCAGGAGGAGATCGCGAACCCGCGGATGCAGTTCGAGGTCGAGCGCATCCGCTGACGCGGCACACCCGGTAGCGACGGCACCCCCACCCGGGCCGCGACCGGCCGCGACCGGCGACTCAGCCGCCCTCGACCAGCCGCCGCGGCGTGTGCCAGCACACCTCGCGCAGCCAGTCGTCGTCGAGCCGGGGCTCGCGTTCGCGCAGCCGGGCCAGCGCCTCGAGCTGGTGGGCGTACGGGTACGGGATGGTCGGGAAGTCCGAGCCCAGCAGCACCTTCGGCCCGAGGTCGGCCAGGCGGGGCAGCAGCGCGTCGGGGTAGGCCCCGGCCTCGTCGATGGCCGAGAAGAAGTCGGTGAACACCATCGTGGTGTCGAGGTGGGTGCGCTCGAACTCCTCTGCCAGCGAGAGGAACTCGCCGTACTCGGGAGCGCCCAGGTGGGCCACCACGACCGTCAGTCGCGGATGCCGCTCGAGGACCCGGCGCAGCGGCACCGGCCCGGTGAAGGCGTTGCCGACCGGCCCGGATCCGGCGTGGATGACCACCGGTGTCCCCGCGTCGGCCAGCGCGCCCCACGCCGGGTCTAGTAGCGGGTCGTCGAGGTGGAACTCCCCCACCTGCACGTGCACCTTCCAGATCTGCGCACCGGCGCTGATGAGCTCGGGCACGTACGTGGCGGCGTCGGCCTCCGGGTAGAGCGTCGCGCTCCACAGCGCCTCGGGTACCTGGGCGGCGAACTCCGCCGCCCAGCCGTTGAGGAAGGCGGCCACGCCCGGCTTGTGCGCGTAGGGCAGGGTGCCGAACCGCCGCACCCCCAGGGCCCGCAGCTGCTCGACCCGCTCCTCGTACGACCCGCGGTACCGGATGGGCCAGGCACGTCCGATCTTGGGGCCCGCCGCGTCGAAGACGCCCCACACGGCGCGCTGGATGGACGGCGGCAGGAAGTGCACGTGCAGGTCGTAGAGGCCCGGCAGCCCCAGCCCCTGCCAGAAGGCCGGCACGTCGGCGTCGGTCCAGCCGGGGCGCGCCGCGGCGTCCGGCCCGGGCTCCGCGCCCCAGGCCGCGCCCGTTCCCCGGGCCGCGCCCGTTCCCGCATCGGTCCCCGCGCTCATCGCACGCGCCTCAGAGCACCACGAGGTCGTCACGGTGCACGACCTCGCGCTGGTAGGCCGGCCCCAGCTCGCGGGCCAGGTCGCGGGTCGTGCGCCCCAGCAGCCGGGGCAGCTCGCCCGAGGCGTAGGTGACCAGCCCGCGGGCGATCACGGTGCCGTCGGCCGCGCACAGGTCGACCGGGTCGCCGGCCGCGAACGAGCCGGTGACGGCGGTGATGCCCGCGGGCAGCAGCGAGGTACGCCGCTGGGTGAGCGCGGCGACGGCCCCGTCGTCGAGCACCAGCGTGCCGCGGGCGGTCGTGGCGTGGGCCAGCCAGCGCTTGCGGGAGGCCCGCGTGGCGGCCGCCGGCGCGAACACGGTGCCGACGTCGGCCCCGGCCAGCGCCGCCTCGACGTCCGCCAGGCGGGTCAGCAGGGTCGGGATGCCGGCCGCGCCCGCGATCCCGGCCGCCTCGACCTTGGTCACCATCCCCCCGCTGCCCACGGCCGAGCCCGTCCCCCCGATGGTCACGGCCTCGAGGTCACGGGTGGTCGCCACGAAGGGCACCCGGCGCGACCCGGCGCGCGACGGCGGCCCGTCGTACAGGGCGTCGACGTCGGTGAGCAGCAGCAACCCGTCGGCCCCGACCAGGTCGGCCACCAGGGCCGCCAGCCGGTCGTTGTCGCCGAAGCGGATCTCGTGGGTGGCCACGGTGTCGTTCTCGTTGACGATGGGCACCACGCCGAGCTCGAGCAGCCGCTCGAGGGTGCGCCGCGCGTTGGTGTAGTGCGCACGGCGGGTGGTGTCGTCGGCGGTCAGCAGCACCTGGCCCACGGTGAGGCCGTGGCGCGCGAACGCCGCCTGGTACGCCGCCACCAGCGCGCCCTGCCCCACGCTGGCCGCGGCCTGCTGGGTGGCGAGGTCGGTGGGGCGCCGATCGAGCCCCAGCGGCCCGAGGCCGGCCGCGATGGCCCCCGACGAGACCAGGACGACCTGGGCGCCGTCGGCCCGGCGCGCGGCCAGGACCTCGACCAGCGCGGTGAGCGCCCCGAGGTCGAGGTGGCCGCCCTGCCCGCTGGTCAGGGACGACGAGCCGACCTTGACGACCAGCCGACGCGCCCGGCCCACGTCGGCGCGCAGGCCGACAGCAGTGGCAGCGGAAGCCACGGGCCTCAGCCCTCGTCGTCCGCGCCGGCCGACCCGGCCGCACCAGCCGCACCGGCCGTCTCGCCGGGCTCGCGCACGTCGGCCCAGCGGCCGGCCCGGCGCTCGGCGGCCAGCTCGTCCCGCGCCACCGTCTGGGCGTCCTTGCGCGCGTGGAACTCCTCGCGCTTCTCGGCCCGGCTCTTGCGCCCGGAGTCCTCGAGGCGCATGTCGGTGCCGCGCGGGCCGCCGAGCAGCTCGGCGCCGGCCGACATCGTGGGCTCCCAGTCGAAGACGACCGCGTTGTCCTCGGGCCCGATGAGCACGGTCGAACCGGCCACCGCCCCGGCCTTGAGGAGGGCGTCCTCGACGCCGAGGCGGCCCAGGCGGTCGGCGAGGTAGCCGACGGCCTCGTCGTTGCTGAAGTCGGTCTGGCGGATCCACCGGGTGGGCCGCTCGCCGAGGACGCGGAAGACCTCGCCGTCGGGCGTCGACTCACGCCGCACGTGGAAGCCGCTGTCGTCCACGGCCCGCGGCCGGACGACGACCCGGGGCCGCTCGACGACGCGGGCCTCGATCTCGGCGCGCGCCTGCGTGACGTGTCGCGCCAGGGCGAAGGTGAGCTCCTTGAGGCCGATGTGCGCCACCGCCGAGACGATGTGCACCTCGAGCCCGCGCTCCTCGAGCATCGGTCGCACCATCTCGGCCAGGTCGCGGGCCTCGGGCACGTCGGCCTTGTTGAGCACGACGATCCGGGTGCGCTCGGACAGCGGCTCACCGCCGAGGCTGTCGTCGGTGACGTACGCCGACAGCTCGGCCTCGATGACGTCGAGGTCGGTCAGCGGGTCGCGGCCCGGCTCGAGGGTGGCGCAGTCGACGACGTGCGCCAGCACCGAGCAGCGCTCGACGTGGCGCAGGAACTCCAGGCCCAGGCCCTTGCCCTCGCTCGCGCCCGGGATGAGCCCGGGGACGTCGGCGATGGTGAAGCGGCCGCTGCCGGCGGTGACCACCCCGAGGTTGGGGACCAGCGTCGTGAACGGGTAGTCGGCGATCTTCGGCTTGGCGGCCGAGAGCACCGAGACCAGCGAGGACTTGCCGGCCGACGGGAACCCGATGAGCGCGACGTCGGCGAGCGACTTGAGCTCGAGGACGACGTCGAGGGCCTCCCCCGGCTCCCCCAGCAGCGCGAACCCCGGCGCCTTGCGGCGCGGGCTGGCCAGCGCCTTGTTGCCGAGGCCACCACGACCGCCCTGCGCCAGGGTGAAGCGGGTGTCGTGCCCGACCAGGTCGGCCAGCACCTCGCCGCTCGCGTCCTTGACGACGGTCCCCTCGGGGACCGAGAGCACCAGGTCGGCGCCGTCGGCGCCGTTTCGCTCGTCGCCCGCGCCGGGGCGGCCGTTCTCGGCCCGCCGGTGCGGGGTGTGGTGGTAGTCGAGCAGCGTCGTGGCCTGCGGGTCGACGGCCAGGACGACCGAGCCGCCCCGCCCGCCGTTGCCCCCGTCGGGGCCGCCGAGCGGCTTGAACTTCTCGCGCTTGACCGACGCGACCCCGTGCCCGCCGTTGCCGGCGGAGACGTGGAGGACGACGCGGTCGACGAAGGTCGCCATCGGTACTGCTCCTGACTGCTGGGGATGCGTGAGGGGCGGGCCGAATCGCGGCCCGCCCCTCACGACGTGGTGCGTGGTGCCGGGCGAGGCCCGGCGTCGCGTCAGCGCGCGGCGGTCTCCACCGGCGTGATGTTGACGGTCTTGCGGCCGCGCTTGGCGCCGAAGGTCACCGCGCCCGCGACGAGCGCGAACAGGGTGTCGTCGCCGCCGCGGCCGACGCCGTCACCGGGGTGGAAGTGCGTGCCGCGCTGGCGGACGATGATCTCGCCGGCCTTGACGACCTGGCCGCCGTAGCGCTTGACGCCGAGGTACTGGGCGTTGCTGTCACGACCGTTGCGGGTCGAGGACGCACCCTTCTTGTGTGCCATGTCTGTTCAGTCCTGTCCGTGAGGTCCGAGCGCGGGGCTCAGGCGTCGATCGCCGTGATCTTGACCTGGGTGAGCGGCTGGCGGTGGCCCTGCCGCTTGCGGTACCCCGTCTTGTTCTTGTACTTCAGGATCGTGATCTTCGGGCCCTTGGCGGCCTTGACCACCTCGGCCGTGACCTTGACCTTCGCCAGCTTGGAGGCATCGCTCGTGACCGTCCCACCGTCGACGACGAGCAGCGGCTGCAGCTGGATCTCGTCGCCGGCGACACCGGAGGTCTTGTCGATGAGCAGGACGTCGCCGACGGAGACCTTCTCCTGGCGACCACCTGCGCGCACAATCGCGTACACGTTCGATCTCACTTCCTGTTCGGGCGCGCTCTCTGAGACCGGCCGGTCGCTACCCCGTGGACGACACGGGACACCGACGCGGTGGGCGCACCGACCTCCCAGAGTACCGGCGGGCGGGGCGACGCTCCAAATCTCGTGAGCGCCGCCCGCCCGGGGTCAGCTCTCGGGGGTGCTGGGCGTGTCGTCGGAGGCACCCGCGGTCTCGACGGGCGGCGGCGGTCCGGCGGGGGCGACGACCCGACCGCGCTTGCGGCGCGGACGCCCCGTGGCGACCGGGGCGGCCTCCTGGACGCGCGCCGGCTCGGGGGCCGGCGCTGCCACGGGGGCCGGCTCGGGAGCGGGCTCAGGGGCCGGCGCGGACGCACCGGTGGACCCGGTGTCGGCCGTGGGCTCGGCAGCCGGAGCGGCCGGAGCGGGCGCCGTGGCCCGGCCTTGCGCCTGGACGACGGCCTCGACCTCAGCGGCCACGTCGGCCGCCAGCTGCTCGGCGGCCTCGGAGACCTCACCGTGCTCACCATGCTCGGCGTGCTTGAGCGCGGCCGCGTGGGCGGCGGCGGCGATCTGGGCCGCGGTGGGGCCGTTCTGCTTGCGGTCATCGGCCGCCGCACCACCGTTCTGCCCGCCACCGGTGCCGGAGCCCTGGCCGCCGGCCGGGCTGTTGGCCGGGCTGTTGGCCGAGCCGCCGTTGCCCTGGCTCCCACCGTTACCGCCGCGACCCCCGGAGCCACCGCGGCCGCCCCGGCCGGAGCGCGAGGAACCCTGCCCCTCGGAGGCGCCGTGGCCGCGCTCGATCGGGTCGGTGTGCACGACGATGCCCCGGCCGGCGCAGTGCTCGCAGGGCTCGGAGAAGACCTCGATGAGGCCGGACCCCACGCGCTTGCGGGTCATCTGGACCAGGCCCAGCGAGGTGACCTCGGCGACCTGGTGCTTGGTGCGGTCTCGCCCGAGGCACTCGAGCAGGCGGCGCACCACGAGGTCGCGGTTGGCCTCCAGGACCATGTCGATGAAGTCGATGACGATGATGCCGCCGATGTCGCGCAGGCGGAGCTGGCGGACGATCTCCTCGGCGGCCTCGAGGTTGTTCTTGGTCACCGTCTCCTCGAGGTTGCCTCCGGAGCCGACGAACTTGCCGGTGTTGACGTCGACGACCGTCATCGCCTCGGTGCGGTCGATGACCAGCGAGCCACCCGAGGGCAGCCACACCTTGCGGTCCATCGCCTTGGCGATCTGCTCGTCGATGCGGTGGGCCGCGAAGACGTCGTCCTCGGAGGTCCAGCGGCTGACCCGCTGCGCCAGGTCGGGCGCGACGTCCTCGACGTACTCGCTGACCTCGCTCCAGGCCTTCTCGCCGGACACCACGAGCGAGGCGAAGTCCTCGGTGAAGACGTCGCGGATGACGCGGATGGTCAGGTCGGGCTCGCCGTGCAGCAGGGTCGGGGCCCCGCCGCCGGACTTCTTGGCCTTGGCCGACTCGGCCTTGCTCTGGATGCGCTCCCACTGCTTGGTGAGGCGCTCGACGTCGGCGGTCAGCTCGGCCTCGGAGGCGCCCTCGGCGGCGGTGCGCACGATGACGCCGGCGCCGTCGGGCACGACCTGCTTGAGGATGGCCTTGAGGCGGGCCCGCTCGGTGTCGGGCAGCTTGCGCGAGATGCCGGTCATCGAGCCCTCGGGCACGAAGACGACGTAGCGGCCCGGCAGGCTGATCTGCGAGGTCAGGCGGGCGCCCTTGTGGCCGATGGGGTCCTTGGTGACCTGCACGAGGACGGTGTCGCCGGAGGACAGGGCGTTCTCGATGCGCTTGGCCTGGCCGCCCTCGAGCCCGGCGGCGTCCCAGTTGACCTCGCCGGCGTACAGGACGGCGTTGCGCCCCTTGCCGATGTCGACGAACGCGGCCTCCATCGAGGGCAGCACGTTCTGGACGCGGCCGAGGTAGACGTTGCCCGCCATCGAGGCGGTGGTCTCGCGCGAGACGTAGTGCTCGACGAGCACGCCGTCCTCGAGGACGCCGATCTGGGTGCGGCCGTCGCGACCGCGCACGATCATCGAGCGCTCGACGCTCTCGCGACGGGCCAGGAACTCGGCCTCGGTGATGATGGTGCGGCGCCGGCCGGCCTCGCGGCCCTCGCGGCGGCGCTGCTTCTTGGCCTCGAGCCGGGTCGAGCCCTTGACGGCGGTCGGCTCGTCGCGCTCGCTGCGCGGCTCGCGGACCCGGGTGACGGTGCCGGGCGGGTCGTCGGAGTCGCCCCCAGCAGAACCACGGCGACGGCGGCGGCGCCGACGGCTGGAGGTGGACTCGTCGTCGACGTCGTCGGAGCCGTCGTCCTGGCCCTTGGGGCCGGACCCCCCACGGCCACGGCCCTCACCCGCGGTGTCGTCGGAGCGGGTGTCGCCCTCGTCCGACCCCTCCCCCTTGCCGCGGCCCCGACGGCCCCGGCCACCGCGGCGACGGCGGCGCGAGCCGGAGTCGTCGGCATCGCCGGAGTCGTCGCGCTCGCCGGAGTCGTCGCGCTCGCCGCGCTCCGTGGTGTCGGCCTCGTCGTCGGCGGCCCGGTCGGCCCGCTCGGCTCGCGTGGCCCGCGTGGCCCGCGTCGCTCGTGGGGCAGGCGCGGCCGGGGTCTCGGCCTCGTCGGCGGCCTCCGGGACGGCAGGGGTCTCGGCGGGCTTGTCGACCGGCGCCTGCACCGGTGAGGTGGCACGCCGGCGGCGCGGCACCACGGTGGTCTCGGGAGCCTGGAACAGCAGTCCGAAGCCGGGGGCCGGGGCCGGCGGCGTGCCGTCGGTGGCGGTGCCCTCGGCGGCATCGGTGGTGGCGTCCTCGGTGTCCTCCTCGTCGCCCAGCGACGCGGGCTCGACCGTGGAGGGGGCAGACGACTCCGGGGCAGGCTCGGCCACGGCCGCCTTGGCGCGGCGGCTGCCGCGCTTGCGCGGCGCGACCGGCAGGTCCTCGCTCTCCGGCGACTCGGGGTCGGCCGGCGGCGTGGGCGCGGGGGCGTCGACGGGCAGCGGCTCGGCCGTCGCCTTGCTCTTGCCGGGTGCCTTCTTGGCGGCCTTGCGGGTGGCCTTCTTGGCCGGCTTCTCGGGCGTGGCGCCCGCCGCCGGCTCGTCCGGGGCCGAGGCCTCGGCGGGTGCGCTGTCGGAGGTCACGGCGCCGGTCTCGGCCGGGGCCGCGGCCTTCTTGGTGGCCCGCTTGCGGGCGGCGCGCTTGCGGGGGGCCGTGCCCTCGTCAGCCGCGGCGGCCGCGGCGTCGAGCGGGAGGGTCGTGGACTCTGCGGCTTCGGGGGTCGTCGCGTCGTTCTCGGATGCCATGTGCGGGCCTTTCGTCGCCCGTGGCCGACGCCCACACCGGCTCCGCCGGGGCGGACCCACGCCGACCGCGGTGTGCGATCGCATCGTGTGGAGGAACCCACACGGAAGTCTGCTGCTTGCCCCGGGTCAGTTCGCGCGGGCGGCGCGTCACCTACCGGGACCGACGGCCTCCCTGTCGGTGGCCAGTGGATCGGCCACCCCGTCATCCGCTTCGAGCAGCGGGCCCTGTGCGAGCCGGGTCACCAACGGTGGGACCGGCGCCGCGAACCCGGTGACTGCCCGGAGAGCGGTCAGGATGTCGTCGGGGCGTACGGACGGTGTGGTGTGCCGCACGACCATCCGCAGTATCGCACACCCGGCCTCGTCGACCCCGACCACCCGCATCGTCAGCACCGCTTCGCGCGTGTCGAACGTGCGGGGGCCGTTCTTGAACGTGCGTGTCGTCTCGGCCCGTTCGGTGGCCAGGTAGGCGGCGACGGCGGCCCGCACGTCGTCCGGGTCGGCGCCCCGCACGACCAGGTGCCAGTCGCTGGCCTCGAGCCGGTCGGCGAGCGCCCCGGGGCCGGCCTCGACCACGTCGACGACGTCGAGCCCCTCCGGCAGCGCCTCGTCGAGCGCCTCGCGCACGGCGGCGGGGTCGACGCGCTCGGTGAGCCGCAGCTCGAAGTACTCGGCCTCGCTGGCGGTGCCGGTGGGCGCCGCGTTGGCGTAGGAGATCTGCGGGTGCGGGTGGAAGCCGGCCGAGAACGCCATCGGCACCCCGGCCCGGCGCAGGGCCCGTTCGAGGGCCCGCGCGAAGTCCCGCGTCGAGGAGAACCGCAGCCGCCCGCGCTTGGCGTACCGGATGCGCAGCTTCTGCACGGCCGGCGGTGGCGGAGGTCCCTCGGGGGTGCGCTGACGGGCCATCGGACCAGCGTAGGAGCGGGCGCCGCCCCGGGACGAATCGACGCCGCGGATGCACGGATCGAGGCGTGGATGCCGGCGACGGGCACGGATCCGTGGGCTCCCTGCCGCCACGGCCACGGATCACGCCAGGGGCCGCCTTCCGGCCGCGGCCCCCGGATCACTATCGTGCGGTCATGACCGACACCGACCGCGCCCGCCTCGCCCGGCTCCTGCGCGCCGAGCAGGAGACCTACAGCGCCGAGCACCCCCGCAGCCGCGAGCTGTTCGAGGCCGGGAGCAACCTGTTCGGGCGCGTGCCCATGACGTGGATGAACAAGTGGAGCGGCGGCTTCCCGCTCTATCTCGACCACGCGCGCGGCAACCGCATCACCGACGTCGACGGCCACACCTACGTCGACTTCGCCCTCGGCGACACCGGCGCCATGGCCGGGCACTCCCCCGCCGCCACGACCGCGGCGGTGGCCCGGCGGATGGGCGAGCGGGGCGGCATCACCACGATGCTCCCCACCGAGGACGCGCAGTGGGTCGGGGCCGAGCTGACCCGGCGCTTCGGCCTGCCGCTGTGGAGCTTCACGCTCTCGGCCACCGATGCCAACCGGTGGGCGGTGCGGCTGGCCCGGCTGGCCACCGGCCGCTCGAAGATCCTGGTCTTCGCGTACTGCTACCACGGCTCGGTCGACGAGGCCTTCGCGGTCACCGGCCCCGACGGCACCACCGTGTCCCGCGCCGGCAACGTGGCCCCACCGGTCCCCGTCGACGTCACCACCCGCGCGGCCACCTGGAACGACCTGGCCTCGGTCGAGCGCCAGCTCGCGCACGGCGACGTGGCGGCCATCCTCACCGAGCCCGCCCTCACCAACATCGGCATCGTGCTGCCCGAGCCCGGCTTCCTCGAAGGGCTGCGCGAGCTCGCCACCCGGTACGGCGCGCTGCTGATGATCGACGAGACCCACACCTTCTCGGCCGGCTGGGGTGGCGCCACCCGGGAGTGGGGCCTCGAGCCGGACATCTTCGTCATCGGCAAGTCCATCGGCGGCGGCATCCCGTGCGGTGCGTACGGCATCTCGGAGGCCGTGGCGGCGGTGGTGACGGGCCACACCGACACCGGCGAGGCCGACATCATCGACGTCGGCGGGGTGGGGGGCACCCTGGCCGGCAACGCCCTGTCGACGGCCGCGATGCGCGCGACGCTGGACGAGGTCCTCACGCAGGACGCCTTCGCCCACATGACCTCGCTCGCCACCGCGTTCACCGACGGGGTGCAGGGGGTGCTCGACGAGTACGACGTGCCGTGGTCGGTGAGCCGGCTCGGGGCCCGCTCGGAGTACCGGTTCGTCCGGCCGGCCCCGCGCACCGGGGAGGAGTCGGCGGCCGCGCACGACGACGACCTCGAGGCCTACCTGCACCTGGCCCTGTGCAACCGCGGCATCCTCATGACGCCGTTCCACAACATGGCGCTGATGTGCCCCGACACCACCCGCGGCGACGTCGACCGGCACACCGCGGTCTTCCGCGAGGTCGTGGCCGCGCTCTACGAGTGAGCCGGCCGGCCCGGGGCGTCGGGCCGGGTCAGTGGGTGTGGCCGGCGGCGGCCTCGACCATCTGGGCGCGCCCGGCGCCCAGGACGGTCAGCGGCAGCAGCGTCTTGCCGGTGGGCCCGATCTCGATCTCGGTGCCCATCTGCGGGCAGACGCCGCAGTCGAAGCACGGGGTCCAGCGGCAGTCGTCGACCTCGGTCTCGTCGAGGGCGTCGAGCCAGTCCTGCCAGAGCCACTCCTTGTCGAGCCCGGAGTCGATGTGGTCCCAGGGCAGGACCTCGGCCTCCTCGCGCTCGCGGGTGGTGTACCAGGCGACGTCGACGCCCTGCGGCGTCAGCTCGTGCTCGGCGGCGGCCATCCACCGCTCGTAGGAGAAGTGCTCGCTCCAGCCGTCGAAGCGGCCGCCGTCGCGCCACACGGCCTCGATGACGCGCCCGACGCGGCGGTCACCGCGCGAGAGCAGACCCTCGACGATGCCGGGTTTGCCGTCGTGGTAACGGAACCCGATGGCGCTGGCGTAGCGGCGGTCGGCGCGGATGGCCTCGCGCAGCTTGGCCAGACGCGCGTCGGTCTCCTCGGCCCCGAGCTGGGCGGCCCACTGGAACGGGGTGTGCGGCTTGGGGACGAACCCGCCGATCGAGACCGTGCAGCGGATGTCGCGGCGGCCGCTGACCTCGCGGCCGGTCTCGATGACGCGCTTGGCGAGGTCGGCGATCTGGAGGACGTCCTCGTCGGTCTCGGTGGGCAGCCCACACATGAAGTAGAGCTTCACCTGCCGCCATCCCGCGCCGTACGCAGCCGCGACGGTCCGGATGAGGTCCTCCTCGCTGACCATCTTGTTGATGACCTTGCGGATGCGCTCGGACCCGCCCTCGGGGGCGAAGGTGAGCCCCGAGCGGCGCCCGTTGCGGGTGAGCTCGTTGGCGAGGTCGATGTTGAAGGCGTCCACGCGCGTCGAGGGCAGCGACAGACCGGTGTTGGTGCCCTCGTAGCGGTCGGCCAGGCCCTTGGTGACCTCGGCGATCTCGGAGTGGTCGGCGCTCGAGAGCGAGAGCAGGCCCACCTCCTCGAAGCCCGTGGCGGCCAGGCCGCGCTCGACCATCTCGCCGATCCCGGTGATGCTGCGCTCGCGCACCGGGCGGGTGATCATCCCCGCCTGACAGAAGCGGCAGCCGCGGGTGCAGCCCCGGAAGATCTCGACCGACATCCGCTCGTGCACCGACTCGGCCAGCGGCACCAGGGGCTGCTTCGGGTAGGGCCACGCGTCGAGGTCCATGACGGTGTGCTTCGAGACCCGCCACGGCACGCCGGGGGCGTTGGGGGCGACGCGCTGGATGCGGCCGTCGGGCAGGTAGGTGACGTCGAAGAAGGCCGGCACGTACACGCCGCCGGTGCGGGCCAGGCGCAGCAGCAGCTCGTGGCGGCCCCCGGGGCGGCCCTCGCGCTTCCACGCCCCGACGAGGTCGGTGATGGCGAGCACGGCCTCCTCGCCGTCGCCCACCACGGCGCAGTCGACGAAGTCGGCGATGGTCTCGGGGTTGAAGGCCGCGTGCCCCCCGGCGACGACGAGCGGGTGGCTCTCGTCGCGGTCGGCCGCGTGCAGCGGGATGCCGGCGAGGTCGAGCGCGGTGAGCATGTTGGTGTAGCCGAGCTCGGTGGAGAACGACATCCCGAGCAGGTCGAAGTCGCCGACCGCGCGGTGGGCGTCGACGGTGAACTGCGGCACGCCGTGCTCACGCATCAGGGCCTCGAGGTCCGGCCACACCGCGTAGGTGCGCTCGGCCAGGGCGTCGGGCCGCTCGTTGAGGACTTCGTACAGGATCATGACGCCCTGGTTCGGGACGCCGACCTCGTAGGCGTCGGGGTACATCAGGGCCCAGCGCACGGTGGCGTCGCCGCCGACGTCCCAGGGCTTGACCGTGGAGTTGAGCTCGCCGCCCACGTACTGGATGGGCTTGCTCACCTGCTCTAGCAGCGGCTCGAGGGCGGGGAAGACGGACTCACCGGACATCCCCCCAGGGTAGGTGGGCCGCCCACCTCACCCAAACCCGTCGGCCGGCCCTGTCGAGCCCCGGTCGAGGCTCGCCCCGGACACTCGCCCCGGGGCCGCGCCCGTGCGAGGCTCGTCCCATGAGCGCGGAGCAGCAGGTCGACCTCGTCGTCATCGGGCTGGGGCCGGGGGGTGAGCACCTCGCCACCGAGGCCGCCCGGGCCGGGATGCAGGTCGTCGGGGTCGACGAACGGCTCGTCGGCGGCGAGTGCCCCTACTACGGCTGCATCCCGAGCAAGATGATGATCCGCGCGGCCAACTCCCTCGCCGAGGCCCACCGCGTCGGCACCCTGGCCGGGTCGGCCACGACCTCCCCCGACTTCTCGGTGGTCGCGCGGCGCATCCGCCAGGAGGCCACCGACGACTGGGACGACACCGTCGCGGTCCAGCGCCTCGAGAAGGCCGGTGTGGTGTTCGTACGCGGCCACGGGCGGCTGGCCGGCGACGGCGTGGTCGAGGTGGGCGGGACCCGCTACGTCGCGTCGGTCGGCGTGGTGCTCAACACCGGCACCGCCCCGGCCGCTCCCCCGGTCGACGGCCTGGCCGACACCCCGTTCTGGACCAACCGCGAGGCGGTGCGGGCCACCGAGGCCCCGGGCTCGATGGTCGTCCTGGGCGGGGGCGCCATCGGGGCCGAGCTCGCGCAGGCGTTCTCGCGGTTCGGTACCCGCGTCAGCCTGGTCGAGGCGGCCCCGCGCATCCTGGCCCTCGAGGAGCCCGAGGCTTCCGCCGTCGTCGCGAAGGCCTTCGCCGGCGAGGGCATCCAGGTGCTGGCCGGGGCGAAGGTCGGCCGGGTCGACCACGCCGACGGCCGGTTCTCCCTCACGCTCACCGACGGTGACGGCACCGACCTCGAGCTGGGCGCCGACCGCCTGCTGGTGGCGGCGGGGCGCCGCCCGAACCTGGCGGACGTCGGGCTCGACACCGTAGGGCTCGACCTCACGGCGCGCTCGGTCGAGGTCGACGAGCGGATGCGCGCCGGCGAGAGGCTCTGGGCCATCGGCGACATCACCGGCAAGGGCGCGTTCACGCACATGTCGATGTACCAGGCGGGCATCGCCCTGCGCGACCTCACCGGGGCCGACGGGCCGTGGGCGAGCTACCACGCCGTGCCGCGCGTCACCTACACCGACCCGGAGGTGGGCGCGGTCGGGATGACCGAGCAGCAGGCCCGCGACGCCGGCGTCGACGTGCGCACCGGCTCGACCGCGCTCGGGACGAGCTCGCGCGGGTGGATCCACGGCCCCGGCGGCGAGGGTGTCATCAAGATCGTCGAGGACCGCGCGGCCGGGCACCTGGTCGGCGCGACCTCGGTGGGCCCCACCGGCGGGGAGGTGCTCTCGATGCTGGCCACGGCCGTGCACGCGAAGGTCCCCACGGCGGTGCTGCGCGAGCAGGTGCTCGCCTACCCGACCTTCCACCGCGCGGTCTCGAGCGCGCTCGAGGACCTCGGGTCGCGGTGACCCCCGACGGAGCCCTGGACGCCGCCTTCGCGGCGCAGCCTCGGACAGGGTTCCTGCCCAGGGCTGTACGGGACCTGGCCGCCGCCGACCGCCCGCTCGCCATCGGCCACGGCCAGACCAACAGCCAGCCCAGCACCGTGCGGGCGAAGCTGGCGCTCCTCGACGTCCGGCGCGGCCAGCGAGTGCTCGACGTCGGCGCGGGGTCGGGCTGGACGACGGCCCTGCTCGCGGAGCTCGTGGGCCCGAGCGGGTGGGTGCTGGGGGTCGAGCGCGTGCCGGCCCTGGTCGAGCTCGGCGCCCGGCACGTGGCCGATGCCGGCGTCCCGTGGGCGCAGGTGCGCCAGGCCCGCGCCGGCGTGCTGGGCAGCGCGGGCGACGCCCCGTTCGACCGGGTGCTGGTGTCGGCGGCGTCGAGCCACCTGCCCCGCGTGCTCGTCGACCAGCTGGCGCCGGGCGGCGTCCTGGTCATCCCCGTGGCCGGGGTGATGACCCGGGTCGAGCGAGGGCTCGGCGAGGACGAGCTCACCGTCACCGAGCACGGCCGCTACCGGTTCGTGCCCCTCGTCACCGACTGACGCCGGCGGCGCCGGCCTGCTCCGGTCAGCTCCGGTAGTGCGCGTCGAGCAGGCCCTGGTAGCGGTCGGCCACGACCTTGCGCTTGAGCTTCAGGCTGGGGGTCAGCTCACCGTCCTCGACCGAGAGGTCGTGCTCGAGGATGGTGAACTTCTTGATGGTCTCCCAGCGGTTCAGCCCGGCGTTCAGCTCGTCGACGTAGCCCTGCACCATCGCGTGGGCCTCGGGCGAGGTCACGACCTCGGCGTAGGGGCGCCCGGCCATCCCGTGCTGGGCCGCCCAGGCGGCCATCGCGTCGGCGTCGAGGGTCACCAGGGCCGACACGAAGTTGCGGTCGGCGCCGTGCACGACGAGCTGGCTGGCGTACGGGCACAGGCCCTTGAACCGCGACTCGATGACCGAGGGCGCCACGTACTTACCGCCGCTGGTCTTGAAGAGGTCCTTCTTGCGGTCGGTGATCGAGAGGAAGCCACGCTCGTCGAGCTCGCCGATGTCGCCGGTGTGCAGCCAGCCGTCGGCGTCGACGGTCTCGGCGGTGGCCTCGGGGTTGTTGTGGTAGCCCTCCATGTTGCCGGGGCCGCGCAGCAGGATCTCGCCGTCGTCGGCGATGCGGACCTCGATGCCGGGCAGCGCCCACCCGACGGTGCCGTAGCGGTAGGCCTTGGTGCGGTTGACGAACGAGGCGGCGCTGGTCTCGGTCAGCCCGTAGCCCTCGGCGATGAGCATCCCCATGCCGTCGAACCAGCGGGCGATGTCCTGGTTCAGGGCCGCCGAGCCCGAGATGAAGAAGCGGATGTTGCCCCCGAAGCGCTCGCGGATCTTGCCGGCGACGAGCCGGTCGAGCACGGCGTACTTCAGCGCCAGCATCCCCGAGGGGTCGCGGCCCTGCTCGCGCAGCTCGCTGACCTGTCGCCCAGTGTCACTGGCGGCGTGGAACAGCTTGGCCTTGAGCCCGCCCTCGGCCTCCATCATCATCTGGATGCGCGCGTAGGCCTTCTCGAAGATGCGCGGCGCCGCGCCCATGAAGGTGGGCTTCACGACCGCGAGGTTGTCGACGATCCTGTCGATGCGGCCGTCGATGGCGGTGGCGAAACCGATCTGCAGCGGCAGGGTCAGCAGGTTCTTGCCGAAGACGTGCGCCAGCGGCAGCCAGAGGTACTGCACGTCGTCCTCGGACAGGATGCTGATGGCCTCGACGGCGGCGCCCTCGTAGGTCCAACAGCGGTGCGGCAGGCGCACGCCCTTGGGCCGGCCGGTGGTCCCGGAGGTGTAGATGATGGTGGCGAGCTGGTCGGGGCGGGTGGCGTCGATGCGGGCGTCGACCGCGCCCGGGTCGCCGGCCAGGTACTCGCGGCCGAGGGCCTGCAGCTCGTCGAGGGTGAGGGTCCAGTCGTCGGCGTCCGGGATGCCGGTCATCAGCACGACCCGCCCGACCCCCGGGGTGCGCGCGCGCACCGAGCGCAGCTTCTCGAGCTGCTCGGCGTCCTCGGCGAAGACGACCTTGGTGGCCGAGTCGCTGAGGATGAACGCCACGTCGTCGGCGATGGTCGTGGGGTAGATGGTGGTCGTGGCGGCGCCCGCGACCATGATCGCCAGGTCGGCGACGGCCCACTCGTAGCGGGTGCCCGAGGCGATGGCCACCCGGTCCTCCGGCTCGACCCCGAGCGCGATGATGCCGGCGCCCAGCTCGCGCACGACGGTGTCGAGCTCGCGCCAGGTGACGGTGACCCAGTCCTCGCCGCCCGCGGAGGTGACGGCGTGCAGGAAGGCGGGACGCTCGGCGGAGGCCGCGACCCGGTCACGGAACAGGTGCCCGACGCTGGCCGCTCTCCCGTCGAGGACGTTCTGGTCGATGGGCTCGTCGGCGGGGCTGTGGATCTGCGGCGTCGCGCGCAACATCGGGAACCGTCCTCGGCTTCGGGGGCGTGGTCCGCCATGGTGACACACCCTCGTGCCCGGCGGAACGGATCCGGGGGCAAGCCCGTCTCCGACCGGTTCACGCCCGGCGTTCGCCCTGGGTGGCGTCGACGAGCCCGACGGCCAGCCAGGAGACCAGCATCGAGGTCCCGCCGTAGGAGACGAAGGGCAACGGCAGCCCCGTCACCGGCAGCAGCGCGAGGTTCATCCCCACGTTCTCGACGACCTGGACGGCCAGCCAGGTGGCCACCCCGACCCCGACCAGACGGCCGAAGGCGTCGGGGGCCCGGGCCGCCACGACGAGGACCCGCACCACCACCACGGCCAGGACCAGCAGCAGCCCCGCGGCCCCCACGAAGCCCAGCTCCTCCCCCGCCACCGAGAAGACGAAGTCGTTGAGCTGGAAGGGCACGAACCCGCCCTGGGTGCGGGGGCCCTGCATGAAGCCCTGCCCCCACAGCCCGCCGCCGCCGATGGCCAGGCGCACCTGCCGGGTCTGGTAGCCCGCCCCCAGCGGGTCGGCGGTGGGGTCCGCGAAGGCGGTGAGACGGGCCCGCTGGTAGTCACTGAGCAGCGGGGTGGTCCAGGCGGCCACCCCGACGGCGACCGCGAACGCCACGCCCAGGGCCACCCACCGCCGGGGGGCGCCGCCGACCACGACCACCGCGAAGCCGAGCGCGAGCAGCACCAGCGCGGTCCCGAGGTCGGGCTGCAGCACGACGAGCGTGGTGGGCACGCCCACCAGCACCGCAGCCGCCACCAGGTCGCGCCCTCCCGGGTCGGCGCCCCGGTCGAGGCGATGGGCCAGCAGCGCCGCCAGGGCCAAGGTGAGCCCGACCTTGACCAGCTCGGCCGGCTGCAGGGTGAACCCCGCCGCCAGCGGGATCCACGAGCGCGACCCGTTGATGGTGGTGCCCAGCGGGGTGCGCACGAGCAGGAGGAGGGCGACCCCCGCCCCGAAGACCCAGGGGGTCACCGCGCGGACGCGGTCGCGCCCGGCCCGGCCGACCAGCAGCGCCACGGCCAGCCCCACCCCCGCGGTGACCAGGTGCCGCACGAGGTAGGCATTCCCGGCCGTGCGGACGGTGGTCGACCACACCAGGAGGGCACCGACGACCGAGGCACCACCCGCGGCGACGTAGAGCCCGAGGTCGTGCCGGTCCCACCGGCGCAGCCCGGACGGCGCGGCCCGGGTCAGCGCGGGACGATGTGCGTCAGCAGCTCGCGGCACCGCTCGACGTCCCCGGCCATCGCGGTGGTCAGCTCCTCGACGCTCTCGAAGCGCAGGGTCGGGCGGATGTGGTCGACGAACTCGACCATCACCGTCTCGTCGTACAGGTCGAGGTCGTCGCGGTCGAGGACGTAGGCCTCGACGGTGCGCCGGTCCCCGGTGTCGAACGTGGGGTTGGTGCCCACGCTGATGGCGGCCGGCATGGTGCGGTCGGGCGCCTCGTCGTCGAGGTCCAACCGGGTGAGCCAGCCGGCGTAGACGCCCTCCTGGGGCACCAGCCCCAGGGAGTCGGCCGCGAGGTTGGCGGTCGGGTAGCCGAGACCGCGGCCGCGGTGGTTGCCGTGCACGACGGTGCCGACGACCCGGTGGGGACGACCCAGGATGCGGGCGGCGTCGGCGACGTCGCCGGCCAGCAGCCGGGCGCGGATGACCGTGGACGAGTAGCGCTCTCCCTCACCGACGTCGTCGAGGGAGAGGACCTCGAAGCCGAACCGCTCGCCGAGGTCGGCCAGCGTCGAGACGTCGCCGGAGTTGCGGTACCCGAAGCGGGTGTCCATCCCCACCACGACGCAGCGGGCGTCGAGGTCGCGCACGAAGACCTCGGTGACGAAGTCCTCGGGGCTCTGCTGGGCGAAGTCGGTGGTGAAGTCGAGGACCAGGAGCCCGTCGATGCCGGTCTCGGCCAGGAGGTCGTCGCGCACCCGTCCGGGCGAGATCAGCTCGGGTGCCCGCTCGGGGTGCAGGACCGCCACCGGGTGCGGGTCGAAGGTGATGGCGACGGTGGGCAGCCCGAGCCGCTGACCGGCCTCGACGAGCGCTCCGAGGACCGCCTTGTGCCCCCGGTGGACGCCGTCGAAGTTACCCAGGGTGAGCACGCACGGTCGCAGGGACTCAGGCGTGACGGCGAGGTCGGTCCATCGATGCACGCCCCCACTCTAGGACTCGGCGCGCCGCGCTCCGGCGCGGGCCACGCCGTGGTCATCGTGGCGTCGAGGGCTGGGCCGGTGGGCCGCGGGCCGGGTCGTGTCCCGGCCCGGGCTCAGGTGGCGGCGGGTGCGAAGACCGCGAGCGACCGGGCGCTCGGACGCGTCTCGTCGAGCACCGCCACGAGGGTGCCGTCGGGGGCGAAGGCGGCCACCGGGGCGGCTCGTCCGGGCTCGGCGGACGCGATCTTCTGCCCGTACCCGACAGCCCGTGCCTCGGCCTCGGTGAGCTCGCGGCCGGCGAAGGCGGCGCGGGCGGCGTCGGCGAGGGGGACGACCGGCATCGGCTGCCTCTGACGGTCCTCGAGGTCCGCCAGGGCGGTGGCGTCGGCCAGGGTGAACCCGCCCACCCGGGTGCGGCGCAGCGCGGTGAGGTGCCCACCAGTGCCGAGCGCCGTCCCCAGGTCTCGGGCCAAGGCGCGCACGTAGGTGCCGGAGGACACCGTGACCTCGACGTCGACGTCGAGCACCGGGACACCGCCGACGAGCTCGGGGCGCAGGTCGCCGACGACGAACCGCGAGACGGTGACCGAGCGGGCCGCGAGCTCGACGTCCTCGCCGGCGCGGACCCGGTGGTAGGAGCGTCGGCCGTCGACCTTGATGGCGCTGACGGAGCTCGGCACCTGCTGGAGGTCACCGGTCAGGGCGGCGACGGCGGCCTCGACGCCGGCGCGCTGGACCCCCCCGGCGCCGGTGGCGGCGGTGACCTCGCCCTCGGCGTCGTCGGTGAGCGTGGCCTGCCCGAGGCGGACGGTGGCCGTGTAGTCCTTGTCGGAGCCGACGAGGAAGGTCAGCAGCCGGGTCGCCCGTCCCACCCCGAGGACCAGCACGCCGGTGGCCATCGGGTCGAGGGTGCCGGCGTGCCCCACCTTGCGGGTGGCGCAGAGCCGGCGGGCGCGCGCCACCACGTCGTGGCTGGTCCAGTCGCGCGGCTTGTCGACGACCAGGACACCGTCGGGCGTCGGCGCCGCGGCCGTCGGGTCAGCGGGCGTCGGCACCCGGAGCCTCGAGCACGTCGTGGTCGGCACCGTCCGCGTCGTCCTCGTCGGTGCCGTCCGCGTCGTCCTCGCGGTCCTTGCGGTAGGGGTCGGCGTCGCCGGCGTAGCGGGCCCCCTCGGCGGCCCGGGCCACCGCGGCGTCGCGCTCCCGGGCCTCCTTCAGGAGGTCCTCGAGGTGGGCGGCGTTCTCGGGGATGGCGTCGGCGATCCACTCCAGCGACGGGGTGAGCCGGATGCCGAGCTGCTTGCCCACGAACGAGCGCAGCTTGCCCTTGTTGGCCTCGAGCAGCTTGGCCGTGCGGGTGCGCTGCAGCTCGTCGCCGAAGACGGTGTAGAAGAGCGACGCGTGCTGGAGGTCACCGGTGACCCGGACGTCGGTGACCGTGACGAACCCCAGGTCGGGGTCCTTGACGATCGCGTCCAGGTTGGCGGCGGTCAACGTCTTGATGCGGTCGGCGACCTTGCGGGCGCGTGCCTCGTCGGCCATGGCTCCTCCTCGGCTCGGGGTGTCTCAGGGCCGCGTCCACCCTAGTCGCCGCAGCGGGCCCGCTCCGCCACCCGACTGGGGACGTCACCCGCCCGGGCCGCCGGCCGTGGTGGGCGGCGTGAGCGCCGCCGGACAGACCCGCCATGCGGGAGGCTGCCGCTCGTCGAGGAACGCGGGTGCACCTGGCTGCCACGGGAACGCGCCGACGGCCGTGGGCCAGACCAGGACCAGCGCGTCGGGCGCGCGCCGGTGGAACCATCCGGACCAGCTGACCACCTCGGACCGACAGGCGCTGCTGGCGGACGCGACCGCCATCGGCGCGTCCGCCAGGAGGCCCTCGAGCATGTCGCCGGGCCGTAGCCGAAGGCCCCCGGCCACCCGGGTGGCCACGTCCTGGAGGACGCGATACATCGACCGCGGGTCGAGGCCGGAGACCACCAGCTCGGGGTGGCCGCAGCGGTGGCCGAGCCCCACGGTGTAGGCGAAGTCCGGCCCGCCAGACCCGTCGCCGTGCTCTCCCCAGTGCTCGGGCGCCTCGCAGCAGCCGTCACCGGACACGAGCATCACCTGCCACCCGTGGCGGCGCACCGTGTCGAGCGTGCGCCGCTCGACCGGGTCGTAACGACCGTCGGGTCGACAGACGTGACAGCGACAGGTCCGTGCCGCCGACCGACCACCGCTGAGCCGGTACCTCGTGCGTGATGACATGGCCATCCCCTCCGCGGGGCCCCCTGCCACCGCTCGGGCATCACGCTAACCGCGCGGGCCGACGACGCCGCAAGGTTGTCCACAGGCCCGGTGACCTGGGCCGTCCCCGCACCCGGGCAACGGAACACGCCGTGCGCCCCGAGGGGCACACGGCGTGTTCGTCGACCGCGAGGGTCACCGCATCAGGCGCGCGGCTTCTCTCGCATCTCGTAGGTGGTGATGAGGTCCTCGAGCTGGAGGTCGTTGTAGGACCCGAGGTTGATACCGCACTCGAAGCCCTCGCGGACCTCGGTGACGTCGTCCTTGAACCGGCGCAGGCCGGCGATGTCGACGTTCTCGGCCACGACGACCCCGCGACGGGTGATCCGCGCCTTGGTGCCGCGCTTGATCTCCCCACTGCGGACGATCGAGCCGGCGATGTTGCCGAACTTGCTCGAGCGGAAGATCTCGCGGATCTCCGCCGAGCCCAGCTCGACCTCCTCGAACTCCGGCTTGAGCATGCCCTTGAGGGCCTGCTCGATCTCGTCGATCGCCTGGTAGATGACCGAGTAGTACCGGATCTCGACGCCCTCGCGCTCGGCGACCTCGGCGTTCTGACCCTCGGCGCGCACGTTGAAGCCGATGATGATCGCGTCGGAGGCCATCGCCAGGTTGATGTTGTTCAGCGTGATGGCACCGACCCCGCGGTCGATGATCCGCAGGTCGACCTCGTCGCCCACGTCGATCTGGAGCAGGGCGTCCTCGAGCGCCTCGACCGACCCCGACACGTCACCCTTGAGGATGAGGTTGAGGGTGTCGACCTTGCCCGCCGCGAGGGCCTCGTTGAGGTCCTCGAGGGAGATGCGCTTGCGGGCCTTGGCCAGGCTCGCCTGGCGGTCGGCCGCCTCGCGCTTCTCGGCGATCTGCCGCGCGGTGCGGTCGTCGGGAGCGACGACGAAGGTGTCGCCGGCCCGCGGGACCGAGGACAGACCCAGCACCTGCACCGGACGCGAGGGGTAGGCCTCGGCGACCTGGTTGCCGTGCTCGTCGAGCATGGCCCGGACGCGACCGTGCGCCGACCCGGCGACGATGGCGTCACCGACGCGCAGCGTGCCGGACTGGATGAGCACGGTGGCGGTGGCGCCACGGCCCTTGTCGAGGTTGGCCTCGATCGCGATTCCGCGGGCGTCCCGATCGGAGTTGGCGCGCAGGTCGAGCGCCGCGTCGGCGGTGAGCAGCACGGCCTCGAGCAGCGCGTCGATGTTCTCGCCCTGCTTGGCCGAGACGTCGACGAACATCGTCTCGCCGCCGTACTCCTCGGCGACGAGGTTGTACTCGGTCAGCTGCTGACGGATCTTGGCGGGGTTGGCGCCTTCGACGTCGATCTTGTTGACCGCGACCACGATCGGCACGTCGGCCGCCTGGGCGTGGTTCAGCGCCTCGATCGTCTGCGGCATCACGCCGTCGTCGGCCGCCACCACGAGGATCGCGATGTCGGTGACCTTGGCGCCACGGGCACGCATGGCCGTGAACGCCTCGTGACCGGGGGTGTCGATGAAGGTGATGGCCCGCTCGACGCCCTCGTGCTCCTTGTGGATCTGGTAGGCGCCGATGTGCTGGGTGATGCCACCGGCCTCGCCCGCGGCCACCTCCTCGTTGCGGATGGCGTCCAGGAGGCGGGTCTTGCCGTGGTCGACGTGACCCATGACGGTGACGACCGGCGGACGGGCCTCGAGGTCGTCGTCGTCCTCACCCTCGATACCGGTCTCGAGGTCGATGTTGAAGGAGTCGAAGAGCTCGCGCTCCTCCTCCTCCGGCGAGACCATCCGGATGTCGTAGCCGAGCTCGGTACCGAGGACCTTGAAGGTGTCCTCGTCGAGGCTCTGCGTGGCCGTGGCCATCTCGCCGAGGTGGAACAGCACCGTCACCAGCGAGGCCGGGTTGGCGTTGATCTTGTCGGCGAAGTCGCTGATGCTCGCACCCTGGCGGATCTGCACGATGGTCGTGCCGTCACCACGGGGGACGCTGACACCGCCGATCGACGGCGCCTGCATCTGCTCGAACTCGGCGCGCTTGGCGCGCTTGGACTTGCGGGCACGCCCGGGACGGCCGCCTCCGCGACCGAAGGCACCCTGGGTGCTGCCGCGACCACCACGGCCGCCGGGGCCGCCGGGGCGACCGGCGAAGCCGCCGCCACCGGCGGGGCCGCGGCCGGCACCGGGGGCGCCGGGACGGCCGCCACCACGGGCGGGACGGTCACCGGGACGACCGACCGCGCTGCGGTCGGGCATCATGCCGGGGCTGGGGCGGGCACCACCAGGTGCCGGGCGCGGTCCGGCAGGACCGGTCGCGCCACCCGGACGCGGGCCGCCGGGGCGGCTCTGCGGGCGGGGCATGCCCTGGCTCGGGGCGAACGGGTTGTTGCCCGGACGCGGAGCGGCCTCGCGGGGCCGACCCATCCCCTGGCTGGGGGCGTACGGGTTGTTGCCCGGGCGCGGGGAGCCGCCACGGGCGCCTCCACCGGCACGGTTGCCACCCTCACGGGCAGCCGGACGGGCCGGCTGCGCGGGGGCGGGGGCCGCGGGCTTGGCCGGGCCGGGAGTCGGAGCGGCCGGGCTGCTCGCCGCCGGGGCAGGAGCGGCCGGAGCCTCGGGAGCCGGAGCGGGCGTAGCCGGGGCGGACGCCGCAGGGGCAGCCGGAGCGGAAGCGGGCGGAGCGGGCGGCGCGGCAGCGGCCGGAGCCGCCGGGGCGGGAGACGCAGGAGCCGCCGGGGCTGCCGGCGAAGGGGCCGACGAGGCCGCCGGGGCGGGCGTCGACTCCGAGGGGGCGGACGGAGCCGCGGGGGCCGGGGCTGACGGCGTGGCGGACGCCGGAGCGGCCTTCTTCGCCGGGGCCTTCTTGGCGGTGTCGGCCTTCTCGACCGGGAACTTCTCGTTGTAACGCCGCACGACCGGTGCTTCGATCGTCGAACTGGCGCTCTTGACGTACTCGCCCATCGCGTTCAGACGCTCGAGGACGACCTTGCTGGTCTCCCCGCGATCCTTCGCGAGTGCGCTCACACGGACTTTAGACACATCTCTCCTGTCCAGGTCCGTGCCAGGGCGGCGCGGACCGTCGTTACAGCTGGGGGGTGCTCATCGCTGAGTACTCATCGGGTGCTCATCGCGTTCAAACCCGCTTCCGGTCTCTGAGCTCTTCTGACGGTTGTTCCTGCACGAGGGCCGCGACCCGGTCGGCCACCGGCCCGGTGTCCGGGCCCGTGCTGCTGCGCAGCGCGCGCCCGAACGCCTTGCGGCGGACGGCGAGGTCGAGGCACGAGGCGCTCGGATGGATCCACGCACCTCGCCCCGAGCGGCGACACTCGGGGTCGGGGACGGCTACGGGGCCGCGCTCCCCCACCTCGAGAACCACTCGCAGGAGGGCCGACCGGCTATCCGCTCGGCGGCACCCGACACACGTGCGAACGGGACCCGCCGGCCGGGGTCCAGTCCGGTCGGTCGCCACCAGTCTACCGCCTACCCGCGCCCGGGCGTGTTTCCGGCCCCGCCGGGGGCCCCGGCGGCCGGGGCGGTGTCGGAGCGGATGTCGATGCGCCAGCCGGTGAGCTTGGCCGCCAGCCGGGCGTTCTGACCCTCGCGGCCGATGGCCAGCGAGAGCTGGTAGTCGGGCACGACGACCCGGGCCGAGCGGGCCGCGGCGTCGACGACCTCGACGGAGGTGACCCGGGCCGGTGACAGCGCCTGGGCGATGAAGGTGGCGGGGTCGCTGGAGTAGTCGACGATGTCGATCTTCTCGCCCTGGAGCTCGGCCATGACGGCGCGCACCCGCTGGCCCATGGGCCCGATGCACGAACCCTTGGCGTTCAGCCCGGGCACCGAGGAGTGGACCGCGAGCTTGGTGCGGTGGCCGGCCTCCCGGGCCAGTGCGGCGATCTCGACGCTGCCGTCGGCGATCTCGGGCACCTCGAGCGCGAAGAGCTTGCGCACCAGGTTGGGGTGGGTGCGCGAGAGGCCGATCTGCGGGCCGCGGGGGCCGCGCTTGACCGACACCACGAAGGTGCGCAGCCGGGCACCGTGGGGGTAGGTCTCGCCGGGCACCTGCTCGGCCGCCGGCAGGATGCCCTCGACGGTGCCGAAGTCGACCAGGACGTGGCGCGGGTCGGCGCTCTGCTGCACGACCCCGGCCACGATGTCGCCCTCCCGGCCCTTGAAGTCGCCGAGGATGGCCTCGTCCTCGATGTCGCGCATCCGCTGCACGATGACCTGGCGCGCGGTGGCGGCGGCGACCCGGCCGAAGCCCGTGGGGGTGTCGTCGAACTCGGGCCCGAGCTCGCGGCGCGGGCGCGCCGGCTCGCCCTGCTCGTCGACCTCACCCTCGGGCGCGGGGATCTCGTGCTCCTCGCGGGCCCAGATGACGACGTGGCCGGTCTTGCGGTCGAGCTCGGCGCGCGCGGCGCGGTAGTGCCCGTCGGTGCGCTGGTAGGCCAGCAGCAGGGCCTGCTCGATGGCGGGCACGATGATGTCCAGGGAGATGCCGCGCTCGCGCTCCAGGGCGCGCAGGGCGGCCAGGTCGATGTCCACGTCAGCTCTCCTTCGGGTCGTCGGGGCGGGAGAACTCGACCTGCACGACGGCGCGGTCGACCCCGCCCAGGGGGATGGTCTCGGTGCGCCCCGGGGTCTTCTTCACCGCGGGGACCTCGACGGTGAGGGTGCCGGGGCCGGCGGCGACGAGGCGCCCGGTGACCTCGCCACCGGTGTGGTGCACGGTGACCAGTCGCCCGACGTTGCGCTGGAAGTGCCGCGGAAGGGTCAGCGGCCGGCCCACGCCGGGCGAGGAGACCTCGAGCGTGTAGGGCTGCTCGCCCAGCACGTCGGAGTCGTCGAGAGCCTCGCCCACGAGGCGGCTGGCGTCGGCCACCTCGTCGAGGGTGAGCGGCTCGGTGGGCTCGGTGACGGTGTCGGCCGCGTCGAGGTGGCGGTCGAGGAGGACCCGGACGACGCGGCGCTTGCCGGCAGGCGTCACGGCGACGTCCTCGAGGACGAACCCGGAGCCCGCGAGCGCCGACTCGAGGACGGGACGGACCTGCTCGGCGGTGGCCATGACGACGGTTCCTCCCTGTGCAGTTCTCGTTCCCCGGCAGCGGTCCGGGGTCCACCACTCTAGGCCACCGCGAACGGGCCGGCGCACCGTGGGAGGATGCCCCGCATGCGCCCGGACGACCGCCCGCAGCCCGGGCGCCGAGCCCTCCTGGCCGCGGTCCTCGGCATCGGCGGCGTGGGGCTGGCGGGATGCGGCATCCGGCTCGAGGACGACGCGTCCCGCGTGCCCCTGGTGCCGGCCCGCACCCCGGTACCGGCCGAGGACCTGCTGGTGGCGCTCACCGTCGACTCGCTCCGCCTGGCCACGCTGGCGGGTGCGGTCGCCGCGCCGCTCGGACCGGCGCTGGCCACCATCCACCGCCGCCAGCACACGGTCCTGCGCACGACCCTGCTGCGGGGCGGGGTGCCGGCGACCACCCTGGACGCCGCCTCGGCCGCGGACCCCTCCTCCCCGGCCACGCCCTCCCCCACGCCGTCGCCCACGGTGACCGGAACACCGGAACCCTCGCTGGTGCTGGCCCGCGCCGAGGCCGCCGCAGCGGCCGGCGCCGGGCGCTTCGCCGGGGTCGACGAGTCCCTGCTCGCCCCGGTGGCAGCACTGCACGCCCAGCGCTTCGCCGCCGCCACGCTGCTCACCGGGCGGGCCCCCACGGTCCCCACCGCCCGGCCCGACGGCGACGCCGCGGCCGACCTGGCCGCCGCGACCAGTGCGGCGACCTACCTGGTCGAGGTGGCCGCCGCGCGCTCGTCGGGTGCGGCGCGCGAGCGGGCCGTCACCACCCTCACCGCGCTGCGCGCACTGCATGCCGACCAGGTGGCCGGCAACGACCACCCGCGCGACGTGCTCGGCGTGCCGCTGCCGTTCCCGGTGCGCTCCCCCGCCGACGCGTCGCGGCTCGTGACGACCGCCGTCACCGACCTGCGTACCACCACCGGCGCGGCGCTGCCGGGCCTCACCGGCACCCAGCGGGCCGCCGGCCTCGCCGCCGCGACCCGGTGGCTCGGCACGGTCGAGGTCGAGGCCCACCGGTGGGGCGTACCGCTGGCGCCCTTCCCGGGCCTGACGTGAGCGTGGAGCTGCCGCCCGACTGGGCCGCCCGCGTCTCCCGCTACCCCGCGGACGGCGGCCCCACGGGGGCGGACTGGCTGCGCACCGTCCCGCGCCTGGTCGACGAGGCCCTGGCGCGCTGGGGTCTGCTGGTGGACGGGTCGCCGCGCACCGGCTGGACCGCCCTCGTGGTGCCGGTGCGCCGAGCGGGGCAGCACTTCGCCCTCAAGGTGGTGTGGCCGCATCCGGAAGCCGCCCATGAGGCCCTCGCGCTGCGCACCTGGGACGGACGCGGCGCCGTGCGGCTGGTCGCGGCGCTGCCGTCCGACGGGCTGCTGCTGCTCGAGCGGCTCGAGGCGGAGGACCTGACCGAGGTGTGGGCCGACGAGGCGTGCGAGGTCGTGGGAGGCCTGCTGGCCGGGCTGCACGTGCCCGCTCCCCCGCCGGTGCCCCGCATCGGGCCGTACCTGGAGCCCCACCTCGAGCGGATGCCGCAGCGTGCCGGGGTGCCCCGGCGGGTGACCACCCGCACCCTGGGCCTGGCCCGCGAGCTGTTGTCCGGCGACGTGCCCGAGCTGCTGCTGCACACCGACCTGCACTACGAGAACGTGCTGCGCGCCCCCGACGGCGGCTGGCGCGCCATCGACCCCAAGCCCCTGGCCGGGCCGCCGGCGTTCGACCTGCTGCCGCTGGTGACGAACCGGGTCGACGAGATGGGCACCGGCGCGTCGTTCCGCTGGTCGGTGCGCCACCGGATCACCCTGGCCGCGGAGGCCGCCGGCATCGACCTCGACGAGGCGATGGCCTGGTCACTGCTACGGGCGGGCATCGAGGTCAGCTGGGCGGTGGGCCTCGACGAGCCCGGGCAGCTGACCACCGCCGTGGCCCTGACCAAGGCCCTCGACGGCTGACCCGCCGGCCGGACCCCTTCAGGCCGCTTCCGTCGTCGCGCCGTGGGCCGGGTGTCCCCGTCTCGTGTTTGACTCGCGAAGAGATGCATCACCCGCGCGTCGTCAGGAGTCATGGGACATGGGCAACCGCCTCGCCACCGCGACCAGCCCCTACCTGCTGCAGCACGCCGACAACCCCGTCGACTGGTGGGAGTGGGGCGAGGAGGCGTTCACCGAGGCCGCCCGGCGCGACGTGCCGGTGTTCCTCTCGGTGGGGTACGCCGCGTGCCACTGGTGCCACGTGATGGCCCACGAGTGCTTCGAGGACGAGGAGGTGGCGCGGGTACTGGCGGGCGGCTTCGTGGCCGTCAAGGTCGACCGCGAGGAGCGCCCCGACGTCGACGCCGTCTACATGGCCGCGACCACGGCCCTGACCGGGCACGGCGGCTGGCCGATGACCTGCCTGCTCACCCCGGCGGGCGACCCCTTCTTCGCCGGCACCTACCTGCCCAAGCCCCAGCTCCTGGCGCTGCTCGACAACGCCGCGCGGGTCTGGCGCGAGCAGCGCGAGCAGGTCGTGGCCTCGGGCAGCCACGTGGCCCAGCGGCTGCGCGAGGTCACCGGCCCCCCGGCGCCGGTGGCGGTCGGCCCCGAGGTGCTGGCCGACGCCGTGGTGCGCCTGCGCGGCCAGTACGACGACGCCCGCGGGGGCTTCGGCGGCGCCCCCAAGTTCCCGCCGTCGATGGTCCTGGAGTTCTTGCTGCGCCACCACGCGCGCACCGGCTCCGCCGATGCGCTGGCGATGGTGCGCGGTACCTGCGAGGCCATGGCCCGGGGCGGGATGTACGACCAGCTGGGCGGCGGGTTCGCGCGCTACGCCGTGGACGCCGGGTGGGTGGTGCCGCACTTCGAGAAGATGCTCTACGACAACGCCCTCCTGCTGCGGGTCTACGCCCACCTGTGGCGCTGCACCGGCGACCCGCTGGCCCTGCGGGTGGTCCAGGAGACCGTCGACTTCCTGCTGCGTGACCTGCTGACCCCCGAGGGCGCCTTCGCCTCGGCCCTGGACGCCGACACGGTCGTCGAGGGCCACTCCCACGAGGGGCTGTCCTACGCCTGGACGCCGGCACAGCTGACCGAGGTGCTGGGGGCCGACGACGGCCGGCGGGCGGCCACCCTGCTCGAGGTGACCCCGGGCGGCACCTTCGAGGGCGGCGCCTCCACCCTGCAGCTGCGCGCCGACCCGGAGGACGCCACGTGGTGGGCGGACGCCCGCGACCGGCTGCTGGCGGCCCGGGGCCAGCGCCCCCAGCCGGCCCGTGACGACAAGGTGGTCACCGCGTGGAACGGGCTGGCGATGGCCGCCCTGGCCGACGCAGGCGCCCTGCTGGGCCGCCGGGACCTCGTCGCCGCCGCCGCCCGGGCCGGCGAGTACGTGCTCGCCACGCACCTCGTCGAGGGCGCGCTGCACCGCACGTCACGGGCGGGCACGGTGTCGCAGGCGCCCGGGGTGCTCGACGACCACGCCGACCTGGCCGAGGGCCTGCTGGCCCTGCACCAGGCCACCGGCGAGGCCCGGTGGTTCGCCGCGGCCACCGGGCTGCTCGACCGGGCGCTGGAACGCTTCGTCGACGACGACGGGACCGTGCACGACACCGCACACGACGCCCCCGCACTGTTCAGCCGGCCCGCGAGCCGCAGCGACAACGCCGAGCCCGCCGGGGCCTCGGCGTTGGCCCAGGCGCTGCTCACCTCGGCCGCGCTGGGTGGACCCACCCGCCACCGGGCGGCGGCCGAGCAGGCGCTCGCCGCGTGTGGCTCGGTGGCCGCCGGCGAGCCGCGGTTCGCCGGCTGGGCACTGGCGGCCGCCGAGGCGCTGGCCGCGGGCCCGCTGCAGGTGGCCGTGGTCGGTGACGGGGCGGCTGCGGAGGAGCTGCTCGCGGCCGTCCGCGGCTCGGGTTCGCCGGGGCTGGTGCACGTGGCCGGCGCGCCGGACGCTCCCGGCATCCCCCTGCTGGCATCCCGCCCGCTCGTCGACGGTCGGCCCGCGGCCTACGTGTGCCGGGGCTTCGTGTGCGACCGGCCGGTCACGGACCCGGCGGCGCTCCGGGTGGCCCTGGCGGACGCGGCCCGGACCTGACCCGGGTCGAGGGGTCCCGCGGACGCCGGGAGGCACAGAGGGAGAGGCAACCGGACGTCGTAACACCCGGCCGCCGCCGTCCCGGCGTCCGCCGACCCTCGCCCCCGGTCCCGGAGGACGGAGCGGGGCCGAGCGGGCAGGGTGCGAACACCCTCCCGCTGGGTCAAGAGGCCGGGTGCGAGCAGGCGCGCATCGGCCGGTGGTGGGATGCGATGGGGCCGGGATCACGCGGGCGGGTCACGCCCGGAGCGGAGGTCGAGGTCGTCGGGTGCCGCTCGCTGACCCCGGTGAGGGGGCGGGCGCCCGAAGGAGCCAGACGAGCGCGGGGTCCCCGCGGCCGCCTGCTGCCAGTTCTCGACGACATGACCCAGCCTGTTGCTCGCGCCGGGATCCCCTGCTGAACCACGGCTGAACGCAGCGAGGCTAGCAGCGCGGGCACCCCGGTGGACAGAGGTACGGGCCGCTCGCGTCAGAAGCCGAGGCTCCCGGTGGCCAGCGTCCGGGTCGCGCCGCCGACGAGAACGGCCCCGGAGGGCTCCGCCGTGACCTCGATACGGCCCGCGCGGCCGATCGCCCCGCCCTGGGCGGCGAGGTAGTGGGGCGGCATCAGCCCGGCCGGGACCAGCCACTGCGCCAGGCCCGCGTTGAGGCTGCCGGTGACCGGGTCCTCGGACGCGTCGCGGCCGTCGGCGTAGAACGCGCGGACCTCGAGCCCGCAGCCGTCGGGGTGCGCGCCCCGGGGCCAACGGGCGGCCATCCCGACCTTCAGACCGTCGAGGCGGCCGAGGTCGACCCGGCGCGCCAGGAGCGCCGCAGGGTCCTCGAGCAGGACGCCGACCCAGCCGGGGCCGTTGTCGACCCACGCCATCTCGAGCACCTCCCCGGCGTCGAGGCCGAGCGCGGCCATCACGCGGTCCCGGTCCGCCGGCTGGACCGGGCCCGAACGCACCAGTGGCGGCGCCTCGAACGCCAGCAGCGGCCCGCGGCGCACCCGGACCGGGCCCGCGGCGCACTCCTGCACGACGACGCCGGGCTCGCGAGGCACGCCGCCGGCCTCCAGCCAGGCGTGCGCCGACCCGAGGGTCGGGTGACCGGCGAACGGCAGCTCGCCACCGGTGGTCCAGATGCGCACCCGGTAGTCGGCATCCGGGCGCGTCGGAGCGCACAGGAAGCTCGTCTCCGACAGGTTGGTCCACCGGGCGATGGCCGCCATGTCGGCGTCGGTCAGCCCGTCGGCGTCGTGGACCACCGCCAGGGCGTTGCCGAGGAACGGGACCCTCGAGAAGACGTCGACCATCCGGAAGTCACGCATGACCCCATTCAACCGGCCGGGGCCCGTCAGAGGGCGTGCAGGCGGTACTCGGGGTCGCGCTCGGCGAGCAGCCCGGCCGCCCGCTCGGGGTCGACGAAGGCCGCGGTGGCCCACACGTCGGCCCAGAGCAGGTCGGGTCCGACCACGCTGGCCGAGCCCGGCCGGGTCACCGGGGTGCCGCGCCGGGGGTCCAGCACGTGCCCGCCGCGCTGGGCCGCACCCGACGTCGCCACGGCGCCGCGACGCAGCGACACCACCTGCGCCACCGTTCCCGGTCGGCGTGGGTCCTCGAGGCCGATGCGCCACACCGGAGCGGCGGCCCCCGGGCCGGGACCGGCACCGACGACGACATCGCCACCGGCGCCGATGCTGTAGGCGATCTCGGGGACGACGTCGAGGTGAGCGGCCGCCCCGGCCACCGCCCAGCCCTTCACCAGGCCGGTCGGGTCGAACACGGTGCGCTCGCCCCGCCGGGCGCGCCACGCGGCGAACAGCCCGTCGGTGCGTTCCTCGGCCTCGAGGCACAGCTCGGTCACGTCGGCGACCCAGGCGTGCACCTCGTCGACCTCACCGTGCTGCAGGCGCAGCAGGTCACTGTCGCTCCGCCACGTCGACAGCACCCGGTCGACGCGGCGCAGGTGCGCGAACACCCGCTGCACCCCGGCCTCGATGTCGGGGCGGGTGGGCTCGACGGCGCGGACGTGGACGCTGACGGCCGTCCCCATCACGTGCTCGACCCAGGCTCGCCGAGCCAGCACCGGCGGGGTGGGAGCGGCCGGCGTCACGGGGATCTCGGCGGTGATCACAGGTGCGCCTGGTCCAGCGCCGACTGCAGCGACTGCACATAGCCCTCGGAGGTGAACGTGGCGCCCGAGACCATGTCGATGCCCGCGCTCTGGGCGTCGACGACCTCGCCGTTGAGGACCGGCACGGCGTAGGAGTTGATCGCCTGGTCCTGGGGGCCGCTCCACGGCACCTGGGTCACGACGGACCGGGTGACCTTGCCGCCCGCGACGGTGATCGCGACCTGCACGGGGCCGTACGGGGTGTCGACGGCGTCGCCGGTGTAGGTCTTGGCCGCGGTGGCCGCGCCGGAAAGTCCGGACGATCCGGATGCCCCCGACGAGCCGGACGACCCCGACGAGCCGGACGAGGTGCTCGGCGTGGTGCCGGGCGTCGCGGCTGACCCCGTGCCTGGGGTGTCCGATGGGGGGGTGCTCGGCGTCGAGGTCGAGCCGACGCCGGCCCCGCCCGGCGCGGTGCCGTTGGCCGCGGTGCTCGCCGCGGCGGCGAGCGCCGTCCCGCCCCCGCCGGTCGAGGTGTGATAGCTGAACAGCAGGACCAGCGCCGAGACCGTGCTCAGCACCCAGGTGGTGATCCGTCGCATGGGCTTGTCTCCGGGGGGTGGGGTGGTCAGTAGGCGAAGCGCTCGAGGTGGACCGCGTCGCGGGCCGCCCCCGCCTCGAGGGCGGCGGCGCGCACGGCATCCATCCAGGCGTCGTTGCCGCAGACGTAGACATCGTGCTCGGCCAGGTCGGGGACGATCTCGCGCAGCGCCCGGGCGTCGCTCAGGTGCGAGGCCTGCCGCGGCAGCCAGCTGGCCCGGCCCGGGATGCGGCGCCCCTCGACCTGCACGTAGCGGGCACCGCGGGCGGCGGCCAGGGCCTCCAGCTCGTCGGCCAGCACGGCCTCGGCCTGCGAGCGCACCCGGTGCACCACGGTCACGTCGCCGGGAGCCTGCGGCAGCTCCTCGAGCAGCGCGCGCAGCGGCGTGATGCCGATGCCGGAGCCCATCAGGAGGACCTTGCGGTGGGCGCGGACCCCGCCGTGGAGGCGGCCGTAGGGGCCTTCCAGCAGCACCCGGGTGCCGGGACGCAGCGCGGCCAGGCGGGCCGAGCCGTCGCCGACGTGCGCCGCGGTGAGGCGCAGGGTGCGTCCGTCCGGGGCGGCCGAGAGCGAGTAGGGGTTGGCGCGGCTCCAGCCAGGGCCGTCGAGGAAGCGCCACTGGAAGAACTGGCCGGCCCGGGCCGGAAGGGCGCCCACCCCGTCGCCGCCCACGGTCACGGTGGTGACGCCGGGTGCCTCCTCGCGCACGTCGAGGACGCGGATGGGTGAGCGCAGCGAACGCCACACGGGCACGCCGACGCGGAAGACCAGCACCGTCGCGGCGGTGACGGCCCACAGCCCCCACCAGAAGAGGGCGGCCGCGGTGGAGTCGAGGAACTGCGCGCCGGTCCACAGCTGGTGCGGCAGGACCAGGCCGGCGCCGACGTAGCCGTAGAGGTGGATGAGGTGCCAGGACTCGTGCCGGAGCCGGCGGCGGGCCCGGCGGACGGAGGTGACGACCACCATCACCAGGGCCGCGGTGCCGGCGAACGCGAGCAGCATCCCGGGGTAGTTGACGACGAAGTCCCAGATGGTGCCCCAGATGCCGAGCGCGCTCGAGGCGGCGTAGCCCACGGTGATGAGGACGATGTGCGCCATCAGGAGCGTGAACGAGGTGAAGCCGACCAGACGGTGCACCCGGGCCAGCTCGTCCTGCCCCCAGGCCTGCTCGACCCACGGCACCCGCGCCATCAGGATCACCTGGATCAGCAGCAGGGCCGAGGCGACCAGCCCGGTGACGCGCCCGGTCGAGGTGAAGAAGCCACCCCAGGTCGCGAGGGCCTGCACGCCTCCCCCGGCCACCCACAGCGCGACGACCCCGAGGAGGACTGCCCAGCCGGCCGCGGCGGTGGCGTCGCGCCACCAGCGCGGCACGGGCGCGAGCCGGGCCCGGCGACGCCGTGGAGAGGTGGCGGTGGTGGATGCCTGGGCCCGCACCGTGCTCGTGGTCATGAGGGCAACTGTTCTCGCGTTCCCTATGCGCCGGCTGTGAACGGGTTCGGTGCGCACCGTGAGCCGGCGGGGCAGCCGGCGGACATGGTGGAAACGCTTGCGCAGTTCCGTCAGAATGCCGCCGTGAGCGCAACGGTGCCCCCGACCCCTCCCCTGCCGGGCGGGGCCCCACCCGACCGCGCCGAGATGCTGGCCGCGCGGCTGCAGCGCTGGTGGCCCGACCTGTACGGCGGCCTGGCCGTGCTGTACGGGCCGGGGCGCGCCGAGACCGTGGGGGCCGCGCTGGTCACCCTGGCCGCCCGGGCCCACGCGCGTCGCCCCGACCGGCTGCACCGGCGCGACCTCGACCGGATGCTGGAGCCTGACTGGCTCCAGGACCCCGGAATGGTGGGTTACGCCGCCTACGCCGACCGCTTCGCCGACGACCTGCCGGGGGTGGCCGCGCGCATCCCGTACCTCGAGGAGCTCGGGGTGCGCTACCTGCACCTGATGCCGCTGCTGCGTCCCCGCGACGGTGACAACGACGGCGGCTACGCGGTGGCCGACTACCGGCAGGTGCGCCCCGACCTCGGCACCATGGACGACCTCGGCGAGCTGGCCGACGCCCTGCACGAGCGCGGGATGAGCCTCGTGCTCGACCTCGTGCTGAACCACGTGGCGCGCGAGCACGAGTGGGCGCGCAAGGCCCGCGAGGGGACGCTGCGCTACCGCTCGTACTTCCACGTCTTCCCCGACCGGCGCCTCCCCGACGCCTACGAGCGCACCCTGCCGGAGGTCTTCCCCGACTTCGCTCCCGGCAGCTTCACCTGGGACGACGACCTCGACGGCTGGGTGTGGACGACGTTCAACGCCTGGCAGTGGGACGTCAACTGGGGCAACCCCGACGTGCTGCTCGAGTACGCGCAGATCATCCTCGACCTGTCCAACCGCGGGGTCGACGTGCTGCGCCTGGACGCCATCGCCTTCATGTGGAAGCGCCTCGGCACCGACTGCCAGGGCCAGCCGGAGGTGCACGCCATCACCCAGGTGCTGCGCGCCCTGACGCGCATCGCGTGCCCGGCGGTCGCCTTCAAGGCCGAGGCGATCGTCGCGCCGACCCAGCTGCTGGCCTACCTCGGACAGGGGCGCTACACCGGCAAGGTCAGCGACCTGGCGTACCACAACAGCCTCATGGTGCAGGTGTGGTCGATGCTCGCGAGCCGCGACGTGCGCCTGGCCGCCCACGCCCTCGGGTCGCTGCCGCCCAAGCCCACCACGGCCACCTGGCTCACCTACCTGCGCTGCCACGACGACATCGGCTGGGCGGTGATGGACGAGGACGCCGCCGCACTGGGGCTCACCGGGCCGGGGCACCGGCACTTCCTGGCCGACTGGTACTCCGGCGACTTCTGGGGCTCGCCGGCGCGGGGTCTGGTGTTCCAGTTCAACCCCGACACCGGCGACCGCCGCACCTCCGGCACCGCGGCGTCGCTGGTGGGCCTCGAGAGCGCCGAGACCGACGACGAGCGCGAGAGCGCCCTGGCCGCGCTGCACCTGGGCCACGCGATCGTGTTCGGCTGGGGCGGCATCCCGGTCATCTGGAGCGGCGACGAGCTCGGACAGCCCAACGACCCGCACTGGGCCGACGAGCCCGGGCACGAGGGCGACAACCGCTGGGCGCACCGGCCGCGGCTGGACGCCGAGCGGGTCGAGCAGCGGCGCGACGTCTCGACCGTGGCAGGGCGGGTGTTCGGCGACCTGGCGCGGCTGGCGCAGGTGCGGGCCGGGCTGGCGCAGCTGCACGGCTCGGTCGAGACGACGATCGGCCCCGTCGACGACCCTGGGGTGCTGGTGACGCTGCGCGAGCATCCGCTGGGGCGGTTCGCGGGCGTCTACAACGTGACGCCCGAGGTGCGGCACTGGCCCGGCTGGCGGGTGCGCGAGCTGGGGCTGGCCGACGCCGTCGACGCGCTGACCGGCGAGGGGCTGGCGTGGGACGCCACGGGCGACGTCCGCCTCGAGCCCTACGCCGCCCTCTGGCTGACCACCCCTCCCTCCCCCTGACCCCTCCCCCTGACCCCTGCCTCCCTCGAACGTGTGTGAAGAACGTCGGCATGTAGAGGTTCTTCACACACGTTCGCGGCCGGGGGCGCAGGGCTGTGGACGACGCCCGCGGCCGGCCGCCCCGAGCGGCCATGCTGCCGGGGTGACGACGCCGCGCCCCCCTCGCAAGGCGCTGCGCCGTGCCGCGAGGGCCGCGGCCGAGACCTCCGGTGGCGCCCTGCCGCGGTGGCGACTGCTGGAGCTGGGGTTCGACCACGCCGCCGTCCAGCGCGAGGTGGATGCCGAGCGCTGGCAGGCGCTCGGGACGCACACCGTCGTCCTGCACACCGGCCCGGTGGGCATCGAGGCCCGGCGTCACGCCGCCGTGTGGGAGGTCGCCGCCGACGTCGCCCTGGTCGACGGCGGCTCGGCCCTCCAGGCGGCCGGCCTTACGGGCTGGAGCGACGACCAGATCCACGTCTCCGTGCCCCGCAACGCCCGCTGCCCGAAGGTCGACGGGGTCCACGTCCACCGGGTGGCGCGCCGTCCCCACGAGGCCGCGGGGACCACCCTGCCGCGTACGACGGTCGAGGTGGCTGCCCTGAGGGCGGCTGCGTGGGTGCGCACCGACCGCCAGGCTGCGCTCGTGCTGTGCCTGGTGGTCCAGCAGCGGCTCACCACGGGCCCGCGCCTCCAGCAGGCGTTCCGCACCGTCCGCAACCGGGGCCGTCGCCCGCTGGTGCGACAGCTGCTGCGGGACATCAGCGACGGCGCACAGTCGCTCGGCGAGCTCGACTTCGCCCAGCTGTGCCGGCGGTACGGGTTGCCCGAGCCGGAGCGACAGGTGGTGCGCCGAACCGCTCGTGGTCGCATCTACCTGGATGTGCGCTGGGCCGGCTCACGTCTCGTCGTCGAGATTGACGGTGCGGGCCATCGCGTGGGGCTGGCCGTGACCGACGACAACCTCCGGCAGAACGACATCGCCCTGGGCCGCGACACCGTCCTGCGCATCGACCTGGTGGGGCTGCGCATCCAGGAGCGCCTGTTCATGGAGCAGGTCGCGCGCGGGCTCGCCCTCCCCCTCGCCGCCTGACCCTGCCCCCCCTCCCCTCCCCTCCCTGCGCAAACGTGTGTGAAGAGCGTCGGCATGCCGAGGGTCTTCACACACATTCCGGGTGAGGCGGGGGGAAGGTCGGGGTGCTACCAGAGGCCGGCGAGGTCTCCCCCGATGCGGATGACGAACGCCACGACCACCACCACGAACACCGCCCGGATGAACCGGCTCCCCCGGGCCACCGCCGTGCGGGCCCCGATGTACCCGCCGAGCAGGTTCGCCACCGCCATCACCGCCCCGACCTTCCACAGCACGTGCCCGCCCGGAGCGAACACGGTCAGCGCCCCGAGGTTCGTCGCCAGGTTGGTGATCTTGGCCTTGGCGCTGGCCTCGAGGAACGCGTAGCCCAGCAGCCCGACCAGCGCGAACACCAGGAACGACCCGGTGCCCGGCCCCAGCGCGCCGTCGTACATCCCGATGACGAACCCGGTCAGCACCGCCGCCGTCGTGTGCCGGCCGCCGCTCCAGCGCAGCCGGGTCAGCTGGCCCACCGACGGCTTGAGCAGCGTGTACGTGCCCACGACCAGCAGCATCACGAGGATGACGGGGTTGAAGGCCGACTTCGGGATGTGCAGTCCGAGCAGCGCCCCCCCGATGGCGCCGACGTACGCGACCGCCGCCATCGGCAGCGCCGTGCGCAGGTCGGGGCGCACCCGGCGGTAGTACGTGCCTGCCGCCGTGGCGGTCCCCCACACCGAGCCGAACTTGTTCGTCGCGAGCACCTGCGCGGGGCTGGCACCCGGCAGGCCGATCAGCAGTGCCGGCAGCTGCACCAGCCCGCCGCCACCGACGACGGCATCCACCCAGCCGGCGAGGAAGCCGGCGAGCGCGAGCAGGATCAGGACGTGCAGTCCGGGGTCGGCCACGGCTCAGCCGCGACCGGGACGGCACGGGACGCCGGCGAGCACGGGGACGCCGCCCCGCGCGCCCTTCACGCCGCGTTCCACGCGTCGACGACGGCGAGGACGTCGAGCAGCTCGTGGGCGCGGGCGTCGGGGACGGCCGTGACCTCGACACGCTGCGAGGCGGGGATGTCGCTGTGCGGGATCCAGATGGCGCGCATCCCGATCTGCTGCGGCCCATGCACGTCCTCGAAGATGCGGTCGCCCACGTACACCGCGCGCACCGGGTCGACCCCGACCTCGCGGCAGACGGCCCGGAACACCTCGGGATGGGGCTTCACGTGGTCGAGCTCGCTGGAGTAGAGGTCGGCGTCGACCAGGTCGAGCACGCCGTCGCGCGCGAAGATCTCGCGGTGGTACTCGCGGCTCCAGATGGTGTTCGAGAGCACCCCGACCCGGATGCCGCGCTCGCGCAGCCCTTCCCACAACGGGCGGACCTGCGGGTCGGTGAACGTGTGCGGCTCCCAGAAGCGCCGGTAGGCGGCCAGCGCCAGGTGGTGCCGGTCGTGCTCGGGGTCGATCCCGGCGGCGTCGAGGATGTCGGCCAGCGCGGCCGAGGAGTGCTCGTCGCGCCCCCGCCGCCACGCGGCCGCCTCGACCTCGAGGATGCGGTCGGCCAGCCGGTGTGCCTCGGCCAGGTCGGCCCCCGACACCTCGGGCGAGCCGACGGGCACTCCGTGCACCTCGCGGGCGAAGACCCGCCACTGCTCGGGGAGGTCGACGTCGTGCCACGGCGTCAGGGTCCCGCCCCAGTCGAAGACGACCGCCTCGACCGGGCGGCTCACGCCTGCCCGATCTCACGCAGGATGTCGTCGACGGCCGTGGCGACGGCCAGCTCGCGCCGCTCGCCGCTGCGGCGGTCCTTGAGCTCGAGGGTGCCGTCGGCCAGGCCACGCCCGACGACCACGATGGTGGGCACGCCGATGAGCTCGGCGTCCTTGAACTTCACGCCCGGGCTCGCCTGGCGGCGGTCGTCGAGCAGCACCTGCGCGCCGCGGGCCTCGAGCTCGCGGGTGAGCTCCTCGGCGTAGATGGCGACGGCCTCGTCCTTGCCCGTGGCGACCACGTGCACGTCGGCCGGGGCCAGCGCCCGCGGCCAGACCAGGCCGAGCTCGTCGTGGTTGCCCTCGGCGACACAGGCCACGGCCCGGGACACCCCGACGCCGTAGGACCCCATCGTGACCGTCCTCAGCTTGCCGTGCTCGTCGAGGACCTTGAGGTCGAGCGCCTCGGCGTACTTGGTGCCGAGCTGGAAGATGTGCCCCATCTCGATGCCGCGCGCCGCCTCGAGGCCGTGGCCGCACGAGGGGCAGGCGTCGCCCGGGCGCACCTCGGCGGCCTCGATGGTGCCGTCGGCGGTGAAGTCGCGCCCCGCGACCAGGTCGAGGACGTGGCGGCCAGGGGTGTCGGCGCCGGTGACCCACGCGGTGCCCTCGCTGACGCGGGGGTCGAGCAGGTAGCGGATGCCGGAAGCCTTCTCGGACCCCAGCACCCCGGGACCGATGTAGCCCTTGGCCAGGCTGGGGTGCGCGGCGAAGTCGGCCTCGACGAAGGCCTCGACGGCGGCCGGCTCGACCTGGGCGCCCAGTCGCTTCTCGTCGACCTCGCGGTCCCCGGGCAGGCCGATGGCCAGCGGCTCACGGGTGCCGTCGGGGTGGACCAGCATCACGAGCACGTTCTTCAGGGTGTCGGCGGCGGTCCAGGCGCGACCGTCGGAGCGCGGGAAGGCCGACTCCAGGTGGGCCACCAGGCTGTCGATGGTGGGGGTGTCGGGGGTGTCCTCGGCGTGCGCGGCCGGCACCGCGGAGGCGTCGACGGCATCCGGCACGGGCACCCGCACGGCCTCGACGTTGGCCGCGTAGCCGCAGTTCGGGCAGCGCACGTAGGTGTCCTCACCGTTCTCGGCGGTGGCGAGGAACTCCTCGGACTTCGAGCCGCCCATCGCGCCGGCCATCGCCTGCACGATGACGTAGTGGAAGCCGAGCCGGTCGAAGATGCGCACGTAGGCGTCGCGGTGCAGCTGGTAGCTCTTGTCGAGCCCGCTGTCGTCGAGGTCGAAGGAGTAGCTGTCCTTCATGACGAACTCGCGCCCGCGCAGCACGCCCGCGCGCGGCCGGGCCTCGTCGCGGTACTTGGTCTGGATCTGGTAGATCGACAGCGGCAGGTCCTTGTACGAGCTGTACAGGTCCTTCACGGCGAGGGTGAACATCTCCTCATGGGTGGGGCCCAGCAGGTAGTCGCCCCCCTTGCGGTCCTTGAGCCGGAAGACGTTCTCGCCGTACTCGTCCCACCGGCCGGAGGCCTCGTAGGGCTCGCGGGGCAGCAGCGCCGGGAACAGCAGCTCCTGGGCCCCGATGGCGTCCATCTCCTCGCGCACGATGGTCTCGACACGGCGCAGCACCTTCAGCCCGAGCGGCAGCCAGGTGTAGATGCCGGGGCTGACGCGGCGGATGTAGCCCGCCCGCACCAGCAGCCGGTGGCTCGGCACCTCCGCGTCCGCCGGGTCCTCGCGAAGGGTTCGCAGGAACAGGGACGACATGCGCATGGCCACGGGGGGCTCCTGGGGGTCGGGGGCGGACCGGCCCAGGATAACGAGGCGGGCGGACACCCCGCGCCGCGGTTTACCGGCGCACCGCTCGCTCAGAGCAGGACGGTCGTGAACTCCCCCACGGCCCGGAAGCCGAGGCGCTCGTACGTGGCACGGGCCGCGGTGTTGAAGTCGTTGACGTAGAGCGAGACCAGCGGCGCGGGCCCGGCCATCACCTGCTCGAGGACGGCGGCCAGCATCGGCACCGCCCGGCCCTGCCCGCGCAGCCGCGGGGCGACCCAGACGCCCTGCAGCTGGGCACACCCGAGGGCGATGCTGCCGATGTCGGTCTTGAAGACGACCTCACCGTCCTCGACCACGACGTAGGTGTGCCCGCGCGCGATGAGGGAGGCCAGCGAGGCGCGGTAGCCGCGGCTGGAGCCGGTGTACGGGCGGTAGCCGATCTCGGCCGTGAACATGTGCTCGGCGGCCGGCAGCACCAGGTCGACCTCGTCGGCCCGGGCCGGCCGCACGCGCGGGTCGGGCTCGACCCCGGCGGCCGAGGGCGGGAGGTCGGCGACGAGCAGCGGCTGGTGGGCCCGGACCACCCGGGGCTGCCCCCAGTGCGGCTCGAGGTGCTGCCAGAGCCCGAGCACCTCCTCGCGGGGGCCGAACACCGACGCGCAGCGCCCGCGCCACCGGCGAAGCCGCTCGGCGAACAGCGGGCGGTTCTCCTCGGTGGTGCCGACCGGCACGATGTTGGCGCTGGCCCAGCACAGCGAGCTGAGCACGCCGTCATCACTGTGCCCGAGCACCGACGACAACGACCCGGTGCGCGCACCCTCCAGCACCCGGGCCGCGACGAACACCCCTCGGGGGAGGTCGCGGGCGCAGAGGTCGAGCGCGGCGTCTCGGTCGTCGAGAGAGAGCGGCCGGACCGGGGAGCGGGTGCGGAGCACCGGCCCAGCCTAGGGCTCGCGGCCACCCCGCCGTTCGGTTGCCGACGTCACGAGACACGCAGGACGTCCGCGAGGCCGGCCACGACGGGCTCGGCACCCCTGGAAGGGGGGTTCAGCACCACCCCCCGCGAACGCCGGCGCCGGGGTACGCCCGGCGCCTCAGCCGACGGTGACCGAGGGGGCCCCGGCCGACTCCTCGTCCATGGGCTCGCCCATCTCGTCGGCCAGGCGCATGGCCTCCTCGATGAGGGTCTCGACGATCTGGCTCTCGGGCACGGTCTTGATGACCTCGCCGCGCACGAAGATCTGGCCCTTGCCGTTGCCGGACGCCACCCCCAGGTCGGCCTCGCGGGCCTCGCCGGGGCCGTTGACGACGCAGCCCATCACGGCCACGCGCAGCGGCACCGTCATGCCCTCGAGCCCCGCGGTGACCTCGTCGGCCAGCTTGTAGACGTCGACCTGGGCGCGCCCGCAGGAGGGGCACGAGACGATCTCGAGCTTGCGCGGGCGCAGGTTGAGCGACTGCAGGATCTGGATGCCGACCTTGACCTCCTCGACCGGGGGGGCCGAGAGGGAGACCCGGATGGTGTCGCCGATGCCCTGGCTGAGCAAGGCGCCGAACGCGGTGGCGGACTTGATGGTCCCCTGGAAGGCCGGGCCCGCCTCGGTGACGCCGAGGTGCAACGGCCAGTCGCCACGCTCGGCCAGCAGCTGGTAGGCCTTGACCATGACGACGGGGTCGTTGTGCTTGACCGAGATCTTGAAGTCGTGGAAGTCGTGCTCCTCGAACAGCCCGGCCTCCCAGACGGCCGACTCGACCAGCGCCTCGGGCGTGGCCTTGCCGTACTTCTCGAGGATGCGCTTGTCGAGCGAGCCGGCGTTGACGCCGATGCGGATCGAGATCCCGGCCTCCTTCGCACGGCGGGCGATCTCACCGACCTGGTCGTCGAACTGGCGGATGTTGCCCGGGTTCACCCGGACCCCCGCGCATCCGGCGTCGATGGCCGCGTAGACGTACTTCGGCTGGAAGTGGATGTCGGCGATCACCGGGATCTGCGACTTGCGCGCGATGGCGGGCAGCGCCTCGGCGTCGTCCTGGCTCGGGCACGCGACCCGCACGATGTCGCAGCCGGCCGCCGTGAGCTCGGCGATCTGCTGGAGGGTGGCGTTGATGTCGGTGGTCGGCGTCGTCGTCATCGACTGCACCGACACCGGGGCGTCACCGCCCACCTCGACCTTGCCGACGCGGATCTTGCGCGACACGCGGCGGGGGGCCAGGACGGGCGGCGGGGCAGCAGGCATACCCAGGGAGACGGACATGCCCTCAGCCTACGACCGCGCGCTGGGGGTTCCCTGCACGGGCGGCGCTCAACCGCCGAGCTTGATCGGGTTCACCAGGTCGGCGTAGATGAGCAGGGCCGACATCCCGATGAGCACGAAGGCGACCGAGTACGCGACCGGCAGGGCCTTGGCGACGTCGACGAACCCCGGGTCGGGGGCGCCGCGCAGCTTGGCCCACTGCCGCTTGGTGCCCTCCCACAGCGCACCCGCCACGTGGCCGCCGTCGAGCGGCAGCAGCGGGACGAGGTTGAACAGGAACAGCATCAGGTTCAGGCTCGCCAGCAGGCTGACGAGGAACCAGAAGCGGTCGGCCGGGGAGCCCCCGGTCAGCGCGTCGAGCCGGCCGGCCGACGCCTCCCCCGCGACGCGGCCGACGCCGACCACCGACATGGGGCTGTCGACCTGGCGCTCACCGCCGCCGAAGGCCGCGTTCCAGACGCCGGCCATCCGCTCGGGGACGTGGACCAGGGCGAGGGCGGTGTTGCTGACGCCGGCCCACAGGTACGGGGGCACGGCGCTCAGCGGCTGCGGCACGTAGGCGAAGGGCTGGCGGGTGGTGACGCCGAGGAAGCCCGCCTCCGTGGTGCGCGGGCGGCCGGAGGCGTCGAGCACGGGGTTGCCGGCGTCGTCGAGGACGGCCAGCTGGTTGCGGATGGGCTCGGCCTGCACCGTCAGTCGCCGGCCGTCGCGCTCGACGACGATGTCGACGGTACGGCCGGCGGCCGGGCGCACCAGGTCGCCGACGTCGCGGATGTCGCGCACCGGGGTGCCGTCGATGGAGACCAGGCGGTCGCCGGGCTGGATGCCGGCGGCCACGGCCGGGGTCGGGGGCTTGCCGGCGCACTGGCCGGTGGTGGCCGCGGCGTCGGTGGCGGGCACGACGCACTGGCTGACCGAGGCCACGACCGCGCCGGGCTGCGGGGTGGGGACCCCGTGCGCGGTGAGCAGGACGGTGAGGAGGACCACCCCGATGAGCAGGTTCATGGTGGGGCCGCCGAGCATGACGACGACCTTCTTCCACACCGGGAGCCGGTAGAAGACACGGTCGTGGTCGCCGGGGCCGACCTCCTCGAGGCTGGCCGTGCGCGCCTCGTCGACCAGCTGGCTGAACCGACCGGTGCTCGAGGCCCGCAGCGTCCCCTCGGGGTCGCCCGGGCGGGGCGGGAACATCCCGATCATCCGGATGTAGCCACCCAGGGGGACGGCCTTGAGCCCGTACTCGGTCTCGCCGCGCCGGCGTGACCACACGGTGGGCCCGAACCCGACCATGTACTGGGTGACCCGCACGCCGAAGCGCTTGGCGGGCACCAGGTGGCCGACCTCGTGGAGCGCGATGGACAGCGCGAGGCCGAGCGCCATGAAGAGCACGCCGAGCACGAAGGCGATGGTGGTCACCTCGGCAGGATACGTCGCGTTCCCGGGACCCCGGTGGGGGTCGGCGCAGGTCGCGGGCTCAGCCGCGCGCGAGCACCAGGTCCCGCGCCGCCGTCCGGGCCCACGCGTCGGCGGCCAGGACGCCCTCGAGGGTGGAGGCGTCGCCCGCGCTCGCACCGGCGGCGTGCGTGGCCACCACCTCCTCGATGGTGTCCACGATGGCGACGAAGGACAGCGCGCCGTCGTGGAAGGCGTCGACCGCCACCTCGTTGGCGGCGTTGTAGACCGCCGGGAAGGTGCCCCCCGCCTCCCCCACCTGGCGAGCCAGCCGCACCGCGGGGAACGCCTCGTCGTCGAGCGGGTGGAAGTCCCACGACTGCGCGCGGCTCCAGTCGCACGGCACGTCGACGTCGTCGAGCCGGTCGGGCCAGGACAGCCCGAGCCCGATCGGCACCAGCATCCGCGGGGGCCCGAGCTGGGCGATGGTCGAACCGTCGCGGAACTCGACCATCGAATGGATCTGCTGCTGCGGGTGCACCACGACGTCGATGCGTTCGAACGGGACGTCGAAGAGCAGGTGGGCCTCGATCACCTCGAGCCCCTTGTTGACCAGCGTCGCCGAGTTGGTGGTGATGACCCGGCCCATCGAGAAGTTGGGGTGTGCCAGGGCCTGCTCGGGCGTGACGTCGGCCAGCTCGGCGCGGCTGCGCCCGCGGAACGGGCCCCCGCTGGCGGTGACCACCAGGCGCCGGACCTCGTCGGCGCGCCCGCCCCGCAGGCACTGGGCGATGGCGCTGTGCTCGGAGTCGACCGGGACGATCTGGTCGGGGCGCGCCGCCACCTGCACCAGCGGGCCGCCGACGATGAGCGACTCCTTGTTGGCCAGCGCCAGCGTCGAGCCGGCGGCGAGCGCGGCCAGGGTGGGTGCCAGCCCGATCGAGCCGGTGATGCCGTTGAGCACGACGTCGGCGCCGCCGCCGGCCACCGTGGTCGCAGCCTCCGGGCCCACGAGGACCTCGGGCCGGTAGCCCGGGTCCCCCGCCGCGTCGGCGATGGCGGCCCGCAGCGTCTCCGCGTCCCCGGAGGCGGCGGCGACCACCGGGGCGCGGGTGGCGGCGGCCTGCTGCGCCAGCAGCGCGAGGTTGCCACCCCCGGCGAGCGCGGCCACCGAGAACCGGCCGGGGTGCGCGGCCATCACCTCGAGGGCCTGGGTGCCGATCGAGCCGGTGGAGCCGAGCAGGGCGACGGTGCGGTGGGTCACGCCCCCATTCTCGGGGATGCGCCCGCATCCGCCGCGCCCCCTCCCGCGCGGCCGGTCAGGTGGTGAAGACGCGCTCCTCGATGAGACGTTCGGAGACGATGCGCATCGTGGGGTGGAAGCGCCCGTGCTCGAAGTCCTTCTGCAGCTCGAGCTCGACCGACCCGCTGCCGTGTCGGTTCTTCTCGACCGTGATCACCGACCAGCGGCGGTAGATCTTGATGGCCCCGAGGTCGTAGACGAGGTGCTCGCGCGAGACGATGTTGTCCTTGCTCGACAGGATGAGCACGACGTCGGCCTCGTAGGCCAGCGCCGAGGAGCCGCGCAGGTCGTGCGTGCGCATCCGCCGACCACTGCCGAGGCTGTCGCGGTCGGCGGCCGAGATGGCTACGACCGGGCACTCCATCTCCATCGCCAGGTCCTTCAGGCTCTCGGTGACGATGGTGACGCGGGTCGTCTCGTCCTCCTGGACGCCGGGGCGCGGCACCTTCTGGAGGTAGTCGACCAGGACCATCGGGCGCTCGCCGATCTCGTCGCTCATCATCGCCACGACACTGGCGATCTCCTCGATCGTGGTCTGGCTGTTGGCCTCGTGGATGTGCAGCCGCTCGGCGTACGCGTCCATCATGGTCAGGGCCGCGCGGCCGTAGGGCAGGTGCCCCAGGGCCTCGGCCAGACCCTGGCGGTGCGGGTCCTCGGCCTCGAACACGGCGCGGAACGCGTGCACGTTGCCCGCCTGCGACACCGGCTGGTCGGAGGCCTCGGCCGCGTAGGCGGCCTCGAGCCCCAGCAGCCGCTGCACCACGGTGCCCGCCTCGTGCTCGAAGGAGAAGATGACCGCGGAGCGGCCGGCGGCGACGGCGTTGCGGACCATCTGCACCGCGAGCGTCGTCTTGCCCGAGCCCTCGCTGCCACCCAGGAGCACGAGCTCACCGGAGCGCAGGCCGCCGTCGAGGGTGCTGTCGAGCAGCCGGAACCCGGACGGCCAGACCACCGCTCCGGGGCGGGCACCACGGCGCAGCGCGTCGTCGGTCTGGTCGAGCAGGGTGCGCACGGAGCGGCGCCGGTCGGGCCGGTGCGTCGACGAGCGGGTCTCTGTCATGCGTGCATTGGACCACCGGCCGGCCCGGTCGCGCACCCCCTTGGCGACGATCCGGGCCGAGCGGTGGAGGCGGGCACCCTCAGGTGGCGATGCCGACGTACTTGACCTCGAGGTACTCCTCGATGCCCTCGGCCCCGCCTTCGCGGCCGAAGCCCGAGTGCTTGACGCCGCCGAAGGGAGCGGCCGGGTTCGAGACGATGCCGGTGTTGATGCCGACCATGCCGAACTCGAGCGCCTCGGCGACGCGCAGCACGCGGGCGTTGTCGCGGGTGAAGACGTAGCCGACCAGGCCGTACTCGGTGGCGTTGGCCCGGCGCACGGCGTCGGCCTCGTCGGTGAAGGTGGCGATCGGCGCGACCGGGCCGAAGATCTCCTCGCGCAGCAGGCGGCTGTCGTCGGGCACGTCGGTGAGCACGGTGGGCTGGTAGAAGTGGCCGCGGCCGGGGACCGGGCCGCCGCCGGTGAGCACCGTCGCGCCGCGCCCGAGGGCGTCCTGCACCAGCTCGTGCACGCCGTCACGGGCCTTCTCGGTGATGAGCGGGCCGACGTCGACGCCCTTCTTGGTGCCCTTGCCCACGGTGAGCGCACCCATCCGGGCGGCCAGCTTGGTCGAGAACTCCTCGGCGACGTCGGCGTGCACGAAGAAGCGGTTGGCCGCGGTGCAGGCCTCGCCGATGTTGCGCATCTTCGCCAGCATCGCGCCCTCGACCGCGGCGTCGACGTCGGCGTCCTCGAAGACCAGGAACGGGGCGTTACCGCCGAGCTCCATCGAGACCCGCAGCAGCTGCTCGGCCGACTGCTCGACGAGCACCTTGCCGACCGCGGTGGAGCCGGTGAAGGTCAGCTTGCGCAGTCGCGGGTCGCGGATGAGGGGCTCGCAGACGGCGCCGCTGTGGGTGGTGGTGACCACGTTGAGCACCCCCGGCGGCAGGCCGGCGTCCTCGAGCAGGGAGGCCAGCAGCAGCATCGACAGCGGGGTCTCGGCGGCCGGCTTGACGACCATGGTGCAGCCGGCGGCGATGGCCGGCCCGATCTTGCGGGTGCCCATCGCGAGCGGGAAGTTCCACGGCGTGATCATCAGCGTGGGCCCGACGGGCTGGCGCATGGTGAGCAGCCGGGTGGCGCCGTTGGGGGCGACCGCATAGCTGCCGTGGACGCGCACGGCCTCCTCGGAGAACCAGCGGAAGAACTCGGCGCCGTAGGTGACCTCGCCCTTGGCCTCGGTGAGGTTCTTGCCCATCTCGAGGGTCATCAGCATCGCGAACTCCTCGGCACGGGCGGTCAGCGCCTCGAAGGCCCGGCGCAGGATCTCGGCCCGCTCGCGCGGCGGCACGGCCGCCCACGAGGGCTGGGCCTCGTGCGCCGCCGCCAGCGCGGCCATCCCGTCCTCGGGGGTGCCGTCGGCGCACGTCGTGAGGACGGTGCCGGTGGCGGGGTCGTGCACGTCGAAGCGCTCGCCGCCGCCGGCCTCGCGCCAGGTCCCTCCGACGTACAGCCCCGTGGGGACCGCGTCGATGATCGCCTTCTGGGTGATGGCCATGGGCTCCTCCGGGTCGGACGGTCGGCGCCGGGCGGCGCCGGTGGGATCGAGCGTATGCGCAGCTGGGGGGGAGCGGTCCCCCGGGGGCTCAGCGGTCCTCGAGGCCCCAGGGCGAGCCGTAGCCCTCGGGTCGGGGCGCCGCCAGCAGGTCCAGGAACGGGACGGCGTCGAAGGCCTCGGGGCCGAGGACCCCGGTGCCGGACCACGTGCCCGAAGCCAGGAGCTCGAGGGCCACGACGGGGTTGACCGCCGTCTGCCACACCACGCACTGGCTCTCGTACTCACGCATCGTGTCGGCGTTGTCGACCACGTGGTAGAGGTACGTGCGCCGCGGCCGGCCGTCCTTGCCGGTCCCGGTGACCCACAGGCCGGCACACGTCTTCCCCTCCATGCGCGGGCCGATGGTCAGCGGGTCGGGCAGGACGGCGGCCACGACGTCACGCGGGCTCACGGAGACGCCCTTGACGGTGACCGGGTCGGTGCGGTCCAGGCCGAGGGTGTGCAGCACCCGCAGGATGCCGATCATCTCCTCGCCGAGGCCGTACTTGAAGGTGACCTTCTTCGCGTCGACCCAGCGCGGCATCAGGAGCACCTCCTCGTGCTCGACGTGCACGCACTCGACGGGGCCGATGCCGCCGGGGAACTCGAAGACCTCGGGCTCGCTGAACGGCGGCAGGGTGAAGAACCCGGCCTCGACGTCGTACTGCCCGTCGGCCCCCACCGCCCGCTCGCGCTCCCAGACCACGGGCGGGTTGAGGCACTCCTCGATGATGGTCCACATCGAGAAGCCGGGCGCGAAGACCTCGTTGCCCTCGTCGTCGCGGATGACGAGGTTGGCGCCGTCGCGGGTGCCGAGCTCGTCGATCTCGGAGAACAGGTGGTCGGCGGCGTAGCGGGCAAACACGTCGGACAGGCCGGGCTCGACGCCGATGCCGACGAGCGCCAGCCGCCCGTCGGCCTCCCACTCCCCCGCCTGCGCGAGCTGCTCGTCGCCGAGCTTGACCCCGACCTCGGAGTAGGGCCGCTCGGGGTGGCGCCGCGACAGGCTCATCGCCATGTCGAGGTAGTCGGCGCCGGCGGCGCGGGCCCCCTCGAAGATCGACACCACGAAGCGCGGGTCGACGGCGTTGAACACGTGGGTGGCGCGCACCTCGCGGGCCAGGGCCGCCACGGCCCGCGCGTCGGAGGCGTCGACCTGCGCCGCCGAGAAGCGGGCCCCGTCGCCGCCCCGGCCGGCCGCGGCCGCCACGGTGCGTTCAGCCCGGGAGACGTCGTGGTCGGCGACGACCCAGGCCTCGAAGAACGACCGCTCGGCGGCGATCCGGGCGGCGGCGTCGCCGACACCCCCGGCACCGATCATCAGGACGCGCACGGGAGACCTTTCGGGGTGGAGGGACGGGAGGCGGCGGAGCCGGACGGCACCGCGCGCAGGACGGAGGGAGAACGCCTCAGGGTCAGGCTCGCGCCCGCTGGCGGCCCGCGGCCAGCAGCTGACCGATGCCGACGAAGGCCACCGCCGCCAGGAACAGCACGGACCCGATGACGTTCACCTGCACCGGGACCCCGCGCTGGGCGGCCCCCCAGATGTACATCGGGAAGGTCACCGAGCTGGGGCTGGCGTTGAAGTTGGTGATGATGTAGTCGTCGAAGCTGAGCGAGAACGCCAGCAGCGCGCCGGCGGCGATGCCGGGGGCGACGAGGGGCAGGGTGACCCGCCGGAACGCCTGGGCCGGGCTGGCGTACAGGTCGGCCGCGGCCTCCTCGAGGCGCGGGTCGAGGGAGGCGATCCGGGCCTTGACCGTGACCACCACGAAGCTGAGGCAGAACATGATGTGCGCGATGAGGATGGTGGTCTGTCCGGTGCCGACGCCCAGCGCGATGAACAGGGTCAGCAGCGAGGACCCCATGACGACCTCGGGCGTGGCCATCGGCATGAAGATCAGCACGTTGGTGCCGGCCCGGCCGCGGAAGCGGTGCCGCCCGAGTGCGAAGGCGACCAGGGTGCCCAGCACCGTGGCCGTCAACGACGCGATGATGCCGATCTTCAGGCTCAGCCCCACCGACGAGCAGATGCCGGGGGTGTCGCACGGGTTCAGCCAGGCGTCGAACGAGAACTCCTGCCAGGTGATGTTGAGCCGCCCGTTGGGCTTGTTGAAGGAGAAGGCGAGCACCACGAGGTTCGGCAGCAGGATGTAGGCCATGACCAGCAGCCCGATGACCTGCACGGTGTGACGGCGCAACCACGACATCTCAGACCAGCTCCTCGGTGCCGGCACGGCGCACGTACACCGTGACGAAGGTGATGATCAGCGCCATCAGCGAGACGGACAGGGCCGCGGCGAGGGGGTAGTTCAGCACCCGCAGGAACTGGCTGTCGATGACCTGTCCGATCATCACCGTCTGGGTGCTCCCGAGCAGGACCGAGTTGATGTAGTCGCCGGCCGCCGGGATGAAGGTGAGCAGCGTCCCCGCGACGACACCGGGCAGCGAGAGGGGCCAGATCACCTTGCGGAAGGCGCTCGCCGGGGTCGCGTAGAGGTCCGAGGCCGCCTCGACCAGGCGCAGGTCGAGGCGCTCGATGTTGGCGTAGAGCGGGAGAACCATGAAGGGCAGGAAGTTGTAGGTGAGCCCGGCGACCACCGCGAACGGGGTGTAGAGCAACTGGTTGCCGGTGCCCAGGCCGACCAGGCCGAGGAAGGACTCGAAGCCGTGCAGCAGCCAGGACAGGTGGAGGGCGTCCGTGGTCGTCTCGAGGAGGCCGCCGTTGCCGAGGATGGTCTGCCAGGCCAGGGTCCGGATGAGGAACGAGGTGAAGAACGGGGCGATGACCAGGACGAGCAGCACGTTCTTGAACCGGCCGGAGCGGTGCGCGATGAACCACGCCAGCGGGTAGCCCAGCAGCAGGGTGAAGACGGTCGCGAGCCCCGCGTACACCAGCGAGCGCACGAGCTGGGGCCAGTAGGTGCTCAAGGCGTCGACGTAGGTCTGGACGTGCCAGGTCAGGGTGTAGCCGTTGAACACGTCGCCCGTCTGCAGTGACTGCGAGACCAGCGAGACCGTGGGGACGGCGAAGAAGACGATGAGCCACAGCATCCCCGGAGCCAATAGCGCGTACGGGACCCAGTTGAGCCGCCGCCTCCGCCGGCGCGCCGGGCCCGCGCTCACGGCCTCAGTCATCGTCGATCTCCACGCCGGCGTCCGCGTCCTGGGCCTGGTCGAGGATGAACTCCTGGCCGGGGTCCCACGACACCGTGACGTTCTCACCGACGGGCAGCCGCCCGGAGCCGTCGTTCTGCTGGACGACCACGAGCTCCTTGCCCCACGGCAGCCGCACGAGGTACTGCGTGGCGACGCCCGTGAACGAGGCGTCCGTGACGACCCCGCGCAGCCGGTTACGACCGGCCTCGCCGATCCGCAGCTTCTCGGGGCGCACCCCCACCCACACCGAGCGGATCCCCGGCGGCAGGTGCTCGGCCGCCACGGCGATGTCGTCGTGGTCGCGGGTGCGGACCGTGACGACACCGCTCTCGACCGAGGCGACCTCGGCGGACACCTCGGCCGGCAGCAGGTTGGACTGCCCGAGGAAGTTCGCGACGAAGGTCGAGGCCGGCTTCTCGTACAGGGTGGAGGGGTCGGCGAGCTGCTCGATCCGGCCGCCGTTCATGACCGCGATGGTGTCGGCCATGGTCATGGCCTCCTCCTGGTCGTGGGTCACGTGGATGAAGGTCAGGCCGACCTCGGACTGGATGCGCTTCAGCTCGAGCTGCATCTGCCGGCGCAGCTTGAGGTCGAGCGCGCCCAGCGGCTCGTCGAGCAGCAGGACGTCGGGGCGGTTGACCAGCGCCCGCGCCAGCGCCACCCGCTGCTGCATCCCGCCCGAGAGCTGGGTCGGCTTCTTCTTCGCCGTGTGCCCCAGCTCGACGAGGTCGAGCGCCTCCTGCGCCTTGCGCTTCCAGTCCCCGTCCTTGCGCTGGCGCAGCCCGAACGCCACGTTGTCGATGATGTTCAGGTGCGGGAACAGCGCATAGGACTGGAAGACGGTGTTGACGTTACGCTGGTACGGCTTCAGCGAGGTGATGTCGGCGTCGCCGATGTGGATGGTCCCGACGGTCGGCTGCTCCAACCCGGCCACCATCCGCAGGGTCGTCGTCTTCCCGCAGCCCGACGGGCCGAGGAGGGCGAAGAAGGACCCCTGCGGGATCGTCAACGAGATGTCGTCGACCGCGGTGAACCTCTCGAAGGACTTGGTGACCGAGCTCAGCCTCAGGTCGCCGGAACCGTGCTCGGTCATGTCAGCCGGTCACCACGCTCTGGAACGCCTGGTTGTACTTGGTCTCCTCTTCCTCGGTGAGGCCGCGGAAGACCTGCGCCCGCTCCAGCGTGGCGGGGCTGGGGAAGATGAGCTGGTTGTCGGCGACCCCGGGGTCGGCCTTGGTGAGGACCTCCTTGGTCCCCTGGACCGGGCTGATGTAGTTGACGTAGTCGACGACCTGGGCCATGACGGCCGGGTCGTAGTAGTAGTTGATCAGCAGCTCGGCGTTCTTCTTGTGCTTGGCCAGGGCCGGGATGACGAAGTTGTCCGACCACAGCGTGCAGCCGGTCTCGGGCAGCACGTACCCGAGGGCCGGGTTGTCGGCCTGGAGCTGGACGACGTCGCCGGTCCACGCGATGCAGGCGGCGGTGTCGCCGGAGGCCAGCGGCTTGGTGTACTCGTTGCCGGTGAAGCCCTTGATCTGGCCGGCCTCCTTGGCCTTCTTGATCTCGTCGATGGCCGCCATGAAGTCGGCGTCGGTGAACTTGTCGATCCGCTTGCCCATCGCCATCATCACGAGGCCGACCGTGTCGCGCATCTCGGTGAGCAGGGTGACCCGGCCCTTGAGCGCGGGGTCGGTGAGCAGCTGGTCCACGGTCTCGATCTTCTTGCCGCCGGTCGCCTTGGGGTTGTAGGCGATGCCGGCGAAGCCGCTCTGCCAGGGCAGGGAGTACTTGCGGCCCGGGTCGAACTCGACGTTGAGCAGCGAGCCCTCGACGTTGCCGTGGTTGGGGATGTTGGCGAGGTCGAGCGGCTGGACGTAGCCCTGGCGGATGAGCCGCGCCACCATCCAGTCGGTGCTGCACCACGTGTCGCGCCCGGTGTCCTCGCCGGCCGCGAGCAGCGGGCGGACCTTGGCGTAGAACTCGTCGTTGTCGTTGTAGTCCTCGGTGTAGTTGACCTTGATCCCGAGCTTCTTGGTGAACTCCTCGAGGGTCGGGTGGCCACCGCCGCTCTCGGCGACGTCGATGTACTCGGGCCAGTTGGACCAGTTGACGAGCTTCTCGGTGTCGCTCAGGTCGGTCGCGGCCTTGGCGCTCGGGCTCGCCGAGCCGCCGGCGGTCTCCTTGGTGCCCTTGCTGCCGCACGCGGCCAGCGCCAGGGTCGCGCCGATCCCGAAGACGCCGGAGACGACCGTACGGCGTGACGCCACGCCTCGGGCGAGGGCGGCGCGAGCCGCGAGGGACGACAGGTCAGGGGTCCGCTGCTCGGGCATCGGGCTCTCCTCGGTGGTGGGTTCGGGCCGGGGGTCCGGCACCGGGTGGGTGTGGGTTCTCGGGGGCTGGGGTGCTGGTGGCGGTCGGGCCGTCAGCTGTCGATGTTCGCCATGACGTGCTTGATGCGGGTGTAGTCCTCGAAGCCGTACATCGACAGGTCCTTGCCGTAGCCGGACTTCTTGTAGCCGCCGTGCGGCATCTCGGCAACGAGCGGGATGTGGGTGTTGATCCACACACAGCCGAAGTCGAGCGCCTTGCTCATCCGCATGGCTCGGCCGAAGTCCTTGGTCCACACCGAGGACGCGAGGCCGTAGTCGACGCCGTTGGCCCAGGCGACCGCCTCGGCCTCGTCGGTGAAGCGCTGCACGGTGATGACCGGCCCGAAGATCTCGTTCTGGATGGCCTCGTCGTCCTGGCGCAGCCCCGAGAGCACGGTGGGCTCGAGGTAGTAGCCGTCGCCCAGGTCGGTGCGGCGGTTGCCGCCGGCCGAGACGGTGGCGTGCGCGGGGATGCGCTCGATGAAGCCCGACACGCGCTCGAGCTGGTGGGCGTTGTTCACCGGGCCGAACAGGGCGTCGACGTCGTCGGGCAGACCGACCGCGGCCGAGGTGCGGGCGTACTCGGCCAGCGCCGCCACGAAGTCGTCGTGGATGCGGGGGGCGACGAGCACCCGGGTGGCGGCGGTGCAGTCCTGGCCGGCGTTGAAGTAGCCGGCGATGGCGATGCCCTCGACGGCCGCCTCGAGGTCGGCGTCGTCGAAGACCACGACCGGGGCCTTGCCGCCGAGCTCGAGGTGGACACGCTTGACGTTGGGGGCGGCACTGGCCGCGACCTCGGCACCGGCGCGCACCGAGCCGGTGATGGCCACCAGGCTCGGGGTGGGGTGCTCCACCAGCAGCCGGCCGGTGTCGCGGTCCCCGGTGACGACGTTGAGGGTGCCGGCGGGGAGGAACTCGGCGGCCAGCTCGGCCAGCCGCAGGGTGCTCTCGGGGGTGGTGTCGCTGGGCTTGAGGACCACGGTGTTGCCGGCGGCCAGGGCCGGCCCGATCTTCCACACCGCCATGAGGAGCGGGTAGTTCCAGGGCGTGACCTGGCCGACCACGCCGATGGGCTCGCGGCGGATCCAGGAGGTGTGGCCCTTCATGTACTCGCCTGCAGCCCTGCCCTCGAGCACCCGGGCCGCCCCGGCGAAGAACCGCAGCTGGTCGACCATCGGCGGGATCTCCTCGCTCGCGGTGAGCGCCTTGATCTTGCCCGTGTTCTCCGACTCCAGGGCGATGAGCTCGTCGGCGTGGGCCTCGACGGCGTCGGCGAACTTCAGTAGGGCCTGCTGCCGCTCGCTCGGGGTGGTGGCGCCCCAGTCGCCGTCGAAGGCCCGCTGGGCGGCCGCGTAGGCACCGTCGACGTCGTCGGCGCCGCTGACCGGGGCCTTCGCGACGACCTGCCCGGTGGCCGGGTTGACGACGTCGGTCGTGGCGTCGGAGACGGCGTCGACGTAGGTCCCGTCGACGAAGTTCCTCAGCAGGCGCGGGCTGGTCATCGAGATGCTCCCTCGGGGTGGGCGGGATGGTCCGGTGCGGGCACAGTAATACCCAGGACCGCTAATTCACTAGTCCGACTCGACAAAATCGATGAGAAGTCGTGGTCTGGACGGCCGGATAGTGCGGAATCCGTCTCGAACGACTTGCGCGAAGCGGTCGAGGTCGCCACGATGGGGCTCGTGTCCTCCCGCCCCCAGCGAGACCGCTCCCCCGAGATCCGCCTCGACGACGTCGCGAAGCGGATCATCGAGCTGCTGCAGGAGGACGGGCGGCAGTCCTACGCCGCGATCGCCAAGACCGTCGGGCTCTCCGAGGCTGCGGTCCGCCAGCGGGTGCAACGCCTGCTCGATGCCGAGGTCATGCAGATCGTCGCCGTCACCGACCCCCTCCAGGTCGGGTTCCGCCGCCAGGCCATGATCGGAATCCGCGCCGACGGCGACCTCGTCTCGCTCGGGGACGCGCTCTCGGCGATGCAGGAGGTCGACTACGTCGTCACCACCGCCGGGTCCTTCGACCTGCTCGTCGAGGTGGTCTGCGAGGACGACGACCACCTCCTCGACCTGCTGACCCGCGGCATCCGGGTCCTGCCCGGCGTCACCTCCACCGAGACCTTCGTCTACCTCAAGCTCAACAAACAGCACTACAACTGGGGCACCCGATGACCACGACCAGCCAGCCCGACCTCGACGCCGCCGCCTCGCAGGCCCGGACCCCTCTCGGCGCCTCGTACTCCGACGCCGCCCGCGACCACCTGTGGATGCACTTCACGCGTCACTCGGTCTTCGAGGACCGCGACCAGGGCGGCCTCGGCCAGGGCGTGCCGATCATCGTGCGCGGCGACGGCTGGCGCATCTGGGACGACCACGGCCGCGAGTACATCGACGCCCTGGCCGGCCTCTTCGTCAACAACGTCGGCCACGGGCGCACCGAGATCGCGCAGGCCATGGCCGCCCAGGCCTCCGAGCTCGCCTTCTTCCCGCTGTGGTCCTACGCCCACCCGCGCGCCATCGAGCTCGCCGAGCGTCTCGCGCACCACGCCCCCGGCGACCTCAACCGGGTCTTCTTCACCACCGGTGGCGGTGAAGCCGTCGAGAGCGCCTGGAAGCTGGCGAAGCAGTACTTCAAGCTCACCGGGAAGCCCACCAAGCACAAGGTCATCTCGCGCTCGATCGCCTACCACGGGACGCCGCAGGGCGCGCTGTCGATCACCGGCATCCCCGCGGCGAAGATCGACTTCGAGCCGCTGGTGCCGGGCGGGCACAAGGTCCCCAACACCAACCTCTACCGCGCCCCCGAGCACCTGCGCGAGGACGAGAAAGCGTTCGGCCGCTGGGCCGCCGACCGCATCGCCGAGGCCATCGAGTTCGAGGGCCCCGACTCGGTCGCCGCCGTCTTCCTCGAGCCGGTGCAGAACTCCGGGGGCTGTTTCCCGCCGCCGGCCGGCTACTTCGACCGGGTCCGCGAGATCTGCGACGAGTACGACGTGCTGCTGGTCTCCGACGAGACCATCTGCGCGTTCGGGCGGATCGGCTCGATGTTCGCGTGCGAGGACTTCGGCTACCAGCCCGACATCATCACCACCGCCAAGGGCATCACCTCGGGCTACGCGCCACTGGGCCTGATGGTCGCCAGCGACCGGCTGTTCGAGCCGTTCCGGCACGGCACCACCTCCTTCCCCCACGGCTACACCTGGGGCGGGCACCCGGTCTCGTGCGCGGCGGCGATGGCCAACCTCGACATCTTCGAGCGCGAGGGCCTCAACGGCCGGGTCAAGGAGAACGCCCCCGTCTTCAAGCGCACCCTCGACCGGCTCCTCGACCTGCCGCTGGTCGGCGACGTCCGCGGGGCGGGGTACTTCTACGGGATCGAGCTGGTCAAGGACAAGGAGACCCGCGAGACCTTCGACGACGCCGAGAGCGAGCGCCTGCTGCGCGGGTTCCTCTCCAAGGCGCTGTTCGAGGCCGGGCTCTACTGCCGCGCCGACGACCGCGGCGACCCCGTCATCCAGCTCGCTCCGCCGCTGACGATGGGCCCGGCCGAGTTCGACGAGATCGAGCGCCGGCTGCGCTCGGTGCTCACCGAGGCCGAGAAGCACCTCTGAGGATGCCGGTACCCCCCGGCTCCGGGACCGCCCCGCTGTGGGCCGACACCCGGGCGGCGAGCGGCCCGGCCGGTGACGGCTCGTCGGCCGCCGACGTCCCCACGGTGGCCGACGTGGTCGTGGTCGGCGGCGGGTTCACCGGGCTCTGGACCGCGTACTACCTGCTGCGTGAGCGTCCGGACCTGAGCGTGCTGGTCCTCGAGGCCGAGCACGTGGGCTTCGGGGCCAGCGGGCGCAACGGCGGCTGGGTGTCGGCGCTGTGGCCCGTCTCGCCCGACACGCTGGCGGCGCGCTCCGGGCGGGCCGCCACCCTGGCCCACCTCGCTGCGCTGCGCGACACCGTCGACGAGATCGGCCGGGTCGACGCCGACGAGGGGCTGGGCGGCGGGTTCGTCAAGGGCGGGACGCTGGCGCTGGCGCGCACCCCCGCCCAGGAGGAGCGGGCCCGGGCCGCCGTCGCGCACGCCGCGTCATGGGACGAGGGGCTGCAGTGGCTCGGGCCCGACGCCGCCCGCGAGCGCCTGGCCGCCGACGGGGTGCGCGGGGCCACCTTCACCCCGCACTGCGCGCGGGTGCAGCCGCGCGACCTCGTCGACGGGCTGGCCGCCGCGGTGCGCCGCCGGGGCGGGCTGGTGGTCGAGGGGGTGCGCGTGGCCCGCGCCGGCGACGGCGTGGCCGTGCTCGAGGACGGGCGGCGCGTGACCGCCGGCGCCGTGGTGCTCGCCACCGAGGGCTGGACGGCGCGGCTCCCGGGGCACGAGCGGGCCGTCGTCCCGGTGTACTCGCTGATGGTGGCGACCGAGCCGCTGTCCGCGCAGCGGTGGCAGGCGATCGGGCTGGCCGAGCGCGAGGTCTTCACCGACCACGGGCACCTGGTCATCTACGGGCAGCGCACGGTCGACGACCGGATCGCCTTCGGCGGGCGCGGGGCCCCGTACCACCTCGGCTCGGCCATCCGGCCCTCGTTCGACCACGAGGAGGCGGTCTTCGCGTCGCTGCGCTCGACGCTCACCGGGATGCTGCCGGCGCTGGCCGGGGTGCGGTTCACGCACGCGTGGGGCGGCCCGCTCGGCATCCCGCGTGACTGGCACCCGTCGGTCACCTGGGACCCGGTGACACGCACCGGCCGGGCCGGCGGCTACGTGGGCGACGGGGTCGCGGCGACGAACCTGGCCGGGCGCACCCTGGCCGACCTGGTGCTGGGGCGCTCGAGCGCGCTGACCGCACTGCCCTGGGTCGGGCACCGCTCGCCGTCGTGGGAGCCGGAGCCGCTGCGCTGGCTCGGGGTGAACGCGGGGCTGCGGCTGGCGCGGCTGGCCGACCGCGACGAGGCCCGCAGCGGGCGGCCCAGCCGGCTCGCGCCCCTGCTGGCACGGCTGACCGGCGGTCACTGACCCGGGGGTTCGGGCGCGGCACCGGGCTCGGACAAGAGCTCCTTCGCGAGACCCCGCCTGCCAGGTCTTGTCCGGTGCGCTTTTCGGGGTCACCCGGAAAAGCTGACGGCCACGAGTAGGTTCGACGGGTGCGCGAGATCGAGACGCTGGCGGCCCTCGACGCCGCCCTGGCCTCCGGGAGCTCGTTGCGTGGGCTGCGCCTGCAGGACCTCGACCTCGACGAGCGCGCCGCCGCGCTGTTGCGCCGCACCGACCTCGACGGCCTGGTCGTGCTCGGCGGTCACGTCCCGCGCACGGTCGAGCAGCACCTGCGGGCCAACGGGGCGGTGGTCTTCCCCACCGACCCGCACGCGCCGGTCGACCCCTACCGCGCCACCCTCTACGCCCCCGACGAGCTGTACGCCGGGCTGCAGGACGTGGGGTACGCGGCCACCCCGGATGCCCGCGCCTACCGCTGGTCGCAGGACGCCGCCGTGGCGCACGACGCGTTCGTGACGCTGCTGCGCGCGGTGCACGACGACTCGATCAGCGATGCCCTCACCGACGTCCTGCGCGACGCACCGGTCGTCGGCGTCATGGGCGGGCACGCGCTGCGTCGCGACGAGGAGGGCTACGCGCACGCGGTCCGGCTGGGTCGCTCCCTGGCCGAGGGCGGCCTCGTCGTCGCAACCGGCGGCGGCCCCGGGGCGATGGAGGCCGCCAACCTCGGCGCCTTCGCGGCCGACGCGGCATCGCTGACCACCGCGCTCGACCGGCTGCGCGCCGTCCCCGACGTCGGCACCGACATCGGCGAGTGGGCCGCCCTCGCGCTGGAGGTCCGGGCGTCGCTGGCGGCCGGCCGCGCCCCCGGCGACCGGCCCCGCAGTATCGGCATCCCCACGTGGTTCTACGGGCACGAGCCGCCCAATGTCTTCTGCGACGGCATCGCGAAGTACTTCTCCAACGCCATCCGCGAGGACGGCCTGCTCAGCCGGTGCACCGCCGGGGTGGTGGTGCTCGAGGGCGCGGCCGGCACCGTGCAGGAGGTCTTCCAGGCCGCGACCCGGCTCTACTACACCGCCCCGGGGCAGCCGCTCCCCCACCTGGTGCTGGTCGGGCGCCGGCACTGGACCGAGGCCGTGCCGGTGTGGCCCGCCCTGACCGCCCTCGCGGCAGGGCGGCCGATGGCCCGCAGCATCCACCTCGTCGACGACGCCGCCGAGGCCGCCGGGCTGCTCACGGACCGCCCGGGTCCGCCATCACGCTCTCGTCGGCCTTTCCCGGCATCGCCATGACGAACACCACGACGACGACGCCCATCGGCGCGAGGCCGAAGAGCTGCCACCACGGGCTCTGACCCGCGTCGCGCAGGCGCCGGGACCCCACAGCGACGAGCGGCACCAGGCACAGGACCAGGGCGGCCGCACCCAGGCGCTCGTCGAGGGCGGCGGCCGCCCCGACGACGACCGCGACGGCCAGCACCACGAACCAGTACTCCGAGCGGCTGGCCCGCCCCTCGAAGTCGGACCACCCCTCCCGCACCCGCCGCAGCGCTTCGGCGAAGGAGACCTCGCCGGCCGGCCCACCGGCGGCCTCGGCCTCGGCGGCCGCCGCCACCAGCACGTCCGGGTCGACCTGCAGGGCGTCGGCGAGGGCGGCGGCGGTCGTGCTCCCCGGCGGGCGACCACCCTCGATCCGTTGGATGGTGCGCACGCTGACCCCGCTGACGTCGGCCAGCCGCTCCTGGCTCCACCCCCGCCGCAGCCGCAGCTCACGAAGACTCATGCCGACAGTCTCGCCGCCGAGGCCCCCGCCGCACCACGCCGTGGGCCCGCCACCTGCCCGCCACGGTGCCGACAGGGCGCGCTACAGGAGCAGGGTGGGGGCCGCCAGGACCACCGGGGCGCGTCGTCGCGTGGACAGCCCAGACGCGGTCAGGCGGTGGAGGCCGCCAGCTGCCCGCAGGCGCCGTCGATCTCGGAGCCGCGGGTGTCGCGCACCGTGGTGGGGATGCCGTGGGCCCGCAGCCGCTCGACGAACTGCTGCTCGACGCCGCGCCGGGAGGCGGTCCACTTCGACCCCGGCGTCGGGTTGAGCGGGATGGGGTTGACGTGCACCCAGCCCCGGCCGCGGCGGTTGAGCTTGTCCCCGAGCAGGTCGGCCCGCCACGCCTGGTCGTTGATGTCACGGATGAGCGCGTACTCGATGCTGACCCGGCGCCCGGTCGCCTCGTAGTAGCGGTAGGCGGCATCGATGGCGTCGTCGACCGCGTACCGGGTGTTGATGGGGACCAGCTCGTCGCGCAGCTCGTCGTCGGGCGCGTGCAGCGACAGGGCCAGCGTGACCGGGATGCCCTCGGCCGCCAGCCGGTCGATGCCCGGCACCAGGCCCACCGTCGACATGGTGATGCCGCGCGCCGAGAGGCCCAGGCCGGAGGGCGCGGCCTCGGTGAGGCGCCGGATGGCGCCGATGGCCGCCTTGTAGTTGGCCAGGGCCTCCCCCATCCCCATGAACACGACGTTGCTGACCCGGGCCGGGCCGGACGGCTCGCCGGACCCCTCCGCCTCGTCACCGAGCCCGGCGGTGTCGGTGCCGGCGCCCACCTCGGGAAGCCCGCCGTGGCGCAGCATCCGGGCGGCCGCCACCACCTGCTCGACGATCTCGCCGGCAGACATGTTGCGGGTCAGGCCCTCCTGGCCGGTGGCGCAGAACGGGCAGTTCATCCCGCAACCGGCCTGGCTCGAGATGCAGACGGTGACCCGGTTCGGGTAGCGCATGAGGACCGACTCGACGAGCGCGCCGTCGAACAGCCGCCACACCTGCTTGACGGTGGCGCCGGCGTCGGCCGAGATGTGACGCACCGGGCTCAGTAGGGGCGGCAGGAGGTCGCGCACCAGGTCCTCGCGCACCGCCTTGGGCAGGTCCGTCATCTCGGCCGGGTCGTCGACGAGCCGCTCGAAGTAGTGCGTCGAGAGCTGGTTGGCCCGGAAGGCCGGATGCCCCAGCGCGGCCACGGCGTCGCGGCGCTCCTCGACGGTGAGGTCGGCCAGGTGGCGTGGCGGCTTCCCGCGCCGCGGGGCGACGAGGGTCAGCTGACCGGGGACGGGGCGCGGGGCGGTCGGCTCGGACATGATGCGGTCGATTCTCGCAGGTCCCCGAGGGCCACCGGCACGACACCGGCGCGGCTTCACCGAAACCGCAGCGGTGAGGGACCGAAGTCCCTACGATGGCGTCGTACTTCGTTCTGCAGGGGAGCGAAGGCAGCAGGGAAAGGCACCTTCCATGGGCCTGTTCGACCAGTTCCGCGCGCACCCGGGGGCCTACGGCCTCTCGATGGACCAGCCGCCGCTCCGCCCGACTGCCCCGGTCCCCCATCTGGACGACCTCGAGGCCCCGTTCGAGGAGTGGATCCGCGACCACCTCGCGCGGCTCACCGACGCCGCCGAGTCCGACCTCGACGCGCTCGACCAGGACGAGTTCGACGCCGCGCTGACGGTGCGGCTGGCCGGTTCGGCCCGGCTGCGCGAGACCGGGCTCGGCTTCGAGTACGCCCTCCCGTTCGCCGACGGGGTCGACGAGGTCCTCTCGCTCGACCTGCCCGACGCCGTGGTCACCCTCCCCGACGAGCGGGTGTCGGTCCTCGGCCGCTACGTGCCCGACCTGGTCGACCTGGGCCGGCGCAACCTGCGCCGGTTGCTGGCGGTCACCCCGGTCGACGTCGACCACCTCAGCGCCGGTGGCTCGTCGTGCGTACTGGTGCAGTCGGACTCGCCGTACACCGCGTCCTTCGCCCGGCTGCTGTTCGAGGCCGTGCCGTGGTGGATGCCCGACGCCGACACCTCCAACGGTGTCGTCTTCGCCATGCCGCACCGGCACGCCGTGGTCTTCCAGACCTGCAGCTCGCCGGCCGAGACCAAGACCGCGCTCGACCTGGTGCCGTGGCACGCGTCCCAGCTCTACGGCGAGGGCGTGGGGCCGGTCTCGCCCCACACCTACCACTGGCTCGACCGGCGGGTCACGACCCTCACCCACGAGACGTCCGACGGCTCGCTCACGGTCCGGCCCACCCCGTTCCTGGAGTCCCTGCTGGCGAACGTCCGCCGGGTGGGCTGACGGGGGCCGCCGGTCCGGCCGTGGCCCATCGGGCGAGCGCGGTACGCCCGGGACGCTCCGGTCGGTAGGGGCGTGCGCGTCAGCCCACGGGGACGAACCAGAGCAGCAGCGCCCAGGCCACCGGGGCCACCACGACGAGCGAGTCGAGGCGGTCCATCAGGCCGCCGTGCCCCGGCAGCACCGAGCCCATGTCCTTGATGCCGAGGTCGCGCTTGATGCTGGACTCGATGAGGTCGCCCAGGGTGGCCGCACCGGCGGTCACGGCACCGAGGACGGCGCCGGCCCACCACGGCCCCGACAGCAGCAGCGGCAGGGCGACGGCACCGATGACGGCACAGGTGAGCACCGAGCCGGCGAAGCCCTCCCACGACTTCTTGGGGCTGAGCGAGGGCGCCATCGGGTGCTTCCCGAACGCCACCCCCACCGCGTAGCCGCCGATGTCGGAGAACACGGTGACCAGGACGAAGGTGATGATGCGCAGGCGACCGTCGGGGGCCGCCAGCATCAGCGACGCGAAGCCCCCGAGGAACGCCGGGTAGAAGGCCACCAGGCTGGAGGCGGCGAGGTCGCGGGCGGCGCCGGCCAGGCCGTCGGCGGCTCGCCAGACGAGCATCCCGACGACGGTCAGCCCGAAGGTGATGACCAGAGCCTCGGCGCCGCGCAGGTAGGCCGACGCCAGCATCCCGACCGTGCCGAGCACGAGCGGTACCAGCGGCACCGACATCCCCTTGGCGGCCACGCCCCGGCGGACCTCCCAGGCCCCGATGCTCACGGCCGCGGCCACGACGACCAGGAAGGCCCGGGCGTCGAGGGTGAGGGTCCCGATGACCAGGGCCCCGAGCAGCAGCCCGACGCCGATGGCCGAGCGCAGGTCGCGCCCGGCCCGCGAACCGCGACGCGTCACGTCGGCAGTCGCCGCCCCGTCCTCCGGGCCCCGGGACGCGCCGCCGGCCGTCGCCGACCCGACCACCGGGCCGTCGGGGCCGGAGGTCTCGGAGAGGGCGCTCGCAGGGTCGGGCATCAGGCGGTCAGACCTCGAGGAGCTCGGCTTCCTTGCCCTTGAGCAGCTCATCGATCTGGTCGACGTGCTTCTTGGTGACCGACTCGAGCTCCTTCTCGGCGCGCGAGCCCTCGTCCTCCCCGACCTCGCCGTCCTTGACCAGCTTCTCGAGCGAGGTCTTGGCCGCGCGCCGGATGTTGCGGATCGAGACCTTGGCCTCCTCGGCCTCGACGTTGGCCATCTTCACGTACTCGCGGCGACGCTCCTGGGTGAGCTGGGGCATCACGCAGCGGATGATGGTGCCGTCGTTGCTGGGGTTGACCCCGAGGTCGGCCTGCTGGATCGCCTTCTCGATGGCGTGCATCGAGGACTTGTCGAACGGGCTGATGATGATGGTGCGCGCCTCGGGCGTCTGGAACGAGGCCAGCTGCTGCAGCGGGGTGGGGGCACCGTAGTAGTCGACGGTGATCTTCTGGAACATCCCCGGGTGGGCGCGGCCGGTGCGGATGCCCGCGAAGCTCTCCTTGGCGACCTCGACGGCCTTCTCCATCTTCTCCTCGGCCTCGAACAAGGTCTCGTCGATCATCGCGGCGCTTCTCCTTCGGTCGGCGCCGCGTGCGCGGCGCTGCGGGTCCAGTCTGTCAAACGTTCGGGGCCGGCGCGGGCCGCGCGCCCGGGTGCGTGGCGGACGGCGTCAGCCCGCGGAGACGAGGGTGCCGATGCGCTCGCCGCGCAGGGCGCGGGTGATGTTGCCCTCGCCCTCCATCCCGAAGACGACCATGGGCAGCTTGTTGTCCATGCAGAGGCTGAAGGCGGCGGCGTCGACGACCTTGAGGCCGGTGCGCAGCGCCTCGGCGAAGGTGACCTCGTCGAGCTTGCGGGCGTCGGGGTGGGTGCGCGGGTCGGCGTCGTAGACCCCGTCGACGCCGCTCTTGCTCATCAGCACGGCGTCGCACTGGCACTCCAGGGCCCGCTGCGCGCTGACGGTGTCGGTGGAGAAGTAGGGCATCCCGGCGCCGGCGCCGAAGATGACGACCCTACCCTTCTCGAGGTGGCGGATGGCGCGGCGCGGGATGTACGGCTCGGCGACCTGGCCCATGGTGATGGCGGTCTGCACGCGGGTGTCGACGTCCTCCTTCTCGAGGAAGTCCTGCAGCGCCAGGCAGTTCATCACGGTGCCGAGCATGCCGATGTAGTCGGCTCGGGCGCGCTCCATGCCCTTCTGCTGCAGCTCGGCACCCCGGAAGAAGTTGCCGCCGCCGACGACGATGGCGACCTCGATGCCCTCGCGCACGGCGTCGGCGATCTGGCGGGCGATGCCGCGGACGACGTCGGGGTCGACGCCCACCCTGCCGCCGCCGAAGACCTCTCCGGAGAGCTTCAGGAGGACACGGCGGGGGCGCTCGGGCGTGCTGTCGGGCACGGAGGCCAGGGTGGCGGCGGGCGTGGTCACGGAAGGCCTCCTCGTGGGCGAGCGCAGCGGTCGACCGATCCTGTCACACCCCGCGGGCCGACCACGAACCGGGAAAACTGCGCGCACCCGCCGGCGCACACCGTCGGCCCCCGCCCTCGGGTGCGGCCGGGGCGGACGGCTCAGGGCCAGAAGGCCCCGTTGCGGAGCATGAACTCGGTCTCGGTGTCGCGCCCGCCGCGCGGGTCGCGCGCCGGCTCGACCGGCTGGGTGGTGACCATCTCGTCGGGGCGCACCCGCGGCAGGTCCACGTGCACCCGGTGCGCGAGGTCCTCGCGGCTCTCGGGCTCGGCGGCGGGCTCGGTCAGGGCCGCTCGTTCGGTCGTGCTCCGCTGCTCGTCCATGGGCCACCTCCGAGGCCAGTATGCGCCGAGCACCTAGGCTCTCCCCCGATGAGCGCCACCCTGGTCGTCAAGGACCTCGCCGCCGGGCACGGCGACCGCAACCTCTTCTCCGGGCTCGACCTCGTGGTCGCCCCCGGTGACGTGGTGGGGGTCGTCGGGGCCAACGGCGCCGGCAAGTCCACCCTGCTGCGCCTGCTGGCCGGCCTCGACGAGCCCGCCGACGGCCGGGTGGGGGTCAGCCCGCCGCACGCCGTGGTGGGGTACCTGCCCCAGGAGGAGGGCCGCATCACCGGGGAGACGGTGCGGGCGTTCGTCGAGCGGCGCACCGGGGTCACCGCCGCCCAGCAGGCCCTGGACACCGCCACGGCGGCGCTGTCCGAGGGGGTCCCCGGGGCCGACGACGCCTACGCCGAGGCCTTCGAGCGCTGGCTCGGCCTGGGCGCCGCCGACCTCGACGAGCGCCTCGCGGCCGCCGACGTCCCCGACCCCGACGCCCTGATGACCACGCTCTCCGGGGGTGAGGCGGCGCGCGCCGCGCTGGCGTCCCTCGTCCTCAGCCGGTACGACGTCGTCCTGCTCGACGAGCCGACCAACGACCTCGACCTGGCGGGGCTCGACACCCTGGAGCGGTTCGTCACCGGCCTGTCCACCGGGGTCGTCGTGGTGAGCCACGACCGGGAGTTCCTGGCCCGCACGGTGACCTCGGTGGTCGAGCTCGACCTGGCACAGCAGCAGGTCGCGACCTACGGCGGCGGCTACGAGGCCTACCTCGAGGAGCGCGCCGTCGCTCGGCGACACGCGCGGGAGGCCTACGAGGAGTACGACGACACCCGCAGCGCCCTGGTCGACCGCGGCCGGATGCAGCGGGCCTGGATGGAGAAGGGCGTGCGCAACGCCCGCCGCAAGGCCCCCGATAACGACAAGATCGGCCGCAAGTTCCGCAGCGAGGCCAGCGAGAAGCAGGCGGCCAAGGCTCGCCAGACCCAGCGCCGCATCGAGCGGCTCGAGGTCGTCGAGGAGCCCCGCAAGGAGTGGGAGCTGCGGATGGAGATCGCGCCCGCGCCCCGTTCGGGCGCCGTGGTGGCCGGTGCGCGCGGCGTGGTGGTGCGCCGCCCGGGGTTCGTCCTCGGGCCGGTCGACCTCCAGCTCGACTGGGCCGACCGGGTGGCGCTCACGGGCGCCAACGGCTCGGGCAAGTCGACGCTGCTCTCGGTGCTCCTCGGCCGCACCGCCCCGGACGAGGGGACGGCGACCCTCGGCCCGGGGGTCGTCGTCGGCGAGGTCGACCAGGCGCGCGGCTCGTTCACCGGGCCGGCGACTCTGCTCGACACCTTCGCGGGCCTGCTGCCCGAGCTGCCGGATGCCGACGTCCGCACCCTGCTGGCCAAGTTCGGCCTGCGGGCCGCCCACGTGCACCGGGCCTCGGCCACGCTCTCGCCCGGCGAGCGGACCCGGGCCGCCCTGGCGCTGCTGCAGGCCCGCGGCGTCAACCTGCTGGTACTCGACGAGCCGACCAACCACCTCGACCTGCCGGCGATCGAGCAGCTGGAGTCGGCGCTCGGCTCGTTCCCGGGCACCCTGGTGCTGGTCACACACGACCGCCGGATGCTTGAGGCGGTGCGCACCACCCGGCACCTGCACGTCCAGGACGGCCGGGTCACCGAGCGGTGAGGCCGGCACGACGACGCCGCCCCCGGGAGGTCCCGGGGGCGGCGTTCGTGGTGGCGCTGCGAGCAGCGCGCCGGCTCAGCTGCCGACGCGGTAGCGCGCGAAGCCGGTGGCCTGCGCGCCGGCCTCGTCGAGGATCTTGCCGACGGTCTTCTTGGCGTCCTTGGCGAACGGCTGCTCGAGCAGGACGTTCTCCTTGAAGAAGCCGTTGACCCGGCCCTCGACGATCTTCGGGAGGGCGGCCTCGGGCTTGCCCTCCTCCTTGGCGGTGGCCTCGGCGACGCGGCGCTCGTTCTCGACCGTCGCGGCGTCGATCTCGTCACGGGAGAGGACGCTCGGGCTGAACGCGGCGATGTGCATCGCGACGTCGCGGGCCGTGGTGTCGTCGCCACCGGTGGTGGAGACCAGGACACCGATCTGCGCGGGCAGGTCGGGGCTGGTCTTGTGCAGGTAGGAGACGACGTGCTCGCCCTCGAGGCGGGCGACCCGCTTGACCTCGATCTTCTCGCCGATGGTGGCGTTGGCCTCGTCGAGGAGGTCCTTGACCGACTTGCCGTCCGCCAGCGTGGAGGCCAGCAGCGCGTCGGCGTCGGCCGCCTTGGTGGCGACGGCCTGGGTCAGGACCTGCTCGGCCAGGGCGCCGAAACGCTCGCCCTTGGCCACGAAGTCGGTCTCGCAGAGGACCTCGACGAGGGTGCCCTCGCCGTCGCCGGCGCGCGCGGTGACCAGCCCGTTGGAGGTCGTGCGACCCTCGCGCTTGGTGACGCCCTTCTGGCCCTTGACCCGCAGGATCTCCTCGGCCTTGGCCATGTCGCCGTCGGCCTCGTCGAGAGCCTTCTTGACGTCCATCATGCCGGCCGCGGTCTTCTCGCGGAGCGCCTTGATGTCAGCGGCGGTGTAGTTCGCCATGGGTACCTATCGCTCTTTCGTTCGTGTCGGGAGGTGTGGGTCAGGCCTTCTCGGCCTGGGCGGCCTCGGCCTCGGGGGCCTCGGTCGACGCGACGGCCGGAGCCTCGGTGCTCTCGGCGGCGGGCGCCTCGGCCGGAGCGGCCTGGGCAGCCTCGGCCTCGGCAGCGGGAGCCTCGGTGGACTCGGCCGCAGCAGCCTCGACCTCGGTGGCCTCGGGCGCCGGGGCGGCGGCGGTCTCGCCGGCCTCGGGAGCGACCTGCTCGGCCGTCTGGGCGGCCTCGCCGGCGAGGAGCTCGCGCTCCCACTCGGCCAGGGGCTCGTCGGGGGTGCCGGCCTGCTCGCCCTCGGAGCGGGCACCGGAGCGCTGGATGAGACCGTCGGCGACGGCATCGGCGATGACCCGGGTGAGCAGCGTGACGGAGCGGATCGCGTCGTCGTTGCCGGGGATCTTGTAGTCGACCTCGTCGGGGTCGCAGTTGGTGTCGAGGATGGCGATGACCGGCAGGTTCAGCTTGCGGGCCTCGTCGACGGCGAGGTGCTCCTTCTTGGTGTCGACGATCCACACGGCCGAGGGCACGCGGGACATCGAGCGGATGCCGCCGAGGGTCTTCTCGAGCTTGTCCTTCTCGCGCTTCATCATGAGGAGCTCCTTCTTCGTGCGGCCCGAACCGGCCACATCGTCGAAGTTGATCTCCTCGAGCTCCTTGAGGCGGGTCAGCCGCTTGGAGATCGTCTGGAAGTTGGTGAGCATGCCACCGAGCCAGCGGTGGTTGACGTAGGGCATCCCGACCCGGGTCGCCTGCTCGGCGATGGGCTCCTGCGCCTGACGCTTGGTGCCCACGAAGAGGATGGTGCCGCCGTGGGCGACGGTCTCCTTGACGAACTCGTAGGCGTTGTTGATGTAGGTCACCGACTGCTGCAGGTCGATGATGTAGATGCCGTTGCGCTCGGTCATGATGAAGCGCTTCATCTTGGGGTTCCAGCGACGGGTCTGGTGCCCGAAGTGGACGCCGCTCTCGAGGAGCTGGCGCATGGTGACGACGGCCATCGTCGTTCTCCTTGCTCTGTGGTTGTCAGTTGAGTCGGTGGGGACCTGGCCCGCGAACGGGTGGCCCCACCTGCCTGGCGCCTGACGCGACCCCGGACGGATGCCGTGCCGACCCGAAGGTCGAGCACCCGCCACTGCCGTGGTGCGCCCCTGCTCGGAGAAGTCCTCGTCGCAGGAGGTGGACGCGCGAATTTCGGCCCCCGCAGAGATCACACGGAGACCGTCGACCAGTCTACGGCGGCCGGGCCCTCGGCACGAAATCGCGCGGGCTCGTCGAGCGGGGCCCACCTCCTCGTGGGAGCGGCTCACCGTCATCATCGCGCCCGCCGGCGCCGCTCCGGTTCGCCTGCCCCGGGGTGGGGGCCGCCCCGGTGCTGGTGCGCCGCCCCGCCACCTCGTCGCGCACACCGGGGCGCCGGGCCGTGACGGCCGACACCGGTGCTCGACGAGTGGGGACCCATTCCTCCCGGCGTCCTCGCTAGCCTGCCGGGATGAGCACGCCGCCCCCCGCCGGCCCGCGCGGCCCCGTCGGCCATCCGGCCCTCGCGCCGTTCGGGACCACCATCTTCACGACGATGAGCGCGCTGGCCGCCGAGCACGACGCCGTCAACCTCGGCCAGGGCTTCCCCGACACCGACGGGCCGCCCGAGGTGCTCGCCGCCGCGGTCGAGGCGATCGGCGGCGGCCTGAACCAGTACCCGCCCGGTCCCGGGACCCCGGACCTGCGCCGGGCGGTGGCCGAGCATCAGGAGCGCTACTACGGGCTGCGCTACGACGCGGCGTCCGAGGTGCTGGTCACCGTCGGGGCGACCGAGGCGATCGCGGTGGCGATGCTCGCGCTGCTGCGCCCCGGCGACGAGGTCGTGATGTTCGAGCCGTACTACGACAGCTACGCGGCGACGGTGGCGTTGGCGGGTGGGGTGCGGCGGACCTCGGTGCTGCGTTTCCCCGACTTCGCGGTCGACGAGGCGTCGCTGCGGGCCGCCTTCAGCGACCGGACGCGGGTGGTGCTGCTCAACAGCCCGCACAACCCCACCGGCAAGGTCTTCACCCGCGAGGAGCTCGAGCTGGTGGCGAGCCTGGCGCGTGAGCACGACGCATGGGTCGTGACCGACGAGGTGTACGAGCACCTCGTCTTCGACGACGCGCGGCACGTGCCCCTGGCCACCCTGCCCGGGCTGCGGGAGCGGACGCTGACCATCTCCTCCGCGGGCAAGACCTTCTCGACGACGGGATGGAAGGTCGGCTGGGTCTGCGGGCCGGCCGCCGCGGTGGCGGCCATGCTGGCGGTCAAGCAGTTCATGACCTTCGGTGCCTCGGGGCCGTTCCAGCCGGCGGTCGCGGCGGGTCTACGGCTGCCCGACGAGGTCTTCGCGGGGATGGCGCACGCGCTGGCGGGCAAGCGGGACCGCCTGGTCGAGGGCCTGCGCCGGATGGGCCTCGAGACCGCGGTGCCGCGCGGGACGTACTTCGTCGTCGCGGACGTCGCGCCGCTGGGTGTCACGGACGCGACCGACTGGTGCCTCGCGCTGCCCGAACGGGTCGGGGTGGGCGCCATCCCGGTCGCTGCCTTCCACGACGACGCCTCGGCCGCACCCACGCTGGTACGGCTCGCCTTCTGCAAGGCGGACCACGTGCTCGACGAGGGTGTGCGGCGGCTGGCGACCCTCACGCGCTGAAGGACCCGAGAGCGCGGGACGGCGCTGGCGACGGTGCTCCCGCCGCGGCGCCCCGGCGGGGCGCTTGGCCCCCCTGCGCGGTGCCCGTCCACAGGGCCCGGCCCGGGGCCGCTGCGTCCACAGGAGGCGCGCGGTGGCTGGCGCCGGCCGCCGGGCGCCGCCACGGTGGAGCCATGGGACCTCTTCGCCTGATCTCCACCGTCGCCGCGGCCGTCGCCGCGGCGACGGTGGCCACGGCAGCGGTCGTCGCGGCCCCCGACGGTGCGGGTCCGGTCAGGGCAGAGCGCGCCCGGGCGGGTCCGGCGGTCCCGTCACCCGTGGCGGCAGTCTCTCTGCCCGGCGGGGCGCCGGCGAACGCCCGCACCTCGTCGCCCGTGGCCGACCCCCGTCGCAGCGCCGGGCGCGCCCGCGACGAGACCGCGGTGGTGGTTCCGCCGGGGGCCGTGCGCTGGCGCTGGCCGGTGCCGATGGGCTCGCCGGTACTGCGGCCGTTCCGGGCTCCGCCGAACCCATGGGGCGCCGGGCACCGCGGGCTCGACCTCGGGGCGCGGGTCGGTGGCCTGGTCCGGGCGGTCGAGGGCGGCGTGGTCACCCACGCGGGGCGGCTGGCGGGCCGAGGCACGGTGACCGTCACCCACGGTGACGGGTTGCGCAGCACGTACGAGCCGGTGTCACCGCTCGTGAGCGTGGGGCAGACGGTGGGGGTCGGCGAGCCGGTCGGCCGGCTCGAGCCGGGGACCGGGCACTGCGGGTTCCGGTCCTGTCTCCACCTGGGGGCAGTCCAGCGCACCGGGTACCTCGACCCGTGGACGCTGCTGGCCGGGGGTCGCGTGCGGCTACTCCCCCGGCCGCCGTGACCCGGTCGCGAGCGCCTCGAGCGCCTCGAGCGCCTCGAGCCCCCAGCCGCCGCCGCGCACGGGGGCGGCCGGCCGGGGTGGGCGGTGCTCGCCGACCCGGCGGGAGCATGGCGGGGCCCACCGAGTCCGAGCCCGCCGCGCAGCCGGGGTCAGATTCCGGGGGACGCCGGCGCGGTCGCGGTGGTGGGGGCGAGCGCACCCGAGTGGGAACCGAGGGTGCCGGCCGAGGCCGAGCGGCTGCCCCGCGTGACCCACCACATGGTGGCCACCACGACCACGAGGAGCACGGCCACGCCGGCCAACAGCCGCCGCTGGCGGCCGCGGCGTTCAGCGAGCCGCGCGCTCCGACGGGCCCCGGCACGCGTCGCGCGCTCGGAGGTCTCGTCCCTCGGGGCGCTGGCGCGTGCGGCACGCGCAGGCCTGGGGGTGCGCCGGCTCGACGTGGCGCCCCCGTGCCGTCCGCCCCGTCGCCCCCCCGTGGGTGCCCCTACGCGCGGGCCGCCCCCGTCGGTGTCGGGCTCGTGCCCGAGGGTCTCCCGGGACGGCTCCGGCGTCGTGGGGTCAGCACCGAGGTCGTCGGGGCCGGGGTACGTGGCGGGCTGCTCGGCCGACCACGGCGCGTCGGCGTGGAGGGAGCCCCGCATCGGGTGAGGGGCGCCCTCACCCGCCGGGCCATCGACGTCGCGGCCCTCCGCGGACGCCGTCGCCGGGCTCGGGCTCGGGCTCCTAAGCGCGGACCCGGGGATGCCGAGGTCCGAACCGCTGGGTGGCAGGGTCGCGTCGCTCGGGTCCGCAGCAGACGGGGTCGGTGCCCCGGACGGCAGACCCGAGGCCGACGCCGTGGCGGCCCCGGGGGCAAGGTCGTCGTACCGCCCGTCGTCGAGGGCCGAGTCGTCCGCATCCACGCCGGGTGCATCGACGCCGGCCATATCGACGCCGGGTGCATCGGCGCCGGCCATATCGACGCCGGGTGCATCGGCGCCGGCGGAGGGGGTGGACCGACGCCCGGCACCCCCGGAGACCACCTCCGGACGAGCGGGGGACGCCGGCCGCCGGGACCACCCCACCCGGTCGCGCTTCTCCGAGCGGGTCTTGGGCTCGACGTACAGGCGTCGGAACTCCGAGACCCACTCGGGGATGTCGGTGTAGGCCGCCGGGCGCTCGCCGTTCAGGGCGGGGCGGCCGACGCCGTCGTGGCCGGGGCGGCGCCCGACGGTGGAGCCGTTGATGTGAGGGCGCGCGGGATGGTCGCGGTCGCGGGGTTCGGCCTCGGGCCGCTCGGCGTCAGGCACGAGGATGCGCCAGGGCGAAGGACCGCTTGAGCCGGTCGACGGAGACGTGGGTGTAGATCTGCGTGGTCGCGAGCGAGCTGTGACCCAGGAGCTCCTGCACCATCCGCAGGTCGGCTCCCCCCTCCAGCAGGTGCGTGGCCGCGCTGTGCCGCAGGCCGTGGGGGCCGAGGTCGGGAGCGTCCGGGACCTGCGCGAGGAGCTGGTGCACGACCTCGCGGATCTGGCGCGGGTCGGCGCGCCGCCCGCGGCGGCCCAGCAGCAGCGCCGGGCCGCTGGTCTCGGTGGCCAGCCGCGGCCGGCCGGTGTCGAGCCACTGCGTCACCGCATCGGCGGCCGGGACGCCGAACGGGACTCGTCGTTCCTTGTCCCCCTTGCCGACCACCCGCAGCACCCGTGCGCCCAGGTCGACGTCGTCGACGTCGAGGCCGACCAACTCGCCGACCCGGATCCCCGTGGCGTAGAGAAGCTCCAGGGCCGCCCGGTCGCGCACGTGGACGGGGTCGTCGTCGTCGGCCGCCACGGCGGCCACGTCCAAGAGGGTGGCGGCCGAGCGCTGGGCCAGCACCCCGGGCAGCGTGCGGTGCCGCCGCGGCGCGGCCAGACGAAGCGACGGGTCGACCGGCACCCGGCCGGTGTGCTCGCACCAGCGGAAGAAGGTCCGCAGTGACGCAGAGGTGCGCGCGACGGTCGCCCGTGCGACACCGCGCCGCGAGATCGCCCCCAGCCACCCGCGCAGGTCGGCCAGCCCGACGGCCGCGAGCTCGGCCTCGTCGTGGACCTGCGCAGCGTCCAGGAAGGCACCGATGTCGCGCACGTAGGCGCGCACGGTGTTCTCTGAGCGCCCGCGTTCGAGGCGCAGATGGCGCTCGAAGGCGGTGAGCGTCTCGTGGCTGGCGACGGTCACCGGGCCACCGTGACATCCCGGGGGTCACGAGCGCAACGGAAACTGCGACAAAGGGGACGTCCGGCCACACCCTGGTCACCCTTCGGGCCGCCGACGCTCCGGAGTCTTGCGCCACCCGTCGCCGCTGCGTTGGAGGAGGCCGAGCATCTCGAGGTTCGCCAGGACCGGCGGCAGGCGCGCCTCGGCCTGACCGGACAGGCTCGCGAGCCGCGCCGCGGGGACACCTCGACGCACCGGGGCGGCCGACCAGACGGCGAACTCGACCGGGTCCAGGTCGTCGGTCGGCCGCCGCGGTGCGCGCCGGTCGGGCTGGATGCCCTCGCCGATGGCGGATGCGAGCTCGACGACGTCAGCGGTGTCGGTGACCAGGACGGCTTCGCCTCGACGGACCAGCTCGTGGCAGCCGGCCGAGAGCACGCTGGAGACCGGCCCCGGCACCGCTCCCACCGGGCGCACGATCGTGGTCGCTTCGTTGGCCGTCGACAGCGACCCCGACCGCAGTCCCGCCTCGACGACGACGGTGGCCCGCCCGAGCGCCGCGATGATCCGGTTGCGCGCGAGGAACCGCCCCCGGAACGGCGCCGCGCCGGGTGGGACCTCGCTGACGACGGCGCCCTGCTCGGCGATCTTCCGTAGCAGCGGGCGATGGGCCTCGGGGTAGGCGCGGTCGACGCCACACGCCAGGACCGCGACGGTGGGACCGCCCCCTGCGAGACACCCCCGGTGCCCGGCGCCGTCGATCCCGAAGGCAGCGCCGCTGACCACGGTCCACCCGCGCTCGGCGAGCCCGGCCCCCAGGTCGCTCGCGACCGCCATCCCGTAGTCCGTGGCCGCCCGGGCCCCGACCACCGCCACGGACCGGTCGGTGAGCGAGGCGAGGTCGGCAGCCCCCCGGACGAACAGACAGTAGGGCGGGCACCTCAGGCGGTCGACCGTCGCCGGCCACTCGGGGTCGCCGGGCACCAGCACTCGCACCCCGAGCCGCCGCACAGCTCCGGCGAGCGCGTCGAGGTCGAGCTCGGGCAGGCGGACGTACACCTCCTGGCTCGCACCCGCACGCCGCTCGCGCAGGCACGCCAGGGTCGCCGCCCCCTCCCCCGCCGCGAGGAGCCGGTGCACGCCGTCGTTCTTGGGCTCGAGCAGGAAGGAGAGCGCCACCCGCGCCCACCGGTCGTCGGACTCGAGGGCCGAGACCCGCCCCCGGCTCACGCTGCCACCTGCTCGCCCCGGCGCAGCGAGAGCCCGAGGCCGACGTCCTCACGCGAGGGCACGGTGCGCCCCGCGAGGTCGGCCGCCGACCAGGCCACCCGGAGCACACGGTCGTAGCCCCGCAGGGTCAGCCGCCCGAGGTCCAGAGCGCGGTCGATGACGCCGGTGGCTGCCCGCGGCAGCCGGTACGGAGCGCGCCGCAGGACGTACCCCGGCACGAGGCCGTTGAGGGCCCAGCCGCCGTCCGCCCACCGTTCCTGCTGGACGGCCCGCGCAGCGAGGACCCGGGCGGCAACGGCGGCACTGCCCTCCCCGGCCTCGTCCGAGAAGGCCGCCCGGCGTACCGGGGGGACCTGCACCTGCAGGTCGACGCGGTCCATCAGCGGGCCCGACAGGCGGGCGGCGTACGCGCGCAGCTCACGCGGGGAGCAGCGGCACTCGAGACCCTTGCCGAAGGACATCCCACACGGACACGGGTTGGCGGCCAGGACGAGGAGGAAGCGCGCGGGGTAACGCACCACCTGACGCGAACGAGCGATGACGACCTCGCCCGACTCGAGCGGCTGACGCAGCCCTTGCAGCACCGAGCCCTTGAACTCGGGCGCCTCGTCGAGGAACAGGACCCCGCGGTGGGCTCTGGACACCGCACCGGGCAGAACCACGCCGCTCCCCCCACCGACGAGGGCGGCCACGGAGGTGCTGTGGTGGGGCGCGACGAACGGTGGCGTCGGGTCGAGGGCCGCGACCTCACCGACCGGCGCCACCAGCGAGCGGACGGCGTGGACCTCGAGGGCCTCGTCGCGCGCGAGCGGTGGCAGGATCGTGACGAGCCGTTCGGCCAGCATGGTCTTGCCGACCCCCGGCGGCCCGGCCATCAGCAGGTGATGCCCCCCGGAGGCCGCCAGCTCGAGCGCCACGCGCGCCTCCGGCTGGCCGACGACGTCGGCGAGGTCGACGCGGCGCGGGGCGGCGAGCACGGCGGGGCCGACCGGCTCGGCCACCGGGAGGGCCACCCCGTCGGCGCGGAGCTCGCGGTACCAGCGCACGACGTCACCCAGGGTGCCGGCGGCGTGCACCGAGACGGCCTCGACCAGCTGGGCCTCGGCGACGTTCTCGACGGGGACCACGACGTGGCGGACGCCGTGGCGGGCCGCCTCGAGCACCGCCGGCAGGACGCCGCGCACCCCCCGGAGCCGCCCGTCGAGGGCCAGCTCACCGAGATGCACCACCTCGGACGCGACCCCCGGACCGACGACACCGGCGGCCGCCAGCACAGCGACGGCGATGGCGAGGTCGAACCCCGAGCCGCGCTTGGGGATGGACGCCGGCGAGAGGTTGACCGTGATGCGGTGCGGTGGCACGGGCGTCCCGGTGTGGGCCGCCGCCGCCCGGATGCGGTCCCCGGCCTGCGAGCACGCGGTGTCGGGCAGACCCCCGACGATGAAGGCAGGCAGCCCCTGGGCGATGTGCGCCTCGACGTCGACCAGCGTGCCGTCGAGGCCGGTGAGCGCCACCGACCTGGTCCGTCCGAGCCCCATCGTCACGACCCCACACCCACGACGTGCCGCAGCGTGACCGGCTGCCCCGGCCGACACAGCACCCCGATGACGTCGACCCGGAGCTGCTCCGGGTGCAGGTCGTGGGCACGCACGTAGGCGACCGCCAGCCGGCGCAACCGCATCGCCTTCGTGACCGTCACGGCCTCGACGGGCTCCCCGAAGCCGGTGCCACGGCGAGTCTTGACCTCGCACACCACGAGGCAGCCTCCTTGGCGCGCGACGATGTCGACCTCCCCGTGCTCGCAGCGCCAGTTGCGCTCCACCACCTCGAGCCCCTGCTCGCGCAGGTAGCGCGCGGCGACCTCCTCGCCGTAGCGGCCCAACCGCACCCTGGGCGGCGCCGCCCCCGTCGTTCCCGTGTCCATGCCTCCAGCCAAGCCGGAGAGGACTCGCGGGCCCAGCCCCGCCGCCGGATCTGTGGACGACGCGGCCGGCGGAGCCTGCCTGTGGACGACGGGACGGAGGGGAGGCTCGGACGCGTCACCGGAACCGAGCCGGACGGCTCGCGGGTCAGGACCCCGGGGACTCGTCGGGCGGGAACGCCAGCGCGCGACGGACCCTCAGAACTCGCCCTTCGGCATCTCGAGCTCGCTCTTGGCCAGCTCCTCGACGTTGACGTCCTTGAACGTGACCACCCGCACCGTCTTCGCGAACCGGGCCGGCCGGTAGATGTCCCACACCCACGCGTCGTGCATCGTCACGTCGAAGAAGACCTCCCCGCCGTCGCTGCGCACCTTCACGTCGACGCTGTTGCACAGGTAGAAGCGCCGCTCGGTCTCGACGACGTGGCTGAACAGCCCGACGACGTCGCGGTACTCGCGGTAGAGCGCGAGCTCCGCCTCGTTCTCGTACTTCTCGAGGTCCTCCGAGCTCATCGCTCTCCTGCCGGGGTCAGGGCGTCCACCACGCCATCATCGTCCATCGAACCGGGCAGTCGCCACGACCTGCGGTGCCACTCGCACGGGCCGTGCCGACGCAGCGCCTCGAGGTGGTCCGGGGCCGCGTAGCCCTTGTTCCCCACCCAGCCGTAGTGCGCGTGCTGGCCACCCTCGGCACCCAGCTCGACCATGATGCGGTCGCGGGTGACCTTGGCCAGGACGCTGGCGGCCGCCACCGACGAGCACGTCAGGTCGGCCTTGACCATCGTGGTCACCGGCGGCGTGGGAACGGCCTCCTCGTGCGAGAACGCGAAGAGGCCGACGTCCTCGGGGGCGGTGAGCCAGTCGTGGTTGCCGTCGAGGATGACCAGGTCCGGACGCACGCCGCAGGCCGCGAGCGCCCGGGTACCCGCCAGCCGCAGCGCCGCGATGATGCCGATCTCGTCGATCTCGGCGGCGCTGGCGTGCCCGACCGCGTGGCACAGCGCCCACCGCTGGATGCGGGGCACCATCGCCTCACGCACGTGCGGCTGGAGCAGCTTGGAGTCGCGCACCCCCGCCGGCGCCGACCGGCAGGACTCGTCGATCACGACGACCCCCACCGTCACGGGACCCGCGAGCGCCCCCCTGCCCACCTCGTCCATCCCGGCCAGGACACGGTGCCCGTCGCGCTGCAGCGCCCGCTCGACCCGCAGGTTGGGCTTGCGCGACGTCCGCGGACCGGGGGCGGCGCCGCGTGGGGCGGCCGGCCTCACGGCCCGGCACCGGCCGGAGGGACGTCGGCGAACGCGGCCTGGTAGTCCGAGAGCCAGCCGAAGCGCGGGAACGGCCAGACGATGGCGATGGCCCGGCCGGTGACCCTGTCGATCGGCACCGAACCCTCGGTGCCCTTGCCCGACGGGTCGTGGAAGCGCGAGTCCTCGCTGTCGGAGCGGTGGTCCCCCATGACCCAGATCCGGCCCGACGGGACGGTGATGTCGAAGGCCATCGAGCTCGGGACGTCGCCCTCGTGGACGTACGGCTCGTTGATGGCGGTGCCGTTGATGGTGAGGCGGCGCTGGGCGTCACAGCACACGACGTGGTCACCGGGCAGCCCGATGACCCGCTTGATGAGGTGGTCCTCGGACTCGCTGGGCAGCAGACCCACGAAGACGAGGGCGTCGTGGACGACCTTCCCCACGCCGGTGCGCTCCGCCGGAGGCACGCCGGTGTCGAGCCATCCACCCGGGTCCTCGAAGACGACGACGTCGCCGCGCTTCAGGTCGACCGGCGTGGGGGTGAGCTTCGAGACGACGACGCGGTCACCGACCTGGAGGGTGTTCTCCATCGAACCCGAGGGGATGAAGAAGGCCTGGAGCAACCAGGTCTTGACGACGAAGGAGAGGACCATCGCCATCACGAGGACGAGCACGACCTCCTTGACGGCCGAGCCGACCCAGCGGCCGACGGAGGCGACCGACGCCCCGTCGGGCGCGGTCCCGCGGGGCTCCGAGCCGGACACCGGCTCACCGGAGGCGTGAGAGCCGGGTCGCGGTTCGTCGACGCCGTCGCGAGCGTGCTCGCGGGCGCTCACGAGAGCGACCCGGGGAGGGCCGTGTCCCCGTGGCTCGCGGCATCCACGCTGCCGAGACGCCCCAGTGGCCAGAAGCGCCACACGACGGTGCCGACCACCTGCCCACTCCCCCCTGCCGCCTCCGCCGACGGGAGAAGTCGGTGGGAGCCGTCGGCCTCCTCGACCAGGACGGTCCCCCCGGCGTCGGTGCTGCGGTCGGTCTTCAGGACGAGCACACGGTCTCCTGGCTCGAAGGTCGGCGCGGAGGCGGCCGAGGGGACGACATAGGACTCGAGCACGAAGCCGCGGACGAGGGCCGCGACCAGGAGCCCGAGGGCGATGGTGACCAGCACCCGGGGACGGCGCGACCCGGCGCTCGCCACAGGGGCGGACACCGGGTCGGTGCGCAGGGGGGCCGTCACCCGCTCGAGGGTAGCCTCCCCACCCGGACGCCACGGCCCGGGGACGGGGTCACCCTCAGGCGTTGGCCGGGGTGTCCCGCTTCTCCTTGATCTTGGCGGCCTTGCCGCGCAGGTCGCGCAGGTAGTACAGCTTCGCGCGCCGCACGTCACCGCGGGTGACGACCTCGATGTGGTCGATGATCGGGGTGTGCAGCGGGAAGGTCCGCTCGACGCCGACGCCGAAGGAGACCTTGCGGACGGTGAAGGTCTCGCCGACGCCACCACCGTGGCGGCGGATGACGACGCCCTTGAAGACCTGGATGCGCGAGCGCGTGCCCTCGACGACCTTCACGTGGACGTTGACCGTGTCACCGGCGCGGAACGCGGGGATGTCGGACTTGAGGGATGCGTGGTCGAGCTCGTCGAAACGCTGCATGACGGTGTCGCTTTCTCGCGGGCTGCCACAGGTCATCCGCGCATGTCGGTGGTGCACTGGTTCGTTCGGGGCGACCCACCGGGCCTCATGCCGGGTCGGACCGGGGTCCGGGGCACTCCCCCTGTGGCGGGGGCCGTTCGTCGACGGGTCGCAGCACACCAGTCTGCCAGAGGGTGACGGGAGCGGCGAAATCCAGCGGCTACCGTGACGCCCGTGACGATAGACCCCGGCCTGCCCGTCGCCCTGGCCGTCGTGCTCCTCCTCGGGGTCACGGTCGTGGGGTACGTCGTGGGGCGCCTGCCCGGGCCCGGGTCGCCGGTGCTCGCGATGGCGCGCGCGATCGCCCAGCTGGGGGTGGCGGCGCTGGTCATCACCACGGTGGTGCGCTCGCTCGTGATGTCGGTGCTGCTCCTGGTCGTGATGTTCACGATCGCGGTCGTCACCACCGTGCGCCGGGTCGACGCGCGGGCGGCCTGGCCGTGGGCCACGGTGGCGATGCTGGCCGGCCTGCTGCCCGTGGTCGTGGTGGTGCTGGCGACCCGCACGGTGCCACCCACGGGGCTGGCGCTCATCCCGGTGGTCGGCATCATCGCCGGGAACACGATGAACGGGCACACCCTCACCTGCCGGCGGGCGTTCGCCGCCCTGCGTGAGGAGAAGGGCCAGTACGAGGCCGGCCTCTCGCTGGGGCTGACCCGCGCACAGGCGGTCGAGGAGGTCGTCCACCGCCGGGTGCCCGAGGCCCTCGTCCCGGGGCTGGACCAGGTGCGCACCGCCGGGGTCGTGACCCTGCCGGGGGCGTTCATCGGGGTGCTGCTGGGGGGTGGGACACCCGCGCAGGCGGCGGCCGCCCAGGTGCTGGTGCTCGTCGGCATCATGGCGGCCCAGACCGTGACGGCGGTGGTCGCCGAGCGGCTCATCGGGGCGGGGCTGCTGTTGCCGGCCGACCTCAAGGAGTCGCTGCGGCCCTGAGGCGACCGCGCCCGAGGCCGGCACCCCGGCTCGTTCGCGAGACAAGACCTCGCAGCCCTTGTCTGGTGCACTTTTCGGGGTGACCCCGAAAAGCCGGGAGGGGTGGGGCGGATGGGACCGGCTGGGGGCTGGGGGCTGGGGGCGCGGCGGAGCTCAGCGGCGACGCTTGGTGAGGTCGACGCTGCCCGGGAAGCTGCCCTCGCCCGGGAGCAGCCGGTAGCCCGCTCGCCGGTACCGCCGGATGTTGCCCTCGCTCACCCGGCCGGTGTTGATCCAGAAGGTGTCGACCGTCGCGGGCGCACCGGCCTCGGCCAGCTCGAGCAGCGCCCGCCCGAGCCCGCGTCCCTGGAGGTCGGGCGCCACCATCAGCCGGCCCGACTCCCACACGTGGGGGTCGCCGGGCCGGAGCCGGCCACGCACCGACCCCACGAGCCGGCCCGGCGCACCACCGGCCGCGGGCGTCCGCACGACCCACGTGGTCCACTCCCCCAGGCCGCGCACGACGTCGTCGAGCTCCTCGTCGAGCGGCGGGATGCGCCATGAGCCCGACACGCGGCCCTCCGGCATCCAGCACGCGCGCTGCAGGACCAGCAGTTCCGGCGCGTCGGCCGGCACCGCCACCGTCACGTCGAGGTCGTAGAGCCCGCCCACCGTCGCGGCCGCGGCGACCAGGTCGGGACGGCGGGCGGCGGTCCGGGCCACCCGCTCGTCGTGCCGCCAGCGCTCGATGGCGCCGTGGTCACCGGACAGCAGCACGGCGGGTACGTCGCGCACGGTGTCACCGTCGACCCAGGACGCCGGGCGGGTGTAGACCGGGTACTCGAGCAGCCCGCCCTCGTGCGACTCCTCGACGAGGGACGCGGCGTTGCCCACGACCCCGGGCAGCAGCCGAGCGACGGCCTCGACGACCGCGAGCACGGCCACCTCGCCCCCGTTGAGCACGTAGTCGCCGAGGGAGACCACCGTGACCGGCATCCGCTCGGCGGCGTGCTCGTAGACGCGCTCGTCGATGCCCTCGTAGCGCCCGCACGCGAAGGCCAGCCACGGTTCGGCGGCCAGCTGGTGGGCCATCGCCTGGGTGAACGGCACCCCGCCCGGCCCGGGGACCAGCAGGTGCGGCACGTCGGCGTGGGGCTCGGCACCCCCGGCGCCCGCGCCCTCGGCCACGACGTGCTCGAGCGCGGCGGCCCAGGGCTCGGGCTTCATCACCATCCCGGCGCCTCCACCGAACGGGCTGTCGTCGACGGTGTGGTGCCGGTCGGTGGTGAACGCCCGCAGGTCGTGCACGTGCAGGTCGAGGAGGCCGTCGCGCCGGGCCTTGCCGATCAGCGACAGGTCGAGGGGGGTGAGGTACTCGGGGAAGATCGAGACGACGTCCAGGCGCACGGCTCAGGCCTCGAGGTCGAACAACCCGGCGGGTGCGTCGAGGACAAGGCGCCCCCCGCCGATGTCGACCTCGGGGACGAGCGCGGCCACGAAGGGCACCTGCCCCTGGCGGCCGTCGGCCAGGCGCACGACCAGGCGGTCCTGGGCGGCGCCCAGCACGAGACCGACGACCTCGCCGAGGGACTCACCGGCAGGGTCGACGACGGCCAGCCCCACCAGGTCGTCCTCGGCGAAGGTGTCGGGGTCGTCGTCGCTCGCCGCACCGAGCTCGGCGGCGTCGATGACCAGGCGGGTGCCGCGCAGGCCCTCGGCGCCGGTGCGGTCGGGGATCTCCTCGAAGGCGAGCAGCCACACGCCCTGGTGCACCCGCGTGGAGCGGATGGTGAGGGCTCGCGGGACCCCGGTGCCGGGGTCGGCCTCGGTGGCCAGCACGGTGCCGTCGGCGAAGCGCCGCTCGGGGTCGTCGGTGTGCAGGCGCACGGTGACCTCACCGCGCAGCCCGTGGGGCTTGCCGATCCGGGCCAGCACGACCTGGTCGCTCACGGTCTCCTCCTCGGGGACGACGACGGCGGGGTGCCCCGGGGAGCCTCCTCCCGGCACACCCCGCCGTGGGGGACGCGAGTCAGCGGACCCGGTCGGTGTCGACGATGTCGATGCGGATCTGACGGCCACCCGAGAGGGCGCCCATCACGGTGCGCAGGGCACTCGCGGTGCGACCGGAGCGCCCGATGACGCGGCCGAGGTCCTCGGGGTGCACGCGCACCTCGAGCAGCTCGCCCCGCCCGCGGTCACGCCGACGGACCTGGACCTCGTCCTTGTGGTCGACGATGCCCGTGACGAGGTGCTCGAGAGCCTCCTCGAGCACGGTCAGGCCTTCTCGCCCGCGGCGTCCGCGTCGACGTCGGTGCTGTCGGTGGCGGCGGCACCGGAGTCGGTGTCGGCGGCGGCCGGGGTCTCCTCGACCTTGGCCTCCTCGGCCTTCGGCTCCTCGACCTTGGGCTCCTCGGCGGCGGCCTTGGCGGCGCGCTTCTTCGGGGTGGTGGCCCCGGAGCCGTCGTCGGAGGTCTTGCCGGCAGCGGCGACCGCGGCCTCGTAGAGCTCCTTCTTGGAGGTCTTCGGCGCGGCGACGCGCAGGGTGCCCTCGGTGCCGGGCTCGCCCTTGTACTTCTGCCAGTCACCGGTGATCTTCAGCAGGGCGGCGACGGCCTCGGTGGGCTGGGCGCCGTTGCCGAGCCAGTACTGGGCCCGCTCGCTGTCGATCTGGATGACCGAGGGCTCCTCGGTGGGGTGGTACTTGCCGATCTCCTCGATCGCCCGGCCGTCCCGCTTGGTGCGGGAGTCCATGACGACGACGCGGTAGAACGGAGCGCGGATCTTGCCCATGCGCTTGAGGCGGATCTTGACGGCCACGGTGTGGTCTCCTGGTGCATCGTGAGCGCGGCGAGACCGCACGGTGCGTGCGGGGGGCCGGATGCTCGGTGTAGGCGTCCGGTCCGTGCTGAGCTGGAATGCTCGGCCGGACGGGTACAGCCCGCCATTCTGCCAGAGCGGGCACCGGCTGCCGAATCGGGCGAGGCCGGGTGGGCATCCACGATGCGAGACATAACGTTACATTTGGTTATGCATAAGCAAACTTGGGTTCTGCGTGTCCCGTCCACGGGACCACCGAATCCTGGGAGCTCCCATCCGCAAGCTCGTCCTCCTCGCCCTCGTGGGGCTCGGCGCCCAGCTCGTCGACGGCTCCCTCGGGATGGCGTACGGCGTCACCTCCACCACCCTGCTGCTGGCGATCGGCACCAACCCGGCCGCCGCCTCGGCCACCGTCCATCTCGCCGAGATCGGCACCACGCTGGCCTCCGGCGCCTCCCACTGGAAGTTCGGCAACGTCGACTGGGGGGTCGTCGTCCGCATCGGCATCCCGGGCGCGGTCGGCGCGTTCGCCGGCGCGACCTTCCTCTCGAGCCTCGACACCTCGGTCGCGGCCCCGGTCATGTCACTGATCCTGCTCGCCCTCGGCACGTACGTGCTGGTCCGCTTCACCGTCCGGGGCCTGCGGCGGGACCGTCTGGGCTCCCCCCTGCGCAGCCGTTTCCTCGCCCCCCTCGGCCTCGTCGCCGGCTTCGTCGACTCCACCGGCGGGGGCGGCTGGGGGCCGGTCGGTACGCCCGCGATCCTCGCGAGCGGCCGCCTGGAGCCCCGCCGGGTCGTCGGCTCGATCGACACCAGCGAGTTCCTCGTGTCGGTCGCCGCCAGCGCCGGCTTCCTCGTCGCGCTCGGCTCGCAGGACATCGACATCCGATGGGTCGTGGCGCTGCTCGCCGGCGGCCTCGTCGCAGCGCCCATCGCGGCCTGGCTGGTGCGGAGGGTGCCGCCCCGGGTCCTCGGCTCGGCCGTCGGGGGCGTCATCGTGCTGACCAACAGCCGCACCCTCCTCACGAGCGACTGGGTCGGCGCGTCGGACGGCGCGCGCTGGCTCGTCTACGCCGTGCTGTACCTCGCCTGGGGCGCCGCTGTGGCGTGGTCGGTGCGGGCACACCGGGCCGAGCGCGACGGGCTCGACCGTGAGCTGGCCGCGCTCGAGGACACCCTGGACACGGGGGCGCCGCGCGGCTGAGCCGTCAGCCGACGGCGCGTCCCCGCACCACGACCAGGGTGGGGTGGGCCAGCACCCCGACGTCCTCGCGCGGGTCGGAGGGGTACACGACGAGGTCTGCCTCCTCCCCCTCCCCCAGCCCCGGACGGCCCAGCCACGCGCGCGCACCCCAGGTGGCGGCATCCAGGGCCTCCAGCGCCGAGAAGCCGCACCGGGTGAGCCGCTCCACCTCCTGCCCGACCAGCCCGTGCGGCAACGAGCCCCCGGCGTCGGTGCCGACGTAGACGTGGACCCCCGCCTCGCGGGCCGCGGCCACCGTCTCGTACCGGCGGGCGTAAAGGTCGAGCATGTGCCGGTGGTAGGCCGGGAACTTCTCGCGGGCCGGCTCGGCGATGCGCGGGAAGGTGTCGATGTTGACCAGCGTCGGCACGATGGCGATGCCCTGCCGGGCGAAGGCCTCGATGCTGTCGGGGATCAGCCCTGTCGCGTGCTCGACGCAGTCGGTGCCGGCCGCCGCGAGGTCGTCCAGGCTCTGCTCGCCGAAGCAGTGGGCCGTGACACGCGCGCCCTCCTCGTGCGCGGCGGCCACGGCCTCGGCCAGCACGTCGGCGGGCCAGCACGGGGTGAGGTCGCCGGCGTCGCGGTCGATCCAGTCGCCGACCAGCTTGACCCATCCGTCGCCGGCGCGGGCCTCGAGCCGGACGCGCTCGACCAGGCCGTCCGGCTCGACCTCCCAGGCGAAGTTGCGGATGTAGCGCCGGGGGCGGGCGATGTGGCGGCCGGCCCGGATGATGCGGGGCAGGTCGGGCCGGTCGTCGACCCACCGGGTGTCGGCGGCCGACCCGGCGTCGCGGATGAGGAGGGCGCCGGCGTCGCGGTCACGCACGGCCTGGGCCTCGGTCGTGGGCCGGTCGACCGCCCCGTGCGCGTCGAGCCCGATGTGGCAGTGGGCGTCGACCAGGCCCGGCAGCACCCAGCCGTCGAGCGTGGTCACGTCGTGGTCCCCGACGGGCCGCTCGAACGTGATGCGCCCATCCAGCACCCAGGCCTCGGGGGCCTCCTCGTCACGACCGAGGAGGACGGGACCCGTGAGGTGCAGCACCGATGCCATGGACCGACCCTAGCGACGGGGCCGCCCCCCGTCCCGCTACGCCGCCGGGGCCCACCCCACGGTGTAGCGCATGTCCTGCCAGCTCACGACCCGCCCGGTCTCGTCCCGCGCGCCGTCGAGGATGTCCGCGGCGCGAGCAAGCAGCCCGTCGCGCTCGGCCTCGGGCACGAGGGACCACATCATCCGCTGGCCCGTGCTCATCGAGAACGCCTTCCAGCCCTCGACGTCGCCGTAGACCACCGGGACCCGGCGGGTCACCGTGCGGACGTCGACGGCCCCAGCGCCCCGGAGCAGGGCCTCCATCCCGGCATCGCTCGCGAACGGGTCGTCCGGCCCCATCGCCTTGGGGTCGAGCATGGCCGGGGGCAGCCAGGGGCGGAACAGCGCGTTGACCTCGGCGGCCGCGGGGTGCTCGGCCCCGAACGTCGTGAGGCCGATCCGGCCGCCCGGTGCCAGCAGCCGCACCCAGCGGGCGAGCGCCGCGGCGGGGTCCGGGAGGAAGAACAGGACCAGCGCCGACGCGACGACGTCGAAGGACCCGGCGGGCAGGTCCGGGTCGACGGCGTCCATCACCCGCACCCGGGCGTCGAGCCCTTCGCGGGCGAGGAGGGCGCTGGTGTGCGCGACCATCGCCGCGCTGAGGTCGACCGCCTCGACCGTTCCGGTCGGGAGGACCGCGCGGGCGAGCCCGGTGGTCACCGCGCCCCGGCCGCACCCGATGTCGAGCGCCCGCTCACCGGGCTGCGGGGCGAGGGCCTCCAGCAGGCCGAGGGCCGCCGGGCCGAAGAACGCTACGCCGCTCTGGTCGTAGTCGTCGGCGACCGCGTCGAACGTCGCCCGCACCCGGGCGACCGGGTCCTGGCCCGTGCTCATGGGCCCGATTATGGCCCTCGGGCCACGCGGTGCCCAGGGGTCGGGCGCTCAGGCCGCGGGGCCCTGGTCGACCGCCCGCAGGACGCGGCGCAGGGTCTCGACGACCACCTCCGGGGCGTCGGTGTGCACCCAGTGCGCGGCCCTGCGCACTCGCACCAGCCGGGTCCGGGGGAAGAGTGCGCGCATGGCGGGGACGTCGTCGTCGCGGACGTACTCGGACTCGGCCCCCGCCAGCCACACCACCGGCCCGTCCCACGAGGCACCGTGGAGGTCGGGGAAACCGGCGATGAGCGAGCCCGGCCCGCGCTCGGCGTCGGCGCGCACGAGGTCGAGGTTGGCCTGCCACGACCACTCGGTGCCCGAGCGGCGCAGGTTCTGCAGGAGGAAGGCCTTCACCCCGGGGTCGGTCTCGCGGAAGCGGGCCTCGGCGTCGGCCCGGCTGGTCAGCTCGCCCAGCGGCAGGGCCCGCATCTCGTCGATGTAGCCGGTGAACCGGTCGAGGCTGCCGTACCCCTTGGGGGCGATGTCGACGACGACCAGGCTGGCGACGAGCTCGGGATGGGTGAGCGTCAGCACCATCGAGACCTTGCCGCCGAGGCTATGGCCCACCACGACCCACTGCTCCCCCGGTGCCGTCGCCTCGAGGGTGGCCGCCACGGCGTCGGCGTACGCCCGGTACGAGAACTCCGCCGACCAGGGCGAGCGGCCGTGGTCGGGCAGGTCGAGCAGCAGGGCCCGCGCCTCGGTGCCGGCGGGCCCCGCGAGCGCCTTCGCGACCTGCGTCCAGTTGCGCCCCTGGCCGAACAGCCCGTGCAGGAACGCGATCCGCGGGCCGTCGGTGCCGACCCCCAGGGTGTGCAGCCCGGCGGGCTGGCCGCTCACTTCCCGAGGAACTTCTCGAAGCCCTTCGGCAGCTGGGCCGGGTCGAGCGCGGCCGGGTCGACACCACCGGCCGGGCCGCCGCCGAAGCTCGACCCCGACGGGGACGACGCCGGCCGCTGGGCCGCCGCGCGCTCCTCGGCCGCCCGCTTGGCGGGGTTGCCCGACTTGGACTTCTTGCGCTGGGGCTGCTGCTTGCCGCGCTTGCCCGGCCCCGAGCCCATCCCGGGCAGGCCCGGCATCCCCGGGATGCCGCCGCCCTTGGCGAGCTGCTTCATCATCTTCTGCGCCTCGCCGAAGCGCTCGAGGAGCCCGTTGACCTCGGAGGTGGAGACGCCCGAGCCCTTGGCGATGCGGGCCCGGCGCGAGCCGTTGATCTGCTTGGGGTGGTTGCGCTCGAACGGGGTCATCGAACGGACCATGGCCTCGACCCGGTCGAACTCGCGCTCGTCGAAGCTGTCGAGCTGGGCCTTCATCTGGCCCATGCCCGGCATCATCCCGAGGATCGACTTCAGCGAGCCCATCTTCTTGATGGCCGCCATCTGCTGGAGGAAGTCGTCGAAGGTGAAGTCCTCGGCGGCGAGGAACTTGCGCTCCATCTCGGCGGCCTGGGTGCGGTCGAAGGCCCGCTCGGCCTGCTCGATGAGGGTGAGCACGTCGCCCATGTCGAGGATGCGCGAGGCCATCCGGTCGGGGTGGAAGACCTCGAAGTCCTTCACGCCCTCGCCCGTGGAGGCGAACATGATCGGGCGGCCGGTGACCGACGCCACCGACAGCGCCGCGCCACCGCGGGCGTCGCCGTCGAGCTTGGAGAGGACGACGCCGGTGAGGTCGACGCCCTCGAGGAAGGCCTCGGCGGTCTCGACGGCCGCCTGGCCGATCATCGCGTCGATGACGAACAGGACCTCGTCGGGCTGGATCGCGGCGCGGATGTCGGCGGCCTGCTGCATCAGGTCGGCGTCGACGGCGAGGCGGCCGGCGGTGTCGACGATGACGACGTCGTGCTGGCGGGCGCGCGCCTGCTCGATGCCGGCCCGCGAGACGGCCACCGGGTCGCCGTGCGAGCGGGTGCCCTCGACGGCTCCGCCGACGACGTCGTGGCCGGCGGTGTTGCCGCGCTCGGGCGCGAAGACCGGCACGCCGGCACGCTGGCCGACGACCTCGAGCTGGGTGACGGCGTTGGGGCGCTGCAGGTCGGCGGCGACCAGGAGCGGGGTGTGGCCCTGCTCCTTGAGCCAGTGGCCGAGCTTGCCCGCGAGGGTGGTCTTGCCCGAGCCCTGGAGGCCCGCGAGCATGATGACGGTCGGGGGCTGCTTCGCGAACCGGATGCCGCGGGTCTCGCCGCCGAGGATGCCGACGAGCTCCTCGTTGACGATCTTGACGACCTGCTGCGCCGGGTTGAGCGCCTCGCTGACCTCGGAGCCGAGCGCGCGGTCGCGCACACTGGTCGTGAAGGCCTTGACCACGGGCAGGGCGACATCGGCGTCGAGCAGCGCGAGCCGGATGTCGCGGACGGTCCGGTTGACGTCGGACTCGCTGAGGCGGCCCTTGGTCCGCAGGTTGCGGAAGGTCTCGGTCAGGCGGTCGGACAGGCTGGTGAACACCGGGACAGCCTAACGACGCCGCGTCCCCACCTCGAACGTGTGTGAAGAACCTCGGGATGCCGACGCTCTTCACACACGTTCGCGGTGGCTGGGGGTCAGGCGGGCGTGATGCCGTCGCAGGTGTCGATCACGAGGCTGACCGCCTGCCCCACCCGGGCCGGAGGCAGCGGCCGCCCGTCGGCGCCGGTCAGGTAGAAGGTGTCCAGCGTCTGCCCCGCGTAGGTGGCGATGTGGGCCGAGCGCACCGAGATGCCGGCCCGCGCCAGGGCGGCGCCGAGCTCGTGCAGCAGCCCCGGCCGGTCCTGGGCGCGCACCTCGAGCACGGTGGCCTCCGAGCTGGCACCCGGGACCACGAGGGCCCGCGCCTGCCCGGGCGAGCCCAGGCCCGACTCGCCCGACGGCCGCCCGTGGTGGGCACGCCGCCGGTCGAGGGTCTGCAGCGGGGTGCGGTCGCCACGGGCCAGCCGGGAGAGCCCGCGCACGATCCGCTCGGGGTCGGGCACGGCGCCGCTCGGGGACTCGACGTGCCACTCGTCGGCAGCCACGCCATCGACGGTCCGCAGGATGGCCGTGCGCACGGTGTGCCCCTCGGCGGCCAGCAGGCCCGCGGTGTCGGCGAAGAGCCCGACCCGGTCGAGGTCGAGGATGTCGAGGCGGTGCGACCCGCCGCCGGAGACGACGCGTACGTCGGGCTCCCCCGCGCGCACCGACGCGACGAGGTCCCCGTCGAGGTGCCAACCGGCCGCCGTGCCGCCCACGGGGCCGTCGTGGCCGGTGGGGCCGGTGGAGGCGGCGGGGCGGGCCGGGTCGGTGACCGGGCGCGGGGCGTCGAGCCGGGCGCGGACCGCGACCGCCAGCTGCTCGAGCAGCGTGGCGCGCCAGTCGGTCCAGGCCAAGGCGCCGGCGGCGGAGGCGTCGGCCTCCGTGAGGGCCAGCAGCAGCTCGAGGACCTCGCGGTCGCCGTCGACCGCGGCGATGGCGGCGTCGACGGTGGCGGGGTCCTGGTGGTCGCGGCGGGTGGCGAGCTCGATGACGGTCAGGTGCTCGCGCACCAGGGTCACCAGCACCTCGACATCGGGCGGCGCGAAGCCCCAGCGGGTCGCGGCCCCGCGGGTGGTCTCGGCGCCGGTGACCGAGTGGTCGTGGGCGCCGCGGACCTTGCCGATGTCGTGCAGCAGGGCCGCGGCCAGCAGCAGGTCGGGGCGCGAGGTACGGCGCACCAGCCCGGCGGCCCGAACCACGGTCTCGACCAGGTGCCGGTCGACGGTGTGGCGGTGCACGGCGCTGCGCTGGGGTCGCGAGCGGACGGCGGCCCACTCGGGCAGCCACCGCTCCACGATGCCCACCTGGTCGAGCCCCTCCCACACGGTGACCAGCCCGGCGCCGGACGCCAGCAGGTCGCCGAGCAGGTCCCGGGCGTTCGCCGGCCACGGGGTGGGGAGGTCGGGCGCGCCGGCCGCGAGGTTGTCCAGCGTGGCGGGCGCGATGGGCAGACCCGCGCGGGCGGCGACCACCGCGGCCCGCAGCGGCATCGTGGCGTCGGTCTCGGCCAGACGCGACGAGCCGAGCACGACCTCGCCGTCGCTGGCGAACAGGCCGTGGCCGAGCGGGGTCATCTGCGGGCGACGGGGGCCCACCCGCAGGGTGCGAGCGCGCTGCGACTGCCCGGCGCGGCGCACGGTGCCGTCGAGGGCGTAGGCGATGGTCCGGCCGGCACCCGAGACGGCGGTCAGCAGGTCATCGGCGTCGGGGTGGCCGAGCAGCGCGGCGACGGCGTCGTGGTCCTCCCGGCCGAGCCGGTCGCGGCCCCGACCGGTCACGACGTGCACGGCATCGCGCACGTCGAGCAGGAGCGCGTGCGCGGCATCCACCCCGCCGTGCGGGCGGTCGGCGAGCCAGGCCTCCGCGAGGGCGGTGAGGACGGTCATGTCGCGCAGCCCGCCGTGCGACTCCTTCAGCTCGGGCTCGATCGACTGTGCGAGGTCGCCCTGGCGGGCGTGCCGCGCGCCGAGGGCCTCGACCAGCTGCGGCAACCGCTTGCGGGCGTTGCCGCGCCAGTCGTGGGCCACCGTGGAGCGGGCCGCGGCCACCAGGTCCGCATCACCCGCCAGGTGCGCCAGGTCGAGCAGCCCCACGGCGGCCGTCAGGTCGGAGGCCGCCACCTGCCGGCACTGGGTGACGGTGCGGACGCTGTGGTCGAGGCGCACCCCGGCGTCCCAGATCGGGTACCAGACGCGGTCGGCCAGGGCGGTGAGGTCCTTGGCGGGCATCGACCGCTCGGAGTGCAGCAGCACCAGGTCGTAGTCGGACAGCGGCCCGGCATCGGCGCGGCCCAGGCTCCCGACGGCAGCCAGGGCAACCCCCTCGAGGCGCGCCCCACCGGTCGCGGCCGCCCACACCTCGGCCAGCCACTCACGGTTGAAGGCCGACAGGGCGGCCCGGCGCGACCGGCCGGCCCCCGCGACGGCGAAGTCGCGGGTGCCGGCCAGGTCGAGCCTCCGGGAGCCGATGTCGCTCGAGGAGGTCGCCATCCTCAGATCGCCTCGACCCCGCGCTCTCCGGTGCGGACCCGGGCGACGTCCTCGACGGGCGTCACCCAGACCTTCCCGTCACCGATGCGGCCGGTCTGCGCCGCCTTGAGGACCACATCGACCACGGAGCCGGCGTCCATGTCGTCGACGAGCACCTCGAGGCGGGTCTTGGGGACGAAGTCGACGGTGTACTCCGCGCCGCGGTAGACCTCGCTGTGCCCGCGCTGGCGGCCGTAGCCCTGGGCCTCGCTGACGGTCATGCCCTGGATGCCGAAGGCCTCGAGGGCCTCCTTCACCTCGTCGAGCTGGTGCGGCTTGATGATGGCGGTGACGAGCTTCATCACTGGGCTCCTTCGAGGTCGTGGCTCTGGTCGCTGACGGTGGTGCGGGGCCGTGGCGGCGCGGACGCCCCGCCGATCCGACCGCCGCGGGTCGCGAGCTCGTAGGCGGACTCGGCGTGCTCGTCCTGGTCGATGCCGGAGACCTCGACGTCCTCCGAGACGCGCCAGCCCATCGTCGCCTTCAGGGCCAGGGCGATGACGAGGGTGACGACACCCGAGATGACGACGGTCGCCAGGGCGACGATGACCTGGACGACGGTCTGCCGGATGCCGCCACCGTAGAACAGGCCGGTGGACGTGGCGAGCAGGCCGGCGCCGATGGTGCCCCAGAGGCCGGCGACGAGGTGGACGCCGACGACGTCGAGGCTGTCGTCGAAGCCGAAGCGGTACTTCAGGCCCACCGCGAGCGCGGACAGGCCACCGGCGACCACGCCGAGGATGATCGAGCCGACGGGCGAGAGGGCGCCGCAGGCGGGAGTGATGGCCACCAGGCCGGCGACGACACCGGACGCGGCACCGACGGAGGTGGCGTGGCCGTCGCGCCGCTTCTCGACGAGGAGCCAGCCGATCATGGCCGCGCAGGTGGCGGCGGTGGTGTTGACCCAGACCAAGGCGGCGGTGCCGTCGGGCGCCAGCTCGGAGCCGGCGTTGAACCCGAACCAGCCGAACCACAGCAGGCCGGCGCCGATCATGACGAGCGGCACGTTGTGGGGGCGCATCGGGATCTTCCCGAAGCCGACCCGGGTGCCGACGACGAGCGCGAGCACCAGGCCCGCCATCCCGGCGTTGATGTGGACGACGGTGCCGCCCGCGAAGTCGATGGGCGCGACGTCGGCCACCCCGTCGGTGGCGCCGAACAGCACGCCGGAGATGCTGTCGCCGGCCGCACCGAGGATGCCGCCGCCCCAGACCATGTGCGCGATCGGGAAGTACGCGAAGGTCACCCAGATCGGGGCGAAGACCAGCCAGGTCGAGAACTTGACGCGGTCGGCGACGGCGCCGCTGATCAGCGCCACGGTGATGACCGCGAAGGTCAGCTGGAAGGCCACGAACGCGAGCTCGGGGATGTTCCCGTAGCCCTCGTAGCCGAAGCTGTTGTAGATCGGTTCCATGTCGGCGAGGCCGAACTTCTGGAACGGGTTGGCGATGACGCCGAGGTTCTCGGTGCCGAAGGACATCGAGTAGCCCCACAGGATGTAGACGACCCCGACGACGCCCATGGCGCCGAAGGACATCATCATCATGTTCAGGACCGACGTGGCCCGGGTGAGACCACCGTAGAAGAGTGCGAGGCCGGGGGTGGTCATGAGAAGGACGAGGGACGCGCAGATGATGACGAAGCCGGTCGACGCGTAGTCGAGGGTCTCCGCCGCCGCTGCCATGGGGACGAGTGTCGTGCTCATGGGTCCGTACTGTCCTGTGGCCCGGTTTCACTCCCTGCCGCGCCGGGTTACGCCGATGTTTCGGTAGCGCCCCCGGGGTAAGCATCGCGTTTCGTGCCGGGGGTGGTCCCGCATGGTGAGACCCCGGGGCCGTGCGACCCTGGGTGGCATGACCCCACCGCGCCCCGTCCTGCTCTTCGACGGCGACTGCGCGTTCTGCACGAGCGCGGTCGGCGTGGTCGAGCGGCTGCGCCGCGCTCCCGGTGACTTCGCGGTGCTGCCGTGGCAGCGGGCCGACCTCCCCGCGTACGGCCTGACCCCGGAGCGCTGCACCGAGGCCCTGCAGTGGGTGGGCGCCGACGGGCGGGCGTCCTCGGCGCAGGACGCCGTGGCGCGCTGCCTGCGCTCGTGCCGGTCATGGGTGCGGCCGGTGGGCGTGCTCCTGCTGGCGCCCGGGGTCAACGCGCTGGCCGGGGTGGCCTACCGCTGGGTGGCCGCGCACCGCAGCCGGCTGCCCGGGGGCACCCCCGCCTGCTCGCTCTGACCCGCGACCTCGCGACGGCCGCTAGTCGAGGATGGCGTCGACGAAGGCCTCGGGGTCGAAGGGCGCGAGGTCATCGGGCCCCTCCCCCAGTCCGACGAGCTTGACCGGCACGCCGAGCCCGCGCTGCACGGCCACGACGATGCCGCCCTTGGCCGTGCCGTCGAGCTTGGTCAGCACGATGCCGGTGATGCCGACGACCTCCCCGAAGACCTCGGCCTGGCGCATCCCGTTCTGGCCCGTGGTGGCGTCGAGGACGAGCAGCACCTCGTCGACCGGGCTCTGCTTCTCGATGACGCGCTTGACCTTGCCGAGCTCGTCCATCAGCCCGACCTTGTTCTGCAGGCGCCCCGCGGTGTCGACGATGACGACATCGGCCTCGAGCTCGGCCGCGGCCTTCACGGCGTCGAACGCCACGGCCGCCGGGTCGGCGCCGTCACGCTCGGAACGGATGGTCGGCACCCCGACCCGACCGCCCCAGGTCTCGAGCTGGTCGGCGGCCGCCGCGCGGAAGGTGTCGGCCGCCCCGAGCACGACGTCCTTGTCCTGCGCCACCAGCACGCGGGCCAGCTTGCCCACGGTGGTGGTCTTGCCGGTGCCGTTGACCCCGACGACCAGGATGCAGGCGGGCCGGCCGTCGACGCGGTCGTCGGCGAGCGAGCGGTCCATGGAGGGGTCGACCAGCCGGAGCAGCTCCTCGCGCAGCATCCGCCGCACGCTCGCCTCGTCGGTGGCGCCCTCGACGGCGACCCGGGTGCGCAGCGCAGCCACCAGCTCGGTGGTCGCGGCGACGCCGAGGTCGGCGGCCAGGAGGGTGTCCTCGACCTCCTCCCACCCTGCCTCGTCGAGCGAGCCACCCGCGAGCAGCGCCAGCAGGCCCTTGCCGAGGGCGGAGTTCGAGCGGGCCAGCCGGGCCCGGAGGCGGCGCAGCCGGCCGGCGGGCGCCTCCGGGGTCTCGACCGACGGAGCCGGCGCCGGGGCCGCGACGACCTCGGGCTCCTCCTCGACCACTTCGCCGGGATGCTCGATGGTGCCGATCGAGCCGTCCGGCGCGAGGTCGGCGTCGCTGGGGCCGGGCGAGCCCGGCAGGGGCGGGGCCTCACGCTCGTCCTCGACGGAGGCGCGGCCGCGCCCGCGCAGCAGCCCCAGGATCACCCCCCCGACGACGACGAGGACGGCGACGGCGATGCCGACATAGGTCATGAGCGACTCGGTCACCCGGTCATCCTGTCAAGGCCGGGGCGCCGCGCCCAACTCCGGCGCCCCGAGCCCCCTCAGAAGATGCGCACCCGCTCGTCGGGAGGCAGGTACAGGCCGTCGCCCTCGACCACGCCGAAGGCGTCGTGGAACTCGTCGAGGTTGCGCACGGCGTTGGCCCGCAGGTCCATCGGGCTGTGCGGGTCGATGGCCAGCAGCCGCTCGGCCTCGGCGGTGCGCGCCTTGCCGCACCACACCCGAGCCCAGCCCAGGAAGAAGCGCTGGGCGCCGGTGAGCCCGTCGAGCTCGGGCGCCGGCTGGTCGCCGAGCGCGATGCGGTAGGCGGAGTAGCCGATGGTGAGCCCGCCGAGGTCGCCGATGTTCTCGCCGACGGTCAGCGCGCCGTTGACGGGCCGGCCGGGGGCGTCGCGCGACTCCAGGGTCGCGAACTGCGCGATGAGCGCGTCGGCGCGAGCCTGGAACGCGGTGCGGTCCTCCTCGGTCCACCAGTTGCGCAGCTCGCCGCGGCCGTCGAACTGCGAGCCCTGGTCGTCGAAACCGTGCCCGATCTCGTGGCCGATGACCGCCCCGATGCCGCCGTAGTTGACCGCGTCGTCGGCCTCGACGTCGAAGAACGGCGGCTGCAGGATGGCGGCGGGGAAGACGATCTCGTTCATCCCGGGGTTGTAGTAGGCGTTCACCGTCTGCGGGGTCATGAACCACTCGTGGCGGTCGACCGGGCCGCCGAGCTTGCCGAGGTTGCGGTCGACCTCGAAGGCGGTGGCGCGTTTGACGTTGCCCAGCAGGTCGGTGGGGTCGACCTCGAGCGCGGAGTAGTCGCGCCAGACGTCGGGGTAGCCGATCTTGGGGGTGAACCGGTCGAGCTTGGCCAGGGCCTCGGCCCGGGTGGCCGGCCCCATCCACGGCACCGACGACAGGCTCTGCCGGAACGCCTCGACGAGGTTCGCGACCAGCTCGACCATCCGCGCCTTGGCGTGCGGCGGGAAGTGCCGCTCGACGTACAGCCGGCCCACGGCCTCCCCCATGGCACCCTCGACCAGGCTGACGCCGCGCTTCCACCGCTCGCGCAGGGTGGGCACCCCCGAGAGGGTCCGGCCGTAGAAGTCGAAGTTCTCGTCGACGAAGGCCGAGGACAGGTAGGGCGCGTGCGCGTGCACGAGCTGCCAGACGAGCCAGTCGCGCCACGTCTCGATCGGCACCTCCGCCAGCGCGGCCTCCACCGAGCGGAGGTGGTCGGGCTGGCGGACGACGACGGCGTCGAACGCGGCCTCGGGCGCCCCCATCCCCTGGAGGTAGGCCGACCAGTCGATGTGGCAGAGCCGGCGCAGGCCGTCGCGGTCGAGCAGGGTGTAGGTCTTCACCGGGTCGCGGTTGCTCACCGTGTCCCAGTGGCCGGCGGCGATGCGGGTCTCGAGGGCCATGACGCGCTCGGCGGCGGCCTCGGCGCCCGGCCAGGCGACCAGCGACAGCATCCGGCCGACGTGGGCGGTGTAGGCCGCCCGTAGCTCGGCGTACTGCTCCTCGCGGTAGTACGACTCGTCAGGGAGCCCGATGCCGGCCTGCTGGAGGTAGACGACGTAGCGGTCGGGGTCGCGGTCGTCGGTGTTGACGTAGGGCTGGACGAGCCCCTCGACGCCGTCGCGCGAGAGCGAGCCCAGCAGGCCCAGCACCCCGGAGGCGTCGCGCACCTGGGTGACCCGCTCGATGTCGCCCCGCAGTGGCTCGGCGCCGAGGCGCTCGACGCGCTCGTGGTCCATGAAGGCGGAGTACAGGTCGCCGACCTTGGCGGCCACGGTGCCGGGGTCCGGCGAGCCGGCCGCGACCTCGTCGATGATCGCCCGCACGTGCTCGTCGGCGGCCTCGCGCAGGACGTCGAAGGTGCCGTAGCGCCCGCGGTCGTCGGGGATCTCGGTGGTCGCGAGCCAGGTGCCGTTGGCGTGGGCGAAGAGGTCGTCCTGGGGACGCACGCGGGCGTCGATGGCGGCGGTGTCGATGCCGGACTTCATCCGGGCGGCTCCTTCGTGTCGGTGGTCGGGGGCGTGAGCGGTGCTGCGGCCTGGCTTCTCATTCGACCACAGCACGCCGACGGCGCGGCCCGCAGGATGCGGACCGCGCCGTCGGTGGGATGCGGAGATCAGCTCGTGGCCACGCTCGAGAGCGGGATGCTCCAGATGCCGCGCCCGTGGGTGGCGGCGTAGAGGTTGCCGTCCGGGCCGGCCTCGAGGTCCATGACGACCGTGAGGGGAAGCCCGGTGCCGAGTCGGCTCCAGTCGGTGGCACCCTCGGCCCGGTAGAAGGCACCCAGGTCGCTGCCCACCACGGTGGCCCCGTCGGACAGGACCTTCACGGTGTTGGCCGGGACGTCGGGCAGGTTGCCGGACTCGTCGGTCCAGGTCTTGCCGGCGTCCTTCGTCTCGTAGAGGTGACCGAGCCCGACCCCGGGGCCCTCGGTGAAGCGGCGGGAGAACCCGTTGATGGCGGCCAGCGCGTGGCTGCCGGTCTTCGGGTCGACCCACAGCCCGGCGATGTACCGGTTGGGCAGGCTCGAGACGTCGAGCTGGTGCCACTCCCCGACGGTCCCGTCCTCCTGGACGTTGGTCGAGATGCCACGGGCGAAGCCGGCGTTGTTGCACGGCCCACACCACGCGGTGTACCCGGCCCCGTCGGCCATCGCGACGGCCGTCGAGGAGTGCCCGGCGCCGTTGTCGAAGACCTTCTTGACGTCGCCGGCGTCCTGGGCCTTCCACACGTTCTCGACCGTGTAGACGTACTGTCCACCGAAGATCGCGTTGTCGGCGTTGACCTGGTCGCGGTCGACGGGAGCGATGAACCGCGGGTTCGGGTCGTTCGGGTCGAGCAGCCGCGACGTCGCGTCGGCCTCGGACTGCGCGCCCGGGTTGACCGCGCAGTTGTTCGTGACCTTCATCGACAGGTAGACGTAGCCCTGCACCTGGTTGCAGCCGTTGCGGGGGTCGGCGAAGCCGTCGGCCCCGTCACCACCGAAGTTGCTACCCATCATCCCGGCCGGGTCGTCGTTCGTACCGTCGGTGTTGACATGGAACAGGTTCGAGACGCCGTTGTCCTGGAGGCCACCGGAGACCACGACGCCGCCGTTGGCGAGGTCCTTGCCCACCGAGACCGAGTAGTACTGCAGCGAGTCGTTGGTGCCGTCGTTGAGCGACACCAGGTCGGTGGCGTTCTTGTTGGCGTTGTCGCTGCCGTTGACGGGGCGGCGGTAGACACCGCCGTCGTTGCCGAAGAACACGTTCTTGCCGCCGACCGCGACCGAGTGCTGGTCGGGGTGCCCGGCGAGCGGGCAGGAGTTCTGCGCGTCGGAGAGGCCCCAGCACGGGAAGTAGAAGTTCCAGTACGGCGACGGGGTGTTCCAGCTGGTCCCGCCGTTCTTGGTCTCGAAGACCTCCTCGAGCCCGGCCCAGAGGTGGTCGGCGTTGTTCGGGTCGACGGTGAGGAACTGGTTGTACCAGGCCTGGACACCGACGTCGTAGCCGCCGGAGAGGGCCGACCCGCTGTTACGGAGCTCGGCGGCGTCGGCGATCTTCTGCCACGGCCCCTGGGGCTTGCCCTGCTTGGAGACGAAGATGCCCATCAGGCTGCTCGAACCGCTGATCTTGCTCGGCTGCTGGACGATCGCGTAGAGACGGTCGCCCTTCTTGCTGAACGCGAACGTCGTGTAGCCGATGTCGTTGTTGTTCGGGATCTGCCCCTTGACCGGCGTCACCTTGTGCCAGCCACGGGGACCCTGGGTGTAGTCGCTGGTCTCGTAGAACCCGTTGTAGGTGTCACCCGAGCGCCAGCCGATCGACGCGACCACGTGCTTGGGGTTGCGGGGGTCGACGGCGATGTCGTTGACGATGTTCTTGTACGCCGCGTTGGTCGGGCCGCAGTCGATGTTGTTCTGGCAGTTGGCTCCCGCGGGGATGCCGGCCTCCGGGATCGCGGGCATCCAGTCCATGTTGGGCGCGAACGCGAAGGTCCACGCGCCGGAGGTCGTCGAGCCGGAGTGGTACCAGATGCCGCGGTTGGTGGCGGCCCAGACCTGGCCGTCACCGCCGGGGCGGATACGGCCGATGGTGGTCGAGTCCAGCTCGTTGCCGCCGACCTTGTCGGTGGTCGCGAAGGAGCCGGTACGCGGGGAGGCGAGACGGTAGACCCCGGCGCCGACGTAGGAGGTGCCGCCGGTGTTGGCCTCGCCGGTGGAGAACCAGAGCGAGCCGTCCTTGGCGAGCTCGAGGTCGCCGCCGGAGAGCGAGGGCAGCTGGTCGGCGATGGGGGTCCAGCCCGGGTTGGCCGACTGCTTCAGGGCCGTGCTGCCGGTGCTTTTGGCCGCGACGTCGGCGTTGGTGCTGCGGAAGACGCCACCGTCGGCGCCCGCGGCGTACACGTACTTGCCCCCCGGGTCGGCCGCCAGACCGGTGATTCGGCCGGTGACCAGGCCCGCGCCGCCGCTGGAGTTGGAGTACCAGTCGCGGTAGCGCGGGTCGTCGGCGTTGTACGGGGTCCTGGTGACCTCGTTCCAGGCGCCGCCCACGGTGCCGAGCTTGCCGATCTGGCCGTAGGCGGTGCTGTAGGCCGAGGAGTCGACGATGCCCGAGGGCGCGGTGCGCGCCTGGGCGAACTGCTCGGCGATCGTGACCGCCTCGCGCGACTCGTTCTGCACTTCGGCCGGGTTCCCCCCGGCGATCATCAGGGCCTTCTCCATGACGGCCGCGTTGTAGTGACGGTCACGCCACTGGAACTTCAACCACTGCTCGTTCAGCTCGCCGCGGCCCGCGAAGGCCAGGCCGGCCGAGGCGACGAGCCCCGTGCCGACGACACCGGCGATGATGCGCCGGCGGCGATGGGATGTGTTGTCTCGCATGAGGGTCCTCACGGCAGACGCTGCGCCCTGCGCAGCAGACGACGAGTGCCGGTCGGCACCCGGTTGGCACCGTACGGTTCCGCCCGGCCGATCCGAAGGGGTCACGACCGCCCATCTGTCAGCGACCTCTCAGGAGCTTGCCAGGTACTCACGGGACGCCGGGCCGCGAGCGTCCGTGGGCCCGCCCGTTAGGGTGGCGCCGTGACCGATGCCGGCGCCCGCACGCGCCCGCCCCCGCAGCGTCGGCGTCGACTCCCGTGGTTCACCGAGGTGGTCGTCGCCGTCCTCGCCGTGGCGCTCGTGCAGGCCTTCCTCGTCAAGCCCTTCGGCGTCCCGTCGCAGTCGATGGAGAACAGCCTGCACATCGGCGACCGCATCCTGGTCAACCGGCTGGACCACACGCTCGACCGCGGTGACGTCGTGGTGTTCGGGCACGGGGCGCAGTGGCAGGACCGGCGCCTGCCCCCCGCCGCCAACCCGTTCGAGCGGGCCCTGCGCGCGGTCGGCGACCTCGTGGGCATCGGCCCGAGCAACACCTCCTACACGGTCAAGCGCGTCATCGGGCTGCCGGGCGAGCGGGTCGCGTGCTGCTCCGACGCCGGCGCGGTCACCGTCGACGGCCGCCCGCTCATCGAGCCGTACGTCTTCGAGGACCTGCCGTTCGTCCCGGGCACCCTCGACTGCTCGTCGTCGCCGCGTTCCACGCGGTGCTTCCCCGAGATCACCGTGCCGCGCGAGAACCTCCTCGTGCTCGGCGACCACCGCTCGCAGTCGGCCGACTCGGTCATCGGCTGCCGGGGCGCCACCGAGGGGCAGGAGTGCGCCCGCTTCGTCCCGTTCGACCGGGTCGTGGGGCCGGTCGTGCTGCGCTTCTGGCCGCCCGGTGACGTGGGGGGCATACCCCACTGACCCGCTCCCTGGCATCCCGTCCCGGGTGCGGGCGGGCGGGGCCGCGCGGGGCGGTCAGGCGGAGGCGGCGACGTCGCGGATGCGCTGGCTGACCACGGTGGTCACGCCGTCGCCGCGCATCGAGACGCCGTAGAGGGCGTCGGCGACCTCCATGGTCCGCTTCTGGTGGGTGATGACGATGAGCTGGCTGGAGTCGCGCAGCTCCTCGAAGAGGGTGATGAGCCGGCCGAGGTTGGTGTCGTCGAGCGCGGCCTCGACCTCGTCCATGATGTAGAACGGGCTCGGCCGGGCCTTGAAGATGGCCACCAGCAGCGCCACCGCCACCAGGGAGCGCTCGCCGCCCGAGAGCAGCGAGAGGCGCTTGACCTTCTTGCCCGGCGGCCGCGCCTCGACCTCGATGCCGGTGGTCAGCATGTGCTCGGGGTCGGTGAGCACCAGCCGGCCCTCGCCGCCGGGGAAGAGCCGCTCGAAGACGCGCTCGAACTGCTGCTCGGTGTCGCGGTAGGCCTCGGTGAAGACCTGCTCGACGCGCTCGTCGACCTCCTTGACGATGTCGAGCAGGTCACGCTTGGAGCGCTTGAGGTCCTCGAGCTGGGTGGTGAGGAAGGTGTGGCGCTCCTCGAGGGCGGCGTACTCCTCGAGCGCGAGCGGGTTGACCCGGCCGAGCTGGCCGAGGGCGCGCTCGGCGCGGCGCAGCCGCTTCTCCTGGTCCTCGCGCACGTACGGCACCGGCTCGGGCGTGGCGGCCGGGTCGTCGTCGGGGCCGGCGACGTGCGGGACCGGACGGTCGGGGCCGTACTCGGCGGTGAGGACGCCCGGGTCGATGCCGAGCTCCTCGATGGCACGGGCCTGGAGCTGCTCGATGCGCGCCAGCTGGCGGGCGCGGGCCATCTCGTCGCGGTGGGCGGCGTCGGTGAGGTCGCGCAGCTCGTCCTGCACGCCGGTGAGCTCGGTGCGCAGCGTGGCCGCGACCCGGTCGCGCTCGGCCCGCTGGGTCTCCGCGGCGTCGCGCAGGAGCCCGGCCCGGGCGAGGGCGGCGCTCACCCGGTGTCCGGCCCAGGCGGCGGCCTCGTGCACGGCGGCGGCGACCTCGGCCTCGCGGCGGCGGCGCTCGCGACGCTCACGCAGCCGCTCGCGCGCCGCGATCTCGTTGCGGGCGGCGCCCTCCAGCGAGTCGGCGCGGCCCTTCAGCGCCCGGGCCCGCTCCTCGGTGGTGCGCAGCGCCAGGCGGACCTCGGTCTCGGCGGTGCGCGCGCGGCTGGCCTCGAGCTCGAGGCGGTCGCGCTCGTCGGTGCTGGGGTCGGTGTCGTCGTCAGCCGGCTGCTCCTCGGCCTCGGCCAGGCGCGTCGCGAGGGCCTCGAGCTCGAGCCGGTCGCTCTCGAGGTTCTCGCGGGCCGCGGCGATGGCCCGCTCGGCCCGCTCGGCCTCGGCCGAGGACGTGCGCACCGAGGCGCCGAGCGCCCCGAGGCGCTCCGCGACCGCCGCCATCCGGGCGTCGGACTCGTGCAGGGCCTCCAGGGCCGCGTCGACGTCGTCGGCCGCGGTGCGCTCGCGCTCGCGGGCGGCGGCCAGGGCGAAACGGCCGCGCTCGACGCGTGCCCCGGCCTCGTCGAGGGTGGCGCGCGTCTCCTCGACGGCGGCCTGGACCTCGAGGAGGCTCGCGCCGGCGCTGCTGCCGCCGCGCGCCCAGCCGGGGCCGTAGACGTCGCCGTCGGCGGTGACCGCGGTGACCCCGGGATGGCGGTCGACGAGGGCCACGGCGTGAGCGGCGGTCGGGACCAGCGCGACGCGCTCGAGCAGCTGCTCGACGGCGGGGCGCACGGTGGCGGGCGCCTCGACGACCTCGCGGGCCCAGACGGCGTCGCCGTCGAGGCCGGGCCACGAACCGGGGTGGGCCGGGGACGCGGTCGCGCCCACGAGCAGGGCGGCCCGGCCGGCGTCCTGCTCGCGCAGCGAGGCGAAGGCGGCGGCGGCGGCGTCGGCCGAGGAGACGGCGAGGGCCTCCGAGGCCCAGCCGAGGGCCGCGGCGACGGCGGCCTCGTGACCCCCGCGCACGTGCAGCAGGGCGGCGACGGTACCGATGATCCCGTGCTCGGCGTCGGCGGCCTCGAGCAGCGTGGCGGCGCCGTCCTTGCGGCGCAGGCTCATCTCGAGCGCCTCGAGGCGGGCCTGGGCCGACGAGCGGTCGCGCTCGGCCTCGCGCTCGGCGGTCTGCAGCGCGGCGATCTCGGCCTCGGCCTCGGCCAGGGCCGCGGCGGCGGCCTCGTAGCGGGAGTCGAGCCCCTCCTCGCCCTCCTCCTCGTGGGCGATGCCGCCCTCGAGCCGGGCGAACTCGTGCTCGGCCTGGGTGGCGCGCTGGCGCGCCTCGGCGGCCAGGGTGCGCAGCCGCCCGATCTCGGCCTCCCCCGCCTCGATGCGGCTGCGGCGGGCGCCCACCTGGCCGGCGAGCTTGGCCAGGCCCTCGCGCCGGTCGGCGGCGGCCCGGGCCAGCCGCGCCAGACGCTGCTGCTCGGCGGTGAAGGCGGCCTCGGCGGCCTCCCGCTCGGCCACGGCGTCCTGGAGGGCTTCGGTAGTCTCGGCGACCTCGGCCAGCAGGAGCTCCTCGGCCTCCCGCGCGCGAGCGGCCTGGGCCCGCAGCTCGTCGGGGTCGCGGCCGGAGGTGGCCTCGTGCTCCTCGTCCTGGGACAGCAGGCGCACCCGCTCGGCGGCGACCGACGCGGTGGACTCGAGCCGGTCGCGCAGGCTCTGCAGGCGCACGACCCGGTCCTGGGCCCGGCCCAGTTCGGGGGCGGCCTCGGCGGCGCGGGCCTCGACCTCGGCCACCCGCGCGCGCACCGAGGCCAGCGCCTCCTCGACGGCGCGGCGGCGCTCGAGGAGGGCGGTCTCGTCGGCCTCCTCCTTCTCGACCACGGCGGTGAGCTGCACGAGGTCGTCGGCCAGCAGGCGCAGGCGGGCGTCGCGCGCCTCGGCCTGCACGACGGCGGCCCGGCGGGCGGCCTCCGCCTGGCGGCCCAGCGGCCCGAGCTGACGGCGGATCTCGCCGGTGAGGTCCTGGACGCGGGTGAGGTTGCCCTCCATCTGCTCCAGCTTGCGCAGGGTGCGCTCCTTGCGGCGGCGGTGCTTGAGCACCCCGGCCGCCTCCTCGATGAAGCCGCGGCGCTCCTCGGGGGTGGCCCGCAGCACGGTATCGAGCTGGCCCTGCCCGACGATGACGTGCATCTCGCGCCCGAGGCCGGAGTCGCTGAGCAGCTCCTGGACGTCGAGCAGGCGGCAGGAGGTGCCGTTGATGGCGTACTCGGAGCCGCCGCCGCGGAACATCGTGCGGGTGATGGTGACCTCGGTGTACTCGATCGGCAGGGCGCCGTCGGTGTTGTCGATGGTCAGGCTGACCTCGGCCCGGCCCAGCGGTGGCCGGCCGGAGGTGCCGGCGAAGATGACGTCCTCCATCTTGCCGCCGCGCAGGCTCTTGGCGCCCTGCTCGCCCATGACCCAGGCGAGGGCGTCGACGACGTTGGACTTGCCGGAGCCGTTGGGGCCGACGACGCAGGTGATGCCGGGCTCGAGGCGCAGCGTCGTCGCCGAGGCGAACGACTTGAACCCCTTGAGGGTCAGCGTCTTGAGGTACATGCGTGCCTGTCGTGTGTCTCTCGCGGGGTCGTTCGGGGGGCCGGGGTCGCGGGCGATGCTACCGGGACCGCACCGCGCGGACGGGAGGTGCGCTCCTCTCCGGTTGCGCCTGTGGCCTCCGTGACCAGTGGGGTCGGTGTGACCCGCGGGACGCGGTCACTCGCCGCCGGAGCGGCCCGCGATGTGCTCGTGGTGGTGGATGACCTCGGCGATGATGAAGTTGAGGAAGGCCTCGGCGAAGCGCGGGTCGAGCCCGGACTCGTCGGCCAGCGCCTTCAGGCGCGCCACCTGGGTCTCCTCCCGCCCGGGGTCGGCGGCCGGCAACCCCGCCGCGGCCTTGAGCTCGCCGACGGCCTGGGTGCACTTGAACCGCTCGGCGAGCAGGTGGACGAGCGCGGCGTCGATGTTGTCGATGCTCGAGCGCAGCCGCGCGAGGTCCGGAGGAACGGTGCTCACCCGGCCATCGTAGGAAAGGGCCGCTGCTCCGGCATCGCTGTCCAGCCCGCGGGAGCCCACGGGGCCGGCTCAGCGCTCGCGGAACCCCGGCTCGCCCCGCGGGGCCGCCCACAGGGGCGCCGACGTGGCGGCGACCTCGCCCGGCCGCCCGGCGACGGCGTCCGGCCCGAGCCGCGCCAGCAGCCGCTCCACGGCGGCCCGCTCCCCCTCGGCCACCACCTCGACCCGGCCGTCGGCGGTGTTGCGGGCCCAGCCCGCGAGACCCAGCTCGAGGGCCCGCGCCCGCGTCCACCAGCGGAAGCCCACTCCCTGGACCCGGCCCCGCACGAACACGGTGCAACGGACAGGGCCCTCGGTACTCACGGGGACACTGTAGGAGGACGCCGCGCGCCTCCGCCCCACTGTCACCACCCGTCACTACGGTGTTCGCATGGAGCCGCACGGCCGAGGCGAGCGGGGCGGCGTCGCCACCGCGCGGCGTCCTGACGGCGAGCCCGCGGGCGGCGCCCGCACGTCCTCCCCCCACCCCGCGTCGGCCGGGGCCGGAACCCGCCGCCTGGCCGGCCTCGACGGCCTGCGCGCACTCGCCGTGGTCGCCGTCCTCGTCTTCCACCTCGACCCCCGGTGGCTGCCCGGCGGCTTCCTCGGGGTCGACGTCTTCTTCGTCGTCTCCGGCTTCCTCATCACCACCCTGCTGGTGCGCGAGCGCCGCGACACCGGGCGCATCGACCTGCGCGCCTTCTGGGGACGCCGGGCCCGGCGGCTCCTGCCCCCGCTGCTGCTGGTGGTCCCCTCGGCCGTGCTCCTGGCGCGCCTGGCCGAGGGCGACCTGCTCGTCGGCGTCGGCCGGCAGGTCCTCGGCGCGCTGACGTTCACCTCTAACTGGCTCGAGATCGGCGCGGGCAGCGACTACTTCGCCTCGACCTCGCCGGTGCTGCTGGCCAACCTCTGGTCACTGGCGGTCGAGGAGCAGTTCTACCTGCTGTGGCCGCTCGCCCTGCTGCTCCTCCTCCGCTTCGTCGACCGCCCGGCCCACCGGGTGGCGGTGGTCGCCGCCCTGGCCGCGGCCAGTGCCCTGGCGATGGCCTGGCGCTTCGACCCCGAGTACCCGACCCGGGTCTACTACGGCACCGACACCCACGCGATGGGACTGATGGTGGGGGCCGCGCTCGCGCTGGCGCTGGCCTCCCCGGGCCGGGCCGGGACCGCCACCGCCGGCTGGCACCGCTCCCGCCGGGCCGTGGGCGCCGTCGCGCTCGCGGTCCTGCTCGGCTCCTTCGTGGTCGCCGACGAACGGTCGGCCCTGACCTTCCGCGGCGGCATCCTGCTCGTCTCGCTGGCGACCGCCGCCCTCGTCCTGGTCGTGGTCGAGCGGCCGGGCCGGCTGCGGGCCCTGCTCGAGGTGCCGGCCGCGCGCTGGGTCGGCGCCCGCAGCTACGGCATCTACCTCTGGCACTGGCCGGTGGTGCTCGTCGTCGGGCGCGACCTCCCGGTGGCTCCGGGCGGCGCCGAGTACGTGCTCACCCGGTGCTGGGCCGTGCTGGTCACCCTGGCCGCCGCCGACCTCTCGTACCGCTTCGTCGAGACGCCGGTGCGCCGGCTGGGCGTGCGTGGTGCCTTCGCGGCGCTGACCCGCCGGCTGCGGGCCGTCGGTACCCGTCGCGCCCGCGTGGCCTGGGCCGTGGTCGCCACCGTGGCCGTCGCGGTGCCCGTGGTGCTGCTGACCGCCCCCGACCGCACCTCCACCGAGGAATCGCTCGTCGCGCTCGAGGCCGCCCTCAGCCGGCAGGCCGCGAGCCCCGAGCCGACACCGGCCGCCACCGCCGGCCCCCGCACGCTCCCGTCCGCCCGGGCCACCACGGCCACCGTTCCCGGGGCCGCCGGCTGGGCCATGCCCACGGGCGCCGAGATCGACGGCTTCGGCGACTCGATGCTGGTGGGCGCCAGCGACGCGATGGAGTACTGGTTCGACGGCATCCGCCTCGACGCCCGCTCCAACCGCCGCTGGAGCCAGGCCCCCACACTCGTCGAGAACCGTGGCCCGGGGCTGCGCCGGGCCGTCGTGCTCGCCTTCGGGACCAACTTCGGCACCGACGAGAAGGCCATCGCGGCCACCCTCGACGCCATCGGGCCCCGCCGGATGGTCGTCATCGTCACCGTGCACGGGCGCTACGCGCGGGCCGAGGCCGACAACCGCCGGCTGCGCTCGGCCGTGGCCGGGCGCGACAACGTCCAGGTCGCCGACTGGGACGCCGCCCTCGCGGGCACGCGGGGGATGCTGCAGTCCGACGACATCCACCCCAGCATCCGGGGTGCCCACCTCTACAGCAGCACGGTGCGCCAGGCCTTCGCCACGCTCTCGGAGCGCCACACCGGCCGGAAGGTCACGCTCCCGGCCGTCCGGATCCCCTGAGCCGGCGCGGGCGCGGCTGGCAGCGCGGGCACGAGAACGAGCTGCGGTTCATGAACTGCTCCCGGCGGATGGGGGTCCCGCACCGGGGGCAGGGCCGGCCCGCCTGACCGTAGGCGGCCAGCGAGCGGTCGAAGTAGCCCGAGGCGCCGTTGACGTTGACGTAGAGCGCGTCGAAGCTCGTCCCGCCCTGGTCGAGGGCGGCCCGCATCACCGCGGCCGCATGGTCGAGCACCGCGGCGATGACCGGCTTGGTCAGTGACGAGGCGGGGCGCTCGCCGTGCACCCGGGCCCGCCACAGCGCCTCGTCGGCGTAGATGTTGCCGATGCCCGAGACCACGCTCTGGTCGAGCAGCACCCGCTTGACGGCGCTGTCCTTGGCCTTGACGCGGCGCACGACGGCCCGCTGGTCGTAGGCGGACTCGAGCGGGTCGGGGGCGATGTGCGCGATGGTGCGCGGCACCCCGGTGGGGTCGAGGTCGCTCAGGGCCAGGCCGCCGAAGGTCCGCTGGTCGACGAAGCGCAGCTCGGACCCGCCGTCACCGAACCGGAAGCGTGCGTGCAGGTGCTTCTCGTCGGGGGCGTCCGGGCTCTCGACCAGCAGCTGGCCGCTCATCCCCAGGTGCAGCAACAGGCCGAGGCCGTTCTCGAGGTCCCACCAGAGGTACTTGCCGCGCCGGCGGACCGCGGCCACCCGACGCCCGGCCAGCCGGGCCGCGAGATCCTCGGGCCCCGCGACGTGACGTCGGGCGACCCGGTGGCCGCGCAGCTCGACGCCGGCGAGCATCCGACCCTCGACGTGCTCGGCCAGACCGCGCCGCACGACCTCGACCTCGGGGAGCTCAGGCACCCCGGGTCACGCGGGGTCGAGGGGGCGCTCAGCGGTGGGGACCGGCGTCTCGTGGTTCTCGCGGATGGCCCCCCAGGCGTGCGCGGCGGCCTCCTGCTCGGCGATCTTCTTGGTGCGCCCGGACCCCTGGCCCAGCGCGGTGCCACCGACGACGACCTCGGCCTCGAAGAACTTGGCGTGCTCGGGGCCGTCCTCGGTGACGAGGTACTCGGGTGAGCCCAGCCCGTGCTTGGAGCAGATCTCCTGCAGGCTCGTCTTCCAGTCCAGCCCCGCGCCCAGGGTGGCCGAGCGGGCCAGGAGCGGGTCGATGAGGTGGTGCACGAGCATCCCGGCGGCCTCGATCCCCGCGCTGGAGTAGACGGCGCCGATGACGGCCTCGACGGTATCGGCCAGGATCGAGTCCTTGTCGCGGCCGCCGGTGCTCTCCTCGCCGCGGCCGAGGAAGACGTGGTCGCCGAGGCCGAGGGTGCGCCCGACGGCGGCCAGGGCGCGCATGTTGACCACCGCCGCACGCAGCTTCGCGAGCTGGCCCTCGCTGTCGTCGGGGTTCGCCTCGTACAGCGTGGTCGTGACGACCAGCCCGAGCACGGAGTCACCGAGGAACTCGAGCCGCTCGTTGTGGGGCAGACCGCCCATCTCGTAGGCGTAGGAGCGGTGCGTCAGGGCGCGACGGAGCAGCGCCTCGTCGACCACGACACCGGTGACCCCCCTCAGGTGGTCGGCCAGCTCGGGGACGGGGCGCAGAGGAACCAGGTCGTCGGCGCCGGCCGAACCCTTCCCCATCGCCCGAGACCCGGGCTCAGCCCTGGTGCTCGGTGCGCTCGGCGACGCCGTAGTGGCGCCCCTTGTAGGTGCCGCACGACGGGCACGCGATGTGCGGCTGCATCGGCGCCTTGCACTGGGGGCAGGTCGTGGTGGCGACCACCGTCGCCTTCCAGTTGGCGCGGCGCGAGCGGGTGTTGGAGCGCGACATCTTCCGCTTCGGAACGGCCACGTCAGGTCCTCTTCTCTGTCGTCGTGGGCGACTCGGCCAAGGCCGAGAGAGCCGCCCATCGGGGGTCGATCTCGTCGTGCTGGTGCTCCGGGTCCTCCGCGAGCGGCTGGCCGCACACGGAGCACAACCCGGGGCAGTCCGGCCGGCACACCGGCTGGAACGGCAGTGCGGGCACCACCGTGTCCCGGACCACCGGGTCGAGGTCGATCAGGCCGTCCTCGATCCGGTACTCCTCGTCCGCGTCCTCGTCCCCCACCTCGAGGTGGTGGCCGTGACGGTCGGCGTGAACGAACAGCTCCTGGAAGCGCCCGTCGACCGGTTGGGCGACGGGGTCCAGGCACCGCACGCAGGCGCCGGTCGCCGTGCCGCGCACCGAACCGGTGACCAGGACTCCCTCGAGCACGGACTCCATCCGCAGCGAGAGCAGGAGCGGGCTCCCCTCCTCGACGCGGATGACGTCGGTGCCGAGCTCGCTCGGCGCTCCCGCCTCACGCTCCAGCTCGTGCATCGACCCGGGTCTCCGGCCCACGAGCTTGGTGTCGAGCACCAACGGGGACCGGGGGTCGAGTCGAGTCATGGCTTTCGATGAGGTCGGGACGGTTCGGGTCACGCCACACGGACGCAGACCGAAGGACAACGGTACCGGAGGGCGCGGTCGCACCCAAATGCACCCGGCCCGGCGGGCACCGGACGCGGGGCGCTCACCCGCGCAACCGCTCCTCGAGGGCGCCTCGCACCGGCTCCGGGACCAGGCCGGTGACGTCGCCGCCGTAGCGCACGACCTCCTTGACCAGCGAGCTGGAGACGTGGCCCAGGGAGGGTTCCCCGGGCAGGAAGACGGTCTCGACGCCGGTGAGGTGGCGGTTCATCAGGGCCATCGGCAGCTCGTACGCGACGTCGCCCCCCGCGCGCACGCCCTTGACGACGACCTGCGCGCCCACGTCGCGGCACACGTCGACCAGGAGCCGGTCGGCGAAGGCCTCGACGCGCACGCCCGTGGCGACCCCGGCGGCCGCGACCGCGGCCTCGACCATCGCGACCCGCTCGGGCACGGTGAAGGTGCCTTGCTTGGCCGGGTTATGCAGCACCGCGACGACCACCTCGTCGTAGAGGGCCGCGGCCCGCACGACGACGTCGAGGTGCCCGAGGGTCACCGGGTCGTAGGAGCCGGGGCACACGGCCCGGCGCAGGCGCTCGCTCACCCGCGTCACCCTACAAGCGGGGGCGCCCGCCGGCTCAGCCGTCGTGCTTGGCGGCGTCCTCGATCTCGGAGGCCTTCTCCTTGGCCTCGGCCTTGACCGCGTCGGCCTCCTCGCGCGCCTCCTCGGGGGCGAGGGTGCCCTCGGCGACGGCTTCGTCGAGCAGCCCGGCCACCTGCTCCTCGGAGCCGCAGCCCTGCTCGAGCAGCTCGTTGCGCCGGGTCAGCCAGGCGACGCCGAGCTCCTCGCGCTGCTCGAGCGCGACCTCCTCGCGCGCGGGGTTGATGATCGTCTGCTCCTCCTCGTTGGAGTGGTGGTTCACCACCGTCGCGAGGTCCTCGAGCGCGTCGTCGTACTTCTGGGTGTCGGTGCCCTTGGCCCGCAGGAACGCCAGCAGCGCCTCGATGATCTCGGCGTGCTCCTCCTCGCCGTGCTCGGCCTCGTGCTCGGTGATGTCCTCGGCCCGACGGCGCAGCGTCGGGTAGACCTTCTCCTCCTCGGCCGTGGCGTGCGCGACGAGGATCTCGGTGAGGGCCGCCCGGGCCGCGGCACGGTCGGTGTCGGTGCGGCGGCACTCGCGCAGCAGGTCCTCGAAGCGGCGGTGGTCGTCCAGGATGAGCTCGAGGACGTCGCCGCTGACGGGTCGGGGGATCTCGTAGTCGCTCATTCCGCCATCCTGCCAGACGCCCCTGCTGACCTGCCCGGACGACCTCTCGGGAGGGACAGGTCCCCGTGGGGGCTCCGGGGAGGGGATGCGGACGCCCCATCCGCGGATCGCGCGCTGCGCGCACTCTCCGCTCCCGCCAGGTCCATCCAGCGCCCGCACCTTCTCCGCTGCGCCCCATCCCCGCGCTTGGCCTCCGAGGACGTCAGGGGCGTTCGGCGAGCCAGACCGTGGTCTCGCCGTAGCGGCGGGGCTTGCCGACGCGCTCGAGACCGGGCGGCCAGGTCGGCTCGGGCGAGCGCGTCGAGCGTTCGACGACCACGAGTGCCCCGTGAGCCGCCCAGCCGGCCGCGAGGCGGTCGAGGACCGCGGCCAGGGCCTCCTCCCCCACGTGGTAGGGCGGGTCGACGAGGACGAGGTCGGCCGCGTCGTCCGGGCCCGGGTCGGCAGCCAGGGCCGAGGAGACGGTGACGGGCAGGACCCGCCCGGTGGTGAGCCCCAGCGCGCGCAGGTTGGCGGTGATGGTGGCAGCCGCCCGCCGGTCGGACTCGACCCACCGGGCCGAAGCCGCACCGCGGCTCAGGGCTTCCAGCCCCAGCGCGCCGGAGCCCCCGTAGAGGTCGAGGACCCGCGCGCCGCGCACCGCGTCGCGGGCGTCGAGGGCCGAGAAGAGGGCCTCACGGACCCGGTCGCTGGTGGGGCGGGTCCCTGTGCCGGGCGGGGTGCGCAGGGTGCGGCCGCCGTGGGTGCCCGCGACGACCCGGGTCATCCGCGCTCCAGGTAGGCGGCCTGCTCGGCGTCGACGCGCGCCTGCACCGCGGCGGCCAGCAGGGGGTGGCCCGCGAGGTCGGGGTCGGCCTCGACCACGGCGAAGGCGTCCTGGCGGGCGTCCTCGATGACGTCCTCGTGCTCGAGGATGTGCAGGAACTCCAGCTGGGTGCGCCGCCCGTGCTGGGCAGCGCCGAGGATGTCTCCCTCCCGGCGCTGGGAGAGGTCGAGGCGGGCCAGCTCGAAGCCGTCGGTGGTGGCGGCTACGGCCGCCAGGCGCACCCGGGCCGGCTCGGCCTCGGTGCCCGTGACCAGCAGGCAGAGGCCGGGGAAACCGCCGCGCCCGATCCGCCCTCGCAGCTGGTGCAGCTGCGAGACACCGAAGCGGTCGGCGTCCATCACGACCATGACGCTGGCGTTGGGCACGTCGACCCCGACCTCGATGACGGTGGTCGACACCAGCACGTCGGTCTCGCCCCGCTGGAACCGCGCCATCACGGCGTCCTTGTCGTCGGCGGCCATCCGGCCGTGCAGCACCTCGACGGTGAGCCCGGCCAGTGCGGGCTCCTCGGCCAGGGCGGCGTGCACCGCGGTGACGCTCTTCAGCGGGCGCGGGGGCGGCGGCGCCTCCTCGCCCTCCGGGTCGAGGTCGGCCTCCGGGGCGGTGAGCACGGCGCCCTCGTCGGGCGCGTCATCGTCGCCGATGCGGGGGCACACGACGTACGCCTGCCGCCCGGCGGCGACCTCCTCGGCGACCCGGGCCCAGGTGCGCGCCATCCAGCCGGGCCGCTCCTCGGGGACCACGTGCGTGGTGATGGGGGCGCGCCCGGCCGGCAGCTCGCGCAGGGTCGAGGTCTCGAGGTCGCCGAAGACCGTCATGGCCACCGTGCGCGGGATGGGGGTGGCCGTCATCACCAGCACGTGAGGTGGGGTGGCGCCCTTGCCGCGCAGGGCGTCGCGCTGCTCGACCCCGAAGCGGTGCTGCTCGTCGACCACGACGAGCGCCAGGTCGAGGAACTCGACGTGCTCCTGGAGCAGGGCGTGGGTGCCGACGACGATGCCGGCCTCACCGCTGACGACGTCGAGCAGGGCCTTGCGCCGCTCGGCCGTGGACATCGAGCCCGTGAGCAGCACCACGCGGGTGCCGTGCTCGGCGCCCCCCAGCATCCCGCCCAGGGCGAGGTCGCCGAGCATCCCGGTCATGGTGCGGTGGTGCTGGGCGGCGAGGACCTCGGTGGGCGCGAGCAGGGCCGCCTGGCCGCCGCTGTCGACCGCCTGGAGCATGGCCCGCAGCGCCACCACGGTCTTGCCCGAGCCGACCTCGCCCTGGAGCAGCCGGTGCATGGGCACCGCGCGCCCGAGCTCGTCGGCCACGGTGGCACCGATCTCGCGCTGGCCGTCGGTGAGGGTGAACGGCAGGCGCTGGTCGAAGGCGGCCAGCAGCCCGTCGGGGCGGCCGGGGCGCGCCCGGGTGGCCTGGGCCGCCGACACCCGCCGGCGCTGGGCGAGCGTGGCCTGGAGGACGAACGCCTCCTCGTAGCGCAGCCGCCGGCGGGCCTCCTCGACCTCGTCGAGCGAGTCGGGGGTGTGGATGCCGCGCAGCGCGTCGATGCGCGAGACGAGCCGGCGCCGCTCCCGCACCTCGGGGGGCAGTGCGTCGGGGACGTCGTCGAGGACGTCGAGGACGCGCCGCACGCTCTCGGTGACGGTCCAGGTGTGCAGCTTGCCGACCCGGCGGTAGATGGGGATGAGGCTCTTGCGCTCCCCCGCGTCGAAGTCGTCGAGCATCGTGTAGCCGGGGTGGGTCAGCTGGAGGCGGTGGTTGTAGGTGCCCACGGTGCCGGCGAAGATCCCGCGCGCCCCCGGCACCAGCGCCTTCTCGTGGCCCCACGCCTTGAAGAAGGTGATGTCGATGTCGTGCCGGCCGTCGGTGATGACGACGTTGAGCATGGTGCCCTTGCGCTTCTGCATCCGCCGGGTCGAGGCGCTCCTGACCTCCGCCACGCCGACGAGGAACTCCCCCGGGGTCACCGCCCCCAGGTCGCTCTCGCGGCTGCGGTAGCGGCGCGGCCAGAACGCGAGCAGGTCGCCGACGGTGTGGATGTCGCGGTGCTTCGCGAACTCCTTCTCGGCGGCCGCGATGATCGGGCGCAGCGGGCTGGACTCGGTGGCCATCACTCGACCCCGATCAGCAGCGGGTGCACCGGCTGGCCGCCGTCGATGACCACGACCTCGACCTCCGGGCGCTCACGGCCGAGCCGGGCGGCCACCCGGTCGGCCAGCGCGGTGTCGGCGCCCTCACCCACCACCAGGGTGACGAGCTCGCCGCCGGCCGAGAGCATCCGGTCGAGGACGTCGTGCGCGGCGACCACGAGGTCGCCGGCCAGGAGGGCGACGTCGCCGTCGACGATCCCGAGCACGTCGCCCGGGTGGCACACCCCCGCCCAGGTGAGCGCCTCCTCGGTGGCGACGGTGACGGCGCCGTGGCGGGTGGAGACCGCGGCGCCGGTCATCGCCACGACGTTGGCGTGCACGGTGCGCTCGGGGTCGAGGACGGCGAGCGCGGCCAGCGCCTGGACCGTGGTCCGGGCCGGTACGACGTGGACCTCGAGGCCCTCCCCGGTGGCCGCCCGGGCCGCGATCTCGGCGACCATCAGTCCGTCGGCGTCGGCCGGGAGCAGGACGACCGACGGTGCGCCGGTGCGCCGGGCGGCGTCGACCAGCTGGCTGGCCGAGGGCCGGCGACCCGGGCCGAACGGCACCGCGACCGCGCCGGCGGCCTCGAGCAGGGCGGCGATGCCGGGGCCGGCCGCCCCCGCCACGACGCCCAGCGGTAGGACCTGGTCGCGCGCTCCCCCCTGCGAGACGAGATGGGTGATGCGCACCCGCTCGGGGCGGCCCGCCAGGATGCCGGCCTCGACGGCGGCGCCGGCGTCGTCGACGTGCACGTGGACGTTCCAGAGGTCCGGCCCGCCGACGACCAGCAGCGAGTCGCCCAGCCGGTCGAGGGTGGCCGTGAGGGTCGCGACGGTGTCGGCGCTCGCGCCGGTGAGCAGGTACATCACCTCGAAGGCCGGGCCGTCCTGTCCGGGGCCGGCGGCGCCCTCGGTTTCCGCCGCGGGAGCGGGCGCCTCGGCGTCGGAGCGCCACTCGTCGCGGGGACGGGGCGGGCCCGCGCTCAGCAGCCCCTCGTCGGTGGCGGTCCAGGCGCCGGTGACCACGCGGTGCAGCGACTCCAACAGCAGCACACAGCCGGCGCCCCCGGCGTCGACGACCCCGGCCCGGGCCAGCGCGGGCAGCTGGTGGGGGGTGACGATCAGCGCCTGCTGCGCCGCGGCCACGGCGGCGCCCGAGACCTCGGCCAGCGTCCCGTCGTCGTCGGCAGTCGCCCGGGCGGCGAGCGCGGCCGCGTCGGCGACGGTGAGGATGGTGCCCTCCTGCGGGTGCGCGACGCTGGCACGGGCCTTGCCGGCGCCGCGCTCGAGGCACTCGGCCAGCAACCCGGCGTCGAGGGCGGCGAGCCGGCGCTCGGTGACGACGTCGCACAGGCCCCCGATCAGCTGGCTGAGGAGGACCCCGGAGTTGCCCCGGGCGGCCATCAGCACCGCCCGCCGCATCGCGGTGCACTCGCGCACCAGGTCGGCCGGGCCGAGTCCACCCTCGGCTCGCAGCGCCGCGGCGGCATCCTCGATGGCGCCGTCGAGGGTGAGGTAGAGGTTGGTGCCGGTGTCGCCGTCGGGCACCGGGAAGACGTTGAGCTCGTCGATCTCGGCGCGGCGCGCCGCGAGAGCCGCCCGGGTGAGGAGGACCCAGTGCCGGGCGTCGTCGGCGGTGAACACGTCGGGCACGGCCCTTACAGTAACGGTCGGCCCCGTCACCCCTGCGGCGCCGTTTTGGTCGCCCGGGTGGGGCTCGGCTACGCTTGTCCGGTTGCGCGTGCACCGTCGTGCACCGCCCCCCATGACCACTCATCACGTTACTTCTCAGGAGATCCCCGTGGCTGCCAACTGCGACGTCTGCGGCAAGGGCCCCTCGTTCGGGCACAACATCTCGCACTCGCACCGCCGCACCAAGCGCCGCTGGAACCCCAACATCCAGCGCGTCAAGGCCCTGGTGGGCGACGCGGGCGTCACCCCCAAGCGGCTCAACGTGTGCACCTCCTGCCTCAAGGCGGGCAAGGTCAAGCGCTGACCCTCTGACGCATCCGCAACGGGCGGTCCCCTCGGGGGCCGCCCGTTGCGCTGTCCCGGGGCGTCTCGCCGTCCGGTGCGCCCCCCCGGGAGGCCGGGACCCCGGTTCGTCAGCCTCCCCCCGGTTCCGAACCGGGGGAACCCTGACATTTCGGGGTGGCCCCGAAATGCGGAGGCGGGGTCAGGAGGGGGCGAAGTGGTCCCAGCCCCGGACGTCCGGCACCTGGCCGTCGACGCGCACCAGGGGACCGGTGGCACCCACCGCCTCGACCGTCCCGATGACGTACCACGGCTCCCCCGGCAGGGCCGCCAGGTCGGTGCCCGCCGGGAAGCAGCCCACCAGCGAGTGCTCCTCACCGCCGGCCAGCACCTGGCGCAGGGCCTCGTCGGGCCCGAGGCAGTCGGTGAGCGGGCCGTCGGCGAAGCGGGCCCGCAGCACCGAGCCGTCGAGCTCGATGGCGACCCCGCTGGCCCGGGCCACCCGCCCCAGGTCGGTGACGAGCCCGTCCGAGACGTCGACCAGGGCCGTGGCCCCGGCGTCCGCCGCCACCGGGCCGGCCTCCCACGGCGGGCGCGGCGCGCGATGCGCGGCCATCAGCGAAGCCGCCGACGCGGTGCGGGCCGTGATGTGTGCGGCGGGGTCCGCCGGTCGCTCCCCCGCGAGGTAGAGCGCCAGCCCGCCCCCGGAGCGCCCCAACGTGCCGCAGACGGCCACCACGTCGCCGGGTCGCGCTCCCGACCGCAGCACCGGCGCCCGTCCCGCGAGGTCGCCGAGGGCGGTCACCGTGACGACCAGCACCCCCTCGGGCGCCGACGACAGGTCGCCCCCCACCACCCCGGCCCCGGCCGCCCCCGCCACCTGCGCGATGCCGCGGGCCAGGTCGACGGCCCACTCGACGGTGACGGCAGGGTCGGCGACGAGCGACACGAGCAGCGCCGTCGGGCGGGCGCCCATCGCCGCGACGTCGGCCACGTTCTGCGCGGCCACCTTGACGCCGACGTCGTGCCCGCTGGACCAGTCGTCGCGCCAGTCGCGGCCCCGCACCATCCCGTCGGTCGTCGCCACCACCGAGCGCCCGGGCGCGGCCACCACGGCGGCGTCGTCGCCGGGGCCCACCGGCACCTCACGCGCGTCGCGGGCCGTCGCGGCGTACACGGGGAAGATCCGCGCGAGCAGCGCGGACTCGTCGAGGTCGCGCAGGCGCTCGGTCATCGCCCCCTCCCTCCGGTGACGTGGGGTGCACCGGCACGGTAGCGTCTGGAGCCACCCCGTCCTCGTGGCGGGGCCGGTCGGGGTCGCCCAGGCCCCGCGACACGACGACAAAGGTGGAATCAGTGGTACAGGCCTACATCCTGGTCCAGACCGACGTCGGCAAGGCTGCCTCGGTCGCCGCCACGATCGCGCAGATCGAGGGCGTCGTCCTCGCCGAGGACGTCACCGGCCCCTACGACGTCATCGCCCGGGTCGAGTCCTCGTCGGTCGACGACCTCGGCAAGCTCGTCATCTCCAAGATCCAGGACACCGACGGCATCACCCGCACCCTCACGTGCACGGTGGTCCACGTCTGAGACCCCGATCCGCCCGCGCGGCGGCAGCGCTCGGCGCTGCCGCCGTCGTGCTGTCCGGTTGCTCCTCCGCGGTGGAGGTCTCGGTCCCGGGTGGGGCCGGGGTGCCGGCCTGCCACCACGCCGCGTGGCCGGCGACGGTCGCGGGCCAGGAGCGCCGCGACACCTCTCCAGCGAGCCCCGCCGTCGCGGCCTGGGGGGACCCCGCGGTGGTCGCGCGCTGCGGGGTGGCCGCCATCGGCCCCACCGACGTGGAGTGCGTCGCGGTCGACGGCCAGGGCTGGATCCCCGAGCCGCTCTCGGACGGCACCCGGCTGGTCTCGTTCGGCACCGACCCGGCCCTGGAGGTGCTCGTCCCGAGCTCCTACGGCCCCGCGCCCCTGCTGCTGCCGGCCTTCACGACGATCGCGGCCGCGCTGCCGCGCAACGGGCTCGTCTGTCGCTGAGGCGATTCCCGCGCGGGGCGGCGTCAGCGCAGGCCGGTCCGCCGCTCCATCGCCAGCGCCACCAGCTCGTCGATGAGCTCGGGGTAGGCCAGACCGGTGGCGGCCCACATCCGCGGGAACATCGAGCTCGGGGTGAACCCCGGCATGGTGTTGACCTCGTTGACCAGCACCTCGCCGCCGTCGGTGAGGAAGAAGTCGACCCGCGCCAGCCCCTCGCAGCCGGCGGCCTCGAACGCGGTGACGGCCATGGCCCGGATGCGGTCGGCGGTGGCGCCGGGCACGTCGGCGGGGGCGGTGAGGCGCACGTCGTCACCGGCGAGGTACTTGGCCTCGAAGTCGTAGAAGTCGTGGCCCGAGACCACCACGCACTCACCGAGCTCGCTGGCGCGCGGGGCGTCGGTGCCGTGGCCCTCGAGCACGCCGCACTCGATCTCGCGCCCGGCGATGCCCTGCTCGACGACGACCTTGGGGTCGTGCTCGCGGGCCACCTCGATGGCGGCCTGGAGGTGCTCCATCGACGTCACCCGGGTGATGCCCATGCTCGACCCCGCGCGGGCCGGCTTGACGAAGACCGGGAAGGTCAGCGCGCCGACGGTCTCGAGGGCGGCCGCGGGGTCGCGCCGCCACTCGCGGTCGGTGATGACGACGTAGGGGCCCACCGGCAGCCCGGCGGCGGCCAGGACGACCTTCATCATCGCCTTGTCCATCATCACGGCCGAGGCGGTGACACCGGAGCCGACGTAGCGGACGTCGGCCAGGTCGAGCAGCCCCTGGATGGTGCCGTCCTCACCGAACGGTCCGTGCAGCAGCGGGAAGACGACGTCGACCTCGCCGAGGGTGCGCGGCGGCTCGCCGGGCTCGTGCACGACCAGTGTCCGGTCGGCGGCGCTCGTGGGGACGATGACGCTCGCCGAGCCGCCGTCGACCTCGGGCTCGTGGCCGGGGGCCAGCCGCAGCGGTGCGGGGTCGTCGGGCGCAAGCACCCAGTGCCCGTCCTTGGCGATCCCCACCGGGATCACCTCGTAGCGGTCGCGGTCGAGCGCCTCGAGGACGCTGGCCGCGGTGGCGCAGGACACGGCGTGCTCGGAGGATCGGCCGCCGAAGACGAGGGCGACCCGGATGGGATCGGAGCTGGAGCGGTCGGTCATCGCACGCGACTCTAGCCGCCCCTAAGGTGGGGTGCTGTGACCGACGAGCCGACCACCGAGCCCACCTCCCGCGTCGTCAACGGCCTGGCCACCGCGACCCGCATCGTTGCGCTGGGGCGCGAGAACCCCGCTCCCGGAGCCCAGGTGGGCGCCCCGCTGGTCCTCACCTCCACCTTCCACGCCGACGGCCCGGTCAACTACGCTCGCGGGGGCAACCCCACGTGGTCGGCCTTCGAGGAGGCCCTCGGCTCGCTCGAGGGCGGCGACGCCCTCGTCCTGGCGTCCGGGATGGCCGCGGTCACCGCCGCCCTCTCACTCCTCCCCCACGGGGGAACCGTCGTCGTCCCCGATGCCGCCTACAACGGCGTGATGGCCACCGTCGGCGACCTCGAGGCCGCCGGCGCCGCCACCGTGCGGCGGGTCGACGTCACCGACACCGCCGCCGTCGTCGCGGCCCTGCCCGGAGCCGACCTGCTGTGGCTCGAGTCGCCCACCAACCCGCTGCTCGAGCTGGCCGACCTGCCGGCGCTGGCGGCCGCGGCCCGCGCGCACGGGGTGCTCACCGTGGTCGACAACACGTTCGCCACACCGCTGCTCCAGCGGCCGCTCGAGGCCGGCGTCGACGTCATCGTCCACTCGGCCACCAAGTACCTCTCGGGCCACAGCGACGTCCTGCTCGGCGCGGTGGTCACCGCCCGCGGCGAACGGGGCGCGGGGCTGCACGAGCGGCTGCGCCGGCACCGGCAGCTGGGCGGCGGCATCGCCGGCCCGATGGAGACCTGGCTGGCCCTGCGCGGCCTGCGCACGCTGCACCTGCGCCTCGAGCGCGCGTGCGCCAGCGCGGCCGACCTCGCCGGTCGCCTCGAGGGGCACCCGGCCGTCACGCGGGTGCGCTACCCCGGCTTCGGCGCCATCGTCAGCATCGAGGTCACCGGCGGCGCGGCCGGGGCCGAGCGGGTGGCGGCGAGCACGCGGGTCTGGGTGCACGCCACCAGCCTCGGTGGGGTCGAGTCGCTGCTCGAGCGCCGGCGCCGCCAGCCCAACGAGCCCGAGAAGGTCCCCGAGAGCCTGCTGCGGCTCTCGGTCGGCATCGAGGACGTCGACGACCTGTGGCACGACCTCTCGGGCGCCCTGGACGAGGCGGCCGGCGGCGCCTGACGCGCGCCCGCTCCCCGCGGGGCGCCCGGTCAGCCGGTCTCGGCCTTGCGGGGACGCGAGAGCAGCGCCGCGGTGACCTCCTGGGCGGTGGCGCCGTGGCGGATCATCGAGTCGACCTGCTCGATGATCGGCACGTCGACGCCGTGCGCACGGGCCAGCTCGAGAATGGACGTGCACGACTTGACGCCCTCGGCCGTCTGCCGGGTCAGCGCCACGACCTCGTCGACGGCCATCCCCTGCCCGAGCCGCACGCCGAAGGAGTGGTTGCGCGAGAGCGGCGACATGCACGTGGCGATGAGGTCGCCGACCCCGGCGAGCCCGGCGAAGGTGACGGCCTCGCCGCCGAGGGCCGTGCCGAGCCGGGTGGTCTCGGCCAGCCCCCGGGTGATGATCGAGGCCTTGGAGTTGTCACCCATCCCGAGGCCCTCGGCCATGCCGACCGCCAGCGCGATGACGTTCTTCACCGCCCCCGCGATCTCGGTGCCGACGACGTCGGAGGCGGTGTACGGCCGGAAGTACGGGGCCGCGCAGGCCGCCGCCACCCGCTCGGCCATCGTGGCACTCCGGGAGGCGACCACCGATGCCGCGGGCTGCTTGGCGGCGATCTCGTGGGCCAGGTTGGGCCCCGACACGACCACGACGCGCTCGTCCTCGACCCCGGCGACCTCGGCGATCACCTCCGACATCCGCCGGGTCGTACCGAGCTCGACGCCCTTCATCAGCGAGACCACGGCCGCATCGCGCGGCAGCACCGAGCCCCAACGGGTCAGGTTCTCGCGCAGCGTCTGCGACGGCACCGCCAGCACCACGACGTCGGCACCCGCGGCGGCCTCGGCCGGGTCGGTGGTGGCCCGCACGGTGCGCGGCAGCCGCAGCTCGGGCAGGTAGTCCTCGTTGACGCCGGCGTTGACCTGCGCCACCACCTCGGCGCGTCGCCCCCACATCGTGACGGGGGTGCCGGCATCCGCCAGGACGGCGGCGAAGGCGGTGCCCCAGCTGCCGGTGCCGAAGACGGCGGCGCGGCTCACGAGGCGTCCCGGAGGTGGCGCGGCCTCCCGGTGCGGGTGACACCCTCGCGGCCAGGGTCGAAGCGCTGCGCCGGCGCCTTCTCACCCCGCACGACCTCGAGCTCGGCGGTGATGGCGTCGAGGATGCGGTCGGTGGCCTCCGCCAGGAGCTCGGCGGTGACCGGGCGCCCGTAGAGGTCGTCGAGCCGCACCGGGGCCCCCGCACGCACGTGCATGGTGCGGCGCGGGAAGAGCCGCAGCCGCTTCGCATAGGGGGCCAGCAGCTCGTGGGGGCCCCACGTGGCCACGGGCACGACCGGGCAGCGGGTCTCGAGGGCGACCCGGGCGGCGCCGGTCTTCCCGCGCATCGGCCAGAGGCCGGGGTCGCGGGTCAGCGTGCCTTCGGGGTAGATGGCCACGCACTTGCCGGCGCGCACCGCCTCGACGGCCGCCCGGTAGGCGTCGACCGCGCGCCCCGACTCGCGGTAGACCGGGATCTGGTCGGCCGAGCGCAGGACGGCACCCACCACGGGCACGCGGAAGACCTCGTTCTTGCCGAGGAAGCGGGGCGCGCGGCCGTGGTCGACCATGAAGTGCGCGAACGCCAGCGGGTCCAGGTACGAGGTGTGGTTGGTGCACACCACCCAGCCGCCCTCGGTGGGCAGATGCTCGGCGCCTGCCCAGTCGCGGCGGGTCAGCGCCATCAGCAACGGCCGAACGAGCCAGATCGTCAACCGGTAGCCGAAGGGACGCGAGTCGTCGCTGCGGGTGCCCACCTCGCCCCTTCCGTGCACTCGGGTCCTCGCGGGGTGCTCACGGACCGGGTCGGTGTCGATCGTGCCACGTCGGCTTGGCAGGATCGGGGACGTGGCTGATGCTCCGGTCGCGGTCGTCGTCCCCGTCAAGGGCGGCCCGCTCGCCAAGACGCGGCTGGGGCTCGAGCTCGGGTCCCGGCGCGACCTCGCCGACGCCTTCGCGCGCGACACCGTGGCCGCGGTCCGCGCGGGGCTCCCCGACAGCCCGGTGGTCGTCGTCACCTCGGACCCCGCGGCGGCCGGCTGGGCTCGCGAGGCCGGATGCGTGGTCGTCGACGACCCCGGCGCCGGGCTCGATGCCGCGGTCGCGGCCGGTGTCGCGCAGGCGGGTCGGGACGGCGCGGCGTTCGCGTGCGTCCTGCTGGGCGACCATCCGGCGTTGCGGCCCACCGAGATCGCCGCCGTGGTGAGCGAGTCCCGGCGGCAGGCACCGGCCTTCGTGCCCGATGCCGACGGGCACGGCACCGCCTGCCTGCTGGTGGCCATCGGGCCCGACGCGCCGGTCACCCGCTTCGGGACCGGCAGCGCCGTGGCCCACGCGGCGCTGGGGTACGCGGTCCTCGAACCAGACGCACCGGGGCTGCGCACCGACGTCGACGACGCCGGGTCGCTGGCCGACGCGTTGGGCCTGGGGGTCGGGCGGTGGACCCGCTCGGCGCTGGCGCGCGCTAGCCTGCCGGGCGTGCAGGCCACCATCCACCGCTCCCCCGACGACGGGCCGGGCAGCGCCCTGCTCGACGACGGCGTCGAGGTGGCGGTGCCCCTGTCCGCGCTGGCGGGCAGCGGGCTGCTGCACCTGCGCGTGGGGCAGCGGGTCAGCGTCGAGCTCGACGCCACCGGGCTCGTGGCGACCCGGGTCTGGGTCGTCGGTATCGGCGACGGCGAATCCATCCGCTGACCCGCGGCGCCTCAGCGGCCGGCGGTCTTCTTGGCCGTCGACTTCTTGGCCGTGCTCCTGCCGGCAGTCGCCTTCGTGGCCGTCCCCTTCGTCGCGGTCGCCTTGGCGGCCTTGGTGGCCGTCTTGGCGGTCGACGTCTTCGCCGCCGCCGTGCCGCGGGCCGGTGCCTTCGCGGCCTTGGTGGCGGTGCTCCGACTCGCGCTCGTCGCAGGGGTGGCCCGCGTGGCGGCCTTCGCCGGGGCCGCCTTCGCCGCCTTCGTCGCCTTCGTGGCCTTCGCGGGGGCAGCCTTCGTCGCCTTCGTGGCCTTCGCCGGTGCCGCCTTCGCGGCCTTCGCGGTCTTCGCCGGCGCGGCCTTGGCCGCCTTCTTCGCGGCCGCGGTGCCGGCGGTCCCGGCCGGGGCGCGGCCGGTGGCGGGAGCCGACTTCGGCAGCGAGCTCGGCTTGCGCACGTAGTCCTTGAACGCCGTGCCCGGGCGGAAGCGCGGCGCCTTCGCCTTGGCGATGCGCACGGAGTCGCCGGTGTGCGGGTTGCGCCCGGTGCGGGCGGCGCGCTCGACGCGGTCGAAGGTGCCGAAGCCCGTGATCGCGACCTTGCCGCCGCGCACGATCTCGCGGACGATGGTGTCGAAGACGGTGTCGAGGGCTTCGATCGCCGCCTTGCGGCTGCCGAGGGTCTTCTCGAGCTCTTTGATGAGGTCTGCCTTGTTCACGTGCGTCCTCCAGAGGAACGCGTCGGGGGGCCCGACGGCGAGGTGGTGGGCGGGCCGGTCCGACCCGCCGAGACCCCGACGCTATTGCCTGTGGCACAGGCGAGTCCACCCCTGACTCCTGGCGTGTTGACAACCTGCTCAGCGAGGAGCGCTCCGCCGTGCCCTTTCCGGTGCGGGGAGGAGCCGCCCCCGCCGCCGCCGGGTCACGTCGTGACGGTCGGGCGCCACGACGGGCGGGTCTGCTCGAAGGCCGTGATCTCACCCTCGTGACGCAGCGAGAGGCTGATGTCGTCGAGCCCCTCGAGCAGCCGCCAGCGGGTGTAGTCGTCGACGTCGAAGGTCGCCGTGAGGTCACCCGCGGTGACGGTGCGCGACACCAGGTCGACCGTGACCGAGGTCCCGGGCTCGTTCTCGAGCAGCTTCCAGAGCAGCTCGACGTCGTCCTGGCTGCACTGGGCCGTGAGCAGGCCCTGCTTGCCGCTGTTGCCGCGGAAGATGTCGGCGAAACGCGACGAGATCACCACGCGGAAGCCGTAGTCCATCAGCGCCCACACGGCGTGCTCGCGCGAGGAGCCGGTGCCGAAGTCGGGGCCCGCCACCAGCACCGAGCCCGCCGAGAACGTCGGGTCGTTGAGCACGAAGGTCTTGTCGTTACGCCAGGCCGCGAACAGCCCGTCCTCGAAGCCGGACTTCGTGACCCGCTTCAGGTACACGGCCGGGATGATCTGGTCGGTGTCGACGTTGCTGCGCCGCAGCGGGACCCCGATACCGGTGTGGGTGGTGAACGCGTCCATCAGAGGCTCCCCTCGCTCACGGGCTCGAGATCGCTCGGGCTCGACAGGGTGCCGCGCACGGCGGTGGCGGCGGCCACGAGCGGGCTGACCAGGTGGGTGCGCCCGCCCTTGCCCTGGCGCCCCTCGAAGTTGCGGTTCGACGTCGACGCGCTGCGCTCGCCGGGCGCCAGCTGGTCGGGGTTCATCCCGAGGCACATCGAGCAGCCGGGCAGGCGCCACTCGGCCCCCGCGGCGGTGAAGACTTCGTGCAGCCCCTCGCTCTCGGCCTGGAGGCGCACCCGGGCCGAGCCGGGGACGACCAGCATCCGCACGCCCTCGGCGACCTGGCGGCCCTGGATGACCGCGGCGGCCGCGCGCAGGTCCTCGATGCGGCCGTTGGTGCACGAGCCGACGAAGACGGTGTCGACGTGGATGTCGCGCAACGGCGTCCCGGCCGTCAGGCCCATGTACTCCAGCGCGCGGCGCGCCGCGACCTTGTCGTTGTCGTCGCCCATCGACTCGGGGTCGGGCACGGCCTCGCCCAGGGGGCTGCCCTGGCCGGGGTTGGTGCCCCAGGTGACGAACGGCGTGAGGGCGGCGGCGTCGAGCACGACCTCGGCGTCGAACTCGGCGTCGTCGTCGCTGCGCAACTCGCTCCAGGCGGCCACGGCGGCGTCCCAGTCGGCCCCGGTCGGCGCGTGGTCGCGGCCCTGCACGTACGCGAAGGTGGTCTCGTCGGGGGCGATCATGCCAGCGCGGGCGCCGGCCTCGATTGACATGTTGCACACGGTCATCCGTGCCTCCATCGACAACGCGCGGATGGCGCTGCCCCGGTACTCGAGCACGTAGCCCTGGCCGCCGCCGGTGCCGATCTTCGCGATGACCGCGAGCACGATGTCCTTGGCGGTGACCCCGGGCGCGAGCTCGCCCTCGACGGTGACCGCCATGGTCTTGAACGGCTTCAGCGGCAGGGTCTGGGTGGCGAGGACGTGCTCGACCTCGGAGGTGCCGATGCCGAAGGCCAGCGCCCCGAAGGCGCCGTGGGTGGAGGTGTGGCTGTCGCCGCACACGATCGTCATCCCCGGCTGGGTGAGGCCGAGCTGCGGCCCGACGACGTGCACGATGCCCTGCTCGGCGTCGCCCATCGGGTAGAGCGTGACGCCGAACTCCTCGCAGTTGCGGCGCAGGGTCTCGACCTGGGTGCGGCTGACCGGGTCGGTGATCGGCCCCGGCGTGGTGGGGACGTTGTGGTCCTCGGTGGCGAGGGTGAGGTCGGGGCGGCGCGCCGGCCGGCCGGCCTGACGCAGCCCGTCGAACGCCTGCGGGCTGGTGACCTCGTGCAGGAGGTGGAGGTCGATGTAGAGCAGGTCCGGCTCGCCCTCGCCACGATGCACGACGTGGGACTCCCACACCTTCTCGGCCAGGGTTGCGGCCATTGTTCGACACCTCCAGGGTGGGCCCGTAGCTCGGGGCCCGCGACGACGGTCAGGGGGCGTGGCACCACAGCGCCGTCGCCCGTGCACCCGAGATTCGCACGGCCGGGACGCGTGGTGACTTGCGTCTCAGGCAATGAGACTGCAATATCAAGACATGGACAACACCAGTGGGGTCGGGGTGCTCGACAAGGCGGCCGTCGTGCTGTCGGCGCTCGAGGCCGGCCCTTCGACCCTCGCCCAGCTCGTCACCGCCACCGGCCTCGCCCGCCCCACGGCCCACCGCCTGGCCGTCGCGCTCGAGCACCACCGCCTCGTCACCCGCGACCTCCAGGGCCGTTTCGTGCTCGGTCCGCGCCTGGGCGAGCTCGCCGCCGCGGCCGGGGAGGACCGCCTGCTGGCGGCCGCCGGCCCGGTCCTCGGTGCGCTGCGCGACCACACCAACGAGTCGGCCCAGCTCTTCCGCCGCCAGGGCGAGTACCGCGTCTGCGTCTCGGCGGCCGAGCGCCCCGTCGGCCTGCGCGACTCCATCCCGATCGGCGCCACCCTCTCGATGCGCGCGGGCTCGGCAGCCCAGATCCTCCTCGCATGGGAGGAGCCCGACCGGCTGCACCGCGGCCTCCAGGGCGCGGCCTTCACCGCCACCGGCCTCTCGGGCGTGCGGCGTCGAGGCTGGGCGCAGAGCGTCGGAGAGCGCGAGCCGGGGGTGGCCTCGGTGTCGGCCCCGGTGCGCTCCCCCAGCGGCCGGGTCATCGCGGCCGTCTCCATCTCGGGGCCGATCGAGCGCCTGTCCCGCCAGCCGGGGCGGCTGCACGCCGCCACCGTCATCGCCGGTGCCAACAAGCTCACCGAGGTGCTCAGCCGGCACGCGGCCCAGCAGGACGCCCAGAACAACGCCTGACCGGTGGCCGCGGCCGCCCCTCGGACGTCCGCAACACGGATGTCACACACGGGGGCGGCCACGGCAACATCCCGGGGGAAGCATCGGGGCACCGCGACCCCGAGGAGCCCCCGTGACGGCCACCGCAGCCCAGCGCATCGCCCGCGACCGCACCCGCCTGCTGGCCCTGCCGCGCCCGGGGCGGCGGGCCGTGGTCGTCGGCGGCGGCCAAGTGGCGGCGCGCCGGGCCGCGGCGCTGACGCTGTCGCACACGCCGGTCACCGTCTTCGCGCCCCGGCTCTGCGACGACGTCTTCGACCTGCTGGCCGAGCACCTCGTCACCTGGGAGGACCGCTGGCCGACGCTGCACGACCTGCGCGACGCCTGGCTGGTGCACGCGGCCTCGGGCGACGCCCTGGTCGACGCGCGGGTGTGCGCGCTGGCCGGCCGGATGCGCGCGGCCGGCGAGGAGCTCAGCCGTCCGCTCGTGACCTGACCCGCTCGCGGGCGGTCTCGCCGCGGCGCCCGACCGGGATGACGCCGGCCAGCCGCCCGAGGCCCAGGCGGCTCGGGCCCGCGTAGACGCTCTCGGCGTGACCCGGCTCGACGGCGTAGGTCTCGTGCCAGATCGTGACCGCTTTCGGGTCGGCCTTGGCCGCCGCGTAGAACGCCGTCCAGGCCGGGCGGTGGGAGTGGTCGGCGCTGTTGGCGTAGGCGTAGATGTCCTCGGTGCTGCGCCACCACTGGATCATCGTGGTGCCGAGCGGCTCGAGGGTCGAGCGCGACCCGAGGTAGCCCAGCGACTCCGCCTCCCCCCGCGCCGCGGCGGCCTTGTTGGCCTCGAGCTCGGCCACCATCCCGGGCATGGCCAGGGCCGCCCGGCGGACGATCCCGACCTTCCAGGGCCGGTGGACCCGGAGCCCGATGAGGAAGACCGCCAGCGGTCCGTCGTACGCGTGGGTGACCCGTTCCATCGTCGTCTCCTTGGTGGATAGTGCTACTGTCCAGTCCGTGCATCAGTTTGGACAGTGTCACTATCCGATGTCAAGGCCCAGGAGGCGTCCATGCGCATCTCGGAGCTCGCCGAGGCCACCGGCGTCCCCGTGCACACGCTGAAGTTCTACCTGCGCGAGGGCGTCCTGATGCCGGGCACCGCGACCAGCCGCACCCGGGCCGAGTACGGGCCGGAGCACGTCGAGCGGGTGCGCCTCGTGCGCGGGCTGGTCGAGTACGGCGGGGTCTCGGTCGAGGGCGTGCGCAGCATCGTGCGGGCCCTGGAGTCCCCTCCCCCGTCGCGCCCGGAGCTCCTGGGCGTCGCGCACGCCACGCTGCCGGCCGGGCCGACCCGGGGCGAGGTCTCGGCCGAGGTCGCCGCCCTGGTCGACGACCTGGGCTGGCAGGTCTGGCACGAGGGCCCGCCCGTGGCCGAGCTGTCGTCGGCACTGGAGGCCGCCCGCGGCGCCGGCGTCCCGGTCTCGCCCGAGGCCCTGCGGCGCTACGCGCGCGCCATGGAGGCGGTGGCCGAGGTCGACGTCGACGTCGCGGCCGCGGCGGCATCCCCCACCGAGGCCCTGCACACCGTGGTCGTCGGCACCGTGATGGTCGACCCGGTGCTGGTCGCGCTGCGGCGGATGGCCCAGGAGGCCGTGAGCGTCGCGCGCGGCTGACGCGGCGCCGCCCCGGTCGTCCCGCCCCACCCCGGTCACCCCGCCCCGCCCCGGTCACCTGCGGCCGGTGCGACGTAGGCCGGCCGGTGCGGCACCCCCAGCCCCGGACACGACGAAGGCCCGGTCCGTGACGGACCGGGCCTTCGACCGATGTAGCCCCGACGGGATTCGAACCCGCGCTACCGCCTTGAGAGGGCGGCGTGCTAGGCCACTACACAACGGGGCCGTGGTGCTGCTCGCTCCGTGTCGACACGGTGCGGGCAACGGGAGAGGACTCTACCGAAGGGTGGGGCAATCTCCGAATCGCTCCCGGCGGACCGGAGGCGATGGCTGGGGTACCAGGACTCGAACCTAGAACGGATGAACCAGAATCACCAGTGTTGCCAATTACACCATACCCCATGGGGTATGCCGCCCGTCTGTCCACGACGTGCGGACGAGCGGCGAACCGAGTCGCGATACTACCGGGCCGACTCCCCCACCCCAAATCGCGCACCCGCCCGCGCGAGCAGTCCCGGGACCTCCGCCAGCGAGCTGATCACGGGCACCCCACGCCCCGCCAGCAGCTGCGCGCCGTGCTCACCCGGTTCGCCGTCGCGGACCAGCCAGGCCGCCGGCAGGCCGGCGTCGGTGGCTCCCAGGGGGTCGTTGACGACCTCGTCGCCGACGTACAGGGTGCTCTCCGGGGTCGTGCCCAGCCGCGTGCACGCGGCGTGGAAGGCGCGGGCGTCAGGCTTGCCGAAGCCGAGGGTGTCGCGTGTACACACGACGTGGAAGAGGTCGTGGAGGCCGGCGGCCCGCATCTTGGCGTCGGTGTATGCGGCCGAGGAATTGGTGAGGACGCCCACCGCGACCCCGGCCGCGGACAGCTCCTCGATCGCCGGTCGGACGTCGTCGAACGCCGCCAGGGCGCCGAGGAAGGCCGGCTCGTAGAGCGCGTCGAAGCGACCGGACCAGCGCTCGTCGCGGCCCTGGCCCAGCCAGGTGGCGAGCTCGGCGACCCGGGCCGTGCGCATCTCGTCGTACTCGATCTCGCCGCGGGTGTACGCGCCGAAGTGCCCTTCGGGGTCGTCGCGGAAGCGCACCCCGGCCTGGGCGATGCGCGCGGGGTCGGCCGCGGGCCAGAGCTCGGCCGCCACCTCGGCCCCCGCCGCGTGCATCGCCGCGCGGGTGTCGTAGAGGGTGTCGTCGGCGTCGAGAAGCACCCCGGCCGGAGCGCCGGCCGGGCGGTCCGCCGCCCTCACAGGGCCGCGCGCAGCGTGCCGAGCCGGGTCAGGGTCGCCTGCTTGCCGAGGATCTCCATCGACTCGAACAGCGGCGGGCTCACGCGGCGGCCGGACACCGCCGTGCGCAGCGGGCCGAAGGCGAACTTGGGCTTGAGGCCGAGCCCCTCGACCACGGCCGTGCGCAGCGCGGCCTCGATGGCATCGGCCCGCCAGGTGGGCTCGGAGCCGAGGACGCCGTGGTGCTCGTCGGGGACCTCGGTGAGCGCGGCGGTGGCGGCGTCGAGCACCTGGGCCGCGTTCTCGCCCAGCTGGGCCCGGGCGTCGTCGGCGACGTCGACGGCGTCGTCGGCCACGTAGAACGGCGCCACCAGCTCTGCGGCCTCGGTGAGGTGCGCGATGCGGGTCTGGATGAGCGCGGCGACCTCCTTGAGGCGGCCGAGCTCACCGAGGGTGGGGGCCTCACCGAGCACGCCGGCCCGCTGGAGGAACGGCAGGATGCGGGCGGCGAAGTCCTCGAGGGCGAGCTCGCGGATGTGCACGCCGTTGAGCCAGTCGAGCTTCTTGAGGTCGAAGATCGGGCCGACCGGGTTGACCTGCCTCCAGTCGAAGCGCTGCGAGAACTCCTCGAAGGTGAAGAGCTCGACGTCGTTGCCCTCGGCATCCTGGGCCGGCGGGTACGCGAGCAGGCCGAGGAAGTTGACCAGCGCCTCCGGGAGGTAGCCCTCCTCCTCGAACCAGGTGAGCCGTGCCTCGGGGTTCTTGCGCTTGGAGATCTTGGACTTGTTGGTGTTGCGCAGCAGCGGCATGTGCGCGAAGGCCGGCGGGGTGAGGCCGAGCCAGCGGTAGAGCAGCACGTGCTTGGGGGTGGAGCTGATCCACTCCTCCCCGCGCACGACGTGGGTGATGCCCATCTCGTGGTCGTCGACGACGACGGCCAGGTGGTAGGTCGGGAAGCCGTCGGCCTTGAGGATGACCTGGTCGTCGGGCCGCGGGGCCGAGACGCGGCCGCGGATGAGGTCGTCGAACTGCAGCTCGACGTCGTCGGGCACGAGCATCCGCACCACCGGGGTGGGTGAGAACCCGGGCAGCTCGGCACGCTCGGCCTCGTTCTTGCCCAGGCACATCCGGTCGTAGCCGGTCGGCTGCTTCAGCCGCTGCTGCTCCTCGCGCATCGCGGCCAGGCGCTCGGTGGAGCACCAGCAGTGGTAGGCGTGGCCGTCCGCGAGGAGCCGCTCGATGTACGGCTGGTAGCTCGTGAGCCGCTCGCTCTGCCGGTAGGGGGCGCACGGGCCGCCGACGTCCGGGCCCTCGTCCCAGGTCAGGCCCAGCCACCGCAGGGTGTCGAAGACCTGCTGCTCGGAGTCCTCGCGGAACCGGGCGCGGTCGGTGTCTTCGATGCGCAGGAGGAAGCGGCCGCCCTGCTGGCGCACGAAGGCCAGGTTGAACAGCGACATGTACGCGGTGCCGACGTGGGGGTCGCCGGTCGGCGACGGGGCGACGCGCAGCCGCACGGGGCCTGGCAGGTCGGACACGGGGACGGCGGGGGTGTGCTCGCTCATGATGCTCCCAGCGTAGTGACCTCCGCAGCGCGCAACGTCCCGCCGCCGGGGCCGAGCGGCGGCACACTGCCGGTATGGGGACACCGGGCGCGGGGACGGCGGATGTGGGGACCCCAGGCGCGGGGACACCGGATGTGGGGACCCCACGCGCGGGGACGGCGGATGCGGGGACGCCGGGCAGACCGGCGCCGGTCGTCGCGCGACCAGAGCGCGGCGTGCGGCTCGTGGTGGCGCTGCTGACGACCATCGTGCTGGTGTTCTTCATGCGCCGGGTGGCCGGCGACGGGCCGCACCTCCTCGACGGCACCGTGCCGTAGGCCGGAGGGCCGGAGGGCCGGAGGGCCGGAGGGCCGGGCGACGGTCGCAACCGGCGCTCGCCGGCGACGGGCGGGTCGTCGGCCGCGCGTCCCGAGCGGCGTCCCCGCCGTCCACGGAGTCCGCGGCCTCTCGGCGGAAGCCCCTGCAGCACAGCGAGATTTCGTGCCCCCCGGCTGTGGATATCCCCGACTGTCAGACGTCTGTTCGATACTATGGGGCATGGCCAGGGGGACCTTCGATCTCGGGGAGCAACGCTCCCGGGTCACGGCTGCCCGCGAGGCGATCGGCGGTCTGGGCGGGGTGCTGGCCACGGCGTCGGCGCAGGATCTCGCGGCGTTGATGGGTGAGCTCGACGAGGTGGTCGCGGCCGCGTCGGCGGCCCGGGCCGAGGTCGTCGTGGAGGCCGCTCGCCGGGGAGAGTGCCGCGGGTCCGGGGTGCTGGCGTGGGTTCGCGAGCACGCCCCGTCGCTGCGGCAGGGCGGCGCGCCCGCGGTCGCGCGCATCGCGCAGGAGGTCACGGCCGGCGACACCGGCTTGGAACGACGCGACCCCGACCCCACGACCCCCCTGGGCCTGGTGTGGGCGGCCGTGCGAGAGGGCACCCTCGAGGCCGGCACCGGGTGCGCCGTCCTGCGCGAAGCCGCCCGCGTGGAGCCCCTGCTACGCCCGGAGGCCGTCCCCACCGTCGTCGAGGGGCTGGTCGACCTCGCCCAGCGCTGGGGGCCCACCGTGATGCGGCGCCTGCGCCCCCGCCTCATCGCCGAGTACGGCCACCAGGGGGCCTTCGACCACCTCCACGAGAAGCTCGCCGCCGCCGCGAAGCTGTCCTCCCCGCGCATCGAGTCCGGCGACCTCACCGAGTACCAGCTGTGGATGACCCCCGAACAGGCCGCCACCCTCGAAGCCGCCATCGGCCCCCTGTCCGCACCCCAGCCCAACGACCACACCGGGGAGAAGGACCGGCGACCTGCCGGGCAACGCCGCGTCGAAGCCCTCACCACCCTCTGCGCCGCCAGCAGCGCCCGGGTGGCCGACGAGACCGGAGACCCCTCCACGAACGGCGCGGTCCTGCACGTCAGCATCGACCTGACCGACCTCGAACACCGCACCGGTGCCGCCGAGGTCCTCGGCTCCGTCGCCGACGGCACCCTCATCCCACCCGAGGCCCTGCGCCGCCTCGCCTGCGACGCCGCCCTCGTCCCCTACGTCCTCGGCACCCACGGCGAGACCCTCGACGTCGGCCGCGTCGCCCGCCTCTTCACCCGCGCCCAACGACGCCTCCTGAGGAAACGGGACCGCGGCTGCACCTACCCCGGCTGCACCGCACCCCCGGACTGGGCCCGCGCCCACCACATCCGACACTGGGCCGACGGAGGCCCCACCGACGTCACCAATGGCGGACTGCTCTGCGAGCCCCACCACACCCTCGTCCACCAACGCCGCCTCTGGGCCCGTGTGCGCCAACACCCCGACGAAGACGGCCGCTACCTCACCTGGGACCTCACCCCCGGCTCCTACGACCACCAGCTCGCCCTGCTCCGAGCCGCGCAACCACCAGTGCGCGCCGCCACCCGACTCCTCCACGCCCTCATCGGCCCGCTGCCACCCGAAGCCGGCGAGGCCACCCACCGGGACTCGTGGCCTGACGAGGACTGGCCCGACGACACATGCCCCGACGACACCTGGCCCGGCCTCCCCTGGCACGACCCCGAACCCGCAGCCCTCCCCGACCACGCCGCCTGACGTCATCACGTCGCGCACCCGGAGCCACGCGGCTCAGCCCTCCGCTCGGTCGAGCACAGTGGTCACCAGGTCATGGTTGGCCGCCCGCCAACGCTCGCCCATCGACGCACCTCCGTGACCGTCGCCCTCGTCGACCACCAGCGTCGATGACGACCAGCGGCGATGAAGCATCCATGCGGTCACTGCCGGCGACGAGATGTCCCGTCGCCCGTGGATCAGCGTCGCGGGGATGCCTGCGAGCCGGTCCATGCCCTCCAGCAACGGCGGGTCGCAGAACCCGTCGTGGGCCCAGTAGTGCGTACAGAGCCGGACGAACGCGAGGCGGAACCGCTCGTCCTCCCAGCGGGGGTCGCGAACCATCCTGCCTGCACCGATGGCGACGTGGGTGTCCTCCCAGCGCGCCCACTCCCACGAGGCACGTTCGCGGACACCGGGGTCCGGCGACTCCATCAGCCGCCGGTAGGCTTCCACGACGCGGCTGTTCCCACGCCGGTATCCGACGCCCGCCTCCTCGGCATACGTCGCCAGCCGGTCCCAAGCCTCGGGGAAGACCGTGCCGACGCCCTCGGTGATCCAGTCGACCTCGGCCCGGCTCGTGGTCGTCACGGCGAACAGCACGACACCTGCGACCCGCTCCGGGTGCGCCTGCGCGTAGGCGACTGCCAGCGTCGATCCCCACGACACCCCGTTGACGATCCAGCGGCGGATGCCCAGGTGCTCGCGCAGTCGCTCCATGTCGGCCACGAGGTGGGCCGTGGTGTTCGCCGCCAGCGAGGTCCCAGGATCGGCGGCGTGCGGCGTCGACCGCCCACAACCTCGCTGTTCGAACCCCACGACGCGGGTACGGGTCAGGTCGAAGCGGAGGCGGTACCGGCTGGTCGCCAGTCCGCCGCCCGGGCCACCGTGGAGGTAGACCGCGGGAACCCCGTCGGCCTTCCCCCACTCCTCCCAGTAGATCCGCTGGCCTTCCCCAACGTCCAACCGGCCGAGGGCGCGCGGTGCGTCGTGGCTCATCGCACCATGACACCACCCGGCGCGACGGCTGTTCTGGCGTGCACCGTGACGGTCAGTGACGGATGACGGGGTTGCTGAGCGTGCCGATGCCTTCGATCTCGACCTCGACCCGCTGGCCCGACTCGATCGGCCCGACCCCGGCCGGGGTGCCGGTGAGGATGACGTCGCCCGGCAGCAGCGTGAACGCCTTCGACGCGTGCGAGATGAGCGCGGCCACGCCGTGCACCATGTCGGCGGTCGTACCGTCCTGGACGACCTCGCCGTCGCGGCGGGTGACCAGGCGCAGGTCGGAGATGTCGAGGTCGGTCTCGATCCACGGGCCCAGCGGGCTGAAGGTGTCGAAGCCCTTGGCGCGGGCCCACTGCCCGTCCCCGCGCTGCAGGTCGCGCGCGGTCACGTCGTTGGCGCAGGTGTAGCCGAAGATGACGCCCAGAGCATCCTCGGGCTCGACGTCCTTGCACAGCCGCCCGATGACGACCGCGAGCTCACCCTCGTAGTGCACCTCGGAGCTCTGCGGCGGCAGCACGACGGGGTCTCCGGGCCCCACCACCGCGGTGTTCGGCACGAGGAACATCAGTGGCTCGGCCGGCGGCTCGCCGCCCATCTCGGCGGCGTGGTCGGCGTAGTTCTTGCCGATCCCGATGATCTTGCTGCGCGGGATGACGGGCGCCAGGAGCCGCACGTCCTCGACGCGGTGTGTCGCCCCGGTCAGCTCGATCCGCTGGTAGAGGGGGTCGCCGGTGACCTCGGCGATCTTCTCGCCCGCCCCGTCGACCAGCCCGTAGACCGGGTCCTCGCCCGTGGTGAACCTCGCGATACGCATGGTGCCCAGCCTAGGGCCCGCCCTCTGTCAGGAGACCCCGGCCTTGGTCGCCGCCTCGGCCAGGACCCGCGCCACGACGGCGGCTCCCTCGTCGGTGAGGTGGATGTCGAAGGCAGTGCAGATGTAAGTGAGCGTGCACACCTGCGCCACGTTGGTGGGCACCTGCCGGCCTCCGTAGGTCGTCGGCGTGGTGTCGGCGAGCTTGAAGGCGGCCGTCAGCGGCACGTACACCGCCTCGGCGCTCTTCGCAGCGCGGGCGATCGTGGCATCGAGGCCGGTGAAGCCCTTCGTCGCCGCCGCGAGCTGGTCCTGCCCCTCCCCCAGGTAGGACGCCGCGAGGAACGGGTTGTAGTAGCCGAGGACGAACACCGGGACCTCGGGGCCGGCCGCGGCGCGCAGCCGCGTCAGGATGGCGGGCAGGTTCTTGCCCACCGTCCCGAGCCCTTCGGTGACGCACGCCGCGTCGACGGTCCGTCCCTTGATGCAGCGCAGCAGGTCGTTGCCGCCCAGATCGATCGAGACCATGGCCACGTCGCCGGCGTGCTCCTTCAGCACCTTCTCGGCCTGCGCCATCTGGCTGCCGGCGGCGTAGTCGCATCGACCGCCCTCGAGGAAGCTGGCGGTGGTCTCGCCGCTGCACGCGATGTTCTCGATGCCCACGCCGTCCCCGGAACGACCGAGGCGCGCGGCGGCCAGCGCCGGGTAGGCACTGTCGCGCAGCTCGGTGCCGCCCGGCTGGTAGCCCGCGGCCAGCGAGTCGCCCAGCGCCAGGTAGAGCGGCCCGGCGCCGGCCGACGGGCTCGGCGACGCCGACGCCGACGCCGACGCCGACGGTGCGGACGAGGGGGCGGGGGCCGGGCTCGACGGGGCGGTCTGCTCCGCGCCCGCACCGCAGCCGGCCAGGAGCAGCGCCGCGGCCAGCACGGAGACGGTGAACGGTCGTCGCACGAGAAACACCTTCGGGTCGGGGGTCCCATCCTCCCCGCTCAACGTGCGGTCTCGGCATCGGGTGCCCGCGCCGGCCCTCGCCCGCCCCGCCGGCCCTCGCCCGCCCCTCCGGCCCTCGCTCACCCCGCCGACGGTCCGCCCGACGCGGTCACGCCCCCAGCGGCGCCCTGGTCTCGGACCCCAGCGCGTCACCAGCACTCAGACCACCAGCGCGGAAGAACGGCGTCGGGCCACCCGCGCGCCCTCCCGGTACCGTGGCGCCGTGCCGACCGTCGTGCCCCACGCCACGTGGACCGCCCAGGAGAGGGCACACGCCGAGCGGGTGGATGCCGCCACGGTCGGTCACCGCGAGCGCCGCGCCGACGGCCGCCCGCATCCGGTCGAGGACTTCCTCTTCCGCTACTACCAGCACTCCCCGGCGCGGCTGCGCCGCTGGCACCCGGGCGCGGGCGTGCTCCTCGAGGGGGCCGCGACCGGCGAGCGCGCCGGCTGGCGCCACCACCGCGTCGTCGGCGACGGCGTCGAGCTGGACGTGACCGCGTTCCTGGCGGCCCGCGGCGACACCGTCCGCTTCGTCCGCGAGCTGCTCGCGGCCACGCTGTCGCGGCCCCCGCACCTGGGCTGCTTCGGGTTGCACGAGTGGGCGATGGTCCACCGCCTCCCCGCCGACGACGTCCGCCATCCCGGCTGGCCGTTGCGGCTCGGGCCCGACGGCACCGACGCGGTGCTCGAGCGGCACACCCTGCGGTGCTCGCACGTGGATGCGGCCCGGTTCTTCACCGACAGCGCCCTCCCGCGCAACACCCTCACGCCCACGCGGGCGACCCAGGTGGCGATGGAGCAGCCCGGCTGCCTGCACGCCGGGATGGACGTGTACAAGTGGTGCTTCAAGCTCGCCCCGCTGGTGCCGAGCGACCTCACGGCCGATGCCTTCGACCTGGCGCGCGAGATCCGCGTGCTCGACATGCAGGCCTCGCCCTACGACCTGCGCGGGCTCGGGTACGAGCCGGTGCCTGTCGAGACCGCCGACGGCAAGGCGGAGTACCTCGAGCGCCAACGCGTCTTCACGCGTCGCTCGAACGCCCTGCGCGCCCGGTTGCTCGGTGTGCTCGACGAGGCCCTCGGGCACGGGCCGGCCGACGCGCCGCGTCGGTAGGCACCCGATCCGTGAGGCGTTCCAGCCCGCGGGCGCGCCCCCACGGTCCCGTGACCCCGTGACCCCGTGAGCCCAGGCCCGTGACGCCGTGACCCCAGACCCCAGACCCCAGACCGGGCGAAGCGTCCCGCAGAGCGAGCGGGCGACCCGCGTCCATCCTGCCCGTATGGCGGACACCTACGGATCCGTGTGTCGCAGTTCCCCCCCGCCGCGGCCGGCGGTGCCAGGGTCGCAGTCATGACCTCGACCGACCCCTCGACCCAGCACGCCGGCTCCGGCCCTCGCACCGCGCCCGACCCCGTCACCCACCCGCCCACCGCGGCCCAGGTGGCCCGGGCCCGCAAGGCCGTCATCGCCTCGTCGGTGGGCAACGCGCTCGAGTGGTTCGACATCATCGTCTACAGCAGCTTCGCCGTCGTGATCAGCGAGCTGTTCTTCCCCGACGTCTCCGGCTTCGCCGCGCTGATGTTCACCTTCCTGACCTTCGCGGTCTCCTACGTCGTCCGTCCGGTGGGCGCCGCCGTCATCGGCAACTGGGCCGACCGGCGCGGCCGCAAGCAGGCGCTGTCCTTCACCATCCTGATGATGATGCTCGGGACGGGCCTGATGGCCGTCGCTCCCACCGCCGCCGTCATCGGCCCCGTGGCCGCCGGTCTCTGGCTGCTGGTCTCACGGCTCATCCAGGGCTTCTCCGCCGGCGGCGAGTTCGGGACCGCGACCACCTTCCTGGTCGAGTCGGCGCCCGACCGCAAGGCGTTCTACGGCAGCTGGCAGGTGGCCACGCAGGGTGGAGCCCTCCTCCTGGCCTCGGGCTTCGGCCTGGCGCTGACGACGGCGCTCTCCAAGGACTCGCTCTACACGTGGGGCTGGCGGGTGCCGTTCTTCTTCGGGATGCTCATCGGCCCGATCGGCTACTACATCCGCAGCCGGATGGACGAGACCGAGGAGTTCACCGCCGCCGTGAAGCTCGACTCCCCCCTGCGGACCGCCCTCACCAGCAACGTCACCCGCCTGCTGACGGCCGCAGGTGCGGTCGCCCTGGCGTCGCTGTCGGTCTACCTCATCCTCTACATGCCGACCTTCGCCGTGAAGAGCCTCGGGCTGCCCTCCTACGCAGGGTTCCTCGGCGGCATCATCGCCGGCGCCGTGACCCTGGTCGGCACCCCCTTCATCGGCCGGCTCGCCGACCGGGTCGGGCCCGGTCGGGTGATGCTCGTCGCGGCGGCGGCCGCAGCGGTGCTGGCGTGGCCGTTGTTCCAGCTGGTCGTGGCCGTCCCGACGCTGGCCGTCCTCACCATCGTGCAGGTCGTCTTCGGCACGCTCATGGCCGCGTACTTCGGGCCTCTCCCGGGCCTCTACGCCGAGCTGTTCCCGGCCAACGTGCGCACCACCGGCATGGCCGTCGGCTACAACGTGGGCGTCCTGGTCTTCGGCGGGTTCACCGGCGCCATCTTCACGTACCTCATCCAGGCCACCGGCAGCAAGACCGCCCCCAGCGTCTACTTCGTGATCATCGCGGCCCTCTCGTTCGTGACCGTGTTCCTGGCCCGCCGCCGGTTCGGCGTGCGCTGAGCCGAGGCACGCCCGCCCGGCGGCCTCGGACCACGTCGAGGTCGCCGGGCGGGCGCACTCCCCCGCGCCGTGGTTCTCAGCGCGGGCTGACCCCGGCCCGCACCAGCCCGTAGGTCATCGACTCGACCAGGGCGTCCCAGCTGGCTTCGAGGATGTTCGCGGCGACCCCGATCGTGGTCCACGACGTGGTGCCGTCGGAGGTCTCGATGAGGACCCGGGTCACGGCGTCGGTGCCGTGGGCCGCGTCGAGGATGCGCACCCGGTAGTCGATCAGCTCGAGGTGGCGGATCTCCGGGTAGGTCGACCCGAGGGCAGCGCGCAGGGCGTGGTCGAGGGCGTTGACCGGCCCGTTGCCCTCGCCGGTCTCGACGGCCCGCGCCCCGGCGGCGCGCACCTTGACGGTGGCCTCGGACAGGGCGTCCTCGCTCCCCCGGGCGTCGGTGATGACCCGCCAGGACTCCACGTCGAAGAAGGCCGGGAGCCCCCCGTCGACCTCGCGGCGCAGCAGCAGCTCGAAGCTCGCGTCGGCGGCGTCGAAGGTGTAGCCGCGCAGCTCCTTCTCCTTGACCGTGCCCAGCACCCGCCGCAGCGTCGCGGCGTCGTCGGCGTCGGTGGCGTCGAGGTCGAAGCCCAGCTCGCGCGCCTTGAGCTCGATGGAGGCGCGACCGGCCATGTCGGACACCAGCATCCGCATGTCGTTGCCCACGTGGTGGGGGTCGAGGTGCTGGTAGAGGTCGGGGTCGACCTTGATGGCGCTCGCGTGCAGACCGGCCTTGTGCGCGAAGGCGCTCGAGCCCACGTAGGGCTGGCGCGAGTACGCGGGAACGTTGGTCACCTCGGCGATGGCGTGCGCGATCCGGGTGGCGTCCTGGAGCCGGTGCGGCTCGAGCAGCTCGCGGCCCTGCTTGAGCTGGAGGTTGGCCACGACGGTGAGCAGGTCGGCGTTGCCGGTGCGCTCGCCGTAGCCGTTGACGGTGCCCTGGACGTGGGTGGCCCCGGCGTCGACCGCGGCCATCGAGTTGGCCACCGCGCAGCCGGTGTCGTTGTGGCAGTGGATGCCGACCCGGGCGCCGGTGGTGCGCACGACGTCGTCGACGATCTCGCCGACCTGGTTCGGCAGCAGGCCGCCGTTGGTGTCGCAGAGAGCAACCACCTCGGCGCCGGCCTCCACCGCCGCCCGCACCGCCTCGAGCGCGTAGGCGCGGTCGGTGCGATAGCCGTCGAAGAAGTGCTCGGCGTCGAGGAAGACCCGCCGCCCCTCGCCCGCGAGGAACGAGACGGTGTCGCGGATCATGGCCAGGTTCTCCTCGAGCGTGGTGCGCAGCGCCCGCTCGACGTGGCCGGTGTGGGACTTCGCCACGAGCGTGACGACGGACGCCTGGCTGTCCAGCAGCGCGCGCACCAGGGGGTCGGTGTCGGCGCGACCCCCGGCCCTGCGCGTCGCACCGAAGGCCGCGAGGGTGGCGTGCTGCAGCCGCAGGTCTCGGGCGGCGCGGGCGAAGAACTCGGTGTCCTTGGGGTTGGCCCCCGGCCAGCCTCCTTCGATGTACCCGACGCCCAGGTCGTCGAGGTGAGACGCGATGGCCAGCTTGTCGGCCACGGAGAGGTTGAGCCCCTCCTGTTGCGCCCCGTCGCGCAGGGTCGTGTCGTACACGTGCAGGTCGGTCATCGTCTCTCACCGTGCTCGGGCCGGTCTCCCGGCGTCCGGCCCCGGCCCGGGTTGGGCCGGGGCGTCGACGCGTGCTGCTGCGTGTCCATCATCGTCCAGCGCCGGCCCGGGTCGCCCACGAGGGTGGGTGGGTGACCCGCTCCGCCAGGCCGGTCGCCGCCCTCCCGGGTGACGCCCGTCCCAACAAAAAGACCCCCCGGGTGCGGGAGGTCTGCGCGACGAGGAGGTCTCGTCGCGCTACACGATGATGATCGCGGCGGTGGCCGCGTCACGGAACGTCACGCGGGCAGCCTCCCACGGGCGCCCGGCGGCGGTCACGGGGCGTCCACATGGTGGCGGGCGTGGTCACCGGGTCCCGCCCGGGCCAGCGAACGCAACAACCCCGCACCTGCCGAGCTGCGGTCGTCGCGAAGCCACCCCGACGACAACAACCCCGCACGTGCCGGGTCCGGGTGCGTCAGAGCCTCACGCCGGGGTCGCCCGAGCGGCCGCGCTCTCCCACCAGGGGTCCAGCCCGGGGGGCGCGGCCACGTCGACGCGGTCGCCCACCCGCGGCACCACGACCGGGACCCCGGCCGACCCGGCGGCCACCAGCAGCCGCTCGACCGGCTCGGCCCACGGATGCGGGGCGAGCACGAAGGTGCACCAGTGGATGGGCAGCAGCAGCCCGCCCCCGAGCTCGGCGGTGGCGCGCACCGCCTCCTCGGGGTCGAGGTGGATGTCGCGCCAGGTCGGGTCGTAGGCCCCGACGGCCATCAGCGACACGTCGAAGGGGCCGTGCTCGGCGCCGATCGCGGCGTAGCCGTCGAAGTAGCCGGTGTCGCCGCTGAAGAAGACCTTCCCGCCCGGCGCCGCGAACACCCAGGAGGACCAGAGCGTGCCGTCGCGCCGTAGCCCGCGGCCAGAGAAGTGCTGGGACTCGACCGCGGTGACCCGCACCGGGCCGACGTCGTGCCCGTCGCCCCAGTCGCACTCGACCACCCGGGCACCGGGGACGCCCCACACGTCCAGGTGCGCCCCCACCCCGAGCGGCACCACGAACACCGCCTCCGTGTGCTCGCTCAGCCACTGGATGGTGGCCATGTCGAGGTGGTCGTAGTGGTCGTGGCTGATGACCACGGCATCCACCCTCCCCAGCCGCTCGAGCGGCACCGGCGTGGCGTGCAGCCGCCGCGGGCCGACGTGCTGGCTGGGCGAGCAGCGCTCGCTCCACACCGGGTCGACCAGCAGCCGGGTGCCGTCCAGCTCGACGAGCGCGCTGGCGTGGCCGAACCACGTGACGTGCAGCCCGCTGGTCGCCGGCTCCCGGTGGGCGCTGACCACGGGGATGGGGCCGGCCGGCTTGCGGGTCTCGGCGTTCTGCCGGTAGCGCTCGAGGACGTCTCGCTGGCTCGCGGGCACCGAGGTGGTGCCGCGGCGGCGGTTGTGGAAGGCCCCCGCCCGGTACTGCGGCGAGCGCCGCATCCGTTCGAGCCGCACCCCGTCGGGACGTGCCCCCATCGAGGCCCCCACCCCCCGGCCGGCCGCGGCGAGGGCCCCGAGGGCGCTCGCCGCGCCGGCGGCCACGGCCACCCTGCTGATCGCGCTGATCCTGCTCACCGACCCATTGTCACCCGCGGGCTGTCGCCTCGTCCCCGGCGACCGCGTGTCGGAGGACCCGGGCCCGGCCCGCGTCGCGTGCGGCGGCCACCAGGGCCTCGAACAGCGCGGCCCCCTCGGCCTCCTCCGCATGCCACTGGACGGCCACGCGGAAGCGGGCCTCGGGGCACTCCATCGCCTCGAGGGTCCCGTCCTCGTGCCAGGCCGACGGCACCCAGCCGGTGCCCTCGACGGACTCGGCCAGCACCGCCTGGTGGTGGTAGGTCGGCACGTCCAGCGGGTCGTCCCCGACCACCGCCGCCAGGCGGGTGCCCGCGACGGGTGCCACGTGGTGTGAGGTGTAGACCCCGGGCCGGGGGCTGTGCGCCTCGTGCCCCACGCGGTCGGGCAGGTGCTGCTCGAGCCGGCCCCCGGCGACCACGGCCATCACCTGCATCCCCCGGCAGATGCCGAGCACCGGCAGGTCGACGGCCTCGGCCGCCCGCACCAGGGCGCTCTCCCAGGCGTCGCGATCGGGCCGGGCCTGTTGCGAGCTGGGATGGGCCGGCTCGCCGTAGAGGCCGGCCTGCACGTCGGCCCCGCCGGACACCACGAGGGCGTCCAGGCGCGCCAGCACCTCGGCCGCCATCGCGTCGTCGACGTCGGGACGCGGCGGCAGCACGACCGCGATGCCACCGGCGGCCTCGACCTGCTGGACGTACCGGTAGGGCAGCACGGCGCTGCGCTGGGCCACCCACGGCGTCCGGTCGACCTCCTCGACGTAGCACGAGATGCCCACCACGGGGCGCGGCTCGCTCACGAGGCGCTCACCCCCGTCATCACAGCGGGGTGACGTAGGCGCCGGAGATGCCGCCGTCGACGAGGAAGGTCGAGGCGGTCATGAAGCTCGAGTCGTCGGATGCGAGGAACAGCACCGCGCTGGCCATCTCCTCCGGCTCGGCGAAGCGGCCCATCGGCACGTGCACGAGCCGGCGGGCTGCGCGCTCGGGGTCGCTGGCGAACAGCTCCTTGAGCAGCGGGGTGTTGACCGGGCCCGGGCAGAGGGCGTTGACCCGGATGCCCTGCCGGGCGAACTGCACGCCGAGCTCGCGGGTCATCGAGAGCACCCCGCCCTTGGAGGCCGAGTAGCTGATCTGCGAGGTCGCGGCGCCCATCACGGCCACGAAGCTCGCGGTGTTGATGATCGAGCCGCCGCCCTGCTCCAGCATGATCGGGATGACCGCCTTGCAGCAGAGGTAGACCGAGGTCAGGTTGATCTCCTGCACCCGGCGCCACGCGTCGAGGTCGGTGTCGAGGATCGAGTCGTCCTCGGGCGGGCTGATCCCGGCGTTGTTGAACGCGATGTCGACCCGGCCGTGCCGTTCGAGCGCGGCGGCGAAGAGGGCGTCGACGTCGTCCTTGGACGAGACGTCGCAGTGCACGTAGGTGCCACCGATCTCGGCCGCCAGCGCCTCGCCGACCTCGTCGGCGAGGTCGGCGACGACCACGGTCGCGCCCTCCTCGGCGAACCGCCGGACGGTCGCCAGGCCGATGCCCGAGCATCCGCCGGTGACGACGGCGACCTTCTCCGCGAGCCTGCCTGCCACTGTGTCTCCTAGGGGGTTGAGGTGGGTGCTGTGGTGGGTGCTGGGGATGAGGCGGTGACGGCGCCGGGGCGCCGGCTCAGTCCTCGGTGGCGATGAAGACGTTCTTGACCTCGGTGAACGAGTCGAGCGCGTCGGGGCCGAGCTCGCGGCCCAGGCCGCTGGCCTTGAAGCCGCCGAACGGGGTCGAGTAGCGCACCGAGCTGTGGCTGTTGACCGAGAGGTTGCCGGCCTCCACCGCGCGGGCCACGCGCACTGCGCGCCCCACGTCGCGGGTCCAGATCGAGCCCGAGAGCCCGTAGGCGGTGTCGTTGGCCTTGGCCACCGCATCGGCCTCGTCGTCGAAGGGCAGCACGGCCACGACGGGGCCGAAGACCTCCTCGCGCCACACCCGGTCCTCGGTGCCCGAGGGCAGGACCACCGTGGGCGGGTACCACCAGCCGGCGCCCTCGGGCGCGGTGCCGCGGAAGGCGACGTCGACCGGGTCGTGGCCGTCGGTGCCGTCGACGTAGCCGCGCACCGTCTCGCGCTGGCGGCTGCTGACGAGCGGGCCCATGTCGGTGGCCTCGTCGCGCGGGTCGCCGACGACGACACCGCGCAGGGCCACCTCGAAGCGCTCCATGAACGCGTCGTAGACGCTGCGCTGCACCAGGATGCGGGTGCGGGCGCAGCAGTCCTGGCCGGCGTTGTCGAGGAAGCTCATCGGCGCTGCGGCCGCCGCCTTGTCGAGGTCGGCGTCGGCGAAGACGATGTTGGCCGACTTGCCGCCGAGCTCGAGGGTGACCCGCTTGAGGTGCTCAGCGGCGCCGCGCATGATGCCCTGCCCCACGGCGGTGGAGCCGGTGAAGCATATCTTGCGCACGTCGGGGTGGGTGACGAACCGCTCGCCGACGACCCGGCCGGCACCGGGCAGCACGGTGAGGACGCCCCCGGGCAGGCCGGCCTCGAGGGCGAGCCGGCCGATGCGCAGGGCCGTGAGCGGGGTCAGCTCGGCGGGCTTGAGGACCACGGTGTTGCCCGCGGCCAGGGCCGGCGCCATCCCCCAGCCCATGATCGGCATCGGGAAGTTCCACGGCACGATGACGCCGACGACCCCCAGCGGCTCCTTGAAGGTCACGTCGATGCCGCCGGCCACCGGGATCTGCCGGCCGAACAGGCGCTCGGGGGCCGCGGAGTAGTACCGCAGCACCGAGACGATGTTCGAGGCCTCCCAGCGGGCGTTGCCGATGGTGTGCCCGGCGTTGCGCACCTCGAGGGCCGCGAGCTCCTCGGCGTGCTCCTCGAGGACGTCGGCGAACCGGCGCAGCAGCATCCCGCGGTCGGCGGGGCTGACGGCCCGCCAGGCGGGGCCGACCTCGACGGCGCGGGCGATGGCCGCGTCGGTCTCGTCGAGTCCCGCGAGGTCGACGGTGGTGACGACCTCCTCGGTGGAGGGGTCGATGACGTCGTGCGTGGTGGTGCTCATCGGGTGGTGCTCACAGCCTCTCGAAGCCTCGGACGCGCTCCCAGTCGGTGACCGCGGCGTTGAAGGCCGTGATCTCGACGTCGGCGGCGTTGACGTAGTGGTCGACGACCTCGTCGCCGAACGCGGCCCGCGCGACCTCGCTGGTGGCGAGGAGCTCACGGGCCTGGGCCAGGGTGGTGGGGACGTGCTCGTAGTCCCCCTGGTAGGCGTTGCCCTCGCAGATCGGGGGCAGCGCGAGCTTCTCGCGGATGCCGTGCAGGCCGCCGGCCAGCATGGCCGCGACCGCGAGGTAGGGGTTCACGTCGCCGCCGGGCACCCGGTTCTCGACCCGCAATCCGGCGCCGTGGCCGACGACCCGCAGCGCGCACGTGCGGTTGTCGGTGCCCCACGCGACGGCGGTGGGGGCGAACGAGCCATCGGCGAACCGCTTGTAGGAGTTGATGTTCGGTGCGTAGAAGTAGGTGAGCTCGCGCATCGTGGCCAGCAGCCCGGCCAGGAAGTGGTCGAACAGCTCCGAACGCCCACCGTCGCGCTCGTCGTCGGCGAAGACGACCTCGCCCTCGGTGCCGCGCAGCGACAGGTGGATGTGGCACGAGTTGCCCTCACGGGCGTCGAACTTGGCCATGAAGGTCAGCGACTGCCCGTGCCGGGCCGCGATCTCCTTGGCGCCGGTCTTGTAGACGACGTGGTTGTCGCAGGTGCGCAGGACCTCGTCGAAGAGGAACCCGACCTCGTGCTGTCCGAAGTTGCACTCGCCCTTGGCCGACTCGACCGTCATCCCCGCGCGGTACATCTCGTTGCGGATGTCGCGCAGCACCGGCTCGACCCGGCCGCCGCCGAGGATCGAGTAGTCGACGTTGTAGCGGTTGGCGCCGGTGAGCCCGTGGTAGCGGCGGTCCCAGGCCTGGTCGTAGGAGTCCTCGAAGAGGATGAACTCCAGCTCGGTGCCGGCGTAGGCACCCCAGCCCTGCTCGGCGGCCGCGGCGACCTGACGTTTGAGGATGGTGCGGGGCGACTGCAGCACCTCGCCCGAGCCGTCGAGCCAGGTGAGGTCGCTCTGGATGGTGACCGACGTGGGGTGCCCGGGGGTGCGGCGCAGGGTGTCGAGGTCCATCGCGAAGAACATGTCGCCGTAGCCGCGCTCCCACGACGAGATGGCGTAGCCATCCACCGTGTTCATGTCGACGTCGACGGCCAGCAGGTAGTTGCAGCCCTCGGTCCCGGCCTCGAGGACGTGCTCGAGGAAGAAGGCTCCGTGCAGGCGCTTGCCCTGGAGCCGCCCCTGCATGTCGGTGAAGCCCACGATGACGGTGTCGACGGTGCCGTCGGCGATGTCGGCCCGCAGCTGCTCGAGGGTCAGCTGCGGCGGCCCACCGCGGTGTGTCGGGCTCGGCATGGTGCTCCTCCTGGTCATCCGATGAGACCGCGCAGGAGCGCGGACGTGGCGTCGCAGTGCTCTTCCATGGCGGTGCGGGCCTCGTCGGCCGCCCCCGTCAGGATGGCATCCACGACCGCCCGGTGCTGGTCGTGGGAGTGCTGGATGTTCGTGCGCAGCACCGGGATGGCCGACAGCAGCTCACCGAGGGCCGCCTGGGCGCGGGTGACCGCCTCGATGAGCATCGGCGAGCCCGACAGGGTGGCGATGGCCAGGTGCAGGCGCGAGTCGGCCAGCCGGTGGGCGCCCGGGTCGTCGGCCTCGGCGGTCTCGCGCAGCGACGCGACCAGCCAGGCCCGCTGGTCGCCCGACAGGCCGCGGGAGGCGGCGAGCCAGGCGGCTCCGGGCTCGACGACCCGGCGGAAGTCGAGCGCGTCGAGCATGGTCGCCCCTCGGCGCACGGCCGGGGCTCCGCTGCCGGGGGTGGGCGCCGCGTAGGTGACGACGGTGCCCCCGCCGCGGCCCCGGCGGGTGGTGACCAGGCCGGCGTCGCGCAGCGCGGCGATGGCGTCGCGCAGGGTGTTGCGCGCGACGCCCATCCGCTCGGCCAGCTCGCGCTCGGGCGGCAGCTGGTCACCGTCGACGAACACCCCGAGCCGGATGGCGGTGGCGAGCTGCTCGACCGTCGTCTCGAAGGGGTTGCCCACGGTGTGTCGCAGGATGGCGTGCGGGAGGTCGGTGGCGCCCTCGGCGGTCATCATCGGTGTCCTCCTCCCGGCGCGGACGGGGCGACGGCCCGTGGCTCTTTGGTCCGGACTTGGACCATTACGTCGCAGACTGTCACGTCCGGCCGATCCTGGCACCGTCAGGGTCGAAGGGCGCTCGCAGCGACACCCGGACCGGCACGAGGGTCCCCGCGAGGTCGACCTGCCAGCGGCCGGCACGGCACCAGTCGGCGCTCGCTCCCCCGCCGTCCCCGGCGTGGGAGCCGCGGGGGCCGACCAGGGCCAGCCCGACCGAGGCGCCCACGGTGGCGCCGAACGCGGCGCTGGTCACCCGTCCCACCGGGGCGCCGTCGCGCAGGACGAGCTCGCCGCCCCAGAGGTAGGCCTGCGGGTCGTCGGCCACGAACGAGACGACCCGTCGCGCCGGGCCGGCCGCCCGCCGGGCCTCGACAGCGGCCCGGCCGAGGAAGTCGCCCGGACCCCGCAGGGCGCACGCGAAGGTCAGGCCCGCCTCCACGGGGGTGGTCTCGGGGGTCAGCTCGCGCGCGAAGGCCCGGTAGCCCTTCTCGAGCCGCATCCCCTCGATGGCGGAGTAGCCGGCCGGGACCACACCGAGCTCGGCGCCGGCCGCGAAGAGGTCGTCGTAGAGCAGGGCCGCCTGCTCGGTGGGCACGTACAGCTCGTACCCCAGCTCGCCCACGTAGGTGATCCGGGTGGCGCGCACCCGAGCCCGCCCGAGGTCGAGCAGCCGCGAGGTACCGAACGGCTGGGCGGCGTCGTCCAGCGGGGCCGCCGTCAGCCGGCCCAGCAGCTCGCGCGAGCGCGGCCCCATCACGCCCAGGACCGCGTAGGCACTCGTGACGTCGACGACGGCCGGGTCACCGACCGCGTGCCGCCGGATCCAGTCCAGGTCGCGCTCGGTGGTGGCGGCGCTGGAGACGACGAGGAACTCGCGAGGGCCCGTCCGGGTGACCGTGATGTCGGCCTGGTAGCCGCCCGCGGCGTCGAGCATCGGGGTGTAGACCGCGCGCCCCACGGGGACGTCGACGTCCCCGGCGCACACCCACCGCAGGGTCGCGAGCGCGTCCGGGCCGGTGACGAGGTACTTGCTGAAGGAGGTCTGGTCGAAGATCCCCACCGCCGCACGGGTGCCGCGCTGCTCGGCGTCGCACCAGTCGACCCACACGGGCCGCTCCCACCGGTGGTCCAGGCGTGGCTCGACCCCGGACGGCGCGAAGACCAGCGGCCGCTCCCAGCCGTTACGGGTGCCCATCACGGCCCCCTGAGCCAGGGTGCGCTCGTACACCGGCGAGCACCGTTGCGGCCGCCCCGAGACGGGTTCACGCCCGGGCCACGGCACGGCGTAGTGCAGCCCCAGCACCTCGGCCACCCGCGATCGCAGCCACGCGCGGTTCCCCGCGCTGGCCGGGAAGCGGCGGACGTCGACGGCCACGAGGTCCATGGTCGGCTCGCCCTCGACGACCCACTCGGCCAGGGCGCGGCCCGCGCCGCCGGCCGAGGCGATGCCCACCGAGTTGAATCCGGCGGCGACGTAGAACCCCTCGCACTCGGGCGCCGGGCCGAGCAGGAACTGGTTGTCGGGGGTGAAGGACTCGGGGCCGTTGTAGAACGTGCGGATGCCGGTCTCGGCCAGCACCGGCAGCCGGTGCACCGCGCTGTCCATCAGGATCTCGAAGTGCTCCCAGTCCTCGTCGAGCAGCTGGAACTCGAAGGGGCGCGGGATGTCCTCGGGCGCCACCCACGGCTTGGCCTCGGGTTCGAACCCGCCCACCAGCAGGCCGCCGACCTCCTCCTTGACGTAGGTCCAGCCGTCGGGGTCGCGCAGCACCGGCAGGTCGCGGTGCACCCCCGGCACCTGGTCGGTGACGACGTAGAAGTGCTCGGCCGAGTGCAGCGGCACGTTCACCCCGGCCATCGCTCCCACCAGGGGCGCCCACTGCCCGGCGGCGTCGACGAGCACCTCGCACTCCACGTCGCCGTGGTCGGTGCGCACGCCGGTGACGCGCGGGCGGTAGCGCCCCTCGACCGTGGTGACCCCCGTGACCCGCACCCGCTCCTCGATGCGCACCCCGAGGGTGCGCGCCCCCTTGGCCAGGGCCTGGGTCAGGTCGGCCGGGTCGGCCCGCCCGTCGCCCGGCAGCCAGATCGCTCCGACGAGGTCGTCGGTGCGGATGAGGGGGTAGCGCTCGCCGGCCTGCTCGGGCGTGAGCAGCTCGCACTCGAGGTCGTAGGCCGAGGCGCTGGCGGCGGTGCGCCGCAGCTGCACCATCCGCTCGGGGGTGCGCGCGAGGGTGAGCCCGCCGCAGACCCGGTACCCGGTGGCGAGCCCGGTCTCGGCCTCGAGCCGGGCGTACAGCTCGGTCGAGTACCGCACCAGCCGGGTGCCGGCCTCGCTGGCCCGCAGCTGGCCGACCAGCCCGGCGGCGTGCCAGGTGGTGCCGCACGAGAGGGTGCCCTGCTCGAGCACCAGCACGTCGGTGACCCCGAGGTGGGCCAGGTGGTAGGCGATGGATGCTCCGATGACACCGCCGCCGACCACGACGACGCGGGCCCGGCTCGGCAGGACGGTCATCGCGTCGCCCCCACCCGGTCGAGCAGGTGGCCCAGGCCGCGGTCGGCGAAGCGCTCGGCGGCGCGGTCGAGCTTGTCGGCGGCCCAGCCGGCGAAGTCGAACGAGAGCGTGCTGGTGCCGGCCTGGATGACGCCCCACAGCGTCCAGGCGTGCGCGGCCGCCCCGACGAAGAGGCGAGCCCGGTCGAGCAGGGCCTCGGCCCGGGCCGCATCGGGCTCGTAGGCGTGGACCAGGGCGGCCAGGGCGTCGTCGTCGAGCCCGGCCTCCTGGGCGAGGTTGCCGAGCTCGAACGCCGCCTCCCCCATCCCGCTGTACTCGAAGTCGATGATGCGCACCCGCTCGCCGTCGTCGAGGAGGTTGGCCGCCAGCAGGTCGTTGTGGCACGACACGCGCGCGGGACGGTGCGCGGCCAGGGCCGCCTCGACCCGGGCCGCGGTGGCGGCCAGGTCGTCGTAGCCCGCCGGCGGCTCGAGCCCGTGCTCGCGGGCCAGGGCCAGGTAGCGCCGCTGGAGCTCGAAGACGTCGAAGACACCCTCGAAGGGCTCGGCGCCGTGCAGGGTCCGCACCGCGTCGGCCACCCGGTCGAGGTCGAGCGCGACGTCGGCATCGGTGAGCGTGCGCGACGGGATGTAGTCCACCACCAGCACCCCCTCTCCGGGCAGGTGTCCGAGCACCTGCGGAGCCACCCCGACCGCCGCGGCCCGGCGCGAGTTCGCGACCTCGCACTCCCGGTCGACCGCGAGCAGGGCGGTGGCCGGGTCGGAGAGGCGAACCACGACGTCGGGGCCGCCGTCGAAGCGGACCCGCAGGATGCGGTTGGTCAGCCCACCCTCGAGCTCGGTGACCCGGCGCGGGCGATGGGCGTGGGCCGCGAGCGCGGGGACGCGGGTGAGGGCCAGCTCGATGGTCGGGCCCTCACCCGCGGGCTCGCGGGACGGGGTCAGTGCTTCGGCCCCGGTTCGGCCGGCCCGTCGTGGGCCACCCCGCCGTGGGCGCTGCCGCCGTGGTGCTCCAGCGCGATCTCGTCGGCGCCGGACACCCCGTCCGGGAGGTCGAGGGTGACCTTGGGCCCGGTGAACCACTTCTTCGCCGACAGGTGCCACCCGACCCACAGCGCGATCAGGGTGCCGCCCATGAGGATCGGGGCGTAGTTGACGAACTTCCACTCGAAGGTCTCGTGGAACGGGTTGGCCGCCGGGGTGAAGGGCAGGATGAAGTAGACCGAGATGATCGCGATCTCCGCGACCGCCACCGGGGCCATCCACCGCCACTTGCGGCCGAGGTTCCACCGCCCCTGGGGGAAGGCGTCGCCCTGACGCCAGCGCAGGTAGATGGGGATCGCGAAGGCCGTGTAGAGGCCGATGACACCCACCGAGACCACGGCGTAGAAGGCGACCGGCACGATGAGCGGGGCGTCCGCGGTGCCGAGGTTGACCTCGACCAGGGCCGGCAGGGTGATGATCGCCGCGATGACCGACGAGACGATGACGGCGTTGGCCGGCACCTTGCGGGCGTTCAGCCGGGCCCAGCGCGACGAGCCGGGGACGGCCCCGTCACGGCTGAAGGCGAACAGCATCCGGCTCGTCGACGTCATGCACGCGGCGGTGCAGAACACCTGGGCGATGCTCGCGATGAGCAGCACGGTGCCCGCCCAGCCCGAGGACAGCGCCTGGTTGAAGATGACGGCCACGCCGCCGCCACCGGCGGTCACCCCGGCCGGGTCCTGCACCGCGAACAGGAAGGCGAGCAGGAGGAACCAGCCGCCGATCGCGGAGTAGAGGATCGAGCGCCAGATGCCCTTGGCCGCACCGTCGGCGGCCCCGTGGGTCTCCTCGGAGAGGTGAGCCGAGGCGTCGAAGCCGGTGATCGTGTACTGGGTGAGGAGGAAGCCGAGCGGCAGCACGTAGAACCAGAAGCCGATGCCGCTGTCCTGACCGCCGGCCAGTCCCCCGCTGTTGTTGACCCGCATGGTGAAGACGTCGGCGATGCTCATGTGCTTGTCGGGCAGGAACACCAGGATCAGGATGATGACGGCGGCGCCGATGACGTGCCACCACACCGAGATGTTGTTGAGCAGGGCGAGCAGGTGGCCCCCGAAGATGTTGATCAGGGCCGTGAGGACCAGCACGACGAGGAACATCACGAAGACCCGGCTGAGGCTGTAGCCCGCGGCCCACGACTCGCTCATCGTGCTGAAGGACAGGTCGAAGAACGTCGCGGCGCCGTAGGCCACCGACGCGTCGATCGCGAGCAGCCCGATGAGGTTGAGCCAGCCGGTGTAGTAGCCGGCCTTGACGCCGCCGAGCTTGCTGGCCCACCAGTAGATGCCACCGGAGGTCGGGTAGGCCGAGACCAGCTCGCTCATGCACAGGCCGATGATGAGGATGAAGACCGACACGATGGGCCAGCCGATGGAGATGGCGATCGGGCCGCCGTTGTTCCAGGCCTGGCCGAAGGTCGTGAAGCACCCGGCGAGGATCGAGATGATCGAGAACGAGATCGCGAAGTTGGAGAAGCTCGACCACGTGCGGCTGAGCTCCTGCTTGTAGCCCAGCTCGGCGAGGAGCTCCTCGTCGGACTTGGGGCTGGTCGATGGGGACGCGCTCACATGCACCTCTTGATGTCCGGAAGTGGACCGATGGCCCGCGGTGGCTGACGTGGTGCACAGACAACACCCGGCGTCGGCCGGCTGTCAATGGTCCGTCCGCAGACCATTGAGCCGCGATGACGAGCGAGCGGCCCCGGAACCGCACGAGGCCCCGACCGCCCCGCAGGACGGTCGGGGCCCCGTGGGAGGCTGCGCTCAGACGGTGGGGTCGCGCCGCTCGTCGGTGCGGGCCGCGTCCTCCACCGGGTGCTCGTCGGCGCGCTCGACCCGGTGCTCGTCGGCCCGCTCGACCCGATGCTCGTCGGCGCGCTGGACCGGGCGCTCGTCGGCCCGCTCCCCCCGCTCGGTGCGGTAGCCGCCGGTCGGGTCGGTGCGCTCGGCGTCCATCCGCTCGCCGGTCCGGGGGTCGAGCCGGTGGCCGTCGTCGTCGGTGGGGACGTCCGGGTCGTGCAGGTCGGCCTCGCGCAGCCGCGCCTCGCGCTCGTCGCGGATCTCGTCGGCGGACGCGGCGCGCTGGTCGGCCTCCTCCTGGAGGCGTTCGGCGTCGAGCTGACGCTGGCGGGCCTCGGCCTGGGCCAGGTCGGACTCGGCCCGGGCGCGTGCGGCATCCGCCTCGCGCTGGGCCAGCTCGCGGTCGTGCTGGGTAGCGTCCTCGCGGATCTCCTGGGCGTGCGCCCGCTCGGCCTCGACCTTGCGGGTGCCGCCGCGACGCAGGAGGACCGCGGCGACGGCCAGGAGCACGAGGACGACGACGATGATGATGGCGAGGGTCATGCCGGTCATGGGTGGCTCCTGAGGCAGGGGACGGCGGTGCCGAGCAACCTAGTCCCCGGCGTGCTCGTGCAGGGTCCGCGTGACACACGAAACCCGAGGTCACGGTGGGTACGGTCGCGCCCCGGAACGCCGCGACGGCATCCGACGGCAGCGGGCGGCATCCGGCCCAGGCGCCCGTCCGCCGGGGAGGTCAGGCCAGGCGGGTGAGCCAGCCGTGGGTGTCCTCGGCCCGCCCGTACTGCACGTCGAGCAGGGCCGAGCGGATGGCGCGGGTGACCTCGCCCCCCTCGTCGCCGGCGGTCGACGGGGCCGACCCGCCCTCCCAGCGCAGCTCGCCCACGGGGGTGACGACGGCCGCGGTGCCGCACGCGAAGATCTCGCGGATGCTGCCGTCGCGCACGCCCTCCTGCCACTCCTGGATGGGGACGCGGCGCTCCTCGGGCTCGAGGCCGAGGTCCTTGGCGAGCTCGAGGATGGAGCTGCGGGTGACGCCCTCGAGGATGGTGCCGGTGAGCTCGGGGGTGACGAGCCGGTGGTCGTCGGTGACGAGGAACAGGTTCATCCCACCCAGCTCCTCGATGTAGGTCTGGGTCGCCGAGTCGAGGAACACGGCCTGGTCGCAACCGTGCTCGATACCCTCGAGCTGGCCGGCGAGCGAGGACGCGTAGTTGCCACCGGTCTTGGCAGCGCCGGTGCCCCCGACCCCGGCACGGGCGTAGTGCTGCGAGATCCAGAGCGTGACCGGCTTCAGTCCGCCCGAGAAGTACGCCCCGGCGGGTGAGGCGATGACCGAGTAGGTGACCTCGGCGGCGGGGCGCACGCCGAGGAAGGCCTCGGAGGCGTACATGAAGGGCCGCAGGTACAGGCTGGTCTCGCCGGTGCCGTAGGCCGGGACCCAGGCCTGGTCGACCTCGACGAGAGCCTTGAGCGAGGCGAGGAAGTCGTCGGTGGGCAGCTCGGGCAGCGCCAGGCGGCGCGCACTGCGCTGCATCCGCTCGGCGTTGGCCTCGGGGCGGAAGGACCAGACGCTGCCGTCCTCGTGCCGGTAGGCCTTCAGGCCCTCGAAGATCTCCTGCGCGTAGTGCAGCACCGCCGCGCTGGGCATGATCGTGATCGGGCCGTAGGCGTGGATGCGCCCGTCGTGCCAGCCCTGGTCGCGGGTCCAGGTGGCCGAGGCCATGTGGTCGGTGAAGTGCACCCCGAAGCCGGGGTTGGCGAGGATCTCGGCGCGCCGCTGCTCGCCGGCCGGGTCGGGTCGACGCTCGAGGGTGAAGCTGAGGCTCATGGGGGGTCGGTCCTTTCCTCGGGGAGCAGCGGCGCTCCCCCGCAGGCTACCGGTCCTGAACTTTTTCGCCCGGTGCGGGAAGGTTCAGGCTCGCACCGCAACGGTTGCCCAGCGAGGGTGAAGGTCCCCCCATCGGGCGAAAAAGTTCAGGCGGGGGCGGGGGCCGGGGGCGGGGCGGGGGCGGGGGCGGGGGCGGGGGCCGGGGCC
>NZ_LMSE01000004.1:0-138149 GCF_001428065.1 Nostocoides sp. Soil756
CCCCGCTCAGCCCGCGCCCCGGCGAGTCGTGCTCACCCCACACTCAGGTCGGAAGAGCCGGGAATCTACAAGGTTCGACATGGAGATCGCTCCGGGTATCTAGACATAGCTGGTAGTGCGCTGTTCGGTGTGGGCAAGGGACTTCGATACGCCGGTAAGCTGTGGAAAGCGAGGAATATTTCCAGGTACCCTAAGGGCGTAAGAAACGGCAAGGCGGCCTTCCACAAGCGAATGCGCGGCCGCGTGGCTCGCCAACACCGCGGCTATGAGCGTCGGTACGTCCATAGAGTTGACCGCGTGGATCGGGCGTACGGATACTTCTCAGTGGGTGTCCACGCTTACGGAGAGTGGAGATCGTGGCGAAATCGGTGATCGTCATCGTTGATCGCGTTATTCTTCGTGGGGTCGACCGAGTTGTACGCCTCGCCAAGAAGGGTGAGCCATCATTTGAGGTGCAGTATAGGGACCTATTAACCGCGGCGTATCCCAGCCACGAGATAGAGCGGCTTGAGGCCTACTCCAAGGCACTGATGGGTCTGTACCTATTCCTTCTGTCGATTCTCGGCCTGGGGGTGGCGGTTCTTGGAGTTGAGGGATTGACCGGGCAGATCGCAGACGTCGGGGCGGCTGGAGTTGCGGGACTTCTTGTGTACTTAGTACTGGGCCATTCTCTAATGCGTGTGGACGTCTCAGGCGATCTCGTCAGGTGTGTGCGTCTTGGACTTCCTTTGCTGGTTGAGAGTGTGTTGATAGTTGGACTCTCATTGATGGTTCTCATATTCCTCGCGACCCTCCGCTGACCCAGCCTTGGCTGTTACACCTGCGAGAGTGACATGCTCGGTCTTCTTCGCATCTGCTTGGCGGCTCATCCCAATCGGGGGTGTAGGCGTGGCCTGAATCCGCCGGTCTAGAGAGAGGACTGCTGCACCGATAGGTGACAGGTTGGGTTAGGCAGCCTGAGCCCTGATCCAGGGACGCAATTTCGATTGTGATTGAACCGGGCTCATCCCAATCGAGGGTGTAGTCGGGGTCTGAAACCGCCGGTTTCCAGCAGGGATCTGGCGATGTAGTTGGTCAGGTTGCGGAAGCCGAGGGCGGAGCCGCGTAGGTGCTCCAGTCGCCCGTTGAGCGCTTCGGTCGGGCCGTTGCTGGTGCCGGGCCGGTCGAAGTAGGCCAGGACATCACTGGCTCGCTGGGCGGGGGTCCGGCCGAGGCGGTGCAGCTCGACCAGGACAGTGGGGACGCCCTGGCGTAGGCAGTCGATCAGCGCGGTCATCGCCGCGCGGGCTTGGCCACGGTCGGGGTTGCGGTAGGCGGCGATCATCCGCTGGTAGATGCCCCAGGTGGCTTCGACCTCGACGTGCTCGGCGTTGGCGAACAGGACCATCAGCCGTTCGCGTTGGCGGTCGGTCAGGAGGTCATCGCCGGTGTGCAGGGTCCGCCTGGCCCGGTACAGCGGGTCGCCCGCCAGGCCGCGGTGACCGTGCAGCTCTTGCTGGACCCGGCGCCGGCACCGGTCCAGGGCGTCCCCGGCCAAGCGCACCACATGGAAGGGGTCCATCACCGCGACCGCGTCGGGCAGCTCTTCGGCGGCGGCGGTCTTGAACCCGGTGAACCCGTCCATCGCCACCACCTGCACCGCGTCACGCCAGGCCTGCTCACGCTCGGCGAGCCAGGTCTTGAACGCCGCCTTGCAGCGGCCCGGAACCATGTCCAGCAGCCGGGCCGGGCCGGTGCCGTCACGGATCGGGGTGAGGTCGATGATGACGGTGACGTACTTGTCTCCGTGGCGGGTGTGGCGCCACACGTGCTCATCGACCCCGAGCACGTGTACCCCCTTGAGCCGGCTCGAGTCCTCGATCAGGACCCGGCGCCCCTCGGCGAGGACCGCGTCGTTGGCGGTGTCCCACGCGACCGCGAGCCCCTCAGCGACCCGGGCCACCGTCAGGTGCGCGACCACCAAGCCCTCCAGCGCCCACCGCAGGCCGGCCCGGGAGATCTTCGCCCTCGGCGGTGCCGCAGTGGTGGTGTCCTGACGCCACACCCGCCCGCACCCGGTACACCGGTACCGACGCACCGTGACCAGCAACGTCGTCGGGCGCCACCCGAACGGCTCGTGCGCCAGCCGACGCAGCACGGTATCCCGCGCCGCGCCCTGCTCCCCACAGCGATGGCACCAGTCATCCGCCTCGAGCACCCGACAGGCCAGCACGGCACGGTCAGGCTCGAGCCGCTGCCCGGTCACCTCCAAGCCCAGTTCGTCCAGGCGGCAGAACTTGCTCAGGTCAGGGGTTGCGAAGGTAGCGTCAGACACGTCGAGGTCTTTCGGATGGGCAGCGTGAGAACTCCCATCATCGGAAGACCTCGACCCCTACCCGGCCACCGACGCGCCCGCCGCCCCTACACCCTCATTTGGGATGAGCCCCTTGAGGCCCGCGCTCTCTTTCGCTATGTCCGCAGGCCCTCCCGGCGCCACAGCCGCTCGACCCGCTTGACGTTCACCTCCCACCCATCAGCGACCAGCAGCGCGTGGACCCGCCGATGCCCGTACCGCGGGTGCCGCAGCGAGAGACCGGTCATCTCCTGGACCAGTCGGCCCTTGCTCCTCTTCATAGTGCCCTTCGTCGGCATACCCCTCCTCATCGTGACCCTGATCGTGCACAGGCGTATGCCAGGAGCGATCACCGGCCGCAACGCTGCCGGCTGAGGTCCGGTCATGCCGCGAGGGGTGAGCTTTCGCGTCTGGACACGCGAGGTTCATTCTGGTCATACTTGTGACCATGACGAGCATTCCGTTGGTCGACGTCAAGGCACACCTCTCCGAGGTCGTGAGCCGAGTGAGCAAGCACCACGAACGGGTCACCGTGACCGTGCACGGGCAGCCCTCGGCCGTCCTGCTCTCTCCGGATGACCTGGCCATGCTCGAAGAGACGATCGCCGTTCTGGGGGATGCAGACCTGATGACCCAGCTAGCCGCCGCCGAGGCCGACCTGGCCGCCGGCCGGGTCGAGACCCAGGAAGATCTCGAGGCGGCGATGCGCTCACGCCGGACCTCGGCGTGAAAGATCCGCTCTACCAGCTGCTCATCGTCTCCTCGGCTCGCCGGCACCTCACCGAGGATCTGCCCGAGGCGGTCGCCACCGCCGCGTTCGAGTTCATCACCGGCCCGTTGCTCGAGAACCCACACCGTGTCGGGAAGCAGCTCCGCCTACCTCTGGCGGACCGGCACAGCGCTCGACGCGGCACCTACCGCGTCCTGTACCGCATCGACGATCAGGCCCGGATGGTGACCGTGCTGGCGATCGGTCACAGGGGGGAGATCTACCGTGGCTGATGAACCGCGGCGGTCGGACGATGTCGCACGACGCAGGTAGCCAGGTGAGGCCCTGTAAACAGGGGGTTGGGGGTTCGAGTCCCCCCGCCAGCTCTCGCGCGTGGGACGGGAGGGCGGCCGTTCGGTGACGCAGAAGTTCGGCCGCCACGCAGCAACTGCCGCGTGCGACCTGAACTTCTGCGTGCGGCCGAGGCCTGCACCCGCCGCTCGGGTCGCGTAGCGGTGGTGTCAGACGCCGGTGAGCCGGACGCCGGCGTACGCGACGCTCGCGACGAGGATCCAGGACAGGAGGCCGAGCACCAGCGCGCGGCCGCCCGTGCGGCGCAGCATGCGGAGGTGGATGCCGGTACCCAGCCCCACCAGGGCGGCGGCGAGCAGCACCTCCTGGGCGGTCTTGGCGGCGTGCAGGGCCGGCTCGGGCAGCAGCCCGCTGCTCGACACGGCCACCGCGGCCAGGAAGCCGGCGACGAACAGGGGGACCAGCGGCGGCCGGCGGCCCGTCGGCGCCGCGGGGCTGCGACGCCGCAGGACGATGGCGGCTCCCGCCACCACGGGCGCCAGGAGCAGGACACGACTCAGCTTGACCACGACGGCGGTGGTCAGCGCCCCCGGGACCCGGTCGGCGGTCGCGACGGTCTGGCCCACGTCGTGCACGCTCGCGCCGACCCAGCTGCCGAAGGCGGCCGGGTCGAGGCCGAGCGGCTGGCGCAGCAGGGGGAGCAGCACGATGGCCAGGCTCCCGCAGAGGGTGACGAGCGCGACGGCGACCGCGGTGTCGTCCTCGTCCCCACCCGCGACCTCCCCCATCGCCGCGACCGCGGACGCGCCGCAGATGGAGAAGCCGGTCGCGACGAGCAGCGCCCGAGCGGGGGACACTCCCAGCGCGCGCCCGAGCAGCTGCGTCCCCGCGAGCGTGATGGTGACGGTGGCGACCACGACGAGGGCACCGCGCGGCCCCAGGTCGATCAGCTGCCCGAGCCCCAGCTGCAGGCCGAGCAGCACCACCGCCAGACGGAGGAGGCGATGCGAAGCGACGTGTGTGCCCTCGTGCAGGACGGGGCGGTGCAGGCCCAGGTTGACCGCGACCGCGCCGATGACGACCGCTGCGGTGGAGGGGTTGACCGACGGGAGCAGGGCGTGCACCCCGTACGCGACCCCGGTGGCGGCCGCCACGGCCACCAGGCCGGGGACCGCGCTGCCGCGCCCGCGACGGGGAGCCGGCGGGCAGGACGGACGGCAGCGGCTGCCCGCGCGGAGTGGGGGCGCAGGGGCTGGAGTCTCGGGCTGTTCCATCATCGGTGTCTCGATCCTGGGCCCGGACGGCCGCTGCGGGTAGATGGCTCGGATCGATGGGGTCATCCACGGGATCTATGACCGGCACTAGGTTGGACCGATGGCTCCGGACCGGGTCCCCGACCTCGACACCCTCTCGCTGCTGCTGGAGATCGCTGCCAGCGGCAGCCTGAGCAGGGCGGGGGCGGCCCGCGGCTTGAGCCAGCCCGCGGTCAGCGCTCGCGTGCGGGGGCTCGAGCGGCTGGTCGGCTTCGCGGTCATCACGCGTTCGGCCCGTGGCTCGACGCTCACCCCCGAGGGCGCGCTGTTGGCTGAATGGGCGCGCGAGGTGCTCGCGGCGGCCGAGGTGCTGGGGGCGGGCATCGCGTCGTTGCGGAGCGACCGCGTCGCCCGGCTGCGCGTGGCCGCGAGCCTCACCGTGGCAGAGCATCTCCTGCCGGGTTGGCTCGTCGTGCTGGCCGCCACCCACCCGCACACGGCCGTCAGCCTGACCGCCGGCAACAGCGACACCACGGCCTCGGCGGTCCTGGCCGGCGAGGCCGACCTCGGCTTCGTCGAGGGGCCCGACGTGCCGGTCGGCCTCTCGGCCCAGGTCGTGGCGACCGACCGGCTGGTGGCGGTGGTCGCGCCCGCCCACCCGTGGGCCCATCGTCTCCGCCCGGTGGAGGCCGAGGAGCTCGCCGGGACACGGCTGGTGCACCGCGAGCCGGGCTCCGGGACGCGAACCGCCCTGCAACGGGCGCTCGCGCCGTTCGGCACCCTCGCTCCGCCGCTGCTCGAGCTGTCGACCAGCAGCGGCGTCCGGTCCGCGGTCATGGCGGGGGCCGGGCCGGCGGTGCTGTCGGACCTGGCGGTGCGCGACGACGTGGCAGCCGGCCGTCTGGTGCAGGTGCCCGTGCGAGGCGTGGACCTGCGCCGCTCGCTACGAGTCGTCTGGCTCGCGGCCCAGCGACCGGTCGGTGCCGCTGAGGACCTGCTGCGCCTCGCGGTGCCCCGACCCCGGTGAGCGCCGGGTCTGCTCTGTAGCCCGCCGCATGGTGGGTACGTCGGCTTCGTGGGTATCTGGGGCGGCGACCACCGTTGCACCGCCACCGCAGGACTCGAACGCTTCGTGGACGAGGCTGACCGCTAAGGACGGCTGGTGCCGGTCACCCAGTCGTAGCGGACGTCCTCGTCGACGACGACCCCGTTCCAGCGGCTGCCGACGCCGGCACCGCCGTCGACGTGGCAGAGCGACCCGGTCACGTAGTCGGCGCCGTCCGAACAGAGCCACAGGACAAGGTGCCCGACCTCCGCCGGTTGGCCCGGTCGAGCGAGCGGAAGGGCGGGGACGCGGGCAGCGAGGGAGGAGGCCATGGACGGCGGCAGGGGCTTGGGCTGCGTGTCGATGAGGCCCGGGCTGACGCAGTTGACGAGGATGTCGTGCGGCGCGAGCTCGATGGCAGCCACCCGGCTGAAACTCTCGGTCGCAGCGCGACTGCTCGCGTACGCGGCGGCGCCCGCCGACCCCCGGTTGGACACGCCGGAGGAGAAGTTGACGATCCGGCCGCCCTCACCCTGCTCGATGAGCAAGCGGGCAGCGGCTCGTGTCATGAGGAACGTGCCACGGCAGTTGACCGCGAAGACCGTATCCCACACGTCGGGCCGCTCGTCGAGCAGGCTCGCGTGCGGCGCGACGGCGGCGTTGTTGATGCAGAAGTCGAGCCGCCCGTAGCTCGTGCGCGCCGTCTCGACGACCATTGCCGTGTCCTCCTCCGACCGGATGTCGGCGGCGACCGCGGTGACGACGTTCCCGTGCGGTCGGCACGTCTCGGCCAGCCCCGCCTCGTCACGGTCGGTCGCGACGACCTGGGCACCCGCAGCCACCAGCTGGGCGACGAGCTCGCGTCCCACGCCCCGCGCGGCACCGGTGACGACGGCGACCCGCCCGGTGAAGTCGTACGACACATTCATGAGCGCTCCTGGTGTGAGGGATGACCGCGACGACGCGCCTCACGGACGCGTCCGGCGGTGACGTCGCGAACGCTAGGTCGACTGTCGACATTCGTCAAGAGTGCCGTCGCGACCTCACGACGATGCCGGGGGAGGAGCGATGTGTCCGGAGCCCGAAGCGATAGTCCTGCTACAAGGTGAGCGCCAGAAGGTGTTGCTTGTCGCGCTGCCGGCGCGTCGCCATACTGAGCCATCCACGGCTACTCCGCCACTGCCGCAGCCGATTTGGCTCACTCTGACTTTCGTCCGATCGGAGATCTCGCATGACCGAGCAGTTCGATGGGCCCGAGTCGGAGCGGCTGCGACGCACGCATCTGCCGGAACGTCGCGCTCTGCTCGGCATGTCCGTTCGGGAGGCTGACCTCTCGCTCGGCCTCGACGGTGCGGGGGGTGGACTGCTGGACACCACGCACTTCGACACCGTGCGCTTCCCCCCGCCCGAGTGGGCGCTCGAGAGCTTCGCCGGCGCGTACGCCGACGGCAACAACGCGTACACGGCCTACCGCGGCAGCAGCGAAGTCCGCCGGGCCTGCGCCCAGTCGATCTCGAGCCTGATGGGGATCGACATCGACCCGTCGCGCCACATCGCGGTCACCGCCGGGACCCAGAGCGGGCTCTTCGCCGTGCTCAGCGCTCTCGTCGACGAGGGTGACGTCGTCGTGCTCGCGGACCCCGAGTACCTGTTCGTCGAGCGGATGCTCCGGTTCCTCGGGGCCGAGGTCGTGCGGCTCCCGTTCGTGGAGACCGAGGCCGGGCTGCAGCCCGACCTGGACCAGCTGGAGGCGCTCAGCCGGCGGGGCGTCTCGCTCTACGTGACGTCGAACCCCAACAACCCCACGGGGGCGGTCTTCACCGAGGAGACCGTCGTGCGGCTGGCCCGGATCGCCAGCGAGGGTGACTTCACCGTCCTCGTCGACGAGCTCTACTGCCGACTCGTGTACGACGACACCCCGTACACGCACCTGGCGGCCCAGCCGGGGATGACGGACCGCACCGTGACCCTGCTCGGTGGCTCGAAAACCGAGTCGCTCAGCGGTTTTCGCGTGGGCGTGGTCGTCGGCCCCGGGCCGGTCATCGACGCGATCGAGCAGGTGCTGGCGATGATGTGCCTGCGCGCTCCGGCGTATGCCCAGCATGTTCTCACCAGATGGCTCGTGGACGACCACGACTTCGTCGCGCGGCGCCTCGTCGAGCTCCAGAGCATCCAGCGGAGCACCGTCGCGCAACTGCGGACCGTGCCGGGGTTGCGAGTCAGCCCAGGTGCGGGGACGGCCTACCTGTGGCCGGACGTCTCCGCGCTCCGGCTGGCCGACGTGGAGGTGGCGAGGCTCCTGCAGGACGAGGCGGGGGTGGTGGTGAGTCCCGGGTACCAGTTCGGTCCCTCGGGCATCGGCCGTTTCCGCATCTGCTACGCGCGGGAGGAAGTGGAGTGGGCCCGGGCCGTCGACCGCATGACCTCGGCCCTGACCAGGGCCTCCCGACTGCCCTGAGCGAGGGGTCGCACCGATCGCCCACGAGCAGCTGCCCGACCCCGTCCCAGAACCCACCCGAGCCCCGGAACACCGAAGCGCACACGATGGAGGAGCGTTGAGAACAACCATCGAGACCCACGAGGCGCCGCGCCCGGCCGGGCCCTACTCGCAGGCGATCAGGGCCGGAGACTTCCTCTACGTCTCCGGCCAGGTGCCCCGGGCAGCTGACGGTTCGTACGCCCCCGCCGACGTGGCTTCGGAGACCCGCCTGACGTTGCGGAATCTGGCGGCGGTGGCGAGGGCTGCCGGGGCCGACCTGTCGCAAGCCGTGAAGATCACGGCCTACCTCGCCGATGGTGAGGATTTCGCCCAGTTCAACAGGGCCTATGCGGAGTTCTTCACGGAGTCGCCACCCGCACGAACGACGGTCGTGGCGGGCCTGCGCCAGGTCAAGGTCGAGCTCGACGCCGTGCTCTATCTGGGACCGTCGTGACCGGGCCCGCCCCCTTCCCCGAAATCCTGCGTCCGCTCCTGAAGGGATCGCACGAGAGCCGTTGTGCGCCAATGGCATGGGACTGCCCCAGCAATGACCGAGATGTGACACGTGAGGGGATTGACAAGTGCAGCGCGCACCCATCATGGTGAATTGTCGACAACCGACGATCTTGAGCCAGACCTCAGGAGGTCCCATGGCTGCGGCAACCACACGCCACGAGTGGTACGCCACCGCGTCAGGCGACGTGTTCGGTGTCATGGGCGGGTCCCGCTCCCCAGGGATGCTCGGATGAGCACGCCGTTGCTCGAGGCGAGGGGGCTGTCCAAGCACTATCCGTTCCCACGGACCGCCGGCCAGTGGGTCCGCCGTGCGGCTCCCCGAGTTCTGCGGGCCGTCGACGACGTGGACCTCACTGTCGAGAGCGGGCGCACCGTGGGCGTGGTCGGGGAGACCGGGTCCGGCAAGAGCACCCTCGGTCGCCTGCTCCTCCGCCTCGAGCGGCCCACGGCGGGTGAGGTTCTGATCGACGGAGTGTCGCCCGAGGAGGCCGCGCCGGCCCGGGCCCACCAGCTGCGCAGGGACGTCCAGGTCGTGCTGCAGGACCCCTACACCTCCCTCAACCCGTACCTGACGATCGGCAGCGCGATCGAGGAGGTGCTCACGGTCGGCGGGATGACCTCGCACGAGGAGCGCCGGGCCAGGGTCGCGGAGCTGTTGGAGCAGGTCGGGTTCCCGGCCGTCTGGTCGGAGCGCAAGCCCGGTCAGCTCTCCGGTGGCGGCCGGCAGCGAGTCAGCATCGCCCGAGCCCTGGCCGCCGGCCCTCGGCTCATCGTCGCGGACGAACCGGTGTCAGCGCTCGACGTCTCGGTCCAGGCCCAGGTGCTCAACCTGTTCCAGCGGCTGCAGCGCGAGCTGGACCTGGCCTACGTCTTCATCACCCACGACCTCGCCGTCCTCGAGCGCATCGCCGACAGCGTGGTGGTGCTCTACCTCGGGAGGGTCGTCGAGACCGGGCCTGCGGACGCGCTGTTCGCGGGCCCGGGGCATCCGTACACCCAGGCGCTCCTCAACGCGGCTCCGGCACTGGGCCGGAGCCGGTCCACCTCGAGCGCGGTCACCGGCGAGCTGCCGGACCCCGCATCGCCCCCCGCGGGGTGCACCTTCCACACCCGGTGCCCCTTCGTGATGGACGTCTGCCGCACCACGCGACCGGCGCTGACGCCCATCGCCGGCGGCCTCCACGCCGCGTGCCATCTGCACGCGGGCTCCACCCCCGACCCGCAGGCGGCCAGCCGACCGCAGCCAGTGACCCCGGACCCCGGTACGCCGGCGACCCCGTGAACCCCGCAGGACCAACCCCCCACCTCCCCAGGAGAAGCTCATGACACCGTCCATCGCCTCGCCCGCACGCCGTACGCATCGGACGCGAGCGACGGCCGCTCTCGGCGGCCTGCTGACGCTGGCCCTCACCCTCAGCGCCTGTGGTGGGGATACCAAGGAGAACGCGGATGCCGCGCCCGGCGACACGAGCTCGGTCGACACCCTGAAGCTCGCCAACGCGGTGGCCGTCGACACTCTCGACCCCATCCAGGCCTCGGCCAACGAGTCCATCTGGCTCGACCAGAACATCTACGCCCGCCTGGTGCAGACCGATCCCACCGGGACCAAGATCGTCCCCGACCTGGCGGACAAGTGGGAGATCAGCGAAGACCAGCTGACCTACACCTTCCACCTGCGCCCGGGCGTGAAGTTCGCCGACGGCACACCGGTCACCGCGCAGGACGCGAAGTGGTCGATCGAGCGGGCCCGGTCCGGCGAGGACAGCGCGTGGGGCTTCCTCATCACGCCGGTCACCGACATCACGGCGACCGACGACCAGACACTGACCATCAAGCTGGAGCGGCCGCACGCCCCGTTGTTGGCGGACCTGGCGATGTACGCGTACGCCGTCCTGCCGCAGAAGGCCGTCGAGGCCGACAAGGACTTCTTCAGCAAGACGCCGTACGGCGCCGGACCCTTCAAGGTGACCAGCCTGTCGCCGCAGAGCAACCTCGTGCTCACTCGCAACGACAACTACTGGGGCCCCAAACCCAAGATCAAGACCGTCGAGGTCAGCATCGTGACCGACGACAACACCCGTCTTCTCCAGCTCCAGGGCGGCCAGGTGGACGTCATCGAGAACCCGGCGGGCAACGTCCTCAAGCAGATCGAGGCCAACCCGAAGCTCCGGGTCGACCTGTTCGACTCCACTCGGGTGGACTTCGTGTCGCTACCCCTCAAGACCAAGCCGCTGGACAACCTGAAGGTTCGCCAGGCCATCAAGGCCGCCCTCGACCTCGGCCGGATGAACACGCTGGCCTACCAGGGCAACGCCAAGGTCGCGACCACCTTCTTCCCGTACCAGATGCTGTTCTGGGACGAGAGCGCGCCGGAGCCCAAGCAGGACCTGGCCAAGGCCAAGCAGCTGCTCGCCGAGGCGGGCTACCCCGACGGGTTCACCATCCCGCTCATCGCGGTCAGTGCCGACGCCGCCGGCCAGGCGCAGGCGGTCGTGATCAAGGACGACCTCGCGAAGATCGGGATCACGGTCGACATCCAGTCCTTCGAGCTGTCGACGGCCTACGACAAGCAGCGTCCCGGCACCAACGGGATGGGCATGCGGTACTGGACGAACGACATCATCGACCCCGACGAGGTGGCGACCTTCGGGGCGGACGGCGACGGCGGTGCCCACGCCTTCAACAGCTACTGGAAGGACGAGTCCGTCACCGCGCTGGTCAACCAGGCGCGGTCCGAGACCGACACCACCAAGCGCGCCGAGATGTACGCCCAGATCCAGGCGGCCATCGCCGACCAGGCGCCGTTCATCCCGCTCGCGTACGCGCCGTTCCGCTACGCCAGCGGCACCTGGGTCAAGGGCTTCAAGGTCTCGCCCCTCGGCAACTACAACGACTCTCTCCTGACGCTCACGGTCGAGGAGCACTGAGCCATGGGGTCGTCGGTGAACCTGCGTTGGTCGAGGGTGGCGAACCTGGTGCCGGTCCTGTTCGGGATCACGCTCGTGAGCTTCCTGCTCCTGCGTCTGGTTCCCGGCGACCCGGCCCAGCAGATCCTCGGTAACCGCTACACCCCGGAGGCGGCAGCCGGCATCCGTCGCAGCCTGGGACTGGACCAGCCGTTGCTCCAGCAGTACTGGCTGTTCATCAAGGGCGCGATGACCGGGTCCTTCGGGGAGTCCTACCAGTACCACCGTCCGGTCGGGGAGCTGCTCCTCGACCGGACGGGGGCCTCCCTCATGCTGGTCGGCCTCACCGCGATCTTCTGCGCAGCCCTCAGCATCCCCCTCGGGATCTGGGCGGCGGTCCGACGCGGGGGACTGGTGGACCAGGCCACACGCGTCCTGTTCACCCTCGGGTTCGCGCTCCCGGCCTTCCTGGTCGGCATCGTCCTGATCCTCGTCTTCGGCCTCAAATTGGGCTGGGCCCCCATCGGTGGGTACGGCAACGGCGTGCTGAGCCACGTGGGGCACCTCGTCCTGCCCGCGCTCACGCTCGCCATCCCGTTCTCGACGGTTCTCGTGCGCTCGCTGCGCTCCAGCACGATCACCGTCCTGGAGGCGGACTTCGTGACGGTCGCCCGGCTGAAGGGGATCCCGGAGTCCCGGATCCTCGTCCGGCACGTGCTACGGAACGCGATCGGGCCGGTCGCGGTCGTCTTCGGCATCAACCTCGCCTTCCTCGTCGGCGGGACCGTCGTGGTCGAGAACGTCTTCTCGATCCCGGGGCTCGGCAGCCTCCTGGTCGGTGCGGTCTCGACCCGCGACTACCCGGTGGTACAGGCGGTCGCACTCGTCCTGGCCGTCTTCGTGGTGCTGGTGAACCTGCTCACCGACGTCGTCCACGGCCTCCTCGACCCGCGCCTGTCCGTGGGGGTGCAGCGGTGACCGTCCTCGACCCGGCCCAGGTGGGACGCGACGCGGCTCCCCGCCGCGCGCGATGGCTCGCCGTCCCGCTGCCGCGCGCCGCCCGCGGCCGCCCCGCGCTCTACGCCGGCGCCGGACTGCTGCTCGTGATCTCGGTGCTGTGCCTCGGGGCACCGCTCTTCACGTCGTACTCACCCACGGAGATCGACGCCCTTGCCGTCCTGGTGACCCCCGGGAGCGGCGGACACCTGCTCGGAACCGACGAGTTCGGCCGCGACCTCTGGGCCCGGCTGCTCTACGGCGGCCGCTACGACCTCGCCATCGCGTTCGGGGCCACCACGGTGACCCTCGTGGTGGGCACGGCGATCGGGATGGCCAGTGCCTACGCCGGCGGCTGGGTGGACGCCGTCGTCATGCGCATCGTCGACCTGTTCTTCGCGTTCCCGTTCATCGTGCTCGTCATCGCGATCATCGCGGCCCTGGGTCCCAGCCTGCGCAACATGTTCATCGCGCTCTGGATCGCCAGCTGGGTGGGCTACGCCCGCATCGCGCACGGCCAGACCTCGTCCGCCAGCCGCTACGGCTACGTCATCGCCGCGGGCTGCCTCGGGTACTCCCGCCGTCGGATCCTCGTGCGTCACGTGCTGCCCAGCGTGCTGCCCTTCGTCACCGTCTTCGCCATGGTCGACGCGGTCGGCAACGTGCTCCTCGGCGCCTCGCTCGGCTTCCTCGGCATCGGCATCCCCCAGCCGACACCCGAATGGGGCTCGATGATCTCGGGGGGCCAGGCCTACGTGCTGTCGAACTGGCAGCTGTCCCTGATCCCCGGACTCGCGCTGGTCCTGCTCGGCGTGGCCTTCAGCCTCCTGGGCGACGGGCTCGCGGACCTGTTGCGGGCCAAGGGATGAGCACGCCAGGGCAGGGCCCCTCACCGACCAGAGGGGACGCGATGACCTCCCACGAACCAGCGACCGACACACTGCTGCTCGACGTGCACGACCTCCGGGTGGCGATCCCGAGCGACTCCGGCGACGTCATGGCCGCCGACGGGGTCAGCCTGCAGCTGCGCCACGGTGAGGTGCTGGGCGTCGTCGGCGAGACGGGGTCCGGCAAGAGCGTGACCTGCCGTGCCCTGCTCGGGCTGCGTCCGACCCCCCAGTCCACGGTCAGCGGCACCGTGGCGTACCCGGCACACGACGTGGACGACGTCCTGTCCCTGCCGCCGCGCCGGCTGCGCGAGCTGTGGGGTCGCCGAGTGGCGATGATCCCGCAGAACCCGATGACGTCGCTGAACCCGGTCCGTCGGATCGGCGAGCAGGTCGCCGAAGCCGTCAGCGCCTCCGGCGGACCGACGGGCGCGGCCGGAGCCGCTCGCGTCCTGGAGCTGCTGCACCAGGTCGGGCTCCCGGCCCCCGAGACCCGGCTGCGCGACTACCCACACCAGTTCAGCGGCGGCATGCTCCAGCGAACGGTGATCGCGATCGCCATCGCCCAGAAGCCCGACCTCATCGTGGCCGACGAACCGACCACCGCTCTCGATGTGCTCATCCAGGACCAGATCCTCGCGCTCCTGCTCTCCCTCCAGAGGGACCTGGGGACGGGCCTCATCCTGGTGAGCCACGACCTCTCGGTCGTCTCGCAGGTCTGCGACCGCGTGGCCGTGATGTACGCCGGTCAGATCGTCGAGCTGGCGGAGACGGCGACCCTCCTGGAGTCGCCGCGCCATCCCTACACCCGGGCCCTGCTCGGGGCGCTGCCCGGCGCGGTACCTCGTGACCAGGAGCTCCGCGTGATCCCCGGCAGCCCCCCTCAGCTCGTCGGCCTGGGCCCGACGTGTCGCTTCGCCCCTCGCTGCGAGCTGCACGAGCAGGCCTGTGACACGTGGCCGACCTCGCTGCGGGACGTCGGCCCGGCGCACACCAGCCGCTGCCGCCGCGCCACCGCCGCCAGCCTTCCATCCCCAACACCTCGACACCAGGAGACACAGTCATGACTGCTCAGCCCCTTCGCATCGGTGTGGTCGGCACAGGCCGCTGGGCCGTCCGGTCGCACATCCCCGGCTGGCAGCGCGACCCGCGCTGCCAGGTGGTGGCGCTCTCGGATGTCGATGCCGGCTCCCTAGCCCAGGCGGCCCAGGAGTTCGGGGTCGCGCGGACCAGCACCGACTACCGCGAGCTGGTGGAGGACCCGGACATCGACGTCATCGACGTCGTGACCGGGGACGCCGCCCACTTCGAGGTGACCATGGCCGCCCTCGAGGCCGGCAAGCACGTGCTGTGCGAGAAGCCCGTCAACCACGACTACCGGGAGGTCGTCCGCGCGGCCGACCTCGCTGACAGCAAGGGCCTGAAGACCAAGCTGGGGTTCACCTTCCGGTACGCCCCGGCGGTGATGTACGCCGCCGAGCTCATCCGTGACGGCTGGGTCGGCACGCCGTACATGCTCAACGCGTACGAGCAGAACAGCCAGTGGCTGGACCCGCAGACCCCGCTGCGCCAGCAGGGCGACGCCGGCGACCCGGACTTCCTCCAGGTGGCTTCGATCGAGGGTTACGGCGCGCCGGTCATCGACATCATGCACTGGTGGATGGGGGCGGCCCTGGAGTCCGTCGTCGGGACGATGCGCAACTTCGTCCCGGAGCGCGTGGTGAGGGACACCGGGGCCATGACCCGGATGAACATCGACGACGGTGACATGTTCATCGCGGAGTTCGCCGGCGGTGGCCTGGCCTCGGTGCAGTCCTCGTTCGTCACGGTCGGCAACTTCCCCGGGATCGAGGTACGGATCTACGGGTCCGAGGGCGCCCTGATCGTCCGCCTCGTCGAGGAGGAGGGGATCTGTCAGACGCTCAAGGGAGCCACGAAGGGCTCGGTCGAGTTCAAGGAGCTGGAGATCCCGCAGCGGTTCTTCCCCGACGGGGGGTCGTCTCTGGAACCGTGGCCGTTCCTCTTCTACTCCAACCTGGTCCGCAACTTCGCCACCGAGATCCTGGACGGTGGTCCCGAGAACCAGGGCGACTTCCGCCAGGGGGCCCTGGTGCAGGAGACGATCAACGCGTTCGAGGCGTCCTTCCGCCGCCGCGCCTGGGTCGACTTCCCGCTGACGCAGGCATGAGTACGTCCGCGGCGTCCCCACCGACTGCGCACGACTGGGGGGATCTGGCCGACGACGTGCGCGCGAGCCGGCTGATGGAGGAGGCGCTCGCCGCCACCGAGGTGGCCGGCCTGTCCTTCGCGGACGTGCGTCTGGTGGAGGCGGAGGAGCTGCGCCTGTACACCGCCCGCAGTGGTGATCTCGACGAACGCAGCGAGCACAGTGCGGGCATCGGGGTCCGCGTGCTCCTCGACGGTGCATGGGGCTTCGCCGCGGTACCCCTTTCGGGACCAGCGGCGCCGGGCGACGGTGCACCGCGTCAGGCCGCCGAGCACGCGGTGCGCTCGGCCCGCGCCGGCTCGGGTCTGGCTCGGGCCGAGCTCCCTCCACGGGCCCCGTCCAGTGGCCGGTGGGAGGTGCCGGTGGAGCTCGACCCGTTCGCCGTGCGCGACGAGGAGCGACATCTGCTCCTGCAGGAGGTGGTGCGCGCCGCGTCGGCACCGCACGCGGTGCGGTCGGTCACCGCCGGGCTCAACGCCAAGCGTCAGCACAAGCACTACGCCGACAGCGAGGGCTCGCGCCAGCACCAGCACCTCGTCGAGTCGGGCGCCGTCCTGCAGGCGACCGCTGTCGACGCGTCCGGGGTGCAACGACGCAGCTACCCCAACTCCTTCCACGGCAACACCGCGGCCGGTGGGTGGGAGTACGTGACCGGGCTGTCCCTGCCCAGCGAGGCGGCCCGCGTGGGGGAGGAGGCAGCCCAGCTCCTCACCGCCCCCCACGCGCCGGCCGGCACCGCCTCGGTCGTCATCGGCCCGGCCCAGATGGCGCTGCAGATCCACGAGTCCGTGGGGCACGCCATCGAGCTCGACCGCATCCTCGGCGACGAGACGAACTTCGCCGGTACCTCCTGGGTCCAGCCCGCCGACATCGGCTCCCTCCGGTACGGCTCTCCGGCCGTGACGATCGTGGCCGACCCCACGCTGCCCGGCACGCGGGGGACCTTCGCCTGGGACGACGAGGGCACCCCGGCCGTCCGGCGCACGCTGGTCGGCGAGGGCGTCCTGCGCGAGGTGCTGTCCAGCCGCGAGTCCGCCGCCCGGCACGGCCGGGAGACCTCGGGCGCGGCTCGGTCGGACGGATGGGCCTACCTCCCCGTACCCTTTGCGACCAACGTCTACCTCGAGCCGGGCACCGGGAGCCTGCCGGAGCTGCTGGACCGGATGGGGGACGGCTACTACGTGGACGACAACCGCAGCTGGTCGATCGACGACCGCCGGCTGGCCTTCCAGTTCGGTACCGAGGTGGCGTGGGAGGTCCGGCGCGGGCGACGTGGTCGTCTCCTGCGGGGGTTCTCCTACGGAGGCATGACCCCGCAGTTCTGGGGATCGGTCGAGGCCGTGGCCGGCCCGGAGGAGTTCCGGTCCTTCGGCATGCCGTGCGGCAAGGGGGAGCCCAAGCAGTGGGGCTTCCTCGGCCACGGCGCCGCGCCGACGCTCGTGCGCTCGGTGCGGATCGGGGTGATGGGATGAGCGCTCCCGACCGGTCCACGGGTGCGAGCCCGCTGCGTGCCGCCGTCGGCAGGGACCGCGCGCTGTCGGCCTGCCACGCGGCGGTCGCGTCCGCCCTGGCAGCGGGCGCCGACCAGGCGAGCGCCTTCCTGGCCGCGCGGAACGCCGGCTACACCCGCTTCGCGCAGAACCGCGTCCACCAGCCCCAGGACATCTGCGAATGGACCCTCATGGTCCGGGCGGAGGTCGACGGCCGGGCATCCCGGGTGGCGACGACGGACCTGCAGGCGGCGAGCACGATCGGCGAGCGGGCCACCGAGCGCGCTCGCGCGCTCGCGGTGGCGTACGGGCACCTCCCCGCCCTGCGCGTCGTGGCCGCGGCGGAGGCCGACGACCACGACGCGTCGCTGTGGCTCGAGGACACCGCGGCGTGGGACACCGGGGCCCGGACGGCGGCTGCCCGCGCCACCATGGCCGAGGCCGACCGTGCCGGTGGGGCCGCCTACGGCATGTACGGGCACGCGGCGACCGAGCTCGCCACGGTGACCGCTCAGGGAGTGTCGCGGTACGCCCGTGCGACCGAGGCGGTCGGTGGGCTGACGGTCAGGATCGGGGACGGGACGTCGCACTGGACCGACGTCGACCGCTCGCTCGGGGTGCTGGATCTCGAGGCAGCCGCCGCGCGCACCGTACGGGAGGCACACGCGGGGCAGCATCGGGTCGACCTGCCGGACGGTACGTACGACGTCGTGCTGGGGCCCCTGGCCACCGGCGCCCTCCTCGAACGCATCGCGGCGTTCGGGTTCACCGGGGAGGCGGTGGCCGACGGTGTCGGTGCGGTGGCCCGCCGGCCCGGGGAGCTCGTCGCCGCCACCGCGGTGGACGTGGCCGACGACCCCGGGGCCCCGCGCGGGCTGCCGTTCCCCTTCGACCTGGAGGGGACGACTTCGGTGCGTGTCCCGCTCCTGGACCAGGGCCGGGTCGCGCAGGCTGTCACCGACCTCGCCAGCGCCGCGCGGTCCGGGCTCGCACCGACCGGGCACGCGCACATCGCCCGCGAGGAGACCCCGCACGCCGTCCCCGCCAGCATCACGATGGCCGGCGGTGCGACCGAGGACCTGCTGGCCGGGGTCGAGCGGGGCCTCTACGTCCAGCGGCTCTGGTACCTCAACGTCATCGACCCCGAGACCACGACGCTCACCGGCGGCAGCCGGGACGCCTGCTTCCTGGTCGAAGAGGGCCGCCTGGCGCAGCCGGTGGCGCCGGCGCGCTTCTCGGAGTCGGTGTTCGGCGCCCTGGCTCGGGTCGACGCCATCGGCTCGGAGATCCTGGCGCAGCCCTTGATGAACGTGTGGAACGGGTGCGTCAGCGCCCCGGCCGTCCGGGTCCGGGGCTTCCGCTTCGGAGGAGCGACATGAAGGTCTCGAGCAACGCCGACCGCCTGGTGACCCAGGTCCTCACGGGAGAGGTGTGGCCGGCGACGGCCGACCGCCACGCCTACCGGGTCGACCCGGACGGCGCACCGTTCCTGCTGCCGGGGATGGGGGCCGTCACCCTGGGGACGCACCTGGGCGATCCCGCCACCGGGCTCAGTTCGGACCACCTGGAGCCGGGGCTGTCGGTCCGGCACCGGGACGCGGCCGCCAACTACGCCCTGCAGTACCTCACCTGTGTCGGCAACACCGTCACCATCGTCTCCGGTGAGGCCGCGGGCTGTACCGGGACCGTCATCGGGCAGCACGCCTACGTCCTGGTCGACGCCGCGGACGACGTCCTGGAGCGCACCACCGTCGGTGACCGGGTCCGCATCCGGGCCGAAGGCCAAGGCCTGGGGCTCTCGGACCACCCCCTGGTCCGGGTCAAGAACCTTTCGCCGGCCGTGCTCGAGCGGATGCCGGGCGGGACCCGTCCGGACGGAAGGCTCGAGGTGCACGTCGCCGCTCGGGTCCCGGCCGAGGCGGCCGGCGCCGGGGGCGGGATGTTCTCCGAGTTCGCCAACACCGACCTGATGGGTGCCTACGCGGGCCTCTCCGACGACCTGTCGCTGGGCTTGGAGGGGCTGCGGATCGGCGACCTGGTCGTGCTCGAGGACCAGGACCACAGCTGGGGCCGCGGCTACCGCCCGGGCTGGTTGACGGTGGGCACGATCTCGACGGGGCAGTGCGCCCTCTTCGGGCACGGGCCGGGTCCGAGCACCCTGTTCACCGGGCCGGCCGACGCCTTTGCGATCGTCGACGACCCTGCCGCCAACCTGAGCTCCTACGTCCTGGAGGAAGCATGATCCCCGTCGCACTGAACCTCTCGGGCGTGGTCGAGAGCCCGAGCGTGGGCTCGACGCCCTACCGCATCGACCGGGACGGCCGACCGTACGTCCCCGTCGGCGACGGAGGCGTGGTGCTCGGCGTCCACCTGGGGGATGCCCTCCGCGAGGTCGACGGGGACCACGTCGCGCCCGGTGCGACGCTGTCCCATCCGGACCCGGCGGCGTCGTTGGGTCTGACGTCCTACGCCTGCATCGGCAACCCCGTGGTCGTCCGCGACGGTGCGGCGGCCGGTGCCCGGGGCTGGGTGCTGGGGAAGCGTGGCGAGCACGGACGCGTCCTGGTCACGTTGCCCGACGAGGCGCTGTCGGTCCTCCAGCCCGGCGATGGGATCGCCGTGCGGGCCTACGGCCAGGGTGCCGTGCTCCCGGGGGCGCCTCCCGGCGTCCAGCTGCTCAACCTCGACCCCGGCATGCTGGCTGCCCTGGGCATCGCGGTCGACGGCGACCAGGTCCACGTCCCGGTCCGGGCCGTCGTGCCGGGTCGGCTGGCGGGCAACGGGGTGGGACGACCGGCGCACCAGTGGGACGTGGACCTCGCGTTCGCGGCCGGCGACCCGGTCCTGGCTGTCCTGCGGCTGGGTGACCTGGTGGCGGTGACCGACCTCGACGTGCGTCACAACATCGGATATCGGCGGGGCTGGCTCACGGTGGGGGTGGTCGTCCACGGGGACAGCCCGCAGCCCGGCCACGGACCGGGCGTGACACCGGTGCTCACGGGTCCCGCGAGCGCGGTCGCGGCGGTCGCCGACCTCTCGGTCCCGACCCCCTTGACATGGACGTCGCTGTCGGACCGGTCGGTGGTCGCCGGCGGCGCCAGCACGGCACGATGAGCGACATGCTGCAGCACCCATCGCTCCCGGAGTCCGTACACAGGGTTCTCCGCCGCCGGATCCTGAACAACGAGATCCCCAGCGGGACACGGCTCATCGAGGCGTCGCTGGCTACGGAGCTGGGGGTCAGCCGCGCCACGATCCGTGAGGCGATGCGCAGGCTGGCCGGCGAGGGGTTGATCAGGATCACGCCGCGTCGGCACAGCGAGGTGACGCGCATGAGCCCGGAGGAGGCGGACGACGTCTGCTTCGCCCGGTACGTGCTCGAGGCGGGAGTGGCGCGGACGATCCCGGCTCGCGTCCGCCGGTCGCTGGCCGAACCGATGGCGGCCGCCCTGGACGAGATGGACGCTGCGGCCCGGAACCAGGACCTGGAGGCGATCGTCGCGGCCGACGGTCACTTCCACCGGCTGATCGTCCAGGCGTCGGGGCGTACGCGGGCCACCGAGCTGTGGTCCAGCCTGGACGGCCAGATGGGTGCGCTGATGCGCTCGTCGATCGACCGTCAGCACATCGACCTGTCCGAGGTGCGGGCGCGCCACGAGGTGGTCCGGGACGCGGTGCTCGGAGGGACCGCTCGTGCCGTCGACCGAGCGCTTCTCGAGCACTACGTGAACACCACCCACCACAGCGTGCGCAGCGAGGCCGCCGCGCGATGAGCAGACTCCGCTGGGGGGTGCTGGGCACCGCCAACATCGCGCGAGCACAGTTCCTTCCGGCCGTGCGCGAGACCGGCCAGCGTGCGGTGCTCGTCGGCGGGCGTGACCGCGACGCAACCGCGGAGTTCGCTCGCGCCCACGGAGTGGAACGCTTCGTCGAGGGCTACGCCGGGGTGCTCGAGGACCCGGAGGTGGACGCCGTCTACGTCCCCCTGCCCAACCCGCTGCACGCCGAGTGGACGGTGGCGGCGCTGCGAGCCGGGAAGGCCGTGCTGTGCGAGAAGCCGCTCTGCCTGGACCCCAGGCAGGTCGAACGGGTGCTGGCCGTCGCCGAGACCGCAGCCCGACCGCTGTGGGAGGCGTTCGTCTTCCCGTTCCAGGCGCAGCACCAGCGCCTGGTCGAGCTCCTCGCCGCCGGCGCCATCGGAGACCTGCGCGAGATCGTCGGCTCCTTCCACTTCGAGGTCCGCACTCCCGGCAACATCCGCCTGTCGCGCGAGATGGGCGGGGGCGCGCTCGCCGACGTGGGCTGCTACCCGATGCGGCTCGCCCACGAGCTCTTCCGGGCGCACGCCGAGTCCGCGACGGGTACAGCGGTTCTCGGGGACGAGGTGGAAGTCGATGCCACGGCCCTGCTGTCCTACCCGGACGATCGCCGTCTTCTCGTCACCTGTGGGTTCCGTCGGGCCTACGACACCACGACGGTCCTGCTCGGGACCGAGGGCTCGTTACGGCTCGACAACCCCTACCACCCGGGGCCGGACACAGTGCTCGAGGTTCGTCGCGCGGGCGCCGACCCGGTGGTCGAGAGGCCGACCCGCGACACTCGCTCGTTCAGTGCCGCTCTCCGGCACGTCGCCGCTGTGCTCGCGGGTGAGCAGGCTCCGGCCCACACCGCACTGGAGTCCGCTCTGCCGGTGGCGCGCGCACTCGCCCTCGCCGGGGCCGCGGTGTCGGCTCCGTGACGCGACCCGTCCCCGCGCCCGCACCGGGCCGCCGCACCTGTAGGTGGTCTCCCGGCCGCGGCCATCCACCGAGCTCACGCGACCTCGTCCGACCTCGTATGCCCAGCCCCGCAGGAGACCTGACATGACCCGACCGACGACCCTTCCCGAGCGCGCCGCCGTGCTCATCTCGACCTACCTCGAGCCCCATCTCGTCGAGCGGATCGTGGCCGAGCTCTCGGTCGAGGTGCTGTACGACCCCGCGCTCCTGCCGACGCCCCGCTACGGCAACGACCACGGGGGAGTCCGCCCGGAGCTCGACGAGGATGGCGAACGCAGATGGCTGGATCTGATGGCCCGTGCGGACGTGGCCTTCGACTTCGACTGGCGGGCTCCGTCCCGGATGGCGGCCAACGCTCCCCGCCTGATCTGGGTCCAGGCGACGAGCGCCGGCATCGGTGCGTTCGTCAAGCGGCACGGGTTGGACACCGGTGAGATCCTCCTGACCACCGCGGCGGGAACCCACGCCGCACCACTCGCGGAGTTCGCCGTGGGGGGAGTGCTGCACTTCGTGAAGGACATCCCGCGGTTGCAGGCCCACCAGCGGGAGCACCACTGGGAGCGACACGTGAGCGGTCAGCTGGCGGGCCGCCGGGTCACCGTCGTGGGTCTGGGGGCGATCGGACGGAAGGTCGTCGAGACCTTCGATGCTCTCGGGACCGACGTGACAGGCGTGGGACGGGTGGGTGGCTCGTATGCCGTTCCGTCTGGCGTCCGCGTCGTGTCCACGGCCGAGCTCGACGCGGTTCTGCCCTCGTCGGACGTCCTCGTCCTGGCCGTCCCCCTCACCCAGGAGACCGACGGGCTGATCGACGCGGGACGCGTCGCGGCCCTACCTCCCGGCGCCATCGTGGTGAACATCGCCCGCGGACAAGTGATCGACGAGGCCGCCCTCACCCAGGGACTGGCCACAGGCCGGATCGGCGGGGCGGTGCTCGACGTCTTCGAGGTCGAGCCGCTTCCCACGGAATCGGCCCTCTGGGACCTGCCCAACGTGCTGGTCTCACCGCACTCCGCCTCCACCGCCTCGGTGGAGAACGAGGTGCTCGTCGACCTGTTCATCGACAACTTCCGCCGGCTGCGGAACGGTGAACCGCTCGTGAACCGATACCGTCCCGACCTCGGGTACTGAGGCCACCGTGCGACGGTTGCCACAGGAGGCATGCTCGTGAGTCTGCGCCGCGGCCTGGCCGCCCCCAACTTCGCCGAGAACCCCGGTGACCTCGTGCGCCTGGGCATCGCCGCCGAGGAGGCGGGGTTCGACGGCTTCTTCCTCTGGGACCACGTGCTGTTCGCCAACGACGGCCGCGGACCCGACATCCAGGACCCCTGGCTGGTGTTGGCGCTCATCGCCGAGCACACCGAACGGATCACGATCGGCACCATGATCACGCCGCTGTCCCGCCGTCGTCCCTCGGTCCTCGCGCGCCAGTGCACGACGCTCGACCGGATCAGCAACGGCCGGCTGGTGCTGGGGGTCGGGATCGGATCGCCCCCGCGCGGTGACTTCGAGCTGTTCGGTGACGAGTCCGACGACGTCGTCCGCGCCGAGATGCTCGACGAAGGGCTGGACGTTCTGCAGGGGTTGTGGAGCGGAGAACCGTACTCCCACTCCGGGGAGCACTACACGGTCACGGACGTCCGCTTCACTCCCACCCCGGTCCAGCGCCCCCGCATCCCCATCTGGGTCGGGGGGACGCTGCCCCGGCGGCGTCCCATGCTGCGGGCGTCCCGGTGGGACGGTGCCGTCCCGATCACCTGGTCCGGCGGCCGCCTGGCCCGTCCCACGGCCGAGCAGATCCGGTGGGTGCGAGACCTGTGTCGGCAGCACCGGTCGGTGGGAGCAGCCGCCTTCGAGCTGGCGGTCTGGGCCGAGGTGGCGCAGGACCGGGGCGGCCTGGCTGGGGAGCTCCCGGCGTACCTGGACGCGGGGGCGACGTGGTGGATCGAGACGGCCAAACCGGAAGACGGCTGGTACGACGGGCTGGTCACCCGGATCCACGAGGGTGTCTGATCGGTGCGTCTGCGCCGGGCGGCCGACGCCGGCCGGGGGTTCGCACTACCCTGAGCCGGGCAGGAGCGGCTGAGCCCGCACGGTGACGGAGGTGGCATGTCGCAGCTGACGGTGAGCATCTCGGGGCTGCGAGCGGTCGAGGCGCTCGCCCAGCACGGCTCGATCTCGGCGGCGGCAGCCGCCCTCGGCTACACCCCGTCGGCGGTGTCCCAGCAGATCGCACGACTCGAGCGGGACCTCGGAGAGCGCGTGGTGGAGCGCCACGGGCGGCGCGCGATGCTCACGGCCGCCGGCGTGATCCTGGCCGAGTCGGCACGGCGGATCATCCTCGAGCTCGAGAGCATGAACGCCAAGGTCCAGGCGCACTCGGCGACGGTGGCGGGCGCGTTGACCATCGCCGCCTTCCCCAGCGCGGCCCGCGGGGTCCTGCCGGCCGCCATGTCGCACCTGATCCGTCGCTGGCCCGAGCTCGAGCTGCGTGCACTCGAGGTGCCTTCGCATCGCGCCGCGCAGCTCGTCGTCGACGGCACGGTCGATATCGCGGTGGTCCACGACTGGCAGGGCCTCCCCATGGAGATCGCGGAGGGCATCTCCGGGCGGCTTCTGGGCGACGACGTCTCCGATGTCCTGGTGCATCGGGACCACCGGAGCGCGTCGCGCGAGGAGGTCGACATCGAGGACTTCGAGGACGACCCCTGGCTCTACGAGCCGGGCTCGGGTGCGCATGAGTTCCTGGCAGAGGTCTTCCGAGGAGCAGCCAGTGGTGTCACGTTCGGACACCGGATCAGCGAGTACTCCACCCAGGTCGAGATGGTGGCCGTGGGGCTGGGTGTGGCGCTCGCGCCCCGGATGGGCCGCGGGGTCCTGCCGCCATCGGTGCGGACGGTCACCGTCCGTTCTCCCCCGGTGCGTCGCGTCCACGCTCTGTGGAGGTCGTCGGTCGGTCGCCGCCCTGCGGTCACCGCGGCCGTGGACCAGCTGGCCCGGACCTGCGCCGGCCCTGGGAGCCCGTGAGACGTCGTGGGACTCAACCGCGGGCGGACCCGGCCACGAGGTCGGGATGGTGGCGGGCGGCGACGTCGGGATGGGCGCGCAGCCGGGCCTTGAGCAGGTTGTCGCCGAACGTGGGCGAGATGACGTTGTCCGGGTCGCGGGTGACCCCCGGCGCCTCCGCCGCGAGCGACGGCGGAAGGGTGAGCGCGGGCATCGTCGAGTCGAGGGCGGGGTTGAGGAAGAACGGGATCGAGAGGCGGACCTGGCCCGGCTCGGGTGAGACGACCCGGTGCGACGTCGCCTTGAGATAGCCGGAGGTGGCGAACTCCAGCAGCTCACCGATGTTGACCACGAAGGCCCCCGGAAGGGCGGGGGCGTCGATCCAGCCGCCGTCGTGCTCGACCTGGAGGCCGCCCTTGCCCGGCTCGATCATGAGCAGGGTCAGCACGCCGGGGTCCTTGTGCGCCCCGACGCCCTGGGCGGTGGTGTCGCCCTCGCGGCGCCCCGGGTAGCGGATGAGCTTGACGAGCGTGGAGGGGCGGTCGGCGAAGGCCGCGTCGAACACGTCCGGCGCGCTCCCGAGGGCGACGGCCCACTCCCGCAGCAGCCGGGTGCCGATGGCCGAGCAGCGCTCGCCCCACGCGGTGAAGGTCTCGCGCAGCTCGGGCAGCCCGGAGGGCCACTGGTTGGGTCCCTCGAGGCGCAGGTAGGCCGGCGCGTCGGGGTCGTCGACCGCCTCGCGTTCGGCGCCGAGGTCGATCTGCTCGCGCCAGTCGACCCGGCCCTGGGTCAGCTCGCCCCCGGTGCGGTTGTAACCGCGGAAGTGGGGGCTGTTCGCCATCTCGACCTCGAGCTTGTCCTCGAGGGGGAGGGCGAAGAAGCGCTCCGCGGTCGCGAAGGCGGCGGCGACCTCGTCCTCGCCCAGGCCGTGACCGGTCAGGTAGAAGAACCCGACGTCGTGGGTCGCGGCCAGCAGCCGGGAGCGGAAGTCCTCGGCGGCGGCGGCCCCCTGGTCCAGTGCGGACAGGTCGAGCACGGGCAGCGAGGTCAGGGCCATGGGGTCTCCTTCTCGGTCGGGCCGTGGCGCGATGCTACGCCGCGGCCCGCGGGCGTCGGCGGTGCGCCCGGATGCCGGGAGCGGGTCAGCGCAGCGAGGCCCAGGGCTCCTGGTCGGCCACCTCGTCGGCGGCGTAGCCGGAGTCGCCGACGCTCGGGGTGAGGACGACCGAGAGGCGCGCCGGCCCGTCCGCGGCGGCGGCGACGAAGGAGGCGTGCACGGTGTCCTTCGGGACGTGGACGCTCTCGCCGGCGTGCAGGACGGTGCGCTCCTGCTCCACCCACTGCTCGATCGTGCCGGAGACCACCGTGATGACCTCCTCCTGCTCCGGGTGCCGGTGGAAGGCGTGGCCCTGCCCCGGAGTGATCGTCACGTCGAGGACGGTGAGCCCGCAGCCGGGGGCCGTCGTCGGGGTGACGACCCAGCCCAGCTCGCCCCAGGGCAGGGTGTCGCGGCTGATGTCGCCGGCGGTGATGAAGGATCCGGTCACGACTGCTCCTGGGTGGTGTCGGCGAAGGTGATGGCGGTGAAGCGCTCGGTCTGCTCCTTCAGGGCGCGTTCGGTCGGCAGCCGCTCCATGCTGGACGCGCCGTAGAAGCCGTCCACCCCGGTGCACGCACGGAGCATGAACTCGGCGTCCTCGGGGGAGGAGACCGGGCCACCGTGCACGAGGGCGATGACGTCGGCCCTGACCTCCCGCGCCGCCGCCACCCAGGCGTCGACCTCGGGGACGCAGTCCTCCAGGGTCCGGGCCGTCCGCGCCCCGATGCCTCCGCCCGTGGTCAGCCCCAGGTGGCAGACGACGATGTCGGCCCCGGCGTTGGTCATCGCCCGGGCGTCGTCCTCCGAGAACACGTACGGCGTCGTCAGCAGGTCGGCGTCGTGGGCGACCCGCACGAGCTCGACCTCCTTGTCGAACCCCATCCCGGTCTCCTCGAGGTTGGCCCGGAAGGTCCCGTCGATGAGGCCGACCGTCGGGAAGTTCTGGATGCCGGCGAACCCGAGACCGCGCAGCTGCTCGAGGAAGCGCTCGGTGTCCATGAAGGGGTCGGTCCCGTTGACCCCCGCCAGCACCGGGGTGTCCCGGACGACCGAGAGCACCTCGTCGGCCAGCTCGACGACGACGTCGTTGGCGTTGCCGTAGGCGAGCAGCCCTGCGAGGGAACCGTGGCCGGCCATCCGGTAGCGCCCGGAGTTGTACACGACGATGAGGTCGATCCCCCCGGCCTCCTCCCACTTCGCCGAGATCCCGGTGCCGGCGCCGCCCCCGATGATCGGGACGCCGGCGTCGATCTTGGCCCGGAACCGCTCGAGCAGCTCGGAGCGCGTGAAGCGGCGGCGGATGGTCATGCGGTCTCCTCGGCGGTGAGCTCCCGGTGGGCGGCGACGACGAGCTCGGCCAGCTCAGGATCGTTGACGTGGTGGGGGACGCGCACGAGCGTGTGCGTCGGCGTCGTCTCGAAGGCCTGCTCGAGGGCGTCGAACAGAGCGGCGTCGGCCTCGGGGTCGTGGAAGGCCTGTCCGGGTGCATCGAGCATCGACACCCCGCCCTCGGGCAGGAAGAAGCGGACCGGGCCGAGGGCGGCGTTGAGCTTGCGCGCGATCCACGCGCCCATCTCGGCGTTCTCGGCGGCGGTCGTGCGCATGAGCGTCACCTGGGCGTTGTGCTCGTGGAAGAGCCGGTCGGCGTAGCGCTCCGGGACGGTCTGCCGCGCACCGAAGTTGACCATGTCGAGGGCGCCGACACTGCCGACGTACGGCACCGCGACCACGGCCAGCACGTCGAGCCGGGACTCACCCGCGCTGAAGACGCCGCCCATGAGGTGGTCGGCGACCTCGGTGGTCGTGAGGTCAATGACGGAACCGACCATGCCCGACCCGACGAGCTTCTCGAGGGACTGACCCCCGGTGCCCGTGGCGTGGAACACCAGCGGCTCGACGGCGTCACCGAGCAGCTCGACGACCTGGGTCACGGCCGGGGTCGTGACCCCGAACATGGTCAGCCCGACGACCGGCCGCTCGTCGCCGACCTCCGGCAGCGGCGTCGCGACCATCCCGGCGATCGCGTGGGCGGCGTTGCCCAACACCGTGCGCGAGATGCGGTTGATCCCGGCGACGTCGGTGACGGAGTACATCATCGCGATGTCCGAGGGCCCGACGTACGCGGAGACGTCGCCGCTGGCCACCGTCGAGACCATGACCTTCGGGACGCCGACCGGCAGGGCCCGCATCGCCGGCGTGATGAGCGCCGTGCCTCCGGAGCCGCCGACCCCGATGACCCCGCCGAGGTCCTCGACCGAGGCGAGGTAGTGCTCGAGCGCGACGCCCATGGCCGTGACGGCCTCGCCCCGTTCGCCGACGAAGACCGCGCCGGCGCCGTCGGGATGGTGACCGGCGACCGTCGCGGGGGTCACGTCACCGGCCACGGAGGCAGGGTCCGACGTCCCCACGTCGACGACCACGGCCTGCACGCCCGCGCCCACGACGCGGTCGCGGACGTAGGCGAGCTCCTTGCCCTTGGTGTCGGCGGTTCCCACGACGTACACGCGTTTGGTCATCCTCGACCTCTCGTCCTCGGCGACGGTATGTCCTTCGACCGTAGCAACGCCGTCTACAGGGGGGCCGCCACGGTGCGCACCTTCGACCGGCGCCCGCTGCAGCCTCGGTCGGCGACGGGCTCCGTGGTCGGTCGACCGTCGTCCCCGTCGTCAGGGGCCCGGGTCGCCGTCATCCTCGGCCTCGGGGGCCGCGTTGCGGGGGTTGGGGTCGAGGCGGTCGGCCAGGCGCGGAAGGCCCGCCCACAGGGCCGCCAGGAGAGCCAGAGCGAGGCCGCCGGCCACGAACGACTCGCGCGCCCCCACGACGATGTCGACGACGAGCATCACGACCCCCGACACGGTGACGGCCAGCATGACGAGCCCCGCGATGGCGAGCCGGTTGCCCGACTCGACCAGCAGCTCACGACGTCGACGCCGGAAGAGCATCCGGTGGAACGCGACCGGCGCCACGACCAGGCCCGTCGTCACGACCGAGCCGAACAGCACCGCGAGGTAGAGCCCACGCTGGAACCCGCTCAGCTGCTCGAAGCGCTGCGAGAACGGCACCGTCAGCAGGAACCCGGTGAGGATCTGGACCCCCGTCTGGGTCACCCGGATCTCCTGGAGCAGCTCCTCCCAGTTGCGCGTCAGGGTCCGCTGCGACGGCTGCGCCCGGTGAGGGCGCCCCGGAGCCGGACCGTCGCCCGGATCGGGGCCGTCGCCCGAGTCGCTCATCGGCCCGGGCCCCGGGTGGTCATCAGCGCTTCCGCAGGGCGCGGACGAGCTCGGCCTTGGTCATCGAGGACCGGCCGGGGACATCGAGCTCGCGGGCCCGCTGCAGCAGGGCGTCCTTGGTCCAGTCCTCGTAGTCGCCGGCTTCGCCGCCCTTGCGGCCGACGGCCGAGCGTGAGGTCTTGGCGGCGGCGTTGGCGATACGGGCCGCCTTCTCCTTGCCGGCGCCGTCCCGGCGCAGCTCCTCGTACAGCGCGGGGTCCTTCACGGACGGGCCGGGGCTCTTGCGTGCGGGCACGGGTCCTCCTCGGGGTCGGCGGCGATGCTCCCACTCTCCTACCCCCGCCCCGGCTCGGCAATGCACGGGACGGGCAGGGTCGAGCACGGACGGCCCGCCCGTCCGGCTCAGCGCCGCGGGGCCGCCAGCCGCCGGACCGCCGCCACGACCGCCTCGGGGTGGGTGAGCGGCACCATGTGCGCGGCACCGGGGACCGTGACCAGCGGGGTGCCGGCGGCCACGGCGAGCCGCTCGCCCCACGACGCGCCCGCGATGCGGTCCTTCTCCCCCCGCACGACCACCACGGGGACCGACGATGCAGCGACGGCGACCTCGGTGCGGTAGGCGCGGACGCGGTCCATGCCGCGCAGCATGCTCGACGGACCCGTCGCGCGGTACTGAGGAAGCAGCGTCCCCGTCTCCCAGAGCTGTTCGCGCACCGCGGTGCGGGCCCACTGGCCCAGCATCCGAGGCCAGGTCCGGGCGCCCGGGTCGGTGACCGGTCCCACCAGGACCAGCCCGACGACCCGCGACGACCGGGATGCGGCCTGGAGGACCACCGGGCCGCTCGCCGAATGGCCGACCAGCACCACCTCACCCGTGGCGGGGAGCGCGTCGAGGACCCGCGCGGCCTGGGCCTCGACGTGGAGGTCGGTGCCACGTGGCGCGCGACGCCCCATCGAGGGCAGGGTGACGACCGACGCGGACGGGCCGAGGATGCGGCACACCCCGACCCAGCTGCGATGGTCGAGCCCCAGGCCGGGGACGAGGACGACGGCCGGCCCGGGCAGGGGGGGCTGCGTACCGGTCGGCGTCGTCACCCGCGGACCCCGTGGCGGCGGAGCAGGGCGGCGGCGACGGGGACGGCCACGGCCACGACGGTGGTCAGGCAGCCGAGCGGAAGGGGCAGGCAGCAGGCGGTGCAGGAGACGCGACTCCCGCCCGCCGTGGTGGTGGACCACCGGGGAAAGGGGAGGACGCTGAGGCGGGACGAGGGGGGCAGGGGGCTGGCCTGACGGTCGGGAGGGGTGACACGGGAGTCACGCCGCTGCTCGACGCCGGACGGCCCTCGGGGCGGGTCGTCTGGGGAAAGGCTACCGGCCGCCCCGCCGGGCCCCCCGGAGCCGACCGGGCCATCGGCGCGATGTGCGCGTCACGCGGCCCCCGCCGGTGAGCGACCACCGGGGTGGCCTCGAGCTCCCCGAGGGCGCCGAGGGCACCACCATCGCCCTGAGCGTCACGAGCGTGCACGACATCCCCGACGGGCAGCAGGGCCTCGAGGAGTCCCTGGCCGCCCTCGCCCGCCGGCTCGTGGAGATCTCGGCCGCCCGACCCGGGCACGCAGAAGCTCGGACGGCACGCGGCAATCGCTGCGTGCCACCCGAGGTTCCGCGTGCGGGCGGTGCCGGGGTCAGCCGACCATGCGGTGCAGCCGCACCCCGTGGTCGCTCGCGATCATCTCGGCGGCCTTCTCGCCGATCATGATGGTGGCGGCGTTGGTGTTGCCGCTGACCACGTTGGGCATCACGCTGGCGTCGGCCACCCGCAGGCGGTCGATGCCGCGCACCCGCAGCTGCGGGTCGACGACGTCGCCGATCCGGCAGGTCGAGGTCTCGTGGTATACCGTCAGCGCGTAGTGCCGTGCCATGTCCTCCAGCAGGGCGTCGCTGGGCTCGGTGCCCGGCTCCCATCCGTGCGCCTGCGCCAGGTGCGGCGGCACCACCGGGTCGCCGAGGCCGCCGCCGGGCCACGCCGCCGCGATCTCGAGCGCCTTGCGCATCACCGCCACCATCACCCGCACGTCGTGCGGGTCGTCGAAGTAGTTCAGGTCGATGCGCGGCGGCACCGCGGCGTCGGCCGAGGCGAGGGTGACGGTGCCCTCCGAGTGCGGCTGCACCGGGTTGGGCAGGATGACGACCTGCGCCTTCGTGGGGTCGAGGAAGGCATCGGGGTCCTCGAAGAACGCGGTCGGCGGGATGCGGAACACGGCCTCCCAGATGCCCGGGGTGTAGCCGCACGCGAGGAAGCCGATCTGTGCGTCGTGGGTGTGGGCGTCGCCGAGACCGGTGGAGAAGAACGCGACCGCGTCGTAGAGCGAGGAGGACGCCAGCCCCTTGCCGGTGGTGAACCACTCGCCGAGGCGCCGCTCGGCCTCGGCCTTGGCGGCGGCCAGCGGCTCGGGCAGGTCGACGTCGTCGGCCGGGTCGGCCGGCAGCGGGCCTGCGGGCGCACGCAGGGCGTCGGGCCCGAGCGACATGGCGACCTCGGTCATCGTCTCGCCGATGCCGTCGGCCGCGAACATCAGCGGCGTGTGCAGGTGATCCTTGAGGTGGCGGCCCACGTCGGGCAGGTCGACGACGCACTCGACCCCGGCTGCGGCGAGCTCGTCGCGGGCGCCGACGCCCGAGAGCAGGAGCACGTGCGGCGAGCCGATGGCCCCGGCGCACAGCACCACCTCGGTCCCGGCCGACACCTCCTCGTGGCCGCCGTCGTCGGTGCGGTAGGCGACGCCCGTCGCGCGCACGTCGTTGCCGGACCCCTCGAGCACGATCCGCTCGACGAGCGCCCCGGTGACGACGGTGAGGTTCTCGCGGTCCATGACCGGCTCGAGGTAGGCGTGGAACGTCGAGCTGCGCTTGCCGTCCTTGGTCGTGGTCTGGAAGAGCGAGGCCACCCCCGACGCCTCGCGGCGGTCGGCGCCGTTGTAGTCGCCCTGCTTCATCCCCGTGGCACCGGCGGCGTCGACGAACTGGGTCGACGCGGGCAGGATCGGCTCGCGGACCGAGACCCCCACGGGGCCGTCGTCGGCGTGCGCCTCGAGGTCGGGGTGCAGCTCGGTGCTGTGGACGAAGCCCTCGGCCTTGAGGAAGTACGGCAGCACCTCGGCGTAGGACCAGCCCTCGGCGCCGCCCTCGGCCCAGGCGTCGAAGTCGCCGGGGTGGCCGCGGACGTAGGCCATGTAGTTGATGCCCGACGAGCCGCCGAGCATCTTGCCCCGCGGCACCATCATCCGGCCGCCGACCAGGCCCTTGCCCACGCCGCCGGCGTCGCCGGTGAACATCCAGTCGGTGCTCGGGTCGTTCTGCAGGCTGGCGACCGCGGCCGGCATCAGCTCGGCCGGCGGGGGAGCGCCACCGGCCTCGAGGAGGCAGACGCGCACGTCCGGGTCCTCGGTCAGCCGGGCGGCGACGACGGCGCCGGCCGACCCCGCCCCCACGATCACGTAGTCGTACGTCGAACCCATCAGGGACCACCTCGCTGTGGCTGCCTCGCCGGGTGGCGGGGACGGTGCGGCCACGCAACCACACGACCTCGTTCCGGGGCAAGGGGGCTGCCGGGGGCTGCCGAAGGTTGGGGAGGCCGCCACCGGGTGAGCCCGGGGCCGCCCCCGCGGAGGCGGCGGACGTAAGGTCGGACCATCCGGACCGCATCCCGAGAGGACCCTCCCATGGAGTCGAGCGACGACGACCGTCTGGCCCAGCGCCGAGCCCACGACCTGGCCGTACAGGAGGTGCTCGACCGCCTGGCCGAGGCCGGCCCCTACGACGACCCGGCGTCGGTCACCGAGCGCCTCGAGCGCGAGCTGGCCGAGATCGGGGTCGTGGGGATGCCGCAGCCGTGGGTCGACGCCGCCGTGCGCGCCCTGATGGAGGGCAACGCCTACGTCGTCTCGTCGTTCACCCAGGACCGGGCCGACGTGCCCTCGCCGCGTACCCGGGTGCCCGACGAGATCATCGACTGAGCCGCGGCCTCAGGAGGGCCCCGCCCGGCGGGGGGCCCGGAGGCGCCGCAGCGGCAGCTCGCCGGTGTCGGCCACGTGGGAGGCCAGCTCGGCGATGCGGATGTTGGCGTCCTGGCTGGCCATCCGCAGCAGGGCGAACGCCTCGTCGCGCCCGACGCGGAAGCGGTGCATCAGGACGCCGACGGCCACGCCGATCTCGCGGTTGCTCTCGAGCGCCCGGGCCAGGTGCTCGGCCCGCTCGTTGGCCAGGTGCGCCGAGACCAGCAGGGAGCACTGGGTGGCGTACAGCATGCCGGCGCGGATCGCGGGCTCGTCGAAGGTCCCGGCCGTGGTCGAGTACACGTTGAGTGCGGCGTCGGCGTCCTCCGACCCCAGCAGGGTGAGCCGGTAGGCCACGACGCTCGCCACGCCGGCCTCGGCGCTCACTCGGGGCCCGTACTCGGGCCAGCGCTCGTCGCCGGCGATGGCGTTGCTGACGAAGACGTTGTCGTCGACGGCGGCGTCGAGGCAGGGGCCGCTGCCCAGCTCGTACTGGATGGCGTCGGCCTGAAGGGCCCGCTCGTCGGAGGCGGTGAGGGTGCGCGGGGTGCGGGAGCGCACCAGCGTGAGACTGGCAGCGTCGGCGCCCGGGGTGAACGTCGCCGCCTGCTGCACGACCGCCGTCAGCAGCGACAGGGTGTCGGCGCCGGGCTCACGCGGGGTGGACCGGACGAGATCGGACACGAACTGCGCCAGGTGCGCCGCCGCGGGATCGGTGCAGGTCGCGCTCGGGCGGGGACCTTCGGTCGTGGTCCCGGAGTGCTCTGCGGGGGCGGGGTCTTCCATGGCGCCTGATTATCGTCCCTGACGGTGCCCCTGCCCCGCTCGGGTGACCGCCCATTGTGTCCGGTCGCCGCGGGGGACGGGTGGCTAGCGCGACGGTAGCTGGACGTACACCACGGCGTTGTTGCCCCCGGTGCACCGCACCGGCGTGGTGTTCTCGCACGCCATCGTGTAGGACTTCTTGGTCACCGGCGAGGTGGCCGTGACCGTGGCCGGCAGCGTGGCGGAGGCGGACGAGAGGGCCGTCGCGGTCTCGAGGGCGAACTCGCAGCTGGTCACGTCGTTGCCGCTCCACGCGAGGGCCCCCGACCCCGCGTCGCCGCAGCTCGTGCTGCCGGCGGCCATCTGGATGGCGGTCGGCGCGCCCGGAGTGGTCGGCACGCCCGAGGGGCTGGACGCCGAGGGGCTCGGCGTGCCCTGCGGCGACGCCGACCCACCATCGGAGGAGGCCGTCGACGACGGGGTGCCGCCGGCCGCGGCGCCACCGTCGTCGCTGCCGCCTCCGGGCAGCAGCCACCACACCAGCAGACCCAGCACCACGACGCCGGCCAGCAGCACCACCGGGGCGAGCGCGCCATTCCGGCGCGGGGGCGGCCGGTCGTCGTAGCCGTCGTCGTAAGCGTCACCCGCGTCGTCCCCGGCGGGCGACCGCCGCTCGGACGGGTCGTAGGGCACGCCCCGCTCGTCGTACCGGACCCCCTGGTCGTCGCCGACCGCGCCGTCCTGGAGGAGCACGGCGTCGTCGCCGGGGGAGAGGAGCTGGTCGTAGAGCGAGGGCACCTGCGCGCCCAGGGCGGCCCCGCACGCCGGGCAGGCCCGGTCCTCGGGGTGGACCGTGGCCCCACACACGGGGCAGGTCGCCGGTGTCCGTCCGAAGGGGGTCATCGCTCCACGATAACGACGCTCCGTCGCCCGCCCCTCATCCGCCGTTCGGTGGATGGCTCCGGCGCTGATCAGCCACGATTCGCGGCCGTTCCAGCCAACGGGCCGTCCCGGGATGACAACGCCTCGCGCCCTGCCGGATGCTGGACGCAGGGCAGGGGTGTCCGACGACTGCCCGAGGAGAGTCATGCATCGCCGAGCCGCTGCCTTCACGGCGGTGCTCGTCCTGTCCATCCTCCTCGGGCGGCTCACCGTCCTCCCCGGCACCGAGCTCGCGCTGGTGTGGCCCGCGACCGGGGTCGGCCTGCTCTGGGTGCTGCGCTGCGGCTCGCGCCGGGAGGCGGTGCTGGCCGCTGTCCTCATCACCGTCGTGGCGGCCGTCGGGAACGGAGCCACCGGCCTACCGCCCGTGGCCGCGGCCGGGCTCGGCATCGCCAACGTCACCGTCTGCGTCGCCACCTGGCTGCTGCTGGGGGGCGGGCACCGTGGCAGGCGCGCCCCCCTGGCCGCCGGCGTCCGGCGCATCTCCGAGCTCTACCGCTTCGTCGGGGCCTGTGCCGTCGGGGTGGGCGTCAGCGCCCTGGTCGGGATGCTCGCGCTCCTCGCCACCCCCGCCCACGTCACCTGGTCGACCGGGGTCGCCTGGTGGCTGCGCAACATGGCCGCCGTCGTGCTCGTCGTCGGTCCTTCGCTGCTCGGCTCCGGGCGTCTCGAGCGGCCCAGCCGTCGCGAGCTGGCCGAGGGCGCCGTCATCGTGCTCCTCACGGGCCTCACCCTCTGGTGGGTCTTCGGGCCCTCCCAGGAGCTGCCGCTGGCGTTCGTGTCGCTGTCGCTTGTCGTGTGGGCCGGCCTGCGCCTGCCCATCCCGCTGGCCGCGTTCGAAGGCGCGATGGTGGCGGCCGGTGCCCTCGTGCTCGTCCGCACCGGTAGCGGGGGAGCGCTGGCGAGCATCGCCGACCCCCTCGACCGCGGGCTGGTGCTCCAGGCGTTCATGATGCTGGCCGTCCTGCTCGCCCTGGTCCTCGCCACCGTGCGGGCGCAGGTGGGCGACAGCCTGGCCGCCCAGGCGCTCGCCCGCCGCCAGGCCGAGGATGCGGTCGAGGACCTCCGCATCCTGGTCGAGGCACTGCCCGTCGGGCTCTTCGTCGTCGAGCGCGACGGTTCGCTGGGCATGCACAACCACGCCGGGGCGACCTGGCTGCACGAGGGCCGCACGGCGTCGGGCCGCAGCGGCCTCGACGACCGCCTCCTCAAGCGCAGCCTCGAGGGTCGGCGGCTGGCGCACGACGAGCGGCCGTCGGTGCGCGCGCTGCTCGGCGAACGGGTCACCGGGGAGCGCATCATCAGCGAGGACGGAGCCGGGCGCGAGCGGATCGTCTCGGTCGACGCGCTGCCGCTGCACACCGGTGCCGACGGCGAGCCGGACCGGGCCGTTCTGGTGTGGCAGGACGTGACCGAGGACCACGAGCACGTGCAGCGGCTGAGCCGGGAGCGCGTCCGCTCCGACCGCCTCATCTCCGATGCCCCGCACGGTGTCGTCGTCGTCGACGCCACGGGGCGGATCAAGCAGGCCAACCGTGCCTTCGCCACCCTGTTCGGCACCACCGAGACCGAGTGCATCGGCGCTCCGGTGTGGGCGCTGGCGCCGGCCGAGGAGCGGGCCGCGCGGCGCTACCTCGCCGACGTCGTGGACGCCGACGGCGAGCTCGTCGAGAAGGAGTGGACCTTGTCGACGAACGGCGGCGTGACCCTCACCATCGCCACCAGCAGCCGCCAGGTCACCGACCACGTCGACGGGGACGAGATCCTCATCAACGTGGTCGACGTGTCGGAGCGGCGGCGCTACGAGGAGCGGCTGAGCTACCTCGCGCAGCACGACGTCCTCACCGGCCTTCCGAACCGGCGGCGTCTCGAGGAGTCGCTGGGCCAGCACCAGGCCCTCTGCGCGCGCTACGGCCCGCGCGGTGCCCTCCTGCTCATCGACCTCGACCACTTCAAGGAGGTCAACGACACCCTGGGCCACGCTGCCGGTGACCACCTCATCGCCGGTATCGGTGCGATCCTGCGCCGGGGGGTCCGCGAGTCCGACCTGGTGGCGCGCCTCGGCGGCGACGAGTTCGCGGTGCTGCTGCCGGAGGCCGACGACGCGGGCGCCGAGACCGTGGCCGCCCACCTGGTCACCCAGATCCGTGACCACTGCGCCTCGCTCGACGGTGTGCACCGCCGGGTGACGGCGAGCATCGGGGTGCTCACCTTCGGGGCGGCGGCCGCGCGGGAGGGTGACGCCATGGCCCTGGCCGACATGCTGATGTACGACGCCAAGGACGCCGGGCGCGACGGCTACGTGCTGCTGACCTCCGACGAGCACCGGGCGCCCCGGCTGGGCGCCCGGATGGAGTGGCGCTCCCGGATCGAGCACGCCATCGAGGACGACCTGTTCGAGCTGCACCTGCAGCCCATCCTCGACGTCGCGACGGGCCGGGTGACCCGCGCCGAGAGCCTGGTGCGGCTGCGTGGCTGCGACGGCAGCCTCATCCCGCCGAGCCGGTTCGTGCCGGTGGCCGAGCTGACCGGGCTCGCCCCGGCCCTGGACTCCTGGGTGCTGCGGCACTCCATCGCCGTGCTGGCCGACCTCCAGCGGCGTGACGCCACGTTCGTGCTCGAGGTCAACATCTCGGGCCAGTCGATCGGCCACCCCGACGTCGAGACCGCCCTCGTGCGCGCGCTCGAGGAGTACGCCGTCGACCCCTGCACGCTGGTCCTGGAGGTCACCGAGACCGCCGCGGTGCGCGACATGGCGGCGGCGCGGGGCTTCGGCGAGCGGCTGCGCAGCCTCGGCACGCTGTTCGCGCTGGACGACTTCGGCGCGGGTTACGGCTCGTTCTACTACCTCAAGCACCTGGTCTTCGACTACGTCAAGATCGACGGCGAGTTCGTCACCGACGCCCATCGCTCGCCGATGGACCGCCAGCTGCTGCGGTCGATCATCGACGTGGCGCGCAACCTCGGGAAGGGCACCGTCGCGGAGTTCGTCACCGACGCGGCCGCGTTCGACCTGGTCCGCGAGCTGGGCGTGGACTACGCGCAGGGCTACTACATCGGCCGGCCGCTCCCGCTCGGCGAGTTCGTCGCCACGCACCTGGCCGCGTCCGCGCCGGCCGCGGAGCCGCCGGTCCTCGCCCGCCGCGACTGACCCGATGGCGCGACACCGCGGCGGCGCGGCGGCGCCGGGCGCCCGGGCCGCCCGTCGCGATCGGTGCCCCGCCCGGGGGTTGCCGTGCCCGAAGACGGGTAGGAGGGGGGCAGCGACCCGTCCGGAGTGAGCCCGACCCCGGACCGGCCGGCGCAGCGTGGCGCGGCTCCGTGACGTTCCGTCGAGCCGGCGGCTCTGTGCGGGGGTTCGCTCGCCGGCTCGAGCAGCGACGGACCCACCACGCGCCCACGCCGCGGCCCATGACTTCGTGGTGAAGGAGAGAACCGTGCACATCGCCATCCTCGCGGCGGCCCGCCACCCCATCGCCGAGCCGTTCGCGGGCGGCCTCGAGTCGCTGACCTGGCACCTCGTGCACGGGCTGCGCGACCGCGGCGTCGACGTGACGGTCTTCGCGGGCGAGGGCAGCGACCCGGCTCTCGACGCCCGGATGCTGCGCACCAGCCCGCTGCGGCTGAGCGACTCCGCTCGCGCCGACGTGAGCATGATGCCCGAGCCCTGGCTACGCGAGCACCACGCCTACCTCCAGGTGATGCTCCAGCTGCAGCGCCGTGACGACGTCGACGTCGTGCACAACAACAGCCTCCACCACCTGCCGATCGCGATGGCCGCCTCCGTGCCCGCCGCCGTCCTGACGACACTGCACACGCCGCCCACGCCGTGGCTCGAGCCCGCGATCTCGATCGCCAGCGGGGTCCCGGGCGCGAGGCTGCATCACGTGGCCGTCAGCGAGCACACCGCGGCCGCGTGGCGTCACGTGACCGAGGTCGACGTCGTCCCGAACGGCGTCGACGTGCGCCGTTGGGCGCGCGGCGACGGGGGCCCCGACCTGGCCTGGGCCGGGCGGATCGTCCCCGAGAAGGCGCCGCACCTGGCCATCGCCGCGGCGCGGGCCGCCGGGCGCCGGCTGCGCCTCGCCGGCCCCGTCGGCGACCCGGCGTACTTCGCCCGCTGCGTGGCCCCGCTGCTCGGCCCCGACGTCGAGTACGTCGGGCATCTCGGCACCAGCGGCCTCGCGGCCCTCTTCGGCAGCAGCGCCGCCACCCTGGTCACCCCCGCCTGGGAGGAGCCGTACGGCCTCGTGGCCGCCGAGTCGCTCGCCTGCGGGACGCCGGTCGTGGCGATCGCGCGCGGCGGTCTGCCCGAGGTCGTCGACGCCGCGACGGGCGTCCTGGTCGACGCCGGCACCGACACAGCCGGCGACGGCGCCCTGGTGGGCCGCCTCGCCGCCGCGGTCGAGGAAGCCGGGCGGCTGAACCGCGGCGCCTGCCGTGACCGCGCCGTCAGCGAGTGCTCGGTCGACCGGATGGTCTCGGAGTACCTCGCACACTACGAGGTCCTCACCCCCGGGCTCGTCGCATGATCGGCTGGTACGTGCACCACGTCGGCCGCGGGCACGCGACCCGGGCGGCGGCCGTGGCCCGGCAGCTGACCCTGCGCGGGCAGGCCGTCACCGGCTTGGGCTCCGCGCCGCCGCCCGGTGAGTGGCGCGGGGAGTGGGTCGTCCTGGAACGCGACGACCGCTCACCCGAGCCGAGCGACGTCACCGCCCACGGCGTCCTGCACTGGGCGCCGCGCCACGACGCCGGCCTGGCCGCCCGCGCCGCGACCATCGCCGAGTGGGCCGCGCGATGCCGCCCCGACCTGCTGGTGGTCGACGTCTCGGTCGAGGTCGCCCTGCTGGCCCGCCTGTGCGGGGTCCCCGTCGTCGTGGCCGCCCTCCCGGGCGAGCGCACCGACCCGGCCCACGCCCTGGCCCACGATGTCGCCGACGCGCTCCTCGCCCCGTGGCCGGCCGGCGCCCACGGGCACGGCTGGCCCCGGGCCTGGACCGAGAAGACCTGGGCCGTGGGGTCGGTGAGCCGTTTCGACGGCCACTCCCGCCGCGCGCCCCGCCCCCACCCCCGACCGCGCGTGCTGCTGCTCTGGGGCGCCGGGGGCCGCGCCACCACGGTGGCGCAGGTCGCCGCCGCCCGTGCCGCCACCCCGGGCTGGGAATGGGTCGAGTGGTCGCCCGCGCTCCCCGAGTCCCTGCTGTGGGACGCACTGCTCGACGCCGACGTCGTGGTCACGCACGGCGGCCAGAACGCGGTCGCCGAGGTGGCGGCCGCTCGGCGTCCGGCCGTGGTGGTCGCCCAGCCGCGGCCCTTCGACGAGCAGGAGGCCACCGCAGCCGCCCTGTCCCGGATGGGCATCGCCGTCGGGCTGGACACCTGGCCGGAAGCCCAGCGCTGGCCCGAGCTCCTCGACCGCGCCCGCCGTCTCGGGGGAGACGCCTGGAACCGCTGGAGCACCGGGACGGGGGCCGCCGACCTGGCCGCCCGCCTCGACGACCTCGCGAGCGGGCTGTCCGCCGGGCGCCCCGAGGAGGCCGATGACGGCGCCGAGCCCCACCCCGTCGCCGCCCCCCGGGACAGCACGGCCCCCGGGGCGCCACGATGACCGCGAGACCCGACGGTTCCCCGCGGGTCGCCGTCGTCACCATCGCCCACGGTCGGCACGACCACCTGCGCGGACAGCGCTGGGGGCTGGCTCGCCAGACCCGCGCTCCCGATCTGCACGTCGTCGTCGCCATGGACGACCCGGCTCTGGCCGCCGTCCTGGCCGACGCGCCCGCGGGGGCGGGCGAGGACCTCGTGGTGGCCGTCGGGGTGTCGGAGGGTCGGCTGCCCCTCGCCCGCGCCCGCAACGTCGGTGTGGCCGCGGCCCTCGAGCGCGGGGCCGAGGTCGTCGTCCTGCTCGACGTCGACTGCATCCCGGGGCCCGACCTCGTCGCCCGCTACACCGACGTCCTGGCGCCGCGGGTGGGGCGGCACGTGGGCTTCCCGGTGGTTGCGTGCGGGGACGTGCGCTACCTCGACGCCCTGACGACGGCGGTCCCGGAGGGCGCCCGCAGCTGGGCCGTGCTCGACACCGGGTCGGCACCGCACCGGGCCCGGCCCGCGCTGCCGGCCGGCGCGGTGCAGCGCAGCCACGACACCCGCCTCTTCTGGTCGTTGTCCTTCGCCGTCACGGCCCAGGACTGGGCCCGCATCGGCGGCTTCGACGAGGGCTACGTGGGCTACGGGGCCGAGGACACCGACTTCGGGCAGCGCCTCGAGGCCGCCTACGGGGCGCTGCTCTGGCTGGGCGGCGCCACCGCCTACCACCAGGACCACGGGGGCGGCGGGTTGCCGGTCCGCCACGTGCGCGACATCGTCGAGAACGGGGCGCGGTTCGCGGCCCGCTGGGGGTGGTGGCCGATGCAGGGATGGCTCGACGCCTTCGAGGACCTCGGGCTGGTCGCCGTCGACGCCGAGCGGGGCTACGTCCTGACCGGCCAGCACGGGGACGGCCGGTGACGGAGGTCTGGCGGGCCGACGAGTGGGCCACCCCGTCCGCCCCCGGCCTCGGTCCGGACGTGGCGGGCGCCCTGGCCCGGGCCCGTGACCTCGCCCCGGTCGCGCGCGGCCTGGCGCAGGACCCGTGGGCCTACCTCACGACTCTGGCGACGCTGGGCGCCGACGACCTGACCGCAGCCCGGGCGGCGGAGCCGCACCTCGACGCGGTGTCGGTCCTGGCCCAGGCCGGCGACCCCGACCTGGGTGTCCTGGGGGTGGATGCCGCCAGCACGTTCGGGGTCTACGCCGCCCGTGCGCCGGGGGCCGGGCTGCACGCCGTCGCCGGCCCCGACGGGCCGCGGCTGAGCGGCATCAAGGCGTGGTGCTCGCTGGCGACGGTGGTCAGCCATGCGCTGGTCACCGCCGACGACGACATCGAACCCCGGCTCTATGCCGTGGCGCTGCACCACCCCGGCATCCGGCACCAGACCGGCACCTGGGTCTCGCGCGGGCTCAGCGGGGTGAGCACCGGCAGCATGACTGTCACCGACGTGCCGGCCGTGGCCGTCGGAGGCCCCGGCTGGTACCTCACCCGCCCGGGGTTCGCGTGGGGCGGCATCGGGGTGGCGGCGGTGTGGTTCGGCGCGGCTGCGGCGCTCGCCGGTGCCCTGACGGCCGCCGCCCGGCGCCGCCCGCCCGACCAGGTGGCCCTGCTGCACCTCGGCACCGCCGACCGGGTGCTGCACACCGCCCTCCTCGCGCTGCGGGACGCCGCCGGGGCCATTGCCGCCGGCCGCGCCGATGGGCCGGCCGGGGTTCTGCTGGCGGCCCGGGTACGCGCCGTCGTCGCCGACGCGGCCGAGGAGGTGCTCCGGGTCGTGGGCCATGGGCTGGGCCCGGCTCCGCTGACCCAGGTGGAGGAGCACGCCCGGCGGGTCGCCGACCTCACGGTCTACCTGCGCCAGCACCACGCCGAGCGTGACCTGGCGGCCTTGGGCGCGCTCGTGCTCGGCCCGCGGGGGGACGGATGACGAGAGGGCCGATGACGGACCGGGCCCCGCGCTTCCACCACGCCGACCCCGGCACCCCCGAGCCGCTGTGGCTCGCCGACCCGCTGTGGTGGAGCGCCCCGCTCGTCGACGTGGGCGGCCTGCGCGAGCGCTACGACACGCTGCTCGTGCTGGCCGCGCATCCCGACGACGAGACGCTGGCCGCCGGGGGGTTCGTGGCGGCGGCGCACCGCCTCGGGCTGCCGGTGCGGGTCCTCGTCGCCACCGCGGGCGAGGCCTCGCACCCGGGTGCCCGCGCCTGGGCGCCGTCGCAACTGGCACTGGTGCGGGCGGCCGAGGTCGAGGCGGCCGTCGCCGCTCTCGCCGCCGGCGCCGCGGTCGAGCACCTCGGGCTGCCCGACGGCGCGCTGGCGTCGGCCGAGGACACGCTGGCCGACCGTGTGGCCGCATGCTGCGGGCCGGGGACCCTCGTGGTCGCGCCCTGGACGGCCGACGGGCACCCCGACCACGACGCGCTGGGCCGGGCGGCCGTCACCGCCGCCGTCCGCTCCGGGGCGGCCGTGGCGCACTACCCGCTGTGGCTGTGGCACTGGGGTGGCCCGGGCGACCTCGACCGCGCCCGCCTGCACGTCGTCGAGCCGGCCCTGCCCGACCTGGCGGCGCGGGCCGCGGCGGTGGCCTGCTACCCCTCGCAGACCGCCCCGCTCGGGCCCGGCCCCGGTGAGGCCGCCGTGGTGACTGCCCCGGTACTGCGCCGGGCGCGGCGGCTGGTCGAGGCCCTCGTCGCGGAGTCGGGGGTGCTGCCGGTCCGCCAGGCCCGCACCGACGCCGACGTCGCCCCGGCTTTCGACGGGATGTTCGATCACGGCGACGACCCCTGGGGCTTCACCAGCTCCTACTACGAGCGGCGCAAGCGGGCGCTCACGACCGCGGTGCTGGGACAGGAGCGCTACCGGCTGGCAGTCGAGATCGGCTGCGCCACAGGGGTTCTCACGCGTGACCTTGCCGAGCGCGCTGACCAGGTGGTGGCCGTGGACCCCAGCGCCGCCGCCCTCGAGGTCGCCGCGCGCGATGCCCCGGCCCACGTGCGGTGGGAGCTCGGTCGGGCCCCCGGGGCGGTCCCCGACGGGCCGGCCGACCTCGTGGTCCTCTCGGAGGTCGGGTACTTCCTCACGCCCGTCGAGCTGCTCGAGACCTTCGCCCGCGTGCGCGCCGCGCTGGCTCCCGGCGGCGAGGTCGTCCTGGTGCACTGGCGGCATCCCACCGACGGCGTCCCGCTCGACGGGCCGGCCGTGCACGCGCAGGCCGCCACGGCCTTCTCCGACCTCGGCCACCGGGTGCGATACGCCGATGCCGACGTGCTGGTCGACGTCTGGGGTGGGCCCGCCTCGGTGGCCGCCGCCGAGGGGCGCCGGTGAGCGGGCCCCCCATCCGGCACGTCGTCGTCGCCGTGCCGGCCCGCGACGAGGAGCGGCTGGTCGGCGCCTGCCTCGCCAGCGTGCGGACCGCCGCCGACCGCCTCCTGGCTGCTCGGCCTGACGTCACGCTCGAGGTCGTTCTGGCCCTCGACCGCTGTGTCGACGGCACGGCCGCCGTGGCGGCACAGCATCCGGTGACGCTGCTGGCCAACGACGCCGGCTGTGTCGGGGTGGCCCGTCGCGCGGCGGTCGCCGCGGGCCTCGCGACCCCACGCGCTCGCGCGGCCGGCGCTGCCGCCACCTGGGTCGCCAACACCGACGCCGACTGCACGGTGCCCGTCGGCTGGCTCACCCGGCAGGTGGCGATGGCCGACGGGGGCGCCGACCTGGTGGTCGGCACTGTCGTGCCGGTCGACGTCGTCGACCCAGCCGTCCTCGTGGCCTGGCGCGCCCGCCATCGGCTGCGCGAGGGGCACGGGCACGTGCACGGCGCGAACCTGGGGGTGCGGGCGGCGGCCTACCTCGACGCCGGAGGCTTCCCCGCGGTGGGCCTGCACGAGGACGTCGGCCTGGTCGGTCGGGTCCGCGACGCCGGCCGCGCCTGGGTCGCCACCGACCGCGTGCGGGTGCGGACGTCGGGCCGCTCGAGCAGCCGGGTGCAGGGCGGGTTCGCCGGCTACCTCGCCGACCTCGCCGGCGCCGGCGCGCCCGGTGAGGGTGCGGCTGCCGCCCGCGGCTGAGGCTCGGGGATGATGGACGGCGTGAACGTGGTGAGCAGAGGCTTCGTCGGGCGGCGGCGCGACCGCGACCCCCGCATCCCGCCCGGCCAGTACCCCGAACGCGACTTCCCGGTGCTCTCGGCCGGCCCCACCGCGAACGTCCCCCTCGACCGCTGGCGCCTCGACCTGACCGGGGTCGACGGCGCCACCCGCAGCCTGTCGTGGTCCGACCTGATGGCCCTGCCCAGCGAGCACGTCACCGCCGACATCCACTGCGTCACGAAGTGGACCAAGCTCGACACCTCCTGGCGCGGGGTGCCGGTACGCACGGTGCTGGGCGATGTGGGCGACGCCCGCTACGCCCTGGTGCACTCCTCGGGCGGGTACACCACCAACCTGCCGCTGGCCGACCTCGTCGAGCGCGACGCGTGGGTGGCCTTCGAGTACGACGGCCGCCCGTTGCACCCGGAGCACGGGGGCCCGGCCCGGCTGCTGGTGCCGCACCTGTACTTCTGGAAGTCGGCCAAGTGGCTCAGCGGCATCGAGCTGGGTCACGAGGACACCCCGGGCTTCTGGGAGCGCCTCGGCTATCACGACTACGGCGACCCGTGGCGCGAGCAGCGCTACGCCGGCGACGGATGAGTGCCACGCCGGTCGGTGAGGCCCCACCCCGCCCCGGCCCGATGCCGTGGCTGCGGGCCCGCCTCGACGACGCCTGGCTGGAGACCCGGGTCGCCCGCACGCTGGTGCTCGACGTGCCCGGCTGGGCGGGCAACGAGGCGGGCCAGCACGTCGACGTGCGGCTGACGGCCGAGGACGGCTACACCGCCCAGCGCACCTACTCGATCGCGTCGGCCCCCGAGCCGGGGCGGATGGCGCTGACCGTGCAGCGGGTCGGCGACGGTGAGGCCTCGCCCTACCTGGTCGAGGAGATGCGCCCGGGAGACGAGCTCGAGGTGCGCGGGCCGATCGGCGGCTGGTTCCGGTGGGACCCCGCGTGGCCCGAGCCGGTGCTGCTGGTCGGCGGCGGGTCCGGGGTGGTGCCCCTCATGGCGATGATCCGCGAGCGGGTGCGGGCGGGGTCGCGGGTGCCGTTCCACCTCGTCTACTCGGCGCGCACGCCCGACCTGGTCATCTACACCAACGAGCTCTTCGCGCTCTCGCGCACCACCCCCGGGCTGCGGGTCGACCGGCTCTACTCGCGGGCGGGCCTACCCGACGACACCCGTCCGCCCGGGCGGCTGGGGTGCGACGACCTGCCGCCGGTCACCGCCACCGCCGTCCCTCCGCGGGTGTACGTGTGCGGCCCGAACGGTTTCGTGGAGAACGCGACCCGACACCTCCAGGATCTCGGGCACGATGCCGCCGACATCCGTACCGAACGGTTCGGTCCCTCCAGCTGACCGTCCGGACGCGCGGCGGCGAGACCAGTCGGGAGCCTTACCTGGCCCGGGCCGCCCGGAGGGTGTAGGCAGGGGGTAGGCGCGGTACCCGCGTTCGTCGACCGAGGAGGACCCATGGCCAGTCTAGACAGCGCCCAGCTGCTCGCCGCCCTCGAGCCCACCGTCGAGGAGAACCTCAACCGGCACCTCGGCGCCGCCCAGGAGTGGATGCCGCACGAGTACGTGCCGTGGTCGCTCGGCCGCGACTTCAAGGAGCTGGGCGGCGAGCCGTGGTCGGTCGAGCAGAGCCGACTCTCGCCCATCGCGCGCACCGCGCTCGAGGTCAACCTCCTCACCGAGGACAACCTGCCGAGCTACCACCGCGAGATCGAGCGGGCCTTCGGGCGCGACAGCGCGTGGGGCGCCTGGGTCAACCGCTGGACCGCCGAGGAGGGCCGCCACGCCTTCTGCATCCGCGACTACCTGCTGGTCACTCGCGGGGTCGACCCCGAGGAGCTCGAGCGGGCGCGGATGGACACCATGGAGACCGGGTACGACTCCGGCGACAAGCCGCTGCTCAACGTCTGCGCCTACGTGTCGTTCCAGGAGCTCGCGACCCGCGTCTCGCACCGCAACACCGGCCGCTTCACCGAGGAGCCCATCGCCGAGAAGCTGCTCATCCGGGTGGCCAAGGACGAGAACCTCCACATGATCTTCTACCGCAACATCATCCAGGCGGCCCTCGAGCTCACGCCCAGCCAGACGATGCGCGCGATCACCGACGAGGTCGTGAACTTCCAGATGCCGGGCGCGATCATCCCCGGCTTCGGGCGCAAGGCGGTGCAGATGGCGATGGCCGGCATCTACGACCTGCGCATCCACCACGACGACATCGTCACGCCGCTGCTGCGCCAGTGGGGCATCTGGGAGCTCGAGGGGCTCGACGACGAGGGCGAGAAGGCCCGCGACGAGCTGGCCGCCGCGGTGGCCGCCCTCGACGAGGAGGCCTCGCGCTTCGTCGCCCGCCGCGAGGAGCGGGCCGCCAAGCTGGCCGCACGCCAGGAGGCCTCGGCCCAGCAGGTCACCGGCTGACCGCCACCGGCCGCGCGCCCGAGCCGTCTTGACGAGCGCGAGCCCGCTGCAGCAGGCTCGGGGACTCCGACCCGGCTCGCGCGCCGCCCCGGCCCGGGAGTCAGCCGCCCGCGCCGGCCGCCGCCGGAGTGAGTCGACCGGCGGTGCGGGCGACTCACTCGCCGGCAGCCTTCACGAGGTGGGAGGGGGTGGCCTGCGGTCCGAACGCGTGGCCGAGGGCGGTGTTGTGGCCGATTACCATCACCGGGGTCTCGGCGTGCTCGATCACCGCGGTCGTCACCGAACCCAGGCGGAGGGCGTTGCTCTCGTGCTGTCGCTCGTGGCTGCCCACGACCACGAGATCCCAGTCCGCGGAGATGCCACAGATGACGCGCGCCGGGTCACCGTGCACCACCTGCTGTCGGATCCGGACCCCGGAACGCCGGCGGGCCCGGGCGAGCAGCGCCTCGTGGGCGCGCAGGGGGTCGCTCGCGAGGTCCACGCCCGCCTCCGGGTCCTCCGTGGCGGACATGGGTGCCCATCCGCGGTCGGCGCGGACGTGCATCACCGTGACCGGTGACCCGGTGCGGGCGCCCCGCTCGACGGCCGCACCGACGGCGAGCAGGCTCGCCCACGAGCCGTCGGTCGCCGCCAGGATCCCCCACCGCGAGCGCCGCGCGCCCCGGCGGTCCTTGACGACCACGACCGGGGCGAACGACTGGGCCGCGACGGTGTGGGCCACCACGCCGGCGCCGGGCCGGCCGGGGGAGCGGTGCGGGGCGCCGATGACCAGGACCGACGCCTGGCGGGAGGCGTCGAGCAGGTGGCGCGCCGCACCACCGGCGACGTTCCAGCGGCCGATGGGCCCGGTCTCCGGCGCCAGGGCGACCACCCGAGCGGCCGCGTCGCTGAGGACGCGGTCGAGGCCGACCTGCGGGTAGGCCGTGAGGTGAGCCGGCGACGGCATCGACCCGTTGTCCCGCCGGGCGTGGATGAGCTCGAGGCTGCACCCGAGCGCCCGGGCCTCGAGGGCGGCCCACTCGACGGCCGCCCGGCTGCTGTCGCTGCCGTCGACGCCGACGACCACGGCGGACCCCAGCTCGCGCAGGCCGGGGCGGTGTGCCGCCTGCGGATGGGTCGTGACCACGATGCCTCCTCGCTCGGTCACTCAGTCGGTGACCTGTCACCGAGCCTGCGTCCGGCCGCCGCGGGAGACCAGGGACCTTGGGCCCGGATCCCGGCGAGGTCGCCCCGCGGCACCTGCCGGGGTCGGGGCCGGGTATCAGCGGTGCGCCGAGGCGGGAGACCGCCTCGGCGCACCGGCCGTGCGGTCAGCGCGAACCGTGCAGGGGCGCGACGGCCGGATGGGGCAGCGCGCCCGTGTGGTCCGCCAGCTCCATGAGCCAGACCACCGCCAGCGATGCCATGAACGCCGCGAGCCAGACGCCTGCGGATGTCGTGCCCGCGAGGAGCAGGGCGATGACGCCCAGGACCAGCGAGGCCCCCGACACCCACCGTTCGGTGGTCCGCGTGCGGTCGACCGTGTCGGCCAGGTTCAGGGTCAGGAAGGCGGCCGCACCCGCCACCAGCCCGAGGGCTGACATCTCTCGGGGGGTGTCGACGAACCACACCCCGGAGCCGGCCAGGAACAGCCAGTAGACGGCTCCCGTCGCCAGGTAGAGGAACGTCCCGACGACATCACGCATGGTGAGTCTCATAGTTCTCACCTCCTTCCCTCCCCATCCAGGATGGGTGTGGTCCGGGCGGTGCGCACGGGCCGTTGGTCCCGGTCCCGGTGCTTCCCGCCGCTCAGGGTGGGTGGGGGCGCCGCCGGCCGGGACGACCATGACCGGAGCCTGCGACCGGTGCAGCAGGCCCTGGCTGCTCGCTACCGCGGAACGCTCCCGGCATCCTGTCCCGGACGCACGAGAGCGGTTGACCCGACTCCGTGGGTCAACCGCTCACCGTGCGTCGGGGTGACAGGATTTGAACCTGCGGCCTCGTCGTCCCGAACGACGCGCGCTACCAAGCTGCGCCACACCCCGTGGCTCGCCGCTGGACCCGGGGGACGCGGCGACACCCGAGGATAGCCGACCCGCGCGACCCATCCGAAATCGGTCCGCGCACCCCGGAGCTCCGGCCGGCGCGGGTCGGGCACCGGAACCTTGCGGATGGCACCGGAATCGTTGGGGGGCGAGAGTGAAGGTTCCCGCACCGGGCGAAAAAGTTCACCTCAAGGTTCGCGGGCGACCAGGGTCAGCAGGGTCGCCTCGGGCCGGCAGGCGAAGCGCACCGGCGCGTACGGCGAGGTGCCCAGCCCGGCCGACACGTGCAGCCACGCGGCGTCCGCGGGCGCCTCCGACGACGGCCGCACCTCCCCGCGGCGCCCCGACGACGGCCGGTCCTCCCCGCGGCGCCCCGACGACGGCGGGACCGGCCCGCGCCCCGGCGACGGCCGGACCTCGCCGCGGCGCCCCGTCGACCCGGCGCCCGGCCACCAGCGTGAGACCCCCTTGACGCGGCCGGTGTCGAGGTCGCAGTTGGTCACCAGGGCCCCGTAGAACGGCACCGCCAGCTGGCCGCCGTGGGTGTGCCCGGCGAGCACCAGCCCAGCGCCGTCGGCGGTCATGGCGTCGAGCACCCGCTGGTAGGGCGCGTGCACCAGCCCCATCGTCAGCGCCACGTCGTCGCGGGCCGGCCCGGCCACGCGGTCGTAGCGGTCGAAGCGCACGTGCGGGTCGTTGACCCCCACCAGCTCGACCCGGTGCGCGCCCATCGTGACCGTCGTGCGCGCGTTGTCGAGGTCGCTCCAGCCACCGGCCTCGAGGCCGGCCACCAGCTCGCGCACCGGCAGCTTCCCGCGCGACGGTGGCGCCGCCGCGTAGCCCCGGGTCAGGTATCGCGCCGGGTTCTTCGGCATCGGGGCGTAGTAGTCGTTGGAGCCCAGCACGAAGGCACCCGGGAACTCCATCAGCGGCTCCATCGCCCGCAGCAGCGGCGGCACGGCCCGCACGTGAGCCAGGTTGTCGCCGGAGTTGACGACGAAGTCGGGGCGCAGCGCGGCCAGGGAGCGCACCCACTCGATCTTCTTCGACTGCCCGGGCGTCAGGTGCAGGTCCGACACCTGGAGGACCCGCACCGGCTCGGCCCCCACCGGCAGCACCGGCACCGCGAAGCGCCGCAGCGTGAACCAGGTGCGCTCGACCAGCCCCGCGTAGGCCACCCCGGCGACACCGGCCCCGACGAGGGCGGCGGTGGAGCGCAGGGCAGCGCGGGCGATCGGGTCCATCCACCCATCCTCGCAAACGACCGCCGGGCCCCCCGAATCCCGGGTGTGCCGTGCCCGACGCCGGTGGGAGACTGGCTCCATGACCACCACCGGCCTGAAGGCGCAGCTCCAGCACGACCTGCACGACGCGATGCGCGCCCGCGACAAGGTCCGCGCCGCCACGCTGCGGATGACGCTCACCTCCGTGACGACCGCCGAGGTGGCCGGCGAGGAGGCCCGTGAGCTCGGCGACGACGAGATCCTGAAGGTGCTGGCCAAGGAGGCCAAGAAGCGCCGCGAGTCGGCCACCGCGTTCCGCGACGCCGGGCGTGAGGAGCTGGCCGCCACCGAGGAGGCCGAGCTGGCGGTCCTCGAGGGCTACCTCCCGGCCCAGCTGGGCGACGACGAGCTGCGGGTCATCGTCGAGCGCGCCGTGGCGTCCTCGGGCGCCGGCGGCATGGGCGCCATGGGCGCGGTCATGAAGGCGGCCCAGGGCGAGGTCGCCGGGCGCGCCGACGGGGGCCGGGTCGCGGCGATCGTGCGGAGCGTCCTCTCGGGACGCTGAGCGCCCCCACCACGACGACGGGGCCGCCACCGGAGCGATCCGGTGGCGGCCCCGTCGCGTGGCCGGGTCACTTCTTGTGCGGTGGCTTCCCGCCCTTGCCGGGTTTGATCGGGGTGGGCTGCGGCTGGGGTTGCTGCTGCTGGGGCGCCGCGGCCTGGGCCGGCCCGGACGACAGCAGCAGGCCGATGGTGGCGCCCTTGGGGGCAGACCCCGAGGGGCTGGTGCCACCCACGGTGCCGCGCGGAGCGTTGCTGGCGATGTAGCCGACGACCTTCGCCGAGAACCCGGCGTCCTCGAGGATGCGGGTGGCGGAGGACTCGCTGCGCGCGTAGACGTTGGGGATGTCGACCAGGTTGCCGCGGCGCGCCTTCTCGCTCGGCGCCGGGAAGTCCTTCACCGGCATCCCGGCGCTCAGCTTCTTCATCGTGGCCGCCCAGACGGGGGCCGAGACGGTCCCGCCGAACACCTCACGGAAGCAGCCGTAGTCGCCGAAGCACTTGCCGTTGAGGGAGTAGAGCTCGCCGTTCTCGTCGGCCACCTTGAGGTTGCCGATCCACACCGCCGTGGCCAGCTGCGGGGTGTAGCCGACGAACCAGCCCTGGTTGTGCTTCTCGGTGGTGCCCGTCTTGCCGGCCGCGGGGCGGGCGTCGACGTTCCAGGCCCCCTGGGCGGTCCCGCCGCGACCGAAGGTGCCCTGCAGCAGGTACGACACCGCGTTCGCCGTGTCGGAGGAGATCACCTGCTCGCACTTGGCGGCCGGGAAGGTGATCGCCTTGCGGTCGGGCGTGGTGATGGAGGCGATGGGGCTGGGCTCGCAGTGCTTGCCACCGGCCGCGAGGGTGGCGTAGGCGCTGGCGAGGTCGAGGGGAGTGGTCGTGCCCGATCCGAGGGTCGCGTTGGAGATGCTGCGGTAGATGTCCTGGCCGTTGGCCATGTGGACGCCCATCTTCTTCATGGTGTCGAGCACGTTGCACGGCCCGACGTCGATGGTGAGCTGCGCGGCCCAGGTGTTGATCGACTTCGAGATGCCCTCGGCCAGGGTCATCTGGCGGCCGCCGATGGCGTAGTCGTTGGTGACCCCCCACGGCTTGTCGGCCCCGCAGGGCGCCCCGACGACCTTGTCGCTCTTGAAGACGTACTCCTTCTTGGCGGTGGCGAAGGGGACGTAGATCTTGCCGTCGAGGGGCATGCCCTGCTCGAGGGCGGTGACCAGGCCGAAGACCTTGGCGGTCGAGCCGAACTGGTAGCCGTAGGGGCCGCCACCGTAGACCTTGTCGACGTTGAGGTTGGTCTGGCTCTTCTCGAAGTCGGTGGCCTGGACCATCGCCAGCACCTTGCCGGTGCCCGGCTCGACGACGCTGATGGCGCCGCCGAGGTTGCTCTTGTTACCGATCGGCACGGCGCGCTCGATCTCGGTCTGCGCGGCGTTCTGCATCGTCGGGTTGAGCGTGGTGCGGATGGTGAGGCCGCCCTGGTTGATCCGCTTCAGGCGTGCCTCGGGGGTCTTGCCCAGCACCGCCATCTGCGGCGAGTGCTGCAGGTAGGCCATCACGTAGGCGCAGAAGTAGGGGCGGCTGGAGCGGTGGCACACGCCCTTGACCGGCTTCTTCTTGATCATCTTCGCCACCGGGACCTTCTTGGCGGCGGCGACGTCCTTGGCGGAGGCGAACCCGAGCTCCTGCATCCGGGTGAGGACCACGTCGCGGCGGGCCTGGGCCTGCTCGGGGTTGAGCAGCGGGTTGAAGGCCGTGGGCTGCTGGACGATGCCGGCCAGCAGCGCGGCCTGGCCCACGTTGAGCTCGCTCGCGTGCACGCCGAAGTAGTTCAGGGCCGCGGCTTCGACGCCGTAGGCCTGGTCCCCGTAGTAGACGAGGTTGAGGTAGCCCTCGAGGATCTGGTCCTTGGTGTAGTTCTCCTCGACGTTGACCGCGTACTTGAGCTCCTGCAGCTTGCGGGCGTACGACTTCTCGGTCGCGGCCTCGGCGGCGGCCTTGTCGCCGCGGCGCAGCGCGTTCTCCTGGAGGGTGACCTTCACGTACTGCTGGGTCAGGGTCGAAGCACCCTGCACGTCGCCGCCCTGGGCGTTCGAGACCACGGCGCGGGTGAGGCCACGCAGGTCGAGGCCGCCGTGCTCGCGGAAGCGGGCGTCCTCGATGGCGATCTGGGCGTTCTGCATCGCCAGCGAGATCTTCTTCAGCGGGACGATGATGCGGTTCTCGTCGTACGGGTTGGCGATGAGGTTGCCCTGGGCGTCGAGGATCTTGGACTGCTGGGCCAGGGGTGAGGCCTCGAAGTCGCTCGGGAGGTCGTTGAAGAAGTCGACGCCACTCTTGGCCGCCTGGCCCGTCGCCCCGATCGCGGGCACCGCCAAGCCGGCCACCAGCAGCCCCGCGACGGTGCTGAGGACCACGAAGCCGAGGAGGAGCCGCAGTACGGCAGGGATGTTGTGGGCTCGTCCGTCCATGGGCCCCAGGGTAACGCGGGCACCTGAATGGGTCGGATTCCGAAGGCTCGCGACGCACCGGTCGGTCGGGGGAGGGCCCGCATCGTCCGTTCGGCGGGGTGCTCGACCGTTCGGTGAGTGCGTCGACCGGTTCGGACGATACCTGGGGCCGGGTCCGCTGCCTACGGTTTCAGTAGGTCCTCACCCACCGGTGGGGACACGGAACGGAACGGCGAAACGAGGTGGACATGAGCATCAGCCCCGATGTGGTCGCGGACGGCCACTGGGTCACGGAGTGGGCTCCGCTCGGACGCTGCGCGGGCACCGACCCCGACGCGCTCTTCGTCCAGGGCAAGGCCCAGCGCGCGGCCAAGGCGGTCTGCAAGGGCTGCCCCGTCGTCGCCGAGTGCCTCGCCGACGCCCTCGACAACGGCACCGAGTTCGGTGTCTGGGGAGGGATGACCGAGCGCGAGCGCCGGGCCCTCCTGCGCCGCCGCCCCGACGTCAGGTCCTGGACCGCGCTCCTCTCGGCCGCCAAGGCCCAGAACGCGGAGACCGCGATCGCCTGACCCCCCCCAAACTCCCCGGCGGGACCGACCACCCCCTGCAGCCAGTCGTGACACCCCCTGCAGTCACGAGTGGTCCGGTCGGTCCCGCCGGGGTTCTTCATGTCCGGGGGCGATCCGCTGCTCGCGGCGCCGCCCGGGCCGCCCGGGCCGCGAGGCCGCGGGGAGTCAGCCGGCCAGCGCCGCCGCGACCGTGCGCAGCCCGTCGAGGTCGTGGATGTCGGTCGCGCCGGCCGGGACCGTCGAGACCCGTACCCCGGGGTGCGAGGTGACGAACCGCGCCACCCGCGCCTCGTGCCGCGTGGCCACCTCGGCCAGGTCGGCGTGCAGCCGCAGCAGCGAGGCGGTCAGCCCCGGCCCGGGGCCCTCGTCGAGGCGGTCGTCGAGCTGCTCGGCCGCGGCCTCGGCCCGGGAGCCGCTGAGCCCCGGGGCCGCCAGCACCTGCATCCGGTTGACGACGACACCGGCCAGTGGCATGCCTTCGGCCTCGAGCCGCTCGACGAAGTAGGTGGCCTCGCGCAGGGCGTCGCGCTCGGGCGCCGCCACCACGACGAACGCCGTCGAAGGCTCCTTGAGCAGGGCGTAGGTGACGTCGGCGCGCTCGCGGAACCCGCCGAACATGGTGTCGAGCGCCGCCACGAAGGTCTGCACGTCCTGGAGGAACTGCCCCCCGAGCACCCTCGAGAGGGTGCTGGCCGCGAGGTTCGCGCCGAACGAGAAGACCTTGAGGTAGGCCTTGCCGCCGGCCTTCGCCGGCGCCATCAGCAGCCGGATGAAGCGGCCGTCGAGGAAGGACCCCAGCCGCTTGGGTGCGTCGAGGAAGTCGAGCGCCGACCGGCTGGGCGGGGTGTCGACGACGACGAGGTCCCAGGTGCCGTCGCGCTCGGCCTCGGCCCGGAGCTGGCCGAGCTTCTCCATGGCCATGTACTCCTGGGTGCCGGCGAACGAGCTGGACACCGCTGTGTAGAAGGGGTTCGCGAGGATCTGGGCGGCCTTCTCGGGGGTCGAGTGGGCGAGCACCACCTCGTCGAAGGTGCGCTTCATGTCGAGCATCATCGCGTCGAGGGAGCCCCCGGCCTCCTCCCCGACGCCGACCACGGGGCGCGGGGTGTTGTCGAGCTCGGTGAGGCCGAGCGACTGCGCCAGGCGGCGCGCGGGGTCGATGGTCAGGACCACGACGTGGCGCCCCATCTCGGCCGCCCGGACGCCGAGGGCGGCGGCGGTGGTGGTCTTGCCGACCCCGCCCGAGCCGCAGCAGACGATGATCCCGGTGTCGCGGTCGGCCAGCAGCGCGTCGACGTCCATGGGGGAGGGGAGCGCGCGGGCCATCAGCGCACCCCCTGCTCGGCCAGTTCGTCGGCCAGGACCGACACGCCGCCGTCCTCGGTGCCCCCCGGCAGCGACGGCAGCCGCAGCACCGGGTGGCCGAGGGCTGCCACCTCGTCGGACAGCTCGGTCTCCAGCGCCAGGCGAGCGGCGAGGTCGCGCCCCTCGGCGACGAGACCACCGACCGTCCTCGCCCCGTTGCGGACCCCCACCAGGGCGAGGTCGGCCCGCACCCGCTCCTCTGCGTCCTCGCCGGTCAGCGCGGCCAGCCCGGGCCCGGCCAGCACCGGCTCGCGCACCTGGTTCACGACCACGGCGCCCACCGGGAAGCCCGCCGCCACCAGTTCGGCGACGGCGTCGGCGCTCTCCTGCACCGGCATCTCCTCGAGCAGGGTGACGACGTGGACCCGCGAGATGCGGTCGCGCAGCATCCGGGTGATCGACTCGGCCTGCGCGTGGATGGGGCCGACGCGGGCGAGGTCGGCGACCTGCTCGTTGACGCCGAGGAAGCGGGCGACCCGGCCGGTGGGCGGCGCATCGAGGACGACGGCGTCCCAGACGTGGGCGCCCTGGCCGCGGCGCGAGCCGTCGGTGCGCCCGACCGCCTCGTAGACCTTCCCGGTGAGCAGGACGTCACGCACCCCCGGGGCGATGGTGGTCGCGAAGTCGATGACACCCATCTTCTCGAGCGCGCCCCCGGCCCGGCCCAGCTTGTAGAAGGTCTGCAGGTACTCGAGCAGGGCGGCCTTCGCGTCGACCGACAGCCCCCACAGCTCGCCGCCCGAGGGGTCCTGGACGAGGCGGACCTCGTCGGTGCCGAGCGGGGGCACCCCGAAGGTCTGGCTGATGCCCTGCCGCCCTTCGACCTCGACCAGCAGCACGCGCTGGCCCTGCCGCGCCAGCGCCAGGCCGAGCGCCGAGGCCACCGTGGTCTTGCCGACCCCGCCCTTGCCGGTCACGACATGCAGCCGGACGCCGTCGAACGCGTCGTCCAAGGGGGGCGTGGCCATAGCGCCAGGGTATGGCGCGGGGACGGGCGCCCTCAGCGCAGGGTGAGCTCCTCGATCTCGGCGAGCACCAGCAGGTAGGCCGAGTGCTCGGGGTCGACGAGGTCGAAGTGGTCGGCGCCGCGGGCCAGCGCCGTGGTCAGCGGCGCCCCGGCCGGGCGAGTGGCCGCGTACGCCTCCACGACCGAGGGCGGCACGACGTCGTCGTGCTCGCCGGAGACCAGGGCGGCCGGGGTGGTCAGGCGCTGGCGGGCCGGGTCGGCGGCGGCCCACGCGTCGGGCACCTCGTCCGGGCTGCCGCCGAGGAACGCGCGCGCGGCGTCGCTGCCCAGGTGCTGGCGGTCGGCCTCTCCCAGGTCGGCGACCGGGCCGAGCCCCACCACGCCGTGCAGGCCGGGGCAACGCTCGTCGGAGGCCAGCCAGGTGACCAGGTGTCCGCCGGCCGAGTGTCCCAGGAGGACGAGGGTCTCGGGCAGGTCGGTGTCGGCGACGACCGAGGCCACCCGCGCCAGCAGCGCGTCGCCGGTGCCCGGCCAGCCGCCCCCGGGCATCCCGGTGCGCGGGTACTCGAGGTTGGCGACGTGGAACCCGTCGCGGGACAGGGCGGTGGCGAGCGGGGCCAGGTGGGCGCGGTCGTAGTGCGGGCGCCAGAAGCCGCCGTGGACCAGGCCGACGGTGACGCCGCGCGCGCGGGCGTGCTCGGGCTCCCACACGTCGTAGACGTCGGTCTGCTCCGGGCCGGTGACCTCGGTGCGGTCGGGCTGCCGGGCGGGGCGGGACAGGACCTCGGGCTCGTCGCTCATCCCGGCCACCGTAGTCCCCGGGCGCGCGCCGGTAGGGTGAGCCGCATGCAGAAATGGGAGTACGCGACCGTTCCGCTCATCGTGCACGCGACGAAGCAGATCCTCGACCAGTGGGGCGAGGACGGCTGGGAGCTCGTCCAGGTGCTCGTCATGCCCGAGGGCAACCTCGTGGCGTACCTCAAGCGGGCCAAGGGCTGAGCATGGGAGCCGTCGAGCAGCGCCTCGTCGAGCTCGGGCTGACCCTGCCCGAGGTGGTCCCGCCCCTGGCGGCCTACGTGCCGGCCGTGCTCGACGGCTCGCGCGTCTACGTGTCGGGGCAGGTCCCGATGGTCGACGGCGCGCTGCCCGAGACGGGCCAGGTCGGTGAGCTCGTGGGGCTGGTCACGCCCGAGCGCGCCCAGCAGCTGGCCGCCGTCTGCGCGCTCAACGCCATCGCGGCCATCCGGTCCGTGGTCCCCGACCTCGACCGCGTCGAGCGCATCGTCAAGGTCACCGGCTTCGTGGCCTCCGACCCCTCGTTCACCGGGCAGTCGGGCGTCATCAACGGCGCCAGCGAGCTGTTCGCGCAGGTCTTCGGCGAGGCCGGCCGGCACGCCCGCTCGGCCGTCGGCGTCGCCGCGCTGCCCCTCGGTGCGCCGGTCGAGGTCGAGGTCATCGCCCACCTCAAGGACTGACCCGGTGCCGGGGGAGGTGCTGAGGGTCCCGCTGCGCGGTGGTCTGCGGGCCACGGCCGACGCGTGGCTGGCCCGCGGCGCCGACGCCGAGATCGCCGAGCCCCGGCCGGCCGCCACCGTGATGCTCGTGCGCGACGGCGCGTCCGGTCCCGAGGTCTACGTGCAGCGACGGGTGTCGACCATGGCGTTCGCGCCCTCGATGGTGGTCTTCCCCGGAGGCCGCGTCGACCCCGCCGACCACACGCTCGACCCCGCCACGCCGGGGCTGGCCGACCTCGCGGCGCACATGGGGGTGACGCCGGAGGCCGCCGCGCCGTTCGTGGCCGCCGCCCTGCGCGAGGTCGAGGAGGAGTGCGGCGTGCGCGTCACGGCCGCTGACCTGCGCGGGCGCGGGCACTGGGTGACGGCCGCCTTCGAGCCGCGCCGCTACGACACCTGGATCCTGGCCGCCGCCATGCCCGAGGGGCAGGAGGCCGCCGAGACCAGCGGCGAGTCCGACGGCCACGGCTGGGTGCAGCCGGCCGACGCGCTGCGCCGCGCGGCCGCGGGCGAGGTGCGGATGATGCCGCCGCAGGTGTGGGCGCTGGAGGCGCTGCGGGAGTTCGCCGACGTCGAGGCGTTCCTGGCCGACCGGCCGCTCATCGCGCGGGTGGCGCCGGTGCTCGAGGTCGACCCCGACGGCACCCCGGTGCTGGTCACCGTCTTGCCCTGAGCCCGCGCGGGCGCTGCGACCGGAGGAGGGGCACTGGAGCGGGGTGTGCCAGGCGTGGTGGCGCTTCTGCCCGTCGGTGTCGCGCCCGCGGCACCTACAGTGACCGGATGAGCGCCGCCCCGCCGCCCACCCCGCCCGAGCCCTGGGCCGGTGGACCGGTCACCGAGCGGGCCCACTGCGTGCTGGCGCCCAACCCCGGGCCGATGACCCTCGACGGCACCAACACCTGGGTCCTGCTCGAGCCCGGCTCCACCGAGGCCGTCGTCGTCGACCCCGGGCCGCACGGCGAGGAGCACCTGCGGGCGGTGGTCGCGCACGTCGAAGCCCGCGGCGCCCGGGTCGCCCTCACCGTCGTGACCCACGGCCACCACGACCACGCCGAGGCCGCCCCCCGCTTCGCCGAGCTGACCGGCGCCCCCACCCGGGCCGTCGGCCGGGGCCACGACGACCTGGCCGACGGCGACGTCCTGCGGGTCGGAGGGCTCGAGGTGGCCGTCGTCGCCACCCCGGGCCACACCGCCGACTCGGTCTCGTTCGCCCTGCCGGCCGACCACGCGCTGCTCACCGGCGACACCGTGCTGGGCCGTGGCACGACGGTGGTCGCGCATCCCGACGGCGAGCTGGCCGCCTACCTCGACAGCCTCGAGCGCCTCCAGGCCCTCACCGGTGGGGGCGGGGTCACCGCGATCCTGCCGGGGCACGGGCCCGTGGTCCCGGACGCCGCCGCCATGGTCGCGTTCTACCGCGTCCACCGCGCCGAGCGCCTCGAGCAGGTGCGTCAGGCGCTCGCCGACGGCGCGGCGGCCGAGCCGGATCCGGTCGAGGGCGTCCTGCGCCGCGTCTACGCGGCCGTCCCGGAGAGCGTGTGGCCGGCCGCGCGGATGTCGATCCGCGCCCAGCTCGACTACCTGGGCGTCGGGGGAGGCGTCAGCGGGCCCGGCGCCTGAGCCGCTCGACGTCGAGGAGGAGCACGGCACGGGCCTCGAGGCGCAGCCAGCCGCGCGAGGCGAAGTCGGCCAGCGCCTTGTTGACGGTCTCGCGGGAGGCGCCCACCAGCTGGGCGAGCTCCTCCTGGGTGAGGTCGTGGGCCACCATCACGCCCTCGTCGACCGGGCGCCCGAAGCGGCCCGCGAGGTCGAGCAGGGCCTTGGCGACGCGGCCGGGGACGTCGGTGAAGACGAGGTCGGCCAGCACGTCGTTGGTGCGGCGCAGCCGGCGGGCCAGCGCGCTGAGCAGGGTCAGGGCCACGCCGGGACGCTGCGCCAGGAACTCCTTGAGCTGCTCGTGCCCCATCGACACCAGCTGGGTCTCGGCGACCGCGGTGGCGGTGGCGGTGCGCGGCCCGGGGTCGAAGAGGGAGAGCTCGCCGAACATCTCGCCCGGCCCGAGGATGGCGAGCAGGTTCTCGCGGCCGTCGCTGCTGGTGCGGCCGAGCTTGATCTTGCCCTCGGCGATGACGTACAGGCGGTCGCCCTGGTCCCCCTCGTGGAAGAGGACGTCGCCGCGTTCGAGCCGCGAGCTGCTCATCGTCGCGATGAGGGACTCGGCGGCCGCCTCGTCGAGGGGGGAGAAGAGCGGCGCTTTCCGCACGACGTCGTGATCCACGGGGCACAGTGTGCCAGAACAGGGCCGGAGGCCAGGGGACGAGCCGGGCTGTCGCCGCCCGGCCGTAGGCTCCGGGACATGCCCGTGCGCCCCACGCCCGCCGTCCGCCGTGCGGCCACCGGTGAGGAGTCGCCGGTCGCCCGCACCCGCCGAGCCCGCCGCATCCACCAGGCCCTGCTCGAGCGCTACCCCTACGCCCACTGCGAGCTCGACTTCGAGACCCCGCTCCAGCTGCTGGTCGCCACCGTCCTCTCGGCCCAGACCACCGACGTCATGGTCAACACCGTCACCCCCACGCTGTTCTCGCGCTGGCCCACGGCGCAGGCGCTGGCCGAGGCCGACCGCGAGGAGATGGAGGCCGTGCTGAGGCCCACCGGCTTCTTCCGCGCCAAGACGAACTCGGTCATCACCCTCGCGCAGGCCGTCGTCGAGCGCTTCGGCGGCGAGGTTCCCGGCCGGCTCGAGGACCTCGTCACCCTGCCCGGGGTCGGTCGCAAGACCGCCAACGTCGTGCTGGGCAACGCCTTCGGGGTTCCGGGCATCACCGTCGACACCCACGTCGGGCGCCTGGTCCGCCGCTGGGGCTGGACCCAGGAGACCGACCCGGTCAAGGTCGAGAAGGACATCGCCGCGCTCATCCCCCGCAAGGACTGGACGATGATGAGCCACGTCGTGATCTTCCACGGCCGGCGCACCTGCTTCGCCCGCAAACCCGCCTGCGGCGCCTGCCCGGTCACCCGCTGGTGCCCCGCGTACGGCGAGGGTGAGACCGACCCCACGGCCGCGCGCGCCCTCCTGAAGTTCGAGCTCGCCCCCGGTGCGGTCCTGCCCGACCCGCCACCGGGCCCCCTGCCCGACGACGCCTGACCGGCCGGGATGCGCCGGGCGCGCGCCCGGGCCCGGCGATGCCGCGCGTTCCAGCCCGCGAGCCGTCTCGCCGACTCGGTCCCGCAGCCGGTCGCGTTCTCTACGATGACGCCATGACACCGCCGCCCACGTGGCTCACGCGCCTGGCGGGGCGCGACGACCTGCGCGACCACGCGTGGTTCGCCGCACACCCGCCGCCGCGGACCGGGGTCCGCGAGTCGGCCGTCCTGGTGCTCTTCGGCCCGGGCGAGCGCGGTGTCGACGTCGTCCTCACCGAGCGCGCCCACACCCTGCGCGCCCATCCGGGCCAGGTGTCCTTCCCCGGAGGAGGGGTGGATCCCGGCGACGACGGTCACGTCGGCGCGGCCCTGCGCGAGGCGCAGGAGGAGGTCGGGCTCGACCCCGAGAGCGTCGACGTCCTCGCCGTCCTGCCGCCGCTGCACCTGACGCCGAGCCGTAACGCCGTGACCCCGGTGGTCGGTTGGTGGCCCGCGCCCGCCCCGATCGGCGTTGTCGACCGGCGCGAGGTCGCCCGCGTCGTGCGCGCCCCGCTGGCCGACCTGCTCGACCCCGCCCGCCGCTTCACCGCGGTCTTCGGCGACTACCGTGCCCCGGGCTTCGAGGTGTCGGGTCTCTTCATCTGGGGGTTCACCGCCATGCTGCTCGACTCGCTCCTCGACCTCGCCGGTCTCACCGTGCCCTGGGACGACACCGTCGAGCGGGGTCTGCCCGACGCCGTGATGTCGCCCTGGATGCGCACCCTGGCCGAGCACGGGGAGGGCGCGTGAACGGCTCGCTGCTGCTCGACCTCCTGCTCGGCCTGGTGCTGCTCGTCTACACCCTCAGCGGCTTCCGCCAAGGCCTGATCGCCGCGATGCTGGGGCTGCTGGGCCTCATCGTGGGGGCCTTCGTCACCCTGCGCTACGCCCCGGACCTGATCACCGAGTACACCGAGCTCGACCTCACCACCCCGGGCGGGACCCTGGTGCTCATCGGTGTCGTGCTCGTCGTCGCCACCCTGGCCCAGGGCGTCATGCTCGCGATCGCGTCCCGCTTCCGGGAGGCCATCCGCGCGGCCGCGTTCCGGGCCGTGGACAGCACCCTCGGGGCCATCGCCCTGCTGGTGGCGGCGATCCTGGTCATGTGGGTGGTCGCCGGTGCCGTGCGCACCGGGGGGCCGCCGCAGCTGCGGGCGGCCGTGGCCCAGTCGGCGGTGGTGCGCGTCATCGACCTCCTCGTCCCCAGCCAGACCTCGATCCTGGTCGACGACGTCACCCGCGCCCTCGACCGCACCGGCATCCCGCGGGTCTTCGAGGGGCTCGGGCCCGAGCCGATCACGCCGATCGCCGCACCGGACCCCGCCCTCGTCAGCGACCCCCAGGTGGCGCGGGCCGTCGCCTCGGTCATCCACGTGCGGGCCGAGGCCCCCCGCTGCGACCAGACGCAGGTCGGCAGCGGCTGGGTCCTCTCCTCCGGCCACGTCGTCACCAACGCCCACGTCGTGGCCGGGGCCTCCCGGATCACCGTCGACGTCGGCGGGAAGGGCCCCGAGCTCACCGCCCGCGTGGTGGCGTTCGACCCCGACCGTGACATCGCGGTGCTCGCGGTCCCCTCGTTGGCGGCGCGTCCCATCCCCACCGGGTCTGCGCTGGGGCGCGGCGCCGACACCGTGCTGGCCGGGTTCCCCGGCGACGAGGGGCTCTGGGTGGGCGCCGGGCGCGTCCGCGGGGTCCTCGAGGCGCGCGGGGCCAACATCTACGGCGACGCCGGCGCGACCCGCGAGATCTACTCGCTGCGAGCCCAGGTGCGCCAGGGTGCCTCCGGCGGACCGGTGCTCGACACCGATGGCCGGGTGGTCGGGATGATCTTCGCGACCTCCCTCGACGACCCCCAGACCGGCTACGCGCTCACCCTGGCCGAGATGGCGCCGGTGCTGCGTGACGCGGGGGCGGCCCAGGACCGGGTCGGCACCGGGCGCTGCACCGCGCACTGACGAGCGGGGCCGCTCCCGGGGCGCACCCAAGGCGGCGGCCCGTCCGTGACCCATGGCGCGGGCGGCTGCCCGCGCGCCGGCTCAGCCGTTCTGGTGCTTGAGCGTCGCCACGGTGAGCTTGGCCTGCTCGACCGCCTTCGTGGGGGCGGGCTTCGCGCGCCGCACGGCCTTGATGCCGAGCAGCCCCAGGACGGCCGCGCCGGCGAGGAAGAGCACGGTCACGATGAGGTAGCCGGCCCAGACCGGCAGCCAGACCGCGATCACCCACGCGATGGTGTGGAAGAGGCCGAAGACCGCGAACACGCCCAGCACCGCGGCGCCTCCGAGGAGGCCGGCGCCCTTGCCCAGGACCTTGGCGCCCTGGCCGATCTCGGCCTTCGCGAGCGCGATCTCACCGCGCACGATCCCCTGGAGGTCGTGCGTGGCGTCGGCCACGAGCTGCCCGATGGTGCGTTCGGTGCTCTCGGGGGGCATGAGGGTCCTCGTGTCGGTCGTCGTCCCACGTCGGGCGGTCTGACCCGACCTTACCGAGTCGCCCGGCCCGTGGGCCCCGCCCGGTCCTGGAAGCAGTCGGGGACGCCGTCTCCGTCGTCGTCGCGGGTCTCGCGCTCGTGGATGCGTCGGTACACCGCGTTGCGTCGGCGCAGGACGACCGCGGCCAGGGCCGCCGCGAGCACCGACCCGACCAGGATGCCCAGCTTGACGTGCTCGTCGCGCTCGGACCCGGCGCCGAACGCCAGCTCGCCGACGAGCAGGGAGACCGTGAATCCGACCCCGGTGAGGATCGACAGGCCCGCGATATCGGACCACGCGAGGTCGTCGTCGAGCCGGGCCCGGGTGAAGCGCGCCATGAGGTAGGTCGACCCGAGGACCCCGACCAGCTTGCCGACGACGAGCCCGGCCACGACGCCGATGGCCACCGGGTCGCTCAGGGCCTGGCCGAGCCCTCCGCTGCCGATGGCGACCCCCGAGGCGAAGAACGCGAAGACCGGGACGGCGACGCCGGCGGACAGCGGGCGGATGCGGTGCTCGAACCGGTGCGCCACGTCGGTGTCGGCGGGCAGGGTGCTGACCGACGGCACCCCACGGCGGCGCGGCTTGACCGGCACCACCAGCCCGAGCAGCACCCCCGCCACGGTCGCGTGGACGCCGGACGCGTGCACCAGGGCCCAGGTCAGGGCGGCGAGCGGGAGCAGCAGCCACCACGTGGCGATCCGGCGTTGGGTCAGGGCGGCGAAGGCGGCCAGCGGCAGCAGGGCCAGGACGAGCATCGTGGCGTCGAGGTCGGAGGTGTAGAAGAGCGCGATGATCGTGATGGCGATCAGGTCGTCGACCACGGCGAGGGTGAGGAGGAACGAGCGCAGCCCCGACGGCAGGTGCGAGCCGATGACGGCCAGCACCGCGAGCGCGAACGCGATGTCGGTGGCGGTCGGGACGGCCCAGCCGCGCAGCGCGTCACCGTCGGCCCCGAGCACGGTGACCACCCCGGTGAAGACGAGGGCGGGCATCACGACCCCACAGAACGCGGCGACCACCGGCACCGCCGCCTTGGCGGGCGAGCGGAGCTCGCCGACGAGGAACTCGCGCTTGAGCTCGAGCCCGGCCACGAAGAAGAAGATGGCGAGCAGGCCGTCGGCCGCCCAGTGGCCCAGGCTCAGCCGCAGGTGGAACCAGTCGGTGCCGACCTCGGTGTCACGCAGGGCGGCATAGGAGCCGGCCCAGGGGCTGTTGGCCAGGACGACCGCGACCACGGCGGCGCCGAGCAGGAGGGCGCCGCCGATGGTCTCGGTGCGCAGGGCGTCGGCCACGAACCGGGCCTCGGCCCACGTGGAGGGCCGGGAGAGGAGACGGTGCCCCTCGGGTCGGTGGCCGGGTGACGGGGACGGGCTCACGGGGCGGCTCCTGGCGGCGGGCTGGGCCGCGGGCGGGCGCGGCGACGTCGTTGCCGACCAGACTTCCCGGCGCACCGCGTCCCACCCTACCGGCGGCCCGCGTCGCCGGCCCGGCACGCACCGCGGGGCGCCCCCGAGCTGGGGGCGCCCCGCGGGTGGGGCCGGGTCAGTCGGCGGAGTCGGCGCTCATCCCCTGCTGGATCAGGCTCATCACCGAGCTGTCGGCCAGGGTGGTGACATCGCCGACCTCGCGGTTCTCGGCGACGTCCTTGAGCAGACGGCGCATGATCTTGCCCGAGCGGGTCTTGGGCAGCTCGGGCACGATCATGATCTGGCGCGGCTTGGCGATGGGCCCGATCTCCTGGGCCACGTGGTTGCGCAGCTCCTGGACGGTCTCCTCACCGTGGTCGACGGCCTCGCCGCGCAGGATCACGAAGGCGCACACGGCCTGGCCGGTGGTCTCGTCGGCCGCCCCGACGACGGCCGCCTCGGCGACCGACGGGTGCGAGACCAGGGCCGACTCGATCTCGGCGGTCGAGAGCCGGTGGCCCGAGACGTTCATGACGTCGTCGACCCGGCCGAGCAGCCAGATGTTGCCCTTCGCGTCGTACTTGGCGCCGTCGCCCGCGAAGTAGTACTTCGGCCCGAACCGGCTCCAGTACGTCTCGCGGTAGCGGTCGGGGTCGCCCCAGATGCCGCGCAGCATCCCGGGCCAGGGCTTGGTGAGCACCAGGTAGCCGACCTTCTCGGGCTCGGTGAACGGCTGCCCGTCGTCGTCGAGGATCTCGGCCGAGATGCCGGGGATGGGGCGCTGGGCCGAGCCCGGCTCGAGGGTGGTGACGCCGGGCAGCGGGCTGATCATGATGGCGCCGGTCTCGGTCTGCCACCACGTGTCGACGATGGGGGCCCGGTCGCCGCCGATGTGCTTGCGGTACCAGAGCCACGCTTCGGGGTTGATCGGTTCGCCGACACTGCCGAGGACCCGGATCGAGGACAGGTCGGACTTCGCCGGGATGTCGGCGCCCCACTTCATGAACGTCCGGATGGCGGTGGGGGCCGTGTAGAGGATCGAGACCTTGTACTTCTCGACGATCTCCCACCAGCGTCCCTGGTGGGGGCTGTCGGGGGTTCCCTCGTAGAGGACCTGGGTGGCGCCGTTGGCCAGTGGCCCGTAGACGATGTAGCTGTGGCCGGTGACCCAGCCGACGTCGGCGGTGCACCAGTAGACGTCGGTCTCGGGGTGCAGGTCGTGCACGACGGCGTTGGTGTACGCGGCGTGGGTGAGGTAGCCACCGGTGGTGTGGAAGATGCCCTTGGGCTTGCCGGTGGTCCCGCTGGTGTAGAGGATGAACAGGGGGTGCTCGCTGTCCATCGGCCGCGCCTCGTGGGTGTCGCTCTGGGCCTCGACCAGGTCGTGCCACCAGACGTCGCGCTGGTCGTCCCACTCGACCTCGGAGTCGGTGCGCTTGACCACCAGCACCTTCTCGACCGGGGAGTCGTCGTGGGCGATGGCGGCGACGACCGCCGCCTTGAGCGGCGCGGCCTTGCCGCGCCGCCACTGGCCGTCGGTGGTGACGACCACCCTGGCCTCGGCGTCGGCGATGCGGGTGTGCAGGGCCTCGGCCGAGAACCCGCCGAAGATGACCGAGTGCGGGGCACCGATGCGCGCGCACGCCAGCATCGTGAAGACCGTCTCGGGGATCATCGGCATGTAGATCGCCACGCGGTCGCCGGTCGAGACCCCCAGGGACTCCAGGGCGTTGGCGGCCTTGGCGACCTCCTTCTGCAGGTCGGCGTAGGTGATGGTGCGGGTGTCGCCGCGCTCGCCCTCGAAGTGGATGGCGACGCGGTCGCCGTGGCCGGCCTCGACGTGCCGGTCGACGCAGTTGTACGCGACGTTGAGGGTGCCGCCGACGTACCACTTCGCGAAGGGTGCGCCGCTCCAGTCGAGGGTCTGCTCGAAGTCGGTGGCCCAGGTGAGGCGCTCACGGGCCTGGGCCGCCCAGAAGCCCTCGTGGTCGGCCTCGGCGTCGTCATACATCTGGGCCGTGCCGTTGGCCTGCGCGGTGAACTCCGCAGCGGGGCTCAGGTCCATCTCGTGCAGGTGGCTCGACAGGCTGTCGTCGCTCACGGCTGGCTCCTCCTCGTCGTCGACACTGGTCACCCCCCAGCCAACCGGACCGGCGCGGATCGGGCAACCACCCCCCGGCCCCGACGAGACGAGTGGGCCGCCGCTGCGCCGAGCGGCACGTACCACCGCCTCTCGGGACTGCGCACAATGCCCGGTCGCAGGGGCCGGGGGGTGTCACACCTGTGCACTGGTTGACCATGTCACGGGGCATCGGTTCCATCGTGACGGGTGGGCGTGGTTCGGTGGACGTCCGGCGCCGCGAGGCGAGGACGACTCACGAGGAGGTGGGCACGGTGTTCGAGGACGGACAGCTCTACTCGGCCGTGACGAGGGAGGACGACGGGACCGTACGGGTCCATCTGGCCGACAACCACCCGGGGCTGGGCGACCGCGCGTACCTGGAGCGGCGGGGCGAGATCGCCGCCGCCGCCCTGGCCCATCGGCCGGGCGAGCCGCTGCCGACCATCGACTACACCGACGCCGAGCACGGCATCTGGCGCACGGTCTGCGCCGAGCTGGAACCCAAGCACCAGCGCTACGCCCATCCCGAGTTCCTCGCCGGCAAGAGCGCCCTCGGCCTCCCGACCGACCACGTGCCGCAGCTGGCCGAGGTCACCGAGCGCCTGCTCCCCCTCACCGGCTGGTCCTACACCGCCGCCCCGGGGCTGGTGCCGCTGCGCGACTTCTACGGGGACCTGGGTCGGCGCACCTTCAACTCGACCCAGTACCTGCGCCACGGTAGCCGGCCGCTCTACACCCCCGAGCCCGACATCCTGCACGAGGTCGTCGGCCACGGGAACCAGCTCGCGAGCCCGCGCTTCGCCGCGGTCACCGAGGCCGCCGGCGCGGCCAGCCTGCGGCTCGAGACCGACGAGGCGCTGAAGTTCGTCGCCGACGTGTTCTGGTTCTCGATGGAGTTCGGGGTGATGGCCGACGGCGACGAGCTCAAGGCCTACGGTGCCGGCATCCTCAGCAGCTACGGCGAGATGGACGAGTTCCGCGCCATGGAGATCCGCCCGCTCGACCTGGTCGACATGGGCACCCTCAACTACGACATCACGGCCTACCAGCCGGTGCTGTTCCGGGCCGACTCCGTCGCCCACCTCGAGGACGTCGTGGGGCACTTCTTCGCGACCGTCGACGACGACCTCGCGGCTCGGCTGCGGGCCCAGGCGGACGCGTCCGTCTAGGGGCGGAGGGCCCCCGGCGTCACCAGGTGTGGGCCACGTCGATGACGAGGCGGCTGCGGTCGGTCGCGGCGTCGTAGAGCGTGAACACGCGGAACGGCAACCGGGCCCGGACGCCCAGGGCGAGCGTGGTGTAGCCCTCGAACGACCCGGCCCACCGGACCTGCCGGACGGTGCGGAACCCGGTCACCGACGGCATCGCCGGGCGGGTGGTGGCCCCGCGCTTGACGACGACGGCAAGACGCGCACCGCCGGCGACGGGGACCGGCGCTCCCTGGCCCTCGGAGTACACGGTCGAGACGTACCGCACCGAGTAGCCCGGGGCCCGCCCGGTCACGTCGACGACCAGCCGGTCGTAGCAGGGGTGCTGGCCGGCGCGTACCGCCGTGATGCGACCGGGCAGCAGGGTCGGCGAGGTCTTGGCGAGGGAGCCCCAGGTGACGGCGCATCCTGCGGCCTCGGCGGTGGTGGAGCCGGCCGCGGCGGGGACGGCGGCCAGGGCGAGCGCGGCGGCGAGCGCGGCCACGGAGCGACGGCGGGTGGCGCGGCGTGCCGGCGGACGGGTCGACGGTGCGGGGTCTGGGGGGTGGATGGACATGACGGCCTCCTGGTGACGTGCTCTCCCTGGTGAGGAGGGGCGCGGCGTGCGTCCGATACATGGACGCGCGACGGCGGCGGCGGGTTGACCCTTCCCGGCGCCGCCGGTGCGGAGGCCGCCATCGCCCGGGCGCAGCGCGGCGGTGGCCGGGCTCGGTCGTGCGACCATCGACGGGAGGGAGCCGGACCTCGCAGCCCGGGCCGCAGCGTGTGCTCGACCCGTCCCCCGGCCCCAGGTCGAGGAGGAGACCGCGGTGCCGACATCCACGATGCTGACCTTCGGCCACGGCCGGCTCGACCGTGAGGAGCTCGCCTCGCTGCTCGAGGGGGCGGCCGTCGAGGCGGTCGTCGACGTCCGGCGCTTCCCCGGGAGCCGTACCAACGCCGCGGCCTCGCGAGGCGCCGTCGAGGACCTGGCCGGCGAGGTCGGCATCGCGTACCGGCAGGACGCGCGCCTCGGTGGACGCCGGTCGCTGACCCAGGACGACGACGCCGCCTCGCCCGACACCTGGTGGCAGGTCAAGGCCTTCCGCGCCTACGCCGGGTGGACGCGCAGCGAGGAGTTCCGCGCCGGGCTGGCCGACCTCCTCGCCGAGGTGCAGGCGCGCCGGACGGCCGTCATGTGCTCCGAAGCGGTGTGGTGGCGCTGCCACCGCCGCATCATCAGCGACGTCGTCGCGGTCGAGGGCGGGGTCCGGGTCGAGCACCTCATGCACGACCGGCGCCTCGTCGAGCATCGCGTGAGCGAGGGCGCCCGGCTCGGGCCCGACGGTCGCCTCGTCTGGGACGCTCAGGCCGGAGGCCGGACGAACCCGGTCTCGTAGGCGTACACCACGGCCTGCACCCGATCACGCAGGTCGAGCTTCGTGAGCAGCCGGGTGACGTGCGTCTTGACGGTGGAGTGGCTGATGAACAGCTGCTCGGCGATCTCGGCGTTGGAGTGCCCGGCGGCGACCAGCCGCAGCACCTCGGCCTCGCGCGCGGTCAGCTCGACGGGCGCCGGGCGGGGCCCGGGGGCGGGTCGGCGGGCCACCAGGTCGGCGATGAGACGCCGGGTGATCGTGGGGGAGAGCAGCGCCTCGCCGGCGGCCACGGTGCGGATCGCGTCGGTGAGCTGGCTGCCCCGTACGTCCTTGAGCAGGAACCCGCTGGCTCCCGCGCGCAGCGCCTCGTACACCCACTCGTTGCGGTCGAAGGTAGTCAGCACGAGCACCTTCGGGGGCTCGGGCAGCGCCAGCACGTGTCGGGTGGCCGTCAGGCCGTCGATGTTCGGCATCCGGATGTCCATGAGCACCACGTCGGGGCGGTGGGCGCGCACGAGCTGCACCGCCTCGATGCCGTCGGCTGCCTCGGCGACGACGGAGAGGTCGGTCTCCCGGTCGATCAGCGCCCGGAAACCGTCGCGGACCAGGACCTGGTCGTCGGCGAGCAGCACCCGGATCATGGCACGGCCACCGTCGCCGGCTCCTCCAGGGGGAAGCGCGCGCAGACGGTGAACCCGCCGTCCGGCGTGCGCCGCGCGTCGAGCGAGCCGCCGTAGACCCCCACGCGCTGCCGCATCCCGATCAGCCCCTGGCCGGCGCCGGCCGGGCCGCCGGCGCCCGGGTGGCCGGCGGTGTTCGTGACGCTGACCACCGTGGCGCCCGCCCGCACGCTGACCTCGAGGTCCACCTGCGCACCGGCGGCGTGCTTGACCACGTTCGTGAGTGCCTCCTGGGCCACCCGGTAGACCGACAGCTCGAGGCCGCTGGGAAGGTCGACCGCCTCCGGCAGCACCAGCGACCGGAAGGTCAGGCCCGCGCCCGTGGCCCGGTCGACGAGCGCGGGCAGCGAGCGGAGTCCTGGCGCGGGCCCCGGCGGCTCGGCGTCGAAGAGGTCACCGGTCTGCAGCAGGCCCAGCATGCGCCGCATCTCCCCGAGCGCCTCGCGGGCCGTGCCCTCGACCGCGTCGAGGTGGCGGTCGGGGTCACGACCGTCCAGCAGCTCGGCGCGCGCCGCCATGGTCTGCAGGACGACGACCGAGAGCCCGTGGCTGACGACGTCGTGGAGCTCGCGGGCGATCCGCGCCCGCTCCGCGGCGACGGCGCGCGCCGCGTGCTCGTGCCGGTCGTGCTCGGCCCGCTCGGCGCGCCCCACCGCCTCCTCGGCCGAGGTCGTGCGGCGCGCCACGAGCAGCCCGGCCATCCACATCGTCGTGACGACCGCGAGCGTGAGCAGCACGTCGGCCACCCCGGCGTCCGGTGCCGTGCGGACCTCGTCGTACGTGGTCACCGCGGCGCCGAGCAGCCACGCGACCACGGCGTCGCGCGGCGTATTGATCGCCCCGACGATGGCGAAGGTCGCCAGCAGGCCGAAGAACTGCGCCAGCGGTGTCACGGGCGAGACCGCCGAGGCCATGGCGAGACAGGCGAAGGCGACCAGGCTGGCGGCCAGGGGCTGCCGGCGGCGGGCCAGCAGCACCAGGGCCGAGGCGGCACTGATCAGGGCGGCGGCGGGCCGGTGCGTCGCCGGCCCCACGACGACCGACACCACCTCGGCCAGGGCCAGGCCGACGAGGAAGTAGTCGAGCGCGCGTCGGCGAGCGTGCTGTGCCCACTGCTGCATGCTGCCGAGACTAGGCAGCACGGCCGCCTTCGCGCATCCATCCCGCGATGGACGCCGGCGCCCGGAACCGGTCTGGCGGTGGACGCGGCGGCCACCGACCGGCTCCTACGGTCGGCGTCATCCGGAGCCCCGCAGGGCTCCCACGCAACGGAGGAAGCCCATGTCCCGCATCGCGCCGCTGTCCGGTGTTCTCGCCGTCGTCCTGCTCGAGTCCGGTCTGTTCAGCGACCCCACGCCGTGGGTCGGTGCGCCGACCGACGAGGTCACCCAGTGGTTCGGCGAGCACAGCAACGCCGTCTGGCTCACCTCGGCGACGCTCATCGCGGTGTCCTCCCTCGTCTACGCGGTGTTCACCGCGGTCCTCACCGAGCGTTTCGCCGTGGCCGGCGCGTCGGTGCGGGCCCGCTCGCTGCTGCAGGGCGCCGGCTACACCTACTCGGCCCTGGTCCTGGTGGGCGCCGGGCTGTACGCGGCGCCGGCGGTCACCGAGGTCTTCGGCGGTGCGGCCCCCATCACCGCCGACGTCTACCGGGGGCTCTTCGGCCTCTACAACGGCGTCCTCGACGTGTTCGCGCCGTTCGCGGCGCTGCTGCTCGCGGTCACCGCGGCGGTGACCTCGTTCCGCGTACCGGTCCTGCCGCGGTGGCTGGCGGTCACGTCGATCCCGCTGGCGCTCCTCATGGTGACCAGCGCCGTCGCTCCGCAGACGGCCGTGGGCCTGTGGGTGCTCCTGACGAGCATCACGCTGGCGACCCGGCCGGTGCGCTCCGCCGTGGCGACCACGACCCGGAGCGCCGTCGCCGTCCCGGCCTGAGCACCGTCGCCGGTGCCGTCAGAGCCGCAGGGGGCCTCTGGCGGCTCCGGCTCCGGCTGCGCGCTCCGCCCGGCCGGGGACGACGGACGGCGGCCGCGAGGGATGCTCCCCTCGCGGCCGCCGCCGGATGCGGACCGTCAGTGGTCGAGCGCGGCCCCGACGCCGTGACCGGTGAGGCTGCGGACCTCCATCTCGGCGTACTTGCGGGCGTTGTACTCCTTGCTGGTCACCGTGCCCAGCCAGCCCAGGAAGAAGGCCAGCGGGATCGAGACGAGCCCGGGGTTGTCGAGCGGGAACCAGTGGAAGTCGACCGCCGCGTTCTGGATCATCGACGGGCTCGGGCCACCCGGCTCCAGCGGCGCTTTGCCCGAGACCACCGGGCTGAAGACGATCAGCGCGATGGCCGAGACGAGGCCGCCGTAGATCGAGAACAGCGCGCCCCGCGTGTTGAACCGCTTCCAGAACAGCGAGTACAGGATGGTCGGCAGGTTCGCGCTGGCGGCCACCGCGAAGGCCAGGGCCACCAGGAAGGCGATGTTCTGGGTCTTGGCGAAGATGCCGCCGAGGATCGCGACGATGCCGATGACGACCGCCGCGATGCGCGCGACGCGCACCTCCTGCTCCTGGCTGCCCGCGCCGCGCTTGAAGACCTCCTTGTAGAGGTCGTGGGCGAAGGTGGCCGAGGTGGTGATCGTCAGTCCGGCCACCACCGCGAGGATGGTCGCGAACGCCACCCCCGAGATGATGCCGAGGAGCACCGAGCCGCCCAGCTCGTAGGCGAGCAGCGGCGCGGCGGCGTTGGCCTTGCCGGGGGCGGCGTTGATCTTGGCCGGGCCCACCAGGGCGGCCGCGCCGTAGCCGACGACGAGGGTGAGCAGGTAGAACCCGCCGATGAGCCAGATGGCCCACTCCACCGACTTGCGCGCCTGCTGGCTCGTGGGCACCGTGTAGAAGCGCTGGAGCACGTGGGGGAGGCCCGCGGTGCCGAGCACGAGCGCCATCGCCAGCGACAGGAAGTCGATCTGGGTGGTCAGGCTCTTGCCGTACTTCAGCCCGGGCTGGAAGAGCTTGTCCCCGGCCTTGGGTGAGTTGTCGGCGGCGGCCTGCAGCAGGGCGGAGAAGTCGAACCCGTACCGGCCGAGCACCCAGAGGGTGATGACGAAGGTGCCCGCGATGAGCAGCAGGGCCTTGATGATCTGGACGTAGGTCGTGCCCTTCATCCCACCGATGAGCACGTAGGCGATCATCACGGCGCCCACGACGGCGATCACGAGGTCCTGGGCGAGCTCGCCGTTGATGCCGAGCAGGAGGGAGACCAGGCCGCCGGCGCCGGCCATCTGCGCCAGGAGGTAGAAGAACGAGACCGCGATCACCGACAGGGCGGTGGCGATGCGGACCGGGCGCTGGCGCAGGCGGAACGACAGGACGTCGGCCATCGTGAACCGGCCGGTGTTGCGCAGCAGCTCGGCCACGAGCAGCAGGGCGACGAGCCAGGCGACCAGGAAGCCGATGGAGTACAGGAAGCCGTCGTAGCCCTGGAGGGCGATGGCACCGGCGATGCCGAGGAACGAGGCCGCCGAGAGGTAGTCGCCGGCGATGGCGATGCCGTTCTGGCGTCCGCTGAACGCGCCGCCGGCGGTGTAGTACTGCGCCGCGGTCTTCTTGCCCGAGGCCACCCGGATGACGATGACCAGGGTGAAGACGACGAAGGCGGCGAAGATGCCGATGTTGAGCGCGGGCGAGCCGACGCTGGTCGCGGCGTCGGCCGCGGTGAGGGTGAGCGTCACGGGTCAGCCCTCCTTCTGCGCGTCGAGCCGAGCCCCGAGGCGCTCGGCCATCGGGTCGAGCTCGCGGTTGGCCCAGCGGGCGTAGATGAACGTGATCGCGAACGTCGTCACGAACTGGCCCAGGCCGAACAGCAGGCCGATGGTGATGTTGCCGCCCACCGTGCGCCCCATGAAGCCCGGGGCGAAGATCGAGAGCAGGACGTACAGGAAGTACCAGGTGAGGAAGAAGCCGGTCATCGGGAAGACGAAGCCGCGGAACTTCTTGCGCAGCGCCTGGAACTCGTCCGTGGACTGCAGGGCGAGGTAGGCGTCCTCTTGCTGCGTGCGAGCGTCGGTGCTCACGGTCACCTCCATGGTCGGGGCCCGCGCGGGGAGCCCGGGACGGTCCCCAGGGTGGGGCCGGGCGCCGCCGCGCGGCAGGGGTGCGGCCGGACGGCGCGGCGGGCGGTGGCATGCCGCGGCAGGCGGAGCCCGGCCCCGGCTGTGCGGCGACCCGCGGTGCGCCGAGCGGCGGCTCGCTGCGCCGAGCGGTCGGTGGGCATGATGGGCCGGTGCGCGCACTGAGGAAGGTCACCGCCGGTCCCGGACTCGAGCTGGTCGAGGTCCCCGACCCCGTCTGCGGGCCCAAGGACGTCATGGTGCGGGTGCTGCGAGCGGGCATCTGCGGCACCGACCTGCACCTGGAGCAGTGGGACGAGTGGGCGGCCGCTACCGTGCGGGCGCCCCTGACCCTGGGCCACGAGTTCTGCGGGCGGGTCGTCGAGGTGGGCGCCGACGTCGAGCACGTCGCCGTCGGCGACCTGGTCTCGGGCGAGGGCCACGTGGTGTGCGGGGTGTGCCGCAACTGTCGCGCCGGGCGGCGGCACCTGTGCATCAACACCGTGGGCATCGGGGTGAACCGCGACGGTGCCTTCGCCGACCTCGTCGTGGTCCCCGCCACCAACGCCTGGGTCCAGCCGGCCGACCTCGACCCCGACCTGGGCGCCGTGTTCGACCCGCTCGGCAACGCCGTGCACACCGCGCTGCAGTGGCCGGTCGTGGGCGAGGACGTCGCCGTCACCGGCGCCGGGCCCATCGGGGTCATGGCGGTCGCGGTCGTCCGGCACGCCGGGGCGCGGCGCATCGCCGTCACCGACATGTCCGCCGACCGGCTCGCGCTGGCCCGGGCCGCCGGGGCCGACCACGTCGTCGACGTCTCGCGCGGCGAGGCGCTGGCCGACGCCCAGCGGGGGCTCGGGATGGTCGAGGGCTTCGACATCGGGCTCGAGATGTCGGGCTCGCCGCTGGCGGTCGAGGACCTGCTGGCCAACATGAACCACGGGGGGAAGGTGGCGCTGCTCGGGCTGCCGAAGGACCGCTACGCCATCGACTGGGGCCGGGTCATCACCCACATGATCACGCTGCGCGGCATCTACGGCCGCGAGATGTTCGAGACCTGGTACCTGATGGGCTCGATGCTGGCGTCCTCGCAGCGGCTGCGCGAGTCGGTGTCGTCGGTCATCACCGGGCGCCACCGCGCCGAGCAGTGGCAGGCGGCGTTCGCCGAGACCCGGTCGGGGCGTGGGGGCAAGGTCGTCCTCGACTGGAGCTGACCAGCGGGGCCTAGGGTGGAGCGTCGGTGACCCCGACGACCCACGACCCCGAGGAGGCCACGTGTACGGCGCGGTGAAGGACGAGCTGGCGGCGACCCTGCGCGAGATCGAGGAGGCGGGGCTCTACAAGCGCGAGCGCGAGATCACCACCCCGCAGTCGGCGCACGTGGGCACCACGGCGGGGCAGTCGCTGAACTTCTGCGCCAACAACTACCTCGGGCTGGCCGACCACCCGGCCGTCGTCGGGGCGGCCCGGGCCGCGCTCGACACGTGGGGCTTCGGGATGGCGTCGGTGCGCTTCATCTGTGGCACCCAGACCCAGCACACCGCGCTGGAGCAGCGGCTCTCGCAGTTCCTGCACACCGAGGCGACGATCCTCTACAGCTCGTGCTTCGACGCCAACGGCGGTGTGTTCGAGGTCCTGTTCGGCGCCGAGGACGCGATCGTCTCCGACGAGCTCAACCACGCCTCGATCATCGACGGGGTGCGGCTGTCGAAGGCGGCCCGCTACCGCTACCGCAACGCCGACATGGCCGACCTGCGCGCCCAGCTCGAGGCCGCCCGCGCGGCCGGGACCCGACGGGTCTGCGTCGTCACCGACGGGGTCTTCTCGATGGACGGCAGCTACGCGCCGCTCGACGAGATCTGCGACCTCGCCGACGAGTTCGAGGCGATGGTGCTGGTCGACGACAGCCACGCCGTCGGGTTCGTGGGCGAGGGGGGCCGCGGGACGCCCGAGCTGTTCGGCGTCCTCGACCGGGTCGACATCCTCACCGGCACCCTCGGCAAGGCGCTCGGCGGCGCCTCCGGTGGCTATGTCTCGAGCCACCGCGAGGTGGTCGACCTGCTGCGCCAGCGCTCGCGGCCGTACCTGTTCTCGAACTCGGTGGCGCCGGCGGTGGTGGCGGGGTCCCTGGCCGCGCTCGACCTCGTCGACGGCTCGGCCGACGGTCGGGACACGTTGCGCCGCAACGCCTCCCTGTTCCGCGAGCTCATGGGTGACGCGGGCTTCGCGCTGCTGCCCGGCTCGCACCCCATCGTCCCGGTGATGTTCCCCGGCGACGACGGCGCTCGCCAGGCCACCCGCATCGCCGACCACATGCTCGAGCACGGCGTCTACGTCATCGCGTTCAGCTTCCCGGTGGTGCCGCGCGGCAAGGCCCGCATCCGGGTGCAGCTGTCGGCGGGGCACTCCGAGGACGACGTGCGGCGGTGCGTCGCGGCCTTCGTCGCCGCGCGCGACGCCGTGGGCTGAGCCGCCGTCAGTCGCGCAGCCGGCTGCGCGCCAGGGTGACCCGTTCGGGGGTGTGCAGCCGCACCAGGACCCGGGCCGTCGACGCCGGGATCCGACCCGGCGTCGCCAGCGAGACGAGCACGACGGCGGCGAAGGCCAGCGGGACCGTCCACAGGGCCGGGTTGGCCAGCAGCGCGCCGGGCCAGCCGCCGAGGTCGCCGCGCGCCATCGTGGTCGCGAGCGACAGGCCGGTGCCGAGGCCGCCCGCGACCAGGCCCGCCATCGCCCCGGGAACCGACAGCCCGCGCCACCAGACGCCCAGGATGATCAGGGGCGCGAAGGTCGAGGCCGCGACCGTGAACGCCAGCCCGACGGTGGTGGCGAGCCCCAGGGGCTCGATGAGCCGGCTGAGCAGGTAGGGCAGCACCACGGCCAGCACCGCGGCGAGCCGGAAGCCTCCGGCCCCCGGCGAGTCCCCGCCGGTCAGCCGCGCGAGCTGCGGGCGCAGCAGCTCCTGGTCGAGCACCCCGGTCACCGACATCGCCAGCCCGGACGCGGTGGAGAGGAACGCGGCGAAGGCGCCCCCGGCGAGCATCGCGGTCAGGAGGTCGCCGCCCAGCCCCGGTGCCAGCTCGCCCGGGATGCGCAGCACGATCGAGTCCCCGCGCACATCCCCGGGCAGGACGGGGAAGACCACCCGGCCCAAAGCGCCGTACACCGGAGGCAGCAGGTAGAACACGCCCAGCAGCGCGATGACGGTGACCGTGGTGCGACGGGCGCCGGGGCCGTCGGGATTGGTGTAGTAGCGCACCAGGACGTGCGGCAGCCCCATCGTGCCCAGGCAGAGCGCGAGCACCGTGGAGGCGGTCCGGTACCAGGGATGGTCGCCGGGCCCGGTGGGGCTCAGCGGCGCGTGCCACTGCGGCGGGACCACCGGGGCGGGGTGCCCACTCCTGACCCACAGCAGCAGCAGCACGAAGGCCGGCACGGCGAGGGCGGTCAGCTTGATCCAGTACTGCACCGCCTGCACGAAGGTGATCGAGCGCATCCCGCCCGCGCCCACCGCGGCGGCGATGACGACCATCACGACGAACCCCCCGACCCAGGGGGGCGCGCCGGTGACGAGGGCCAGGGTGAGCCCGGCGCCCTGGAACTGCGGCACCAGGTAGAGCCAGCCGATGGCCACCACCAGCACCGACGAGACCAGCCGCACCGCCCGCGACCCCAGCCGCGCCTCGGCGAAGTCGGGCAGGGTGTAGGCCCCGGAACGACGCATCGGCGCGGCCACCATCACCAGCAGCACGAGGTAGCCGAGGGTGTAGCCCACCGGCAGCCAGAGCATGTCGATGCCGCTGCCGTAGATCAGCCCGGCCACCCCGAGGAAGCTGGCGGCGGACAGGTACTCGCCGCCGATGGCCGAGGCGTTCAGGCGCGGCGACACCGTGCGCCCGGCCACGTAGAAGTCGCTGGTGCGGCGGGACAGCCGCAGCCCGAAGCCCCCCACGACCAGCGTCGTCAGGCAGACCAGGGCCACGGCCACGATCGAGAGGGGATGGCTCACGGCTGCTCCACGACCTCGGTGAAGTCGGTTTCGAGGCGCTCGCTCTGGCCGGCGTACCACCGGGCCAGCACCCAGGCGGCCGGGTACACCGCCACCCCGAGGGCCAGCCAGGGGAACGGGATGCCGAGCACGGTGGTGCTCTGGGTGGCCGGCATCAGCGACAGCACCACCGGCAGCGCCACCAGCGCGACCACGGTCAGGGCCAGCACCGCCAGCGACAGGCGCAGCTGGGCCCGCATCAGGCCCGCCAGGTAGACGTCGCCGAGCTCGGTCTGCTCGTCGAGGTCGCGCGCGGGCCGGCGCGACCCCGGGGTGACCGCACCCCGCCGCGAGCTGGTGACCCGGACCCGCTCGGGCGGCGGGGCCGTCACGGGAGGTCGGCTCCCGTCCGCCGCGGTGCGGGGCGACGCAGCAGGGTGTCGCGCAGCGCCTTGGTGTGCCGGCGGCTCACCTGCAGCTCGACCTGCCCGACCAGCACCGAGCAGCGGCCGTGGTCCATCCGCACCTCGTCGACGTGCGGGAGCGCGACCAGGGTGGAGCGGTGGATGCGGACGAAGCCGACGTCGGCCCACTTCTCCTCGAGGACGCTGAGGGGGACGCGCACGAGGTGCGAGCCGGCGTCGGTGTGCAGGCGCGCGTAGTCGCCGTGGGCCTGGGCGTAGCGGATCTGGCTGCGAGTGATGAACCGGGTGACGCCGCCGAGCTCGACGGGGATGGTCTCGTCCTCGACCGGGGGCGCCGCGGTGGGCCCGGCGTCGGGGCGGCCGGTGCCGCGCTCGCGTTGCTCGACCACGCGGCGCACCGCCTCGGCGATCCGCCCGTCGCGCACCGGCTTCATCACGTAGTCGGTGACGTCGAGGGCGAAGGCGTCGACGGCGTGCCGCTCGTGGGCGGTGACGAAGACGACCTGGGGGCGCACGGCGAAGCGGGAGATGACGCGAGCCAGGGCCATGCCGTCGAGGCCGGGCATCGAGATGTCGCTGAAGACGACGTCGACGTCGCGGGTGTCGAGCAGGCGCAGCGCGTCGGTGCCGCTGGAGGCGGTGAGCACCTCGGCCACCCGCTCGTCGCGGCGCAGGAGGAACCCGAGCTCGGAGAGCGCGGGGAGCTCGTCGTCGACGACGAGGGCGACCAGCCCGGCCACGGCGGTGGACATGGGCGGCAGCCTACGGCGCCCGCTCAGTGCTGGGCGTGCACGCCGGGTGCGAACTTGGGCACCCGGAAGCTCACCCGGGTGCCGGCGCCGGGGGCCGTCTCGACGACCAGGCCGCACTCGTCGCCGTACACCTGGCGCAGCCGCGCGTCGACGTTCCCCAGCCCCATCGAGTCGTGGGGGTGGGCGCCGTCGAGGATCGCGCGCACCCGCTCGGGGTCGGTGCCGACCCCGTCGTCCTCGATGGCGATCTCGGCCTCGGAGCCCTGGTCGCTGGCGGTGATGGTCACGTGTCCCACACCCTCCTTACTGGCCAGCCCGTGCCGTACGGCGTTCTCGACCAGGGGCTGCACCGCCAGGTACGGCAGCGTGACGGTCAGCACCTCCGGGGCCACCAGCAGCGAGACCCGCAGCCGGTCACCGAAGCGGGCCTGCTCCAGGACCAGGTAGCGCTCGACGTTGCGCAGCTCCTCGGCGAGCGTGGTGAAGGTGCCGCCGGTGCGCAGGGCGTAGCGGGTGAAGTCGGCGAAGTCCAGCAGCAGCTCGCGGGCGCGGTCGGGGTCGGTCCGCACGAACGAGGCGATCGCCGCGAGGCTGTTGTAGATGAAGTGCGGGCTGATCTGGGCCCGCAGCGCCCGCAGCTCGGCCTCCATCACACGGTTGCGGGTGCGCGCGAGCTCGGCCAGGGCCAGCTGGCTGCTGACCCAGGACGCGACCTCCTCGGTGGCGCGGGTGAGCCCCGGGCTGGGCTCCTGGGTCCAGGCCGTGAGGGTGCCGACCACGAGGTCGTCGGTGACCAGCGGCGCCGTGACCGCTCCCCGCAGGGGGCACTCGGGGTCGCCGCAGGCCACGACCTCCTCCGGATGGGCGACCGTGCGGCCGGTCTCGAGGGTCCGCTCCCCGAGGTCGACGGCCTGCGCGCGGTGGTGCTCGCCGGTGCCGGTCCACGACAGGACGCTCCCGGGGCCGGCGATCGAGACGGCCTGGGCGCCCAGGATCGAGAGCAGGTGGCGCCCGGCGCGCTCGGCCGACTCCGGGCTGAGGCCCTCCCCGAGGTGGCGCGAGGCGAGCGAGGCGGTGTGCAGGGTGGCGTAGGTGGCGCGGTCGGTCTCGGAGATGAAGCCGCTGCGCCGGCTGCGGCGCAGGAGGGTGACACCGAGCCACAGCAGCAGCATGGTGCCGGCGACCAGGACGGCCGTGGGCCAGTGGATGCTGCCGGTCATGGGCACACCCTAGGCTCGGGCGCCAGGACCGGGTCGGCCGCCGAAGGCCCCGGACGACGACGGAAGGGGCCGGGGTGTCCGAGCTCGACGACCTGCTGACCATCACCTGGGGCCGGGCGGCCGAAGGGAGTGCCCCCACGGAGGCCGAGGCCGCGCTGGGCGCAGGGTGGGCGGTCGGCCCTGCGGTCAACGGCGGCGCCGTGATGGCCGTGGCGGCGGCCGCCCTCGGCGAGACGTTCGCCGGGGCCGGCCATCCCGACCTGCTCACCTGGAGCGCGTTCTTCCTCTCGCCCACCGCCCCCGGGCCGGTTCGACTCCAGGTCGAGGTGCTGCGCTCGGGCCGGACGGTGTCGACGGGGCAGGTGCTGGTCCTCCAGGACGATGCCGGCGGGCTGCGGGAGCGGGCCCGCATCACGGCGACCCTGGCCGACCTCGCGGCGATGGCCGAGCCGGCGCACCGCGCGCCCGCGGCCCCGCCGATGCCCCCGCCCGACGCGTGCGTGCCGGCCCGTCGGGACGGCAGCCCGCTGGCCGCGGCCATCACCATCCTCGACCGCCTCGACGTCCGGATCGACCCCGCCACGGCGGGGTTCGCGGCCGGCCGTCCCACGGGCCGCGGCGAGCTGCGCGCGTGGCTGCGGCTGGCCGACGGGCACGAGCCCGACGTCGCCGTCCTGCCGCTCGCCGTCGACTGCCTGATGCCGGTGGCCTTCGACCTGGGCGTGCCCGGATGGGCGCCCACCTTCGAGCTCACCGGGCAGGTGCTGGGCCGCCCGGCGCCCGGGTGGCTCCAGGTGCGCCTGCACGCCGACACCGTGGCCGGCGGGGTCTACGTCGAGGACGCCGACGTGTGGGACTCGACCGGGCGGCTGGTCGCGCGCTCCCGGCAGCTGGCCGGCATCCGGGTGCCCGAGGGTGGCCTGCCGCCGGTCGCTGGCTAGGCTGCCCGGATGCCGTCCGAGCCCGCCGCCGAGTCCCCGGCGGTCGCGGCCGTGGCCCGGCTGGCCGAGCTCCCCGGGGTCCCTGCGCAGGTCGAGGCCGCGCGGGCCGCGTGCACCCGCCTGCGCTGGCACAACGCCCTGCGCCGCCGCACCGCGGAGGCCGCCGCCGAGTCGCGGGTGCGCGGAGCCACGGCCAGCGCCGAGCTCGAGGGGGCCAACCTCCCGGTCGACGTCGTGCGTGACGTGATGCGCGGGGCGGCGACCTGGTCGCCCGACCCCGACCCCGTCGAGCAGGTGGTGCGCGGTGCGGCCGCCGCCACCGCCGAGAGCGAGCACGTGCTGGGTGTCGTGCTGCGCGCTCCGCTGCAGGCGCTGGCGCGGCTGCACACCGTGGCCGCGGCCGGGCTGGTGGCCGACGACGCCCTGGGCCGCCCGCGGCGGGCGGGGGAGGGGTGCGCCGAGCTGGGCGACCTGGGGGAGGCGCCGTCCGCGGCCGAGGCCTCGCAACGGCTGCGGGCCGTGGTGCAGGTGCTGCTGGCGGCGCCCCGGCTGCCGGTGGTCGTCGCGGCGGCCGTGGTGCACGCCGAGATCGTCACCGTGCGGCCGTTCGTGCGCGGCAACGCGGTCGTCGCCCGCGCCCTGGAGCGCGCGCTGGTGCAGGCGGCCGGGCTCGACCCCACCGGGGTGGCGGTGCTCGAGAAGGGGCACGGCGCCGGCGGGGTGGCCCCCTACGTCGGTGCGCTCGCGGCCTACGGGCGCGGCGACGTCGCCGGCGTCGGGCTGTGGCTGGCCCACTGCTGCACGGCCGTCGAGGTGGCGGCCGCCGAGGGGGAGCGGGTCGGCGACGCGGTGCTCGCGGGCCGTCTCACCTAGCGGGACGCCGCGGACCCGTTGTCGAGGGGGCCGGGCAGGAGTACAACGGAGGGGCGAGGTCCTCGACCTCCTTCCGAACCACCGCAGGACGACGGGACACCCACGCGCGGGCAGTCCACTGATGGACCGGTCGTCTCGGGCTCGACCCGTGGCGACGGCACGGTTGCACGCCTGGTCGCCCGCAGGCCCGCGGCGCGAGGAGGCCCCCACTGGCGGTGGGGGCCTCGTCGCGGGTCGTCCCGGTAGGCGGCGGCGTCGGACGGCCGGTGGTGGGTCCGGGACGGTGGTCCGCGGCCCTGCCCTCGGCGCCGGAGTCCCGTTGCGCTGAGGGTCCGCTGATAGCAGGCGCCACGGCGACTCGCCCGGGCTTGCGCTCACTGGCATGTATGGGACACGAGTGACCCACTCGCTCCCCTTCGGGGTTGAGCGGATGGCGGACCGGCTTCTCCCCCCCGGAGCTCGGCTCGCCGACGGCCCCGGTTGTCCCCCCGACCGGGGCCGTCCCATGTCCGGGAACAAGCAGCCCCTCCACACCGGACGACCCGCCGGTCGTCCACAGGCGGCGCCCGGTCCCGTGGTCGTCCACAGATCGCGGGTCGGGCCTCGACCGGTGGGGGCGGGCGCGGGCACGCTCACGGCATGTCGAACGCAGCCACGGTCATCGCGGTCGTCGGGGCCTCCGGCGGCCTCGGCGCCAGCACCCTCTCCCTCGCCGTCGGGCGCCGGCTGGCCGCCACCGGCTCACGATCGGTCGTGGTCGACCTCGCCCTCGGTGCGGGCGGCCTCGACGTCACCGCCGGCATCGAGCACCTCACCGGGCGCCGGTGGGCCGACCTCGCGGGCGTCCGCGGCCGTGTCCCGCCCGGCCCGTTGCTCGAGGCGCTGCCCGCCGAGGGCGGCTGTCGGGTGCTCTCGGCCGGGGGGCCCGGGCCGGTGATGGTGTCTCCCGGCGCGGTCCGCGACGTCCTCGAGACGCTCACTACCGCAGGGGTGCCGGTCGCCCTCGATGTCCCGGCGCACAGCCCGCTCCGGGCGGATGCCGTCGCGCGGGCCACGACCGTCGTCGTCCTCACCGGCCTCACCACTCGTGCTCTCGCGGATGTCGACGCGCTCGTCGAGGCGCTGGTGGAGACGGTCGATGACCTGCCGCACGCCCCGGACCTGCGGGTGGTCACCCGCGGCGCGCCGCCCTCGGCCGCGGTGCTCGACGACATCGAGGCGCATCTCGGCGTGGGGCACCTGGCCCACCTCGCCGACGACCCTGGGGTGTGCCGCGACGCCGAGCGCGGTCTCTGGCCGGCGACCTCCCGGGATGCCGTCCGGCGGTGCGCCGACCTCGTCGTCGCCGCGGCGCGAGCACCGGCGGCAGTGGGCAGGGCGTCGTGAGCGGGCCGGCCGCCGAGCCCCTGCGCGCCGCGGTGGAGCGCTCGATCCGGGCCGGGAAGCCGCCCACCGTGGGCGCCATCGGACGGATGGCGCACGAGCAGCAGGCCGTCCTCGGCGACGAGGGGCGCCGGGACGCCGCCGGGCGGCTGGCCGACCGGGTCGTCGGCTTCGGTCCGCTCGCCCCCCTCCTGGCCGACTCCGTCGTCACCGACGTCCTGGTCAACGGTGACGGCCGGGTGTGGGTCGACCGGGGGGCGGGGGTGGAGCGGGCCGCCGCCGTGGTGGACCGCGAGGACCTGCGGCCGCTGGCCGTGCGGCTCGCCGGGCTCGCCGGGCGTCGGCTCGACGACTCCCAGCCGTGGGTCGACGGCACGCTGCCCGGCGGGGTACGGCTGCACGCGGTCCTCCCGCCGTTGGCCGAGGGCGGGGCACACCTCAGCCTCCGGGTGGCCCGGCACCGCGCGGGCCGCGTCACGGCCCTGGCCGGCCTCGGGGCGGTCGGGCCCGACGGTGTCCGCGTCCTGCGGGCGTTGATGGCGGCGCGCGCGAGCCTCCTCGTCACCGGGGGGACCGGCGCCGGCAAGACCACCGTCCTGGCGGCGCTGCTGGCCGAGTGCCCCGCCCACGAGCGGCTCGTGGTCGTCGAGGACGTCCGCGAGCTCGACCCCGACCACCCCCACGTCGTCCGCCTCCAGGGCCGGTCCGCCAACGTCGAAGGGGTCGGCGGGGTGTCGCTCGCGGTCCTGGTGCGCCAGGCGCTGCGGATGCGGCCCGACCGGTTGGTCGTCGGGGAGGTGCGCGGAGCCGAGGTCCGCGAGCTCCTGGCCGCCCTCAACACCGGTCACGAGGGCGGCGCCGGAACGCTGCATGCCAACGGCCCCGAGGAGGTGCCGGCCCGGCTCGAGGCGCTCGGCTCCCTCGCCGGGCTGCCGCGCGAGGCGGTGCACGCCCAGCTGCGAGGCGCCCTGCAGGCCGTGGTCCACGTCGCACGTGGTGCCGACGGTCGCCGGCGGGTCGACCGGGTCGGCGTCCCCGTCACGATCCCGGACGGCTCGGTCGTGGTCCGGACCGCGATGACCCACCGGGCCGGCGACCTGCGGCCGGCCGGCCACTGGGGCTCGCTGGTCGACCTGCTCGGGGGCGACCCCACGCAGGGCGGTGCCGGGTGAGGGCGGTGCTGCTGGCCGTGGTCGTGGCGGCGGCCGTCCTGGCGTGGCCGTCGGGGAACGTGGGGCGCCGACCGGGCGCCACCGAGGTCCGTGCGGTGGTCCGTGCGGTGGGCCGCTTGCGCGGGCGCTTCGGTCGCCACCGCGCCACGGCCCCGGGCGGGTGGGTCGCCGATCTCGCCGAGGTGGTGGCCGTCGGCCTGCGAGCAGGGCTCGACCTCCCCGGGGCGCTCCGGGTCGCGACGACCTCGCCCTCGGTGCGCTCGGCCGCGCCCTGGCTGGGCGAGCGCTGCACCACGTCGGCGTCGCCCGTCGTCGCCCTGCTCGAGCCACCGCCGGCCGTCGACGCGCGGACCCGCTCCGACCTCGCCGTGCTGGCCCGGGCGTGGCGGGTCTCCGAGGCCACCGGGGCGGCGGCCTCGCACACGACCGCGGCGGCCGCGGCGTCGGTGCGGGCCCGCCACGAGTCCGAACGCCGGGTCGGTGCGGCGCTGGCGGGCCCGCGCGCCTCGATGCGGCTGCTCACGCTGCTGCCGCTGGGTGGCCCCCTGGTCGGTCTCCTGCTGGGCATCGACCCCGTCTCGCTCTACGGCACCGCTGCGGCGCGGTGGGCCGGGGTGGGCGGCCTCGTGCTCACCGCCACCGGCTGGTCGTGGTCGGCCGCGCTGGTCCGGCGGGCGCAGCGCCCCGCTGACACCTCGGGGGCGCCATGACGCCGGGTCTGGTCGGGCTGCTGGTGCTCCTGGCGGGGGTCCTGCCGCCTCCGAGGGCGGTCTCGCGGCGGGCGCTCAGGATGGCCGAGCGCGGGGCGGATGCCGGCGGGGGCGGGGCGGCCGCTGCAGCCGTGGCGGACGCCGCAGCGGCCCTGGGGCTCCTGGCGGCCGTCCTGCGCGGTGGTGGTGGGACGGTCGAGAGTCTGGAGGCGGTGGCGAGGGTCGAGCCCGGGCCGGCGGGGCGCGAGCTGGCCGTGGTCGCCGCCGCGCACCGGTGGGGGGCGGCGCCGGAGCAGGCCTGGCAGCACGTGGGATCGGGGTGGTCGGCGGCCGCCGCGGCCTGGCACGCCGCCCACGCGGCGGGGGCTGCCCCTGCGGCCCTGCTCGAGGAAGCCGCGCGGCGGATGATCGACGTCGAGTCCCGCCGGGTGGAGGCCGCCGTGCATCGCGCCGGGGTCCTCCTCGTGCTCCCGCTGGGGCTCTGCTTCCTGCCGGGCTTCGTCGCCACGACGGTCGCCCCGGTGGTGCTCCTGCTGCTCGGCGACGGGCTGGCGTGAGCGCGGCGCGTCGTCCACAGGCCACCGCCGGGCCGGTCTCCGTCCACAGACCAGGGCGAGGGTCTCGTCCCGGTCGGCCTCGGGCGCGAGGCTCGGAGCGAGGGCGCGAGAGGCGCGCCCCGACAGGGGAGGTCAGCCATGACAGCACGCATCATTCACCGGTCCCGGGCCGTGGCCCGGCAGCTACGGCACCTCGGCGAGGAGGGGATGACCACGGCCGAGTACGCGGTCGGGACGGTCGCTGCCGTGGCCTTCGCGGCGCTGCTGCTCGCGGTCGTCAAGTCCGGGCCCGTCAAGGCCGCGCTGACGCAGATCATCGTCTCGGCGCTGGGCACGTGAGCCGAGCGGCTCGGGTCGAGGGCGGGATGGTCACCGCGGAGCTCGCGGTGGCTGTCCCGGCCCTGCTCGTCGTCCTGGCGCTCGCCCTCTCGGCGGTCCGGCTGGGGATCGACGGGGTTCGGGCGGTCGACGCCGCGCACCTCGCGGCGCGGGTGGCTGCGCGGGGTGAGGCGCAGGGCGCGGCGCGAGCCGAGGCGGTACGCCACGCCCCCTCCGGGTCGGTGGTGGTCGTCGACGTCGGGGGCGCCTGGGTGCGGGTCAAGGTCACGCCCCCGGTCCCATCGCTGCTCGCGCTGCTGGGGGTCGGGGCGCCGACCGGCGACGCGCGGGCCCGGCTCGAGGCCTCGGGCCCCGGGCGCGCCTCCCCGGAGGCCTGACCATGACGGGTGCCGGCCCGTGGCGGGGCGAACAGGGCAGCGCGACCGTCCTGGTCCTGGCCGCCCTGGGGGTGCTCGCCAGCGTGCTGGTCGCCGCACTGGTCCTCGCCGCGGTCGTGCGTGACACCCACCGCGCCGCGAACGTCGCCGACCGGGCCGCCCTGGCCGCGGCCGCCGGCCTGCTGCGGGGCGGTGCGCCCGACTGTGGCGCGGCCTCCGAGGTCGCCCGAGCGGCCCGGGCCGTCCTGTCGTCGTGCGCAGCCGGCGGTGGCGGCGTCACGGTCGAGGTCGCGGTCCCGCTCCGCGTGCGGTCGTGGTGGCCCGGGCTCCCGGCGACGGCGCGAGGCGCCGCCACGGCCGGACTCGCTCGGGAGGCGACGCCGTGAACCGCGGTGTGGCGCTGCGGCGCAGCCGCCTCCGCGGGCGGAGCCGGGCCCGGGGCGACCGCCTGGGGTGCGGTCAGCGCGTGGTGCCGGCCGGGGGCTCGCCGTCGGGGCGGGTCTCGGTGCGCGCCTCGGCCACCTCGGCCCGGCGACGGGCGGTCTCGGTTGCGGTGTGCTGCTCGGCCACCCGGGTCTCCGCATCGCGGCGCAGCTCGGCCTCGCGCTCCTCGTGGCGGCGACGCTCGTCCTCGAGCTGGCGCTCGCGGGCGGCGACCTCCTCCTTCATCCGGGCCTCGTCGGCCAGCCGACGCTCCTCGGCCTCGCGGGCGCTCTCCCTGGCCTCCACCCGGCGGCGGTGGCTCCGCTTGGTCCCGACGCGCAGCAGGAACCAGCCGAACCAGAAGACGGTGATGATGACCATGCCGGCCACGAGCAGGGCCAGCGGCGGCAGGCTCAACGTCCCCCCGAGCACCGGGATGTCGACGGTGTCGGTGAGTGACCCCGTGCCGATGAAGAGCAGGATCCCCGCCACGAGGGCGACGAGGACGAGGAGCACGCCGAGGATGACCATGGTGCGGACCCTACCCCCCTGACCAGCAGGAATGCGGCCGCGCGCCGCTCGGTCCGCCCTCAGCCGAGCGAGGCGAGGGCGAGCTCGAGCACCGTCACGGCGGCGGCCTTGTCCAGCGGCTCGTTGCCGTTGCCGCACTTGGGCGACTGCACGCAGGCGGGGCAGCCGCTGCGGCACGGGCACCCCAGCACGGCGTCGCGGGTCGCGCCCACCCACTCCTCGAAGGCCTCGAAGGCGCGCTCGGCGAACCCGGCGCCCCCGGGGTAGCCGTCGTAGACCATCACGGTGGGCAGCCCGGTGTCGGGATGCAGCGCGGTCGACACCCCGCCCACGTCCCAGCGGTCGGAGGTGGCGACCAGCGGCAGCATCCCGATGGCCGCGTGCTCGGCGGCGTGCAGCGCGCCCGGCACCGCCGGTGCGCCCACCCCAGCGGCATCGAGCACCTCCTCGGGGAGCGTCCACCACACGCCCTTGGTGGTCAGCGTCTGCTCGGGCAGCTCGAGCGCATGGGTCCCGATGACCTCGCCACTCGGCAGGCGTCGGATGAAGCCGGTGACCTGGCTGGTCACCCGCACCGTGCCGAAGGACACCTCGACCCGGGCCCGGCGCACCGAGCGCTCGGTGGCCAGCAGGTCGAACCGGCTCACGGACTGGGCCGAGGTCGACCAGCCGGGATCGCCGCGCACGGCGTGGGCCGCCCGGCCCGCCAGGTCCAGGTCGGTCACGACCCACGTGTCGCCCTGGTGCACGTGCACCGCGCCGGTGTGCACCTGGGTGTGCGACGACGCCTCGTCGACGGTGCCGATGACGCGCCCGGTGCGCGTCTCGAGAACCGCCACGACCTCGCCCGCGCCGCGCAGCGAGAGGTGGTCGGTGGGCCGGTCCTCGCGCGCCCAGAACCACCCGGCCGGCCGGCGGCGCAGGATCCCGCGCTCGACCAGGACGTCGAGCAGCCGGCGCGACGACGGCCCGAACAGCTCGAGGTCGGCCTCCGCCAGCGGCAGCTCGGCCGCCGCGGCCGCGAGGTGCGGCGCCAGCACGTGGGGGTTGTCGGGGTCGACGACGGTGCTCTCGACGGCCGCCCCGAAGATCGCGGACGGGTTGCGGACCAGGTAGGAGTCGAGCGGGTCGTCGGCCGCCACCAGCACGGCCAGCGAGTCCTCGCCGGAGCGCCCGGCCCGCCCGGCCTGCTGCCACAGGCTGGCGCGCCGGCCCGGCCATCCCGCCATGACGACCGCGTCGAGGCCACTCACGTCGATGCCGAGCTCGAGGGCGTTGGTGGCGGCCAGGCCGCGCACCGCCCCCGAACGGAGCCCCCGCTCGACCAGCCGCCGGTCCTGGGGGAGGTAGCCGCCGCGGTAGGCCGACACGCCCTCGGCCAGGGTGGGGTCGCGTTCCTCGAGGCGCCGCCGCGCCCCCGCGGCCAGGGCCTCGGACCCCGCGCGGCTGCGCGCGAAGGCCACCGTCTGCACCCCGCGCTCGACCAGGTCGGCCAGGATGTCGGCCGCCTCGGTGGTGGCCGAGCGCCGGCTGCCGTCGTCGCCGGTGGCGGGCTCCCACAGCGCGAAGGTCAGGGCGCCGCGCGGTGAGCCGTCGGTCGTCACCGCGCGTACCGGCAGCCCGGTCAGGCGCGAGGCGTGGGCGGCGGGGTCGCTGACCGTGGCCGACGCCAGCACGAACGTGGGGGTCGACCCGTAGCGCCCCGCCACCCGCCGCAGCCGCCGCAGCACCGCCGCCACGTGCGCGCCGAACACGCCCCGGTAGACGTGGCACTCGTCGACGACCACGTAGCGCAGCCCCCGGAGGAAGCGCGACCAGCGCTGGTGGCCGGGCAGCAGCGAGTGGTGCAGGAGATCGGGGTTGGTGAGCACCAGGTTGGCGTGCTCGCGGACCCACCGTCGCTCGTCGGGCGGGGTGTCGCCGTCGTAGGTGGCCGCCCGTACCCCCGGCACCGCCAGCCGGTCGACGCGGGCCAGCTGGTCGGCGGCCAGCGCCTTGGTGGGGGAGAGGTACAGCGTCGTGGGCCCCCGCACACCACCCGCGAGCGCGCCGTCGGCCAGCGACCCCAGGACCGGCACGAGGTAGCCGAGGCTCTTGCCCGAGGCCGTGCCGGTGGCCAGCACCACGTGCTCGCCGGCGTGGACCAGGTCGATCGCCTCGCGCTGGTGGCTCCACAGCTGGTCCACCCCGGCCCCCAGCAGGGCCGACAGCACGGCTGGTGACACCTCGGTCGGCCAGGGCGCCGGGCGGGCCGCCCGGGCCGGTATGTGCTCGACGTGCAGGAGCCGTTCCGCCCGCTGACCACGGGCCATGTGGGCCAGATGCTGGGCAGGGGTGGACACGACGGTTACGGTAATCCTTGGTCCCCACAGCCCGACCGGCTCGCAGACCCATCGCCAGACCATCCAGCGGCATCTGAGGAGCACAACGCGTGGAGCTCTCCGTGACCACGTCCCACCACGACGACGTCAGCGTCGTCACGGTCGAGGGTGAGGTGGACGTCCACACGGCCGCCCAGCTCCGCCAGTCCCTGGACCAGGAGATCACCGGCGGCCACGTCCGCCTCGTCGTCGATCTCGACGCCGTCTCCTTCCTGGACTCCACCGGCCTCGGCGTCCTCGTCGGCCGGCTCAAGCTGGTCCGCAACGGCTCGGGCTGGCTGCGCATCGTCTGCTCCAGCGACCGGATCCTGCGGGTCTTCCGGATCACCGGCCTGGACAAGGTGTTCGGCATCCACGCCAGCGTGGACGAGGCCATCGCCGCCTGAGCGGTCTCCCTGCAGGTCATCGCGCCGGGTGTGAACCGCGTCACCCCCACCCGGGCGGGCGGCATTCGCGGGCGGACGGGTACAGTCACGCCGGACCGTCCCCGCCATCGGCGCTCAACCGCGCCCGGGGGCGAAACACGCCGTCAAGGAGGATGGAATGGCACCCCTCGCACTCGCGAACGCCGAGTCGGGAGCCCTGGACCTGACCGGGACGAACCTGACCCTGGTCATCACGGTCGCGGTGATCGCCCTGGTGGCGCTCGTCATGGGCTTCGTCTTCCGTGGTCAGGTCCTCGCGGCCGACCCCGGGACAGAGAAGATGCAGGAGATCGGCGACGCCGTCGAGGAGGGGGCCCAGGCCTACCTCGCGCGGCAGTTCAAGACCCTCGCGCCCTTCGTCGTCATCGTCTTCGGCCTCCTGCTCCTGCTGCCCGCCGACACCGCGGGTGTCCGCTGGGGCCGCTCGGGCTTCTTCGTCCTCGGCGCCCTCTTCTCGGCGGCCATCGGCTACCTCGGCATGAGCCTGGCGGTCAAGGCCAACGTGCGCGTCGCGTCGGCCGCCCGCCACGAGGGCGGTCGCGACGCCGGCATGAAGATCGCCTTCCGCACCGGCGGCGTCGTCGGGATGGTGACCGTGGGCCTCGGCCTGCTGGGCGCCTCCGTCGTCGTCCTGATCTACAAGGGTGAGGCCCCCAAGGTCCTCGAGGGCTTCGGCTTCGGCGCCGCCCTGCTCGCCATGTTCATGCGCGTCGGCGGCGGCATCTTCACGAAGGCCGCCGACGTCGGCGCCGACCTGGTCGGCAAGGTCGAGGCCGGCATCCCCGAGGACGACCCGCGCAACGCCGCCACCATCGCCGACAACGTGGGCGACAACGTCGGCGACTGCGCCGGCATGGCCGCCGACCTCTTCGAGTCCTACGCCGTCACCCTGGTGGCCGCGCTGATCCTCGGCTCGGTCGCCTTCGGGGCCTACGGACTGGTCTTCCCGCTGATCATCCCCGCCATCGGCGCGCTCACCGCGCTGCTCGGCGTCTTCATCACCAAGGCCCGGCCGGGCGAGAACGCGCTGAGCGCCATCAACCGCGGGTTCTACATCGCGGCCGCCATCTCGGCCGTCCTCTCCGGGATCGCTGCCTACACCTACCTGCCGGCCTCCTACGCCGACCTCGGCTCCAGCAACGAGCAGATCGCGGCGCTCACCGGCGACCCGCGCCTCACGGCGTTCCTGGCCGTGGTCATCGGCATCGTCCTGGCCGGCATCATCCTGTGGCTCACCGGCCACTACACCGGCACCGACAAGCGCCCCACCCTCGACGTCGCCCGCACCTCGCTCACCGGGCCCGCCACCGTCGTGCTCTCGGGCATCGGCGTCGGTCTCGAGTCGGCCGTCTTCACCGCGGCCATCATCGGTGGCGCCGTGTACCTGGCGTTCCTGCTCGGCGGCGGAGCGGTCTCGCTGTCGCTGTTCCTCATCGCGCTGGCCGGCTGCGGCCTGCTCACCACGGTGGGCGTCATCGTGGCCATGGACACCTTCGGCCCGGTCTCGGACAACGCCCAGGGCATCGCCGAGATGTCGGGCGACGTCGACGGCGAGGGCGCGCAGATCCTCACCGAGCTCGACGCGGTCGGCAACACCACCAAGGCCATCACCAAGGGCATCGCCATCGCCACCGCCGTCCTCGCGGCCACGGCCCTGTTCGGCTCCTACACCGATGCCTGGCAGAGCGCGCTCAACACCATCGACCCGCAAGCCCTGAGCCAGGAGCAGCTGAAGTCGGCGCAGGCCTTCGTCATCGACGCGCAGGGCCTGGTCACCACGCCCTCCACGCTGGTCGGCCTCATCCTCGGTGCCGCCGTCGTGTTCCTGTTCTCCGGCCTCGCCATCAACGCCGTCACCCGCGCCGCCGGTGCCATCGTCTTCGAGGTGCGCCGCCAGTTCCGCGAGCACCCCGGGATCATGAACTACACCGAGAAGCCCGAGTACGGCCGGGTGGTCGACATCTGCACCCGTGACTCGCTGCGCGAGCTCGCCACCCCGGGACTGCTGGCCGCGCTGATGCCGGTCGCGGTCGGGTTCGGTCTCGGCATCGGCGCCCTCGCGGGCTTCCTCGCCGGCGCCATCGGCTCCGGCGCGCTGATGGCCGTCTTCCTCGCCAACTCCGGCGGGTCGTGGGACAACGCCAAGAAGATCGTCGAGGACGGCGCGCACGGCGGCAAGGGCTCCGAGGCCCACGCGGCCACCGTCATCGGCGACACCGTCGGTGACCCGTTCAAGGACACCGCCGGCCCGGCCATCAACCCGCTGCTCAAGGTGATGAACCTGGTCTCGGTGCTCATCGCGCCCGCGATCATCACCCTCTCGATCGGCGTCGACGCCTCGGCCCCGATCCGCTACGGCATCGCCGCGGTCGCGATCCTCATCGTCGCGGGGGCGGTGGCCTACTCCAAGAGCAAGGACCTCGCCATCGGGGGCGACGACATCGAGCCCCAGGCCCGCGTCGACGTCACCCCCACGGGTGACCAGCCGGGTGTGGTCGACGACGTCGACCTCGAGAAGGAGCGCTCGACGCAGGTCTGACGCACCGCTCACGGCCCGAGGGGCCGGTCCCACCGTGGGTCCGGCCCCTCGGCACGTCCACCGCCGGGGCCTCGGCCCGTCCACCGCGCGGTCGGAGCCCTAGGCTCGATCCCGATGACCGCGAACCCGCCCCGCGTCGACCCCCCGCTGGTCGACCGCCTCCGTGCCGACCTCACCGCCACCGGCTTCACCGTCGCCGGGGTCACCGCCCTGCTCGGGCCCCTCGCGGCGGCCGCGCTCGACCGCGAGCAGGCCCTGCCGGCCCAGCGGGTCACCGACACCGTGGGCGGCCCGCTCGCCGCGCTCGTGCGGCTGTTCACCCTCGGCGACCCGGTCGACGCCACCGAGGTGGCGGCCGCGCTGCCGACCCTCGGCGTCGACGGCGCGGCTGCCCTGGGCCTGCTCGCCCCCGAGGGTGACGCCCTGGTCGCGCTCTGCGACGTGCGCCCCTATGCCACCGAGGGCTCGGACTGGTGGGTGACCTCCGACCTCGGCGAGCTCGCCACCGGCCGCCCGCTCCGCCCCGACCACGTGCTCGGCGTGGGCGGTGCGTCGGCCACCCTGGCCTCCTGGACCCCGCGTCCCGAGGTGGCCAGCGCCCTCGACCTCGGGACCGGCTGCGGCGTCCAGGCCCTGCACCTGGGGGCGCACGCCGGCCGGGTCGTCGTCACCGACCTCTCCGAGCGCGCCCTGGCGTTCGCCCGGTTCAACGCCGCGCTCAACGGGACCACCTGGGACGTGCGCGCGGGCTCGATGCTGGACCCGGTCGACGGCGAGCGCTTCGACCTCGTGGTGAGCAACCCGCCGTTCGTCATCACCCCCCGCTCGGGGGCGGTGCCACTGTTCGAGTACCGCGACGGCGGCGCGAGCGGCGACGACCTGGTCCGCGACCTCGTCCGCCGGGTCGGGCGGCACCTCGAGCCGGGCGGTCTGGCGCAGCTGCTCGGCAACTGGGAGGTCCCACGCGGGGCGACCTGGCAGGACCGGGTGGGGGAGTGGCTCGACGGCCTCGGGCTCGACGCCTGGGTGGTCCAGCGCGAGACCCAGGACCCCGCCGAGTACGCCGAGACCTGGGCCCGCGACGGCGGCCACCACCCGGGCACCGCCGACTTCAACGGGATGTACGCCGCCTGGCTCGACGACTTCGCCGCCCGCGACGTCGAGGCCATCGGGTTCGGGGTGGTCACGCTGCAGCGGCCGTCCACCGGGCGCGAGCCGTTCCGCGACCTCGTCGACGCCCCCGGGCCGGTCGAGCAGCCGATGGGCCCGAGCGTCCTGGCCGGGATGCGGGCGCGCACCTGGCTGGCCGAGCACGACGACGACGCCGTCCTCGACCTCGCCTGGCGGTGCGCGCCCGACGTCACCGAGGAGCGCCATGCGGTGCCCGGCGAGCCGGACCCGCGGGTCATCCTGCTGCGCCAGGGTGGCGGCCTGCGCCGGCAGCTGCTGCTCTCGACCGTCACGGCCGCCTTCGCGTCGGTCTGCGACGGCGACCTGCCCGCCGGGGCGGCCGTGGCCGCCATCGCCGGGCTCCTCGGGCTCGACGACGGCCAGGTCCGGGCCGAGGTGGTGGCCTTCGTCCGTGATGCCGCCGCCGACGGGCTGCTGCTGCGCCCGTAGCCGGGGGCTCCGCCGGAAACCCGTTGTGAGTGAGTGCTCACTCACTTATGCTGTCGTTCCGTGACACCTCGTGCCCGCGCGATGAGCCCCGACGAGCGGCGGGCCGCGATCGTCGAGGTCACCGTCCCGCTCCTGCGTGAGCACGGCGCGGCGGTCACGACCAAGCAGGTGGCCGAGGCGGCCGGTATCGCCGAAGGCACCGTGTTCAAGGCGTTCGGCACCAAGGACGACCTCGTCCAGGCGTGCGTCGGGTCGGTCTTCGACTCCACCCCGGCCGTGGCCCGGCTGCGCGGCATCGACCGCGACCTCACCCTCGACGAGCGCCTCACCGAGGGGGTGCGGGTGCTGCAGCAACACGTCGAGCAGGTCGTGGGCCTGATCTCGGTGCTCATGCACTCCGGCGCCCCGGCCCCGGTGGGCCACAAGCCCACCCGTCACTCCGACCCCGCGGTCGAGGCTGCTCTCGCCGACCTCGTCGGGCCCGACGCCCCCACGCTGCGCAAGCCGGTCGACGAGGTGGTGGGCCTGCTGCAGCTCCTCACCCTCTCGAGCGTGCACCCGCTGATGGCCACCGGCCGCCTCGACGCGGCCGAGATCGTCTCGGTCGTCCTCGACGGCACCCGGCGCCACCCCACCCTCCCCGACCATCCCGAGGAGCGCTGATGCTCGTCCGCCTCGTTCGCACCCACCTGCGCCCGTACTCCGGCGCGCTGGCGGTGCTGCTGGTCCTGCAGCTGGTCGGGACCCTGGCCTCGCTCTACCTGCCGAGCCTGAACGGCCGGATCATCGACGAGGGCGTGGCCGTCGGCGACACCGCGTTCATCCTGAACGCCGGAATGTGGATGCTCGGGGTCTCCTTCCTCCAGATCCTCGCCACCATCGCCGCCACCCGCATCGGTGCCCTGAGTGCGGCCTCGCTCGGCCGCGACCTGCGGGCCGCCGTCTTCCACCGGGTCGGCTCGTTCTCGGCCCGCGAGGTCTCGGCCTTCGGCGCCCCCACGCTCATCAGCCGCTCCACCAACGACGTGCAGCAGGTGCAGCAGGTCGTCTACATGGGTCTGGCGCTGATGGTGACCGCCCCCATCATGATGGTCGGCGGCATCATCATGGCGCTGCGCGAGGACGCCGGGCTCTCGTGGCTCGTCGCGGTGGCGGTCCCGCTGCTGGGGGCTTCGGTCGGCCTGGTGATCAGCCGGATGCTGCCGCACTTCCGCGCCATGCAGAAGGCGGTCGACACCGTCAACCGCATCCTGCGGGAGCAGATCACCGGCATCCGGGTGGTGCGGGCGTTCGTGCGCGAGGACGTCGAGCGCGCGCGCTTCGCCGAGGCCAACCGCACCTACACCGGCACCGCGCTGGCCGTCGGGCGGCTGATGGCGTTGGCCTTCCCCATCGTCATGGTGCTGTTCAACGCCTCCACCGTCGCCGTCATCTGGTTCGGCGCCCACCGCGTCGACGCCGGCCGGATGCAGATCGGCGCGCTCACGGCCTTCATGGCCTACCTCATCCAGATCCTGATGGCGGTGATGATGGCGACCTTCATGTCGATGATGATCCCGCGGGCCAGCGTCTCGGCGGGGCGGATCTCGCAGGTGCTCGACACCGAGTCCTCGGTCGTGCCCCCCGCCGTCCCCCGGCCCCTCCCGTCGGGACCGGTCACGGTCGAGCTGCGCGGGGCGACCTTCGCCTACCCGGGCGCGGAGGCGCCGGTGCTGCGCGAGGTCTCCTTCACCGCCCGGCCCGGCACCACCACCGCGGTGGTCGGGTCCACCGGCGCCGGCAAGACCACCCTGGTCGGGCTCGTCCCGCGGCTGCACGACGTGACCGGCGGCGCCGTCCTGGTCGGTGGGGTCGACGTCCGCGAGGCCGCGCTCGAGGACCTGTGGGCGCGCATCGGCCTGGTGCCGCAGCGCCCGTTCCTGTTCCGCGGCACCGTCGCCAGCAACCTGCGCCAGGGAGATGCCGACGCCACCGACGACGAGCTGTGGGCGGCCCTGCGCATCGCCCAGGCCGAGGACTTCGTGCGCGCCCTCCCGGAGGGGCTCGACGCCCCGATCGCGCAGGGGGGGACCAACGTCAGCGGCGGCCAACGGCAGCGACTGGCCATCGCGCGGGCCCTGGTGCGGCGCCCAGCGGTGTACCTCTTCGACGACGCGTTCTCGGCGCTCGACGTCGCCACCGACGCCCGGCTGCGGGCCGCCCTGGCCCCGGCCACCCTCGACGCCACCGTCATCGTCGTGGCCCAGCGCGTCTCGACCATCCTCGATGCCGACCAGGTCGTCGTCCTCGACGACGGCGCGGTCGTGGGGACCGGAACCCACGACGAGCTCCTCGCGACCTGCCCGACCTACCGCGAGATCGTCGAGAGCCAGCAGACGAGCGAGGTCAGCGCATGAGCGAGCTCAAGTCCGCCGAGGAGAAGGAGGCCGAAGCCCGTCGCGGGCCGGCCGGTGCTCGCCGCGGGGGGCCGCCGCACGCCGCCATCGGGATGCCCACCGAGAAGTCCCAGGACTTCGGCCCCTCGGCCCGGCGCGTCCTGCGGCTGCTGCACCCCGAGCGCCCGGTCGTGGTCGGCGCCCTCACCCTGGCCCTCGGCAGTGTCGTGCTCAACGCCATCGGGCCCAAGATCCTCGGCCGGGCCACGGACCTGGTGTTCGCGGGAGTCTTCAGCCGCCGGATCCCGGCCGGGATCACCCAGGAGCAGGCCGTCGAGCGGTTGCGTGCCAGTGGCCAGGGGCGGACGGCCGACGTGCTGGCCGCGATGGAGCACGTCGTCCCGGGCCGGGGTGTCGACTTCGGCGCCCTGGGCCAGGTGCTGCTGGTGGTGCTGGCCATCTATGTCGTGGCGGCCGGCCTCCAGCTGGCGCAGGGCCTCCTGCTCACCGGCGTGGTCAACCGCACCGTCTTCCGCCTCCGCCGCGACGTCGAGGACAAGCTCAACCGGCTGCCGCTGCCGTACTTCGACGCCCAGCCCCGCGGTGAGCTGCTGAGCCGGGTCACCAACGACATCGACAACATGGCCCAGAGCCTCCAGCAGACCCTGAGCCAGCTCGTCACCTCGCTGCTCACCGTCGTCGCGGTGGTCGCGATGATGGTCTGGATCAGCCCGCTCCTCGCGGTCATCGCCCTCGTGACGATCCCGGTGACCATGCTGGTCACCGCCGCCATCGGCAAGCGCAGCCAGGGCCACTTCGTGCAGCAGTGGAAGAGCACCGGCGAGGTCAACGGTGTGGTCGAGGAGACCTTCACCGGGCACGAGCTGGTCAAGGTCTTCGGGCGCCAGGCGGAGGCCGACCGCGAGTTCGCGGTGCGCAACGACGCCCTGCACCACGCCACCTTCCGGGCCCAGTTCATCAGCGGCGTCATCATGCCCACCCTGATGTTCATCGGGAACCTCAACTACGTGGTGATCGCCGTGGTCGGTGGCCTGCGGGTGGCCTCGGGCACGATGAGCCTCGGCGACGTGCAGGCGTTCATCCAGTACTCGCGCCAGTTCACCCAGCCGCTCACCCAGGTCGCGTCGATGGCCAACCTCATGCAGAGCGGGGTGGCCTCCGCCGAGCGCGTGTTCGAGGTCCTCGACGCGCCCGAGCAGGAGACGGAGTCGTCGTCGCCGCAGCGGATCACCGACCCCCGTGGGCGGGTGGCGTTCGAGGACGTCTCGTTCGCCTACACCCCCGATCGCCCGCTGCTCGAGCACCTCGACCTGGTCGTCGAGCCCGGGCAGACGGTCGCCATCGTCGGTCCCACCGGCGCCGGCAAGACCACCCTGGTCAACCTGGTGCTGCGCTTCTACGAGCTCGACGGCGGCCGGATCACGCTCGACGGGGTCGACATCCGCGACCTCACCCGCCACGACCTGCGCTCGCGCACCGGGATGGTGCTCCAGGACACCTGGCTGTTCGCCGGCACCATCCGCGAGAACATCGCCTACGGCCGCCCGGGCGCGAGCGACGACGAGATCGTGGAAGCCGCGCGGGCCACCTACGTCGACCGCTTCGTTCACTCGCTGCCCGACGGCTACGACACCGTGCTGAACGCCGAGGCCGACAACATCAGTGCCGGTGAGCGGCAGCTGGTCACCATCGCCCGCGCCTTCCTCGCGAACCCCTCGTTGCTGATCCTCGACGAGGCCACCAGCTCGGTCGACACCCGCACCGAGCTGCTGGTGCAGCAGGCGATGGCCGCCCTGCGCAGCGACCGCACGAGCTTCGTCATCGCCCACCGCCTCTCGACCATCCGCGACGCCGACCTCATCCTCGTGATGGAGGACGGCCGCATCGTCGAGCGCGGCTCGCACGCCCGGCTCCTGGCCGCCGGGGGCGCCTTCGCCCGGCTGCACGCGGCCCAGTTCGCGGCGGCCCTCGGCGACGAGGAGGGTGCCCCGGTGGGTGCCGGGCAGGGGGGTCCGTCACGCACCTGACCTGTGCCGCGCCGAAATCGGCGCACCTCGCCGAGGTGCCCCGGGGCGGGTGAGGGTCTAGCGTGACGGGCGGTGCCGAGCACGGTGCTGACTCGACGGGGAGCAGGTGGTGGATGTGGTCGCAGCAGCAGCCCACGAGACGGTGACGGGCGTCGTGGGAATGGTCCCCGCCGACACCCTCATCGACGCCAGCCCGGTCGACTACCTCATCCTCGCCGTCTACTTCGCCTTCGTGCTGGGCATCGGCCTGCTGGCCCGGCGTTCGGTGAGCGACTCCATCGACTTCTTCCTCTCCGGGCGCTCGCTGCCCGCCTGGGTGACCGGCCTGGCCTTCATCTCGGCCAACCTCGGCGCCGTCGAGATCATGGGGATGAGCGCCAACGGGGCCCAGTTCGGCATCGCCACCGTGCACTACTTCTGGGTCGGCGCCATCCCCGCGATGCTGTTCCTCGGCATCGTGATGATGCCGTTCTACTACGGCTCCAAGGTGCGCTCGGTCCCCGAGTTCATGCTGCGCCGCTTCGACCACCGGGCCCACCTGGTCAACTCCATCTCCTTCGCCGTGGCGCAGCTGCTCATCGCCGGTGTCAACCTCTACCTGCTCGGCTCGATCGTGCACGCGCTGCTCGGCTGGCCGCTGTGGGTGGCGCTGATCGTCGCGGCCGCCATCGTCCTGTCCTACATCACCCTGGGCGGGCTGTCGGCGGCGATCTACAACGAGGTGCTCCAGTTCTTCGTCATCGTGGCCAGCCTGCTGCCGCTGGTCATCATCGGCCTCAACCGGGTCGGTGGCTGGGGCGGGCTCGAGGCCAAGATCACCGAAGCGGCCGCCAAGGCCCCCGCCTCGGCCAGTGTGCCGCCGGCCGAGCAGCAGCTCAACGCGTGGCCGGGGCAGGCCCTCACCGGCTTCGACAGCGGTTTCTGGTCGGTCGTCGGCATCGTGTTCGGGCTGGGCTTCGTGCTCTCCTTCGGCTACTGGACGACCAACTTCGTCGAGGTCCAGCGCGCGATGGCCTCCGACTCGATCTCGGCGGCCCGCAAGACGCCGGTCATCGGAGCCTTCCCCAAGATGTTCGTGCCGTTCCTGACCATCGTCCCCGGCATGATCGCCGCGGTGCTGGTGCCCGAGATCGTCGCCCTCAAGAACGGTGGCAGCCCGCCGGGCGGCGCCTCGGGGCAGGGGGTCGCGTACAACGACTCGCTGCTGTACCTGATGCGCGACGTGCTGCCCAACGGGCTCCTCGGCCTCGCGCTCACCGGTCTGCTGGCGGCGTTCATGGCCGGCATGGCGGCCAACATCTCGGCCTTCAACACCGTGTTCAGCTACGACCTGTGGGAGCGCTACATCCGCAAGGACCGCTCCGACGACTACTACCTGCGCATCGGCCGGCTGGCCACGGTGGGGGCGACCGTCATCGCCATCTTCACGGCCGCCATCGCGAGCTCGTTCACGAACATCATGAACTACCTGCAGACCTTGTTCGGGTTCTTCAACGCGCCGCTGTTCGCCACCTTCATCCTCGGCATGTTCTGGAAGCGGATGACGCCGGCCGCGGGCTGGAGCGGCCTGGTCTCGGGCACCCTGTCGGCGGTCGTCGTGGCGTTCCTCAGCCAGAACTCCTTCGGGTCGGCGAGCCTCGGGGTCATCCCGCTCAGCGGCCAGGGCGCCGCCTTCGTCGCCGCCTCCACCGCCTTCGTCGTCGACATCGCGGTCTCGGTGGCCGTCACCTACCGCACCGAGTCCAAGCCGGTCGAGGAGCTCGTCGGGCTGGTGTACTCCGAGACCCCGATCGAGACCCGCACCGACCCGCACGAGGCGGGCTACCCCTGGTACCGGCGCACCGTGCCGCTGGCCGGCGTGGCCCTCGTCATGGTCATCATCCTCAACATCCTCTTCTGAGCAGGAGTCGTCATGGCCGAGAAGCACACCGCGGGGGCGTTCGACATCCGCAACATCATCGGGCTCCTGCTGACCATCTACGGCGTGATCCTCACCCTGATGGGCATCTTCGCCGACGCGGAGCCCCAGAAGACCGGTGGGATCAACGCCAACCTCTACGCCGGGATCGCGCTGCTCGTGGTCGGGCTCGGGTTCATCGCCTGGTCGCGGCTGCGGCCGGTGGTCGTGCCCGAGGAGGTCCCCGAGGTCGGCGACGATCCCACGCGTCCCGCGCCCAAGAAGCGCCCGCGGGCCGGGCACTGACGGCGGTGGGTGGCACCCCGACCCGCGTCGGCGACCTCGCGGCGTACCTGGCCGTCCCACCCGGCGAAGGACCCTGGCCCGGGGTCGTGCTCGTCCACGAGGCCTTCGGGCTCGACGACAACATGCGCGCGCACGCCGACCGGCTGGCCGCCGCCGGCTTCCTGGTGCTGGCGCCCGACCTGTTCTCGCGCGGGCGCCGGGTCGCGTGCCTCCGGGCGACGTTCGCGGCGCTGGGCCGCGGGAGCGGGCCGGCCTTCGACGACATCGAGGCCGCCCGCCAGCAGGTCGTCGACGACCCGCGCTGCACCGGGCGGGCCGGCGTCATCGGCTTCTGCCTGGGTGGCGCCTTCGCCCTGGCCCTGGCCGGGCGCCCCGGCTGGTCGGCGTCGGCGGTGAACTACGGGATGCTGCCCTCCGACCCGTCCGCGCTCGACGGGGCCTGCCCGGTGGTGGCCAGCTACGGCGGTCGTGACCGGTCGCTGCGCGGCGCGGCCGGGAGGCTCGAGCAGGCGCTCGCATCGCGCGGCGTCCCCCACGACGTGGAGGAGTACCCGGCGGCCGGGCACTCGTTCCTCAACCCCCAGGACCTCGCGCCCTGGTACATCGCGCCCATCACCCGGTTCGCGCTGCACGCCCGGCCCGAGCCCGCCAGCGCCCGCGACGCCTGGGCCCGCATCGAGGCCTTCCTCCACGAGCACCTGGCCGCCTGAGGCCGAGGGGGCGCCGGCGGGGACCGCCCTTGCCTCCGAAGCGGCGGCTCAGGCGAACTGCCAGGAGCGTTTGCTGAGGCCGAACCAGAACCCGTCGATGACGCTCTCGACGGTGTCGGCCGCCAGCGTCCCGGATGCCGACGCGGCGCCGAGCGCCACGTAGAGGGGCGCCCAGTGCTCGGTGCGGGGGTGGGCCTCGACAGCGGCCGGGGCGCGCTCGAGGAAGTCCAGGACGGCATCGACGTCCCCGGCGCCCACGGCCTCGGCGGCCCAGTGGTCGAACTCGGCCGACGCGCTGGGCGGGGAGGCGTCCGGGCCGGCCGACGGGTCGAACCACGCCAGGTTGTGGGTCGTGAAGCCGGAGCCGACGATGAGCACGTTCTCGTCGCGCAGCGGGGACAGGCGCCGGCCCAGCTCGAAGAGGCGCCGGGGATCGAGGGTCGGCATCGACAGCTGCAGGGTGGGGACGTCGGCCGCGGGGAACATCTCCTTCAGCGGCACGTAGGCGCCGTGGTCGAGGCCGCGGCGGGGGTCCTGGTGCAGCTCCTCACCGGCGCCCGCCAGCAGCTGGGCCACGGAGCGCGCCAGGCCGGGCGCCCCGGGGGCGTCGTAGGTGACCTCGTAGTAGCGCTGGGGGAACCCCCAGAAGTCGTACAGGAGGGGGACGTCGCCGGTGGTGGCCGACACCGCGACGGGCGCCAGCTCCCAGTGCGCCGAGACGATGAGCACGGAGTCGGGCTTCGGCAGGTCGGAGCCCCAGGCCCCCAGCTGGCCGGTCCAGGTCGCGTCGTCGGCCAGCGGGGGCGCCCCGTGGCTGAGGTAGAGGACGGGTGGGCGCTGCTCGGTGTCGGACATCGGGGCTCCTCGGCATGTAGTTGACTGTTCAACCACTAGGGGGAGCATACTCCGCTCCGGGCTCGGCGTCGACCGTTCGCGCCGCCCGGCCCGGGCCGCACCGGTCAGGCTGCGGCGCACCGGCCCCCTGGGACCGGTGCGGGGCGAGATCACCGGGGCCGGACGGCCTCGGCGGTGCGCGGCCCCGGCCGGCGCGACGCGCGGCGGATGGACCCCGTTGCGCTCCGGCAGGCGTCGGGCGCTACCGTCGGCCACGTCCGCACGTCGGAGCAGCGACGAATCCGCTGCACGTGGCCGGACGGAACAGGTAGGTGCACCATGGCAGGACGCAAGCTCGTGATCGTCGAGTCGCCCGCGAAGGCCAAGACGATCGCCGGGTACCTCGGCAAGGACTGGGACGTCGAGGCGTCGGTGGGCCACATCCGCGACATCCCCACCCCGAGCGAGATGCCGGCGGAGATGAAGAAGGGCCCCTTCGGCCGCTTCGGGGTCAACATCGAGAACGACTTCGACCCCTACTACGTGGTCGACGCCGACAAGCGCAAGAAGGTCCGCGAGCTCAAGGCCCTTCTGAAGAACGCCGACGAGCTCTACCTCGCCACGGATGAGGACCGCGAGGGCGAGGCCATCGCGTGGCACCTCTACGAGACCCTCCAGCCCAAGGTCCCCGTCAAGCGGATGGTCTTCCACGAGATCACCAAGGAGGCCATCCAGCGCGCCTCCACCCAGACCCGCGACATCAACGTCGCCCTCGTCGACGCCCAGGAGACCCGCCGCATCCTCGACCGCCTCTACGGCTACGAGGTCAGCCCGGTCCTGTGGCGCAAGGTCGCCCCCAAGCTCTCCGCCGGGCGCGTGCAGTCGGTCGCCACCCGGATGGTCGTCGAGCGCGAGCGCGAGCGGATGGCGTTCGTGCGGGCTGGCTACTGGGACGTCGACGCCGACGTCACCCCGGCCGGCGACGAGGACCTGTTCACCGCCCGCCTCACCGGCGTCGACGGCAAGCGCGTCGCCACCGGCCGCGACTTCGCCGACGACGGCTCGCTCAAGGGCGACAAGGCCGTGCAGCTCGACGAGGAGCGGGCCACCGGCATCGCGCAGGCCCTGCGCACCGCCACCGTCACGGTCGCGGAGGTCTCCGAGAAGCCGTACACCCGCCGGCCCAGTGCGCCCTTCACCACCAGCACCCTGCAGCAGGAGGCCTCGCGCAAGCTGCGCCTCAACAGCCGCAACGCGATGCGGGTGGCCCAGCGCCTGTACGAGAACGGCTACATCACCTACATGCGGACCGACAGCACCACGCTGTCGGACGCCGCGCTCACGGCCGCCCGGACCCAGGCCCGCGACATGTACGGGGCCGCCTCGGTGCCCGACGCCCCGCGGCGGTACGAGAAGAAGGTCAAGAACGCCCAGGAGGCGCACGAGGCCATCCGCCCCGCCGGCGACACGTTCCGCACCCCCGCCCAGGTCCGGGGCGAGCTGCGCGGCGACGAGTTCGCGATGTACGAGCTGATCTGGATGCGCACCGTCGCCTCGCAGATGGCCGACGCCCGCGGCTCGACCGCGTCGGTGCGCCTGGCGGCTACGCTGCCCGACACCGCCCCGGCCCGCCAGGTCGAGCTCTCGGCCAGCGGCACCGTCATCACCTTCCGCGGCTTCCTGGCCGCCTACGAGGAGGGCCGCGACGACACCCGCGGCCGCGACGACGAGGAGCGCCGCCTCCCCAAGCTCGGGGCAGGCCGCGAGCTCACCGTCCGGCGCGCCGAGGCCGGAGGTCACGAGACGTCCCCTCCGGCCCGCTACACCGAGGCCACCCTGGTCAAGGCGATGGAGGAGCGCGGCATCGGGCGTCCTTCGACCTACGCCTCGACCATCGGCACCATCCAGGACCGCGGCTACGTCAACACCAAGGGCTCGGCCCTGGTGCCGAGCTGGCTGGCGTTCGCCGTCACCCGGCTGATGGAGGAGCACTTCGGCCGGCTGGTCGACTACGACTTCACCGCCTCGATGGAGGAGGACCTCGACGCCATCGCCCGCGGCGACGAGCAGCGCGCCGCCTGGCTCGGCCGGTTCTACTTCGGCGACGAGGCCACCTCGGCCGAGGGGCTGCGCTCGCTGGTCGAGGACCTCGGCGACATCGACGCCCGCGCCATCTCCACCATCGAGATCGGCGACGGCATCGTCGTGCGCGTCGGGCGGTACGGCCCGTACGTCGAGGAGGTCGTCCCGGCCGGCATCGACCCGCGCACCGGCGAGGTCACCGACGCGGTGGCCGCTGCCTCCGGCGACTCCCAGCCCCGGCGCGCGTCCATCACCGACGACGTGCCTCCGGACGAGCTGACCCCGGCCATGGCCCGCGAGCTGCTCGACCAGGCCGCCGACGACGGCCGGGTCCTCGGCCAGGAGCCCGGCACCGGACGCGACATCGTGGCCCGGGCCGGCCGCTACGGGCCCTACGTCACCGAGGTCATCCCCGAGGAGGAGCAGGGCAAGGGCAAGAACAAGGTCAAGCCCCGCACCGCATCCCTCTTCAAGGACATGGACCTCGCGAGCATCGACCTCGACACCGCCCTGCGGCTGCTGTCGCTGCCCCGTGTCGTCGGCACCGACCCGGAGTCGGGCGAGGAGATCACCGCGCAGAACGGCCGCTACGGGCCGTACCTGAAGAAGGGCACCGACTCGCGCTCGATCACCAGCGAGCAGCAGCTCTTCGACATCACCCTCGACGAGGCGCTCGCCATCTACGCCCAGCCCAAGCAGCGGGGGCGCGCGGCCGCCAAGCCGCCGCTGGCCGAGCTCGGCACCGACCCCGTGTCGGGCCGGCCCGTCGTGGTCAAGGACGGCCGGTTCGGGCCGTACGTCACCGACGGCGAGACCAACGCGACGCTGCGCAAGGACGACGACCCCGAGAAGATCACCCCCGAGCGCGGGTACGAGCTCCTCGCCGACAAGCGCGCCCGCGGGCCGGTGAAGAAGACCGCCAAGAAGGCCACGAAGAAGACGACCACCAAGAAGGCCGTGACCAAGAAGGCCACGACCAAGAAGGCCACGACCAAGAAGGCGACGACGAAGCGGGCCACCACGAAGGCCTGACGCGGGCCCGACCGGGCGGATGCTGCGGGCCGCTCTCACCCGGCGGCGACGTAGCGTGGCGGCATGGCCATCGTCTCCAGTCCCGGGTACGCCCACGTCCGCCTCACCGTCACCGACATCGGGCGGTCGGTGGCGTTCTACGACCGACTCTTCGGGTGGCCCAAGGCCATCGACGCCTCCGAGCGCGCCGGCGAGCCCGGCGTCGCCGAGTCCCCCGAGGCGTTCTACGGCGGGGTCGTCTACCAGACCCCCCAGGGCACCCTCTTCGGGCTGCGCCCGGTGGGCCGCGAGGCGTTCCGCTCGGAGGTCACCGGGCTCGACCACGTCAGCTTCGCGGTCGAGGGGCGCGCCGACCTCGAGGCCGCGGCCGCCGCGCTCACCGAGGCCGGGGTCGAGCATGGCGAGATCAGCGACCTCACCGACGCGGGCCTGGCCATCCTGTCGATCCAGGACCCCGACGACATCAACATCGAGCTCACCGCGCCCCTCGGCTGACTCCGGGGCCGGCGGCGGGAACCGGCTTGACCCTCACCCGACGTCAGGCACCACGGTGGATGACATGACCACCACGCGCCAGCACACTGCTCGCATGGAGCTGACGGTCGGCCAGGTCGCCGAGGCCTTCGGTGTCACGGTGCGCACACTGCACCACTACGACGCCATCGGTCTCGTCGTCCCGTCCGCCCGCACCCCCGCGGGGTACCGCCTCTACACCGAGGCCGACCTCGCGCGGCTCGCCACGGTCGTCACGTACCGCCGGCTCGACCTGCCTCTGGACGAGGTCAAGGCCCTGCTCGACGGCGACGGGACGCCCGCGGAGCACCTGCGGCGCCAGCGCGAGGTGGTCGTGTCCCGGCTGGGCGAGCTCGAGCAGCTCGTCACGGCCATCGACCGAGCACTGGAGAGAGAGATGGACGAGCAGCCCGCCACGACCGAGGACCTCAAGGAGCTCTTCGGCGACGGCTTCGGTGAGGAGTACCAGCAGGAGGCCCAGGAGCGCTGGGGCGAGAGCGACGCGTGGCAGCAGTCGGCCGGCCGCACCGCGCAGTACACGAAGGCCGACTGGGAGGCCGTCAAGGCCGAGCAGGACGCCGTGAACGCGGCGTTCGTCGCAGCGATGGAGTCCGGGGCGCCGGCGACGTCCGAGGCGGCGATGGATGCCGCCGAGGCCCACCGGGAGCACATCGAGCGCCGCTTCTACGACCTCGACCACGCGTTCCACCGGAACCTGGCCGACATGTACGTCACCGACCCGCGGTTCACCACGACCTACGACGACCTGGCACCCGGCCTCGCACAGTACGTTCGCGACGCCATCCACGCCAACGCCGACCGGCACGAAAGCCTCTGACCGGGCCCGCGTCGGCAGGCCGAGGACGTGCGGTGTCGCGGGGCTGGCCTAGGCTCGCGGCGTGACGGGTGCGAGCGGGGTGTTCATCGCCTTCGAGGGCGGCGACGGCGCGGGCAAGTCCACCCAGGTGCGGCTCCTCGCCGAGGTCCTGCGCGCCCGGGGCCGTCAGGTGCTGGTCACCCGCCAGCCCGGCGGCACCGAGCTCGGCGTCGCCATCCGCGACCTCGTCCTGCACGGCGACCACGTCTCGCCGCGGGCCGAGGCGCTGCTCTTCGCCGCCGACAAGGCCCACCACGTCGACGTGGTCATCCGCCCGGCCGTCGCCGCCGGGCAGGTCGTGATCACCGACCGCTACACCGACTCCGCCGTCGCCTACCAGGGCGCCGGGCGCGACCTCGGCGCCGACGAGGTGCACGACCTGCAGATGTGGGCGGTCGGCGACCTCGTCCCCGACCTCACCGTCGTGGTCGACGTGCCGTCGGGCGAGGGGCGTCGCCGGCGGGGCGAGGTGCACGACCGCCTCGAGTCCGAGGCCGACGACTTCCACGACTCGGTGCGCCAGCACTTCCTCGCCGTGGCCCGGGGCACCCCGCACCGCTACCTCGTCGTCGACGGCACCATCCCGCCGGATGCCGTCCACGCCCAGGTCCTGGCGCGGGTCGAGGCGATGGGAGTCGTCGAGCCGGCCCCCCGGGGTCTGTCGTGAGCGTCTGGCGCGACGTCATCGGCCAGGAGAAGGCCGTCGCCACCCTCGAGCGGGCGGTGCGCGATCCCGCCTCGATGACGCACGCCTGGCTCTTCACCGGGCCGCCGGGGTCGGGTCGCTCGGTCGCGGCCCGGGCCTTCGCGGCGGCGCTGCTGTGCCCGCAGGGCGGATGCGGCGAGTGCCGCGAGTGCCGCACCGCGCTCGACGCCACGCACGCCGACGTCGACGTCATCGCCACCGAGGGCCTCTCCATCAAGGTCGAGCAGGCTCGCGACCTCGTCGCCCTGGCCGCGCACCGGCCGTCGGTCGGGCGCTACCGCGTCCTCATCGTCGAGGACGCCGACCGCCTCACCGAGCGCGCCGCCGACGCGCTGCTCAAGGCGCTCGAGGAACCAACGCCGCGCACCGTCTGGATGCTGTGCGCCCCCTCGGTCGAGGACGTCATCATCACCATCCGCTCGCGCTCGCGGCACGTGCGGCTGCGCACCCCGTCGGTCGAGGCCGTCGCCGACCTCCTGGTGCGCCGCGACGGTGTCGACCACCCGATGGCGCTCTACGCCGCCCGCGCGGCCCAGTCGCACGTGGGGATGGCCCGCCGCCTCGCCCGCGACGAGCACGCCCGCATCCGCCGCCACGACGTCGTCGCGATGGCCACCAAGATCGTCACCGTCGGCGAGGCGGTCGACGCCGCGGCCGACCTCGTCACCATCGCCCAGGAGGAGTCGGCCGCCGCCTCCGGCGAGCGCGACGCCGCCGAGAAGGCCCGGCTGCTCGAGATCCTCGGCGCCGACCCGTCGGCGCGCACCCAGCCGCCCCACATCCGCTCGCAGGTGTCGGCCCTCGAGAAGGATCAGAAGGCCCGTGCCACCCGCTTCACCCGCGACGTGCTCGACCGGTCGCTGGTCGACCTGCTCTCGGTCTACCGCGACGCGCTGGTGCTGCGCACCGGGGCCGGCAGCGCGCTGGTCAACGAGGACAGCCGTCAGGTGGTCACCCGGGTCGCCGAGGTGCTCACCGCCGAGCAGCTGCTGCTGGCCATGGACGCCGTGGGGACCGCGCGCGAGCGCATCGACGCCAACGTCGCACCGCTGCTCGCGCTCGAGGCGATGGCGCTCGGGCTGCGGCTGCCGCGCTGACCAGCGGCGACGCATCCCCTCGGCCCTCCGGGCGAGGTCGATCGCTGCCGTTTCGTGACCTCCCCCGGCCGGGTCTCCCAGAACGCTCGCCTATCGTCCTGTCCATGAGCCTGCGCCCCCTCGCCCTCGTCGCGGGCGCCGTCGCCGCTGCCACCGTCCTCGCCGGATGCTCCGTCGTCAACGACGTGCGCGACCAGGTCCAGTCGCGACCGTCGGTGGCCGTCACCCCCCAGCCCCCGCCCTCGGGAGCCCCGGGCCTGGACCGCTTCTACCGTCAGCGGCTCGACTGGCAGGACTGCTCGGGCGCCGAGTGTGCCCGGCTCACGGTGCCCGTCGACTACGCCGACCCCTCGGGCAGCACCATCGAGATCGCGGTCCTGCGGGTGCCGGCCAAGCGGGCGAGCAAGCGCATCGGGTCGCTCGTCGTGAACCCCGGCGGACCGGGCGGCTCGGGCGTCGACTACGCGCGGGCCGCCGACTTCATCGTCGGCAAGGGGGTGCGCGACGCCTACGACATCGTCGGGTTCGACCCCCGCGGGGTGGGCCGCTCCGCCCCGGTCGACTGCCTCACCGACGCCCAGCTCGACGACTTCCTCGGGTCCGACCCCACGCCCGACGACCCGACCGAGGAGCAGCAGTTCGCCGCCGGCGCGGCCTCCTTCGCACGCTCGTGTGCGACCACCAGCGGGGCGCTCCTGGCGCACGTCTCCACTGAGGACGCCGCTCGGGACATGGACGTGCTGCGGGCCGCGCTCGGCGAGAAGAAGCTCACCTACCTGGGCAAGTCCTACGGCACCTACCTCGGCGCCACCTACGCCGACCTCTTCCCGCAGCAGGTCGGCCGGTTCGTGCTCGACGGCGTGGTGCCGCCCGACCTCACCAGCGCGCAGATCAACCTCGGCCAGGCCGAGGGCTTCGAGCTCGCCACCCGCTCGTTCGCCGCGTACTGCGTCAAGGAGGGCGACTGCCCGCTGGGGACCTCGGTCGAGGCGGTGATGGAGAACCTGCGTTCGTTCCTGAAGAAGGTCGACACCACGCCGGTGCCCAAGACCGGTGACGCGACCGTGCCGGCGCTCACCGAGGGCTGGGCCTCGCTGGGCATCGCGGCCGCCATGTACGACCAGGGCGCCTGGCGCACCCTGATGGATGCCATGACCACCGCCCTGGCCGGCGACGGCACCGCCCTGATGCAGCTGGCCGACCAGTACGCCGACCGCAACCCCGGCGGCGGCTACGCGGGCAACATCATGGAGGTCATCTACGCGGTCAACTGCCTCGACCGGCCGGAGTCGAGCTCGCTGTCGGAGCGCGAGGCCATGGCCGACGAGGCGGCCGCGAAGGCGCCGACCTGGGGCCGCTACCTCGCCTGGAGCTCGCTGCCCTGTGGCTTCTGGCCGGTGAAGCCGACGGGGGAGCCGCACGAGGTAACGGCCGCGGGAGCCGAGCCCATCGTCGTCATCGGGACGACCCGCGACCCCGCGACGCCGTACGCCTGGTCGGTGCGCCTGCACGACCAGCTCGCGAAGGCGTCCCTCATCACCTTCGACGGCGACGGCCACACCGCCTACACCCGCTCGAACGCGTGCGTCGACGGCGCCGTCGACGCCTGGTACCTCAAGGGGGTGCTCCCGAAGGACGGGCTGCGCTGCTGAGTGCCGTCCCCGAGGTGGGCGGCGCGGCTGTGCCCGGTCGGGGGGTGGCGGATTCGCGAACGCGCGGCCCGGCTCCCTATACTCGTGCGACGTGTTCGGCCCCGGCCGGGCGCCCGCCGCCTTAGCTCAGTCGGCCAGAGCGATTCACTCGTAATGAATAGGTCGTCGGTTCGATTCCGACAGGCGGCTCCACGCAGCACCGCTGGTCAGGCCCTCTCGACGCTTGTCGAGGGGGCCTTTCCGCCCCCCTCACGGAACGCCGCCACGCGTCCGGTGGTCCGCTCGGCCCCGGTCCGTGGCTGGGCGTGACGCAGAAGTTCGCCGCACACCCGGCAATTGCGGCGTGCGGCCCGAACTTCTGCGTGCCGCCGACGCCTCCGGGCGACCCGGCGGTCAGGTCGCGTCGTCCCCGTCGGCCTCGAAGATGGCCAGGAGGGCCGCCACGCGGGTCGAGGACTCGGCCGGATGGCGCAGGTGCCGGTCGGGCGCGAGCCGGTAGGTGTTGCGCCGACCGACGCGGTGCTTGGTGATGTACCCGGCGGTCTCGAGGTCGCCGACGATCGACATGGCCGCCCGCTCGCTGATCCCGACCGACGAGGCGAGCTCGCGGACCTTGGCGTGCGGCGAACGGCTGATCGCCACGAGGACGTGACCGTGGTTGGACAGGAAGGTCCAGGGCCGCGCCGGAGCATCGCTCATCCGCAGAGCGTAGCGACCACGCGACCGCGGAGTGGGCGCCGCTTGACACATGCAGCACAATGCATGCATTGTGCTGCATGTGATCCCTCTGCTCGGCGCTCGCGTCCTCTCGCTGTCGATCCTGCTGCTCGGTGCCGTCGGCCTGCTCGTGGGGGCCGGGGACGGTCCCCCGGAAGGAGCGCTCCCGCTCGGGCCCGGGCTCTCGTGGCGCTGGCGGTTGGACGTCGCGGCGTGCGTCCTCCTCGTCTTCTTCGGAGTCCTGGGGTGGGTGATCGCCCGGTTCTGTGACGCCAACCTGCGCGGGCGCGACCGGGCCGGCCGGGTCGGGGTCCTCCTCACCGGCCTGCTCCTCGCCCTGACGGTGCTGGCCGTGAGCAGCAGCATCGTGATGTTCGCGGTCGGCTGGACGGCCAGCGGCCTGCTGATGACCGTCCTCATCGCGGGCGCCGGCACCGAGCGGGCCGGGGCCGCGGCCCGCAGGATGCGCACCACCCTCCTCCTGGGCGACGCCGCGCTGTGGCTGGGCGTGCTCGCCTGGGCCGCGTGGTTGCCCTCGACCGACCGGGCGGGCGTCGTCACGAGCGCCGGCGGCGGGCAGCTGGCCGTCGTGGCAACCCTCCTCGCCCTCGCCTGCGTGGCGCGCAGCGGCCTGGTCCCGGCGCACCGCTGGCTGCCGGAGACCGCGGAGGCGCCGTCGCCGGTCTCGGCCCTGCTGCATGCCGGCATCGTCAACGGAGCCGGCGTGCTCGCGGTCATGGCGTGGCCGGTCTTCGCGGCCGCGCCGGCCGTGCTGGCGGGGCTCTTCGCGGTGGGCGTGGTGACCCTGGTCATCGGGGGGTGGTCGGGGGCCGCCCGTCGCGACGTCAAGGGCCGGCTCGCCTCGTCGACGACGACCCAGATGGCGTACATGACGATCCAGGTCGGCCTCGGGCTGCCGGCCATGGCGCTGATGCACCTCGCGGCGCACGGCTGCTACAAGGCGTGGCTGTTCCTGCGGGCCGGGGGGGCCGTCGACCGGCACGGCAACCGCTGGGCGACCGTGCGCCGGCCCGCGGTCCAGCTCCCGGCCGCCGTGGCCGCCCTGTTGGTCCTCGCCGTGCCGGCCTGGCCCGCCGCCCGAGCGCTCCTGGAGACCCAAGGGCTGGTGGCAGCGCTCCCGGTGGCGGTGGCCGCCGCCGCGGTCACCCTCAGCGGGTGGCACGCCGCATCACTCGCCCGCGTCGGGACCGGCGCGGTCGTCGGGGTGGTCCTGCTCGCGGACGTCCTCGGGACGGCCTACCTCTGGGCGATGGTGGGATGGGAGCACGTCCTGAGCCCCGTTCTCCCGCCGGAGCCCGTGTGGCAGGGCGGGATCGCCGTGCTCCTGCTGGCGGTCGGGGCCCTCGCCGGCTTCGTCCTCGTCTCCGGCAGCCGGCGGATCGTCAGCAACCCCTCCGACGCCCTGTCCCTGCGCCTGTTCCCGTTGACCATGACGCCGGGGTCGCGGGCCCGGGGGAGCGTTCCGCCGGCTGTTCTGCGAGCCGCCGCATCCGGCGCCGCGCCCGAGCCGTCCGCCGACGAGCGCACCACCCTGATCGCCACCGTCGAGTCGGTGGCGCGCGCCGACGGCCCGGCGTGGCCGCTGCGGGCCATGGTCGCCGCCAACCCCCTGGCGGGGCTGGAACACCTGCCCTACCTCGACGCCATCGCAGCGGCCGAGGCGTTCCACGGGCACGACCTGCAGCCGGGCCTGTCCTTCTACCTCCACCGCCACGAGACCGGCCGGATCACCGACACCGACCTGTCCAGCGCGCAACGCCGGCGCGACGGCGCCCAGCCGGCACCGGGGGAGCTGGTCGCCCGGACCCGGCTCCTCGCCGCTGCCGCGCAGCGGCCGCCCCGTGCCCCCGGCTCACGCCTCGTCCAGCAGCGCGCCCTGCCGCAGGCCGAGGTCGTCGTCGCCGAGCACGAGAACGCGTGGACCCAGCTCGCCTGGTCGACCGTGTCCCCCCGGGCCGACCGCGGGAGCTCCGCGGCCCGCGACGAACCCGAGGGGCCCTACAGCCTGTGGCGTCGCGCGGCGCAGCACCGAGGGTACGACCGCGTCATCGGGATCGACGGCGCATCCCAGTGGGCCCGGTCGCTGCCCGCGGACCCCGTCGCCGCGATCCTGCTGCTCCTGCGCCTGGCGGGCGCCAGCAGGCCGGACGCGCCGGCCCTGGTCGCGAGTACCCTGGCCGCCGCGCCGGGGTGGAGCGCCCACGCGGCCTGGAGAGCGCGTGAGCAGGGATCCCCCCACCCGCTCCTCGAGCTCGTCGCGCTGCGCCTGGCGCACGACGTCCTGGTCGCCCTCTCCTGCGACCCGGGGCCGGCCTCGGACCCGGATGTGGGCACGCCCGAGCGTTCCGACGCCGCGCCGGTGCGGGACGCGGAGCTCCTGTCTCTCTGGCAGGACGCCCTGGAGGTCGGCCCCCAGCGCCGGCTCGTCGCCTCGTTGCGGAGGCCCGACGTCCGGGCGGCGGGCGACGGGGCGCGAGGACGACCCGCGAGCCAGTCGCTCTGGTGCATCGACGTGCGCTCGGAGCGCATCAGACGTCACCTCGAGGCCGTGGGGAACCACGAGACCTACGGCTTCGCCGGCTTCTTCGGCGCGGCCATCCGCTTCGTCGACGTCGAGGGTCATGGCCACGACCTGTGCCCCGCGCTGGTCCGGCCCCAGTTCACGGTCACCGAGGGACTCCGGCCCCTGCGCTTCCGTGAGGCCGTGCACCGGACCGCGACCTCCGTGTCCCGACACCCGGTGGCCGCGCTGGCGGTCGCCGAGGGAGGTGGGGTGCTGTCCGCCACGACCGCGGTCGCCACCACGGTGGTGCCGGGACGGGCCCGGCGGATGGCGCGGTCCGCGACCGCGCGCGGCGTCCGGCCCGCGGACACCGCCTCCCTCGTCCTCCCCTGGAGCCTCGACGAGAAGACCGACGTGGTCGAGTCCTCGCTGCGCGCCATCGGCCTCGTCGACGGCTTCGCGCCGGTCGTGCTCGTCTGCGGCCACGGCGCGACGGTGGAGAACAACGCCTACGCGACGTCCTACGACTGCGGGGCCTGCGGCGGCCATCCCGGGCCGGTCAACGCGTCCGTCCTGGCGCACCTGATCAACGACCCGGACGTGCGGGCGCGCCTGGTGGAGCGGGGGATCCGCATCCCCGACGACACCCGGGCCGTCGCCGGCCTGCACGACACCACCACCGACCGGGTCGAGGTCCTCGACCGGGTGGAGGACCCTGCGCTGCTGCGTGACCTCGCCGCCGCGAGCCGTGCCGCGGCCGCCGAACGGCTCCAGGGGCTCCCGCCACGTCGCCGGGCCGACACCGTCACCGGTCTGGCCGACCGGGCGGCGGACTGGTCCGAGCCGACGCCGGAGTGGGGCCTCGCGGGGAACGCGGCGCTGGTCATCGGGCCGCGGTCGCTCACCCGCGGCGTGGACCTGCAGGGCCGGGTGTTCCTGCACTCCTACGACGCCGCCCTCGACCCCCACGGCGAGATCCTCGAGCAGCTCCTGACCGCACCGCTCGTGGTCGCGCAGTGGATCAACGCGCAGTACAACTTCTCGGCCCTGGCCCCCTCGAGCCTGGGCGCGGGCGACAAGACCACCCACAACGTCGTCGGCGACGTCGGGGTCGTCACCGGCGCCCGCGGCGACCTGCGGGTCGGGCTGCCCTGGCAGGCGCTGTTCACCGACGACCCGGCCCTCGGAAACCCGGATGCCCTCGTCCACGAGCCGCTCCGGCTGAGCGCCCTCGTCGCCGCGGCCCCGGAGGCCATCGGTGCCGTCATCGGCCGGCACGAGGTCCTGCGCAACCTCGTGGTCAACCGGTGGATCACCGTCATGGCCCTCGACGACGACACCGTGAGCGTCCTGCGCCCCGAGCTGACCTGGTCCCGGTGGCAGGAGGCGGATGGCGCCGGCCCCACCCCCGCGCCGTCCCGGGGGAGCGCGCCGTCCCCGAGAATCCGGCCCGAGCCCGTACCCCTCCCGCAGGAGCAGTCATGAACAGCATCGACACCACGCCCGTCACCGACCGTCACGCCCCCGCGGTGCCGAACCCCTACGTCGGCCGCCCGCTGGTGATGGCCACGCAGCACGGCAAGGCCGACGTCGTCGGAGACCTGTTCGCGGCCGTCGGGCTGCACGTCATCCCGGTCGCCGTCGACACCGACCGGTTCGGCACCTTCACCCCCGAGGTCCCGCGCCCGGGCGATGCCGAGGACGTGGCCGTGGCCAAGGCGCGGGCGGGCGCCGCGGCGGCCCGGCTGCCCCTGGCCCTCGCCTCCGAGGGAACCTTCACCCCGGACCCCGACACCGGGCTCCTGGTCGTCCAGCGCGAGCTGCTCGTCCTCGTCGACACCGAGCGCGACCTGACCATCACGGGCCGTGCAGCCGGCCCCGCCCCGTGGGCGCGTTCCTGGGCCGTGGACGCCGGCGCGGATGCCGATGCCGACCTCGACCGGATCCTGGCGGAGGTGGACCTGTCGCACCAGCGGGTCATCGCCCGCCCCGACCCGGCGGCCGCGCCGTCCTCGTCGGCCCCGGCATCCGCGGGCATCACGAAGGGCGTCGACTCCCCAGGGGCGCTCCGTGACGCCGTCCGTCACGCCGCCCGCTGGTCGCCGCGGGTCGTCGTCGAGACCGACCTGCGGGCCGACCAGGCTCCGGACCGGCACGCCGTCATCCGGCGCGCGGCCGTCGACCTCATCCACCGGATGCACACGGACTGCCCGGCGTGCGGCCGACCCGGCTTCGGCGCCGAGGAACACACCGGCCGGGCGCCATGCTCCGCCTGCGGTGCCACCACGGCGCGGCCGACGCACGTCGTGCACCGGTGCCCCCACTGCTCGCACGAGGTCCGCACCCCCGCCGGGGAGGGCACCGCGAGCCCGGGCGACTGCCCCGAGTGCAACCCGTGACCGGCCCCCGGCCCGGGGCACGGAGCGGCGTGACGGGCGCCGGGCCCGTGCGGCTCGTGGTGCTGCGGCCGACCGTCGACGAGGATGACGTGGCATGAGCCGCCCTCGCCCCCGCCCGCTGCGCCCCGGCCCCGGCCAGGAGTCCGTCTGGGACTACCCCCGCCCGCCCGCCGTCGATGCGAGCGGGGAGTCGGTCGAGGTCTGGCTGGGCGGCGTCCGGATCGCGCTGAGCACCCGCCCCCTGCGCGTCCTCGAGACCAGCCACCCCCCGACGTACTACCTGCCGAGCGCCGACTTCGCCGAGGGTGCGCTGCGCCCGGCCACCGGCTCGTCGTACTGCGAGTGGAAGGGCGAGGCGGCGTACTACGACGTGGTGGGCGGCGGCGTGGTCGCCCCCCGCGCCGGCTGGACCTACCCAAGCCCCACCCGGGGCTTCGAGGTGCTGCTCGACCACGTGGCCGTGATGCCCGGGGCGCTGGACCGCTGCCTCGTCGACGACGAGGTGGTGACGCCCCAGGCGGGCGGCTTCTACGGCGGCTGGATCACGAGCCGGGTCGTCGGCCCCTTCAAGGGCGAACCCGGGAGCTGGGGCTGGTAGTCCGCTGGTCCTGCGCCGGAGCTGACTGCCCAGGCGAACCGGGGCGTGCGAGCGCGCCGGGGGGCATCCGAGCGCGCCGGGGGGCATCCGAGCGCGCCGGGGGGCATCCGAGCGCGACCTTGGCACCGGGACCTTCACGGACGCACCGGAACGGTTGCGGTGTCCCCGTGAAGGTTCCCGCATGGGGCGAAAAAGTTGCCCGCGGGGTCAGTCGTCGCTGAGCGGCTTGTCCTTGGTGGCCAGCTCGGCGCGCGCCTTCTCGGCGGCCGCGGCCAGCTCGTCGCTGGTGTGCGCGGAGGTGGCCGCCGGGGCCGGGATCTCGGCGTGCGGGGGCATCCGCCACCGGGCCGTGGTGAGGCCGGCTGCCCGGGCCCGCTCGAGCGCCTCGGTGATGCAGCTCTCGGCCTCCTCGCGCCCCGCCCAGTGGGCCCCCTGGACCGACTTGCCCGGCTCGAGGTCCTTGTAGGTCTCGAAGAAGTGCTGGATCTCGAGCCGGTCGAACTCGGTGATGTGCTCGAGCTCGCTGATGTGCGCCTTGCGGGGGTCGCCCGCGGGGATGCACAGGATCTTGTCGTCGCCGCCCGCCTCGTCGCGCATGTGGAACATCCCGATGGGGCGCGCCCGCACGATGCAGCCGGGGAAGGTCGGCTCGTCGAGCAGGACCAGCGCGTCGAGCGGGTCGCCGTCCTCACCGAGGGTGTCCTCGATGTAGCCGTAGTCCGACGGGTACGACATCGCCGTGAAGAGCATCCGGTCGAGGCGGATGCGACCCGTCTCGTGGTCGACCTCGTACTTGTTGCGGTGACCCTTGGGGATCTCGATGGTGACGTCGAACTCCACGGCGTGTTGCTCCCTCGTAGTGCGCTGTGCTGCGTGACCTAGGCTCGAGCGACAGTCTGGCGCATGGATCGCCGTGGGGACGAAGGGAGTGTCGGTGAGACGTGTCATGGTCGCGTCCCTGACGGCGCTCGCGCTCCTCGGCGTCGGCGGCTACGCGACCGCGGACGTCCTCGACGTGGCCCCCGGGATCCTGACCCTCGACCGCCCCGGTCTCGTGCCGACGCCCACGGTGTCGGGCAGCCCCGCCCCGGTCGTGCTGCCGACGCCGGGCCGCTCGGCCCCCGCGTTGCGCGCCGCCGCTGCCGACGCCTCTGTGCCCACCACCGACGGCCTCCGTGCGGCGGTGGACGCGGCCGCCACCGACCCGGAGCTGGCCGGCCACCTCGGGATGAGCGTGCGCGACGGGGTCACCGGTACCGAGCTCCTCGGGGTGCGCCCCACCGAGGCGCGGGTGCCGGCGTCCACGGCGAAGCTGCTGGCGGCCGTGGCGATCACCGACACCCTCGACCTCGGGGCCCGCATCCCCACGACGGTTGTGGCCCCGCCCGGCTCCCCCGACCTGGTGCTGGTCGTGAAGGGCGACATGCTGCTGTCCCCGACGGCCGGCGACCCCGACGCCGTCGAGGGCCGGGCCGGCCTGGCCGACCTGGCCGACCAGGTGGCCGCGGCGTTGCGGCCTCGCGGGCGCACGACGGTGCGGCTGCGGCTGGACCTCTCGTTCGCCCCCGGCCCGCGCATCCCTCCCACCTGGGTCCGCAACGACGTGCGCGACGGCTTCGCCGGGCCAGTGGTGATGACCGGTCTGAGCACCCTGCAGGCCCGCCCGCTGCGGCCGGCGCCCACCGTGCCCGAGGCCGCGGTCGCCCGCGCGCTGGTGGCACGGCTGGCCGAGCGTGGCGTACAGGCCACCCTCGCGCCGGCCGACACCTGGACCGCGCCCGCACCCGAGGGGGCCGAGGTGCTCGGCAGGGTGGAGTCGGCCACGTACGGCGAGCTGCTCGGCCACGCGCTCGCCGTCAGTGACAACACCCTGGCCGAGAGCCTGGTGCGCCAGGCGGCCGCCACCGCCGGCGCCCCCACCCGAGCGGCCGGCGACAACGCCGCGTTCATCCGCGGCCGCCTCGAGGCCGACGGGATCCCCGTCCCTGGCCTCGTGCTCAAGGACGCCAGCGGCCTGAGCCCCGGCCAGGCCGTCGCCCCGGTCACCCTCTCGGCGGTGCTGGCCCGAGCCGTGGAAGGCGGCTCCGAGCCGCTGCGCAGCGTGGTCGCGGGGCTGCCGGTCTCGGGCCTCGAGGGGACCCTCGCCGGTCGGTTCACCGAGAAGGCGACCGCCGACGTCCTCGGGGTGCCACGGGCCAAGACCGGCACCCTGCGCCAGGGCTCTTCGCTCGCGGGGACGACCACCACCGTGCAGGGCCGCCCGCTGCTCTTCGTCGTCCAGGTCGACGGGTTCGCCCAGACCTTCGACGGAACGCTGCGAGCCCGCGCCGCGTTGGACCGGATCGTGGCCGCCCTCACCCGATGCGGTTGTCGGTGACCGTCGTGATGAGAGGCTGAGCGCGTGGCATACGTCGACTGGGAGTTCGCGAAGACGACGGGTCGAGCTCTCGTCCCGGCCGGCCCGGTGGTCTCGCCGGCGGAGGCGAAGGCCGAGGTCGCCGCCATCCGCGCCGCCGCGCGCTCCGCTCGCGGCCCGGTCGCCGAGACCGCCCGGCTGCACACCCCGCCCGACGCGCCCGATGCCCTGGTCGTGGACCGGGCGACCTGGATCTCGCTCAACGTCGACTCGATGGCGGCCCTGCTCGAGCCCGCGGTCGAGGCCCTCGTGCAGCGCCGGGGCACCGCCCCGGGCCCCGCGGCCCAGGCCGTGGGCGGCAAGGTCACCGGCGCCGAGTCCGGGGCGCTGCTCGCGTTCATGGCCAGCAAGGTCCTCGGCCAGTACGACCTCGCGCCCGACGGCACCCCCAGCCTGCTGCTCGTCGCCCCCAACCTGATGGCGACCGCGCGCGAGCTGGCGGTCGACCCCGCCGACTTCCGGACCTGGGTCTGCATGCACGAGGAGACCCACCGCGTGCAGTTCACCGCCAACCCGTGGCTGCGCGAGCACGTCATCGCGCAGGCCCGCCACCTCGCGGTCGACCTGGCCCCCGACCAGGAGCGGATGCACGAGATCGTCTCGCGCATCACCGAGCGCCTGCCCGAGCTGTTCTCCGAGGGCAGCACCGGCGTCGCCGAGCTCTTCACCACCCCCGAGCAGCGCGACCAGCTGGCCCGTCTCACCGCCGTCATGTCGCTGCTCGAGGGGCACGCCGACGTCGTGATGGACGACGTGGGGCCGGCCCACATCCCGACCGTGGCCGCCATCCGCGCCAAGTTCACGACCCGCCGCAAGGGCGCCGGCTCCGCCGACCGGCTGCTGCGCAGGCTGCTGGGGCTCGAGGCCAAGATGCGCCAGTACCACGACGGCGCCGTGTTCGTCCGGGCCGTGCAGGAGAAGGTCGGGGTCGACGGCTTCAACGCCGTGTGGACCTCGCCCGAAACCCTGCCGCAGCCGCAGGAGATCGCGGACCCGCTGGCCTGGGTCCGCCGCGTCCACGCCTGACCCGACCCGTCCGGGATGATGGGGCCGTGAGGGCCCGATGACGCGCGCGTGGGGCAGGCCGCATCCCGCCGTCGCCGCCGTGCGCTCGGCCGTGCGAGCCGCCCTGGCCGAGTGCGACCCCGGTGACCTGGCGCTCGTCGCCTGCAGCGGGGGAGCCGACTCGCTGGCCCTGGCCGACGCCGCCCGGCAGGCGTCCGGCCCGGCCGGTGTCCGGGTGGGTGCCGTCGTCGTCGACCACGGCCTGCAGGGTGGCTCGCGCGAGGTCGCCGACACGGTGGGTCGGCGGCTCGCCGACCTCGGGCTCGACCCGGTGCAGGTCGTGTCGTGCCCGCCGACCGGGCCCGGGGGCGGGTCCGGCGGGCTCGAGGCGGCCGCGCGCGCCGCCCGCTACCGCGCGCTCGACGCCGCCGCCGACGAGCACGGAGCCCGCCTGGTGCTGCTCGGCCACACCCGCGACGACCAGGCCGAGCAGGTGCTGCTGGGGCTCGCCCGCGGAAGCGGCGCCCGCAGCCTGGCCGGGATGCCGCCCGCTCGCGGGCGCTACCGGCGCCCGCTGCTCGTGGTCACCCGCGCGCAGACCCGGGCCGCCTGCGCCGCCGAGGGGCTGACCTGGTGGGACGACCCGATGAACGAGGACCCCGCCTTCGCCCGGGTGCGCGCCCGCCGGGCCCTGGCCGACCTCGAGGCCCAGCTCGGGCCCGGGCTGGGCGCCGCGCTGGCCCGCAGCGCCGCCCAGCTGCGCGAGGACGCCGACCACCTCGACACCCTCGCCGACGGGGCCGTGGCGGGCCTGGGTGCGGCGCCGTGGCGGGTCGAGGCACTCGCGGCCCTGCCCCGCGCCGTGCGCACCCGCACCTGGCGCCGGCTCCTCGTGGCCGCCGGCGCCCCGGCCGGGCAGCTGTCGAGCCGTCACACCGACGCCTGTGACCGGCTCCTCACGCACTGGCACGGCCAGGGCGCCGTGCACGTGCCCGGGGGACTGCGGGTGAGGAGATCCGGCGGGCGGGTGTCCATCGCCCGTCCCGATCGGGTTGACTAGGGCCCACCACCCCCCAGCCCGACCAGGAGCCGCAGTGGACGCCGCCCACATGGGAGCAGATCTCGAACGAGTCCTCATCACCGAGGAGGAGATCCACGCCCGGCTCGAGGAGCTCGCGGGCTACATCACCGAACGTTACGAGGGCCAGGACCTCCTGCTGGTCGGCGTGCTCAAGGGGGCCGTCATGGTGATGGCCGACCTGATGAGGGCCCTGCCGGGCAGCGTGCCGGTCGACTGGATGGCCGTGTCGTCCTACGGGTCGGGCACCAAGTCCAGCGGCGTCGTGCGCATCCTGAAGGACCTCGACGGCGACATCACCGGCCGCCACGTGCTGATCGTCGAGGACATCATCGACTCGGGCCTGACGCTGTCGTGGATCAAGTCCAACCTCGAGTCGCGCAGCCCCGCCTCGGTCGAGATCTGCACCCTGCTGCGCAAGCCCGATGCGGCCAAGGTCCAGGTCGACGTGGCCTGGGTCGGCTTCGACATCCCCAACGAGTTCGTGGTCGGCTACGGCCTCGACTACGCCGAGGCGTACCGCGGGCTGCGGGTCGTCGGGACCCTCGCCCCCCACGTCTACAGCTGACCGTCGTCGAACCCTGCGGAACACGCGCACCCGCGGGCTCGTTGCTAGCGTGTACCAGTCCGGACGGCGTGACCCCCGGGCCAGATGACGACGAGCAGGAGGTCGGGGCGTGAGCCCCGTGGCCAGATGGACTTCAAACGCATTCTCAAGGCCCCGGTGTTCTGGGTCCTCGCCGCGCTCGTGTTGCTGCTGGTCGTCTTCACCACCGGTGGCGACGGCGGCTACACCACGATCACGACGTCCCAGGCCGAGAAGCTCATCACCGAGAAGAAGGTCGACTCGGCGGTCATGTCCACCGACAACGTCCTGACCCTCGACCTCAAGGACGGCCAGACCTTCTCCGACCCGGCCACGAACGTCAAGGACGCCACGAAGGTCCGTGCCGAGTACGTCGACGCGCGCGCCGACAGCCTGGTCAGCGAGCTCAAGACGAACCTGCCCGACGGCTACGACGACAAGGTCCAGGGCGACAGCACCTTCTGGACGATCTTCATCAGCTTCTTCCCCGTCCTGCTGCTCGTCGGCCTCTTCTGGTGGCTGATGAGCCAGGCCCAGGGCGGCGGCTCGCGGGTCATGCAGTTCGGCAAGTCCCGGGCCAAGCTCGCCACCAAGGACACCCCCAAGGTCACCTTCGCCGACGTCGCCGGGGCCGACGAGGCCGTCGAGGAGCTCCAGGAGATCGTCGAGTTCCTCCGCGAGCCGGCCAAGTTCCTCGCCGTCGGCGCCAAGATCCCCAAGGGCGTGCTGCTCTACGGCCAGCCCGGTACCGGCAAGACCCTGCTGGCGCGGGCCGTCGCCGGTGAGGCCGGCGTGCCGTTCTACTCGATCTCCGGCTCGGACTTCGTGGAGATGTTCGTCGGCGTCGGTGCCTCCCGGGTGCGCGACCTGTTCGAGCAGGCCAAGTCGAACGCGCCCGCCATCGTCTTCGTCGACGAGATCGACGCCGTCGGCCGCCACCGCGGTGCGGGGATGGGCGGCGGCCACGACGAGCGCGAGCAGACCCTGAACCAGCTGCTCGTCGAGATGGACGGCTTCGACGTCAAGACCAACGTCATCCTCATCGCCGCCACCAACCGCCCCGACATCCTCGACCCCGCGCTGCTGCGCCCGGGCCGTTTCGACCGCCAGATCAGTGTCGAGAACCCCGACATGATCGGGCGGCACAAGATCCTCCAGGTGCACGCGCAGGGCAAGCCGATGGCCTCCGACGTCGACCTGCTGGCCGTCGCGCGGCGCACCCCCGGATTCACCGGTGCCGACCTGGCCAACGTCCTCAACGAGGCCGCGCTGCTCACCGCGCGCACCGACAAGAAGCTCATCGACGACGAGGTCCTCGACGAGGCCATCGACCGCGTGATCGCGGGCCCGCAGAAGCGCACCCGCATCATGTCGGCCAAGGAGCGCAAGATCACGGCCTACCACGAGGGCGGCCACGCCCTGGTGGCGGCGGGGATGAACCACACCGACCCCGTCACCAAGGTCACGATCCTGCCGCGCGGGCGCGCCCTTGGCTACACGATGGTGCTGCCGCTCGACGACAAGTACTCCACCACCCGCAACGAGATCCTCGACCAGCTCGCGTACGCCCTCGGCGGGCGCGTGGCCGAGGAGATCATCTTCCACGACCCCACCACCGGGGCGGCGAACGACATCGAGAAGGCCACCGCCATGGCCCGCAAGATGGTCACCGAGTACGGGATGAGCGAGCGGGTCGGCGCCATCAAGCTCGGCCAGAGCCAGGGCGAGCCCTTCCTCGGCCGCGACATGGGCCACCAGCGCGACTACTCCGAGCAGGTCGCCGCCATCGTCGACGAGGAGGTCCGCAAGCTCGTCGACACCGCGCACGACGAGGCGTGGCACGTCGTCAACGACAACCGCGACCTCCTCGACCGGCTCGTCCTCGAGCTGCTCGACAAGGAGACCCTCAACGCCGCCGAGCTGGCCGAGCTGTTCAAGGACATCCACAAGCGCCCGGCGCGCCCCACGTGGCTGTCCAGCGAGCACCGCACGCTCTCGAACATCCCCCCGGTCCTGACCCCGGCCGAGGCCGCCGCCATGAACGGGCGCAACGGCTCCGGGGCGCCGCAGGGTGCCACCGTCACCCCCGGCGACCCGCAGACCCAGGCCGCCATCGACGCGCAGGCCGCCGTCGGTGCCAAGACCACCCCGGACGAGCACCCGCCGACCGAGGTCATCGAGATCCCCGAGGGCGGTCGTGTCGAACCCTGATCCCGCCGGTCCCGCCGGTTCCTTCGTCCACCCGCCGGTCGACGTCCCGCGCGCGCGGGCGGCGGTGCGCGAGTTCCTGATCGCCATCGGCGAGGACCCCGACCGTGACGGTCTCCTCGAGACCCCGGCCCGGGTCGCCAAGGCCGCTGTCGAGCTCTACGCCGGCCTGCGCCAGGACCCGGCCGAGGTGCTGTCGAAGACCTTCGCGATCGAGCACGAGGAGCTCGTGATCGTGCGGGACATCCCGATGTACTCGACGTGCGAGCACCACCTGCTGCCCTTCCACGGCGTGGCGCACATCGGCTACATCCCGGCCGCCGACGGCAAGGTCACCGGCCTCAGCAAGCTGGGCCGGTTGGTCGAGGTGTTCGCCCGGCGCCCCCAGGTGCAGGAGCAGATCACCACCCAGGTCGCCGACGCGCTGGTCACGCACCTCGGCGCCCAGGGCGTCATCGTGGTCGTCGAGGCCGAGCACCTGTGCATGTCGATGCGTGGTGTCCAGAAGCCGGGCTCGCGCACCATCACCTCGGCCGTGCGCGGCCAGCTGCGCGACCCGGCCACGCGGGCGGAGGCGATGGCGCTCCTGCTCGGCGGGAAGCGATGACCGGAGCCGTCGGGCTCCCCAGCGGCCGCGCCGGCCGCCCCGTCGTGATGGGCGTCGTCAACGTCACCCCGGACTCGTTCAGCGACGGGGGGGCCTGGTTCCAGCCGTCCGACGCGCTGGAGCACGGGCGGGTGCTCCGGGCGCAGGGCGCCGACGTGCTCGACGTGGGCGGGGAGTCGACCCGCCCGGGCGCCGAGCGGCCCAGCGAGGCCGAGGAGCTGCGGCGGGTGCTACCGGTCGTCGAGGCCCTGGCCGAGCTCGGCCCGGTCTCGGTCGACACCATGCGCTCCGGCGTCGCCGCCGCCGCCCTGGACGCCGGGGCCACGCTGGTCAACGACGTCTCGGGGGGCCTGGCCGACCCCGAGATGGTGCCGCTGGTCGCCGAGCGCGAGGTGCCGCTGGTCGTCATGCACTGGCGCGGACACAGCACCTCGATGCAGTCGCGCGCGGTGTACGGCGACGTCGTGGCCGACGTGCGCCGCGAGCTCGCCGAGCGGGTCGAGGCCATCGAGGCCGCCGGTGTGCCGCGGTCGCGCCTCGTCCTCGACCCGGGCTTCGGCTTCGCGAAGACCGCCGCGCACAACTGGGAGGTCCTGCGCCGCCTCGGCGAGCTGGTCGACCTCGGGCTGCCGGTGCTCGTGGGCACCTCCCGCAAGGCCTTCCTCGGCCGGGTGGGGCGCGCGGCCGGCGCCGAGCGCGCCCCCCTCGAGCGTGACGTGGCCACCGCCGTCACCACTGCCTACGCCGCCGGCTGCGGGGCGTGGGGGGTGCGGGTGCACGACGTGGCGGCGGCGGTCGACGCCCTCGACGTGGCCCAGGCGCTGATGGCCGACGGGGAGCCCGAGTGAGCGCCGCCGGGACGGCCCGCGACCGGATCGTGCTGCGCGGCGTGCGTGGGCGCGGCTTCCACGGCGTCTTCGAGCACGAGAAGCGCGACGGCCAGGACTTCGTCGTCGACGTCGAGCTGGCCGTCGACCTCACCGCTCCCGGGCGCAGCGACGACCTCGCCGACACCGTCAACTACGGCGAGATCGGAGCGAGCGCGCTGGCGCGCATCGAGGGCCCGCCCTTCGACCTCATCGAGGCGCTGGCGGCCGCCGTGGCGCACGACGCGCTGGCTCACGCGGCCGTCGACGAGGTGACGGTCACGGTGCACAAGCCGCAGGCACCGGTGGGGGTGCCGTTCGACGACGTCGAGGTGCGGGTCACCCGCCGGCGCGAGCCGGTGCCGGTGGTGGTGGCGGTGGGGGCCAACCTCCCGTGGGGCTCCAGCAGCCCGGCCGAGACCGCGGCCTCGGCCGTCGAGGCCCTCGCGCACCACCCGGCCGTCCAGGTGGTGGCGCGCTCGGCCTTCGTCGAGTCCGACCCCGTCGGCGGCCCCGACCAGCCCGTCTACGTCAACGCCGTGGTGCTGGCCCGCACCGCGCTGTCGCCCGGCTCGCTGCTGCGCGCCCTGCACGGGGTGGAGGGCGCCTTCGACCGGACCCGCGAGGTGCGCTGGGGCGCACGCACCCTCGACCTCGACCTCGTGCAGTACGGCGACCCCGTGGGCGGCACCGACGTCGTGTCCGACCGGCCGTGGCTGACGCTGCCGCACCCGCGCGCGGCCGAGCGCGCCTTCGTCCTCGTGCCCTGGCTCGACGCCGACCCCGACGCCGTGCTGCGCGTGGGCGACGCCGTGGTGCCCGTGGCGGACCTCGCGGCCGGACTCGACACCACCGGAGTGCGACCCGCACCCCTCGCCGCCACCCCTGATCCGGAGGACCTCGCGTGAGCCGTCACGGCGTCCGCATCCAGACCCTGTTCGTCGTGGCGGCGGTGACCGTCGTCCTGGGCTACGGCATCGGTCTGGTCGTCACCAGCGACGGGTCGCTGCTGCAGCGACCCGCGTGGCCGGCCCTGGCGCTGCTCGTGGTGATGGGCGCGCTGGTGCTGTGGATCGCCCGGCCGGTGCGCCGCCACCTGCGCAGCGGGCGCCGGACCTCGGTCGAGGCGCTGCGCGCGGCCCGGGCCTTGGTGCTCGCGCAGGCGGCGGCGCTCACCGGGGCGGCCGCCACGGGGTGGTACCTGGGCCAGCTCGGGGTGCTGGTGGGCGACCTGTCCCTGGTCGCCAACCAGGAGAGGCTGCTGTCCTTCGGGCTCGCGCTGCTGGCGTCCCTGGTCCTCACGGTGTGCGGGATGCTCGCACAGTCCTGGTGCCGCATCGACGACCGCGACGAGCGCGACGAGGGTGACGGCGACGACCGTGCCCGCGTCGACCGCCCCCGCGACGACCGGCCCACCGACGCCTGACGCCCGCGCGCCGACGAGGGCGCGGGGCCGGGACGCCGGCTACTTGTCGACGTCGCCGACGACGAAGAACATCGAGCCGAGCACGGCGACCATGTCGGCGACCACGCAGCCGGGGAGCACCTCGCTGAGCACCTGCACGTTGCCGAACGAGGCCGAGCGCAGCTTGAGCCGCCACGGCGTCTTCTCGCCCCGCGAGACCAGGTAGTAGCCGTTGAGCCCCAAGGGGTTCTCGGTGGCGGTGTAGAGCTCGCCCTCGGGCACCTTCAGGACCTTGGGCAGGCGCTGGTTCACCGGCCCCGCGGGCAGCGAGTGCAGGCGGTCGAGGCAGGCGCCGGCCAGGTCGAGGCTCACGTGCGCCTGCTCGAGCAGCACCTCCAGGCGCGCCAGGCAGTCGCCCTCGGGGCGGGTGACGACCCGGCCCGGGCCGCCGGGGGCGAAGAGCTCCCCGTAGGCCAGGTAGGGGTCGTCGCGGCGCAGGTCCAGGTCGACCCCACTGGCGCGGGCGATGGGCCCCGAGACGCCGTAGTCGAGCACGGTGGCGGCATCCAGCACGCCGATCCCGCGGGTGCGGGCGAGCAGGATCTCGTTGCCGACCAGCATCGACTCGAGGTCGGGCAGTCGTCGGCGCACCGCCGCCAGGGCCTGCGCGACCCGGCCGAGCCAGCCGGCGGGCACGTCCTCCTTGAGGCCGCCGACGCGGTTGAACATGTAGTGCATCCGGCCGCCGGAGGCCTCCTCCATGACGGCCTGGAGCTCCTCGCGCTCGCGGAAGGCGTAGAAGATCGGGGTGATGGCGCCGAGCTCGAGCGGGTAGGAGCCGAGGAACATCAGATGCGAGAGAACGCGGTTCATCTCGGCCAGCAGGGTCCGCAGCCACACCGCGCGCTCGGGGACCTCCATCCCGAGCATCTGCTCGACCCCGAGCACCACCCCCAGCTCGGAGGAGAACGCCGAGAGCCAGTCGTGGCGGTTGGCCAGCACGGTGATCTGCCGGTAGTCGCGCACCTCGAACAGCTTCTCGGCGCCCCGGTGCATGTACCCGACGACGGGCTCGGCGCTGAGGATGCGCTCGCCGTCGAGCACGACCTTGAGCCGGAGCACGCCGTGGGTCGCGGGGTGCTGCGGCCCGATGTTGAGGACCATGTCGGCCGTGGCGAGGCCACCGGCCCCGAGCGCGACGTCGAGCGCGCGCGGCTCGGCGGGGGCGTCGGAGGTCACCCGGTCAGTGTGCCGCACCGGGCGCGCGCCCTGTCGGCACCGGGGCCGCGATGCGGCGCAGCACCCAGTGGAAGTCGCCGAGGCCATCGCGGGCGGTCAGGGCCGTGACGGCCGACGCCCGGGCCAGGCCCGCGAGGTAGGCCGGCGGGTCGGTGCGGGCCAGCGCGATCGGTGGCGCGGTGGCGGCGAGCCCGAGCCCGAGGAGGGCCTCGCGCTGGGTCAGCCGCTCGTCCTGCTCGAGGCTGTCGACGGCCACGTGCGCGGTGACGTCGCAGGAGCCGTCGGGGACGGGCGGCACGGTCGTGCCGTCGCGGTAGCCGACGAGGGTGCCGTACGGGGGACGGGTGGACCGGGTGTGGCCGTAGTCGACCGCCAGGGCCGTGCCGGAGCGGATGCGCCCGAGCAGCCCGGCCCACGCGAGGTCGCGCTCGCGCCCGACCTCGACGCGCTCGCCCGCCTCGAGCGCGTCGGATGCCGCGTGTCGCGTGCACCAGGCCAGGTCTGCCCCGTCGAGCGGGTCGCCGAGGGACTCCGCGCCGGTCGCGGGGTCGACGAGCACGGTGCGCAGGGCGCCGTCGGGGCCGACCTCGGCGACGGTGCACGGGACGACGTCGAGCCACTCGTGCGCCACGACCAGCACGTCGTCGAGGTTGCGCAGGGCGTCGGGCAGGTCGGTGCCCCCAGGGGAAACCAGCCACGCGACGTCGGCGGGCAGGCCTGGCGGGCGCTCCACGACGTCGACCCCGGTCAGCCGCAGGCCCGGGCGGAGCCGGTGCAGCGCGGTGACGAGCTCGCCGCGACCGGCGCCGACGTCGACCACGTGGGTGGCGTGCTCCCGGTCCGCGAGCGCGAGGACCCCCTCGGCGAAGACGGCACCGAGCGGGTGGTGGCTGGAGGTCGTGAAATGCCGGGCCGGCCCGTCCGCGCGGCGGTAGAAGCCGGACGCGCCGTAGAGCGCCTGCTGCCACGCGTCGCGCCAGGGGAACGGCTCCATCCGGCGCACGCTACCGGCGCCCGAAGGCGTCGTCGGGCAGGTGGAACAGCTCCTCGACGGGCAGGCCGAAGAACCGGCCCAGGACCAGGGCCAGCGGCAGCGACGGGTCGTAGCGGCCGGCCTCGAGCGAGTTGACGGTCTGCCGGGAGACGCCGAGCGCCTCGCCGAGGGCGGCCTGCGACAGCCCCCGTTCGGTGCGCAGCCGGCGGATCTCGTTGTCCACCGGTCAGGCCCGCCGCAGGGCGACGCGGATGGCTACCCCCCAGACGGCCGTGAGCAGGACCAGGCCGACCGCCACGACGAGGTCGACCCGGCGCAGGGCGACCTGGGCGACGAACAGTGCGGTCAGTGCCACCAGGGCGACGCGGCCTACGACGGCGAAGGACCAGGTGGAGGCGGCCCGCTCGCGCTCGTCGAACGGCTGGACGGCATCCAGGCGTCGGGTGTCGGTGCCCTGACCGTGCAGCGCCCGGCGGATGACGACGCCCATCAGCGTCGCGCCGGCGAGGAGGACCACCGCCATCGGCCACACCCCGGTCGCGGCGCACCAGAGGCCGCCGGCCAGGAGGACCGTGAGGTAGGCGACGTTGAACCAGGAGAGACGGCGGGGTGCCGTGGGGGTGATCGTGTCCATGGCCCCACCATGACAAGCGCCCTTTCCAATGTCAAGCGTGCTTGTCAACTGGGCCCGTTCGACTTCGTGGCCGCGGACGGGTCTGGGGTCGCGTGCCGGTGCCGCCGTTCGGGATGCCGGGGCCGGGGGTAGCGTTCTGGCTCGTGGACGGCATGGAGCACCCCGCCCGCCTGACCGTCGGGGTCGTCGGTGCGGGCCGGGTCGGCGCGGTGCTGGGCGCGGCCCTGGCGCGGGCCGGACACCGGGTCACCGGCGTCTACGCCGTCTCCGAGGCCAGCCGGGAGCGGGCCGCGTCGCTGCTGCCGGGTGTGCCGGTCGTCGACGTGGCCACCGTCGTGGCCGGCGCCGAGCTGGTGCTGCTGGCCGTCCCCGACGACGCGCTCGCCGACCTCGTCGCGGGGCTCTCGGCCACCGGCGCCTGGCAGGCCGGCCAGCTCGTGGTGCACACCAGCGGCCGCTTCGGCACCGCGGTGCTCGACCCGGTGCGCGCCCACCACGCCTTCGGCCTGGCGCTGCATCCGGCGATGACCTTCACCGGCACCGCGATGGACCTCGACCGGCTCGTCGACTGCGTCTTCGGGGTGACCACCGACCCCGAGCTCGCGCCGGTGGCCGAGGCGCTGGTCCTCGAGATGGGCGGGACGCCGCAGGCCGTGGCCGAGGAGGAACGGGTGGCCTACCACGCGGCGCTCTCGCACGGCGCGAACCACCTCGTCACGCTGACGGCCGAGGCGATGGAGCTGCTGACCCGCGCCGGGGTGTCCGAGCCGCGCCGCGTCCTGGCCCCGCTGCTGCACGCCGCGCTCGACAACGCGCTGCGGATGGGTGACGCCGCCCTCACCGGCCCGGTCTCGCGCGGCGACGTGGGTACCGTGAGTGACCACCTGCGCGAGCTCGACCGGCTCGCGCCCGAGATCCGGAGGACCTACGTGGCGCTCGCCCGGGCCACCGCGTTGCGGGCGCTCGACGCCGGCCGGCTCCGCCCGGCGGCCGCCGAGCCCCTCCTCGACGTCCTCTCCGACCAGGAGCGCTGAGTGACCATCACCACCGCCACCCCCGTCGTCGCGCACACCCGCGACGAGCTCAAGGCCGCCCGCGAGGCGCTGCCGAGCCGCGACGTCGCCGCCGTGATGACGATGGGCGCCCTGCACGAGGGGCACGCGCAGCTCATCCGGGCCGCGCGCAGCCAGCACGACCACGTGATCGTGACGATCTTCCTCAACCCGCTGCAGTTCGGGCCCAAGGAGGACCTCTCGCGCTACCCCCGCACGTTCGACGACGACATGGCCATCTGCCGCGACGCCGGCGTCGACGTGGTGTTCGCCCCCACGCCCGACGTGGTGTACCCCGACGGCGACCCCGGGGTGCGGGTGTCGGCCGGGCCGCTCGGCGAGGTGCTCGAGGGCGCGTCGCGCTCGGGGCACTTCGACGGCGTGCTCACCGTGGTCGGCAAGCTGCTGCACCTCACCGCCGCCCGCAGTGCGTACTTCGGCCAGAAGGACGCCCAGCAGCTGCTGCTCATCCGGCGGATGGTGCGCGACCTCGACTTCCCGGTCGACGTCGTCTCGGTGCCGACCGTGCGCGAGCCCGACGGGCTGGCGATGAGCAGCCGCAACACCTACCTCACCGCCTCCGACCGCGAGGTGGCGCTGTGCCTCAGCCGCGCCCTGCGCGCCGGGGCGGATGCCGCGCCGTTCGGTCCGTCGGCGGTGCGGCGCGCCGCCCGCGAGGTGGTCGTCGAGGAGCCGCTGGCCCTGGTCGACTACCTGGTCCTGGTGCACCCGCAGACCCTGGCCGACGTGCCCGAGTGGTACCGCGGCGAGGCGCTGCTGGCGGTCGCGGCCCGGATCGGCACGACCCGCCTCATCGACAACACCCCGGTCGTCGTCGGGCCCGGCGGCGGGGCCATCGACGTGTTCTCCGACGTCCCCGCCGCCCGCGCCGAGGTCTGAGGCCGCCCCATGAACGAGCTCCCCGTCGTGCTCCCGCGCCGCCTGGCGGCCGCCGCCCCCGGCTGGACCACCACCGCCGACGTGGTCGTGGTGGGCTCCGGCATCGCCGGGCTCACCTGCGCCCTGCGGCTGCGCGAGCGGGTCGACCGGGTGCTGCTGGTGACCAAGACCGTGCTGTCGGCGGGCTCGACGGCGTGGGCGCAGGGCGGCATCGCGGCGGCGCTGCACCCCGAGGACACCCCCCAGGAGCACCTCGACGACACCCTGGTGGCCGGGGCCGGGCTGTGCGACGTCGAGGCGGTGCGGGCCCTGGTCACCGAGGGTCCCGACCGGGTGCGCGAGCTCGTGGCGCTCGGCGCGCACTTCGACCTCGACGACGGCGGTGAGATCAAGCTGACCCGCGAGGGAGGGCACCACCGGGACCGCATCGCGCACGCGGGCGGTGACGCCACGGGCGCCGAGATCAGCCGGGCTCTCATCGCCGCGCTGCAGCAGGTGCGCGACGACCCGGGCATCGAGGTCGTCGAGCACGCGCTGGTCGTCGACCTGATGACCGCGGCCGACGGCGCGGTGTGCGGGGTCACCCTGCACGTCATCGGCGAGGGGCAGCGCGACGGGGTCGGGGCCGCCCGGGCGCGGGCCGTCGTCCTGGCCACCGGGGGGCTGGGGCAGATCTACACCTCCACGACCAACCCGCCTGTGGCGACCGGCGACGGGATGGCGGCAGCGTTGCGGGCCGGGGCCCGCGTGACCGACCTCGAGTTCGTGCAGTTCCACCCCACCGTGCTCTTCCTGGGGGAGGGCTCGACCGGGCAGCAGCCGCTGATCTCGGAGGCCGTGCGGGGCGAGGGCGCCTTCCTGGTCGACGACACCGGCCGCCGCTTCATGCAGGGCCGGCACGAGCTGGCCGACCTCGCTCCGCGCGACATCGTGGCGCGCGGCATCCTCGACGTGATGGGCGAGCGTGGCCTCGACCACGTGTGGCTCGACGCCCGGCACCTGGGTGCGGCGTTCCTCGAGGAGCGGTTTCCCTCGATCGTCGCGCGGTGCCGTGAGCTGGGTTTCGACCCCGCGGTCGACCTGCTGCCGGTGGCGCCGGCGCAGCACTACGCCTCCGGGGGCGTCGAGACCGACCTGCGCGGGCGCACCTCGGTCGACGGGCTCTACGCCTGTGGCGAGGTCTCGTGCACGGGGGTCCACGGGGCCAACCGGCTCGCGTCGAACAGCCTGCTCGAGGGGCTGGTCTTCGCGCACCGCATCGCCGACGACGTCACGGCCCGGCTCGAGGCCGGCGACCTCGCGGCGCGGGAGCCGGTGGGGGTGACCGGTGAGGGGCGCGACGTGCCGGGCAGCGATCTGCTCGACCGCCGCCTGCGGGTCGAGCTGCAGCGCACCATGACCCGGGGATGCGGCCCGCTGCGCAGTGCCGGGTCGACGGCCGGGGCGCAGGCCGAGCTGGCGGCGCTCGCGGAGCTCCCCGTGGCGTCGGCCGACCCGGGCCCCGACGCGTGGGAGACCACCAACCTGCTGCACCTCGGGCAGGCGCTGGCCCTCCTGGCGCGGCGCCGCGAGGAGACCCGTGGGGGGCATGTGCGGACCGACTTCCCCGAGCGGGAGGAGCGTTGGCGCGTGCACCAGGGCGTCACCCGGGGCGCGGACGGACGGCTCGTGGTCGCCGAGCGGACCGTGGCCGAGCCGATGGGAGCGCGGGCGTGAACGGCCACGGCCCGGGTTTCGGGTTCCCGGAGGCCGACGCCCGACTGGTCGTCGAGCGCGCGCTCGACGAGGACCTGGGGACCTCGGACGGCGGTGGTGGGCGTGACGTGACGACGCTGGCCACCATCCCGGCCGAGCAGCAGGGGGTCGCGCACGTCGTGGCCCGGGCCGGCGGGGTGGTGTCGGGGTTGCTGGTGGTGGCGCTCGTCCTGGACGCGGTCGACCGGCGTCTGGGGACCGGTGCCGTCGAGTGCGACCTGCTCGCGGCCGAGGGTGACACCGTGGTGCGCGGGGACCGGCTTGCCACCCTGCGGGGCCCGGCTCGCACCATCCTGGTCGCCGAGCGGACGATCCTGAACGTCCTGTCGCGCACCTCCGGGGTGGCCACGCACACCCGCCGCTGGGCCGACGAGCTGGAGGACACGGGCGCCACGGTGCTCGACACCCGCAAGACGACCCCCGGGCTGCGGGCGCTGGAGAAGTACGCGGTGCGCTGCGGCGGCGGCACCAACAAGCGGATGGGCCTGTACGACGTCGCGATGATCAAGGACAACCACAAGTTCGCCGCCGGCGGCCTCGCTGCCGCCTACGACGCCGTTCGCCGGGCCTATCCGGACGTCGACGTGCAGGTCGAGGTCACCACGACGGCCGAGGCGATCGAGTCCGTCGCTGCCGGGGCGCGGTTTCTGCTGTGCGACAACATGTCTCCCGCGCTGCTGCGCGAGACGGTGCAGGCCGTGCGGGGGAGTGGCGAGAGGGTGGAGATCGAGGCCACTGGCGGCCTGACGCTCGAGGTGGCGCGCGAGTACGCCGACACCGGGGTCGACTACCTGTCCGTGGGCGGGCTCACCCACTCCTCGCCGATCGTCGACATCGCCCTCGACCTCGAGCCGGACGCCGTCTGAGCGGTCAGGTGTTCGGCGCGTCCGGCCACTGCCGCACGACGACGCATACGGTGGTGCTGTCGAGGAGTGCGAACTCCCTTGCGCCCCAAGGGCGCAGGCGCACGGTCGGCAGGTTGGGGTGCAGCAGGTCCGGCCGGCGCGCGGCCACGTCGCGGTACACAGCCTCGATGTCGTCGGTCTCGAGCCCGAGCTCGGGCCGCTCGGAGTGCGCCGCCGCCTCGGCGTTCTGGACGAGCTGGATCTTCGCGCCGTCGCGTTCGAGGACCGCGAGGTCGCCGTCGCGGTGCACGACGGTCATCCCCAGGCCGTCGACGAAGAGGTCGAGGCCGACGGAGAGGTCGGCGTAGAAGACGGTGCCGACGAAGCGGGTGAGCATGGCCCAGTATGGGTCGGCCGGGGGTGGCGGCGCGAGCGGCCGTAGGGTCGGGGGATGCGCCACGAGCTCCCGGTCCAGCACGGCCCCCAGGCCGAGCGGATGCGCGCCGGTGCGGCGTACCGGCTGATGACCGCTTCGGTGGTGCCGCGGCCCATCGCGTGGGTCAGCAGCCGGTCGGCGCAACGCGTCGACAACCTCGCGCCCCACTCGTTCTTCACGGTCGTCAGCACCGACCCCGCGATGCTGGCGTTCACCTCCGTGGGGCGCAAGGACACGCTGAACAACATCGAGGCGACCGGCGAGTTCGTCGTCAACGTGGCCACCGAGCCGGCGTTCGAGGTCGTCAACGGCACGAGCGCCGACTACCCGCCCGAGATCGGCGAGTTCGACGCCGAGGGAGTCGAGCGCGAGCCGTCCCTCACGGTGGCGCCGCCGCGCGTGGCGTCCTCCCCGGTGGCCTTCGAGTGCCGGCTGCACGAGGTGCGCCCGACCGGGAACTGCTTCGTGGTGGTCGGGCTGGTACTGCACGTTGCGGTCGCCGAGGAGGTGGCGGTCGGGGACGACATGCTGCGCCGCCCGCACGTCGACATCCGGGCGCTCGACCCGCTCGCGCGGCTCGGCGCCGACGAGTGGGGGCGGCTGGGCGAGATTCGCGAGATCCAGCGGCCCCGGTACGAGGGCTGAGGCCGCGGGAGGCCGGGGAGGTCGCCGACGGCTCTCCGTAGGGTGGGGCGATGGCGACCCCCGACTTCATCCTGGCCCTGCGTGAGCGGATCGGGCACGAGCTCTTGTGGCTGCCCGGGACGACGGCCGTGGTCCTGCGTGGCGACGAGGTGCTGCTGGTGCGTCGGGCCGACACGGGGGAATGGACTCCGGTCACCGGCATCTGCGACCCGGGTGAGCACCCGGCGACGACCGCGGTGCGTGAGTGCCTCGAGGAGACCGGGGTCCGCTGTGCGGTCGATGGGCTGGCCTGGGTCTCGGTGACGCGGGTGTTCGAGTACCCGAACGGTGACCGGTCGCAGTACCTCGACCACGTGTTCCGCTGCCGGTACGAGGCCGGGGAGGCGCACGTGGGGGACGACGAGTCGAGCGAGGTGGGGTGGTTCGGGCTGGAGACGATGCCACCGATGGCGCCGGAGTACGTCGAGCGGGTCCGGGTCGCGGTCGCGTACGACGGGACCACGCGGTTCGAGCCGGGGGCGGGCTCGGTGGGCGTCGGGGCGTGAGTCGGCCGGTGCCGGCGGATGACTTCGGTCGGGTTCGTCGCGCATTCACCCGCGGCCTTGATGGCGAGCTCGGCGGGCCTTCCGTCGGCAGGGGCCGTCACCGTCCGCTGGTGACGGCTGGTCCGGGACCGGGTGCATCGCGCCTTCACCGGCGGCCTTGATGCGAGCTGCGCGGTGCTCCTGTGTACGCGGGCCGGCGCCTTCTCGTCGGGTCGTCACACTGGCACCTCCAGTACCACTCATGGCCGGAAAAAGGTTGCCCCGATTTTGAATTGGTGCCCTCGAACGCTTGTTCGTGTCGTCTCTTCCCGGTATCATGATGGGTAACGGGGAGGGGGTTTCCGATGACAGTGACGACCGGTCCACAGGACGTGATGTCGGCCNGGTCCTCAGTCCGGGCGAGGTGCGCGGGTCGCAGGAGGAGTGGGCCCACGCGTTGGGTGAGCTGCAGGCCGTGATCGACACCGCGACCGCGGCCCAGGATGCGGCGATCGTGCGGCTGGCGGCAATCGAGCCGCAGGTGTTGGACGACGGGGAGGTCATCGACACCCACCGGGCGTTGGGCCACGTGGCGCTGGACGCCTCCGCCATCGTCTCCGGGGTGCTGACCGTGACCGCGGTCCACGCCGAACGGCGGGTGCGGGCCGCGGTCCGGATGGCCGCCGACGGGCCCGACGGCACCCCCACCGAGACCGGCCTTCGTGGGTTGCACACCGCAATGGGCGCCGGGCGGTTGGACGCCTACCGGGCCTCGGTGGTCGCCACCGAGCTCGAAGAGGCACCGCCCGAGGTCGCCGCGTCCGTCATCGCCGGCCTCGAGGAGTTCCTCCAGACCGAGGACGGGCCCAAGCTGCGCCGCCGGGTCCGCCGGATGCTCGCCCGCATCTCCCCCGACCTGCTGCGCCAGCGGGCGGTGCGGGCCCGGTCCGAGTGCCGTCTCGAACGGTGGGTCGGCGAACCCGGGGTCGACACCTGGCACGGCACCTTCCCCTCCGAAGAAGCCGCCCAAGCCTGGGCCGCGATCGACGCCCTCGCCCAGCAGTACGTCACCGACGGGACCTGTGACAGGGTCGACAGGGCCCGCGCCAAAGCCCTGACCGACCTCGTCGCGAGCAACGCCACCATTGACGTCCAGGTCATCTACACCACCGCCGCCGACACCACAGCCGCTGACACGACCTCGACCGCGACCCCCGCGACTGCCGCCCCCGGGGCTGCTGCGCCCGCGAGCCAGGCCGGGGTGAGCAAGGCAGCTCCGGGCGACCTGGTCGAGGTCACCGGGCTCCGGCCCGGCGAACCGACGCTGGTCTCCCGCGCCTGGGTCGACCGCACCACCACCCAACCCCCCACTNNTCCGCCGCGACCGCCGCCTCCGCCGCGACCGCCGGGACCGGCTCCGGCCGGGCCGCGCCGCGGCCGCGGGGCAAACCCCGCAGGGGCCCCGCCCCGTGTGACCCGCTCACCGGTGCCCTACTCGACCTCGCCGGACTCCTCACCACTGATGCCTACCGGCCCGGGAAGGCCCTGGCCGCACTGGTCCGCGCCCGCGACGGACACTGCCGCTTCCCCGGCTGC
>NZ_LMSE01000004.1:138167-183145 GCF_001428065.1 Nostocoides sp. Soil756
GATCTGCCTCTGCCGCCGACACCACCGCATCAAACAACGCCCCGGCTGGCACGCCGCCCTCCACCTCGACGCCACCATGACCTGGACCGACCCCACCGGACGGGCCCGCACCACCCACCCCATCGACCACCTCCACCGTCTCGTCCTCCCCGACACCGGCACCGACCCGGCCCCCGTCATCCCCAACCCCCGCCTGGTCCTGCCCGACGGTCCCCACAGCACCCTCGAGTACCACCTCGAACACACCCCCGACCCACCCNCACCCGCACCCACGCCGACCTGATCTACACCCCCAGCCACGCACCGAGACCACCAGCGCTACCACCACCCGAGGACCAGCCCCCGTTCTGACGACCGCACGATCCGGCGCCAAGACGGCCGTCAACCGACAGCCGACCGCACCGTGCGCCGCATCACCGTGTTGCGCAGCCCCTTGGCCCGCACGAACTCGAACCCCGCCTCCTCGTACATCGTGCGCGTGCCGTTGTAGACGAACGAGTTGTTCATCCGCTTCTCGCCGATCTCGTGCGGGTACCCCTCGACGACACCGCCCCCCGCGGCGGCGATCAGGTCGACCGCGCCGGCCAGCGCGACCTTCGCCAGGCCCTGCCGCCGGTACCGCTTGTCGACGAAGATGCACGTGACCCGGTAGTCCGGCAGCAGCTCCGCCTCGGCCAGGTACTGCTTGCGGTGGTGGATGGAGGGCAGTTCCTCGGGCGTGCCGTACTCCGCCCAGGCCACCGCCTCGTCGCCGACCATCACCAGCGCGGCGTGCGCCTCCCCGGCCTCGACCAGGCGCCGCTTCAGGGCACGGTTGCCCTCGTACCCCTGCCCGCGCTCGGCGCAGTCGGGGTGGAACCAGATGCACCAGCAGCCGCCGAAGATCCCGTGGTGGCGCTCGACCAGGCCGGCGAACGCGTCCCACGTCTCGGCGGTCAGCGGCCGGATCGTGTGCGCGGGGGTGTCCATGTGGCCGATCAAAGCACGTCCAGCGGACGATCCGCGTCCGGAAGCGCGGGCGCATCCTCTGCTGCGCCGGGACGGCCAACCCCTCAGGAGCGGCGCCAGCGCAGCGCGACCGCGTAGTCGACGACCAGCCCCTCGTGCTCGGCCAGCACCACGTCCGCGATCGGCCCCGGCAGCTCGATGCGCACTACGGCCTCCAGGTCCTCGCGCCGCTCGAACGTCCACGCGATGGTGAGCCGCTCGGTGGTGAAGCCCTGCCGGTCCCAGAACCGCTGCACGGCCAGCGCGTCGTAGGTCGGGTATCCCCGCGAGAACCAGCCCCCGAACGTCGAGCGCGTCGCGTCGTTGTCGACCACGGCGAGCAGGCCACCCGGCCGCAGGACCCGGGCTGCCTCGGCCAGTCCGGGCTCGCAGCCCGGCCCGAAGAAGTACGCCCACCGGGCGTGCACGACGTCGACCGAGGCGTCGGCCAGTGGCAGCGCCTCCGCGCCGGCAGCTACGACCCGGGCCGACGACCCGGCATCCGCCACCCGCGCCACCGCGCGCGACACCAGCGGCAGGTGCGGCTCCGCCCCGACCACCCGCGCCCCGCGCTCGGCGAACCGAGGGAGGTGGAAGCCGGTGCCGCAGCCGACGTCGAGCAGGTCGGCCCCGGGGAGCGGGTGCAGGGCGTCGAGGGACGTGTCGATGACCCCGGCGCGGTCGGACGCGAGGTTCTCGAGCTCGTACACGTCAGGGGTGTCCCAGATGTTCGGGCTGGGGATCACGGCGCTGCCGCCATCGGCCTCACCACGGCCAGAGGTCAGGAGCGAGCCGGCGGGTTCGGATGCGCCGCCTCGTTCGCCCCGGCCGACGTGCCGTCGACCGCCCCGGCCGCGCCGGCACCCGGCAGCGCCGTGGTGCCACGACGGCGCTTGACCTTCTCGCGCCGGCCGCCCACGGTGTCGGCCTCGACCGTGGCCGGGTGCACCAGCAGCGGGATGAGGGTGCGGGCGCCGGCCGAGCGGGCGTGCCGCACCATCGCCAGGTGCGCCTCGCAGCGCAGCACCAGCTCGTCGTACGCGGCCTGGCCCATCAGCTCGACCAGCTCGGCGTGGTTGCTGCGGTAGACCGGCTCGCGGCCGACGTGCGCCTCGGAGTTGCTCGAGCAGTACCAGTCGAGGTCGTGCCCGCCCGGCCCCCACCCGCGGCGGTCGTACTCGGTGATGGTGACCTCGAGGTAGGAGGTGTCGTCGGGCCGCTCGACGGTGCGGTACGAGCGGCGGATCGGCAGCTGCCAGCACACGTCGGGCTTCGCGGTGTGCGGCGGGATGCCGGTGAGCACCGCGTGCTGGTGCAGCGCGCAGCCATCACCGGCCGGGAACCCGGGGCGGTTGAGGAAGATGCAGGCACCGTCGACGACCTTCGTCTTGCGGGCGCCGTCCTCCTTCTCGGTCCAGGCCGAGAGGCGGGCCGGGTCCTTGTCGCCCCGCCGACCGCGACCCGGGTGGTGCTGCCACTCGTCCTCGCCGAGCTGGGCGACCACCGCGCGCACCCGCGCGACGTCGTCGTCGTCGGTGAAGTGCGCGCCGAGCGTGCAACATCCGTCGTCGGGCCGGTCGGCGTAGATGCCCTGGCAGCCGGCGCCGTACACACACGACCAGCTCGACGTCAGCCAGGTGAGGTCGACGCGGAAGCGTTGCCCCGGCTCGTCGGGGTCGGTGAACTCGGCCCACGTGCGCGGGATGTCGAGGGAGGCTTCGGGCACGCGTCCACCCTATGCAGGTCGGGGGGCAGCGGGCAGCGACTACGTTGGGCGCATGCGCCTCGGGGTCATCGACGTGGGTTCGAACACCGTGCACCTCCTCGTCGTCGACGCCCACCCCGGCGCCCAACCGCTGCCCGCCAGCAAGCACAAGATCGACCTGCGCCTGTCCGAGCACGTCGACGACGACGGCCGCATCGCCGACGAGGGCCGCGACCGGCTCGCCGACTTCGTGGCTGAGTGCCGGGAGGTCGCGCACGAGCAGGGGGTGGAGGACCTGCGCGGCTTCGTCACCAGCGCCGTCCGCGAGGCGCCCAACGGCCAGGCGGTCCTCGAGCACGTCATCGAGCGCACCGGGGTGGCGCTCGACATCCTCTCGGGGGAGGAGGAGGCCCGCCTCACCTTCCTCGCCGCCCGGCGCTGGTTCGGCTGGTCGGCCGGGACGCTGCTCGTCGCCGACATCGGCGGCGGCTCCCTCGAGCTGGCCGTGGGGATGGACGAGGAGCCCGACGCCGCCGTCTCGATGCCGCTGGGCGCCGGGCGCGTGACCCGCGACCTCCTACGCGGCGACCCACCGTCGCCCGACGAGGTCAAGGACGCGCGCCGCCGGGTCCGCGCCGCCATCGGCAAGGAGCTGCGCCCCATCGCCAAAGCGGGCTCCCCCGACCGCGCCGTGGGCACCTCGAAGACGATGCGCTCGCTGGCGCGCATCTGCGGGGCGGTGCCGAGCTCGGAGGGGATGTACGCCCACCGCGCCCTCCCGCTCGACGAGCTCTCGAAGCGCCTCCCTGACATCGCCGCCATGACGGCCGACGAGCGGGCCGGCCTGCCCGGGGTCTCGGCCGCGCGCTCGCGCCAGATCCTGGCCGGGGCCATCGTGGCCGAGGCGACCATGGACCTGCTGGGCCTGGACCAGCTCGAGATCTGCCCCTGGGCGTTGCGCGAGGGCATCCTGCTGCGCCACCTCGACCGGATGGGGTGAGCGTGCCCGCCGGCCGCTCCCGCCGCGCCCCCTACCGGGTCGGCCTGTCGAGCTCGTCGGTCTACCCCGAGGGCGCCGCCTCGGCCTTCGCCACCGCGGCCCGCCTCGGCTACGACGGCATCGAGGTCATGGTCTGGACCGACCCGCTGACCCAGGAGGCCGGGGCGCTGCGCTCGCTCTCCGCGCACCACGGGATACCCGTCCTCTCCGTGCACGCCCCCACCCTGCTGGTCACCCAGGGCGTGTGGGGGAGGGACCCCTGGGGCAAGGTCGACCGCTCCGTCGAGCTCGCGCTCGAGGTGGGCGCCCCGACCGTCGTGCTGCACCCCCCGTTCCGCTGGCAGCGCGGGTACGCGCGCGGCTTCGCCGACGGGGTCGCGCTGCGCGAGCACGACACCGGCATCCGGCTGGCCGTCGAGAACATGTACCCCTGGCGCGGCCCCCGCGCCCGTGAGGTCGAGGCCTACCTGCCGCACTGGGACCCCGTCGAGCAGCCGTACGACCACGTCACGGTTGACCTCTCGCACACCGCGACCGCCGGCTCGGACGCCCTCGGGATGGTCGAGCGGCTCGGCCCGCGGCTCGCGCACCTGCATCTGGCCGACGGGTCGGGGTCAGCCCTGGACGAGCACCTGGTCCCCGGCCGGGGCACCCAGCCGTGCGGGGCCGTGCTCGAGCGCCTGGCCGCCACCGGCTTCACCGGCGACGTGGTGGTCGAGGTCTCGACCCGCGCGGTGGGCGCCGCCCAGCGCGACCTCGACCTGGCCGAGTCGCTCGCGTTCGCGCGGCTGCACCTGCACCCCCCTGCGGCCTGAGCCGCCCGTCCGCCCGCGGTCCTTGTGCCGCGGCATCCCAGGTGGGAGGTTCGGGGGGTGGCCGGGGCCGGCAGCGCAGCGCAGACCTCACCGCCCGTCGACGACGCGGTGGTGGTCGAGCACCTGCGCGTCGTCCGGGGTGGGCGCCCGGTGCTGCCCGACCTGTCGGTGCGCGTGCCCGCCGGCCAGGTCGTGGGGCTCCTGGGCCCGAGCGGGGGCGGCAAGTCCACCCTGATGCGCGCCGTCGTGGGCGTCCAGGTGGTCCAGAGCGGCACCGTCACCGTCCTCGGGGCCCCCGCCGGTGCGCCCGCGCTGCGGCATCGGGTCGGCTACCTGACCCAGGCGCCCAGCGTCTACGGCGACCTCAGCGTGCGCGACAACGTGCGCTACTTCGGGCAGGTGCTGGGGGCCCCCGCGGGCGCCGCCGAGCAGGCGCTGGCCGATGTCGACCTCACCGGGCACGCCGGGGTCCGGGTCGACCGCCTCTCAGGTGGACAGCGCTCGCGGGCCAGCCTCGCCTGTGTCCTCGTGGGGTCGCCCGACCTGCTGGTACTCGACGAGCCGACGGTCGGCCTCGACCCCGTGCTGCGCCGCGACCTGTGGGCCCTCTTCGGGCGGCTGGCGGCGGGGGGTGCCACCGTGCTGGTCTCGAGCCACGTGATGGACGAGGCCACCCGCTGCGACCGGCTCCTGCTGCTGCGCGACGGCCGCATCCTCAGCGACTCGACCCTGCCCGAGCTCCTGGCCCGCACCGGTGCCCCCGACGCCGAGCAGGCCTTCCTGACGCTCGTGGAGTCCGGCGGCGACCCGACCACCGACGCGGAGGAGGCCGGATGAGCCCGCGCATCACGCTCGCCACCGCGGCCCGGGTGCTGCGCCAGCTGCGCGGCGACCACCGCACCGTCACCCTCATCGTGGTGGTGCCGTGCGTGCTGCTGGGGCTCCTGGCGTGGGTGTACGCCGACGCGCCCGTCGACGTGTTCGACCGCATCGGGCCGGCCCTGCTCGGGGTCTTCCCGTTCGTGGTGATGTTCCTCGTCACCAGCATCGCGACGCTGCGCGAGCGCACCTCGGGCACCCTCGAGCGGCTGCTCACCAGCCCCCTGGCCAAGGGCGACCTGATGCTCGGCTACGCGCTCGCGTTCGGCATCGTGGCCGTCGTCCAGGCGCTCGTGGCGACCGCGTTCGCGGTGTGGGTCGCCGGGCTCGACATCGCCGGCCCCCTGTGGCTGCTGGTGGTCATCGCCCTGGTCGACGCCGTGCTCGGCACCGCGCTCGGCCTGCTGGCGTCGGGGTTCGCGCGCTCGGAGTTCCAGGCGGTGCAGTTCATGCCGGCCTTCGTGCTGCCCCAGTTCCTGCTGTGCGGCCTGATCCAGCCCCGCGACGCCCTGCCGCGCCCCCTCGAGCTGTTCTCGGACGTCCTGCCCCTGTCGTACGCGGTCGACGCCATGCAGCAGGTGACCGCCGACGCCGACCCGCTCGCCGAGGTGCTGCCCAGCCTCGGGATGATCGCCCTCTGGGTCGTGCTCGCGCTCGTCCTCGGCAGCCTCACCCTGCGCCGGCGCACGCCCTGAGGAGGCGCCCCGCGCCTCGCGCGTCGAACCTCGCCGCGGGCGGTTAGCCTGCTGCCCGTGGACGCCTCCGACCTGCTCCGCGGAGCACTGCTGCAGCTCTCCGAGTCCGACGCCGTGCGCCGGGCGGTGGTCGCCGCCCCCGTCAGCCGGGCGGTCGTCGACCGCTACGTCGCGGGCGAAGCCGTCGAGGACGCCGTCTCGACCACCGCCGACCTACGCGCCACCAACCGGCTCGCCACCATCGACCACCTCGGCGAGGACGTCACCGACCGCCAGCAGGCCGCCCACACCCGCGACACCTACATCGCCCTGCTCGGGGCCCTCACCGAGGCCGACCTCGCCCGCTACGGTGCGGCCGAGGTCAGCGTCAAGCTCAGCGCCGTGGGCCAGTCGATCCCGCGCGACGGCGACGCCATCGCGCTCGAGAACGCGCGCGCCGTGTGCGAGGCCGCCGAGAGGGCCGGCACCACGGTCACCCTCGACATGGAGGACCACACCACCACCGACCGCACCCTCGAGACCGTCCGCGCGCTACGGGCCGACTTCCCCTGGGTGGGGGCCGTGCTCCAGGCCTACCTGCACCGCACCGAGGCCGACTGTCGCGACCTCGCGGGCGAGGGCAGCCGGGTGCGCCTGTGCAAGGGCGCCTACAAGGAGCCCGAGTCCGTCGCCTTCCAGGACGGCACCGACGTCGACCTCTCCTACGTGCGCTGCCTCAAGGTGCTGATGGCCGGGGACGGCTACCCGATGGTCGCCACCCACGACCCGCGCCTGGTCGAGATCGCCCAGGCCCTGGCCGGCCACCACGACCGGCGGCCCGACAGTTACGAGCTGCAGATGCTGCTCGGCATCCGCGACCTCGAGCAGAAGCGCATCGCCGACCGCGGCCACCAGATGCGCGTCTACGTGCCGTTCGGGCGCGACTGGTACGGCTACCTGGTGCGCCGCCTGGCGGAGCGCCCGGCCAACGTCCGGTTCTTCCTACGCTCCCTCACCTCGCGCGGCTGAGGCCGTAGGGTCGCGCCATGGGTACGGTCGCGATCTTCGGTGCCGGTGTCATGGGCGAGACGCTCCTCTCGGGGCTGCTGCGCTCGGGTCGCCCGGCCGACAGCCTCGTCATCACCGAGCGGCGCCCCGAGCGGGCCGCCGAGCTCGCCGAGCGCTACGGCGTGCGCGTCCTCGACAACACCGAGGCCGCGGCCGCCGCCGACACCCTGGTGCTGGTCGTCAAGCCCCAGGACATGGGCGCGCTCCTGGACGAGGTCGCCCCGCACGTCGCGCCCGGCAACCTCGTCGTCAGCCTGGCCGCCGGCATCACCACGGCCTTCCTCGAGGCGCACCTGCCCGCGGGCCGGGCGGTGGTGCGGGTCATGCCCAACACCCCGGCCCTGGTCGACCAGGGGATGGCGGCGGTCTCGCCCGGGGCGCACTGCGAGGCGGTGCACCTGGCCGAGGCCCAGGACCTGATGGCCGCCACCGGCAAGGTGCTCGAGGTGCCCGAGAAGCTGCAGGACGCCGTGACCGCCATCTCCGGCAGTGGGCCGGCCTACATCTTCTACGTCGTCGAGGCGATGATCGAGGCCGGTGTGGTCCTCGGGATGCCGCGCGCCACCGCCACCGAGCTCGTGGTGCAGACCCTGTTCGGCGCCGCGACCATGATCAAGGAGACCGGCCAGCACCCCACCGTGCTGCGCGAACAGGTCACCTCCCCGGGTGGCACCACGGCCGCCGCGCTGCGGGTGATGGACGACCACAAGGTGCGGGCCGCATTCATCAGCGCGATGGAGGCGGCCGCCACCCGCAGCGCCGAGCTCGCCGGTGGCTGAGGCCGGCCCCGGCGTGCACCCGGGCCTGCGGGTCGAGCGGGTCACCGAGGCCACCTGGCGCGCCTACCGCGACGTGCGGCTGGCCGCCCTCATCGACAGCCCCCGCGCCTTCTGGACCCGCTACGCCGAGGCGGCCGCGCGCACCGACGGCGAGTGGCGTGCCCACGCCGCGAGCGGCCCCGCCACCTGGCTGGCGTGGGACGGCGACCGGCCGGTCGGCACCGTGGCGCTCTGGCACGCCGACGACCAGCCCGCCGACGAGGTGTACCTCATCGGGATGTGGGTCACCGCAGCCGCGCGCGGTAGCGGGGCGGCCACGACCCTGGTCGAGATGGCCGTGACCCAGGCCCGCGCCGAGGGTCGCACCCGGGTCCTGCTCGACGTCGCCCGCGAGAACACCCGGGCGTGCCGCTTCTACCTCAGCCGCGGTTTCGCCCTCACCGGCGCGGCCGGCACCATGCCCTGGGACCCCACCTGCGTCGAGGTCGAGATGGCCCTGCAACTGGGGGCCACGGGCTGAGCGCGCACCCACTGTTCACGTCCCGGGTTGCCGACTCCCACGGGTCTCGTGGGAGAGTGCTGTGCCATGAGCGAGATCACGGTGCGTCCGTTGGGCGTCGACGAGTGGGACCAGTACCGCTCGATGCGCCTCACCGCCCTCACCGAGTCGCCGGAGGCGTTCGTGGCCTCCCACGCCGACGAAGCGGCCCAGCCCGAGGACTTCTGGCGCGCCCGGATGGAGCGCTCGGTCCGCCTGCTCGCCGAGCGTGACGGCGAGGCCGTGGGCATCGCCAGCGTGGGCGACCTCGACGGCCAGGAGGAGATCGCCCAGCTCTTCGGGCTGTGGGTCCGGCCCGAGGCGCGCGGCACCGGCGTCGCCGCCCATCTCGTGCGGGCCGGGGCCCGCGTCGCCGCCGACCAGGGCCGCTCGCACCTCTACTACTGGGTGGGCACCGACAACGGTCGGGCCGTCGCCTTCGCCAGCAGCTTCGGCTTCCGCCCCACCGAGCACCGCCGCCCGATGCGCGTCGTCTCCGAGGACGACGGTGAGGAGGAGGTCGCCATGACCCTCTCCCTGGCCGGCGACCGCGGCGGCCTGCCCGACGTCTGAGCCACTCCCGGCACGGGGAGCGCCGTCAGGGCCGAGCGGCCAGCCGCTCGATGAGCGTGGTGGGGCCGCTCACGATGAGGGTGTCGTGGGCCGAGACCTTGGTACTCGGCACGGCGTAGGTGAAGTCCTCGCCGGGCGCCTTGACCCCCACCACCGTGACGCCGTACTTGCTGCGGATCTGGCTCTGCTCCAACGTGAAGCCGACCGCCTCGGTGGGCGGACGCATCTTGACGATGGCGAAGCCGTCGTCGAACTCGATGTAGTCCTGCATCCGGCCGCCCACCAGGTGCGCCACCCGGCGGCCGGTGTCGGCCTCGGGTCGCACGATGTGGTGCACCCCGATGCGGTCCAGGATGCGCGCGTGTTCGGGCGAGAGCGCCTTGGCCCAGATGGCGGGGACGCCGGCGTCGACGAGGTTGGCCGCGGCCAGCACCGAGGCCTCGACCGAGGACCCGATGGCCACGATCGCGATCCGGAAGCGCCCGGCCTTGGCGTCGCGGATCACCCCGGCGTCGCTGGCGTCACCGTGCACGACCTGGCTGATCCGGCCGAGGAAGCGCTCGGCCAGCAGGCCGTCCTTCTCGACCGCGGTGACCTTGTGCCCGAGCCGTCCGAGCTCGAGCGCGGCCGCGGCGCCGAAGCGGCCGAGCCCGATGACGAGCACCTCGTCGTCGCTGCGCGGGCCTCTGCCCATCGTCGTCCTCCCAGGATCCGGTGCGGTCGAGGCCCAGCCTGCCACGGGGGCCCTGTGTAGCGTGCAGCCATGGCCCATCGGACGAGCGTCGTGTGGGACGACGTCTTCACGGCGTACGACTTCGGGCCCGAGCACCCCATGAACCCCGTCCGCCTCGACCTCACCACCCGGCTGGCGCGCTCGCTGGGGGTGCTCGACCACGTCGACCTGGTGCACCCCGACGTCGCGTCCGACGAGCTCCTGGCCACCGCCCACGAGCCTGCCTACATCGAGGCGGTGCGGGCCGCCTCGGCCGACCCGGCCGCCGCCGACCTGAACCGCGGGCTCGGTACCGACGACGACCCGGCCTTCCGCGGGATGCACGAGGCCTCCGCCCGCATCGTCCAGGGGACGGTCGAGGTCTGCCGTCGGGTCTGGGAGGGCGAGGCCGACCACGGCGTCAACTACTGCGGCGGCCTGCACCACGCCATGCGCTCCCACGCGAGCGGCTTCTGCATCTACAACGACATCGTGGTGGGCATCCAGTGGCTCCTCGACCACGGCGTCGAGCGGGTCGCCTACGTCGACATCGACGTGCACCACGGCGACGGCGTCGAGCGCGCCTTCTGGAACGACCCGCGGGTCCTCACGATCTCGCTGCACGAGAGCGGGCGACACCTCTTCCCGGGCACCGGCTGGCCCGGCGACGTCGGCGGGCCCGACGCGAGGGGGAGCGTCGCCAACGTCGCGCTGCCGCCCGGCACCGTCGACGCCTCGTGGCTGCGGGCGATCGACGCGGTCGTCCCGCCGCTGGTGCGGGCCTTCGCACCCCAGGTGCTGGTGACCCAGCACGGCTGCGACACCCACCTCGAGGACCCCCTGGCCCACCTGGCCATCACCGTCGACGCCCAGCGGCGGGCGCACGACGAGCTGCACACCCTCGCCCACGAGGTGTGTGACGGGCGCTGGGTGGCCCTCGGCGGCGGCGGCTACGAGCTGGTCGACGTCGTCCCGCGCTCGTGGACGCACCTGACCGCCATCGCGGCCCACGTCCCGGTGGACGTGCGGACCCCCGTGCCCGACGAGTGGCGCTCGCACGTCCAGGAGCTGCTGGGCCGCCCCGGCCCGCGCCGCATGGGCGACCTGCCCGAGGACCGGCTGCCGATCTGGGTGCAGCCGTGGACGATGGGGCACAACCCCGACCACCCGCTCGACCGCTCCGTCTTCGGCACCCGGCAGGCGGTCTTCCCCCTCCACGGCCTGGACCCCTGGTTCGAGTGACGGGTGCGCTCCGTCCGCCGTCGACGGCGTGTCACCACTTTCTCTGCGCCGGCACGGCGTGTCGACTGGACATCGGGGAGCAATTCGTCGGGTTCCCCTTCACTATCGTCACAACTGCCCCTATGGTTGCGACAGCACGACGCAGGGAGCCAAGCCGGGGCTGACTTCCGGCACTGCGCGGTGCAGAAGATCGAGGTTCAGATGTCCACGGAGCGTCAGCTCGGCGAGGTGCGGTTCCTCACCGTCGCCGAGGTCGCAGCGATCATGCGCGTCTCGAAGATGACGGTCTACCGCATGGTCCACGGCGGCGAGCTTCCCGCCATCCGGGTCGGCCGGTCCTTCCGGGTCCCGGAGGACGAGGTGCACGCGTACCTCAAGAGCTCGTTCGTCGACACTGCGTGAGCGCATCCCCACGCATCGGCACCCGAGGGGCCGCACCGACCAGGTCGGGGCGGCCCCTCGGTCCGTGCCCGGCCGCGCGTTTGGGCGGTCGGCCCGGCGGCGGTAGGGTGGGCAGCCGTACTTCCACGCTCCACGACGAGGGACATCGCATGGGTTCAGTGATCAAGAAGCGGCGCAAGCGGATGGCCAAGAAGAAGCACCGCAAGCTGCTGCGCAAGACGCGTCACCAGCGTCGCAACAAGAAGTGACCCCGAGTCACCTCTGACCGCCGAAGGTCCCCGGCACGGCCGGGGGCCTTTGTCGTCCCGTTGGCCGCGGCGGCACCCGGCTCACGGCCGGAGCGGTCAGTGGGTACTGTCGGGGGTAGCCCGCGCGTGACCCGTGACGTGAAGGAGCAGGCCGTGGCGAGAGTCGTCCTCGTGACCGGGGTGTCCCGGTACCTCGGAGGCCTCCTCGCGCGCCGCCTGGTCGCGCACCCCGGCATCGAGCGGGTGGTGGGGGTCGACGTCATCCCCCCACCGCAGGACATCGGCGCCGTCGAGTTCGTCCGCGCCGACATCCGCAACCCGATGATCTCGCGGGTCATCGAGCAGGCCGGCGTCGACACCGTCGTGCACATGAACGTCATCGCCACCCCGACCTTCGTCGGCGGCCGCACGCCGCAGAAGGAGATCAACGTCATCGGGACGATGCAGCTCCTGGCCGCGTGCCAGAAGTCCACGACGGTGCGCCGGCTGGTCGTGAAGTCCTCGGCGGCGGTCTACGGCTCGACCTCGCGCGACCCGGCCCTCTTCACCGAGGACATGAGCGCGCGTCGCTCGCCCCGTGGCGGTTTCGGCAAGGACTCGATCGAGGTCGAGGGGTACGTGCGCGGCTTCGCCCGGCGCCGCCCCGACGTCGAGATCCTGATGCTGCGCTTCGCCAACGTCCTCGGGCCCAAGATCCGCACCTCGGTCACCGACTACTTCTCGCTGCCCGTCGTGCCGGTGCCGCTCGGGTACGACGCCCGGATGCAGTTCGTCCACGAGGACGACGCGATCGACGCCCTCGTCCTCGGGACGACCGGCGCCGCCACCGGCGTCGTCAACGTGGCCGGCGACGGCGTCGTCACCGTGCACCAGGCCGTCGCGATGGCGGGGCGCCCGATGCTGCCCGTGCCGCTCCAGAGCGCCGGGCTGGTCGGGGGCGTCACTCGGCGGCTCGGCCTGGCCGACTTCTCGCCCGACCAGATGTCCTTCCTCGCGTTCGGCCGCGGTCTCGACACCACCCGGATGCGCAGCGTCCTCGGCTTCGAGCCGCGATTCACCTCCCGCGAGGCATTCGCGGCCTTCGCCCGCACCCTGGGGGCGGGCGCCCCGGGGCCGCAGATGGTCACCGCCGCCGTCAGCGGGGTCGCCGGCATCGCGGGCCACGCCGTGCTGCGGTCCCTCGGTGCGGGGGGTGCTCGCTGATGGGCGCCGGCGGAGCGCTGGCCGCGGGGGCCGCGCGCGCCTCCGGTGAGCGGGCTCGACGGCGCACCACGCCCCTCCTCGGGGCCGACCCGGTGACCGCGCCGGCGGCCGCGACGAAGAAGGCCACGACGAAGAAGGCCACGACGAAGAAGGCCACGAAGCCGCCGACGACGAAGGCGGCGACGATGGCCAAGGCGACGAAGAAGGCGACGACAGCGACGACGGCGACGACGGCGACGACAGCGACGACCGCGGGGACGGCCGCCACGACCGCAGCCGCCCCGCAGGCCACGCCGCAGCGGACCGCCGCGCCCGTCCCCGACTCGTCCGACCGGTCCCGCCAGGTACCGCCGGCCCCCGCCGCCCGCAAGCACCGCCCCGCCCCGCGGGTCACCTCGGCCCCGTCGGCCCGCGCCACCACCCAGACCGGCGAGCGCACCGGCTCGCGGCGGCTGTCGCCGCGCGAGAGGGCCCGGCGCGACGAGGCCGCCCGGCGCCCGCACCTGCGCCTGGCCCAGCCCGCACCGGCGGCCCCGACCACCCCGACCGCCCCGCCCGCCCCGCCGCTGGACCCCACCGTGGTCGACGCCGCCGCCCGCAGCGGAGTGCCGGTGCCCGACGCCGCCGAGCTGGTCGAGGCACTGGTGGCCGGACTGCGGCTGGCGGCCCAGGCCACCGGCGTCGCGCCCGAGGACGTCGAGGCCCGGGTGGCGCAGGTGCTGGCGTTCCTGCGCCGCCGCCTCGACGGCGACTACGCGGTCGACGACTTCGGTTTCGACGACCACTTCACCGAGAACGTCTTCTACCCGATGCTCCGCCCGCTCTACCGGCACTGGTTCCGGGTCGAGGTGCGCGGGATCGAGAACCTCCCGGCCGAGGGCGCCGCGCTCGTCGTGGCGAACCACTCCGGCACCATCGCCATGGACTCGCTCATGGTCCAGCTCGCCATCCACGACGAGCATCCCGCCCGGCGCACGCTGCGCGCCCTCGGGGCCGACCTGGTCTTCCAGACCCCGTTCGTCGGCACCATCGCGCGCCGCTCGGGCTCGACCCTGGCCACCAGCGAAGACGCCGAGCGGCTGTTCGCGCGCGGCGAGCTGGTCGGTGTCTTCCCGGAGGGCTTCAAGGGCACCGGCAAGCGCTTCAGCGAGCGCTACAAGCTGCAGCGCTTCGGCCGCGGCGGCTTCGTGGCGGCGGCGCTCGCGGCCGGCGTCCCCATCGTGCCGTGCTCGGTCGTGGGCGCCGAGGAGATCTACCCGATCATCGGCTCGATGCCCACCCTGGCTCGCCTCTTCGGCCTGCCGTACGCACCGGTCACGCCGACCTGGCCGTTGCTCGGCCCGCTCGGGATGGTGCCGCTGCCCAGCAAGTGGATCATCGAGTTCGGCACGCCGATCAGCACCTCGGGGCACGGGCCGGGGGCGGCCGAGGACCCGATGCTGGTCCTGGACCTCACCGACCAGGTGCGCGAGACCATCCAGCAGACCCTCTACACCCTGCTGATGCAGCGGCGGTCGGTCTTCTTCTGATGGCGCCCCCGGTGCGGGTCACGCTGGTCGGGCGGGTGGGCTGCCACCTGTGCGACGTCGCCCGGGAGGTCGTCGAGCGGGTCTGCGCCGACCTCGGCGTCGGCTGGGAGGAGCTCGACGTCGACCGCGACGTGGAGCCCGCGCGGCGCGCCCGGTGGAGCGAGGAGGTGCCGGTCACCCTGGTCGACGGCCGGCAGCACGACTTCTGGCGGGTCGACGAGACCCGGCTGCGGGCGGCGCTCGCGGCACCCGGGTCGACGGGTCACTCCGAGCCTCCGGGGCCTAGCACACCAACCTTGTGAGGAGTCTCACCGGGTCCTCTCGCGACTTTGTGCCTCCCTTCACAAAGTCGTAGGCTGGCTGGGTCCGCGGGTCCTCGCGAGCCTCTCGCTCGCTGCCCCCATGCCCGCGGCCCCGAAAGGAGCCGGACCGCTCGTGTCCACCGCAGCAGCCGCCCGCCGGGGTGTCCCGGACGCAGCGGTGGCGCGTCTGCCGGGGTACCTGCGGGCGCTCACCGCCCTGGCTGCCGCCGGCACCGCCTCGGTCAGCTCCGAGGAGCTCGCGGCCGGGGCCGGCGTCAGCTCCGCGATGCTGCGCAAGGACCTCTCGCACCTCGGCAGCTACGGCGTGCGCGGGGTCGGCTACGACGTCGAGCGCCTCGCCTCCGAGATCGCGGCGGCGCTGGGGCTGACCCAGGACTGGCCGGTCGCCATCGTCGGGATGGGCAACCTGGGCCGCGCGCTGGCCGCGTACCGCGGCTTCGCCGAGCGCGGCTTCCGCGTCATCGCGCTGCTCGACCACGACGAGCGGATCGTCGGTGAGGAGGTGGCCGGCTGCCCGGTGCGCCCGATGAGCGCCCTGCCCGAGCTCGTGCGCGAGCAGGGGCTCGCCATCGGCGTCATCGCCACCCCACCCGAGGGCGCCCAGGCCGCCTGCGACCTCCTGGTCGAGGCCGGGGTCCGCTCGGTGCTGAACTTCGCCTCCGTGGTGCTGACCGTCCCCGACGAGGTCACGGTGCGCCGGGTCGACCTCTCCACCGAGCTGCAGATCCTGGCCTTCCACGGGCACCGTTCGGCCGTCGACGAGGCGTTGGCCCGATGAGCCTGGTCGTGCTGGGGCTGTCGCACCACGGAGCCCCCCTGGCCCTCCTCGAGTCGGTGGCCCTCGACCCCGACGCCGCCTCCGACCTCGAGGGAGCGGTCCTGCGCTCCGACCACGTCACCGAGGCCGTCGTCCTCTCGACGTGCAACCGCACCGAGGTCTACGCCGAGGCGCTGACCTTCCACGGCGCGCTGGTCGACATCACCAGCGCCATCGCTGCCGCCTGCGACCTCGACCGCGCGGTCCTCCAGCCGCACCTCTACGTGCATTACGAGGACCGCGGCATCGCGCACGCCTTCAACGTCGCGGCCGGGCTGGACTCGATGGCCGTCGGCGAGGCCCAGATCGTCGGGCAGGTGCGCCGCAGCCTCACCCGCGCCCAGCGGCAGGGGCACGTCGGCCCGGCCCTCAACGGTCTGTTCCAGCAGTCGCTGCGCGTCGCCAAGCGGGTGCACAGCGAGACCGGGATCGACCTGGTCAGCGGGTCGCTGGTGCAGGCGGGGCTGACCCGCGCCGAAGCCGTGCTCGGCGAGCTCGGCGAGCTGTCCGTGCTCGTGGTCGGCGCCGGCGGGATGGGCGCGCTGGCCGCGACCACCGCGGCGCGCCTGGGCGCCCGCGAGGTCGTCGTCGCCAACCGTGCCCCCGACCGTGCCCGGTCCGTCGCCGAGCGCGTGGGCGGCTCGGCCGTTCCCCTCGACCGCCTGGCGGAAGCCCTCGTGGGGGCCGACCTGGTCATCTCCTCCACCGGCGCCCGCGGCCAGATGATCACCGCCGACCACGTCGCTCCCGCCCTCGAGGCCCGAGGTGGCCGTCCGCAGGTCTACGTCGACCTGGCGCTGCCGCACGATGTCGACCTCGCCGTCGCCGACCTGCCGGCCGCCACCCGCGTCGGGCTGGGCGAGCTCGGCGAGGACCTCGCCTCAACCGGCACCGCCCCCCAGGTCACCGCGGCCCGCGAGCTCGTCACCGTCGAGGTGGCCACCTACCTCGTCGCGCGCTCGGCCCAGGCGGTGGCGCCCACCGTGACCGCCCTGCGCGAGCGCGCCTCCCACCTGGTCGACACCGAGCTCCGGCGCCTCGAGCGTCGTACCCCGGGGATGGGCGAGACCGAGCGGGCCGAGGTCCGCCGGGCCGTCGAGCGGGTCGTCGACAAGCTCCTGCACACCCCCACCGTCCGGGTCAAGGAGCTCGCCCAGGAGGGACAGGGCGGCAGCTACGCCCGCGCCCTGTCCGAGCTGTTCGACCTCGACCCGCGCGACGTGTCCCTCGTCTCGGCCCCTCCCGTCATCCCGGGGGAGGAGCCGTGACCGTGCTGCGCCTCGGCACCCGCCGCTCGGCCCTCGCGACGACCCAGTCGTCCTGGGTCGCCGACCGGTTGCGTTCTTTGGGCCACGAGGTCGAGCTCGTCGAGGTCAGTACTCAGGGCGACCGCGACACCCGCACCCCGCTGGCCCAGCTGGGGGGCACCGGCGTGTTCGTCTCCGCCCTCCGCGAGGCCCTCGCCGACGGCCGGGTCGACCTCGCCGTGCACTCCCTGAAGGACCTCCCCACGGCGCCCGACCCGCGCACCACGGTCGCCGCGATCCCGGTGCGCGAGGACGCCCGCGACGCCCTCGTGGCCCGCGACGGCCTCACCCTGGCCGAGCTCCCCGCGGGCTCGACCGTCGGCACCGGCTCGCCGCGCCGGCACGCACAGCTCGCCGCGCTCGGGCTCGGCCTCGAGATCACCGGCCTGCGCGGCAATGTCGACACCCGTCTGGCGCACGTCCACGACGGCCGGCTCGACGCGGTCGTCCTGGCCGCGGCCGGCCTGCGCCGCCTGGGCCGGGCCGACGAGGTCACCGAGTGGCTCGACCCCCTCCAGGTCCTCCCGGCGCCGGGCCAGGGCGCCCTGGCGGTCGAGATCCGCGCCGGCGATGCCGTCACCGCGGCCGCCGTCGCCCCGCTCGACGACCCCGACACCCGGGCCTGCGTGACCGCCGAGCGCGTCGTCCTCGCCGAGCTCGAGGCGGGGTGCTCGGCCCCGGTCGGCGCCCTGGCCGAGGTCGTCGAGGGGATGGACGGCGCCGAGCTGTCCCTGCGGGCGGTCGTCGCCGCCCCCGACGGCTCTGCCGACCTGCGCCGGTCCCTGACCGGCGCCCCCGAGGAGGCGTCCGACCTCGGCCGCCGCCTCGCCCGGCTGCTTCTCGACGACGGAGCCGCCGACCTGATGTCCACATCCACGTCCACCGACCGATCCGTCACGGAGCGTGCCCAGTGAGCCCCACGCGCTCGACCACCCCGTCCCCCCGCATCCCCGCGCGCGTCGCCTTCGTCGGCGGCGGCCCCGGTGACCCCGGCCTGCTCACGGTGCGCGCCACCGAGCTGCTGGCCGGCGCCGATGCCGTCGTCATCGACCAGGTCGCGCGTGAGGAGCTCGCCCTGCGGCACGCGCGCCCCGACGTCGAGGTCGTCGACGCCGGCCACGGCGACCACGGCGAGCGGCTGACCCGGGCCTCGCGGGCCAAGCTGCTGGTGCGCGCCGCCAAGGCGCACCCCGGCGGCCTCGTCGTCCGCCTCATGGACGGCGACCCCACGGTGTTCAACGGCTTGGCCGAGGAGGCGCAGGCGCTGGTGAAGGCCGGGATCTCCTTCGAGGTCGTGCCGGGCGTCAGCTCCATCACCGCCGTCCCCGCCTACGCCGGCATCCCGCTGACGTCGAAGTCGTCCACGGCGGTGCACGTCGTCGTCGCCGGCGGGGCCACCCCCGACGTCGCGGGCGGTGTCGCGCCCTCGACGACCGTCGTGGTCCTCGGCCAGCCCGACCGGGCCGCCGACGCGCTCCTGGCCCTGGCCCTCGCAGGTCGGGACCCCGCGACCCCCGTCGCCGTCACCGAGCGCGGCACCAGCACCGAGCAGCGCACCGTCGTCACGACGCTCGCCGAGGCGCCGGCGGCGATGGCGGCCGGGTCCTTCCCCGTGCTCGCCGTGGTCGGCGAGACCGTCGCGCTGCGCGAGACCCTCTCGTGGTTCGAGACCAAGCCGCTGTTCGGTTGGACCGTCCTGGTGCCCCGCACCAAGGAGCAGTCGGCGTCGATGACGGCGCGCCTCGAGCACCACGGGGCCACCGCCGACGTCGTGCCCACCATCTCCGTCGAGCCCCCGCGCACCCCCCAGCAGCTCGAGCGCGCGGTCAAGGGCATGGTCACCGGCCGCTACGAGTGGGTGGGCTTCACCTCGGTCAACGCCGTCCGCGCCATCCGCGAGAAGTTCGACGAGTTCGGCCTCGACGCCCGCTCGTTCGCCGGGCTCAAGGTGGCCGCGGTCGGCGGTGTCACGGCTGACGCGTTGCGCGAGTGGGGTATCAACCCCGACCTCGTGCCCACCGACGAGCAGTCGGCCCACGGCCTGCTCGAGGTGTGGCCGCCGTTCGACCCCGACCTCGACCCGATCGACCGGGTCTTCCTGCCGCGCGCCGACATCGCCACCGACACCCTGGTGGCGGGCCTGCAGCAGAACGGCTGGGAGGTCGACGACGTCACCGCCTACCGCACGGTGCGGGCCGCGCCCCCGCCGCAGCCGGTACGCGACGCCATCAAGGGCGGGGCCTTCGACGCCGTCCTGTTCACGTCGTCCTCGACGGTGCGCAACCTGGTCGGTATCGCCGGCAAGCCGCACCCCGACACCATCGTCGCGTGCATCGGCCCGGCCACGGCCAAGACGGCCGAGGAGCACGGCCTGCGGGTCGACGTGCTGGCGCCCGAGCCGAGTGCGGTGGCCCTGGTCGACGCGCTCGCCGACCACGGACGCTCGCTGGCGCTGGCCGCCGCCGAGGCCGGGGAGGTCGCCGTCCGGCCCAGCCAGCGCCGGCCCGGCAGCCGGAAGCGCGCGACGTGAGCACCGGGCCGTTCCCGGGGGCCCCCTTCCCGGCGGGGCGACCCCGGCGGCTCCGCAGCAGCGCGGCGATGCGGCGCCTGGTCGCCGAGACCCGCCTCCACCCGGCCGAGCTGGTGCTGCCCGTCTTCGTCCGTGAGGGCATCGACGCGCCGTCACCGATCTCGGCCATGCCCGGCGTGGTGCAGCACACCCTCGACAGCCTCCTGGAGGAGGCGCGCCGCTGCGTCGACGCCGGCGTCGGCGGGATCATGGTGTTCGGCGTGCCGGAGGTCAAGGACGCCCGCGGCTCGGGCGCCGACGACCCCGACGGCATCCTGAACCTCGCCCTCGCCCGGCTCGTGGAGGAGGTCGGCGAGGACCTGGTCGTGATGAGCGACCTGTGTCTCGACGAGTTCACCGACCACGGCCACTGCGGGGTGCTGGCGGCCGACGGCACCGTCGACAACGACGCCACCCTCGACCGGTACGCCTCGATGGCGCTGGCCCAGGCCGCGGTCGGCACGCCGGTGCTCGGGCTCTCGGGGATGATGGACGGCCAGGTCGGGTACGTGCGCGCGGCCCTCGATGCCGCCGGGCACACCGACACCGCCATCCTCGCCTACGCCGCCAAGTACACCTCGGGCCTCTACGGGCCGTTCCGCGAGGCGGTGCAGTCCTCCCTGGTCGGCGACCGTGCCACCTACCAGCAGGACCCGCCCAACGGGCGCGAGGCGCTGCGCGAGCTCCAGGCCGACATCGCGGAGGGCGCCGACCTGGTCATGGTCAAGCCCGCCGGGCCGCACCTCGACGTCATCGCCGCCGCGGCCGCCGTGTCGCCGGTGCCCGTGGCCGCCTACCAGATCTCCGGGGAGTACTCGCAGATCGAGGCGGCCGCCGAGCGCGGCTGGGTCGACCGCGAGCGCGTGATGATGGAGAGCCTCCTCGGCATCCGCCGGGCCGGCGCGCAGGTCGTCCTCACGTACTTCGCGCTCGAGGCCGCCGCGTTGCTCTGAGGCGCTGCTCTGCGCGGTCGCGGCCCAGTGGTCGGCACGTGCGGGGTTGTTGCGGCGGGGGTGGGCCCCGGACGACCACAACTCGGCACGTGCGGGGTTGTCGCGGTGGGGGTGGCCCCGGACGCGACGGAGCCGCCGTCGGCCCTGCGCCGACGGCGGCTCCGTGCACTCCGGTGGCCCGGAGGGGTCGACCTCGCTCAGGCCTGCTTGGCGAGCTGGAGGTCGATGGCGATCTTGACCTTCTCTGAGACCAGGACGCCGCCCTTCTCCAGGTTGGCGTTCCAGGTCAGGCCCCAGTCGGTCCGGTCGATCTCGCCGGTGGCCTCGAAGGCGGCCTTCTCGTTGCCCCAGGGGTCGGTGGCCACGCCGCCGAAGTCGACGTCGAGGGTGACGGACTTCGTGACGCCCTTGATGGTGAGGTCGCCGGTGAGGGTCGAGCCGTCGAAGGAGGTGGAGACGAAGGTCATCTCGGGGAAGGCCTCGACGTCAAAGAAGTCCGCGCTGACGAGGTGGGCGTCGCGGTCGGGGGTGCCGGTGGCGACCGAGGCGGTCTTGATGGTGACGTCGGCGCGGGAGGCGGCCACGTCGTCGGAGACGGTGACGGTGCCCGAGACGTCGGTGAAGCGGCCGCGGACCTTGGTGACCATCAGGTGGCGGGCGACGAAGCCGACCTCGGTGTGGGTGGGGTCGATGGTCCAGGTGCCGGTCGACAGACCGGTGAGGGTGCTGGTGCTCATGGGGGTGCTCCTTCGAGAGGGGGGTGGTTCGTGACCACGATAGTTTATCCTTCAACTATGCGCCAGCCGTCCTCATTCCCTGCTCTCAGCGAGCCCGCGCCGTGCCACGATGGCCCGATGGAGACGGGGGTGCGCTGGCTGAGCGAGGAGGAGCAGCGCTCGTGGCGCGCGTACCTGCGCGCCACCCGCCAGCTCGACGCCGCGCTCGACCGCGACCTGCAGTGCTCCGGGGTCAGCCTCAGCGAGTACGAGCTGCTGTCGATGCTGTCGGAGGCCGAGGGGGGACGGCTGCGGATGTCGGCGCTGGCCGACCTCATCGTCCAGTCGCGTAGCCGGGTCACGCACACCGCCGCCCGCCTCGAGCGGCGGGGGTGGGTGCGCCGCACGCCGGCGCCGGACGACGGCCGCGGTGTCGTCCTCGAGCTCACCCCCGAGGGCCGGGCCGCCGTCGAGTCGTTCGCCACCGTGCACGTCGAGAGCGTGCGGCGTCACCTGGTCGACGTGCTGAGCGGCGAGCAGCTCGCGGGTCTGGGCGCCGCCCTCCAGGCGGTCTCCCGGGCGTACGAGGCCGACCCCGACACTCCGGACCCCACCGAGTGCCCGACAATGGAGGCGTGAGCGCCCCCACCCCCGCCGTCCCCACCGACACCGACGCCCCCGCGTCCGCGGCCCTCCTGGCCCGGGCCCGGGCCGTGACCCCCGGGGGCGTGAACTCGCCGGTGCGCGCGTTCCGGTCGGTCGGCGGCACCCCGCGCTTCATGGTCCGCGGGGCGGGTCCCTACCTCACCGATGCCGACGGCGTGGAGTACGTCGACCTCGTCGGCAGCTGGGGCCCGATGATCCTCGGCCACGCGCACCCGGCCGTGCTCGAGGCCGTGTACGACGCCGCCTCGCGCGGTACCTCGTTCGGCACGCCGAGCGAGAACGAGGTGGCCCTGGCCGAGGAGATCGTCGCGCGCGTCGCGCCGGTCGAGCAGGTGCGCCTGGTCTCCAGCGGCACCGAGGCGACGATGAGCGCCATCCGGCTGGCCCGCGGCTTCACCGGCCGCCCGCTGGTCGTGAAGTTCGCCGGGCACTACCACGGGCACGTCGACTCGCTGCTGGTCGCGGCCGGCTCGGGTGTCGCCACCCTCGCGCTGCCCGACTCGGCCGGGGTCCCGGCGCAGATGGCGGCCGAGACCCTCGTCCTGCCGTTCAACGACGTCGAGGCGCTCGAGGCCGTGTTCGCGGCCCGTGGCGAGCAGATCGCGTGCGTCATCACCGAGGCCGCCGCCGGCAACATGGGCGTGGTCACCCCGCAGCCGGGCTTCACCGAGGCGCTGCGCCGGGTCACCACCGAGTACGGCGCGCTGCTGGTCACCGACGAGGTGATGACCGGCTTCCGCTGCAGCCGCGCCGGCTGGTGGGGCCACGAGGGCGTGGACGTGACCCCCGACCTGATGACCTTCGGCAAGGTGATGGGCGGCGGCTTCCCCGCCGCGGCCTTCGGCGGCCGCGCCGACGTCATGGCCCTGCTGGCGCCCGACGGCCCCGTGTACCAGGCGGGCACGCTGTCGGGGAACCCGGTGGCCACCGCGGCCGGGCTCACGACGCTCCAGCACTGCGACGACGCCGTGTACGCGCGCCTGGACCAGGTGTCGCGCACGATCAGCGCCGCGGCATCCGCCGCCCTCACCGACGCCGGCGTGGCGCACCGGGTCCAGCACGCGTCGTCGATGTTCTCGGTGTTCTTCCGCGAGGGCGAGGTGCGCGACTACGACGACGCCCGCGACCAGGACACCGCCGCCTTCGGCCGCTTCTTCCACGCGATGCTCGCGGCCGGGGTCTACCTGCCGCCGAGCGCCTTCGAGTGCTGGTTCGTCTCGGCCGCGCACGACGACGCGGCCGTGCAGCGCATCCTCGACGCGCTGCCCGGCGCCGCGGCCGCCGCGGCCGGCTGACCGCGCGTCGAACCGGGTCGGGAGTCCTCAGGTCCGTTTGCGACAATCGCGCCATGACGTCGACCCCGGGCGGGACCCCCCTCGCCGAGCCGCAGCGCACCACGGTGCACCTGCTGCGCCACGGCGAGGTCCACAACCCCGGGCGCGTCCTCTACGGCCGGCTGCCGGGCTACCACCTCAGCGAGCTCGGGCGCTCGATGGCCGAGCTCGTCGCCGAGCACCTGGCCGACCACGACATCGTGCACGTGGTGTCGAGCCCCCTGGAGCGCGCGCAGGAGACGGCGGCCCCGCTGGCGGCCGCGCACGGGCTCGAGCCTGTCCTCGACGAGCGCGCCATCGAGGCCGGCAACGACTTCGAGGGGCTGCCGGTGGCGGGCGGCCAGGGGCTGCTGCGGCATCCGCGGCTGTGGCCCAGGATGGTCAACCCCTTCCGGCCCTCGTGGGGCGAGCCCTACGCCCAGATCGTGACGCGGATGCGCGACGCGATCGTCGACGCGCGCGCCGCCGCCCGCGGCCACGAGGCCGTCGTGGTCAGCCACCAGTCGCCGATCTGGATGATCCGGCTGGCCACCGAGGGGCGCTCGCTGGTGCACAACCCGAGCCGCCGCGAGTGCTCACTGGCGAGCCTGACCTCCCTGACCTTCCTCGGTGACGAGCTCCTCTCGCTGGCCTACTGCGAGCCGGCCGCCGTGCTGCTGCCGCAGGCGCAGAAGGGGGCAGGCGCGTGAGCCCGCGCGCCCTGCCTCCACGCCCCTCGCGGCGCGTCGCCCTCGCCACGGCCGGGCTCGCCGCCCTGGTGCTCGCCGGGTGCACCCAGGACCCCAACTCCGTTGCGGCCCAGGCCAAGGCGGGCGACCGCAAGGGCTACATCTCGGGTGACGGCGCCGTCGAGACCATCCCCGTCGCCGACCGGGCCGAGCCCGTCACCATGAACGGCTCGCTGCTCGACGGCACCGCGTGGGACATCGCCTCCACCCGCGGCCAGGTGCTGGTGCTCAACGTGTGGGGCTCGTGGTGCGCGCCCTGCGTCGCCGAGGCACCCGACCTCGAGAAGGCCTGGCAGGAGCTGCAGGCCAAGAAGGCGCCGGTGCAGTTCATGGGCATCGACTTCCGCGAGGAGGCCGCCCGCGGTTCGGCCTTCGTGAAGAAGGCGGGCATCACCTACCCGAGCCTGACCGACGAGGGGGGCGTGCTCGTCCTGCGGCTCCAGGGCAAGGCCCCGACCGTCCCCACCACCCTGGTCCTCGACCGCTCGGGCCGTATCGCCGCCCGGGTCAACGGGCCGGTCGACACGAGCACCCTCACCGGGCTCGTCGACGACGTGGTCGCCGAGGCGTGACCTCCACCGTGCTCCCCGCCGTCGTCGCGTCCACCGGTGACGCCGTCACCAGCGGCGCGCTGCCCCTGGCGGTGGCCGTGGCGGCGCTGGCCGGCCTGGTGTCGTTCGCCAGCCCGTGCGTGCTGCCCCTGGTCCCCGGCTTCCTCGGGTACGTCACGGGGCTCACCGGGGAGTCGGCCCAGGAGCGTTCGCGCGGGCGCACCCTCACCGGCGCCGCCCTGTTCGTGGCCGGCTTCACCGTGGTCTTCGTGCTCGGGTCGATCTTCGTCACCGGGGCCGGCCGGGCCCTGGTCGAGCACCGCACCCTGCTGATGCGCATCGGGGGGGTCGTCGTGGCCCTGATGGGCCTGGTCTTCCTCGGCCTCGGGACCCAGCGCGAGGCGAAGCTGCACTGGCGGCCGCGGGCCGGCCTGCTGGGCGCGCCGCTGCTCGGTGCCGTGTTCGCCCTCGGCTGGGCGCCGTGCACCGGGCCCACGCTGGCCGCCGTGCTCGTCATGGCCACCGCCTCGGTCGATCCCCAGGTGGGTCGCGGTGTCACCCTGGCCGTCGCCTACGGGCTGGGCCTCGGCCTGCCGTTCCTCCTCGTGGCCGCCGGGCTCGACCGCGCGGGGCGCTTCTCGGGCTGGCTGCGGCGCCACCAGCGCGGCATCCAGGTGCTGGGCGGGGTGATGCTCGTGCTCGTCGGCCTCCTGCTGCTCACCGGAGTCTGGGAGGACCTCAACCGCTGGCTCCAGACCGAGCTCGTCGCCGGGTTCCAGGTGAGCGTGTGAGCACCGTGCGCGACGAGAGGGCCCTCTCGACCCAGCCGGTCCCCGAAGGCGGGGGAGGAGGCGGCCGTCACGACGGGTCCGTGACGCTGCCGAGCCTCGGCCCGGTCGGCTGGCTGCGCTACGCCTGGCGGCAGCTGACCAGCATGCGCACCGCCCTGTTCCTCCTGCTGCTGCTGGCGGTCGCGGCCATCCCGGGCTCGACCTTCCCGCAGCGCTCGATCGACGCCGCGCGCACCACCCAGTGGATCACCGACCACCCCACCGCCGGGCCGCTGCTCGACCGGCTGGGGTTCTTCGAGGTCTACGCCGCGCCGTGGTTCGCGGCCATCTACCTGCTGCTGTTCGTCTCGCTGATCGGCTGCGTGGCGCCGCGCAGCCGCATCCACTGGCACCAGGTGCGCTCGACCCCGCCACGGGCGCCGCGTCGCCTCGAGCGGCTGCCCGCGCACCAGGAGGTCACGGTCGACGGGACCCCCGACGAGGTGCGTGACCGGATGCGGGCGCGGCTGCGCGGCCGGCGCTACCGGGTGCACGCCCACGACGACAGCACGCTCTCGGCCGAGAAGGGCTACCTCAAGGAGAGCGGCAACCTCGTCTTCCACCTGTCGCTGATCGCCGTGCTGGTGGGCGTCGCCTGGGGTCACCTGCTGGGCTGGAAGGGCGACGTCATCCTCCCCGTGGGCCAGACCTTCGCCAACACCCTGTCGCGCTACGACACCTTCAGCCCCGGCCCGTGGGTCGACCCCACCGACCTCGAGCCTTACACGATCCGCCTCGACCGGATGGACGTGCAGTTCGAGACCCAGGACAAGGGCCGAGGCCAGTTCGGGATGCCCCGCGACTTCCGCGCCTTCACCACCCTGACCGACGCCTCGGGGCACTCCGAGCCGCGCGAGATCGCCGTCAACCACCCGCTCGAGACCGGCGGGGGCACGGTGTTCCTGCTGGGCAACGGCTACGCGCCGCACATCACCGTGCGCGACGCCGAGGGCACCGTCATCTACTCCGACGCCACGCCGTTCCTGCCCCAGGACAACAACTACACCTCGGTCGGGGCGGTCAAGGTGCCCGGTGCCCAGCCCGACGGGCTGGGCTTCGCGGGGTTCTTCCTGCCCACCGGCGTCATCGACGAGCAGCGCGGCCCGCACTCGATCTTCCCCGGCCCCGCCGACCCCCAGCTGGCGCTGACGGCCTTCGAGGGCACGCTCTTCCCCGATGGCGCGCCGCAGTCGGTCTACACGCTGAACACCTCGGCCATGACGCCGCTGCCCGGCAAGGACGGTGAGGGGCAGCTGCGCATCCTGCTGCGGCCGGGCCAGACCTTCGACCTGCCCGACGGTCGCGGCTCCATCACCTTCGACGGTGTCGAGCGGTTCGCGGGGCTGTCGGTCCGCACCGACCCGGGCAAGACCCTCACCCTGGTGGCGTCGCTGCTGGCCCTGGCCGGGCTCATCCTGAGCCTGGTCGTGCGGCGTCGAAGGGTGTTCGTGCGGGTTCGTCCCGCGCCGGAGGATGGACGTACCGTGGTCTCCGTCGGCGGCCTCGCGAAGGACGACGACGAGGGCATGGACGACGAGATCGCCGCCGTGCTCACCGCACCCGAAGGAAGCCGATGACCGACTACACGCTGGCCCAGCTCTCGAACTACTCCGTCTACTCGGCGATGGTCGTGCTGACCCTGGCGATGCTCGCCTATGCGCTCTACCTGGCGCGGATCGCGCCCGAGCGCAGCGAGCGCACCGCCGAGGTCCGCGAGCGTGAGCTCGTGCCGGCCGGCGCCGGTGCCGAGAAGTCCGCCTCCGGCCTCGACGCACCCCCTCCCGGTCCGGGCGCCGGTGCGGGGGAGTCCCCCGGCGTGCGTGCTGCCGGCGTCGACGTGCCCGAGCCGCTGGGGGCGCGCAAGGCCGGCGGGGTGGGGCGCACGCTGACGATGCTCGGCACGCTGCTGGTCGTGGCCGGCGTGGTGCTGCGTGCCCTCGAGGTGCACCGCTGGCCGCTGGGGAACATGTACGAGTTCGCGCTGGTCGGCGCGATGTTCACGCTGGTGCTCTTCACCGCGTGGTCAGCGCGGCGTGACCTGCGCTGGCTGGGGCTGTTCGTGGTCGGGCCCGTGCTGCTGGTGCTCGGCGCGGCCATCACGGTCTGGTACACCGACGCCTCCGAGCTGATGCCGTCGCTGCGCTCGTACTGGCTGGCCATCCACGTCACCGTCGCCACCATGACCGTCGCGGTCTTCACCATCGGCGCCTCGCTGGGCATCCTCTACCTGATCCAGGACCGGCTCGAGACGAGCGGCTCGCCGCGGGCGGCGTTCATGCGCCGTCTCCCGAGCGCCCGTGGTCTCGAGCGGCTCACGTACGCGGCGCACGTCGTCGCCTTCCCGATGTGGAGCTTCACCCTCATCGCCGGCGCCATCTGGGCCCGCCAGGCCTGGGGCTCGTACTGGAACTGGGATCCCAAGGAGGTGTGGACCTTCGTCATCTGGGTCGTCTACGCCGCCTACCTCCACGCCCGGGCCACCACCGGCTGGAAGCGGCAGAACGCCACCTGGATCGCGCTGGCCGGCTTCGTGTGCGTCCTGATGAACTTCGCGGTGGTCAACATGTACTTCGTCGGCCAGCACTCGTACTCGGGGCTCTGAGGCCGTCGCCGTGAACGCCTTCCTCCGCTACACCGTGCTGCGCATCCTGATCTTCTTCGGGTGCCTGATGCTGCTCTGGCTCCTGGGCCTGCGCGCCGAGAGTGAGCGGTTGCTGCTCGTGGTCGGAGCCGCCCTGCTCTCCATGGTGGTGTCGTTCTTCGCGCTCAAGCGCTTCCGCGAGGACTACTCGGCCCAGGTGGCCACCACCCTCGAGCGCCGCACGTCGCGTCGCGCCCACGGTGGCCACGGAGGCAGCGACGAGGACGCCGAGGACGAGGAAGCGGCGCGGCGCGCCGCTCCCGGCGACGGCGACTTCCGTTGAGCTGAGCCGAGAGGGCCACGGGCGGGAGCGGCGGAGCGCCAGGTCCAGGGCGGTGACGTGCGCTCCGGCGAGGCCGACGTTTTCTGAGCTGGGCCGAGGGCGCCACGGGCGGGAGCGCCCGGCGTAGGTGATGCCGCCAGGAGGTCCAGGTGCTCCGAGTCCTGGGCCACGGTGTCGTCGGGCTGTGCCTGGCCCGGTATCGGGAGCACCCGGACCTTCTCCACACATACACCCGGGTGGGGCGCCTCCCCGATGCTCCCTCCACCGGGAGCGCGGCGCCCCCGGACGCAGGTCACCCGTGGGAGGTGGGGAAGGCCCTACCGGACCCGCGGGGACTGGTCAGACCAGCGCGCCGGCGAGCGCCACGCCCACCAGGACCAGCACGGCGTACGCCACCTCGTACAGCCCGGTCGAGGCCAGCACCGGGATGAGCCGGGGCCCCACCGTCCCGGCCCGCACGACGCGGGCACCGCGCGCCGCCAGCGGCAGAGCCAGCAGCCCCAGCAGGACCCAGGGGTCCCACGGCGCCAGGAGCAGCAGCGCCACCACCGACACCGCCAGCAGGCCCACGTACAGACCCCGCGTGCGCGTGTCGCCCATCCGCACGGCGAGGGTGCGTTTGCCGTGCTCGGTGTCGGTGGGGATGTCGCGCAGGTTGTTGGCCACGAGGATGGCCGAAGCCACCGCGCCGACGCCGACCGCGCCCACGAGCCCGAACCACGACACGGCGCCGGCCTGGGTGTACTCGGTGCCGAGGGTCGCCACCAGCCCGAAGAACACGAACACGTAGACCTCGCCCTGGCCCCGGTAGCCGTAGGGGTTGTCGCCGCCGGTGTAGCGCCACGCCGCGACCACGGCCAGCGCGCCCAGCGGCAGCATCAGCCAGGCGTGCGACAGCACGACGAGCACCAGCCCGAGCACCCCCGCCGCGCCGAAGGCCGCGAAGGCGGCCCGCTTGACCGCCGACGGGGCCGCGAGCCCCTGGCCGACCAGCCGCACCGGCCCGGCGCGCACCTCGTCGGTGCCGCGGATGCCGTCGGAGTAGTCGTTGGCGTAGTTGACCCCCACCTGCAGCGACAGCGCCACCAGCAGCGCCAGGACGGCCGGCAGGAGCGCCGCCTCCTCCACCCGCAACGCGGCGGCCGTACCGATGAGCACGGGCGCGATGGCGGCGGGCAGGGTGCGCGGACGGGCGCCTGCCACCCACTGGGCGGTCGTGGCCATCGGGTCAGAGGCCTCGGAGGAAGTCGGGGTCGTCATCGGGCCCGCGCGGGGCGCGTGGCCCCTCACCCTGGTCGCGCCGGCGCCGGTGGAGCTCCCACCGCTCCTGCTGGCTCAGCCCCGCCTGGGCAGCGGCCTCGCGGGACGGCCGCCCCGCCACCAGCCACGCCACCGGCCCGATGACCGGGAACAGCAGGACCAGCAGCAGCCAGGCGATCTTGGGGAGGTTGCGGACCAGGAGGTCGTCGGTCTGGATGCAGTCGACGAGGCAGTAGACCGTCAGCGCCAGGCTGAGGATGAGGGGCAGGTACCGCAACACCGGCTCATCCTCCCACGTCGAAGAGCGCGGCCACGGCAGCCCGATCAGGCTTGCCCGGCCCGCGCACCGGCACCGACGCGGCCGCCGTCACCCGGCGGGGCAGGGCATGGTCGGGGACGTGGCCGCGCAGATGCTCGCGCACCTCGACCACCGACAACGGCCGGGCTCCGGGGGTCGGCACCACGAGGAGGCTGACCGCCTGGCCCCACTCCGGATCGGGGGTGCCGACCACCACGGCCTCGCCGACCCCCGGCACGTGCTCGAGGGCCGCCTCCTCGACGACTCTCGGCGCCACCTTCATCCCGCCGGTGACCACCACGTCGTCCAAGCGCCCCTCGACGTGCAGCACGCCGTCGTCGTCGAGCCGCCCCGCATCATCGGTGCGGTACCAGCGCGACCCGTCGGTGTCGACCGCGAAGGCGGCGAAGGTCAGGTCGGGCCGGCCGAGGTAGCCGCCCGCCAGGGTATCGCCGCCCAGCTCGACGCGGCCCTCGGCATCCACGCGGACCCGCACACCGCTGAGCGCCCGGCCGTCGTAGACGCACCCGCCGGCGGTCTCGCTCATCCCGTAGGTCGTGACGACGCGCACCCCCGCCGCCTCGGCCCGCCGCCGCAGCAGCGGCGGGGTCGCGGCGCCCCCCACCAGCACGCCGTCGAGCGATGCCAGGGCGGCCGTCGCCGCGGGGTCGTCGAGCAGCCGTACGAGCTGGGTCGGGACGACCGAGGTGTAGCGCCGGTGGCCGGGGGAGAGCCGACGCGCCGCGGCCACGAACGCGGCTGGGGTGAAGCCTCCCGAGGTGTCGGTGGCCACCGGCTCGGTGTCGGCGTCGAGGCTGCGCAGCAGCACCTGGATGCCGGCCACGTGGCCGGCCGGCAGCGTCAGCAGCCACTGCCCGGGTCCGCCGAGGCGCGCGTGGGTGGCGTGCGCGCTGGCGCGCAGGGCGTCGCCGCCGAGCATGGCCAGCTTCGGGGTGCCCGTCGAGCCGGAGGTGCCGACGACCACGGCCAGGTCCTCGGGCAGCCCGGCCGCCGAGTGGCGCGGCAGCACCGGCGCGGGCGAACCGGCCAGGTACGGGGCCACGGGGGCGCCACCGGACAGGGCCCGGGCCAGGCGCGGCAGGACCGCGACGGCGTCGGACCCGGCGGGGACGGCCAGGGGCTCGATCTCCATGTCGCTCACTGTAGGCAGCCCGTCGGGCCCCACGGGCGCCGGCCGGCCGGACCCGGCCCCGCTCATCCGGTGTTGCGCAGCCCCGCGGCGATGCCGTTGATGGTCAGCAGCAGCGCCCGCTGCAGGTCGCTGTCGGCCGGCGCGCCCTCGGGCAGCGCTCGGGCCCGGGCCAGCAGCGAGGTCTGCAGCGCGTGCAGCGGCTGGAGGTAGTCGTCGCGGATCGCGAGGGTCCGGCGCAGCAGCGGGGCGGACTCGAGCAGCCCGGACTGGCCGGTGACCAGCAGGACCTCCTCGACGGTGCGGGCGTGCTCGGCCCGGATGGCGTCGAAGAGGTGCGCCGCAATCTCCGGGACGAGGTCGCGCACGTACCGGGCGGCGATGTCGAGGTCGGTCTTGGCCAGCGTCATCTGCACGTTCGACAAGAAGGTGCGGAAGAACGGCCACGAGCCGTACATCTCGGAGAGGGTCTCCCCGCGCCCGGCCTCCCGTGCCGCCGCGAGCCCGGAGCCCACCCCGTACCAGCCGGGCAGGATGATCCGCGACTGGGTCCAGCCGAAGACCCACGGGATGGCGCGCAGGTCCGAGAGGTCGCCGTCGCCGCCGGGGCGCTTCGAGGGGCGCGACCCGATGTTCATCGCGCCGAGCTCCTCGACCGGGGTGGCGGTGACGAAGAACCGGAACAGCTCGGGGTCGCCGACCAGGGCGCGGTAGGCCACCTGGCCGGCTCCGGCCAGGACGTCCATGGTGGCGTTCCAGCGCTCGAGGACCTCGGGCGGCAGCATCGAGCGCCGGTGCAGCACCGAGCCCTCGAGCACCGCGGCCAGGGCGGTCTCGAGGTTCCAGCGACCCAGGCCCGGCAGGGTGTACTTGTCGGAGATGACCTCGCCCTGCTCGGTGATCTTGATCGGGCCGTCGAGGCTGCCGTTGGGCTGCGCCATGATCGCCTCACCGGTGGGGCCGCCGCCGCGGCCGACGGAGCCGCCGCGGCCGTGGAACAGGCGCAGCACCACCCCGTGCCGGCGTGCGATGTCGCGCAGGGAGCGTTGGGCGCGGTGGATCTGCCACTGCGAGGCCGCGATCCCCGCGTCCTTGGACGAGTCGGAGTAGCCGAGCATGATCTCCTGGACGTCGCCCCTAGCCGCCACCACGCGGCGGTACGCCGGGTCGGCGAGCATCGCCTCGAGCAGGGGCCCGGCCTGCTCGAGCTCGGCCACCGTCTCGAACAGCGGGGCGAAGCCGATGCGGGCGGTGGCCGCGTCGTCGTCGGTCCCCGGGTCGACCAGGCCCGCCTCACGCGCCAGCACGACGACCGCGAAGATGTCGTCGACGTCATGGGTCATCGACACGATGTAGGTCTCGACCACGTCGGGCCCGAACCGGTCGAGGGCGTGGCGGATCGCGCCCATCAGGTCGAGCGAGGCTCGCGCGGCATCCGGGAGGTCAGGTCGGCTGCCCCCGATCAGCGGTCGGCGCGAGGCCATCTCCCGCGACAGCAGGGCGATCCGGGCCGGGCGGTCGAGCTCGGCGTAGGGGGTGGCCGGCTCCCCGATGCGGTCGTAGAGGGCAGCCAGGGCCTGGTGGTGCTTCTCGCTGTGCTCGCGCACGTCGAGGGTGGCCAGACCCAGCCCGACGGCGGTCGCGGTGCGGATCAGCCGCAGGATGCCGCCGTCGGCGGTGAGCCGGTCGCCGCCCTCGAGCATCGAGTCGCGCACCAGCACCAGATCGGCGAGCAGCTCGTCGAGGTCGAGGTAGTCGCGCCCCGGTTCGTGCGCAGAGCCGTGCGCCAGCCGGTCGCGGGTGCGCTGCAGCCGGACGCTGACGTAGGTGAGCTTGAGCCGGTAGGGCTCCTCGGCGTTGAGCCGCCCGATGGTGCGGTAGGTGATGGGCAGGGCTGCGGCGTCGCGCTCGAGGCTCTCGAGCAGCGCCGCCGACGCGGCCACCACCCGGGTCGACGGGCTCATCTCGACCAGGAGGTCGTCGACGGCGTCGACCAGGGTGCGCAGGCCCATGTCGTGCTGGAGGGCCAGGACGTCGAGGGTGACCTCGGGGGTCACGAAGGGGTTGCCGTCGCGGTCGCCGCCGGCCCAGGTGCCGAACCGCAGCGGACGGGCGGTCACGGGCAGGGTGACCCCGATGCCGCCGAGGGCCCGGTCGAGCTCCTCGAGCAGGTCGGGCAGGACCGCACCGGTGAGCGACTGCAGGTAGTAGACGGCCGTGCGGGCCTCGTCCTTGGGCTCGGGGCGGACCACCCGCAGCTCGTCGGTCTGCCACAGCAGGTCGACCAGCTCGGCCAGCCGGCGCTCAAGCCGTGGGGTGTCGATGCGCGGGCGCAGCGGGTCCGAGAGGGCGGCCACGGTGTCGGCGACCTTGCGCAGCAGGTCGAGCACCGAGCGGCGGCTGGCCTCGGTGGGGTGGGCCGTGAAGACCGGGCGGTACTCGACGCGCGCCAGCACGTCGTGCAGCAGGTCGGCATCCAAGGTCCCGTCGGCCAGCGCCGCGCCGATCCGGCCCGCGGTGGCGGCCAGCGGCCCCTCGCCGGCCCCGGACACCTCGCGCCAGCGGTGCAGCTGCTCGGTGATGTTGACCAGCTGGAAGTAGGCGGTGAAGGCGCGGGCGAGCCGCACGGCGGTCGCGTCGTCGACGTTCGCCAGCACCTCGTGCAGCGACTCGTCGTCCTCGCGGGAGAGCCGCCGGACCCGCTCGACCAGGGCCAGCAGCTCCTCGCCCTCGTGCCGGATGAGCGACTCGCCGAGCAGGCGCCCCAGCAGGCGGACCGAGGCCCGCAACGCGGCGTGGTGGGCGTCGGAGGTGACGCCCCCGGCGTACTGGCCGACGTCGGGGACCCGGCGGTCGGCCTCGATCAGCTGCTCGGTGCTCTGCTCCGTGCTCTGCTCGGTCATGCCCCCCAGTCTGGGACGGTCCGGGCGAGGACGGTCAGGGCGTCCGCTGGGCGGTCCTCGGCGTCAGAAGTACCAGGGGAAGGGCGACCAGTCGGGGTCGCGCTTCTCGAGGAACTGGTCACGGCCCTCGACGGCCTCGTCGGTCATGTACGCCAGCCGGGTCGCCTCGCCGGCGAACACCTGCTGGCCCATCAGGCCGTCGTCGAGCAGGTTGAACGCGAACTTCAGCATCCGCTGCGCCTGGGGCGACTTCCCCATGATCTCGCGGGCCACCTGCAGGGCCTCGGCCTCGAGCTCGGCGTGGTCGGCGACGATGTTGACGGCGCCCATCCGGTGCATGTCCTCGGCGGTGTACGTGCGCCCGAGGAAGAAGATCTCGCGGGCGAACTTCTGCCCCACCATCTTCGCCAGGTACGCGCTGCCGTAGCCGCCGTCGAAGGAGCCGACGTCGGCGTCGGTCTGCTTGAACCGTGCGTGCTCGCGGCTGGCCACGGTGAGGTCGCAGACCACGTGCAGGCTGTGGCCGCCGCCGGCCGCCCAGCCGCCCACGACCGCGACGACGACCTTGGGCATGGTGCGGATGAGGCGCTGCACCTCGAGGATGTGCAGGCGGCCGCCCTCGGCCTTGACCCGGCGCTCGTCGACGGTGTCGGCGGTGGCGCCCTCGGCGTACTGGTAGCCCGACCGGCCCCGGATGCGCTGGTCGCCGCCGGTGCAGAAGGCCCACTTGTCGGCGCTGCCGGTGCCCTGGGGGCCGGGGCCGTTGCCGGTGAGGAGCACGACGCCGACGTCGGCGGTCCGGCGTGCGTGGTCCAGGACGCGGTAGAGCTCGTCGACGGTGTGCGGCCGGAAGGCGTTGAGCACCTCGGGCCGGTCGAAGGCGACGCGCACGCAGCCCAGGCCCACGGCCCGGTGGTACGTGACGTCGGTGAGGTCCTCGAAGCCGGGGACGTCCTCCCAGGCCGAGGGGTCGAAGGTCCCACTGACTCCGTCGATCGCGCTCACCGGCCCAGGCTATCGGCGCCCTGCCTGTGGAAAACCCGGCGGCCGGTCGCGCCGATCCTGGCACAGTGGCGTCGGTCGGGCCCAGGGGTGGGCGCGGGGGAGGAGACCGGTGACGATGGTCGATGGTGGCGAGGGGGGCCGGCGACATGAGCGGCACTGGCAGACGGACCTGGATGGCGTGCTGCGGCCCGAGTGGGGGCGCGACCTACCGCCGGGGCCGGCCGGCAGAGGGGCGTGGGACGGACCCTGGGACGACGAGCCGTACCGGGCCGCCGGCCTCGTCGGGGTGGGCGACCTCCTGACGTCCCGGACCGACCTCGTGACGCGCATCGTGCTGGTCGGCGACCGGCTCGTCGACGTGGTCCGCACTTCCGCCCGCGGCAGCGAGTACGAGTGCGCGGCGCTGGAGATCGAGGACGAGGTCCGGAGGCGATCCGTGCCGGTGCCGCCACCCGCGCCCGAGCCGCCGGGTCACGAGCTCCAGCTGGCCTGGCTCGCGACCATCGTCGGTGGGACCGATGCGCTCGGTCGCCTCGACGCCGAACCGCTTCCGCCCGAGCCGCTCTCGCTGGACGCGGTCCCTCCGCGGCTGCACGTCCGAGCCGGCGCCCTCGCCGAGCGGCTCGAGGGGCCAGCCCGCGCCCTCCTCGGCACGGAGGGCCCCACCGCCTGCCACCGCTTCCTCGCGGCCCTCCTGCGCGACGCTCCCGGGGTGCTCGGGCGCAGCGACCGCGACGACACGACGGCCGGCGCCGTCCTCTGGGCGGTCGCACGCGGCAACGACCTGGTGGGGGCAGGTCGCCCGGTGCCGTCCAAGGCCGTGCAGGAGGTCATGGGGCTCGCGTCGTCCCCCGCCTCCCGCGGGGGCTCCCTGGCCCACGCCCTCGCCGGTGCGCGGCCGGCCTTCGGGCCGGTTGGCTACTACCGGCGTCAGCACCCCGACGTCATCCCTCTCGGCAGCCCATCCCTTCTGCTGGGATCCTTCCGGCGGCGCCTCCTGGTCCAGCGCGACATCGCCCTGGCCCTGCGGGAGAACCATCGGGCGTCGTGACGGTTCGCCCTACGGTGGGAAGATGACGCTGCCCTCGCTGCCCGAGGTCCTGGGATCGCTGCACGTCGTGGCGGTGCCGATGCGGGTGCCCTTCCGCGGCATCATCACGCGCGAGGTCGCGCTGGTGCGGGGACCGGCCGGGTGGGGCGAGTTCGGGCCCTTCCTCGAGTACGGCCCGGCCGAGGCCGCGCGCTGGCTGGCGGCCGCGGTGGAGTCGGCGTGGGAGGCCTGGCCCGAGCCGCTGCGCGACGAGGTGCCGGTCAACGCCACCGTGCCGGCCGTCCCGGCCGACCGGGTGGCCGGTGTGCTGGCGCGGTTCCCCGGCTGCACCACCGCCAAGGTCAAGGTGGCGGAGCGGGGCCAGGCGCTCGCCGACGACGTCGACCGGGTGGCCGCGGTGCGCGCCGTCCTGGGGCCCGCGGGCCACATCCGGGTCGACGCCAACGGGGCCTGGTCGGTCGAGGAGGCGCTCGAGGCGCTGCGCCGCCTGGCGCCCTACGACCTCGAGTACGCCGAGCAGCCGTGCGCGAGCGTCGAGGAGCTGCGCGACCTGCGGCTCGCGCTGGCCCGCGCCGGCGTGGACGTCCTGGTGGCCGCCGACGAGTCCATCCGCAAGGCCGAGGACCCGCTGCGGGTGCGCGACCTCGAGGCGGCCGACATCGTGGTCGTCAAGGTCGCCCCGTTGGGCGGGGTGCGGGCCGCGCTGGCCGTCGTCGAGGCCTGCGGGCTCCCCGCGGTCGTCTCGTCCGCGATCGACACCAGCGTCGGCATCGCGGCCGGGGTGGCGCTCGCGGCGGCCCTCCCGCGCCTCGACCACGCCTGCGGGCTCGGCACCGTGGCCCTGCTCGGCGGCGACGTGGCCGACCCGTCGTCACTGCCGCGCGACGGAGCGCTCCTGGTGGGCCGCGTCGCCGCCGACCCGTCGCTGCTCGAGCGCTGGCGCGCCACCCCCGAACGCGAGGCGTGGTGGCGCGAGCGGGTCGCCCTCTGCCACCGCGAGCTGCTGCGGAGCCACCCGTGACGCCGCCGGGGCCCGGCCCCGCCATCCGGTGGGCGTGGATGTTCCTCGACACCCCGCTGCCCGAGGCGCCCCGCTCCTGGGAGTTCTGGGCCGACGTGACGGGCCAGCGCGTCGTCGACCGGCGGGGAGCGGACGGCGAGTTCGCCACCCTCGAGCCCCGGTCGGGTGCGGCGTGGGTCAAGCTCCAGGCGGTCGTCGAGGGGCCGGGCGGGGTGCACCTCGACCTCGACGTCGACGACGTGGCGGCGGCTGCGGCGCACGCCGAGTCGTTGGGCGCCCGGCGGATCGGGGCCATCGGCGACACGGTGGTCATCCTGGAGTCCCCCGGCGGGTTCGTGCACTGCCTCACGACCTGGCGCGGCGCGTCCGGCCAGGAGCGGGGTGGGCTGACCAGCATCCTCGACCAGGTCTGCCTCGACGTCCCCCGGGCGAGGTGGGACGCCGAGAACGCGTACTGGACGGCCCTGACCGGCTGGCCGTGGCGCGCGTCCGACGAGCCGGGGTTCGCCGCGGTCAGCGCCGGGCAGTCGATGCCGTTCCGTGTCCTGCTGCAGCGGCTCGGCGAGCAGGACGGCCCGGTGCGGGGCCACGTCGACCTCGCCTGCCTCGACCGCGCGGCCGACACCGAACGGCACGTCGCGGCGGGGGCGCGGGTGCGGTCGGTCCACCCCTTCTGGACGGTGCTCGAGGACCCCGTCGGGCGGGTCTACTGTCTCACCGACCGCAGCCCGATGCCGGTGGCGCGCTGAGGCGTCAGGACGTGAGCGGCAGGCCGAGGAGGGCGTTCTCGACCAGCTCGGCCAGGGCCGGGTGGATCCAGTACTGCCCGCGCGCGACCTCGTGTGCGGTCTGCCCGAGGGATGCGGCCTGGATCAGCGGCTGGATGATGCTGGACGCCTGCGGGCCGAGGCAGTGCGCGGCCAGCAGGTGCCCGTCGGGGGTGGCGTGCACGGTCAGGAGGCCGCTGGTGTCCTCCAGGGCCCAGCCGTAGGCGACGTCGCCCACGGCCTGGGTGTAGGTGACGTACGCGGTGCCGGCCTCGTCGAGGGCCGCCGCGGTGGGGCCGAACGACGCGACCTGCGGGTGCCCGAACACCGCGTGCGGCACGGGGGAGAGGTCGTTACGGCGGGGGAGGGCATCGGTGCGCCCCAGGTCGACCGCGAGGTTGTGGGCGACGACGCGGGCCTCGTGGTTGGCCACGTGCTTGAGCTGGTGCTCGCTGCTGATGTCGCCCAGGGCCCAGACCCGCTCGACGCTGGTGCGCTGCTGGTCGTCGACGGCGATGCGCCCGTCGGGATGGGTGCGGAGCCCGCCCGCGGTGGCGTCGACGAGGTCGGAGTTGGGGCGGCGGCCGACGGCGAGCAGGACGGCCTCGGCCTCGACGTGCCCGGCGCCGTCGGGGCCCTCGACCTCGAGGCGCCAGACGCCGTCGGTGCGCGCGGCCCCGGTGACCTGGGTCGACAGGCGCAGGTCGTAGCGCCGGCGCGCGAGCTCGGTGTAGCGCTCGGAGACCTCGTACTCCTCGGCCATCAGCAGCCGCGCCGAGCGCTGCACCTGGGTGACCTGCACCCCCAGGCCGGCGAAGACGTGGGCCATCTCGCACGCGACGAACCCGCCGCCCACGACGGCCATCCGCGCCGGCAGCGCATCCATCCGCATGACCGTGTCGGAGGTGTGGACGCCGCGCTCGGGGTCGGCGCCGGTCAGCCCGTCGATCGCGAGACCGACGGCGCGGCTGCCGGCGGCCACGACGAGGCGGTCGGCGGTCACCTCCTCGCCGGTGTCGAGGACCAGGCGGCGCTCGCCGGTGAACCGGGCGCGGGTGCGGTAGAGGGTGACGTGCTCCTGACCGCGCCGGTACTCCTCGCCGCCGGCGCTGATCGGGTCGATGCGTCCGAAGATGCGGTCGCGGATGGCCGGCCAGTCGACCGTCGGCGGAGCGAAGGTGACGCCGAGGCGGTGCGCGTCGGCGGCCTCGACCACCCGGTCGGCCGGCAGCACGAACATCTTGGTCGGGATGCAGCCGACGTTGAGACAGGTGCCACCGAAGACGCCCTTCTCGACGATCGCCACGTCGAGGCCCTCGAGCTGGGGGACCAGGAGGGAGTTCCCCGAGCCGCTGCCGATGATGACGAGGTCGTGGTGGGGCATGGCGCCCAGCGTAGGTGGGCCCCCGTCGTCCACAGGCGCCGAGACCCGGCCCACCCGTCCACAGTCGGGACGCCGGGGCTGGCGCGCCGTCGCGGGGCGCGGTGGGCTGGGGGCCGGAGGAGAGGGGGTCCGGATGGACGAGGTGTCCGACTTCGAGGGTCTACTGGCCCAGGTGCGGGGGGCGCGCGCGGTGGTCGAGGCGCACCGGGCGGCGCTCGGACGGCCGGCACTGGTCTGGTGGGAGGGCGTGGCGGCCGACCGCTACCGGGCGCTGGTCGACGAGCGACGTGCGGCGCTCGCGCGGGTGGGCGACGAGCTCGGATGGCTCGAGGAGGCGGTGGCGGGACTCCTGCTCATCGCTCGGCAGGAGGCCGAGGTTGGCCGGGTCGTCGGGCGGGCGTCGTGAGGGCGGCGGGATGACCCGGGTGCGGGTGCGCTCGGAAGCCCTGCGCGCCGCGTCCGCGCGGCTCGGCGAGGCGGCCGACGAGCTGCGCCAGGTGGCCGCGGCCGTCCGGGCCGCCTTGGCGCGGTGCCGGTCACCGGGTCTCGACCCGACGGCGCTGGTGGCGTGGTGGCGGGTCGAGACCGACGGGGTGCGGATCGTCGGGCCGGCCGGGCTGTGGGGGGTGGCGCTGGGCTTGGACGCGCTCGCGACCCGGCTCTCGGTGGCGGCCCGGGCGTACGCCCAGGTGGAGGACGCGGTGGCGGCGACGATGGCCGGGGTGCGGGTCGGCGCCGACCTCGGGGCATGCTGTGGGTACCTCGGCGAGGGCGGAGCCGCGGTGTCGGTGCGGCCCGTCCCCGCCGTCGGGGCGGTGTCGCCGCTGACCGGCCCGGCCGACCTGGTGGCGCTGGGCGACGGGCTCGACGGAGGCCGGGTGCGGGTCGTCGAGCTCGACGACGGGGCAGGTGGCTCGGCGTGGGTCGTGGCCGTCCCGGGCACCCAGGAGTGGTCGCCCCGGTCGGGGCCGAACCCCTTCGACCTGACCAGCGACGTGCGGGCGGTGACCGGCGACGCCACCCTCGCGGCGGCCGGGGTGACCGCGGCGCTCGAGCGGGCCTGGGCGGCGTCGGGTGGCCCGGGGCGGCACCGGTCGGACCCCGTGCTGCTCGTCGGCCACAGCCAGGGCGGCATCCTGGCGGCGGCGCTCGCGGCCGACCCGGGGTTCCGGGCCGGGCACCGGGTCACCCACCTGCTGACCACCGGTTCGCCCGTGGGGGCGTTCCCCGTCCCGGCGTCGGTGCGGGTGCTCTCGGTCGAGCACGCCGACGACCCGGTGCCCACCCTCGACCTGACACCCAACCCCGCCCGGTCGTCGTGGCTGACGCTGCGGGTGGGGGCCGGGCCACCGGTCGACGTCGGCCGGCACGCGCTGGCCGGCTATGTGACGACGATGCGGGCGGCCGAGGGCGCGCCGCGGGGGACGGTGTCCGGGCTCGGGGCGTGGGAGGCGTCGGCCGGCCCCTTCCTGCACCGGCCGGTGCGCTCTGTCCACGAGGTCGTGGTCGAGCGCGGGTGGCAGAATCCGCCGACGTGAACCCCTCCACGGCGCTGGCGTCGGTCCTGGTCGACGAGCTCGTCCGGGGCGGGGTGCGTGAGGTCGTGCTGGCGCCGGGGTCGCGCTCGGCCCCGTTGGCCTACGCGCTGCTCGCGGCGGAGGCGACGGGGCGGCTGCGGCTGCACGTGCGCGTCGACGAGCGGTCGGCCGGGTTCCTGGCGTTGGGGCTGGCGAAGGGCTCCGATGGCCCGGTCGCGGTGGTCACGACCTCCGGAACGGCGGTCGCCAACCTGCACCCGGCCGTCCTCGAGGCCCACCACGCCGGCGTCCCGCTCGTCGTGATGTCGGCCGACCGGCCGCACGAGCTGCGCGGCACGGGGGCCAACCAGACGACCCAGCAGCCGGGCCTCTTCGCGGGCGCTGTGCGCTGGCAGGCCGACCTCCCGGCCCCGGAGGTGGTCCCGGGCGAGGCGGTCGGGAGTGGGCCCTGGCGCACCCTCGTCGTGCGCGCCCTGGCAGCGGCCACCGGGGTGCTCGGGGCCGACCCGGGGCCGGTCCACCTCGACGTCGGCTTCCGCGACCCGCTCGTCCCGGACCGGGACGACGCCGACCTCGCGCCGGCGGCCCTGCCGGAGCACCTGCGCGGCCGCCCGGACGGAGCGCCCTGGACGCAGGTGCGCCGCGCCGACGAGCCCCACGGTCACGCGCTCGCCGACCTCGACCGCACCCTGGTCGTGGTGGGTGACGACGGGGGCTCCGGGCGCGGCGCGGCGGCCGTCGAATGGGCGGCCTCCCACGGCTGGCCGGTCGTCGCCGAGCCCTTCGTGGGGCCGCGTGCCCGGGCCGAGGCGGTACCGCACGGCCCGCTCCTGCTCACCGCCACCGACTGGGTCGACGCCCACGTTCCCGAGCGCGTGGTGGTGGTCGGTCGGGTGACCCTGGCCCGCCCGGTCGCGGCGCTGCTGCGTCGCCCGGACGTTCGGGTCGAGGTGGTCAGCGCCGCCACGACCTGGCCCGACCCGTCACACGTCGCCGCCGCGGTGCACCCCTTCGCCGTCATCGACGCGGACCTGCGCCACGGCCGCGGCCCGGCACCGCGCAGCGACTGGGCACGGGCCTGGGACGACGCCGGCCGCCGGCTCGCCGATGCCGTTGCCGCGCAGGGCTTCCCGTGGCCCAGTGGGTTGGCCGTCGCCGCGACCGTCCACGACGCGCTGCCCGCCGACGGCGTCCTCGTCCTCGGCTCGTCCAACGCGGTGCGCGACCTCGATCTCGCCACCGCCGGGCGCGCCGGCGACCCGCCCGTGGGCATCAAGGTCCACGCGAACCGCGGGTTGGCCGGCATCGACGGGATGGTCTCGACCGCCGCCGGGGTCGCCCTGGGGATCGGCCGCCCGACGCACGCGCTGCTCGGCGACCTGACGTTCCTGCACGACGCGAACGGCCTGCTCATCGGCCCGGGGGAGCCGCGACCCGACCTCACCCTCGTGGTCGTCAACGACGACGGCGGCGGCATCTTCACGACGCTCGAGCCCGGGGCACCCGAGCGGTCCGCCGCCTTCGAGCGCGTCTTCGGCACCCCCACCGGCACCGACCTCGCGGCGCTGTGCGGGGCCCACGGCGTCGGGCACACCCTCGTCGACACTCCGGCGGCGCTCGCCGACGAGGTGCGTCGGCTCCCTGCGGGGCTGCGGGTCGTCGAGGTCAGGGTCGACCGCGGCACCCACCGGCAGGCCCACGCCGACCTGCGTGCCCTGGCCGCCCGCATCCTCACCGTCTGAGCCGAGCCGGGGAAGCGCGCCGGTGTCGAGGGTCGCGCGGGGGCGATTTCCGAGCGGGATGCGGAGGTTGCGAGAATCGAGGCGTGCCCGCCACCCCCACCCGTACCGACGTCCTCGTCGTCGGCGCCGGCCCGGCCGGGGCCTCGGCCGCGGCCTGGTCCGCCCGCGCCGGCCGCGACGTCGTGCTCGCCGACGCCGCGGTCTTCCCGCGCGACAAGACCTGCGGTGACGGGCTCACCCCGCGGGCCGTCGAGGAGCTCGACCGGCTCGGGCTCGGCGACTGGGTGCGCAGCCACACCGTCAACCAGGGCCTGCGCGCCCACGGCTTCGGGCAGACGCTGCACCTGCGCTGGCCCGGGGGGACCCTGCCCGACCACGGCTCGGCCGTGCCGCGCACCGAGCTCGACGCCCGCATCCGGCAGGTCGCGCTCGACGACGGTGCCACCGGGGTCGAGGGGGCCAAGGCCGTCGACGCGCGCGTCGAGGGTGGCCGGGTCCGCGCCGTCACCTTCCGCCGTGGCGAGGAGACCTTCGACATCGAGTGCGAGCGGCTGGTCGTGGCCGACGGCGTGCGCTCCGGCCTGGGCAAGGTCCTCGGCCGGGAGTGGCACCAGGACACCGTGTACGCCGTGGCCGGTCGCTGCTACGTCGACTCCGACCGCTCCGACGACCCCTGGATCAGCAGCCACCTCGAGCTGCGCGGCGAGTCCGGCGAGGCGCTGCCCGGCTACGGCTGGATCTTCCCCCTCGGCGGCGGCCAGGTGAACGTCGGCGTCGGCACCCTCGCCACCACCAAGCGACCCGCCTCGGTGGCCATCAAGCCGCTCATGAAGCACTACACCGACGAGCGCCGCGCCGAGTTCGGCCTCACCGGCGAGCAGCGGATGCCGACCTCGGCGCTGCTGCCGATGGGCGGCGCGGTCAGCGGCGTCGCGGGCGCCAACTGGGCCCTGGTGGGGGATGCCGCCGCGTGCGTCAACCCGCTCAACGGCGAGGGCATCGACTACGGCCTCGAGACGGGCCGGCTCATGGCCGCGCACCTCGACGACGACCTGCTCACGGCCTGGCCGGCCCTGCTGCGCGAGGAGTACGGCGACGCCTTCTCGGTGGCGCGGCGGCTCGCGGCGATCTTCACGGTGCCGAAGACCCTCTCGGCCCTGGGCCCGGTGGGGATGCGCAGCGACTGGCTGATGACGCTGGCCCTGCGTTGGATGGGCAACCTCGTCACCGACGAGGACCGCGACCGCTCGGCCCGCATCTGGCGTTGGGCCGGCCGCCGCTCCATCAACCTCGACGCCCGCCCGCCCTTCACCTGACCGGCCGGTCGTCGCCGCTGGGGGTCAGGGCGCGGCGGCGGTGAGGGCGTCGCGCATCGGCACCAGCTTGGCCGAGGACTCGGCCAGCTCGTCGTCGGGGCGGGAGCCCGCGACGATGCCGCAGCCCGCGAAGATGCGCATCCGCGACGGATCCGTGGGCTCGACCGCGCCGCAGCGCAGCGCGATGCCCCACTCGCCGTCGCCGGCGGCGTCGATCCAGCCGACGGGGCCGGCGTAGCGCCCCCGGTCCATGTGCTCGAGCTCGGTGATGACGGCGTCCGCGGCCTCGCGGGGCGTGCCGCACACCGCCGCCGACGGATGCAGCGCCGCGGCCAGCGCCAGCGACGACGTGGCGTCGGCCAGCACCCCGGCTACGTCGGTGGCCAGGTGCATGACGTTCGACAGGTGCAGCACGAACGGGCTCTCGGGCACGTTCATCGACGTGCAGTGCGGCGCCAGGGCGTCGGCCACCGAGCGGACCGCGTACTCGTGCTCCTCGAGGTCCTTGCTCGAGCGCGCCAGCGAGGCCGCCAGCGCGAGGTCGTGCGCGTCGTCGCCGGTCGGCCGGATGGTGCCGGCGAGCACCCGTGAGGTGACCAGGCCCTTCTCGCGGCGCACCAGCAGCTCGGGGGTCGCGCCCACGAGCCCGTCGACGGCGAACACCCAGGTCGTGTCGTAGCGCTCCGCGAGGCGCCGCAGCAGCCAGCGCACGTCCAGCGGTGCGCCGCTGGTCACCTCGAGGTCGCGAGCCAGCACCACCTTGTCGAGCCCGCCGGCGGTGATCCGGGCGACGGCCTCGGCGACGGCGCTCGTCCAGGCCCCCGGCGAGAGCGCGCCGTCGGCGAAGGCCACGCCCGAGGGTGCGGCCGGGTCGTCCTGCGGGCGTACGTCGGCGGGCCCGGGCACCGCGGCGACGGGCTGCTCGGCGCCGACCGGGCTGACGGTGGTGAGCCAGGCCCGGTCGCCGCGGCGCCCCACCACGACCTCGGGCACCACGAGCGTGCCGCCCGCGGGGGAGCCGGCCGCGTACGCCACCGAGCCGAAGGCCACGGGGCCGGTGCCGGGCAGGTCGACCTCGTCGCGCACCACGGCCGAGCCCACGAGCTCCTGCCACCAGCGTTCGAGCTCGGCGAACCGCTCGGGCCCGGATGCCACGTGCGCGGCGGCGCGGCCCCACCCGACCAGGCCCTCACCACGGCGGACCCACGAGCAGGCGTCGGTGGCGCCGGCCGCGGGCAGGAGGGCCAGCAGGTCCCGCGCCAGGGTGGCGTCCAGCGGGACGGTGCGCGCGACGAGGGGGGCGAGCGGAGCGGGACGGGCCCGGTCCGCGGGGAGCGAGGTCATCGAGGAGAACGATACGGCGGCGGCCCCGAGCCCCTCCGCCCGGCCCGTGGGACGCCCGGGTGGTCTCGGCGCGCACCGGCGACCTCGGCGCGCACCGGCCCCATGGGACCGGTGTGGGCCAGAGTGG
>NZ_LMSE01000004.1:183156-277693 GCF_001428065.1 Nostocoides sp. Soil756
TGGCAGGAGTGACCGGTGCGGCGCACACCGGCCCGTGGGGCAACACCGGTGACCTCGGCAGGCACCGGTGACCTCGGCAGGCACCGGCGACCTCGGCGCGCACCGGCGACCTCGGCGCGCACCGGCCCCATGGGACCGGTGTGGGCCAGAGTGGNNNGGCGCACACCGGCCGGTGCCCCACAGGACGGCCGGTGCGACGGCCCTCGCCACGGTGCGAGGATGAGCCCATGTCCCGCGCCTCGCTCGATAAGGACCCCCGCGACGTCGCCGCGATGTTCGACGACGTCGCCCGCCGCTACGACGTCACCAACGACGTCCTCAGCCTCGGGCAGGACCGGCTCTGGCGGCGGGCGGTCGTCTCGGCCTGCGCCGCCCGCCCGGGCCAGCGCGTCCTCGACATCGCCGCGGGCACCGGCACCAGCAGCGAGCCCTTCGCCGACTCCGGCGTCGACGTGGTGCCGGCCGACTTCTCCCTCGGGATGCTGCGGGTCGGCCACCGCCGCCGCAACGACCTCGGGTTCACCGCCGCCGACGCGATGCGCCTGCCCTTCGCCGACGACGCCTTCGACGTCGTCACCATGAGCTTCGGGCTGCGCAACGTCAGCGACCCCGACGCCGCCCTGCGCGAGTTCCTGCGCGTCACCAAGCCCGGCGGCCGCCTCGTGGTCTGCGAGTTCAGCAGCCCCACCAACGCGGCCTTCCGCTCGGTCTACACCAACTACCTCATGCGCTCGCTGCCGCCGATCGCGCGTCGGGTCAGCAGCAACCCCGAGTCCTACGTGTACCTGGCCGAGTCCATCCGCGCCTGGCCCGACCAGCGCGGGCTGGCCCGCCGCGTGGCCGACGCCGGCTGGGAGGGCGTGCAGTGGCGCGACCTCACCGGCGGGATCGTGGCCCTGCACCGGGCCACCAAGCCCGGCGGCCACGACGCGGCCGCGCCCCACGTCGAGGGTTAGGCATACCTGAGTCCTGCCCCTCGGAGCGGCGTCCTAGAATTCGGGGCGATCGTGAAGACGTTCACAAGCGAAGGCCGTGGTGACCCGCACAATGCGCCCACAGCGCACCCAGCGAGGGGACGAGACGTCCCTGGATGCGGCGTACGTCACGGCCCCTAGGATGGCGGGGGTCCCGTCGGCGGATCCGGCGCCGCGCGCCCGGCCCACGCACTCGAGCAGCGAAAGGGAAGTTGTGCAGCGATGAGCAACCCCTACGTCCCCCTCCTCATCCTCCTGGCGCTCGGCTTCGGCTTCGCGGCGCTGTCGGTGGGGACCAGCCTCGTGGTCGGCCCGAAGCGCTACAACCGCGCCAAGCTCGAGGCCTACGAGTGCGGCATCCAGCCCACGCCCCGAGCCCAGGGCGGCGGCCGCGTGCCGATCAAGTACTTCCTCACGGCGATGCTCTTCATCATCTTCGACATCGAGTCCGTGTTCCTCTACCCCTTCGCCGTGGCGTTCGACCAGCTCGGCCTGTTCGCCCTCGTCGAGATGGTGCTGTTCATCGTCACCGTCTTCGTCGCCTACGCCTACGTGTGGAAGCGGGGCGGTCTCGAGTGGGACTGACCGCCGCCGCCACCGTCCGCACCACCCGTACCGACGCCAAGGAGGCGTGATGGGACTCGAGGAGAAGCTGCCCGCGGGGTTCGTCCTGACGACGCTCGAGAACGTCGCCGGCTACATGCGCAAGGCCTCGATCTGGCCCGCGACCTTCGGGCTCGCCTGCTGCGCGATCGAGATGATGGCCGTCGGCACCCCCGACTACGACATCGCCCGCTTCGGGATGGAGCGCTTCAGCGCCACTCCGCGCCAGGCCGACCTGATGATCGTCGCCGGCCGCGTGAGCCAGAAGATGGCCCCCGTCGTGCGCCAGGTCTACGACCAGATGCCCAACCCCAAGTGGGTCATCTCGATGGGCGTCTGCGCCAGCTCGGGCGGGATGTTCAACAACTACGCGATCGTCCAGGGCGTCGACCACATCATCCCGGTCGACATCTACCTGCCCGGCTGCCCGCCCCGCCCCGAGATGCTGCTCAACGCCATCATCGAGCTGCACGACCAGATCCAGAACAGCAAGCTCGGCGTCAACCGCGTCGCCGCCGCCCGCGCCGCCGAGGCCGCCGCCCTGCGCGCCACGCCCACCTCGCAGATGGCGCCCACGCACGACCACCTCGCGCACCTCGCCGCGCCGGCCGGGAAGAACCTCCTGGCATGAGCGAGAAGAAGGACGAGAAGCAGGCCGACCAGACTCCGGTCCAGCCGATCCCCGACAAGGCGATCGACTCCCCGGCCACCCGCACCGACGACGACCCGCCGGCCGTCGACGTCGCCCACTCCTCGGGCGTCGGCCGTTGGGCCGAGGCCGAGGGCGACCAGGAGCCGGTGCAGATCGGCGAACGGCGCGGGATGTTCGGTCCCACCCGCGGCCAGGACACCTCCGGGTACGGCGGCCTGGTCACCCCGACGCTGCTGCCCGGCGCCTCGGCGCGCCCCTACGGCGGCGACTTCGACGTCATCGCCGACCGGCTCGGTGCCGCACTCACCGGCGCCGTCGGCTACGACACCGCCGTCGAGAAGGTCGTCATCGACCGCGGCGAGATGACCGTCTTCGTGCGCCGCGAGCACCTGCTGGCCGTCGCGCGGGTGCTGCGCGACGACCCCGCCCTGCGCTTCGAGATGTGCATGGGCGTCTCGGGCGTGCACTACCCCGGCGAGGAGGGGCGCGAGCTGCACGCGGTCTACCCGCTGCTCTCCATAACCCACGGCAGCCGCCGGCTGCGCCTCGAGGTCACCTGCCCCGACACCGACCGGCACATCCCCTCGGTCGTCGAGGTCTGGCCGGGCAACGACTGGCACGAGCGTGAGACCTGGGACATGTTCGGCATCGTCTTCGACGGCCACCCGGCGCTGACGCGCATCCTCATGCCCGACGACTGGCCGGGCCACCCCCAGCGCAAGGACTACCCGCTCGGCGGCATCCCCGTCGAGTACAAGGGCGGGGTCGTCCCGCCGCCCGACGAGCGGAGGGCGTACAGCTGATGACGACCCACGACGAGACCATCTACGACGACAGCTCCCCGGGGCTCGACTCCTCGTTGCCCGGTGCCGACGCCTACGGCGCCTCCGTCGACGACGACACCGCCGGCGCGCGCTCCTTCACCGTCTCCGGCGGCGACTGGAACGACCTGGTCGACGAGGCCACCGCCCTGCACGAGGAGCGGATCGTGGTCAACATGGGCCCGCAGCACCCGTCGACCCACGGCGTGCTCCGGCTCATCCTCGAGCTCGACGGCGAGACCGTCACCGAGGCCCGTGCGGGGATCGGCTACCTGCACACCGGCATCGAGAAGAACATGGAGTTCCGCACCTGGACCCAGGGCGTCACGTTCTGCACCCGCATGGACTACCTGACCCCGATGTTCCAGGAGACGGCGTACTGCCTCTCCATCGAGCGGCTCCTCGGCGTGACCGACCGCATCCCCGAGCGCGCCTCGGTCATCCGCGTGATGATGATGGAGCTCACCCGGATGAGCTCGCACCTGATCGCGCTGGGCACCGGCGGGATGGAGATGGGCGCGACCACGGTCATGACCGTCGGCTTCCGCGAGCGCGAGCGCATCCTGCGCGTGTTCGAGGCGATCACCGGCCTGCGGATGAACAACGCCTACATCCGCCCCGGCGGCGTCGCCCAGGACGTGCCCCACGGCGCGGTCGCGATGGTGCGCGGCGTCATCTCCGAGCTGCGCACCGGCCTGAGCGAGCTCGAGAAGCTCCTCGTCGAGAACCCGCTGCTCAAGGGCCGCACCGTCGGCGTCGGCTACCTCGACCTCACCGGCTGCGTCGCCCTCGGCGTCACCGGCCCGGTGCTGCGCAGCACCGGCCTCCCGCACGACCTGCGCAAGTCGGCGCCCTACTGCGGCTACGAGACCTACGACTTCGAGGTCAAGACCCGCACCGGCTGCGACGCCTACGACCGTCTCCGCATCCGCATCGACGAGATGTACGAGTCGCTCAAGATCGTCGAGCAGTGCCTTGAGCGCCTGCAGCGCACCGAGGGCCAGCCGGTGATGATCGAGGACAAGAAGATCGCCTGGCCGGCCCAGCTGGCCATCGGCGGCGACGGCCAGGGCAACAGCCTCGACCACATCCGCGAGATCATGGGCACCTCCATGGAGGCGCTGATCCACCACTTCAAGCTCGTCACCGAGGGCTTCCGCGTCCCGCCGGGCCAGGCCTACGTGGCCGTCGAGTCCGCCAAGGGCGAGCTGGGCTGCCACGCCGTCTCCGACGGTGGCACCCGCCCCTACCGGGCGCACTTCCGCGACCCGAGCTTCAACAACCTCCAGGCCACGGCCGCGATGTGCGAGGGATCGCAGGTCGCCGACGTCATCGTCGCCGTCGCCTCCATCGACCCCGTCATGGGAGGTGTCGACCGCTGATGACCGGTCACTTCGGTCTGCAGTCCGCCTCCGGACACCTCACGGTGCCCGGAGAGTCCAAGGAGCCCTACGCCGCCGACGTCGAGGCGGCCTTCCGCGCCGACGCCGCGCAGGTGATCGCGCGCTACCCCGAGAAGCGCTCGGCGCTCCTGCCGCTGCTGCACCTGGTGCAGTCGGTCGACGGTTACGTCACCGGTCGCGGTATCGAGCTGTGCGCCGAGCTCCTCGACCTCACCACCGCCGAGGTCAGCGGCGTCGCGACGTTCTACACCCAGTACAAGCGCCACCCCAACGGCGAGTACACGGTGGGTGTCTGCACCAACACGCTGTGCGCGGTCATGGGCGGCGACGAGATCTGGGAGGCCGTCTCCGAGCACCTCGGCATCGGCCACGACGAGACGACCGCCGACGGCAAGGTCACCCTCGAGCGGGTCGAGTGCAACGCGGCGTGCGACTACGCGCCGGTGGTCATGGCCAACTGGGAGTTCTTCGACAACCAGACGCCCGAGTCGACCACGCAGCTCGTCGACGACCTGCGCGAGGGCAAGGACGTGCGCCCCACCCGCGGGCCGTCGCGCGTGTGCACCTTCAAGGAGGTCAGCCGTACCCTGGCCGGCTTCAGCGACGGCCTCGCCGACGAGGGCGTGGGTGCCGGGCCGGCCTCGCTGCTCGGCCTCGAGATCGCCAAGCGCAAGGGCTGGAGCGCGCCGCAGGGCGCCGGCTCCGCCGCCGCCGGGACCGCCGACGGTGGCGCCCCGGGCAACACCGAGGTCACTCCGGCCAGCGACGACGCCAAGGCCGAGAAGTCCGAGCCGGGCGCCGAGCGCGACGCCAGCGACGAGACCCCGGGCGAGAAGCACGACGCCGGCACCAGCACCGACAAGCCGGCCAAGAAGGCGGCCGCCCGCAAGGCGCCGGCCCGCAAGGCCGCCGGCCCGAAGAACGCGCCCTCCGCCGACGGGCCGCCCGTGGCCTCCACCGGCGACGGGGTCTCCGGTGTCGCCCGCCAGGAGGGCTCGCCCGCCGACCCGGTCGACATCGAGCCCGCCCAGGACGCCGACCTCGAGCACCCCAAGGACCGGGCGGCCAACGTCTCGGCCCAGAGCGCGTCGGTGCCCCCGGGCCACGACGCGTCCGCCTCGTCCACCCTCTTCGACGAGCCCGACGGCGACGAGACCACCGACGCGAAGGGCGACCGATGAGCACCCCGCTGACCCCCGTCCTCACCGCCTTCTGGGACGACCCGAAGTCCTGGACCCTCGAGACCTACCGGCGCCACGGCGGATACCGCGCGCTCGACAAGGCGCTCGGGATGGAGCCGGCCGACATCCTCACCGCGGTCAAGGACTCCTCGCTGCGCGGCCGCGGCGGCGCCGGGTTCCCCACCGGCATGAAGTGGTCGTTCATGGCCCCGCCCGACGGTGGCGCCCGCTACCTCGTGGTCAACGCCGACGAGTCCGAGCCGGGTACGTGCAAGGACACCCCGCTGATGATGGCGAACCCGCACGTCCTCATCGAGGGCATCATCATCAGCTCGATGGCCATCGGCTGCGAGCACGCCTTCATCTACATCCGCGGCGAGATCGTGCACGTCTACCGCCGCCTGATGCGCGCGGTCGAGGAGGCCCGCGCGGCCGGCCTGCTGGGCTCCGACATCAAGGGTTCCGGCCGCAGCGTCGACATCACCGTCCACGCCGGTGCCGGGGCCTACATCTGCGGCGAGGAGACCGCGCTCCTCGACAGCCTCGAGGGTCGGCGCGGCCAGCCCCGCAGCAAGCCGCCGTTCCCGGGCGCCGCCGGCCTCTACGCCCGCCCCACCTCGGTCAACAACGTCGAGTCCATCGCCTCGGTCCCCGGGATCATCCTCGAGGGCGTCGACTGGTTCACCAGCATGGGGACCGAGAAGTCCACGGGCTTCGGCATCTTCAGCCTCTCGGGGCACGTGAAGAACCCCGGCCAGTTCGAGGCCCCGCTCGGCATCACGATGCGCGAGCTCATCGACCTCGCCGGCGGGATGCGCGACCCCGACAAGGAGCTGAAGTTCTGGACCCCCGGCGGGTCCTCGACCCCGCTCTTCACCGCCGAGCACCTCGACGTCCCGCTCGACTTCGAGTCCGTGGCGGCCGCCGGCTCCATGCTCGGCACCCGCGCGCTCCAGGTCTTCGACGAGACCGTCTGCGTCGTGCGCGCCGTCGACCGCTGGACCGACTTCTACCAGCACGAGTCCTGCGGCAAGTGCACCCCGTGCCGCGAGGGCACCTGGTGGCTGAAGCAGATCCTCGGGCGCATCGAGCACGGGCAGGGCACCGAGGAGGACTTCGACAAGCTCCTCGACATCTGCGACAACATCCTCGGCCGCAGCTTCTGCGCCCTCGGTGACGGCGCGACGAGCCCCATCACGAGCTCGATCCAGTACTTCCGCGACGAGTACGTCGCCCACCTCACCCACGGGGGCTGCCCGTTCGACCCGGCGGCCTCGACGCTGTGGGCGAAGGACGGCCACGCGAAGGAGAGCGTCTCCGTATGACTGCCACGCCCGAGACCAAGGCCCCGGCCGACCTCGTCTCACTGACGATCGACGGCCTCGAGGTGTCGGTGCCCAAGGGCACCCTCATCATCCGCGCCGCCGAGCAGGCCGGGATCGACATCCCGCGGTTCTGCGACCACCCGGGCCTGGACCCGATCGGTGCCTGCCGCCAGTGCCTCGTCGAGGTCTGGATGCCGGGCCGCCCCGGCCCCGACGGCACCCCCGGCGAGCCCACCCAGATGCAGGGCCCTCCCGGCCGGATGAAGCCGCAGGCCTCGTGCACGATGACCGTCGCCCCCGGCATGGTCGTCAAGACGCAGTACACGTCCGAGGGTGCCGACAAGGCGCAGAAGGGCGTGATGGAGCTCCTGCTCATCAACCACCCCCTCGACTGCCCCGTCTGCGACAAGGGCGGCGAGTGCCCCCTGCAGAACCAGGCGATGAGCAACGGCCGCAGCACCTCGCGCTTCGAGGACGTCAAGCGCACCTACCCCAAGCCGGTCAACATCTCCAGCCAGGTGCTGCTCGACCGTGAGCGCTGCGTGCTGTGCGCGCGCTGCACCCGCTTCTCCGACCAGGTCGCGGGCGACCCGTTCATCGCCCTCGTCGAGCGCGGGGCGCTGCAGCAGGTCGGCATCTACGAGGAGAAGCCCTTCGAGAGCTACTTCTCGGGCAACACCGTGCAGATCTGCCCGGTGGGCGCGCTCACCGGGGCGGCCTACCGCTTCCGCTCGCGCCCCTTCGACCTGGTGTCCACCCCGAGCGTCTGCGAGCACTGCGCGAGCGGCTGCTCGCAGCGCACCGACCACCGCCGCGGCACCGTCCTGCGCCGGATGGCCCAGGCCACCCCCGAGGTCAACGAGGAGTGGAACTGCGACAAGGGGCGCTGGGCCTTCGCCTACACCGGCGTCGGCGACCGCATCGAGCTGCCGCTGGTCCGCGACAACGGCGAGCTGCGGGTCGCGTCCTGGCGCGAGGCCCTCGAGCGGGCCGCCACCGGTCTGCGGGCCGCCTCCGCCGCGGGCGTGCTCGTCGGCGGCCGGGTCAGCGCCGAGGACGCCTACGCCTACGGCAAGTTCGCCCGCACCGTCCTGGGCACCAACGACGTCGACTTCCGGGCCCGCCCGCACTCGGCCGAGGAGGCGCAGTTCCTGGCCTCCCGCGTCGTCGGCACCGGCCCCGACAGCGGCGCCGTCACGTACGCCGACCTCGAGGCCGCCTCCACGGTCGTGCTGGTCGGGTTCGAGCCCGAGGACGAGAGCCCCATCGTCTTCCTGCGCCTGCGCAAGGCCTACCGCAAGAGCGGCACCCGTGTGTTCGGCGTCTCCGCCGCCGCCAGCCGTGGTCTGGCCAAGATGGGCGGCACGCTCATCCCCACCGCCCCCGGCACCGAGCCCGAGGTCCTGCGCGCCCTCGGCGAGGGCTCCGGCACCGACGCGGTCACGGCCGCCGGTGCCGCGCTGCGCGAAGGCGGCATCATCCTGGTCGGCGAGCGCCTCGCCATGGTCCCCGGCGCGCTGAGCGCTGCCGTCGCCCTGGCCGACAGCACCGGCGCCCGCCTGGCCTGGGTGCCGCGGCGGGCGGGGGAGCGCGGGGCCCTCGAGGCCGGTGCGCTGCCCACTCTGCTGCCCGGCGGCCGGCCGGTCGACGACGCCGGTGCCCGCGAGCAGGTCGCCTCGGTCTGGGAGGTCGCGGGCCTGCCCGAGACCCCCGGCCGCGACACCGCCGGCATCCTGGCCGCCGCCGCCTCGGGCGAGATCGGCGCGCTCGTCGTCGGTGGGGTCGACCCCGCCGACCTCGGTGTGGCCGACGCCGCCGCCGCGATCGCCGCCCCGTTCGTGGTCTCCCTCGAGCTGCGCCGCTCGACGGTCACCGAGGTCGCCGACGTCGTCCTGCCCGTCGCGGCGCACGCCGAGAAGGGCGGCACCTTCGTCGACTGGGAGGGCCGCCTGCGCCCGTTCGAGGTCGCCCTCGACACCGGCTACGTCAGCGACTACCGCGCCCTGGACATGCTGGCCGACGAGATGGGTGAGTTCCTCGGGACCCGCACCCTGCGCGAGGTCCGCACCGAGATGCAGACGCTCGGCCCGTGGGTCGGCCCGCGCCCCGAAGCCCCCACCGTCGAGGCCGGGGAGGTGCCCGAGCTGGCCGAGGGCACGTTGGTCCTCGCCACCTGGCGCCACCTGCTCGACCGCGGCTCCCTCCAGGACGGCGAGCCGTTCCTGGCGGGCACCGCGCCGCGCCCGGTCGCGCGGGTCTCGGCCACCACAGCCGCCGCGCTCGGGGTCGTCGACGGCGACGAGCTCACCGTCCGCGCCGCCGGGGTCGCCGTCACCGCCCCGGTGGTGGTCACCGAGATGGCCGACCACGTCGTGTGGCTGCCGCTGAACTCGCAGGGCTGCGACCTGCGGCCCACCCTCGCCGGGGCGCCCGGCACGCTCGTCTCCGTCATCAAGGAGGACTCGTGAGCACCATCGCCGCGCTCCCGGGGCTGGTCTCCCTCGTCGCCGAGGGCACCGACAACCCGCGCGCCGACTTCAGCGACACCCCGCTGTGGCTGAGCCTGGTCAAGGCGCTGATCATCTTCGTCTACCTGCTGGTCTCGACGCTGCTGGTCATCTGGTTCGAGCGTCGTGTCATCGGCCGGATGCAGCAGCGCCCGGGCCCGAACCGCAACGGTCCCTTCGGCCTGCTGCAGACCCTGGCCGACGGCATGAAGTCGATGCTCAAGGAGGACGTGCGCCCCAAGGCCGCCGACGCCTTCGTCTTCACCCTGGCCCCGCTGATCACCGCCACGATGTGCTTCGTGTCGTTCTCGATCATGCCGCTGGCCGGTGAGGTCTCGATGTTCGGGCACACCACCCCCTTCCAGCTCACCGACACCCCCATCGCGGTCCTGCTGGTCCTGGCCGTCGCGGGCGTCGGCATCTACGGCGTCGTGCTGGCCGGCTGGAGCTCGGGCTCGCCGTACCCGCTGATGGGTGGGCTGCGCGCCTCGGCCCAGATGATCTCCTACGAGATCGCGATGGGCCTGTCGCTGGTGGCGGTCTTCCTCTACGCCGGCTCGATGTCGACCTCGCAGATCGTGAGCGCCCAGAGCGGGCTGTGGTTCGTGGTGCCGGCGTTCTTCAGCTTCTTCGTCTACGTCATCACGATGGTCGGCGAGACCAACCGCCTGCCCTTCGACCTGGCCGAGGGCGAGGGCGAGCTCACCGGCGGCTTCCACACCGAGTACGGCTCGATGCGCTTCGCCATGTTCTTCCTCGGCGAGTACATCAACATGTTCACCGTCGCGGCCCTGGCCACGACGATGTTCCTCGGCGGCTGGCAGGCCCCTCCCGGGATCGCGGCCATCAACGACGGCATGTTCAACGAGGGCTGGTGGGGCCTGCTCTGGTTCACCGCCAAGCTGTGGATGTTCATGTTCGTCTTCGTGTGGCTGCGCGGCTCGCTGCCCCGCGTCCGCTACGACCAGTTCATGCGCTTCGGCTGGAAGTTCCTCATCCCGGCCACCCTGGCCTGGGTCGTCCTCGTCGCGTTCTTCCGCGCCGGCCAGAACGGCTGGCTCGGCGGCACCGTCGACGTGGCGGGCCGCAGCTTCCCGGTCGTCTCGCTCGCGCTGGTCGGCATCATCGCCGCTCTGGCCCTGGCCGGCGGCTGGATGTGGGACGCGCGCGTCGAGCGGCGCGAGGCGCGGCTGCATCCGCACGTCCCCGACGAGATCGATCCCTACGCCGGCGGCCACCCCGTGCCGCCCATGCCCGGCCAGCGCCTGCGTGAGCCCTCGCTCACCGCGCCGGCCCTGACGTCGCGACCCGACACCGAGGAGGCCACTCGTGGCTGACGAGCAGAGGAAGTCCGGCTTCTTCTCCGACCTGTTCGCCCCCGTGGCCGGCTTCGGGGTGACCTTCTCGACGATGTTCCGCAAGGTCGTCACCGAGGAGTACCCCGAGGAGAAGCGCCCGACCCAGCCGCGCTTCCACGGCCGCCACCAGCTCAACCGCCACCCCGACGGCCTCGAGAAGTGCGTGGGCTGCGAGCTGTGCGCGTGGGCCTGCCCGGCCGACGCCATCCTGGTCGAGGGCGCCGACAACGACGACTCCGCGGGGGGCCTGGGCCGGTTCAGCCCGGGGGAGCGCTACGGCCGCGTCTACCAGATCAACTACCTGCGCTGCATCTTCTGCGGGCTCTGCATCGAGGCCTGCCCCACCCGCGCGCTGACGATGACCAACGAGTACGAGCTCGCCGACAACAACCGCGCCGACCTCATCTTCACCAAGGACCAGCTGCTCGCGCCGCTGCAGTCCGGGATGCTGCGCCCGCCGTTCCCCATGGCCGAGGGCATGGAGGAGCGCGACTACTACCTCGGCAAGGTCACCGAGGCCACCGACGCCCAGCGCGCGGTGGTCGGGGCCCGCTCCGGCAGCGGCGACGACACGGAGGTGACCTCGTGACCGGCACCGGCGAACAGGTGATGTTCTGGATCCTCGGCCCGCTGGCGGTCGTGGGGTCCCTCGGCCTGGTCTTCGCGAAGAAGGCCGTGCACGCAGCCCTCGGCATGGCGATGACGATGATCATCCTGGGCGTGTTCTACCTCGCCCAGGAGGCCGACTTCCTCGGCGTCATCCAGATCTTCGTCTACACCGGCGCCGTGATGATGCTCTTCCTCTTCGTGGTGATGCTCGTCGGGGTCGACTCCAGCGACAGCCTCGTCGAGACCCTCACCGGCCAGCGCTGGGCCACCGCGGTGCTGGCCATCGGGCTCGGCGGCATCCTCGGCGCGCAGGTCGGCAAGGCCACCGTCGGCCAGAGCGTCGGCCTGGCCGCCGTCAACGCCCAGACCGGCAACGTCTCGGGCGTCGCACAGCTGATCTTCGGCCGCTACGTGTGGGTGTTCGAGGCCACCAGCGCCCTGCTGATCACGGCCGCCCTCGGCGCCATGGTCCTGGCGCACCGCGAGCGACTGGGCCGCGGGCCCGACCAGAAGGAGTGGAGCAAGCGCCGCTTCCAGGAGGGCAAGCACCTGGCGGGTCTGCCCGCCCCCGGTGTCTACGCGCGCCACAACGCGGTCGACACCCCGGCGCTGCTGCCCGACGGCACCCCGTCCGAGCTGTCCGTCTCGCGTGTCCTCACGGCGCGCGACCAGAACCTGTCGCCCTCGACCTACACCGACGGTGAGCGCGAGATCGAGCGCGACGTGCGAGAGGGGAGTGAGCGATGAGCCTGATCAACTACGTCTACCTGGCGACGGTGCTCTTCTGCATCGGGGGAGCGGTCGTGCTCACCCGCCGCAACGCGATCATCGTCTTCATGGGCGTCGAGCTCATGCTGAACGCCGCGAACCTGGTCTTCGTGACCTTCGCGCGGATGCACGGCAACCTCGACGGCCAGGTCATCGCCCTTTTCGTCATGGTCGTCGCGGCCGCCGAGGTCGTCGTCGGCCTGGCCATCATCATGGCGATCTTCCGGTCCCGCCGCTCGGCCTCGGTCGACGACGCGAACCTGCTGAAGCTGTAAGGAGCACTGGTGCACTCACTCATCACCGAGGGCGGCGCGATGACCGCGGGCGCCGCGAGCGGGATCTCCTCGCTCGCGTGGCTGCTCGTCGCGCTGCCCCTGCTCGGTGCCGCCGTCCTGCTGCTCGGCGGCCGGCGCACCGACACGTTCGGGCCCGGCCTCGCCACCGGCCTGTCCTGGGCGAGCTTCGCCGTCGGCGTGCTCGTCCTGGTGCAGCTGCTCGGGATGGCGGCCGAGGACCGGGGCATGCACCTGACGCTCTGGAACTGGGTCCCGGCGGGGTCGTTCAAGCTCGACCTCGGCCTGCTGGTCGACCCGCTGTCGGTGAGCTTCGTCCTGCTCATCACCTTCGTGGGCTCCCTCATCCACGTGTACTCGCTGGGGTACATGGAGCACGACCCGGACAAGCGGCGCTTCTTCGCCTACCTCAACCTGTTCGTCGCGGCCATGCTCCTGCTGGTCCTCTCCGACAGCTACCTGCTGCTGTTCGTCGGCTGGGAGGGCGTGGGCCTGGCCTCGTACCTGCTCATCGGCTTCTGGAACTGGAACCCGGCCTACGCCACCGCTGCCAACAAGGCGTTCTTCGTCAACCGCGTCGGTGACCTCGGGCTGTCCATCGCCATCATGACGATGTTCGTCACCTTCGGGGGGGTCGACTACGCCACCGTCAACGCGGGCGTCGCGAACGCCAACCCGGCCACCCTGACCGCCATCGGGCTGCTGCTGCTCGTCGGGGCCTGCGGGAAGTCGGCGCAGTTCCCGCTGCAGTCCTGGCTCGGCGACGCCATGGCCGGCCCCACCCCGGTCTCGGCCCTGATCCACGCGGCGACCATGGTGACCGCCGGGGTCTACCTGGTGGTGCGCAGCCACGTCATCTACGACGCGACGCCCGACGCGCGCCTGGCCGTCGCGCTGGTCGGAGCCGTCACCCTGCTCTTCGGGGCCGTGGTCGGCTGCGCCAAGGACGACATCAAGAAGGCGCTGGCCGCCTCCACCATGAGCCAGATCGGCTACATGATGCTGGCCGCCGGCCTCGGCCCGGTCGGCTATGCCTTCGCGATCTTCCACCTGCTCACCCACGGCTTCTTCAAGGCCGGGATGTTCCTTGGGGCCGGGTCGGTCATGCACGGCATGAACGACCAGGTCAACATGCGCCGCTTCGGCGGCCTGTCCGGGGTCATGAAGATCACCTGGGGCACCTTCGCCCTGGGCTGGCTGGCCATCCTCGGGGTGCCGCCGTTCTCGGGCTTCTGGTCCAAGGACAAGATCATCGAGGCCGCGTTCGTCGGTGAGGGCTGGCAGCCGTGGGTCCTCGGCGGCGCCGCGCTCGTGGGCGCCGGCATCACCGCGTTCTACATGTCGCGCCTGTTCTTCATGACCTTCCACGGCCCGCGGCGCTGGACCGAGGACGTGCACCCGCACGAGTCGCCCCGGATCATGACCGTGCCGATGATCGTCCTCGCCGCCGGCTCGGCCTTCCTCGGCCTGGCGCTCGGCCCCACCGGTGCCATCCAGTCGTGGCTGGCCCCGGTCGTGGGCGAGCATGGCGAGGAGAGCCCGGTGATCGCGGTCCCGGTGCTGATGGTGCTGACCCTGCTGTTCGTGGCGGGCGGGATCTTCCTGGCCTGGCGCGGCTACTGGCAGGCCGAGGTGCCCGAGGTCGCCCCGCGCGGCTCGGTGCTCACCCGCGCCGCCCGCGTCGACCTCTACCAGGACGCCGTCAACGAGGGCCTCTTCATGCGGCCCGGCGTCCACGCCACCCGGGCCCTGGTCTTCGCCGACGCCCGCGGGGTCGACGGTGCCGTCGGGGGTCTGGCCGCCGCCGTCGGCGGCCTGTCCTCGAGGCTGCGTCGCCTCCAGACCGGCTACGCCCGGTCCTATGCCCTGACGATGCTCACCGGTGTCGTCGCCGTCCTCGGTGCTCTGTGGGTGATCCAGTGACCTCCCTGCCTCTGCTCACGCTGATGATGGTCGTGCCGCTCGTCGGCGCGGTCGTCGTGGCCGCGCTGCCCTCGGGCGCCGCGCGCCACGCCCGGCAGATCGCGCTCGGGGCCTCGCTGGTCACCCTGGCGCTCGGCGTCGCCGCGTGGGTCGCCTTCGACAGCGGCTCCGACGCGATGTTCCAGCTCACCGAGACCCACTCGTGGATCCCGCAGTTCGGGGTGTCCTACGCGCTCGGGGTCGACGGGATCGCCCTGGCCCTCATCGTGATGGCGGTCATCCTCACCCCGGTCTGCCTGCTGGCGGCCTGGAACGACGTCGACGAGGCCGAGACCGGCCGGCTCAAGCGCTACTTCGCGCTGATGCTGGTGCTCGAGGCCTTCATGGTCGGCGTCTTCGCCGCCACCGACGTCTTCCTGTTCTACGTGTTCTTCGAGGCCATGCTCATCCCGGTGTACTTCCTCATCGGGTTCTACGGCGGCCCGCAGCGGCAGTACGCGGCGGTCAAGTTCCTGCTGTTCTCGTTGGCCGGCGGCCTGATCATGCTGGTCGCGGTCATCGCGCTCTACATCGCGGGCCCCGGCGGCCAGGACGGCTTCCTGGTCGAGAAGCTCATCGGCAACGTCGACGGCTCCCCGGTGGCGCTGCGCTGGATGTTCGTCGGGTTCTTCATCGCGTTCGCCGTCAAGGCCCCCATGTGGCCGGTGCACACCTGGCTGCCCGACGCTGCCACCGAGGCGCGCCCGGCCACCGCCGTGCTCCTCGTCGGCGTGCTCGACAAGGTCGGCACCTACGGGATGATCCGCTTCTGTCTCCAGCTCTTCCCGGAGGCGTCGAAGTGGGCCACCCCCGTCGTGCTCACCCTCGCCGTCATCTCGGTGATCTACGGAGCCCTGCTGGCCATCGGCCAGACCGACATGATGCGCCTCATCGCGTTCACCTCGATCAGCCACTTCGGCTTCATCGTCCTGGGCATCTTCGCGATGACCAGCGTGGGGGGTGCCGGCTCGACGCTGTACATGATCAACCACGGGTTCTCGACCGCCGGGCTGTTCCTCATCGCCGGCTTCCTGGTCACCCGCCACGGCAGCAAGCGCATCCCCGACTACGGCGGTTGGCAGCGGGTCACCCCGGTGCTCGCCGGGACCTTCCTCGTCGCGGGGCTCTCCTCGCTGGCGCTGCCGGGCCTGTCGTCGTTCGTGTCGGAGTTCCTGGTCCTGCAGGGCACCTTCATGCGCTACAAGGTCGCCGCGGTCATCGCCACCCTGGGCATCGTCCTGGCGGCGCTGTACATCCTGCTGATGTACCAGCGCCTGATGACCGGCCCCAAGCCCGCGTTCGCCGAGGGCGCGGCCCCGCGTGACCTGAACCGGCGCGAGAAGTGGGTCGTGGCCCCGATCATCGCCTCGTTCGTCGTGCTGGGCTTCTACCCCAAGCCCGTGCTCGACCTCCTCAACCCGGCCGTGGACCGGACGATGCAGATCGTCGGCGTCACCGACCCGGCCCCCACCGTCGCAGCCCCCGGGAGCTCGAAGTGATGCCCGCCGTCTTCCAGGCCGTGACCGTCGACTACGTCGCGGTCGCCCCGATGCTGATCGTCGTCGCGGGAGCGCTCGTCGGCGTGCTCGTCGAGGCGTTCGCCCCCCGCGCTCGCCGGCACGGCATCGAGGTCGTGCTGACCCTCGCGGTCCTGCTCGCGGCCCTGGTGGTCCTGGCCGTCTGGAGCCGTGACCACCTCGCGGTCACCGTGGGGGGCGCGCTGTCGGTCGACGGTGTCGCGCTCTTCCTCCAGGGCACGCTGCTGGTGCTCTCGATCCTGTCGGTGCTGGTCATGGCCGAGCGTTTCGGCGGGGTCGGCTCCGACGCCTTCACCCCGATGGGTGCCTCCACCCCCGGCTCGGGCCAGGAGGACGCCGCCACCCGCGCCGGGTACGCGACCTCCGAGGTCTTCCCGCTGACCCTGTTCGCGGTCTTCGGGATGATGATCTTCGTCTCGGCCAACGACCTCATCACGATGTTCGTCGGGCTCGAGGTCCTCTCGCTCCCGCTGTACGTGATGACCGGGCTCTCGCGCCGGCGGCGGCTGCTGTCGCAGGAGGCGGCGCTGAAGTACTTCCTCCTGGGCGCCTTCTCGAGCGCGTTCTTCCTGTTCGGCTCGGCCCTGCTCTACGGGTTCGCCGGCTCCTCGGACCTCAAGGCGATCGCCCAGGCGATCTCGAGCAGCGCGGGCGGGCTCGACGGGCTGCTGCTCCCTGGCGTCGTGCTGACGCTCATCGGGCTGCTCTTCAAGATTGGCGCCGTGCCGTTCCACTCGTGGACCCCGGACGCCTACCAGGGCGCGCCCACGCCGGTCACCGGCTTCATGGCGGCCTGCACCAAGCTCGCGGCCTTCGGCGCCATCCTGCGCCTGGCCTACGTGGGCGTCGCCGGCAACCGCTGGGACTGGCAGATCGGTGTCGTCGCGATCGCCATCCTGACGATGGTCGTCGGGGCGGTGCTCTCGGTCACCCAGACCGACGTCAAGCGGCTGCTCGCGTACTCCTCGATCGCGCACGCCGGCTTCATCCTGGTCGGCGTCCTCGCGTTCTCGAAGGCCGCCATCGGCGGGGTCATGTTCTACCTGCTGGCCTACGGCGCCACCACGATCGCCGCCTTCGCCATCGTCACGATGGTGCGCCAGGACGGTTCGGAGGCCTCACACCTGTCGCAGTGGGCCGGCCTCGGTCGGCGCCACCCAGTGGTCGCGGGATCGTTCGCCTTCTTGCTGCTGGCCTTCGCGGGGATCCCGCTCACCTCCGGCTTCACCGCCAAGTTCGCCACCTTCGCACCAGCGGTGGCCTCCGGCACGGCCGGCATCGTCATGGTCGTCGTCGGCGTGCTGGCCTCGGCCGTCACGGCGTTCGTCTACGTCCGCCTCATCGTGCTCATGTACTTCACCGAGCCCGTCGATGGTGTCGTGGCCCTGCCGGCGTCGATCGGCTCCAAGCTCGCGATCGGCGTCGGCCTGGCCGTGACCCTCCTGGCGGGGGTGGCGCCCACGTACGCGCTCCAGCTCGCGGGCAACGCCTCGCAGTTCCTCCTGTGAGCCACCCGGCACCGGCGGCCCAGCGCGGCACCCCGTCGGTGCTGTCGCTGCCCGGCGCGAGCGCCGGTCTGCGTGAGCGGCTGAGCGCCGGGCTCGCGGCCGTCGAGGACCTCATCGCGCGTCGGGTCGAGCACGACGACCCGTTCGTGGCGCAGGCGAGCTCGCACCTGACGCTGGCGGGCGGCAAGCGGTTCCGGCCGCTGCTGACCCTGCTGGCGGCCGAGGTCGGCTCGGGCGTGAACGAGCAGGTGGTGGCGGCCGCCACGGGCGTCGAGCTCACCCACCTGGCCTCGCTCTACCACGACGACGTCATGGACGAGGCCGACGTACGACGCGGCGCCCCCAGCGCCAACGCCCTCTACGACAACTCCACCGCCATTCTGGTCGGCGACCTGCTCTTCGGCACCGCGTCCGACATCGTGGCCGACCTCGGGCCCCAGGCCGTCAAGATCCAGGCGCAGACGTTCGTGCGGCTGTGCTCGGGCCAGATCCGCGACGACCGCCCGTGCCCCGCGGGTCAGGACCCGGTCGAGTACTACCTGCACGTGCTCGAGGACAAGACCGGCGTGCTCATCGCCACCGCCGCGCGCTACGGCGCCATGTTCGGCGGCTGCCCGCCGGCGGTGGTCGAGGTGCTGCGCGAGTACGGCGAGCGGCTCGGGGTGGCGTTCCAGCTCTCCGACGACCTCATCGACATCGCCTCCGAGGCCGACGAGACCGGCAAGACGCCCGGCACCGACCTGCGCGAGGGCAAGCGCACCCTGCCGGTGCTGTTCGTGCTGGCCTCGCAGGACCCCGCCGACGCGCGGCTCCAGGAGCTGCTGCGCGGCGACCTGACCCAGGACGGCCCGCTGGCCGAGGCGCTGGCGCTGCTGCGGGTGCACCCGGCGATGGAGCGGGCCCGTGAGCACGCCGCCGCGGTGGCGTCGCGGGCGCAGGCCGTCCTCGACCCGCTGCCGCCGAGCGAGGCCAAGGACGCGCTGCGTGCGCTGGCGGCCGGCGTCGTGACCCGCGTCGGCTGAGCTGAACTTTTTCGCCCGGTGCGGGAACCTTCACCCCAGCACCCCAACGGTAGGGGTGCGAACCGCAAGGTCCCGGTGCCCAGCCGTCCGGCAGCCCGCCGGCGCGCCCGCGCTCGTCCGGATGAGCGCCACGGGTCGGTGATGTCGCGCCTCGAGAGTGCGGTGCATCAGGTCCAGTCGTTCCTGGCCGACGTGGCGCGACCACTCCTTGAGCACCCGCTCGACCCCCGCGTCCGCGACGTCGGCCATGCGGCGGGTGGGGGCGTGCTGCTCACGGTTCCGCCCGGGGTGACGTCATGGTCAGCGCTCACGTGCGACGATGGCTGCCGCGCGGCGGGGGCCGAGCACTCACCTACCGGGAAGGTCCACCGTGGCTCGCAAGCGATACGGCCTCTTGAGCTTCGCGTTCGACGCGATCCTCACGCTGCTGACCGGAGGTCTCTGGCTCATCTGGATCTTCGTCCGCGAGATGCGCAGCCGTTAGCCCCGACCGACCGACCGGCCCGCCTCCCCCGCTGCGATGATCGAGCGATGAGCCCGGAGAGCGAGCCCCCGGACCCGGTCGCCGCCCGTCGCCGCCAGGCGCGGGAGAACGCCGAGTACCACCACGCGGTCGCAGCGCGGGCGGCGGAGGCCGAGGCGCGGCGCACGGCCCCGATGGTGGCGACCTTCGCCGAGGCGATGCGCTCGGCGGGGGTCGACGCCACGCGGCTGCGGGCACGCCCGTACAGCGGCGGCGGGAGCCTGCGCACCGACGTCGTCGGCTGGTACGTGCGGCGGGACCAGCGGGCCGCCGTCGGCACGGACGGCCGCTGGTACGTCCTCGTCGTGGCGCCCAGCCTGCGCGGGCGGGTGCTCGGCGTCCACGTCGAGCCCAGCGACGCCCCTCTCCAGGTCGGAGCGGGTGGCCGGGACGGTGACTCGGTGGCCCTGGACGTCCTGCTCCGACTGCGCCTGGATGCGGGCGCCGACTTCCCCTCCTGACGCCCCCGACTCGTCAGACCCGAGACCGGGCACCTCGTCCGCGTCACCGAGCCCGGCGGTTCGGCGCCGCCGTGCGGATGCGCCACCAGTCCATGGCGATCGCGGCGACGGCCGCCGGGACCGCCGGCAGCAGCAGGAACATGCCGAGCTCGGCCGTCTCCCCGCCGACGAGAACCCCGGCGCCGGCGGCGGCCAGACCGAGCACCACGACCCCGAGCCGGAGCCCGTGCCGCCGCGGATGCGCCCTCGGTCCGGCGAGGTCGCGGACGGCGGCGACGACGGGCCGGGCGAGGAAGGCCACGACGCCGAGCGCGGCGACGATGCCCATGGCCCACGGCCCCTCGTTCCTCGCGGCGGGACCCGGGACGAGGCGGGTGAGGAAGAACAGGGCGAAGAACGCGACCCCGAACACGGCGCCGCCGCGCATGGTTCCGACGACTGCGGCCACGAGCTCACGCCGGCCGAGGTGCCGGCCGTGGACCCGCCAGGCGAGCAGCGGGCCGCCGCCGGCGGCCAGCGGCACCCCCAGCGCACCGATCGCCTCCAGCCATACCGGCGGTGTCCAGGTCGCCGGCTCTCCGGCCGCCAGCAGGTGGGGGATGCCCTCCTGGGCGACGACGGCGACGACGGCGACGACGGCGACGAGGAAGATCAGCGCTGCGGACAGGAAGGCGTCCGCGGCGAGGGGATGGCGCTCGCGACCCGTGACGACCGGCCGCTCCAGGGTCCCCGTCATGTCCGACACCTCCACGCAGTCCGTCCGCGGGGCGGCTGCTGCCTCCTCCTCCGCGGGAGCGGCGCAGCGCGCCTGTGACCCACGAGGCGGACTTCCGCCATGAGGCGCAGGAGAGGTCGCCTCAGGCGCTCCGCTCCGGACGCGCGAGGATGACCGAGGTCGACGTGTGGCGCAGGAGGGCCTCGGTCTCGACCGGGAGCGGACCGTCGGTCACCAGCGCGTCGATCCGGTCCAGCGGGCAGAGGAGGACGGGGGCCGCGGTGGAGAACTTCGAGTGGTCGGCGAGCAGGACCACCCGGTCGGCCACGTCGATGAGGGCGAGCTTCGTGGGTCGCTCGTTGTCGGTGGCGACGTAGACGCCGCGCTCGTCGACCGCCGCAGCCCCGAGGAACAGGGTGCCGACCCGCAGCCCCTTGACCGCGTCGACCGTCATCTGCCCCGCGAACGCCTGGCTCTCGTGGAGGAGCTCGCCGCCGAGGGCCACCACCCGCACGCGCCCGCGGCTGAGCAGCAGCTGGATCACGGGCACCGAGGGCGTCACCACCGTGCCGGCGAAGTCGGAGGAGAGGGCGCGGGCCACGGCGTAGGCGGTCGTGCCGGCGTCGATGGCCACGGTGTCCTCGGGGCCGACGAACTCGTGGGCCTCCCGGGCGATCGCCGCCTTCGCGGCCGACTCCAGGTCCGACCGCGCGGCGAAGGCGGGGTTGTGCATGGGCCCGTGGAGCAGGCTCACCCCGCCGTGGACCACGCGTACCTCACCGCGCTCCTCGAGCTTGCGCAGGTCGCGCCGGACGGTCATGTCGGAGACCGCGAGGTCCTGGGCGAGGCTGGCCACGGAGATGAAGCCGGTCTCCTGCAGGCGCTCCAGGATCCAGCGCCGTCGACGGGGCGCGCTGACGTAGCGCATCGCCTTCTCGTCCACCACTCCACCTCCTGAGGCTCCCTGAAGAATACTCGACACAAAGTGTTGACTTTCCAACATTCGTTGTTAGGCTCCCCACATCGCCCGGGTCACCGCCGACCGGGGAGTCTCGAAGGAGAGCCGCGATGAGTCAGACCGCCACCCGCGACGGGAAGGCCCCGACCGTGTTCGTCGGAGCGGCCACCATGGACTCCATCGCCGTCGTCGCCGGGTACCCGGGCCCGGACGAGCGGGTCGTGGCCGAGGGGCTGACGTTCGCGGGTGGGGGGCCGGCGGCGACCGCGGCCGTGACCGCCGCGCGACTGGGGGTGTCCTCCGCGTTCGTGGGCACCGTGGGGGACGACCTCGACGGGGAGCGCATCCTGGCCGAGCTGCAGAGCGAGGGGGTCGACGTCTCCGGCGTCACCCGTGCTCACGGCCGGAGGTCGGCGGCGAGTGTCATCGTCGTCGACCGCACCCACGGCACCCGTGCGATCTGCGCCCGGCCCGGCCCCCCGGTCGACACCTCCCGCGGCGCCGACCTCATCGCGGCGGCCGAGTGGGTCCACGCCGACCACCTGGGATGGGCCGCCGTACGGGCCCTGGTCGACCCCGGCTCGGACGGTCGACCGGCCCTGTCGGTGGACGCCGGCAACCCGATCCCCGACTTCAGCCCTCACGGGGTGGACCTCTACGTCCCGACCGTCGCCGCGCTGCGACGCGACCACGGCGATGTGCCACCCGAGGCGCTGGTCCGGGCCGCCCACGCCCAGGGCGCCCGGCGGGTGGTCGCGACCGACGGGGGGCGCGGCTCCTACGGCGCCGACCCGGGCGCCGACGTGGTCCACGTGGCGGCCGTCCCGACCGACGTGGTGAGCACCCTCGGGGCCGGCGACGTCTTCCACGGAGCGCTCGTCGCCGCCCACGTGCGCGGCGTGCCGCTCGAGGATGCCCTCCGCTACGCCAACGCGGTGGCGGCGGCGTCGTGCACCGGCATCGACGGCCGCTCGGCCATCCCCACCCACGACCGGGTGCGCCGTCACCTCGGCCCCGTCCCTCTCACCTGACCCCGTCCGCAAGGAGACCCCCGTGTCCGCACCGACACCGACCCCCGCCCCGCCTGACCTGTCCCGGCTGACCCGACCCGGCGGCGGCTTCGCCATGCTCGCCGTCGACCAGCGCGAGGCGATGCGATCCATGTTCGCCGAGCACCAGTCGGCCCCGGTCCCCGACGACCAGCTGCGGCGCTTCAAGGTGCTCGCCACGCGCATCCTCAGCCCCTACGCGAGTGCCGTGCTCGTCGACAAGCAGTTCGCCTTCGACGCGGTCGTCGCCGAGGGTGCCGTGGCCCCCTCGTGTGGGCTCATCGCGGCCGCCGACCACTTCATCGCGGGGAACGGCGAGCACGTCACCGACGTCGAGATCGACGAGACGGTCGACCCCGAGGAGGTCCGGGCGCAGGGCGCCGTCGCCATGAAGCTCCTCGTCATCCACCGTCCCGACGGCGACCCGGACGTCCGCGCCGACATGGTCCGCCGGTTCGTCGACCGCTGCCACTCCGCCGGCCTGCTCAGCATCATCGAGCCGGTGGCGAAGGCCCCGCGCGACGGGCGCACCTGGGACTGGAACGCGTGCGTCATCGAGGCGGCCCGTGAGCTCGGCTCGCTGGGGGCCGACCTCTACAAGGCCGAGGTGCCCTACAAGGGGGAGGGGGAGGCGAGCGACATCCGCCGCGCCTGCGCCGAGATCACCGAGGCCGTGGCCTCGCCGTGGGTCGTCCTCTCCTCGGGGGTCCCGACCGAGCTGTTCCCGCGGGCCGTCGAGCTCGCCTGTGAGGCCGGTGCCTCGGGCTTCCTCGCCGGGCGTGCCGTGTGGGCCTCGGTCGTCGGGAGCGCCGACCTCGAGCAGGACCTCCTCCAGGTGTCGGTGCCCCGCCTGCAGCGGCTGGCCGAGATCGTCGACTCCGGGGTGTCCCGATGACCGGTCCCCGCCCCCGGGTGGCGCTGGTCGCGACCGCCCGCCCCACCTTCGCCGTCGACGTCGCGAGGGAACGAGCCACGCAGGCACGCGAGCTCCTCGTCGCGCTCGGTGCCGAGGTGACGGGCCCGTCCGGACTCGTCATGACGCCGGAGGACCTGGACGAGGCCGCCGGCTACTCCTTCGACGACGTCGACCTCGTCGTCAACGTGTGCGCCAGCTTCTCCGACGCCAGCCCGGCCCTGCGCCTCTACTCCGAGGTGGACGTACCGATCCTCCTCTGGGCCTTCCGAGAGCCGGGCCCGGTCGGGGACCGGCTCTGGCTCAACAGCCTGTGCGGCGCGAACCTCTTCGGGCACGCCCTCGTCGTCCACGCCGGCCGGGTGCCCCACCTCGTCCACGGCGACCCGGGCGAACCCGCTGTCCGGGAGGCGCTCACCCGGGCCCTCGCGGGCGACCTCCCGGCCGCCCCCGCCCTGCCCGACGTCGTCGGCGAGCGCGCCGGGGACCCCGACGCGGTCGAGCGCGCGCTCGGGGCCCTGCGGGGTCGCACCCTCGGTCTCGTCGGCGACGCCCCCACCGGGTTCACCCCCAGCCGGTACGACGCCGACCTGCTCGATGAGTTCTTCGGCATCGGGGTCGACGAAATCTCGGTCGAGGACATGTTCCAGCGGGTCGCGGCGGTCGACGAGGGGCAGCGGGAGGACGAGCGCCGCGCCGCCGCCGCCGCCCAGCCGTCCCTCGCCACCCTCGATCCCGCCCAGGTGGCGCTGTCGGCGGGCGTCACGTCGGCGATGCGGAGCTGGGGGGAGGACTCCGGCCTCTCGGGGATGGCGATCCGCTGCTGGCCCGAGTTCCCGTCCTCGCTCGGCGTCTGCCCGTGTTCCTCGCTGTCGCGGCTCGCCGACGCCGGTACGCCCACGGCGTGTGAGCGGGACGTCTACGGGGCGGTCACGATGATGCTCCTGGAGGCGCTCGGGTCCGGCACCACCTACCTCGTCGACACCGTCGACCTCGAGACCGACGACAACCTCGTGCGCCTGTGGCACTGCGGGGCCGCCGCGACGTCGCTGGCCGCCGACCCCTCGGACGCCCGTCAGGACGTCCACTGCAACCGCAAGATCGGGGTCGCCGGGAACTTCCCGCTGCGCACCGGCCCGGTCGTGATGGCGCGGCTCACCGAGGACCCGGAGCGCGGGGGCCTGCGCCTCCTCCTCGCCTCGGGCGAGTCCGTCCCGGAACCGAACCGGTTCCAGGGCAACACCGCCGCCGTTCGCCTGGACACCTCCGCGGAGGCGTTCGTCCAGGCCCTCGTCACCGGCGGCTTCCCGCACCACACGGTCCTCGCCTGGACCGACGTACGACCCGCCCTCCGCACCGCAGCCGACCGGCTCGGTGTCCCCGTCATCGAGTTCACCACCGCAGAGTCCACAAGGAGTGCCTCATGAACAAGAACGCCTTCGGTCAGCCGCTCAGCCGCCGCACCGCACTGCAGCTCCTCGGGGTCGGCGGTGCCGGTGCCGCCCTCACCGCCTGCGCCGGCCCGGGGAGCACCGCGGGATCCACCAGCGCCGCGTCCGCCCCCGCCACCGGGAAGCCGACCGGGGCGATCTCCTTCGCCCACTGGCGCGCGGAGGACAAGGACGTCTTCGCCAAGCTCATCTCCGCCTTCCAGTCGGCCACTCCGGACGTGACCGTGCGCCAGGACATCTCGCCCTCGAACGACTACCAGTCCTCGGCCCTGCAGCGGATCCGGGGCGGTTCCGTCGGCGACGTCTTCACGGCCTTCCGCGGCGCGCAGTTCGTCGACATGGTCAAGGCCGGCGTGTACACGGACATGTCGAAGCAGGCGGTCGTGCAGCAGTACGAGCCCTCGCTCATCACCGCGGGCCAGCAGGACGGCACGCAGTACGGCTTCCCGTACCAGGTCGTCTTCAACATGCCCGTGACGAACGAGGACATCATCGGCACGGCGACGGGCGGCACCCCGCCCAAGGACTGGCAGTCCTTCCTCGACCTCTGCGACAAGCTCAAGTCCCAGGGGCTGGTGCCGATCGCGTGGCCCGGCGGAGACCCCGGCAACGCCGGCCAGCTCTTCAACTCGATGGTCATGAACAACGCTCCGAGCGACGACATGTGCGCGAAGATCGAGTCGGGCGAGTACAAGTGCACCGACGACTGGTTCCTCACGACGCTGAAGCAGTACCAGCAGCTCAAGCCCTACTTCCAGCCGAACTCGACGGGCACGGCGGTCGAGCCCTGCCAGCAGATCTTCGCGACGAAGAAGGCGGCGATGCTCGCCACGGGCAGCTACCACATCGCGGCCATCCGCGCCCTCGGGGCGACGTTCCCGATGAACGTCATCTCCCCGATCACGACCTCGGCCGAGAAGGCGAAGTACGAGGGCATCTACAACGCCACCTTCATCCTGGGGGTGAACTCCCACTCCCAGCACCAGGCCGCGGCCTCGGCGTGGCTGGAGTTCCTCTCCCAGCCGGCGAACGCAGGGGAGTACGCGAACGGCACCAGCCAGCACGTCACGGTCAAGGGCGTCGAGTACACGAACCCGGACCTGAAGGCCCTGGCGCCCTGGCTGCAGAAGAAGACCCTGCTCGCCCCCCGCTTCCAGTTCAACAACCTCGACATCCGCTCCGCCGTCGAGGGTGCCTGCATCGCGGTGGTCGGCGGCAAGTCGCCCGACGCCGCGGCCGCGGACGCCCAGCGCGTGGTGGACCAGCAGCGCAGCCAGTAGGAGGAGGAGCGAGATGACCGAGACCCTCCAGGAGAGGTCCCCCCGCGTCGGTGACGGCGAGGCTCGCACCGGGCGGCGGCGTCGGTCCGCCGCCGCCCGGACCCACCCGGGCCTGTGGCTGTTCCCCCTCCCGGCGCTCGTCCTCTACGTGGTGTTCTTCGCCGGGCCGACGATCCAGGCGTTCCAGTACTCCATCACCGACTGGGACGGTTTCAGCGCCGCCTACCAGAACGTCGGGGCCACGAACTTCGAGAACATCGCGACGAACGACGACCTCTTCCTGGGCGCGGCGACGAACAACCTCAAGTTCCTCCTCGTCGTCGTCATCGCCCAGACCGTCCTCTCGCTCCTCCTCGCGGTGCTGCTGCAGCGCAACTCCCGGTCGTCCACGACCCTGCGGGCCCTGTTCTTCCTGCCGGCGATCCTGTCGTCGGTGTCGGTGGCCTTCGTGTGGAAGTTCATGTACGACCCCAACTTCGGACTCATCAACCAGGTGCTCGGCGGGATCGGCCTGGACGGCTTGAAGAGCAGCTTCCTCGGCAACGCCTCGACGGCCATCTACTGGGTCGCGCTGACACAGGTGTGGGCGCACGCGGGCCAGCTGATGGTGATCTTCGTCGCCGGACTCCAGCAGATCCCGGAGGAGCTCTACGAGTCGGCGGCCCTCGACGGTGCGAGCCAGTGGCAGCGGTTCCGCTTCGTCACGTGGCCCCTCATCGCGCCGGCGACGGCGATCGTCGTGGCGTACACCACGATCCAGTCGTTCAAGGCCTTCGACCTCATCCTGGGCCTCGGCGGCAACCCCCCGAAGGGCTCCCTCGACATCCTGTCCACCCGCATCTACACGACGTTCACGAACTCACGGTTCGGTTACGCGGCAGCGGAGTCCATCGTGTTCATGGTGATCATCGCCCTCGTCAGCTTCCTGCAGCGCAGGGCCGTGCGACTCACCCAGCACGGCGTTTGAAAGGAGTGTCGTCATGGCCGCTTCCCTCACCCGGCGCCTGGTCCTCGGCATCTACGCCGCCATCATCGTCGTGCCTCTCGTGGTCGTCGTCGCCGGCTCGTTCAAGACCACCCAGCAGCTGTTCCGCTCGCCGTTCGGCCTGCCGTCATCGCTGGCTCCGACGAACTACCGCACCGTCCTCACCGACGCGAGCATGTCGACGGCGTTCGTCAACAGCGTGATCGTGACCGGCGCCGCGGTGGCCCTGACCCTGGCCATCGGCAGCCTGGCCTCCTACGGCCTCGCCCGCATCCCCGGGTGGCGCGGATGGGTGCTCTACGGCTTCCTCGTCCTGGGGATGGCCGTTCCCGCCCAGTCGAACATGATCCCGCAGTACGTCCTCTTCCAGAACCTGGGGCTGCTCGACAGCCGTGTCGGGCTGATCCTGATCGAGATCGTGGCGGCCCTGCCGGTCGCGGTCTTCATCCTGACCGGGTTCATGCGCACGCTGCCTCGCGAGCTGTTCGAAGCCGGGCTCGTCGACGGCGCCGGCCCCTGGCGCACCTACCGCTCCATCGCGCTGCCGGTCTCGCTGCCGTCCCTGGCGGCCACCGCGATCTTCCTGTTCGTCATCCAGTGGAACGACCTGCTCTACCCCCTGCTCTTCATCCACGATCCGACGAAGACGACCCTCCCCCTGGCGCTGCTGAACTTCCAGGGCGAGTTCCTGACCAACTACCCCCTGCTCTTCACGGGGGTCATCGTGGCCTCGACCCCCTTGGTCATCGCCTACGTCCTCCTCCAGCGCTACTTCGTCGCCGGCATGACCGCCGGCTCCGTGAAGGGATGACCCGGTCCATGGCCGACACCCTCCTCCTGCGGCACGTCCGGCAGGTCCGTACCGACCCCCACGGCTCGAGCGTGACCCTCGACGTCGACGCGATCCGTGGCGTCCAGCTCGGGATCATGCCCGGCTGGCTCACCGGCGAGCCGCCGGAGGAGCAGGGGGTGGAGACGGGGATGCCCAACCTGCCCCACCTGGACCTCCCACCCACGGACGTGACGCCCTACGCCCTTCGGGTCACGTCCCCCGCCCCGGCGACGGTGCGCCTCACCCTCGCTCCGTCCGACTCGGCCGCGCTGGACGACGACGGCACGGGCCTGGGCATCGTCGTCGACCCCGACCCCGCCCCGGTCCCGCTGCGGGTCGAGGAGGGTGAGGACGAGGTCGTGGTCACCGCCGACCGGGTGCGCCTGCGGGTCGGCCGGCACCCGTTCACCCTCACCGTCGAGGACTCCGGCAGCGGGGAGGTCCTCCTGCGGTCCGCCCACCGACTGCGCCAGGTCGCGGGGCTGATGATGGCCCCGACCGCGCTCGTCGACGCATCGGGGCTGAGCCTGAACCTCGAACTGTCCCCCGACGAGGACGTCCTCGGCTTCGGGGAGCAGTTCGGGCGGCTGGTCAAGAACGGGCAGCGTCTCGTCCTGCGCAGCGAAGACGCCTGCGGCACCGGGACGGGCCTGGCCTACAAGCCGGTCCCGGTGTGGCACTCCACCACCGGGTACACCGGCTTCCTCAACACCGGGGCCGTCGTCACCGCCGACGTCGGGCACCAGCGGCCCTCCGTCCTCGGCCTCACGGTCGCCGACGACGCCCTCGACCTCTACGTCGTCGCCGGCCCCTCACCCAAGGACCGCCTGACGACCTACACGGCACTCACCGGCCGAGCCGAGGTCCCCCCGCTGTGGGCGTTCGGCTACTGGATGGGCCGGTGCCGGTACCACGACCGGGAGGAGATGCTCGGCGTCGCCCGCACGATGCGCCGCCACGCCGTCCCGCTCGACGTGCTCCACCTCGACCCCGACTGGCTCGTCGTCGACCGGCTCAACTGCGACTTCATCTGGAACGAGGAGCGGTTCGGGAACCGGCGCGACTTCGTCGAGGCCCTCGAGGAGGAGTCGGTCCGGCTCTCGGTGTGGGAGCTGCCCTACCTCGACCCCGCGAGTCCGCGGTTCGCCGAGGCGGAGGAGAAGGGCTTCCTCGTCCGGCGCACCGACGGCACGCTGGCCGCCATCCAGAAGACCCCCACGCCGGACGGCCGGATGCGCGCGCTCGTCGACTTCACCAACCCCGAGGCCGCGGCCTGGTGGCAGGCGATGCACGAAGCGTTCCTCGACGACGGGGTCGCGGTGTTCAAGACCGACTTCGGCGAGGCGCTGCCCGACGACGCCGCGCTCCACGACGGCACCCCGGCCCACCAGGCGCACAACCTCTACCCGCTGCGCTACAACGCGACGGTCAGCGACGCCATCCGCCGGTACACCGGTCGCGCCCCGCTCGTCTGGGGCCGCAGCGGCTGGGCCGGCTCGCAGCGCTACCCGGGGCAGTGGGGTGGCGACGCGGAGTCCACGGTCGTCGGCATGCAGGCGACCGTGCGGGGAGGGCTCTCCTACGCCCTCAGCGCCCCGGGGCTCTGGAGCCACGACATCGGCGGCTTCTTCGGGCCCGAGCTCACCCCGGGCCTCTACGTCCGGTGGACCCAGATGGGTGCGCTCTCGCCCCTGATGCGCGCCCACGGGCTGCGTCCGCGTGAGCCGTGGGCCTTCGGGGACGAGGCGCTCGAGGTGGCACGGCGATGGGTGCGGCTGCGGTACTCGCTGCTCCCCACCCTGTGGCAGGTGGCGCACGAGGCGGCCTCCCACGGCTGGCCCGTCATGCGCCCGCTCGCCCTGGAGTTCCCCGAGGACCCGGTCGCGGCGCAGGTCGACGACGTGTTCATGGTCGGGTCGGACCTCCTCGTGGTCCCGGTGTTCGACGACGGCACGGCACCGGTGCGCCGGCGCTTCTACGTGCCGGAGGGGACCTGGCACGACATCGTGACGGGGGAGACCTACGACGGGCCCCGGTTCCACGAGGCCGAGCTCGCCCTCGATGCGATGCCCGTCCTCGCCCGGGCGGGGTCCCTCATCCCCCGGATCGAGATCGACGAGGCGGTCCGTCACACCGACGACCTCATCGGGCGGCCGTGGACGCTGCACGTGTTCGGGCCCACCGCCGAGAAGCACACCCTCGTCGGGTTCGACGGCGCCCCGCTCCACGTCACGCTCTCCGGCGACGCCGTCGCCGCCACCGGTGGCCAACCCGTCCAGACCCGTGCCGTGCGCCATGGATGACCGCTGGGCCGACCTGGCCGACAAGCTCGTCGTCGTCGCGCGGCTCGCGGACTCCGCGGGGGTGAGCCGGGTCGTCATCCGGGAGCCGGCCACCCTGGCGTGGTTGTTCGGCGCACGGGTCCACGTCCCCCAGACCCTCGACGCCGCCTGCCTCGACGTGCTCGTCGAGCCCGGTGTCGGCGGCGCGCCGCCCGGGCTGACCGTCGTGACCAACGCCATCGAGGCGCCGCGTCTGCGGGACACCGAGCTCGCGGGGCTGCCGGCGTCCTGGGTCGTCGTGCCGTGGTGGGAGCCGCGGGACACCCGGCTGCCCACCGGCGCGGGCACGGGCAGCGACCGGCCCCGCGGGGCCGACGTCGACCTGTCCGCCCGTCTCACCGCGGCGCGCCGGGTGCTCACCCCCGGTGAGCAGCGACGGCTCGCCCAGGTGGCCCGGGACGCGGCCGCCGCCGCGACCCGCGCCGCACACCGCATCACCCCGGAGCACAGCGAGTACGCGGCGGCCGGTGCCGTCGCCGACGAGCTGCTGTCCGCGGGTCTCGACCCGGTCGTCCTCATGGTCGCCGGCGGTGACCGGGGCGGGCGCCACCGGCATCCGCTGCCGACGACAGGACCCCTGGGCGAGCGCGCCATGCTCGTCTGCTGCGCCCGCCGCCACGGGCTCGTCGCGAGCGTGACGCGGTTCGTGAGCTTCGCCCCGCTCTCGGCGGCGGACCGGGACGCCTACCTGGCCCTCCTCGAGGTCGAGCGGGTCTTCCTCGACCGTAGCCGCCCGGGCGCGCGCCTCGGCGACGTCGTCGCCGCCGGAACGGCCGCCTACGCCGGGGCCGGGCTGGAGCCCACCGAGTGGCACCGCCACCACCAGGGCGGCCTGACAGGCTGGCAGCCGCGGGAGTTCCCCGCGCACGCCGGCAGCGACGTGCGCCTCGCCGCGGGCATGGCCGTCGCGTGGAACCCCAGCACCGACCGCTGGAAGGTCGAGGACACCGCCCTCGTCCGCGCCGGAGGTCCCGAGCTCCTCGTGGACGACCCGGCCTGGCCCGCCCTCACCGTCGGCGCCCGCCGGCGACCCGATGTCCTCGTCCGCACCTGACCCAAGGAGACCCCGTGACCGACCCCACGCCCACCGCAGCCCGCCACCTCATCGACGGGCGCTGGGAGGACTCGGCCGGGACCGTCGAGGTCCGCAACCCCGCTGACGGGGGTCTCGCCGGCACGGTCGCCTGGGGCACGTCCGAGGACGTGCACCGGGCTGCCGACGCCGCGGCCGCCGCCCTGGACGCCTGGTCGTCGCGCCCGGCGCGCGCTCGCGCCGACGTCCTGCGGGCGGCAGCGGACGTGGTGGCGGAGCGGGCGCACGACATCGGGCGCCTCCTGGCGATCGAGGCGGGCAAGCGGCTGCCCGAGGCCGTCGCCGAGGTGGGCTTCTCGGCGGAGTACTTCCGCTGGTTCGCCGAGGAGGTGCGCCGACCCGAGGGCGCCGTCGTGCCGCACGAGGTCCCGGGCCGGCGTCACCTCACGCTCCGCCGCCCGGTGGGCGTGGTCGCCTCGTTGTCGCCGTGGAACTTCCCGTGCTCGATCCAGGCGCGCAAGCTCGCCCCGGCGCTCGCGGCCGGGTGCACGGTCGTGGCGCGGGTCTCGGAGAAGGCGCCGCTGGCGGTGACCGAGCTCGTCCGGTGCCTCGTCGACGCGGGCGTCCCCGACGGCGTCGTCAACCTCGTCCACGGCCCGGCCCGCGAACTGACGACCACCCTCGTGGGTCACCGCGCCGTACGGGCCGTCAGCTTCACCGGCTCGACCCGGGTCGGGCGCGAGATCATGGCCACGGCCGCGGAGCGGGTCGTCCGGCCCCTCCTCGAGCTCGGCGGGGACGCCGCCTTCATCGTCTTCGAGGACGCCGACATCGATGCCGCCGTCGAGGGCGCGATGCTCGCGAAGTTCCGCAACACGGGGCAGTCGTGCATCGCCGCCAACCGGTTCGTCGTCCACGAGCGGGTCTACGAGGAGTTCACCGGACGGTTCGTCGAGGCGATCGACCGGATGACCGTCGGGGACGGGCTCGCGGACCCCTGCCCGGACCTGGGGCCCGTCATCGATGCCGAGCGGGCCGACGCCGTCCGAGGGATGGTCTCGCAGGCCCTCGACGCCGGCGCGACGCAGCTGACGCGGTCCTTCGACCTCCCGACCGGGGGAGCCTACGTCGCCCCGACCCTGCTCGCGGACGTCCCGACGAGCGCCGCGCTGGGGTGCGAAGAGGTGTTCGGCCCCGTGGCCGCCGTGTTCCGGTTCAGGGACGAGGAGGAGGCGCTCGCGCTGGCCAACGCCACCGAGATGGGCCTCGCGGGGTACTTCTGGTCCCGAGACGTCGGGCGCATCTGGCGGGTCGCGGAACGCCTCGAGGTCGGCATCATCGGGGCCAACACCCCACTGCCGAGTGTCGTCTTCGCGCCCATGGGCGGGGTCAAGCAGTCCGGGCTCGGCCGCGAGGGTGCGGCAGCCGGGCTCGAGGAGTTCCAGGACGTGCGGTACCTCGCGCTGGGACTGTGACGTGGCGGTCGACCACCTGCTCCTGCTCCCGGTCGGGGTCCTCGCGGGGGCGCTGACCCAGCGGGTCACGGGGGTCGGCTTCGCGCTCGTCAGCGCGCCCCTGCTGGTCCTGGCCGCAGGCCCGTTCGAGGGCATCGTCCTGGCCAACCTGCTCGGTCTCATCGTCTGCGCCGTCGTCCTCGCCCGCACCTGGCGGGACGTCGAGTGGCGTCGCGGCATCCTCCTCGTGATCCCGGCGCTGGTCGTCATCCCGGTCGGCGCGTACGTGGCGCGCAACGTGCCGGGGCCACCCCTGCTCGTGCTCATCGGGAGCCTCGTCCTCGTCGCGCTGGCCCTGGTCCGGTTCACCTCCCGGCTCACCGCCCTCCACGGCCCGGGGGGCGCGATCGCTGCGGGGGCGTCCAGTGGCTTCATGAACGTGACGGCGGGGGTCGGGGGTCCGGCGATGGTGCTCTACGCCAGGAGCACCCGCTGGGAGCACCACCGGTTCCTCGCGACGTTCCAGTTCTACTCGATCATCGTCAACGCCGCGTCGCTGACCGCCAAGGGGGGCATCGGACAGCTCGCCCCGGAGGTCGTCGCGGTGGCCGTGGCCGCCCTGGCGGTGGGCCTGGTCGTGGGCGACCTTCTCGCGCGGCGGGTGAGCAGGGCGCGGGCCGGCCAGGCGGTCATGGTCCTCGCGGTGGCGGGGGCGGTCTCGACGGTCGTCAAGGGCCTGTTCGCGCTGTGAGCGACGCCGCCCGGGTCAGACGGTCCGGGGCGGACGGTCCGGGTCAGACGGTGGGCTCGGGCTGCGCCGGACCTGCCCGCCGCGCCCGCCGCGCGCTGTGCCCGGCCACCAGGGAGTCGTACGACAGCACGGCCAGCGCCACCCACACGATCCCGAACCCCACCCAGAGCCGCCCGGACACGTGCTCACCGAGCAGGGTCACGCCGACCGCGAGCTGGAGCACCGGAGTCACGAACTGGATGAGCCCGACCGTCACCAGGGGGATGCGCCGCGCGGCCGCCGCGAACAGCAGCAGCGGCACCGCGGTGACCACGCCCGAGAGCACGAGCAGCGTCGTGTGGCCCGCCCCGTGCCCGGTGAACGTCGTGGCCCCTTCCGCGCCGAGCACGACCAGCACCACCACGGCCACCGGCGAGAGGGCGGCGGTCTCGGCGGCCAGCGAGTGCATCGCCGGCATCGTGGCCCCGACCTTCTTCTTCACGAGGCCGTACAGCCCGAACGAGAACGCCAGCACCAGCGGGATCCACGGCACCACCCCACCGGCCACCGCCAGCCACACCGAGGCGAGGGCGCCGATGCCCACGGCCACCCACTGCAGGGGGCGCAGGCGCTCGCCGAGCACCACGACCCCGAGGGCCACGGTGACGATGGGGTTCAGGAAGTACCCGAGCGCCGCCTCGTACGTGCGCCCGGTGAGGACCGCGAGCACGTAGATCGTCCAGTTGGCCGCGATCAGCAGCCCGGCCAGCGTGATGCCGGCGACCAGCCGCCGGCGGCCGAGCACGCCGCGCACCCAGCCCAGGTCGCGCCGCACGGCGAGGACCAGGGCGCACACCGCGAGGGTCCACAGGATGCGGTGGGCCAGGATCTCGAACGCGCCGGCCGGAGCCAGGGCTGCGAAGTACAGCGGGAACAGGCCCCAGATACCGTAGGCCAGGAAGCCGTAGCCGGTCCCGCGGCGCACCTCGGCCGCGGCCTCGACAGCGGCCGCAGCCTCGAACGAGGCTGCGACCTCGGTGGCAGCGGCGTCGCCGGGCCCGGGGGCAGGCGTCGCGGAGGGCTCGGACGGGCCCCGGCTCACCCCACGGTCCAGGTGTCGCGGCCACGCAGCAGCGCCTCGAGGTCGTCGTCCCCGGCCGGGCCGCCGGCCGCGTCGACCGCGGCGTCGACCTGGGCCCGCACCAGGTCGTCGTAGGTGGGCCGCGTGACCTGGCGGAAGATCCCCATCGGGACGTGCGTCATCTCGACCGAGTCCAGCCGCGAGAGCGCGAACGCCGCCGACGGGTCGTCGGCCGCGGCGTCGTGCACGACGACCTCGCGCGCGCCCACCTCGGCCTCGGGCACGAACTCCTGCGTGCCCCCGGCGACCCGCACCAGCACCTTGCGCTCGTCGTCGGCCCCCACGGTGACGGGCTCGCCCGAGCGCAGCCGCACGATGCGGGCGGCCTGCTGGGTGCGGTCCTTGAGGACCTCGAAGGCGCCGTCGTTGAAGATCGGGCAGTTCTGGTAGATCTCGACCAGGGCGGTGCCGCGGTGCTCGGCGGCGGCCTTGAGGATCGTCCGGAGCTCGGCCCGGTCGCTCTCCATCGCGCGCGCCACGAAGGTCGCCTCGGCGCCCAGGGCCAGCGACACCGGGTTGAACGGCCGGTCGACCGACCCCAGGGGGCTCGACTTGGTGACGGTGCCGGGCCGCGACGTGGGGGAGTACTGGCCCTTGGTGAGCCCGTAGATCTGGTTGTTGAACAGCAGGATCGTCAGGTTGACGTTGCGGCGCAGCGCGTGGATGAGGTGGTTGCCGCCGATCGAGAGCGCGTCGCCGTCACCGGTGACGACCCACACCGACAGGTCGGGGCGCGAAGTCGCGAGCCCGGTGGCGATGGCCGGCGCGCGGCCGTGGATCGAGTGCATCCCGTAGGTGTCGAGGTAGTACGGGAAGCGCGAGGAGCAGCCGATGCCCGAGACGAACACGATGTTCTCGCGCCGCAGCCCGAGCTCGGGCAGGAACGACTGCACCGCGGCGAGGATGACGTAGTCGCCGCAGCCGGGGCACCAGCGCACCTCCTGGTCGGAGGTGAAGTCGCGCTTGGTCTGGGCGGCCTCGCCGTCGGGCTGGTGGGGGACGTGCGCGAGCCCGCTCGCGGGCATCCCCAGGTCGGTGGTGGTCATCGGACCTCCTCGAGGGTCTGGGAGATGACGTCCGCCAGCTCGACGGTCGTGAAGGGCAGGCCGCGCACGGCGGTGTGCGAGCGGATGTCGACGAGGTACTTCGCCCGCAGCAGCAGCGCGAGCTGGCCGGTGTTCATCTCGGGCAGGACCACGCGGTCGTAACGGCGCAGGACCTCGCCGAGGTTGGCCGGGAAGGGGTTCAGGTGGCGCAGGTGGGCCCGCGCCACCGGCCGCCCGGAGTTGCGGACCACGCGGGTGGCCGCGGCCACCGGGCCGTAGGTGGAGCCCCACCCGATGACCAGCACCCGGGCGTCGCCGGTGGGGTCGTCGACCTCGAGGTCGGGCACCGTGACGCCGTCGACCTTGGCCTGGCGCAGCCGCACCATCTTGTCGTGGTTGTCGGGGTCGTAGCTGATGTCGCCGGTGACGTCGGCCTTCTCGATGCCGCCGATGCGGTGCTCGAGCCCCGGAGTGCCCGGCACCGCCCACGGCCGGGCGAGGGTCTCGGGGTCCCGCAGGTAGGGGCGGAAGACCGGCTCGCCCGCGTCGTCGGTGGCGTTGGGCTCGGTGGCGAGGTCGACCGGGGCGCCGGGCAGCTCGGCCACGGACGGCACCGACCATGGCTCGGAGCCGTTCGCCAGGTAGCCGTCGGACAGCAGGACCACCGGGGTGCGGTAGGTGGTGGCGATGCGTACGGCGTCCATGGCGGCGTCGAAGCAGTCGGCCGGGGTCCGGGCGGCGATCACCGGCACCGGTGACTCGCCGTTGCGCCCGAACATGACCTGCAGCAGGTCGGCCTGCTCGGTCTTGGTGGGCAGGCCGGTCGACGGGCCGCCGCGCTGGATGTCGACGACGACCAGCGGCAGCTCGAGCGAGACCGCGAGGCCGATGGTCTCGGACTTCAGCGCGATGCCCGGGCCGGAGGTGGTGGTGACCCCGACGGCCCCGCCGTAGGCCGCGCCGAGCGCGATGCCGATGCCGGCGATCTCGTCCTCGGCCTGCACGGTGGTGACGCCGTGGCGCTTCATCCCCGAGAGGGCGTGCAGGATGTCGGACGCCGGCGTGATGGGGTACGAGCCGAGCAGCAGCGGCCGCCCGGCGCGGTGGGCGGCGGCCACCAGCCCCAGCGCCAGCGCGGTGTTCCCGGTGATGTTGCGGTAGGTGCCCGGGGGCATCGGGGCGGGCTGCACGACGTAGCTGGAGGCGAAGTCCTCGGTGGTCTCGCCGTAGTTCCAGCCGGCGCGCAGCGCAGCGAGGTTGGCGGCCAGGATCTCGGGGCGGGCGCCGAACTTCTTCTCGAGGAATGCCTCGGTGCCGGCGGTGGGCCGGGTGTACATCCACGAGAGCAGGCCGAGGGCGAACATGTTCTTCGCCCGCTCCTTCTCCTTGCGGCTCAGGCCCTCGAAGGCGGCCAGGGCCTCGACGGTGATGGAGGTGAGCGCCAGCGGGTGCACGTGCCAGGAGTCGAGGCTGCCGTCGTCGACCGGGTTGCTGGTGTACCCGACCTTGCCGAGGTTGCGCTTGGTGAACTCGTCGGTGTCGAGGATGAGGGTGGCGCCGCGGGGCAGGTCGGCGAGGTTGGCCTTGAGCGCGGCCGGGTTCATCGCGACGAGCACGTCGGGGGCGTCGCCCGGGGTGAGGACGTCGTGGTCGGCGAAGTGCAGCTGGAAGCTCGACACACCCGGCAGGGTGCCCTGGGGGGCACGGATCTCGGCCGGGAAGTTGGGCAGCGTCGACAGGTCGTTGCCCAGCGCGGCGGTCTCGGAGGTGAAGCGGTCGCCGGTCAGCTGCATCCCGTCGCCGGAGTCGCCGGCGAAGCGGATGACGACGCGGTCGAGGGTCTGGACGGTCTTGCTGGTCACGGCGTTCCCTGGGGTGTCGGGAGTCGGGGTCGGGCGCCGACGGGAGCGAGGGCGCACCGCATCCCATCGTACGTCCGGGGCGACTGCCGGCCCTCGCCCATCCCGAGTCGTGACCGGCGGTGTGCAGGCCGTCGGGGAGTGCTCCCCGTTGCCGGGCCGGGCGGCATCGGCCACGCTGGTCACCAGCCGACTCCGGGGAGGGGAACGACGTGGCTTTCGAGGTCCAGCTCGGCGACCTGCGCGACGCGGCCGGCGCGGCCCGGGACGCGGCGCGGCTCGTCGACCGCTCGACCGCCCCCGATGACCTGCGCGGCATCGTCACGGGGATGCCCGGCGCCGCCGCGGTGGAGCTCGTGGGCGCGGTGGCCACCGGCTGGGAGGGCGACATCGACCGCTGGGTCGCGGCAGCGCGTCGGTACGGGCGGGCCCTGGACTCCGCGGTCGACCGGTACGAGGCCGACGACGAGGCGGCCCGCAGCGCGTTCCGCCCCGCCGCGCCGCCGGGCCCGCGATGAGCCCGACCTGGGGGGAGCTCGTGCGGTGGTCGGCCACGCCGTTCACGACCGCCGAGGAACAGCTGACGACCCGGCGTCGCGACCTGCTCGACGGCGCCGACGAGCTGCGGGCCATGGCCGGGCCGCGCCGGTGGACCGGGCCGGCCGCCGAGGCGGCCGAGGAGCGGCTGCGCCGGCTCACCGACGCCCTCGAGGTCCTCGTCGCCGAGGTGAGCGCGGCCCGGCGCGCAGTGATCGACGCCGGGGACGCGGTCACCGGCGTGGAGGCCGCCGTCGACGCCGCCACGGAGTATGCGAGGGCCCACGGCCTGCGGATCTCCGGCGACGGCACCGTCACCGACGAGACCGGCCTGACGGCCTGCTACGCCACCGCGCACGACGAGGACGTCGCCCGGGAGGAGCGTCGAGTCCTCGTCCAGGAGTGCGCGGCCCGGGTCGAGCAGGCCCTGCGCAAGGGCGCCGACGTCGATGCCGACCTCGTCGCGGTCCTCACCTCGATCCGCGACGGGACGGTCGCCGACGGCTCCGACCTCTCCCTCGCCGACGCGGCGCGCGACGGCGACGCCGCCGGAGCGCTCTCGCTGCTGCCGCCGCCCCGGGGCGCCGCCCCGTCCGACAACACCGGCTGGTGGGCGTCGCTCTCGGCCGAGGAGCAGCAGCGCGTCCTCGCCGAGCACCCCGAGTGGGTCGGCGGCCGTGACGGCATCCCGATGGCGGTGCGCGACCAGGCCAACCGGGCCCTGCTCGGCGCCGCCGGCACCGACCTCACGGACCGCCGTGACGAGCTGCGGTCCGCGCTCGAGGCCATGGGCCCGTCGATCGGGGACCCGGCCTCCCTGCGCCTCCTCGACGAGCTGTCGACCGTCGAGGAGCAGCTGCGGGCGGTCGACGCGCTCCGGCGGATCCTCGACGACCCCGACCGCCACCTGCTCGTGTTCGAGCTCCCCGTGGGCCGGCGCCCCGAGGCCGTCGTCTCCGTCGGAGACGTCGACACCGCCGATCACGTCGGGGTCTTCACCCCCGGCCTCACGAGCACCGTCGAGGGGATGGGCGGGTACGTCAACGACATGAACGACCTGCGCGACGCCGCGCTCGACGAGCTCGCCCGCGACGGTGACCTCGGCGCCACCGTCGCGACCGTCGTGTGGCTGGACTACCAGGCGCCCCAGTGGGGCTCGACGTTCAGCGCCGACTCCGTCGCGCTCTCGGGGGCCGCGCAGGACGGGGGCGCCACCCTCGCCGAGTTCTACCGGGGGCTGAACTCCTCGCGGGACGTGGACCCCGACCTCACCGCGCTCGGGCACTCCTACGGCTCGACGACCACCGGCTACGGGCTCCAGCACGAGGGCACCGGGGTGGACCGCGCGGTGTTCTTCGGCTCGCCGGGCATCGGCACCAGCGACGTGGGCGACCTGCGCGTGCCGAGCGGCAGCGCGTACTACGCCGAAGCGACGTGGGACCCGGTGGGTGACCTCGGCCGCTTCGGCCGCGACCCCTCGGCCCTCGACGAGCTCGGTCACCTCGAGACCGGGGACGCCACCGTCGACGGGCGCCACTACGAGGGCGTCTCGGGGCACTCGAGCTACCTGGCGGACCGGTCGACGAGCCAGTACAACATGGCCGCCGTGGTCGCCGGCCACCCCGAGGACGCCGTCACGGGCAACGACACCGGCATCACCGACGACCCCCGGGCCTGGGAGTGGTGGCCGTCGTGGCTGGGGGGCTGAGCATGGCCCGCCTAGGCTGGCGCCCCGTGAACGGGTTCCGGGGTGGGCGGCGGGCGTGGCCCGGGGCCGGCGCCCTCCTGGCGGCGGTGGCGCTCGCCGCGGTGACGGCACTGACCGGATGTTCGACGACGGGAGACACCATGGACGCGCGGGAGCAGCTGGCGCAGCGCCCCAGCTTCGAGCAGGCCGAGCAGGGCTACCTCGCCCTCTTGGCCGACCTCAAGCGCATCGTCGACGAGAAGGCCCCCGGCCTCGACTGGCCGTCCGACCAGCCGGCCCAGCGCAGCCGCGGCGGCTGCTCGGCGCCGTTCGACCGGGTCGAGGGGGCCGAGAACGCCAACTACTCCATCGGGCGGGGCGCGCACGGGGCGGTCGGCGATGCCGTCTGGCAGCAGACCGTCGACGCGCTGCTGGTGCCGCTGACGGCCCAGGGCTTCACCGAGGTGACGGTCCTGCAGGACCAGCCGGGGGCGCACGAGATCAGCGTCGGCGACCCGGACACCGGCGCCCGGGTCGTGTTCGGGACCAAGGTCGGCACGGTGCTGAGCCTCTACGGCGCCTGCTTCCTGCACGAGGGCTCCCCGGCCGGCTCCACCACCTGACCGGCCCGGCGCGGCGGACTAGGCTGGCGGCCCATGGAGGGATACCTCGCGGTCGCGGCGGTCGTGCTGGCCGGTGTGCTCCTCGTGACCGCGGCCATGGTGGCCCGGCGCCTCGTCGCCCCGCGCGCGGTCACGGCCGCAGGCCGCACCACCTACGAGTCCGGCGTCGATCCGGTCGGCACGGGCTGGGCGCAGAGCCAGGTGCGCTACCTCTCCTTCGCCTTCCTCTACGTGGTGTTCGCGGTCGACGCGGTCTACCTCTTCCCGTGGGCCCTGGTGCTGCGCGACTCCTCGCTCGGGCTCGCCTCGCTGGTCGAGGTGCTCGTCTTCGTCGGCGTCGTCCTGCTCGGCCTCGTGCACGCCGCGCGCCGCGGGTTGCTGCGCTGGGACCTGCGGTGAACACCCCACGAAGTTCCGCCCACGCAGAGCGTGGGACCCGCTCCGCTTCGCTCCCCTGGATACTTCGCGGGGACCCCGGATGAGCGTCGACCTGCCGACCCCGCGCGTCGGTCCCGTCGCCGAGCACGCGCCCAAGCCCCTCCGGGTCGTCCTCAACTGGGGGCGTCGCTACTCGCTGTGGGTCTTCAACTTCGGGCTCGCCTGCTGCGCCATCGAGTTCATCGCCACCTCGATGGGCCGCCACGACTTCATCCGGCTCGGCGTCATCCCCTTCGCGCCCGGGCCGCGCCAGGCCGACCTGATGGTCGTCTCGGGCACCGTCACCGACAAGATGGCGCCCGCCATCCGCCGCCTCTATGACCAGATGCCCGAGCCCAAGTACGTCATCTCGTTCGGGGCGTGCAGCAACTCCGGGGGGCCGTACTGGGACTCCTACTCGGTCACCAAGGGCGTCGACCAGATCGTGCCGGTCGACGTCTACGTGCCGGGCTGCCCGCCTCGCCCCGAGGCGCTGCTCCAGGGCATCATCCGGCTCCAGGAGAAGATCGCCGACGAGCGCGTCTCGGGCGCCGCCATCGCCCAGCGCCGGGCCGGCCGGTTCGCCGGGCACCGAGCCGCCACCACTGCCGACGTCACCCGTGGGCTGGTCGCCAAGCCGTGAGCGCCCCGCCCGGCCGCCCCGCCCTCCCCGGCTGAGGCGGCCGCGCGGGCGCCCCCGGGGGCGCGGCGGCTCGCTAGGCTGCCCGACGTGGCGGACGAGACGCGTGTGGTCGAGGCCGGCGGCTGGCCCCAGGCGGTCGCCGCCGCCCGCGGCGAGGGCTACGCCTTCTTCGACTGGCTCAGCGCCGTCGACCGCACCCATGACGCGACCGCCCCGGGCTTCGACGTCGTCTGCCACCTCTACGACGTCTCCGCTCCGGGGCGGTTGCGCGGCGTCCTGCTGAGCACCCGGGTCGCCGACGGCGAGGCGCTGCCCTCCCTCACGGGGGTCTTCGCGGGCGCCGCCTGGCACGAGCGCGAGACCCACGAGATGTTCGGCATCGGCTTCGACGGTTTCGACGACGGCAGCGGGCTCGGGCTGCGGCCCCTGCTGCTGCCCGACGGCTTCGAGGGCACGCCGCTGCGCAAGTCCTTCCAGCTCGCGGCTCGGGCGTCCAGGCCGTGGCCCGGCGGCAAGGAGCCGGGGGAGGGCCACGAGTCGGTGCGCTCCCCGAGCCGCCGCCGGGTGCAGGCCGCCGGGGTCCCGCCGCCGGAGTGGGGGCCGCGATGACCCTCCTCGAGGCGGCCCTGCGGGCGGTCGCGGCGCTGGCCGCGTTCCTCGTCCTGCCGCTGCTGGTCGGCCAGGCCGAGCACAAGGTGATGGCGCACATGCAGGGCCGGCTCGGCCCGATGTACGCCGGCGGCTTCCACGGCTGGGCCCAGCTCGTGGCCGACGGGGTGAAGTTCCTCCAGAAGGAGGACATCACCCCGCGGGCGGCCGACCGCTGGGTCTTCCGGCTGGCGCCGGGCGTGGCCCTGGTGCCCTACCTGCTGGCCCTCGCCCTGCTGCCCGTCCACCCCGGGGTCGCCGCCGTCGACGTGCCGGGCTCGCTGGTCCTGCTGCTGGCCGCCACGTCGGTGGGGGCGCTCGGCACCCTGATGGCCGGCTGGTCCAGCGCCAACAAGTACTCGCTCATCGGCGGCCTGCGCGCCGCGGCCCAGCTGGTGTCGTACGAGCTGCCCCTCGTGCTGGCTGTCGCGTCGGTGGCGCTGGCCGGCGGCTCGCTGTCGCTGGTGGGGCTGGTCGACGCCTGGTCGCCGTGGTGGCTGCTCTGGCAGCTGCCGGGCGGCGTCGTGTTCCTGGTCGCGGCCGCCGCCGAACTGCAGCGGCCGCCGTTCGACATGCCGGTGGCCGACGCCGAGCTCGTCATGGGGGCCTGGACCGAGTACACCGGCCTGCGCTTCGCCTTCTTCCTGCTGGCCGAGTACGCCGGCATCGTCGTGATGTCGGTGCTGTTCGCGGTGCTCTGGCTCGGCGGCTGGCACGGGCCCTTCCCGGACGCCCTGGGCTGGCTGTGGACCCTGGCCAAGGGCTTCGTCGTGGCGCTCGTGGTCATCTGGGTGCGGGTGGCGTGGCCGCGGCTGCGCGAGGACCAGCTGCAGCGGCTGGCCTGGCTCTGGCTGGTGCCGCTCGGCCTGTTCCAGGTCGTGCTCACCGGGGTGGGGGTGGTGGCCGGATGGTGACGCCCGAGCAGCACGAGAGGCCCGAGCCGGCGGAGGACACCCGCGGCCGCGGGGGGCTACCCGGGGTCCTCAAGGGGCTTGCGACGACGGCCCGGACCGCGCTGCGCCCCACGCACACCCACGAGTACCCCGACGTCGCGCCCGACCTCCCGCCGCGCAGCCGCGGCGTCATCGCGCTGCTCGAGGAGAACTGCACCTCGTGCATGCTCTGCGCCCGCGAGTGCCCCGACTGGTGCATCTACATCGACTCGCACAAGGAGACGATCCCGGCCACCACCGAGGGCGGCCGCGAGCGCCAGCGCAACGTGCTCGACCGCTTCGCCATCGACTTCAGCCTGTGCATGTACTGCGGCATCTGCATCGAGGTCTGCCCGTTCGACGCCCTGCACTGGAGCCCGCAGTTCGAGTACGCCGAGGTCGACATCCTCGACCTGCTGCACGAGAAGGAGCGGCTCGGCGAGTGGATGGCCACCGTGCCGCCCCCACCGGCGCTCGACGAGAAGGCCGCCGAGCCGGCCGAGGTCGCCGCCGCCTCCCGGCCCGCCCGTGGGGCCCGCGGGCCGGCTGGGGGCCCCGGCGGAGCCGGCAGCAGCCGTCCGCCCCGCACGGTGCGGCCGCGGGTGGTCCGCGGCGAGGGGGACGGCACGTGACCGCCCTCGACACCGCCTTCGCCGCGTGCGGGGTGCTGGCGGTGGTCGGTGGCCTGCTCGCGGTGACCACCCGGCACGTCGTGCACGCCGCCCTGTGGCTGGTCGTGGCGTTGCTCGGGGTGGCGGGGTCGCTGCTCGTGCTCGGCGCCGAGCTGGTCGCGCTGGTCCTGGTCCTGGTCTACGTCGGGGCCGTCGTCGTGCTGGTGCTGTTCGCCCTGATGCTGACCCGCGCGCCCATCGGGCCCGACCGCGCGCACGCCGTCGGGGGATGGCGCTCGGCCGGCGCCGCCCTGCTGGGGCTCACCACCGCCGGGCTCCTCGCCACCGTGCTGGTCCCGCTGGCCGACGGCAGCGTGCGCCGGGCCGACGTGGCCTCCCGCCAGGTGGCCGCCCAGCTCTTCGGCACCTGGGTCTGGCCCTTCGAGCTGCTCTCGCTGCTGCTGCTGGCCGCCTTGGTCGGCGCCCTGGCCGTCGCCCGCCGCCCCGCCGCCGAGGGGGCGTCGTGATCCACCTGGGCGGCCCCTACCTGCTGGCCTCGCTGCTCGTCGGGCTCGGAGTCACCGGGATCGCGGTGCGCCGCAACGCCGTCCTGCTCCTCATCGGGGTCGAGCTCGTGCTCAGCGGGTCCCTCGTCCTGCTCGTCACGACCCAGGCCGCCGGGGGCGACCGCTGGGCCGCCGGCAGCGTGCTGCCGCTGTTCGTCATCACCATCGCCGCCGCCGAGGTGGTCGTCGCGCTCGCCGTGGTGCTCACCGCCTTCCGGCTCCGGGGGAACATCGACCTCGACGCCCCGGCCGTTCCGGATGCCCCGAACGCTCCCGACGCACCCGAGGACGACCGGTGAACCCCTGGCTGCTCGTCGGGCTGCCGGCCCTGGCCGCCGCGCTGGGCGTGGCGGTGCGCCGCGACGACCGGCTCGCCCGAGTGGTCGCCGTGGTGGCCGCCGGCCTCACCGGGCTGGGGGCAGCCGTGCTGTGGGCGCTCGACGACCGGGGCGCCATCACCGGCGGCCCGGGGCTGGCGGCCGGTGGGCTGTCCATCCCGCTCGACCTCGCCGTCGACCCCACCCGGTCCGCCATGGCCGCCGTGGTGGCCCTGGTCGTCCTGGCGGTCCAGCTGTACTCGACCTGGTACCTCGCCACCGACGACCGCTACGGGCAGTTCGCCGCCACCGTCTCGCTCTTCGCCGCCGCGATGCTCCTGGTGGTCCTGTCGGGCGACCTCGTGCTCACCCTCGTCGGGTGGGAGGTCATGGGCTGGTGCTCCTACCTGCTGATCGGGCACTGGTCGCGCCGCGCCACCGCCCGGCGGGCCGCGCTCAAGGCCTTCCTGGTCACCCGTGTCGCCGACATCGGCTTCGTCCTGGCCGTCGTGGGCCTGGCCGCTGGGGCCCGCTCCACCTCCATCGCCGACGTGGTGGGCGCGTGGCGGCGGCCGGGGGCGTGCATCGATGCCGCCGTCGAGGGCGGCTCGGCACTGGGCACCGCCCTGACCGCGTGCGCGGCGCCCGACGCCAACCTGCGTGCCGTGCTGCTCGTGCTGCTCGTCATCGGGGTGCTCGGCAAGTCGGCCCAGGTCCCGTTCCAGGACTGGCTGGCCGACGCGATGGAGGGCCCCACTCCGGCGAGCGCCCTCATCCACGCGGCCACCATGGTCGCGGCCGGCACGGTGGTCATCGGTTCGCTGTTCGAGGTCTTCGCGGCCAGCCCGACGGCCCGCTGGTTCCTGGGCGTCTCGGTGTCGGTGACGATGCTGCTGGCCGCCGTGCTGGCCTTCGCGCAGAGCGATCTCAAACGGATGCTGGCCTGGTCGACGGTCAGCCAGGTGGCCGTGATGCTCTCGGCGCTGGCGACCGCTCCGCTTGCCGCGGGCCCCGGCGCCGGACTGCTGCACCTGTGGTCGCACGCGCTGTTCAAGTCCCTCCTCTTCCTCGCGATCGGTTGGGCCGCCCTGGCGGCCGGGGGCACCGCGGCAGCCACCCTGCGCGGGTCGGCCGCTGCCTCCCCGGTGCTGCGGGCCGCGTTCCTCGCCGGCTTCCTCTCACTGGCGGGCGTACCGCTGGTGGTCGGCGGCCTGTCGAAGGAGCACGTGATCGCGGTGGCCTACGACGGGGCCGTCGCGGCCGACGGCCCGGGGGTCCTCGTCCTCGTCTCCCTCGTGCTGACCTCGGCCGTCACCGCCGCCTACAGCACCCGCGGCTACCTCGTCCTCACCGCGCACGTGCGCCAGCGCCCCGTGCTGGCCGGGGTGCCGCCGGTGGTGCCCGTCGTCCTGGCCGTCCTCGTGGCACTGACGGTGGTGGGCGGGCTCGTGGTCCTCACCGGAGCCTTCGCGGTCGGTGAGGTCTCGGTGTTCTGGCTGGTGCTGAGCCTGCTGGTCGTCGGGGTCGGCGTGGGCGTGGCCCTGCGCGGCGGCTTCGACCGCGACCCGGCCGAGGTGCTGGCGCGCCGGTTCACGCCCGCGGCCGACGCCGGCCTGGGCGTCGACCTGCTCTACCGCCGGGCCGTGGCCCGGCCGGTGCTGCGCCTGGCGCGGGTCGTGGCGTTCGTCGACACCGAGGTGGTCGATGCCTACGTCCGCGGCGCCGGCACGGCCGCCCGGGTGGCCGGCTGGGCGGGCACCCGCCTGCACCGCGGCCAGCGGCCGAGCGCCGGCGTGGGGCTGGTCCTGGGCGGCGTCGTGGTGCTGGCCGCCGTCGGGGTGCTCGCATGGTCGTGAGCTTGCTCCTGGCGTTGCCGCTCGCGGTCGGTCTCTGGCTCCTCACCGGGGGCCGCGCGCTCCCGGCCGGCCTCGCGCGCCGCGTCACCGCGGGTACGGCGGGGCTGACGCTCGTGCTCGCCGGCGCCACGGTGGCCCTGGGGGCATCGGTCGACCGGGCCTGGCTGCCCGAGCTGGGCGTGCGCTGGTCCTTCGGGGTCGACGGCATCTCGGCGCCGCTGGTGCTGCTGACCGGCGGCATCGGGCTCCTCGTGGCCCTGCACGCGTGGGTCGAGCTGCCCGCGGGCGGCTCACCGGCCACCTTCCTGGGCTGCCTGCTGGTCGTCGAGGCCGGGGCGCTGGCCACCTTCACCGCGCGCGACGCGGTGCTGTTCCTCGTCGCCTTCGAGGTCGTCCTGGTGCCGATGTGGGTGCTCGTGGGCCGCTTCGGCGACGCCCACGACCTCCGAGCCCGCACCGACGCCGCGCAGCGCTTCGTGCTCTACACCGCCGTGGGCTCGACGACGCTGCTGGTCGGCATCCTGCTGCTGGTCACCAGCGCCGGGACGGCCGACCTGCGCCGCCTGGCCGACGCCGCCGGGGCAGGGCTCGGCAGCGGCACCCAGCTGGCGGTGGCGCTGCTGCTGGTCCTCGGGCTCGCGGTGAAGGTGCCGGTCTTCCCGCTGCACACCTGGCTCCCGCCCGCCCACACCACCGCGCCCACCGCGGGGTCGGTGCTGCTGGCGGCGGTGCTGCTGAAGATGGGCACCTACGGCCTGGTGCGCCTGCCGGTGTCGGTCGTCCCCGACGGGTTCGCCCGGATGGCGCCCGCGCTGGCCGTGGCCGGGGCCGTGGGCATCGTGTGGGGCGGCCTGGTCTGCCTCGTCGAGCGCGACCTGAAGCGGCTGGTGGCGTACTCGTCGGTGGCGCACATGGGCTTCGTCGTGCTCGCGCTGGCCAGCGGCTCCGACACCGGCCTCCAGGCCGCGCTCTACGCCAACATCGCGCACGGCGTCATCTCGGCGCTGCTGTTCGTCGTGGTCGGCGGCCTCAAGCAGCGCTGGGGGTCGGTCGACCTGGCGGTGCGGCGTCCCGCCCTGCGCGAGACCTCGCCCCGGCTGGGGTTCGTGCTACTGCTCGGCCTGGCGGCCGGCCTGGGCCTGCCCGGCCTGGCCGGGTTCTGGGGCGAGCTCCTCGCCGTGTACTCCGCGTGGGCACCGGCCGGTGACCGGCCGCGCGCGGTGTTCGTCGTGTGCGCCGTGGTGGCGGCCGTCGGTGCCGCTCTGGCCGCGGCCTACGCCCTGCGGGTGGCCGGGCTGGTCTGGGCCGGTGACCGCCCCGACCCCGAGGCCCCGCGCACCCCCGACACCACGGGCGTCGAGCGCTGGGTCCTGGGCGTGCTGGCGGCGGGCGTGATGGTCCTCGGCGTCCTACCGATGCTGCTGCTGTCGACCACGGCGGACGCCGTGGCGCGGATCGGCGGGGCGCGGTGAGCACTCTGGTCACCCTCGACCCGCTCGTCCTGGCGCCCGCCCTGGCCCCGGCGCTGGGCGTGGTGCTCGTCCTCGTCGGCGACGCGCTGGGGCCGCGTCGCGCGGGGGGCCGCTGGGCCCTGCCCGTCGCCGCCGTGGTGCTGGTGGTCGGGGCGGTGCTGGCGGCCCGGGGGTCGTTCGGGGCGGAGGCCGAACCGCTGCGCTCGCTGTGCCTGCCGGCTCCGGACGGCGCCTGTCTCTGGACGGCGGGGCCACGCACCTCGAGCCTCCAGGCCGGCATCCTGCTGGCCGCCGCGGCCGCCCTGGCCCTCCTGCACGACGGGCGTCCGCGCCCCCGCGACGGCGCGGTCACGGCCGCGCTCCTCCTGGCCGCCACCACGGGCGGGGTGGCCGTGGCCGCGGCCCGTGACCTGGGCACCTGGGTGGTGGCCCTCGAGCTCGCCACGGTGCCCGTCGTCGCGCTGGTCGCGCTGCGGGGGACGCGGGGAGCCGCGCACGCCGGGCTGAGCCTGCTCGTCACGTCGCTGGTGTCGTTCGCGCTGCTGGTGCTCGGGGTCGCCCTCTGGCTCACCGCCACCGGCGACGCGACCTTCTCCTCGGCCACCGTGGCCACCGCCTGGGAGGACCCGCAGCGCCGGGCCGTGCTGGTCCTCGCCGTCACGGTGCTGGTCTCGGGCGTGGGGTTCAAGCTCTCGCTGGTGCCGTTCCACGCGTGGACCCCCCAGGCCTACACCGGGGCCGACCTCGGCACCGCCCTGTACCTGGCCGCGGCCTCCAAGCTCTCGGCCCTGGCCGCGCTGCTCGCCCCCGTCGCGGCCTTCGCCGGCGCCGGCCTCGACGCCCCGGCGGTCGTGACCGTGCTGGCCGTGCCCGCCGTCGCCTCCCTGCTGCTCGGCACCGTCGTCGCCCTGCGCCAGGACGACCCCCTGCGCCTGCTCGCCTGGTCCACGATCGCCCAGGCGGGCTGGGTCCTGGTGCCGCTGACCGCTCTCGACGGGGCCGGGATGCGGGCCTCGGTGGCCTACGTCCTGGTCTACGCCGCCGCCACCGCGGTGGCGTTCGCGGCGCTCGGCCGCATCGGGGCCGGCGCCGGCGCACGCACCCTCGAGGGGCACCGGGGTCTGCTCCGCCGCGACCCCCTGGCCGCCGGGCCGCTCGCGCTGGCCCTGCTGGTGCTGGCGGGGCTGCCGCCCGGCGTCGTGGGCCTCGTCGTCAAGATCCTCGCGCTGGGGCCACCGGTGGCCGCGGGGGTGTGGCCGGTGACGGCCGCCGGCATCCTGGCCGTGGTGGTCGGCATCGCCGTGTACCTGCGCTGGTTCGCCGTGCTGCTGGGCGGGCCCCCCGACCGCCCGGCGCCCGGGGAGCAGGCCGCCTCCGCGGACGGCCCCGGGACAGCGCGCCGCTCGGGCCGGTCGACGACGGCGGTCCTGGTCCTCGGCACCGCGGTGCTCGCCCTCACCAGCGCCCTGCCGCACCTGCTGCTCGGTGGCCTCGGCTGAGCCGGGCCGGAACTGAAACGCACATCGGAGGCGTTCACCCCACATGCACAACCACTTCAACGGCCTGAAGACGGCCGCCCTGCTGGGCGGGCTCTGGGCCATCCTGCTCGCCATCGGCTACGTCATCGCGGGCTCGACGGGCAACAGCGCGTTCATCCTGGTGTTCGCGCTGATCGGCCTCGGGACTACCGCCTACGGCTACTGGAACTCCGACAAGCTCGCCATCCGGGCCATGCACGCCTACCCCGTCACCGAGGCCCAGGCGCCGGCGATGTACCGCATCGTCCGTGAGCTCTCGACCCGCGCCGGCAAGCCGATGCCGCGCCTCTACGTCTCGCCCACCCAGGCGCCCAACGCCTTCGCCACCGGGCGCAACCCCGAGCACGCCGCCGTCTGCTGCACCGAGGGCATCCTCGGCCTGCTCGATGAGCGCGAGCTGCGCGGGGTCCTCGGCCACGAGCTGATGCACGTCTACAACCGCGACATCCTCACCGGCTCGGTCGCGGCCGCCATCGCCGGTGTGATCTCCTCGATCGGCCAGTTCCTCGCCTTCGGCGCCCTCTTCGGCGGCGGCAGCAGTGACGAGGACCGCAACCCGATCGCGGGCCTGGCCCTGGCCATCCTCGCCCCCATCGCCGCGGTGTTCGTGCAGATGGCCATCTCGCGCACCCGCGAGTACGACGCCGACGAGGACGGCGCCACCCTCACCCGCGACCCGCTGGCCCTGGCCGGCGCGCTGCGCAAGCTCGAGCAGGGCGTGGCCCGGGCCCCGCTGGCCCCCAGCCAGCAGCTGGTCAACGCCAGCCACATGATGATCGCGAACCCGTTCCGGGCCCAGGACGTGTCGCGGATGATGTCGACCCACCCGCCGATGGCCGAGCGCATCGCCCGCCTCGAGCAGATGGCGTACGGGCACCGCATCAACCCGTAGCCCGCGAACGTGTGTGAAGAACGTCGGCATATCGACGCTCTTCACACACGTTCGCGGTCGGCCGGCGGGTCGTCTGGTTGGGTGGGCACATGCCCTCGCTGACCCGCGCCGAGGCCCACACCCGGGCCGCCCTGCTGACCGTCGACGCCATGGCGGTCGACCTCGACCTCGACCGTGACGAGCGCACTTTCGGCTCGCGCACCACCGTGCGGTTCACCTGCCACGAGCCCGGCGCCTCGACCTTCGCCGACCTGCGCCCCGAGACCCTGCACCGCGCCACCCTCAACGGTCGGGCGCTCGACGTCGCGACCCTCGTCGACGGCCGCCTGCCGCTGCCCGACCTCGCCGCCGAGAACGTCCTCGAGGTCGAGGCGACCATGACCTACGGGCACGACGGGCAGGGGCTGCACCGGGCCACCGACCCGGCCGACGGCGAGGACTACGTCTACGGCCACCTCTTCCTGGATGCCGCCCCGCGCGTCTTCGCGTGCATCGACCAGCCCGACCTCAAGGCGCCCTACACCGTCACGGTGCGCACGCCGCGGCACTGGAGCGTCATCGGCAACGGGGCCGCGCGCGAGGCCGGGGCCGGCCGCTGGGAGCTGGCCACCACCCAGCCGCTGGCGACCTACTTCGTCACCGTCTGCGCCGGTCCGTGGGTGTCGGTCACGGGCGAGCACGACGGCATCCCGCTGGGGCTGCACGCGCGCGCCTCCCTCGCCGGGCCGCTGCGCGAGCAGGCCGACCAGATGCTCGCCACCACCCGAGCCTGCCTCGACCACTACCACCGCCTCTTCGGCATCCGGTACCCGTTCGGCGAGTACCACCAGGTCTTCGTGCCCGAGTTCAACGCCGGCGCGATGGAGAACCCCGGCTGCGTCACCTTCCGCGACACCTACGTGTTCCGCGGGGCCGCCACGCCCGACCAGGTGCTCGAGCGCGACAACACCATCGCCCACGAGATGGCCCACATGTGGTTCGGCGACCTCGTGACCATGCGCTGGTGGGACGACCTGTGGCTCAACGAGTCCTTCGCCGAGTACATGGCCTACCGCACCTCGGCCGACGCCCTCGGGGCGCCGGAGGCCTGGGTCGAGTTCGGCATCGTGCGCAAGCTCTGGGGCTACGCCGCCGAGCGTTCGCCCAGCACCCACCCCGTGGCCGGCTCGCCGGCCCCGGACGCCCTCTCGGCCCTGCAGAACTTCGACGGCATCTCGTACGCCAAGGGCGCCGCGGTGCTGCGCCAGCTCATCGCGCACATCGGCGACGAGGCGTTCGTCGCGGGGGTCACCGAGTACCTGCGCACGCACGCGTTCGGCAACGGTGAGCTGTCGGAGTTCCTCGACGCGATGGGTGCGGCCGCGGGCCGCTCGCTCGAGGGGTGGGCCGACGCCTGGCTGCGCACCGCCGGGGCCGACCGGCTGGCCCTGAGCCGCGCGGGCTCCCTCACCCGGACCGCCCCCGACGGCGTCACCGACCGCCCGCACACCCTCGACGTGGCCGCCTTCGCGGGGGAGCGCGAGGTGCTGCGCCAGGGGGTCGTGCTCACGGGCCCTCGGGCCGAGGTGGAGGGCGTCGCAGCCCTGGGCGACGACGTCGTGCTGGTCCCCAACGCCGGCGACCTGACCTGGGGCGAGGTCGTCCTCGACGACACCACCCTCGCGCTCCTGCCGCGCCGGCTGGCCGAGGTGCCCGACCCCCTGGCGCGCACGGTGGTGTGGACCTCGCTGGTCGGCGGGATGCACCGGGCCGTCGTCGACCCGCGCCTGGTCCTCGACGTCGTCGAGCAGGCCTGGCCCCGGGAGGACGACCCGTCGCTGCTCTCGCGGGTGGGGCTCGTGGTCACCGGCTCGGTCGTGCCGGTCTTCCTCCCCGCACCGGAGCGCCCCGCCGCCCTGGCCCGGCTCGCGCAGGCCGCCGACGTCCTGGCCGAGCGGGCCGCGGGGATGCCAGGCGTCTCCGGGGATGCGGCCGCCGTGCTCGCGGCGCGGGTCTGGGCGCGCTCGGGCTCCGACCTCGACCGGCTGCGCGCCTGGTCCTCCGGCGACCGCCTCCCCAGGGCGCTCGTCGGCGACGACGACTTCCGCTGGTTGGTGCTGCGCCGCCTCGCCGCCCTCGGTGCCCTCACGGACGCCGAGCTGGCCTCGGCCGAGGAGGCCGACCGCTCGCTGGCCGGGCGGTTGGCCGCGATGGGGGTGCGGGCGAGCCGCCCGAGCGCCGAGGCCAAGGCGTGGGCGTGGGAGCGGCTGCGCGACGACCCCGAGCTGTCGAACTACGGCGCGCTCGAGCTCGCCAGAGGCTTCTGGGTCGGGGCCGAGCCCGAGGTGCTGCGGCCCTACGTCGGGCAGGTCGGCGACCTGTTGGCCCACCTGGCGCAGCGGATGGGGGAGGACGCCCTCGCCCGGGTGGCGGCGGCCCTGCATCCGCGGGGCGTGGTCGAGGAGGCCTCGCTCGAGGCGTCGACCGCGCTGCTGACCCGCGACGACCTCTCGCCCGGGGTGCAGCGGGCCCTGCTCGACGAGGACCACGTGCTGCGCGAGGCCCTCGCCAGCCGTCGGCGCTTCGACGCGGTGTGATCCAGGAGGCCCGGATGTCTCGCGAGATGGGGTCCACCCCGTCGTCCGCCGCCCCACGCGGGCGGGACGTCTGGGTGGGCACGAGCTGGAAGATGACGAAGACGCGCGCCGAGGCCCTGCACTGGGTGGAGGAGGTCAAAGCCGGCCTCGCGCAGCGGCCCGACGCCCACGTCCGCCCGTTCGTGCTCCCCCCGTTGACCGCCGTCGCAGAGGTCGCGGCCGCGTGCCGCGGCATCGCCGACGGCGCACCGCCGCTGCTCGTCGGGGCGCAGAACGCGCACTGGGAGGACGTCGGGCCGTGGACGGGCGAGGTCGCGGTCAGCCAGGTGGCCGACGCCGGGTGCAGCCTCGTCATGGTCGGTCACTCCGACCGGCGACACCACTTCGGCGAGTCGGACGAGATCGTCGCCGCCAAGGTTCGCGCGGTGTTGCGGCACGGACTCCGGGTGGTCCTCTGCGTCGGTGAGCCGGCGGCCGTGCGGGACGCCGGCCGCCACGTCGACCACGTGCTCGGGCAGGTCGCCTCCGCTCTCGATGGCGTCGACGACGTCTCGTCGGTGCTGGTCGCCTACGAACCGGTGTGGGCGATCGGCTGCGCGGGAACGGTCGCCACCCCCGCGGACCTGGCTCCCGTGATGGCCGCCCTGGTCGACCGGTGGGGCGACGCCCTCGCCGGCCGGCTCTACGGCGGCTCGGTCACGCCGTCGAACGCTGCCGCCGTTCTCGGGGTGCCAGGTGTTGACGGTCTCTTCGCGGGCCGTTCGGCCTGGACGGCGCAGGGCTTCCTCTCGCTCGTCGACAGAGCTGCGAGCCGGCCGCCCACCGGTCAGGCCATGGGGTCCTCGGCGCCGTAGGACCGCATCCGCAGCTGCCGGTCCGGACCGCTCGGGGTGAGGGCGGCGACGGCCTCCGGGAGGTCGACGCCAGCCCTGAGGAAGCGCCCGGCCCAGGCGTCGAGGCCGCCGCCGGCGACAGCGAGGACGAGCTCGGCGACCCGCTCGGGCGGGGTCCAGTTCGTGTGGCCGTCCCAGCGCGGCATCCCCGCCGTCATCTCGGTGCGGACGAGTCCTGGGGCGATGTTGAAGGCGTGCACGCCGCTGCCCTCCAGCGACGCCTCCAGACACTCGGTGAGACGGATCTGGGCCGCCTTGCCCACCGAGTACGCCGAGTATTCGGGTTCGGCCCGGGTCCCCATCCCGCTCGCGAGGTTGACCAGACGGCCTCGCCCGCGGGCGACCATGCCGGGCAGGACGGCTCGGGCGACGAGCTGGGCACCGCGGACATGGCTGGTCACCACCTCCCACCAGTCCTCCGGCGCGGACTCCCACAGCGGGACCTCCGCGCGGTCGACAAGACCGGCTGCGTTGACCACCACGTCGACCGGGCCGACCTGGCGCAGGGCCGTGGCCACGGCGTCGTCGACCGACGCCCGCGACGTGACATCGGCGGCCAGGGCGAGGGTGCGCGCTCCCGTCGAGCGGGCCACGTCGTCGAGCGTGGCGCCCAGTCGGTCCGCCGAGCGCGCCAGCCCCACGACGGTGCAGCCCTGACCGGCCAGGGCGGCGACGAGGTACGCGCCGATGCCCTGGGATGCGCCGGTGACGAGCGCCACCTGTCCGTCGAGTGTCGTCGGGGTCATGGGTCCACCACTCTCTCGCGCCCTGCGGGCGGCTGTCGATCTGCCCCTCGGGCCGGCGTCGTCCATCCTGCCGGGCGGATCGCGCGACCCTATGGGGGATTCTCCCCATAGGCCCTCGATGAGGCGGCTGAGCACAATTCTCGCAGTCGCCGCGACATCCGCCGTCGCCGCGAGCGCCGTTCCGGAGTGGCGACCCCGGTTCGACCGCAGTATCCACTCGACGAGGAGAGGAACCCCCAATGCCGATTCCCGGAGTCCGAGGCATGGAGCACATCGGCTTCACCGTGCCGGACATCAACGAGGCCTGCCACTTCTTCGAGCGCATCCTCGGAGCGGAGGTCCTCTACACGGCCGCCACCGACTTCCGGGGCGAAGGCGACTGGATGCCGGTCCACCTCCGGGTCGACGCGGACGCCGTCATCAAGGAGTTCCGGTACCTGCGCCTCGGCAACGGCACGAACCTCGAGGTCTTCGAGTACGAGGTCGACGGCCAGGCCCAGGTTCCGCCGAAGAACAGCGACGTCGGCGGCCACCACCTCGCCTTCTACGTCGACGACATGGACGAGGCGATCGCCTTCCTCGAGGCCAACGACGTCGAGGTCCTCGGCGAGCCGACGGCCTACACCGAGGGGCCCAACCTCGGGCTCACGTGGTGCTACTTCATGGCCCCGTGGGGACTGCAGCTCGAGGTCGTCTCGGCCCCGAACGGGACGACGTTCGACAACCAGGCCAAGGCGGCCGGCACCACTCGCCTGTTCCACCCCAAGTACGTCCTCGACACGCTCGTCTGAGCTGACCCACCGATCCAGGAGATTCCGATGACCTCGAGCAACCTCAGCCGTCGCCTCATCCTCGGTGGCGGACTCGCCGCCGGTGCCGCCGCCCTTCTCAGCGCGTGTAGTGATGAGGGGCCGAGCGCAGCCTCCCGGACCTTCGCCAACGACGCGGAGAGGTGGATGCAGGCAAAGGGCACCAAGCTCACCTTCATCACGGAGAACACCCCTCCCTCGACGGGCATCAAGCAGCTCGTCGACCGGGGCGACTTCAAGAAGCTCACCGGGATCGACGTCGAGATCCTTCAGTTCGACCTGCCGGTCATGTTGCAGAAGGCGGAGCTCGACCTCCGCTCGGGTGGCACCGCTTACGACCTGCTGTACGGCCAGGACAAGCCGGTGACCAGCGTCCTCGCCGACTACTTCGAGGACCTGCGTCCCTACACCAAGGACACCTCGCTGCCGCAGGCCGAGCAGGGCTACGCCGAGGACAGCTGGTACCCGAACTACCTCGCGGTGGCCGGCTACGCGTACTCCGACCGCCTCATCACGCTGCCCTACGACGCCGCCGACTCGGTGTTCTGCTACCGCCGAGACCTGTTCGAGAAGTACGGCAAGCAGTTCGAGGACCAGTACGGCTATGCGATGAAGTACGGCCCGGAGACGACGTACAAGAACGTCCTCGACTTCGGCACCTTCTTCAAGAAGCTCCACGAGCAGGATTCCACCGTCCCCTACGGGATGGGCCTGCACCTCGGCCAGTTCGCGTGGACCACCCAGCTCGACATCCAGCGGCTGCTCTACGCCCACGGCCAGTGGCGTGACTTCGACATCGACGACATCCAGGGTGCCAAGGACCCCGGCCCCACGAAGTGGGGGGATGAGCAGTCGGTCCTCGGTCTCGAGCTCTACAAGAAGCTGTTCGACACCTCCACCCCGGACGCTCTCTCGCTCGGTACGGTCGAGGTCGCGGACGCCTACAACGCCGGCAAGGTCGCGATGCTCTCGCAGTTCCACGAGTTCGCGGCGTCGTTCGAGGACGACGCGAACCAGGGCGGGGGAACCAAGACCGCCTATGACGTCTGCCCGAAGGGTGACCCGGAGTACCTCGTGGGCAGCGGCAAGCTCGTCAACGGCACGAACTGCGGCATCGCCGGCATCGGCATCAACGCGGCTGCCTCGGAGGAGCAGAAGCGCGCGGCGTGGCTCTTCGTGGTCTGGTCGACGCAGGTCGAGACCCAGAAGGAGAACCTCGCGATCTCCGGTGGTGCGCCCACCCGGGTCGCCGTCGGTGAGGACCCGAAGATCAAGGCCGCCCAGGGCAAGCCCTACGGCACCGGCGACACCGGCCGTATCGGCCCCTCGGACTTCCCGAACGCTCTCACCTTCCCCGCCGTCACCGTGGGTATGGGCTCGCCCAACGCCGTACTCGGACCGAAGATCCCGAAGTTCAACCAGTACGTGACGATCGTCGGCAACGAAGTCCAGAAGATGTGCGCCGGCCAGACCTCGCCGGAGGCGTGCGCGAAGGCGATCCAGACCCAGACCGACCAGCTGCACGGCGTCTGAGGACCCGGCCATGGCACTCCTCGACAGGGCATCGCCCGACGTCCACGACGTCGGGAACCCGCCGCTGGCGAACAGGCAGCAGCCGCGGCGATACCTGATCCCCCTCATCCTGCCCGCGGTGGCCGTCCTGGCCCTCCTGAGCATCTACCCGCTGGCCTGGCTCATCTACATGTCCTTCCACCAGGTAGCGCTGGCGCCAGGGGCCCCCGACACGTTCGTCGGCACGGCCAACTGGACCCGGATGTTCGGCAACCCGCAGTACTGGGAGGGCTGGCGTCTCCTCGCGCTCTACAGCGGGGTGAGCATGGTGCTCGAAGTGGGTCTCGGTACCCTCCTGGCCGTGCTGCTCAACCGGAGCAAGCACGAGAAGCTCCTCATCACGGTCTTCCTCATGCCGATGATGGTCGCCCCGGTCGTAGCCGGGCTCCTGTGGCAGTACCTCTACAACGGCACCTTCGGCTGGTACTTCTGGGTGCTGCGCAGCCTCGGCCTCCTCGACGGGGGGACGATCCTCGGCAGCTCGGACCACGCTCTCTGGGCCATCGTCCTCGTCGATGTCTGGGAGTGGACCCCGTTGGTCGCCCTCATCGTCCTGTCCGGGCTCAAGCTCGTGCCCAAGGACCAGATGGAGGCGAGCTGGATGGACGGCGCCGGCCCGGTGCGCAGCTTCTTCCAGGTGGCGCTCCCCAGCATCAAGGCTTCGCTCATCATCGCCGTCCTCCTGCGCTTCATGGACAACATCCGGATCATCGACCACTTCATCGCGCTGACCGGTGGGGGCCCGGCGAACTCCACGAAGGTCCTCCCGCTCTACCTGTACGAGCAGTCGTTCTCGTTCTTCGAGCTCGGCTACGGCTCGAGCATCGCCCTGACCCTTCTTCTCGTCACCATCATCGTCGGCAAGCTCGTCGTCGGCGTCTTCGAGACCCGTGAGGCGAAGGGCCCAATGTCAGAGGAAGAGGTCTGAGATGTCCAGCTCCGTTCTCACCCGCCCGGACATCGACGACGACGACGTCGTCGCCGGCCCCTCGGGGAACGCGGAGGACCAGGTCGTCCGTGGTCGTGGCGCACGCCTCACCGGCTACGCGATCAGCTTCTTCCTGGGCATCTACGCGCTCTTCACCCTCGCGCCGTTCTTCGTCATGTTCACAGCCGCCTTCAAGGCGACCGGGTCGTCCTTCGACCTTCCCGCGGAGGGTGACTGGCTCGGGGCGCTGAAGAAGCTCTTCGTCTTCACCCCGACACTCGAGCACTTCACGAAGCTGTTCTCCGAGAGCAACTTCGAGCGATACTTCTTGAACAGTGCTCTTGCGGCGGGCGGTTCGGCGGTCATCTCGATCGTTCTCGGCACGACCGCGGCATACGCCATCTCCCGGGGACGGTTCCGGGGTCGCAGCGACCTCTACTTCTGGATCATCTCCACCCGCATGGCGCCGGTCGTGGCGGTCACCGTTCCCCTCTACGCGACCTTCCGCGCCCTGGGTCTCCTGGGTACGATCCCCGGGCTGATCCTCGCCTACACGGTGTTCAACCTCCCGTTCGCGATCTGGATCCTCAAGGGGTTCTTCGACTCGGTGCCGTATGACATCGAGGAGGCGTACATGGTCGACGGCCACTCCCGGTGGCAGGCGCTGTGGAAGATCGTCCCGCTGGTGGTCCCGGGGCTGGCGGCGGTCCTCGTCCTGTGTGTGCTGCTCGCCTGGAACGACTTCATCTTCGCCGCCGTCATGGGTGGGGAGCAGGCCAAGACGCTCCCCGTGGCGACCCAGGGACTGAAGTCGGCGAGCGGTATCGACTGGGGCCAGATCATGGCGGCCGGGCTGGTCACCGTGGCACCCATGCTGCTGCTCGGCATCGTCATCCGCAAGTACATGGTCCAGGGCCTCACCATGGGTGCGGTGAAGCAGTGACCGCCGCCGTCCTCCGCCCGACCCCGACCACCCCCATCCCTACCCGAGGAGCCCAGTCGTGGCATCGCTGACCTTCAACTCCGTCTGGAAGCGCTACGACCAGGTGGAGGCCGTCAAGAACCTTGACCTCGAGATCCAGGACGGCGAGTTCCTCTGCCTCCTCGGCCCGTCCGGCTGCGGCAAGTCGTCGTCGTTGCGGATGATCGCCGGCCTGGAGTTCATCTCCGCCGGCGACATCCTCCTCGGCGGGGAGCGGATCAACGACCTCGAGCCGCGCCACCGTGACATCGCGATGGTCTTCGAGTCCTACGCCCTCTACCCGCAGAAGAGCGTGTACGAGAACCTGGCGAACCCGCTGCGTCTGCGCAAGCTGGGCAAGGACGAGATCGACCGCCGGGTCAAGGAGGCGGCGACCACGCTCGAGATCGAGCGTCTGCTCGAGCGGCGCCCTTCGCAGCTCTCGGGTGGCCAGAAGCAGCGCGTCGCCATCGGCCGGGTCCTGGTGCGGGAGCCGAAGGCATTCCTCTTCGACGAGCCGATCGCACACCTCGACGCGAAGCTGCGCGCCCGGATGCGTGGCGAGCTCAAGCACATCCAGAAGCGGCTCGGCACGACGACGGTCTACGTCACGCACGACCAGCTCGAGGGGATGTCGATGGCCGACCGGATCGCGATCATGCGTGAGGGTGTCCTGCAGCAGGTGGGCACCCCGATGGAGGTCTTCAACGAGCCGGCCAACGTCTGGGTCGCGACCTTCGTGGGCGACCCGCCGATGAACGTCCTCGAGGGCGAGATGCACGGCGGCGACGGCGGCCTGAGCGTCGTGGGCGAAGGGTTCCGGCTCGACGTTCCGGCGAGCAGAGCAGGCGGCCTGTCGGACGCCGACCTCAGCGACCGCAAGGTCCTCGTGGGGGTCAGGCCTGAGGCGCTGACGCTGTCGGGGACCCCCGACGCCGCACACCCCATCACCGGTCGCGTCTACGCCGTGCAGCCGCTCGGCGACGTCGAGGTCATCGACGTCCGGGTGGGAAAGCAGCGTCTGCTGGTCCGCGCCGAGCTCGGCACGGTCGCCAACGAGGACATGGACGCAACCGTCTACGTGGGGTACCGCGCAGACAAGCTGCACTTCTTCCACCCCGGGACGGGCCTTGCCATCCGTTCCTCGGCCGCCCGACAGACCTCCGTGACAACGACCGCCTGACCGTTCTCACGCCCCAGCCCGCTCCGCGAGAAGGACGATCCCGACGATGCCCACTACGGCACCCCTCACTCCCTCGGCCCCTTGGGTCGAGCTGTCCACGACCGACGCCGACTGGGAGTCCGTCGCTCCCGGGCTCCTCACCACGATGCTCGCGCAGCTGCATCTCGTGCGGGCGTTCGAGGAAGAGGTGCTCGACCTCGCGTCGCAGGGTCTCATCCACGGCCCGGCGCACTCGAGCATCGGGCAGGAGGGTGGGGCGGTCGGGTCCTGCCTGTCACTGCGCAGCCAGGACCAGGTGACGGGGTCTCACCGCGGGCACCACCAATTCCTCGCCAAGGCCTTCGGGCACGTCGCGCCGAAGGGGATCGACCCGAGGAGCGACTTCTCGCCGGAGGTCGTCGAGGTCCTGACCCGCTCGCTCGCGGAGATCTGCGGGCTGGCCTCCGGCTACTGCCGAGGTCGCGGCGGATCGATGCACCTCCAGTGGGAGGAGGCGGGCGCGATGGGCACCAACGCCATTGTGGGCGGCGCCGTGCCACAGGCCGCTGGGTTCGCGTGGGCCGACCGGCAGGCCGGTAGCGACGCCGTGTCGGTGACGTACTTCGGCGACGGAGCCGTGAACATCGGTTCGGTCCTCGAGACCTTCAACCTCGCGGCGGCATGGAAGGTGCCGGTCTGCTTCTTCATCGAGAACAACCACTACGCGGTGTCGACGACGCCGGAGGAGGCGACGGGCGAACCGCGGCTCTCCGGGCGGGGACCGGGCTTCGGCATCCCGAGCTGGCGGGTCGACGGGATGGACCCGCTCGCGGTCCACCTGGCACAGGAGCAGGCGAACGAGGTCATGCGCTCCGGTGGTGGTCCCACCCTCATCGAGGTCGACGTCTACCGCTACTTCCACCAGAACGGCCCGTTCCCGGGCAGCGCCTTCGGGTACCGGACCAAGGACGAGGAGAAGGGCTACCGCGACCGCGACCCGATCGCGCGCGTCGCCGGCCATGTCGTCCGTCGCGGCATCCTCACCGAGGCCGAGGTCGCTGACCTCTGGACCCGGTCCAAGAGCGTCATGCACGAGATCTCGCAGGGGCTCCTCGAGGACGACCCGGACGGCAAGCCCGGCCGGAAGCGCTACCGCCCCGAGCTGCTCCCCGACCCCGCCTTCGTCGACGTCGGGGTGCGGGGCGACCTCTCCGAGCTCGCCGGGTTGCGGTACATGGAGTCGCACGAGTACAGCGGGGAGACGGTGACGAAGAAGTTCGTCGACGTTGTCGCCGACGTCATGCACCGACGCATGGAGCAGGACCACCGGATCGTCGTCATGGGCGAGGACGTCCACAAGCTCAAGGGCGGCCCGCGCGGGGCGACCCGCGGGCTCAAGGCGGCCTTCCCGGACCGGGTGCTCGGCACCCCGATCGCGGAGAACGCCTTCGTCGGCCTCGCTGGCGGGCTGGCCCTCGACGGCCGCTACCGCCCGGTCGCCGAGCTCATGTACGCGGACTTCATCTGGGTGTCCGCCGACCAGCTGTTCAACCAGGTCGGGAAGATGCGACACATGTTCGGTGGCGACAGCCCCGTGCCCTACGTGCTGCGCATCAAGATCGGCACCGGGACCGGCTACGGGTCGCAGCACTCGATGGATCCGGCCGGCATCCTGGCCACGGCCGCGGGCTGGCGCATCATCGCCCCGTCCACCGCCTACGACTACATCGGTCTCATGAACACGGCCTTGGCGTGCGACGACCCGGTGGCCGTCCTCGAGTACGACACCGACCTCTACGCCCAGCTGAGCGAGGTCCCGGCCGAGGACCTCGACTACGCCCTTCCCGTCGGCCGGGCGGCCCTGCGCCGCGAGGGTGCGGAGGCGACGGTGGTGTCGTACCTGTCGATGGTCCCGCGGTGCCTCGACGCCGTCGACCGGTCCGGAGTCGACGCCGACGTGATCGACCTGCGCTGGCTCGACCACGCGAGCGTCGACTGGGACCTCATCGAGGCCAGCGTCAAGAAGACGGGGAACGTCCTCGTGGTCGAGCAGGGCGCGGCCGGCACCTCGTACGGCGCGTGGATGGCCGACGAGATCCAGCGCCGCTACTTCGACTGGCTCGACGCTCCTGTCGGCCGGGTCCATGGCGGAGAGGCGTCGCCCAGCGTGAGCAAGGTCCTCGAGAGGGCCGCCCTGGCCCAGACCGAGGACATCGCGGCCGCCCTCGAGATGCTGGTGCGGGGCTGACGTGGCCGCCGTGATCCGGATGCCGGGCGTCTCCGCGGACGCAGACTCGGCGACCCTCGTCGAGTGGTCGGTCGCGGCCGGCGACACCGTCGCCGCCGGTGACCTCCTCGCGACCGTCGAGACCGACAAGGCCGTCGTCGAGATCGAGGCCGAGGAGAGCGGAACCCTCCTGCGACTGTTCGCCGACGCCGGCCAGGTGGTGGCCATCGGAGGACCCATCGCCGTCCTCCTGCACGAGGGCGAGGACGCGAAGGACGAGGACGCAATCGTCAGTGCCCTCGGGCTCGGCCCGCAGTCCTCGGGCCCGCTGCAGCCCGTCGACGAGGAACGCTCGCAGGACGAGCTCGTCGCCGACGCCGCGACCCCCGTCGGTCACACGGCCGACGAGGTGCTCGAACCGTCCCCCGCTGTGACGGACGACGGCCAGGCCGGGACCGGGCGCGCCGGCCGGATCTTCGCGACCCCGCTCGTCCGCCGGCTGGCCCAGGAGGCAGGAGTCGGGCTCGAGGACATCCGGGGCACGGGCCCCAATGGGCGCATCCGCCGCCGCGACCTCGAGACGGCCCTGGCGCGGCGCACCCAGGAGCCCGAGCGGTTCGCGGTGACCCCGGCCCCGGCCCCTCCGCCGATGAGTCCGGGTGCCCCCGCTGCAGGGGCCGGGTACACCGACGAGCCGGCGAGCCGGTTCCGGCGGGCGGGCGCCGCCGCGCTCACCCGGAGCAAGCAGGAGGNTCACCCGGAGCAAGCAGGAGGTGCCGCACTTCTACCTCAAGGCGACGTGCCGCGCCGAGGCGCTGCTGACGTTGCGCTCGGGGCTCAACGAGGGTGCACCCCAGAGGGTCACTGTCAACGATCTCCTGGTCAAGGCCGCCGCCGTCGCGATGGTGCGGGTCCCGGAGATGAACGTCGTCTGGACTGGCGACGCCGTGCGCCGCTTCGACGGCGTCGACATCGCGGTCGCCATTGCGACCGACCGGGGCCTCGTCGTGCCGGTCGTCCGGTCGGCTGCGACCCGGTCCCTGTCCGACCTGTCGGCGACCGTCAAGGACCTCGCCGAACGCGCCGCGGCCAACACCCTCAAGCAGTCCGAGCTCGAGGGCGGCGTCCTCGCCGTGAGCAACCTCGGCATGTTCGGCATCGAGGAGTTCAGCGCCATCATCAACCCGCCCCAGGTGGGCATCCTCGCCGTCGGCGCGGTGACACCACGGGCGGTCGAAGGAGCCGACGGCGACCTCGAGCTCGCCCGTTGCATCACCGTGACGCTCTCGGTGGACCACCGACCCGTCGACGGGGCCCTCGCCGCCCGCTGGCTGCGCGAGTTCGTCCACCTCGTCGAGAACCCCCTCCAGATCCTCGCCTGAACCCACGAGCCCCAGAAAGGCCACGTCATGACCTTCCTCGTCAACGACCCCGCAGACTTCCCGGCCCAGCTGGCCGACGGGTTCATCGCTGCCAACAAGCGCTACGTCCGCAAGGTCTTCGGTGGCGCTGTCCGTGCCACGAGGAGCCGGCCCGGCAAGGTGGCCCTGGTCGTCGGGGGTGGCACAGGACACCACCCCGCCTTCGCCGGCTGGGTCGGCCAAGGCATGGCCGACGGCGTCGTCTTCGGCAACATCTTCTCCTCCCCGTCGGCCAGCCAGGCAGCGAGCGTCGCCCGCGCGGCGAACCAGGGCGGCGGTGTGCTCATCGCCTTCGGCAACTACGCCGGCGACGTTCTGCACTTCGGCCAGGCGGCCGAGACCCTGAAGGCCGAGGGCATCGAGGCCGCGATCGCCGTCGTCACCGACGACATCGCATCGGCCCCGGTCGAGGAGATCCACAAGCGTCGAGGCATCTGTGGCTGGGTCACCGTCTTCAAGTGCACGGGCGCGGCAGCGGAGGAGGGCCGGTCGCTCCAGGACGTCATCGCCGTCTTCGACAAGGTCAACTACCGCACCCGTACCCTCGGCGTCGCGTTCTCCGGATGCACGCTTCCGGGGGCCGGTGCCCCACTCTTCACCGTGCCCGAGGGGAAGATGGGGGTGGGGCTCGGGGTGCACGGCGAGCCGGGGATCTACGACGCCGACCTCGGCACCGCCGACGACGTCGCCCAGGTCCTCGTGGACGGCCTGCTCAAGGAGAGGCCGGAGGGCGCGGGAGACCGCGTCATCGTCCTGCTGAACGGTCTCGGATCGACCACGTACGAGGAGCTCTTCGTCACGTACGGTGCCGTCGAGCGGATGCTCGGAGAGGCCGGTGTCATGGTTGTCGACTGCGAGGTCGGCGAGCTGACGACGTCGATGGACATGGGCGGAGTCTCCCTCTCGCTGACGTGGACCGACGACGAGATCGAGTCCCTGTGGAACACCCCGTGTGACACCTCCGCCATTCGTCGGGGGACGGTCACCCAGACCGAGCTCATCGATGCCGACGCCCTGTCCGAGGAGGCTCCCGAGCTCACCGTCGCCTCTGTGGGCACCCCCGAGTCGCAGGCGGTGGCGGCGGCGATCGTCACGGGCCTGGACGCCGTCCTGTCCTCGCTCAGGGACCAGCAGGAGGAGCTCGGTCGGCTCGACGCGTTCGCCGGCGACGGCGACCACGGCGTCGGCATGGTGCGCGGCGCGGAGAACGGCCTGATCGCCGCCCGTCAGCTCCACAGCGAGGGCGGCGGGGCCCAGACCGTGCTGGCCGGCGCGGGGGCCTTGTGGTCCGAGCGGGCCGGCGGTACGTCCGGTGCGCTGTGGGGCGGCATGCTCGCCGCGGCCGCGCAGGTCCTCGGTGACTCCGACCCCGTCGACGGCCGGACCCACGCCCGCGCCGCCCGGGCCGCGCTCGACTCCCTCCAGCGGATCGGCGGAGCGCACCTCGGCGACAAGACGATGCTCGACGCGATCGTCCCGGCCGTCGAGGCTCTCGAGGCAGAGGTGGCGGCAGGAACCTCCGTCGCCGACGCCTGGGCCAAGGCGGCCGCAGTGGCCGAGGAGGCCGCACAGGCCACCGCGCCGATGCGGCCGAAGATCGGCCGGGCGCGCCCGCTCGCCGAGCGCAGCATCGGTCACCCGGACGCCGGCGCGGTGTCCTTCGCGAGGATCGCCCGGACCATCGCCGACCAGCTCGCCCGCTGACCGCTCCCGCCGACCACTCCGGGCCAGACTCGTGACCTCGCCGCTCGTCGCCGGCTGCGACCGCCCGCTCGTCGAGCTGTTCGACGCTGCCCTGCTCGACCTCGACGGGGTGGTCTACGTCGGCGGGGCCGTGGTCCCGGGCGCGGCCGAGGCGGTCCGGGGGACACAGGACGCCGGGGCCCGGGTCGCCTACGTCACCAACAACGCGTCCCGGACACCGGAGGCCGTCGCCGAGCACCTCACGGCGCTGGGCATCCCGGCGAGCCCGAGCGACGTCGTGACCTCGGCCCAGGCCGCGGCCACCCTGGTCGCGGCCCTCGTCCCGCCCGGGTCAGCCGTCCTCGTCGTCGGGGGGGAGGGGTTGCGAGTCGCCCTCGCCCGCAGGGGTCTGCGCCCCGTGGCGTCGTGGTCCGAGGAGCCGGCGGCCGTCGCCCAGGGTTTCGCCCCCGACGTCGACTGGCGCCTTCTTGCGGAGGGGACGGCCGCTGTGCGGGCCGGCGTGCCGTGGGTCGCGAGCAACCTCGACCTCACGATCCCGACCGAGCTCGGGATCGCGCCCGGCAACGGGACCCTCGTCCAGGTGATCGCCACCGCGAGCGGCCGGTGGCCGGTGGTCGCCGGCAAGCCGGAGCTCCCGCTCCATCGCGAGGCGGCCGAGCGGGTCGGAGCGGTGCGGCCGATCGTCGTCGGGGACCGCCTCGACACCGACGTCGAGGGCGCACACCGGGCCGGCGTCGCGAGCCTCCTCGTCCTCTCGGGAGTGACGACGCCCGCCGAGCTGGCGGGGGCGCCCGCGCAACGACGCCCGACGTGGCTCGCCGAGGACGTGCGCAGCGGGTTGCTCGAGCGGCACGACTCCGTGGTCCGCGGGGCCTACGGCTGGCAGTGCGCCGGCTGGCAGGCGCGGGTGGACGGCCGACAGATCGTGCTCGACGGCGCAGGCCCCCGGATCGCCGGCGTCCGAGCCCTCTGTGTCGCGGCCTGGGAGACCGGACGGCCCGCGGCGTCCGCCGCCCTCGCCAAGGTGGCGGACGCCGACTCCAGCAGCCCGTGACGACGAGGCCGCCACCCATCCCGGCCGGTGCAGTCCCAGCGACTCGACCTGGAGCTACCATGACGTCCATGGCGCTCTCCTATCGAGGGGACGGGCACGACGACGACGACGTCGCAGGCTCGTTGCTGCGTCACGCCAACGACCTGTACGACGACTCCCGGCTGATGCCGATGCTGCGCCAGCTCATCCGGACGAGCTGTCGGCTGGGCGAGGCGATCGGGGGAAGCATCTCCCTCGTCGACGGCGACGCCGGTCGGTACACCAAGGTGGCCGAGTACGGCACGGCCTGCGAGCTGGGGCAGAGCTTCCCCCTCCACGAGGGAATCACCGGCAAGGTCGTCGAGAGCCGCGCGCCCGTGGTCCTCGGCTCCTACCGCGAGCTGGCGAGCGGGCACCTCAAGGCCGGCCACCCAGCCTGGAGCGGGTCGGTCGCGGCCATCCCCATTTGGTGGCGAGCCGACATCGTCGCGGTCAACGTCATCTTCGCCGGTGTGGCGCGCGGCTACAGCGTCACCGAGATCGACGACCTCGAGCTCGTCACCCAGGTCGTCGCACCAGGCCTCATCACCGCGGTCGACCGCGAGTACCCGGAACGGGCCGCCCTCCGCCGCCGCCCGGCGATCCAGCGTGCCGACCCAGGGGCCGCGTCCGGTACGGCCGTCGCGTCGGTCAACGACATCATCGCGGGGCTCATCGAGATGACCTCGCGGGCCGTGGGGGAGGAGGCGGCTCCGACCAACGTCTCGCTGCGCGTCCTCGGTGACGCCGACACCCCCCGGCTCCTCTTCCGTCCCGAGGACGCGGGGGAGCGGAGGAGCGAGGGGCCGTGGCGCGAGCTCGTCGACGACGAGTCGGGAGTCGTCGCCGTCGCGGCCTGCGACTCCGAGCCCGGGCGATCGGATTCGCTCCTGTCCTCGCGCGAGCAGCAGGTCGCTTCCCTGCTCGGCCAGGGGTTGAGCGACCGGGCCATCGCAGCCGAGCTGTTCCTGTCGCCCAAGACCGTGGAGAAGCACGTGAGCGCCGTGCTGCGCAAGACGGGGACGACGAGCCGCACGGCCGCTGTCGTGACCTGCCTCCAGCACGGCTGGCTCTGACGCCGGCGACGGTCCGAGACGCGTCACTCGCACGGACGCGGGGGATTTCCCCCATGGGTCCGCGCCGTGGCGGGCGCTTGACTGAGGGCTAGGCCCGGCGCCCCCCGCCGGCACCGACCCGATGAAGGGAGCCCTAGTGCCTGTCGTCTCGCTCAAGGAGGCCTTGGACCACGCGCTCGCCGAACGCTACGGCGTACCGGCCTTCAACATTGTCAACGACCTGACGACGGAGGCCATCCTCGCCGCGGCCATGCAGGAACGCTCGCCGGTCATCCTCCAGACCTCGGTCAAGACGGTGAAGATGTACGGCCGGCGTCAGCTCTTCGACATCGTGACCACGCTCATCGACGCCGTGGACGTCCCGGTGACCCTGCACGTCGACCACTGCCCAGACCGCTCCGTCATCAGCGACTGCCTCGCGGGTGGGTGGAACTCGGTCCTCTTCGACGCACACGAGCTCGACGTCGCCGAGAACGTGCGACAGACCACCGAGGTCGTCGCCGAGGCTCGTCGGCACGGGGGGCACGTGGAGGGCGAGATCGAGGGCATCCAAGGGGTCGAGGACGGCATCGGCTCGGACGAGGCCTCCGAGCAGCAGTCCCTGGAGGTGGCCGTGGACTTCATCGAGCGCACCGGGGTCGACTGCTTCGCCCCCGCCATCGGCAACGCCCACGGCCAGTACAAGGCCGCCCCGCAGCTCGACCACCAGCGGGTGAGTGACCTCGTCGAGGCGACCGGGATCCCCATGGCGTTGCACGGAGGCACCGGGCTCTCGGCGGAGCAGTTCCAGGACCTCATCGCCCGCGGCTGCGCCAAGGTCAACATCTCCACGGCGATCAAGGAGAGTTACATGAAGTCGGGACTGGAGTTCCTGAAGGAGGCGGAGGCCAAGGACAAGTGGGACCCGCCGTCGTTCTTCCGCCATCAGCTCGCAGCCGTCCAGCAGACGGCCGCCGAGCACATGCGGATCTTCGGGAGCTCGGGGCGCGTCGCATGAGCGCCCTGATCTTCGACTGCGACGGCGTCCTCGCCGACACCGAACGGTACGGGCACCTGCCCGCCTTCAACGCGACCTTCGAGCAGTTCGGCCTCCCGGCCCGGTGGGACGAGGCCGAGTACGCCGTCCGGCTGCGGATCGGCGGAGGCAAGGAGCGGATGGCCAGCCTCTTCTCCGACCCCGGGTTCGTCGAGCTGGCCGGCATCCCCGAGGATGCCGACGAGCGTGCCCACCTGCTCGCGCGATGGCACAAGACGAAGTCCGCGATCTTCAAGCAGATGGTCGCGGACGGCGTCATGCCGCCCCGGCCGGGCGTGGCGCGGGTGATCCGGGAGGCCACGGCCGCGGGCTGGACGGTGGCGATAGCGTCGACGTCGGCGCTGGAGTCGGTGCGTGCGGTGCTCTCGACCGTGGTCGGAGAGGACCTGGCGCGTACCATTCCGGTCTTCGCCGGCGATGTCGTGCCCGCGAAGAAGCCGGATCCCGCGATCTACCTGCTGGCGGTCGAGGAGCTCGGACTGGACCCTCATGACACCCTCGTCGTCGAGGACTCACGGAACGGCCTGCGTGCGGCGGTCGGAGCCGGCTTGGCGTGTCTCGTCACCGTCAACGGCCACACCCGGGGCGAGGACTTCTCCGAAGCGACCCTGGTCGTCTCCGAGCTCGGCGACCCTGGTCGGGAGCCGGTCGAGGTTCTTTCCGACCCGGCAGGCATCGGCGTCGTTGATCTCGTCGACCTGCCCTTGCTGTCCCGCTGCATCGCCGCGCACTCGAGGAGCCGTTCACTGGAGGCATGACCTCGCCGCGGATCCTGCCGGGCCCCGTTCGGTGGACAATCACGTCGTGACCGTCGCCGTGGCCCTGGCCGTGCTCGCCCTGGTGGTGGCGACCCCGGCGTTCCTGGCCACCGGTCGCCGGGCCGGCGTCCGCCGGAGCCACGCGGCCCCCGCGGGGGTGGTCGGGCGGGCACTGGCGCCCGTCCCGGCCGTCGTGGTGGCCGCCCTGGTGCTGTCGCCCTGGGGCGACCTCCCCTCCCTCGTGCTCGTCGGGGCACTGGTCTGGCTCGCAACCCTCCCCACCTGTGGCTGAGCGCGCGCTGGGGCGCGGCGGCGCACGCCAGCTGGTCGCTCGGCATCACCGCCGGGCTCGCCTACCTCGCAGCGATGGCCGGGTGGACCGTGGCCTCGGGGCTGCACGGTGGTGCGGTGCTGGGGGCCTGGCTGCTGCTGGCCCTCGAGCTCGCCGCCTTCGTGCTGTTCGTCTCCTACGCCTACGAGCTGCACGACGCCCTCGGCTCGCGCCGGTGGGTGCGCCGGGCCACGACCGCGTCGACACCGGCTGTACCGGGCCGCGAGCCGTTCGTCAGCATCCACGTCCCCACCCACAACGAGCCGCCCGAGCTGGTCGTGGAGACCCTCGAGCGGCTGCTGGCCCTGGAGTACCCGGCCTACGAGGTGCTGGTCGTCGACAACAACACCGACGACGAGCTGGTGGCGCCGGTCGAGGCCTTCTGTGCCCGCCACCCCGACGTGCTGCGTTTCCACCGCCTGCTCGACTGGCCCGGCTTCAAGAGCGGGGCTCTGAACTTCGCCCTCGAGCAGGTCGACCCGCGCACGGAGCTCGTCGGCGTGGTCGACGCCGACTACCAGGTCGACGCCGACTGGCTCACCCTCGCGACCGTGCCCTTCGCCGAGGACCGGGTGGCGTTCGTGCAGTCGCCCCAGGACTACCGGGGCTGGGAGGGCGCCCAGTACCTGCGCAGCCTCTACCACTCCTACGACTACTTCTTCGCCGTCTCCCAGCCCTCACGCGACGAGCGCGACGCCGCCATCTTCGGCGGCACGATGGGGCTCGTCCGGCGTCGCGCGCTCGTCGAGGTGGGAGGCTGGGACGAGCGGTGCGTCACCGAGGACGCCGAGCTCTCGCTGCCCTCCTGTCCGGCGGCTGGAGCGGTCGGCACCTCGATCGGGCCTTCGGTCGCGGCATCATGCCCCTCACGTTCGAGGCCCCGAAGCGCCAGCGCTTCCGGTGGTGCTTCGGGGGAATGCAGATCCTGCGGCGGCACGCGCGCGCCCTGCTGCTCGGCGGCACGAGCCTGACCCCGGCGCAGCGTCTGGGCTACCTCCTCGGCGGGATCCAGTGGTTCGGCGACCTGCTGGGCGTCGCTTTCGCGCTCGTGGTGATGGCCGCGCTGCTCGACCTCGCGTTCGGGGGCGGCTTCGCGGTCGGCCGGCTCGCGGGGCTCCTCGTGGTCGCGGTTCCCGCGCTGGTCCTGCTCGGAGTGCTGCGGGCCGTCGGGGGCGTGCGCGCCGCCTCCCGGACGGCACCCGAGCACGCCGCGTCCGTGCGCGACGCCGTGGGGGCCTACCTCGTGTGGGCATCCTTGGCGCTCGTGGTCACCCAGGCCAGCGTGCGCGGGCTGGTCGAACCGGCCGGGGTGTTCCTGCGCACCCCGAAGGTCAGTGAGCGGGTCCGCTGGTCGGATGCGTTGCGCGCCAACCGAGTCGAGTCGCTGCTGGTACTCCTGGCGGTGCTGGCGCTGCTCCGTGGGCCGGGCGCCGGGTCGCTGGCGCTCACCCTGCTCCTGGTCCTGCCCGTGCTCGGGTGGATCGCCGCGCCCGTGCACACCATCAGCGCCATGCGCGCTGACCTGCCGGCCGGACTGCGGGCCCGGCGTACCCGCGAACGGCGACGTGGATGGTGGCGCCGCGGTCCGGCGTCCGTGCCGGCCCTGCTCGCGGCCGCGCTGGGCGCGGTGCTGCTGGTGCTGGTCGTCCAGCCGGGGTCGGTGCAGCAGCCGACCACCCCGGCTCTCCCCGCACCCAGCGGCGCCCCGCGCCCCGGCCCCTCCGACGGGGCCACCCCGACCCCTGACGCCCCACGCCCACGGAACCCGCCCCCTGCCGCCCCCATCAGGCCCACGGTCGTGACCACGTCGGCGCCCTCGACGAGCGCTCCGGTGACCCCGACCCGGCGACGACGCCCACGTCCCGGCCGACAGTGACGCCGACCACCACTGCGCGTCCCACGACCCCGCCGAGCCCGACGTCCCGACCCACGCCCACGGGTCGCCCGTCCACCCCACCCGGCCGGCCGACGGCGCTCCCGACGCCGACCCGCTCGCCGCGGTAGGGGTCAGCCGGCCCAGTAGCCGCGGCCGCCGAACAGGTCGCGGTAGGACCCGCCCAAGGTCGCCTGGCCCCCGGTGCGCCCACCGAGGTACGAACCGACCACGGCCGCCCCGAGGTCGCCGAGCTCGGGCGCCACCACGCGGCCGTCGGCGCGGCGCGCCATGGAGTCGACGAACCGAGCCAGCCCCGGGTCCTCGCCGAGGCGGAAGAAGGTGGTCTGCGCCCCCAGCCGGGCCGCGGCGTCGAGCTCGCGGACCGCCAGCGCGAGGGTGCGCGGGTGCGGCGGGTAGTCGAAGAACACCTCCCCGCCGGGCTCGAGGTGCGAGGTCGGCTCGCCGTCGGTGACGACCAGGAGCACCGGCTGGGCGTTGGGGTAGCGGCGGAAGTGCCGGTTGGCCAGCAGCAGCCCGTGGTGCAGGTTGGTGCCCTTGTCCCACTCGGCGTCGAGCGCGGTGAGGGTGTCGATGTCCATCGTGCGGGCGTGCCGGGCGAAGGCGATGAGCTCGAGGTGGTCGCCGCGGAAGCGGGTCGAGATCAGCTGGTGCAGCGCCAGGGCGGTGCGCTTCATCGGCACCCAGCGCCCGTCCATCGCCATCGAGAACGAGGTGTCGACCAGCAGCGCCACCGCGGCCTGGGTGCGGGCCTCGGTCTCCTGGACCTCGACGTCGCGGATGTCGAGCCGCATCCCCTCGCGCGGGTCGCCGCCGGCCGAAACCGTGCGGGTGATGGCGTTGGTCATGGTGCGGGTGGTGTCCCAGGGCTCGGTGTCGCCGAACTCCCACTGCCGGGTGGCGCCGCTCTGCTCGCCGGCCGTGCCCGACTGGCGCACGTCACGCTGACCGCCACGGTTCGAGAGCCGCCCGGCGACGTCGCGCAGCAGCGACCGGCCCAGCTCGCGCATCGCCTTCGGGGACAGGCGCAGGCTGCCGTCGGCCGAGCGGGTGAGCATCCCGCTGTCGCGCAGCGCCTTCTCGAGGGCGGCCAGGGCGCGGGCGTCGACGGTGGCGTCGGGGCCCAGCTGGCGGGCCAGGGCGTCGAGGTCGACGTCGTCCATCCGCGCGCCGGGGCCGGACTGCGACAGCTGCTCGGCGAGCGCGTCGAGCTCGGCGAGGTCCTGGAGCACGCCGGTGCCGTCGCCGAGGCCGAGCCCCTGCTCGCCCTCGAAGCGCTCGCTGCCGCCCCAGTCCTCGCCCGGGCGCAGGTCCTGGAGCAGCCCGTCGAGGCGCGCCAGCTGGTCCATCAGCTGGGGGGAGCCGAACGCCTGCTGCGAGAGCTCCATCAGCTCCTGGCGCTGCTCGGCCGACATCGACTGGAGCATCCGCTGGGCGGCCGCGGCCCGCTGGGCGAGGCTGTCGACGAGCTCTTCGACCGTCTGGGGGTCCTCGGGGAAGTACTCACCGTGCTGCTCCATGAACTCTTGGAACTGCTGGGTGGTGTCGTCGCCGCGGGCGTGGGCCTCGAGCAGGTCGCCGAGGTCGCTCAGCATCCGCTGGGCCGCGGCCCGGTCCTCGTCGGTGGCGTTCTGGAGGGCCTGCTTCATCCCGGCGAAGCGCTGGTCGAGCAGCTCGCGACCCAGCAGGTCCTTGATCTCGTCGTACTTCTGGCGGCCCTCGCTCGAGCGCCACGGGTAGTCGGAGAGCTCGGTGACGGCGGCGGCCGGGGTGGGGGGCAGGTTCTCGATGCGCATCTCGGCGAAGCGCGCGTCGTCGTCGAGGTCGCGGGCCAGCTGCTTGCGCTCGGCCAGCACGGCCTCGTCGAGCAGCCGCCGGACCTCCTCCATCGTGCCGCCCAGCGAGTGCTCCTTGAGCAGCTGGCGCCGCCGCTCGGCCACGCGGCGGGCCAGCTCGTCGAGCCCGGTGCGCTCGCGCGTGCCCTGGCGCAGCAGCTCGCGCAGCGCCCGCTCGGGGGAGTAGCCCGCCATGACGTCCTCCCCGATGGCGTCGAGCGCCTCGCGCAGGTCGACCGGCGGCGCGAGCGGGTCGCCGCCGTCGTAGGGGGTGAACCGCGACCGGCGGCCCACCGGCCGCTCAGCCATAGACGGTCTCCGAGCCGTCGCTGTCCTTGGAGATCCGGCGCGCCAGGTACAGCCCCTCCAGCGCCAGCTCGACGGCGCTGGCCCGCTCGCCGTCGGCGGTGGCGCCGAGACGCTGCGCGATGGTGTCGTAGAGCTCGGACTCGCCGAGCACGGGCAGGGCGTCGAGGAAGGCCCGGGCGCTCACCTGCTCGCCGGTGGTGACCATGGCGCCGTCCTCGATGGCGCTGACCAGCACTGCCATGTCGATGCCGCCCAGGCGGGCCCGGGCGGTCTCGGCGGTGGCGGTACGCAGCAGGTGCCCGAGGATCTCGCGCTCGCGGCCCTCCTCGCCGGTCTCGAGCTCGACCTTGCCGCGCAGCACCTCGAGCGCGGCCTCGAGGTCGACGACGCGCGCTACGGCGTGGTCCTCGCCCTGGGTGCTGGCCCGGTGCAGCGCGGCGGCCGCGACGGTCTCGGCCGCGGCGATGGAGAATCGGGCCGAGACGCCCGAGCGCTGGTCGACCGAGCCCGAGGCGCGCAGGCCTCGGGTGAACCGCGCGACGATCTCGACCAGCGCGTCGGGCACGGTGGCGACCAGGTCGGCCTCCTGCCGGATGACGGCGACCTCGGCCGCGAGCTCGCGCGGGTAATGGGTGCGGATCTCTGCGCCGAAGCGGTCCTTGAGCGGGGTGATGATCCGCCCGCGGTTGGTGTAGTCCTCGGGGTTGGCGCTCGCGACCACCAGGACGTCGAGCGGAAGCCGGAGCACGTACCCGCGGATCTGGATGTCGCGCTCCTCCATCACGTTGAGCATGGCGACCTGGATGCGCTCGGCGAGGTCGGGGAGCTCGTTGATGGCGACGATGCCGCGGTGGCTGCGGGGGATGAGCCCGAAGTGGATGGTCTCGGGGTCACCGAGGCGGCGGCCCTCGGCCACCCGCATCGGGTCGACGTCGCCGATGAGGTCGGCGACGCTGGTGTCGGGGGTGGCGAGCTTCTCGGCGTAGCGCTCGTCGCGGTGGCGCCACGCGACCGGCAGGGCGTCGCCGAGCTCGGCGGCCCGGCGCCGCGACTCGACCGTGATGGGCTCGAAGGGGTGCTCGCCGAGCTCGGAGCCGTCGATGACGGGGGTCCACTCGTCGAGCAGCCCGACGAGGCTGCGCAGGAGCCGGGTCTTGCCCTGGCCGCGCTCGCCGAGGAGGACGATGTCGTGGCCGGCCAGGAGGGCCCGCTCGACCTGGGGGATGACGGTCTGGGCGAAGCCGTGTAGGCCCGGCCAGGGGTCGCGCCCTTCGCGCAGCGCGGTGAGGAGGTTGGCGCGGAGCTCGGCGCGCAGGGGCCGGGCCTCGTGGCCGGCGGCGCGGAGCTCACCGGCGGTGGAGATGGCGGGAGGGACGCTCATCCACTCACGCTACGTCAGGAACCCCACTGCCGGGAGAGCGGGACCACGGCGGTCGTCAGCCGGCCTCAGCGGTAGTTGGTGTAGGTCAGCGCGACGTCGAGGTCGGCATCCTTCAGCAGGCGCTGCACCGCCTGGAGGTCGTCGCGCGACTTGCTGGTGACGCGCACCTCGTCGCCCTGGATCTGGGTCTTGACGCCTCGGGGCCCCTCGTCGCGGATGATCTTGGTGATCTTCTTGGCGTTCTCGGACGAGATGCCTTCCTTGAGGGGCACGTCGAGCTTGTACTCCTTGCCCGAGAGCCGGGGGCCGGCCTCCGGGATGTCGAGGTGCTTCAGCGAGACGCCGCGCTTGATGAGCCAGGTCTCGACCACGTCGAGCACGGCCTTGCAGCGCTCCTCGCTGTTGGCCTCCATCGTGATGACCGTGTCGGAGAGCTCGACCCGGGCACCCACGTTCTTGAAGTCGTAGCGGTTGGCGATCTCCTTGGCCGCGGTGTTCACGGCGTTGGCGACCTCCTGCTTGTCGTAGGTGCTCGCGATGTCGAAGCTGCTGTCGGCCATCGGTCTCTCCCGTCGATTCGGTCTCTCGGATGCGGCTTGCTATCCTTCCATGCGCACCAGGCGGGTTGCCCGAGCGGCCAATGGGAACGGACTGTAAATCCGTCGCGAAAGCTTCGAAGGTTCGAATCCTTCACCCGCCACCCCGTGCACCGAAGGGCCTCCGACCAGCGCAAACGCGGTCGGAGGCCCTTCTCACGTCGATGCCGGGCAACGCTCAGGCGTCCCACCACGCGGGGCGCCGGCCGGGGCGCCCCACGCTGAGCCGCTGGGCGGGCAGCGGCATGGCCGGCAGGGGGAAGGGGTTGACGGTGGGGAACGGGAGCCGGCGCTCTTCGATGAGTGACCCCAGGTGGGTGACGGCCTCGGCCCCGGAGTGGACCCGGTCCCCGTCGACGGCCACGGGCAGCGCGGGGGAGCCCAGGAGCTCCCACTCCTGCCGCCAGTGTCGGATGCGTCGCCACGCGTCGGTCGTGATGGGGTCGCCGTTGATGGCGACCGCGTACCCGTCCTGCTGGAGGACGTCCGCCCGCGGGTTCCCGTGCAGGATGGGCAGCACGAGGAGATGCCGCAGGACGTCGGGGTTGCCGATGTCCAGCCCGTCCCCCCAGTAGGCGTCGACGAGCACGCGCCGGACGTGGTCGCCGACCCCGGCCCCGACCGCCTCCGCGTGGCCCGCCACGGGCGGGCGCGGGCAGGGCACGCTGTGGGGCGTCGGCCACGCGACGCGTTCTCCGGGCAGCGCCCGGTCCTGGTGCCACCGCTCGACCTCCGCGACGTGCTGACGCGTCTCGGCGGTGGCGGGGGCCGCGGTGACACGGGTCGAGACGTGCTGCACGACCGAGCGCCACTCGAGGGGGATGCCCGCGGCGCGCAGGGCGTCGGCCCGCAGGGAGGCGATGCGACCGAGAGGGTCGGTGACGTCGCCGTAGACCGTGAGGGAGCTGCCGCCCGCCTCGGGGACGCTGCCCGGATCGGCGCTCATGCCCGGTTGACCGCCGTCAGCAGGATCACGGCGTCCTCGAGGGCCAGCACCGAGTGGGCGCTGTCGGGGACGGCGAGGAGATGGCCCGCGGCCGCCTCCCAGCTGGCCTCGCCCGCGTCGAGCCGGATGCGCCCGTGGAGCACGTGGACCGTGGCCTCACCGGGGTTCGCGTGCTCGGCGAGCCGTGTGCCGGACTCGAGCGCGATCAGGGTCTGGCGCAGCCGGTGCTCGTGCCCACCGAAGACGGTGTGGGCGCTGCGGCCGCTGGAGGCGGTGGTCGCGAGCTCCAGCTGCTCACGGGCGAGTGCGGTCAGGGAGACGTTGGACATGGGTCCTCCGGGTCGACTGGGATGCCGGTGGGCGGCACGGCCTCTGGCCGGTCACCGGCGCGGCGTGGGTGGCGACGCCGTACCAGCAGCCTGACGGGCCTGACCACGTCTGCCCAGGGCCGAAGGTCCCGGGCGTTCAGCCGCCGACGCGGTCCCAGCCCCGCCGGGGTGAGTGGCTGCCCAGGGCGGCGTCGTCGCGCTGGCGGTAGACGATGTACGGGCGGGTCAGGTACCCCACGGGGGCGCTGAACACGTGGACCAGCCGGGTGAACGGCCACAGCGCGAACAGCCCGAAGGCGACCAGGGCGTGCAGCTGGAACCCCAGGGGTGCCTGCGCCATCAGCGCGGCGTCGGGCTGGAAGGCCAGGAAGGAGCGATACCAGACGGACACCCCCTCGCGGTAGTTGTACTCGCCGCCGATGGTCAGGATCGAGCCCGCGACGGTGTTCCACATGCCGAGGACGATGACCACCCCCAGGAAGGCGTACATGACCTTGTCCATGGGTGTCGTGGCCGAGAAGACGGGGCCGACGGTGCGGCGCCGGTAGATCAGGATCGCCATGCCGACCACGGTCATCACCCCGGCCAGCAGGCCGCCCGCGACCGCCACCACGTGGTACGCGCGCTCGCTGATGCCGGCCCAGTCCGTCCACGCCTGCGGCACCAGCAGGCCGATGATGTGGCCGCCGACGACGCCGAGCATCCCGAAGTGGAACAGGGGGCTCCCGATGCGCAGCAGGCGGTTCTCGTACAGCTGGGACGAGCGGGTGGTCCAGCCGAACTTGTCGTACCGGTAGCGCCACACGTGGCCCACCACGAAGGTCGCGAGGCACAGGTAGGGGAAGACGACGAAGAGGAACTGGTTCATGCGCGGGCTCCCGGGAAGGACGGCATCGGCAGGGAGATGGAGCCCCCGGTGGTCTCGGGCGGTGCGCCCGGGCTGAAGCGCGGGTTGGCGAAGGGGGCGAGCCCGACCTCCTCCTCGGGAGGACCTTCGGCGGCGAGGCGGCGGACGGCATCCCGCTCGTCGCCCCGCAGCGGCGGCAACGTGGCGGTGACGGCGTCGAGCAGGGGTGCCCACGGTGAGCGGCGGTCGCGCAGCGAGAGCCGCAGCAGCTCGAGCCCGGCCCGGTGGTCGAGCATCAGGTCGCGCCCCACCTCCTGGTCGACGGTCGCCGCGAACTCCAGCACCACACAGAGGTGGTCGGGCAGCTCCTCGTCGTCGAGCTCGACCCCGGCGCGCAGGTAGCTCTGCTTGAACCGCAGCAGCGCCATCCCCCGTTTGCGGGTGTCCCCGTGGGCGAAGTAGGTCAGGAACAGGGTGCAGCGACGCCGGGTGTCGAAGGTCTCGACGTAGTCGGCCTGCAGCTGCGGGAGCGGGGTCGACTCCAGGTGGTCGAGGAAGGCCCGCAGCGAGCCGCCGAGGGCCGGGGGCAGCCGGTCGGCGGCCGAGCGCAGCAGGTCGGCGCGGGCCAGGAGGGCCTCGTCCGGGTAGTCGAGGAGGAGGGAGACCGACTGCCACACGATGGTGAGCTGTTCGGCGGGCAGGGTCGCTCCCGGGCGCCGGCCGTTCACGAGTCCGGCCCCGTCGGCGGGAACAGCCCGGGCGGAGAGCCCTTGCCGTCCCAGTTGAGCAGGTTGACCCGGCCCTTGGTGCTGCTCGGCCCGGTCAGCGAGTCGGAGGTCTGCCGGTCCTGGAGCATCTGGAAGTTCTCCACCGCGATCGGCGTCGGCGTCCCGGAACCCTCCCCGAACAGGTCGTGCTGGCCGCCGCCGTACTCCGACACCGCGCACTCGGTACCGAGCTCTTCGAGGGAGTGGGCCTGCTCGGCGTGCGCGGGCGGGATGACGTAGCGCTCGTCGTACTTCGCGATCGCGAGGAGGCGGTACATGTCGTACATCTCCTCCTCGCTCATCCCGACCGCGGCCGGGATCGACGCGTCCGGGTCGCGGCCCAGGTTGATGTCGCGCATGTAGGAGCGCATCGCGGCGAGCCGCTTCAGCACGGCGTCCACCGGGGCCACGTCGCCCGCGGTGAAGAGCTCGGCGAGGTACTCGACCGGGATCCGCAGGGCGTCGATGGCCGCGAAGAGGTTGCCGGTGTCCTCGGCGTCCTCCCCGGTCTCGGCCACCACGTCGACCACGGGGGACAGCGGCGGGATGTACCAGACCATGGGCATCGTGCGGTACTCCGGGTGGAGCGGCAGCGCGACCTTGTAGGTGTTGATCAGGGCGTGGATGGGGGAGCGCTGGGCCGCGTCGATCCAGTCCCGGGCGATGCCGGCCTGTTCGGCCGCCCGGACCACCTCCGGGTCGAACGGGTCGAGGAAGACCTCGCGCTGGGCCTCGTAGAGCCCGGTGTCGTCGGTGGTGGAGGCGGCCTCGAGGACCTTGTCGGCGTCGTAGAGGACCAGGCCGATGTAACGCAGCCGGCCCACGCACGTCTCGGCGCACACCGTGGGCAGTCCGACCTCGATGCGCGGGAAGCAGAACGTGCACTTCTCGGCCTTGCCGGTGCGGTGGTTGAAGTAGACCTTCTTGTAAGGGCAGCCCGAGACGCACTTGCGCCAGCCCCGGCACTTGTCCTGGTCGACCAGGACGATGCCGTCCTCCTCGCGCTTGTAGATCGCCCCGCTCGGGCACGACGCGGCGCACGAGGGGTTGAGGCAGTGCTCGCAGATCCGGGGGAGGTAGAACATGAAGGTTTGCTCGAACTCGAACTTCACCTTGTCGGCGATCTTGGCGAGCATCGGGTCGCGGTGCGCGGTCTCGGTGGCACCGCCGAGGTCGTCGTCCCAGTTGGCCGACCACTCGATCTTCATGTTCTGCCCGCTGATCAGCGACTTCGGGCGGGCCACCGGCGTGTGCTCCTGCGCGGGCGCGTCGGTGAGGGTGGAGTAGTCGTAGGTCCACGGCTCGTAGTACTCGCCGATCGAGGGCAGGATCGGGTTGGAGAAGATCGTCATGAGGTTCTTCAGGCGCCCCCCGGCCTTGAGCTTCATCCGCCCGCGCTTGGTCAGCTCCCAGCCGCCCTTCCACTTCTCCTGGTTCTCGTAGGTGCGCGGGTAGCCGAGCCCCGGCCGCGTCTCGACGTTGTTGAACCACACGTACTCGGTGCCCGAGCGGTTGGTCCACGCCTGCTTGCAGGTGACCGAGCAGGTGTGGCACCCGATGCACTTGTCGAGGTTCATCACCATCGCCATCTGGGCCATGACTCTCATCAGTACGTCACGTCCTGGCTGCGCTTGCGGATGATGGTGACCTCGTCGCGTTGGTTGCCGGTGGGACCGAGATAGTTGAAGGCGTACGTCAGCTGCGCGTACCCACCGATCAGGTGGGACGGCTTCACGAGCAGCCGGGTCAGCGAGTTGTGGATGCCGCCGCGCTTGCCCGACGTCTCCGCGAGCGGGACGTCGATCAGGCGGTCCTGGGCGTGGTACATGTACACCGTCCCTTCGGGCATCCGGTGCGAGACGATCGCCCGCGCCACGACGACGCCGTTGCGGTTGACCGCCTCGATCCAGTCGTTGTCCTTGATACCGACCTTGGCCGCGTCGCGGTCGCTCATCCAGATGTTCTGGCCGCCGCGCGAGAGCGAGAGCATGAACAGGTTGTCCTGGTACTCGGAGTGGATGGACCACTTGTTGTGCGGGGTCAGGTACCGCACGGTCAGCCCCTCGACCTGCCCGGCCGACCCGTCGGACACGGAGCCCAGCGCGGGCTCGGCGAACAGCGCGGCCATGTTGAGCGGGGGTCGGTAGACGGGCAGTCCCTCGCCGAGCTCGGTCATCCAGTCGTGGTCGAGGTAGAAGTGCATCCGCCCGCTGAGGGTGTGCCAGGGCTTCTTGCGCTCGACGTTGATCGTGAAGGGCGAGTAGCGCCGGCCGCCGGTCTCGGAGCCCGACCACTCGGGTGAGGTGATCACCGGGACGGGCGGGCCCTGGGTGTCGGCGAAGGTGATCTGCTTGCCCTCGTGCTCCTCGGCCAGGTCGGCCAGCCGCACCCCGGTGCGCTTCTCGAGGGTCTTGAAGCCCTGGGTGGCGAGGTGCCCGTTGGTGGTGCCCGACAGCGCGAGGATCGCCTCGCAGACGTGGACGTCCTTGCGCAGCGACGGGCGGCCGTCGGCCACGCCACCGCGCACGGCCCCGTTCTTGGCCCGCAGGTAGTCGACCTGCGCGCCCAGCTCGAAGGTGACGCCTTTCGTGGTGGCCCCGAGGGTGTCCATCAGAGGCCCGAGCGCGTTCATCTTCGCCGCGACCGCGCCGTAGTCGCGCTCCACCTCGACGAGCTTGGGCATCGTGACGCCGGGGACCGGCTCGCACTCGCCCTTCTTCCAGTCGCGCACGACGCCGTGGGGGTTGGCCATGGCGTCCACGGTGTCGTGGGTGAGCGGCACCGCGACGACGTCCTTGCGCACGCCGAGACGGGTGGCCGCGAGCTCGCTGAACTTCTCGGCGATGGTCTGCCAGGCGTCCCAGTCGGTACGGGTCTGCCAGGGCGGCGCGATGGCGGGGTTGAAGGAGTGCACGAACGGGTGCATGTCGGTGGTGTTGAGGTCGTGCTTCTCGTACCAGGTCGCGGCCGGGAGGACCACGTCGGAGAAGATCGTGGTGCTGGTCTGGCGGAAGTCGATCGTCATGAGCAGGTCGAGCTTGCCCTCGGGCGCCTCGTCGCGCCACGTCACGTCGACGGGGCGTTGCCCCTCGGGCGTCTCGGTGGCCCGCACCGAGGAGTCGGTGCCCAGCAGGTGCTTGAGGAAGTACTCGTTGCCCTTGCCCGACGAGCCGAGCAGGTTGGCCCGCCAGATCGACAGGATCCTCGGGTGGTTGACGGGCGCGTCGGGGTCCTCGCCGGCGAAACCGAGCGCACCGGACCTCAGCTGGTCGACGACGTACTCGCCCACCGGCGTGCCCGCCGCCGCCGCGTCGTCGCTGAGGTCGAGGGGGTTGCGGTCGAAGGTGGGGTACGAGGGCATCCAGCCCATCCGGGCGCTCTGGGCGATGACGTCGGCCGTGGACATCCCCGCGAGCCGGCCCTGGCCGGTGGTGGCCGACAGGGTGTCGGCGCCGAACTGGTCGTAGCGGAACTGGTCGGTGTGCAGGTACCAGTACGCGGTCTGGATCATGTTGCGCGGCGGGCGGTTCCAGTCGAGGGCGTTCGCGATCTGGGTGTAGCCCGTCAGGGGCCGCACCTTCTCCTGGCCGACGTAGTGCGCCCAGCCCCCGCCGTTGACCCCCTGGCAGCCGGTGAGGTTGGTCAGGGTGAGGAAGGCGCGGTAGATCGTGTCGGAGTGGAACCAGTGGTTGGTGCCCGCCCCCATGACGATCATCGACCGGCCCTTGGACTCCTCGGCGTTCTGCGCGAACTCGCGCCCGATCCGGGCGGCGGTGGCGGCCGGGACGCCGGTGATGGCCTCCTGCCAGGCCGGGGTGTACGGCGAGCCGGCGTCGTCGTACCCGGTCGGCCACTCGCCCGGCAGGCCGGGGCGGCCCACGCCGTACTGCGCCATGAGCAGGTCGAACACCGTCGTGACCAGGTGGCCGCCCACCCGGCGGGCGGGGACACCACGCGGCAGGTCGGCGGCGGCACCGTCGGGGGTGTCGAAGCGCGGCATCCGGACGAGCACCGACTCGGTGGCGGTGTCCAGCAGGGTGAGGGTCGGGTCGACGTCGCCGAGGTCGAGGTTCCAGGCGCCCACGCCCGCTTCGCCGTACCGGTGGCCCAGGGAACCGTTGGGGACGACGGCCTCGCCGGTGCGGGAGTCGAGGAGCACGGTCTTGAAGGCGGCGTTCTCGTCGCCGTCGTGGTCGGCGAGGTCGGCCGCGGTCAGGAACTTCCCCGCCGTGTACGCGCCGTCGCCCGCCTCCTCGAGCCGGACCAGGTGGGGCAGGTCGGTGTAGGTCTTCACGTACTCCGTGAAGTAGGGCGTCTGCCGGTCGGCGAAGAACTCCTTGAGCACGACGTGGCCCATCGCCATCGCCAGCGCCGCGTCGGTGCCGGGCTTGGCCGCCAGCCACTCGTCGGCGAACTTCACGTTGTCGGCGTAGTCGGGGGCGACCGCGATCACCTTCTGGCCGCGGTAGCGGGCCTCGGTCATCCAGTGCGCGTCCGGGGTGCGGGTCACGGGCAGGTTGGAGCCCCACATGATCAGGTAGCCGGCGTTCCACCAGTCACCGGACTCGGGGACGTCGGTCTGGTCGCCGAAGACCTGCGGCGAGGCCACCGGGAGGTCGGCGTACCAGTCGTAGAAGCTCAGCATCGAGCCCCCGATGAGGTTGACGAACCGGGCGCCGGAGGCGTGCGACACCATCGACATCGCGGGGATGGGCGAGAACCCGGCCACCCGGTCGGGCCCGTACTCCTTGATGGTGTGGACGTGGGCCGCGGCGACGATCTCGCTGGCCTCCTCCCAGGTGGCGCGCACCAGGCCGCCCTTGCCGCGCGCCGACTTGTAGGCCTTGGCGCGCCGCGGGTTCTCGACGATGTGCGCCCACGCCTTGACGGGGTCGCCGTCGTGCTGGGCCTTGGCCTCGCGGAACATCTGGAGCAGGACCCCGCGCACGTAGGGGTAGCGCACCCGTGTGGGGGAGTAGGTGTACCAGGAGAACGCCGCGCCGCGGGGGCAGCCGCGCGGCTCGTACTCGGGGGAGTCCGGGCCGACCGAGGGGTAGTCGGTCTGCTGGGTCTCCCAGGTGATGATCCCGTCCTTGACGTAGACCTTCCACGAGCAGGAGCCGGTGCAGTTCACGCCGTGGGTGGAGCGGACGACCTTGTCGTGGCTCCACCGGTCGCGGTAGAAGTCGTCGGCCTCGCGGCCGCCCACCTGCGAGATGGTCCGCAGGTCCTGCGAGACGGTGCCGCGGGTGAAGAACCTCCGGCTGCGGACGAAGGCCTCCGAGAGGGAACCGTCCATCCCGAGATCGGACCTGGGCTGCTGCTGCGAGGGGCTCAACGGGCTTCCTGTCCTGAGGCGGCGGTTCGTCGGACGATGGTGACGGTGAGGAGCAGGGCCAGCGCGGCGGTGACGCAGAGCATCCACAGCCCGATGGCGTAGGAGCTGGTGCGGCCGTAGACGTAGCCCATGATCAGCGGCGGGACGAACCCGCCGAGGCCGCCGGCCGCGCCGACCAGCCCGGTGACGCCGCCGACCCGCGACGGGTCGGTGACCTGCGCGATGAGCGCGAAGGTGGCGCCGCTCCCGGAGCCGAGCGCGGCGGCCATGGCCAGGAACGCGACCGTCCCGATCCCCGCCAGGGGAGGTGTGCCCGCGGAGATGCCGGCGCACACGACGACGATGCCGAACCCGCCGGCCAGCACGGGGATCGCGCCCATCCGGTCGGCGAGCCAGCCCCCGACGGGCCGCATGATGACCGCGATGAGCACGAAGCCGGCCATCCGGTTGGCGGCGCTCTCGGCGGTCAGGTGGTGCGCGGTCTTGAGGTAGGCCGGGAGGTAGACCGAGAAGGCGACGTACCCGCCGAAGGCCACCGCGTAGAGGAGGCAGGACTGCCAGGTGATGGGGAGCCGGGCGTTGGCCGAGATCCGCGCCGCCAGGGAGGTGGTGGGGACCACGCGCCCGGGTGCGTCGCGCAGGACGAGCCAGGCGGCCACGGCGTACACGGCCAGCACGACGGCGGTGATGAGGAAGGGTGCCTTCGCGCCCAGCTGGTGGGTGAGCTTGACGGTGGTCAGCGCACTGATCGCCGTGCCGCCCATGCCGGCGCCGAAGATGCCGACGGCCAGCCCCCGCTTCTCGGGCGGGAACCAGGCGTTGACGAACGGGACACCGACGGCGAAGGCGGTCCCGCCGATGCCGAGGAAGAAACCGCCGACGAGGAGGAGGGCGTAGGAGTCGAGGGCGACGAAGGCGATGAAGAGGATGGGGACGATGGTCGCGCCCGAGACGATCGGGAACATGACCCGCCCGCCGAAGCGGTCGGTGAGCCCACCCACTACGATGCGGCCGAGGGAGCCCACGACCACCGGGACGGCGACCAGCAGGGCCACGTCGGACTCGGTGAGCGCGCCCAGGCTGCCGGTGGACCGGAACAACGGGCCGAGGGGGCTGATCAGCGCCCACGCCCAGAAGTTGACCGCGAAGCCGAGGGTGGCCATGGCGAGCATCAGGCCCGGGGACCCCGTGGCCGCCGTGGGATCGCCGGCCGGGGTGTCCGGGCCGGGCCGGTGGGGCGATGTGACTGGGACCACCCGTCCGCCTCGTCTCGAGAGTCGTACGCGCCCAGGACCGGGCGACCTGAGAAGTCACTGTGTCATGGTTGCCCCGTGCGGGGAATAGGGGCCCCGCGCCGACCGTGAGAGGGTGGAGTCCCGCACCGCAGCGGTCGATCCGGGCGCTGGCCCGCAGGCCTGTTGGTGCACCGTGCAGCAACGACGTGAGGTCGACCCCGTGCGTGATCCCGAGCCGGAGACACCGGGCCCGACGACGGTCCCGAGGGCGGATCCCGTGCGGCTCGGGGTGTGGGAGAACGAGGGTGGTCGCGTCGGAAAGAGGGCCCCGCTCGGGCTCGAGCAGCCCGGCGAGAGTCGTGCTGCCCCCTGGGTGCCGACCGTCCCGCTCGCCGACGTGCCCGACGAGGGCGCCACCCATGTCGACGTGGCCGGTGTCCCCGTCTGTCTGGCCCGCAGCCGGGGTGTCGTGTACGCCATCCTCGACGAGTGCAGCCACGGCCGGGTGCGCCTGTCCGAGGGCGAGGTGGCCGACGGGGCCGTGGAGTGCTGGCTCCACGGGTCCACGTTCGACCTGGGCACGGGCGCCCCCAAGTGCCCACCGGCCACGGCCGCCGTCCCCGTCTACCCGGTCCGGGTCGTCGCCGACGTCGTGGAGGTCGCCGTCCCCCCTCCCGCGCGGTAGCCGACGGAGGGCGCGCGCGCTCCCCGACCCCTACGATCGGCGCCATGAGCGCCACCGCGGTCGACCGTCCGGGCCCCGCCGACCCCTCGGGTGCCCCAAGCCCGGGGCCGGTCCTGGCCCCCGGCGGCCGTGCCGACCGCTCCCGGGTGTGGAGCGTCGTGGGGGTCCTGGCCCTGGTCGCGCTGGCCGTCTTCGTGCTGTGGCGGGGGAGCAGCACCGTCTTCTACGTCGTCATGAGCCTGTTCCTGGCGCTCGCGATGGAGCCGGCCGTCTCGCGGCTGTCGCGGTGGATGCCGCGGGCCGCCGCTACCGCGACGGTGATGCTCGCGCTGCTGCTCGGCATCGCGGCCTTCCTCTGGGCCTTCGGCAGCCTCCTGGTCGACCAGCTCACGTCACTGGTCCAGGCCACCCCGGACATCGCCACCAACGTGCTCGACCGGGTGAACGAGGCCACCGGCTCCTCCTACACCTTCGAGGAGCTGCTCCGAACCAGCGGCCTCAGCCCGAGCGACCTCAGCGGGTACGCGCAGAACGTGGCCTTCGGCGTCCTCGGCCTGGTCACGGCCGTGCTCGGCGCCGCGTTCGGCCTGTTCATCGTCGCCTTCTTCCTCTTCTACATGTCGGCCGGGATGCCCGCCCTGCGCCGCTGGCTCGCCACCCGGATGTCGCCGCGCCTGCAGGTGCCGTTCCTCACCGCGTGGGACCTGGCCAAGGTCAAGGTCGGCAACTACATCGCGGCTCGCGTGGTGCTGGCCACCCTCAACGCGCTCGCGAGCGGGGTCGCGTTCTTCCTGCTCGACCTGCCCTACTGGCTGCCGCTGGCCCTGTGGACCGGGCTCGTCGCGCAGTTCATCCCCAACGTCGGCACCTACGTCTCGATCGCGCTCCCGGTGCTGGTGGGGCTCACCTCCCCCGACCCGGTCCTCGGGCTCTGGGTGCTGCTGTACGGCATCGGCTACCAGCAGGTCGAGAACCTCACCATCGAGCCGCGCATCTCGGCCCGCGCGGTCAACGTGCACCCCGCCGTCTCGTTCGGGTCGGCCCTGCTCGGGGCCCAGCTGTTCGGGCTGCCCGGGGCGCTGATGGGGGTGCCCCTGGCGGCCACGCTGATGGCGATGCTCGAGATCTACCAGCGGCGCCACGAGATCGCGCCCGAGGTCGAGGAGAGGGTGGCCGGGCTCGTGCAGCCGAGGGTCGAGCCCACCACCGACGACGACCCCGAACGAGCCTGAGCCCGCCGGCGCGCGTTACTCGCGCGTCGGGCGTGATCGATGGCAGGCTCGGGCCATGTTCTCGCGGATCGCCGTCGTCAACCGTGGAGAGGCCGCGATGCGGCTGGTGCACGCCGTGCGCGACCTCAACGCGGAGCTCCCCCCGGGAGGGGCCCGCACCGAGGTCGTGGCCCTGCACACCGAGGCCGAGCGCACCGCGATGTTCGTCCGCGAGGCCGACCTGGCCTACGACCTGGGCCCCGCGTCCGAGCGCCCGTACCTCGACCACGCCAAGCTGGAGCGGGCGTTGCGCGAGACCGGGGCCGATGCCGTGTGGGTGGGCTGGGGCTTCGTCGCCGAGGACCCCGCGTTCGCCGAGCTGTGTGCGCGCATCGGCGTCACCTTCATCGGCCCGAGCGCCGAGGCGATGCGCCGGCTGGGCGACAAGATCGGCTCGAAGCTGATCGCCGAGGAGGTCGGCGTGCCGGTGGCGCCGTGGAGCCGAGGCGGGGTCGACACCCTCGAGGACGCCACCGCCGCAGCGGCGCGCATCGGCTACCCGCTGATGCTCAAGGCGACGGCCGGTGGTGGTGGCCGCGGCATCCGCAAGGTCGCCTCCGACGCCGAGCTCGCCGACGCCTACCAGCGCACCCGCGAGGAGGCCGAGCGCGCGTTCGGCTCCGGCGTGGTGTTCCTCGAGAAGCTCGTCACCGGGGCGCGTCACGTCGAGGTCCAGGTCATCGCCGACGGTCAGGGCACCGCGTGGGCCATCGGGGTGCGCGACTGCTCGGTGCAGCGCCGCAACCAGAAGGTCATCGAGGAGTCGTCCTCGCCCGTGCTCGACGCCGACCAGGTCGCCGAGCTCAAGGCCTCGGCCGAGCGGCTGGCCGTGGCGGTCGGGTACTCCGGCGCCGGCACCGTGGAGTTCCTCTACCACCCGGGCGACCGCTTCTTCGCCTTCCTCGAGGTCAACACCCGCCTCCAGGTCGAACACCCCATCACCGAGATCGTCACCCGCACCGACCTGGTCCGCCTCCAGATCCACGTGGCGCAGGGCGGCCGCCTCGAGGGGGAGCGTCCCCTCGAGCTCGGGCACGCGGTCGAGGCCCGGCTCAACGCCGAGGACCCCGACCGCGACTTCGCTCCGGCGCCCGGGCGGATCGCTCACCTCGAGCTCCCCGCCGGGCCTGGCGTTCGGGTCGACACCGGTGTGGCCGAGGGGGACTCGATCCCGGCCGACTTCGACTCGATGATCGCCAAGGTCATCGCCCACGGCCGCACCCGCGACGAGGCCCTGGGGCGGCTGCGGCGGGCGCTGCGCGAGACGACCGTCGTCATCGAGGGCGGGGCCACCAACAAGTCGTTCATCCTCGAGCTGCTCGACCAGCCCGAGGTCATCGACGGCAGCGCCGACACCGGCTGGATCGACCGCGTGCGCGGCGAGGGCCGGCTGGTCGCGGCCGAGCACTCCGGGGTGGCGCTGGTCGCGGCCGGCATCGAGTCCTACCTCGACGCCGAGGCCATCGAGCGCGCCCGCCTGCTCGAGACCGCCCGCGGCGGCCGGCCCCAGGTGCAGCACGTCGTCGGTCGCGCCGTCGACCTCAAGCTGCGCGGCACCGGCTACAAGGTCACCGTCCTGCGCATCGGGCCCTCACGGTTCCGGGTCACGGTCGCCGAGCCCACCGGGGAGGCGCACACCGTCGACGCCGACCTCGAGCGCACCGGCGAGTACACCAGCCGCATCGTCGTCGGCGGCCGCGGCCACCGCCTCGTCACCGCGGCCCACGGTCCCGTGCAGCTGGTCGAGGTCGACGGTGTCACGCACCGGGTCAGCCGCGACGAGGGTGGCGTGCTGCGTTCGCCCGCACCGGCGCTCGTGGTCGCCACGCCGGTGGCGGTCGGCCAGGAGGTCGCGGCCGGCGCCCCCGTCCTCGTGCTCGAGTCGATGAAGATGGAGACCGTGCTGCCGGCGCCGTTCTCGGCCCGGGTCAAGGAGCTCCTGGTCGCCACCGGCAGCCAGGTCGAGACCGGCGCGGCCCTGGTGCGCCTCGAGCCCACGGGCGACGCCGACGCCGTGGTGGTCGCCGACGTCGAGGGCGGCGACCTCGACCTCCCCGACGCCGCCTCCGACGGCGACGCCGCCCAGCGGGCGGCCCGAGGACGGGCCGACCTGTCGGCGATGATCCTCGGCTACGACCTCGACCCGGCGCACGAGGGGCGTGCCCTCGAGGCGTACCTGGCCGCGCGCGACGAGCTGGTGGCGAGCGGCGCCGGCGTCGTGCCCGACGAGATCCCCCTGCTGGCGGTGTTCGCCGACCTGGCCGAGCTGGGGCGCAACCGCCCGGTCGGTCAGGAGGCTCACGTCGAGAACCGGGTCCACAGCCCGCGCGAGCACTTCCGTACCTTCCTGCAGACCCTCGACCCCGAGCGCGGCGCGCTGCCGGCCGACTTCGTGGGGCGCCTCGAGCGCGTGCTGCTCCACCACGGCGTCGACGGCCTGGAGCGCACGCCCGACCTCGAAGGTGCGGTCTTCCGCATCTTCCTGGCTCAGCAGCGCTCGACGCCCGAGCTCACCATGGCGACCGCCATCCTGCGGCGCTGGCTGGCCGAGCCGGCCCCGGCCGCTCCGGCCGACGTCGAGGCGCGTGACCTGCTCGACCGCCTCGTGCTGGCCACGCAGCTGCGCTTCCCGGTGGTCGGCGACCTGGCGCGCAGCGTGCGCTTCCGCTGGTTCGACCAGCCGCTGGTCGACGCCGACCGCGCCTCGGTGCTCGGGTCCGTCGGCGCCGAGCTCGACGAGATCGATGCTCTCCCACCGGGGCCCGACCGCACTGCGCGCGTCGACGCCCTGGCCGACATCCCCGAGCGCATCGTCCGCTTCCTCGGCGAGCGGCTGCGGCGCGGTGTCGCCGCGCGTGAGCCGATGCTCGAGGTCCTGGTCAAGCGGCACTACCGCGAGTACCACCTCGAGGGGCTGCACGAGGAGTCGGTCGACGGCCGGGCCGTCACGGTGGCCGACTACCGCCTCGACGACCGTGACACCCGCCTGGTCACCACCATCGGGACGGTCGACGAGCTGACGCCGGACGGGCCGCTGGCCGGGCTGCTGGGCCGGGCCGTCGAGCAGCGCGCCGCCGGCCACGACGCCGTGGTCGACCTCTACCTGCACGTCCCCGACGCGCCCGAGGACCCCGACGCCACCTCGGCCCTGCTGGCCGAGCGGCTGGTCGCGATGCCGTTCGCGCTCGTCTGCCGCCGGGTGGCCGTCGGCGTCGTCACCGACGACGGGCGCGAGGTCGGCTACTTCACCTTCCGCGCCCAGCCCGACGGCACCCTCGACGAGGACCTGCCGGTGCGGGGTGTGCACCCGATGGTGGGGCGCCGGCTCAACCTGTGGCGGCTGCGCGACTTCGAGCTCACCCGGCTCGAGGCACCTGACGACGTCCTGCTGCTGCACGCGGTCGCCGCGGGCAACTCCCAGGACCAGCGGCTCGTCGCCCTGGCCCAGGTCCGCCAGCTCGTGGTCGTGCGCGACGACGAAGGACGCATCACCGCGCTGCCGCACGTCGAGCGCGCCCTGGCCAACTGCCTCGAGGCGATCCGGCGCGCACGCGGGTCGATGGGTGGCGGCTCGCGGCTCGACATGAACCACGTGTGGCTGCACATCTGGCCCCCGGTCGAGGCCGACCTCGACCAGCTCACCGCCATCCAGGGCAAGGTCGCCCCGCTCACGGCCGGCGCCGGCATCGAGGAGGTGCGGATCGAGGGCTCCATCGCGGCCGACCACGGCCACACCGTCCCCATCTGCGCGCGGTTCACCTACCAGCCGGGCTCGGGCGTCACCTTCGCCGTCGAGCAGCCGCCCACCGAGCGCCTCGCACCCCTCGACGCCTACGCCGAGAAGGTCGTGCGCGCCCGGCGACGGGGGCTCGTCTACCCCTATGAGCTCGTGTCGATGATCGCCGGCGGAGGCGGCGAGGCGGTCGAGTACGACCTCGACGACACCGGCCGGCTCGTGCCCGTGGACCGCCCCTACGGGCAGAACACGGCCGGGATGATCTGCGGCGTCGTCACCACCCCGACCCGGCTGCACCCCGAGGGCGTCACCCGGGTCCTGCTCTGCGGCGACCCGCTGAGGGCGCTGGGGGCCGTGGCCGAGCCCGAGTGCCGGCGCGTCATCGCCGCCATCGACCTGGCCGAGGAGCGCGGGCTGCCCGTCGAGTGGTTCGCCCTCTCGGCCGGGGCGCGCATCTCGATGGACTCCGGCACCGAGAACATGGACTGGGTCGCCAAGGCCCTCAAGCGGATCATCGAGTTCACCCAGGCCGGCGGCGAGATCAACGTCGTGGTGGCGGGAATCAACGTCGGGGCGCAGCCGTACTGGAACGCCGAGGCCACGATGCTCATGCACACCAAGGGCATCCTCGTGATGACGCCCGACTCGGCCATGGTGCTCACCGGCAAGCAGTCGCTCGACTTCTCGGGCGGGGTCTCGGCCGAGGACAACTTCGGCATCGGCGGCTACGACCGCGTCATGGGCCCCAACGGGCAGGCGCAGTACTGGGCCAAGGACCTCGTCGACGCGTACGGGGTGCTGCTGGCCCACTACGAGTCGACGTGGGTGGCGCCGGGCGAGGCCGGGCCGCGGCGGGCGCCGACCACCGACCCGGTCGAGCGCGACGTCACGACCTACCCGCACGCGCTCGAGGGCAGCGACTTCACGACCGTCGGCGACATCTTCTCGCCCGCCACCAACCCCGACCGCAAGAAGGCCTTCGACATCCGCACCCTGATGCGGGCGGTCGCCGACCAGGACCACGCCACGCTCGAGCGCTGGGCAGGGATGGCCGACGCCGAGACCGCGGTCGTGTACGACGCCCGGATCGGCGGCATCCCGGTGTCGCTGTTGGGGATCGAGTCGCGCAACGTGCCGCGTCGCGGCTTCCCTCCCACCGACGGCCCCGACACCTACACCGCCGGCACGCTGTTCCCGCGCTCCTCGAAGAAGGCGGCGCGCGCCATCAACGCGGCCTCGGGCAACCGGCCGCTGGTGGTGCTCGCGAACCTGTCGGGCTTCGACGGGTCGCCCGACTCGATGCGCAGCCTCCAGCTCGAGTACGGCGCCGAGATCGGCCGGGCCATCGTCAACTTCGAGGGCCCGATCGTCTTCGTCGTCGTGTCCCGTTACCACGGAGGGGCTTTCGTGGTCTTCTCCAAGGCGCTCAACGAGCGGATGACGGTGCTGGCGGTCGAGGGCTCGTTCGCGTCGGTCATCGGCGGGGCTCCGGCGGCTGCGGTCGTCTTCGCCCGCGACGTCGACGCCCGTACGGCGGCCGACCCGCGGGTGGCCGACCTCGAGGCTCGGATGCGCGAGGCCGACGCCGCGTCGCGGCCGGTGCTCGCCAGTGAGCTCGCCACCGTGCGGCAGGCCGTGCGCTCCGAGATGCTCGGCAAGGTCGCCTCCGAGTTCGACCGGGTCCACGACATCCACCGCGCCGTGCGGGTCGGGTCGGTCGACGCCGTCATCGCGCCCCAGGAGCTGCGCCCGCGGATCGTCGCCGCGCTGGAGGCCGAGCTGGGCTGAGCCGGCCTCGTGCTTGCCCCCCCATCGGGAGCAAATCGTCTGTACGGCAGGGAAACTGCTGTGGATGAATGCTTGCCGTTCGTACGGATGTTCGGTACGATGAGGCATGGACAGGGGCCAGGTCAGCAGCCGCATCGCGGCACTGCGCGCGGAGTGCGCGCTGCTCGGCCGTGAGCTGTCCGATGCCGGCCGGGGGCTGGCGCCGGACGAGGCCTTCGAGCTCGCCGGTGAGGCCCAGGGGCTGGCCAATGCGGCGGATGCGCTCGTCGCCGTGGCGGGGGCGTGGGGAGCCCGGGTGGAGACCACGATGCGCTCCGGGTCATGGGAGCGGGTCCACCCGGTGGGGTACATGGACGCGATGGCGGCAGCGCAGATGTCGCTGGCGACCGGGCTGACCGAGGGTGTGGCCGGGCGCAAGGCCGCTCTCGGCGCCGCGTTGGGCGAGCGGTTCCCGCGGGTCCGCGACCTCCTGCTCGGTGGTGAGGTCCCCGCGGCGACCGCGCAGAAGGTGGTCGACGCCTGCGCCGGTCTCGACGTCGAGGCGTGTCTCCGGGTGGATGCCGGGCTCGCACCCCGCCTCGCTGCCATGGACCCGGCGCGGGTGGCCGCCGAGGCCCGGCGGGTGGCCACGACGGTGGCGGCGGCCCAGGTCGCCGCCCACGCCGCCCTGACGAAGAAGGGCCGTTGCGTCGAGGCCAGAGCCGGCGTCGACGGCCTGACCGACTGGTTCGCGTCGCTGCCCACGGCCACGTCGGCCGCGATGTGGTCGGCGGTCGAGTCCCTCGCGGGGGAGTACCGGGCGCAGGACGAGAGCCTGTCCGTGCCGGAGTCCCGAGCCGACGCCCTGACCGACCTCGTGCTGCGCAACGTCACGGTGACCGCGCAGGTGACCCTCGGCATCCCCGTGGTCACCGACCGGCCCGCGCCCGAGACCGTTCCCGGGGAGCGCTTCCGGGTCGACTGGGGAGACGACGAGACCATCATCGACGCCGTCACCGGCGAGGAGGTCCGCTACGGCGACCTCGACCCTGCCACCCGGGAGGAGCTCTCCTGGGTCGAGGTGCCGGCCGAGGCCGATGGCGACCTGACGAGCGTCATGGCCGAGGTCTCGCCCGGGTTCGCGGTCTCCGGCACCCAGCTCCCGGGCCTGGGCTGGGTGGACGCGGCCACGCTGGCCAACCTCCTCAAGACCCTCCCGATGGACGTCGCCCGGGCCGTCCTCGACGCCGAGACCGGCACTCTGGCCGCTCACACCAGCGGCGCGTACCGGCCGCCGAAGGGCATCGCCGACTTCGTCACCACCCGCGACGGCACCTGCCGGATGTGGGGCTGCTCCCGGCCGGCGGAGCGCTGCGACCTCGACCACGCCAGACCCTGGCCGGCGGGCGCGACCACGCCGACCGGCCTCGAGGCCCTCTGTCGGCGACATCATCGCTTCAAGCAGCAAGGGCGCTGGCGACCGGTCCTCGGTCCCGACGGCATCGTCACCTGGCACGGTCCGAACGGCGCGACCCGCACCACCGAGCCGCAGCACCGGCTCCCCGCCTGAGCGCGGTGCGCTGCCCCCGCAATCATCGGGATCCGCCGATGAGCGGGCTCTTGCTGGAGGCACGCAGTCGCCGTTTGCCTCTCCTATGCTTCGCGATTGTGGCGAGAGGCGAGGGCGTGCCGAGTTACGAGATCCGCTTGGCTCGGGCTGGGGAAGAGGAGGCAATCTGCGACGTGTGCCGCGAGGGTTTCGCGGTGTCGTCGGACGGTCTGCTCACTTCAGCCAACATCGAGCGGCGCGCCCAGGAGTACTACAACCCAACGCGGGTGCGCCAAGAGATCGCCACGGCCGGTGATGAACCGCGATGGTTGGGGTACGTCGTCGCGGTCTCGGAGGCGGGTGGCGTCGTCGGTGCTGCGGGCGGGGGGATCAGCGAGGGTACGGCCGGCAACGTGTATGTGCTTTACCTCGACTTGGCGCTTCGAGGCCAGGGCATTGGCACTCTGCTGCTCGACTTCGTCACCGAGCAGCAGAAGTCAGTAGGCGCGACGGAACAGTGGGTCTCGGTGACAGAAGGCAACAACCTCGGGATCCCGTTCTACCTCGCTCGCGGCTTTGTCGTTCGGGGCCGTGTCCCTTACGTCATGGCCGACGACGGGACGGTTGAGGCGCACGCGCTGAGGATGAGCCGTGCCATCTGACGGCGTTGGCCCGTCCGGATCTGCCGCGTTCAAGGAAGACGACGGCTGGCGTGGGGCCCGTTTTGCGCTCAGGGCGACTGCTC
>NZ_LMSE01000004.1:277793-309589 GCF_001428065.1 Nostocoides sp. Soil756
GGTTCGTCGTGTTGACGTAGGAACGCATCTGCAACACGTCCGCTATTGCCGCGGAGAGGGCGGGCGCCGCGGCCGATGAGCGCCAGCTTCCGCGTCGTCACGGTGATGACGCGGAAACTGATGGATGGCGCGGATACATCCATGTCACGAGCGGATTTGCGCGCCATCAGCGTGACCGGCGGATGATCCGGGGCCGCCGTCAGGGAGCGTGCAGCTCGACCCGCGACGGTGCTGGGCTCAGTCTAGGGTCTGGACCGCGAGCTCACCCTCGGCGTACCGGCGGCGCAGCACCTTCTTGTCGAACTTGCCGACGCTCGTCTTCGGCACCTCGTCGATGAGCGCCCACCGCTCGGGCAGCTGCCAGCGCGCGAGCTTGTCCTCGAGGAACCCGCGCAGCGACTCAGGGGTGGCCGAGGCTCCCTCCCTGAGCACGACGGTGGCCAGGGGACGCTCGCCCCACCGCTCGTCCGGCACTCCGACGACGGAGGCCTCGAGCACGTCCGGGTGCGCCATGATCGCGTTCTCGAGGTCGACCGAGCTGATCCACTCGCCGCCGGACTTGATGACGTCCTTGGCGCGGTCGGTGAGCCGGAGGAAGCCGTCCGGAGTCAGCGTGCCCACGTCTCCCGTCCGCAGCCACCCGTCGTGGAACTTGGCGTCCATCTCGGCGAGCTCGGTCTCCGACTCGCCGCCGAAAGCGTTGTAGGAGCCGGTGATCCAGGGTCCTCGGACCTCGAGCTCGCCGACGCTCTCGCCGTCCCACGGCACCTCGCCGTCGTCCGGACCGATGAGCCGGCCCTGGACGCCGAGGACGAGCCGTCCCTGGGAGGTCGCGTAGTCCCAGTAGGCGTCCGAGCCCTCCTCCACCGCGGCCGGGGGCACGGCGGCGGTGCCGATCGGGGACATCTCGGTCATGCCCCACGCATGGAGGATGGTGATGCCGTGCTGCTCCTTGAACGCCTTCATCATCGCGGGCGGCGCGGCCGACCCGCCGACGATGAGCCCGCGGCACGTCGAGACGTCGACCGTGTTCTCCTCGAGGTGGTGGAGCAGGTCCAGCCAGATCGTCGGCACACCGGCTCCGTAGGTGACCTTCTCGCTCTCGATCATCGTCGCGAGTGGGGCCGCCTGGAGGAAGCGGTCCGGCATGACGAGGGAGGCGCCCACCGCCATCGCGAGGTAGGGGAAACCCCACGCGTTGGCGTGGAAGAGCGGGACGACGACGAGCAGCCGATCGCCTTGACGGACGTCGGTCGTCATCGCAGTCGTCACCGCGTGCAGGTAGTTGGAGCGGTGCGAGTACGAGACGCCCTTGGGGTTGCCGGTGGTCCCGGAGGTGTAGCACATCGACGAGGCGGAGTTCTCGTCGAGGCCCTCGGGCCAGTCGTACGTCGTCGGCCGCCCCTCGAGCAGCGTGGACCAGTCGTGCACCCCCTCGACGTGCTCCGGCGCGGCCAGCGCGGCGCGGGTGTCGTCGTCGACCGGGCCGTTGACGACGACGTGGCGGACCTTGGGCAGGTGGGCGAGCAGCGTGGCGAACGGGGCCGCGAGGGTGTTGTCGACGATGACGACCTTCGCGCCACCGTGGTTCGCGACGTAGACGATCTGCTCGGGGAACAGCCGGATGTTCAGGGCGTGGAGCACCGCGCCCATGGACGGCACGGCGAGGTACGTGACGAAGTGCTCCACGTTGTTCCACATGAAGGTGGCGACCCGGTCGTCGCCCTCGACGCCGAGGCCGTGGAGGGCATGGGCGAGCTGGGCCGCCTGCCGCCCGACCTCCGCGTAGGTGGCGCGGCGCGCGCCGTCGGCTGTCCAGGTCACGACCTCCTGGTCGGCGTGCAGCGTCGTCCCGAACCGCAGGATCTGGCTGATGAGGAGGGGGGTCGGCTGCATCGTGCTGTCCATGGGGACAGCAAACCCCCTCGCCCCGCGAAGCGGAAGCCCTCGTTCAGCTCGGTCCTCGCGACCCGGGTGGAGGGGGCGACGCCAGAGGCGCTTTCGTTCGACCACGTCCTCCGCCTGATGGCACCGATGGTTCGCAACCACGTCACCGTCGCACCTGCTCACTCTGTACGACTCTCGGCTGCGAGCTGATCCGTCCGCTCCTGCCGTTGATGTCCCGCCGAGCTTCAGAGCTGCAGGTGGAGGCGGAGGGCGTCGTCCAGCTGGGCCATCTGATGGACGGGGACCCTGCCGATGACCTGGCCCAAGCTCTCCACGGAGACCGAACGGATCTGTTCGCCTTGCGCTTTGGAGTCAACACGAAGCCCCGTCTCGTGGGCGTCCAACAGGACCTGGAATGGGTGGACGTGCGCGATGTTGCTGGTGACCGGCACGATGGTGACCACCCCACGGCCTCGTCGTGCGGCGCTGGCGTTGGCGCGGTCGTTGCTCACGATGACCGCCGGGCGACGCTTGTTCGCTTCGCTGGCCCGTGCGGGGTCCAGGTCGGTCAGGCGGATCTCACCGCGCAGCATCGGCAAGCCCATCCGCAGTGGCGACCTCCCACGCGGCGGCCTCTCCGGACGCCTGCCATTCATCCCACGCGGCGGCGTAGGCGTCCTCCAGCTCAGGGTCCCCCAGCATGCGGATGGCTTGCTGGATCGCGGCCGAGCGGGACGGCGCTCCCGCCGCCCGCACGTAGCGATCCAAGGCGGCGACATCCTCATCGGACAAGCTGATGCTCAACTTCATGGTGACCATGCTACTGCGGTAGCATTCCTACTGCTACCGCGGTAGTTCCACCGCTTCCACCATGGACAGGGGGAGCGCCTGGCAGCGAACGGTGCGTCAGCGACCCGCGGTCGAACCGCCGCCGTGAGCGACGTACTCAGGAGATCCACGTGCGGGTGGCGCCGAGCACACGCTCACCGTCGAGGTCGGCGAGCGACATGCCGACGAAGGCGGTTGCCCCGGGAGAGGTCTGCCACCGGAACGCAAACGTCTCGGCCGTGGCGCAGGCCGCGATGGCCGCTCCCGCGTCGGCGGCGCTCTGCGCGCTGGAGAAGGCGGCCTGACTGCGGGCGAGGTAGGCGGCCAGCAACCCGTCGTAGGGCCCGGGCTCCTCGGGCGGTCGCGCGACGTTGCCGACGAAGTCGGAGGCCACCGCCGCGGGTTCGACGACGGACACCCACACCCCGAACCGTTCGGCGACCACGGCCAGGGACTGCATGAACCCCTCGACCGCGAACTTGGCCCCGCAGTAGGCGTCCGCGAACGGCTGCCCGACCGCCCCTCCCACGCTCGTGACGGTCACGACGCGTCCGGAGCCGGCCTCGCGCATCCCCGGGAGCACCAGCTTGGTGAGGGCCACGACGCCCAGGTAGTTCACCTCGAGCTGCTCGCGCACGGTGTCCATGCTCAGCTGCTCGGCCGTCCCCACGCATCCCCGCCCGGCGTTGTTCACCAGCACGTCGATCCGCCCGTGGTCACGCAGCACGCCCTCCACGCAGGCCGCCATCCCCGGCTCGTCGGTGACGTCGAGCTGCCGGACGTCGAGCTCCACTCCTGCGGCGGCCGCCGCCTTCCGCAGCGCGCCGGCACGCTGCGGGTCACGCATGGTGGCGACCACGGTCAGCCCCGCCCGGGCGAGGTCGACGGCGGCGACCAGGCCCATCCCGCTGGAGGTGCCGGTGACGAGGGCGATGCCGGGCATACGGGCCTGCTCCCTGGGGGGTCGGAATGATCGGCGAAACTCTACGCGGCAGCCGTCGGGGCGGACGGGCACGCTGTCGAAGGACCCCTCAGGTCCACCGGGCCGCGGGGAACCGCGCCAGCGGCGCCTGACGGCCGAGCCGGGAGGTCATGCCTGGGGCACGGACCCGGGGAGGGAGTGGCCCCGGACGCGGTCTACGAGGTCGCGCTGCGACGTGGCGCCCCACCGCCAGGCGGAGCGCAGGATGAACGCGAGGATCGCCACCTCGACCCCGATCGTGACGGCGTAGTAGAGGGCCCAGTCCCAGGAGGACCCCGCCGCGTTGAACGCGCAGATGGGGATGAAGAGCGCTGCGACGACGAGGTTCGTGGCGCGGTTGACCCGGGCGGGCAGCGTCACGGAGAGCAGCACCATCAGGGTCGGTACCGCGATGAGCGCGAAGAAGATCGTCACCAGCGTCCCGGTGATCTCGAAGACGAAGATGTCGCCGCCGCGGATCACGTCGATCTCGCCGGGCTGGTAGAGGTGGAAGTAGTCGATGTAGATGACGAGGAACATGAAGCTCGTCCAGGCGGCCGCCAGCTTGGCCTGCACGGGGATGTGCGGGCTCTCGGCGAGGCGAGGGGTGTCGGTGCGGATGGTCATCGGTTCTGCCTTTCGGGGGATGGGCCGTCCGCCGGGGTGGCGGCCGGTCGGGGGTGCGTCGGCACGGGGTGAGGCTGGTTCTCGGGGCCCCGGTCGTCAGGGGAGGACGACGACCTTCCCCCGGGTGTGGCCCGCCCCGACGTAGCGGAGGGCCTCGGCCGCGTCGTCGAGGGCGTAGGTGCGGTCGACGAGCGGCGTGACCTGACCGGTGGCCAGGAGGTCGGCCAGGGCGAGCAGGTCCTGCCGCTTCGCCACCGACACCAGGGGCCTCAGCCGCTGGCGGGTGACGACGGACAGCGCACGGGCCGCGGCGATCCGGGGGAGCGGGCCGAGCCAGCGGCCACCGCGCCCACTGAGCGGGACGAGGGTGCCGGTGGAGGTCAGCGCGCGGCGCATGTCGGCCAGCGGATGGGCCTCGACCGGGTCGAGGATGACGTCGTACCGCTGCCCGGCGCGGGTGACGTCGGTGCTCGTGTAGTCGACGACGTGGTCGGCTCCGAGCGCCCGCACCAGCTCGAGGTTGTGGGTACTGCACACGCCGGTCACCTCGGCGCCGAAGGCCTTGGCGATCTGGACCGCGAAGGAGCCCACTCCGCCGGACGCCCCGGTGACCAGCACCGTCTGCCCAGGACGCAGGTCGGCGTTGTCGCGCAGGCCCTGCAACGCGGCGATGCCCGACGTGGGGACGGTCGCGGCGGCCGCGACCGACAGGCGGGCCGGCACGGCCACGAGCTGCTCGGCCGGGACGCGGGCGTACTGCGCGAGCGCCCCGGTGGTGCTCCACCCGAAGACCTCGTCGCCGGGACGCAGTGCGGTGACGCCGGGCCCGACCGCTGCCACGACGCCCGCGAGGTCCCGGCCGAGGATGCCGTGCCGCGGCCGGCGGAGCCCGAAGGCCAGGCGCGCCACGTACGGCTCGCCGGTCGTGACGAAGTGGTCGCCGGGATGCACGGAGGCCGCGCCGACGTGGACGACCACCTCGCCCCGGCCGGCTCGGGGCCGCGCGACCTCGCGCGTCTCGACCACCGACGGCGGCCCGTAGCGGTGCCTGACCGCGGCTCCCATCCGGTCGGTGCCGAGGTCGTCGGCCTCCTGTGCGGGCGGTTCCCCGCCCGGTCGTCGTTCGGTACCCACTGTCGGTCCTCCTGAGGTCTGCGGCGGCTCGCGCCGTTGTCGTACAGCGTACGTCGTACGACGTACTATGACCGTACGGCGTACGATCGTCAAGCCGCCGACGAGAGGAGACCCGTGTCCGGGAGGAAGCAGCGAGGCCCAGCGTCGGACGCGGGGCTGAGCAAGGAGCGGGTCGTGACCGAGGCGATCCGGCTGGCCGACCGGGAGGGGGTCGAGGGGCTGAGCATGCGCCGCCTCGCCGACGCGCTCGGCGCCGGCGCGATGTCGCTCTACCACTACGTCGCGAACAAGGAGCAGCTGCTGGACGCGATGATCGACGTCGTGTTCGCCGAGATCGAGCTCCCGCGCGAGGGTGCCGAGTGGCAGTCCGCGATGCGGCAGCGGTCGGAGTCGGCCCGGCAGGTCCTCGCCCGCCACCCGTGGGCGGTCGGGCTGATGGAGTCGCGGACCACGCCGGGGCTCGCCCACCTGCGACACCGGGAAGCGGTCACCGCCTGCCTGCGCCGAGCCGGCTTCTCGGTCGTGATGGCGACCCACGCCAACTGGCTGCTCGACGTCTACGTCTACGGGTTCGCCCTGCAGGCGGCCAGCCTGCCCTTCGACACCGCCGACGAGTTCTCCGGCATCACCGAGGACGTCTTCCTGCCCCAGCTGCCGGCCGACGAGTTCCCCTACCTCAACGAGTCCGCCGCGGGGCTCGTCGCCGCCGGCTACGACCCGACGGAGGAGTTCATGTTCGGCCTCGACCTCGTCCTGGCCGCCCTCGAGCCGCTGCGGACCTCGGCCTAGCCATCCTCCGGGCCGGCGCGTCCACGCCTCAGGCGGGTGGGCCCTGGACCTCGACGTCGAGCAGGGCTGCCAGCGAACGCAGCTCGCGCCGCACCCCGTCGCGCATCGCCGCCGTCGGCCCCGCATCCCAGTGCACCGCGTGGACCTGCAGCACCCCCGCGGCCAGGTCGGTCTGCGCGTCCGCCTTGCCGACGAGCCGGTCGCCGTGCAGCACCGGCAGCGCGAAGTAGCCCCACCGTCGCTGCGCGGCCGGCTTGTACATCTCGAGCTGGTAGTCGAACCCGAACAGCTCGGCCATCCGCTTGCGGTCGAGGATGAGCCGGTCCAGCGGCGAGAGCAGCGCGGTCCGGCCCGTGAAGGACCCCTCGAGGTAGCGCGGCTCGACCCGCCACCGCCCACGCACCCCCTCGACGACCGCCTCCTCGCCCGCGGCCCCGACGTGGTTCGGCTCCCCGGGCGGGAAGGTGACCCGCGCCCGGGCGATGCCGAGGGCGAGCAGCCGCCGGCGGTCGCGCTCGGCCTCGGCCTCCTCCCACGGGACCGTCGGCCCGTCCGGGTGCACCCGGGCGGCGAGGTCCCAGGTGCGCTCCCGGTTCTCCCGCGACGACACCGCCACCTCGCCGCGCTGTTCCATCAGGTCGAGCATCCGCTGCACGTTCTTGCTGTTCGTCCACCCCGACGAGCGCCAGGGCACGACACAGGTGTCCGGGAGCTCGCGCGCGGGCAACGGGCCCTCCGAGCGGAGCCGGGTGAGGATGTCCTCCCGGCAGGCCCGGTTCGCCTCGACCCAGGCCTCGAGCTCGCGTCGCCACTCGCTGAGCGGCTCGACCCCGGGCCAGGCGGCCATCCCGGCCCGGAACAGGGCGACGTCCTCGGTCGGGCGCAGGTAGCCCTCGACCTCGACCAGCGCCCGGGACTCGAGCAGCTCGTCGAGCACGCCGGGGGAGTAGGCGTCCCCGAGCCGGCTCCAGAGCACCAGGTCGGCGTTGGGTGCGACGTGCGCCGTGAGGTCCATCTGCAGCAGGGTCAGGTGCCGCACCACCTCGAGGGCGTCCACCGGACGGTCGGCCGTGAGGAGCTGCGCCCGCACGGCCACCCGCCGGGCGTCGCGCGCGCTCAGGGTGTGCACCACCGGGCCCACGGTAGCCAGCGCGGGCGCCCGCGGCCGGTCGAGCGCCGTGGCAGGCTGGCCGCATGACGACCGTGGGCCTGCTCCTGGCGGCCGGCGCCGGCCGGCGGATGGGCGGGCCCAAGGCCTTGGTGCGCCCCGACCGCGACGGGCCGACGCTGCTCGAGACCACCCTCGACCGGCTGCTGCACGCCGGCCTCGAGCGCGTCGTCGTCGTCCTCGGGGCCTCCGCCGCCGAGGCCGGACCGGCCGCCACCGCCGCCGGCGCGTCCGTCGTGGTCGCCACGGGCTGGGCCGACGGGATGGGGGTCTCGCTCCGCGCCGGGCTGCGCGAGCTCGCCGCCACGGCAGCGCCCGACGTCGACGCCGCTCTGGTCACCCTCGTCGACCTCCCCGACGTCGGCACCCGCGTGTACCGCCGGGTCCTGAACGCCGGCCGGGGCCTGGGTCCCGGGATGCTGCTGCGCGCCACCTTCGCCGGCACCGCCGGCCACCCGGTCGTCCTGGGCCGCGGCCACTGGGACGGGGTGGCCGCCGCCGCCACCGGCGACCGTGGCGCGCGTGACTACCTGGCTGCCCATCCGCCGCGGCCGGTCGAGTGCGGCGACCTCGCCAGCGGGCGGGACGCCGACACCCCCCAGGACCTGCCCGGCGCTTCGCCATGATGGGGGCATGAACAGCGAGAAGAAGCGGTGGCCGGCCCGCGTCTACGGCCACGGCACCGACCCCGACGCGCGGTTCTCGCTCGCCAACGAGCGCACCTTCCTGGCCTGGATCCGCACCGGGCTCGCGCTGCTCGCCGGGGCCGCCGCCCTCGACGCCCTCGACCTGCCGCTCCAGGACACCGTCCAGGGCCTGCTGTCGGCGCTCCTCGCGCTGGCCGGCATCGTCGTGGCGGTGACCGCCTTCGCGGGCTGGATGCGGATCGAGCGCGCCCTGCGCGAGGAGGCCCCGCTCCCGTCCAACCCCGCGATGCCGGTCGTCGTCGTGGCCCTCGTCGTCGTGGGGGTCGTGCTGGCGGTGAGCGCCCTGCTCGGCGGCTCCGCCGGATGACCCGGGCCGACCGCGGCGCCCAGCAGGAGCGCACCACGCTGGCCTGGCGCCGCACCGGGCTGGCCCTGGGCGTCGGCGCGCTGACCGTCGGCCGGCTGACGGTCGACACCCTCGGCGCCACCGTCCTCGTCCCGCTGGCCCTGGTCGCCGTCCTCGCCGGCTGGGTCGTGACCTCGGCGCTGCGCTCGCGCCGCCTGGCGCGCGAGCACCCGCAGGACCCCCGGTTCTCGGTGCTGGCCGACGCACGGCTGCCGCTGGCGCTGACCGTCGTCCTCGCGGTCGTCGGGGTGGCTGAGCTGGTCTCGGCGCTCGCGCGGCTGCGCTGACGACACCGGCTCCCACCTCGACAGCCGACCCGTCCGCTGTGAGAGTGCTCCTTCCGAACCGGCCGCCGGTGGGTGATGCTGGGCCCATGGACCCCCGCACGACGTTCGACTCGGCGACCGACCTCGCCACCGCGCTCGGCGAGGTGGGCTACCTCAGCGACGACGCCCTCTCGACGGTCACCTGGCTCTCGCTGCGCCTCGGCCGGCCGTTGCTCATGGAGGGCGAGCCCGGCACCGGCAAGACCGCGCTCGCCGAGGCCCTCGCCGAGTCGATGGACCTGCCGCTCATCCGGCTGCAGTGCTACGAGGGCATCGACGCCAGCCAGGCCCTCTACGACTGGGACTTCCCGCGCCAGATCCTGCACGTGCGGGCGCTCGAGGCCTCGGCCGGTGCCCCGCAGGACGTCCAGGCCCTCGAGGCCGACCTCTTCGACGAGCGCTTCCTGCTGGCCCGGCCCGTGCTGCGGGCGCTGCGTGAGGCGCCCGCGGTCCTGCTCATCGACGAGGTCGACCGCGCCGACGACGAGTTCGAGGCCTTCCTGCTCGAGGTCCTCTCGACCTGGCAGGTCACCATCCCCGAGCTCGGCACCGTCGCGGCCGCGACGCCGCCCGTGGTGGTCCTCACCTCCAACCGCACCCGCGAGCTGCACGACGCGCTCAAGCGGCGCTGCCTCTACCACTGGCTCGAGCACCCCGGCATCGAGCGCGAGCTCGCCATCGTGCGCACCCGCGCCCCCGAGGTGCCCGAGGCGCTGGCCGAGCAGGTCGTGCGAGCCGTGCACCGCATCCGCGACGACCGCGAGCTGCTCAAGCCGCCCGGCGTCGCCGAGACCCTCGACTGGGCCCGCGCCCTGCACGAGCTCGGCACCCGGACCCTCGACACCGCCACCGCGGCCGCCACCCTCGGGGTCGCGGTGAAGTACCGCGAGGACGCCGAGCGGGTCAAGAAGGCCCTCGACGAGCTCCTCACCCCGTGAGCCGAGCCCCCCGGACGGAGCCCGCGTGAGCATCGCCCAGCACCGCCTCGACGCCGCCGAGCACGTCCGCGGCGCCGACGAGGTGCTGCTCGGCTTCGCCCGCGCCCTGCGCGCGGCCGGGGTCAACGTCACCGCCGACCGCGAGCGCACCTACCTCGAGGCCGTCGCCGCCGCCGGCCTCGAGGATCCCGCCGCGGTCTACCACGCGGGCCGCGGCACCCTCTGCGGGTCGCCCGCCGACCTGGAGCGCCACGACCTGGTCTTCGCCGAGTGGTTCGGCGGCACCCGGGCGGGCACCAAGGCGCGCGAGCCGCTGCGCCGCCAGATGTCGCAGGCCGACCTCACCGGGGAGGACGCCTCCGGCCAGGGCGGCGACGACACCGAGGTGGTCAAGGCCGCCGCCAGCTCCACCGAGGTGCTGCGGCATCGAGACGTCGCCGAGCTCTCACGGGCCGAGCGCGAGGAGCTGCTGCGCCTCTTCGGCTCCCTGCGCCCGCGCGCCCCGCGCCGCCGCGCGCACCGCCACGAGCGGGCCCGCCGTGGCCAGGTCGACGCCCGCGCCACCCTGCGCGCCACGCTGCGCCGGATGGGCGAGCCGGGAGAGGTCGCCTGGCGCCGCCGCACCACCCGGCCCCGCCGCGTCGTGCTGCTCATCGACGTCTCGGGCTCGATGAGCGCCTACGCCGACGCCCTCGTCCGGCTGGCCCACACCTACGGCGTCTCCGACGTCCCCACCGAGGTCTTCACCCTCGGCACCCGCCTCACCCACATCACCCGCCCGCTCCTGCAGCGCGACCCCGACCGCGCCATCGTCGCGGCCGGCGCGGCCGTCCCCGACTGGTCGGGCGGGACCCGCCTGGCCGAGGGGCTCAAGGTCTTCCTCGACCGCTGGGGGCGGCGCGGGATGGCCCGCGGCGCCGTGGTCGTGATCTTCAGCGACGGGTGGGAGCGCGACCAGCCGGAGGCCCTCGGCGAGCAGGTGCGGCGCCTCGCGCAGGTCGCCCACCGGGTGGTCTGGGCCAACCCGCACCGCGGCCGCACGGGCTACGAGCCGGTCCAGGGGGGCATCATGGCGGTGCTGCCGCACGTCGACGACTTCGTCGCCGGCCACTCGATGGCGGCGTTCGAGCAGCTCACGGAGGTGGTGGCACGTGCGTGACGTCCTGGACCAGCTCATGGGCTGGTGGCGAGCGGGTGAGACGGTCGGTGTCGGCACCGTCGTGGCGACCTTCCGCTCGGCGCCACGCCCGGCCGGCGCGTCGATGCTCGTCGGGCCCGGCGGTGAGGCCGTCGGCTCGGTGTCGGGAGGCTGCGTCGAGGGCGCGGTCTACGAGCTGTCGCAGCAGGTCGTCGGCGACGGCACGCCGGTGCTGCAGCGCTACGGCGTCTCCGACGACGACGCGTTCGCGGTCGGGCTCACCTGCGGCGGCATCCTCGACGTGTTCGTGGAGCCGGTGTCGCAGGAGACCTTCCCCGAGCTCGGGGCGATCGCCGACGACGTCGCCGCGGGACACCCCGTGGCCGTCGCCACCGTCATCGAGCACCCCGACCCCGCGTGGCTCGGGCGCCGGCTCGTCGTCCGCCCCGAGGACACCGGGACCCCCGACGGCGACCCGCCCCGCAGCCTCGGCAGCCCGCGCGCCGACGGTGCCGTCACCGACGACGCGCGCGGCCTCCTCGCCGCCGGCCGCACCGAGACCCTCACCTACGGGCCCGACGGCGAGCGCCGCGGCGAGGGGATGCGCGTCTTCGTGTCGGCCTTCGCCCCCCGACCCCGGATGCTCGTGTTCGGCGCCATCGACTTCGCCGCCGCCGTCGCGCACGTCGGGTCCTTCCTCGGCTACCGCGTCACGGTCTGCGACGCGCGGCCGGTGTTCGCCACCCACAGCCGCTTCCCGGCCGCCGACGAGGTCGTCGTCGAGTGGCCGCACCGCTACCTCGAGGCCGAGGTCGACGCCGGCCGGGTCGACGCCCGGACCGTGGTCTGCGTCCTCACCCACGACCCCAAGTTCGACGTGCCCGTGCTGCAGGTGGCCCTCCGGCTCGACGACGTCGCGTACGTCGGCGCCATGGGCAGCCGGCGCACCCACGAGGACCGCCTCGAGCGGCTGCGCGAGGCGGGGCTCACCGACACCGAGCTGGCGCGCCTGTCCAGCCCGATCGGTCTCGACCTCGGAGCCCGCACCCCCGAGGAGACGGCCGTGTCGGTCGCGGCCGAGATCGTGGCCCTCCAGTGGGGTGGGCAGGGGTCGCGTCTCCAGGACGTCGGCGGCCCCATCCACCACCACGGGATGGTCTGAGCGGCTCCTCCCGCCCGTCCGGAGCGGCCCGGTCTTTCCTGAGGGGAAACCGCGCCGTCGGGCCCGGTCGCCACCTTCGACGGAACCCCTTGCCGACCGGGGCCCCGTGAAGCAAGATCACGAGCACGAGATGGATCCCCCCGCGAAGGAGTCAAGGATGACTCGGATCACCGTTTCAGTCGACGGCGTGTCCTGTACCGACGAGGTCGAACCCCGCATGCTGCTGGTCCACTACCTGCGGGAGACCGTGGGCAAGGTCGGCACCGTGATCGGGTGCGACACGAGCAACTGCGGTGCCTGCACCGTGCACCTCGACGGCCGGAGCGTGAAGTCCTGCAACATGCTCGCCGTCCAGGCCGACGGGCACGAGGTCACCACGATCGAGGGCCTTGCGAAGGACGGCCGGCTGCACCCGATGCAGGTGGCCTTCCACGAGAACCACGCCCTCCAGTGCGGCTACTGCACCCCGGGCATGATCATGCAGGCGATCGACCTGGTGGGCCAGAACCCGAGCCCCACCGAGGACGAGATCCGCCACGGCATGGAGGGCAACCTCTGCCGCTGCACCGGCTACCACAACATCGTCAAGGCGGTCGCTGCCGCCGCGGGCGCCATGTCCAGCGAGAGGAGCGACTCCTGATGACCGCCGTCGACGACCGCCCGGCCCTCGAGGTCGGCAAGGACCGCCGCCGCAAGGAGGACGCGCGCCTGATCACCGGCCGCACCCGCTGGACCGACAACATGGTCCTGCCCGGCATGCTGCACCTCGCGATGGTGCGCAGCCCCTTCGCCCACGCCAACATCCAGAACATCGACACCGCGGCCGCCCAGGGCGCGCCCGGCGTCGTCGGGGTCTTCACCGGCAAGGACCTGGCCGACACCCAGGGTGTCAACATCAACGCCTGGCCGATCACCGCCGACCAGAAGACGCCCACCCACCTGCCGGTCTGCATCGAGCGCGTCGCCTGCGCCGGCGAGATCGTCGCCGTGGTCGTCGCCCGTTCGGCCGCCCAGGCTCGCGACGCCGCCGAGCTCGTCGACGTCGACTACGAGGAGCTCCCGGCCGTCCTCGACATGAAGGAGGCCATGAAGGACGAGGTGCTCGCGCACCCCGACCTGGGCACCAACAAGTCGGCCTTCTGGCGGCTCGACTCCGCCGAGCAGGGCAGTGGCGGTGACGTCGAGGAGGCGATCGCCAAGGCCCGCGAGAGCGGCATCGTCATCGAGCGCGAGTACCGCCAGCAGCGCCTCGTCCCGGCCTTCATGGAGCCGCGCTCCACGGTCGTGGACCCCACCGGCGACCAGATGGTCGTGTGGTCGGCCACCCAGGTGCCGCACATCCTGCGCTTCGCCATCGCCGCGACGATGGGCATCCAGGAGTCCAAGATCCGCGTGGTCGCGCCCGACGTGGGCGGCGGCTTCGGCGGCAAGCTCCAGACCACCCCGGAGGAGTTCGCGACCATCGCCGTCGCCCGCAAGCTCGGGAAGCCCTGCAAGTACACCGAGACCCGCTCGGAGTCGATGGTCTCGGCCCACCACGGCCGCGACCAGTGGCAGAAGCTGACCCTCTCGGCCGAGAAGGACGGAACCGTCACCGGCCTCAAGGTCGAGCTGCTGGCCGACCTCGGCGCCTACGTCGCCATCGTCGGCGGCGGTGTCCCGGTGCTGGGTGCGTGGATGTTCAACGCCATCTACAAGTTCCCGGCCTACCAGTTCAACTGCCAGACGGTCCTGACCAACAAGACCTGGGTCGACGCCTACCGCGGCGCCGGCCGGCCCGAGGCCACGTACGGCATCGAGCGCCTGATGGACGAGCTCGCGGCCGAGGTCGGGGTCGACCCGATCGCCATCCGCGAGAAGAACTGGATCACCAAGGACGAGTTCCCGTTCACCACGGTGGCCGGGATGACCTACGACTCGGGCAACTACGAGGCCGCCACCGAGAAGGCGCTCGAGCTCTTCGGGTACGACGAGCTGCGCGCCGAGCAGAAGCGCCGCCGCGAGGCCGGCGACCCGGTGCAGCTGGGCCTGGGTGTCTCGACCTTCACCGAGATGTGCGGCCTGGCTCCGTCTCGCGTGCTGGGCTCGCTCAGCTACGGCGCCGGAGGCTGGGAGAGCGCCAGCATCCGGATGCTCGCCACGGGCACCGTCGAGGTTGTCTCGGGGGCCACCCCGCACGGCCAGGGCCACGAGACGGCCTGGAGCCAGATCGTCGCCGACCGCCTCGGCATCCCGTTCGAGAACGTCGAGGTCCTGCACGGCGACACCCAGACCTCGCCCAAGGGTCTCGACACCTACGGGTCGCGCTCCCTGGTCGTCGGTGGCGAGGCCATCGTGCGGGCGGCCGACAAGGTCATCGAGAAGGCGCGGCCCATCGCGGCGCACATGCTCGAGGCCAGCGTCGACGACATCGAGTTCAACGCCGGGCAGTTCACCGTCCGCGGCACCGACAAGGGCGTCGGCATCACCGACATCGCCCTCGCCACGTTCGCGGCGCACGACCTGCCCGACGGGGTCGAGCCGAGCATCGACGCCGACGCCACCTTCGACCCGGTGAACTTCTCGTTCCCGCACGGCACCCACCTGTGCGCGATGGAGGTCGACACCGAGACCGGCGCCACGACGATGCGCAAGTACGTCTGCGTCGACGACATCGGGACGATCATCAACCCGCTCATCGTCGAGGGCCAGATGCACGGCGGGCTCGTGCAGGGCATCGCCCAGGCCCTCTGGGAGGGCGCCGAGTACGACGAGCAGGGCACGCTGGTGTCGGGCTCGTTCGTCGACTACACCCTCCCCACGGCCGCCGACACGATCAGCTACGTCAGCGAGCACACCACCTCGCCGTCGACGACCAACACCCTCGGCACCAAGGGCGTCGGTGAGGCCGGCACCATCGCCTCGACGCCGGCCGTGGTCAACGCCATCGTCGACGCCGTGCGTCACCTCGGCATCAACGACATCCAGATGCCGTGCACCCCGGAGCGGGTGTGGAAGGCCATCCAGAGCGCGGGCGGTACCCAGGACGCCGCCCCCGTCGCGGACGCCCAGCCGCACTTCGACGAGGGCACCCCCAACCAGGACCCGGCAGCCGGCACGACGGACGGAGCAGCGCAGTGATCCCCACCTCCTTCGACTACGTGGCGCCGACCAGCGTCGACGAGGCCCTCTCGGTCCTCGCCGAGGCCGGCGACGACGCCAAGGTCCTCGCCGGCGGGCAGTCGCTCCTGCCCATCCTGCGGATGCGTCTCAACGCCCCGGAGAAGGTCGTCGACCTCGGCCGGATCGAGGCGCTGCGCGGGGTGCGCGACGGCGGCGACCACATCGCCATCGGCGCGATGACGCCCTACTGCGACATCGTCGACGACGCGCTGGTCCGCGAGCACGCGCTGCTCCTGGCCAAGGCCGTCGAGACCGTGGCCGACCCGCAGATCCGCCACCGCGGCACCGTCGGAGGCGCGCTCGTGCACGCCGACCCGGCCGGTGACGTGGGGGCGCCGGTGCTCGCGCTCGAGGCGACCCTGGTCGTCGTCGGGCCGGGCGGCGAGCGCACCGTGGCGGCCTCGGAGTTCTTCCAGGACCTCTTCGAGACCTCCGTCGGCGACGGCGAGCTGCTCACCGAGATCCGCATCCCGAAGCACACCGGCTGGGGCGCGTCCTACGAGAAGTTCGTCCGGGTCTCGCACCAGTGGTCGATCGTGGCCGTGGCCGCGACGGTCAGGCTCGACGGCGGCTCCATCGCGGAGGCCCGCATCGGGCTCACCAACATGGGCTCGACGCCGCTGCGGGCGACCGCGGTCGAGCAGGCCCTGGTGGGCAAGGGTGCCTCCGACCTCGCCGAGGCGTGCTCGGCGGCCGCGGAGGGGACCAACCCCCCGAGCGACCTCAACGGCGACGCCGACTACCGGCGCCACCTGGCGGGCGTGCTCGCTCGCCGGGCCGTCCAGAAGGCGATGGAGGGCTGATCCCCGCATGGAGCTGAAGCACCAGTTCACGGTCCCCGCGGACGTCGACACGACGTGGGCGACCTTCATGGACCTCGAGCGGGTCGGCGGGTGCTTCCCCGGCGCCACCGTCACCGAGGCCTCCGGCGAGAACTTCAGCGGGACGGTCAAGGTCAAGCTGGGCCCGATCGCGCTGCAGTACTCGGGCTCGGGTCAGTTCGTCCAGAAGGACGACGCCGCCCACCACGCGGTGATCGAGGCCAAGGGCAAGGACAAGCGGGGCAACGGCACGGCCGGGGCCACCGTCGAGATCCAGCTGACGCCCGAGGGCACCGGCACCCTGGTCGACGTCGTCACCGACCTCGCGGTCACCGGCAAGCCGGCGCAGTTCGGCCGCGGCGTCATGCAGGACGTCTCGGACAAGCTGCTCGGCCAGTTCGTCGCGTGCATCGAGGGCGAGCTCGCCGGCTCCGGAGCGGCCCCCGCCGCCGCGGAACCGGCCGAGAGCTCGTCGCCGGCACCGGTCGAGCCGGCCGCGTCGGCCGCGCCGGCAGCCGCCGCGGCGCCGGCAGCCACCCCGGCTCCGGCCGCGACGCCTTCCCCGGCGCCGCGACCGGCTCCGAGCCCGCGGCCGAAGGCCGACGACGACGCCCTGGACCTCGGCTCGGCCGTGCTGCCGGTCCTGGCCCGCACCTACGCGCCCTACGCGGTGGCGGGTGTCGTCGGTCTCGTCGTCGGATGGCTCATCTGGGGGCGCTGACCCACACGTGACGGCGGCCCCGGAGCTTCGGCACCGGGGCCGTCTCCGTGCCCCGGGTGGGTGCGGGGCGGCGCTCGTCGGCGGCGCGGAAGCGGAGCTCGTCGCGGGTGCGGCGGACGTCGGGGTCGTCGGCGCCGAGCGGGCGCCCGAGCCGGCCGCCCGCGGCGCGTGACGTCCGCCGGTGGGTGCGCTCGAGCAAGTAGACCGCCGGGCCCGTCACGAGGAGGGCGGCGGCGACGGGGGAGGCGATGTCGAGGAGCTGGGTGATGTCCATGGCATGATCTTGCGCTTGACACAGATTCCGCCACGAGTGGCAGATCTGTCGCTTTCCATCAATTTTCTGCCATACTGCAGGGCATGGCTCTCCGCTCCGTGGCCGTGCTCCTCCAGGAGCCGGTGCAGCTCTTCGAGTACGCGGTCCTGGCCGAGGTCTTCGGCATCGACCGCACCGACGACGGCTGCCCGCCCTTCGACTACCGGGTGTGCTCCGAGCGGCCCGGCCTCCTCGACGCCGGCAACGGCACCACGGTCTCGGCGCCGCATCGGCTCGCCGCCGCGGCCGATGCCGACCTCGTCGCCGTCCCCGCCAGCGGCGCCGCGCGGGAGCCGTCGCCCGAGGTGGTCCGGGTCCTGCGCGAGGCGGCCGAGCGGGGGGCCTGGATCCTGTCGGTCTGCTCCGGCGCGTTCACCCTCGGCGCCGCGGGGCTGCTCGACGGCCGGCGGTGCGCCACTCACTGGCGGCACGCCGCCGACCTGGCCGAGCGCTTCCCCCACGCCACGGTCGACCCCGACGTGCTCTACGTCCAGGAGGGCCGCATCATCACCAGCGCCGGGACCGCGGCCGGCATCGACGCCGCCCTGCACCTGGTGCGCACCGAGCTCGGGGCGGGCGTGGCCGGCCGCATCGCGCGGCGGATGGTCGTGCCGCCGCACCGCGACGGCGGCCAGCGCCAGTTCGTCGAGCGGCCGGTCCCGACCACCGAGTGCGAGTCGCTGGGGGAGGTGCTGGCCCACATGGCCGAGCGCCTCGACGACCAGCACACCGTGGCCGACCTGGCACGCCTGGCCTCGATGTCCGAGCGGACCTTCGCGCGCCGCTTCGTGGCCGAGACCGGGACCACCCCGCACCAGTGGCTCACCGACCAGCGCGTGCTGCGGGCCCGCGAGCTGCTGGAGGAGAGCGACCTGCCGGTCGAGGAGGTCGCCCAGCGGTCCGGCTTCGGTACCGCCGCCCTGCTGCGCCACCACTTCACCCGGGGCATCGGGGTGTCCCCCAGCACCTTCCGCCGCCAGCACCGGCACTCGGCCTGACCCCGAGCGGGCGAGCCACCTTCACACGATCTCCACACCGGACGCGAGCGGCCTCCAGCCCGGCATCCCTACGCTCGTCGACATGACCGAGGGGAACCAGGCCACCCGCAGCGTGCTCGTCGTCGAGGACGAGCCGGTGATCAACCAGGCCGTCACCGACCGGCTGCGCGCCGAGGGCTACACCGTGCACCAGGCGGTCGACGGGCCCTCGGCGGTCGCGGCCTTCGAGCAGCACGCGCCCGACGCCGTCCTGCTCGACGTGATGCTGCCCGGGTTCGACGGGCTCGAGGTGTGCCGCCGCATCCAGGCCATCCGCCCGGTGCCGGTCCTGATGCTCACGGCGCGGGACGACGAGACCGACCTGCTGGTGGGTCTGGGCGTCGGGGCCGACGACTACGTGACCAAGCCGTTCTCGATGCGCGAGGTCATCGCCCGGCTGCGCGCGCTGCTGCGCCGGGTCGAGCGGGCCGAGGAGCTGGCCCGCACCACCGGCCGGATGGACCTGGCCGGCCTGGTCGTCGACCCCGCGAGCCGACGGGTCAGCGTCGACGGGGGAGAGGTCCACCTGACCCCGCTGGAGTTCGACCTGCTGTGCGCCCTGGCCGCCGAGCCCGGGACCGTGCGCTCGCGCGAGGCGCTGATGCGCGAGGTGTGGGGCTGGGGCGACGCCTCGGGCACCCGCACCCTCGACAGCCACGTCAAGGCCCTGCGCGCCAAGATCGGTGCCGACCGGGTGCGCACCGTGCACGGGGTGGGGTACGCCCTGGAGACCCGTCGATGAGGACCGACCGCCCGCTCGACGGCGTCTCGTCCATCAAGGTCAAGCTCGGCCTGCTGGTGGGCGTCAGCGTGCTGGTGGCCGTGCTGGTCGCCGCCATCGCCGACAGCGCGGGGGTGGCGTGGTGGACCAGCGTCCCGGTCACCGTCGCGGCGGCGCTCGGCGTGACCCAGTGGCTGGCCCGCGGGATGACCTCACCGCTGCGCGAGATGACGGCCGCCGCCCGCCGGATGGCGGCCGGCGACTACGGGCAGCGGGTGCGGGCCAGCTCGTCGGACGAGGTCGGCGAGCTCGGGCGGGCCTTCAACGCCATGGCGGCCGACCTGGCGGGCGCCGACCTGGAGCGCCGGCGCCTCGTGGCCACGGTGTCGCACGAGCTGCGCACGCCCCTTACGGCGCAGCGCGCGCTCCTCGAGAACCTCGTCGACGGGGTGTCGGCCCCGGACCAGGCCGCCCTCGAGGCGGCCCTGGCCCAGGCCGAACGCCTCAGCAGCCTCGTGGGCGACCTGCTCGACCTCTCGCGGGTCGACGCCGGGGTGGCACCACTGGCCCTCGCCCCCGTGCCGGTGCGCGCCCTGCTCGAGCGCTGCGTCGCCGAGGCCGGGGTGGCCGGGCGGGGGGCCGCGGTGACGGCCGCCGTCGAGCCGGCCGGCCTCACCGTCTCGGCCGACCCGGCCCGGCTGGCGCAGCTGGTCGCCAACCTCGTCGACAACGCGGTGCGGCACAGCCCGGCCGGCGGCCGGGTGCGGGTCACGGCCCGGGCCGCCGGTGCGGCCGAGTGGGTGCTCGAGGTGCGCGACGAGGGCCCCGGCATCCCGGCCGAGCAGGCCGACCGCGTCTTCGAGCGGTTCGGCACCGGGGCCGATGCCGCCGGTGGCACCGGGCTCGGTCTCGCCATCGTCCGCTGGGTCTGCGACCTGCACGGGGGCCGGGTCGAGGCCGTGCCGACGCCGGCGGGGGAGCGCGGCGCGCTGCTCCGCGTCACCCTGCCCACCGCGCCCGCGCCCGAGCGGCCCTCGCACCTGCGCGCCACCACGACCCCCGAGGAGACCGCCGTGCCGACCACCGCCCCCCAGCCCGTCCCCGTCGCCCCGCCGGCCCCCGCTGCCCCGGCCCACCCGGCCCCCGTGCCGATCGGCCCGTACGGCGGCGGGGGGCGCGGCGCCATCGACGGGGTCTGGCCCGAGCCCGACGGCCGCCCGCGCATCCGCGTCGTCGCCGCCGCCCTGCTCATCGGGGTGCTGGCGGCCCTCACCTGGCCCTACCGCGGCCTCGGGCTCGACACCTCGGTGGTGATGCTCGCGACCGGCGCCCTGATGTGGACCGTCGCCCGCCACCGCCGCGACCCGTGGACCGTTACCGGAGGCGTGCTCGCCGTCCTGCTGGCGCTGGTCGTCACGCTGCGCGACGCCGGCGGGGTCGTCACCCTGTCGGTGCTGGCCGGCGCCGCCGTTACCGCGGCCGCGCTCACCCGCGCGCACGGCCTGCTCGCCATCCTCGCCAGCTGGGCCGCCTGGCCGCTCTCGGGGCTGCGCGGCCTCCCGCTGCTCGCGCGCACCATCAGCGCCACCAGCCGGGTCGGCCTCGTCTGGCCGGTGCTGCGGACCGTCGCCGTCAGCCTCGTCGTCCTGGTCGTGTTCGGCGGGCTCTTCGCCACCGGTGACGCGCTCTTCGGCTCCTGGGCCGCGGCCCTGGTCCCCGACCTGGGCTGGGACTCGATCGTGCTGCGGACCTTCGTGTTCGTCCTGGTGGCCGGGGTAGCCCTCGCCGGCGCCTATCTGGCGCTCAACCCCCCGGCCGTCGACGTGGTGCGGCTGCCGCCGCGGGTGCGGGCGCGACCGGTGTGGGAGTGGGCCGTGCCCGTCGGGGTCGTCGTCCTCCTCTTCGGCGCCTTCCTGGCGGCCCAGACCACGGCGATGTGGGGCGGCGACGCCTACCTGCGACGTCAGACCGGCCTGACCCACGCCGAGTACGTGCACCAGGGCTTCGGCCAGCTGACCGCGGCCACCGCGCTCACCGTGCTGGTCATGACGCTCACCCTGCGCGTCGCCGCGCGCGACACGGCCCGTGACCGGCTCGTGGTGCGTGGCCTGCTCGGGATGCTCGGCCTGTTCACCCTGGCCGTCGTCGCGTCGGCGCTGTACCGGATGTCGCTGTACCAGGACGCGTTCGGCTACACCACCCTGCGCGTCTTCGTCGACGGCTTCGAGCTCTGGCTCGGGTTGGTCGTCCTGATGCTCCTGGTCGGGGTGATGGGGCTGTCGTGGCGCTGGGTGCCGCGCGCGGTCCTGGTGAGCGGCGCCGTCTTCACCCTGGGCTTCGCGGCGATGAACCCCGACGCCTGGGTCGCCGGCCAGAACATCGACCGCTTCGAGGCCTCCGGGCGGATCGACACCCTGTACCTCTCCACCCTCTCGGCCGACGCCGCACCGGTCATCGCGCAGCGGCTGCCCGCGAACGTCGCCGGCTGCATCCTCGGCGACCCCGGCTCCGAGGCCACGAGCTCGGGGCGAGCCGACGACGCCCTGTCCTGGAACCTCGGGCGCTCGCGCGCGGCGGCCGCCCGGGCCGGGCTCGCGACCCCGGCGAGCTGCGACGGCATCCTCACCGACACCTACCGCCGCTGACGGGCCGCCGCCGACCCCGGACGGCCCCCCGCCACCGGAGGTGGCATGCTCCCTGGGCATGGACGACCGCACCGTGCTCGTGCTCAACGGCCCCAACCTCAACCTGCTGGGCGAGCGCGAGCCCGCGGTCTACGGCCACGACACCCTGGCCGACGTCGAGCGGCTCTGCGCGGCCACCGCGGCACGGCACGGCCTGAGCATCGACTTCCGGCAGACCAACCACGAGGGCACGCTGGTGGACTGGGTGCAGGAGGGGCGGGCCGGCATCGCCGGGATGGTCGTCAACGCCGCCGGCTACACGCACACCTCGGTCGCCCTGCGCGACGCGCTCTCGGCCTGCCGGGTGCCGCGGGTGGAGGTGCACATCAGCGACATCCACGCCCGTGAGGAGTTCCGGCACCACTCCTACCTCACCGACGTCTGCGACCACCACGTCATCGGCCATGGGGTCGCCGGCTACGCCGAGGCCATCGAGTGGCTGGCCGCGCACCCCGGTCGGCCCTGACCGCTGCGGTGCCGGCCGGTCGGGCGGTGACTTCCCGGTAGGTACTAGGACGTCCTAGTATTCGGGGAGACCCTCGACCCGAAGGACCGCCATGGCAGCGCAGCCGACCGAGCAGGGGCTCCACGTCCCCACCCACCCCGTCCGCATCGTCACGGCCTCGAGCCTGTTCGACGGGCACGACGCGTCGATCAACATCATGCGGCGGATCATGCAGAGCCAGGGGGCCGAGGTCGTCCACCTCGGGCACAACCGCTCGGTCCAGGAGGTCGTCGACGCGGCCGTCGAGGAGGACGTCCAGGGGGTGGCGGTCAGCTCCTACCAGGGCGGGCACGTCGAGTACTTCGAGTACCTCGTCCAGCTGCTGCGCGAGGCCGGCGCCCCGCACGTGAAGGTCGTGGGTGGTGGCGGTGGCGTCATCGTGCCGGCCGAGATCGCCCGGCTGCGCGAGGCCGGCGTCACCATCTTCAGCCCCGAGGACGGCCAGCGCCTCGGCCTGCCCGGCATGGTCAACCAGGTCATCGCCGCCTGCGACACCGACCTCTGGGAGGGCGCACCCACCACCGTCGAGGCCGTGCTGGCCGGCGAGCGCTCGGCCGTCGCGCGGGCCATCACCGGCGCCGAGACGGGCCACCTCGACGACGCCATGCGCACCGAGCTCCAGCGGGCCGCGCAGGCCCGCCGCGTCCCCGTGCTGGGCATCACCGGCACCGGCGGCTCCGGCAAGTCGAGCCTCACCGACGAGCTGGTCCGGCGGCTGCGCGTCGACCAGCAGGACAAGCTGCGCATCGCCTGCGTGGCCGTCGACCCCACCCGCCGGCGCGGCGGAGGGGCGCTGCTCGGCGACCGCATCCGGATGAACAGCCTCGACGGCGACCGGGTCTACTTCCGCAGCATCGCCACCCGCGGCGGTCGAGAGGTGCCCGAGGCCCTCGACGACGTCCTCACCGTGCTCAAGGCCGCCGGCTACGACCTCGTCGTGGTCGAGACCCCCGGCATCGGCCAGGGCGACGCCGCCATCACCTCCTACGCCGACGTCAACCTCTACGTGATGACGCCCGAGTTCGGCGCTGCGAGCCAGCTCGAGAAGATCGACATGCTCGACCTGGCCGACGTGGTGGCCATCAACAAGTTCGAGCGGCGCGGTGCCCTCGACGCCCTGCGCGACGTCGGCCGCCAGATGGTGCGCAACCGCGAGGCGTTCGGCAAGCGTCCCGAGGACATGCCGGTCTTCGGCACCTCGGCCGCGACCTTCAACGACGACGGCGTCACCGCGCTCTACCAGGAGCTGCGCGGGCGGCTGGCGGCCGAGGGGCTGCCGGTGGGCGAGCCCTCGCTGGCCGAGGTCGACGTGCGGCACTCCACCGTGCTGCGCCAGGTCGTGCCGCCGCAGCGGGTGCGCTACCTGGCCGAGATCACCGAGACCGTGCGCGGCTACCACGCCGAGACCGAGCGCTGGGCCGACGCGGCCCGGCGGCTGCAGCGCCTCGGCGACGCGCGCGAGGCGCTCGCCCTGGCCGGCAAGGACACCACCGACCTCGACGCGCTGCTCGACACCGCGCGCGAGGACCTGCCCGTCGCCGTGGCCACGCAGCTCGACCAGTGGGCCGACACCGTGGCCGACTACTCCGGCGACGAGCAGGTGGTCACCGTCCGCGACCGCGAGATCCGCACCGCGCTGGTGCGGCAGTCGCTGTCGGGCAACCCGGTCCGCCGCGTCTCGCTGCCGCGCTACCACGACGACGGCGACCTGCTGACCTTCCTGCGGCGCGAGAACCTGCCCGGCTGGTTCCCCTTCACCGCGGGCGTCTTCCGGTTCAAGCGCGACGGCGAGGACCCGGCCCGGATGTTCGCGGGCGAGGGCGACCCGGCCCGCACCAACCGCCGCTTCCGGGTGCTCTCCGAGGGCCAGCCGGCGACCCGGCTCTCGACCGCCTTCGACTCGGTCACCCTCTACGGCCGTGACCCCGACCCGCGCCCCGACGTCTACGGCAAGGTCGGCACCTCCGGGGTGTCGGTGGCGACGCTGGACGACATGAAGGAGCTCTACGCGGGCTTCGACCTGACCTCCCCCTCCACGAGCGTCTCGATGACGATCAACGGGCCGGCGCCGACCATCCTGGCCTTCTTCCTCAACACCGTCATGGACCGTGAGGTCGAGGCGTGGGAGGAGCAGAACGGCCGCGCCGCCACCGACGCGGAGCGTGACGAGGTGCGGGCCCGGGCGCTCGCCACGGTGCGCGGCACGGTGCAGGCCGACATCCTCAAGGAGGACCAGGGCCAGAACACCTGCCTGTTCTCCACCGAGTTCTCGCTGCGGATGATGGCCGACATCCAGGAGTGGTTCATCGCGAACCAGGTGCGCAACTTCTACTCGGTCTCGATCAGCGGCTACCACATCGCCGAGGCCGGGGCGAACCCCATCAGCCAGCTCGCCTTCACCCTCGCCAACGGGTTCACCTACGTCGAGGCGTACCTGGCCCGCGGGATGGCGATCGACGACTTCGCGCCCAACCTGTCGTTCTTCTTCAGCAACGGGATGGACCCCGAGTACACCGTCATCGGGCGGGTGGCCCGGCGCATCTGGGCGGTCGCGATGCGCGAGAAGTACGGCGCCAACGAGCGCAGCCAGAAGCTGAAGTACCACGTGCAGACCTCGGGCCGGTCGCTGCACGCCCAGGAGATGGACTTCAACGACATCCGCACCACCCTGCAGGCGCTCATCGCGATCTACGACAACGCCAACAGCCTGCACACCAACGCCTACGACGAGGCCGTGACGACCCCGTCCACCGAGTCGGTGCGCCGCGCCCTGGCCATCCAGCTGATCATCGGCAAGGAGTGGGGCCTGGCGATGAACGAGAACCCGCTCCAGGGCTCGTTCGTCGTCGACGAGCTCACCGACCTGGTCGAGGCGGCGGTGCTGGCCGAGTTCGACCGCATCTCCGAGCGCGGCGGCGTGCTCGGGGCCATGGAGACCGGCTACCAGCGCGGCCGCATCCAGGACGAGTCGATGCTCTACGAGCACCGCAAGCACGACGGCTCGCTGCCGGTCGTCGGGGTCAACACCTTCGTCCGCCCGGATGCCGACGCCTCGCCCCGCGAGGTCGAGCTGGCCCGCGCCACCGACGCCGAGAAGGAGTCGCAGCTGGCCCGGGTGCAGGCCTACCGCGAGGCCCACCGCGAGGAGGCCGAGCAGGCGCTGGCCCGGCTCAAGGCCGCCGCCACGTCGGGCGAGAACGTCTTCGCGGTGCTGATGGACGCGGCGCGGGTGTGCTCGCTCCAGCAGGTCACCGAGGCGTTCTTCGAGGTGGGTGGGCAGTACCGCCGCAACGTCTGAGCCCCGCCCCCGTCAGGGGCGCCCGTCAGGTCAGTGCGTACCGGACCACCCGGCGGCGCAGCGTCGGGGAGGCGTACTCCTCGTACCCCGCCTCGAGGAACACCTGGAGCAGCCCGACCGAGGCCTCGTCCCAGATGACGGCCTTGCCCGGCGCGGGCTCGATGGGGTAGCCCTCGAGGACCGCCGCGCCGGCCTGCGTGCCGTACTCGACGGTGGCCGCCGCGAGCTCGTACATGAGGCCCTGCTTGCGGAACTCCTTGCGGACGACGAAGCACGTGACCGACCAGACGCCCTCGAGCTCGGGGTCCATCCGCATCCAGGCCTTCCGACGGGCCCAGATCCGTGGGTAGTCCTCCCGCGGCTCGACGGCCACCCAGGCGGCGGGCTCGCCGTCGACGTAGCCGACGAGGCCGGACGTGGGGCCGTCGGTGCCGCAGCCGGCCTGGGCCAGGAGCGCGGCGTCGCGCTCGTCCTGGGTCGTGTCCCGCCAGATCCAGCCCGGCACCTTGAGGGCCTGGCAGCGGCACTTGCGGGCCTCGCCGCCGTCGAACACGGCCTCGAGGTCCTCGGCACTCGCCTCGTTGGCCGGACGCCACGTGAACTCCGCCATCAGCCGAGCCACTCGCGCAGCCAGTCGATGTCGGCGCGCTGGCCCTCGACGCCGCCCGGGGTCTCGACGACCACCGGCGCGCCGGCGGCCCGCACGAGGTCGGCGAGGTCGGCGCCGGCGATGTGCCCCGCGCCGAGGTTGGTGTGCCGGTCGGCGCCGGAGTCGAACTCGTCGCGGCTGTCGTTGCAGTGCACCAGGTCGATGCGGCCGGTGACGGCGCGCACCTTCTCGACGACGCTGCCGAGGTCGTTGCCCCCGGCGTGCGCGTGGCAGGTGTCGAGGCAGAACCCCACGGTGTCGCCGCCCTCGGCCCGCCCGATGGCCTCCCAGAGCCGCTCGATGGCCTCGAGCCGGCGCGCCATCGCGTTGTCCCCGCCGGCGGTGTTCTCGATGAGCAGCGGCACCGGCATCTCGAGGCCGTCGACGCACTTGCGCCAGTTGTCGAAGCCGACGCCGGCGTCCTCGTCCTTGCCCAGGTGGCCGCCGTGCACGACGACCCCCTTGGCGCCGATCTCGGCGGCGGCGTGCAGGTGCTGCTGGAGCAGCTTGCGGCCCGGGATGCGGATGCGGTTGTTCGTCGAGGCGACGTTGATGGGGTAGGGGGCGTGCACGTAGAGGTCGATGCCGGCCGCCTCGGCCGCCGCCCTGAGCGCGGCGGGGCCGCCGGCGTACTCGACGACCGGCCCCTTGTAGCTCTGCGGGTCGCCGAGGAAGAACTGGCTCAGCGTGGCCCCGCGCGCGGCGGCCTCGGCCACCGGGTCGGCCTGGTCGACGTGTCCACCGATGCGCAGCGTCATGGGCCCACCGTACGGTGCGGGTCCGACGGACCGCCGCCGCCTCGGGCCCGGCTGCCGATGGCAGGATGACGACCATGCAGACCACCGACATCTCCGCCATCGTCACCGGTGGCGCCTCCGGTCTGGGCGCGGCCACCGCCGCCGCCCTGACCGCTGCCGGCGCCCGCGTCGTCGCCCTCGACCTGCCCGACGCCTGCGCGGCCGCGCCCGAGGTCGCCGGGGTCGAGTACGTCGGCACCGACGTCACGTCCGAGGCCGACGTGCGCGCGGCCGTCGCCGTGGCCGCGAACGACCCCGCGCGGCCCCTGCGCGTGGTCGTCAACTGCGCCGGCATCGGCCCGTCGGCCCGCATCCTGGGCCGCAAGGGCACCCACTCGATCGACCTCTACACCAAGGTCGTACAGGTGAACCTGGTCGGCACCTTCGTCGTCATGGCGGTCGCGGCCGAGGCCATCGCCGCCACCGAGCCCGACGCCGACGGCCAGCGCGGCGTCGTCGTCAACACCGCCAGCATCGCCGCCTACGACGGGCAGGTCGGCCAGGCCGCCTACTCCTCGTCCAAGGGCGGCATCGTGGGCCTCACCCTGCCGGCCGCGCGCGACCTGGCCCAGTACGGCATCCGGGTCATGACCATCGCCCCCGGCATCGTCGAGACCCCGATGCTGGCCACCGTGTCCGACGAGTTCCGGGCCGGCCTGGCCGCCGGGGTGCCGTTCCCGCAGCGGCTGGCCCGCCCCGACGAGTACGCGCAGCTGGCGCTGGCCATCATCGACCACGACTACCTCAACGGCGAGGTCATCCGGATGGACGGCTCGCTGCGGATGGCGCCGCGCTGACCCCCGTGCCGCTCCTGGACGACCTCGGCGCGACGGTCCCCCTGGCGGGGCCGGCGCGCCGCGTCGTCTCCCTCGTTCCGTCGCTCACCGAGGCGCTCGCCGCCACCTGCCCCGACCGGCTGGTGGGGGCGACCGACTGGTGCACCCACCCGGCCGACCTCGACGTCGCGCGGGTACGCGGCACCAAGAACCCCGACCTGGCCGCGGTGGCCGCGCTGTCTCCCGACCTGGTGGTGGCCAACAAGGAGGAGAACCGCGAGCTCGACGTGCGCCGGATGCGCGAGCGCGGGCTCGCCGTCTGGGTGACGGACATCGAGACGGTGCCGAAGGCACTGGCGTCGATGCGGCGGCTGCTGGTCGAGGGGGTGGGGGTCCGCGCCCCCGGCTGGCTGACGGACGCCGAGGAGGCGTGGGAGGGCCCGGTGCCCCCGCCACACACGCGCGTGGTGGTGCCGATCTGGCGGGACCCGTGGATGGTCGTGGGCCGGCCCACGTTCACCGCCGACCTGCTGGCGCGCCTGGGCTACGGGGTCGTGGGCGGGAGCGCGCCCGGGCGCTACCCCGCGGCCGACGTGGCCTCGCTCGACGACCCGGCTCTGGCCGACGAGGTGCTGTTGCCGGACGAGCCCTACGAGTTCACCCCGGCCGATGGGCCCGAGGCGTTCGCCCGGGTGCCCACCCGGCTGGTGTCCGGGCGGCTGCTCACCTGGTACGGACCGGCGCTCGTGGAGTCCCGGATTTCACTGGACCGAGCGTGACCATGTAATGTCTCCGTCGCGCTGCCGAGCGTTCCGACGCCCGGCGAACGCCCCCTTAGCTCAGTCGGCAGAGCGTTTCCATGGTAAGGAAAAGGTCGTCGGTTCGATTCCGACAGGGGGCTCTGGTCCGGCCGGAGTCCAGCTCCCCGAGAGGGGACTCCGGTCGTCCCCATGGCGGGGTAGCTCAGCTGGTTAGAGCGCACGACTCATAATCGTGAGGTCGCGGGATCGAGCCCCGCTCCCGCTACGCAAGGGCCCGCGATTTCCCGGGAACACCGGGGTCGCGTACCCTGTTGTGCTGATGCGCGTGGGCCTCCCCGTGCCCGCGCCGCCCACCGATCCACCATCGTTTTCCGAGAGCAGGTTGCCCCGTGGCCAGCAAGAGCGCCGACGTCCGCCCCAAGATCACCATGGCGTGCACGGAGTGCAAGGAGCGCAACTACATCACCAAGAAGAACCGGCGCAACGACCCCGACCGGCTCGAGCTGGCGAAGTTCTGCCCGCGCTGCCAGAAGCACACCGCGCACCGCGAGACCCGCTGACCCCAGCGCGTCACCCGACGAGGCCGCCCGCACCACACGGTGCCGGCGGCCTCGTCGCATGTGCGGCGGGTCCCGCCCGACCGCCCGGGCGCCCCTAGAGTGAGGGCATGGCTGTCAACGCCGACTTCGTCGGACGCACCTACCCGCCGGACGGGCCGCACCCCGTCGATGCCGCCCTCGTGGCCGCCTTCGCCGCCGCCGTGGGCGCCGACGACCCGGTCCACACCGACCCCGAGGCCGCCCGCGCGGCCGGCTACGCCGACGTCATCGCGCCGCCCACGCTGGCGGTGCGGTTCGCGCAGGCGGCCGACCGCGCCTACGTCACCGACCCCGAGGCCGGCATCGACTACAGCCGCGTCGTGCACGGCGAGCAGCGCTTCGTCCACCACCGGCCCATCACGGCCGGCGACGAGGTCGTAGGCACCCTGACGGTCGACCAGGTGCGCCAGGCCGGGGGCCACTCGATGGTCACCACCCGCACCGAGCTCGCGACGACCGAGGGCGAGGCGCTCGCCACCTGCGTCTCCACGATCGTCGTCCGGGGAGGCGAGGACTGATGGCCGCGCGCGCCCTCGACACGGTCACCGTCGGCGAGACCATCGGCCCGGTCACGATCCCCGTCACCCGCGAGACCCTCGTCGCCTACGCGAACGCCTCCGGTGACCAGAACCCCATCCACCAGGACGAGGACTTCGCCCGCTCGGTCGGGCTGCCCGACGTCATCGCCCACGGCATGTGGACGATGGGCGCGGCCGGCTCCGTGGTCTCGCGGTGGGCCGGCGACGCCGGGCGCGTCGTCGAGTACGGCACCCGCTTCACCAAGCCCGTGGTGGTGCCGGTCTCCGGAAACGAGCTCGTCGTCGAGGGCACGGTCAAGGCCGTGGACGCCGAGACGGGACGGGTCACGGTCGAGGTCACGGTGAGCGCCGAGGCTGTGAAGGTCCTCGGGCGCTGCGTCGCCGTCGTGCGCCTCGACTGATGCGGGAGCTGGCGGGGGAGCCCCTGGCGGCGCACACCACGATGCGGGTCGGCGGGCCGGCGGAGCGGATAGTGGTCGTCGAGACCACCGACGAGCTGGTCGACGCGGTCCGCGAGGTCGACGACGCCGACGAGCCGCTGCTGGTGCTCGGTGGCGGGTCGAACCTGGTGCTGCCCGACGGGGGCGTCGCGGGGACGGTCGTTAAGGTCGCGACGCGCGGGGTGGAGGTCGACTCGGCCGACCAGTGCGGCGGGGCATCGGTGACGGTGGCGGCGGGAGAGCCGTGGGACCCGTTCGTCGAGCTGGCCGTCGGTCAGGGATGGTCGGGCGTCGAGGCGCTGTCGGGCATCCCCGGGTCGACCGGTGCCACCCCGGTGCAGAACGTGGGTGCCTACGGGCAGGAGGTGTCGCAGACCATCGCCCGAGTGCGGGTCTGGGACCGCCTCGAGGGGAGGGTCCGCACGATGTCGTCGCACGACTGCCGGTTCACCTACCGCCACTCGCTCTTCAAGGGGACCGACCGGTACGTGGTGCTCGACGTGATGTTCCAGCTCGTGCTCGGGGACCTGTCGGCGCCGGTGCGCTACGGCGACCTGGCGACCCAGCTGGGCGTCGAGGTGGGGGAGCGGGTGCCGCTGGCCGACGCTCGGGCCGCCGTGCTGGCCCAGCGTCGCCGGCGCGGGATGGTGCTGGACGCCGCCGACCACGACACCTGGTCGTGCGGGTCCTTCTTCACCAACCCGGTGCTGTCGGAGGCCGAGGCCGACGAGCTCGCGCGGCGCGTGGCCGGCCGGCTCGGAGCCGAGGCGCCGGCCCCGCCGCGGTTCGCGGAGGCCGGGGGCGGGGTCAAGACCTCGGCCGCGTGGCTGATCGAGCGGGCCGGGTTCGGCAAGGGCTACGGGATGCCGGGGCCGGCCGCCCTGTCGACCAAGCACACCCTGGCCGTGACCAACCGCGGCTCGGCCCGCGCGGCCGACGTGGTGGCCCTGGCCCGCACCGTGCGCGACGGCGTCGACGACGCGTTCGGCGTGACCCTGGTCAACGAGCCGGTGCTGGTGGGTCAGAGCCTCTGACGCCCGGCGCCCCGCCACGGGTCACGACGCCTGACGAGGTTCGGACGGGCCCCAGCCGGGGTCGGCGTACCAGTGCGGTGCGACGCTGCCGACCTGCGTCGACTCGGTTCCCCACCACCAGTTCGGCGGGTAGCTCACCTGTTGGATCAGGTGATGCGCCGGGAAGCGGCGCCCACCGCCCCGCACCCGTGCGATGAGCTCGGTACGGTCCCAGTGGTCCGCGGGGACCGGGACGGGGAGCGCGGCACCACCGGAGACGGGAGGCGGCCGCGGTTCGTCGTCGTCGCCGGGGTCTTCCCGCGGGTGGCTCGTCTCGCACACGGCCAACTCGTAGCCCGTCCCCTCGAGAGCCTCGACGAGGTCGTCGAGCTTCAGCCGCCCCGCCGCCGACTCCAGCCGGGCGACCCAGGACGGTGACCAACCCCGCAGCCTCGCGTAGGCCCGCTGGCTGAGGCCGCGGCGACGACGGTCGGCGCGGAGTGCGAGACCGACGACCTCCTGCGGTCCGAGCGCGGCGCGGGCCGCCAGCAGCTCCTGGGCGAAGGTCGGGTACGCGTGGACGTGTCGGTTCATGTCATCACCGTGCCCCGCCCCGCGGTCGCGGCGAACCGGCCGCGGCGCATCTGTGGACAGGCCAGCGGCCCTGCGGGACCTGTGGACGGACGGCCCTGCCCAACCGGGGCCGTCGCGCTCCGTCCCCCTGGCGGCCCGACACCGGTGACCGACGTCCCGGCGTATGCCCTGACCAGGGACCAGTCGCGTGGTCGTGCGGCGAGCCGCCCGCTTAAGGGCTCCTGCGGCGCCTCTCGGATGCTCCTGAGGGTGACGCGGTGTCAGGCGGCGTCGCCGCCCTCTGCGCGGGGCCGCGCTCCCGGTGGGGGAGCATCCGAGAGGGGAGCGAGGCGTGGTGGGGCGTCGGGGCGCTCCC
>NZ_LMSE01000004.1:309676-384386 GCF_001428065.1 Nostocoides sp. Soil756
CCGGGGCGCTCCCGGTGGGGGAGCATCCGAGAGGGGAGCGAGGCGTGGTGGGGCGTCGGCGCGCTCCCGGTGGGGGAGCATCCGAGAGGGGGGTGCTGCCGTACCTACGCTGCCGGGGTCACCCGTCGCTCGCGAGCCACGCGTCGATGTCGCGCGCGGCCGTGGCGAGCACTTCTGCGGGCGCCCGGCTCGCCACCAGGGACGCCCGCGCCAGATCTGCGAGCTCGGCGTCCCCCAGCCCGTGCACCGTCCGGGCGGTCTCGTACTGGGCCGCCAGCCGCGACCCGAAGATCAGCGGGTCGTCCGCCCCCAGCGCGACCGTGGCCCCGGCCGACAGCAGCCGGCGCAGCGGCACGTCGCCCGGCTCGTCGTACACCCCGAGTGACACGTTGGAGCCCGGGCACACCTCCAGCGCCACCCCGGCCCCCACCACCCGCTCCAGCACCCGCGGGTCCTCCACCGACCGAACCCCGTGCCCCAGCCGGTCGGGCACGGCGGCCTCCAGCGTCGCCGCCACCGCCTCGGGCCCCAGCAGCTCGCCGGCGTGCGGCACCGACGCCAGCCCGGCGCGTCGTGCGATCCCGAAGGCGGCCGCGAACTCCGCCGTGTCCCCGCGCCGCTCGTCGTTGGACAACCCGAACCCCACGACCGTCCCCGGCCCCTCGCCGGCGTACCGTGCGGCCAACCGTGCCAGCGTGCGGGCCTCCAGCGGATGCCGCATCCGCGAGGCCGCCACCACGACCCCCACCTGCGCGGCCCCCGGCTCCCGCGACACCGCCGCCGCCTCGTCCAGCACGATCTCGACCGCCGGGGTGATGCCCCCGACGAACGGCGCGTACGACGTCGGGTCGACCTGGATCTCCAGCCAGCGCGACCCCTCGGCCCCGTCGTCGAGGGCCGCCTCGCGCACGATCCGGCGCATGTCGGCCTCTCCCCGCACACAGGCCCGGGCCGCGTCGTAGAGGCGCTGGAAGCGGAACCAGCCGCGCTCGTCGGCGGCCTCGAACCGCGGCGGGTAGTCCTCGCGCAACGTCACCGGCAGCCGCAGGCCGTACTGCTGCGCGAGCTCGCGCACCGTCTCCACCCGCATGGAGCCGGTGAAGTGCAGGTGCAGGTGCGCCTTGGGCAGGGCCGAGACCGACCGGGACGCAGCAGCGCCGGTCGATGCCTCGACCGGCGCCGTGGGACCTGCTGCGCTCACTCCTGCGTCGAGTCCTCGTCGACGACGTGCATCGCGGCCTCCTCGGCCGAGGCCGCCGCGCCGTCGACGCCCACGTCCTGGCCCACGAGGTCCTTCTCGTCGTCCGACCCCAGGCCCTCGTCGGGCGCGACGAGCCGGCCCGCGCGCTCGTCGCCGACCTCGCTGTCGCCCAGCCAGTCGTCCTCGGCGTCGATGGCGTCGGGGTCGTCCCCGCCGACCTTGGGCTCGTCGAGCCCGGACTCGTTCTCGGGTGCGCCGTAAGCGGAGTCCGGGTCGGGGACCTCCTGCTTGATGCGGTCCTCGATGGTCTCGCCCTCGAGCTGCTCCTCGACCGTGGGCCCGTGCAGCCCGGAGCGGTCGACGTCGGGCGGGGAGTACCCGCGGTCGAGCACGTCGGCGACGTCCTCCTGCACGAGGGTGTCCTCGGGCTGGAGCTGGTCGTCGTCGATGGGGGAGGAGGAGTCGGTGGACCCGGGGTTCTCGGACATGCTCGTCAGCCTACGTCGCCGGCCAGCTGCTCCGCGGCGGCCAGTGCCACGCACGTGGCGACCCCCGCCATCGCCGTCTCGACCTCGTCGAGCACCGGGAACGACGGCGCGAGACGGATGTTGCGGTCGCGTGGGTCCCGCCCGTGCGGGAACGACGCGCCGGCCGGTGTCAGGGCGATGCCGGCGTCCTTGGCGAGGGCCACGATGCGCGAGGCGCACCCGTCCGGCACGTCCAGGCTCACGAAGTAGCCCCCGCGCGGGCGCGTCCACTCGGCGATGCCCAGGCCGTCGAGCTCGGCCGACAGCGCCGCGTCGACGGCCGCGAACTTCGGCGCCAGGATCCGCCGGTGCTCGGCCATGTGCGCGCGCACCCCGTCGGGCGAGCCGAAGAACTGCACGTGCCGGAGGTGGTTGACCTTGTCCGGCCCGATCGAGGCGAACTTCAGGTGCCCCAGGTACCACTGCACCGTCTCGCGGGACCCCGCGAGGAAGGCCACCCCGGCCCCCGCGAGGGTGATCTTGCTCGTGGAGGCGAAGACCACCGGCCGGTGCGGATGCCCACCCGCCGAGGCGAGCGACACGATGTCGGCCGACTTCGCCTCGTCCTCGGTCAGGTGGTGCAGCGCGTAGGCGTTGTCCCAGAAGATCCGGAAGTCCGGGGCGGCCGCGGGCATCGAGGCGAGCCGGGCCGCGACCTCCTGGGTCACCACCGAGCCGGCCGGGTTCGCGTACGTCGGGACGATCCACATCCCCTTGACGCTCGGGTCGTCGCGGACGAGCGCCTCGACGGCGTCGACGTCGGGCCCGTCGGCGAGCATCGGCACCGTGACCATCTCGATGCCGTAGGACTCGAGCATCGTGTAGTGACGGTCGTAGCCGGGCACCGGGCAGACGAAGCGCACCACGTCCTCGTCCTTCCAGGGACGCGGCGAGTCGAGGCCGCCGTGCAGGAGGTGGAAGACCAGGACGTCGTGCATCATCGTCAGGCTGGAGTTGCCCCCGGCCACGATCTGCTCGGTCTCGACGCCCAGCAGCTCGGCGAACATCTCGCGCAGCTCGATGAGGCCCTCCACGCCGCCGTAGTTGCGCACGTCGACGCCGGCCCGGTCGGTGTGGCCCGTCGGCAGCGACAGCATCGCCTCCGCGAGGTCGAGCTGCTCGGCGCTGGGTTTGCCGCGGGTCAGGTCCAGGCGCAGGCCGCGCTCGACGAGCGTGGCATACGCGGCGCGCTTCTCCTCGAGGAAGGAGCGCAGCTCCTCGGGGGAACGGTCGGCCAGCGGGGTGCGGGAGGAGGCGTCGGTGCTCACCCTTCTACTGTGGCAGAGCCGCGACCAGGGGGCCGGCCACGGTCGCGGGTCGGGCGCTCGGCCCGGGTTCGCGCCGGAGCGGCGACGTCACGTATGCTGTCCGTTCGGTGTGACCACCATCTCGGCGTGCCCGGGGGTGGCCGCACCGGAGGGGTCCCGCCCCCACCTGGGACCCCACAGGGCAGTGGCTCAATTGGTAGAGCACCGGTCTCCAAAACCGGCGGTTGGGGGTTCGAGTCCCTCCTGCCCTGCGTCGTACGTGTGGTTCGTCCACGATTCGCGGTCCGTCCTCTCGGGCTGCCTTCGCGGCTGGGCCACGCCGAAGGCACCGACAGCAGTTCCCGACGTGAAGAGGCACCGTGACTGACGTAGGTCAGACCAGGACCCCCTCCCGGCCCGCCAAGGGTCGGGAGCAGAGCGGCAACCCCGTCTCGCGGTGGTTCTCGCGTCTCACGCTCTTCGTCAGCCAGATCCTCGACGAGCTGCGCAAGGTCGTGCGCCCCACGCGCGCCGAGCTGTGGCAGTACACGATCGTCGTCATCGTCTTCGTCACGGCGATGATGGCGTTCGTGGCGGCCATCGACTTCGGCTTCAGCAAGCTCATCGCGCTGGTCCTGGGCTCCGGCTCCTGAGCCACCTGCCCGAGCCCCGCCCCCCGGCACCCCCCGCATCAAGGAAGAGGTCACCCGTGTCCGACCAGTGGACCGACACCCCGGACGAGACGTCCACCGACGCCCCGCAGGCTCCGGTCGCCGACGCCACCGTCCAGGAGGCGGACTTCGCCGTCGCGCACGAGGGCGACGAGGCCGGTGCGCCCGTCGGCATCGAGACCGACGAGGACGAGGCCGCCGCCGACGAGGCCCCCCTCGCCGTCGACACCGAGGCCGGCGTGCACGAGCCCGTCACCGACGAGCCCGTCACCCACGAGCCCGTCACCGACGAGGACGGCGACGTCCTCGAGGGCGTCGACCCCGTGCAGGCGTTCAAGGACGACCTCGCGAGCAAGTTCGGCGACTGGTTCGTCATCCACTCCTACGCGGGGTACGAGAACCGCGTGAAGGCCAACCTCGAGAACCGCACGCAGTCCCTCAACATGGAGGACTACATCTTCGAGGTCCAGGTGCCGATGGAGGAGGTCACCGAGATCAAGGGCGGCCAGCGCAAGCTGGTGCGCCGGGTCCGGATGCCCGGCTACGTCCTGGTCCGCATGGACCTCACCGACGAGTCCTGGGGCGCCGTGCGCCACACCCCGGGTGTCACCGGCTTCGTCGGCAACGCCCACCAGCCGGTGCCGCTGACCCTCGACGAGGTCTTCGGGATGCTCAAGCCGGCCGACCTGGAGTCCTCGGCCGCGGCCGCCGCCTCCGGGGGCGGGCAGGCGCAGGGCGCCGGCGGCGGCTCCGAGGTCACCGTCGTCGACTTCGAGGTCGGCGAGTCGGTCACCGTCATGGACGGGCCGTTCGAGACCATGCCGGCCACGATCTCCGAGATCAACCCCGACACCCAGAAGCTCAAGGTGCTCGTCTCCATCTTCGGCCGGGAGACCCCGGTCGAGCTCTCCTTCAGTCAGGTCACCAAGCTCTGACCGAGCCCCTCCGCGGGGGTCCCGCGGACACTGCAAAGGGGTCATCGCCCACGGCGTCGGCCCACCTCACCGAGTAAGGACAGTCATGCCCCCCAAGAAGAAGGTCTCCGGCTACATCAGCCTGCAGATCCAGGCCGGTGCCGCGACCCCGGCCCCGCCCGTCGGCCCGGCCCTCGGCCAGCACGGCGTCAACATCATGGAGTTCGTCAAGGCGTACAACGCGGCGACCGAGCACCAGCGCGGGAACATCATCCCCGTCGTCATCACGGTCTTCGAGGACCGCTCGTTCACCTTCATCACCAAGACCCCGCCGGCCAGCGAGCTCATCAAGAAGGCCGCCGGTGTCCAGAAGGGCTCGGGCGAGCCGCACAAGACCAAGGCCGGCAAGCTGAGCAAGGACCAGCTCCGTGAGATCGCGGAGACCAAGATGCCCGACCTCAACGCCAACGACGTCGACGCCGCGATGAAGATCATCGCCGGCACCGCCCGGCAGATGGGCATCGAGACCGAGCTCTGAGCCCGGCCTCACCCCAGTGGCAGGGCCAGCGCCGGCCCGACGACCACGACTCCACCCCCACCCACAGGAGCAGCACATGAAGCGCAGCAAGGCCTACCGCGCCGCCGCCGAGAAGATCGACGCCGACGCCCTGTACAGCCCCCTCGACGCCGTCCGCCTCGCGAAGGAGGCCGCGTCGGCCAAGTACGACGAGACCGTCGAGGTCGCGTTCCGGCTCGGCGTCGACCCCCGCAAGGCCGACCAGATGGTGCGTGGCACCGTCAACCTCCCGCACGGCACCGGCAAGACCGCCCGCGTCCTGGTCTTCGCGACCGGTGACAAGGCCGAGGCCGCCAAGGAGGCCGGGGCCGACTACGTCGGGTCCGACGACATGATCGAGAAGGTCTCCGGCGGCTGGCTCGACTTCGACGCCGTCGTCGCCACCCCCGACCTCATGGGCAAGGTCGGTCGGCTGGGCAAGGTCCTGGGGCCGCGCGGCCTCATGCCGAACCCGAAGACCGGCACGGTCACGATGGACACGGCCAAGGCCGTGACCGACATCAAGGGCGGCAAGATCGAGTTCCGCGTCGACAAGCACGCGAACCTGCACTTCATCATCGGCAAGGCGTCCTTCGACGCCAAGGCGCTGGTCGAGAACTACGCGACCGCCCTCGAGGAGGTCCTGCGGCTGAAGCCGGCCGCCTCCAAGGGCCGCTACATCACCAAGGCGACGCTGTCGACCACGATGGGCCCGGGCATCCCGCTCGACGCGAGCAAGACCCGCAACCTCACCGAGGAGCCCGTCGACGCCTGACGTCGGCACACCGCGCCGGAGCCCGTCATCACGCATCGTGATGGCGGGCTCCCGCGCGTCACGGGTGCGGACGCCCCGGCGCCGGGCCCCCGGCACCGGGGCGTGCCGCGACGCGATTTGGGCGGCGGGCTCCCCGTCCCGTACGCTGAGCCACGACCGAAGACCGCCGGTTGTCGGCTGCACCCGCAGCAGACCGAAGGCTCCGCGAGAGCGGGCGACCAGCGCAGGACGCGTAGTTCCCCGGGGGGTGTGAGCCCGCCGATGAGAGCCCCGTGCCGTGCGCCGGGGCTCGTTCTCTGTTCCTGGAGCCTCCGCCGACGGTCCGACCCGACGGAAGGAGGCCCGAATGTCACGTGCCGACAAGACGGCAGCCGTTGCCGAGCTCTCCGAGAAGTTCAAGAGCTCCAACGCCGCCGTCCTCACGGAGTACCGGGGACTCTCGGTGAAGCAGCTCACCGAGCTGCGCAACTCCCTGCGTGGCAACGCGACCTACGCCGTGGTCAAGAACACGCTGACCGAGCTCGCCGCCAAGGACGCCGGGGTGACCGCGTTCGACGGTCAGCTCGTCGGCCCGACCGCGATCGCCTTCGTCGAGGGCGACCCGGTCGAGGCGGCCAAGGGTCTGCGTGACTTCGCCAAGGCCAACCCCCTCCTGGTGATCAAGGGCGGCGTGCTCGAGGGCAAGACCCTCTCCGCCGCGGAGATCACCAAGCTCGCGGACCTCGAGTCCCGCGAGGTGCTCCTGGCCAAGCTGGCCGGCGCCATGAACGCGTCGCTCAGCCAGGCCGTCTACCTCTTCGCCGCTCCGCTGTCCCAGGCCGCTCGCGCGGTCGAGGCCCTGCGGGCGAAGGTCGAGTCCGAGGGCCCGGTCACCGGGTCCGACGCCGCGGCCACCGAGGACACCCCCGCTGAGGCCCCCGCGGCCGAGGCCACCGACGTCGCCGAGGGTGGCGACGCGAGCTGACCCTCCGGGGCCCGCTCACCACACAACCCGCCACTCACGGCATATCAGCACGAAAGGACGCCACACATGGCCAAGCTCAGCACCGACGAGCTCCTTGAGGCCTTCAAGGAGATGACCCTCATCGAGCTCTCCGAGTTCGTCAAGCAGTTCGAGGACACCTTCAACGTCACCGCCGCCGCGCCCGTCGCGGTCGCCGGTGCCGCTGCCCCGGCCGGTGGCGGCGACGCCGAGGCCCCCGCCGAGCAGGACGAGTTCGACGTCGTCCTCGAGGCGGCCGGCGACAAGAAGATCGCCGTCATCAAGGAGGTCCGCGCGCTGACCTCCCTCGGCCTCAAGGAGGCCAAGGACCTCGTCGACGGCGCCCCCAAGCCCGTCCTCGAGAAGGTCGACAAGGCTGCGGCCGAGAAGGCCAAGGAGCAGCTCGAGGGCGCCGGCGCCACCGTCACCCTCAAGTGAGCCCGTCCCCCTGAGGGGGGACTCGCACCACGCCCGACGGGGCCCGACCACACGGTCGGGCCCCGTCGTCGTCGGTCCGGGCAATCCGAGCGCAGGGCCGGTACCGAACCCGGAACCGGGGTACTCCGACGTGCCGTGCGCAAGGGGTCGGGCTGAGAAAAGTGCCAGGTCGTCAAACCTTCGCGACGACCGGTTCCGTGGTCTGATGGACCCGCGCCGGCGACCTACCGCCGGGTAACAACGAGTCGGGCGCTGGGCCTCGGACGGCAGAAGGGTCGACATGGGTGTCGAGATCGCGGTGAGCGGGCTGACCAAGCAGTTCGGCAGCCAGCTGATCTGGGACGACGTGACCCTCACCCTTCCGGCGGGGGAGATCAGCGTGCTGCTGGGCCCGTCGGGCACCGGCAAGTCGGTCTTCCTCAAGACCCTGGTCGGGCTGATCCGCCCCGAGAAGGGCTCGATCGTGATCGAGGGCCAGGACATCGTCGCGCTGCGCGGCGACGACCTCTACGAGATCCGCAAGCTGTTCGGGGTGCTGTTCCAGGACGGTGCCCTCTTCGGCTCGATGACCCTCTTCGACAACGTCGCCTTCCCGCTGCGCGAGCACACCCGCAAGAGCGAGAAGGAGGTCGCCGCCATCGTCCACGAGAAGATGGACCTGGTCGGCCTCAGCGGCGCCGAGAAGAAGCTCCCCGGCGAGATCTCCGGGGGGATGCGCAAGCGTGCCGGCCTGGCCCGCGCCCTGGTCCTCGACCCCGAGATCCTGCTCATCGACGAGCCCGACTCGGGCCTGGACCCGGTGCGCACCAGCTACATCAACCAGCTGTTCGTCGACCTCAACGCCCAGATCGACGCAACCTTCCTCATCGTCACCCACGACATCAACACCGCCCGCACGGTGCCCGACAACATCGGCCTGCTCTACCACAAGCACCTGGCCATGTTCGGGCCCCGCGAGATGCTGCTGTCCTCGGAGGAGCCGGTGGTCCGCCAGTTCCTCAACGCCCAGACCGTGGGCCCCATCGGGATGTCGGAGGAGAAGGACGCCGAGGAGCTCGCCGCCGAGTCCGGCCAGGAGCTGCCCCCGCTGCCCCCGATCCCGCTGCAGCTGCCGACCAGCGACCGCACCCCGCGGCGGGCCGAGCGGGGGGCCGGTGACTGGTGCCGCGAGCACGGCATCACCCCGCCGCCCGGCAGCTTCGCCTCGATCACGGCCGGGGTGCCCGGCGTCCGCCACGAGGTGGGCGCATGACGGTGGTGGCGAACGGCCTGCGCCAGGCAGGTTCGTTCTTCGGGCTCGTGGTCGACGTCGCGAAGGCGACCCCGCGGCGCCCGTTCCAGCTGCGCGAGTTCATCCAGCAGGCGTGGTTCGTCGCCTCCGTGACGATCGTGCCCACGGCGCTGGTCTCCATCCCCTTCGGGGCCGTCATCGCCCTCCAGCTCGGCACCCTCACCCGTCAACTCGGTGCCCAGTCCTTCACCGGCGCGGCCTCGGTGCTGGCCGTGGTGCGCGAGGCCTCCCCGCTCGTCACCGCGCTGCTGGTCGCGGGCGCCGGCGGGTCGGCCATCTGCGCCGATCTGGGCTCGCGCAAGATCCGTGAGGAGATCGACGCGCTCGAGGTGCTCGGCATCAGCCCCATCCAGCGCCTCGTGGTGCCCCGGGTGCTGGCCACCATGCTCGTCGCGGCTCTGCTCAACGGCCTGGTCTCGGTCGTGGGCGTCGCCGGGGGCTACGTCTTCAACGTCCTGGTGCAGGGCGGCACCCCCGGGGCCTACCTCGCCTCCTTCACCGCGCTCGCGCAGCTGGCCGACCTCGTCACCTCCGAGATCAAGGCCCTGATCTTCGGGGCCCTCGCGGCGCTGGTGGCCTCCTACAAGGGGCTCACCGCCGGGGGCGGGCCCAAGGGGGTCGGCGACGCCGTCAACCAGAGCGTCGTCATCACCTTCATGTTCCTGTTCGTCGTCAACTTCGTCATCAGCGCCGTGTACTTCCAAGTCGTCCCGCAGAAGATCTGACGCCGATGCCCCGCCTCGCCGCCGCCGCCCAGGCCCCGCTGCGCCTCCTCGACGCCCTCAGCGAGCAGATGCGCTTCTACGTGCGCTCGATCGGCTGGGTGCCGCGCACCCTCACCCGCTATCGCGGCGAGGTCGTGCGGCTCCTGGCCGAGGTCTCGCTCGGCAGCGGTGCGCTCACCGTCATCGGCGGCACCGTGGGGGTCCTGTCCTTCCTGGCGTTCTTCACCGGTTCGCAGGTGGGCCTGCAGGGCTTCAGCTCGCTCGACCAGCTCGGCACCGGCGCCTTCGCGGGCTTCGTGTCGGCCTACCTCAACACCCGCGAGATCGCCCCGCTGGTGGCCGGGCTGGCGCTGGCGGCCACCGTGGGCTGCGGCTTCACGGCCCAGCTCGGGGCCATGCGGATCAGCGAGGAGGTCGACGCCCTCGAGGTCATGGGCATCCCCAGCCTGCCGTTCCTCGTGACCACCCGGATGATCGCCGGGTTCGTGGCGGTCATCCCGCTGTACGTGCTGGGGCTGCTCTCGTCCTACGCCGCGACCCGGTTCATCGTCACCGGCTACTTCGGGCAGTCCACCGGCACCTACGACCACTATTTCCACCTGTTCCTGCCCCCGCAGGACATCCTCTGGTCCTTCGCCAAGGTGCTGATCTTCGCGGTCGTCATCATCGGCATCCACTGCTACTACGGCTACACCGCCAGTGGTGGGCCCGCCGGGGTCGGGGTGGCGGTGGGCCGCGCCGTGCGGACCTCGATCGTGGCCATCAACGTGGTCGACTTCTTCGTCAGCCTGGCCATCTGGGGCGCCACCACCACGGTGAGGATCGCGGGATGACGGGGGGCTTCCTGGCCGGGCTGCGCTCGCGCTCCTACGGGATCGCGTTCCTGCTCGTCGTCGCCGTGCTGCTGACGCTCTCGATCGCCGCCTTCAACAAGGTCTTCACCGACGTCGTCACCGTCACCCTGAAGACGGACCGCATCGGCAGCCAGCTCCAGGAGTCCTCCGACGTCAAGATCCGCGGCCTCATCGTCGGCGAGGTCCGCGGCATCGAGGCTGGTCCGCAGGGCGCCACCCTGACCCTCGCGCTCGACCCGGCGCGCACCGCCCTGATCCCGGCCTCGGTCAGCGCCCGGCTGCTGCCCAAGACCCTGTTCGGCGAGCGCTACGTCGACCTCGTCACACCGCCGGGCGACCCGGGGCGGCCCATCCGCGAGGGTGACGTCATCCCGCAGGACCGCAGCAGCGTCGCGATCGAGCTCGAGCGCGTCTTCGACGAGCTGCTGCCGCTGCTGCGCACGGTCAAGCCCGAGAAGCTGGCGGCGACCCTCAACGCCCTGGCGACCGCCCTCGACGGCCGGGGCTACCGGCTCGGCCAGAACCTGGTCCTGGTCAACCGGTACTTCACCGAGCTGAACCCCCGGATGCCGCTGATCCAGGCGGACATCAGCGGCCTCGCCGACCTCGCCAGCACCTACGCTGTGGCCGCGCCGAACCTGCTGCGGGCGCTCGACGCACTGCGCACCACCAACGCCACCATCGTCGAGAAGAAGGACCAGCTGGCCGGGTTCCTGGCCGGGACGGCCGGGTTCGCCAACACCACGGCCGAGTTCCTCGAGCAGAACGACGACCGCATCATCCAGGTCGGCCGGGTGCAGCGCCCGACGCTGGCGGTGCTGGCCAAGCACGCGCCGGTGTACCCGTGCCTGGCGGCCGGCCTGGTCAACTGGCTGCCGCGCATCCGCGGCGCGTTCTCGGGCGCCCAGTTCCACATCACGCTCGAGACCCCGCCCCAGCGGCAGGGCTACCGCCCGGGCCAGGAGCCGGCGTGGAACGACGACCGCGGGCCCACCTGCTACGACCTGCCGAACCCTCGGGGCAGCCAGGCGAACCCGAGAGAGGCGGTGACCTTCGCCGACGGCACCGGCGGCGGCTCGGGCTCGGCCCTGCCCTCGGCCCTGCTGGCCCCCACCGGGCTGGCGGTCCCGAGCGTCGACTCCGGCCTGGCCGGCACCGTCGCCGAGCAGCAGGTCGTCGCCATCGCGCTCGCCCCCGAGGGAGGCGGCGAGCCGTCGGCGCTCACCACCCTGCTGGCGGGCCCGCTGCTGCGCGGGAAGGTGGTCAACCAGTGAGGACAACCCCCAGCCTGGTCAAGCTCATCGCGTTCGTCGTGGTCACGGTGCTGGCCACCGGCGTCCTGGCCGCGACCATCTCGAACCTGCTGCCCGGCGACAAGGCCACCTACCGGGCGGTCTTCACCGACGTCACGGGTCTCTCCTCCGGCCAGGACGTCCGCATCGCCGGCGTGCGGGTGGGCACCGTCAAGGACATCGCCGTCGCGAAGGACCGGGTGCACGCCGAGGTCACCTTCGAGGTCCTGCGCAGCACGGCGCTGACCCGCGGCACCGCGGCCACCATCAAGTACCGCAACCTGGTGGGGGAGCGGTACATCGCGCTCACCCAGGAGCCCGGCGAGACCGGCCCGCTGCCCGAGAACGGCACCATCCCGCTCGAGCGCACCCACCCGGCCCTCGACCTCACGGTCCTCTTCAACGGCTTCAAGCCCCTGTTCGCCGCGCTCTCGCCGGCCGACGTCAACGAGCTGTCGGGGCAGATCATCTCGGTGCTCCAGGGCGAGGGCGGCGACATCAACTCGCTGCTGGGGCAAACTGCCTCGCTGACCCGGGCGCTCGCCGACCGCGACGCCGTCATCGGCCGCACCATCGACAACCTCACGACCGTGCTCGGCACCGTGGAGGCCAACGACACTGCCTTCCGCGACCTGCTGACCCAGCTGCAGCGGTTCGTCTCGGGTCTGGCGCAGGACCGCACGGCCATCGGGCAGTCGCTGAGCACCATCAACGCCCTGACCGCCGACACCGCGAGCCTGCTGCAGGCCGGGCGGCCGGACCTGAAGGCCGACATCGCGAACCTCGGCGACCTCGCGAGCACCCTCAACGAGCCGCAGAACACCGCGGCCTTCGAGAAGTTCGCGCGGACCGCTCCGGGCAAGATCACCACCATCACCCGCACCGCCACGTACGGCGCGTGGTTCAACTTCTACCTCTGCCGCTTCGACGTGAAGAACCTGGTCCTGCCCACCGGCCCGACCCCGGGCAACCTCGGCTACGACGTCGCCGCCGCGAGGTGCCGCTGATGGCCCGCATCATGCGCCCGCCCAAGGACCGCAACACGCTGCGCTTCGGCATGGCCGGGCTGGCCGTCATCGCCGTGCTCATGGTGCTGGCCTTCAACGCCTCCCGGCTGCCGTTCATCGGCGGGGGCGCCGCCTACAGCGCCGCCTTCACCGAGGCCGGCGGCCTGCGCGACGGCGACGACGTCCGGATCGCCGGGGTCAAGGTCGGCGACGTCACCGGCGTCGACCTCGAGGGCTCGCACGTGCGCGTCGACTTCCGCATCACCGGCGACGTGAGCTTCGGCCCGCAGACGGCCGCCTCGGTGCGCATCAAGACCCTGCTCGGCGCGAAGTACGTGGCCCTCGAGCCCCGGGGCACCGGGCAGCTGAAGGAGGGGAGCCAGATCCCCCTCGAGCGCACCGTGTCGTCCTACGACGTCATCAGCGCCTTCTCCGACCTCACGAAGACCACCGAGCGGATCGACACCGACCAGCTGGCGCGCTCCCTCGACGTGCTGGCCACCGAGTTCAAGGACACCCCGGCCAACGTGCGCACCGCCCTCGACGGCCTGAGCCGGCTCTCGCGCACCGTGGCGAGCCGCGACGAGAAGCTGCGCGAGCTGCTGCGTTCGGCCAACACCGTCACCGGCACCGTGGCCGAGCAGAACGCCGCCATCGACCGGCTGATCCAGGATGCCGACCTGCTGCTGGTCGAGCTCGAGAAGCGGCGCGAGGCCATCCACACCCTCTTCACCAACACCAGCGCGCTGGCCCAGCAGATCACCGGCCTGGTGCGCGACAACCGCGCCGCGCTGGGCCCGGCCCTGGCCCAGCTCAAGGGCGTGCTGGCCACCCTCCAGAAGCACGAGGCCGACCTCCAGGCCACCATCGAGGCGATGGCGCCCTTCACCCGGGTCTTCGCCAACACCCTGGGCACGGGGCGCTGGTTCGACACCTACATCCAGAACCTCGCGGTCCCGGCCGGCTCGGTGGGCCGATGATCTCCCGCCCGTCGCTGCACCGGCCCCGCCGCCCCGCGTGGCCGGCCCGGCTGGCCCCGCTCGGCGCCCGGCTGCGGTCCGTCCCACCGCGACTCGGCCTGGTCGCGGGTGTCCTGGTGGTGGCGCTGGTGGCCGCGGCCGTCGTGTTCTGGCCCCGGCCCGAGCCGGTGCGCGTCACCGCCGACTTCGTGCGCGCGGTGGGCCTCTTCCCGGGCTCCGACGTGCGCATCCTCGGGGTGCGGGTCGGCACCGTCACCAGCGTCGAGCCCGAGGGCGACAGGGTGCGGGTGGCCTTCGAGTTCACCCCCGAACACCCCGTACCCGCCGACGCCCGGGCGGCCGTGGTGGCGCCCTCGCTGGTCAGCGACCGCTACGTGCAACTGCTGCCGGCCTACACCGCCGGCCCCCGGATGCGCAGTGGCGCCCACATCCCGCTCGAGCGCACCGCCGTCCCCGTCGAGCTCGACCGGGTCAGCCAGAGCCTGGACGACCTCATGGTGGCGCTCGGCCCGAAGGGCGCCAACGCCGACGGCGCGCTCACCCGGGTGCTGCGGACCGGCGCCGCGAACCTCGACGGCAACGGCCAGGCCCTCCACGACACCACCGAGAACCTGTCGCTGGCCGTGCAGACCTTCTCGCAGGGCCGCGGCGACCTCTTCGGCACCGTGAAGAACCTCAACACCTTCACCGAGACCCTGGCCACCAACGACGCCAAGGTGCGCCGGCTCAACACGAACCTCACCTCGGTGTCGACGGCCCTCGACGACGAGCGCGGCGACCTCTCGGCGGCCCTGGCCAACCTGGCCGTGGCGCTCGACGAGATCTCGGGCTTCGTCAAGGACAACCGCGCGGTCCTCAAGGACGACGTCGGCCGGCTGGCCGACGTCACCGGCGCCGTCGCCGCGAAGCGCAAGGCCCTGGGCGAGACGCTCGACAACGCCCCCGTGGCCATCTCGAACCTCCAGCTGGCCTACGACGCGGCCAACGGCACCCTCGACACCCGCGCCACCGTGCAGGGCGCCGACGACCCCGGCCTGCTGCTGTGCTCGCTGGTCACCGGTCCCACCAAGACCGGCAACACCAGGCTCTGCGACACCCTCGGGCTGCTCGACCTCAAGGTCCCCACGGGCTCCTCGGCGACCTCCCTCCTCCGCGGGGCCGACCCCACGCTCGGAGGGCTGCTCGGATGACCCGTCGCGTCCGCCTCCTCGCCGCCGTCGCGGCGGTGCTCGCCCTGCTCCTCTCCGGCTGCAAGGGCATCTACGACCTCCCGCTGCCGGGCGGCCCCAAGGCCGAGGGCCCGCAGATCACGGTGCAGGCCGAGTTCACCGACGTCCTCGACCTCGTGCCCCGCTCGGCGGTGAAGGTCGACGACGTCACCGTCGGCGAGGTCACCGACATCTCCCTCGACGGCTGGACGGCGCGGGTCACCATGCGCATCCCGAAGTCCGCAGGTCTGCCGGACGACACCCGGGCCGAGCTCAAGCAGACCTCGCTGCTCGGCGAGAAGTACATCGCGCTCGAGCGGCCCACCGGCGGCGGCACCGGGCGGCTCGACGACGGCGACCTCATCCCCCTCGCGCGCACCGGGCGCAACCCCGAGGTGGAGGAGGTCCTCTCCGCCCTGTCGCTGCTGCTCAACGGGGGAGGGGTCGGCCAGCTCAAGGTCATCGAGACCGAGCTCAACAACGCGCTGCGCGGCAACCACGACGACGTCAGGAGCCTGGTCACCCAGCTCGACACCTTCGTCGGCGGCCTCGACGCCCAGAAGGCCGAGATCATCCGCGCCATCGATGGCATCGACACCCTGAGCGCCCGGCTCGCGGCCCGCGACGACCAGCTCGTGGCGGTACTGAAGGAGACCCCGCAGGGCCTGAAGGTGCTCGCCGACCAGCGCCGGCAGCTGACGACGATGCTCACCGCGCTCAGCCGCCTCGGCACGGTGGGTACCAAGGTCATCCGCGCCTCGCGCGCCGACACCCTCGCCGACCTCGCCGCCCTGAAGCCGATCCTGGCCCAGCTCAACGCCGCCGGCGACGACCTGCCGCAGTCGCTCGAGCTGTTCCTCACCTACCCCTTCCCCGACTCCGCGCTCGGCGCGATCAAGGGTGACTACACCAACCTGCACGTGACCGCCGACCTGGACCTGCGCACGCTCACCCTGCCGACGCCCACCGGGGCACCGACCCTGCCCGTCCCGGTCCCCACGCTCCCGACCCTGCCCGTGCCGAGCCTGCCGCTGCCCACCGTCACCGTGCCGCTGCCGTCGCTGCCGCTGCCGACCTCGGGCGTGCCGCTGCCCACGACGTCCGGCGGCCCGCTGTGCCCGCCGATCTGCGTCGCGCAGGTCTCGGCCGACGGCGGCGCCGACCGCTCGTGGACCACGCTCTACACCGGGGGGATGTCATGATCCGCCGGCTCACCAAGGTCCAGCTCGCCCTGTTCCTGGTCATCACCGTCGTCGCCACCTCGTACCTGTCGGCCACCTACGTCGGGCTCACCGAGCGCATCCTCGGCGGCGGGCCCACCGTGGTGGCCGACCTCGGCCAGTCCGGCGGCATCTTCGTCGGCTCCGAGGTCACCTACCGGGGGGTGCGCGTGGGCCGGGTCTCCGACCTCACGCTGAGCCGCGACGGGGTGCGCGTGCACGCCCGGCTCGACCGCGGCGTGGAGGTCCCGAAGGACACCCGGGCCGTCGTGGAGAACCGCTCGGCGGTGGGGGAGCAGTACCTCGACCTCCAGCCCCGCGCCGACCACGGCCCCTACCTGGCCGACGGCGACGTCATCGCGCGCGCCGACACCGAGACCCCGCTGCGCGTCGACACCCTGCTCCTCGACGTCGACCGGACCGTGCGCTCGGTGCCGAAGGACGACCTCGTCACGGTCGTCGACGAGCTGGGCACCGGGTTCGAGGGGACCGGCCCCGCCCTCGGCCGCCTCATCGACGACGGCGACCTGCTGACCAGGAGCGCCCTCCAGGCGCTGCCCGACACCGTCGCCCTGCTGACGTCGTCGAGGACCGTGCTCGACACCCAGCGCGTGCAGTCCTCGCAGATCATCACCTTCTCGGGCAACCTGGCGCGGATCTCGGAGACCCTCAAGGCCTCCGACCCCGACCTGCGGGTCATCCTCGACCGCGGGGTGGTGGCCTCGAGCGAGCTGCAGGCCGTGGTCCGCGAGAACCGCGACGGGCTCGGCACGCTGCTGGCCAACCTCGTCACCGTCGGCCAGGTCACGAGCGCCCGGGTCGACGGCATCGACCAGCTGCTCATCACCTACCCGGACGTCGTCTCGGGGGGCTACACCGTCGTGCCCGGCGACGGCACCGCCCACTTCGGCCTGGCGCTCGCCCAGTCACCCGCCCCCTGCACCCAGGGCTACGGCGGGACGACGAGGACGGACCCGAACCGGACGACGAACCTGCCGCCGCTCAACACCGCCGCCCGCTGCAGCCTGCCGCGCGGCTCGGCCTCGACCGTCCGCGGCGCCCAGAACGCCCCCGGGGCCCGCCCCGTCGGCAGCGCCAGCCTGGCCATGGCCTATGGTGCGGACCCGGTGCCGCTCGGGACGACCGCGTACGGGCAGCCGGCCCAGGTGTCGGTTCCGCAGGCGCCGGCCGGGAGCGGCGCCGGCTCCTGGTCCTGGATCATGGAGGAGGCCGCCCGATGAACCGTCCGGTCCGCGGGTTCTGGAAGCCGACGCTGTGGGTGCTGGTCCTGGTGGTCCTCGCGGCCACCGTCGTCCTCGGCGCCACCCAGGGCCGCGCGTGGTACACCGCGCGCCAGGTACAGCAGGCCCAGCGCGAGGCGCTCGCGGCCGGGCGCCAGATCGCGGTCAACTTCGCGACCCTGAACTACGCCAGCGTCGACGAGGACACCGCCCGGGTGAAGGCATCGGCCACCGGGGAGTTCCTTCAGAGCTACACCAGCAGCCTGGCCGACCTGCGCAAGGTCGTGGTCGAGAACAGGTCGACCTCACGGGTCCAGCGGGCCGAGGCCGCCCTGGTCTCGGGCGACCGCGACTCGGCCCAGGTGATCGTGGGGGTGGTCGCCCCCACGTCCAACACCAACATCCCGCAGGGGGAGACCAAGACGTACCGGCTCAAGCTCGCCCTGCGCGAGGTCGGCGGGACCTGGAAGGTGGAGCGCCTTGAGTTCGTCGGATGACCGTCGCCGCCCCCGCGTCGCGGGCCAGCGGCGTCGCCACGGCCGCCCCGTCGACGAGGCGAGTGCCGCGGTGACCCCGGGGTCACAGCCCCTCGCCGAGGAGGCCCCGGCTCGCGCCGCGCTGCCGGCCGCCGAGCCCGCCGAGGCGGCTCCGGCCCGCGCCGCGCTGCCGGCGGTCGAGGCCGCTGAGCAGGCCCCGACGGCCTCCCTCACCCTGCGTGACCTGCGGGCTCCGCTGGTGGCCCTGCTGGTCGTCGTGCTCCTCTTCGCGGCCGTGGCCTCGGTCTCCTTGCGCGACCACGGCGCCCGCGAGCGCGACGCCCGGGCGGCCACGGCGGCGGCGCGGACCTCGCTCGAGGCCCTGCTGTCCTACGACTACCAGACCATCGCGGCCCAGGCGCAGCAGAACACCGCCCTGCTCACCGGGGCGTTCCGCACCGAGTACGGGCAGACGATGCAGAAGACCATCGCGCCGGTGGCCGAGAAGGAGAAGGCCGTCGTGCGCGCCCGCTCCTACGAGGCCGGCGTGATGGGCCAGACCCCCGACACCGTCACGGTCGAGGTCTTCCTCAACCAGGCCAAGACCTCCACCGGCCAGGCCCAGCCGTCGATCGACCAGAACCGGGTCATCGCGACCATGCAGCGGGTCGGCGACCGGTGGCTGATCTCGGGCCTGTCGGCCTTCTGACCGGCCCCCGCCGGGCGCTCGTCCCCAGCCGTCAGCGCGTTTCGCTTGACGGGGACCGGGTGGACCGTCATCCTGTTCGCGTCGCCCTGCTGCGCGAGGTGACCGCATCGGGAGCCGAACGGTTTGACCCGGTTGGACGGTGCTGCCTTCTTCGGGTATGCTATCTCTTTGCGCTGCCCCCTACCTGCCTCCGCTCGTCGTCGAGCCGTCCCGTCGCCATGCCCCCGGCTGTCCCGGGAGACCTACGACGGGCCCGGAACACGACATCCGGTGGGTGAGGAACAGCGCGACCGCACGCCCACCAGGCCCGTGGAAGGAACCCTCCTTGGCTGCCTCGCGCACCTCGAAGAACACCGTCTCATCTGCTCGGACGGCCTCGGGCCGTCTGTCCTTCGCCAAGATCCGTGAGCCCCTGGAGGTCCCCGACCTCCTCGCTCTCCAGACCGAGAGCTTCGACTGGCTCCTCGGCAACGAGCGCTGGCAGCAGCGCGTCGCGACCGCCCTCGAGGCCGGCCGTGACGACGTGCCCGAGCGCTCGGGCCTCGAGGAGATCTTCGAGGAGATCTCCCCGATCGAGGACTTCAGCGGCTCGATGTCGCTGAGCTTCCGCGACCACCGCTTCGAGGAGGTCAAGTACTCCATCGAGGACTGCAAGGAGCGCGACCAGACCTACTCGGCGCCGTTGTTCGTCACGGCCGAGTTCATGAACAACACCACCGGCGAGATCAAGAGCCAGACGGTCTTCATGGGCGACTTCCCGCTGATGACCGAGCGCGGCACCTTCATCATCAACGGTACCGAGCGTGTCGTGGTCTCCCAGCTGGTCCGCAGCCCCGGCGTCTACTTCGAGCGCACCCCGGACAAGACCTCCGACAAGGACGTCTACTCGGCCAAGGTCATCCCCAGCCGTGGAGCCTGGCTCGAGTTCGAGATCGACAAGCGCGACCTGGTCGGCGTGCGCGTCGACCGCAAGCGCAAGCAGTCGGTCACCGTCCTGCTCAAGGCGCTCGGCATGTCCGAGGCCGACATCCTCGAGGAGTTCGGCGACTACGAGTCGATGCGCCTGACCCTGGAGAAGGACAACACCACCGACCAGGACGACGCGCTCCTCGACATCTACCGCAAGCTGCGCCCGGGCGAGCCGCCGACCAAGGAGGCCGCGCAGACCCTGCTCGACAACCTCTACTTCAACGGCAAGCGCTACGACCTGGCCAAGGTCGGCCGGTACAAGATCAACAAGAAGCTCGGCGTCGACAGCGAGCTGTCGACCTCGACCCTCGGCATCGAGGACATCGTCGCCACGATCAAGTACATCGTCGCCCTGCACGCCGGCCAGGAGACCCTCCCGGGCCAGCGCCGCGGCGAGGCCGTCGACGTGCGCGTCGAGACCGACGACATCGACCACTTCGGCAACCGTCGCCTGCGCAACGTCGGCGAGCTCATCCAGAACCAGGTCCGTACCGGCCTGTCCCGGATGGAGCGCGTCGTGCGCGAGCGGATGACGACCCAGGACGTCGAGGCCATCACGCCGCAGACCCTGATCAACATCCGCCCCGTCGTGGCGTCGATCAAGGAGTTCTTCGGCACCAGCCAGCTCTCGCAGTTCATGGACCAGAACAACCCGCTCGCGGGCCTGACGCACAAGCGGCGTCTGTCGGCCCTCGGCCCGGGTGGTCTCTCCCGTGACCGCGCCGGCATGGAGGTCCGCGACGTCCACCCGTCGCACTACGGCCGCATGTGCCCGATCGAGACCCCTGAGGGCCCGAACATCGGCCTCATCGGCTCGCTCGCGTCCTACGGGCGGATCAACTCCTTCGGCTTCATCGAGACCCCGTACCGCAAGGTCACCAAGGGTCGCATCACCGACGAGATCCACTACCTGTCGGCCGACGAGGAGGACGAGCACGTCATCGCGCAGGCGAACGCCGCCCTCACCGAGGACGGCACGCACTTCGCCACCGAGCGCGTCCTGGTCCGCATCAAGGGCGGCGAGGTCGAGTACATCCCGGCCGACGACGTCGACTACATCGACGTCTCGCCGCGCCAGATGGTCTCCGCGGCCACCGCGCTGATCCCCTTCCTCGAGCACGACGACGCCAACCGCGCCCTCATGGGCTCGAACATGCAGCGTCAGGCCGTCCCGCTGGTGCGGGCCGAGGCCCCGCTCGTGGGGACCGGCATGGAGTACCGCGCGGCGGTCGACTCCGGTGACGTGGTCGTGGCCGAGAAGGCCGGCGTCGTCACCGAGGTCTCGGCCGACCTCGTCACCGTCGCCGGTGACGACGGCACCAGTCGGACCTACCGGATCGCGAAGTTCGACCGCTCCAACCAGGGCAACAGCTACAACCAGGTCGTGCGCGTCGACGAGGGCCAGCGGCTCGAGGCCGGACAGCTCATCGCCGACGGTCCCGCGACCGAGGGCGGCGAGATGGCCCTGGGCCGCAACCTGCTCGTGGCGTTCATGCCGTGGGAGGGCCACAACTACGAGGACGCGATCATCCTCAGCCAGCGCCTGGTGCAGGACGACGTCCTCTCCTCGATCCACATCGAGGAGCACGAGGTCGACGCCCGCGACACCAAGCTCGGCCCCGAGGAGATCACCCGGGACATCCCGAACGTCTCCGAGGAGGTCCTGGCCGACCTCGACGAGCGCGGCATCATCCGCATCGGTGCCGAGGTCCGCGACGGCGACCTGCTGGTCGGCAAGGTCACGCCCAAGGGTGAGACCGAGCTGACCCCCGAGGAGCGCCTGCTCCGTGCGATCTTCGGTGAGAAGGCGCGCGAGGTGCGCGACACCTCCCTGAAGGTCCCCCACGGCGAGACCGGCACCGTCATCGGTGTCAAGGTCTTCGACAAGGACGAAGGCGACGAGCTGCCCCCGGGCGTCAACTCGCTGGTCCGGGTCTACGTCGCGAACAAGCGCAAGATCACCGACGGCGACAAGCTGGCGGGCCGCCACGGCAACAAGGGCGTCATCTCCAAGATCCTCCCGGTCGAGGACATGCCCTTCCTCGAGGACGGCACGCCCGTCGACGTCGTCCTCAACCCGCTCGGTGTCCCCGGCCGTATGAACGTCGGCCAGATCCTCGAGCTGCACCTGGGCTGGGCCGCCAGCCGCGGCTGGGAGATCGAGGGCAACCCCGAGTGGGCCGAGCTGATCCAGGACGACGCCCGCGAGGCGCCGGCCGGGACCCGCGTCGCCTCCCCGGTCTTCGACGGCTGCCGCGAGAACGAGATCGTGGGGCTGCTCGACAGCACCCGCAAGACCCGTGACGGCGTGCGGCTCATCGACGGCACCGGCAAGGCCCTGCTCTTCGACGGCCGCTCCGGCGAGCCGTTCCCCGAGCCGGTCTCGGTGGGCTACATGTACATCCTCAAGCTGCACCACCTCGTGGACGACAAGATCCACGCGCGCAGCACCGGCCCCTACTCGATGATCACCCAGCAGCCGCTCGGCGGTAAGGCCCAGTTCGGTGGCCAGCGCTTCGGTGAGATGGAGGTCTGGGCCCTCGAGGCGTACGGCGCGGCCTACGCGCTCCAGGAGCTGCTCACCATCAAGTCCGACGACGTCAACGGCCGCGTGAAGGTCTACGAGGCCATCGTCAAGGGCGACAACATCCCCGAGCCCGGCATCCCCGAGTCCTTCAAGGTGCTCATCAAGGAGATGCAGAGCCTCTGCCTCAACGTGGAGGTCCTGTCCAGCGACGGGTCCACCATCGAGATGCGCGAGGCGGAGGACGACGTCTTCCGCGCCGCGGAGGAGCTCGGCATCGACCTGTCCCGGCGTGAGCCGAGCAGCGTCGAAGAGGTCTGACAGGTGACCCGGCCCGGGCGCCCACCAGCGCCCGGGCCGGGGAGCCCGCCCGACTGACCCCTGTCAGACCACAGAACTGCGTTAGCAAACGAGAGAAGGAACCACGTGCTCGACGTCAACTTCTTCGACGAGCTCCGGATCGGCCTCGCGACGGCCGAGTCCATCCGTGCCTGGAGCCACGGCGAGGTCAAGAAGCCCGAGACGATCAACTACCGCACCCTCAAGCCCGAGAAGGACGGCCTCTTCTGCGAGAAGATCTTCGGCCCGACCCGGGACTGGGAGTGCGCCTGCGGTAAGTACAAGCGGGTCCGCTTCAAGGGCATCATCTGCGAGCGCTGCGGCGTCGAGGTCACCCGCGCCGCCGTGCGTCGTGAGCGGATGGGCCACATCGAGCTCGCCGCCCCCGTCACCCACATCTGGTACTTCAAGGGTGTCCCCAGCCGCCTCGGCTACCTGCTCGACCTGGCCCCGAAGGACCTCGAGAAGGTCATCTACTTCGCGGCCTACATGATCACCTCCGTCGACGACGAGCAGCGGCACGCCGACCTGCCCTCGCTGGAGGCCCAGATCCAGGTCGAGAAGAAGGAGATCGAGAACCGCCGCGACGCCGACGTCGAGAACCGGGCCAAGAAGCTCGAGTCCGACATCGCCGCGCTCGAGGCCGAGGGCGCCAAGTCCGACGCCAAGCGCAAGGTCCGCGACTCCGCCGAGCGCGAGATGAACGCCATCCGCCGGCGGGCCGACCAGCAGGTCGAGCGACTCACGCAGGTCTGGGACCGCTTCAAGAACCTCAAGGTCCAGGACCTCGAGGGCGACGAGGTCCTCTACCGCGAGATGCGCGACCGGTTCGGGCTCTACTTCGAGGGCGGGATGGGCGCCGCGGCGATCCAGAAGCGCCTCGAGACCTTCGACCTCGAGGCCGAGGCCGAGAGCCTGCGCGAGACCATCGCCACCGGCAAGGGCCAGCGCAAGACCCGGGCCCTGAAGCGCCTCAAGGTCGTCAGCGCCTTCCAGACGACGACGAACCAGCCCTCGGGCATGGTCCTCGACGCGATCCCGGTCATCCCGCCGGACCTGCGCCCGATGGTGCAGCTCGACGGTGGCCGCTTCGCGACCTCGGACCTGAACGACCTGTACCGCCGGGTCATCAACCGCAACAACCGTCTCAAGCGGCTGCTCGACCTCGGTGCGCCCGAGATCATCGTCAACAACGAGAAGCGGATGCTCCAGGAGGCCGTCGACAGCCTCTTCGACAACGGCCGTCGCGGCCGCCCGGTCACGGGCCCCGGCAACCGCCCGCTGAAGTCGCTGTCCGACATGCTCAAGGGCAAGCAGGGCCGGTTCCGCCAGAACCTGCTCGGCAAGCGCGTCGACTACTCCGGCCGTTCGGTCATCGTCGTCGGCCCGCAGCTGAAGCTGCACCAGTGCGGTCTGCCCAAGCAGATGGCGCTCGAGCTCTTCAAGCCCTTCGTCATGAAGCGGCTCGTCGACCTCGACCACGCCCAGAACATCAAGTCGGCCAAGCGGATGGTCGAGCGTCAGCGCCCGGTCGTGTGGGACGTCCTCGAAGAGGTCATCACCGAGCACCCCGTGCTCCTGAACCGCGCGCCCACCCTGCACCGCCTCGGCATCCAGGCCTTCGAGCCGCAGCTGGTCGAGGGCAAGGCCATCCAGATCCACCCGCTCGTCTGCACCGCGTTCAACGCGGACTTCGACGGTGACCAGATGGCCGTGCACGTGCCGCTGTCGGCCGAGGCCCAGGCCGAGGCCCGCATCCTGATGCTGTCCTCGAACAACATCCTCAAGCCGGCCGACGGCCGCCCCGTGACCATGCCCACCCAGGACATGATCATCGGCCTGTACCACCTCACCTCCGAGGTCGAGGGTGGCAAGGGCGCCGGGCGTCTGTTCAACGGTGTCTTCGAGGCCCGGATGGCGTTCGACGCGCACGAGATCGAGCTCGGGTCGCTGGTGAAGATCCGTCTCGAGCACGTGGTGCCGACCCCGCTCTCGGAGGTTCCCGAGGGCACCGAGGTCGACGCCGACGGCTACGTGGAGTCCCTGACGATCGAGACGACCCTGGGTCGCGCGCTCTTCAACGAGACGCTGCCCGAGGACTACCCGTTCGTCAACGACCAGGTCGACAAGAAGCGCCTCTCGACCATCGTCAACGACCTCGCCGAGCGCTACAGCAAGGTGCAGGTCGCGGCGAGCCTGGACGCGCTCAAGGAGTACGGCTTCCACTGGGCCACCCGCTCGGGCATCACGGTCGCCATCTCCGACGTCGTCACCCCGCCGCGCAAGCTCGAGATCCTCGAGGGCTACGAGACCAAGGCGACCAAGGTCCAGACCCAGTACGAGCGCGGTCTGATCACCGACGACGAGCGTCGCCAGGAGCTCATCGAGATCTGGACCCAGGCCACCAACGAGGTCGCCAAGGAGATGGAGGCGAACATCCCGCCGTCGAACACCATCTACCGGATGGTCATGTCGGGGGCGCGAGGAAACCTCATGCAGCTGCGGCAGATCGCCGGTATGCGTGGGCTGGTGTCCAACCCGAAGGGCGACATCATCCCGCGGCCGATCCGGGCGAACTTCCGTGAGGGTCTGTCGGTGCTGGAGTTCTTCATCTCCACGCACGGCTCCCGCAAGGGTCTGGCCGACACCGCCCTGCGCACCGCCGACTCGGGCTACCTCACCCGTCGCCTCGTCGACGTCTCCCAGGACGTCATCATCCGCGAGGACGACTGCGGCACCGAGCGTGGCCTGGCCATGCCGATCGCGGCCACGGACGAGCGCACGGGGACCCGGTCGGTCCACGACGACGTCGAGACCGCCGTCTACGCCCGCTCGCTGGCCGAGGACGTCGTCAAGGACGGCGAGGTGCTCGCCGAGGCGGGCATCGACCTCGGTGACGTGGTCATCGGTGCGCTGTTCGCGGCCGGTGTCGACCAGGTCAAGGTGCGCTCGGTGCTCACCTGCGACTCCAAGGTCGGGACCTGCGCCAAGTGCTACGGCCGCTCGCTGGCCACCGGCAAGCTCGTCGACATCGGCGAGGCCGTCGGCATCATCGCGGCCCAGTCCATCGGTGAGCCCGGCACCCAGCTGACGATGCGCACCTTCCACACCGGTGGTGTGGCCGGTGACGACATCACCCAGGGTCTGCCCCGTGTCGTCGAGCTCTTCGAGGCGCGCACCCCCAAGGGTGTCGCCCCGATCGCCGAGGCGTCCGGCCGGATCACCATCGAGGAGACCGACAAGGCGCGGCGCATCCTGCTCACGCCCGACGACGGGTCCGAGGAGCACGCCTACCCGGTCACCAAGCGGGCCCGCCTGCTGGTGCAGGACGGCCAGCACGTCGAGGTGGGTACGCGTCTGACGGTCGGCAACATCGACCCGAAGAACGTGCTGCGCATCCTCGGCCCGCGCCAGACCCAGATGCACCTGGTCGACGAGGTCCAGAACGTGTACCGCCAGCAGGGCGTGTCGATCCACGACAAGCACATCGAGGTCATCGTCCGGCAGATGCTGCGCCGGATCACCATCATCGAGTCGGGCGACGCCGACCTGCTCCCGGGCATGCTCGCCGAGCGCGGTCGCTTCGAGGCCGAGAACCGTCGGGTCGTCGCCGAGGGTGGCAAGCCGGCCTCGGGTCGTCCCGAGCTCATGGGCATCACCAAGGCCTCGCTGGCCACCGAGTCGTGGCTGTCGGCGGCCTCCTTCCAGGAGACCACCCGCGTCCTCACCGAGGCGGCCATGGAGGGCAAGTCCGACCCGCTGCTGGGCCTGAAGGAGAACGTCATCCTCGGCAAGCTCATCCCGGCGGGCACCGGCCTGCCGCGCTACCGCAACATCGCGGTCGAGCCCACCGAGGAGGCGAAGGCCGCCATGTACTCGATGCCGAACTACGAGGACTACGCGTTCTCGTTCGGCCCGGGTTCGGGCGAGGCCGTGCGCCTCGACGACTCCGAGCTCGGTCTCGACCGGCTCTGAGGGTCTGACCCGCTGACGACGAGGGCGGGCACCACGGTGGGAGACCACCGGGTGCCCGCCCTCGGCGTTGCGGCTGGGAGGATGGCCGGATGGACCCCGCCCTCGTCATCCGCCGCGAGCAGCCCGCCGACCGTGCGGCCACCCGCGACCTGCACGACGCGGCGTTCGGCGTCCCGGACGGGGCGGAGCACGCCGTGGAGACCCGCATCGTGGACGCCCTCCGGGCGGCCGGCGACGTGCTGCCCGGCCTGACCTTCGTGGCGGAGCTGCGGGGGCAGATCGTGGGCCACGTCGTGTGCAGCCGGGCCACGATGGGGGAGGGGCCCTCGGTCGGGCTCGGCCCGCTGGGGGTGCACCCCGAACGGCAGGGCGAGGGCATCGGCTCGGCGCTGGTCGCAGCCGTCCTGGTCACCGCCGACCAGCAGCACGAGCCCTCGGTGGTGCTGCTCGGCGACCCCGGCTGGTACGGCCACTTCGGGTTCGAGCCGGCGGCCCTGCACGGCGTGGCCGCGCCCCGGCCGTGGCCGCAGGGGCACTTCCAGCTCAAGCGGCTGCAGGCGTGGCACCCGCGGCTGGCCGGCCCGTTCCGCTACGCCCGGGCGTTCGACCTCGAGCCCTGATGCGGGAGGAGTACGCGGCGGCCCGGCCCGAACCGATTTGGGCGCTACCGCGCGGCCCGGTATCCTTGAGGCTTGTGTCTGGCTAGGTCCAGACCTTGGAGCCGGAACAGCCGCCGCGAGGCGGTGGCACCGGCCTCGCCCACCTTCTGCCGGGCGCCCCGAACCCATCCTGACCAGGCTGGCGCATGGGGAGTGCAGGGAGGAGCAACCGGCGCGACACACCCGAGTACGGGGGTCGAGCGCCGGTCATCACCAGGAGCCCCGGCGACGACGCCGCGGCTTGACCAGACGACACGAAGGAACCAGGTTGCCTACCATCAACCAGCTGGTGCGCAAGGGCCGGCAGGACAAGGCCGTCAAGGCCAAGACCCCTGCCCTCAAGGGCTCGCCGCAGCGCCGCGGGGTGTGCACGCGCGTGTACACCACCACCCCCAAGAAGCCGAACTCCGCCCTGCGCAAGGTCGCCCGCGTGCGCCTCACGAGCGGCATCGAGGTCACCGCCTACATCCCCGGTGTCGGCCACAACCTGCAGGAGCACTCGATGGTGCTCGTGCGCGGCGGCCGGGTGAAGGACCTCCCCGGCGTCCGCTACAAGATCATCCGCGGTGCCCTCGACACCCAGGGCGTCAAGAACCGTCAGCAGGCCCGCAGCCGCTACGGCGCGAAGAAGGTGAAGGGCTGATGCCTCGCAAGGGACCCGCTCCGAAGCGGCCGCTCGTCATCGACCCGGTCCACCAGTCCCCGCTGGTGACCGCGCTGGTCAACAAGGTGCTGCTCGACGGCAAGAAGTCCACCGCCGAGCGCATCGTGTACGGCGCGCTCGAGGGCTGCCGCGACAAGACCGGCACCGACCCGGTGCAGACGCTCAAGCGCGCGCTCGACAACATCAAGCCGACCCTGGAGGTCAAGTCCCGCCGTGTCGGCGGTGCGACCTACCAGGTGCCGATCGAGGTCAAGCCGAACCGCGCCACGACGCTGTCGCTGCGCTGGCTCGTGGGCTACTCGCGCCAGCGGCGTGAGAAGACGATGACCGAGCGCCTCATGAACGAGATCCTCGACGCCTCCAACGGCCTGGGCGCCGCGGTCAAGCGTCGCGAGGACATGCACAAGATGGCCGAGTCCAACCGGGCCTTCGCCCACTACCGCTGGTGACCACCTCCCGGGAGCCGGCCGCACCTCCCTGCGGCCGGCCCCCGGGCACCGGTGAGCACCACGACGGCGCACCGCACCGCACCACCTAGAGCGACGAGACGAGAGCACACACGTGGCACAGGACGTCCTGACCGACCTCAAGAAGGTCCGCAACATCGGCATCATGGCGCACATCGACGCCGGCAAGACGACGGCGACCGAGCGCATCCTCTTCTACACCGGCGTCAACCGGAAGATGGGCGAGACGCACGATGGCGCCTCCACCACCGACTGGATGGAGCAGGAGAAGGAGCGGGGGATCACCATCACCTCCGCCGCCGTCACCTCCTTCTGGGAGGGGACGCAGATCAACATCATCGACACCCCCGGCCACGTCGACTTCACCGTCGAGGTCGAGCGCTCGCTGCGCGTCCTCGACGGCGCGGTCGCGGTGTTCGACGGCAAGGAGGGCGTCGAGCCCCAGTCCGAGACCGTGTGGCGTCAGGCCGACAAGTACAACGTGCCCCGCATCTGCTTCGTGAACAAGATGGACAAGCTGGGCGCGGACTTCTACTTCACCGTCGACACCATCAAGGACCGCCTCGGCGCCGAGCCCCTCGTGCTCCAGCTGCCGATCGGTGCCGAGAACGACTTCATCGGCGTCATCGACCTCGTGTACATGCGCGCCCTGGTCTGGCCCGGCGACGCCAAGGGTGATGTGACCCTGGGCGCCAAGTACGAGATCCAGGAGATCCCGGCCGACCTGCTCGAGAAGGCCCAGGAGTACCGCCACCACCTCGTCGAGCGCGTGGCCGAGGCCGACGACGCCCTGATGGAGAAGTACCTCGACGGCGGCGAGCTCACCCCCGAGGAGATCAAGGCCGGCATCCGCGCCCTGACCATCTCCTCCGAGCTCTACCCCGTGCTCTGCGGCTCCGCGTTCAAGAACCGCGGTGTCCAGCCGATGCTCGACGCGGTCGTCGACTACCTCCCCTCGCCGCTGGACGTCCCCGCCATGGAGGGCCACGCCCCCGGCAACGAGGACGAGAAGGTGCTGCGCGCCCCCAGCAAGGACGAGCCGTTCTCGGCGCTGGCCTTCAAGGTCGCCACCCACCCGTTCTTCGGCACCCTCACCTTCATCCGGGTCTACTCCGGCCACATCTCGGCCGGCACCCAGGTGCTCAACAGCACCAAGATGAAGAAGGAGCGCATCGGCAAGCTCTTCCAGATGCACGCCAACAAGGAGAACCCGGTCGAGGACGCGATGGCGGGCCACATCTACGCCGCCATCGGCCTCAAGGCCACGACCACCGGTGACACCCTCGCCGACCTCGACGCGCCCGTGGTGCTGGAGTCGATGTCCTTCCCCGAGCCGGTCATCCAGGTGGCCATCGAGCCCAAGACCAAGGGCGACCAGGAGAAGCTCGGCACCGCGATCCAGAAGCTCGCCGAGGAGGACCCGACCTTCCAGGTCCACCACGACGACGAGACCGGACAGACCATCATCGCCGGCATGGGCGAGCTCCACCTCGACATCCTGGTCGACCGCATGAAGCGCGAGTTCAAGGTCGAGGCCAACGTCGGCAAGCCGCAGGTCGCCTACCGCGAGACCATCAAGCGCGGCATCGAGCGCCTCGACTACACCCACAAGAAGCAGACGGGTGGCTCGGGCCAGTTCGCCAAGGTGCAGATCGCCCTCGAGCCGCTGGACACCGCCGAGGGCGAGCTCTACGAGTTCGAGAACAAGGTCACCGGTGGCCGCATCCCGCGCGAGTACATCCCGTCGGTCGACGCCGGCATCCAGGACGCCATGCAGTACGGCATCCTCGCCGGGTATCCCCTCGTGGGGATCAAGGCGATCCTGCTCGACGGTGCGGCGCACGACGTCGACTCCTCGGAGATGGCGTTCAAGATCGCCGGCTCGATGGCCCTCAAGGAGGCCGTCCGCAAGTGTGAGCCGGTCATCCTCGAGCCCATGATGGCCGTCGAGGTGCGCACGCCCGAGGACTACATGGGCGACGTCATCGGCGACATCAACTCCCGTCGTGGCCAGATCCAGGCCATGGAGGACATCAGTGGGGCCAAGATCGTGCGTGGCCTGGTCCCGCTGTCGGAGATGTTCGGCTACGTCGGCGACCTGCGGTCCAAGACCCAGGGCCGGGCGAACTACTCGATGGAGTTCGACTCCTACGCCGAGGTCCCGAAGTCCGTGGCCGAGGAGATCATCAAGAAGACCCGGGGCGAGTGACCGCTAGAGTGGTCGCTGGTCTCCAGCAGTAAGCATCCCCACCCATCCCATAGACGACGCCACGTCCTGCCCGGTCGTATCGGCGTTACCCAGAGAAGAGTCCTGAGGAGGACATCAAGTGGCGAAGGCAAAGTTCGAGCGGACCAAGCCGCACGTCAACATCGGCACCATCGGTCACATCGACCACGGTAAGACGACGCTGACGGCTGCGATCTCGAAGGTCCTGCACGACAAGTACCCGGACCTGAACCCGCAGTTCGCGTTCGAGGACATCGACAAGGCGCCCGAAGAGAAGCAGCGCGGTATCACCATCTCCATCGCGCACATCGAGTACCAGACCGAGGGTCGTCACTACGCCCACGTCGACTGCCCGGGTCACGCGGACTACGTGAAGAACATGATCACCGGTGCGGCCCAGATGGACGGCGCGATCCTCGTGGTCGCCGCCACCGACGGCCCGATGCCGCAGACGAAGGAGCACGTCCTCCTGGCCCGCCAGGTCGGCGTCCCCTACATCGTCGTGGCGCTCAACAAGGCCGACATGGTCGACGACGAGGAGATCCTCGAGCTCGTCGAGATGGAGGTCCGTGAGCTCCTCTCGGACTACGAGTTCCCGGGTGACGACCTGCCGGTCGTCAAGGTCTCGGCGCTCAAGGCCCTCGAGGGCGACCCCGAGTGGGGCAACACCGTCCTCGAGCTCATGAACGCCGTCGACGAGTACATCCCCGAGCCCGAGCGCGAGACGGACAAGCCGTTCCTCATGCCCGTCGAGGACGTCTTCACCATCACCGGTCGTGGCACCGTCGTCACCGGTCGTATCGAGCGCGGCGTCCTCAAGGTCAACGAGGAGGTCGAGATCGTCGGTATCCACACCGGCCCCCCGGCCAAGACCGTCGCCACCGGCATCGAGATGTTCCGCAAGCTCCTCGACGAGGGTCGTGCGGGCGAGAACGTCGGCCTCCTCCTGCGTGGCATCAAGCGCGAGGACGTCGAGCGCGGCCAGGTCGTGGTCAAGCCCGGCTCGATCACCCCGCACACCGAGTTCGACGCGAACGTCTACATCCTGTCCAAGGACGAGGGTGGCCGTCACACGCCGTTCTACGACAACTACCGCCCGCAGTTCTACTTCCGCACCACCGACGTGACCGGTGTCGTGAAGCTTCCCGAGGGCACCGAGATGGTCATGCCCGGTGACAACACCGAGATGTCCGTCGAGCTCATCCAGCCCATCGCCATGGAGGAGGGCCTGCGCTTCGCCATCCGCGAGGGCGGCCGTACCGTCGGCGCCGGCCGGGTCACCAAGATCAACAAGTGACCTGACGCCGGGCCCGCCCGGCGTGCTGGTCGAAGGGCCCGCATCCCCCACGGGGGGTGCGGGCCCTTCGCCGTGCTCAGGGGGTGTGCGCCGCGTGCCACTCCCGGGCGGTCAGCTCGGCCAGCCAGTCGCCCTCGTCGGCGCTGGGCAGCCACGGGTCCGCGCCGCGGTGCACCACCCCCGTGGGCCGCATCCCGGCCCGGCGCATCACCCCGCGGCTGGCGTGGTTGGCGACCATCGTCTCGGCCACGACGCGCTCCAGCCCGGCCGTGGTGAAGCCGTGCTCGAGGAGGGCCGCCGCACCCTCGCTGGCCAGGCCGCGACCCCACGCCCGGGGGTGCAGCCGCCAGCCGATCTCGGCCAGGCCCGGGCCCTGGGGGCTCAGCAGCCACCACCCGACGAAGCGGCCCCGCTCGAGGCCGGCCCAGTAGCCGAGCCCCATGGCGTCGGCGGTCGGGTCGAGCCGCGAGAGCATCCGCTCGCGGACCTCGTCGGGGGTGCGCGGGCGGTCGAGGAAGCGCATCACCTCGGGGTCGGCGTCCAGGGCCTCGAGCTCGGGCAGGTCGTCCCAGGTGAGGGGGCGCAGCACCAGGCGGTCGGTGATGAGGACCGGGCGCCCGCGCGGGGCGCGCCGCGGGCTCACCGCGGGTCCCGTAGGCGCCCGGCGGCCTCGGCCGCCAGGGCCTCGCGGACGCGGGCGATGGCGGGGGAGGGGGCCATCGAGCGCCGCCAGGTCATCAGCACCCGCCGCGTGGGGACCGGGTCGGTGAGGGGGAGTGCGACGACCGTCGGGGGCAGCAGCTCGCGCCCGAGGCGGGGGACCAGCGAGACGCAGACCCCTTCGGCGACCAGCCCGACGTGCGAGGAGAACTCCATCGACCAGTGCCGGATGCGGGGCCGGCGGCCGTGCCGGTCGAACATGTGGGTCAGCCAGCCGTGGCAGACCGACCCCTCCGGCGCACAGACCCAGTCCTCGTCGGCCAGGTCGAGGGCGGTGACCCCGGCCGTGCCGGCCAGGCGGTGCTCGGCCGGCACCAGGACGTCGGCGGTGTCGAGCCCCAGGGTCACGACCTCGACGTGGTCAGGGAACGGTAGTGGCAGGTCGCCCCAGTTGTGCACCAGGGCGGCATCGGCCCCGCCGGCGGCCACCAGGGCGATGGCCTCGTGCGGGTCGTGCTCGACGACGGTGACGTCGAGGCCGGGGGCCTCCTCCCGCAGCCGGCGCAGGCTCGGGGCCACCAGGCCCCGCACCGCGGTCGAGAACGCCACCAGGCGTACCGACCCGGTGACCGGGCCGCCGGCCACCCGGCCCAGCCCCGACTCCAGGGCCTCGAGCCGGGCCAGGATCTCGGCGCCCTCGTCGACCAGGTGCCGCCCCAGCTCGGTGAGGACGACCCCGCGGCCCACCCGCTCGAGCACCGCCGCACCGACCCCGTGCTCGAGCCGCTTGACCTGCTGCGACACCGCCGACGGGGTGAAGCCCAGCTCGGCCGCGGCACCCCCGATCGAGCCGGTGCGGCGCACCGCCGACAGGGTGGTGAGGTGCTCGAGCGAAATCATGCAGCGACGCTACATGGTGAGCGCCACGAACCATCGCTGGTGCTTCACGGATCCGCGCGGGAGGATCGTCCCCGTGCCCCTGCGTGACGCCCTCGCCGCCTGCCTCGTGATGGTCCTGTGGGGCCTGAACTTCGTCGTCATCGACTGGGGGCTGGTGGGGGTGCCGCCGCTGGTGTTCGCGGCGCTGCGCTTCCTCGTCGTCCTGCTGGCCCTGCCGTTCGTCCCGCGCCCGGCGGCGCCGCTGGGCCGGGTCCTGGCGATCGGCGCCTGCATGAGCCTCGGCCAGTTCGGCCTGCTCTACACGGCGCTGGCCGTGGGGATGCCCCCCGGCCTGGCCTCGCTGGTGCTGCAGCTGCAGGCGGTCGTCACCGTGGTGGTGGCCGTGGCGCTGCTGGGGGAACGCCCGCGCGGGGTCCAGTGGGCGGGCGTGGCGGCCGGCCTCGTGGGGTTGGGCGTGGTGGCCCTGGGCCGCGGCGGGCAGGTGCCGTTGGTGGCGCTGCTGCTCACGGTGGGAGCGGCCGGCTCGTGGGCGCTCGGCAACGTGCTGGTCCGGCGGCTGCGGGTGCCGGGAGGGCTGGGCCTCACGGTGTGGTCGGCGCTCGTGGTCCCGGTGCCGCTGCTCGCACTCTCGCTGGTCGTCGAGGGGCCGGGTGCGATCGGCGAGGCGGTGCGCCACCTGTCGCTCGCCGCGGTGGTCTCCACGGTGTACACCGCGGGCCTGGCCTCCCTGGTGGGCTACGGCATCTGGAACCGGCTGCTCGAACGCCATCCGGCCTCGGAGGTCGCGCCGTTCACGCTGCTGGTGCCGCCGGTCGGGCTGCTGAGCGCCTGGCTGGTGCGCGACGAGCGGCTGACGAGTGCCGGCCTGGCCGGCGGCGCGCTGCTGGTCCTGGGGGTGGCCCTGGTCGTGCTGGGACCGCGGTTCGGGCGACCGCGACGCCGGCGGCCGGGCAGCACCCCGTCGGCAGGTGCGGGGCTGGGGCGCGCAGGGAGCGCGCGCGAGCGCAACGACCCGGCCCGGGCGGAGGTCCGGTGACGACGAGCTACGGCGCGACGACGCGCCATGATGGGTGCGGTGCGGGAGCCCCTGCGGCCGGCGGTGTATCGGCCGATTTGGACGAGGCGCCGGGGCTCTGGCAGACTAACGGGGTTGCCTGGCATGCGTGAGTGACCCGAGAGGGTGGCTCACGCCCACCGCGACGAGAGGACGAACCGCCGATCGGCGGGGCGGCTCGTCGCCGAAGAGCCGGGCCCCGGTTCCACCGGGCAGACGATCCCACGGGCGTGGTGCGGGTTTCCGCACGTCACCCGCACTGCGGAGCAAGGGCGACACGCCCGACCTCGGGGGTCGGAAGGCCAGGGATCGGCACACAGACAGTTGGACGGCGAGAGAGAGACGGAACAACAGATGGCGGGACAGAAGATCCGCATCCGGTTGAAGTCGTATGACCACGAGGTCATCGACAGCTCGGCGCGCAAGATCGTCGACACCGTGACCCGCGCGGGTGCGACCGTGGTCGGCCCCGTGCCGCTGCCGACGGAGAAGAACGTGTTCTGCGTCATCCGGTCGCCGCACAAGTACAAGGACAGCCGCGAGCACTTCGAGATGCGCACCCACAAGCGCCTCATCGACATCATCGACCCGACGCCCAAGGCCGTCGACTCGCTGATGCGTCTCGACCTCCCGGCTGACGTCAACATCGAGATCAAGCTCTGAGGCTCGCGATGACCACCACTGCCACGAAGACCCAGAAGGGTCTGCTGGGTACCAAGCTCGGCATGACCCAGGTGTGGGACGAGAACAACCGACTCGTACCCGTCACCGTGATCCAGGCCGGCCCGAACGTCGTGACCCAGGTCCGCGCCGCCGAGACCGACGGCTACGCCGCGGTCCAGCTCGGCTTCGGCGCCATCGACCCCCGCAAGGTCAACAAGCCGATGGCCGGCCACTTCGAGAAGGCCGGCGTGACCCCGCGCCGCTTCCTCATCGAGATTCGCACCGCCGACGCGGGCGAGTACTCGCTCGGCCAGGAGCTCGGGGCCGACACCTTCGAGCCCGGCCAGCCGGTCGACATCTCCGCGACGACCAAGGGCAAGGGCTTCGCCGGTGTCATGAAGCGTCACGGCTTCCACGGCGTCAGCTCCTCGCACGGCGCACACAAGAACCACCGCAAGCCCGGCTCGATCGGTGGCTGCGCCACCCCGGGCCGCGTCTTCAAGGGGATGCGCATGGCCGGCCGCATGGGCGGCGTGCGTCACACCACCCAGAACCTCACGATCCACGCCGTGGACGCCGACAAGGGCCTGCTGCTCGTCAAGGGTGCCGTTCCCGGCCCCCGTGGCGCGGTCGTCCTGGTGCGCTCGGCCGCGAAGGGGGCCTGACCCGCATGGCAACCAAGACCCTCGACGTCGACCTCCCCGCGGAGATCTTCGACGTCCAGACCAACGTCCCGCTGATCCACCAGGTCGTCGTGGCCCAGCTCGCGGCCGCCCGCCAGGGCACGCACGCCACCAAGACCCGCGGCGAGGTCCGCGGCGGTGGCCGCAAGCCCTACAAGCAGAAGGGCACCGGCCGCGCCCGTCAGGGCTCGACCCGCGCGCCGCAGTTCGCCGGCGGTGGCACCGTCCACGGACCGCAGCCGCGTGACTACGCCCAGCGGACCCCCAAGAAGATGAAGGCCGCCGCCCTGCGCGGTGCCCTCTCCGACCGGGCCCGCCACGGCCGCATCCACGTCGTCGAGTCCATCGCCTCCGGCGACGCCCCCTCGACCAAGGACGCGCGCACCCTGTTCGCCGGCCTCACCGAGCGTCCGAACGTGCTGGTCGTCCTCGACCGCGCCGACGTCGTCTCGATGAAGTCGGTCCGCAACCTGGCCGAGGTGCACGTCCTGGCCGTCGACCAGCTCAACACCTACGACGTGCTGTGCGCCGACGACGTGGTCTTCACCAAGGCCGCCTACGACACCTTCGTCGCGGGTCGCCACGGTTCCATCGTCGCGTCGGCCCCGGTCGTGCTCGAGGAGACCGCCAGCGAGGCGACCGCCCCCGTGGCCGAGAAGCCGGCCAAGAAGGCCGCTGCGAAGAAGCCCGCCAAGGCGGCCACCCCGGCCACCGACGAGGCCGGCGCCGACCTGCCGAAGGGCGCGGTCGCGCCCCTGCCGGACGGTTCGGCCCCCGAGGGCTACACGGTCAAGGGCAACGCCGACTCCGGCAAGTACCACGAGCCCGACGGCCAGTGGTACGAGCAGACGGTGGCCGAGTTCTGGTTCAAGACCGCCAAGGCGGCCGAGAAGGCCGGCTTCACCAAGGCCGGCGCCAAGACGGAGGACGAGAAGTGAGCCAGGACAAGAACCCCCGCGACATCCTGATCGCGCCGGTCGTGTCCGAGAAGTCCTACGGGCTCCTGGACGAGGGCAAGTACACCTTCATCGTCGACCCGCGCTCGAACAAGACCGAGATCAAGATCGCCGTCGAGCAGGTCTTCGGCGTCAAGGTCGACTCGGTCCACACCATGAACCGCAAGGGCAAGGCCCGTCGCACGCGGTTCGGCATCGGCAAGCGCAAGGACACCAAGCGCGCGATCGTCACCCTCCGCGAGGGCTCGATCGACATCTTCGGCAGCGCCGGCGCCTGAGGAAGCTGAGGACTGGACAGACATGGGTATCCGCAAGTACAAGCCGACGACGCCTGGGCGTCGCGGGTCGAGCGTGGCCGACTTCGTCGAGGTCACCCGCTCCACCCCCGAGAAGTCCCTCGTGCGTCCGCTGACCAAGAGTGGCGGCCGTAACAACAACGGCCGCATCACCACGCGCCACATCGGTGGTGGACACAAGCGCGCCTACCGCGTGATCGACTTCCGTCGTCACGACAAGGACGGCGTGCCCGCCACCGTCGCGCACATCGAGTACGACCCCAACCGCACGGCGCGCATCGCGCTCCTGCACTACGCCGACGGCGAGAAGCGCTACATCCTCGCGCCGCGCGGTCTGGAGCAGGGCGCCCGCATCGAGAACGGGCCCGGGGCCGATATCAAGCCTGGCAACAGCCTCCCGCTGCGGCACATCCCCACGGGTACGGTCGTGCACGCGGTCGAGCTCCGCCCCGGTGGCGGCGCCAAGATCGCCCGGTCCGCCGGCGTGCGCGTCCAGCTCGTCGCCAAGGACGGCCCCTACGCGCAGCTGCGCATGCCCTCCGGTGAGATCCGCAACGTCGACGCGCGCTGCCGGGCCACCGTCGGCGAGGTCGGCAACGCCGAGCAGTCGAACATCAACTGGGGCAAGGCCGGCCGGATGCGCTGGAAGGGCAAGCGCCCGACCGTCCGCGGTGTCGTCATGAACCCGGTCGACCACCCGCACGGTGGTGGTGAGGGTCGTACCTCCGGTGGTCGTCACCCCGTGTCGCCGTGGGGCAAGCCCGAGGGCCGCACCCGCCGCCCCGGCAAGCCCAGCGACAAGATGATCGTCCGCCGCCGCCGCACTGGCAAGAAGCGCTGATAGGAGCCTGGAATGCCTCGTAGCCTGAAGAAGGGCCCCTTCATCGACGACCACCTGCAGAAGAAGGTGGATGTCCAGAACGAAGCGGGCACCAAGAACGTCATCAAGACCTGGTCGCGCCGTTCGGTCATCTCGCCCGACATGCTCGGCCACACCCTCGCCGTCCACGACGGCCGCAAGCACGTCCCGGTGTTCGTCACCGAGGCGATGGTCGGCCACAAGCTCGGCGAGTTCGCACCCACGCGCACCTTCAAGGGTCACGTGAAGGACGACAAGAAGGGGCGTCGTCGCTGATGGCCACCGAGAACAGCACCCTCCAGGCCCGGGCCGTCGCCCGGTCCGTGCGGGTCACCCCCATGAAGGCCCGCCGGGTCGTCGACCTCATCCGCGGCAAGAACGCCAGCGAGGCCGTCTCCGTCCTGCGCTTCGCACCGCAGGCCGCGAGCGAGACGGTCCTGAAGGTCCTCGAGTCCGCCATCGCCAACGCCCGCGTCCAGGCCGACAAGACGGCCGAGCGCTTCGACGAGCGCGAGCTCGTCGTCGCCGCGGCGTACGTCGACGAGGGCGCCACCATGAAGCGGTTCCGCCCCCGGGCGCAGGGCCGCGCCAGCCGTATCAACAAGCGCACGAGCCACATCACGGTGGTCGTCGCTCCCCAGCCCGCCAAGGCCAAGAACGGAGGCACTCGCTGATGGGCCAGAAGGTCAACCCGCACGGCTTCCGTCTCGGGATCACCACGGAGCACAAGAGCCGTTGGTTCGCCGACTCCACCAAGGAGGGTCAGCGCTACCGCGACTACGTCAAGGAGGACGTGGCGATCCGCAAGCTCATGTCCACGGGCATGGACCGCGCCGGCATCGCCCGCGTCGACATCGAGCGCACCCGTGACCGGGTCCGCGTCGACATCCACACCGCGCGTCCCGGCATCGTCATCGGTCGCCGCGGCGCCGAGGCCGACCGCATCCGCGGCGAGCTCGAGAAGCTCACCGGCAAGCAGGTCCAGCTCAACATCCTCGAGGTCAAGAACCCCGAGGTCGAGGCCCAGCTCGTCGCGCAGGGCATCGCCGAGCAGCTGTCGGCCCGTGTCTCGTTCCGTCGCGCCATGCGCAAGGGGATGCAGTCGGCCACCCGCGCCGGCGCCAAGGGCATCCGCGTGCAGGTCTCCGGCCGCCTCGGCGGCGCCGAGATGAGCCGTACCGAGTTCTACCGCGAGGGGCGCGTGCCGCTGCACACCCTGCGTGCGCAGATCGACTACGGCCTGTACGAGGCCAAGACGACCTTCGGACGCATCGGCGTCAAGGTCTGGATCTACAAGGGCGACATGACCGCTCGCGAGCTCGCGGCCCAGCAGGCCACCGCTCCGCGTCAGGGTCGTGGCCCCCGTCGTGACGGCGCCGACCGTCCGGCCCGTGCCCGCCGCACCGAGGCCCCTGCCGCTGCGCAGGCCCCGGCCGAGCAGGCTCCGGCCGCGAGCACCGAGGAGTCCTGACCATGTTGATTCCCCGTCGAGTCAAGCACCGCAAGCAGCACCACCCGGGACGCTCGGGTATGGCCAAGGGCGGTACGACCATCGCGTTCGGCGACTACGGCATCCAGGCCCTCGAGCCCGCCTACGTCACCAACCGTCAGATCGAGTCCGCGCGTATCGCGATGACCCGCTACATCAAGCGTGGCGGAAAGGTCTGGATCAACATCTACCCGGATCGCCCGCTCACCAAGAAGCCGGCCGAGACCCGCATGGGTTCCGGTAAGGGCTCGCCGGAGTGGTGGATCGCCAACGTCAAGCCGGGTCGTGTCATGTTCGAGCTCTCCGGTGTCCCGGAGGACGTCGCACGCGAGGCCCTGCGTCTCGCGATGCACAAGCTGCCGATGAAGTGCCGCTTCGTCCGGCGTGAGGGTGGTGACTTCTGATGGCAGTCGGTTCCCAGGACCTGACCCCCACGGAGCTGCGCGGTTTCGAGGACGACCGTCTGGTCGACGAGCTGCGCAAGGCCAAGGAGGAGCTGTTCAACCTCCGTTTCCAGTCGGCCACCGGCCAGCTGGACAGCCACGGCCGGCTGCGTGCCGTCCGCAAGGACATCGCCCGCATCTACACCGAGATGCGCGAGCGCGAGCTCGGCATCGGCGTGAAGGGTGAGGCCAAGTGAGTGAGAAGAAGGACGAGACCGTGAGCACCACGATCGACCGCCAGGACCGCAAGACCCGCCAGGGCTACGTGGTCAGCGACAAGATGGACAAGACCGTCGTCGTCGAGGTCGAGGACCGCGTCAAGCACGCGCTCTACGGCAAGGTCATCCGCCGCTCGAGCAAGGTCAAGGCCCACGACGAGGGCAACGCCGCCGGTGTCGGCGACCGCGTCCTCATCATGGAGACCCGGCCGCTGTCCGCGACGAAGCGCTGGCGCATCGTCGAGATCCTCGAGAAGGCCAAGTAAGCCCGACGTTCGGCCAGGCTCCACGCCTGCGCGTGGAGAACCAGCACGACATCTAGGAGATAACAGTGATCCAGCAGGAGTCGCGACTTCGAGTCGCCGACAACACCGGTGCGAAGGAGATCCTCTGCATCCGTGTGCTCGGCGGCTCCGGCCGCCGGTACGCCGGGATCGGCGACACCATCGTCGCCACCGTCAAGGACGCGATCCCCGGTGGCAACGTCAAGAAGGGTGACGTCGTCAAGGCCGTCATCGTCCGGACCAAGAAGGAGCGCCGTCGCGCCGACGGCTCCTACATCAAGTTCGACGAGAACGCCGCCGTCATCCTCCGCGCCGACGGCGACCCGCGCGGAACGCGCATCTTCGGCCCCGTGGGCCGCGAGCTGCGCGAGAAGCGCTTCATGAAGATCATCAGCCTTGCCCCGGAGGTGCTCTGAGCCATGGCGAACAAGATCAAGAAGGGCGACACCGTGCAGGTGCTCGCCGGCAAGGACAAGGGCAGCACGGGCAAGGTCATCGCGGTCAACCGCGAGACCCAGCGTGTCACCGTCGAGGGTGTCAACCGCGTCACGCGGCACACCAAGGCGGGGGAGTCCGGGCGCGGCAGCCGCACCGGCGGCCTCGTCGTCCAGGAGGCGCCGATCCACGTGAGCAACGTCGCGATCGTCGACCCCTCCGACAAGAAGCCCACCCGGATCAAGACCCGCGTCGAGACCGTCGAGCGTGACGGGCGTCAGAAGACGACCCGCATCCGCGTCGGCGCGCGCTCGGGCAAGGACCTGTGAGAGAGATGGCTGACACTGCAACCACGCCGCGGCTGAAGTCGCGCTACCAGGACGAGATCAAGGGCGCCCTGCAGGACCAGTTCGGCTACCCGAACGTCATGCAGATCCCGGGTGTCGTCAAGGTCGTCGTCAACATGGGTGTCGGTGACGCCGCCAAGGACAGCAAGCTGATCGACGGCGCCGTGCGCGACCTCACCGCCATCACCGGCCAGAAGCCGGTGGTCACCAAGGCGCGCAAGTCCATCGCCCAGTTCAAGCTCCGTGAGGGCATGCCGATCGGTGCGCACACCACGCTGCGCGGCGACCGGATGTGGGAGTTCCTCGACCGTCTCGTGACGATCGCTCTCCCGCGTATCCGCGACTTCCGTGGGCTCTCGCCCCGCCAGTTCGACGGCAACGGGAACTACACCTTCGGTCTGACCGAGCAGTCGATGTTCCACGAGATCGACCAGGACAAGATCGACCGGGTCCGCGGCATGGACATCACGGTCGTCACGACCGCGACGAACAACGACGAGGGTCGCGCGCTGCTGAAGGCGCTCGGCTTCCCGTTCAAGGAGAACTGAGCCATGGCCAAGACCGCCCTCGTCAACAAGGCGAACAAGAAGCCGAAGTTCGCTGTGCGCGGCTACACCCGCTGCCAGCGCTGCGGCCGCCCGCACTCGGTCTACCGCAAGTTCGGCCTGTGCCGGATCTGCCTCCGGGAGATGGCCCACGCGGGCGAGCTGCCCGGTGTCACCAAGTCCAGCTGGTAAGCAGTCCCCCCGCCGCATCCGCGGCATCCTGACCACAAGACCATCTACAGCGCAGGTCCGCCGGGAGCACCACCCCCGGAGGAAACCGCGGTGAGAGAGGGCGGAGAAGCCCAATGACCATGACAGACCCGATCGCGGACATGTTGACCCGCGTCCGGAACGCCAACTCGGCGCACAAGGACGATGTCTCCATGCCGTTCTCGAAGCTCAAGAGCCACATCGCGGAGATCCTCGAGGCCGAGGGTTACATCGCGGGGTGGACCGTGCAGGACGCGGAGGTCGGCAAGACCCTGACCGTCCAGCTGAAGTACGGCCCGAACCGTGAGCGCTCCATCGCCGGCCTGCGCCGCGTGAGCAAGCCCGGCCTGCGCGTCTACGCCAAGTCCACCAACCTGCCCAAGGTTCTCGGTGGCCTCGGTGTCGCGATCATCTCGACGTCCTCCGGCCTGCTGACCGACCGTCAGGCCGCCAACAAGGGTGTGGGTGGGGAAGTCCTCGCCTACGTCTGGTAAGGGGTAGCAGACATGTCGCGAATCGGACGTCTCCCCGTCTCCGTGCCCGCCGGTGTCGACGTGACCGTCAACGGTCAGACCGTCACCGTCAAGGGCCCCAAGGGCGAGCTCAGCCACACCGTGGCCGAGCCGATCACCGTCGAGCAGAACGACGGCACCCTCGAGGTCAAGCGCCCCAACGACGAGCGCACCGCGCGTTCGCTGCACGGCCTGACCCGCTCGCTCATCAACAACATGGTCCTCGGTGTCACCGACGGCTACGAGAAGAAGCTCGAGATCCACGGCACCGGTTACCGCGTGCTCGCCAAGGGCTCCAACCTCGAGTTCGCGCTCGGGTACTCACACTCGATCACCGTCGAGCCGCCGGCCGGGATCACCTTCGCGGTCGAGAACCAGACCCGGTTCTCGGTCCAGGGCATCGACAAGCAGCTCGTCGGCGAGGTCGCCGCGAACATCCGCAAGCTCCGCAAGCCCGACCCGTACAAGGGCAAGGGTGTCCGCTACGCGGGCGAGCAGATCCGCCGCAAGGTCGGAAAGGCTGGTAAGTAAGCCATGGCCATGATCGTCAAGCGCGCCAAGGGCAAGGTCGCTGCGCGCGGCCGTCGCCACTTCCGCGTCCGCAAGGTCGTCACCGGGACCGCGCTCCGTCCGCGCCTGGTCGTCTCGCGCAGCTCGCGCCACGTCTTCGTCCAGGTCGTCGACGACACCGTCGGCAAGACCGTCGCGTCGGCATCGACCATGGAGGCCGACGTGCGCACCCTCGAGGGGGACAAGCGCGAGAAGGCCAAGAAGGTCGGCGAGCTCGTGGCCGAGCGCGCCAAGGCCGCCGGGGTCGAGGCCGTCGTGTTCGACCGCGGCGGTAACAAGTACCACGGTCGCGTCGCCGCGATCGCGGACGGTGCACGGGAAGGCGGACTGTCGCTGTGACCCACCCCGCCCGTACCACCACGAACGTCGAGAAGAGGAACATCTGATGCCAGGACCCCAGCGTCGAGGCACCGGGACCACCGCCGGCGGCACCGCCGAGCGTGGCGACCGCCGCGGCGGTCGTGACGGCGGCCGTGGCGGCCGCGACTCCCGCGAGGCCGAGAAGAGCCAGTACCTGGAGCGCGTCGTCACGATCAACCGTGTGGCGAAGGTCGTCAAGGGTGGCCGCCGGTTCAGCTTCACCGCGCTCGTCGTCGTCGGTGACGGCGATGGCACCGTCGGTGTCGGCTACGGCAAGGCCAAGGAGGTGCCCGCGGCGATCGCCAAGGGTGTCGAGGAGGCGAAGAAGAACTTCTTCCGCGTCCCGCGCATCCAGGGCACCATCCCCCACCCCGTCCAGGGGGAGGCCGCCGCCGGTGTCGTCATGCTCCGCCCCGCCAGCCCCGGTACCGGTGTCATCGCCGGTGGCCCGGTGCGCGCGGTGCTCGAGTGCGCCGGCATCCACGACGTGCTGTCCAAGAGCCTCGGCTCGGACAACGCGATCAACATCGTCCACGCGGTCGTCGCCGCCCTCAAGGGCCTCGAGCGCCCCGAGGCCGTCGCGGCCCGTCGTGGCCTGCCCGTCGACCAGGTCGCCCCCGCGGCGATGCTGCGTGCCCAGGCCGCCGGCCTGGCCGAGGCGAAGGCGGGTGCATGATGAGCCGCCTGAAGGTCACCCAGACCCGGTCGGGGATCGGGGGCAAGCAGAACCAGCGCGACACCCTGCGGTCCCTGGGCCTGAAGCGCATCGGCGACGTCGTCGTCAAGGAGGACCGTCCCGAGATCCGCGGGATGGTCAACACGGTCACGCACCTCGTGGCCGTCGAGGAGGTGGAGTGATCATGGCCGACACCAAGGCCACCAAGGCCGTGGCCCGCGAGGCGTCCGCGCTCAAGGTGCACCACCTGCGCCCTGCGCCCGGTGCCAAGTCCGCCAAGATCCGCGTCGGTCGCGGTGAGGGTGGCAAGCGGGGCAAGACCGCCGGTCGCGGTACCAAGGGCACCAAGGCCCGCTACCAGGTGCCCGCGGGCTTCCAGGGTGGTACCACGCCGCTGCACATGCGTTTCCCGAAGCTGCGCGGGTTCAAGAACCCGTTCCGCACCGAGTACCAGGTCGTGAACCTCGACCGGCTCTCGGCGCTCTACCCCGACGGCGGCGAGGTCTCCGTCGAGGACCTGGTCGCCAAGGGTGCCGTCCGTGACGGGTTCCCGGTCAAGGTGCTCGGGACCGGTGACATCAGCGTCGCGGTCACCGTGACCGTGCACGCGTTCTCGGCCAGCGCCAAGGAGAAGATCGAGGCGGCGGGTGGCTCGGCGACCATCGCCTGACGCCCACCCATGACCGCGTGACGCAGGGCCGGTCCCGGAGGAGTCCCTCCGGGCCGGCCCTGCGCCGCGTCGGACCGCCGCCGGTGCCGCAAGCCCGGACCCGGCAGGTATGTTGTGACGGATCGTTGACGACGCGGGCCTACCCGGACCGCACTTCTGGAGGACCCTGTGCTCACCGCATTCGGCCGCGCGTTCAAGACGCCCGACCTGCGCAGGAAGCTGCTGTTCACGCTGGCCATCATCGTGATCTTCCGGCTCGGCTCGCACGTGCCGGTGCCGGGGGTCAGCTACTCGCTGGTGCAGAAGTGCATCTCGGGGGCCGACAGCAGCAACCAGCTCCTGGGCCTGATCAACCTCTTCAGCGGCGGAGCGCTGCTCCAGCTGTCGATCTTCGCGCTCGGCATCATGCCGTACATCACGGCCAGCATCATCGTCCAGCTGCTCACCGTGGTGATCCCGCGGTTCGAGGCCCTCAAGAAGGAGGGTCAGGCCGGGCAGACGAAGATGACGCAGTACACGCGCTACCTGACCATCGGGCTGGCGATCCTGCAGAGCTCGACCCTGATCACCTTCGCCCAGAACCCGGCGACGTTGTTCAACAACCCCGGGTGCACCAACATCCTCGCGGACCGCTCGATCGTGACCATCCTGATCATGGTCCTGACGATGACCGCCGGCACCGGCATGGTCATGTGGCTCGGTGAGCTCGTCACCGACAAGGGCGTCGGCAACGGCATGTCGCTGCTGATCTTCACCTCGATCGCCGCGCAGTTCCCCACCTCCCTCTGGGGCATCCAGCAGCGCTCCGGGGTGGGCGTCTTCCTCGGAGTCATCGCGCTGGGCTTCGTGGTCATCGCGCTCGTGGTGTTCGTCGAGCAGAGCCAGCGGCGCATCCCGGTCCAGTACGCCAAGCGGATGGTCGGGCGCCGCGTCTACGGCGGTACCTCCACCTACATCCCGCTCAAGGTCAACATGGCCGGCGTCATCCCGGTGATCTTCGCGAGCTCGCTGCTGACCCTGCCCACCCTGGTCGCGCAGTTCAACCAGGGCCCCAACGGCGTCAACCCCGGGTGGGTCGACTGGATCCAGGGGCACCTGGTGCGCGGTGACCACCCGTACTACATGGCCCTCTACACCGGCCTGATCCTGTTCTTCACGTTCTTCTACGTGTCGATCACGTTCAACCCGAACGAGGTCGCCGACAACATGAAGAGGTACGGGGGCTTCATCCCGGGTATCCGCGCCGGGCGACCCACGGCCGAGTACCTCAGCTACGTCCTCACCCGGATCACCGTGCCGGGCGCGATCTACCTCGCGCTGATCTCGCTCCTCCCGCTCATCGCGCTGGTCCTGGTGAACGCGAACCAGAACTTCCCCTTCGGCGGCACCTCGATCCTCATCATCGTGGGTGTCGGCCTGGAGACGGTCAAGCAGATCGAGGCCCAGCTGCAGCAGCGTCACTACGAAGGGTTCCTCCGCTGATGCGTCTGATCATCCTCGGCCCTCCCGGTGCCGGTAAGGGCACCCAGGCCGCCCGGATCGCCGAGCACCACGGCATCCCCGCCATCTCCACCGGCGACATCTTCCGGGCCAACATCAAGAACGAGACCGAGCTCGGGACCCAGGTCAAGGCGATCCTCGCCTCGGGCGGCTACGTCTCCGACGAGATCACCAACGCCATCGTCGAGGACCGGTTGGCCCAGGACGACTGCGCGCCCGGGTTCCTGCTCGACGGCTACCCGCGCACCCTGGCCCAGGTCGACGCCCTCGACGCGATGCTGGCCGGCCACGGTCAGGCGCTCGACCGGGTGCTCGAGCTGACCGTGGACGACGAGGTCGTGGTCGGCCGGCTGCTGAAGCGCGCCGAGCTCGAGGGCCGCGACGACGACACCGAGGACGTCATCCGCGAACGGATGGGCATCTACCACCGCGAGACCCGCCCGCTGGCGCAGACCTACCGCGAGCGCGGCCTGCTGGTCGACGTCGACGGCGACGGCGCGGTCGACGAGGTCACCGCCCGCATCCTGGCAGCGCTGGGCTGAGCGGGCGTGCCGGCGTCGCGCCGGCCGCCGCCCCCTTCCAGGTCGCACGCAGAAGTTCGGCCGGCACGCAGCAGTTGCCGCGTGCCGGCCGAACTTCTGCGTGCCGCCCGGTCAGGGCCCCGCGAGGGCCCGCCGCCGGAGGGTCGCCCGGGTCCGCGCCGCGCGGATGCGGCGCGCGACCTCGGCCGGGTCGGCGAGGTCGGCCCACACCAGGCGGACCACCTCGTACCCGAGGTCGACGATGGCCGACTCCCGGAGCTTCTCGGCGGCCAGCGCCGCGCGCCCTTCGGCCCCCTCGTACTTGACGAGGCCGTCGAACTCCACGACGACCAGCCCGTCGACGAGGAAGTCGACCCGGCCCACCAGGGCCCGGGGCGTGCGCAGCGGCACCTGTGACGTGACGTCGAAGCCCAGGTCCCCGAGCAGGATCCGCGTCCGCGTCTCGCCCACGGACTCACTCGCGGGATCGGTCAGGGCGATGGCGCGGGCGGCCGCATCCCGGTGGTGTTCCGGAAGCAGCGGCACCGCCGAACGCAGCTCCTCCACCGTGCAGCGACGGTCGTGGAGGGCGTCGTCCATGGAGCAGACCGCCGGGACCACGCCGGAGCCGCCGGCGACCTGCACCAGGGCCGTGGGCAGCAGCACCACGTTGACCCCCGATGCTCGGTCGGCCACGATCCCGCGGCCCGGGTGGGTCCGAAGACCGGAGCGCACCCGGGGCGCCTTCACCTGCCCGACGACGTCGACAGTTGTCAGGTCGACGCCGTAGGTGTCGACCCGGTGCAGGAGCACGGCCGCATGGTGGCTGGCGGCGTCGAGGCCCGGGCGGGTGCGCAGGATCGCCCGCGCGCGCTGCCGGTAGCGCTCGTCGGGATCGGCGGCGTCGTAGGCCGACCGCAGGACGTACGCCCCCCGCCGCACCCGCACGAGCTGCCCACTGCGCACCCAGCCGTCGAGCTGGACCGCGCTAACCCCGACCCGGGCCGCATCCGTGGACGACACCACCCCGTCCTGGGCGGTGAGCAGCGTCGTGAGTCGATCGTCCATGGGTCGACGCTGCCGGGTCGGCCGGCGCTGCGCCAGCGCTGGTCGGACGCCTGTGGACAACGGGCACGCAGGACTTCGGATGCCACGCAGCAACTGCGGCGTGGCATCCGAAGTCCTGCGTCAGCGGCAGCGCGGGCGGCGGGCGCCGATGTGGGGGAGCGGGGGCTGCGCCGGTAGGGTCGGGCCCGTGGGACTGTTCAGCCGTGACCGCTGCGAGGCCAAGACGCCCGAGCAGCTGGCGATGATGCGCACCGCCGGGCTGCTGGTGGGGCGCACCCTCGAGCTGCTGGTGCGCGAGGTGCGGCCCGGGATGACGACCCTCGAGCTCGACACCCTGGCCGAGACGCACATCCGCGACCACGGCGGCATCCCCAACTTCCAGCTGGTGCCGGGCTACCGTCACACCCTGTGCACCTCGGTCAACGACGAGATCGTGCACGGCATCCCGGGCGATCGCGTGCTCGCGGAGGGCGACCTGCTCTCGGTCGACTGCGGCGCCGAGGTGCGCGGCTGGAACGGTGACGCCGCGGTCAGCCTCGTCGTCGGCGGCCGGGAGGCGGCCCGTCCCGAGGACCTCGAGCTCGTCGACGACACCGAGGCCTCGCTGTGGGCCGGGATCGGCGCCCTGCGCGTCGGCGGCGACCTCTACGACGTGGGAGCCGCGGTCGAGGACTCGCTCACCGAGTCCGGCGCCCGGCGCGGTCGCGAGTACGGCATCGTCGAGGACTACGTGGGCCACGGCATCGGCACCTCGATGCACATGGACCCGCAGGTGCCCAACTACCGCGTCTCGGGGCGCAGCCCACGGGTGGTCGACGGGCTGACCATCTGCATCGAGCCGATGGTGACCCTCGGCGACCAGGACAACACCGTCCTGGACGACGAGTGGACCGTGGTCTCGAAGGACGGCTCGCGGGCGGCGCACTGGGAGCACTCGGTCGCCGTCACCGAGGCCGGGCTGTGCGTCCTGACGGCCGTCGACGGCGGCCGCGCCCGGCTCGGTGACCGCTTCGCCGACATCGCCGCCGGCTGAGTCCGCCTGGGCGCGGTGGCGTGCCCCACGGTGACCGATCTCTCGCTGGGCTCGGGGGGTGGCGTGGCTAGGGTGAACGACGTGCACCGACGCCACGAGGAGGGCCGATGACGCCGCCGACCGACGCGGGGAGCCTGTCGCTCGCCGACGGCTTCGAGCCGCGTACCCGCGAGGACTGGCAGCGCCTGGTCGCGGACGTCCTCGACAAGCGCCGGACCGACGGCGGTCACACCGCCCCCGACGCCGCCGAGGCCGCCCTGGTCACCGCGCTCGACGGTGGCCTCGAGACCCAGGGGCTCTACCTGCGCCGCGACCGGGCGCTGGGGGTCCCCGGCGCGATGCCGTTCACGCGCGGGCGGGCCCTGCGCGACGCCACCGTGCCGTGGGACGTGCGCCAGCTGCACGACGACCCCGACCCCACCCGCGGCCGGGCGGCCGTCCTCGACGACCTCGAGCACGGCGTCACCTCGGTGTGGGTGCACCTGGGCGATGACGGCGTGGCGCCCACCGACCTGGCCGAGGTGCTGGGCGACGTCCGCCTCGACCTCGCGCCCGTCGTGGTGTCGTCGTGGAGCGACCCCGCCGGTGCCGCCCGCGCCCTGCTGGAGGCCGTGGGGGAGCGCCCGAGCGTCGGGGGCAACCTCGGGCTCGACCCGTTCGCCGCGGCGCTGCGCACCGGCACCGCCCCCGACCTGACCGAAATGGCGCCGCTGGTGCGCGCGCTCGCCGGCCGACCGGGCTGGCGCGCCGTCACCCTCGACGCCCGTGTCCTGCACGACGCCGGCGCCACCGAGGTCGACGCCCTCGCCGCCGCGGTCGCCGCGGGGGTCGCCCTGCTGCGCCACCTCGAGGCGGAGGGGGTGCCCCCGGTCGAGGCGTTCGGCCACGTCGAGCTGCGGCTGCCGGCCACGGCCGACCAGTTCCTCACGGCCGCCACCCTGCGCGCCGTGCGCCGGGTCTGGGCCCGCGTGGGCGAGGCCGTGGGGGTTCCCGAGGCCGACCGCGGGCTGCGCACCCACGCGGTGACGAGCCTGCGGATGGCGACCCGGGACGACCCGTTCGTCAACGTGCTGCGCGCGACGCTGGCCGTGGTCGGTGCCTCGATGGGCGGCGCGGACGTGGTGACCGTCCTGCCCCACGACACCGTGGCCGGCCTGCCGGAGCGGTTCTCGCGGCGGCTGGCCCGCAACACCCAGGTGGTGCTGGCCGACGAGGCGAACATCGGGCGGGTCACCGACCCCGGGGGCGGCTCCTGGTACCTGGAGTCGCTCACCGACGACGTCGCGGCCGCGGTGTGGTCGCGCTTCCAGGAGGTCGAGCGGGCCGGCGGCGCGTCGGCCGCCCTGCACGACGGGCTGTTCGCCCGGTGGGCCGAGCAGGCCCGGGCCGAGCGCGAGCCCCGTGTCGCCACGCGGCAGCGCCCGATCACCGGCGTCTCGACGTTCCCGGACGCGGCGGCCGCCGTGCCCGAGCGCCGGCCCCGGTCCCCCCTCACCGTGGGCGACGGCGCCCTCGTGCCGCACCGCGACGCCGAGCCCTTCGAGGCGCTGCGCGACCGCGCCCGCACCCTCGACCGCGCGGCCGTCACGCTGCGCCAGCTGGGCAGCCCGCGGGCCTCCGCCGCGCGCCAGCTGTTCGTCACGAACCTGCTCGCCGCCGGCGGCCTCGCGACCACCGAGGACCCGGCGCCGGTCGCGGTCATCGCGTCGGACCGGGCGGGCTACGCCGAGCACGGCGCCGCGGCGGTCGCCGCGCTGCGGGCCGCCGGTGCCCGGCACGTGCTCGTGGCCGGCCGGGCGACCGAGCTCGGTGACGCCGTCGACTCCGTCGACGGCGAGCTCTACGACGGGATGGACGTGGTGGCCGTGCTCTCGGACCTGCTCGACCGGCTCGGCGCCCCGGCCGAGGAGGGGGAGGCGCGATGAGCGGCATCCCGGACTTCACCGGCCTGGAGCTGGGCGCGGGGGAGCCCACGCCCACGCCGGCCCCCACCGCCCCCTCGTGGACGACTCCGGAGGGCATCGAGGTGCCGCCGCTGTACACCGAGCACGACCTCGAGGGCCTCGACTTCCTCGACACCGTGCCCGGTGCGCCGCCGTACCTGCGCGGCCCCTACCCCACGATGTACACCACCCAGCCGTGGACCATCCGCCAGTACGCGGGCTTCTCGACGGCCGAGGAGTCCAACGCCTTCTACCGGCGCAACCTCGCGGCCGGGCAGAAGGGCCTGTCGGTGGCGTTCGACCTCGCGACCCACCGCGGCTACGACTCCGACCACCCCCGGGTGGCGGGCGACGTGGGGATGGCCGGGGTCGCGATCGACTCCATCCTCGACATGCGCATCCTCTTCGACGGCATCCCGCTCGACGAGATGTCGGTGTCCATGACGATGAACGGCGCCGTCATCCCCGTCCTGGCCCTGTACGTCGTCGCGGCCGAGGAGCAGGGGGTGAGCCCGGACCGCCTCACGGGGACCATCCAGAACGACATCCTCAAGGAGTTCATGGTCCGCAACACCTACATCTACCCGCCCGAGCCGTCGATGCGGATCATCAGCGACATCTTCGCCTTCACCAGCCAGCAGATGCCGCGCTTCAACTCCATCTCGATCTCCGGCTACCACATGCAGGAGGCCGGGGCCACGCAGGACCTCGAGCTGGCGTACACCCTGGCCGACGGCGTCGAGTACATCCGGGCCGGGCAGGCCGTCGGGCTCGACGTCGACCGGTTCGCCCCGCGCCTGTCGTTCTTCTGGGCCATCGGGATGAACTTCTACATGGAGGTCGCCAAGCTGCGCGCGGCCCGGCTGCTGTGGGCCCGCCTGGTGCGCGCGCAGGGGGCCACGAACCCCAAGTCGCTCTCGCTGCGCACCCACTGCCAGACCTCCGGCTGGTCGCTGACGGCTCAGGACGTGTTCAACAACGTGGTGCGGACCTGCGTCGAGGCCATGGCGGCCACCCAGGGCCACACCCAGAGCCTGCACACCAACGCCCTCGACGAGGCCATCGCGCTCCCCACCGACTTCTCCGCCCGGATCGCCCGCAACACCCAGCTGCTGCTGGCGCAGGAGTCGGGCACGACCCGCGTCATCGACCCGTGGGGCGGCTCGGCTTACGTCGAGCGGCTCACCCACGACCTCGCCCGCCGGGCCTGGGGCCACATCGAGGAGGTCGAGGCCGCCGGCGGGATGGCCAAGGCGATCGAGGCGGGCATCCCCAAGCTGCGCATCGAGGAGGCCGCGGCCCGCACCCAGGCCCGCATCGACTCCGGCCAGCAGCCGGTCATCGGCGTCAACCGCTACCCGGTCGACGAGGACGAGCCCATCGAGGTGCTCCGGGTCGACAACGGCGCCGTCCGTGCCCGCCAGGTGGCCCGCCTCGAGCGGCTGCGGGCCGAGCGCGACGAGGAGGCCTGCAGCGCCGCGCTCGCCCGGATGACCGCCGCCGCGCGGGCCGGCTCCGACGGCACCCTCGCCACCAACCTGCTGGCGCTGGCCGTCGACGCCGCTCGGGCCCGCGCCACCGTCGGCGAGATGTCCGCGGCGATGGAGGTGGCGTTCGGCCGCTACACCGCCCAGATCCGTACCATCGGGGGCGTGTACAGCGCCGAGGCGGGGGAGGATGCGACCGTCCACGAGGCTCAGGCCGCCGTCGAGGCGTTCGAGGAGGCGCAGGGCCGCCGCCCGCGCATCCTGGTCGCCAAGATGGGCCAGGACGGCCACGACCGGGGGCAGAAGGTCATCGCCACCGCATTCGCCGACCTGGGCTTCGACGTCGACGTGGGGCCGCTCTTCCAGACTCCCGAGGAGGTCGCCCGCCAGGCCGTCGAGGCCGACGTGCACGTCGTCGGGGTCAGCTCGCTGGCCGCGGGGCACATGACCCTGGTGCCCGCGCTGCGCGCCGCCCTCGACGCCCTCGACCGCGAGGACCTGATGATCGTGGTCGGTGGGGTCATCCCCGAGCAGGACCACGAGGCCCTGCGGGCCGCCGGCGCCGACGCCATCTACCCGCCGGGCACGGTCATCAGCCGGGCCGCCGTGTCCCTCGTCGCCGAGCTGCGCGAGCGGCTGGGGTGAGGCCGCCGGTCCCGGTCGAGACCCTCGTGGCCGGCGTGCGCGAGGGCTCGCGCCAAGCGGTGGCCCGTGCCATCACCCTCCTGGAGTCCAGCCGCGCCGACCACCGCGAGCAGGCCCGTGAGCTGCTGGCCGCGCTCGCCGACCGCACGGGGGGCGCGGTCCGGGTCGGGGTGACCGGGGTGCCCGGTGCCGGCAAGTCGACCTTCGTCGACGCGCTGGGCGTCCGCCTCGTCGAGCGCGGGCACCGCGTGGCCGTGGTGGCGGTCGACCCCAGCTCGCGGCGCACCGGGGGCTCGATCCTCGGCGACCGCACCCGGATGGCGGCGCTGGCCGCCTCGCCCGATGCCTTCGTGCGGCCCAGCCCCTCGGGCCGCCACCTGGGGGGCGTGGCCCGCGCCACCCGGGAGTCGATGCTGGTCCTCGAGGCCGCCGGCTACGACGTGGTGGTCGTCGAGACCGTGGGGGTCGGGCAGAACGAGATCGCCGTCTCCGAGATGGTCGACACCTTCCTGCTGCTGACCCTGGCCCGGGCCGGCGACCAGCTCCAGGGCATCAAGCGCGGCATCCTCGAGCTGGCCGACGTCATCGCCGTCAACAAGGCCGACGGGGACGGCGAGAACCCGGCCAAGGGGGCGGCGCGCGAGCTGGCCGGGGCGATGCGGCTGATGATGCCGGGCCGCGACGTGCGCAGGCCCCCGGTGCTCACCTGCTCGGCCCTCACCGGGGCCGGCCTCGACGAGGTGTGGCAGGCGGTGCTCGACCACCGCGCCTACCTCGGCGAGCACGGGTCGCTCGCGGCCCGTCGGGCCCGCCAGCAGCAGGACTGGATGTGGGCCATGGTCGACGCCTCGCTCACCGACGGGGTGCGTCGCAGCCCGTCGGTGCTGGCCGAGCGCGAGCGGCTCGAGGCCGCGGTGCGCGAGGGCGGCCTGAGCGCGGTCGAGGGCACCGCGCGGGTGCTCGAGCTCTACGCCCAGGACCTGCGCGCGCAGGGTGCACCCTCACTGGCCGACCGGGGCTGAGCCGGCGTCGGGGGGCCCGGGACCGCGGATTTCCTCCCGACCCCCCGCCTGGCGTACTATCGAACGTCGGTCACGTGTGCGTTCCAGCATGGGTGTGTCCCTGCCGGGAGCAGAACGGGGCCGATTTCCATGGGTGGTCCGCCGTGAGCGATGGGCTGCCCAACGGCGGATTGAGAGGGTATGGCCAAGAAGGACGGCGTCATCGAGATCGAGGGCACGATCGTCGAGGCACTCCCGAACGCGATGTTCCGGGTAGAGCTGAGCAACGGTCACAAGGTTCTCGCGCACATCTCCGGCAAGATGCGGCAGCACTACATCCGGATCCTCCCCGAGGACCGTGTGGTGGTGGAGCTGAGCCCGTACGACCTGACACGCGGCCGCATCGTCTTCCGGTACCGCTGAGATCCGAAACGACGAGACAGCGAAGGCGACATGAAGGTTCAGCCGAGCGTCAAGAAGATCTGTGACAAGTGCAAGGTGATCCGCCGTAACGGTCGGGTCATGGTCATCTGCGAGAACCTGCGCCACAAGCAGCGCCAGGGCTGACGCGAGTCAGACGCAGTGACCGCCCCTCACGGGGCCGCACGGATCCACGATCCGAGCAGACGCAGAACACAGAAGCACGCAGCACCCGACCCCCGACGGGCCACCTGGATCGCAGGTGGGCGCGGGACGTCACCCCCGGCCCGGAGGCCGGGGACCGGACCAGGATGGGCCGGACCGGTGTTGTGCCAGACCTCCGGACAACCAGAAAAGGAAACCATCCCAGATGGCACGTCTGATGGGAGTCGACCTCCCGCGCGAGAAGCGCGCCGAGGTCGCACTGACCTACATCTTCGGAGTCGGTCGGACCAGTGCGCAGAAGGCCCTCGCGGCCACCGGTGTCGACCCGAACGTCCGGGTCAAGGAGCTCGGTGACGAGGACCTGGTCAAGCTGCGCGACTGGATCGAGGACAACCTCAAGGTCGAGGGTGACCTGCGGCGCGAGGTCGCCGCGGACATCCGGCGCAAGGTCGAGATCGGGTCCTACGAGGGCCTCCGTCACCGCCGGGGCCTGCCCGTGCGGGGCCAGCGCACCAAGACCAACGCGCGCACCCGCAAGGGTCCCAAGCGCACCGTGGCCGGCAAGAAGAAGGCCGGTAAGTGACCTGCGGCTGAGCCGCGTCACACCCCTCCACCCGAAGACTTCGTAGGAGAACACATATGCCTCCCAAGGGCCGCACGACCGGCGCCAAGAAGGTGCGCCGCAAGGAGAAGAAGAACGTCGCGGTGGGCCAGGCCCACATCAAGAGCACGTTCAACAACACGATCATCTCGATCACCGACCCCACCGGGGCCGTCATCGCCTGGGCCTCCGCCGGCCAGGTGGGCTTCAAGGGCTCGCGCAAGTCCACGCCGTTCGCCGCGCAGACCGCCGCCGAGGCCGCTGCCCGTCGTGCCATGGAGCACGGCATGCGCAAGGTCGACGTCTTCGTCAAGGGCCCGGGCTCCGGTCGCGAGACCGCCATCCGGTCCCTGACCGCCGCCGGCCTCGAGGTCGGCTCGATCTCGGACGTCACCCCCCAGCCGCACAACGGCGTCCGCCCGCCCAAGCGCCGCCGCGTCTGAGCGACCGACAGACTTCGCGAAAGGTATAGAGACACATGGCCCGTTACACCGGACCCATCACGAAGAAGTCGCGTCGCCTGAAGACCGACCTCGTCGGTGGTGACAAGAACTTCGAGCTCCGCCCGTTCCCGCCCGGCCAGCACGGCCGCCGCCGGATGCAGGAGAAGGAGTACCTCACCCAGCTGCAGGAGAAGCAGAAGGCCCGCTTCACCTACGGCGTCATGGAGAAGCAGTTCCGTCGGTACTACAAGGAGGCGGCCAACCGCCCCGGCAAGACCGGCGAGAACATCCTCACCATCCTCGAGTCGCGCCTCGACAACGTCGTGTACCGCGCCGGCCTGGCGCGCACCCGTCGCCAGTCGCGTCAGCTCGTGACCCACGGCCACTTCGAGGTCAACGGCAAGCGCGTCGACGTGCCCAGCTACCGCGTCGAGCAGTACGACATCATCACGGTGCGCAAGCAGTCGGTCGAGGCGTTCCCGATCCAGCTGGCCCGCGAGACCTTCGGCGAGCGCCCGATCCCGGCCTGGCTCCAGGTCGTGCCCGGCACGCTGCAGATCCTCGTGCACCAGCTCCCCACCCGGGCGCAGATCGACACCGTGCTCACCGAGCAGCTCATCGTCGAGTTCTACTCCAAGAACTGACCCATCGTCCGCGGCACCGGCCGCCCCTCGGGGTGGCCGGCGCCGCGGACGCAGCCTGACCCACGGACCGAGTGGGGGCAGGAGCCGGGGTCGCGCCCGGCGTACACGCGGCGTCAAATAGCGGTCGCCCGTGGGAAGGAAGAACCACCGTGCTCATCGCACAGCGTCCCGTCCTCAGTGAGAGCGTCGTCTCCGACAACCGGAGCCGCTTCGTCATCGAGCCCCTCGAGCCCGGCTTCGGCTACACGCTCGGCAACACCCTCCGTCGCACCCTGCTCTCGAGCATCCCGGGCGCGGCCGTCACCAGCATCCGCATCGACGGGGTGCTCCACGAGTTCTCCACGATCCCCGGGGTCAAGGAGGACGTCACCGAGATCATCCTGAACATCAAGACCCTGGTCGTCTCCTCCGAGCACGACGAGCCGGTCGTGATGTACCTGCGCAAGCAGGGCGCCGGCCCCGTCACCGCCGCCGACATCGCGCCGCCGGCCGGCGTCGAGGTCCACAACCCCGACCTGCACATCGCGACGCTCAACGACAAGGGCACCGTCGAGATGGAGCTCACCGTCGAGCGTGGCCGCGGCTACGTCTCCGCCGTCCAGAACAAGGCCGGCGACCAGGAGATCGGCCGCATCCCGGTCGACTCGATCTACAGCCCGGTTCTGAACGTGACCTACAAGATCGAGGCCACCCGCGTCGAGCAGCGCACCGACTTCGACCGCCTCGTCATCGACGTCGAGACCAAGAGCTCGATGGCCCCGCGCGACGCGCTGGCCTCGGCCGGCAAGACCCTCGTCGAGCTGTTCGGCCTGGCCCGTGAGCTCAACGTCGAGGCCGAGGGCATCGACATGGGCCCGTCGCCCACCGACGCCGCGCTCGCGGCCGACCTGGCGCTGCCCATCGAGGACCTCGACCTCACCGTCCGGTCCTACAACTGCCTCAAGCGCGAGGGCATCCACACCGTGGGTGAGCTCGTGGGTCGCAGCGAGGCCGACCTGCTCGACATCCGCAACTTCGGCGCGAAGTCGATCGACGAGGTCAAGGCCAAGCTGGTCGGCATGGGTCTGGCCCTCAAGGACAGCCCCCCCGGGTTCGACCCGAGCCTGATCGCCGACCGCTACGACGACTTCACCTTCGGTGAGGGCGAGGACGACTCGGCGTTCGCCGAGGACGAGCAGCTCTGACCCACGCCTCCAGGCAGAAAAACCAAGGAGATACGCAATGCCCACCCCCACCAAGGGTCCCCGTCTCGGAGGCGGTCCCGCTCACGAGCGGCTCATCCTCGCGAACCTCGCGACCTCGCTCTTCGAGCACGACCGCATCACGACCACCGAGGCCAAGGCCAAGCGCCTGCGCCCGCTGGCCGAGCGGCTCGTGACCTTCGCCAAGCGCGGCGACCTCTCGGCCCGTCGCCGGGTCATGACCGTCATCCGTGACAAGGGCGTCGTGCACCGCCTCTTCGTCGAGATCGGCCCCGACATGGCCGAGCGTCCGGGCGGCTACACCCGCATCACCAAGATCGGCCCGCGCAAGGGCGACAACGCCCCCATGGCGGTCATCGAGCTCGTCCGAGAGCCCGTCGCCAAGAAGGCCACCGTCAAGGAGGCCGAGGGCGCCACCAAGCGTGCGGCCAAGGACGACGCGGCCCAGCGCGAGGCCGCACAGGCCGAGGCCCAGCTGGCCGAGACCGAGACGGCCGCGACCGAGTCGACGGAGCTGCCCGCGGGCGCGGTCGCCGCGACCGAGGACGGCAGCGCCCCCGAGGGCTACACCGTCAAGGGCAACGCCGACTCCGGCAAGTACCACGTCGAGGGTTCGCAGTGGTACGACCAGACGGTCGCCGAGTTCTGGTTCAAGGACGCGCAGGCCGCCGAGGCCGCCGGGTTCGAGCCGGCCGGTGGCGCCGCCAAGCAGGTCGAGGACGAGGCCTGAGCCTGCCCCGACCGGCATCGTGAACGGCCCCTCTCCCCGCGTGGGAGAGGGGCCGTCGCGCGTGCGCCCTACGCTGGGGCGATGACCGTGCGGCTCCGGATCGACCTCGCCTACGACGGCACCGGGTTCTCCGGGTGGGCCGCCCAGCCGGGGCTGCGCACCGTGGAGGGTGTGCTGTCGACGGCCCTGACCACGGTGCTGCGGGCTCCGGAGCCGGTGCGCCTCACCGTGGCCGGTCGCACCGACGCGGGGGTGCACGCGCGGGGCCAGGTGGCGCACGCCGACGTCGACCCCCAGGCCTTCGCGTCGCTGCCGGGGCGCTCGGACCGGTCCCCCGAGCTCGCGGCCGTCACCCGCCTCAACGGGGTGCTCCCGGGCGACGTCGTGGTGCGTGCGGTGGCACCGGCCGCGCCGGGCTTCGACGCCCGCTTCTCGGCCCTGCACCGCCGCTACCGCTACCGGCTCCTCGACGAGCCGGCGGCCCTGGACCCCCTGCGCCGCCACGACACGGTGGTGGTCCGCGACCGGCTCGACGCGTCGGCCATGGACGACGCCGCCGGCACGCTGACCGGGCTGCGCGACTTCGCCGCCTTCTGCAAGCGCCGCGAGGGCGCCGGCACCGTGCGGACCCTGCTCGAGTACTCCTGGCGGCGCGCCGACGACGGCGTGCTCGAGGCCACGGTCGTGGCCGACGCCTTCTGCCACTCGATGGTGCGCGCGCTCGTCGGTGCCGTCGTGCCGGTGGGGGAGGGGCGCCGTCCCCGGGAGTGGCCGGCGCAGGTGCTGACCGCCGCGGTGCGCGACCCGGCCGTGAAGGTGATGCCCGCGCACGGGCTCTCGCTCGACGAGGTGACCTACCCGGCCGACGACGCGCTCGCTGCCCGCGCGCAGGAGGCCCGCGCCGTCCGCACCCTGCCGGACTGAGCGGCCGGGCCCGAAAGTGCGTGGAGCGGGCGGGCGTCGATCAGGGAGGATGGTCCCTCGTGGGACACCTCGACATCGGCTCCGTGAGCTTCTCGCTGCCCGACGGCCGGCCGCTGCTGCGGGACGTGGGCTTCCGGGTCGGGGAGGGCGCCAAGGTCGCTCTCATCGGACCCAACGGCACCGGGAAGACGACGCTGCTGCGGATCCTCGCCGGCGACTTCACGGCATCCGACGGCGCGGTGACCCGCAGCGGCGGCCTCGGCGTCATGCGGCAGTTCATCGGGCAGGTCCGCGACGGCTCCAGCGTGCGCGACCTGCTGGTGTCGGTGGCCCCGGACCCGGTGCGCCGCGCGGCCGCGGAGGTCGAGCGCGCCGAGCTGGCGATGATGGAGCGCGAGTCCGAGCAGGACCAGCTCGACTACGCGCAGGCCCTCTCGGACTGGGGCGACGTGGGCGGCTACGAGTGGGAGACCCTCTGGGACGTCTGCACCGTCGCTGCCCTGGGGGTGCCGTTCGAGCAGGCGCAGTGGCGCGGTGTCACGACCCTGTCCGGCGGAGAGCAGAAGCGCCTCGTGCTCGAGGCGCTGCTGCGCGGGCCCGAGGAGGTGCTGCTGCTCGACGAGCCCGACAACTACCTCGACGTGCCGGCCAAGCGCTGGCTGGAGGAGCGGCTGGTGGAGTCGCCCAAGACGGTGCTCTTCGTCAGCCACGACCGCGAGCTGCTCGACCGCGTCGCCACCCGCATCGCGACCCTCGAGCCGGGGCACGCCGGCAACACGGTGTGGGTGCATCCCGGTCGCTTCTCCACCTACGAGCAGGCCCGGGCCGACCGCAACGACCGCCTCGACGAGCTGCGCCGCCGCTGGGACGAGGAGCACGTCAAGCTCAAGGAGCTCGTCGTCATGTACCGGCAGAAGGCGACGTTCAACGACGGGCTCGCCTCCCGCCTGCGAGCGGCCGAGACCCGGCTGCGCAAGTTCGTCGAGGCCGGCCCGCCCGAGGCGGTGCCGCTGCGCCAGAAGGTGACGATGCGCCTCAGCGGCGGGCGCACCGCCAAGCGGGCCGTCGTGGCGACCGGGCTCGAGCTGAGGGTCGACGGGCAGCGGCTGGTGCAGCCCTTCGACGCCGAGCTCTGGTTCGGCGAGCGGGTCGGGGTGCTGGGCAGCAACGGCTCGGGCAAGTCGCACTTCCTACGGCTGCTGGCCGCGGGCGGCAGCGACCCCGACCGCGAGCACGAGCCGGTGGGCGACATCCGCCCCGCCCCGGTCGAGCACGCCGGGCGGGTGGTGCTGGGCTCGCGGGTGCGCCCCGGGTGGTTCGCCCAGACCCACGACCACGCGGCCCTGCACGGGCGGACCCTCCTGGAGATCCTGCACCGCGGCGACGAGCACCGGGCCGGGATGCCGCGCGAGCAGGCCGCCCGCGCGCTCGACCGGTACGGCCTGGCCGCCGCCGGTGAGCAGTCCTTCGACTCGCTCTCGGGCGGCCAGCAGGCCCGGCTGCAGATCCTGCTGCTCGAGCTGTCGGGAGCCACCCTGCTGCTGCTCGACGAGCCCACCGACAACCTCGACCTGCACTCGGCCGAGGCCCTCGAGGACGCCCTCGCCGCCTTCGAGGGCACCGTGGTGGCGGTGACCCACGACCGCTGGTTCGCCCGCGGCCTCGACCGCTTCCTGGTGTTCCGCCAGGACGGCACGGTGGCCGCCACCGACGAGCCGGTGTGGGACGAGGGCCGGGTGGCGCGCTCGCGGTGACGTCGAGGGCGGATGCGCCCGCGGGCCGGGGGCCCCCGACCGGTCAGCGGCCGACGGTGACGTCGGCCCCGTCGAGCACCACGGCGAAGCCGGACGGGGTGGTCGTCACCGTTCGCAGTACCAGGCCGGCGGGGACGCCGGGCACCGGCTGCCGGATGGTGACCAGGGCCCGGGCGGCCGCCCCCACGACGGCGTCGAGGAAGGCCGGGCCGCCGAGGTCGACGGTCTCGGGCTCGATGAGCAGCTGCCCGCCGTCGGCCCGCACGGTGCCCGTGGCCCGGATGGTGACGGTGCGCCCGAGCAGGTCGGCGCTGCGGGTGATGCCGGCCCGGCCGCCGGGAGCGGCGTAGACGCTGGCGCCCGGCCCGATCTGCTCGGCCACGGTGGCGAAGGGAACGGTGGCCGAGACCCTGAGGGTGTCGGCGTGCAGCCCCTCGGGACCGAAACGCACCCCCGTGCCCCGGGCCCGGACGCCGGAGAGCCCGCCCTCGGCCGACACCAGGTCGCTGCTGCTGAGCTCGACCGACCCGAGCCAGGTCTCGTCGGCGGCCAGGTCGGCCGGGGGAGCGTCGGTGCCGGTGGGGGTGGCCGACGGGCGCGGCACGGCCGGAGCCGCCCCGGAGCCGAGCGAGGCCAGCAGGACGGCCGCGCCGACCACGAGGACGACCAGGGTCGAGACGACCCCGAGGAGGAACTGCTTCATCGTCGGGTTCCCTTCCGCCAGGCGGTGAAGGACGTGAGGCGCTGCGTGCCGGGCCGCTCGAGCCACGGCCAGGGATGCAGCTCGGCGAGGTCCAGGAGGCCGCCCCGGCGCGCGAAGCCCGGGACCGGTGCGTAGGTGACCGCCAGACGTCGCCGGCCCAGCTCCTCCGGCACCGGCCCGAGCCGGACCTCGACGTCCCGTCGCGCCGCGAGGTCGGCGAGGCACTCGGCCAGGAAGACGAGCCGCTTGCCCGAGAGGCGCAGCCGCTCCAGGAGCGGGGCGTCGAAGACGAACACCACGGGCAGGTCCGGGTGGGCGGCCAGGGCGGGGTCGCCGTCGCCGAGGGACTCGGCGGTCAGCCAGACCGCCTCCGCGACACCGCTGGACTCCACCGCGGCCGGCCCCGGGCCTGGCCCCGCGCCCGGGCCCGACCCGTGCTCGAGCGGGCCGTCGGTGACGTGCGCGCCCGGGGCGGCGTCGGGCCAGTCCTGCACGGGGCAGGCCGCGCTCAGTGGGCAGGACCGGCAGAGCTGCGGCGCCCGCTTCTCGACCTGCCACCGGCTGAAGCCGTAGGGCCGGCCGGTGCCCGCACCGACCGTCCACTGCCAGCCGAGCCGGTTCGCGGCGCGGGAACCGTCGAGGAGGTGGCGGAAGAAGCCGTCCTCGCCCTCGCGCCAGTCGCGCCCGCTGCGCACGCTCCAGTGCGAGGCCCACCACATCCGGGTCTGGTTCACCAGCCACCCGTCGGCCTCGAGCCGGTCACGGACCCAGGCGAGGCACGCCATGTCGTCCTCCCACGCCGGGGGAACGGCCGGGACGGAGGGCTGGTACCGCAGGGGCGTACGCGTGCCGGAGCCCACCCGGGCGTAGACGTGGCGGGCGTACTCCTGCCACAGCAGCTCGTCGCGGTACCGGCGGCGGTCGCCGGGCGGGGCGTCGGCCACGGCCTCCCAGAGCTCGGGCAGGTGCACCAGCCCGTGCCGCACGTACGGCGACATCCCGGTGGCGCCACGACGGCTCGGCGGCAGCACCGTGGAGCGGGAGCGGGCGTAGCCGTCGATGTCGAGGGTGGCGAGCGCGGTGTCGGCGGCGCGCTGGCCGCCACGGTGTCCGCCGGCCCGGACGCCCGCGGCGCCCTCGAGGGTGAGGTGGCCGAGGTGGTCGGCGACCCAGGCCGTCACGCCGTCGCGGTCGGCGACCTCGGGCAGGGGCGGGAGAACGGCCACCTCGCCACCCTGCCACCGATCAGGCCGGCGCCCCCGCCCCCGGTGCCGAGGGAACAGGGGTGGCGACCTCACGGGCCCGCTCGGAGCGGCGGGCCGGCAGGTAGAGCCCCACGCCGAGCAGGCTGATGGCGCCGGCGGTGACCATCGCGACCTGGAGGCCGGCGTGGTCGGCGAGTGCCCCGACGGCGGGGGCCGCCACGGCGAACGCCAGGAAGGCCACCATCGAGTTCATCGAGAGCACCGTGGAACGGTTGCCCGCATCGGCCTCGCGGTGCAGCAGGGCGGCGTGCGGGGCGCCGTTCATCCCGTGCATCGAGTAGGTGAACAGGTACGCGGCGACCAGCCCCACCGGGCCCACAGCCAGCCCCATCACGACCGCCCCGACGGCGTTGAGCACCCGGCCGAGCATCGCGGCGCGGGCGACCCCGAGGCGGCCCGAGGCGACCCCGGCCAGCCAGGACCCGGCGGCGAAGATGCCCCAGCCCGCCGCCGCGACCGGCCCGACGACGGCGCCGGCGGCGCGGGCCGACCTCAGCAGCTCCTCGAGGCGCAGCGGCATCAGCGACTCGAAGACGATCATGCCGACCGACCAGAAGAGCTCGACCCCGACGAGCGCCAGCAGCACCCGGTTGGTGCCGAGCAGGCGCAGCCCGTCGGCGACCACGCGGGGGGAGCGACGCCCCTCCGCCAGCGCCTCGCGCAGGCGGGCGCGCCGGTCGCCGCCGGCGGGGCGCGGCTCGTGCACGAGGAGGGCCGCAGCCACCAGGTGCACGACGTTGAGGGTGGCGAAGACCCAGACGGCGGTGTCGAGAGCGTGCCCGGGGTGGCCGAGGCGCGCGGCCGGGTCCCACCAGATGAGGCCGCCCGAGATGAGCGCCCCGACGGCGATGGCACCGCCGAGGATGGTGCCGGTGCGCGAGAGCTGCTGGTCGACGTCGGCCCCGGGACGCTCGGCGTGCACGGCGTCGACGAACCAGGCCTCGAGGGGCCCGGAGTCCAGGGCCCGGAAGGCGCCGGTCAGCACGGCGGCGACGGCGAAGGTGACGAAGGAGTCGGCCAGCGCGTAGGCGAGCCCGGCGGCGACGTTGACCGCCGCGGCCGCGAGGTACACGGGGCGGCGGCCCACCGCGTCGGCGAACCCGCTGGTCGGCAGCTCGAGCAGGAAGGTCGTGACGCCGGTGACCGACGCGATGGTGGCGGCCTCGGTGATGCTGAGGCCGCGCCCGGTCTGGACCAGCACGAGGATGCCCACGACCAGGCCGACCGGGAACCAGCGGGTCCCCGTGAGCAGGTAGAGCCGGCGTTGCGCCTCCTGCGCGGTCAGGGGCGCGGTCATCCGCGCTCGCCCCCGCGGGGGGCCCGGTCGAGGTCGATGGGGTAGAGCACGGTGTAGGCGGCCACCCGGCGCGCCTCGGGGTTGCCCTGCCCCACGCGGCGGTACCGGCTGACCACCTCGGCCAGCTCGCGCCGCATCTGCTCGACCTGCTCCGCCGTGGCCAGGACGTAGGAGTCGCTGAGGCCGAGAGCGTCGCGCCAGTCGAGCGGCCACGCCTGCTCGACGTCGAGCCAGCGCTCGTAGCGGTCAGTGAGGTGACGGATGTAGTCGCGCGAGAGCCAGTTGAGCGCGGTCTCGGCATCCTCGTCGCCGACCATGTCGGAGGCCCAGTAGGAGTGCGAGTGGGTGGCCGCGCGCCACAGCCGCCGCTTCCCCTCGCCGTCGCCGGTGTCCTCGACCAGCCCGATCGCCTCGAGCCGGCGCAGGTGGTAGCTGGTGGCGCCGGAGTTGGTGCCGAGGGTGCCCGCGAGGTCGGTGGCGGTGGCCGGCCCGGCGACCCGCAGCGTGGAGAGCAGGCGGGACCGTAGGGGGTGGGCGAGCACCTTCAGGGCGGCACCGTCGAGGCGGATGCCGGTGTAGTCGGGGTCGGGCTCGGGGGAGGCGAGGTGCGGCATGCGTGCACAATACCTCTGCACACTTCATGTGCACAAGACCTGTGCGCAAGTGTCGTGGATGCGTGTTTCCGCAGGTCGGAGGGGGTTCGGAGGACGTCCTGCGGGGATTTCGTGCTCCTGCGAGCAGCCCCCTAGACTGGTCGATGTTGTGCCGTGCGCCCCCGCGAGGGACGCGAGCCCTCCCGAGAGCACGCGGCATACGCCCCCCGTCCCAGAGACCATGAGGATGCTCCCATGCGTACCTACACCCCCAAGGCGGCCGAGGTGACCCGTGCCTGGCACGTCATCGACGCCACCGACGTCGTCCTCGGCCGCCTCGCCAGCCAGACGGCCGTGCTGCTGCGCGGCAAGCACAAGCCGACCTTCGCCCCGCACGTCGACACCGGCGACTTCGTCATCATCATCAACGCCGACAAGGTGGCCCTGACCGGCTCCAAGGCCGAGAAGAAGAAGGCCTACCGCCACTCGGGCTTCCCGGGCGGTCTGCGCTCGACGACCTACACCGAGCTGCTCGCCAAGGCCCCCGAGAAGGCCGTCGAGAAGGCCGTCCGCGGCATGCTCCCGCGCACCACCCTGGGCCGTCAGCAGCTGACCAAGCTCAAGGTCTACTCCGGCTCCGAGCACCCGCACTCGGCCCAGCAGCCCAAGCCCTTCGAGATCACCCAGGTGGCCCAGTGATGTCCGAGAACGCCCAGATCGACGAGACCGCCGGCACCGACGTCAACGACGCCCCGGTCAGCGAGTACACCTCCGAGTCCGAGGCCGGCTCGGTCGCCGGTGAGGCCCCCCGCCGCCCGAGCGCCTCGGCGCCCGGAGCCGCCACCGGCCGCCGCAAGCAGGCCGTCGCCCGCGTGCGCATCGTGCCCGGCACCGGCGAGTGGACCATCAACGGCCGCACCCTCGAGAACTACTTCCCGAACAAGGTGCACCAGCAGATCGTCAACGAGCCGCTGGCCGTCCTCGAGCTCGACGGCGCCTACGACGTGTTGGTGCGCGTCCACGGCGGTGGCCCCTCCGGCCAGGCCGGCGCCGTCCGCCTCGGTGTGGCCCGCTCGCTCAACGGGGTCGACGAGGAGCTGAACCGCCCGGCGCTGAAGAAGGCTGGTCTGCTCACCCGCGACGCGCGCGTCCCCGAGCGCAAGAAGGCCGGTCTCAAGAAGGCCCGCAAGGCGCCCCAGTACAGCAAGCGCTGATCCCGCCCATCGGCCCGCCACGACGGCGGCATCCCACCCGGGGTGCCGCCGTCGCGGCGTCCTGCGGCCTCTCGCGGTAGGTTCAAGCGCTGGTCTCCAGAAAGGCACCACTTCCATGTCCCGACTCTTCGGTACCGACGGCGTGCGGGGGCTCGCCAACGCCGACATCACGGTCGAGCTCGCGCTCGAGCTGAGCATCGCGGCCGCGCACGTCCTCGGCGGCCCCGACCGCGCGTCCGGGCGCCGTCCGCGCGCCGTGGTCGGACGCGACCCGCGCGCCAGCGGCGAGTTCCTCTCGGCCGCCGTCTGCGCCGGGCTGGCCTCGGCCGGCGTCGACGTGCACAACGTCGGTGTCCTGCCGACGCCCGCGGTGGCCTACCTGACCGCCGACATGGGCGCGACCTTCGGGGTGATGCTCTCGGCCTCGCACAACCCGATGCCCGACAACGGCATCAAGTTCTTCGCCGAGGGCGGACACAAGCTGCCCGATGCCGTCGAGGACGAGATCGCCGCCCGGATGGGCCAGCACTGGGAGCGCCCCCAGGGCGCCGAGGTGGGCCGCATCCACGAGAACCGGGCCGGCCAGGCCCGCTACGTCGCGCACCTGCTGCAGGCCCTGCCGCACCGCCTCGACGGCCTGACGGTCGTCATCGACGGCGCCCACGGCGCTGCCAGCGCCGTCTCGCCCGAGGTGTTCCGGCTCGCCGGCGCCGAGGTCGTCGAGATCGGCACCGACCCCGACGGGCTCAACATCAACGACGGCTACGGCTCCACGCACCTCGACCGGCTCACCGCCGCCGTGATCGAGCGCGGGGCCGACCTGGGCATCGCCCACGACGGCGACGCCGACCGCTGCCTCGCGGTGGGCGCCGACGGCGTCGAGGTCGACGGCGACCAGATCATGGCCATCCTCGCCGTCTCCCTCAAGGAGCGCGGGCTGCTGCGCGAGAACACCCTCGTCGCCACCGTGATGAGCAACCTGGGGCTGCTGCAGGCGATGGAGCGCGAGGGTATCCGGGTCGAGCAGACCGGGGTGGGCGACCGCTACGTCCTCGAGGAGATGCGCCGTCACGGCTACTCCCTCGGCGGTGAGCAGTCGGGGCACGTCATCCTGCTCGACCACGGCACCACCGGCGACGGCGTCCTGACCGGCCTGATGCTGGCGGCGCGCGTCGCCCAGACCGGCCGTCCCATCTCCGAACTGGCCCGGGTGATGCACCGCCTCCCGCAGGTCCTGGTCAACGTCAAGGGCGTCGACAAGAGCCGCGTCGAGTCCGACGAGGCCGTCCGGGAGGCCGTGCTCCGCGCCGAGGGTGAGCTGCACGGCTCCGGCCGGGTGCTGCTGCGCAAGTCGGGCACCGAGCCGGTCGTGCGGGTGATGGTCGAGGCCGTCAGCGAGGAGCAGGCGCGGGCCACGGCCGACCGGCTGGCTGATGTGGTGCTCGAGCGCCTGGCGCTCTGAGCCGGGTCCGGGCGCGCCCGCACGGCCTTCGTCACGTCCGAATCCCGAGCGACACGGAATGGTCGGCGCCCGGGCGGGGTTGGCCCTGGTGACCACACCGTCGATCGAAGGAGTCCTTCCGTGCCGCACGAGTCCGTGACCAAGGAGCTGTACAGCATCGCCGCCACCGCCACCGGTGGTCGCGCCGGCCGCACCCGCAGCGAGGACGGTGTCGTCGACCTGCCGCTCGGCAAGCCCAACCCGTCCAACCCGGTCGCCAACCCCGAGACCCTCTTCGCCGCCGGCTACGCCGCCTGCTACAACGGCGCGCTGACCCTCATCGCGCAGCGCGAGGGCATCGACGCCTCGGGCGCGGAGACCACCGCGAACGTCCACTTCGGCGAGACCGAGTCCGGCTTCGGCCTGGGCGTCGAGCTCACGACCACCATCCCCGGCGTCGACGCCGAGACGGCCCAGAGCCTGGCCGACAAGGCCCACGAGTTCTGCCCCTACAGCAAGGCCACCCGCGGCAACATCGACGTCACCGTCGTCGGCAAGCCCGCCTGAGCCTCGTTCCTCGCAGCATCCGTCGGCCTCCTCCCGTTCACGGGAGGAGGCCGATGACGTGCCGGGCGATCTCGAGCGAGGCGGTGGCCGCGGGGGAGGGTGCGTTGAGGACGTGCACGCAGCGCCCCGAGCGCTCGACCAGGAAGTCGTCGACCAACGCCCCGTCGCGCGCCACGGCCTGGGCCCGGACCCCCGCGGGGGCGGGCAGGAGGTCGGCGTCCCGCAGCTCGGGGACGAGCCGGCGCAGGCTGTCCCCGAACCGGCGCGGTGAGAGCGACCGCAGGACCTCGGCGGCGCCGGTACGCCACTGGCGGCGAGCCAGCCGCCAGAACCCGGGCTGCACCAGCGTGTCGAGCAGGTCGGGCTCGAGGTCGCGCCAGCGGTAGCCCTCGCGGGCCAGCGCCAGGACGGCGTTGGGGCCCGCGTGCACGTGGCCGTCGATGCCGCGGGTCAGGTGGACACCGAGGAAGGGCAGGTCCGGGTCGGGCACCGGGTAGACCAGCCCCCGCACCAGATGCTCGGCCGACGGCGCCAGCGACCGGTACTCACCCCGGAAGGGGACGATGCGTACCGACGGGACGTGCCCGAGCCGGCGCGCCACCCGGTCGGCGTGCAGACCGGCGCAGTTGACCACGAGGTCGGCTGCCAGCGAGCCGACGGTGGTCTCGACCACGGTGTGCGCCGGCCCGTGGTGCGCCGCCACGACCGCCGCCCCGGTGGTGAGGTGGGCGCCGCGCTCCTCGAGCCGGCGGACCAGGGCTCGGCACACGCCGGGGTAGTCGACGATGGCCGTCTCGGGCACGTGCAGGGCCGCCAGGGCGGCGACGTGCGGCTCGTGCTCGCGTGCCTCGTCGGGGCCGAGCCGCCGCACGGCGAGCCCGTTCTCGAGGCCTCGCTGGTGGAGGGACTCCAGCCGAGGGAGCTCGTCGGGCCGCGTGGCCACGACCAGTTTGCCGGTGACCTCGTGCGCGACGCCCTCGTCGGCGGCGAACCTCAGCAGCTCGCCCGCCCCGGCTCGGCACCAGCGCGCCTTGGCGCTGCCCGGCGGGTAGTAGAGCCCGGAGTGCACGACGCCGCTGTTGCGGCCGGTCTGGTGCCGGGCCCAGCCGCCCTCCTTCTCGAGGACGCTGACGTGGGCGGCCGGGTGGTCGCGGGTGAGCCGTTCGGCGACCGCGAGGCCCACGATCCCGCCGCCGACGACGACGACGCGGCGCGTCATCGGGGATGGTGGGCGGCGATGACGCGCGCGTACTGGCGGCCGGAGTCCTTGACGGTGCGGACCTGGGTGTCGTAGTCGACGTGCACGATGCCGAAGCGCTTGTCGTAGCCGAGCGCCCACTCGAAGTTGTCGAGCAGCGACCAGGCGAAGTAGCCGCGCACGTCGGTGCCGGCCGCCACGGCGTCGGCCAGCGCGCCCAGGTGCGCCATCAGGTACGCCACCCGCTCGGGGTCGTGCACCTGCCCGTCGGCGGCGATGGTGTCGTCCCAGGCGGAGCCGTTCTCGGTGACGTAGACCGGCAGGCCGCTCTCGCGGGCCGACCGCTCGACGATGGCCCGGTGGCTCTCGGGTGACTGCTCCCAGCCCATGGCGGTGAGCGGCGGACGGGGCGCGACCTCGTCGACCCGCTCGCAGCCCGGCAGCAGATGGATGCCGCCGTCGGGCTCGCCGCCCTCGGGCGTCGCGGCCACGCGGGTGGGGAAGTAGTTGTTGACCCCGAGGTTGTCGAGCGGGGCGCCGATCTCGGCCAGGTCGCCGGCGTGCACGAACGAGCCGTCGGTGAGATGGGCGACGTCGTCGAGCATCCCCTCGGGGTAGGCCCCGTGGAACAGGGGGCCGAAGAACACGCCGTTGAGGGCGTTGTCGGCCCGCCGCACGGCGTCGAGGTCGGCCTCGGTGGGGTCCTCGGGTCCGTGGACCTGGGTGGGGTTGAGGGTGATGGAGACCTGCGCGCCGGGGCAGTGCTCGCGGATGACGGGGACGGCACGGCCGTGGGCGAGCATCAGGTGGTGGGCCGTGACCAGCCCCTCGAGCGGGTCCTGGTGGCCCGGGGCGTGGGCGCCGATGGCGTGGCTGAGCATCGAGGAGCACCACGGCTCGTTGAGGGTGGTCCAGTGCTTCACCCGGTCGCCGAGGGTGCCGACCACGGCCGCGGTGTACTCGGCGAACCAGTCGGCCACCTCGCGCGTGCGCCAGCCGCCCCGGTCCTCGAGCACCTGGGGGAGGTCCCAGTGGTAGAGCGTGACGACGGGCCGGATGCCGGCGGCGAGGAGGGTGTCGACGAGCCGGTCGTAGAACGCGACGCCGGCCGCGTTGACCGCGCCGGTGCCGCCGGGGACGATGCGCGGCCAGGCCACCGAGAAGCGGTAGGCCTCGAGCCCGAGCTCCTGCATGAGGGCCACGTCGGCCGGCATCCGGTGGTAGTGGTCGCACGCCACGTCGCCGGTGTCGCCCCCGAACGTCTTCCCGGGGGTGTGCGAGAACGTGTCCCAGATGGAGGGGGAGCGGCCGTCCTCGGCCACGGCGCCCTCGATCTGGTAGCTCGCGGTCGCGGCCCCGAACAGGAAACCGGGAGGGAAGGTCGGCGCGGGCGTCGTCATGACGGCAACCTACCGGGACGGCACGACCTCGTCACCGACGCGGACCTCACCGACCGAGCGGGGGACCAGCTGCACCGCGAACCAGGTGGCGCCGTCCCAGCGGCGGTGGCGGGCCAGGGTGCGGATGGGCTCGTGGCCGCCGCGCCCGGTGGCCGGGTCGAGGGTGGTCATGACGCACCGGTCGACCGGCTTGGCGACGCTGAAGGTGACGGCGCCGACGGTGACGCCGCGCCAGTCGTCCTCCTCGAAGGGGGTGAGGTCGCCGTCGACGACGAGGTTGGGGCGGAACCGCGCCATCTCGAGGACCGGGGGCTCCTCGCCGCGCTCGAGCGCGGTCTCGGCGACCCAGTCGTGCAGCCGGGCCAGGGACGCCGTGGACGCCAGCGTGACGGGGTAGCCGTCGGCGAAGGCGGTGGCGTCCCCGGGGGCGGCGTAGCGCGGGTTCAGCGGGCGGGGCGTGGCGACGTGCACCAGCCGGAGGTCGTCACGCCCGAGCGCCGCGCGGACCCAGGCCTGGGCGCGGCGCGGTGCCTCGGTGGCCGTGAGCGCGCGCCCGTGGACGGTGACGGGCACCGCGGCACCGCGCGGCTCGTCGAGCGTGAGGTCGTCGTGGCCGGTGGCCCGCAGCCGCAGGGCCGCACCGAGCCCGGGGTCGCTGTCCGGGGTGTCGGCGGTCAGGGTGAGCATCCCGTGGTCCTCGCGGGCCGTGAGGCACTCACCATCGGGCAGCGCGAGCATCCAGCGGCGGTCGCCCCGCAGGCCCCAGGGCTCGACGACCGCGTGCGGCACCGGCCGCACGGCGGTGCTCTTGACCGGGTGCAGGGCGAGCGCCTCGAGACGGAGCGTCATACGTGCTGGTGCAGCCGGCCGGTGTCGACGTCGTACATGAACCCCCCGACGAGGGCGCGCTCGCCCACGAGGGGGTGGGACCGCACGGCGGAGACGTCCTGGCGCAGGGACTCGACCTGGTCGGTCACGACGCTGAACCGCTGCCACGAGGCGTCGACCCCGGCGGACTCGCCGACCCGGCGGCGCAGGTCCTCCTCGGAGGCCGAGGACATGGCACACCGGGTGTGGGGGATCACGAGGATGCGACGCACGCCGAGCAGGTGCACGCCGAGCACCAGCGCCTCGAGCGCCTGGAGGGTGACCCGGCCGCCGGGGTTGCGGAAGATCTTGGCGTCGCCGGGGCGCAGGCCGACCATCCGCAGCGGGTCGATCCTGCTGTCCATGCACGTGACGATGGCGACGCCCGCCCGCGCCACGCCGTCGAACCCGGCCAGGTCGAAGGTCGCGGCGAACTGCTCGTTGGCGTCGAGGAGGTCCTCGAAGTCCGAGGCCTGCTCGGTGCTCATGTCAGTCCCGTCCTCTTCTCGATGGTGAACGCCACCGGCTTGGTCACTCCCGCGAAGAAGTCCTCCCCCTTGTCGTCGACCACGATGAAGGCCGGGAAGTCCTCGACCTCGATCTTCCAGACGGCCTCCATGCCGAGCTCGGGGTACTCGAGCACCTCGACGCTGCGGATGCAGTCCTGGGCCAGGCGGGCCGCGGGGCCGCCGATGGACCCGAGGTAGAAGCCGCCGTGCGCCTGGCAGGCCTCGGTGACCTGCCGGCTGCGGTTGCCCTTGGCCAGCATCACCAGCGAGCCGCCGGCCGCCTGGAACTGGTCGACGTAGGAGTCCATCCGCCCCGCCGTCGTGGGGCCGAAGGAGCCCGAGGGCATCCCGTCGGGGGTCTTGGCGGGCCCGGCGTAGTAGACGGGGTGGTCCTTGAGGTACTGCGGCATGTCCTCGCCGGCGTCGAGCCGTTCCTTGATCTTCGCGTGCGCGATGTCGCGGGCGACCACGAGCGGGCCGGTGAGCGAGAGCCGGGTCTTGACCGGATGCTGGGTGAGCTCGGCCAGGATCTCGGCCATCGGACGGTTGAGGTCGATCGCCACCACGGCGCCGGCCCCGGTGCCGCTGACGCCCTCGGCGTCGTCGAGGGCGGCGGGGGTCTGCTCGGGCAGGAAGCGGGCCGGGTCGGTCTCGAGCTGCTCGATGAACACGCCCTCGCTGGTGATCTTGCCGAGGACCTGGCGGTCGGCGCTGCACGAGACGGCCACGGCGACCGGCAGGGAGGCGCCGTGCCGCGGGAGCCGCACGACGCGCACGTCGTGGCAGAAGTACTTGCCGCCGAACTGCGCGCCGATGCCGAACTGGCGGGTCAGCTCGAGCACCTGCTCCTCGAGCTCGGTGTCGCGGAAGCCGTGGGCGGTGACCGGGTCGCCCTGCTTGGGGAGCTGGTCGAGGTACTTCGCGCTCGCGTACTTGGCCGTCTTGAGGGCGAACTCGGCACTCGTGCCGCCGATGACGATGGCCAGGTGGTAGGGCGGGCAGGCCGCCGTGCCGAGGCCGCGCAGCGCCGAATCGAGGAAGCGCAGCATCCCGTCGGGGTTGAGGATGGCCTTGGTCTCCTGGAACAGGAACGACTTGTTGGCGCTGCCGCCGCCCTTGGCCATGAAGAGGAACTTGTAGATGGTCTCGTGCCCGGGCGCGGTGTCGGCGTAGAGCTCGATCTGGGCCGGGAGGTTGGAGCCGGTGTTGCGCTCCTCCCACATCGTGACCGGGGCCATCTGCGAGTAGCGCAGGTTGAGGCGGGTGTAGGCGTCGTACACCCCTCGGCTGAGGGCCTCCTCGTCGGTGCCCTCGGTGAGCACGTGCTGGCCGCGCTTGCCCATGACGATGGCGGTCCCGGTGTCCTGGCACATGGGCAGGACACCTCCGGCGGCGATGTTGGCGTTCTTCAGCAGGTCCAGCGCCACGAACTTGTCGTTGTTGCTGGCCTCGGGGTCCTCGAGGATGTTCGCGAGCTGCTGCAGGTGGGCCGGGCGCAGGTAGTGGGCGATGTCGTGCATCGCGGTCTCGGTGAGCAGCCGCAGCGCCTCGGGTGCCACCTGGAGGAAGCGGCGCCCGCCCGGGCCGTCGACGAGCTCGACCCCGTCGGCGGTGAGGAGGCGGTACGGGGTCTCGTCGGCCCCCACCGGCAGCATGTCCTCGTAGGCGAACTCGGTCATCGGATCTCCTCCCGGGTCGGGGCGTAGGCGCCGGCGTGGCGTACCGTGACCCCGCTCGTGGCGAGGGCGCGGTCGATGGCGGGGGCGACGTCGGCCAGTCCGGCGGCGCGCAGGCGGGCACGGGCGTCAGGGCCGCCGAGCAGCCCGTCGTCGAGGAGGCCGCTCACCAGGCCGGCCATGAACGAGTCACCGGCGCCGACGGTGTCGACGACGTCCTTGACCCGCGCGGTCTCGGTGGCCTCCTCGCCCGACGCGACGCGCCAGGTGACCCCGGCGCCGCCGAGGGTCACGACGGTGAACGCGGCGCCGAGGTCGGTCCAGTGCTGCATCACCCGCGAGGGGCTCTCGCCGGGGTAGAGCCACTCGAGGTCGTCCTCGGAGCACTTGACGACGTCGGCCAGCGCGACGAGCTCCTCGACGCGGGGCCGCACTGTGTCGACACCGCCCATGATCGTGGGCCGGACGTTGGGGTCGTAGCTGACGGTGCCGGCCTCGCGGGCCCGGTGTACGGCTGCGGTGACCTCGCGCTCGCCGGGGGGGAGGGTGGTAGCGATCGAGCCGGTGTGCAGGTGCACGGTGCCAGGGGGCAGCTGGACCGGAGGCAGGTCCCAGTGCAGGTCGAAGACGTAGGACGCCGCCCCGGTCTCGTCGATGGTGGCCAGGGCGGTCGAGGTGGGGTGGGCGGTGGTGACGCTGCCGGGGAGCAGGTGGACGCCCCCCGACTCGACGTGCTGCGCGCACCGGATGCCGCGGGTGTCGGCGCCGACGAGGCACGCGAAGTGGGTGTCGTGGCCGAGGCGGGACAGGCCCAGCGCGACGTTGGCGGGCGAGCCACCGACGTGCTCGGCGCTGGAGCCGTCGGGGTGGCTGACGATGTCGACGAGCAGCTCCCCGACGACGACGACTGGCGGCTCGGGGCTCACGGCATCCCTACCTCTCTGGAGCGGACCCACGGAGCCTATCGCCGGGGTCGATTGGGTGTCCGTGGGTCTCGTCGGCGACCATGGAGGGGTGAGCACGCCTGCCCCCCCGAAGAGCCGCTACGCGCTGGGCTCGGCGAAGAACCTCGTGTACTCGCTGCTGGCGGTCCTGGGGATGGTCGCCGTCCTCGTCCTGATGGTGCCGCGGGTCAACTCCGTGGGCGGCCCGCCGGTCGACATCGCGGGACAGGCCCAGGACGTACACCAGCGCACCGGATGGCCGATCGTGGTCCCGGAGGGGTTGCCGTCGGGCTGGACGCCGACGTCGGTGCGGTACGTGCGGGTCACCGACGGCTTCATGACCTGGCACGTGGGGTACCGCACCCCGTCGGGCACGTTCGTCGCGGTCGAGCAGACCAAGGACCCGAGCCGGGCGTGGATCGCCGCGCAGACCAACCGGGCGCCCAAGGAGGGCACGGTCGAGATCGCCGGGCGCTCCTGGGACAAGTACGTGCGCGACAACAAGGTGCAGAACAGCCTGCTGTCGGTGCCGCCGACGGGGTCGGGCGAGCTGGCCACCCTCATCACCGGCACGGCGAGCTTCGAGGACATGACGACGTACGTGAAGGCCCTGCGTCCGGTGGGCTGAGCTCTCGGTGGTGCCCCAGGGGCGGATGAGAGGGCCCCCGTTCGGCGACGCAGGAGTTCGGC
>NZ_LMSE01000004.1:384395-388187 GCF_001428065.1 Nostocoides sp. Soil756
CGCCACGCAGCGATTGCTGCGTGGCGGCCGAACTCCTGCGTGTCGCCGCTGTCTGACCCGGGGGACGTTCGGCGCCCGACCGTGGGCCGCTCCGCCATCGTCGGATCGTGGACCGCTCGGCCATCGTCGNGAGCCCGTGTCAGCCACGGCACCGAGGCCGGCAACCCAGCAATTCGTTAGTACGCCCCCTGCATGCTCGCCGGCCGGCCAAGCGAGCGGATCGCGGCATGAGCGGGCGCTAGTCGAGTAAACGACCTGTGGCGTACTCGACCCAAGGGCCGGTACCCACCTCAGGGCAGACGGCTTCGGCAGCATGTCGGGTCGCCGAGGCATCCGCTGGGAGGTGCTGCCCGTCGAGCACGTCGTCGGCCTTGACGTTCTGCTCGACGTGTCCGTCGGCGAACCGAGCGTCGTAACGGATCACACGTTTGCGCCGACCGAACAGCGTCGTCCGGGACGAGGCCGTTGCCCTCAACGCCGTGGGTCGTGCTGTCTCCATGCGCGGATTGTGTCACCGAGCGACGTCCGCACATCGGCAGATCCGGTAAAGGCAAGGGCCGACTGGGACCACGTTGTTGCCCATAACGCGTCCACAGATGCCCCGTCCCCGAACACAGGCGGCGTTGGGTCGGGCTGGTGTGGGTCAAGGGTGGCCGTAGGCCATCACGTAGTGACGCGCAGCGCCCTTGAGGCATGCCAGGTCGGCCCCATGATCAGCTGCGCGGGGACGGGGCTGGTTCGATGTGGTGGCGCCGGGGACCAAGGGGGTGTTGGGCCGGGGTGCGGTGGGGTGCGCGAGGACGGCGCGCCAGCGCCGCCCGCAGCGCGGGGCCCCATCGCGGGGCCCTGGCCCTGACGGCGGCGGAGCCGCCGTTCTTCACTCGAACTGGCAACACAACTCGTCGGGGTCAGTCCGGGGTGGGCGGCGTCCGATAGCGGCGGTCGTTGACGGGCGGGGGAGGCGTCGGAGGCTGGCGCGGCGGGGCGACGACGCCAAGGTGGGCCGAACGGATGAGGTGACAGCGGTGTAGTTACCGTGGTGTCATTGGCGTGCGGCGCCTCTGACCGGGGGCGAAGATGACTAAAGAGACGAGATGAGGGCCCTGCCCGGGCCGACAAGTGAGCAGGAGCGCTACGTGCGCTGCGTGACACTCACGGGGTGACGGGAAGCAACTCGACGGGCTCCGACCGCAAGGAGCCGGAGTCCCGTGACATTGAGACCAAAGAGAGACCGGTCGAGCCAGTGGCGCCCGGTCTCTTGCGTGTCCGGGCGCTGTCGCCTACTCGCCTCTTGGGGTCCTCGTGTCGTCTGTTCGGGTTCCGCCCACCTTCTCGGGGTGGTCGCTGTCGCTGTGTGCTGCTGCTGGGGAGGCTGGCGGCTGCTTCGTGTCGTCGCGTCAGGAGCATCGCGGAGGCCGTGGGGTGGGTCCAGCGGCAGACCCTGAGCGGGCTCGGGAGGAGGCGGGTCGGCGGGCTCGGGGGAGGCTGCGGCGGTACTGCGCCGCGAACCGGTTGAACCGGCTGGGGACGCTGACGTATCGGGGCGTGGGGGAGCATGACCCGCGGCAGGCGCGGGCCGACGTCGGGGTGTTCTTTCGTCGGCTGAGGGCCGGGCTCGGTGGTGACCCGCTGCCGTACGTGTGGGTGCCCGAGTGGCACAAGTCCGGGCACGGGCTGCATCTGCACTTCGCCGTCGGGCGTTACGTTCGCAAGGGGCTCATCGAGGAGGCGTGGGGCCATGGGTTCACCCACATCAAACTGTTGGGTGACCTGCCAGCAGGCTCGGGCGTCTTGGGTGAGTCACGGGCGGCTGCGGGCTACCTCAGCAAGTACGTCGGGAAGTCCTTCGATGACGACCGGGACGGGGTGCTCCGCCCCAAAGGACTACACCGGTTCGATGTGGCGCAGGGGTTCTCGCCTCGCCTGATCCGGCTTCGGGCGACCAGCCGGGCGGAGGTGCTGGAGCAGGCTGCGGGAGCGATGGGCGGCCCTCCGGACGTGTTCTGGTCGTCCTCGGAGGTGGAGGACTGGCGCGGTGCTCCAGCGGTGTGGCTCCAATGGCGCGGCTGAGCCGGGAGGAACTGGCGGCGTGGGTCGCCCACTCGTGTGAGTCCTCGGGGGTGCCGGTATTCGTTGCCGATCCCGTGGTGCTGCGTCGCGTGGCTGCGGTGTGCGCGGAGATGGGCGGGGAGGGGCGCAAGCGCGGCAGCGCGGCACCTCCCCGCCCGCTCCGCTCACACGCTCCAGGTGATGGAGACGCGGGCCGGGTCGATGCTGCGGGCTCCGGGGGTGCCGGGGTGGATCGTGACGTGGCTGATGAGCGCTCTGATGATCGCGGCTTGGCGTCCTAGGTTCATCGTGGGCCACTGAGCCCGTAGGGCGCTGCCGTTGCCGATGTGGCCGGCCAGGACGGAGGAGCCGGCGCGGTGGGCTTGCCGGCGCTGGTTGGTGGTGAGGCGGGCCTCGATGGGCTTGCGGGCGGCGAGCCACTCGGCGGCAGTGATCGCCTTCGCGGCGTAAAGCTGAGCGAGCTCTTCAAGCTGCGCGTGGTCGGCGGCGATGGTCTCGGACAGGGCCACGGCGCTTTGGTCGGCCCGGGTGCGTCCGTCGATCGCGGCGGCGAGGTCGGGGGTGTCGAGCCGGTAGAGCACGGCGTCTATGACCAACTCCTCGACGGTCGCGCTGATCATGGTGCCGCCGCAGCCGCCGAAGTCGGGACCGGAGCGGCACATGTAGCGGCGTCGATCACGGGTTCGTCCGGTGACCATCTTGGCTCCGCACTTGCCGCAGCGCAGGAGGCCGGACAGGGCGTAGGTGCGGGCGGTCCGGTTGGTTCTTCGGGCGGGGTCGGTCAGCAGGGCCACGATCCGCTCGTGGTCAGCCTCGGGGATGATTGCGGGCCACGCGGCCTTGCCGATGACCTGCTTCTTGTGCTCGCGCAGACCGGCGATGCGAGGGGACAGGAGGAGGTTCCGAACGGTCGTGGTTCGCCACTCCTTGCCGGTGACGGTGCGAACCTCGCTGTCCTGCAACCAACGGGTCAGGCTGACCAGTGGCTCACCGGCCAGGAGGCGGCTGGCCAGGGTGCGGATGACGGCTGCCTCGTCCTGGTCGATGTGCATTCGGTCCGGGGTGAACCCGAACGCGCGGGGTCCACCCCCGGAGGGCAGTCCACGTTCGGCCAACTCCTGCTGCTTGCGGCGGGTGCGGCGTGACTTCGCATCGGACTCGTTCGCGGCTACGGCAGCCATGAGCCGGGCGATGAGCAGGCCGTCACCGGTGCCGATGTTGAGGTCTCCGTGGAGTGTCGCGACAGTGGTTCCGGCCTTGGTGCAGACGTCGGCGAACTCCTCCAACTCGATGGGCCGTCGGTGCAGGCGGTCCATGTGCCAGACGAGCACCGCGTCGACTTCGCCCTGGCGGATCGCCTCGAGCATGGCGCTGTACTGCGGTCGCACCTTGCCGCTGTAGGCGGACACGTCGTCGTCCACGTACTCGGCCACCACGGGCCAGCCTCGACGCTCGGCCTCGGCGCGGCAGTCCACAAGTTGCCGGGTCACACCCAGCCCCTCGCCGCCTCGGTCCTGGGAGATGCGAGCGTAGATCGCGGCTGCTGGTGGCATGGGGGCAGACTAGCGACAAGTCGGCAAACCGGCCTGGGTGCCGCCGGTCAGAACGGGGGAGGGGTCGCCTCGGCGGCGAGCGCCGGCTCGGCGGGCGTCGGCAGGAGGCGGTGGGTGGGTTCGGTGACGCGGCGTTTGCCGGTGGGGCTGGTCCAGNCTGCTTGAGGCG
>NZ_LMSE01000004.1:388196-388664 GCF_001428065.1 Nostocoides sp. Soil756
TGTCGTCGGACCCGTGGGCCAGGGTTCGACATGGTCGAGGTCGGTGTACTCGGCCCGCCGGGTGCAGCCCCACATCCGGCAGGTCCCGTCACGGGTGCTGACGAAGTCCCGCATGGGTTTGGGTGGGCGGTAGGCGCTGGTGGTCAGGGAGGCCAGGGTTCCGGTCTCCGCGTCCAGCACGGCTCTCGCGACGTCCATGGGGAGGACCTGGAGCAGGTTGGCGACGGTGGCGGCGTCGACCCAGCCCAGGCCGGGCAGGTGGGTCCCGGAGACGGCGAACCCGGGGCTCACTTGGGCCATGGGTACCGGGGTGAGGTCGGGGTCGAGCCTCGTCGTGGTGGTCTGGAACAGGCGCTGCGCTTCCGGGGGCAGGTCGGCGAAGCGGGTCTCCTCCCCGGTGTAGGTGTCGATGACGGTGTCGTCGTCGGCCCAGGGGACCTCGATGGTCTCGACCCGCTCGGGTTCCGG
>NZ_LMSE01000004.1:388692-399907 GCF_001428065.1 Nostocoides sp. Soil756
AGCTGTCGTCCACCTGCCGGTACTCCCCGGCCAGCTGCTCGGTCGCGGCCCACGCCGCCGCGACCGTGGCGGTCGGGAGCAGGGCGTACACGTCCGTCAGCCCGTCCGGGCCGGGCCGGACCTCCACGGTGCGGGTGCGGCGGGTCTTCGCGACCTGCGCGGCGACCTGGTCGGCCGCGACCCGCGTCGCGACCCGCNTGCGCGGTGACCTGCGCCGGGTCCAGCCCGGCCAACCGACCCGACACCTCGGCATCCACGCGAGCGCACGCCTGAACGTCCAGCCCGGCACAGGCGTCGACCACCTTGTGCGCCGTCACCGCCGGCACATCACCGGCCAGGACCAGGTCACGCACCAGGGGGAACCGCTCACCCAACGCGGCGCCGAGGTGCACCTTCCGCCCCGCCAACCCCTCCGTCAGGCCCGCCTCCAACGCGACCAGGCCGGCCGCCATCTGGTCGACATACCCGAGCGGGTGGACCCGCTCGACGGGACCGTCACCGGAGAGCCGGACCTCGACCCGAGCCCCCCACGCCGCGGCGACACCCTGGGCGCCCTCGGCCGCGTTCACCACCCCCTGGAACTCACCGGCCAGCTCGTAANCGGCCTCCAGGCTCCGGCCGTGCTCGGCCAGTTCACGCCCGAGCGCCGTGACCTCCGCGCGTGCTGCCGCGATACGGCTGCTGAGCTGCCCCCTGTCCATGGAGAAACACTACCCGAACACGCGTACGAAGACAAGTCAGAATCCACAAGTGTTCGCCTACAGCAGAACAGGTTTCCCGATGCCATCGCCGGCTGTGGCGACGAGGAGGCGGATGTGCAGTCCCCGAACCGGGCGCGCCGGGATGATGCTTTCGGACCGTCCGTCCGGGGGTGGTGCTGTACGCCCCAGGCCGGTCGCATCCGGTGCTCCTGGCGCGCCGTCGGGGGTCGTTCTGCAGCGATCCCCAGCCCGCTCGTGTCGGGGGCTCCCGAGGCGCCGCCCGGGCTCACTCGGTGGGGCTGGCGATGCGCTCCTCGGCCTGGTCGAGCCACCGGCCGCAGTGCGTTGCCAGCGCCTCGCCACGCTCCCAGAGCGTCATGCTCTCCTCGAGGCCGACCTGGCCCCCCTCGAGCCGCGCGACGATGTCGACCAGCTCGTCGCGCGCCTGCTCGTACCCGAGGTCAGCGACGTCGGCGTTCGCAGCAGGGGCCGTGGTGTCCTTCGCCATGCGGGGAGCCTACGCGCCACCTCCGACGTGCCGGAGAACCAGCACGGCAACGACGACGGGGCGCGAGGACGACGGGGGAGGGCCAGGAACGGGGGGGCAGGACGACGGCGGGAGGGCCGGGACAGGGCAGGGTCGGGACGGGGCAGGGTCAGGGCGTCGGGCGGTGTCGGTGGACGGCGAGGACGTCCGGCGGCCCGGGCTACCGGGACGTGCCGATCACGCGGACGCCGATCTCGCCCCTGGCCAGCCGGACGCGCAGCGCCTGGTCGGTCTCGAGCGCGGCGGCGTCGGTGACGACCGTGTCGTCGGCGCGGGTGACGACCGCGTAGCCGCGGTCGAGGGTGGACTGCGGCGACAGGGCTCGGGCCTGGGCCCGCAGGTGCGCGACCTGGTCGCGCTGGCGGTGGAGCAGCGCCTCGACCCGCTGGTGGGCGCGGCCCCGCAGGGCCGAGACGACCTCGCGCTGCACCCGTAGGACGGCGCCCTTGTCGGCCAGCACCGGACGGGAGGTGAGCTCGGTGATGCGCCGCCGCTCGTGGTGCACCCGGCCGGCCAGCGCCCGTCTGCCGCGCTCCCGCGCGGCGTCGACCCCCCGGCGTTCGGCCTCGGCATCCGGCACGATCGCCTTGGCGGCATCGGTGGGGGTGGACGCGCGGTGGTCGGCCACCAGGTCGAGTAGTGGGGTGTCGACGTCGTGCCCGATGGCGCTGACCACCGGGGTGCGGGCGGCGGCGACCGCGCGCAGCATCGTCTCGTTGGAGAACGGCAGGAGGTCCTCGACCCCGCCGCCGCCGCGGGCGATGACCACGACGTCGACCTCGGGGTGGGCGTCGAGCTCCTGGAGGGCCGCGGTGACCTCGGCGACGGCGCCATTGCCCTGCACCGCGACCTGCCGGATCTCGAACCGGGCCGCCGGCCAGCGGCGCCGGGTGTTCTCGACGACGTCCTTCTCGGCCGCACTGGCGCGCCCGCACACCAACCCGATGCGCCGCGGCAGGAACGGCAGGGGCTGCTTGCGGTCGCGGTCGAAGAGACCCTCCTGCGCCAGGTGCCGTTTGAGGTACTCGAGGCGCGCCAGCAGCTCGCCCACGCCGACCGGTCGGATCTGGCGCGCGTCCATGACGAGCGAGCCGCGCTGGGTCCAGAACGACGGCTTGGCCTGCAGGACGACGCGCGCGCCCTCGGTGAGGGGACCCGGCATCGCGTCGAGGGCGTTGACGTGCACCGAGCACGACAGGCTCATGTCGACGTCGGGGTCGCGCAGGGTCAGGAACGCGGTGCGGGCCCCCGGGCGACGCGTGAGCTGGACGACCTGGCCCTCGACCCACAGCACCGACATCTTCTCGACGTACTCGCCGATCTTCATCGACAGCAGGCGCACCGGCCAGGGATGCTCGGCGCTGGTGTCGGCGGCCCGCTCGGGGAGCGGTGGGCGGGCCGGGGTGCTCATGGCGCCACTCTAGGGACGCGCGCCGACGCTGCCGACGATTCGGGGCTCCCAGGAGGCCCGCCTACGATGGAGGCATGGCTGACACCCGCAAGCGCGTGCTCCTCGCGGCCCCCCGCGGCTACTGCGCCGGGGTCGACCGGGCCGTCGTCACCGTCGAGCGGGCCCTGGAGCTCTACGGGCCGCCGGTGTACGTGCGCAAGGAGATCGTGCACAACAAGCACGTGGTCACCACGCTGCAGAAGCACGGGGCGATCTTCGTCGACGAGACCGACGAGGTGCCCGAGGGCGCGACCGTCGTGTTCTCGGCGCACGGCGTGGCCCCGGTCGTGCACGACGAGGCGCGCGCCCTGTCGCTGCGGACCATCGACGCCACCTGCCCGCTGGTCACCAAGGTGCACCGCGAGGCCGTGCGCTTCGCCTCCAGCGACTACGACATCCTGCTCATCGGGCACGAGGGCCACGAGGAGGTCGTCGGCACCGCGGGTGAGGCGCCCGAGCACATCCAGCTCGTCGACGGGCCCGACGACGTCGACAACGTGACCGTGCGCGACCCCGAGAAGGTCGTCTGGCTGTCGCAGACCACCCTCTCGGTCGACGAGACCATGGAGACGGTGCGCCGGCTGCGCGAGCGCTTCCCCTCGCTGCAGGACCCGCCCAGCGACGACATCTGCTACGCCACCCAGAACCGGCAGCTGGCCGTCAAGCAGATGGCCGCCGAGTGCGACCTGATGATCGTCGTGGGCTCGCGCAACTCGTCGAACTCGGTGCGGCTGGTCGAGGTCGCGCTCGAGCACGGCTCGCGCGCCGGGCACCTGGTCGACTACGCCGACGAGATCGACGAGGCGTGGCTCGAGGGCGTCTCGACGGTGGGCGTCACCTCGGGGGCCTCGGTTCCCGAGATCCTGGTGCGCGGCGTGCTCGACCACCTGGCCGTCCGCGGGTTCGACGACGTGAGCGCGGTGACCGCCGCCCAGGAGTCGCTGGTGTTCGCCCTCCCCAACGAGATCCGGCGTGATCTCAAGGCCGCCGGGATGTCGGACACCATGCGCCACGACGGTGGCTTCGTCGAGGCCGGCTCCCTGCACTGAGGTCTGCGCGGCCCTGGGGGCGGCGGCCGCCCCGGCGTGGGCTTTCGGCATCCCGCATCCCGCGGCCTGGACAGGCCCAACTCCTCGGGGCGGAGGCCGCTCTCGGCACCGGCAAGGGGGCACACTGCCTTCGTGGACTGGTACCTCGACCGACCCGAAGAGCTCGCAGCGGTGCGCCACGAGCTTGTCGCCTACCTGAGCCGCCACGCGGTGGCCGGCTCGGAGGCCGGCATCGCCGACGCGGAGCTGATCAGCTCGGAGGCGATGGGCAACGCCCTGCGGCACACCGGCGGTCCGACCTGGGTCTCGCTGTCCTGGGGTGGGGAGCATCCCGTCCTCTCGGTCTACGACCTGGGCGAGGGTTTCGACCCGGAGCTCCTCGTCGCGGCGTCCGAGCGAGGCCCTGACGACGCCGGGATCGACGAGGAGGTGGAGTTCCGCGAGTCGGGCCGCGGGCTGCTCATCATGCGGATGCTCTCACCGGAGGCCCGGGCCTCGGTGCGGGCAGGAGGCGGCATGGTGTTCCAGGCGCCCCTTCCGGTGCGACGGCAACCCACCGAGAGCCACGACCCCCCGCGCCGGCGGACGGGCGTGCTGCCGTCGCCCGAAGAGGCAGCGCCCGGGGGCGGGTTCGGCAAGGAGGCGTTCCTGCGGGCGATCGTCGTCCAGCTCGCGCAGGCGGTGGAGGGCCAGCACGGGCCGCAAGCGGCCGAGGCCGCGGTGGCCCAGGTGGGCATGGACGTGGGCGGGCAGATGGAGGCGGAGTTCCGGGCGGCCACCCAGACCGTCGGGAGGATGACGCCCGAGCAGATGGGGACCTGCTACGTCCGCCTCAAGCACGCGATCGACGGCCAGTTCACCGTGGTCGAAGCCGGGCCGGACCGCATCGTCCTGGAGAACCGCGCCTGCCCCTTCGGCGAGGCGGTGCTACGAGCGCCTGCTCTGTGCCGCATGACGTCCAGCGTCTTCGGGGGGATCGCGGCGCGCAACAGCACAGCGGGCGCCTCCGTGGTGCTGGAGGAACGGATCGCGCTCGGCGACCCCGGATGCCGCGTCACCGTCCACCTCGGACCGCCGCCGGAGGAGTCGGTGCCCTTCGCGCACCAGTACGGCGGCTCCCAGCCGTAGACCCCCACATCTGCGCAGTCGGCCATGGGACGGCGTTTCACCTGCGACGATGGCGCGCATGCCCCCACCCCCGGCCGACAGCGACGCGCTCGCGCGCATCCAGGCCCTGACGCGGCTGGCCCGCGTCACCGCCGAGGTGGGCACCGCCGACACCGTGGCAGCGGTCGCGGAGATCGTGACGAGCCACGTCGCTGACGCGGTGGGCGCGGCCGCTGCCGCCCTGGCGCTGCGCGACCAGGACGAGGTCCGTCTCGTCGCCGCCTGCGGGCTGAGCGCGAGGGACGCTGCGCGGTGGGAGTCCTTCCCCTTCGACGCGCGGACGCCGGTGAGTGACTGCATCCGCAGCGGGGTGCCCCTCGTCGTGACCGGGGCGGCAGACCTCGCGGCGAGGTATCCCGGCCTGTCCATCGCCGATGACAGCGACCGCACCGTCGTCACGATCCCGTTGCGCGTCACGAGCCGGTCGATCGGTGCCCTCGTGCTGTCCTTCGAGGAGTCCCGGCCGCTGGACCCGGCCGAGCTCGACGTGCTGGAGATCCTGGCCGGCTCGTGCGCCCAGGCCATCCAGCGGATCGAGGCGTCCGCGGAGGCGGCGCGCCAGGCGGCGCGGCTGGCGTTCCTCGCGGAGGCCTCGATCGAGCTCGCCAGCAGTCTCGACCTCGCCGTGACCATCGCGAGGGTGGCCCAGCTCGCGGTGCCGTCGTTCGCCGACTGGTGCGCCATCGACGTCGTCCGCGACGAGCGGATACACCGGCTCGCGGTCGCCCACGTCGACCCGGCGAAGGTCGAGCTCGCGGTGCGACTGCACGAGCGGTGGCCCCCCGACCCGTCCTCCGATGCCGGGGTGTGGAGGGTGGTCCGCACCGGCCAGTCCGAGCTGGTGCCGGAGGTCACCGACGACATGCTCGCGGCTGCCGCCCAGGACGAGGAGCACCTGCTGGTGGCCCGCGAGCTGCATCTGCGCAGCGCGCTGGTGGTCCCCCTCGTGGTCCGTGGCCACGTCATCGGAGGACTCACCTGGGTCTCGACCGATGAGGAGCGGCGGTACGACGAGGACGACGTGCAGTTCGCCGAACACCTGGCGCGGCGCGCCGCCACGGCGATCGACAACTCCGAGCTGCACAGCCAGACGCTCGAGGCGGCGGTACGGCTCCAACGGGCGGTCCTGCCCGAGCGGGTCACCGGCACCGAGGCCTTCGAGGTCGCCCACGACTACCACCCCTCGGGCCGTACGGCCGTGGGCGGTGACTTCTACGACGCGTTGCCGCTCGAGGACGGCCGGCTGGTGGTCTTCATCGGTGACGTCATGGGTCGCGGGGTATCGGCGGCCGCGGCCATGTCGATGATGCGGGCGACCGTGCGGGCGTTCGCGTCGGTGGACCCCACGCCGAGCGTGGTCATGACCAAGCTCGACGGCATGCTGTCCCGCCACGGCCCCGAGCAGCTGGTGACGCTGCTCTATGCGTTGGCGGACCCTGGCGAGGACACCATCTGGATGGCGAACGCCGGGCACCCGCCGCCGATGCTGCTGCGGCGTGGGCGGCCCGCGGAGCAGCTCGCCTTCGCGGACGGTCCACCGCTCGGGGTGGCCACGTGCGTCCGCGAGCAGACGGAGGTGCCGCTGCGGGCGGGGGACACCCTCGTGACCTTCACCGATGGCTTGGTCGAGCGCCGGGACGAAGGCATCGACGCGGGGCTGGAGCGCCTGCGGCATGCCGTGGGCGCGATGGACGGTCTTCCGCTGGTCGCGGGCGTGAACGGCCTCGTCCGGTCGTTGCGCGACGAGCGCTTCGACGACGACATCGCCGTCCTCGGGCTGCGCCGGCAGGGGTAGACCCGGCGCCGGTCAGCCGGCGTCGCGGGCCTCGGAGGACCGGTGGCCCTCCGGACCGCCGACGTCGAGCAGGAGCTCGGGTCGGGCGTCCGGGCCGGTGGCCGCGTCGATGAGCTCCTGGGCCGTGAGGGGACGCGGGCCGACCCGCACCGGCTCGAGCTCGGCGAGGTCGTCGGTGACGACGTCGAGGTCGCGCATCCGGCGGGCGGTGACGAGCACGCGGGACTCGAGCGCCCCGACCATCGCGTTGTAGGCCTCCACGCTGCTCTGCAGGCTGCGCCCGACCTTGGTGGTGTGCGCGCCCAGGGTGGCGAGGCGGGCGTGCAGCTCTCGGCCCAGGTCGAGCAGCTCGCGGGCGCTGGTCGAGAGCGACTCCTGCTGCCAGGTGAACGCGACCGTGCGCAGCAGCGCCAGCAGTGCGCCGGGGCCGACCAGGACGACGCGGCGGGCCAGCGCCCTCTCGTGCAGGGACGGCTGCGCGGCCAGGGCGGCCCCCAACATCGCGTCGCTGGGGACGAAGCAGACGACCATCTCGGGGCCGTCGCGGAAGGCCGACCAGTACTCCTTGCCGGCCAACGCCGTGACGTGGCCCTCGAGGGCGTCGGCGTGGCGCCGCAGCAGGGCGGCGCGCTCGTCGTCGGACAGGTCCTCGCCCTGGGCGTCGAGGAAGTGCGTCATCGGGGCCTTCGCGTCGACCACGAGCACCTTGGCGCCGGGCAGCCGCACCACGACGTCGGGCCGGACGGCTCGTTCGTGGGTGCTGACCGCGCCCACCTGCTCGTCGAAGTCGCAGCGGGGGAGCATCCCGGACGCCTCGAGGACTCGGCGCAGCTGCACCTCGCCCCAGGCGCCGCGCACCGAGGACGAGCGCAGGGAACCGGCGAGCGAGGCCGTGGCGCGCCCCAAGCCCTGGGTCTCGGCCTCGACCCGCCCCAGCAGCGAGCGCAGCGACCCGAACTGTTCGACCCGGTCGCGCTCGAGCACCCCCACATGCTGCTCGACGCGCACCAGGGCGTCCTTGAGCGGCGCCAGCAGCGCGGCGGTCTCCATGTCCTCGGCCAGCGAGGTCTCGAGGTCGAGCACCCGCTCGCGCAGCAGGTCGCGCTCGGTGGCCACGGCCGCCAGCCCCGCGGCGGCCACGAGCCGCGCCACCGCCCACGCCGCCAGCGCCCCGACGACGAGCCCGGCTACGCCCCACATCCATCCGTCCATGCGCCGAGCGTGGCAGCCCCCACCGACAACGCCCGGCAATCCGGGGGACACGCCCGGTCCGAACCAGGGGTGACCGCGTCGCCGCCCCTGGGCGACGCCGACCGGAAGGACGCCATCGTGCCCGTGCTCCAGGACTTCTCCGCCACGACGTTGTCGGGGGCCCCGCAGAACCTCGACGCCTACGCCGGGCAGGTCGTGCTCGTCGTCAACACGGCCTCACAATGCGGCTTCACCCCGCAGTACGACGGGCTCGAGAAGCTGTGGCAGGACTACAAGGACCAGGGCCTGGTCGTTCTCGGCTTCCCGTGCAACCAGTTCGGCGGCCAGGAGCCGGGCAGTGCCGCCGAGATCGGCGAGTTCTGCCGCGTCAACCACGGCGTCACCTTCCCGATGTTCGACAAGGTCGAGGTCAACGGCGACGGCGCCGACCCCCTCTTCCGGTGGCTCCGCACGGAGGCCAGGGGCGCGCTGGGCAGCGAGAAGATCAAGTGGAACTTCACCAAGTTCCTCGTCGGCCGCGACGGCCGGGTCATCAAGCGCTTCGGCTCGAGCACCAAGCCCGAGAAGCTGGCCGGCGCCATCGAGAAGGCCCTCGCCGCCTGAACGGTCGGCCCGGATGCCGGGCGGCGGGCCCGCTCGCTGCGACCTTCGTGTCCGGGCGTCCCCACCGCCGCCGGAGCGGCATCGGGGTCGGTGCGGCCGGGTAGCCTCGCTGGCATGGCGCGACGCGAGGAGACCGAGCAGGAGCGCCGGCGGCGGATCGGCATCCTCAACGCCCGCCTCCCCAAGAAGCGCAACATCGCCCAGGGCCTCCTGCGCAACCCCGCCGGCGAGGTGCTGCTGTGCGAGCTGTCGTACAAGGCCGAGTGGGACCTGCCCGGCGGCGTCGTCGACCCCGGCGAGCCGCCCGCCTTGACGGTCACCCGCGAGATCGAGGAGGAGCTCGGACTGCGGCTGCCGGCCGGCCCGCTGGTGGCCGTCAACTGGCTGCCGCCGTGGCGGGGCTGGGACGACGCGCACCTGTTCCTGTTCGACCTCGGGGTGTTCGAGGGCGAGCTCGACCCCTCGCTGTTCCTGCCCCGCGAGATCGCCGGCGCGCACTGGGTGCGCCCCGAGGCGGCGGCCGAGTACGTCGCCCCCTACACGGCGCGGATGCTCGAGATCGTCGCCCAGGCCCCGGCCGGCGGCACCCTCTACCTGGAGAACAGCGAGCTCCCGAGCGGCTGAGCCGGTTCGGCCGCGCATCCTCGCGCCGGTAGACTCCTGGCCTCGTGGCACTCACCATCGGAATCGTCGGTCTCCCCAACGTCGGCAAGTCGACGATGTTCAACGCACTGACGAAGAACAACGTCCTGGCCGCGAACTACCCGTTCGCGACGATCGACCCGAACGTCGGTGTCGTCCCGCTGCCGGACGAGCGGCTGGGGCGCCTGGCCGAGATCTTCTCGTCCGAGAAGATCCTCCCGGCCACCGTCTCCTTCGTCGACATCGCCGGCATCGTGCGGGGCGCGTCCGAGGGGGAGGGGCTCGGCAACAAGTTCCTCGCCAACATCCGTGAGGCCGACGCCATCTGCCAGGTGGTGCGGGCCTTCGAGGACGGCGACGTGGTGCACGTCGACGGCAAGGTGTCGCCCGCCTCCGACATCGAGACCATCCACACCGAGCTGATCCTGGCCGACCTCCAGACCCTCGAGAAGGCCGTCGTGCGGCTCGAGAAGGAGGCGCGTATCAAGAAGGAGAGCAAGCCCCTCCTCGAGAACGCGGTCGCCGCCCAGAAGGTCCTCGAGGACGGGAACACCCTCTACGCCGCGGGGGCGGCTACCGGCGTCGACCTGGACCTCGCGTCGGGGCTGGGGCTGCTCACGACCAAGCCCTTCATCTACGTGTTCAACCTCGACGAGGACCAGCTGGCCGACGGCGACCTGCACGCGCGCCTCGGTGAGCTCGTGGCCCCGGCCGAGGCGGTCTTCCTCAACGCCAAGCTCGAGATGGACCTGATGGAGATGTCGCCCGAGGACGCCCTCGAGATGCTCCAGTCCTTCGGTGCGCAGGAGTCCGGGCTCGACCAGCTGGCCCGCATCGGCTTCCGCACCCTCGGGCTGCAGACCTACCTGACGGCCGGCCCCAAGGAGTCGCGCGCCTGGACCATCCACCAGGGCTGGACCGCCCCGCAGGCGGCCGGGGTCATCCACACCGACTTCCAGCGCGGCTTCATCAAGGCCGAGATCGTCTCGTTCTCCGACCTCGACGAGCTCGGCTCGATGGCTGCGGCCAAGGCCGCCGGCAAGGCCCGCATCGAGGGCAAGGAGTACGTCATGCAGGACGGCGACGTGGTCGAGTTCCGACACTCTGCAACCACCAAATAGGGTGGCTCGGCCGGACGCCTGGGAGGCATCGGCCATGACCACAACGCACACCACCACCACCCCGACCGAGGTCGAGGACATCCGACCCATCTATCGCACGGCCCTCGGGTACCGACTGGACTTGCGTCACCGCCTCGCGTGGAAGGTCGCCGACCTGGCCCGCTGGCTGATGGGCGAGGCCGCGGCGTTGCACCGTCGGGCTCACGACATGAGCCGCGGCGAGATCAGTCCCACCCTGCCGCTGCTGGTGGACCAGCTGGAGGACGTCGCCCGGTCGATGGGCAAGTGTCCCTCGGAGCTGGTCAGGCAGATGGACCCGTCCCTCAACGGCGCGACCCCGAACTCGAAGTGGAACACCCTGACAGCGAGGTCAGCTACCTAGCCATGCCCCCGACCGCAGGCGACTCCCTCAACGCCAACAGCCCATCACAGAAGCCCGATCGGTGGATCGAGGCTTAGTGCGTGAGATCAACCCCACCCATTCACATCACCGCAGGTCACAGCCTCGCAAGACCGCCACTCCAGCCGACGTGATCAAAGTCAGGCGTGTGCCGATCTCGAGATGCCCGACGCGGTCGAACTCGTCGAGGACAAAGGCCGCGTCCGGGAATCGGTCCAGCCACGGCGGGTCGGCCAACCTCCTGCAGCGCATCACCGCCTTGGCGGACGCAGCGGCGTCGTTCAAGCGCCATCAGAAGTCCTTCCACTCGCTCGTCAGGAGGCGACCGACCGCCTCTCGCAGTTGGCGTCGCATCTCGTCGACCCATGAGCCCGCCCGTGCACGACGACCTCGTCGAGCGGGTGTTCACCGCGGCCGGCCCCAACCGGCTGTGGCTGACCGACATCACCGAGCACCCCACCGCCGAGGGGAAGCTGTACCTGTGCGCGGTCAAGGACGTCTGGTCCCGCCGCATCGTCGGCTACTCGA
>NZ_LMSE01000004.1:399929-400079 GCF_001428065.1 Nostocoides sp. Soil756
GTCCCAGTTCCGCTCCCGGCCCTACGTCGCCGCTCTGCACCGGCACGGGCTGCGCGGGTCGATGGGCCGGGTCGCCTCTTCCGCGGGCAACGCCGCCATGGAGTCCTTCTTCTCCCTGCTCCAGAAGAACGTCCTCAATGCCCGCCGCTG
>NZ_LMSE01000004.1:400127-420270 GCF_001428065.1 Nostocoides sp. Soil756
GCGTACCCCACGGTCCCGAGGGCAACCCACGCGAGGGTAAGGCCGATCTGCAAGGCGACGAATGGTCCAGGGAGTTGTCGGCGCAGCGCCACGAAGCCCAGGAATGCGACGCCTGCCGCCCCGGCGATCCACCAGTAGACCGCGCTGGTCGTGTCAGCAACAACCGTCAGGCCGTAGACCGCATCCGTGATCGCGATCCCTGCGATGAGTGACGATCCCAGGACATTGAGGAGGCGTCGGGCATCGAATGATGCCGAAGTCGACCACCCGACTGCAGGGCCCGCGACCAAACCGACCGCGCACCAGAACTCGGGGTTGTAAGTGAGATCACGAAGTTCGGAGACGAAGGTGTAGCCCAGCACGAGACAGACGAAACTCACCGCGCCGAGACAGGCTGCGGACAACAGACCAAGGCGCGGGATCGAGATCATGAGGACTGTGAGCAGCGTCCATCCCGATGGCGAGTTGGCCATGGATCTCAGCGAATCCGGCAAGAAACCCTGAGCCAGTGAGGTGAGACCTCCGAGTACAAGACTGCCGATGATGATGCATGTACCTACGAACACCGTGCGGCCACGTGATCGTGAGTGAGTCGTTGCCACAGTGACCGTCATGGGCCGCACCCTTCCATACCTACTCGGTCGGACAGCAGCGGGACGCACGCTCATCGGTGCGGGCTCAGGCGGTCATCGCAACACTTCGGCTAGGTGTCTCGCAGAAGCGATCGAGATCTAGACGATGGAGGGCGATGACCGATGACCAGCAGCCTCCAGGCCAACATTGGTCGCGCCGCAGCAGGGGACCAGCGGGCGTTCGCGGAGATCTACGACGAAACGATCGCCCCCGCTTACCTGCTCGCGCGATGCATCGTTGATGACGAAGACCTCCTCGCCACCTGCCTCCGCGAGGCCTTCGTCCAGGCGTGGCGCGAGGCCCGCTCCTGGGCGAACTCGTCGCTCAGCGCACAGACGTGGTTGATGGTGGTGGTGCGGCAGCACGCATACGCCACCAGGAACGACGCGTGCGCCCGGTCGCGCGCCACCCGGACCATGGTCGTGAGGCCCGCGCTGCTGAGGATCCGGATGGCGGCCGCACGGTGGGTCAGCCATTAGGTGTCCGGAACCACTCACGCTGCGGCGCTGACGCTCATCGCGGTGCGGACCCGCGATTCAAGGGTCCGGCCTGGGCGCCGGGCCGAAGTGCCAACGAGAGCGCTGGACGCGCTGACCCTGCCCAGAAGTCACGAGATTGCGAGCAACGAGCGCCGACGCGCGTTGCTGTGAGGCAGCATTGGGTCAGCAGGTCTCTGAGCATCGAAGTCGATCTGTCTTGGCAACCGCGGACACAAGTCCGAGACCTGCCCTCCCCGCGGTCCTCGCTCAGCTGTGTTGTCGGGCGCAGAGCGCTAGGTCCCCGATGATGCGGGTGGTCCACTGCTCGTCTAGCTGCATTGAACTTTGCGCACGCCCTGCGTCGAGTTCGAGGTTGGTTACGACCAGCATGCCGTCGGTCGCCACCCGGGCACCGAGCGTGGTCAAGACGTCGGGCGGTGGCTCGTAGCCGTCGAAGAACACCAGATCGTAGGTCCGCGAAAGTGACAGGTTCACCGCCGCGAAGTCGCCTTCGTGTACTCGCACACGCCCCCGTGGCGCGGCTCTGTCGATGTGCGTCCGCGCCAGCTCAACGTGGGTGTGGTCGCTCTCGATGGTGTCGACCTCGGCGCCTTGGCTCGCCCACCAACAGGCCGTGTAGCCCAGGGCGGTTCCGAGCTCGAGCACCAGTCGCGGCATGAGAGCCGAGACGAGGGCGCCGAGCACGGTGCCGTCGTCATAGGGGTAGGCCCAGCACCGGTGTCGGCGTCGGTGTGCGTTGGTCTCCTCGCGCAACCACCGGAGCGGGTCTGTGCGGTCACGCTGTTCGATGAGGTCGACAAGCCCGTGTAGGCGCTCGTCGACGTTCCTCGTGGGGCGACCATCATCAGTGCTGCCGTTTGTCATGAGTGGTCACGGAACCAGTCTGCTGCGAGGCCGGTCGCGTGGTCGAGGACGACCGGGTCCTCGTAGTACTGGAAGTGGTTGTTCTCGCCCTGCCATACGAGGTGCTTGTCGGTGCCGGGCACGGCGGCGAAGTGCCGGCGCGCCGACTCGGGTCCGTCGCTGAGGTCGGCATGCACCATCAATAAGGGAGTCTGCAGTTGCTCGGCGGCGGTCAGGGACTCGAACTCGAAGTAGGGCACGTCGCTCATCACGGCGTAGCGGTTCTCCCAGAGCCCCCGGTCGGCCCAGCCGTGATACCAGTCCCAGATCATGCGCCATGGGAGTGCGACGTCGTGACGATCGGGGTCGACGATCTCGTTGTAGCTCACCTCGCCGGTCGTCTCGAACAGGTTGAGCGCTTCCGCTCCGCGCGCACGGCGGGCCTCCAGTCGGTCCTGGACCTGCGACCGGCCGATTTCGCCGGCGGCGTACGCCTCGCCACCGGCAAGGGCCAAGTCATTGTCGGCGTCGCGGTAGTGCCCACTGACCGCCGCTACGGCCTTCACGCGGGGATCGTCGACCGCCACCCGGAGCATCTCTGATGCTCCTTCGCACACTCCAAGCGCGCTAAGCCGGTCCTCATCAACTTCGGGCCGCGCCGCTAGATAGTCCAGTGCCGCGCGCACGTCGGCCACCTTGGTCATCGGGTTCTCCAAGCGGCGAGGTTCGCCGGCACTCGCGCCGTGGTGGCTGGCGTCGAAGGCGAGCGCGACAAACCCCTCGCGGGCGAGCCGGGTGGCGTACTGAATTGGCGCTTGCTCTTTGACGAAGCAGTACGGCCCAAGGATCGGCACCGCTGCCACCGTATTGTCGATGTCGAGAGGGATGAGCAGGTCGCCGCTCAGCTGCCGTCCATGGCTGACAAAGCTGACCTTTTCAGCGCGATAGTCGTTTCGTGAGCTCGTCATCCGTCCATGCAACGACAGAGCTGGACGGGGTGTCCAACTCACAATGTCGATATGCGTTGCCTATCGATGCGGGTCGCGCGTGAGTTCGTTGCACCCCGACTCAATCCAGGCCACCCTCAACGGCTTCGGGGTACCCTGTGGCCGCTCGTGGCAGCGAGCTCGGCGACGGTGTCCACCAGCTCGCGCTGCTCGCCAGATAGATCTCCGTTATGAATGGCCAGGAGATCGAGGTGCTCGTCGCCCTGCATGGTCATCGCCTTCACGCCGTCGGGAACTAGCACCCATGGTGAGGTGAAGGTGCCTCCGATCCCGGCGCTCACCAGCGCCAGCTGAGAGGCAAGCGTGGTTGCCTCGGCTACGACCGTGACATCGACTCGGTGGCGCTCGAACCTGCCCAACATGTCCTCGCGGTACTGCCTACTCGCCGAGGGCATGATCCATCTACACCCCTCGAGGCTTGACCAGGATATCGGCCCTGCGTCCCCACCGCCAACGCCATCGGGCAACGCGACCGTAACGGGTTGTCGGTCCAAGACACGCACTCTCAGTCCGTCGAAGGTGCCCATGTCACGGGTCGAGTAGCAGAATCCCACATCGAGCAACCCATCACGCACACCCTGGATCAGGGCGGGCAGACCACTCTCGCGTAGGTCAGTATCGGACGATTGCCTGATCTGCGCGGCTGCACGGGGCAGTAAGTGCATTGCTAGCGAAGAGAGCGTGCCCACGCGAAGTACTGATCTGCGCGCGTGCCGGCGCCCGAACCCGTCGAGGACCTCGTCGAGATGACGCAGCACGGGTCCGACGCCTCGGGCAAGCTCTTCACCCGCGCCAGTCAGACGCACGCCATCGCGACCGCGCAGGAACAGTTGCGTCCCCAACTGTCGCTCGAGCCGCGCCACGTGCTGACTCACCGAAGGCTGCGCCACGTTCAGCTCCTTAGCTGCGCGACCGAAATGGAGCTCGTCGGCCACAGCGAGGAACGCCCGCAACTGAAGAAAGTTTGTTTCCACCCGTAACAGCATGCCTCGACTCGAAGTTGGTTGTGTACGGATCACGCGCGCGAAGCCAGCAGCAGGTGCCAACTGGCTCGGATAGGTTCTGCTGATCGACAACAGGTATTGGCTCGGATCGCTGCCTTATGAGTGAGTGGTCCCATGACCTTCGCCCCGCGGACGCCACAATCCAGGACATCGGCTCTTCACGGTCGTACGGTCCGTCTGGTCAGACCGCGAGGCCTGTGATGTCAGATCGACGGAGGGCCTACACGGTCACCGGCGCCGCATGCGTCGAGGCGCCTGTGGGTCGGGTGTACGCGGCGTTACTCAATCCCGACGAGCAACTGCGGTGGAACAGCCTGTACCTACAGGCAGAGATGTCCACGCCCGAACCAATTGCGACAGGTAGCGTGATGACAGGTCGATTCAAGCAGTCGGGTCGATCCGTCATCACCTTCGACGCCGTCGTGCCGAACGAGACGTTCACCCACAAAGTCATGATGAAAGCCGGGCCCATCGCGCTCGGGAGCTTCGCGCACACCTATCGCGTACAGGCCGTGCCGACCGGCACTGAAGTCACCCAGCACGTCCGGTTCGAACCCACGGGGCTGGGTCGCCTGCTCGCGCCGTTGATCATGAAGGCATTCGAGGCCCGCCTGCCAGTCAGCTTCCATGAACTTGAGCAGTACCTTTCGTGAGCTGCGGTGCTCCGCAGGACCGCCCAGCGTGGGCGCCCTCGCGTGCGTAGATCCAGCTCAGCGCGTCGAGGGTGAGCGGGTGGCCGGCGAGCCGCCAGCGAGCATCATCGCGCCGCCTGGCACCACCCGCCACCGCGCGAACAATCACTGACCCGGGCGCGACGATCCGTCCTGACAGTCTCGCCGTGCCGATGAGCCACCGAGGGCGCAACGAGTTCACAGTCGGTGGAGCCGTCGGGGACTGCTGAAGGTTCGGTTGACACCTTGACCTGCCCTACTGAGGTTGACTCCGTGCGGTGGACATCTTGATCGTCAGGCTTTGGCCTGGCCGGGAAGGATGCCCTCATGGGTGCCAAGAGAAAGAGCTACACCCCTAAGTACCGGCAGGACGCTGCTCACCTGGTGATCGATACCGGTCGCACGGTCGCGGCGGTCTCCCGGGAGATCGGGGTCGGAGAGCAGTTGCTGGGCCGATGGGTGGCGATCGAACGGTCCCGGATGGATGACCCGCCCGAGGCGATCGACGTCAACGAGCGGGCCGAGCTGGAGCGGTTGCGCCGGGAGAACGCCGAGCTGCGGATGGATCGAGAGTTCCTGAAAGAAATATTTTGCCCCCCGAATAGGCGGGAGGGTGTGATGGCACTTCCAGAGGCTGACCTGCACCGCATCCGGCTGTGGGCACGAGAGCGGTGCCTGAGCACCTGTGGGACGAGCTGAAGGTCGATGCGGACGTCTCCGATCGACACGTCGACATCGTCGAGGTGCGGCCACCGTGGGACGGTGTCGGCGAGCACACCCGGTTCCCGATCGCTCGCTTGCACTTCACGAAGTCGACCGGTCTCGGGGCGATCTACTGGCGCGACCGCCACCTGAGGTTCCGCGAGTACACGCGCAGGAGCCCTACTGGGAACGTCCAGGCGCTCCTTGCCCACATGGAGAGGAGCGGCGATCCGATCTTCTGGGGTTAGCGAGCGGCTCCTTGACTGTCGATATAGTGGAGGATAACCTCAGTTATATGAGAACTGAGTCGCCCCTCCTCGCTCCGATCTTCCGGTCGGACGGTCAGGCACGTCTCCTGTCCACCTTGTTGCTCACCGGCGACGAGCTGAGTCTCACTGACCTAGCCGAGAGAGCCGGCCTGGCCTACCCGACCGCCCACCGTGAAGTCGCCCGCCTGGTCGATGCCGGCATCCTGAGCGAGCGACACGTGGGCCGCACCAGGCTGATCCGCGCCAGCGACGAGAGCCCGCTGGTCGGACCCTTGCGCGAGATCCTCACGGTCGTGACCGGCCCGGTGGTGATCCTGGCCGAGGAGCTCGCCCGCATCGACGGGATCGAGACGGCGTTCCTCTACGGCTCCTTCGCGGCTCGGATGCTCGGGGATGCCGGCCCGGCCCCGCACGACATCGACGTCATGGTGCTCGGTGAGCCCGATGTCGACGCGGTCTACGAGGCGTGTACCCGAGTCGAGGCCGCGGTGCACCGTCCCGTCAACCCGACGATCCTCACCCCTGCGGAGTTCGCCGAGTCTTCCGCCTTCTTGGACAACGTCCGTAGCGGTCCGGCGGTCGCCGTGGTCGGGGAGCCGCCGTGGCACTGACCCCGCTCACCCGCGTCCAGCAGGCAACGGTCCTCGCCCTGGTCGAGGCGCGACGACTCGACGCCGTGCCCGCAGACCTCGCGCGGGCGACCTCGTTCCTGCGGCAGGCCCAAGAGCGCTTGGATCCGCTGCCGCTGCTCACGAGCGTCACCGTCAGGTACGGCGTCGCCTACGACGCCTGTCACGACACCGGCGAGGCACTGCTCCGGCGTACGGCTTCCGTACGACCAACGGGCCAGGCCAGCACGAGGCGCTCGGCCGCTACCTGCGCGCTGTGTTCGACAAGCCTCCGGCAGAGAAAGCAGCGCGAGAGTTCGACCTCCTGCGACGCGCCCGCAACCAGGACCGCTACGAGGCGAAGCCGGTGGGGGCAGCGGCGACCGAGAAGGCCGAACAGGTCGCCCGGACGCTCTTCGACGCCGCCCTCGCCCGAGGACTCTCGACCTGACCGGCGGTCCGCAAACAGTCCGCAAGAAGTCCCGCGGAGACCGTTCGCCGCCAACGACGCCCGACGGCTGGATCAGCGCATAACCGCAGGTCAGACTGCATTCACCGGCTGTCACCGACGACGACCGACGATGGTCGAGAACACCGGTTTTCGTTCCGCTTCAACGTCTGAATCGGCACGTCGGCGCAGGTCCCCACCGGTCAGCGCAGGTTGTAGTACTCCCGGTGGGCGTTGGCCGCCTTCACGCCCTTCCTGCCCAGGTCCTTCTGCAGGACGTCGACCATCGACTCAGGACCGCAGAGGAACGCCGAGAGCTCGGACGGGCGGCCGTCGACCGTCGTCATGATCTGGTCGACCGTCAGGCGGGGTGAGACCTCGGTGTCGACCAGATGCAGGTGCAGCTCCTCGTGGTGGCCCGCGAGATCGGTGACCTCCTCGACCAGCGGCGGGTTCCCGCGTGAGGTGTAGAAGAAGTCGACCCGGTGCGGTAGCTGGCCCGGCCGCGCCGACCGGAGCCGGCTGAGCATCGGGGAGACACCGATGCCTCCGGCGACCCAGACCTCGCGCTCGGTGCCGCGGCCGTAGTCGAAGTGATGCTCATCGCGCTCCGCGTAAGTGACAGCGCCCCCGCTGTCGTGCTCGCCGACGAGACCGACGTGGTTCGACCGGTCTCGTCGGTGGCTGACGGGGCTCGCAGGTCGCCGGACGGCACCGACGGTCAGGGGGTGATTCCGTCGTAGTAGCCGAGGTCGCTCTCCGGCGTGAGCACCGGGACGTCGACGACGTGGCGACCGCCGGGCTCGATGACGACCTCGAGGTGGACAAGCGCCCCCGGCGGCATGGGAACAGGGCCGAGTCGTAGCGGGATGCGCCGACTGGTGATCCCGTCACCGGCGCTCGGGGGAATCGTGACCGGTTCGGACACCTCGCCGCCCGGCACCGAGACGCTCACGTCGACCGGGTGGTTCGTCTTGGGGATGGCCTGCCCGACGAGCGCGCCCACCTGTCTCACCTCGTCGACCACGACGACGAGGTTCTCGAACCCGACGGACGGGGTGGACAGGGGAAGCCCGTCGGCCGGGATGTAGGGGCGGCTGGTCTGGACCGGCGCCCATAGGGAGCATCCCGAGAGGAGCAGGACCGCGACCGCGGACAAGACCAGGCCCACCCGGCCCAGCGCCCGACCCGTGGGTCTCCCAGCTGCTCGATCCGGTGGGCGGCTGGCGAGTGGCGGCACGGCTGGTCCTTCCCGGGGAGGTCGTGGTCTCGGTATATTGTAGTAGTGCAATTATTGCTGTCCGTCAAATTATCCGGCCGGTGACGGTCGACGCCGCGGACCGGGATGACGACCCGGCGCTGTCCGCCGTGATGCGGGCCTCGCTGGTCTTCTCGGCCGTCGTCGCCGCGTCGCTCGCCGACACCGCTCGTGCAGTCACCGGCCCGCAGCTGCGGGTGCTCGTCGTGGTGGCCACCCGTGCGCCGGTGGGAACGGCGGACATCGCGGCGGCGCTGGACGTCGACCCGTCGAGTGCCACCCGGCTCATCGACCGCGTCGTCGGCGCGGGGCTGGTCGTCCGCCACCGGCCCCCCGAGGACCGACGTCGCGTCCGCCTCGAGCTGACCGGCACCGGTCGCGCGCTGGTGGAGTCGGTCATGGCGTACCGCCGCGGCGCGCTCGACGCCATCCTGCGCGCCATGGACGACGACGACGTCGCGGCCCTGACCGCGGGTCTCGCCGGCTTCACCGAGGCCGCCCGCCGGGCCGAGATCCCCTCGGTGGGCGCGCCCTGGTGAGCGCCGCCGCCTCGTAGCGGCGATCCGCGCGAGGCCGCCGCGCCGGGTGCCAGGCGGACGGCAGAGCTGCCCGGAACCCCGAGGACGCAGCGGAGATGACAACTCCGTGACAGCGTCCTGACGGCCCCCTGACGACGGCCTGACGGTCACGAGACGGAGGCCGAACACCTCGGTGACGGTCGGGCCCGACGTGTGGGCCCGCGACACGTTCAGGTTCGTCATGGTCAACGGCGAGCGCCCGCAGGGGGCGCCCAGACCGCGAAGGTGATGAGTGGTCATGCAGGGACACGGCTCGGCGGTGGTGTATAGGCACGCTGCGGCTGCGGCCACGACAGGGCCCCGCGCGGACGGGGGCGGCCGGCGAGCGGCAGGGCAGGGCGCTCACCGGGGCGCGAACGGCCAGCCCCGGACCATCCCGCTCGGGCGACCGGGCTCGATGAAGTGCTCGTACCCGAACACGGCGGTGAAGACCTCCGGCGGCATCGCCAGCATCATGCCGACGTCGCTGGTCTGGCTGGCGTGCGCGGCCAAGGCGGCGCGCTTGCGCTCGATGAGGGCGCGGACGTCGACCTGCCAGTGGATCTCGTCCTGGGGCGTGCCCATCGGGTTGCCGTCGTCCATGGGCCGGTCGGGATCCCAGTCATCGGGCCGGCCGGCCGCGGCCCCCTGGCGTGCCATCTCGCGCATGGCGTCGCGGTTCATCGTCGACTCCAGCACCCGCGGACGGCGCGCCGCCCGCTCGGCCGCGCGGTGCAGCACGTGGTGGACCTTCACGTGGTCGGGGTGCCCGTAGCCGCCGTGCCAGTCGTAGCCCACGGCCACATCGGCGTCCTCCTCGTCGAGAACGGCGGCGAACCGGGCCGCGGCCTCGTCGAGGTCGGCCGCGGTGAACGCGCCGGCGGCGCCGTTCTGCTCCCACCCGGTCATCCCCGAGTCGGCGTACCCCAGCCATTCGACGCGGTGCAGACCGATCGCCCGGGCGGACGTCTCGAGCTCGCGCCGGCGGCGGTCGACGAGGGTCTCTCCGGGGGCGAGGTCGTCGGGCACGGTGCCGTGCTCGCCGCCGGTGGACACCACGAGGACGACCCGGTGCCCCTCGTCGACCGCGCGGGCCATGGTGCCGGAGGTCTGGGATGCCTCGTCGTCGGGGTGGGCGTGGAGGAAGACGATGGTGGACACCCGCCCATCCTGCCCGCTGCCGGTGGCGACCCCGGCCGGAACCCCCTCTGCGGGGCGCCGGCCCAACCGGCGCGTGTCAGACCTTCCATCGCGGGCCCGCAGTCCCTACGGTGTGTGTCGGCCAGTCCGCACGGGCGGCCGCCCCCGTGGCAACGAGGAGGTTTCCGTGAGCACGACCGAGAGACCCGAACCCGGCGAACCGCGCCGCGACGAGGTCGACCACGACACCGTCCCACCGGCCAGGACGGGGCTGCTGGTCCTGGCGGGTGTCCTGCTCGCCATCCCGATCGTGGCCCTGCTGTGGACCTCGAGCTACAGCCGGGTGGAGCCGCGCCTGGGTGCCTTCCCGTTCTTCATCTGGTACCAGTTCGTCTGGGTCTTCCTGTGCTCGGCCATGACCTACACCGCGTACCGGATCGTGCTCGTGGCGCGGCCCCGGCGGCCGATGACCGGCCACGACGCCCACCTCCCGCGCGCCCGGCGCACCGACCGGACGGAGGGGCAGGCGTGAACGGGGGTCTCGACGGCGTCGCCCTGGCCGTCCTCGTCGTCCTGTTCGCGCTGGTCACCGGGATGGGCTTCTGGGCCACCCGGTGGCGCCGCCCGACCTCGATGGAGTCGCTCGACGAGTGGGGCCTGGGCGGCCGCTCGTTCGGCACCTGGATCACCTGGTTCCTGCTGGGCGGTGACCTCTACACCGCGTACACGTTCGTGGCGGTCCCGGCGGCGATGTTCGCGGCCGGCGCGGTCTCGGGCTTCTTCGCGGTGCCGTACACGATCATCCTGTACCCGATCATCTTCATCTTCATGGGCCGGCTCTGGTCGGTCAGCCACCGTCACGGCTACGTGACCACGGCCGACTTCGTGCGCGGACGCTTCGGTTCGCGGGGGCTGTCGCTGGCCGTCGCGGTCACCGGCTTCCTCGCGACCATGCCCTACATCGCGCTCCAGCTCGTCGGCATCCAGGCCGTGCTCGAGGTGGTGGGCCTGGGCGGCGGCGGCAACATCCTGGCCAAGGACGCCCCGCTGTTCATCGCGTTCGTGCTGCTCGCGGCCTACACCTACTCCAGCGGCCTGCGCGCGCCGGCGGTCATCGCCTTCGTCAAGGACATCCTCATCTACCTGGTGATCATCGTGGCGATCATCTACCTGCCCTCGAAGGTGGGCGGCTGGACCGAGGTGTTCTCGGCGGCCGAGGCGAAGATGACCGCCGCCAGCCCCGCCGACGGCAAGCCGGTGGGCGCGTTCGTCCCCGGGGCGCAGGCGCACTGGGCCTACGCGACTCTCGGCCTGGGGTCGGCGCTCGCGCTGTTCATGTACCCGCACTCGATCACGGCCAGCCTGTCGGCCAAGAGCCGCAACACCATCCGGCGCAACGCGTCGATCCTGCCGGCCTACAGCTTCGTGCTCGGGCTGCTGGCGCTCCTGGGCTGGGTGGCCATCGCCGCCGGGACCAAGCCGATCGGCCTCGACGGCAAGCCCAACGCCCAGCTGGTCATCCCGCAGCTGTTCGAGGACATGTTCCCGTCGTGGTTCGCGGGGATCGCGTTCGCGGCCATCGCCATCGGCGCCCTGGTGCCCGCGGCCATCATGAGCATCGCGGCGGCCAACACCTTCACCCGCAACATCTACAAGGAGTGGCTCAAGCCCGACGCCACGCCGCAGCAGGAGGCCAAGGTCTCGAAGCTGGTGTCGTTGGTGGTCAAGGCGTTCGCGCTCCTCTTCGTGCTCGCCCTCGACAAGCAGAACGCGATCAACTTCCAGCTCCTGGGCGGCATCTGGATCCTCCAGACCTTCCCGGCCGTGGTGCTGGGGCTGTACACCCGCTACCTGCACCGCTGGGCGCTGGTGGCCGGCTGGGCGGTCGGGATGGTCTACGGCACCTGGCAGGCGTACGAGGTGGCGAACCCGCGGACGGGGACCAGCCACTTCGGCGGCTCGCTCGCGCAGATCCCGGTCATCGGGCAGCTGGGCTACATCGCCGTCTCGGCCTTCGTGCTCAACCTCCTGGTGGCGGTGGTGGGCACGGTGGTGCTCCGCGCCGCGAAGGCGCCCGCGGGGCACGACGAGACCATCCGCGGCGACTACTTCGCCGACGAGGACGACCCGCGGGTGGTGCGGGACCTCGACCCCATGGACCCGGCGACGCCGCGGCACTGACGCGACTGCGCTGGGACGGCTGACGGCGGGTGTGGACCGAGGTCCGCGCCCGCCGTCGCTGTTGGCAGGATGGGTCCCATGCCGTCCGCCCCGCCGTCCGCCCGGCTCGCCGAGCTCGCCCAGGCACACGGTGTCGCGACCGAGTACTGGGACTGGCAGGGGCGGCACGTCACGGTGTCGGAGGCCTCCATCCGGGCCGTGCTGCGGGCGCTGGGGGTGGAGGCGGGTGACGAGACCTCGGTCGAGGCGGCGCTGGCCGACCACGCCGACGCCCCGTGGCGGGCCACCTTGCCGCCCACCGTCGTCGCGCGGGCCGGTCGCGGTCTCGAGGTCGCGGTCCACGTGCCCGCGGGCTCGGGGGTCGGGGTGCACGTCGAGCTCGAGGACGGCGGCCGGCGCGAGCTGAGCCAGCTCGACCGGTGGGTGCCCGACCGTATGGTCGACGGCGCCCCCGTCGGCCAGGCGACCTTCGCGCTGCCGGACGACCTGCCGCTGGGCTGGCACCACCTCGTCGCCGATGTCGACGCCCCCGCCGCCCGCCCCGCCACCACCCGCAGCACGCTGGTCGTCACGCCCGAGCGGCTCGAGCTGCCGGGCGAGGCCGGCGAGCGCCGGGTGGTGGGCCTGATGGCGCAGCTGTACCAGGTGCGCTCGTCGGGGTCCTGGGGCGTCGGCGACCTACGCGACCTGGCCGACCTCGCCACCTGGGCGGCGGCCGCCCACGACGCCGACTTCGTGCTGGTCAACCCGCTGCACGCCGCCGAGCCGGTGCCGCCGATGGAGCCCTCGCCCTACCTGCCGACGACCCGCCGCTTCGTCAACCCGCTGTACCTGCGGGTCGAGGACATCCCGGAGGTCGCGGCCCTCGACGCCACGGCGCAGCGCCGGATGGCCGACCTGGCGGGGCAGGGGCGTGCTCTCAACGCGGGTGAGCGCATCGACCGCGACGCCGCCTGGGCGGTCAAGAAGCAGGCGCTGCGGCTGGTGTTCGAGGCCGGGCTCGGTGAGCGGCGGGCCGCAGCACTGGCCGAGTTCTGCGAGCGCGAGGGGGAGGGGCTGACCCGCTTCGCCACCTGGTGCGCGTTGGCCGACGCCCACGGCCTGCCCTTCACGCAGTGGCCGGCCTCGCTGCAGGACCCCGACGGCGCGGCCGTCGCCGCCTTCGTGGCGGCCCACCCCGAGGCCGTCGACTTCTACCGCTGGCTGCAGTGGCTCCTCGAGCAGCAGCTGGCCGACGCCCAGCACGGCGCCACGATGGCCGGGATGCCGCTGGGCGTGGTGCACGACCTGGCCGTGGGCGTGCACCCGGTCGGCGCCGACGCCTGGGGCCTCGGCGACGCCCTGGCGCGCGGGGTGACCGTCGGCGCACCCCCCGACCCGTTCAACCAGCTCGGGCAGAACTGGTCGCAGCCGCCGTGGCGGCCCGACCGGCTGGCCGAGCGGGGCTACACCCCCTACCGCGACATGATCCGCACCGTGCTGCGTGACTCCGGCGGCATCCGGGTCGACCACATCCTCGGGCTCTTCCGGCTGTGGTGGATCCCCGAGGGCGCGTCGCCGGCCGAGGGCACCTACGTCTACCTCGACCACGAGGCGCTCGTCGGCATCCTCGTGCTCGAGGCCCAGCGCGCCGGGGCGGTCGTCATCGGCGAGGACCTCGGGGTGGTCGCCCCCAACGTGCGCGACGTGCTGGTCGAGCGCGGGCTGCTCGGCACCTCCATCCTCTGGTTCGAGTGGGACGACGACACCGTGCGCCCGCCCGAGAGCTACCGCGAGCTCTGCCTGTCGACGGTGACGGTGCACGACCTCCCCCCGACGGCCGGCTACCTGACCCTCGAGCACGTCGCGGTGCGCGAGCAGCTCGGGCTGCTGACCCGGCCGGTCGAGGAGGAGCGCGCCATCGAGCAGGCCGCCGTCGACCGGGTGCGGGCCGCGCTGGTCGACCGCGGGCTGATGGCCGAGGGCGCCGACGTCGACGAGACCGTGGTCGCCCTGCACCGCTGGCTGGCCCTGACCCCGAGCCGGATGCTCGCGGTGGCCCTGCCCGACCTCGTGGGCGACCGGCGGGCCATCAACCAGCCGGGCACCAACGACGAGTACCCCAACTGGCGGCTGCCGCTGGCCGGGCCTGACGGCGCGGTGCTCGACCTCGACGACGTGCGCGAGGCCCCCCTGGCCGAGGCCGTCTTCGAGGCGCTGCGCGGCCGCTGACGCTGCCGCCGGGCCCGGGTCAGCCCAGTTGGGCGGCGAACCGGGTGGCGAACGTCTCCCACGTGCCCCGCAGGCGGTCACGGGCCGCGGTGACGGTCGCCAGCAGGGCCTCGTCAGCGGGCTCGAGCCCGTCGGGGCGCTCCCAGCGCAGCCAGGCGCCGAAGATCTCGGGGGAGGTCTCGGGGTGGAACTGCACGCTCCAGGCCCGCTCGCCCAGCCGCAGGGCCTGCGCCGACCCGTCGGGCAGGCGCGCCAGCACCGTCGCGCCGGGGGGCGGGGTCCCGACGACGTCGTCGTTGAAGTGCACCGCCCCGGCGCCGTCGAGGCCCGCGAGCAGCGGGTCGTCCGCCCCCTCGGGGGTGAGCGCCACCGGGACCACCCCGACGGTGCGCCCGTGCGGGTTGGGGCCGGCCGCGCCACCGAGCCCGACCGAGGCCAGCTGGTGGCCGAGGCAGACCCCGAGGGTCGGCGACCCGCCCCGGACGGTGTCGCGCAGGAGCTCCTTCGTGGGCCTCAGCCACGGGTGGAGCGCGTCGTCGTTGGCCCCCATGGCGCCGCCGAGGACCACCAGGCCGTCGTGGCCGCCGTCGGACAGGCGAGCCGGTAGGGGCTGCCCGAGGTCGGCGCGCACGACGTCGAGCTCGACCCCGGCGGCCGCCCACCACTCGCCGAGCCAGCCGGCCGGGGCGTCGGGCTCGTGCTGGACCACGAGCAGTCGAGCGCCCATCAGCCGACCTGGGTGCCCACGAGAGACCCGATGCCGAAGGTCACGGCCATGGCGACGATGCCGCCGGCAACGACGCGCACGGTGGCGCGCCGGGCACTGGAGTCACCGAGGCGGGCGCTCAGCAGGCCGGTGGCGGCCAGGGCCAGCACGACGGCCACGACGGTGACCGGCACCCGCCACGCCACGGGCGGCAGCACGATGGCCAGCACCGGCAGCAGCGCACCGACGGTGAACGCGATCATCGAGGCCCACGCGGCGTGCCACGGGTTGGTGTAGTTCTCGGGGTCGATGCCCAGCTCGGCCTCGGCGTGCGCCCCGAGCGCGTCGTGCGCGGTCAGCTGCTCGGCGACCCGGGCGGCGAGGTCGGGGGAGAGACCCTTGCCCACGTAGATCTCGGCCAGCTCGGCGAGCTCGGCCTCGGGCTCCTCGCGCAGCTCGCGGATCTCCTTGGCGATGAGGGCCTGCTCCGAGTCGCGCTGGGTGCTGACCGACACGTACTCGCCGACGGCCATGCTGAGGGCACCGGCGGCCAGCCCGGCGAGGCCGGCCGTGAACACCGGGCCCCGCTCGGTGGTCGCGGCGGCGACGCCGATCACCAGGCCGGCGGTCGAGACGATGCCGTCGTTGGCGCCGAGCACTCCGGCGCGCAGCCAGTTCAGGCGCCCGGCGTGCGACTCCCCGTGCGGCTCGGCGTGCCCGGCGGCCTCGGGGGACATGGTGGCCTCGGGGGACATGGTGGGCTCGGGGGACATGGTGGGCTCAGCCATCGAGGACCGCCCCCTCGGCGCGCGCGGCGGTGGAGATGCGGTGGGCGAGCTCGATGTCGAGCTGGGTGAGGCCGCCGGCGTCGTGGGTCGTCAGCAGCCAGCGGGTGGTGCGCCACCGGATGTCGATGTCGGGGTGATGGTTCATCTGCTCCGCCTCGTCGGCGGCGGCTGTGACGAGGCGGATGGCGGCCGGGAAGTCCGGCGCCTCGATGCGGGCCACGAGGGCGTCACCCTGGCGCGACCATCCGGGCAGGTCCCCCAGTTGGCGGGCGACCTCGTCGTCGGTGAGGAGTCGGCTCATGGCGACATCATGAGCCACCGGCGCCCGTCGTGGCACGTCAGGTGAGCCTCACCCGCTCCGGTCGTCTCAGGGGCCGGGCGGCGACCCGTGCGAGGACGCCGGCGGCGTCCGCCGCGCGTCGGCCGCCGCCTCGGTCACCGAGGCGGGCCCGATGACGTCCCCGTCGTCGGTGCCCTCCCACTCCTGTTCGGTGGCGGTGGTGGCCACGCCGTGCCGCTGGATCTCGCCGCTCGCGATCTGCTCGGCGAAGTGGCACGCCACCTTGTGCGTCCCCGGCATCCCCGGAAGGTCGAGGACCCGCAGCTGCGGGCGCTCCTCGTCGCAGCGGGTCTCCTGACGCCACGGGCAGCGGGTGTGGAAGCGGCAGCCCACGGGGGGTCGCGAGGGCGAGGGCAGGTCCCCGACGAGCAGGATCTGTTCGCGGGCGTCCTCGACGTCGGGGTCGGGCACGGGCACCGCCGAGAGCAGCGCCCGGGTGTAGGGGTGCAGGGGGGTGGCGTAGAGGTCGTCGGCGGTGGCCTCCTCGACCAGACCTCCGAGGTACATCACGCCGATGCGGTCGCTGATGTGCCGGACGACGGCCAGGTCGTGCGCGACGACGAGGTAGGTGAGGTCGAAGTCGTCCTGCAGCTGCTCGAGCAGGTTGATGACCTGCGCCTGCACCGACACGTCGAGGGCACTCACCGGCTCGTCGGCCACGATCAGCTTCGGCTCGACGGCCAGGGCGCGGGCGATGCCGATGCGCTGGCGCTGCCCGCCCGAGAACTCGTGCGGGTACTTCTTCAGCGCCGCGGCCGGCAGCCCGACGGCGGCCAGCAGCTCGCGCAGCCGCCGGGTGGTGGCCTGGGGGTCCGTGGCCAGGCCGTGCGCCTTCATCCCCTCGACCAGCAGCGACTCCACGGACTGGCGCGGGTCGAGGCTGCTCATCGGGTCCTGGAAGACCATCTGGAAGTCCTTGCGGCGGCGCCGCAGCTCCTCGCCCTTGAGGGCGGCCACGTCGGTGCCGTCGACCAGGACGCTGCCCTCGGTGGGGGGCTCCAGGTTGAGGATCGCCTTGCCCAGGGTCGACTTGCCGCAGCCGGACTCGCCGACCAGGCCGTAGGTCTCACCCCGGCGGATCTGCAGGTCGACGCCGTCGACCGCGTAGACGTGGCCGATGACCTTGTCGAATATCACCCCCCGCTTGATGGGGAAGTGCACCTTGACCCCGCGGGCGTCGACGAGCAGGTCGCGGGTGTCGTCGTCGGGTGCCGACGAGATGGTCTCGGTGGTGGTGGTCATGGGGTCACCTCACGGGGTTGTGGCAGCGCAGGGCCCGGCCGTCGGACTCCTCCAGAGCCGGGGTCTGCTGGACGCACAGCTCGACGGGCTGGGAGCAGCGCGGGGCGAACGCACAGGCATGGGTCCACGGCAGGTTGTCGGACACCGACCCGGGGATGGGGGTGAGTGGGGCGCCGCGGGCGCCGTCGAGACGGGGGATGGAGGCGAGCAGCCCGTTGGTGTACGGGTGGCGAGGCTGCCCGAAGAGCTCGTGGCGGGTGCCCCGCTCGACGATCCGGCCGCCGTAGAGGACGTTGACCTCGTCGCAGAGGCCGGCCACGACCCCCAGGTCGTGGGTGATCATCACCAGCGCGGTCCCGGTGTCGCGCACCAGCTCCTTGAGCAGGGCCAGGATCTGCGCCTGGATGGTGACGTCGAGCGCGGTGGTGGGCTCGTCGGCGATGAGCAGGCGCGGGGCGCAGGCCAGCGCCATGGCGATGAGGGCGCGCTGGCGCATTCCCCCGCTCAGCTGGTGCGGGTAGTCCTTGAGCCGCCGGTCGGGGTCGGGGATGCCGACCCGGTCCAGCAGGTCGCGCGCCAGGGGGGTGGCCGCCTTGCGCGACATCCCGCGGTGTCGCTCGAGGACCTCGGTCACCTGCCGGCCGACCGCGACGACGGGGTTCAGCGAGGACAGCGGGTCCTGGAAGATCATCGCGATGTCGCGCCCGCGGCGGTCGCGCAGCTCGTCCTGCGAGAGCCGCAGCAGGTCGGTCCCGTCGAAGGTCGCGCTGCCCTCGACGGTGTTGCCGCGAGCCGGGAGCAGCCCCATGATCGCCAGCGAGGTGACCGACTTGCCGCAACCGGACTCGCCGACCAGGCCGACGGTCTGGCCGGGGCGCACGTCGAAGCTGACGCCGTCGACGGCGGTGAAGGACTCCTCGCCGTGCCGGGTGAAGGTGACCCGCAGGTCACGGACCGACAGCAGGGGCTCCTCGCCCCGGCCGGTGCTGCGGGGTGTGGACGCGGTGGCGGTCATCGGCGCGTCACCTCCTGGTCTTGGGGTCGAGGGCCTCGCGCAGCGACTCGCCCATCAGGGTGAACCCGAGGGCCACGACGATGATGCACAGCGCGGGGTACACGGCCAGGTGGGGGTTGTCGTAGATGTACGGCTGGGCCCGCCCGAGCATCTGGCCCCACTCGGGCTGACGGTCGTTGGGGTTGCCGAGACCGAGGAAGGACAGCGCGGCGGCGTCGATGATCGAGATGGCGAGCACCAGGGTCGACTGCACGATGACCGGCCCGAGCGAGTTCGGGACCATGTGCCGGAAGACGATCGCGCGCCGGGTCACGCCCAGGGCCCGCGCGGCCAGGACGTGGTCGCTGCCGCGCTGGGCCAGCATCGACCCGCGCAGGAGCCGCGCGAAGATCGGGACCTGCACCGCCGCGACGGCGACGATCACGGTGACCTGGCTCGGGCGGGCGGCCACGGCGGCGATCGAGAAGGCCAGCAGCAGCGAGGGGATCGAGAGCAGGACGTCGACGATGCGCATCACCAGCGCGTCGACCCACCCGCCGAAGGCGCCGGCCAGGATGCCGAGGCTCAGGCCACCGGTGAGCCCGAACAGGGTGGCGAAGACACCCACGATGAGGGTCTGCTGGCTGCCGACGAGCAGACGCGAGAACAGGTCGCGCCCGGCGTCGTCGGCGCCCAGCGGGAAGCCCGGTTCGGGGCCGGGTACGGGGTTGGTCTGGGGGCGCACCTTGTCGATCAGGAGGTTCGCGGCCGGGTCGTGCGGGGCCAGGAAGGGGGAGATGATGGCGAGGACGACGAAGGCCAGCGTGATCGCGGCGCCGATGAGGAAGACCGGGTTGCGCCGCAGCCGGCGGACCGCGCTCGCGATGAGCGAGACCCCGGGCTTCTCGTCGACGCGGCCGGCCTCCAGCAGCGAGCCCCCTGGGCCGGCCGCCGAGGTGGCGGCCAACGCGTCGATCCGTTCCTTGCGGCGGTCCATCGGGTTGGTGGGGCTCATCGGGTCCTCACCCTCGGGTCGATGACGGCATAGGCGATGTCGACGAGCAGGTTGATCAGGACGTAGACCCCGGCCGCCGCGAGGATGAGGACCTCGAGGACCGGGTAGTCGCGGCGCTGGAACGCCACCGCGAGGGCGTTGCCGATGCCGCCCCAGTTGAAGACCTGCTCGGTCAGCACGGCACCGGCCAGGAGGCCTCCGGTCTGGAGGCCGATGGTCGTGACCACCGGCAGGAGCGCGTTGCGCATGACGTGTCGGCCCCGCACGACCCGCGTGGTGAGGCCCTTGGACTCCGCCGTGCGCACGTAGTCCTCGCTGAGGACCTCCGAGACCGAGGCCCGGGTGATCCGGTAGATGACGGCGAACGGGATGGTCGCGAGCGCCACCGACGGCAGCACCAGGTGCTTGAGGGCGCTGACCGAGCAGTCGAACTCCCGCGTGAGCAGACCGTCGAGGACGAAGAAGTTGGTGACCCGGGTGCACCCGAGGTTGTCCTGGCGACCGGAGACCGGGAACCACTGGTGCTCCACGGCGAGCTGGTACTTCAGGAGGAAGGCCAGGAAGAAGACCGGGACGGCCACACCGATGAGCGAGAGGACGACCAGCCCACTGTCCAGCGGCGAGTTGGCGCGTCGGGCCGAGACGTAGCCCAGCGGGATCGCCACGATGACGGCGAGCAACAGGGCCACGGCGCTCAGCTCGATGGTCGCGGGGAAGCGGTCGAGGAAGATCTGGAAGGCGTCCGCGCCCGGGAGCACCCCGGTGGAGACGCCGAAGTCGCCGTGGGCCGCCCGCTCCAGGAAGCGCAGGTACTGGACCCAGATCGGCTGGTCGAGGCCGAAGGCCTTGGTGAGGGCGGCTCGGGTCTCGGGGGTGGCGCGCTCGCCGAGGATGGCCGAGACGGTGCCACCGGGGAGGGAGCGCAACCACAGGAAGAGCAGCAGGGAGAGGACGAAGACCACCCCCACCATCTGCAGAAGTCTTCGGATGATGAATCGTGCCAAGGCAGGGCTCCTGGTGGTCGGC
>NZ_LMSE01000004.1:420278-433124 GCF_001428065.1 Nostocoides sp. Soil756
GGACGACGGCGGCGGTGGCCGCCTCGAGGCTGGTGCGCTCGAGGCGGCCACGGCCGCCGGTACGGATCCGGGCGGGCCGCGCGGGCCCGCTCAGCTCACTTCTTGACCGTCACNCGTGTCGAACATCTCCGCGGTCAGCGGGCTGGGGACCAGACCGTCGACCTTGCCGCTGACGACGAGCGCCGGCGGGGAGTGGCTGATCGGCACGCCGGGGAGGTACTCCTGCGTGATCCGCTTGTTCAGCTCCTCGTAGGTCGAGGCGCGCTCGTTCTCGTCGACGACCGCGTCGGCCGCCTTGAGGTCCGCGGCGAGCTTCTTGCCCCACGGCATGACGCTGGTGTGGAAGTCGTTGCCGCTCAGGTCGCCGAAGAAGGTCCCGAGGAAGTTGTCGGCGGCGTTGTAGTCGCCGGTCCAGCCCAGCAGCCACGCGTCGTACGCGCCGTTGGCCGAGACGTCGTCGAGGTAGCCACCGTTCCACGGCTTGCTGACCTGCTCGACCTTGATGCCGACGGCCTCGAGGTCCTTGGTGAACGCGGCGTGGATCTTCTGCGGGTCCGGCATGTACGGGCGTGAGACCTCGGTCGGGAAGGCGAACTTCAGGGTCATCCCGGAGGCGCCCGCCTCCTTCAACAGCGCCTTGGCCTTCTCGGGGTCGTACGGGTACGGCTGGAGGTCCTTGTTGTAGCCCGAGACCGTCGGGGGGATGAACTGGGAGGCCACGGTCGCGCCCTCGGGCAGCTGGGTCTTGACCATCTGCTCGCGGTTGAGGGCGTAGGCGATCGCCTGGCGCACCCTGAGGTCCTTGAGCTTGGGGTTGCGCTCGGGGTTCAGGCCCAGGTAGAGGATGTTGAAGGCGGGGCGCACCAGCACCTGGTTGCCGGCCTCCTTCAGGCCCTTCCAGTCGACCGGGTTGGGGAGGTCGTACCCGTCGATCGAGCCCGCCTGCAGCTCCTGGCGGCGGGTGCTGTCGTCGGGGATGATCTTGAAGACCAGGGTCTTGGTCTTGGGCTGGTCGCCGAAGTAGAGGTCGTTGGCCACCAGGGTGACCGTCTTGTTCGCCTTGTCGTAGGTCTTCAGCTTGTACGGCCCGATGCCGACCGGGTTCAGCGAGTACTCGGGGTAGGTGAAGCCCTCGCCCTGCGCCTGCACGTTGTTGGCGTCGCCCTCCTTGAGGGCCTTGGGCGACTGCATCGAGAACGAGTCCAGCGACAGGATCGTCGGGAAGCTCGACGTCGTCCGCGTCACCTTGATGACGGCGGTGTTCTCGTCGGGGGCCTCGCAGGAGTCGTACAGCGAGCCCTCGGGCTTGTCGCTGAACGTGCCGAAGAAGTACGTCCAGTACTCGGCGGCCTGCTGGCCGGCGCCCTTCTGGTTGTACATCCGCTCCATGTTGTAACAGACGGCCTCGCCGTTGAAAGGCTCCCCGTCGCTGAACTTCACGCCCTGGCGGAGCTTGAAGGTCCAGGTGAGACCGTCCTCGGACGGGGTCCAGCTCTCGGCCAGGTCGGGCTCGACGTCGGCCGTGCCCGGCTTGACGCCGAGCAGACCCGAGTGGATCTGGCGGGTGACCCGGAAGGTCTCGCCGTCGGTCGCGTAGAGGGGGTCGAAGAGCTCGGGGGCACCTGCCGCGCCGAAGGTGAAGGTGTCCTTGAGGTCGCCACCGGCGCCCCCGTCGGTTCCTCCGCTGTCGCGCTCGGACTGGGCGCAGGCCGTCATGCTCATGGCGGCCACCGTCAACAGGACGAGAGGCGCCGTGCGCTTGAGTGTCATCAGAGTGGACCTCGCTTGAATGGGCGAATCGCTCGAGCCGGCCGGGTCGGCCGGACGATCTCCGCGCACGGGACGGGCCCGTCCGCGGTTGCGCAGGACCCTAGTGGCAAATCCGTGCGTTCCACCGGCCCGGCGCCAGTGGTTATGCAAGTGAGACCCAACGCGTGCGCAGACCTTGCGGTGGGGGCGGCTCGGGTCGCGCCCGACCGCCGATTCGGTCGGGAGCGCCATCACTGAGAGACTGGTGCCATGTCTCTCTCTCGCCGCGACGACCTCCGTAACGTCGCCATCGTCGCGCACGTCGACCACGGAAAGACCACGCTGGTCGACAAGATGCTCTGGCAGTCCGGTGCCTTCGGGGAGCACGAGCACGTCGCCGACCGGGCGATGGACACCGGTGACCTCGAGCGCGAGAAGGGCATCACCATCCTCGCGAAGAACACCGCCGTCCACTACGCCGGCAAGGCCGCGACCGACGCGGGCCTGGCCGACGGCATGACGATCAACATCATCGACACCCCCGGCCACGCCGACTTCGGCGGCGAGGTCGAGCGCGGCCTGTCGATGGTCGACGGCGTCGTGCTGCTGGTCGACGCCAGCGAGGGCCCGCTGCCGCAGACCCGCTTCGTGCTGCGCAAGGCGCTCGCCCTGAAGATGCCCGTGGTGCTGTGCATCAACAAGGTCGACCGTCCCGACGCCCGCATCGCCGAGGTCGTCGACGAGGTCTACGAGCTCTTCATGGACCTGATGGTCGACGCCGAGCACCACCAGGACCAGCTGGAGTTCCCCATCGTCTACGCGTCGGCCAAGGCCGGGCGCGCCTCCATGACCCGCCCCGAGGACGGCGGCATGCCCGACGGCGAGGACCTCGAGCCGCTCTTCCGCACCATCATCGAGACCATCCCGGCGCCCTCGTACGACGCCGACGCCCCCCTGCAGGCGCACGTCACCAACCTCGACGCGTCGAACTTCCTGGGCCGTCTGGCCCTCCTGCGCGTGCACAACGGCACCATCCGCAAGGGGCAGACCGTCGCCTGGTGCCGCCGTGACGGCTCCATCGCCCCGGTGAAGATCACCGAGCTCCTGATGACCCAGGCGCTCGAGCGCCGCCCGGCCGAGCAGGCCGGCCCCGGCGACATCATCGCGGTGGCGGGCATCCCCGAGATCACCATCGGCGAGACCCTGGCCGACGCCGACGACCCGCGCCCGCTGCCGCTCATCACGGTCGACGAGCCCGCGATCTCGATGACGATCGGCATCAACACCAGCCCGATGGCGGGCCGGGTCAAGGGCGCCAAGGTCACCGCGCGCTTGGTCAAGGACCGCCTCGACCGCGAGCTCGTCGGCAACGTCTCGATGCGCGTGCTCCCGACCGAGCGGCCCGACGCCTGGGAGGTCCAGGGCCGCGGTGAGCTCGCGCTCGCCATCCTGGTCGAGCAGATGCGGCGCGAGGGCTACGAGCTCACCGTGGGCAAGCCCGTCGTCGTGACCCGCGAGGTCGACGGCAAGATCCACGAGCCCGTCGAGCGCGTCACCATCGACACCCCCGAGGAGTACCTCGGCGCCATCACCCAGCTGCTCGCGGCGCGCAAGGGCCGCATGGAGCAGATGACCAACCACGGCACCGGGTGGGTCCGGATGGAGTACCTGGTCCCCTCGCGCGGGCTGATCGGCTTCCGCACCCAGTTCCTCACCGACACCCGCGGCACCGGTATCGCCAACCACGTGTTCGAGGGCTACGAGCCCTGGCTCGGCGACATCTCCACCCGGATCAGCGGCAGCCTGGTCTCCGACCGCTCGGGTGCGGCCACCGCGTACGCGATGGCCAACCTCCAGGAGCGGGGGACCCTGTTCATCCCGCCGACCACCGAGGTCTACGAGGGGATGATCGTCGGCGAGAACTCGCGCGTCGACGACATGGACGTCAACATCACCAAGGAGAAGAAGCTCACCAACGTGCGCTCCGCGGGGGCCGACGTCCTCGAGCGCCTGGCGCCCCCGCGTGCCCTCTCCCTCGAGCAGTCGCTGGAGTTCTGCCGTGAGGACGAGTGCGTCGAGGTCACCCCCGAGGCGGTGCGCATCCGGAAGGTCGAGCTCGACCAGACCCTGCGCGCCCGGGCGGCGGCGCGGGCCAGGAGGAGCTGACGCGTCGTGCCGGCGGAGCACATCGACCCCACTCCCACCCCCAGCCGTGCGGAGCGCCGGCGCACCCGGCGCCCCCCGCGCCCGTGGCGTGCCGTGCTGCTCGCCGTGCTCGTCGTGGCGGCGCTGGCCTTCGGGGGGGTCCACTGGGCCGGCAACCGCGGCGCCACGGCGTCGTCCGAGACCCGGCCCAGCTCGGCGGTCGGCGACCGGGTCGACGCCCGCGGCGGGGTGGTCCACGCCCTGTCGCTGGGACCCGTCGCCACCTGGGACCCGCAGCGGATGGCGTCCCGGTCCGACATGGCCTTCGCCGGGCGCGTCTTCGCCCGCACCCTGACCGCCTACGCCCCGAGCACCGACCCCGAGGGGCAGGCCCGGCTGGTGGGCGACCTCGCCACCGACATCGGGACCCCGTCGAAGGACCTGCGCACCTGGACCTTCACCCTGCGCGACGACGTGACCTGGCAGGACGGCAGCCCCGTCACGTGTGAGGACGTGGCCTACGGCATCTCCCGGACCTTCGCCACGACCGCGATCAAGGGCGGCCCCAGCGACGCGCTGGCCGTCCTGGCGGTGCCGCGCAACGCCGACGGCTCCAGCATCTACGTCGGCCCGTACACCAAGGGTGCGGCCGCGGCGGCCGGGCAGAAGGCCTTCGACCAGGCCGTCGCGTGCGAGGGCCAGAAGCTCACCTTCACGCTGAGCACCCCCGTCGGCGACTTCAACGAGATGGTCACCCAGCCCGCCTTCGGCCCGGTCAAGGCCTCGGTCGACCGCGCCGCCAAGGGCACCTACGACATCTTCTCGTCGGGCCCCTACATGCTGCGGGGGACCTGGGAGCCCGGCCGGGGCGGCACCTTCGTGCGCAACCCGCACTGGAAGCCCGCCAGCGACCCCGTCCGCAAGGCCTACCCCGACGAGATCCGCTACCAGGAGGGTCTGGCCAGCCAGACCGTGGCGCAGCAGATCATGGCCGACAACGACAGCGGACGCACCTCGGTGTCGCTGGGGTCGGTCCCGCCGGCCATCCAGCAGCACATCACGGCGGTGCAGAGCCTCGAGGAGCGCTCGGTCAACCCGCGCACCGGCGTCGTCGACTACCTCGTGCCCAACACCCGCAGCGCCGTCTTCAAGGACCCGCTGGTGCGCCGGGCGCTGGCGGCGGCCACCAACCGCGACGCCTACGTGACCGCCATCGGCGGCGCCACGGCGGCCGACCCCACGCTCTCGCTACTGCCCGCGGCCCTGCCCGCCAGCCACGGCGATGACCCGGTGGGGGCCGGAACCCGGGGTGACCCCGCGAAGGCCAAGGCCCTGCTGGCCGAGGCGGGGGTGCGCACCCCGGTGGCCTTCACCGTGGCCTACCGCTCGGACCCCACGTCCGACAAGGCGATCGCGGCGCTGGTGGCCAGCTGGCGTCGGGCCGGCTTCGCCCCGACGACCCGGCCGATCACCGACAGCTACTTCTCGACCATCTCGGACCCGAAGTCCGCTGCGGGCATCGACCTGTTCTGGTCGAACTGGGCCCCCGCGTGGGCCTCGGCCTCGACCATCCTCCCGCCGCTGTTCGACAGCTCCATCAACCTCACCGCGGCCGGCCCCGGGCGCGACTACGGGTACTTCGCCGACCCCGCCATCAACACGCTGATGGCCAAGGCGGCCGCCGTCGTCGACCGGGACGAGCGGGCGAAGGCGTGGGGCGAGGTCGACCGGCAGCTGCTGGCCCAGGGCGCCTACATCGGCCTGGCGGAGCGGCGGGCCCTGTTCATCGCGGGCTCCGGGATCCGCAACCTGTCGGCCAACGCGGTGCTCGGCGGCGTCGTCGAGTTCGCGGACATCGCGGTCGCACCGTGAAGGGCCTCCTCGACGGGCTCGTCCCCGCCGGGGTGCCGGCCCGGCTGCTCTTCGTCCACGCCCACCCCGACGACGAGACCCTGACCACCGGCGTCGCGATCGCCCACCACGTCGCGCGCGGTGACGAGGTCCACGTGCTCACCTGCACGCTCGGGGAGGAGGGTGAGGTCATCCCCGCAGCGCTGGCCCACCTCGAGGGCGACGGCCCGGCGCTGGCCGCGCACCGCCGTGACGAGCTGGCCCGGGCGGTCGCCGCCCTGGGGGCCACCCACCACCTCCTGGGGGCCCGGGAGGCCGGAGACGCCCCCGCCTTCCGTGACTCGGGGATGGCGGGCTCGCGCGCGGCCGCCCATACCCGCGCCTTCGCCGGGGTCCCGCTGGGGGTCGCCGCCGACGCGGTCGGGGCGGTCCTCGACGCGGTCGCGCCGCACGTCGTGGTCACCTACGACGCGACCGGCGGCTACGGCCACCCCGACCACGTGCGCACCCACGGGGCCACCCGGGTCGCCGCGGCGGCCCGGGACCTCCCGGTGCTCGGGGTGCTCGTCCCGCTCTCATGGGCCCAGGAGGACCGGCGGTGGCTGGCCGCGACCCTCTCCGAGGCCGAGGGGTGGGTCCTCCCGACCGCCGAGCACGCCTACGCCGCCAACACCGTCCCGGACGAGGTGGTCACCCGGGCGGTGGTCGACCCCGGCGTGCTGCCCGTGCAGGAGGCCGCCCTGCGGGCGCACGCCACCCAGGTGGTCGTGGGGTCCGGCTGGTACGCCCTCTCGAACCATCACGTGTTCCGGCTCGCCGGGCGCGAGGCCTACGCCCGCCTCGACCCGGCCTCCGGCCGACCCCTTCCCGAAGGACAGCCGTGACCGACCCCCGTCCCGACACCGACCCCGAGCTCGACCCCACCCGGTTCCGCCAGGCCATGGGCCGCCTGGTGCAGGGCGTCAGCGTGCTGACCACGCGTCACGAGGGGCACGACCATGCGATGACCGCCGACACCGTCACGTCCGTCTCGCTCGACCCGCTGCTCGTCCTGGCCTGCGTCGAGAACGAGAGCCGCTGGCACGACGCGGTCCTGGAGTGCGGCGTCTGGGGGGTCTCGGTGCTCGCGGCCGACCAGCGCCCCCTGTCGGAGTGGTTCGCCACCCGAGGGCGTCCGCTGCACGGCCAGCTCGACCGCACCCCGTTCCACCGAGGGTCGCGCACGGGCGTGGCGCTGCTGGACGGGGCGCTGACGCACCTCGAGGTACGCACCACCTCCACGCATCCGGCCGGTGACCATGTCATCGTCGTGGGTGAGGTCCTCGGACTGGGTCTGCCCGACACCGTCGGGCCGGCCCTGGTCCACTACCGAGGCCGCTACGGGAGCATCGAATGACCGACCTGTTCGAGCACGCCCGCTGGGAGGAGCCCGGCTGGGAGGAGCGCGCGCCCCGGCCGCGGCACCGGCTGCGGACCGTGCTCGGTGTCCTGCTCGCGCTCGGCCTGGTCTACCTCGCCGCCGCCTGGTGGCTGGGCGAGCGCATCCCGCGAGGCACCACCGTCGCGGGCGTACCGGTCGGCGGCCAGGACCCCGAGCAGGCGGGGGCCACCCTCGCCCGTGCCCTCGAGCGCCCCGACGCCACGCGCCTGACCCTCACCTCGCCCGTCGGCAGCGCCCGGCTCGACGCCCGCACCGCGGGCCTCAGCGTCGACGTCGCGGCCACCGTCGCCAACCTCACCGGGTTCACTCTCGCACCGGCCCACCTCTGGCGGCACCTCGTGGGGGGCACCGCGCGCCCGGCCGTGGTGCGCGTCGACCAGGCCGCCTTCGAGAAGGCCGTCGACGGCGCCCGGGCCGACCTCGACGCGGCCCCCAAGGAGGGCTCGCTGTCACTGGCCGGCGGCAAGGTCGCCTACGTCGCCCCCACGCCCGGGGCGGTCACCGACCTCGAGAGCACCGCTGCGGCGGTGCGCCGCTGGTGGCCGGCCCAGGACAGCGTCGAGGTCGTGGCCACCACCACGCCGCCGAAGGTCTCGGCCTCCGAGCTCGAGCGGGTGCGCGACGAGTTCGCCGAGGTCGCCGTGTCGGCGCCGGTCACCATCGAGGCCGGCGACCGCTCGTTCCGGATCCCGGCGGCCGACCTGGCCCCCGCCATCGTGCTCACCCCGGCTGCCGACGGAACCATCACCCCTCGGGCCGACGACGCCGCGTTGCGGGCCGTCGTGCACAAGGCGGCGCTCGCGGCCAGGGTCGATGCCCCCGCCGTGGACGCGCTCGTCACCTTCAGCGGGCTCGAGCCGCGGGTCACCCCGCACGTCGTCGGCCGCACGCTCGACGACGCGGCCGTCTCGCGGGAGGTCTGGAAGGCGCTCACCAGCGCCGACCATCGCACGGCCACCATCCCCACCCGTCAGGTGCAGCCCGGCTTCACGACGGACGCCGCGACGGCGAGCCTGCCCACCGGCGTCATCTCGACCTTCACCACGAAGTTCCCCTGCTGTCAGGCGCGGGTGAAGAACATCCAGAAGGGCGCGTCGGTGGTCGACGGCACCTACGTCCTGCCCGGGAAGCAGTTCAGCCTCAACGCGGTGCTCGGTGACACCACCACCAAGGAGAGCGGCTACGTCCAGGCGGGCATCATCCGTTACGGCCGGGCCGCGATGTCCTACGGCGGGGGGCTCTCGCAGGTCTCGACCACGGTCTTCAACGCCGCGTTCTTCGCGGGCATGCGCCTCGACGCGTGGACGCCGCACAGCTACTGGATCTCGCGCTACCCCGAGGGTCGGGAGGCGACGATCTCCTACCCGAACCTGCACCACAAGTGGACCAACACCACCCAGGGCGGGGTGCTGGTCAAGGCCACCACCACCGCCACGTCCATCACCGTCACCTTCTACGGCCAGAAGACCTACGACGTCACGGCCACCAAGAGCGCGCGGTACGACGTCACCAAGCCCAAGGTCATCGTCGACGACAGCCCGGACTGCCTGCCGCAGAACCCGGTCGACGGGTTCACGGTCGACGTCGGGCGGATCATGAAGCAGGGCGGCAAGGTCGTGCAGCGCGAGACCTTCACGACGAAGTACGTGCCCGAGGACGACGTCACCTGCACCAACCCGAAACCCGCCTCCTGACGCCCGCCAGGTGGCCGGCGCCACCCGAGCCGGGGAGCCGTCTCCTCAGGAGCGTCGCAGGGTCACGTAGTCGTGGTGCGGGGCGAAGCCGTGCGCGCGGTAGACGGCCAGGGCCGGTGCGTTGTCGGTGTCGGTCTGCAGGTGCAGCGAGCGCACGCCCCGCTGGGCGGCCTCGTGGGCCAGCGTGCCCAGGACGGCCGAGGCCAGTCCCCGGCGGCGGGCCGTCGGCGCCACCCACATGGCCCCGATGCCGCCCCAGGCGGTCGCGACCCCGAGTCGCCCGATGGCGACGACTGCGCCCGAGGTGTCGCGCACGCAGGCGAGGACCTGGTCGGGGGAGCCGGTGAGGACGCGCTCCGCGGCGCGACGTGGTGCCTCGCGGTAGGCGGAGAAGGCCGCGAACCAGTCGTCGTCGAGGGTGGCGGAGCACTCGACCGGCGAGGACGCGGATGCCGCCGCGACCGCCGCGGCCGTGGACGCGACCACCGTGGCGACAGCCGCCGTGAGGGTGCGGGTCGGGACCCGGGGGAGATGGCCGCGGGCGAGCAGCAGCGCGCCGAGCGGGTCCTGGGTGACGTCGAGCCCGACCGGCCCGGCCACCGTGACCGCCGACGGCAGGCCGCGCGCGGCGTACCAGGCTTGGACCCGGTCGAGCGCCGCGTCGAGCGGCAGCCCCGGGTCGCCGGCGGTCAGCACCGAGTTTGCCCGGCCGGTGAAGCCGTCGGCGGCGCGCAGCAGCCAGCCGCCGAGGTGCTCGCTCTCGGTGGGGGGCCAGGCCCCCACCATCACCCGCTGCAGGTCGTCGACCGACAGGGCCAGGTGCGGGGCTCCCCGGCGGGAGGGCGCCGGCGGTACCTCCTTCAGCGCCGTGACGTCGGCCAGGGCCACCGGAACCTCGCCGCGCCGGGTGCGCACGACCAGGTGCCGGGGGTCGGCCCGGACGAGCTCGCCGACGACGTCGGTGAGGGTCGCGCCGGTGCGGGGGTCGGGCCCCGCGAGGCGGTGGCGGACCACCACCCTCGACCCGAGCGGCGGAACCCCCGCGAGCCCGTGCTCCGGCGTCTGCATGGCGTGAATAGTATGAGTGGCATGACGTACGTGATCGCGCAGCCCTGTGTGGACCTCAAGGACAAGGCCTGCATCGAGGAGTGCCCCGTGGACTGCATCTACGAGGGTGAGCGCAGCCTGTACATCCACCCGGACGAGTGCGTCGACTGCGGCGCCTGCGAGCCGGTCTGCCCGGTCGAGGCCATCTACTACGAGGACGACGTCCCCGAGCAGTGGGCCGAGTACTACAAGGCCAACGTCGAGTTCTTCGACGACCTCGGCAGCCCGGGCGGGGCCGCGAAGCTCGGGGTCATCCCCAAGGACCACCCGATCATCGCCGACCTGCCCCCGCAGGTGCACGACGAGTGACGTAGGTGCTGACCCTTCCCGACTTCCCCTGGGACTCCCTCGCCGCCGCCAAGGAGCGGGCGGCCGCGTTCTCCGAGCCCGCGCTGGGGGAGGGCGCCGGCACCGGGCTGGTCGACCTGTCGGTCGGCACTCCCGTCGACCCCACCCCGCCCGTCGTGCGCGCGGCGCTCGCCGAGGCCGCTGACGCCCCCGGGTACCCGCAGACGTACGGCACGGCCGACCTGCGCGAGGCGGTGGCGGGCTGGTTCGCCCGCCGGCGCGGGGTGCCCGGCCTCGACCCCGCGGGGGTGCTGCCGACCATCGGCTCCAAGGAGCTCGTCGCCTGGCTGCCGACCCTGATGGGGCTGGGCCCAGGTGACGTCGTGGCCTTCCCACGCGTCGCGTACCCCACGTACGACGTGGGGGCCAGGCTGGCGGGGGCCGTGCCGATGGCGGTCGACGGCCTCACCGCCCTCGGGCCCCTCACCCCGAGCACCACCCCGAAGCTGTTGTGGCTCAACACCCCCGGTAACCCCACCGGGCAGGTACTGGGCGTCGAGCACCTCGCGAAGGTCGTGGCCTGGGCCCGCCAGCACGGCGTCGTGGTGGCCTCCGACGAGTGCTACGCCGAGCTCGACTGGCGCGAGCGCGCCCCCGGCTCCACCGAGCCGCCCACCACCCCGTCGGTGCTCGACCCCCGCGTCTGCGGCGGGTCGCCCGAGGGGCTGCTGGCGGTCTACTCCCTCTCCAAGCAGTCCAACCTGGCCGGCTACCGTGCCGCCTTCGTGGCCGGTGACCCCGCCCTGGTCGGGCGGCTGCTCGAGGTCCGCAAGCACGCCGGGATGATCGTGCCGTGGCCGGTGCAGCGGGCCCTGGTGGCCGCCCTCGGCGACACCGCGCACGTCGAGGAGCAGAAGGCGCGCTACGCCGCCCGCCGTGCGGTGCTGCGCCCGGCGGTCGAGGCCTTCGGCCTGCGGGTCGAGCACTCCGAGGCGGGCCTGTACCTCTGGGCGACCGCCGGCGAGGACTCCCGGGTCACTCTCGGCCGGCTCGCCGAGCGCGGCATCCTCGTCGCGCCCGGCGACTTCTACGGCGCTGCCGGCCGTCGGCACGTGCGGATCGCGCTCACGGCCACCGACGAGCGAGTGGCCGCCGCCGCTCGTCGCCTCGTGTGACACATCCGTCGCCCGCCGGTGCCCTGGATTCCGTAGGCCGCGTACGGGCGGGTAGGGTCGAAAGGAAGCCCGACCCCGACGACCCGTGAAGGATCGCGACATGACTGACGGAGCAACCCTCCACGCTGCGGGCAAGCAGCTCGACCTCTCCCTCGTGCCCGCCACCGAGGGCAACAGCGGCTACGACATCTCGGGCCTGCTGAAGGAGACCGGCAACGTCACCCTCGACGCCGGGTTCACGAACACGGCCAGCACGACCAGCGCCATCACCTACATCGACGGTGACGCAGGCATCCTGCGCTACCGCGGCTACCCGATCGAGCAGCTGGCCAAGAGCTCGACCTTCCTCGAGACCTCCTACCTCCTCATCTACGGCGAGCTCCCGACCGCGGTCGAGCTCGACGGCTTCGAGGACCGGATCCGCGAGCACACGATGCTGCACGAGGACCTCAAGGGCTTCTTCCAGGGCTTCCCGCGCGACGCGCACCCGATGCCGGTGCTGTCCTCGGCGGTCTCGGCGCTGTCGACCTTCTACCAGGACAGCCTCGACCCCTTCGACAAGGAGCAGGTCGAGATCTCGACCATCCGCCTCCTCGCCAAGCTGCCCACCATCGCGGCCTACGCCTACAAGAAGTCGATCGGCCAGCCGTTCCTCTACCCCGACAACGACCTGTCGCTGGTCGAGAACTTCCTGCGGATGACCTTCGGGGTGCCCGCCACCAGCTACGAGGTGGACCCCGACATCGTCAAGGCCGTCGAGCTCCTCCTGGTGCTGCACGCCGACCACGAGCAGAACTGCTCCACCTCCACGGTGCGCCTCGTCGGCTCCTCGCACGCCAACCTCTTCGCCTCGGTCTCGGCCGGCATCAACGCGCTGTTCGGCCCGCTCCACGGGGGTGCCAACCAGGCCGTCCTCGAGATGCTCGAGCGCATCCACGGGGCCGAGTACACCGCCGAGGAGTTCATGACCAAGGTCAAGAACAAGGAGGACGGCGTCCGGCTGATGGGCTTCGGGCACCGGGTCTACAAGAACTACGACCCGCGCGCGGCCATCATCAAGGACACCGCCCACGAGATCCTCAGCAAGACCTCCGGCGGCGACGAGTTGCTCGAGGTCGCCATGCGCCTGGAGGAGATCGCGCTGGCCGACGACTACTTCGTCGAGCGCAAGCTGTACCCCAACGTCGACTTCTACACCGGCCTGATCTACAAGTCGATGGGCTTCCCGACGCGGATGTTCACCGTGCTGTTCGCCCTGGGCCGCCTCCCCGGCTGGATCGCCCAGTGGCGCGAGATGATCGAGGACCCCAACACCAAGATCGGCCGCCCGCGCCAGGTGTACACCGGCGAGGGTGAGCGCGACTACATCGCGCTCGACCAGCGCTGACCCCCGGCG
>NZ_LMSE01000004.1:433157-433267 GCF_001428065.1 Nostocoides sp. Soil756
CGCCCGGACGCCGACGAGGCCCGACCCCCCGCGGGGCCGGGCCTCGTCGGCGTCCCGGCCCGTTGGCGCGGCGCGGGTCAGGCCAGCGAGATGACCACGGTGGTGGGGGC
>NZ_LMSE01000004.1:433287-456511 GCF_001428065.1 Nostocoides sp. Soil756
GGCGCTGGTGTCGGCGCGCTGCCAGGTGAGCGCCGAGTCCTCCATCGAGCGCACCCACTGGCGGCCGTCGACCGCCACGCGCACCGCGCCGGTGTCGGTGGCGCGGGCGACCGCCCACGAGGCCACGGCCCACGCCCGGTCGGCGGAGTCGGTGGCCACGGTCACGGTGCGGCCGGAGACGCGCCCGCGGATGCCGAAGTCCTTGGTGAGCAGGGCGGCGAGCTGCTGGGGGTCGCCCGCGGCCTCCGGGTCGCGCAGCGCGCAGGTCAGGCCCGCGTGGGTCTGGCCCGAGATGACCGACGCGGTGGCCCGGGCCTTTCCCTCGTGCTGCGCGTAGGCCTCTCCGGCCGCTGAGCGCTGCACGGCCTGGGCGGCCGCGGCGATGTCCATCCGGGTGTACCCGTCGACCTTGACCAGCGCGTCGTAGAAGGTGTTGGTCGAGTACTCGGGGTCGAGGATCTGCTCGGCGGTTCCCCACCCCTGGGAGGGCCGCTGCTGGAAGAGCCCCAGCGAGTCGCGGTCGCCGAAGCGCACGTTGCGGACCTTGGACTCCTGCATGGCGGTCGCGATGGCGATGGAGGCCGCCCGCGGCGGCAGGCCGCGCTTGACCGCGATGGCCGTGATCGCGGCGGCGTTGCTGGCCTGGTCGGGGGCCCAGGAGTAGGTGGACCCCGCGGCCGTCACCTGGCACTGCTCGCCCGAGACGGCGTGCACCAGGCCCTGGACCCCCCTCCAGCCCACGACCCCGACGCCCGCGACGACGGCGAGCACGAGGAGGGCGGCGAAACGGCGTCGGCCGGAGGAGCGGCGCGGCATCGGTGGTCGTCCTTCGGTCGGGGGCGGTCGGGAGCGGTCGGGGCGGTCGGCGGGCGGTGGGTGTGCGGGGTCGCGGGCGGGTCAGTCGTTGGCGTGCAGGGCCGAGTTCAGGACCACGCCGTGCCCGTCCCGCGGGCGGGCCTGCACGGTGCCGGTGACGGAGTGGCGCAGGAACAGCAGGCCGCTCTGCCCGGAGAGCTCGCGCGCCGCGGCGACGGTGCCGTCGGGCAGGGTGACCTTGGTGCCGGCGGTCAGGTAGAGCCCCGCCTCGACGACGCAGTCGTCACCGAGGGCGATCCCGAGCCCGGCCTCGGCTCCGAGCAGACAACGCCTGCCGATGCTGACGCGTTCCGTGCCGCCACCGGACAGCGTGCCCATGGTGGACGCACCCCCACCGATGTCGGACCCGTCGCCGACGACGACGCCTTGGCTGATGCGGCCCTCGACCATCGAGGAGCCCAGCGTGCCGGCGTTGAAGTTGACGAAGCCCTCGTGCATGACAGTGGTGCCACTGGCCAGATGGGCGCCGAGGCGGACCCGGTCGGCGTCGCCGATGCGCACCCCCGACGGCACGACGTAGTCGACCATGCGGGGGAACTTGTCGACGCCGAGGACCTGCACCGGCCCACGGGCCAGCATCCGGGCCCGGGTCAGCTCGAAGCCCTCGACCGCGCACGGGCCCTGGGTGGTCCAGACGACGTTGGGCAGCACCCCGAAGAGGCCGTCGAGGGAGATGCTGTTGGGCAGCACCAACCGGTGCGAGAGCAGGTGCAGCCGCAGGTAGGCATCAGCGGTGTCGGCCGGCGCGGCGTCGAGGTCGATGCTCACGAGGCGCAGCTCGCGCCGCACGCCGCGGACCGCGTCCTCGCCCACGAGCTCCTCGAGGCCGCGGGGTGCCTCGAGCTCGCCGGCGCCCCCGACCGGGCCCAGGGCGGGGGAGGGGTACCAGGCGTCGAGGACGGTCCCGGACCCGTGGACGGTGACGAGGCCGTGGCCCCAGGCGGTGCGCGACATGCCGTCCAGCCTACGGGGCGGCCCGACGCGACCGCCGCGGCTGCGGGCGCCCTCACTAGGGTGTCCGCATGGCTGCGAGCACCCCCTCCCTGGACCTGACCGACGACGTCACGACGCTCACGGCTCGCCTGTGCGACATCCCGTCGGTGAGCCTGGCGGAGGCGGCGCTGGCCGACGCGGTCGAGGCCGCGCTGCGGGCGCTGGGGCGCCTCGAGGTCACCCGCATCGGCAACACCGTGGTCGCCCGCACCGCGCTGGGACGGGCCGAGCGGGTCGTCCTGGCGGGCCACATCGACACCGTGCCGCTCACCAGCGAGCCCGAGAACCTGCCGACCCGTCGGGTCGAGGGCCCCGGGGGTGAGGTCCTGTGGGGCCGCGGCACCGTCGACATGAAGGGCGGGGTGGCCGTGACCCTGCGGGTCGCCCAGCAGCTGGCCGAGCCCAACCGCGACGTCACCTACGTGTTCTACGAGGCCGAGGAGATCGACAGCCGCTACAACGGCCTGCTGCACGTCCAGCAGCAGGCCCCCGCGCTGGTCCAGGACGCCGACTTCGCCGTCCTGCTCGAGCCCACCGACGCCCGCATCGAGGGCGGCTGCAAGGGGACGCTGCGCGCGACCGTCACGACCAAGGGCATCGCGTCGCACTCGGCCCGCCCGTGGAAGGGCCACAACGCCGTGCACGACGCCGCCGACGTGCTGGCGCGGCTGGTGGCCTACCGGCCCGCCACCCGTGAGGTCGACGGCCTGGAGTTCCGTGAGGCGCTCAACGCGGTGGGCATCGAGGGCGGCATCGCGGGCAACGTCATCCCTGACCGGTGCGTGGTCACCGTGAACTACCGCTACGCCCCCTCGCTCAGCGAGGCCGACGCCGAGGCCCACGTGCGCGCCGTGTTCGACGGCTTCGACGTCGAGGTGCACGACAACGCCGGCGGCGCCCGCCCCGGCCTGCACCTGCCGGCCGCCAGGGCCTTCGTGGAGTCCCTCGGCCTGCCGGTCGAGGCCAAGCAGGGCTGGACCGACGTCGCGCGCTTCTCGGCGATGGGTGTGCCGGCGGTCAACTTCGGCCCCGGCGACCCCAACCTGGCCCACATGGACGACGAGCAGTGCCCCGTGGAGCAGTACGGCGCGTGCGAGGCCGCCCTGCTGCGCTGGCTCGGCTGAGGCCCGGGCGGACCGGCCGGCCGGTCTAGGGTGCTGGCGTGGACACCCCGACGCCGCCCGAGCCCACCGACGCGCCCCGCCGGGAGCGCGAGTACCACCAGGGCCCGGTGCTCATGCGCGGCTCGAAAGTGCCGGGCTCGACCACCGACCAGCGCCTTCTCGACAGCAGCGACTCGGCCGACTGGCTGCACACCGACCCGTGGCGCGTGATGCGCATCCAGTCCGAGTTCGTCACGGGCTTCGGGGCGCTGGCCGAGCTGGGCCCGGCCGTCAGCGTGTTCGGCTCGGCCCGTACCCGCCCCGACGCCCCCGAGTACGCGCTGGGGCAGGAGGTGGGGCGGGCCCTGGTCGAGGCCGGGTACGCCGTCATCACCGGCGGCGGCCCCGGCGCCATGGAGGCCGCCAACCGCGGCGCCCTGGAGGCCGGGGGGACCTCGGTCGGGCTCGGCATCGAGCTGCCGTTCGAGGCCGGCCTGAACCCGCACGTCGACCTGGGGGTCAACTTCCGCTACTTCTTCGCGCGCAAGACGATGTTCGTCAAGTACGCCTGCGGGTTCATCGTGCTGCCCGGCGGTTTCGGCACCCTCGACGAGCTGTTCGAGGCGGTCACCCTGGTGCAGACCCAGAAGGTCACGAGCTTCCCGATCGTGCTCGTCGGCACCGCGTACTGGGGCGGCCTGCTCGACTGGCTGCACGGCAGCGCCGCCGGCGCCGGCACCGTCAACGCGGCCGACCTGTCGCTGCTCACCGTCACCGACGACCCGCACGAGGCGGTCGGTCGCATCGTCGAGGCCGACCACGGCGGCAGCCGGGCGCGGGCCGCCGCCTCGCCGCACCCGGAGTAGCCGCAGCCCACCGCCGTAGGATCGCCCCGTGGTCCCGGTCCTGCTCGTCCTCGTCGCCGTCGCGCTCGTCGTGGCGGTGCTGTCCGTCGCGAGCGGCCGGTGGCCGGTCGACGGGCTCGCCGCTCCCACCCGCAGCACGCCCGACCACGGCCTGCCCCTCGAGCCGGATGCCGCCGACGTGGCTGCGGTCCGATTCGACACCGCCCTGCGCGGCTACCGGATGGACGACGTCGACGAGCGCCTCGCGCAGCTGCGCACCACGCTGGCCGAGCGCGAGCGCGAGCTGGCCGCTCTCCGGCCCGAGGAGGACTGATGGCCTTCACCATCCGTCGTGACAGCACGCTGCCTCCGGGGCCGACCTGGGACGCCGTCACCGACCTCGCCGAGCACACCCGGCACGTGCCGCTCACCGAGGTCTCGGTGCCCGCGGGCGGCCTCGCGCTCGGCTCCGAGGTCTCGGCCGTCACCCGCCTGGGGCCCCTCGCCGGGGCCGACCGGATGCTCGTCACCGCCCTCGAGCCGGGTCGGCGCCTGCGTCTGGTCAAGACCGGCTGGTTCCTGCGCGGCTGGGCCGACATCGAGGTGCACGAGACGCCCGAGGGATCGCGGGTCGAGTGGACCGAGGAGCTCTGGCTCCCCGGGCTGCAGCGCCTGACCCGGCCGATCGGCGACCGCCTGGGCCCGCTGCTGTTCGGCCAGGTGGTGGAGGCGCTCGTCGCCGGGGCCGAGGACCGCCGCCCGCCCGCCCCGGAGGATGCCGGGTGACCTGGGCGTTCCTGGCCGCGCTGGCCGCCGTCGCGACCCTCGCGGGTGCCGCCTGGTGGCTCGGCCGGCCCCGCCCCGACGCCCCCGGCGCCGAGACCCCGGCGCCGGAGAGCGAGGGGTTCGCCACCGCCCTGCGCGGCTACCGGATGGACCAGGTCGACGAGGTGCTGGACCGCCTCGAGGCGCGGGTCGCCGTCCGGGACCGCGAGATCGCGCTCCTGCGGGGCGGGACGGGCTCGGCGGCCGGCGCCACCGCGGGCCGACCGTCCGGCGGCCCCGTCGGCCCGGGGGGCGGCAGCACCGACCCGGACCTGCCCGCCCGCCGCCCCGGCGGCCACGACGCACCGCCCTCTCGCCGGGTGGGACCCGGACCGGCCTGGACCGTCACCGGCTCACCGCGCCCCTGGGGTCGCGCCGACCTGCTGGCCCCGCTCGCGTACCTCCTCGTGGCCGCCTACGTGACGATGCACCTGCTCACGGCCGTGCGCACCGGCTACCTCTCGCAGGGGGTGCAGGACCAGCAGGCGTTCGAGTGGTACTTCGGGGCCACCGCGCACAACCTCGCCACCGTCTCGAGCCCGCTCTTCAGCGACCTCCAGAACTTCCCCGACGGCGTGAACCTGATGGCGAACGCCGCCGTCCTCGGCCTCGGGATCCCCCTGGCGCCCCTCACCCTGCTGGCCGGCCCGCAGGTGACCTTCGTCCTCGTCGAGCTCCTGGGCCTGGCCCTGACGGCCGGCGGCTGGTACTGGCTCTTCCGGCGGTGGCTGCCGGTGCACCCGGCCGCCGCGTTCCTCGGGGGGCTGCTCGCGGGTTTCGGGCCCGGGATGGTCTCGCACGCCAACGGCCACCCGAACTTCGTGGTGCAGGCGCTGGTCCCCCTCATCCTGGACCGGCTGCTGCGACTGGGCCACGGCAGCGCGCGGCCGGTCCGCGACGGGGTGGTCCTGGGGCTGCTGGTGGCCTGGCAGGTGCTGATCGGGGAGGAGGTCCTGCTCCTCACGGCCGTCGGGGTCCTCGTGCTGGTGCTGGGATGGCTGGCCGCCGGCCGGCGACCCACGGTGGCCGCGCTGCGCGGGCTGGGCGTCGGGGTCGGCGTCGCGCTGCTGCTGACCGCGCTGCCGCTGTGGTGGCAGTTCCTGGGACCGCAGAGCTACGCGTCGATCTACCACCCCCCGGCCGGCAACGACCTCGCGCAGCTGTGGGGCCGGGCGACCCGCACGGTGGGGGCCGACCCCTGGGCCTCGGCGGCCCTGTCGATGAACCGCACCGAGGAGAACTCGTTCTTCGGCATCCCGCTCTGGCTGGGCGCCGCCGCCACCCTCGTCGCCCTGTGGCGCAGCGCCCTGGTGCGGGTGCTGGCGCTCCTCATCGTCCTCGCCTGCTGGCTCAGCCTCGGCGAGGAGCTCACGCTCCACGGCACCCCGCTCGGCGTCCCGGGCCCGTGGGCCCTGCTCGAGCACGTCCCGGTCGTCGAGAACGTGCTGCCCACCCGGTTCGCCCTGGTCGCCCTGCCGGCGTTCGCCGCCCTCCTGACCCTCGGCGTCGAGGCCGCCCGGCGCGCGGTGCTCGCCGTGCTGGCCGAACGGGTCCCGGCGCTGGTGGTGGGGGCCGGTGTCGGCGCGATGGTCCTGCTGCCGGTGGTCCCCACCCCGCTCGTGGTCGACCCCCGCAGCCCGATGCCCACGTTCTTCTCCGAGGGGGCCTGGCGCGACTACGTCGACGACGGCGGCTCGGTCCTGGCCGTCCCTCCGACCAACGTCGCCGACACCCGGGCCCTGGAGTGGCAGGCCGAGGCGCACTGGGGGTTCCCCGTCGTGGCCGGCTACTTCGTCGGTCCCGACGGCACCCCCGAGCGCGGCGGCCAGTACGGGGCCACGCCCACGGCTCTGACCACCTGGCTGGCCGAGGTCGCACAGGGTGGGGTGGCCGTTCCGGCCCTTCCGGAGCAGAAGGCCCGCTTCGACGCCGACCTGCGCGCGGGCCGGGTCGACGCGCTCGTCCTGCCGGTCGACCGGCCGGCCGCCGACGCCCTGCTCGCCTCCGTCTCCTCCGTCTACGGGCCGCCGACCACCCTCGGCGGCGTCCATGTGTGGGACGTGCGGGGGGTGACCGATGCCGGGGGCTGACGTCGCGGCCACCGCCCGCCCCGAGGCGCCGCCGGACCGGCCGTCGGTGCTGCGCCGGCTGCTCAGCTCGCAGGGCCGCCACGAGCTCGCCGGCCACGCCCTCGCCCGGCCGGTGCGCACCCTGCTGGCCGTCTACGTGATCTCCCGCCTGGTCTCGCTGTTCGCGCTCTGGGTGGCCGCCACCTGGTTCCAGAACCCGGCCGGCGTCGGGCACCCCGACCCGTCGGTGGGCGACATGATCGGGCTCTGGGACAGCGTCTGGTACCGCCGCATCGTCCAGGACGGCTACCCGGTCCCGCTGCCGGTCGACACCAGCACCGGCTACGTCACCTACAGCGCCTGGGCCTTCTACCCGCTCTACCCGTACCTGGTGAAGGGCGTGATGACCACCGGTGCCTCGTTCGAGGTTGCCGGGGTCGGGATCAACCTCGTGCTCGGAGCGGTGGCGGTCCTGCTCCTCCACACCCTGCTGCGCACCACCCACCACGCCGGCAGCCAGCCGCAGCGCGAGCGGCTGGCTCTCGTGGCGGCCGCCCTGTGGTGCTTCTACCCCAGCACCTCGGTGATGCTGAAGCCCTACACCGAGGCCCTGGCCGTCACCCTCGTCTGCGCGGCGCTGCTGCTCCTGGTCCGGCGGCACTACCTGCTGGTGGCGGCGGTGGCGATACCCCTGGGCTTCACCCGCGGCGTGGCCCCGGCCCTCGGGATCGCGGTCCTCATCCACCTGGGGGTGCGCTGGCGCGACGAGCGGCGCCTCGGTCGCCGCGCTCTGGCGGGGGAGTGGACGCGGGTGGTCGTGATGCTCGCGGCCCTGGGGGTCAGCGCGGTCGCGTGGCCCGTCGTGGCGGGCCTGGCCACCGGCGTCCCCACCGCCTTCTTCGACGTCCAGGAGGTGTGGGGCCAGAAGCCCGCCGAGGGGCCGTTCGTCCTGTGGGTGCAGTGGGCGTGGGACTCGCGCGGCCTGTTCGGCGTGCTGGTCCTCCTGGCGCTGGCCGCCACCTACGTGGCCCTCGTGCTGGGGCGGCACGGGAGCTGGCTGAGCATCGAGGTCCGCGCGTGGGCGCTGGCCTACCCGATCTTCCTGTTCGCGGTGGTCCGGCCGATCACCTCGATGTGGCGCTTCCTGCTCCTCGACGTGCCGCTCGCGGCCCTCGTGGCGTCGGTCGCCATGCGGACGGCGAACGGCCAACAGGTGGTGCCCCACTGGCGTCGCCGGGTGGCCGTCGTGGTGGTCCTGCTCGTCGTCGGGATCCTCTGGTGGACCACCAGCCTGCTCACGTACACCCCGTGGGGCTCCTTCCCCCCGTGACCTCGCGGGGCATGGATTTCGTCACGTCGGAGGACTGCGGGATAATGGGCTCCGGTCCGGCGGTACGGCGCAGGGCGACGCACGCGGCGCGACATCCGCAGCCGCGGTGAGGAAGGGAAATGAGCCAATGGCGGCAATGAAACCCAGGACGGGTGATGGCGACCTCGAGGTCGTCAAGGAGGGACGTGGCATCGTGCTGCGCATGCCCCTCGAGGGTGGCGGCCGGCTCGTCGTCGAGATGACCCCGGACGAGGTTCGGGCCCTCGGGCGCGCCATCGACAGCTGCGACGGCCTCTGACCCTCACCTCCGAGCATCCGAGCACCCGGGCCCCCACCGCGACGCGGTGGGGGCCCGGTCGTCTTCGCGGGTCGTTCTCCGGGCCGTGAGACGCGGTGGCGGACGGCCCTCGCCCCGCCTACCGTCGGGCCTTCGACGCCGACCCCAGGCGTTCGGAACCACGACTGCCGCACGACGGCTGAGGAGACACGATGAACGCCGGATACGGGCTGACCGTCCGATGGTCGCTGGAGCAGGCCCCCGAGGGGGTCGCCGACCAGCTGCGCGAGTACGTGGTCGGCACCTCGATCGCGCGCTTCATGTTCCTCGACGGCCTGGCCTTCAAGGTGTGGCGGATGCGCGAGGGGGAGTGGTTCGAGGGGACCTACGTCTTCGACAGCGAGGAGGAGCGGCGCGTCTTCCGCGCCGACTTCGAGCCCGCCGCCGACACCGCGCCCGGCAGCGCGATCATCGGCTCGGGCCCGGCGCTGGTGGAGGAGTGGGAGGTCGTGGCCATCGCCGAGGGCCCGGCCGGCTTCCGCCGCGGGGCCGGCCCGTCGGTCAGCTGAGCGGCGTGCGGACCGTGCCGGTCAGCGCCGGACGGCCACGAGCAGCCCGTCGCTGACCGGCAGCAGCGAGGTCACCAGATCCTCGTGGTCGCGCAGGGTCTTGCCGAGCGTGCGCAGCGCCACCGTCGTGGCGTCGCGCGCCGCGGGGTCGGCCACCTGGTCGTGCCAGAGCATGTTGTCGACGGCGAGCACCCCGCCGGGGCGCAGCAGGCGCACCGCGTGGTCGACGTAGCCGGGGTAGCCGTCCTTGTCGGCGTCGACGAGCACCATGTCGTAGGCGCCGTCGGTCATCCGGGGCAGGACCTCGGTCGCGGCCCCGGTGATGACGCGGGTGCGCTGCGGGGCGTGCCCCGCGGCGGCGTACGCCTGGCGGGCCGCGCGCTGGTGCTCGGCCGAGACGTCGATGGTGGTCAGGACGCCGTCCTCGGGCATCCCGGCCAGCAGCCACAGGCCCGACGTGCCGGCGCCGGTGCCGATCTCGACGACGTGGCGTGCGGCCACGGCGGCGGCGAGGAAGCGCAGCAGCGCCCCGGCCCCGGTGCCCACGGGGGTCGCGGCACCGAACTCGACCCCACGGCGCCGCGCCGCCTCGACGACCTCGGGCTCGGGCACGAACTCCTCGGCGTAGGCCCAGCTGGCCGGCTTCATCCCGCTCATACGCCCACCCTACGGCGCGCGGCGGCCCCGGCCGACGCCCCACACTCCCAGCGGGCGTCCAGGTTCACCGGGAACAATTCCCTGCCACGACACGTATCGATGGGTGACATGAGCAGCATGGTGAGGGACCAGCCGATGACGACCACGACGTACGACGCGGGCGCGCCGTCCACCCCGGGATGGCGGCCGCCCACCTGGGAGGAGGTCGTCGAGCAGCACTCCGCGCGGGTGTACCGGCTCGCCTACCGCCTCACCGGCAACGTCCACGACGCCGAGGACCTCACCCAGGACGTGTTCGTACGGGTCTTCCGCTCGCTGCACACCTACCAGCCCGGCACCTTCGAGGGCTGGCTGCACCGCATCACGACCAACGTCTTCCTCGACAAGATGCGCCGCAAGCAGCGCATCCGCTTCGACGCCCTCTCGGACGAGTCGGCCGCCCGGCTGCCCAGCCGCGACCGCAGCCCGGAGGTGACCTACGAGGAGACCCACCTCGACGACGACGTGCAGCGTGCGCTCGACGCGCTCTCGCCGGACTTCCGCGCCGCCGTCGTGCTCTGCGACATCGAGGGCCTGTCCTACGAGGAGGTCGCGGCCACCCTGGGCATCAAGCTCGGCACCGTGCGCTCGCGCATCCACCGCGGCCGTTCGCAGCTGCGGGAGGCCCTGGCCCACCGCGCCCCCGCGCCGCGCCCCGAGCCCGTCGCCACGACCCGCCGCCGCCCCATCATCCGGCGACCGGCCGCGGGGACGGTATGAGCCGACCCGGCGTCCGCTGCGGCGACGCCGACCTCTCCGAGTACGCGGCCGGCCGGCTCGACGCCGGGCGGGCCCGCGACTGGGACCGCCATCTGGTGGCCTGCCAGCTCTGCCGCCGGGAGGTCGCCGAGGAACGCCGGCTGCGCGAGGCGCTCGCCGGGGGTCCGTCGATGCCGGGTGACCTGCTGGCGTCGTTGCTCGCGATGTCCCGTGACCTGTCGCCGGCGCCGATGCCGGCCGTCGGACGCGAGCCCCTCGCCCTGCTCGCGCCGGGCGCGCCCCCCTGCCACCGCAGCCCCCTGCGGGCCACGGTGGTCGCCGCCGCGGCGGCCGGGGTCTCGGCCGCCGCGGCCTGGAGCCTCACCGTCGGGCTCGTGCCCACGCGCCCCGCGGTCACCGGCCAGAGCCCACCGGTCGTGTCGCCGGCCAGGGCCACCGCCGGCCCGGTGGGGACCACCGGGGCGACCGCGTTCGTGCCGGTGCGGTGGACGATGCGGACCTCTGCACCCGTCCTTCCGGAGCGGCAGGCAGAATCAACGCCATGAGCGAACGCGAGCCCGGGACCGAGGACTGGCAGCCCTGGGACCGCGGCCGAGCCGGTGACGACACCGAGGTGACCGCCCCGGTGGGCGAGCCCGGCCCGACCCGTGACCCCGCGCCGCCCGAGCCCACCTGGGCCCACAGCCCCGAGCCGACCCAGCCCGTTCCGGCCCAGAGCGCGGCGACGGCTCCCTACCAACCCATCAGCGGCTCCTGGTCGGCGATGCCGTCCGGGCCGCCCCCCGGCCCCCTGCCCTCGCCCGGCGCGCACCCCTCCGGCCCCGCTCGTCGCGGTCCCGGGTGGGGCGCCCTCGTGGGCGCCACCCTGGCCGCCGCGCTCGTCGCGGGCACCGGGGGCGGCATCGTCGGGGGCTACCTGGCGGACCGGGCCGGCGTGGCGGGAGGCGGCGGCGTCCCCACGGCCGCTGCGCCCACTCCTGGTGCCGGCGCCACCAGCCGCCCGCGGGGCTCCATCGCCAACATCGCCGCCACCGCTCTACCCAGCGTGGTGACCCTCAAGGTCCAGGGCGCCGATGGCGGCTCCACGGGCTCGGGATGGGTCTACGACGACGCCGGGCACGTCGTCACCAACAACCACGTCGTCGAGTCGGTCGGGGTCAACGGCAAGGTCACGGTCGTGCTCTCCAACGGCAAGCAGGTCTCGGGGACGGTCGTCGGCACCGACGCGTCCTACGACCTGGCCGTGGTGAAGGTCTCCGGCGCCCGGCTCGCGCCGCTGCCCGTGGGCCGCTCGAGCGAGGTCGTGGTCGGTGACCAGGTCATCGCGGTGGGCGCACCGCTCGGCCTCGACTCCACCGTCACCGCCGGCATCGTCAGCGCCCTCGACCGCCCCGTCACCCCGGGGGGCGAGAACGACCAGTCCTTCATCAACGCCATCCAGACCGATGCCGCCATCAACCCGGGCAACTCCGGCGGCCCGCTGCTGGACATGGCGGGTGCGGTCATCGGTGTCAACTCGGCCATCGCCGCCATCCCCGGCAGCTCGCTCGGCGGCGGCCAGAGCGGCAACATCGGCGTCGGCTTCGCCATCCCCAGCGACCAGGTGACCACCACCGTCCGGCAGCTGATCGCCACCGGCAAGGCCGTGCACCCCGTGATCGGGGTCTATCTCGACACCGGCTACCAGGGCGAGGGAGTGCGCATCGCCGACGAAGGGCCCCGCGGGGCGCCGGCGGTCGACCCCGACGGGCCCGCGGCCAAGGCCGGCCTGCGCGCCGGCGACGTCATCGTGGCCTTCGAGGGGGCCCCGGTCAGCGACGACGGCGAGCTGGTCGTGAAGATCCGAGCCCGCCGGGTCGGGGACTCGGTGCAGCTGACCGTGCGGCGCAGCGGCCGCGAGCAGGATGTCACGATGGTCCTCCAGGGCTCGCAGTGACCGGGCCGTCGCGGTCCACGGAAAGGGAGTGACGCGGTGTTCGGCGTCAACGGGTGGGAGGTCATCCTGCTCGCCCTCATCGCGGTCTTCGTCCTCGGCCCCGACCGGATGCCCGAGTACGCGGCCAAGCTGGCGCGCGCCATCCGCAAGCTGCGGGTGATGGCCGAGGGCGCCAAGGACCAGCTGCGCGACCAGCTCGGACCGGAGTACGAGGACATCGACTGGCGCCAGTACGACCCGCGCCAGTACGACCCCCGGCGCATCGTGCGCGAGGCGCTGCTCGAGCCGCTCGACGACGCGGTCGCGCCCATCCGCGACGAGATCGGCTCGGTGCGCTCGGCCGCGCGCCTGCGCGGGGGCACCGACGGCGAGGCGGTCGCCGCCGCGGCACCCGGTGCGGTGCCGGGGGACGGTCCCACCGACCGCGACCGCGACCGGCCCGCCGAGCCGGGCCCGCACGACGCGATGGCTCGCGCCTGGGGCGCCCCGCACGCGTTCGACCCGGACCGCCCCGTGCCTTACGACGCCGAGGCCACCTGAGGCACGGCGCCCGACCGGCCGGCCGGCCGGCTCAGCGCCCGACGGGGCTGAGACCCAGCGAGCGCCCGGCCAGGCCGCGCGAGCGCGAGGCCAGGCCCTTCGCGATGCCGCGCAGGGCCACCGCGGCGGGCGAGTCGGGCTCGCCGAGGACGACCGGCATCCCCTGGTCGGCACCGACCCGCAGGCGGGTGTCGAGCGGGATCTGACCGAGCAGCGGCACCTCGGAGCCGATCGAGCGGGTGAGGCTGTCGGCGACGTCCTGGCCACCCCCGGAGCCGAAGATCTCCTGGCGGGAGCCGTCGGGCATCTCGAGCCAGCTCATGTTCTCGATGACCCCGGCGAGGCGCTGGTGGGTCTGCAGGGCGATGGACCCGGCCCGCTCGGCCACCTCGGCGGCGGCCTGCTGCGGGGTGGTGACGACGAGGATCTCGGCCCCGGGCACGAGCTGGGCGACGGAGATCGCGATGTCACCGGTGCCGGGCGGCAGGTCGAGGAGCAGGACGTCGAGGTCGCCCCAGAAGACGTCGGCCAGGAACTGCTGGAGCGCGCGGTGCAGCATCGGGCCGCGCCAGACGACGGGCTGGTTGCCAGGCACGAACATCCCGATCGAGATGACCCGCACGTCGTGGCTGACCGGCGGCATGATCATGTCGTCGACCTGGGTCGGCTTGCGCTCGACGCCGAGCATCCGGGGGATCGAGAAGCCGTAGATGTCGGCGTCGACGACCCCGACCGAAAGACCCTCCTGGGCCAGCGCGGCCGCGAGGTTGGCGGTGACGGACGACTTGCCGACCCCGCCCTTGCCGGAGGCGACGGCGTAGACCCGGGTCAGCGACCCCGGCTTGGCGAACGGGATCTCACGCTCGGCGACGCCGCCGCGCAGCTTGGTCTTCAGCTCGCCGCGCTGCTCGTCGTTCATCACGCCGAGGGTGACGGTGACGTCGGTGACGCCCTCGACGGCCGCGAGTGCCGCGGTGGTGTCCTGGGTGAGCCGGTCCTTGAGGGGGCAGGCGCTGACGGTGAGGAGGATGGTGACGGCGACCCGGCCGTCGGCGTCGCAGTCGAGGGCACCGACCATCCCGAGCTCGGTGACGGGGCGCCGGATCTCGGGGTCGATGACCGTCTCGAGAGCGGCGTGGAGGGCGTCCTGGCTGACCTGCGGCATGCCCTCGAGTCTAGGTCGGCTCCGGGGCCGGGCCGTCCTCGCCCCCGTCGTCGGGGGACGTCTGCTTGGTCACCACGAGCCCCCGCTCCTCCATCTCGTCGAGGAGGTCGCGCAGCTCGCTGCGGACGAAGTCGCGCGTGGCGGTGTCGCGCATCGCGATCCGTAGGGCGGCGACCTCGCGGGTGAGGAACTCGGTGTCGGCCAGGCCTCGCTCGTCGCGGGAGCGGTCCTGCTCGAGCGCCACCCGGTCACGGTCGGCCTGGCGGTTCTGCGCCAGCAGGATGAGGGGGGCCGCGTACGAGGCCTGCAGGCTCAGCATCAGGGTCAGGAAGATGAAGGCGTACGGGTCGAAACGCAGGTCACTCGGGGCCAGGGTGTTCCAGAGCAGCCAGAGGACGACGAAGACCGTCATCCCGATGAGGAAGTACGGCGTGCCCATGAAGCGGGCGAACTTCTCGGACAGGACCCCGAAGGACTCCTGGGTGAACAGGGCCGGCATCTGCAGGCGCCGCCGCGTGGACTCGCGCGGCTGGTCGATGCGGACGCGGCGTTCGCGTTCAGCCACGGGTCACCTCTGTCGGGGGCACCACGTCGTGCCGCTCCTCGCGCCAGTCGTCCGGGAGGATGTGGTCGAGCACGTCGTCGACGGTGACCGCACCGAGCAGGTGGCCCTCGTCGTCGACCACCGGCATCCCCACCAGGTCGTAGGTGGCGAGCATGCGGGTGACCTGGCCCAGGCTGGCGGTCGGCGGCAGGGGCTCGACGTCCTTGTCGAGGATGCCACCGACAGGGTTGTGCGGCGGCTCGCGCAGCAGGCGCTGGATGTGGACGATGCCGAGGAACTTGCCGGTGGGCGTCTCGAGCGGTGGCCGGCAGACGAAGACGGTGGTGGCCAGGGCGGTCGAGAGCTCCTGGCGGCGCACCACCGCCAGGGCCTCGGCGATGGAGGCCTCCGGGCCGAGGATGACCGGCTCGGTCGTCATCAGACCGCCGGCGGTGTTCTCGTCGTAGGTGAGCAGGCGACGCAGGTCGGCCGCCTCGTCGGGCTCCATCTTCTGGAGCAGCTCCTCGCGGCGCTCGACCGGCAGCTCGGAGAGGAGGTCGGCGGCGTCGTCGGGCTCCATCGCCTCGAGGACGTCGGCGGCGCGCGAGACCTCGAGCCCCGCGATGATCTCGACCTGGTCGTCCTCGGGGAGCTCCTCGATGACGTCGGCGAGCCGCTCGTCGCCCAGGGCGGCCGCCACCTCGGCCCGCCGCTGGGGGCTGAGGTCGTGGATGACCTCGGCCAGGTCGGCGGGCTTGAGGTCCTCGTAGGTCTCGAGCAGCTTGGCGGCGCCCTGGCCCTCGCTGGCGTCGCGCAGGCCGCGCACCTCCTCGACGGTGGCCACGAAGGTCTCGCCGCGGCGCCGGCCCAGGAGGCCGAGACGGCTCGGGCGCGAGCTCTCGAGGCGGACGGCGACCCGGGCCAGGGCCCATCCCCGCGTGCCCATCTGCTCGATGCCGATGTCCTGCACGGTGGCGGCCACGACCTCGCCGCCCTCGGTGCTGACCTGCACCGGGCGCTCGAAGAGCTCGGCGACGACCAGGGTCTCGTTGGGGCGCTGCTCGAAGCGGCGCATGTTCACCAGGCCGGTGGTGATGACCTGGCCGCCCTCGACCGAGGTGACCCGGGTCATGGGCACGAAGACCCGGCGCCGGCCCGGCACCTCGACGACGAGACCGATGGCGCGGGGCCGGGCCCGGGAGGCGCTGAAGGTGACGACGACATCGCGGACCCGGCCGACCTTGTCACCGAGCGGGTCGAAGACGTCGAGCTCGGACAGGCGGCCGACGAAGGCGCGGGTCGGCGTGCTCACGAGCGACAGGCTATCCGCCGGCCGGGGTCGCGCCGACGCCTCAGCGGGCCGTGTTGCGGCGGGCGCCGGCGCGCCCCCGCCAGTGCCAGGGGCGCCGCGTGACCGTGNCCCCCGGGCGCACCGGGGCGGCCCCCGAGCCGTCGTCGTAGGCGCCAGGAGCCTCCAGCGGCGGCCCGTGCGGGGTCACGACGTGGATGGTGTTCTGCGCGGCCCAGCGGGCCGCGACGTCCCCGGTCGCGTTGAGCCGTTCGGGGCGCAGGACCTCGACCGCGGTGTCCCACGCCGGGGTTGCAGGTTCGAGCCGGCGCGCGGTCGCCCGCAGGGTCAGCAGGCGGCCGCCGGTGTCCTTGCTGCGCAGGATCATCTCGACCTCCTCCGGGAGCCAGGGGAGGGGCTGCTCGCCGGGGCCGGAGACGACGTAGGCCGCCGGGCCGGCGCTGCGCTCGTCGCTGTCGCTGTCGTCGTCGTCGCCGCCGCCGCCGCCGTCGCCGTCGCCGTCGCCGTCGCCGCGGGCGTCGTGCCACACGTGCCAGACGGGGTGGGTGCCGGCGCCCGGGATGCGCAGCCACAGCAGGCCGGACTTCTTCGCGGCCTCGTCGGTCAGGCGGGTGAGGTCCACGCCCGTCTCGCGAGGCGCGGCCCCGCCGAGGGCCGGCCCGGTCTCCTCGCTCATGCCGGGCACTCTCCCACACCCCGGGTTTCCGGTTCCGGGTCCCGGTCCCGGGGCCCAGGGCCGCGGCGCCGCAGCCCTGGGCCTTCGGGTCGTTGTGTGGTACCCATCGTGGATGAGGGAGTCCGCGACGCAGCGCGGCGCCGCACTCGACGGCCCGGTGGTCCTCGTGGTCGACGACGACGAGGCCGTGCGGACAGTGGTGCGCTGGCAGCTCGAGCACGACGGCTTCCGCATCGTCGAGGCCGACGACGGCCCGTCGGCCCTGCGCCGCATCCGCGACGACCACCCCGCGCTCGTGGTGCTCGACCTGTCCCTGCCGGGGCTCGGCGGCCTGGACCTGCTCCGCGAGGTGCGCCGCGGCGGCAACGGGCGCTCGGACACCCCCGTCATCGTCCTGTCCGGCCGCCATGGCGAGAACGAGCGCATCGCGGGTCTCGACCTCGGGGCCGACGACTACCTCGTGAAGCCGTTCTCGCCCGGCGAGCTGGCGGCGCGAGTGCGCTCGGTCCTGCGACGGGCGAGCCCCGAGCTGTCGGGGGAGGTCGTCGGCATCGGCCCCTTGCGGGTCGAGACGGCCGGCCGGCGGGTCACCGTCGACGGCGTCGAGGTCGAGCTGACCCCCAAGGAGTTCGACCTGGTGGCGTTCCTGGTCACCCATCCGCGCCAGGTCTTCACCCGCAGCCAGCTCCTGGACCGGGTGTGGAACTCCTCGTCCGAGTGGCTCGGCGAGGCGACCGTCACCGAGCACGTGCACCGGCTGCGGCTCAAGCTCGAGCAGGACCCGGCCCGGCCGCGGCTGCTGCTCACGGTCCGCGGCGTCGGCTACCAGCTGAGCGACCCGGGATGACGGCCCTACAGCCCGTGGGAGCCGGGGGCGCCCTGCCACCCGAGGACGTGCACGAGCTGCTCGACCGCCAGAGCGCGGTGCTCGAGCTCATCGCGGCCGCCACGCCCCTGCACGACGTGCTGACCCACATCCTGACCTCGCTCGAGCTGCTCATCCCGGGTGCCCGCTGCTCGGTGCTGCTGCTCGACCGCGAGCACGGCACTCTGCACCACGGGGCCGCGCCCAGCCTCCCCGGCGGATACGTGGCCGCCATCGACGGGATGTCGATCGGCGACGGTGCCGGATCCTGCGGCACGGCGGCCGCGCTCAACACGGCGGTCGTGGCGCACGACGTCCGCAGCGACGTCCGCTGGGTCGACTTCCGGTCCGCGGCCGAGTCTGCCGGGCTGCGCAGCTGCTGGTCGACGCCGATCGAGGGTCGCGATGGCCTGCCGGTCGGCACCTTCGCGGTCTACCACCCGCACCCGCACCGCCCCAGCCACCGCGAGCAGCTGCTGGTCGAGCGCTTCACCCACCTGGCCTCGGTGGCCATCGAGCACGCCGACGTGCTGGGGGAGCTGGTCGAGAGCGAGGAGCGCTTCCGCCGCTCGTTCGACGACAACGCCCTCGGCATGGCCATCGTCGGGCTCGACCGGGCGGTGGTCACGACCAACACCGCGCTCACGGCGGTCCTCGGCGGGCGGCGCCGTGACCTGGTGGGGCGGCCGCTGGCCGAGGTCGTCTCGCCCGTCGAGGGATCGCTCGAGGACCGGCTCGACGGCCTGCGCGGCGATGCCGGCCCCCCGGTCGTGTTCGAGGGCACGCTGCACCGCCCCGCCGGGCGCCCGGTCGAGGTCGAGGTGACCGTCTCGCTGGTGCACGCTCGCGACGGTGGGCCGGCCCAGTACGTGGTCAACGTCTTCGACCTCACCGAGCGCCGCGCGGCCGAGCAGCACCGGCGGGCGCGGCTGGAGGCCGAGACCGCACGCCGTACCGCCGAGCAGCTGCTGCGCGCGCGCTCGGCCCTGCTGGCCGCGGTCGGCCACGAGGCGCGGACCCCCATCCAGGCCATCGTCGGGTTCGCCGAGCTGCTCGGCACCCTCGACCTCGACGCCGCCCAGCGCCGCGAGGCCCTGGGCCGCATCGACGCCGCGGCCGGGCACGTCATGGACCTGTTGTCCGACGTGCTGGACCTGAGCCGGATCGAGGCCGGCGCCCTCCCGGTCGCGCTCGAGCCGGTCCTGCTGCGTGACGTGGTCGTCGAGGTGCTGGGGCTGCTCACCCCCGCGGCCGAGCGGCGCGAGGTCGACCTGTCGATGGCGCTGCTCGACGACGTCGTGCTGGCCGACCCGCGCCGGTTGCGCCAGGTGCTGCTGAACCTGGTGGGCAACTCCATCCGCCACGGGGCGGTCGGCGGCGACGTGGTGGTGCGCGCCCGGTCGGCCGAGGCGGGCTGGGTGCTGGTCTCGGTCGACGACGACGGCCCCGGCATCGACCCCGACCTGCTGCCGCGGGTCTTCACGCCCTTCGCGGCATCGTCGAGCCCCGGGCGGGTGGCGGGGAACAGCGCCCCCGACGGGAGCATCGGGCTGGGGCTGGGGCTCGCCCACGGCCTGGTCGAGGCGATGGGGGGTGAGCTCACCGTGGGGGCGTCGTCCTCGGAGGGCACCTCGATCCTGGTACGCCTGGTCCGCGCTCCCGTCGACGCCTGAGCGGTCGCTCGCCATGATGCTCCGTTGAGATGGCCGACCTACGCTGCCCGCACGTGCCGGCACCGGGCCGGAGCGTGTCCCGCGAAGGAGTTCGACGACGATGTCCAGCACCCTGTTCGCCTGCTACCGCCGACCCGATGACCCCGCTGCGTTCGACCGGCACTACGACGAGGTGCACCGCGGCCTCGCCCTCGCCTTCCCCGGGCTGCGCTCGTTCACCGGGACGCACCCGGTGGCCGGCCCCGACGGCGCCGCGCCGCCGTACTACTTCATCGCGGTGCTCACCTTCGACGACGACGCCGCCCTGGGGGCCGCCCTCTCGGGCCCGGAGGGTCAGGCCGCGGTGGCCGACCTCGCGAACTTCGCCGGTGCCGGGGTCGACCTGATGACCGGGCCGACGGCGACCTACGCGTGACCCCCACGCCGCCCGGGGGAGGGGGCCCGGCGCCCCTGGGCGGCGTTGAGCAAACCATGAGACGGCGACCCCTTGTCACCGGGCCCGCACCTTGGGTTGGCTGATCGCAACGGTCGGAGCGGACCTCGTCCTCGGGGGTCCACCGGTCCGGCCGGGCCCACGACCCCGTGAGGAGATGTGTGATCGATGAAGCTCGCCCTCTACCTGCCCACCTTCCGTGACCATGTGACGGTCCAGGAGCTGGCCGACCTGACCGACCTCGCCGAAGAGCTCGAGTTCGACTCGGTGTGGACCCTCGACCGGATCATCGTGCCGGAGGCCTCCGACCGCGGAGAGCTCCAGTACCCGTTCGGCATGATGGAGCAGTTCCCCCTGCAGATGCCGGTGTCCTCCAAGGGCAAGTGGTTCCAGGGCTGGCCGCTCCTGCCGTGGCTCGCCGCCCGTACCGAGAAGGTGCGTATCGGGATGAGCATCACCGACACCCCGTACCGCTCGCCGGGCGTCTTCGCCGCCGAGTGCGCCACCATCGACCACCTCTCGAACGGCCGGCTCAACGTCGGTGTCGGGGCCGGCTGGATGCCGGAGGAGTTCGCGGCCGCCAGCGCCACGCACCTCTTCCCCCGCCGGCACGCCCACGTGCGCGAGACCATCGAGATCTGCCAGGGCATCTGGCAGAACGAGATCTTCGAGTACCACGGTGAGTTCGCCGACTTCGGCCCGTCCGGCTTCGGCCACCAGCCCCTGCAGAAGCCCGGGCCGCCGATCTTCTTCAGCGGCCTGAAGGACCCGAAGCGCTCGGCCCGGCGGGTGGCCAAGTACGGCCTGGCCGGCTGGATCGGCATCCAGGACACCCCGCGCGAGCTCGGCGAGTGGCGCGCCGCGATCGCCGAGGAGCTCCAGGCCCTCGGCAAGTCGATCGACGACCTCGAGATGAGCAGCATGATCTGGTTCACCATCACCGACACCGAGGTCGACCAGACCGACAACCGCAAGCTCACGAACATCCTGGTCGGCACCGAGCAGCAGATCACCGACCGGCTCAAGAGCTACCAGGAGGCCGGCCTGACCATGCCGCTGCTCTGGCCGCCCTTCGCCGACGTGCCGGTGTCGAAGACCCTCGACGACCTCAAGCGGCTGAAGAACGACATCATGCCCAAGGTCGAGGCCTCCTGACCCGAGCCCCGGCCATCCCCCCGGTCACGCGGGTGGGCGACGCGACCACGCTCGCCCACCCGCGTCCGTGAGCGGCCCGAGGGGCGTACTGTCGGGGCACGGAGCCGTTCAGGCTTCCCTCTCAGAGAGTGCCACCATGGCCGACAAGTCGCCGCGGAACAGCATGTCCAAGAAGTCCGGGAAGTCCATCAAGGAGAAGCGCGCCGAGAAGCGCAACGGCGCGGAGGCCACGCTCTCCGACGCGATCCACCCGCCGAAGAAGAAGTGACCCTGCTGGGGCTCGGCGTCATCGGGTCCTCGGCCAAGGAGAACGAGTACCGGCTCCCGCTCCACCCGGAGCACCTGCCGGCACTCGACGCCGACCTGCGCGCGCGCATCACCCTCGAGCACGGGTACGGCGCCCGCTTCGGCGCCTCCGACGCCTCGCTGGCGCCCCACGTGGCGGGGTTCGCCTCGCGCCAGGAGATCCTGGCCGGGTCCGACGTCGTGCTGCTGCCCAAGCCGCAGCACGAGGACGTCGCGGCGCTCGCGCCGGGTCAGGTGCTCTGGGGCTGGCCGCACTGCGTCCAGGACAGCGCGCTGACCCAGCTCGCCATCGACCGGCGGCTCACCCTCATCGCCTTCGAGGCCATGAACCACTGGACCCGCGACGGCAGCGTCGGGCTGCACGTGTTCCACAAGAACAACGAGCTGGCGGGGTACTGCTCGGTGCTGCACGCGCTCCAGATCGCCGGTCTGACGGGTGACTACGGGCGCCGGCTGAGCGCCGTCGTCATCGGGTTCGGCGCCACCGCCCGCGGGGCGGTCACCGCGCTGAACGCGCACGGGGTGCACGAGGTGGCGGTACTGACCAACCGCCAGGTCGCGGCCGTCGGCTCGCCCATCCACTCGGTGCGCATCCGCCAGTTCGACCACGAGCCGGGCGGCTCGGCCCTGAGCCACGTGGTGACCGAGCGCGGGCGTGAGCCGCTACCGGCGTACCTGGCGGAGAACGACATCGTCGTCAACTGCACGCTGCAGGACACCGCTGCGCCGTTGGTCTACCTGCGCACCTCGGACCTCGCCATGTTCCGGCCCGGGAGCGTCATCGTCGACGTGTCGTGCGACCTCGGGATGGGCTTCGAGTGGGCGCGCCCGACCTCGTTCGAGGAGCCGACGTTCGTCGTGGGGCCGAACGTCCTCTACTACGGCGTCGACCACAGCCCGTCGTACCTGTGGAGCTCGGCCACCTGGGAGAACAGCACCGCCCTCCTCCCGTTCCTGCGCCCGGTGCTCGAGGGCAGCGCGTCGTGGGACGCCGACGAGACGCTGCGACGGGCCATCGAGATCCGTGACGGGTCGGTGGTCAACCCCGCCATCCTGGCCTTCCAGGGGCGCTCGGCCCAGGCTCCGTACGCGGTGTGATGAGACTGGTTGGGGCACGGAAAACGGTTCCGCTGTAGGCGAACACCTGGGGATGGATGCTTGCTCTCGTACGCGTGTTCGGGTAGTGTTTGTCCATGGACAGGGGGCAGCTCAGCAGCCGTATCGCGGCCGCACGGGCGGAGGTCGCGGCGTTGGGGCGTGAACTGGCCGAGCACGGCCGGAGCCTGGATGCCGTGGAGTGTTACGAGCTGGCCGGTGAGTTCCAGGGGGTGGTGAACGCGGCCGAGGGTGCCCAGGGTGTCGCGGCGGCGTGGGGGGCGCGGGTCGAGGTGCGACTCTCGGGTGACGGGCCGGTGGAGCGGGTGCACCCGGTGGGNTTGGCGGGTCGGAAGGTCCACCTCGGCGCCGCGTTGGGTGAGCGGTTCCCCCGGGTGCGTGACCTGGTCCTGGCCGGTGACGTCCCGGCGGCGACGGCGCACAAGGTGGTCGACGCCTGTGCCGGGCTGGACGCCCAGGCGTGCACTCGGGTGGATGCCNGCAGGTCACCGCGCACGTGCGGCGGGTCGCGACCCGGGTGGCGGCCGACCAGGTCGCCGCGCAGGTGTCGAAGACCCGCCGCACCCGCACCGTCGAAGTGCGGCCCGGCCCGGACGGGATGACCGACGTGTACGCCCTGCTCCCGACCGCGACCGTCGCGGCGGCGTGGGCGGCGACGGAGCAGCTGGCCGGGGAGTACCGGGGCGTGGACGACAGCTTGACCCTGTCCGAGGCCCGGGCGGATGCGTTCGGGGACCTGCTGCTGCGGAACGTGACGGTGTCGGCGCAGGTGACCCTCGGGGTGCCGGTGGTCACCGACCGTCCCGCCCCGGAACCCGAGCGGGTCGAGACCATCGAGGTGCCGTGGGCCGATGACGACACCGTCATCGATGCCTACACAGGGGAGGAGACCCGCTTCGCCGACCTGCCCCCGGAAGCCCAGCGCCTGTTCGAGACCACCACCATGACCGTCGACCCGGACCTCACCCCGGTACCCATGGCCCAAGTGAGCCCCGGGTTCGCGGTCTCCGGGANNNCCTGGGCTGGGTCGACGCCGCCACCGTCGCCAACCTCCTCAAGGTCCTCCCGATGGACGTCGCGAGAGCGGTGCTGGACGCCGAGACCGGCACCCTGGCCTCCCTGACCACCAGCGCCTACCGCCCACCCAAACCCATGCGCGACTTCGTCACCACCCGGGACGGGACCTGCCGGATGTGGGGCTGC
>NZ_LMSE01000004.1:456581-488884 GCF_001428065.1 Nostocoides sp. Soil756
GCACCAGCCGGTCGACGCCGCACCACCCTTCTGACGTCACCGTCGTCGCGCACCGCCGAAGAGCGGGGGCGGGATGGGTCACACCGTGACCTGGCTCATGCGCCCGCCCGCAGCGCCGCTGCTAGCGTCCGACCCGACCCCGCACCCGCCTCGGAAGGCCGCTCGATGCGCAGCGCCAAGGACTTCTTCGCCCCCCTCGCCGTCGGCGCCCCGGACCCCCTGCGCGAGGTGCCGGCCCGCCCGAGCCGGATGATCCACTTCTTCGACCCGAGCAACCCCAAGATGGCCGCCAAGGTGCCGGAGATGGTGGGGACCGTCGACGTGCTCCTGGGCAACCTCGAGGACGCCGTCAAGGCCCAGAACAAGGAGGCCGCGCGCCGGGGGCTGGTCGACATCGCGAAGGCCACCGACCTGGGCGAGCACACCCAGCTCTGGACCCGGGTCAACGCGCTCGACAGCCCCTGGGTGCTCGACGACCTCACCACCCTGGTCGCCGAGATCGGCGACCGCCTCGACGTCGTCATGGTGCCCAAGGTCCAGGGCCCCGAGGACATCAACTACGTCGACCGGCTGCTGGCCCAGCTCGAAGCCAGGGCCGGCCTGCGCCGCCCGATCCTGGTGCACGCCATCCTCGAGACCGCCCGCGGGATGGCCAACGTCGAGGAGATCGCCGGCGCGAGCCCGCGCCTGCAGGGCATCAGCCTCGGCCCCGCCGACCTCGCCGCCGACCGCCGGATGAAGACCACCCGCGTGGGCGGCGGTCATCCCGGCTACCTCGTGCGGCAGGACCCCACCGACGGCGACGTCCAGGGCCCGCGCGCCACCTACCAGCAGGACCTGTGGCACTACACGATCGCGCGCATGGTCGACGCCTGCGCGATGCACGGGATCCTCCCGTACTACGGCCCCTTCGGCGACATCCAGGACGTCGTCGCGTGCGAGGACCAGTTCCGCAACGCCTTCCTCCTCGGCTGCGTCGGCGCCTGGACCCTGCACCCGGTGCAGATCGGCATCGCCAGGAAGGTCTTCAGCCCCAGCGCCGACGACGTCGCCCACGCCCGGCGGGTCCAGGAGGCGATGGGGGACGGGACCGGCGCCGTCATGCTCGACGGGAAGATGGAGGACGACGCCAGCCTCAAGCAGTGCCTCGTCATCCTCGAGCTCGCCGACCGGCTCAGCGCCAACGACCCCGAGCTCGCCGAGCTGTACGCCCCGGTCGCGGCGGAGGGCCCCGCATGAGCGAGGACTACCGCGCCCGCCGCTCGGTGCTGTACCTGCCGAGCAGCAACGAGCGGGCCCTCGAGAAGGCCAAGACGTTGCCGGTCGACGGGCTGATCCTCGACCTCGAGGACGCCGTCGCCCCCGACGCCAAACCGGCCGCCCGTGACAACGCCTGCGCAGCAGTCGCGTCCGGCGACCTGGGCCCGCGCGAGGTCACCATCCGGGTCAACGCCATCGGGACCGAGTGGCACGACGCCGATCTCGAGGCCGCCTGCGGCGCCGGGCCCGACGGCATCGTGGTCCCCAAGGTGGGCTCGGCCGACGAGGTGCGCTCGCTGGTGGCCGCGATGGAGCGGCACGGCGCCCCCGACCACACGTGGCTGTGGGCGATGGTCGAGACGCCCGCCGCCGTGCTCGACGCCCGCGCCATCGCCACCGCGTCCGACCGGTTGGCCGTGCTGGTGCTCGGCACCAACGACCTCGTCAAGGAGCTGCGGGCCCGCTTCGTCCCGGGTCGCGGGCCCCTGCTGACCTCGCTGTCGCTGGTGGTCCTGGCCGCCCGGGCAGCGGGGGTGGCGGTGCTCGACGGTGTCTACAACGACGTGCGAGACCTCGAGGGATTCGTCCTCGAGTGCCGCCAGGGTGTCGACCTCGGGTTCGACGGCAAGACGCTCATCCATCCCGATCAGGTCGAGCCCTGCAACACCGCCTTCGCCCCGAGCGCGGCCGAGGTCGAGGAGGCGCGCGGCGTCGTCGAGGCGTGGACGGCGGCCGGGGGCGCCGGCGTCGTCACCCACGCCGGCCGGATGGTCGAGCACCTGCACGTCGAGGTGGCCCGGCGGGTCCTGGCCATGGACGACGCGGTCCGGCCCCGTTCCTGATCGGAGGCTGTGTATCGGGCAACGATGCGGTCACGGATGGCGTGTCGATGCGGGCGTCGCGGCTGCCATGACGTCCCCTGGAAGGGATGCGACACTCCACCCACCGACCGACCGCTCCTGCTGCCCTGGTCGCTCTGGCGGCCGTGACGGCACTGTCCGGGTGCGCCCGGGCGGGGGGAGCCTGGGGCGGCGCTCTGGGCGAGCCCGCCGGGGCCGCCTCGCCCGTGCCGAGCGTCTCGAGCGCGACGCCGAACGCGACGGCGAGCTCGAGCCCCACGCCGAGCTCGAGCCCGAAGCCCAGCTCGACGCCCACCACGAACCCGTCGGTCCCCGAGCCGAGCCCGACTCCCTCGAACACCGCGACCGCCACCCCGCAGCCGCCGCCTGCGCTGCGCTACGGCGACAGCGGCCCCGAGGTGCTGGCCCTCCAGCAGCGCCTCGCGGGCCTCGGGTACTGGCTGGGCCACGCCGACGGCCGGTTCGGGCGACTGACCCAGCAGGCCGTCTTCGCCCTCCAGAAGTCCGCCGGCCTCTCGCGTGACGGCATCGTGGGTCCGAAGACCCGCGCTGCCCTGACCGCGGGCACCCGACCACAGGCCACCCTTTCCGGCAGCGGGATCGAGATCGACCTCGACCGGCAGATCCTCATGGTGGTGCGCGAGGGCGCCCCGACGGTCATCCTCAACACCTCGACCGGCAGTGGCGAGCAGTACACCTCGGAGGGCCACACCTCGACCGCGTACACGCCCACGGGCACGTTCACCGTGTTCCGGCAGGTCGACGGCCAGGACGACGGCCCGCTGGGTGAGCTGTGGCGCCCGAAGTACTTCTACCGCGGCTGGGCGGTGCACGGCTCCCCGAGTGTTCCGCCCTACCCCGCCTCACACGGCTGCGCCCGGCTGAGCGACGCCGCGATCGACATGATCTGGGCGCAGGGGCTCATGCCCATCGGGACGCGCGTCCTGGTCCGCTGAGGCCGGCGCGCGCCCCTACTCGCCGGGGTAGACGACCCCGACCTGCCGGCGTACCTCGTCCATCACGGCCATGACCCGGCGGGTGGCCTCCCACGGCACCGGCGCGGGCTCGAGACGCCCCTCGGCGATGGCCCGGGCGGCCTCGGCGATCTCGTAGCGGAAACCGTGGTCGGGGTGCTCGGGCTCCATCGTGTCGAGCACGGTCCCGTCGGGCGCGACGAGGCGCACGCTGGTGGCGGCCTCGTAGAAGTAGCCGGGGCCCGTGAGCTCGAGACGGCCCGTCGTCCCGGCGACCAGTGCCCGGCACGGGGTGGCGGCGGCCATGGTGCACGTCAGCCGGGCCAGGGTCGAGCCGACCGTCCCGGTGATGCCCACGGTCACGTCGACGCCCTGGTCGCTGAGGCTCCCGCGCGCCGCCACGTCGCCCAGGGCGCCGAGCAGGTGGTCGGCGAACGCGATGGGGTAGACCCCGAGGTCGAGCAGCGACCCGCCGGCCAGGGCGGGGTCGGCCAGCCGCTGGGGCCCGTCGGGCCACAGCAGCTGGCCGTGGTCGGCCTGCACCAGCACCAGCTCGCCGATGGTGCCGGCCTCGACGGTGCGTCGCACCACGTCGTACTGGGGGAGGTAGCGGCTCCACATCGCTTCCCCGGCGAACAGCCCGGCTGCCCGGGCGGCCTCGAGCACCACCTCGGTCTCGGCCAGGCTGCGCGCGAAGGCCTTCTCGACCAGCACCGGCTTGCCCGCGGACAACGCCAGCAGGGCGTGTTCGTGGTGCTCGCTGTGCGGGGTGGCCACGTAGACCGCGTCCACGCCGTCGTCGGCCACCAGCGCTTCGTAGGAACCGTGGCTGCGCGCGGCACCGTGGCGGCGCGCGAACTCGCCCGCCCGCTCGGCCGAGCGCGAGCCGACGGCCACCACCTCGCCGCGGGTTCCGGCGCGGACGGCGGCGGCGAAGGTGTTGGCGATGCCCCCGGGGCCGAGGATCCCCCAGCGCAGCGGCGGCGCCTCCATCGGGTCGGGAACCGTGGAGGGGGCGAGGCGCGGCGTCGTCGTCGGCATGACGGAACCCTACGCGTCAGAGCCCGCTCGTCGCCTCGGCGACCAGATCCGCGACCAGCTCGCCCGGGTCGACCTCCAGGCCCCGGCGCCGGAACCACGCGACCATGGTCGTGGCGTCGCGCTCCAGGAACTCGAAGCCCTGCGGGTTGCCGATGACGTCGACCACCTGCGGCCAGTCGATGATGACCAGCCGTCCGTCGTGCACGAGGACGTTGTACGGGCTGAGGTCGCCATGGGTCCAGCCGTGCCGGGCCAGGGTGAGCAGGCTGGTGCGCAGCTGGTCGTAGAGGTCGTCCAGCTCGGCCGGCGTGGGCCGCACCGACACCAGGCGTGGCGCCGCCACCGGCGTGCCGCCAGAGGTGTCGCCGACGAACTCCATCAGCATCTCGGTCTCGTCGAGCTGCACGGGGTAGGGGACCGGCAGGTCGAGCGCCCACAGCGCGCTCAGGGCGCCGAACTCGGCGGCCGCCCACTGGCCGCCGATGACCTGCTTGCCGAAGTCGGTGCGCTTGGCCATGGCCCGCATCTCGCGGCTGCGGCGGACCCGCCGCCCCTCGAGGTAGCCGGCGTCGCGGTGGAACAACCGGTGCTCGCCGCTGCGGTAGCGCTTGGCGGCCAGGGTGACGACCCGGTCGGTGCCCGGCAGCCACCGCCGCAGGACGTGGACGTCGGCCTCCTTGCCGGTCTTCAGGACGCCGAGGTCGGCGTCGACCGCGCCGAGCTCGGTGATGACCCAGTCCGGGCGGGGCTTCGGACCGTGGGTGGCGCCGTCCCAGGAGGACCAGCGCTCGCCCTCGGGCGGCGCGTCAGGGGAGGTGTCGGTGGCGAACGCGGCCTGTCGGGCCGGCAGATGGAACGGCTGGTGTGCCAAGGGAGTGCTCCTGTGCGAAGAGGGGGATCGGGGCCGGGGAACGGCCCGGGACGGTCGTGGACATGTCGGCCTCCTCCTTCGCTCGGCGGCGCGGGGCATCGCGCCGGTGACCGGGCCCAGCGTGCCCGCATCGCCGCACGGATGCCACCGGATTTCCGGACCGGACGGCGCGTGGGGGGCGTCACAGCGTGCGCGGCCTCACACAGGCGGGCGGGCGCGCCTGAGCCCCCGGCACACTGGCACCCACACCACCGACCCACCCGAAGGCGGCGATCTGCGCATGTCCCGACTCCAGACCACCGACGGCCTCACCGAGGAGCAGCACGAGCTCATCGCGCTGGTGCGCGAGTTCGTCGACGAGCAGATCCTGCCGGTGGCCACCGAGCTCGAGCACCGCGACGAGTACCCCACCGCCATCGTCGAGGGCATGAAGGAGATGGGGATCTTCGGGCTGATGATCCCGGAGGAGTACGGCGGCCTGGGGGAGTCGCTGCTGACCTACGCGCTGGTCGTCGAGGAGATCGCCCGCGGCTGGATGAGCGTCAGCGGCATCATCAACACCCACTTCATCGTCGCGTACCTGATCCTCCAGCACGGCACCGACGAGCAGAAGCAGCGCTACCTGCCGCGGATGGCGACCGGGGAGGTGCGCGGCGCGTTCTCGATGAGCGAGCCCGGGCTCGGCTCCGACGTGGCCGCCATCCGCACCAAGGCCGTGCGCGACGGCGAGGAGTGGGTCGTCACCGGCCAGAAGATGTGGCTGACCAACGGCGGCTCGGCCAACCTCGTGGCGGTGCTGGTGCGCAGCGACCTCGGCGAGAGCGACAGCCCCTACAAGAACATGACCACCTTCCTCGTCGACAAGGAGCCGGGCTTCGGCGAGACGGCCCAGGGCATCACCGTGCCGGGCAAGATCGACAAGATGGGCTACAAGGGCGTCGACACCACCGAGCTGGTCCTCGACGGCCACCGCACCACCGACGCCCAGGTCCTCGGCGGCGTGCCCGGCAAGGGCTTCTACCAGATGATGGACGGCGTCGAGGTGGGCCGGGTCAACGTGGCCGCCCGGGCCTGCGGCCTCGCGCGGCGGGCCTTCGAGCTCGGCATCGCCTACAGCCAGCAGCGCGAGACCTTCGGCAAGAAGATCGCCGAGCACCAGGGCATCCTGTTCCGCCTGGCCGACATGGCGACCAAGGTCGAGGCCAGCCACCAGATGATGGTCAAGGCAGCGCGGCTGAAGGATGCCGGGCAGCGCAACGACCTCGAGGCGGGGATGGCCAAGTACCTCGCGTCCGAGAACTGCGCCGACGTGGTCGAGCAGAGCTTCCGCATCCACGGCGGCTACGGCTACTCCAAGGAGTACGAGATCGAGCGCCTCTACCGCGAGGCCCCGATGCTGCTCATCGGCGAGGGCACCGCCGAGATCCAGAAGATGATCATCGGCCGCCGTCTGCTCGAGGACTACCGGCTCCCCTGACCCTCGATGGGAGGTCCGGGCGGCCCCGTCCAGCGGGCGTCCAGCCGCTTCCCAGCCGATGGTGCGAGGATGGGGTCATGAGCAGCCAGCCGATGCGTCCCGGCCTCCGTGCCGCCCTCTCGCTGGAGTACCCGATGTCGCTCGGGGTCCACGACAGCTACGAGGAGGCCCAGAAGGCCGTCGACTACCTGTCCGACCACGAGTTCCCGGTGCAGGACGTCCTCATCGTCGGTACCGACCTCAAGCAGCTCGAGCGCGTCACCGGGCGCCTCACCCAGGGCCGCGTCATCGGTGCCGGTGCCCTCTCGGGCATGTGGCTCGGCCTCTTCGTCGGGATCATCTTCTCGGTCTTCGACCCCACCGGCCTCAACATCGCGAGCATCATCGCCACCGTGCTCTTCGGAGCCGTGTTCGGTGCCATCTGGGCCACCGTCGGCTACCGGCTCACCAAGGGCCAGCGCGACTTCACCAGCGTCAGCCAGGTGGTGGCGGCCAAGTACGAGGTCCTCTGCGAGCACAAGCACGTCCAGCGTGGGCGTGAGCTGCTGAGCGAGATGGACCCGATGAAGGCCGCCCAGGAGCAGGTCCGGATCGCCCGCGAGCAGGAGCAGGCGCGGGCCGCCGCCCAGCAGCACCCCGCCGAGCCCCGCCACCCCGCCGACCCCTCGATCTGAGCGCCCCGCGGGTCTAGGGTCGGGCCATGGAGCCCGACCTCCCGCCGCTCGCCCGGTTCGACGAGACCCCGGCGTCGGTGCTGTGCGTCGTCGCGCACCCCGACGACATCGAGTACGGCACGGCCGCGGCGGTGCACCGCTGGGTCGGCGCCGGCGCGCGCGTGGCGTACTTCCTGCTGACCAGTGGCGAGGCCGGCATCGACACCATGGACCCGGTGCAGGCCAAGGCGGTCCGCGAGGACGAGGAGCGCGAGAGCGCGCGGCGGGTGGGGGTCGAGAGCGTCGAGTTCGGCGGCTGGCCCGATGGCGCCGTCGAGTACGGGCTCGCCCTGCGCAAGGACATCGCGCGGGCCATCCGGCGCCACCGCCCCGAGCTCGTCGTGGCCTCGCACTGGGGCGAGCGCTTCGGGACGGGCATGCTCAACCAGGCCGACCACCGCGCCGTGGGGCTCGCGACCCTCGACGCCGTCGCCGACGCCGGCAACCGCTGGCTGCACCGCGACCTGCTCGAGGTCGAGGGACTCGAGCCGTGGGGTGGCGTGACGGTCATCGCGGTCGGTGGGTCCGACCGCCCCACCCACTTCGTCGACGTGTCCGGGGAGCCCTTCGAGGCCGCCGTGCACTCGCTCGAGGCGCACGAGGCCTACAACAGGGCGCTGCCGCCCGAGTTCCCGGTGCCGCGGGCACTGCTGCAGATGATCCTCGGCTCAGGTGGTGAGGCAGCGGGGGTCGAGCACGCGCTGCTGCTCGACGTCATCCGCCGCGGCTGACCCCGCCGGCGCTGCCCCCGCCCCCTCAGCTTTTCGGGGTCACCCCGAAAAGCGCACCGGACAAGGGTTGCGAGGCGGTGTCTGGTGCAGGAGCTCTTGTGTCGAGGGGCGCCCGGGCGGCTCGACCTCAGGCGCGCCGGACCCGCGCGACCCAGGCCTCGACCTCGTCGCTGCGGCGCGGCATCGCGCCCGACAGGTTCTCGCACCCGTCGTCGGTGACGAGCACGTCGTCCTCGATGCGCACCCCGATGCCGCGGAAGCGCTCGGGGGCCTTGAGGTCGTCGGCCTTGAAGTACAGGCCGGGCTCGACGGTCAGGACCATCCCGGGGCGCAGCTCGGCATCCATGTACTCCTCGCGGGTGGCGAGCGCGCAGTCGTGGACGTCGAGGCCGAGGTGGTGCGAGGTGCCGTGCACCATCCAGCGGCGGTGGTACTGGCCGTGCTCCTTGTCGAGGGTGTCCTCGACCGAGACGCCGTCGGGCAGGAGCCCCCACGCGTGCAGGTGCTCGGCGATGACGCGGATGGCGGCCGCGTGCACGTCGGAGAACTTCGCCCCCGGCTTCACGGCCGCGATCCCCGCCTCCTGGGCCGCGTAGACGGCGTCGTACACCTCACGCTGGGCGTCGGTGAAGGTGCCGTCGACCGGGACGGTGCGGGTGACGTCGGCGGTGTAGAGGCTGTCGACCTCGACGCCGGCGTCGATGAGGACCAGCTCGCCGGGCGTGACGTCGCCGGTGTTCTTGATCCAGTGCAGGGTGTTGGCGTGGTCGCCGGCCGCGCAGATGGCGTCGTAGCCGACCCCGTTGCCGCGGTGGCGGGCGGTGAGCCCGAAGGTCCCCTCGAGCCAGCGCTCGCCGCGGCCGTTCGCCACCGCGTCGGGCAGCGCCGCGAGCATCGCGTCGAAACCGGCGTGGGTGGCGTCGACTGCCTCGCGCATCTGCTCGACCTCGTACTCGTCCTTGACGAGGCGGGCCACGGACACGGCGTGCGCGAGGGCGTCGTCGGCCTCCTGGAGGGAGTCCTGGGCGGCGCCGTTCTCGACCCGGGCGGCGTCCAGGCGCGCGGTGAGCTCGCGGTCGGCGTCGCGCACGACCCGCACGGTGATCTCGCCCGCATCCTTGGCGACGGCGTCGACGAGGCCGTCGACGTGGCGTGCGGTGAGGCCGAGCTCGCGCTCGACGTCCTCGATGGACGGCCGCGCGCCGACCCAGAACTCGCCGTACCGGGCGTCGGCGAAGAACTCGTCGCTGTCGCGCTCGGCGAGGGGGCGGAAGTACAGGATCGCCTCGTGGCCCCCGGCGTCGAGCGGCTCGAGCACCAGCACGGCGTCGGGCTCGCGGTCGGCCCCGAGGCCGGTGAGGTAGGCGAACGCGGTGTGCGGCCGGAAGACGTAGTCGCTGTCGTTGCTGCGGACCTTGAGGCCGCCCGCGGGCACGACCAGGCGCTGCTTGGGGAAGGCGGCGCTCAGGACCTCGCGGCGGGCGGCGGCGTGGGCCGCGGCCGGTGCCGGGCCGGTGGTCGTGGGGGTCCGAGGGGCCCAGTCCTCGCGGATGAAGGCGCGCAGCTCGTCGGTGGTCGCCCGCGCCCGGTTGTCGGCCTGCTTCTGCTCCTCGCTCATCCCGCCATGCTGCCACGGTCCGCGGGGGCCGGTCGCCGCGGGCGCGGGAGGGGTGCCGGTCCCGGGGCCGGCGGAGCGGACCGGCTCAGTCCTCCCAGTCGAGGGTGCGCTCGACGGCCTTCTTCCAGCCGCGGTAACCGTCGCGCCGCTGGTCCTCGCTCCACCGCGGCTCCCAGCGGCGGTCCTCGGCCCAGTTCTCGCGCAGCTCGTCGGTGCTCGACCAGAACCCGGTCGCCAGCCCGGCGGCGTACGCCGCGCCGAGCGCGGTGGTCTCGGCGACGACCGGGCGCGAGACCGGCACGCCGAGGATGTCGGCCTGGAGCTGCATGCACAGGCTGTTGGCGGTCACCCCACCGTCGACCTTCAGGCAGGTCAGCTCGACCCCGGAGTCGGCCTCCATCGCCTCCGCCACGTCGCGGGACTGGTAGCAGATGGCCTCGAGGGTGGCCCGCGCCAGGTGGGCGTTGGTGTTGAACCGCGAGAGCCCGACGATCGCGCCGCGGGCGTCGGAGCGCCAGTACGGCGCGAAGAGGCCCGAGAACGCGGGCACGAAGTACACCCCGCCGGTGTCCTCGACCTGGGCGGCGAGGGCCTCGACCTCGCCGGCGCCGCTGATGATGCCGAGCTGGTCGCGCAGCCACTGCACCGCGCTGCCCGTGACCGCGATCGAGCCCTCGAGGGCGTACACCGGCTTGGCGTCGCCCAGCTGGTATGCGACCGTCGTGAGGAGGCCGTTGCGGCTGCGCACCAGCTCCTCGCCGGTGTTGAGCAGCAGGAAGTTGCCGGTGCCGTAGGTGTTCTTGGCTTCGCCGGGCGCGAAGCACACCTGCCCCACGGTGGCGGCCTGCTGGTCGCCGAGCACCCCCGCGATCGGGACCTTGGCGGTGCGGCGCTCGCCCGAGGTCACGCCGAACGCCTCGGCGTGGCTGCTCGGGTGGATGCTCGGCAGCATCGCGCGGGGGATGCCGAAGAACCCCAGCAGCTCGTCGTCCCAGTCGAGGGTCGTGAGGTCCATCAGCATGGTGCGGCTGGCGTTGGTGACGTCGGTGACGTGCCGGCCGCCGTCAGGGCCACCGGTGAGGTTCCAGATCACCCAGGTGTCGGCGGTCCCGAAGACGGCGTCGCCGCGCTCGGCCGCCTCGCGCAGCCCCTCGACGTTCTCGAGCAGCCACTGGATCTTGCCCCCGGAGAAGTAGGTGGCGGGCGGCAGGCCGGACTTCTCGCGGATGACGTCGCCGCGGCCGTCGGCGTCGAGGGCCTTGGCGATGGCCGCGGTGCGGGTGTCCTGCCACACGATGGCGTTGTGGAAGGGGCGGCCGGTGCGGCGGTCCCAGACGATGGCGGTCTCGCGCTGGTTGGTGATGCCGATGGCGGCCAGGTCCGAGCTCGTGAGGCCGGCCGAGGCCAGGGCCGAGCCGATGACGCTCTGCGTGCGGTCCCAGATCTCGAGGGGGTTGTGCTCGACCCACCCGGCCCGGGGGAGGACCTGCTCGTGCTCGAGCTGGTGGCGCGCCACCTCCTGGCCGGCATGGTCGAACACCATGAACCGGGTGCTCGTCGTGCCCTGGTCGACCGCTCCGATGAAGTCCGCCATGGCCCGAGCCTAGGGGCGGTGGACGTCCGCGGGCAGGGAAGCCGACGCCGGGCCGGGATGGTGCCGTGCCCGGCGCCGACAAACCTGCCCGCGGACGGGTGGCTGTGGATGACGCCCGGGTCGGGGTCCCCCGGGGCGGCAGGATGCCGTGATGGACGCCCGACTGCTCGCCTGGGCCGCAGCGCGCGGCGCGGTCTTCACCAGTGCGCGCGCCGCGGCGCTCGGTGTGGACGACAGCGCCCTGCGCCGGCTGCGGCGTCGTGGCGAGGTCGTCCGGGTCCGGCGCGACGCCTACGTGCTGGGGTCGGCCTGGGGTGAGGCCGGTCCCGAAGAGCGACTGGCCCTGCGGACCCGTGCCGTGCTGGCGACGCGGGGTGATGACGTCGCCTCGCACCAGGCGGCGCTGGCGCTCCATCGCCTGCCCCTGCACGGAGTGCCGCTCGACGTCGTCGACGTGCTCACCGAGGTCGACCGGGTCCGGACGGCGTCGGGGCTGCGGCGCAACCCCCGCCCCGAGGGGCTCGTCGTCGTGGTGGCCGACGGCTACCGCTGTGCCGGGGTCGCGCAGGCCGTCGTCGCCACGGCTCGGCGGGACGGGATGACCGCCGGGCTGGTGCCGCTCGACGCCGCCCTCCACCGCGGTGCCACGACGCTGCCCGAGCTCGAGCGCGCGATGGAAGCGGTCGCGGGTGACAGTCCCGACCGTCGCCGTCTGGCGGACCTGCTCGTGCGCGCCGACGGTGCGGCGGAGTCCCCGGGCGAGACGCTCACCCGCCTGGCCCTGGTCGACCAGGGTCTCTCGGTGCGGTCCCAGGTCGTGCTCCACGACCACGACGGCGCGCCGGTCGGGCGCGTCGACCTGCTCGTCGAAGGGCGGGTGGTGGTGGAGTTCGACGGAGCCGTGAAGTACGCCGGCGCCGACGGGCGTGAGGCGCTCGTGCGTGAGAAGCGCCGCGAGGACGCCTTGCGAGCGATGGGCTACGAGGTCGTGCGCGTGACGTGGGCCGACCTGACGCACCCGGAGGTGGTCGTGGCCCTGGTCCGGCGCGCCCTGGCACGGTCGGCGGCACGGGGCAGGGAGGTTGCCGTGTCCTGAGCCGACAACCCTGCCCGGGATGACCGGTCGTGCGGGCGGTGTGGGCAAGGGCACGCCGCGCCGGGCTGCCGGGCCCGGGGCCCGCACGGGAGGATGGCGGAGGTCGAGCGAGGTCCAGCGAAGGAGACATCACGTGCAGTTCGGGCGCAGCTACGAGGAGTTCGAGGTCGGCGCGACGTACAAGCACTGGCCGGGCAAGACGGTCACCGAGGCCGACGACCACCTGTTCTGCCTGCTGACCATGAACCACCACCCGCTGCACCTCGACGCCCACTACGCGCAGGAGACGACGCAGTTCGGCAAGAACGTCGTCGTCGGCAACTACGTCTACTCGATCCTGCTCGGGATGTCGGTGCCCGACGTCAGCGGCAAGGCCATCGCCAACCTCGAGGTCGAGAGCCTGCGCCACGTCGCGCCGACGTTCCACGGCGACACCCTCTACGGCGAGACCACCGTGCTCGACAAGCGCGAGAGCACCAGCAAGGACGACCGGGGCGTCGTGCACGTCGAGACGGTGGGCTACAACCAGGACGGCACGGTGGTCTGCGTCTTCCGGCGCAAGGTCATGGTGCCCAAGCAGCGCTACCTCGACGCCCGCGGCGGCGAGCAGCCGGGACGCCCGACGCCGGCCCCGGACAAGAACTGGCCGGGACCGGCGTCGAGCGGAGCGTGACGCCTCACGGCGTCTGGGTCACCGTCCGCCCGACCTCGGACCAGCTGATGCTGCGGTAGGGCGCGCCCTGGGCGGAGAGCGGGCTCGAGAACGTGGCCCAGAGGACCGCGCGGTCGGTCCCCGGGAGCGGCACGACGCTCAGGGGGTGGGTGAGCGTCGCCCCCGGGACGAGCGGGGTGGCTCCCGGCACGGAGCCCGCCGGGACGACGGCGGCGAAGAGGGTCTGCATCGTGGCGCCCTCGCCACGCCCGGTCGACAGGACGGGGCGACCCGAGCTGTTGCGCGAGGTGTCGAGGCCGATCATCGTGGCACCGTCGGCGCCGAAGGTGCCGAGACGCCCGAGTCCCTTGCCGAGGTACACGGTCGTGCGAGCCGTGTCGGTCAGCCGGACCGACGGGAGCACGGCCCCGGTCTCGTCGTGCACGGACCCGTCGCGCCCCTGCCAGACGAGGTGCTGGACGCTCGCCGCGTCGGGCTCCGCGAACCGGGTGGCGAAGGCCTGCCACGAGGTCCCCGGGAGGGGTGCCCTCACCGTGGTCGAGGCGTGCCCGCCCTCGTCGGTGAGCGGAGTGACGAGCTGGAGGTCGATGGCCTGGGCCGGCAGCACCCCGACCAGCACGTGGTCCATCCCGGTGCCCGTGCCCCAGGTGGCGGCCAGCGGCCCGACCCCCCGCAGGCTGGACCCGGCCAGCACCGTCCGGGTGCCGTCGGCCGCCACGGACGAGAAGACCAGGTCGGGTTCAGCGCCGGGGTCGACCGTGACGGCGAGCCGCCGCGGGCCGGGGGTGGTGAGCGGTGACCCGTCGGGGCCCGAGAGGTCGGAGAACTCGTCCAGCACGGCCGTCACGGCTCCTCCGACCGGCGATGTCGTGCGGGTGGCTGGCAGCTCCAGAGCGCGGTCGGAGGTCGGTCTCACGATGGCCCAGGCGCCGGCTCCGACGACGAGGGTGGCGGCGAGCGTGCCGCCGACCACGGCCATCCGGCGGCGTCGCACGATCCGCCGGCCAGTGAAGAGCACGGCGTCGGTGTCGACATCGGTGAACGCGGGGGACTGCGCCTCGGTGGCGCCATGGAGCAGGGTGCGGAGCTCGTCCTCGAACACGTCGGGGGTCATCGCGCACCTCCTTCGGAGATGGTGAGCTGGGTACGCAGGGCGGCGAGGCCGCGGGAGGCGGCGGACTTCACGGAGCCCACCGAGATGTCGAGCAGGTCGGCGACGGCCTGCTCGGAGAGGTCGTTGTAGTAACGCAGGACGACGACGCGGCGCTGCTGGTCGGGCAGCGCGGCGAGGAGCCGCACGACCTGGTCGCGGTCCTCGGCGGTCGTACCCGCGGGGTGCACGACCTCGGGGACGACGTCCACGGCGACCTCACCGCGGCGGCGGCGCCACGAGTCGGTGCGCTCGTTGACCAGGATGCGGCGCGCGTAGGCGAGCGCCCCCTCGGGTCGGACGCGGGGCCACGCCACGTAGGTCTTGACGAGGGCCGCCTGCACGAGCTCCTGGGCGGAATGGTGGTCCCCGGTCAACAGCCACGCGGTCCGGAGCAACGACGGGGACGACTGCTCGACGAAGCCGGTGAACGCCGCGTCGCGCTCTGCCCGTCCCCTCGTCATGGTCCCTCCTGGATGATGGTCATACCTGCAGTACGGCAGGGCGCCCGGAAAGGTTGTCACGCCGAGAGACTTTCCGCCGCCCACTACGCTTCGGCTGTGATCGACCTGCACACCCACTCGAGCGCGAGCGACGGTACGCAGACGCCAGCCGAGCTCGTACGGGCGGGGGCGGCCGCCGGGCTCGAGGCCATGGCCGTCACCGACCACGACACCACCCTGGGATGGGACGAGGCCTCGGTCACCGCCCGCGAGGTGGGGCTCGTGCTCGTCCCCGGCATCGAGGTCTCGTGCGCCCGAGGGCATCAGAGCCTGCACCTGCTGGCGTACCTGCCCGACCGGGCGCATCCCGCGCTCGTGGCCGAGCTCGAGCAGGCCCGCGCCAGTCGTGAGACGCGCCTGGACCGGATGGTCGAGGGGATGGCGGCCGACGGCATCCCGATCACCGTCGCGTCGGTGCGGGCCGAGGTCGAGGAAGGGGCGACCCCGGGGCGCCCCCACATCGCCGACGCCCTCGTGCGCGCCGGGGTCGTCGGGCACCGCGACGAGGCCTTCACGCGCTGGCTCGGTGATGACAGCCCGTACTACGTGGCGCACTACGCACCCGATCCCGTGCGCGCCGTCGAGGTCGTGCGGGCGGCCGGCGGGGTGCCCGTGGTGGCGCACCCGCTCTCGCGCACCCGTACCGGCGTGGTGGGGCGCGATCTCGTCGAGGAGCTGGCCGCCGCGGGCCTGGCCGGCCTCGAGGCCCACCACCGCGACCACGACGAGGCCGCGGTCCGCGAGCTCGTCGACCTCGCGGGCGCGCTCGGCCTGCTGGTCACCGGCTCCAGCGACTACCACGGCACCGGCAAGCGGAACCGCCTGGGCGAGAACACCACCGAGCCCGAGGTCCTCGCCGCCATCGAGGCCCAGGCCACCGGCGTGGCGGTGGTGCGCCCGTGAGCTGGTTCGACCTGCCGGTCTTCACGACGACGTTCGTCACGCTGGTCGTCATCCTCGACCCGCCCGGCGCCATCCCGATCTTCCTCGCCCTCACCGGGCCCCTGACCCCGCAGCAGAAGATCTCCGCCGCTCGCCGCGCGAGTCTCGTGGCGCTCGGCGTCATCGCCTCGTTCGCGGTCTTCGGCCAGCGCATCCTCGACTACCTCGGCATCACCCTGCCGGCGCTCCAGGCCGCCGGCGGTCTGCTGCTCCTCGTCGTGGCGCTGCAGCTGCTCACCGGCTCGGAGTCGGAGTCGCTGGCCGACGCCGGGGTCAACGTCGCCCTGGTGCCCCTGGGGACGCCGCTGCTGGCCGGCCCCGGAGCCATCGTCGCCACCATGCTCGCCGTGCAGCGGGCCGGGGGGGCCGGCGGCCTGGTCGCGGTCGGCGCCGCGCTGACCGCCGCGCTGCTCGTGGTCTACCTGGTCTTCCGGTTCGCGTCGCCGCTGGCGCGCTTCCTCAAGGACAGCGGCATCGTGCTGCTGTCGCGGATCGCCGGCCTGCTGCTGTCGGCCATCGCGGTCCAGATGATCGCCAACGCCGTCATCGCGTTCGTCAACGGCGAGGGCACCCCCGCCCACTGACGCGGACCGGAGCGCACCGGCGGTGGGCCTTCCGTACGGTGGGGGCGTGCCCGAGTACGTCCTGCTCCTGTCCTGCCCCGACCGTCGCGGGATCGTCGCCACGGTCACCGCCCTGTTGTTCGAGCGCGGTGCGAACATCGAGGAGAGCCAGCAGTTCGACGACGTCGGCACCGACCAGTTCTTCATGCGCATCCGCTACTCGGTGGCCGACGCCGACCCCGGTGCCGACGGCTGGCGCGCCCTGTTCGCCCCCGTGGCGCAGCAGTACGGCATGGACTGGACCATCCGGGATGCCGCCCGCCCCTACCGGGCCGTGGTGATGGTCAGCCGCTTCGGGCACTGCCTCAACGACCTGCTCTTCCGCTGGCGCTCGGGCGCGCTGAACCTCGAGATCCCGGCCGTGGTGTCGAACCACCGCGACCTCGAGCCGCTCGTGGCCTCCTACGGCATCCCGTTCCACCACGTGCCGGTCACGGCCGACACCAAGACGGAGGCCGAGGGCGCCCTACGGGCCCTCGTGGCCGAGCACGACGTCGATCTCGTCGTGCTGGCCCGCTACATGCAGGTGCTCTCGGACGGCCTGTCGAGTGAGCTCGCCGGGCGCGTCATCAACATCCACCACTCGTTCCTGCCCTCGTTCAAGGGCGCCAAGCCCTACCACCAGGCGTTCGAGCGGGGCGTGAAGATCATCGGAGCCACCGCGCACTACGTGACGCCGGCGCTGGACGAGGGCCCGATCATCGAGCAGGACGTGGTGCGGGCCGACCACCGGATGACGCCCGAGGAGCTCGTGCGGGCGGGCGAGGAGGTCGAGTCGCGGGTGCTCGCGCGCGCCGTGCGCTGGCACTGCGAGTCGCGCATCCTGCTCAACGGCCGGCGCACCGTCGTCTTCAGCTGAGGTCAGCCGCGGGCCGAGTCCTCGGGCGTCGCGGCGTGGCCGGCGCGGCCGTGGGTGCGCCGGTCCTGCTTCATCTCGGCCTCGAAGACGTGCCGGCGGCCGGCCATCAGCTCCTCGCGCGCGGCCCGCTCGTGCTCGCGGAAGCGCGCGTAGTAGCCGTCGTCGTACTCCTCGACGACCTGGAAGGACCAGCGGCCCGCCAGGATGTTGCGCCCCACGAGGTCGGTCTCGACGCGGTCGGCGAGCTCGTCGTGGCCGGCCGCCCGCAGCTGGTCGACGGCCTCGCCGAGGGTGCGGTCGGCAGTGCCGCACCGCCGGTGGAAGGCGTAGAGGTGGCCCCGGGCCTCCTCGACCACTTCGAGGGCCTCCGAGAGCGTGCCGAGGGCGGCGACGGTGGCGTCGTCGGTGCCGGTCGGGCGGGTGTGGTCGTCGTCGACGGAGTCGTGGGCCATGCGCCCACGCTAGGGCCGTGAGCCGGCCCTGTGGAAAACCCGACGGCCCTCGGGGCGAGTTTCGACAGGCTGGGGGCATGACCTTCGAGAACCTCCCCGACGGCTGGGACCAGCACCCGCTCGACGACCCCGCCCTGACCGCCGACGTCGTCGACCTCCTGGTCGGCGACGCCGACCGCGAGTCCGGCTGCGTCGGTCTTCTCCTGCTCGACGACCACCGGCGGCTGGTGCAGCCGTGCGTCGTCGGCGACATCCCGCCCGATGCCGACCCCGCCGACCTCGTCCCCTTCCTCGAAGAGCTCGCGCGGATGGTGGCCTCCGGTGGTGGCGCGGTCGTGTTCGCCCGCGGCCGGCTGGGCTCGGTCCTGCTCACCGACACCGACCGGGCCTGGCACGACGCCGCCCTCGGGGCCTGCCGCGCCGGGGGCGTCCCGCTGGTGGGCGCCTACCTGGCCACCGGGGCCGGGGTACGAGCCTTCCCGGCGCCGCTCACCGAGGTCGGGGACCTCGCGTCCTGAGCCGGTGGGCGGCCGCCTTGACGCGGTTCTGACAGCGCAGCGAGCAGAACCGGCGGTGGGTGTTGCGCGAACGGTCCACCCACACCCGGTCGCACTCGGACGCGGCGCAGACGCCCAGGCGTGAGCCGAGGTCGCCCCCGATCGCCATGGCGAGCCCGGCCGCCAACCCCGCCGACCAGCCGCGGGCGAAGGTGGTGTCGGGGCCGTGGAAGTGGATCGACCAGCCGCCGTCGTCGTCCCGGTCGAGCTCGGGATGGGCCTGGGTGCGGCGCAGCATGGCGTTGACCAGCCCGGCCGCGGTGTCGTCGTCGGCGGCGTCGAGCGCCTCGAAGACCTGCCGGGCCGCCAGCACCTCGGCGCGCAGGGCCTCGACCTCGGCGACCGACGGGCGGGGCTCGTACCCGTCGTAGCGCACGACCGCGACCACCGCCTCCCGCAGCGCCGCACCCTGCGGAGCCTCGTGCGGGCGCCCGCCGTCGAGGCCGGAGGAGAGAGCGTTGACGAGGCGGACGGTGGCGTCGACGGTACGGTCGACGTGACTGTTGAAACGCATGTCAGAGGTTACCTAGGGTCGAGGGCATGTCACTGCTCACTCAGCGTATGTCAGTCATGCAGGTGCTGGTCGCCGCCCGGGTCGTCAACCGTCTCGGTGGGGCGGGGATGGCGTTCCTCGGCGTCCGGATGACCCGTGACCTCGGGGTGCCGCTGGCCACCACCGGCACCGTGCTGGCCGTGTTCGGCCTGTGCACCATCCCCTCGCGGGTGCTCGGCGGCGTGGTCACGACGCGCTGGGGCCCGCGCGTGGCGCTGGTCGGCGGGCTCGCCGCCGCCGGCGTCGCCCAGGCCGTCGTCGCGGCCGGCGGCTCGCTGGCCGTGGTGGTCGTCGGGGTCGTCCTGCTGGGCCTGGCCTACGAGGTGGTCGAGCCCGCGACCCAGACCGCGGTGCTCCTGGGGGTCGAGCCCGAGCGCCGGGCGTCGCGGTTCTCGCTGCTGTGGGCCTGCGTAGCGGTGGCGGGGGTGGTGGCCGGGCTCGTGGCCGCCCTGGTCACGCGGTGGGGCGTGGGCGCGCTGTTCGCCGTCGACGCCGCCACCAGCCTGGCGGCCGCCGCCCTGGTCGCGGTCCTGCTGCCGCGCCTCGCGCCGCCCGGCGGCCGGGCCGCCGCGCGACCCTGGCGGGCCGCCCTGGACCGGCGCCTGCTGGCCTGGACGGCGCTGTGCTGCGTCCCGTGCACGGTGGTCATGGTCGTCGTCCTGATGCTGCCCGTGGTCCTCGACCGCACCGGGCACCCGCCGTCGGTGGCCGCCCTCCTGATCTCGCTGTCGGCCGCGGCCGCCCTCGCCGCCCAGCGGCTGCTGGCCCGCTGGGAGCTGCGGGTGAGCGCACCCACCGTGCTGGCCGTGGGCTACGCCCTGCTCGGGGCGGCCCTGGCGGTCTGGGCCGTCGGGGGGCTGCCGGCGCTGGCCCTCGGGGCGGTGCTCGACGGGGCCGCGGCCAGCCTGGTCGTGGGGACCCAGCAGGCGGTGGCCTCCCGCCTGGTCGCCCCGGGGGCCGAGGCGGCCGTGATGACCGTCCAGGGTCTGGCCTGGGGGGTGGCGACGGTGGCGGCGCCCCTGGTGGGGGCGGCGCTGCTGGCGCGGGGGCCGGCGGTGCTCTGGCTCGGCGCGGCCGGGGTGTGCCTGGCCCTCGCGGCGGGCCACGCGGCGCCCCGGCTGGCGGCGGCGCGGGGCCGGGAGGGTCAGATCTTCGTGAGCCGGGTGTAGGGGCTGACGATGCGGGCGCGCTGCGCCTCGCCGAAGTCGACGACGACCGCGGCCGACTCCTGGGTGATGACGCGGCCGAGGCCGAACTTGTCGTGGGTGACGCGGTCGCCGACCGCGAAGTCCTCGATCACCGGGGCCGGGCGAGCACTGAACGGGCTCCTGGCGGAGTACTTGGGTTCGGAGGCTCGTCGCTGTGTCACCCCTCCAGTATGCGCCCTCGGGCGCCCAAGGGCGTCCCGCGGCGTGCCGCGTCGCCCCCGAGGGGGACGGGTCAGCACTCGATGACGTTGACCGCGAGGCCGCCGCGGGCGGTCTCCTTGTACTTGACCTTCATGTCGCGCCCGGTGTCGCGCATGGTCTTGATGGCCTTGTCGAGCGAGACCACGTTGCGTCCGTCGCCGCGCAGGGCGAGCCGGGCGGCGGTGATCGCCTTGACCGAGGCCACCGCGTTGCGCTCGATGCACGGGATCTGCACGAGGCCGCCCACCGGGTCGCAGGTCAGCCCCAGGTTGTGCTCGATCCCGATCTCGGCGGCGTTCTCGACCTGCTTCGGGGTCCCGCCCAGCACCTCGGTGAGAGCTCCGGCCGCCATCGAGCACGCAGAGCCGACCTCGCCCTGGCAGCCGACCTCGGCGCCCGAGATCGAGGCGTTCTCCTTGTAGAGCGTGCCGATGGCCGCCGCCGTCAGCAGGAAGCGGACGACGCCGTCGTCGTCGGCCCCCGGGACGAAACGGGTGTAGTAGTGCAGGACGGCGGGGATGATCCCGGCCGCACCGTTGGTGGGGGCCGTGACGATGCGACCTCCCGAGGCGTTCTCCTCGTTGACCGCGAGGGCGTAGAGGGTGACCCAGTCCATGGCGGCCAGCGGGTCGGCGGTCTCCTCGTCGCGCAGCTGTTGGGCCAGGCGCGGTGCGCGGCGCTGCACCTTGAGCCCGCCGGGCAGCACGCCCTCGGTGCGGCACCCGTTCTCGACGCACTCCTGCATCACCGCCCAGAGGTGCAGCAGGCCCGCCCGGACCTCGGCCTCGGTGCGCCAGGCGGTCTCGTTGGCCAGCATTACGCCGCTGACCGGCAGCCCGGTCTCGTCGCAGCGCTGCAGCAGCTGGTCGCCGGTGGTGAAGGGGTGGCGGACGGGGGTGGCGTCGGGGACGATCGCGCCCTGCCCCACCTCGTCCTGGTCGAGGACGAAGCCGCCGCCCACCGAGTAGTACTCGCGTGTGCGGAGGGGTTCCTCGCCCTCGACGGGCTCCGGGGAGGCCCAGGCGGTGAAGCGCATCCCGTTGCTGTGGAACGGCAGGGTCGCGCGGCGGTGCAGCAGCACATCGGTGTCCGGATCGCACACGATGTCGTGCGTGCCGCCCAGGTGCAGCACGCGGGTGGCACGCACCTCGTCGACCCGGCCCTCGGCGGCGCGCGGGTCGGTGGACTCCGGCGACTCGCCCTCGAGGCCCAGCAGGACCGCCTTGACCGAGCCGTGCCCGTGGCCGGTGGCGCCCAGCGAGCCGAAGAGCTCCCCGCGCACCCGACCCACCCGGGGCAGCAGCCCGTCGTCGCGCAGCCCCGCCGCGAAGGTGTGCGCGGCCCGCATCGGGCCCACGGTGTGGGAGCTGGAGGGCCCGATGCCCACGGAGAACAGGTCGAACGAGGAGATGGCCATGGCGGGGCCAGTGTGTCACTCCGAGGCCGTTCCTGGGGACGAGCGCGGCGACGTGGGTGCCGGGCGCTACGGTCGGTGGATGGGCATCGAGGGGGCCGGGGCGACGCCGGCGGCGCAGGCGGCGCTCCCCGGCATGCCCGAGCCGCTGTGGGGCGGCAGCCCCAGCAAGCTCCTGGCGTTCCTCGACTGCCCACGCCGCTACCGGATGACCTACCTCGACCGGCCGTCGCCCGAGAAGCGCCGCCCGCGGGCGCACACCTCGCTCGGCATCGCGGTCCACAACGCCCTGCGCGACTACTGGGACCTGCCGGCCCCCGACCCCGTGGCGGGCGGGCGCCTCGTCGAGAAGGCCTGGATCGACGTCGGCTTCCGCGACGGCGAGCAGTCCCGACGCTGGAGGTCGCGGATGCGCGACGCCGTCACCGCCTACCTCGAGGCGCACCCGCCGCAGGCGCGACCGGTCGGCATCGAGCGCACCGCCTCGTTCGTCAGCGGCGACCTGCGCATCCAGGGCCGCATCGACCGGCTGGACGACCGCGGAGGCGAGCTCGTGGTCGTCGACTACAAGACCTCCCGGGTCCCCTCCACCGACGACGACGCCCGGACCTCGATGCCGATGGCCCTCTACGCGGCGGCCGTCTGGAAGATGTTCCGCCGCCCGGTGCGCCGGGTCGAGCTGCACCACGTCCCCAGCGGCACGGTGGCCGCCCACGAGCACACGCCCGAGTCGCTCGCTCGGCACGTGGAGCGGGCCCGCTCGATCATGCGCGACGCGCGTCGGGCCGACGCCGACCACGCCCGCCACGGCGCCGCGTCCGACCTCTTTCCCGCGGTCACCGGGCCGCTGTGCTCCTGGTGCGACCTGCGGGCGCACTGCCCGGAGGGGCGGGCCGCAGCACCCGAGAAGTCCGACTGGGCGGCGCTGGGCGACGACTGAGGGCGTCGCTGTCACCGGCCCGTGTCAGGGTCAGGGGATGGATCAGCGCATCTCGTTCGTCAGCATCGCCACCGCCGACCTCGCGGCCTCTCGGCGCTTCTACGTCGAGGGGCTGGGGTGGGAGCCCGCGCTCGACGTGCCCGGCGAGGTGGTGATGCTCGGGGCCGGGGAGCGCCTCGTGCTCTCGCTCTGGGACCGGGCGGCCTTCGAGGCCGAGGTCGGCGAGAGCACGGTCAGCGGGCCCGGGGTGCTGCCGTTCAGCCTGGCCCACAACGTCGAGACCCCCGCGCTCGTCGACGAGGTGCTGGGCCTCGCCGCGTCCGCAGGGGCACAGGTGCGGCTCGCCGCTGACCGCGCGTGGGGCGGCTACACGGGGTACTTCGCCGACCCCGACGGGGTGCGCTGGGAGGTGGCCTGGAACCCGGGCCCGATCGGGCTGCAGGTGGTGCCGGGCACCGACACCACCCCGCGGGTCTGAGCCGGTCGGCTCAGAGGCCGACGGCGCGGCGCACCGGCGACTGGTGGTGGTAGTAGGCCTGCAGGTTGTCGTTGAGGATGCCGCGGATGAGCGGGGCCTCGGCCACGCCGTTGCCGGCCGCGTCCTGGGCGTCGACCATGGCGAGGAGGTCCTCGATCTCGGTCGGCGTCCGGTAGGTCGAGAGGTCCTCGCGCAGCCGGCGGGCTGCGGCGCGCTGCTCACGGCGCTCGCGCAGGTCGTCCTTGACGGTGGTCCAGAGTGCGGTGCTGGTGGTCATGACTCCAGTGTTCGCTCCCTTCACCCATGCGTCCAATGAAATCGGGGCATAGATAGAATGCACTATCGTCATGGAATGGACACCGACACGCTGCGCTGGTTCCAGCTCGTCGCCGACGGCTACACCGTCACCGAGGTGAGCGACGTGTTCGGCGTGAGCCAGCCCGGCGTCTCGCGCGCGCTGGCCCGCCTCGAGGACGAGGTGGGCACGGCGCTGCTGCACCGCCAGGGGCGGGTGCTGCGGATGACCCACGCCGGCACGGCCTTCAAACGCCACGTCGACACCCTGGTCAACAGCCTCGACGACGGCCTGGCCGCGGTCTCCGAGCTGGTCGACCCGGAGAGCGGTGTGGTCACCCTGGCCTTTCCGCTGAGCCTGGGGAGCTGGCTGGTCCCGGGTCTGGTCGGAGCCTTCCGCCGGGAGCACCCTCGGGTGCGGATCGACCTCGAACGCACCCAGGTGGGTGAGCACGGCCGACCGTCCACGCAGCTGAGTACCCGGCGGGCCGACCTCGAGCTCACCGCGCACCGGCTGGCCGGCCAGGGCATCGCGTGGCAGCGGGTCCTCGTCGAGCCGCTGGTGCTGGCCGTGGGCCTCGGGCATCCGTTGGCCGGCCGTGCTCGGGTGTCGCTGGCCGAGGTGGCCGGTGAGCCCTTCGTCATGCGGGCGGCCCCGTCGGGGATGCGCGAGCAGGTGCGCGAGCTCTGTCGCAGCGCGGGCTTCGAACCCGACATCTCGGTCGAGGCGGCGGACCTGCCGACCATCCGGGGCTTCGTGGCCGCGGGCTTCGGGGTGGCGGTCGTGCCGGCCCAGGGGTTGCCGACCCCGACCACCTTCGCACGCACCCGGCTGGTGCCCCTCACCGACCCCGAGGCGCACCGTGAGGTGGGGCTGGCCTGGGTGGAGAGTCGTCCGCTGCTGCCCTCGGCGGTCGCCTTCCGGCGCTTCGTGCTGGCGTCGGGGCAGCACCGGGCCGGATGAGAGGATCGGAGCGTCCCCCCGCGGCCCCCGTCCGAAAGGCTCGCCCGATGGCGTCCACGCGCAAGGCCACGATCATCGCCCTGGCCAACCAGAAGGGCGGCGTGGCCAAGACGACCTCCGTCGCCTCGCTGGGGGCGGCCTTCGCCGAAGCCGGTCGGCGGGTCCTGCTCGTCGACCTCGACCCTCAGGCGTGTCTGACCTTCAGCCTCGGCGTCGACCCCGACACCGTCGAAGCCTCGATCCACGACGTGCTGCTCGGCGCCGCGACCGTGGCCGACGTCGTGCACCGCTGCGACGACGGGGTCGACCTGGTGCCCAGCTCGATCGAGCTCGCGGGCGTCGAGGCCGTGCTGTTGGGTCGCCCGGCGCGCGAGTACGTGCTGCGCGACGCGCTCGAGAGCGTGCGCAGGGACTACGACGTCATCGTGCTCGACTGCAGCCCGAGCCTGGGCGTGCTCACCCTCAACGCCCTCACGGCCGCGCAGGGCCTGGTCATCCCCATGCCCTGCGAGATGCTCAGCCACCGCGGCGTCGGCCAGCTGCTCGACACCGTCAAGGACGTCAAGCGCATCCTCAACAAGAAGCTGAAGGTCCTCGGCATCCTCCCCACGCTCTACGACGGGCGCAGCACGCACGCCCGCGAGGTGCTCGAGGACGTCGGCGAGCGGTACGGCCTGCCCGTCCTCTCTCCGCCGATCCCCAAGACGGTGCGCTTCGCCGAGGCCCCGGCGGTGGGTCGCTCGATCCTCGCCACGGCCCGCACGTCCAAAGGCGCCCGGGCCTACCGCGAGGTCGCCGCGAGCCTGCTCGAGACCCTCTGACCGTATTCCCACGGGCGCGGTGAGAACGTTCACCACGGGGTCGACAGTGCTGGTTGGACCCCGCGCCGGGCGGCTCCCTAGAGTCGGCATCATGACCTCCACCACCCCCGCACTGATCGCCGACTCCGCGACCTCCGGCTTCCGCCAGGGCACCATCGAGCAGCGCGACCTGCGCCCCGACGACGTGCGCATCGACGTCGCCTACGCCGGCATCTGCCACTCCGACATCCACACCGTGCGCGAGGAGTGGGGCGCCGCCCACTTCCCGCTCGTCACGGGGCACGAGATCGCCGGCACCGTCGCGGCCGTCGGCGACGCCGTCACCAAGTACAAGGTCGGCGACCGCGTCGGCGTCGGCTGCCTCGTCGACTCCTGCGGCGAGTGCGAGATGTGCCGCGACGACCACGAGAACTTCTGCACCAAGGGCTCGGTCGGCACCTACAACGACCAGGGCTACGACGGCGAGTGGACCACCGGCGGCTACGCCCAGCAGGTCGTCGCCAGCGAGCGGTTCGTGCTCGGCATCCCCGAGGGCATCGAGCTCTCGCAGGCCGCGCCTTTGCTCTGCGCCGGCATCACCACCTACACCCCGCTCGTGCGCTGGGGCGCCGGCCCGGGCAAGAAGGTCGCCGTCGTGGGGATGGGCGGCCTGGGCCACATGGGCGTCAAGATCGCCGCCGCGCTCGGCGCCGACGTCACCGTCCTGTCGCAGACGCTCTCCAAGGAGGAGGACGGACGCAAGTTCGGGGCGAGCGACTACCGCGCCACCAGCGACGAGCAGACCTTCAAGGACCTGCGCGGCCAGTTCGACCTCATCCTCTGCACCGTCTCGGCCGACCTGCCGGTCGACAAGTACCTGCGGTTGCTGAAGACCTTCGGCACCTTCGTGATGGTCGGCCTGCCCGAGAAGCCCCAGAGCCTGCACTTCGGGTCTCTGATCATGGGCGACAAGGTCCTGACCGGCTCCAACATCGGCGGCATCAAGGGCACCCAGGAGATGCTCGACTTCTGCGCCGAGCACGGCATCGGCGCCACCGTCGAGGTCATCTCGGCCGACGAGGTCGGCGACGCCTACGACAAGGTCGTCGGCTCCCAGGTGCGCTACCGCTACGTGATCGACACCAGCACCATCACCCCCGCGGCCTGACCGCAGGCACGGCAACGGCCGTCGGCATCCCTCGTGGTACCGACGGCCGTTGTCGTCCCCAGGGTGACAGGAACCGGCGCCCCCGCGTGGGCGTTCGGCGGAACGGGCTCTGACACGACCGCGCCGTGACCCCTCGGGGTCACGGCGCGCTCGTTCGTGGACGGGTGGGCTCAGGCCTGGGTGGCCCCGCCGGCCGGCTCCCCGCCACGCGTACGGCGACGGCTGCGGCTCCGGCGCGGGCGCTCGGCGCCGTCCTCGGTACGGGTGTCGGGACGGTCGGTGCGACCCTCGGAACGCTCGCGGCCACCGCCGCGGGAACCGCCGTCGCGGCCGCCCCGGCCGCCGCTGTCACGGCTGCCCCGGCCGCCGCCGTCTCGGCCTCCGCGCCCACCCCGCCCCCCGGACTTGCCGGTCTCACCGAGGTCCTCGAGCACCTCGGCGCCGAGACCTTCGCGGGTGCGCAGGGAGCGAGGGAGGCGCCCCTTGGAGCCCTCGGGGATCGAGAGGTCGGAGTAGAGGTGCGGCGAGGAGGAGTAGGTCTCGACCGGCTCGGGCATCCCCAGGTCGAGGACCCGGTTGATCATGCCCCAGCGGTGCAGGTCGTCCCAGTCGACGAAGGTGACCGCGATGCCGGTGTTGCCGGCCCGGGCGGTGCGCCCGATGCGGTGCAGGTAGGTCTTCTCGTCCTCGGGGCACTGGTAGTTGATGACGTGGGTGACGTTGTCGACGTCGATGCCGCGGGCCGCGACGTCGGTGGCGACGAGGATGTCGACCTTGCCGTTGCGGAAGGCGCGCAGGGCCTGCTCGCGCGCGCCCTGGCCGAGGTCGCCGTGGATGGCGGCGGCCGCGAAGCCACGCTCGGCGAGGTCGTCGGCGACCTTGGCGGCGGTGCGCTTGGTGCGGCTGAAGATGATGGTCAGCCCGCGGTCCTTCGCCTGCAGCATCCGGGCCAGCATCTCGACCTTGTCCATCGCGTGGGCGCGGTAGACGAACTGCTCGACGGCCTTGACCGTGTGGGCGTTCTCCTGGTCGTCGCCCATCGCGCGGATGTGCGTCGGCTGGTTCATGTAGCGGCGCGCGAGGGTGACGACGGCGCCGGGCATGGTGGCCGAGAACAGCATCGTCTGGCGGCCGGCGGGGGTCATCGCGAGGATCTTCTCGACGTCGGGCAGGAACCCGAGGTCGAGCATCTCGTCGGCCTCGTCGAGGACGACGATGCGCGCGTTGCCGAGGTCGAGGTGGCCCTGCTGGGCCAGGTCGATGAGGCGGCCGGGGGTGCCGACGACGACCTCGACGCCGCGGCGCAGCGCCTCGACCTGCGGCTCGTAGGCGCGGCCGCCGTAGACGGTGAGCACGCGGATGCCGCGCTTGCGCCCGGCCCGCTCGAGGTCGCCGGAGACCTGCACGGCGAGCTCGCGGGTGGGGGCCACAGCCAGGGCCTGCGGCTTGCCGGCGGCGGGCAGGGTGGCGAACGCGGCGTCGTCGGGGGAGACCACGCGGTTCAGGATCGGGATGCCGAAGCCGAGGGTCTTGCCGGTGCCGGTCTTGGCCTGGCCGATGATGTCGTGGCCGCCGAGCGCGACCGGCAGGGTCATGGCCTGGATGGGGAACGGGCTGGTGATGTTGTGCTCGGCCAGCGCGGCGACGATGTCGGGGTGGATGGGGAAGTCGGCGAAGGTGGGCTCCGGGGCCGCCGCGGCGGCGGGAGCGGTCGCCTCGTCGGGCACGGTGGGCGTGTCGGTGACGTCGGTCATGGGTTCTCTTCCGGTCGGCGGGCGCGCCGGGGCGCCTGCGCAGGAGCTGCGGGCCGATCGGGGGTCTTCGGGGGTGGGGGGGCGTGGACTGCGACGCCGGGCTCCCACCCATCAAGGTCACTCACGTTCGTGCCGACCGGGCACCGTGGACGCGGCCATGCTACCGGTTAGGCTCGCTGACCATGGACCCCACCCCGCCGGGCGCCGCCGTGGTCGACCTCCTCGGCGTGCTCGCGCACGGCGAGCTGACGGCGTTCATCCGGATGGCCGTCGACGCTGACCTGGCTCCCACGCTGGCGCTCAAGGCGTCGATGGGGCAGGTGGCGTGCAGCGACTTCGCGCGCTTCACCCAGCTGGTCGAGCACATGCGCGAGCGCGGGATCGACCCCGACGCGGCGATGGCGCCCTTCGTCTCGCCCATCACCGCGTTCCACGAGCGCACCCGCCCCAAGGGCTGGCTCGAGGGGCTGGTCAAGGCCTACGTCGGCGACGGCATCGCCAAGGACTTCTACCGCGAGATGTCGGCCTTCGTCGACGAGGACACCCGGGCCGTGATGCGGGCGACGCTCGAGGACGACGGCCACGCCGACTTCATCGTGCAGATCGTGCGCGACGCCATCCGCACCGACCGCCGGGCGGCGGGGCGGCTCGCGCTGTGGGGCCGGCGGCTGATGGGGGAGGCATTGTCGCAGGCGCAGGCCGTGGCGGTCGAGCGCGACGCCATGGCCGCCCTGCTGGTCGGCGGCGGGGCCGATCTGGCGGAGGTGGGCCGGATGTTCACCCGGCTCACCGACAACCACCAGGCGCGGATGGCGCGGCTGGGGCTGGAGGCCTGAGGCCCGGTTTCCGCGCCACGGTCGGCGGTGAGGCGACCCCATGACCCACGAAGGCCCCCGCCGAGATGGCGGGGGCCTTCGTGTGCTCGACCCGGAAGGTCGCTACGTCGTGCTACGTCAGCGCGTGATCCCGCGACGGGATGAGATGCGCTCGTAGATGACGACGAAGACGGCGGCGACGATCACCGAGGTGATCCAGCGCAGCCAGTCGATGCTGCCATCGTCCTTCGGGGCTCCCCAGATCCAGTAGCCCACGAGGGCTCCCAGGATGCCGAGAACGACCGTCATGAGGGTGCTGATGTTCTGCTTGCCCGGGAGAACAAGGCGAGCGAGGATTCCGACAATGGCACCGAAGATGATGGTGCCGATGATTCCGACGATCACGGTGTCTCCTTTTGGGACGTTCTGCCCCGTGGTCTAAGACTCCGACCACGACCGCCTAGGGTCGAGGCCGAGCGCCAGGGTGCCGGCGCACCAACGACGCTAGACCTTCGACGAACTTCGGTCAAACGTTCGACACGGCGGGTCGGTCTCCAGCGTCCGCGCTGGTCAGAGACGTTTATCCGCGCCGAAACGGGGAACCGCGCCTCCGTCAGACGTTGCCGAACCCGACCTTGCCCTTCTCGGTCTCGCCGACCTGGACCCAGCCCATGGAGCGACCCGGGACGAGCACGGTGCGGCCCTTGGTGTCGGTCAGCCGCAGCACGCCGTCGGGGGTGGCGAGGGCGGCGTCGACGGCGCGGGCCACCTCGGCGGCGTCGGCGTCGGTCTCGACGGTGAGCTCGCGGGAGACGTTCTGGACACCGATGGTGACCTCCACGGGGCACGACCTTTCGTTCACGCGCGGGACCGGCCCGCGGCGGGTTGGGGACTCCTGCCCAGGCTAACCGCCCGGCCGGACCCCCTGTTCCAGGTGGCGGCCCGTGTTCGCTCTGGGCTCAGCGTGCGAGCGCGGCCGTCAGCCCGTCAGTCGCCGACCTTGGGAAATGAGCCGAGCCCGCGCCAGGCGAGGGCGCTGATGACGGCGGCGGCCTCGGCCTCGGGGATGCCGCCGTCCTGGGCCAGCCAGTGCCGCGCCGACACCTGGGCCATCCCGGCCAGGGCCGACCCCAGGAGCAGCGCGCGCTCGTCGTCGGCCCCGGTGTCCTCGGCGATGACCTCGGCGATCGCCTCGGCGCACGCCATCTCGACCGAGTCCAGGCGGGCCCGCACCTGCGGGACGCTCGTGAGGTCGGACTCGAACACCATCCGGAAGGCGGCGTCCTCGCGGGTGACGAAGTCGAAGTAGGCGGCGACGGTGGCGCGCACCCGGGCCTCGTTGTCGCCGTCGGTCGCGCCCAGGGCGCGACGCACGAGCTGCTCGAGGGTGTCGCAGTGGGTGTCGAGCAGGGCCAGGTAGAGGTCGAGCTTGCCGGGGAAGTGTTGGTACAGCACGGGTTTCGACACGCCAGCGCGCTCGGCGATCTCGTCCATCGCCGCGGCGTGGTAGCCCGACTGCACGAACACGGCCTGGGCCGCCTTGAGCAGCTGGGCGCGCCGCTCGCTGCGAGGCATGCGAGCGCTGCGGGAGCCTGTGGTGCTGGTCATGGGTCCTCCGTCGCCGATGTGCGCGCGCCATCCTACGGAGCGGTAGCGCCCCCGCCGGGGGCGTGCACCCGGGTGTTAGGTTCGCGCCATGGCGCGACCCCCGCTGGTGCCCCTCGGCCCCGAGCTCTCGGGGGCCGAGCGCACGCGCTTCGCCCGCCACCTCCTGCTGCCCGACCTCGGCCTCGATGGGCAGCGGCGGCTGCGCTCGGCCCGGGTCCTGGTCGTGGGGGCCGGCGGTCTCGGTTCGCCGGCGCTGCTCTACCTCGCGGCCGCCGGTGTGGGCACCATCGGGGTCGTCGACGACGACGTCGTCGAGGTCACCAACCTCCAGCGTCAGGTGGTGCACGGAGTCGACGACGTGGGGCGCCCCAAGGTCGACTCCGCGGCCGACGCGGTGGCGGCCATCTCGCCCGACACCGTCGTCGTGCGGCATCGCGACCGCCTCGACGCGCTGGGCGCGCTGGGCGTGCTGGCCGACTACGACCTGGTGCTCGACGGCGCCGACAACTTCCCGACCCGCTACCTGGTCGGCGACGCGTGCGCGCGGCTCGGCATCCCGCACGTCTGGGGCTCGGTGTACCGGTTCGACGGCCAGGTGTCGGTGTGGTGGGCGGGTGAGGGGCCCTGCTACGCCTGCGTCTTCCCGACCCAGCCCCCTGCGGGGGCCGTGCCCTCGTGCGCCGTCGGGGGAGTGCTGGGGGCGGTGTGCGCCTCGGTGGGGTCGGTGATGGCCACCGAGGCGGTCAAGCTCGTGGCCGGCATCGGTGACCCGCTGGTCGGCCGGCTGCTGGTGCACGACGCGCTCCGGCAGACCTGGGGCGCCGTCCCGGTGCGCCGCGACCCCGAGTGTCGGGTGTGCGGGTCCGGCGCCGACGCCACGCGCGCGCTCGGCTGGGCCACGGCGCACGCGGCGGCCGACGGCGACGAGGACGTGGAGGCCATGGAGAGGGTGCAGGCGGCGCGCCCGAGTGTCGACGTCGTCGAGCTGGCGCGCCTCCTCGACGAACGGGCTTCCGGGGGAACCGGCTTCGTGCTGCTCGACGTGCGCGAGCCCGGGGAGCGTGACGTGGCCGCCATCCCCGGGTCCGAGCTCGTGCCGGTCGCCCTGGTGCGCGACGGCGTGGAGGTGCCGGGCGCGTCGGGGCGGGTGTACGTGCACTGCAAGTCCGGCGGACGCTCGGCCGAGGCGGTCGACCTGCTGCGCGCTCGCGGGGTGGACGCGATCGACGTCGAGGGCGGCATCCTGGCGTGGTCGCGCGACGTCGACCCGTCGGTGCCCCTGTACTGAGGAGGGCTGGTGGCCGAAGGCATCGAGCGGTTCGTGACGGCGCAGGACGCCGGGGGTGCCTACGACGCCGCGCTGGCCGAGCTGCGGGCGGGCCGCAAGCGTGGGCACTGGATCTGGTTCGTCCTGCCGCAGGTGGCGGGGCTCGGGGTCAGCGAGATGTCGCAGCGGTACGGGCTGCGCGGACTCGACGAGGCGCGGGCGTACCTGGCCCACCCTGTGCTGGGGCCGCGGCTGCTGGCGTGCGTCGAGGCGCTGCTCGCAGTGCGCGGGAGTGACGCCGAGGTGGTGCTCGGGTCGGTCGACGCGATGAAGCTGCGGTCGTCGATGACGGTGTTCGCGCGGGCGGCCGACGGAGAGGCGGCGGCGCCGTTCCGAGCCGTGCTCGACCGGTTCTTCGAGGGCGCCGAGGACCCGCGGACCGTCGCCCTGCTGTGAGGCGGCGTCGAGGCTCGAGGGGCGAGAGTCGGTGTCTCGGATGGCGTGCGAGCAGGGCAGTCGGGGGGAGATCCGGCCAGCCGGGAGGGCGCTCGGAAGGGCGGCGAGTGGGCGCCGTGGTGGCGGAACAATGACGCGGCGGTGCGGATGAGAGTCGCTCTGCTGTAGGCGAACACCTGGGGATGGACGCTTGCTCTCCTACGCCTGTTCGGGTAGTGTTTCTCCATGGACAGGGGGCAGCTCAGCAGCCGTATCGCGGCCGCACGCGCGGAGGTCGCGGCGCTGGGGCGTGAACTGGCCGAGCACGGCCGGAGCCTGGATGCCGTCGAGTGTTACGAGCTGGCCGGTGAGTTCCAGGGGGTGGTGAACGCGGCCGAGGGCGCCCAGGG
>NZ_LMSE01000004.1:488905-489381 GCF_001428065.1 Nostocoides sp. Soil756
CTGGCGGGTCGGAAGGTCCACCTCGGCGCCGCGTTGGGTGAGCGGTTCCCCCTCGTGCGTGACCTGGTCCTCGCGGGGGACGTCCCGGCGGCGACCGCGCACAAGGTGGTCGACGCCTGTGCCGGGCTGGACGCCCAGGCGTGCACTCGGGTGGATGCCNCCAGGTCACCGCGCACGTGCGGCGGGTCACGACGCGGGTGGCGGCCGACCAGGTCGCCGCGCAGGTGTCGAAGACCCGCCGCACCCGCACCGTCGAAGTCCGGCCCGGCCCCGACGGCCTGACCGACGTGTACGCCCTCCTCCCGACCGCCACGGTGGCCGCGGCGTGGGCAGCCACCGAGCAGCTCGCCGGGGAGTACCGGCAGGTGGACGACACCCTCACCCTGTCCGAAGCCCGGGCCGACGCGTTCGGTGACCTGCTCCTGCGCAACGTGACGGTGTCGGCGCAGGTGACCCTCGGGGTGCCGGTGGTCACC
>NZ_LMSE01000004.1:489448-489575 GCF_001428065.1 Nostocoides sp. Soil756
GCTCTTCCAGACCACCACGACGACCCTCGACCCGGACCTCACCCCGGTACCCATGGCGCAGGTCAGCCCCGGGTTCGCCGTCTCCGGGACGCACCTGCCCGGGCTCGGGTGGGTCGACGCCGCCACC
>NZ_LMSE01000004.1:489703-686350 GCF_001428065.1 Nostocoides sp. Soil756
TCCACCGGCCGTCGACGCGCCCCCGTTCTGACCCGCCGTCGCCGGTCCGCCCGGGGTCGGGTCCGGTGAGCGACCATGCCTCCATGAGCCGGTCGTCGCCACCACCCCCGGGCGTGCTCGACGCCTTCGGGCTGCGCGGTGACCCCGTCCCCCTGCCAGGAGGGTCGGGCCCGGTCTGGCGGGTCGGTGGGGTCGTGCTCAAGCCCGGCACCGACCCGGCCCACCAGCGGTGGCTCGGCGAGGTGCTGGCCACCGTCGAGCAGCGGGGGTTTCGCCTGGCCGAGGTGCGGCCCACCCCCGACGGGGCCTGGGTCGTCGACGGCTGGGGGGCGCAGTCGGTCCTGGCCGGGGTGCCGGCCCACGAGGGGCCGCCCGACTGGTCGGCCGTCGTGGCGGCATCCCGGGACCTCCACCGCGCCAGCCGGCACCTGGAGCGGCCCGCCCTCCTCGACGCCCGCACCGACGCCTGGGCCGTGGCCGACCGGGCCGCCTGGGGCGAGGCGGACCCGGCGGTGCCAGCCGTCGCCCGGCCCCTGGTCACCCTGCTGCGTGCCGTGCCGGCACCGCCCGGGCCGGCCCAGGTCGTCCACGGCGACCTGACCCGCAACGTGCTGGTCGAGGCCGGGATGCCGCCCGGCGTCATCGACGTGTCGCCGTACTGGCGACCCGCGTCCTGGGCGGAGGGGATCGTCGTGGCCGACGCCCTCGCGTGGCACCACGCCGCACCGTCGCTCCTCGACGCGCTGGGCGTCCCCGCGCAGGCCGTGGCGCGCGGTCTGCTGTTCCGCCTGTTCACGAGCTGCCTGCTCCACGACGCCGACGACCCCCGGCTGCGGGCGGAGGTCGACGGGGCGCGGAGGGTCGCGGCCGTGCTCGGGCTCTGACCGACCGGCCCCTCCGCCGCGGCGAGACCGGGGTGTCGGGATGGCGTGATGGAATCGCTCGCGTGCTCGTCCTGACCCGCCCCGACCCCGTGGCCGCCTCCGGCCCCGTGGTGCTCGACGCCGCGCAGCAGGCCGTGGTCGACCACCGCGGTCCGGTCCTGCGGGTCCTCGGGGCGCCGGGCACGGGGCGGTCCACCACCGCGGTCGAGGTGGTGGCCGCACGGGTGGCCGAGGGGTTACGGGCCGACGCGTGCCTGCTGCTGGCCCCCACCCGGCTCGCGGCCGCCCGCCTGCGCGACGCCCTGACCACCCGCGTCGGCGGCACCAGCACCACGCCACTGGCGCGCACCCACCAGTCCTTCGGCTTCGGCATCCTGCGCGAGGCCGCGGCCCTAGTTGGCGACCCGCCGCCGCGGCTGCTCAGCGGCCCCGAGCAGGACGTCGTCCTCGCCGAGCTGCTGACCGGCCATGCCGCGGGCGAGGCCCCCGCGCCCACGTGGCCGGCATCCCTGCAGCTGGCCCTCCCCACGCGCACCTTCCGCGGCGAGCTGCGCGACCTGCTGATGCGCGCCGTCGAGCTGGGCCTCGAGCCCCACGACCTCGCCGCTTTGGGGCGCGAGCACGAGCGGCCCGAGTGGGTGGCCGCCGCCGACGTGCTGCGCGAGTACGACGAGGTCACCGCGCTGTCCGCGCCCGGTGCGTTCGACCCGGCGTGGGTCCTGGGCGCGGCCGCCGACCATCTCGAGGACGACCCCGTCGCGCTCGACCGGCTCCGAGCGCGGGTCCGGCTGGTGGTCGTCGACGACGCCCAGGACCTCACCCCGGCCGGGCTGCGCCTGCTCCGCACGGTGGTGGGGCCCGGCGCGGTCGACCTCGTGCTGCTGGGCGACCCCGATGCCTCCACCCAGACCTTCCGCGGCGCCGACCCCCGTCTGTTCGTCGGTGCCTGGCCGGACGCCACCACGATCGTGCTGACGACCGGCCATCGCTGCCCGCCCGTCGTGCAGGACGCGGCGACCCGGGTGGTCGGGCATGTCGGCGTCGTCGGGGGGGCGACCCACCGCCGGCCGGCCCCGGACCGCGAGGGGGGAGCCGTCGAGGTCCACCTCGTGCGCACCGTCGCCCAGGAAGCCGCGCTGGTCGCGGGCCTGCTGCGGCGGGCCCACCTCGAGGCCTCGGTGCCCTGGTCGCGGATGGCGGTACTGGTGCGCGGCGGCTCGCGCACGGCCACCCTGCGACGGGTGCTCACCGGCTCGGGCGTGCCGGTCGGCACCGCCACCGCCGACCTCCCGGTCCGCGACGAGCCGGCCGTCCGCCCCTTCCTCGCCCTGCTGCGGATGGCGCTCGAGGTGTCGGCCGGTGCCGAGACCCTCGACCCCGCCGCCCTGGTCGACGTCCTGACCTCTCCGGTCGGCGGGGCCGACGCCGTCGTGCTGCGCCGGCTGCGACGCTCGCTGCGCCGCCTCGAGCTCGAGTCCGGCGGGGGGCGGCCCAGCGACGTGCTGCTGGCCGAGGCAGTGCTGGCACCGTTCGTGCTCGAGCGCCTGGGCCCGGAGGCCCGGCCCGCCCGGGCGGTCTCGCGCGTGCTGGATGCCGCGGTCGCCGTCCTGTCCGAGGGCGCGGGGGTGGAGGACGTGCTGTGGGCCATGTGGCGCGCGAGCGGCCTGGCCGGCCCGTGGCGTGAGAGCGCGCTGGCCGGAGGCGCCGCGGGGCGCAGGGCCGACCGTGACCTCGATGCCGTACTCGGCCTGTTCGACGCCGCCGGCCGGTTCGTCGAGCGGCTGCCCGCCGCCCCGCCCGCCCAGTTCCTCGACCACCTGCTCGCCCAGGACGTCGCCGGCGACAGCCTCGTCGCCCGAGCCCCCGACGGCGAGTCCGTCGCCCTGCTGACGCCCGCGGCGTCCGCCGGGCGCGAGTGGGACCTCGTCGTCGTCGCAGGCGTCCAGGAGGGGGTCTGGCCCGACCTGCGGCTGCGCGGCTCGCTGCTGCGCTCCACCGAGCTCGTCGACGTGGTCACCGGCCGCGCCGGCGACGCCCGCGCCGCGCGGGCTCAGGTGCGCCACGACGAGACCCGGCTCTTCCACGTGGCCCTCACCCGGGCGCGTGAGCGAGTGGTCGTCACGGCGGTGCGCAGCGAGGACGAGCAGCCCTCGCCGTACCTCGACGTCGTCGACCCCCGCACCGAGCCCCGGCCCTTCACCGACGTCCCGCGGCCTGCGACCCTCCCCGGCTTGGTCGCCGAGCTGCGCCGCGAGCTGGTGGCCGACGACCCCCAGGTCCGCGGGGCGGCGGTGGCCACCCTGGCCCGGCTGGCCGTCGAGGGTGTCCCTGGGGCCGACCCGAGCCGCTGGTGGGCCCTGCGCGAGACCACCGACGACCGTCCGCGGCGGGCCCCCGACCGACCGGTGGGTGTGTCGCCGTCGGCCATCGACCGGTTCGCCCGGTGCGGGCTGCAGTGGGCGCTGCGCTCGGCGGGTGGCGAGGGCCCGTCGGTGGGTGCGGCCGACATCGGGACCCTCGTCCACGACGTCGCCCACGACCTCGGCGACACCGACGCCGCCACCTACGCCGCCGAGATCGAGCGGCGCTGGGGCCGGCTCGGGATGGCGCCGGGCTGGCTCTCGCGCCGTGACCTGGCCCGGGCCCAGCAGATGGCCGGGCGCCTGGCCACGTACGTCGCGGAGTCCTCGGCGTCCGGCTGGCGGCGCGCGGCCTCCGAGGAGGCGATGCGCGTCGCTCTCGGCCGGGCCGTGGTGCGCGGGCGTGTCGACCGCATCGAGGTCGACGGCCAGGGCCGGGTGCGCGTGGTCGACCTCAAGACCGGCGCCAGCAAGCCGACCGCCGACGAGGTGCGCCGGCACGGCCAGCTGGGGGTCTACCAGCTGGCGGTCGAGGCGGGTGCCCTGGCCGTCCACGGCCACGCGTCGGGCGGGGCGGCCCTGCTCCAGCTCGGCCGGGCGGCCAACAAGAGCACCACCCTCCAGGTGCAGGCCCCGCTCGCCGACGACCCCGAGCCCGGCTGGGCCGCAGCGCTGCTCGAGACCACCGCCGACGCGATGGGGGCGGCCGTCTTCACCGCCACCCCCGGCACCTGGTGCGGGTCGTGCCAGCTCCAGTCCTCGTGCCCGGCGCGCGAGGAGGGCCGGCGCCTGTGACCACCACCGACACCGGCCTGCGCTGGAGCGCCGTCGACCTCGCCCGCGCCCTGGGCCAGTCCTACGCCCCCACCGCCGAGCAGGCCGCCGTCATCCAGGCTCCGCTCGCGCCCCTGCTCGTCGTGGCCGGCGCCGGCTCCGGCAAGACCGAGACCATGGCCGCCCGCGTCGTGTGGCTCGTCGCCAACGAGCTCGTCGAGCCCGACCAGGTCCTCGGCCTCACCTTCACCCGTAAGGCGGCCGGCGAGCTCGGCGAGCGACTCACGGCGCGCCTGGCCGCCCTGCGCGAGGCGGGCCTGTGGACACCACGCACCGACGCGGGCGCGGCCGTCCTCGACGACGGCCCCACCGTCTCGACCTACCACTCCTACGCGGCCGGGCTCGTGCGCGAGCACGGCGTCCGGCTCGGCATCGAGTCCGAGAGCCGCCTGCTCAGCGAGGCCGCGGCCTGGCAGTTCGCCCACGAGGCCGTCGCGTCGTGGGACGGCGACGTCGAGGGTGTCGACAAGGCCGAGTCCACCGTCACCACGGCGCTGGTCGACATCGCGGGGGAGATGGCGGAGCACCTGGTCGACGTCGACGCCGTGGCCGCCCACCTCGACGAGGTCGTCGCGACCCTCGAGGCCGTGCCCCGGGGCGGCTCGAAGCGCAAGGCCTACCCGGCGCCGGTGCGCGACGCCCTCGCCGTGCTGCGCGAGCGCCGTGCGATCCTCCCCCTGGTGCAGCGCTACGCCGAGCTCAAGCGCTCGCGCGATGCCATGGACTTCGCCGACCAGATGGCGCTCGCGGCCCGGGTCGCGCGCGAGGTGCCCGAGGTCGGGGCCGGTGAACGGGCGCGCTACCGAGCGGTGCTGCTCGACGAGTTCCAGGACACCTCCGAGGCCCAGCTCCAGCTGCTCCGCGCCCTCTTCGTCGCCCCTGGCCACCCGGTGCCGGTCACCGCCGTCGGCGACCCCCACCAGTCCATCTACGGATGGCGCGGAGCGAGCTCGACCACCCTCGACCGCTTCCGCTCCGACTTCGCCGATCCCGAGCCCGCCCGGGTGCAGCACCTCTCCACGAGCTGGCGCAACGACCACGCCGTCCTCGCGGTCGCCAACCGCGTGGCCGCGCCGCTGTCGGCCTCCGCCCGGGTGCCGGTCGAGTCGCTCGTCGCGCGGGCCGACGCCGGGCCCGGCCACGTCGCGGTGGCGCGGCTCCTCACCATCGAGGACGAGGCCGAGCACGTCGCGGTCTGGCTCCAGGAGCGCCGGTCCCGGCACCGCGCCGCGACGGCGGCCGTGCTGTGCCGCAAGCGGTCCCAGTTCCGACCGGTCGTCGACGCGCTCGAGGCCCGCGGCGTCCCGTACGAGGTCGTCGGCCTCGGTGGCCTGCTGCACACCCCCGAGGTCGCCGACCTCGTCGCGATGCTGTGGGTCGTCCAGGACCCCACCCGCGGCGACCACCTGATGCGGCTGCTCACCGGGCCGTCCTGTCGCCTCGGGGTGGCCGACCTCGACGGGCTGGGGGAGTGGGCCCGGCTGCGCCAGCGCCAGGCCCGCACGTCGACAGGGGACGGCGAGGACGACCGCGGGCGCGACCTCGCCCCCGACGCCAGCGAGCGGGCCAGCATCGTCGAGGCCCTCGACGACCTGCCCCCGGCCGCGTGGGTGGGTGACGAGGGTCAGCGGCTCTCCCCACTCGCGCTCGAGCGGCTGGACGGGCTCGGCCGGGCGGTCCGACGCCTGCGGGGCCTCACCGGCCTCGGGCTGGCCGAGATCGCGGCCGAGGCCGAGACCGCGCTCGGTCTCGACGTCGAGGTCCTGGCGCGCCCGGGCTGGAGCCCCGGCGCCGCCCGGGCCCACCTCGACGCCTTCGCCGAGGTCGCCGCCGCCTTCTCGACCAGCGCCGACCGCACCTCCCTCGGCGGCTTCCTGGCGTGGCTCGACGCCGCCGTCGACGAGGAGCGCGGGCTCGACCTGGGCTGGGTCGAGGCCCGTCCCGACGCCGTGCAGGTGATGACCGTGCACGCCGCCAAGGGTCTCGAATGGGACGTCGTGGCGGTGCCGGGGATGGTCGAAGGGTCCTTCCCGGCGCACTCCGCGCAGACGAGGCTGACCGACGAGGGATGGACCCACGGCGACCCCAACGACAAGGGCTGGCTGGTCGGGCTCGACACCCTGCCCTACGACCTGCGCGGCGACGCCGACGGGCTCCCGTACCTCCCGTGGCGCGACCTGGCCGACTGGGACGAGCTGGCCGCCGCCCATGCCCGCTTCCTGGCCGAGGGGGCCGCGCACGGCATCACCGAGGAGCGTCGGCTCGCCTACGTCGCCACCACCCGGGCCCGCCGCGACCTGCTGCTCACGGCGCCGGTGTGGGGGACCGCGTCCACGCCCCGCATCACCTCGCGCTTCCTGACCGAGGTCCGCGAGGCCGGGCTCACCGACGTCGCCACCCCCTGGGAGCCGATGCCCCCCACCGACGACCCCAAGCCGCAGAACCCCCGCACCGCCGAGCCGGTCTCGGTCACGTGGCCCGAGCCGGAGCGCTCGGCCCGCCTGGCCGCGCTCGCCGGGCCGGCCCGGGCCGTCGAGGCGTCAGTCGCCGCGCTGCGGGGCGGCGCCCCGGACGCCATGGCCACCCGGGGCCGCTGGGCGCAGGAGGCCCGCCTCCTCCTCGGCGAGCGCGCGGCCCGTCGGCGGGGCGGCGACCTCGAGGTCGAGCTGCCGCCGCACCTGTCGACCTCGGCCCTGGTCTCCCTGGCCGACGACGCCGAGGCCTTCACCGCCGCGCTGCGCCGCCCCATGCCGCAGCCGCCGGCGCTCGCGGCGCGGCGGGGCACCGCCTTCCACGCCTGGGTGGAGCAGCACTACGCCCGGGCCGCCTTCGTCGACGTCGACGAGCTCCCGGGCTCGGCCGACGACGACGCCGCCGACATCGGGCTCGAGCAGCTGCGGCAGTCGTTCCTGGCCTCCGAGTGGGCCGACCGGCAGCCCGCCGAGGTCGAGACCAGCGTCGAGACGGTGGTGGACGGCATCGCGGTGCGTGGTCGCATCGACGCCGTCTTCGAGGAGCGCGGCGACGACGGGGAGCTGCGCTGGACCGTGGTCGACTGGAAGACCGGGCCGCCCGCCACCGGGGCCAAGGCCCGATCGCGAGCCCTCCAGCTGGGCGCCTACCGGCTGGCGTGGGCGCGGCTGCGCGGGGTCGAGCCCGACCGCGTGCGAGGAGCCTTCTTCCACGCAGCGACCGGGGAGACGGTCTGGCCCGAGCTGCCGGACGCGGCCGAGATCAGCCGAGTCCTCGCTGCGGCTCGTCCTCGGTGACGTCGGTGACCTCGGGCAGCACGTCGTCATCGTCGTCGTCGACCACCAGCTGCGGGGGAGTCGCCGGCCGGTCACGCACCGCCACCGGCGCCAGCGAGAACCGCCGGTAGTCGTCGCCGCCGTCGAGGGCGGTGTGCACCTCGTCGTCGAGCCGGCGCAGCTGGGTCGCCAGGACCTCGACGGCGCCGGGGTCCTTGCGGGCGAGGGCGTCCATGAGACGGGCCAGCAGACCGAGCTCGGCACCGAGGCGGGCCCGCACCATCAGGTTGGGGTCCGGTCGCTCCACGCGGGCGTGCGCGTAGGCCTCGAGGACGGTCTCGAGGGCCTCGGGCGAGGCCTCGGTGACCAGCGCTGCGAAGTCGTCGGCGGGGTCGGCGACCTTGGCGTCCTCCCAGCCCGTCATGGCTTTGACCGTGCCGGTGGCCGCGTCGCGCTCGTCGCGGAAGACGGCGAGCACCTGGTCCCCGGTGAGGTCGCCGTGCACCGGGGTGGCGGCGAACCGCCACAGCGCGACGTCCTCGAGGGCGCCCTCCCAGCGGGTGAGCAGGGCCGCAGGGACCCGGCCCGTGGCGGCGGCCCGGTCGAGCTCGGCCAGCCGGCGGGTGCGGTAGGCGTCGGCGTCGTAGGCCGGCAGGCCGGCCTCCTCGAACAGGGCCGGCGCGGTGTTGTGCAGCGCCGCCACGGCGCGCCCGAGCTCGGCGGCCAGCCCGGGGCCGGGCGGCAGCTCGCCGAACTCGAGGGGGTGGCCCGGCAGGTAGGGGTAGACGGCCGCGCGGCCGCCTTCCTCCAGGGCGACGAAGCCCTTGGGGGCCGGCACCGCGAACGGCAGCCGGCGCGCCAGTAGCCCGAGGAGGGTGACGGCCCGGTCCATCTCGGCGCCCGCCACGTCGGTGCGGGGAGCCCGCACGACCCAGCGGCGGTGCTCGGTGTCCTGGACGAAGGCGACGTCGAAGGACTGCCCGGGCAGGCTCGGGAGGGCTTCGACGCTCACCGGGTCCAGCCCGGGGACGGCAGCGCTGGCGAGCGCTGCGAGGAAGGCGGGGCTGCGGTCCACGGCCCCACGGTATGCCGACGGAGCCCCGTAGGCTGGGAGCCGTGCCCCGTGCCGAGCGAACTCTTCCCTCCATCGCCCTCGGGGCCGCGGTCCTCGACCGCCGCGCCGAGCTGCGCTCCGACCCCACGTTGCTGCCCCGGCTGCTCACCGACCCCGCGACGCGGGTGCTGCGGCTGTACGGGGATGCCGTCGCCGTGCACGAGGTCGACGACGGAGCGGTGACCGTGACCGTCGACCCGCCCGAGGCTGCCGACGCCGACCGTCTCGCGGTCTACCTCGGCGAACGTGACGGCGTGGCGCACGTGGGCGTCGTGTACGACGCGCCGGGCGAACCCGACCCCGGGCTGCGCACGCTGCGCCAGGTCGGGGCGCACCTCGACGACCTCGGCGCCGCCCTCTTCACGACCACGCTGGCCCTGGCCAACTGGCACCGCACCCACCCGTTCTGCCCACGGTGCGGCCACCCCACCGAGCCCGCCACCTCGGGCTGGATCCGCCGGTGCCCGGCCGAGGGCAGCGAGCACTACCCGCGCACCGACGTCGCCGTCATCATGTCGGTCGTCGACGACGCCGACCGCCTGCTGCTGGCCAGCGGCAAGGGCTTCCGCAGCACGGCCATGTCCGTCCTGGCCGGGTTCGTCGAGCCCGGCGAGACCCTGGCCTCCGCCGTGGCGCGCGAGGTGGCCGAGGAGGTCGGGGTCGAGGTCGACGACGTCACCTACCTCGGCGACCAGCCGTGGCCCTTCCCGTCGTCCCTCATGGTCGGGTTCACCGCCCGGGCCCGGGGCACCGCCCTGACGCTGCAGGACGACGAGATCGCCGCGGCCCGGTGGTTCACCCGCGACGAGCTGCGCACGGCCGTGGCCGACGGGTCGGTGCTGGTCCCGGGGCGGGTCTCGATCGCGCGAAGGCTGCTGGAGCACTGGCTCGGCGGCCCACTCGACGCCCCCGAGGTCGTGTCGATGCGCTGAGCGCGCCGCCATCCGCCCCCTGAGGGCTCGGCCACTCGGGCTCGGGGACCGGGCTCAGCCCAGGCGCTCGCGCACCTGCGCGACCGACGGGTTGGTGAGGGCCGAGCCGTCCGGGAACAGCACGGTCGGGACGGTCTGGTTGCCGCCGTTGACGGTCATCACGTAGTCGGCGGCGTCGGGCTTGCGCTCGATGTCGACCTCGTCGTACGCGATGCCCTCGCGGTCGAGCTGGGACTTCAGCCGGCGGCAGTAGCCGCACCAGGTCGTCGAGAACATCGTCACGGTGCCGATGGCGGGCAGGGCGGGGGTGCTCATGGTGCTGGCAACGCCCACGGCCTGCGGATGCTTCCCGCCGGCCGCCGGCCGCAGCCCCGGACGGCGGGCCGGCCGCCCCTTCCCGCCGACCGCACCGTCGGCGGCCCCACCTAGGATCGGGACGCCATGACGAGCCTGCCCGTGCACCCCGGAGCCGACGCCGTCCTCGACGCCCTCGACCCCGAGCAGCGTGAGGTCGCGGCGCACCCCCGCGGGCCGATGTGCGTGCTGGCGGGTGCCGGCACCGGCAAGACCCGTGCCATCACCCACCGCATCGCCTACGGGGTGCTCTCGGGCACCTACCAGCCCCAGCGCGTCCTGGCCGTCACCTTCACCGCGCGCGCGGCCGGCGAGATGCGCACCCGCCTGCGTGACCTCGGCGTGGGCGGGGTCCAGGCGCGCACCTTCCACGCCGCCGCCCTGCGCCAGCTGCACTACTTCTGGCCCCAGGCCATCGGCGGGGCCGCGCCCGAGGTCATGCCGCACAAGGCCTCGGCGGTCGCCGAGGCCGGTGGCCGGCTGCGGCTGCGGCTCGACTCACCCGGCATCCGCGACGCCGCCGCCGAGATCGAGTGGGCCAAGGTCTCGATGCTCACCCCCGACGGGTACGCCGCCGCCGCCCGGGCCCAGCGCCGCGAGCCCCCGGCGGGGCTCGACGCCACCGCGATGGCGCGCCTGATGAGCACCTACGAGGACGTCAAGACCGACCGCGGCGTCATCGACTTCGAGGACGTCCTGCTGCTCACGGCGGGCATCCTCGGCGAGCACGAGCAGGTCGCCCGGGCGGTGCGCGCGCAGTACCGGCACTTCGTGGTCGACGAGTACCAGGACGTCAACCGCCTCCAGCAGACCCTGCTCGACCTCTGGCTCGGCGGCCGCGACGACGTGTGCGTCGTCGGCGACCCGGCCCAGACCATCTACTCCTTCACCGGCGCCTCGCCCGAGCACCTGCTCGGCTTCCGCACCCGCCACCCCGAGGCCCGGGTCGTCGAGCTCGTGCGCAACTACCGCTCCACCCCGCAGGTCGTCGGGCTCGCCAACCTGGTGCTGCGCAGCCCCGGCGGGGGGCGCCGCTCGGGCTCGGTCGAGCTGCGCGCCCAGCGGCCCGAGGGGGCCGCTCCCGAGCTGCTCGTCGCCGACGACGATCCGGCCGAGTCCGAGCAGATCGCCGCCCGGGCCGCCGCCCTGGTGGAGGCGGGCCACCCCGCCTCCGAGATCGCCGTACTCTTCCGCACCAACGGCCAGAGCGAGCGCCTCGAGTCCGCCCTCGCCGAGCGCGGCCTCCCCTACCTCGTGCGCGGCGGCGAGCGGTTCTTCTCGCGCAAGGAGGTCCGCGACGCCGTGGTCCTCCTGCGCGGCGCCGCCCGCACCGACGACGGCGAGGTGCCGCTGCCCGACCTCGTGCGCGACATCCTGCTCGGCGCGGGCTGGACCCGCGAGGCCCCCACCTCCGGCGGGGCGGCCCGCGAGCGCTGGGAGTCGCTGGCGGCGCTCGCCGCCCTGGCCGACGACCTCGCCGCCACCACGCCCGACGCGCGCCTGCCCGTCTTCGTCGGCGAGCTCGCCGAGCGCGCGGCCGCCCAGCACGCGCCCACGGTGCAGGGCGTCACCCTCGCGTCCCTGCACGCCGCCAAGGGCCTGGAGTGGGACACCGTCTTCCTCTCCGGATGCTCCGACGGCCTGCTGCCGATCACGATGGCCGAGACCCCCGACGAGATCGAGGAGGAGCGGCGGCTCCTCTACGTCGGCGTCACCCGGGCCCGCGAGCGGCTGGTGCTCTCCTACGCCCGGGCGCGCACGCCGGGAGCGAAGCCCACCCGCCGTCCTTCCCGCTTCCTCGACGGCACCGAGGCCGTCCTCGGCGCCGCGGCCCGCAGCCGTCCCAAGACGACCAAGAAGGTCAAAGCCGTGCCGGCCGCGGCTCGCACCACCTGCCGGGTGTGCGACGCGGGGCTGGCCACCGCCAAGGAGCGCACCATCGGGCGATGCGCCGACTGCCCGCCCTCGATGGACGAGCGCCTGTTCGAGACGCTGCGCGAGTGGCGCCTGGCCACGGCCAAGGAGAACGACGTGCCCGCGTTCGTGGTCTTCACCGACGCCACCCTCACCGCCATCGCCGAGCGTGTGCCGGCCGACCGGGCCTCCCTGGCCGGCATCGCGGGAGTCGGGCCGGCCAAGCTCGACCGCTACGGCGACGCCGTCCTCGAAATCGTCAAAGATTTTTCTGCTGCTGAGAACGGTTGAGCCGCAGCGATACCGGGCCTGAATCCGCCCTGCTCGCGCGCCAGGTCGGCGATTAATGCGTTGCCGCCCGTTCGGGGCCGGTCCTACAGTGACCGTCGTACACCTCGCGTGCCCGCCCGGGCAGGTGACGGACCGAGACCTGTGAGGAGGTCGGCCTGATGGAGACCACGACGAAGAACGCCGCGGCGATGACCGCTGCCTGCGTGTCGTACGCCGCCGTCCGCATCGGCGCCACCACCGCCCACGCAGGCGATCTCGGTCGTTTCCAGGGGCGCACCCTGTCCGCCGCCGGCATCGCCGTGCGCGAGCGCGCCGCCAGCCCGACCGTCGGTCTCGGCGTCGTCGCGATGGACGCCCCGACCCAGGGATCCGCACACCCCCGCCTCGAGGGGCCACCTGTCTAGACCACAGGTCGCCTTCCACCTCGAGGCCGCGGATCCCACCAGGGATCCGCGGCCTTTCCCGTGTCCCGGCACCCACGACCTTTCCGACCAGACCAGCCACGCGAGGACAGAAGCCATGAGCACCAGGAGCGAGCGGGACCACCGCGAGCGCCCACCCAGTACCCCGTGCCGCACCCGGCGCGACGGAACCGACCAGCGCCACACCCGGCGCGCCGACCAAGGAGGTGACCCCCCGATGCAGCTGACCGACCTGCTGGACCTGCACGAGACGTCCTCGACCCGCGGTGACACGATCCCGTGCCGCGAGAACGACGCCGAGCTGTGGTTCGCCGACACCCCCGACGGTGTCGAGTTCGCCAAGGCGCTCTGCCGGACCTGCCCGGTCCTCGAGACCTGCCTCGCGGGCGCCCTCGACCGGCGTGAGCCGTGGGGCGTCTGGGGCGGCGAGCTCTTCGTCCAGGGAGTCACCGTGGCGCGCAAGCGGCCCCGGGGCCGCCCCCGCAAGTCCGAGGTCGCCGCCTGAGGCGCCGGCCCCACCCGTACCACCGACAGGAGAACGACATGTACACCCGACGGATGCAGCGCGTCCGCCGCTTCGTGCACCAGCGCAGCGTCCACGAGACGCGCCGCCGGCAGCGCGAGGCCGCGAACCGCGAGCAGCTGGTCGCGGTCGTGCACGCCATCGTCCGATGAGCGTCACGCCCGCCGCGCGCACCGCCCCCGACACCGCGTCGGGGGCGGTGCCCGCCCACCCCCAGGTCACCGTGCCCCCGGTGCGCGGGCGCGACTTCTGGCGCGCCGTGGTCGCCGACGTCCTGGCTACGCTGGCCCCATGGCCGCGCTGACGATCGCCCAGGACCCCGCCGCCGACCGGGTCCTCTCGCAGGACCCGTTCGCCCTCCTCACCGGGATGCTGCTCGACCAGCAGTTCCCGATGGAGCGCGCCTTCGCCGGGCCGGCCAAGATCCTCGAGCGCTTCGGCACCCTCGAGCCGGCCGCCCTGGCCGCCGCCGAGCCGGAGGCCTTCGCCGACCTGTGCTCGACCCCGCCGGCCATCCACCGCTACGGCCGCTCGATGGCCGGCCGGGTGCAGGCGCTGGCCGCCGTCGTGCGCGACGAGTACGACGGCGACGCCTCGCGCATCTGGACCACCGCCGCCACCGGCGCCGACCTCGTCGCCCGGGTCAAGGCGCTGCCCGGCTTCGGCGACCAGAAGGCCCGCATCTTCGCCGCCCTGCTCGGCAAGCAGCTCGGCGTGCGCCCCGACGGCTGGTCGAAGGCGTGCGGCGCCTACGCCGAGGAGGGGTCCTTTCGCTCGGTGGCCGACGTCGTCGACCCCGAGTCCCTGCAGAAGGTCCGTGAGTTCAAGAAGGCGGCCAAGGCCGCCGCGAAGGCCCAGGCCTGACCGTGCCCGGGGGCGCCGACGAGGCGATGCCGGCCCCGGCCCCGGTGTGCGCCACCTGCGGCGCGAGCCCCGCGCCCGACGAAGCCGCCGCCCGCCTCACCTGGAGCCGCGGCACCGAGAACGGCCGTGAGGTCTGGGCCTGCGCCGCGTGCAGCCGCCGGCACCTGCGCAGCATCGAGGGGAAGCTCGACTCCACCTGGTGGTGACCCGCGGTGCCGCGGCCGGGTCGAGCGGGCCGGAGCGCCCGGGGTCAGGCCGCGTCGGGGGCCGGGGGCCACCGCGACTCGTCGACCCCGGGCAGGTAGGCGCAGATCATCTCGCGCAGCGGCACGGTGCCGCCGAGCTGGCTGAGCACGCCGATGCCGCCGAGCCACACCCGGTGGATCAACAGGTACTCCGGCGGCAGGTTGAGCTTGAGCCCGACGAGGAACTGCGGGCGCCGCGGGTCCTGCAGCTGGGCGGCGGCCCCCCGCAGCCAGGACCGCGTAGGGGTGAACTGCTCGTGCAGGATCGGCTCGAGCAACGGCTCGATGTACTGCACGAGGCCGGCGGGGTCGATGTCGATGCCGCGCTTGATGAAGCCCTCGGCGCGCAGCACTGTGACGAGCTCGTCGCCGTCGCCCGACAGGGCCGCGGTGAGGATCGCGCCCATCTCGGCGGGCAGGCCGTCCGGGAGCCGGTTGACGGCGCCGAAGTCGAGGACGCCCAGGCGCCCGTCGGGGGTGATCCGGAAGTTGCCGGGGTGCGGGTCGGCGTGCAACAGCCGGGCCCGTCCGGGGGAGCGGAGCTGGAACTCGAGGTAGAGCGAGGCGGCCTCGTCGCGCTGCTCCTGGGTGCCCTCGCGGATGACCTCGGCCAGCGGCGTGCCCTCGACCCACTCGGTGACCAGGACCTGGGGCGACTCGACCAGCACGTCGGGCACGAACACCTCGTCGTCGTCGCGGAAGGCCTTCGCGAAGTGGCGCTGGTGCTTGGCCTCGAGGGCGTAGTCGAGCTCCTCCGACATCCGGGCCCGGAGCTCGTCCATGATCGGCTTGACGTCGATGCCGGGCACCCACGACCCGGCGACCCGCGCCACTCGCGAGATCTGGTTCAGGTCCGACAGCAGCGCCTTGCCCGCCCCGGGGTACTGGATCTTGACGGCGACCTCGCGGCCGTCGCGCCACACCGCCCGGTGCACCTGCCCGATGGACGCCGCCGCAGCCGGGGTGTCGTCGAACTCGACGAGCTTGGTGCTGGCCCACCGGGGTCCGAGCTCCTGCGCGAGGATGGCGTGGACCCGGTCGACGCCCATCGGCGGCCCGGACTCCTGGAGGCGGGTGAGGGTGGCCCGGTACGGGCCGGCGAGCTCCTCGGGCATCGCGGCCTCCATCACCGAGAGGGCCTGCCCGAACTTCATGGCGCCGCCCTTGAGCTCGCCGAGCACGGCGAAGAGCTGCTCGGCGGTGCGCGCCTGCAGCTCGGCGGCCACGGCCTCGGCCGGGCGCCCTCCGATCCGCTTGCCGACCCCGAACGCGGCCCGCCCGGCGTGCCCGAGCGGCAGGCCGGCCAGGCGGGCAGCGCGCGCGATGGACGACCCGGGGATGCCACGCTCGCGCTCGCTCACCCCGCCATTGTCGCCGACGCGCACCGGCAGCCGGGACGGGAGCCCCAGACGCGGTGCACGACTGTCACGGCCCGCGCGCCGATCTCGGTCGAGATGCCGGTCAGGGTGGTGTCGCCGGCCAGCACACCGAGGGTGGTGACACTCGTGACAGCGGCCGCCAGCAGCACCGCAGCGTCGTCCGGCGCCGGCGCCGGCGCCGGCGTCGCCACGCCCACGCCCACGCCCACGCCCGGGCGAGCGGCGGGCGGACCGCCGCCGACGCAGGGCAGGCACGGCGCCCGGCCGGGGACCACGAGCGGCCCGACGACCAGGAGCCCGGCCCCGGCGGTGACCGGGAGCAGCGGCACCGCGAGCCGGTGCCAGGGCGCGACCGCGGAGGGCGCGCGGCGCCAGAGCGGGACCTCGCCCTCGGCGACCAGGACCACCAGGGCCGGCGCAGGAGCGCCCCCCGCGACCTCGAGCTCGGCGGCGTCGGCGGCCAGGGCGCCTGCCCGGACCCGGACCCGCCAGCGGCGGAGCTGGGCGACGGTCTCGGCAGCCAGCGGCCCGGAGCCGTCGACCACGACCGCGCGCTGCTCCATCACGACCCCCGTCCCGCCCGCGGTCCCTGCCCGGCGATGTCCACGACGTCGCCATCCTGCCCCGCCTGGCGCTCGGCCCGGGGCGGTCGTCCACAGGCGCAGGGCCCCGGACCACGACGGGCGTGTTCGGCTTTTAGTGTTGTTTTGGGTGCGTCCTGACCGGGACCTCTCGTCCTCTTGACCCTTGGTTGAGAGCCGGGAGGGCCGGTTTCGTGTGACCTGGCGTCGCCGTCGGCAAGGGCCTGCACCTGCTGGAACCGCGCCTGGCCAAGGTCGCCTGCCAATCGATCGCCGAGTCCCGCAGCCTGGCGGCCGCGCAAGAGGTCGCGACCACGGTCCTCGCCTCCCGCACGACCGACCCGGCCTACGACGAGCTCGAGCTGCGGATGACGTGGCACGAGCAGGCAGCCGTGCAGGCCGCCAGGGCACAGGCGCCACGGGCCATCACCCACCCGCGGCTGGCTCGCCCCGGGGGCCGGGTCAACCACAACCCCTACCTACCGCGGTGACGCCCGGTGTGGCGGCGGGGACGATGATGGAGTCATGAGCGTGGACGTGACGGTGCTGTACTTCAGCGGCTGCCCCAGCTGGCAGACCGCCATCGAGCGGGTGCACGCCGCTGCGGACCGGACCGATGTGGCTGTCCAGGTGAGCACCCAGGCGGTCGAGACCACCGAGGACGCGGACCGGCTCGGGTTCACTGGGTCGCCGACCATCCTGCTCGACGGAACCGACCCGTTCGCCCAGCCCGGCGGTATCTCGGCCCTGGCCTGCCGGGTGTACGCCACCCCGGACGGCTTGGCCGGTTCGCCGACCGTCGACCAGCTCGCCGACGCACTCAGCCGATGCGCCAGCTGAGCCGGTACGTCCGGCCTCTGGTCAGCAGTGTGGTCCTGGGTGACGATGGGCGCATGGCAGCGGCTGCAGCAGTTGAGCACGAGCAGGTGGAGCGACCTACCTGCTGGTGCTGCGGGAACACGTTCGACGAGCAGGAACTGTCCCGTCTCGGGTCCCACACCGAAGTCGGGGTCTGCGAAGGTTGTGCGCGCTGGCTGGCCCGGCGCGCCCGCTCCAGCGCTGAGAAGGGCGCCCACAACCCGGGTGCGGTGATGCGCCGGGCGACGCTGGCAGCCCGTGGGCGGGTCATGCGGGCCGGGCTTCAGGACTGGCCCGTCCTCGGCCCACTGCTGCGCCGCCTGAACCGGCACCTGCCCTGATGCCAGAGGCCGGGGTGAGCCCGCACGACGAGCCCGCACATCCGGTCGACCGCGGCGCCATCGCCGCCAGCCTGAACGGGTGCCGCGACGACCTGCACACGCTCTTGGCCGCCGCGACCCCCGCTCGGCTGCGCGGGCCGAGCAATGGCACCAAGTGGACCAACGAGCAGCTGCTCTTCCACATGGTGTTCGGGTTCCTCATCGTGCGCCGTCTGCTGCCCCTCGTGCGGGTCGTGTCCACGCTGCCGACCTGGGTCGGCCGAAGCTTCGCCTGGCTGCTCGATGCGGGACGGGTCCCCTTCCACTGGGTGAACTACGCCGGGTCCTGCGGCGGTGCGCTGGTGTTCAACCACGCACGGATGGGCCGCCTGTGCGACCACACCATCGACCAGCTGGTCACCGGCCTCGAGCAGGAACCCGAGGAGAGGTTGGGTCGTGGGATGCCGTTCCCGACCAGCTGGGACCCCTACTTCGAACCGCACATGACCCTGGCGGCCGTGTACGCGTACCCCACGCTGCACTACGCACACCACCGCAAGCAGCTCACCCTCGGAAGCTGACCTCACGCGGCGCTGCCCGGGAGCCACCCGACATGCCGCGCTCGTCCGGCTGCGCACCTGACGACCCGGGGCAGGGCAGGCTTGGCGTGTCCGCAGGCGGCGCGCACGAGGAAGCGCGCCCCCGGTTCATCGAACCGAGGACGCGCTTCGATGCGCCATTCACGCACCGTGAACCCCCACTAAAAGCCGAACACGCCACGACGGGTCCGGGGCCCTGCGCGGCGGAGCGCGGTCTCAGGCCTTGCCGAGGATGCGGTTGAGGTTGGTACCGCAGACCGGGCACTGGCCCTTGGCCATCCGACGGCCGTTCTCCGAGACGACGACCTTCCCCTCGGCCTCGCGCTTCTCCTTGCACTTCACGCAGTAGAACTCGCCCTTGTACGTCTCGTCAGCCATCGACGTTCTCCTTGTCGCCGGCCGGGGTCACCCCACGGCCGCGTGGATGCCGCCGCAGCGGCCTGGACCCGGCCACCCTAGCGATCCGGGGGGCCCCGGCCCCGTCCACGCGAGCAGCACCGCCCCCGGATTGCGACGCGCCAGCCCCGCAGGTCCCAGCAGCCCCACGGGTGGCCCCGGACGTCGTACCATCCGCGTGTGGGGACGCCGGACGTCGAGGTCCGCCGCAGCGGCCGCCGCCGTCGCACGGTCAGTGCCTACCGCGACGGCGGTCGCACCGTCGTGCTCATCCCCGCCTCGTTCTCTGCCGCCGAGGAGGCGCGCTGGGTGGCCCGGATGCTGGCGCGGCTCGAGCGCGGCGAGCGGCGACAGCCGCTGAGCGACCAGGCCCTTGCGACCCGGGCCGAGCGGCTGGCACGGCGCTACCTCGGGGGGCACCCGCGCCCCGACAGTGTTCGCTGGGTCACCACCATGGACAAGCGGTGGGCGTCCTGCACCCCGGCCACGGGGGCCATCCGCGTCAGCGAGCGGCTGCGCGACGTGCCCGAGTACGTCCTCGACTACGTGCTGCTGCACGAGCTCGCCCACCTGCTGGTCGCCGGGCACGGGCCGGCCTTCTGGCGGCTGCTGGGGTCCTACCCGCGGCTCGAGCGGGCCCGCGGTTTCCTCGACGGGCTGGCCCACGCCGCCGGCGAGCCGGCTGCCGACGCGCTGGACGCGGAGGACGAGGTGGCGGGACCGGCCGATCCGGCCTCAGCCGAGGCCGGCGGCCCGGCGGGCGAGCCGCACCAGGGGTGAGAGCTCGGCGCGGGTGCCCTCGGGCAGCGCGTCGACCGGCCACCACCGCACGTCCAGCGACTCGCCGCTGACCACGGGCTCGGCGCCCTCGGGGGCCACCGCCACGAAGCGCACGTCGAGGTGCTCGCGGCAGTGCCCGAAGTCGCCGTCGAGCACGTGCCGGTCGAGCTGTACCGGGTCGGGCAGGGGCTCGAGCGAGGCCAGGCCGCTCTCCTCACGGGCCTCGCGCCGGGCGGCGGCCCACACCGACGCGTCGCCGGGCTCGAGGTGGCCGCCGAACTGGAACCACTGCCGTGCCTTGCGGTGGTGGGTCAGCAGCACGCGGGCGCCGGACCCGTCCAGGACCAGGCACGACGCCGTCAGGTGCTCCGGCGGCCCGGCCTTGGCCACACCGTCCGCGTGCGCGCCCAGGAAGGCGAGGTACTGCCGCCGCAGGGCGTCCTGGTCGACGTCCGGCGCGGCCCAGCCGCTTAGCAGCGCGCCGGCGTCGGCGTGGAGGCGGGCGAAGGTGCGGGCGACGTCGGGGGCGGCCGTCACCGCTCGCCCTCGTCGCGCAGCAGCGCGTCGAGCTCGGCGTCGAGGTCGTCGGTGGCCGGCGAGGCGCTGCGCTCGACGTAGCCCAGCGGGTCGTCGAGGTCGGCCGTCGACGGCGCGAGGTCCGGATGCCGCCACGCCGCGTCACGGGCCGCGCCGCCGCCGGAGTCGACGAGGGCGCGGAAGAGGTTCGCGGCGTCCCGCAGCCGTCGGGGGCGCAGCTCGAGCCCGACCAGGGCCCCGAACACCTTCTCGGCCGGGCCGCCGGTGGCGCGCCGCCGGCGGACGGCCTCGGCCAGCGCCGACGAGGCGGGCAGGTGCTCGGCCACGGCCTCCTCGGTGACGACGTCGACCCAGCCCTCGACCAGCGCCAGCAGGGTCTCGAGCCGGCCCAGCGCGGCCTGCTGCGCGGGCGAGTGCTGCGGCGCGAACATCCGGCCCTGCACCGCCTCCTGCACCGCCTGCGGGTCGGACGGGTCGATGCTGCGGACCGCCTCCTCGATGGCGTCGGTGTCGATGGTGATGTCGGTCGCGTAGTCGCGCACGGCGGCCAGCAGCCCCGGCGCCAGCCACGGCACGGACTCGAACAGCCGCACCCGGGCGACCTCGCGCACGGCGAGGTAGAGCCGGGCCTGCGGCTCGTCGACCTCGAGGCCCTCGGCGAGCTCGCGCACGGCCCGCGGCATCAGGACGACGTCGGGGGAGGCGACCAGCGGCAGCGAGACCTCGCACCCGGTGAGGACCTCCCCGGCGAGGGTGCCCACCGCCTGGCCCAGCTGCATCGAGAACATCGAGCCGTGCATCCGGCGCAGCATCGGGCCGGCCTGCTCGAGCATCCCCTCCAGGCCCGCGGGCAGTGCGCCCTCGGGCACGTCGCCGAGCTGGCCGGCCATCGCGGCGGTGACCGCCTCGGTGACGCCCTCAGCCACGGGTTCGACGAGGTCGGCCCAGACCGGCATCGTGGCCTCGACCCACTCGGCGCGGCTCCAGGCGACCCCGCGCAGCGCGGGCGCGGGGAGGTCGGTGACGGCGTCGAGCCACAGCCCGGCCACGTGCACCGCCTCGGCCGCGTCCCGGCCGTCGGCGGCGGTGGCGAGGGTGTCGCCGGCGGCCGAGACCGTCGTGCGCGCCAGGTCGGTGGCCATCGTGGCGTCGACGGCGGTGGCCGACGGGGGTGCCGAGAACATGGCCTGCACCTGGCCCATGACCATCTGCAGCATCTGCGGGTCGACCTTGTCCAGGCCCATGCCGCGCACCATCTCGGCCAGGCGGGGGTCCAGGGGCGCTCCGCCGGTGAGCCCGCGCAGCATCTGCTCCAGCTCGGGGGGGAGGTCGGGGGTCTCGTCGTCGTCCGCGTGGTCGGGCACAGCGGGTCTCCTGGGCATCGGGTGCGATGATGTCGTTCTGTCTGTACCCAACCACGGCAGCGGGTGAATCGTTCCTGCAGGCCGTCCCCCGAGGAGCTCCCTGTGCCCACCGATGACGCCCGGGTCGCGCTCGTCGCCGTCCGTGACGAGCCGCTGTCCGTCGACGAGGCGCTGGCCGCCGTCCGCCACCCCGCGTGCGGCGGGGTCGCCCTGTTCGTCGGCCTGGTGCGCGACCACGACCACGGTGACTCGGTCACCGGGCTCGACTACTCGGCCCACCCCAGCGCCGAGGCGACCATGCGCGAGGTCTGCGACGAGGTGCTGGCCTCCTCCGACGCGCTGCGGGTGGCGGCCGTGCACCGCACCGGCACCCTCGCGATCGGCGACCTCGCGGTCGTCGTGGCGGCGGCCGCCCCGCACCGTGGGCAGGCCTTCGACGCCTGCCGCGCCATCATCGACACCCTCAAGGCGCGCACCCCGATCTGGAAGCACCAGCAGCTCGGTGACGGCACCGACGAGTGGGTGGGGATGCCGTGAGCGGGCTTCCCGACGAGGCCCTTCGCCTGGACCACGAGCAGCCGGCCGACACCGCGCCCCGCGAGCCGTGGCGGCCCGGCCGCGCGGCCGCGGGCGCTCTCATCTCCCTGTTCGTCCTCGTGGTCCTGGCGGCGGGGATGACGTTCGTGGGCCTGCCCTACGTCGTCCTCTCGCCCGGGCCCGCGACCAACGTGCTGGGCGAGGTCGGCGGCACGCCGGTCCTGACGGTCACGGGGGCGCCGACCTACCCCACCGAGGGGGCGCTGGACTTCACCACCGTCGGCTTCGACGGGGGCCCCGGGCGCACCGTCACCATCTACGACCTGGCGCAGGCCTGGCTGAGCGATGACATCGCGGTGGCCCCCGAGAAGCTGTACTTCCCCCCGGACGCCACCGCGAGCGACGTCGCGCAGCAGAACGCCGAGATGATGAACGAGTCCCAGGTGGTTGCCGCGGCGACCGCGCTGCGCGCCCTCGGCCGCACGGTGCCCACCACCGTCGCCATCGCCGGGGTCCCCGAGGGCAGCCCGTCGCAGGGCCTGCTCGAGAAGGGCGACGTCCTCGTGTCCGTCGACGGCACCCCCGCCACCGACCCCGCCGCCGTCCGCGACGCCGTCACCGCGCACCAGCCCGGCGAGGACGTCCGCGTCGTCGTGAAGCGCGCCGGGGCCGAGAAGGCGTTCACCGTCACGACCGGCGGCGCCGACGGGCGGGCGGTCATCGGGGTGCTGCTGCGCACCGACTACGACCTGCCGGTGGACGTCACCCTCAACACCGGCCAGGTGGGCGGCCCGTCGGCGGGGCTGATGTTCAGCCTCGCCATCTACGACGTCCTCACTCCCGGCGCCCTCACCGGCGGCCGGCGCATCGCCGGGACCGGCACCATCGAGGACGACGGGACGGTCGGGCCGATCAGCGGCATCCGGCAGAAGATGGCCGGTGCCCACGCCGTCGGCGCCCGGTGGTTCCTCTCGCCGGCCGGCGACTGCGCCGACGCCGTGGGGCACGTCCCCGACGGGATGACGCTGCTCAAGGTCACCTCGTTCAGCGACGCCAAGGCCGCGGTCGAGGGCATCGCGAAGGGCGACACCGCGGGGCTGCCCCGCTGCGGCTGAGGCCCTCGTTCCGGCCGGGCCCCGTGCCGGTCACTCGAAGGTCGCGCGCAGGGCGTGCACCAAGCCGGGGGCGATGTCGTCGCCCAGGGCGACCCGGTCGTCGCTGTCGTGGGCGCGCTGGCGCAGCAGGCAGCGCGACGCGCCGTCGCGGGTGACCGCCACCACGAGTCGCACGTCGGCCCGGTCGGGGTGCTCGGCGACCGCGCGCAAGGCCTCCTCGGCGTCCTCGGGCAGGTCGCGCTCGGCCGCCGGGGGCACCACGATGCGCTCGAGGGCCAGCGCGCACCCGGCGACCTGGTCGGGCCACGCGATGCGGGCCAGCAGGTCCTCGATGCCGTCGGCGTCGGGCAGCTCGTCCTGCTCCACCGCCGACAGGGCCCCGGCCACGGCGTCGTGGGTGGCCAGCCCCTCGGCCAGCTGCGGCTCGTGAGTCAGCAGCTCGGCCGTGGGGACGAGGGCGAAGAGCCGCACCGGCTGGTCCCATCCCGAGCGCGCCACGTGCCGCTCGGTGTCGAGGGCAGCCAGGGTCAGGGGGTCGGTCACCGGTCGGGGCGCGTCAGTCACGAGACCATCGTGCCCGACCGAACCACGGGCGGCTCCCGGGCGTTCAGGAGTGCGAGGTAGGTTGACGTTCCTTCCCGCACGACGACCCCCGCCAGTGGGACGAGGAGAGCTGTGAGTCGCTCGGAGTGGTTCGACGGACCGGACGGACCCGACGAGGGCGCCCCGCGTCCTGGTGGGGCCGACACCGGCGGAGGGCGGCCGGCCGCCGGCCGCCGCCGTGGGCCGCTGGTGCCCACGCTCCTCGTGCTGGCGGGGCTGGCCGTGGTGGTCGGCCTCGTGGCCGACCTCTCCACCGACGTCTGGTGGTACGAGTCGGTGGGCTTCCGGGGCGTGTTCGTCACCGAGCTCACGACCAAGACCGTGATCTTCGCCGTCGCCGGGCTGATCACCGCCGGCGCGGTCGCGGCGAGCCTGGTCATCGCCTACCGGACGCGCCCCATCTACGTGCCCGTCACACCGGCGCAGCAGGTGCTCGAGCAGTACCGCCAGGCCATCGAGCCACTGCGGCGGATCGCGCTCGTCGTCATCCCGGTGGTGCTGGGCCTGCTCGCCGGCTCGGGCTCGATGGGGGCCTGGCGCACCTACCTGCTGTGGGCCAACGGCGGCGACTTCGGTACCAAGGACCCGCAGTTCGGGCTCGACGTCGGCTTCTTCGTCTTCACCCTCCCGTGGCTGAACTTCCTCGTCAGCTTCGTCACCGTGGTGCTGGTGCTGGCGTTCCTCGCAGCGGCCTTCACGCACTACGTCTACGGCGGCCTGCAGCTGCCCGGGCGCGGGCCGTCCACCCGGGCCGCCTACGTGCACCTCGGCGTGCTCGGCGCCCTGATCGCGCTCACCCGCGCGGCGTCGTACTGGCTGGACCGGTACTCGCTCTCGACGCAGAAGGGTGGCCTGATCACCGGCATCACCTACACCGACGCCAACGCGGTGCTGCCGGCCAAGGCCATCCTCGCGGTCGCGGCCGTGATGTGCGCCGGCTTCTTCCTGGCCGCCATCTGGAGCCGCAGCTGGCGCCTGCCGATCACCGGCGTCGCCCTGCTGGTGGTCACGGCCGTCGTCGTGGGCGCCATCTACCCGGCCCTGATCCAGTCCCTCAAGGTCGGCCCCTCCGAGAAGTCGCTCGAGGCCATGTACATCGGCCGCAACATCAAGGCCACCAGCGCGGCCTTCGGGCTCGACCGGGTCGAGCGCATCCAGAACAGCGTCCCCGAGACAGCCCCACCCACCCCGGCGCTGCGGGCCGCCGCCGAGGACATCCCGGGAGTGCGCATCATCGACCCCAACGTCGTGGCCCCGACGTTCCGCCAGCTCGAGGGGCAGCGGGACTACTACGCCTTCCCCGACACCCTCGACGTCGACCGGTACACGGTCGACAAGCGGGTCGAGGACGCCGTGGTGGCCGTGCGCGAGATCAGCCTCGACGGCCTCCCCGACAACCAGCGGAACTGGATCAACGACCACACCGTCTTCACCCACGGCTACGGCTTCTACGCCGCCTACGGCAACCAGCGCACCACCGAGGGGGACCCCGTCTTCTTCGAAGGCGGCGGTCGCAGCACGCTGGGCACGTACGAGCCGCGCATCTACTTCGGCGAGCTGTCACCGACGTACTCGGTGGTCGGCGCCGAGAAGGGCGCCGCGCCCCGCGAGTTCGACTACCCCGGCGGCTCCGAGGGCGACGTCGCGGTGCAGAACACCTACAGCGGCGGCGGTGGCGTCTCGATCGGGTCCTTCGTGCGCCGGGTCGCCTACGCCATCAAGTACCGCGAGCCCAACTTCCTGCTCTCGGATGCCGTCAACGGCCAGTCGCGGATCCTCGACCACCGCACGCCCAAGGAGCGGGTCGCGCGGGTCGCGCCGTGGCTCCAGCTCGACGGCAACGCCTACCCCGCGGTGGTCGACGGCCGGGTGCAGTGGATCGTCGACGGTTTCACCACCTCGGCCAGCTACCCCAACAGCCGGCTCGTCGACCTCGCCGAGGCCACCTCCGACTCGGTCGCGCGGCGCTCCAACGTGGTGCAGGTGCGCACCGGCGAGATCAACTACATCCGCAACGCGGTCAAGGCCACGGTCGACGCCGAGGACGGGTCGATCCGGCTCTACGGCTGGGACGTGAACGACCCCATCCTCAAGGCGTGGAGCAAGGCCTTCCCGGGCTCGGTGCGCCCCCTGTCCGACATCTCCGGCTCGCTGATGTCGCACATCCGCTACCCCCAGGACCTCATCAAGGTCCAGCGTGACCTGCTGAACGAGTACCACGTCACCGACCCGGGCACGTTCTACAGCGGGTCCGACAAGTGGCGCGTCCCCCGCGACCCGTCGGTCGCCGGCCAGGACCAGCCGGTGCTCTTCCAGTCGATCGCGCTGCCCGGCGAGAAGTCAGCGTCGTTCTCGATCACCACCTCGTTCGTGCCGGCGAGCAACAACGAGGCGGGCCGCGAGATCCTGCGCGGCCTGCTCGCGGTGAACGCCGATGCCGGCGACCAGGCCGGGAAGCCGGCCGAGTCCTTCGGCACGCTGCGCCTGCTCGAGTTCGGAGCGGCCCAGCCGCCGGGGCCCGGTCAGGTGCGCAACCAGATCCAGAACTCCACCTCGCGCTCGCAGAACCCTGCCGAGCCGCTCAACCTGGCGCAGTACATCACCAACAACTCCGGCTCCGGCAAGCAGCTGACGTTCGGCAACCTGCTCACCTTCCCCCTGGCCGGACGCACCTTCTACGTGCAGCCGATCTACGTCCAGGCCTCCGGCGGCTCGGGGTCCTTCCCCCAGAACAAGATCACCGTCGCGCTCTACGGCACCAACGTGGCCTGGGGCGACACCCTCGAGCAGGCCATCACCGGGTTGTTCGGCGAGGGCTCCGGCGGGGGAGGGGGCGGCACCCCGACGACCCCCACGGAGCCGTCCGCGCCCACGACGAGCCTCGAGCAGCAGCTCTCGGTGGCGATCGGCGAGATCCAGTCGGCCTACTCGGCGGGGCAGCAGGCGCTGAGCAAGGGCGACTTCGCCGCCTACGGGGAGGCCCAGAAGGCGCTGGGCGACGCCATCGCCAAGGCCGACGCCATCGCGGCGCAGCTGGGGGTGCCGGCGGCGACGCCGTCACCGTCGGCGACGCCGTCGGCCGCCCCCCCGTCGGCGACCGCGACGGCCAGTGCCGGCTAGCCGATTTGAGTCAGGGCGCCCCTGTCGCGTACTGTCGAGCCATACCGAGCACGGCCGCGAGGCTGTGACTCACTCGACGCGGGGTGGAGCAGCTCGGTAGCTCGCCGGGCTCATAACCCGGAGGTCGCAGGTTCAAATCCTGCCCCCGCTACCACGGTGCTCAGTTTGCGCCGGAAGGACCCCCACCCTGTGGTGGGGGTTTTTCCATACTCGGCCACATATGGGGGCGTCGAGATCGTGGCTTCTTGCGCATTGTGGACCGTGCGCTACACCCGGCTGGTCACGACCCGACACGACGGGCAGCCGGCCTCGAGGGCGGGCGTGTCGATGAACACCTCCCGGGCCCGTCGAGGGCGCGGGTGACCGCGACAACGCGGTACTCGGGCAGGTTGACGCAGTAGCTGTGCATGTGGGGCCTCCGGCGCTGTCGCGTGGGTTGTGCAGTTTCTCCGAACCTGTTGACGCGGACGATTTCCTCTGTCATCTTTCACGCGGGCGGAAGCCCGCCCGCGTTCTGGGGAGAACGAGTATCGGATGGGGGGGTTCGGCCATAGCCGTCTCTCGGGGCGGCGGTGGCTACGGAAGCATCTCCGGCGTCGACTACAACACGCTGGTGCTTAAGAGCTCGCTCAAGGACCCGTCCTTGACGGTCAGCGCATCTATGTCAGCGGGTACGCCAACTCCAGCTGCGACTTCAAGTTCGAGTCGGGTCGCCGCTCCGATGGGGGCTCCGGCTACGCCGCCATGGCAGACAAGACCGCTGACTCCTGCTACCCCTTGGGCGTGGCGCAGTACTCCTACCAGATGGAGCTGTGCCGCGACAAGCCGGCCGCCACGGACCCGTGCTCCGACGACAAGCGAGGCTGGCACGGTCTCAACTAGAGTCACAACGCATTCGGGCCCGGCTGCCAGTCAGGCGGCCGGGCCCGAGTCGACGGAAGGGCGAGGATGAGCAATCAGCTTCTGCGAGTGGATGCGTTGACCCACCGCTACGGTCGCGAACGGGGCCTGGACGGTGTCACTTTCGCGATTGACTCCGGGGTCGGCGCTCTCGTGGGGGTCAACGGCGCTGGCAAGTCCACGCTGCTGCGCATACTCGCCGGAGCTCAACGGCCGACGTCGGGATCGGTCTCCCTGGCGGGGCTGAATCCCTTTGGAAGGGATCGAGCGGACGCCTTGTCGCGGGTCGGGCTCATGCCCCAGACCAGTGACTTTCCCAAGAACTTGACGGCACACGAGGTCGTGGCATCTATCGCGTGGTTCAAGGGTGTCTCCTCTCGGCAAGCCAAGACCCGGGCCGCCGAGGCCTTGGCCCGAGTTGGACTCGAGGACAGGGCCAACAGCCGTATGGGTCAGCTCTCTGGGGGCATGGCCAGGCGTGTGGCCTTGGCACAGGCCATCGTGTCGGAGCCCGACATCTTGCTGCTGGACGAACCGAGCACTGGACTGGACCCTGAGCAGAGGCGGGCCATGATCGCCTTGGTCAGGTCGCTTCCGGCGACGGTCGTCGTCTTCAGTAGCCATGTGATGGAAGACGTCGAGGACGTCGCCGCCGACGTCTTGATTCTTGACGCCGGCCGCCTCATCTACGAGAACTCGCTCGTCCAGTTGCAGGAACGGGGGGCAGCCGTGTCCACGCAGTCGGCTCCGGGTAGTCGCGCCGAAGTGGGCTTTCTTGACGTCCTCTCCGATTCGCGGGGCAGGGCCCGGGCGTGACGGTTCTGATCTGGGCCAAGAGGGGCCTTGGCTTCTTTGTCTTTACGTTGCTCATTGGCTTCGTGTTGTGGACGTCCATCACCGCACGCCCTTGGCAGCTGGAGTTCGACTGGGCGGCGCGGTACGGCGCGGCGTATGTCTACCTCATTGCTCCTCTGCTGGCTGCCGCAGTTTCCTTCGACGTGGGTCGGCGCGCGCGCCCCGAGATGACACTCATGGGTGCAACTGCACGGCGCGGTCTCATGGCCTTCATGGCCCCAGCGCTGGCGGCGCTGGGGTGGGCGGTGCTGGCAGCGGTGGGCGGCTGGGGTGTGATGGCAGCCATCACGACTTTCTCCGGCGGGCTCGCGCCACGCGACCCGTGGATCTTTGTCGAGACGCTCTCCAGCTTGGCTGCGGCCGCAGCGGTCGGGATGCTCTTGGGCCTCTTGGTCGAGGGCATCCTGGCGGTCGCGGTCTCTGCAGGCGCTGTGCTCGTGGCCGCAACCGTCACCAGTGGCCATGGCGCCAACCTCTTTCAGGTCGCCACCAGCTCTGGAACCCTGGTCGGCATCGAACGCACTCCACAGCGAGCGATCGCGACGGTGGTGTGCCACCTGACACTTGTCGCCGTAGCTGCGGCTTGTGTCGCTGCACGTCAGCGCGCCCACCCCCTGAGCACGCCGTGGTTGCTCACCGCCGCCGTGGCGGCGCTCGTGCCGGTGGTTACCGCGATGGTGTGGCCCTACTCCGCCAGCGAGTACCGGCCGTCCGGAGAACTTCAAGCGTGCGTGGGCTCGCAAGTGCGGGTGTGTGGCCCCAGTTCCGCCAAGCCGCTGCTGCTGATGGCGGCCACCGACTTGCAGCAGGCAACAACGAAGTTGCGCCCGTCAGGGCTGCCCCTCCCTGAATCGTTCGCCATCGCACGCGGTTCCGCCGCCGAGCGGCTCCCGCGGGACCAGACACTCCTCGATTTGGACTCCTCGCAACTCGTCGAGGGGCATCTACCCAGCAGCACCATCGCGAGCGCCCTTGCGACACCACGCCTGTGCCGCGGCTTTTACTCCAGCCAAGAGGCACCCGCACTCATCGAGCGAGTGAGGGTCGTCTCTGAGTGGTTGACCAGCGCCTTTGCGGACCAGTCCTCGCCCGGCCCGGCCCCCGAGGTTGTGGTCTCGTCCTTTGCCGTCCTGTCCCAGTGCCCGCAGAAGTAGGCTCAGGTGTATCCCCTGCTCAGCGCCGCCAAGTCGAGCGGTCTTCGCGCGGTGGTGGTTTTGGGTGTTGCACTGGCCGCGGTCTTGGCAGTGACCGCCAGCGACACTGTGGGTATCGCCGGTGCCCCGGTACGCTCGAGATGGTTCGTTCTGTTGGCCATGGCTGTCGTGTGTACCGTGCCTTTGACCCCAAGGTTTATGCCAGTCGAGCTCGGTCTCGCACATCCGCTCAGGTGCTTCGCAACGCGGCTGGTGGTTGCTGCGGTCCCTTTCGGGCTGGGGCTGGGAGCCTGTCTAACCACCGCTCAGAACGACGACGCGGTGCGTTGGTGGTTCGTCCTTCTCGTGGCGTCGAGCATCCTTGTGTCCGCGTTCGCGCCTGAGGCGGGATGGTTCGCCTGTTTGGGACTCGGGAGCGTCTCGATACTGGTAGACCACGTGTCGGCCACTCTGCCAGTGACCAATCTGGTGACGAAGGGCGGAGCGCCGGTCGCTTTCGTCACCTTGGCGGCGGCGAGCGCCCTGTACCTCGCACGCGGTGGCCGGCCCGCTTCGAAGTAGCTGCGCACTCTGGGCTGACCTACCTCGAGCGCAGCAGGCGCCGAGCGAGCCTCCCGGGCGCACCACCACATCTGGAAACCAAACCGGGGGGCAGGTCAGGTTGTCACCTACCGGTGCAGCAGTGCCCAGGGCGCGCCCGCCCGCGTCTCAGGGCGTCACCTCGATGACGCCGTGGGCGCCGCGCTCGGCGTCGACCATGACGTGGTTGACGAGGGGGTAGCGCCCGGGCTCGTCGAAGACCATCTCGACGAACCCGCCTTGGGCGGCCGCCAAGGCCAGGGCCTGCGAACCGCCGGTGCGCGACGGTCCTCGCGCCGAGCCGAGCAGCCAGTCACCCTCCATCCAGGTGCGGTCGAACTGTGCGCCGACGACGTGGAACGACAGGGGGCGGTCGGGACCGGCGTCCAGCAGCCAGATCCGCACCCGCTCGCCGACCTTCACCCGCAGCGGGGCGTGGTCGTAGGCGTTCCGGTAGCCGTTGAAGACCACGGCGTCGGGCTTCTCGGCCAGCAGCTTGTCCATGTCGACCGGGCCGCTCTGGGGGCCGTAGTAGTGCTCGGACTGCACCAGGACGAAGGACCGGTCGACCGCCGGCAGGTCGGGAGGGTCGATCACGACCGCGCCGAACAGCCCGTTGGCGATGTGGGCGCTCATCGGCGCGGACGAGCAGTGGTACAGCCAGATTCCGGCCCGGTGGGCGGTGAACCGGTAGGTGAGTGACTTCCCGGGTGGGATCGTCACCATCACCTCATCGGGGGCGCGCTGGCCGGCGTGGAAGTCGATGGAGTGGCCCAGCGTCCCGTGGTTGACGAGCTGGATGACGAAGGTGTCCCCGACCCGCCCGTGCAGGGTGGGTCCGGGGGAGGAGCCGTTGTAAGTCCACATCTGCTGGGTGACCCCGGGGGCGACCTCCATGACCTGCTCGGTGATGGTGAAGGTGCGGTGGTGCACCCGGCCCGGCTCCACCGGTGGCAGCGCGGGGTCGGGGATGACGGTGTCATGGGCCGGCTCGCCCGTCACCATCTCGTGGCCGGTATGGGCGCCCACGGTCGGCGCGGAGGCCTCCGGTGTCGTGGAGGGGGCGGCGGCGGCCGGCCGCGCGCCGACGGCCTCGATCGCCAGCACCATGCCCATCTGCCGGTGCCCGACGACGGAGCACCAGCCGTCGAGGTTGCGCCCGATCACCCCGGCGTCGAGCACCGCGGACTCCCCGGGCGCGAGCCGTCCGGTGTCGTGGCCGGTCTCGAGCACGAGGTCGTGGACATCGGTCCGGTCGGTGTTCTCGACCGTGATCACCAGCCGGTCGCCGACCGGCACCCGGATGCGCGAGGGGGTGAAGCGCATGTCCTTGGCCTCGACCGTGACGACGGTGGTGTGCCCGGTCGCGGTGACTCCGTCGGCCGCCGACGTCGGCGCCGCCCGCAGGCCGGCCGGGTCCAGCGAACCACCGAACGCCACCGCGGCCATGACCAGGGCGAGCCCGACGACGGCCAGGCCGGTGGTCTGGCCCGGGGGACGGGGGCCGGCCTCGCGGGGTTCGGAGGGCGTCGTCCGACGACGCCGGCTCGCGCGCACCAGGATCGGGACGAACGAGGCCAGCGCGGCCAGCACGAGCACGGACGAGACGACGCGCACCAGGCTCGGGACCGGGAGCACGCAGACGAGGAGGCCCAGGTTGGTCAGGCTCACGCGCAGAGCACCCCCTGCGTCCAGGTCGCGGTTGGTGGCGCGGACGGCGGCCGGCCCGCCCCCCATGACGACCGCGATGAGGTAGGAGGTGGCACCGAGCAGCACCTGGGCCACGAAGCCGGCGGCGAGGTAGGGCGTGAGCCGTTCGGTGGACTCCCCGATGTCGAGCCACGAGCCGGCGTGCGACACCTGCCACGACATCATCACGACGAGGGCCGACAGCAGGCCGAGCAGCCACGCCATGCCGGCGAGCAGCGACCACGCCGGGAAGGAGGTGGGGGGCTTGCTGCGGGCGGCACGGACCAGCGGCCACGTCACGAGCGAGGCGCCGACGACGTAGACCAGCAGCCCGGCGGGGACCAGGAGCACGACGTCGGCCCAGGCCGCGGTGACCACCAGGGCGATGCCGGCGAGCAGCACGGGCAGAGCCTGTCGGGCGCGTTTCTCCGCGCCCTCGACGATGCGGGTGCGCAGCATCGTCGGGCCGAGGGTGACCACGGTGCCGAGCACGGTCAGGCCGATCCAGCCGAGCAGGTTGACCGCGATGTGGGCGAGCTGCACTCGGGTGTGGAGAGGCTCGCCCGGATCGGCCGCGAGCACCGTGCCCAGCGTGACACCGACCAGGAGGAGAGCGCCGGCGGCGATGTAGAACCAGACCGTGCTGGAGAAGCGGGAGGCGAAGCCGGTGCGCAGACCCCGCACGAGGCCCACCACGTGCCAGCCGACCGCGACCGCGATACCCACGGCGCCGACGACCACCAGCCACCAGAGGGATCCCGGCACCCCGGTGGCCACGAGCGGCACGCCGAGGTTGAACAGGAGCAGGCGTCGGGACTGCACGCGTCGCGGGGTGGGCGGCAGCCGCACCAGAGTGTCGGCGAAGTAGCGGCTCCACACCAGGATCGAGTGGCCCGCGGCGCCGAGAACGAGCAGGTGGATCATCAGCCAGCGCGGTGCGGGCACAGAGGTGTGGGCGAGCGACACGACGACCACGCCGAGCAGCCAGAACACCACGGGCAGGTCGCGCAGCGGCCAGAAGCCACGCGAGCCCCTCTCGACCTCCGCTGCAGCGGTGGGGACCGTGATCCTCACGAGGACGCCACCGTCACGCGGGCCCTGGATGTCCGCGCCGGCCGGGCGGGAACGCCGCGCACGGCGCTGCCGACCGCCACGACGAGGAACAGCAGCAGCGCGATCGCGTTGCCGGCGCCCCCGATGCGGCGGGCCTGCTCACTGCCCAGGGCGTCCCCGCCCCAGAGTCGCAGGACCAGGGAGAGCTGCAGCAGGGCCCAGGGGCCGTACATCGCCGCGCGGTAGGGCAGCGGCACCCGGGTCACGGCGGGCAGGATCGAGGAGGCGTGGGCCATGATCATCGAGATCGTGAAACCGAGGAAGACGGCGTGCACCACGGCGTCGTAGGTCGCTCCTCCCACGGTGGGCCCGGCGAGCAGCCAGACGGCCCCGGCGACGACCAGCCAGGCCTGCCCGGCCAGCATGCAGGCCGCGGCGAAGCGGGGCAGCCCCGAGCTCCTCACCGTGCGGCGCGCGACGTCGTGACGCGCCAGCCACGCCGCCAGCGCGAGAAGGGCGGCACCCAGGAGCGGGGTGCCGACGGTCGGCCACAGGGTGGCCGCCACGATGCCGTTCGCCAGCCCGCTGCTCAGGAGGACGAGGTCGCGCCCCGCCGTCGGCGGCATGGCCAGGCGCGCCAGCTCGAGGCGCTCGCCGCCGATGGTCAGGATGACGAACCCGGCCAGCCAGGGGAGGGCCTGGGAGGTGTCCGCACCGCCACGCCAGAGCAGCGCACCGCCGAGCGCGCACACGGCGCCCAGGGCGGAGACCAGGACCGCGTCGTCACGGGTGCGCCGCCAGAGCGGGACGTAGACCAGGCACAGGGCGAGCGAGCCGGCCGTGAGCAGGACGGCGCCGACCGCTCGGGTGGCCTCGGGGACGACGAGCAGGGCGGCGAGGCCCAGCAGCGCGGGCGCCAGGTATCCGACGGGCCGACCGAGGGCGACCGCTCGCTCCAGAGCGACGAGGGTGCCGACGAAACCGAACACCATCAGGACCCCGTGGACCTCACCGAGGAGGGCCGCGTCCACCGGCGGCCACGCATCCAGCAGGCCGAGCCCGGCGTCCATGCCGACCAGCAGCGCAAGACCCGCAGGGAGCACGAACAGAGTGCGCACCGCCGGCCGCCGTGCCCTCATCGGCGGACCCCCGGGCCCGCGAACCGCACCAGGCAGGCGTCCGGCTCGGCGAACGGCTGGAGGGCGACCGGGCCGAGCGCCTCACCCACCACGCCTTCGATGAGTCCCAGGTGCACGCTGCAGACGGCCTCGGGGTGGGTGCGGGCGGCATCGACGAAGGGGCACCGGGTGAGCCTGGTCACCATCGGGTCCGCGGACGCCTCGGGGCCGAAGCCCACGTGCTCGAGGGCCACCCGGAGCCGCTCGTGCGGGCTCTGGTCGTCCTCGGCGAACACCGTGCGCAGCTGCTCACCCCAGGCTCGCCCCCCGGACTCGCCGGTCTCGCGAGCCGTGGCGCCCGGGTTGGTCTCGAGGCCACGCGCCAGCGCCTGCGCCAACGCGACGTACGGCGCCTGGCGGGCGACGTAGGACCAGGCCGGGCGTCCGCGCCCCACCGGCCGCGCGCGCAGGCGCGTCACGTGAGCGGCCTGGTGGAGCGCGTCGAGATGGCCTCGCACGGTGTTCTCGTGCAGGCCGGTGATCTCGACGAGCTGGGCCAGGGTCGTGGGCGCTTCCCGCGCGGTGAGGGCGGCCAGCACCCGGGCCTGGGCGTCGGTGGGCGCTCGCCCGAGGCCGGATCGGGGGCCGGTGTTATTTTCCACGGAGTTCATTGTATGTTATTCCCACCTGATCCTCGAAAGGACACCCCATGACTGCTCTGACGATCTCCTCGAGCTCAGCCGACGCCGAGGCCGTGGATGCCGTGACGAACCACCACGCCCTGATGTCCGGTGAGCTGGCCCTGCTCGTGGCCGACCTCCTCAACGCGTCGGGAGGTGACCCGACCGCGGCGCGCGACCGCCTCGTCGCCTGGGCCCGGGAGTCCCTCGTCCCGCACGCTATGGCCGAGGAGAAGAGCCTCTACCCGGCCGCCGGGGGCCTGGCGGAGGGCCGGCTGCTCGTCGAGGCGATGCTGGCCGAGCACGTGGCCATCGTCGCGATGGTCGACGAGGTCGAGAAGGCCGCCACGCCGGTGGGGGCGGCCGCCTCCGGGCGCGCCCTCCAGGCGCTCTTCGCCGTGCACCTGGACAAGGAGAACGACCAGCTGCTGCCGTTGCTCGCGGCCTCTCCGGACCACTCCGTCGCCGACCTGCTCGCCGGCATGCACGAGCTGCTCGGTGGCCACGAAGGGCACGACCACGAACACCCCGCCGAGAGCGGGGCCGAGGCCGAGCCGGCCTCCCACCACGGGGGGTCGAGCTGCACGTGCGGCACCGTCGACCCGCCCGGCAACCCCGCGCTGGACGTCCGGGTGATCCCGCACGCCATCCGGCACGCCACGATCTTCGGCGCCCTGGACGCGGTGGCTCCCGGCGCCGGTCTGGAGATCGTCGCCGACCACGACCCGGTCCCGCTGCTCCACCAGGTCCAGCAGCGCACGCCCGGCCGCTTCGAGGTCACCTACCTCGAGCGCGGTCCGGTCGACTACCGGATCCTGTTCACTGCCCGCGCGTAGGCGACGCGCGGTGCCGTCGTGGGCCCGGGCGGGCGCGGGCCCCGGGCGGGCGCGGGCCCCGTCCGGGCGCGAGAGGGGGCATAGCGACCGCGTCGCCGGTGTTGACCCCGACGTGACCAGCACCCCAGCCGCCCCGCACCGCATCGTCGTCGTCGGCTCCGGCTTCGGAGGCCTGTTCGGCACCCAGGCCCTCAAGCGACGCGGCGACGTCGAGATCACCCTCGTGGCGAAGACCGCGCACCACCTCTTCCAGCCGCTGCTGTACCAGGTGGCCACCGGCATCCTGTCCGAGGGGGAGATCGCGCCCAGCACCCGTGAGGTGCTCGCCCGGCAGAAGAACGCCCGGGTGGTGCTCGGCGAGGTCACGCACATCGACCTCGCGTCGCGCACCGTGACCTCCCAGCTGCTCGGCCGCGAGACCGTGCTCCCCTACGACACCCTGCTCGTCGCCGCCGGGGCCGGGCAGTCCTGGTTCGGCAACGACCACTTCGCGCGCCACGCCCCCGGGATGAAGTCGATCGACGACGCCCTCGAGCTGCGCGGGCGCATCTTCGGTGCGTTCGAGCTCGCCGAAATCGCGCGGACCCCGGCCGAAGTCCAGCGGGCCCTCACCTTCGTCATCGTCGGCGCCGGGCCCACCGGGGTGGAGATGGCCGGGCAGATCGCCGAGCTCGCGCACCGCACCCTCAAGAACGACTTCCGCCGCATCGACCCCCGGGACGCGCGCATCGTCCTGCTCGACGCCGCCGACACCGTGCTGCCGTCCTTCGGTGAGCGGCTGGGGGGCGCCGCCCGGCGCCGCCTGGTCGAGCTGGGTGTCGAGGTACGCCCCGGCACGATGGTCACCGACGTCGACTCCACCGGCATCGTCGTGCGCGAGCCCGACGGCTCCTCCACCCGCATCGACGCCCTCACCAAGGTCTGGGCGGCGGGGGTCCAGGCCAGCCCGCTGGCCCGACAGCTGGCCGAGCAGTCCGGCGCCGGGATCGACCGGGCCGGCCGCGTCGAGGTCCGGCCCGACCTCACCCTCCCCGGTCACCCCGAGGTCTTCGTGGTCGGCGACATGGTCTCCCTCGACGGGCTGCCAGGGGTCGCCCAGGTCGCCATCCAGGGCGCCCGGTTCGCCGCCCGCCAGATCGGCCGACGTCTGGACGGCACCGCCACCGAGCCCCGTTTCGAGTACCGCGACAAGGGGTCGATGGCCACCATCTCCCGCTTCAGCGCGGTCGCCTCGATCGGCCGGTTGCGCTTCGCCGGCTTCTTCGCGTGGCTGCTCTGGCTCGCGATCCACCTCGTCTACATCATCGGCTTCAAGAGCCAGGTGACGACCCTGCTGCACTGGGCCGTCAGCTTCCTCGGGCGCGGCCGCGCCGAGCGGGTGGCCACCGAGCAGCAGGTCTTCGGCCGCCGTGCCATCGGTGCCCTGAACGAGCGCGAGGTGCCGGTCCTGCCCACCCACCCCGCGGACCGCGCGGAGGCACCCGACGCCGGTGGTGCGGCGACCACGCACGCGCCCGAGACCACCCGGACCGTCCGCTGAGCGTGCGCATCCGCGCGGTGATGGCCCCCGCCGTAGGGTGACGCCATGCCGCTGGACTACCCCATCCACCGACGGACGCTGCCCAACGGGCTCCGCGTCGTCGTCTCGCCCGACCACACGGTCCCCAACGTCACGGTCAACCTCTGGGTCGGCGTGGGGTCGCGGCACGAGCAGCCCGGGCGCACCGGCTTCGCGCACCTCTTCGAGCACCTGATGTTCCAGGGGTCGCGGGGCGTGCGCAGCGGCGAGCACTTCGAGGCACTGATGGCCGAAGGCGGTCGGCTCAACGCGACCACCTGGTTCGACCGCACCAACTACTTCGAGACGGTGCCGACCGGCGCACTCGAGCTGGCGCTGTGGCTCGAGGCCGACCGGCACGGACACCTCCTGGCCGCGCTCACCCAGGAGAACCTCGACAACCAGCGCGACGTGGTGAAGGAGGAGAAGCGCCAGCGGTACGACAACCAGCCGTACGGCAACGCCCTGGTCGACGTCTACGCCGCCGTCTTCCCCGAGGGCCACCCCTACCACCACCCGACCATCGGCTCGATGGCCGACCTCGACGCCGCCGGCGTCGACGACGTGCACGCCTTCTTCCGTCGTCACTACGCCCCCGACAACACCGTGCTCACCCTGTGCGGCGACATCGAGCCAGAGGCGGGGTTCGCCCTCGTCGAGCGCCACTTCGGCCCGCTGACCGCGCGGGCCGAGGCGCCGCGCCCGACCCTGCCCCAGCTCGAGCCCCTGGAGGCGCCGGTCCGGGTCGTGCGCCGCGAGCAGGTCCCCAACGACCGGGTCCACGTCGCGTTCCGCCTCCCGGTCGACGGCAGCGACGAGCTGGTGGCCGCGATGGTGGCGCTCGACTGTCTGGCCGGCCTGTCCACCTCGCGCCTCGTGCGCCGGCTGGTCCGACGGGAGCAGGTGGCCGTGGGGGCGCACGCCACGGCGTGGGGCTTCGTCGACGGCGTCTCCCTGGGTTTCGTCGTGCTCGACGTCGCGCCGGGTGCCGACCCCGACCGGCTCGAGGACGCGATGGTCGAGGAGCTCGAGCGGCTCGCCGCCGACGGTCCCACCGACGCCGAGCTCGAGGCCTCCATCGCCCAGTCCGAGCGCGGCTGGCTCTCGGCCCTCGCCAGCCAGGAGGATCGCGCCGACATGATCAGCCGGTTCGCACTGCTGCACGACGACCCCCAGATGGTCAACACCCACCTCGACCGGATGCGCGCCGTCACCCCCGAACGGGTGGTGGAGGCCACCCGGCGGTGGCTGGCGCCGCACAGTCGCGCAGTCGTGGCCTACCTCGGCGATGAGGCACCGGCCGAGGCGGTCGCGTGAGCGCGCGCCCGGTCGTCGCCCCACCCGCTCCGTGGGCCTTCCCCGCCCCCGTCGAGCACGTCCTGGACAACGGGCTGCGCGTCCTCGTGCACGACCTGCCGGGGCAGTACGTCCTCTCGCTGCGGCTGGTCGTCCCGGCCTCCCTCGCCGACGAGCCCCGTGACCGCGAAGGGGTCTCGGCGATGACCGCCCGACTCCTCGACGAGGGGACGGCGCAGCACACGTCCGAGGAGTTCGCCGAGCTCATGGAGCGGCACGGGATGGTGCTGGGGGCCGGGGTCTCCGACGGCGGTCTGATGGTCGACGTCGACGTGCCGCAGGCGCACCTGGCCACCGCGGCCCGGCTGCTGACCGCGGCGCTCGCCGAGCCGGTCTTCCCCGAGGGCGAGGTGCGCCGCATCCTGCGCACCCGCCAGGCCGAGATCGAGCAGGAACGCGCGTCGGCCGGCCACCGTGGCGCCCGCGAGCTCGCCCGCACCCTCTGGGACGACCACGACCGTGCCTCACGACCGAGTGCCGGGAGCAGCGACACCATCGGCGCGATCACCCGTGCCGACCTCGTGGAGCGCCACGCCCGGTCCCTCGGGCCCCGGGGGGCGACCCTCGTCCTGGCCGGCGCCCTGGCCGGGATCCCGGTGACCGACGTCCTGGCCGGGACCCTCGGGTCGTGGACGGCGCCGGACCACGTCCCGGCCCAGCCCGCGAGGCCGCCGGTGCCGGCCGCCGACCGGGCGCGGGTCGTCGTCGTCGACCGCCCGGGGGCGGTGCAGACCGAGATCCTCGTCGCGTGCCCGGGTCCGGACCGGTCGACCCCGCACGGCTGGGCGCCGCACCCGGTGCTCGCGTTCGTCCTCGGCGGGTCGCCCAGCGCACGTCTGGACGCGGTCCTGCGTGAGCAGAAGGGGTACACCTACGGGGTCCGCGCGGGGTTCCGCCCCCGGGTGGCGGGGGGCTCCTTCGTCACCGCCGGCTCGGTGCGGACCGAGGTCACCGGCGACGCGCTCGCGATCCTGCTCGGCATCCTCGACACCGCTCGCGACGGCTTCACCGACGCCGAGCTGCGGGCCGGGGTCGACTACGTGGCGAAGACCGCCCCGGGCCGCTACGCCACCGCCGACGCGGTGGCCGACGAGACCGCCGCGCTGGCCCTCGAGGGGCTGCCGCTGGACTTCACGACCCGCAACCTCGAGGCCGTGCGCGCCCTCGGCCGCGACGACCTCGACGCTGCCTACCGGCGGACGGCCACGGGGGAGTGGACCGTGGTGCTCGTGGGCGACGCCGCGCGGGTCCTGCCCCAGCTCCAGGGCCGGGTCCCGGGCGAGGTCACGACCGTTGCCCTCTGACGGCGTCAGGTCCGACGCGTCCGGGTCACCGACCCGCTCGCTGGTGATGCCGTCGCCGGTCGGGCCGCTCGAGCTCGTCGCGCGCGACGGGGCGCTGGAGGCGATACGGTTCGACGCCGCCGTGCCCGCGGCGGCACCCGACGCGCCCCCAGCGTGCGACGACGCCCGCGTGCTGGATGCGGCCCGCCACCAGCTCGAGGAGTACTTCGCCGGCGCTCGCCGCGTCTTCGACCTCCCCCTGGCACCGGTCGGCTCCGACTTCCGTCGCCGGGTGTGGGCCGCGCTGGCGCTGGTGCCGTGGGGGAGCACCACCACCTACGGCGCGCTGGCCGCCGAGCTGGGCCTGCCACCCGGTGCGTCCCGGGCCGTCGGAGCGGCCAACGGCGCGAACCCGCTGCCCATCGTGCTGCCCTGCCACCGCGTCGTCGGCGCCGACGGCACCCTCACCGGGTACGCCGGGGGGCTGCCCCGCAAGGCCGCGCTGCTCCGCCTCGAAGGGGTGGCCACCGAGGCCGACCAGGCGGTGCTCTTCTAGTCCGAGGCCCCGTCGCGCGCGGTGCCGAGGTGGGCCAGCACGACCTCGTGCAACAGCCCGTTGGTGGCCACGGCATTGCCGCCGAACGGACCGTCGGCCCCGTCCAGGGAGGTGAAGCGCCCCCCGGCCTCGGTGACCACCGGGGCGAGCGCCACCATGTCGTGCAGCGAGAGCTCGGGCTCGGCCGCGATGTCCACCGCCCCCTCGGCCACGAGCATGTAGGACCAGAAGTCGCCGTAGGCCCGCTCGCGCCAGCACGCGCGGGAGAGCTCGAGCACGCCGTCGAGCCGGCCGATGGCCTCCCACGACGTGGTGCTCGAGATCGACAGGGAGGCGTCGGCCAGCGTCGAGACGCCGGAGACGTGGAGCTGCCTGGCACTGGTGAGGCTGCGCCCCGACCAAGCGCCGGAGCCGGTGGCGGCCCACCAGCGCCGGCCGAGAGCCGGGGCGGCGACGAGGCCCAGGACCGGGACGCCGTCGACCACCAGGCCGATCAGGGTGGCCCAGACCGGTACCCCCCGCACGAAGCTGTGCGTGCCGTCGATCGGGTCGATGACCCACTGCCGGTTGCTCGACCCCGTGGGCGGCATCTCCTCGCCGATGACCATGTCGCGCGGCCGGGTCCGCTTGAGCTGGGAGCGCACGAGCTCCTCGGCGTCGCGGTCGGCGTCACTGACCAGGGTGAGGTCGGGTTTGGTCTCGACGTGCAGGTCCTCGGCCCGGAAGCGGGCCATCGTCACCCGCTCGACGGCGTCGGCGAGGACGTGGGCCAGTCGGAGGTCGTCGTCGAAGCCGGGCACGGGCCCACCGTACCGGGCGGTGCCGAAGATCTTGCGGCCCAGGACGCGAACTGGTCGCACTTCGGTCACAATCAGGTCTCGGAGCGTCGCGGAACTACCAAAGCGGGCATCGGTGGTCTTTAGTTGACCCCGGCACGCCGGTCGGCGATGCATCGAGTCGGGCCCGATCGGGCCCAGCTCACGGAGCCCATCCGGACACCGGATGGCGAACCACTTCACGTAGGAGGACATCCATGCGAGGAACCACTCGCACGGTCGCCGTCGCGGCCATGTCAGCCGTCGCCCTGCTTGCCGCCGGGTGCGGCAGCGGCGACTCCGGGGGGAGCACCAGCTCCGCCGCCGGTGGCCAGACGGGCGGCGAGATCACCGTCCGCGGTTGCAACCCGCAGAACCCGCTGGTCCCCAGCAACACCACGGAGACCTGTGGTGGCAACGTCATCGACGCGATCTTCTCCAAGCTGATCCACTACGACGCGGAGACGGCCAAGCCCGAGAACGACCTGGCGGAGTCCATCGAGACCACCGACAACCAGAACTTCACCATCAAGGTGAAGAAGGGCAACACCTTCGCCGACGGCACCGACGTCACCGCCAAGAGCTTCGTCGACGCGTGGAACTACGCGGCCTACGGCCCGAACGCGCAGTCCTCCGGCTACTTCATGGAGCCCATCGAGGGCTTCGGCGACACCCAGTGCACCGGCGAGGGCGACGACCCGTGCGCCGGCGCCGGGATGGCCAAGGCCAAGACCCTCACCGGTCTGAAGGTCGTCGACGACTACACCTTCACCGTCAAGACCAGCGAGAAGGTCTCGAACCTTCCGGTGCGTCTGGGCTACTCGGCGTTCTCGCCGCTGCCCGAGGCGTTCTTCAAGGACCCCAAGGCCTTCGGCGACAAGCCGATCGGCAACGGCCCGTACAAGCTCGACGCCTGGAACAAGGAGCAGTCGATCGTTCTGTCCAAGAACGACAAGTACAAGGGCGACTTCGGCGGCAAGGTCGACAAGATCACCTTCAAGATCTACCAGGACTCCGACTCCGCCTACAACGACGTTCTGGCCAACAACCTCGACATCACCGACGAGATCCCGGCCAGCGCGCTGATCGACGACAAGTACAAGTCGGACCTTCCTGACCGCAACGCGCAGAAGGAGACCGGCGTCATCCAGACGGTCACCTTCGCGCCGACCAAGGTCGACCCGAACTACGCGAACCCGAAGATCCGCCAGGCGATCTCCATGGCGATCGACCGCGACACCATCAACAAGCAGATCTTCAACGGCACCCGTAAGTCCGCCACCGGCTGGGTCTCCCCGGTCGTCGACGGCTACAAGGCCGACCAGTGCGGCGAGTACTGCACCTACGACCCGGCCAAGGCCAAGGCGCTCCTCACCGAGGCCGGCGGCTTCAAGGGTGACAAGATCACGCTGTCGTACAACGCGGACGCCGCTCACAAGGAGTGGACCGAAGCCACCTGCAACAGCATCAAGCAGGCTCTCGGCGTGGACTGTGTCGCGGTCGGCGTCGTCGACTTCGCCACCTTCCGGTCGCAGATCGCCGACCGCAAGATGAAGGGCATGTTCCGCACCGGCTGGCAGATGGACTACCCGTCGATCGAGAACTTCCTCGCCCCGATCTTCAAGACCGGTGCGTCCTCCAACGACGGCGACTACTCCAACCCGGCCTTCGACAAGCTCCTCACCGAGGCTGCTGCCGAGACCGACCCCGCCGCGGCCAACAAGAAGTACCAGGAGGCCGAGGCGCTCCTCGCCCAGGACATGCCGTCCATCCCGATGTGGTACGGCAAGACCACCATGGGCTGGTCCGACAAGGTCACCGGTGTGAAGATCACCGCCTTCGGCACGATCGACTTCTCGTCGGTCGCCCTGAAGTGACCTGAGGGACCGTCAGGTTCCTTGCGACGCGCCGTCGGCCTGTCAGCACCTGCTGGCAGGCCGACGGCCGCGTCCGGGGGAGGACGTGCCGGGCACACCGGGACCCGTCGCTACCGCCTCCCACATCGATGGTCTAGGTTCGTCCCGGTAATCCGTCCGACGTCGTACCGGTCACCGCCGGTCATGCGTCCCGAACAGTCAGGGAGGTGACATGGGCACCTACGTCCTGCGACGGCTGCTTCAGATGATCCCGGTGATCCTGGGAGCCACGTTCCTCATCTTCGCGATGGTCTTCGCCCTACCGGGCGACCCGCTCGCCGGCAAGTGCGGCGAGCGCCCCTGCTCGCCGGCCTACGCCGCGCAGTTCCGCGAGAAGTACAACCTCAACGACCCGCTGCTGGTGCAGTACGGCAAGTACGTGGGCAAGCTCGCCCAGGGCGACCTCGGCCAGACCTACAACAACATCAGCGTCGCCGACCAGCTGAAGCTCCGCTACCCCGTGACGGCCAAGCTCGCCCTGCTCGCCATCCTCATCGAGACCGTCATCGGGATCGCCGCCGGCGTCCTGACCGGTATCCGCAAGGGGGGCTTCCTCGACAACCTGGTCCTGGTGTCGACCCTGATCGTCATCTCCATCCCGATCTTCGTCATCGGTGGTCTGGCGCAGTACTTCCTGGGCGTCAAGCTGGGTCTCTTCCCGGTCACGGTCACCTCCAGTGACCCCACCGTCTACCAGCTGCTACTGCCCGCCATCGTGCTGGGTTCGCTGTCGGTGGCGTACGTGTCCCGGCTGACGCGTACCAACCTGGTCGAGAACCTGCGCTCGGACTACGTGCGCACCGCCGTGGCCAAGGGGCTGACCCAGCGCCGGGCCATCGGCATCCACGCGCTGCGCAACTCGCTCATCCCGGTCGTCACCTTCATCGGCTTCGACTTCGGCGCCCTCCTCGGCGGCGCGATCGTCACCGAGAGCATCTTCAACATCCCCGGGGTCGGCGGCTACATCTTCCGCTCCATCCGCTCGCGGGACGGGGTCTCGGTCGTCGGGGCGGTGACGGTGCTGGTCATCGTCTACCTCGTCGTCAACCTGCTCGTCGACCTCATCTACGGCCTGCTCGACCCGAGGATCACCCATGACTGAGGCTGCTGTCACCGAGGCTCCCGAGGCGACGTCCCGGGGCGAGAACCCGGTCGACGCCGGGCCGCCGCGCTCGCTGGCGGGGGACGCCTGGCGGGCCATGCGCCGCAACCCGCTCTTCTGGATCAGCTCGGTCATGATCCTGGTGTTCGTGCTCATGGCGACCTTCCCGAGCCTGTTCACCAGCACCGACCCGACCGAGGCGATCCTGCAGGAGTCGCGAGCCCTCCCCGGTCAGGGCACCTGGTTCGGCCGCGACATCCAGGGCTACGACATCTACGCCCGGTGCATCTACGGCGCCCGGGCCTCCATCCTGGTCGGCCTGTTCACCACGATCGGCACCGTCGCGGTCGGCGGGACGATCGGCATCATCGCGGGGTATGCGGGCGGCATCGTCGACACGCTGCTCTCACGCCTGGGCGACATCTTCTTCGCGATCCCTCTGCTGCTCGGCGCGATCATCTTCCTGGTCTCGCTGCCCGCCACGAACAACTACCTCTTCATCGTGCTGAAGGTGGTGGGTGCCCTGGTCGTCCTCGGGTGGCCGAGCCTGGCGCGCCTGATGCGCAGCAGTGTCATCCAGGTCAAGCCGAACGACTACGTCCAGGCCGCGAGGGCCCTGGGCGCCAGCCCGTTCCGGATCGTGCGCGCGCACATCCTCCCCAACGCCGTGGCCCCGATGATCGTCGTCGCCACCATCAACCTCGGTGCCTACATCTCGGCCGAGGCCACGCTGTCCTTCCTCGGCATCGGCCTCCAGTCGCCGGCCATCTCGTGGGGCATCGACATCAGCCGGGCGATCGTGGGCCTGCGCACCACGCCGCACATGCTCTTCTTCCCGAGCCTGTTCCTGTCCCTGGCCGTCCTCGCGTTCATCATGCTCGGCGACGCCGTGCGTGACGCGCTCGACCCGAAGAACCGGTGACGCCCATCATGACCACTGACACCACGACGCGGCCCAAGGGCTCCGAGGTGACCTACACCCCCCAGGACGGGCTGCTCCTCGAGGTCGAGGACCTGCACGTCGAGTTCCACACCCCCGACGGGGTGGCCAACGCCATCAACGGCATCTCGTTCTCGCTGCACCAGGGTGAGTGCCTGGCCATCCTCGGAGAGTCCGGCTCGGGCAAGTCCGTCACCGCCCAGGCGATCATGGGCATCCTCGACATGCCCCCGGCCGTCATCCCCCAGGGCCACATCCGCTACTGCGGCCAGGACCTGCTGACCATGGACCCGGAGCAGCGTCGCAAGACGCGTGGTCCGGAGGTCTCGATGATCTTCCAGGACGCGCTGTCCTCGCTGAACCCGGTCTTCCCGGTCGGCTGGCAGATCGCCGAGATGTTCCGCGTCCACCGCGGCATGAACAAGAGCGACGCCCTCCAGCAGGCCGTGGCCCTGATGGAGCGGGTCCAGATCCCCGGGGCCCGCGACCGCGTCAAGGCCTACCCGCACCAGTTCTCGGGCGGCATGCGCCAGCGCATCATGATTGCGGTGGCCATCGCGCTCGACCCCGCGGTGCTGATCGCCGACGAGCCCACGACGGCCCTCGACGTCACCGTCCAGGCCCAGATCATGGCCCTGCTCCAGGAGCTGCAGGAGGAGCGCCAGATGGGGCTCATCCTGATCACCCACGACCTCGGTGTCGTCGCTGACGTGGCCGACCGCATCGCCGTGATGTACGCGGGCCGGCTCGTGGAGAAGGCCGACGTGGCCGACCTGTACGCGGCGCCCGCGCACCCGTACACCCGCGGCCTGCTCGAGTCGATCCCGCGCCTGGACCAGAAGGGGCAGAAGCTGTCCGCCATCGGTGGCCTGCCGCCGAACCTGATGCGCATCCCGCCGGGCTGCCCGTTCAACCCGCGCTGCCGGATGGCGCAGGACGTCTGCCGCCGCGACCTCCCGCTGCTGCGCGAGGTCGCCCCGGGCCGGCTCTCGGCCTGCCACTTCGCCGAGGAGGTCATCAATGCCTGAGGTCGTCCTCAGTGCGCAGAACCTGGTCAAGCACTATCCCATCAGGAAGGGTGTGCTCAAGCGGACCGTGGGCCAGGTCAAGGCCGTCGACGGGGTCACCTTCGACCTCCACAAGGGCGAGACCCTCGGCATCGTCGGGGAGTCCGGCTGTGGCAAGTCCACGCTGGGGCGCCTCCTGATGCGGCTCGAGGCGCCCACCTCGGGGACGGTGGCCTTCCAGGGCGAGGACTGGTCGGGTGCGTCCGGGCGCGAGATGCGCCGGCTGCGCCGCAACATCCAGATCGTCTTCCAGGACCCCTACACCTCGCTGAACCCGCGCATGACGGTCGGCGACATCGTCGGGGAGCCCTTCGAGATCCACCCCGACGTCGTCCCCAAGGGGGGCCGGCGCAAGCGGGTCCAGGACCTGCTCGACCTGGTGGGCCTCAACCCCGAGCACATCAACCGCTACCCGCACCAGTTCTCCGGCGGCCAGCGCCAGCGCATCGGCATCGCCCGCGGCATCGCGCTCAACCCGAGCGTGCTGATCTGTGACGAGCCGGTCTCGGCGCTCGACGTGTCGGTGCAGGCGCAGGTCGTCAACCTGATGGAGAAGCTGCAGGACGAGCTCGGCCTGGCCTACGTGTTCATCGCCCACGACCTGTCGGTCGTGCGGCACATCTCCGACCGGGTCGGGGTGATGTACCTGGGCCGGATGGCCGAGCTGGGCGAGGAGGACGAGGTCTACTCGCGGCCCACCCACCCGTACACCCAGGCGCTGCTCTCGGCGGTGCCGGTGCCCGACCCGACCCTGCGCGGCAAGCGCGAGCAGATCGTGCTCGTCGGCGACGTCCCCTCGCCAGCCAACCCGCCCTCGGGCTGCCGCTTCCACACCCGGTGCTGGAAGGCCCAGGACATCTGCTCGACCGAGGAGCCCCAGCTGGTACTGCGGCCCGACGGCCACGGCGAGCACCTCTCGGCGTGCCACTTCGCCGAGGCCCGCGAGGTCGTCCAGACCGTCGACGTCAGCGACCGGGAGCCCGACACCCGCTTCAGCACCCTCGACGTGGGGGACATCCCAGGGCTCGACACCGGCCCCGACGGTGTCGTCGAGGAGCACTCGGACCTGTTGCACGACGACACGGCGCGCCCTCCGCGGGACACCACGCGGCTGGTCGACGAGGAGCCCGAGGGCCCGCGGGCCCGCTAGGGCCCGGCCTCACTCCCCCTGGCCGGGGGAGCGCGACCGCAGCAGGCGCCGCAGCGACTCGAGCCGGGAGACCCCGGCCGGTCCTGCGGCGCCGCTGTCGACCCAGGCACCCAGGGCGCACTCCTCCTCGTCGTGGGTGCAGCCGCGTGGGCACTGTGCGGTGCCCGGCTCGAGGTCGGGGAAGTGCGAGATGATCCGGGCCGGGTCGACGTGCGCCAGGCCGAACGAGCGCACCCCGGGGGTGTCGATGACCCAGCCGTCGTCGTCCGGCAGGGGCAGGGCCACCGCGGAGGACGAGGTGTGCCGGCCGCGGCCGGTCACGTCGTTGACGACCCCCACGGCGCGCAGGGCGTCGGGCACCAGCGCGTTGACCAGCGTCGACTTGCCCACGCCGGAGTGGCCGATGAGGACGCTGACCCGGCCGGCGAGGAGCGCCCGGAGCTCCTCGACCCCGGTGCGGGCCCCGTCGGCGCGCGACGTGACGACGTAGCGCACGTCGAGGGGGGCGTACTGCTCGAGGAAGGGCGCAGCGTCGGCGAGGTCGGACTTGGTGAGGACGAGCAGCGGCTCCATCCCGGCGTCGTAGGCCGCGACCAGGCAGCGGTCGATCATGCGGGGGCGCGGCTCGGGGTTGGCCAGGGCCGTGACCACGACCAGCTGGTCGGCGTTGGCGACCAGGATGCGCTCGACCGGGTCGGTGTCGTCGGCGGTGCGGCGCAGCACGGTCATCCGCGGGGAGACCCGCACGATGCGGGCCAGGCTGCCCTCGTCGCCGGAGACGTCGCCGACCAGGTGCACCTCGTCTCCGACCACGATGCCCTTGCGGCCCAGCTCGCGCGCCCGCATGGCCAGCACCCGTCGCTCGCCGCCCTGGCGCACCAGGGTGGTGTAGCGGCCACGGTCGACCACGAGGACCCGCCCGGTCACGGCATCGGCGTGGGCCGGGCGCTCCTTGGTGCGCGGCCGGGAGCCGCGGCGGTTGGGCCGGATGCGGACGTCGGACTCGTCGTAGTCCTGCGCCGACCGCGCCATCAGGCCTCCGCGGGCGCGTGCTGGCGCAGCATCCGGTCCCAGAGGTCGGTGAACTCCGGCATGGTCTTGGCGACCGTGCCGACGTCCTCGACCACCAGGCCCGGCACCACGAGACCCAGCACCGCCGCGGCCATGACCATCCGATGGTCGGCGTAGGTGTGGAAGACCCCGCCGTGCAGGGGAGCGGGGGAGATGCGCAGGCCGTCGTCGGTCTCGTCGACGACCGCGCCGAGCGCCCCGAGCTCGCTGCGTAGAGCGGCGAGACGGTCGGTCTCGTGGCCGCGGATGTGGGCCACCCCCCGGATGACGCTGGGCCCGTCGGCCAGGGCGGCCATTGCGGCCACCACCGGGGTGAGCTCGCTCGCGTCGTGCAGGTCGACGTCGACCCCCAGCACCGACCCGGTGCCCGTGACGGTGAGGCCGCCCCGGTCGAGGACCACCTCGGCCCCCATCATGTCGAGGACCTCACGGACGAAGTCGCCGCCCTGGGTCGTGTACTGCGGCCAGCCGGGCACGTGCACCCGGCCCCCCGTGACGAGGGCTGCGGCCAGGAACTGCGCGGCGTTCGAGAGGTCGGGCTCGACCTGCACGTCGAGGGCGTTGACCTCGCTGGGCTCGACCCGCCAGGTGTGCGGCTCGGAGTCGTCGACGACCACACCGGCGTCGCGCAACGTCTCGACGGTCATCTCGATGTGCGGCAGGCTCGGAACGGCCCCGCCGTCGTGGTGCACGGTGACGCCCTGGTCGTACCGAGCCCCGGACAGGAGCAGCCCGGACACGAACTGCGAGGACGCCGAGGCGTCGATCGTCACCGCGCCGCCGCGGACCCGGCCCTGGCCGAACACGGTGAAGGGGAGCCTGGTGCCGTCGTCGAGACGCACCCCCAGGGTGCGCAGCGCGTCGAGCACCGGGGCCATCGGGCGGCGCCGCGCGTGCGGGTCACCGTCGAAGCGCACTGCCCCGTCGGCCAGGCCGGCCAGCGGGGGGACGAACCGCATCACGTTGCCGGCCAGGCCGCAGTCGACGGTGGTGCCGCCCCGCAGCGGCGCGGGCGTGACCAGCCAGTCGCCGACGTCGAGGTCCTCGACGCCGACGCCGAGGCCGCGCAGCGCGGCGGCCATGAGGCGGGTGTCGCGCGAGCGCAGCGGGGCGCGCAGCCGCGAGACGTCGCCGGCCAGGGCGGCCAGCACGAGGTAGCGGTTGGTCAGGGACTTGCTGCCCGGGAGCAGGACCTCTGCGTCGACCGGGCCGTCGGCGGTGGGTGCCTCCCAGTCAGCTGAAGGCATGCTGCGCCTGGGCGGCCTTGAGCCGGGCCTCGGTGGTGGCCGAGTGCGCGACGTGTCGCGCCTCGCGCCTGGTCGTGCGTGCTGCGCGCTGCACGCTCTCGCCGGCCAGGTGGGCCCGGTAGGCCAGCCCCGGCCTGCCCTCGGTGTCGACGGCCGCGAGCAGGAGACCGCCGAGCAGCCCGAGGTTCTTCAGCAGGTGCACGCGCTGCTGGGCGCGGACCGCGGGGTCCTCCTCCTTCCAGAACTGGTGTGCCGAGACCGTGGTGGGAACGAGGGTGGCGGCCAGCACGGTGGCCGACAGGCGCGGCATCCGGCCCAGGGCCAGCATCGTGCCGGCGGTGACCATCGCCACGCCGTTGGCGCGCACGAGCAGCTCGGTGTCCTGCGGCAGGCGCAACAGCGGGGCCACCTTCTCGACGATCGGCCGAGCGGTCTCGGCCTTGGCCGAGGGGTGCTTGAGCTGGTCGACGCCCCCGACGACGAACATCGACGCGAGCAAGGGACGGGCGACGCGGCGCACCAAGGACATCCGCTACCTCCAGATCGGGTTCCTGCTGGTCAGGACTTCCCTCCCTACCGTAGTTGCTCGCGATGCCCGTGCGTAGCCTGAGCCCCATGTGTGGGCGCTACGCCGCGACGGCCAACCCCGACGAGCTCGTCCTCGAGTTCGAGGTCGAGGACGACCGCACCGGCGAGCCCGGCCGCAGCGTGCTGGTCAACCCTCAGGAGCCCCCGCCGGGGCGCCCCGACCACAACATGGCGCCCACCAAGCAGGCCCCGGTGGTCCTGGCCCGGGCGCCTCGCGAGGACCGCGCCGCCGCCGCGACCCGGCAGCTGCGACTCCTCACCTGGGGCCTGGTCCCGAGCTGGTCGAAGGACCCGCGTTCCGGCGCCCGGATGATCAACGCCCGCGTCGAGACGGTGGCCGAGAAGCCCGCGTTCGCCCGGGCGCTGGCCGGCCGGCGGTGCCTGGTCCCGGCTGCGGGCTGGTACGAGTGGCAGGTCTCGCCCACGGCGCTCGACGCGAAGGGCAAGCCGCGCAAACAGCCGTTCTTCACGCAGCGGGCCGACGGGGGCTCGGTGGCGATGGCCGGCCTGTACGAGTTCTGGCGCGACCCGGCGGTCGCCGACCCCGACGACCCCCTGGCCTGGCTGACGACCTTCACGGTCGTCACCGGGCCGGCCGAGCCCGGCCTCGACCGCATCCACGACCGACAGCCCCTCGTCCTCGACCGCGACGACTGGCAGCAGTGGCTCGACCCCGCCACCGGCGCGGCCGACGCCCTGGCCCTGCTGGCCCCCCACGCGCCGGGGCGCTTCACCGCCCACCCGGTCTCGCGGGCGGTGAGCAGCAACCGCGCCAACGGACCTGCGCTGCTGGAGCCGCTGCCGCTGTCGGAGCTGGTGGGCGTCGTCGACCCGATGACCGGCGAGATCGTCGGGGGCGACGGGTGAGCGTGGCCCTGGTGGCCACGCCGCGGGGGAGCGCCCGCACGACCACCGATGATCCCGGGGACGACCCGGTCGGCACCCTCGTGCTCGGTCACGGCGCCGGCGGACTGCGCTGGACCGCCGACGTGCTGGCCGTGCGTGACGCTGCCCTGGAGGCCGGCTGGCGCGTGGTGCTGGTCGACCAGCCGTGGCGCGTGGAGGGCCGGCGGGTCGGCCCGGGCCCGGCGTCGCTCGACCCGGCCTGGCTGGCCGTGCTGGCGTCGGTGCCCCGGCGCGGGCCGCTGGTGGTGGGCGGCCGCAGTGCCGGCGCCCGCGTGGCCTGCCGCACCGCCGCGACGGTCGGCGCGGACGCCGTCCTGGCACTGTCGTTCCCGCTGCATCCCCCGGGTCGGCCCGACCGCTCCCGCGCCGAGGAGCTCCGTCGGCCCGCGGCGCAGGGCATCGCCGTGCACGTCGTCCAGGGCGACGCCGACCCCTTCGGGACGCCGGACGAGCTCCGAGCGGTGCTGCCCGCCGGCGCCGGGCTGGACGTCGTCGGCGGCGCGCACTCGTTGGAGCGCGCGGCCCCCGAGGTCGCCGCCGCCGCGGTGGGCCTGCTGTGGAATGTCCGCGGGGCAGGCGATGTTCCAGCCGGGGACAGCATCCCCTGAGGAAGGTCAGCCCGTGTTCGTCCTCGACACCACGACCCGACCGCCGGCCCGGCTAGGGTGGGGGGCGATGAGCACCCCCCAGACCCCGCTCGACGAGACGCCGACCGAGGTCGACGTCGCCACCGAGACCCCGGCCGAGCGCCAGGCCCGCTTCGAGCGCGAGGCGCTGCCTCTCCTCGACCAGCTCTACGCCGCCGCCATGCGGACCACCCGCAACCCGGCCGACGCCGAGGACCTGCTGCAGGAGACCTACGCCAAGGCCTACGCCGCGTTCCACCAGTACCGGCCCGGCACCAACCTCAAGGCGTGGATGTACCGCATCCTCACCAACACCTACATCAACACCTACCGCAAGAAGCAGCGCGAGCCCCAGCAGTCCGACAGCTCCGACGTCGAGGACTACCAGCTGGCCCGGGCCGAGTCGCACACCTCCGCGGGACTGAAGTCGGCCGAGGCGCAGGCGCTCGAGCACCTCCCCGACAACGAGGTCACCCGGGCGCTCCAGGAGCTGCCCGAGGACTTCCGGATGGCGGTCTACCTGGCCGACGTCGAGGGCTTCGCCTACAAGGAGATCGCCGAGATCATGGGCACCCCGATCGGGACGGTGATGTCACGGCTGCACCGCGGGCGTCGCCAGCTGCGCGCCCTGCTCACCGGGTACGCCCGTGAGCGCGGCCTGGTCGGAGCGGAGGAGAAGTGATGGCAGAGCACCAGCACCAGGGCCACAGCGACTGCTCCGAGGTCCTGCACCACATCTACGAGTACCTCGACGGTGAGATGAGCCCGGAGGACGTCAAGCGCGTCGCCGGCCATCTGGCCGAATGTCGGCCGTGCCTGGCCGAGCACGACCTCGACGCCGCCGTCAAGGAGGTCGTGCGCCGCTCGTGCGTCGAGCAGCCGGCCCCGGCGGCCCTGCGGATGCAGGTCGTCAGCCGCCTCACCACCATCCGGATGGACCTCGACGGCTGAGGGCACTCCAGACGACGAAGGGCCCGGTGTGCACGTGCACACCGGGCCCTTTCCGTACTCGCCGCTCAGGCGTTGGGGCGTCGGCCGTGGTTGGCCTTGCTGCCCTTGCGCGTGCGGCGCTTGCGGGCGCGCTTGCTCATGGGGTGCTCCTCAGATGGGTCGTCGAGCGCCGTCACCTGAAACAGGTGTGGCCTGAGCGATTGTCGCACACCCGTCCACGTGCGACACTTCTCAGCATCTCCTGAGCGCCCGGAGCGCGTGGTCAGGAGTGTCCACCTCTGAAAGGAATGTCCATGCGTACTGTTCGCACTGCTCTCGCCGTTCTCGCTCTCGCCGCCGTCAGTGTTGCCGTCCCGGCTGCCGCTCACGCGGCGCCCTCCGTCGGCAAGACCCCGATCCACAACGGCTTCTCCTGGGGTGGCTGACATCTCACGTGACGTCTGACGTCAGCCCTGGAGGGCGGCCGTCTCCGAGAGTCGCCAGGTCGACGGCGATCTACATCGGGGCGGTCGCCCTCCTTGCCGTATCGCTGATGTGGCTCAGTATCGCCCGCTTCGGCCTCGAGCTCAGCCCTGACCTCGCTGTCTTGGTCGTGCTGGCCCTGGGCGTCGTGGTGGCGGGAGAGGCCGTTGTCGAGGGGCAGGTTCGCCTCTCCTTGTCGAGTGTGCTCCTCCTCGGGGGGCAGGCGCTCGTCGGCCCGTCAGCGGCGGGGATGATCGGAGTGCTCCTCGGCCTCCTTCAGGTTCGAGGCGCGCCTGCTCACGTGCGCCTGTTCAACGCCGCCCTGGGATGTAGTTACGCCACTCTGGGTGGCTTGGCGTTCATGGCTGTGGGGGGAGACGCCGACCTGGGGTTGGACCGGTCGGTGTGGTCCATCGTCGCGCATCTCGCGTTGCCCATCCTCGTGGCCGACCTGGTGCAACTCAGTGTCAATCTCCTGCTTCTCGCCGGGGTGGTGCGCGTCACCTACGGGGTGCCGATCCGGCATCAGGTGGGTGAGCTCCTCGGCAGCGTGGGTCTGACCAACGCGGGCTACGGCGTCATCGCCTTCCTCCTCGTCCTGCTCTGGGTGCCGGCCGGGATGGGCGCGGCCGCCGTGCTGCTCGTGGTCGCCCCGCTCCTGGTGGCCCAGTGGGCCTACCGCCAGCACGCCGAGGAGCTCCGGGGGCAGGAACGGGCCCTCCAGGTGCTCGTCGCCGCCGTCGAGGCCAAGGCCCCGCACCTGACCGGACACAGCGCCCGGGTCGCCGACCTCGCCGCGGCCATGGGGGAGGCGCTCGGCTTGCGACCCCATACCGTCGCGGACGTCCGGATGGCCGGCATGCTGCACGACGTCGGCCAGACCAGCCTGCCCACCGCCCTCGTCCGCAGCGTCGCCTCCACCTCACCCGCCATCGACGACTACCCGCGCCGCAGCGCCGGGATCCTCGGTGGCCTCAGCTTCCTCGACGGCGCGCTGGCACCCATCACCGACCACCGCACGGCCTTGGACCGCCCGGACGCCCGGGCCGGACTGGCGAGCCGCATCGTCGGCCTCGCCGACGAGTACGACCTACTCTGCGAGGTCGGAGGCCCGGACGGTGACGTGACGGCACGCAGCGACGCGCTCGAGCAGCTGCGCGCGCGCCCCGGGGTCGACGACGCCCTCCTGCGCGCGCTCCTGGTGGCGCTCGGACGATCCTCCGCGGCGGCCACCCGGTGAGAGCTGCTCTTCGGGTCGCTCGGCCGCTGGCCGCAGCGGTCACCCTCGTGGCCGCGGGCCTGGTCGTGACGTCACTGGTCCTCTCCGGTGCGGAGCTGCCCACCCTGCTCGGCACCCACGCCGTGACGCTCGTGGTCTTCCTCGGAAGCATCGTGATCGGCGAGCTGGTGCGGCTGCGGATGCCGAGTGGGCGTGACACCGCGCCGCTGGCGTCGGCATCGGCCCTGGCGCTGGCGGTGGTCGGCCCCATCCAGGACCAACCGGTCTTCCAGGTGGGCCCGGGGCTCGTCGTCCTGGTCGTGGCGATGGGCCTGGCCCTGGCCGCGGGGGCCCGGCGCCTGCGTCACCTTCCGGTCAGCGTGGCGCCGCTGGCCGCGCGGCTCCTCGGGGTCGCGCTGACCGCGTCCATGGTGCGTCAGTGGAGCGTGGCCGGGTGGAGCCTGTGGGAGGACCAGACCCGCTCCGACATCCCGCGCGGCGTGGTGGCGGTCGGGATGGCGCTGGCCGCCGCCGTGGGTCTGGTCGTCGAGCTGCTGCTGGTGGCGACCGTGCGGGCGGAGCGCCAGCGCACGCCGTGGACCACGGCCACCCGCGACGAGCTGGGGGAGGCGGCACCCCTCACCTTCGCCGTGGCCGTGACGGGCCCGATGGTGGCGCTGATGTCGCCGATCCTCGGTCTCCTGGCGCTGCCCGTGGCGCTGGTGCCCCTGGTGATGGCCTACAGCGCGGTCGGTCAGTACGCCCGCAACCGCGCGACCAACCGGCAGCTGATCGCCACCCTGTCGCGCCTCACCGAGGAGGGTGGCTACACCCCCTCCCGGCACGCCGAGCGGGTCAGCGACCTGTCGGTGCGCGTCGGCCGGGTCCTCGGCCTCGGGGAACGCGAGCTGCGCGACATCGAGTACGCCGCGCTGCTCCACGACCTGGGCCAGATCTCGCTCACCGACCCCATCCCCGACGGCGCCACCGTGCTCGCTGCGCCCAGCGACCAGCGTGACATCGCGGCCGAGGGGGCGCGCATCATCCGGCGGGCCGAGTCGCTCGACGCCGTGGCGCGCTACGTCGAGCTGCAGACCACCCCCTACCGCCGAGTCCGTGAGCTCGGGGAGGAGGTCCCGATGGGCAGCCGTATCATCAAGTGCACCAACGCCTTCGACGACCTCACCGGAGGCTCCGACGAGCCCGCGGCGGTGGAGGCCGCCATCGAGCGCATCCACCTCGGCCTCGGCTACGAGTACGACCCGGACGTGGTCGATGCGCTGACCCGGGTCGTCGAGGACGCCACGGCGGGTCGGGTCGGGGAACGGCGGCTGGTCTCGCGCTAGAGTGCGGTACCGCCACCGCCCGCGAGCCCCGAGGACCCCGTGGACCGCCTCACCCCCGTCGTCTTCCACGACGCCTGGGGCTCGCACGTCGCGATCGCCGAGCTGCAGGGGCGCGCGGTCCCCACCCCCGAGCCCGAGTCCGAGCTGTGGATGGGTGCGCACGAGAGCGGGCCGTCCGCGACCGAGCGCCCGGGGCGCCCGGACCTGGCCGCTGTGGTCGCCGCGGACCCGCAGGCCGAGCTCGGTGCGGCCTGTGTCGAGCGGCACGGTCCGCGGCTGCCGTTCCTGCTGAAGGTCCTCGCCCCCGAGCGCGCCATCTCCATCCAGGTGCACCCCACCGCCGACCGGGCGGTCGCGGTGCGTGCGCTCACCGGTGACACCGTCTACGTCGACGACTCCGCCAAACCCGAGCTGCTGCTCGCGATCGCGCCGTTCGAGGTCTTCGTCGGCATGCGCGAGCCGGCGGCGGTCGCCGAGATCGCGCGGCGGCTCGCCGTCCCGGCGTTCACCCGCCTGGTGGAGGGGGCCGCTCAGGTCCCGGACCCGGGGCACGCGGTGCTCGCTGCCGTCCTCGCCACCCCCGCCGCCGACGTCGCCGCCCTGACCGGCGAGGTCGTCACCGCGTGCGGGCGCCTGGCCCACGACGCCGACGAGGTGGGGCTCGCCGCGGCCGCGGTGGTCGAGGTCGCCCACCTGCACCCCGGGGACATCGGGCTGGTGGTCCTGCTGCTCATGCACCACCGGGTCCTGGAGCCGGGGGAGTACGTCGACGTGGCCCCCGGGGTGCTGCACTCCTACGTGCGCGGCCTCGGCATCGAGGTGCTGGCCAACTCCGACAACGTGGTGCGCGCCGGCCTCACGCCCAAGGAGGTCAACGTCCCCGAGCTGCTGCGGATCGTCGACCCGACGGCTGCTGCCGTGGCAGGGCGGGGGAAAGCGGCCGGCGACGGCGTCGAGGTCTTCGTCTCGGCCTCCGACCACTTCCTGCTGCACCGGGTCGCCCCGGGCCGGGTCCTGCCGGGTGCGGGTCCACGGCTGGTCTTCTGCCTGCGGGGTGAGGTCAACCTCTCGAGCGCGTCCGGCTCGCTGACCCTGGGCGACACCGGGTCGGCGTTCCTGCCCGCGGGCGAGGGCGAGGTCGTGCTCGCCGGCCGCGGTGAGGTCTACGTGGTGACCGTGCCGGGGCTCGACGCGGGCTGAGGCCGGACACGACGACGGCGGGCACCCCGGAGGGGGTGCCCGCCGTCGCGGAGCGGGAGCTCAGGCCTTCTTGGTCTCGGCGAAGATCGCCGCGATCTCGTCGATCTTGGCGAGCAGCTCGTCGGCCTTGGCGGCGTCGAGCTCACCCTTGGTGCCGGAGGCGCCCGCGAGCTTCGTGGCCTCGTTGAAGAGGGTGTGCAGCTGCGGGTACTTCTCGAAGTGCGGGGCCTTGAAGTAGTCGGTCCAGAGCACCCAGAGGTGGTGCTTGACCAGCTCGGAGCGCTGCTCCTTGATGAGGATGGCGCGGGTGCGGAAGTCGGGGTCGTCGTTGTCGGCGACCTTGGCGATGATCGCCTTGATCGACTCGGCCTCGATGCGTGCCTGGGCGGGGTCGTAGACGCCGCAGGGAAGGTCGCAGTGGGCCGAGACCTCGGTGATGCGGAACAGGGACAGCATGGTGTCGCACACTCCTTGCGGTCGGGACTCGGTGGTCGTTCCTCAACCTACCCCAGCGTCCGCCAGAGGCGGCCTGCGACCACCGCGAGGACGTCGTCGCCGGTCACGGACCCGACGTCGAAGGACGTGACGCCCTCGGCCGGGTTGTCCGAGTCGAGCCACCAGCGGGACGGGTCGTCCGGGTCGGGCCCGGTGACCCGCTTGACCGCCACCGGCCGGGGCGTCCCGTCGGCGGTCGGTGGGAGGCGGACGACGTGGGCCCGGCCCGCTCGGGGCCGCAGGCCCCGCACGACGAGCAGGACGTCGCCGTCGCGGTAGGTCGGCACCATGGAGCGCCCCCGCACCCGCACCAGGGCGGGCAGGACGGGCAGGCGCATGGCGCGATCCTGCCACCGCCGGTGGCGCGGCGGTGGACCGACCGTCGGGCGCGACGCGGGTCACATCCTCCGGCATTGCCACGCGGCGGCACCGCCGGTCATGATGAGGAGCCGGCGGCCACCCCCGCCCCGTGACGACCGAGACGCACCCTCCCTCGGGCCCGCACCACCCCCTCGCGCAGCGCCCTGACGGCGCGCGCGCTTCCGTGCCCCTGGAGGAGCCATCGTGTCCGCGTCCCCCGTCCTGCCGTCCTTCGACCCCGAGAGCCCGGTCTTCCGCGCCCACGAGGGCGGCAAGCTGGGCGTACACGCCACGCAGCCCCTGCGCGACCGGGCCGACCTGGCGCTGCTCTACACGCCCGGGGTCGCCGAGGTCTCGCTGGCCATCGCCGCCGACCCGACCCTGTCGGCCCGCTACACCGCCCGCGCCAACACCGTCGCCGTCATCAGCGACGGGACGGCGGTGCTCGGGCTGGGCGACATCGGCCCGCTGGCCGCGATGCCGGTGATGGAGGGCAAGGCGGTTCTCTTCAAGCACTTCGCCGGCATCGACGCCGTGCCCGTGGTGATGGAGACCGGCACGGTCGAGGAGCTCGTCGAGGCGATCGCCCGCATCGCCCCGAGCTACGGCGGGATCAACCTCGAGGACATCTCGGCCCCCCGGTGCTTCGACATCGAGGAGCAGCTGCGCGAGCGCCTCGACATCCCCGTCTTCCACGACGACCAGCACGGGACCGCCATCGTGGTCCTGGCCGGTCTGCACAACGCGGTCCGGGTCCTGGGCCGTCGCCTCGAGGACCTGCGCGTCGTCGTCGCCGGGGCCGGGGCCGCGGGGGTGGCGGTGACGCGCCTGCTCCAGCGGGCCGGTGTGCGCGACGTCGTCGTGTGCGACTCCCGCGGCATCCTCATCCCTTCGCGGCTCGACCTCGCCGAGCACAAGGCACGCCTGGCCGTCTCGACCAACCCGCGAGGCGTCGCGGGGTCGCTGGCCGACGCGCTGGCCGGCGCCGACTGCTACATCGGCGTCTCGGGCGGGACGGTGCCCGAGGAGCAGGTCGCCACCATGGCCCCGGGCGGCATCATCTTCGCGCTGGCGAACCCCGTCCCCGAGGTGCACCCCGACGTCGCGCACCGACACGCCGCGATCGTGGCCACCGGGCGCTCGGACTTCCCGAACCAGATCAACAACGTGCTCGCGTTCCCGGGCATCTTCCGGGGTGCTCTCGACGCCGGCGCCCCGCAGGTCACCGAGGCCATGAAGCTGGCCGCGGCGCGGGCCATCGCCGACCTGGTCACGGACCCGACGCCGGAGCGGATCGTGCCGTCGGTGTTCGACCCCGGTGTCGCGGACGCCGTCGCCGCGGCCGTCCGCCGGCTGGTGGCCCGGCCGTCGTCCGGAGGTGGCCGCGCGCGGTGACCCGGTCCGGCTCGGTGCCGCGGCCGCGGATCGTCCTCCGGAAGGCTCAGCTCCGCCGCTGCGCCAGCCCGAGGACGTGCTCGCGGCAGGACTCCCAGGTCGGCAGGGCGCCGGCGGCCGAGGCCTCGCGCAGGGTGGGGGCGGCCGCGTCCTTGGCCGACAACAGCGGCTCGTCGACGGGCCAGTCGATGCCCAGGTCGGGGTCGAGCGGGTGCACCCCGTGCTCGCCGGTCGGGCGGTACGCGGCCGTGCAGAGGTACAGGGCGGTCGTCCCGTCCTCGAGGGCGCAGAACGCGTGTCCCAGCCCCTCGGCCAGGTACACCGCGCGGCGCTCACGGGTGTCGAGCAGGACGGTCTCGACCGCGCCGAAGGTGGGTGAGCCGGTGCGGAGGTCGACGATGACGTCGAGCAGTGAGCCGGCCAGGGCGGTGACGTACTTGGCCTGACCGGGAGGGACGTCGGCGTAGTGCACGCCGCGCACGGTGCCGCGGGCCGACACCGAGACGTTGGTCTGGACGACGTCCGGGCGGTGCCCGAGGTGCTCGGCCAGCAGGTCGCCGCGGTAGGACTCGAGGAACACCCCCCGGGCGTCCGCGTGCTGGTGCGGGGTCACCACGAAAGCGCCGGGGATGGCGAGCTCGGTGATCTCCATCAGCGGCCGCGCTCCACGCAGGCCCGCAGGTAGGCGCCGTACCCGGACTTGGCGAGCGCGTCGCCGAGCCGCAGCATCGCGTCGTCGTCGATCCAGCCGGCCCGCCAGGCGATCTCCTCGACACAGCCGATCTTGTGCCCCTGACGGGCCTCGACGACGTGCACGAACTGGCCGGCGTCCATCAGCCCCTCGAAGGTGCCGGTGTCGAGCCACGCGGTACCCCGCGGCAGGACCGTCACGCTGAGGTCGCCCCGGCGCAGGTAGGCGTCGTTGACGGCGGTGATCTCGAGCTCGCCGCGGGGGCTCGGGCGCAGCTCGGCGGCGATCGCCAGCACGTCGTTGTCGTAGAAGTAGAGCCCCGGCACCGCGAAGTCGGAGCGGGGCCGTTCGGGCTTCTCCTCGATCGAGAGCACCGACCCGGCGTCGTCGAACTCGACCACGCCGTAGGCCGTGGGGTCGCTCACGTGGTAGGCGAAGATGTGGCCGCCGCGCACGTCGGTGAGGCGTCGCAGCGCCGTGCCGAGCCCGGTGCCGTAGAAGATGTTGTCGCCGAGCACGAGGGCCACCGGGTCGGAGTCGACGAACTCGGCCCCGATGACGAAGGCCTGGGCGAGGCCCTCGGGGCGCGGCTGGACGGCGTAGGAGAGCTCGATGCCCCACTGCGACCCGTCGCCCAGCAGGCGCCGGAACTGGCCCTCGTCCTCGGGGGTGGTGATGAGGAGGATCTCGCGGATGCCGGCCATCATCAACGTGGAGAGCGGGTAGTAGACCATCGGCTTGTCGTAGACCGGCATCAGCTGCTTGGAGATGCCGAGGGTGATGGGGTGCAGCCTGGTGCCGGAGCCTCCCGCGAGGACGATGCCCTTCATGACGGGTGAGCCTATCCGGGGGTGGGGTCCGCGGCCGCCGGGTAGCCTGAGCCGCATGCGAGTTCTCGTCACCGGTGGGGCCGGGTTCATCGGCAGCAACTTCGTCCACCGCACGCTCGCGACCCGCCCCGACGCCGAGGTCATCGTGCTCGACGCCCTCACCTACGCGGGGTCCACCACGTCGTTGGCCGGAGTCCTCGACCGGGTCGAGCTCGTCGAGGGCGACGTCGCCGACGCCGCCGTCGTGGACCCGCTGGTGGCGCGCAGCGATGTCGTGGTGCACTTCGCGGCCGAGTCGCACAACGACAACTCGCTGGCCGACCCCTCGCCCTTCGTGCGCACCAACCTCGTGGGCACCTTCACGATGCTCGAGGCGGTGCGACGCCACGGGGGGCGCTTCCACCACATCTCCACCGACGAGGTCTACGGCGACCTCGAGCTCGACGACCCGAGCCGGTTCACCGAGGACACCCCGTACGCCCCGAGCTCGCCGTACTCGGCGACCAAGGCCGGCTCGGACCACCTCGTGCGCGCCTGGGTCCGCTCGTTCGGGGTGCAGGCGACGCTCTCGAACTGCTCGAACAACTACGGCCCGCGCCAGCACGTCGAGAAGTTCATCCCGCGCCAGATCACCAACGTCCTCGTCGGGGGACGGCCCAAGTTGTACGGCGACGGCCTGAACGTGCGCGACTGGATCCACGTCGACGACCACAACGACGCGCTGTGGACCATCCTCGACCACGGCCGCATCGGGCACACCTACCTCGTGGGGGCCGACGGCGAGATGAACAACGTCGACGTCATCCGCCTGGTGCTCGAGCTGATGGGCCAGGACCCCGACGGCTACGACCACGTCACCGACCGGGCCGGGCACGACCGGCGCTACGCCATCGAGGCCGGCAAGCTCCGCCACGAGCTCGGCTGGAGCCCCCGGTACCGCACCTTCCGCGACGGGCTGGCGGCCACCATCGACTGGTACCGCGAGAACGAGGCGTGGTGGCGCCCCGCCAAGGAAGCGACCGAGGCGAAGTACGCCCTGACCCAGCAGGTGCTCACCCGCTGATGGCGCGCTGGCTGGTGGCGGGAGCTGCGGGGATGCTGGGCACCGACCTGTCGGCGGTCCTCGAGGAGGCCGGCCACGAGGTGACCCGGGCCGACCTTCCGGGTCTGGACATCCTCGACCCCGCCTCGTGCGCCGCGGCGGTGGCCGGCCACGACGTCGTGGTCAACTGCGCTGCCTACACCGCGGTCGACGCCGCCGAGACCGACGAGGCGCGGGCCTTCGCCGTCAACGCGGTGGGTGCCGCCCACCTGGCCCGGGCCGTCGACGCGGCGGGCGCCTCGCTGGTGCACGTCTCGACCGACTACGTCGTGGCCGGTGACGGCAGCCGGCCCTACCCGGCCGACGCGCCCGTGGCGCCGGCCTCCGCGTACGGCCGGACCAAGGCGGCGGGGGAGTGGGCGGTGCGGGCCGAGTGCCCCCGCACCTGGGTCGTGCGGACCGCCTGGCTCTACGGCGCCCACGGGCGCAGCATCCCGGCCACCGTGGCCCGGCTGGCGGCCGAGCGCGAGACCTTCGGGTTCGTCGCCGACCAGGTCGGCCAGCCGACGTGGACCGTCGACCTGGCCCACGGCATCCGGCGCATCGTCGAGGCCGGTGCGCCGCACGGCATCTGGCACGCCACCGGCGCCGGCGAGACCACCTGGTACGGCCTCGCGCAGGCGGTGCTCGAGGAGCTGGGGCTCGACCCCGCTCGGGTCCGGCCGCTCACGACCGAGGACTACCCGCTGCCGGCTCCGCGGCCCGCCTACAGCGTCCTCGCCCACGACATGTGGGCCGAGCACGGCCTCGAGCCGCTGCCGCACTGGCGTGACGCACTCCACCGCGCTTCACCGGTGCTCTTCGGGGGAGCGGCTCGGTAGGGTCGGAGCATGCTCGCCGCCTTCGCGAAGTCCCAGTCCGCCGCCGACCCCTTGAGCGGCCTCGAGGTCGCCGAGCGGCCCGACCCCCAGGCTCGTGACGGCTGGACCACGGTGCGGGTGCGCGCCGCCGCCCTGAACCACCACGACGTGTGGTCGCTGCGCGGGGTGGGTCTGCCCGCCGACCGTCTGCCGATGGTCCTGGGCTGCGACGCCGCGGGGACCACCGAGGACGGCACCGAGGTGCTCGTGCACGCCGTGGTCGCCTCGCCGGGCTGGACCGGTGACGAGACCCTCGACCCGAAGCGCACTCTGCTCTCCGAGCTGTACGACGGCACCCTGGCCGAGCTCGTGGCCGTGCCCACCGCCAACCTCGTCCCCAAGCCCGAGGGCCTGTCGTGGGAGCACGCCGCCTGCCTGCCGACCGCGTGGCTGACCGCGTACCGGATGCTCTTCACCAACGCCGGCGTGCGCCCCGGCGACACCGTGCTGGTGCAGGGCGCGGCGGGTGGGGTCGCCACCGCGCTGGTGCAGCTCGGCTCGGCGGCCGGCATCCGGATGTGGGTGACCAGCCGCGAGGCCGCCAAGGGCGAGCAGGCCGTGGCGCTCGGCGCCGACCGCGCCTTCGGGTCCGGCGAGCGGCTGCCCGACCGCGTCGACGCCGTGATGGAGACCGTCGGCGCCGCGACGTGGTCGCACAGCATCAACAGCCTGCGTCCCGGTGGCACCGTGGTCATCTCCGGAGCGACCTCGGGCGACGCCCCGAGCAAGGCCGAGCTGACCAAGATCTTCTTCAAGCAGCTGCGGGTGGTCGGCTCGACCATGGGCAGCCGTACCGAGCTCGAGAGCCTGGCCCGCTTCGTCGTGGGCTCCGGCATCGAGCCGCTCGTCGACAGCGTGCGCCCGCTGGCCGAGGCCCGCGACGGCTTCGCCCGGATGGTCGAGGGTCAGGTCGCGGGCAAGGTCGTCTTCACCGTCTGAGCGCGGAGGCCACCGCGGCCACGCCGGCGGCCGAGGTCCCGCAGCAGCCGCCGACGAGGGCGGCGCCGCGCTCGACCCAGCCCCGGACCGTCTCCGCGGTGAACACCGGGGTGCCGGCGTCGGCCCAGGTCTTGCCAGCCGGGTCGTACCGCGCTCCGCTGTTGGGGTAGACCACGAAAGGCACCGGGGCGCTCGCCCCCTCGAGCAGCTCGTCGACCAGCGCGGGCGCGGTGCAGTTGACCCCGACCGCCACGCACGAGCCCCGGGCCGAGGCCGCGGCCTCGGCGAACGGCGCCCCTCCGGTGAGCCGCCCGCCGGTGGTGGCCGAGAACGAGAGCCAGTACGGCATCCCGGCGGCGATCTCGTCGACGAGTGCGGCGACGACCTCGGCCTCACGCACCTCGGGCAGCGTCTCGACCGCCAGGAGGTCGGGCTCGGCGGCCACCAGGTGCTCGAGGCGGCGGGCGTGGAAGTCGCGCAGGGCGGCGCGGGGGACGTCGGGGTACCCGGTGTACTCCGACCCGTCGGCCCGGGCCGCGCCGTAGGGCCCGACCGACGCGGCGACCAGCGCCCGGTCGCCCGCGGCCTCCCGTGCGATGCGGACGGTGGCGAGCAGGTCGGCGTCGCACTGGGCCGCGGTGAGCCCGGCGGCCTCGTAGCCCGAGTACGACATCTGGTACGAGGCGGTGATGAGCACCCGCGCCCCGGCCTCGACGAAGCCCGCGTGGGCGGCGCGCACCTCGTCCGGGGCATCGCGCACGAGCCGGGCCGACCACAGCGAGGTCGACAGATCGTGGCCGCGCTCCTCGAGGGCGGTGGAGAGGCCGCCGTCGAGGACCACCGGGCCCGCGGCCAGGAGGTCGCCGATCGCGCTGGGGCTCAGGCGATCCGGAGCCACTCGGCCCATCCGTTGTGCAGCACCAGCCACGCGATGAGCCCGTAGCCGGCCTGCCCCGGGTGGTGCGGCACCGACGAGGCCGCGAGATCGGTGCGCCACTGGTCGTGCTGGCGCAGTGGCCCGTAGCAGTCGACGAACGGGATGCCGCGGCGCGAGCACACGTCGGCCTGCGCCTCGACGAGGATCTCGAGCCGGCCGTTGAGCTCCTCGTCGTCGCTGGGGGGCGGGCTGACCACGAAGGTGCCGATGCCCTGGTTGGCCGCGTCGTCGAGCAGGTTCGCGAGGTTGAGGCGGTGCCGGGCCAGCGAGACCCCGGAGCTGATGTCGTTGCCCCCCACCGAGACGACCAGGCGCCGCTCGGTGCGCCCGGCCCAGCGCCGCGGCACCTCCGAGGTCCAGCGCTCGAGGAGGTCGGCGGTGGTGTCGCCGCGCACGCCCAGGTTGTAGGCGGTGAGCTCGAGGTCGGGGTGCTGGGTACGGCCGACCACCCGGGTGACCCAGCCCTGCCCCTTGGGGTCGCCGACACCGGCCACCAGCGAGGCGCCGAGGAAGACGAGCGCGACGTCTCGCGGACCGTCGGGCACCACCACCGCCTCGGGGCTGGGGCGGAACTCGATCGGGGCGGGCGCGCCGTCCCCGGTCTGCTCGTCGGGCATGTCCTTGCTCACTCGTCCTCGTCGTCCAGGCGCGCCAGCCAGGTGGCCAGCCGCTCCACAGGGGTCTCGAACTCGGGGTTGAGGTCGACGAACGTCCTCAGCTGCTCCGCCAGCCAGTCGAGGGTGACCTCCTCGTCCCCCCGCCGGGCCTGGAGCTCCTCGATCCCGCGGTCGGTGAAGTACACGCCAGCGAGACTACCGGCGCGAGTGCCTCACCGGTCGAAGGCGCGGGCGACCAGGTCGGCCTGCTCGGCCTGGTGCTGCTTCGAGGAGCCCGCGGCCGGCGAGGCCGACCGGGGGCGCGAGACGACCCGGATGGGGCGCGTCTCCTGGAACTCGGCCAGGGCCTCGGGCAGGTTGAGCGCCAAGAAGGGCCATGCGCCCATGTTCTCGGGCTCGTCCTGCACCACCACGATCTCGGCCTGCGGGTACCGGGCCAGCTCGCGGGCCAGGTCATGGCCGGCGACCGGGTAGTACTGCTCGAGCCGCAGGATGGCGGTGGAGTCGTCCTCGCGCTTGGCCCGCTCGGCCTCGAGGTCGTAGACGACCTTGCCGGCGGCGAGCAGGACGCGGGTGACCTCGCCGGACGTGGCGCCCGGACGGTCGGGCAGGACCGGGCGGAAGGTGCCCGAGGTGAAGTCCTCGGCCGCGCTGGCCGCGGCCTTCAGGCGCAGCATCGACTTGGGGGTGAAGACGATGAGCGGACGGCGGGGGCGGGCGTAGGCCTGGCGGCGCAGCAGGTGGAAGTACGACGCCGGCGTCGAGGGGTAGGCGACCGTCATGTTGTTCTCGGCGCACATCGTCAGGAAGCGCTCGATGCGGGCCGAGGAGTGGTCGGGCCCCTGGCCCTCGTAGCCGTGGGGGAGCAGCAGCACGACGGAGGAGCGCTGGCCCCACTTCTGCTCGCTGCTCGAGATGAACTCGTCGACGATGGTCTGGGCGCCGTTGAAGAAGTCGCCGAACTGCGCCTCCCACAGCACCAGCGCGTCGGGGCGCTCGACCGAGTAGCCGTACTCGAAGCCCATCGCGGCGAACTCCGACAGCAGGCTGTCGTAGACCCAGAACTTCGCTTGACCCTTGCCGAGGTAGAGCAGGGGGGTCCACTCCGAGGCGTTGGACTTGTCGATGAGGACCGCGTGCCGCTGCACGAAGGTGCCGCGGCGGCTGTCCTGGCCGGCCAGGCGCACCGGGGTGCCCTCCATGAGCAGCGACCCCAGGGAGATGAGCTCGGCGGTGCCCCAGTCGATGCCACCCTCGCGCGTGCTGGCCGCGCGCTTCTCGAGCATCTGGCGCAGCTTCGGGTGGACCGTGAAGCCGTCGGGGGGGCTGGTGAAGACGTCGCCGATGTGGTGCAGCATCTCCGTGCTGATCGCGGTGTCGTCGGCCGAGTGGCTGGTGACGTCGGCCCCGCTGGACTGCGCGGCCGGCGGCTCGAGCCCACGGTTGTCGGAGTCGGCCGCCTTGAGGGCCTCCTTGGTCTCGACGAAGACCCGCTCGAGCTGGCTCTGGTAGTCGCGCAGGGCGGCCTCGGCGTCCTCGACGGTGATGTCGCCGCGGCCGATCAGCGCCTCCGTGTAGAGCTTGCGGACGCTGCGCTTGGCCTCGATGAGGTTGTACATCAGCGGCTGGGTCATCGACGGGTCGTCGCCCTCGTTGTGACCGCGGCGGCGGTAGCAGACCAGGTCGACGACGACGTCCTTGTGGAACTCCTTGCGGAACTCGTAGGCGAGCTCGGCGACCCGGACGCAGGCCTCGGGGTCGTCGCCGTTCACGTGGAAGATCGGCGCCTGGATCATCCGGGCGACGTCGGTGGAGTACGTGGACGAGCGCGAGCTGCTGGGCGAGGTCGTGAAGCCGACCTGGTTGTTGACGACCACGTGCACGGTGCCGCCGGTGCGGTAGCCCCGCAGCTGGCTCAGGTTGAGGGTCTCGGCCACCACCCCCTGGCCCGCGAAGGCAGCGTCGCCGTGCATGAGGACGGGCAGGACGGTGAAGTCCTCGCCGGCGAGGTCGAGGCGGTCCTGCTTGGCGCGCACGATGCCCTCGAGCACCGGGTTGACGGCCTCGAGGTGGGAGGGGTTGGCCGCGAGGTAGACCTTGGTGGTGGCGCCGGACTCGGCGGTGAACTCGCCCTCGGTGCCGAGGTGGTACTTGACGTCGCCCGAGCCCTGGACCGAGCGGGGGTCCTGCTTGCCCTCGAACTCGCGGAAGATCTGCCCGTAGGACTTGCCGGCGATGTTGGCCAGCACGTTGAGGCGACCGCGGTGCGGCATCCCGATGCAGACCTCCTCGAGCTCGTCCTCGGCGGCCCGCGAGAGCACCCGGTCGAGGAGGGCGATGACGGACTCGCCGCCTTCGAGCGAGAAGCGCTTCTGCCCGACGAACTTGGTCTGCAGGAAGGTCTCGAAGGCCTCCGCCGCGTTGAGGCGGCGCAGGATCCGCAGCTGCTCGTCGCGGGTGGTCTTGGCGTAGCCGACCTCGACCTTGGCCTGGATCCAGCGGCGCTGCTCGGGGTCCTGGATGTGCATGTACTCGACGCCGACGGTGCGGCAGTACGAGTCGCGCAGGATGCCGAGGATCTTGCGCAGCTTCAGGAAGGGCTGGCCGCCGAATCCGCCGGTGGCGAAGTCGCGGTCGAGGTCCCACAGGGTGAGGCCGTGGTTGGTGATGTCGAGGTCGGGGTGGCGGCGTTGCTTGTACTCGAGCGGGTCGGTGTCGGCCATCAGGTGCCCGCGCACGCGGTAGGCGTGGATGAGCTCCTGGACCCGGGCGACCTTGTTGATGTCGTCGTCGTGGGTGGCGGAGACGTCGCGCACCCACCGGATGGGCTCGTAGGGGATGCGCAGGCTCTCGAAGATCTCGTCGTAGAAGCCGTCTTCCCCGAGGAGCAGGCCGTGGACGATGCGCAGGAAGTCGCCCGACTGCGCGCCCTGGATGATGCGGTGGTCGTAGGTGCTGGTCAGCGTGAGGATCTTGCTGACGGCGTTGCGGTTGAGGGTCTCCGAGCTGGCGCCCTGCCACTCGGCGGGGTAGTCCATGGCGCCGACGCCGATGATGGTGCCCTGGCCCTGCATCAGGCGCGGCACCGAGTGCACGGTGCCGATGGTGCCGGGGTTGGTGAGCGAGATCGAGGTGCCCTGGAAGTCCTCGACGGTGAGCTTGCCGGCCCGGGCCTTCTTGACCACGTCCTCGTAGGCGGTCCAGAAGTGCGCGAAGTCCATGGTCTCGGCGGCCTTGATCGAGGGCACCAGCAGCTGGCGGGTGCCGTCGGGCTTGGCGATGTCGATGGCCAGGCCGAGGTTGACGTGAGCCGGCGTGACCAGCACCGGCTTGCCCTTCTCGTCGTGGGCGAAGCCGTTGTTCATCTCGGGCATCGTGCCGAGCGCCTTGACCAGGGCGAAGCCGATGAGGTGGGTGAAGCTGACCTTGCCGCCGCGGCTGCGGGCGAGGTGGTTGTTGATGACGATGCGGTTGTCGACCAGCAGCTTGGCCGGGACGGCGCGCACCGAGGTGGCGGTGGGGACCTCCAGCGAGGACTCCATGTTCGTCACGACCCGGGCGCTGGCGCCGCGGATCGGCTGCTGGCGCGCCTGCTCGAGCGGACCGGCCTGCTTCGGGGCCTGCGGCTCGCGGGGAGTCGGGGCCGCCTTGCTCTCGTCGCCGCCCGGCTTCTGCTCCGGCTTGGCCTCGGGCGCCTGCTTCGTCTCGGGTGCCTGCTGGGGCTCGGGCGTCTTCGCCGGCGCCTTCGCCGGCGCGGGGGCCTGCTGGGGAGCGGGCTGCTCGGCGACCGGCTGCTTCTTCGGCTGCTCGGCGGCGGGCTGCTCCTTCGGCGCGGGAGTGGTGGCGGGCTTCGCGGCCGACGCGCCGGAGCCGTTGGCGCCGCTGGTCGTGGTGGCGGGCCGTGGCGCGCCCTGACCCTCACCGGGCACGTAGTCCTCGAAGAAGCTCCACCAGGCCTTGTCGACGCTGGACTTGTCCCGCTGGTACTGCTCGTACAGCTCGTCCACCAGCCACTCGTTGGCTCCGAAGGTGGTGAGGGGGTCGCTGGACGGGGACTGCTCGGCCACGGGCTATGCGCCTCTTTCGTCGGCTGGTCTCAGGGCGGTCGTGGGATCGCCACCAGCCTATACGCGCACGAGGAGGGCGCGCGGGCGCACGCCGAGCGGTCCTGCCCGCGCGACGACCGGTGCCGCACGGCACCGGTCGTCGCGGGTCGGGTCCCGTCAGCTGATGTCGGCGCGGACCGTGCGGGCCGTCCCGACCCCCGCCAGCACCGCCGCGTACAGGGCCAGGACCAGGGCTGCGGCCCACCAGCTGAGCGGCTCGGCCGCGGTGGGGGTCTGCTGGGTGACGCCGTCGACCACGGCGTTGGTCGCCGACTGCGGCAGGAAGTGCACCACGTGCTCGCGCCCCCAGTCCCAGAAGCCCAGGGCGAAGCCGGCCAGGGGCTCGACGATCCACACCACGCCCACCGAGATCAGCAGCGCCGCCACCTGGTTGGGGATGAGGATGCCGACGCCGAGCCCGATGAGGGCCCAGAGGCCGAGGACGAGCAGGCTGAGCGCCAGGGCCCGCAGCACCTCGGCGCTCGGGAACGCGTCGGCCCCACGGGCGGAGAGCACGATGGCGCCCGCGACCACCGACCCGACGAGGGAGATCAGCCCGTACAGCGCCCCGATGCCGAGCAGGGCCACGATCTTGGCGCCCATCGCCCGCCCGCGCCGGGGGGTGCTGAGGAAGGTGGCGGAGATGGTCTTGTGCCGGTACTCGGCGCCGATCTGCATGATGCCGATGACCAGGGTCAGGGTCACCCCGATGGTGAGGCCGGCGGTGTAGACGCTGTTGGCGATCTGCGTCGGGTCGCCGGTGGGCTGGCCCTGGGCGACGGCCTCCGGGTCGGGCTTGATGGTGAAGACGAAGCCGAAGATGACCGCGAACGCGGCCGAGGACACGACCATCGCGAGGGCGAGTCCCCACCAGAGACGGGTCGTGAAGAACTTGCGGAACTCGCTGCGGATCGCGGGGATCACAGGGTCGCCCCTTCCTGACCGGCCGTGGCGTCCCGCTCGGGCGGGGCTGCGGCGCCGGTCTCGTTGCGGTTGGTGCCCTCGGTGAGCTGGAAGAAGAGGGCCTCCAGGTCGGCCCGCTTCGGCTCGAGCCCGTACACCGGCAGCCCGGCGCGCAGGGCCACGTCGCCCACGAGGCGCAGGTCGGTGGTGTCGGCCACGAGGGTGCCGTCCTCGCCGAGGACGCTCGTGACGTCGGCGACGCGCAGCGCCCCGGCCAGGGCGGCCGGGTCGGAGGTCCGCACCAGGGCGCCGGGGGAGCCCTTGATGTCGGCCATGGTCCCGGCCTTGACGAGCCGGCCGTTGGCGATGATGACCACGTCGTCGACGGTCTGCTCGACCTCGCGGAGCAGGTGGCTCGAGACCAGGATGGTCTTGCCCTCGTCGCTGAGCCGGCGCAGGAACCCGCGCAGCCAGCGGATGCCCTCGGGGTCGAGGCCGTTCGTCGGCTCGTCGAGGACGAGGACCTGGGGGTCGCCCAGCAGGGCCGCGGCCAGACCGAGGCGCTGGCGCATCCCCATGCTGTACTGCCCGGCCCGCTTGCTGGCGGCGGCCGGGATGCCGGTGAGCTCGAGCAGCTCGTCGACCCGGCGGGTCGGCACCGAGGCGGCGTCGGCCAGGACCCGCAGGTGGTCGCGGCCGCTGCGGCCGGGGTGGAAGTTCGTCGCCTCGAGGGCTGCGCCGACGGTGCCGAGCGGGTCGGGCAGGTCGACGTAGCGCAGGCCCCCGATGGTCGCGTCGCCGGCGGTGGGCCGGACCAGGCCGAGCACCATCCGCAGGGTCGTGGTCTTGCCGGCGCCGTTGGGCCCGAGGAAGCCGGTGATCCGGCCCGGCTCGACGTCGAAGCTGAGGTCGTCGACGGCGGTGAAGGCGCCGAAGCGCTTGGTCAGGCCGCGGACCTCGATGCGGCCCCCGCCGGCGCTCGTGCTGGCCGCGGGCTCGGTGGTGGTCGTGGTGGTCGTGGTCATGGGCGTGCTCCTGGGCTCATACGCCGATGCTCCCAGCCCGACGCCGCGTGAGGGTCAACCTCCAGGTGGACCAGCACGTCCGCCGCCGGGCGGAGACGGGGCGGAACTCCGCCCCCGCCCCGTACGCTCCTGTGTCATGCACCCCCCGAGTCCCACGGACCGATGACCGCCTGGATCCTGCTCGCCCTCGGCGTCGTCCTCACGGTCGGCACCGCCCTCTTCGTGGCCGCGGAGTTCTCGCTCGTCGCCCTCGACCGGCCCGCCGTGCAGCGCGCGGTCACGGCCGGGGAGCCCGGGGCCCGCTCGGTGCTCCGCTCCCACCGCCAGCTCTCGACCGAGCTCTCGGCCTGCCAGGTCGGCATCACCCTCACCACGCTGGTGCTCGGCTTCATCGCCGCCCCGTCGGCCGGGGTGCTGCTCGCAGGGCCGCTGCGCGCGCTGGGACTGCCCGAGGGTGCGGCGACCTCGGTGTCCGCCGGTCTCGCGTTCGTCCTCGCCACGCTGTTCTCGATGATCGTCGGGGAGATGATCCCCAAGACGCTGGCCGTCTCGCTGCCACTGGCGACCGCGAAGGTCTCGGCGGCGCCGGTGTACTGGTTCGGGGTGGCCGCCACGCCGCTGGTCGTCGTGCTCAACGGCGTCGCCAACCGCACCCTGCGCGCGCTCGGCATCGAGCCGCAGGAGGAGCTCTCGGCCGCGCGCAGCCCGGCCGAGCTCGCCTCGCTGGTGCGCACCTCGGCCGAGGCGGGAACCCTCGACCTGGGGACCGCCCGGCTGGTCACCGCCTCCCTCGGCTTCGCCGACCAGACCGCCGCCGACGTCATGACCCCGCGCTCGCGGGCCACCTCGATCGAGCGGACCGAGACCGCGGCCGACCTCGTCGCCCTGGCGCGGCGCACCGGCCACTCGCGCTTCCCCGTGGTCGGCGCCGACTGGGACGACGTCGACGGCATCGTGCACGTCAAGAAGGCCATCGCGGTGCCGTTCGAGCGTCGGTCGGACGTCCCGGTCTCGGCCCTCATGGTGCCGGCCGTGTTCGTCCCCGAGACCCTGCGCCTGGACCCGCTGCTGGTGCGGCTGCGCGGTGGCGGGATGCAGCTGGCGATCGTCGTCGACGAGTACGGCGGCACGTCGGGCGTGGTGACGCTCGAGGACCTGGTGGAGGAGATCGTCGGGGAGGTCAGCGACGAGCACGACCGCGGCCAGACCACCGGCCGCCGGCTGCCGGACGGCTCCTGGACCGTGCCCGGCCTGTGGCGCCCGGACGAGGTACGCACCCGGGTCGGTGCCGACATCCCGGAGGGCCCCGCCTACGAGACGGTCGGGGGATGGCTGATGGCGGCCCTCGGCCGGGTGCCGGTGGTCGGTGACGAGGTCGCCGTCGACGGCTGGACCGTGCGCGTCGTCGACATGGAGGGGCACCGGGTCGACCGACTCCGCCTGCTGCCGGCCGGGCGAGCCGAGGACGGCGACGCCGATGCCGATGCCGATGCCGACGATGCCCCCCGGGCGGGGGAGGGCGCATGACCACCCTGCTCGTCACCGTGGTCCTGCTCGCGGCCAACGCGTTCTTCGTCGGTGCCGAGTTCGCCGCCATGTCGGCCCGGCGCAGCCAGCTCGAGCCCCTCGCCGACGCCGGCAGCAAGGGGGCGCGGGTCGCCCTCGACGCGCTCCAGCGCACCGGCATCCTGCTGGCCACCTGCCAGCTCGGCATCACCGTCTGCTCGGTGCTGCTCGGCGCGGTGTCGGAGGCCGCCCTGCACCACGCCTTCGTGCCGGTGGCCGAGCGCCTCGGCCTGTCGACCGTGGTCGCCGACGTGGTGGCGCTCGCGGTGGCACTGGCGATCGTGGTCTTCCTGCACGTCGTCTACGGCGAGATGATCCCCAAGAACATCTCGATCGCCCGGCCCGAGCGGGCCGCGATCGCGCTGGTGCCGCCGCTGGTCATGGTCTCGAAGGTCGTGGCCCCGGTCATCCACGCGATGGACTGGACCGCCAAGGGCGCCATCCGGCTCTTCGGGGTCGAGCCCAAGGACGAGATCTCGTCGACGTTCACCGCGGCCGAGGTCGCGCACATCCTCGACGAGTCCCGCGACGAGGGGCTGGTCGGGGCGCGCGACTACGAGCGGCTCGGCGCGGCGCTGGAGTTCAGCGACAAGGACGCCGCCGACGTCGGCGTCGGGGTGGCGTCGCTGGTCACCGTGACGGCCGAGGCCACGCCGGCCGAGGTCGAGCGGCTCGTGGCCAAGCACGGCTACTCGCGCTACCCGGTGCTCGACGACTCCGGCGAGCTGTCGGGCTACCTGCACCTGAAGGACGTGCTGTACGCCGACGACGAGGAGCGCCACGAGCCGGTGCCGGGCAAGCGGGTCCGCCGGATGGCCACCGTGCGCCCCGGCGACGAGGTCGAGTCGGTGCTGCAGACCATGCAGCAGAGCGGCTCGCACCTGGCGCGCGTGGTCGACGACGCGGGAGTGGTCGTGGGGGTGGTCTTCCTCGAGGACGTCCTCGAGGAGCTCGTCGGCGAGGTGTCCGACGCCTCGCAGCGCTCCTGAGCCCCGTGGCCCCCGGTAGGAGCCGCGGCGCTCCCGTCATCCCCCTGGTGGCACAGAGGAGCGGCTTGGTCCTCACGCGCTCCGCGCGTGAGGACCAAGNTCGAACCTACGCTCCCGCCTCCGGAGGGCGGTGCTCTATCCCCTGAGCTACGGGGGCGGGCAAGCCGGTGCTGCCGCATGAACGATTCTGCGACGCTGGGCGAGGTTAGCAGCCTAGGCTGACCTCCATGCAATCCGGGCCGGAGGACCCCGGCGCTGCAGCGCTGGTCCTCGTGTGCGACGACACCGAGGCCATCCGCCGGCTCCTGCGGATCAACCTCGAGCTCGCCGGCTTCGTCGTCGAGGAGGCCAGTGACGGCCACCAGGCGATGGCTCGCCTCATCGACCCGGACGAGCCGGTGCCCAGGGTCGTCCTGCTCGACCAGCAGATGTCGCCCTACGACGGCTGGTGGGCCATCGCCGCCATCCGCTCGCACCCGCGTCTCGACACCGTGCCGGTGGTGCTGATCACCGCGGCCAGCGCCGGGGTGACCCAGCGCGAGGCCACCGCCGCGGGCTTCGACGCCTACCTGTCCAAGCCGTTCGACCCCGACGAGGTCGTCGAGACCGTCTCACGGCTGGCGGCGGGCGGTCGGCGCCGCCGACGCCGCCGATAAACTCGCCCGGGTGACCCCCGAAGAGCTCTCGGCCGCCATCCGCGCTGCCCTCCAGTCCGCCGTCGACGCCGGTGACCTCACCGCGCCCGTGCCGGCCGAGGTCAGGGTCGAGCGTCCGCGCAGCCGCGAGCACGGCGACTGGGCCACCAACATCGCGCTCCAGCTGGCCAAGCCGGCCGGGATGCCGCCCCGCGCCGTCGCCGAGCTGCTGGCCGCCCGGCTCGCAGACGCCCCCGGCGTCGCCGCCGTCGACGTCGCGGGCCCGGGCTTCCTCAACATCACCCTCGACGCCGCGTCGGCCGGCGAGCTCGCGCGCAGCATCGTGGAGGCGGGGGAGGCCTACGGGCACGGCACCAGCGAGGCCGGGCGGGTCGTCAACCTCGAGTTCATCTCGGCCAACCCCACCGGCCCGCTGCACATCGGGCACACCCGCTGGGCCGCCCTCGGCGACGCGATGCGCCGCCTCCTCGCGGCCACGGGCGCCCAGGTGACGGCCGAGTACTACATCAACGACGCCGGCGCCCAGATGGACAAGTTCGGCGCCTCCGTGCTGGCCCGGGCGGCCGGACAGGAGCCCCCCGAGGACGGCTACCCCGGCGAGTACGTGGCCGACCGGGCGCGCGAGGTGCTGGCGCAGCGCCCCGACCTGCTGGACCTCCCGCGCGAGGAGGCCCTGGCCGTGGCGCGCGACCTGGGGTACGTCGCCCAGCTCGAGGCCATCCGCGCCACCCTCGACCGGTTCGGGGTGCACTTCGACGTGTGGTTCTCCGAGCGCACGCTGCACGAAGGAGGCGCCGTCGGCCGGGCCGTCGAGCGGCTGCGGGGCCAGGGGCACGTCTTCGACCAGGAGGGTGCGGTCTGGCTGCGCACCACTGACTTCACCGACGACAAGGACCGCGTCCTCATCCGGGCCAACGGCGAGCCCACGTACTTCGCCGCCGACGCCGCGTACTACCTGAGCAAGAAGGACCGTGGCTTCGACGAGAAGGTCTACCTGCTGGGCGCCGACCACCACGGCTACATCAACCGCCTCAAGGCCATCGCGGCCTGCGCCGGCGACGACCCCGAGCACAACATCGAGGTCAAGATCGGCCAGCTGGTCGCCATCGCCGGGCAGCGGATGGGCAAGCGGCTCGGGAACGCCATCTACATGGACGAGCTCATCGAGTGGATCGGCTCCGACGCCGTGCGCTACTCGCTGTCGCGCTACCCCTCCGACAGCCCCCTCTCGCTCGACGGCGAGGAGCTGCGCAAGCAGACCAACGACAACCCCGTCTTCTACGTGCAGTACGCCCACGCGCGCACCGCCAACGTGGCGCGGCTCGCGGGCGAGGACGGGGTGCGCCGCGACGAGGGGTTCGACGCCGCGCTGCTCACCGACCCCACGGAGGCGGCCCTCCTCGCGGCGCTCGGCGACTTCCCGCGGGTCGTCGCGCAGGCGGCTCACCTGCTCGAGCCGCACCGGGTCGCCCGGTACCTCGAGGAGCTCGCCGCGCGGTTCCACAAGTGGTACGACACCTGCCGCGTCCGGCCGCAGAACGCCGACGAGGAGGTCACCGACCTGCACCGCACCCGGCTGTGGCTCAACGACGCGACCGGTCAGGTCCTCGCCAACGGCCTCGGCCTGCTCGGCGTCAGCGCCCCCGACCGGATGTGAGGGGCTGAGCCATGCGTTCCCACGAGGCCGGTGCCCTCCACGCCGAGGGCTACGGCGGACCCCCGCTCTACCTGCCCTACCCCGCCGACGTCATGGAGCTGCTGCCGCAGCTGTGGGCGTCGTCGGTCACGCGCGACGACGCCGGCCGTCTCACGGTGGCGGGCATCGACGTCGTGACACTGGCCGCGGAGCACGGCACCGCCGCGTACGTCCTCGACGAGGATGACTTCCGTTCCCGGGCAGGTGCTTTCCGGGACGGCTTCGCATCCGCCTTCGAGCGCTTCGGCGGCGCCGACGTCTACTACGCCGGCAAGGCCTTCCTGTGCACCGCCGTCGCCCGGTGGGTGCAGGAGGAAGGCCTGTTCCTCGACGTGTGCACCGGCGGCGAGCTGGCCGTGGCCCAGCGGGTGGGGTTCCCGGGGGAGCGGATCGCGTTCCACGGCAACAACAAGACCGTTGCAGAGCTGCGCGCCGCGCTCGAGTACGGCGTCGGCCGCATCGTCGTCGACTCCTTCCACGAGATCGAGCGGGTGGTCGCGCTGGCGACCGATCTCGGGGTCCGGGCCCGCGTGATGGTGCGGGTCACCGTCGGCGTCGAGGCGCACACCCACGAGTTCATCGCCACCGGGCACGAGGACCAGAAGTTCGGGTTCAGCCTCGCGGGGGGCCAGGCGATGGAGGCCGTCGCTCGCCTGCTCGCGCACCCGGAGGCGGTCGAGCTGCTCGGGCTGCACAGCCACATCGGCAGCCAGATCTTCGACACCGGCGGCTTCGAGGCGGCGGTGCACCGGCTGGTCGGGCTGCACGCGCAGGTCGAGGCCGAGCACGGGGTGTCGATGCCCGAGATGGACCTCGGCGGCGGCTACGGCATCGCCTACACCTCACAGCACACCCCGCTGCCCCCGGCCGTGCTGGCCGAGGCGATGGCCGACATCGTCGAGCGGGAGTTCAAGGTGCTGGGCGACGGCGACAACACGCGGGTGCCGCGGGTCTCGGTCGAGCCCGGACGCGCCATCGTGGGCCCCAGCACGTTCACCCTGTACGAGGTCGGCACCGTCAAGCGGGTCGAGCTCGGCGGCGGCCACACCCGCACGTACGTGGCTGTCGACGGCGGGATGAGCGACAACGCGCGCCCCGCGCTGTACGAGGCCGACTACTCGTGCACCCTGGCCAACCGCAGCTCCACCGCCGAGCCGGTGCTGGCGCGGGTGGTGGGCCGGCACTGCGAGAGCGGCGACATCGTCGTCCTCGACGAGTACCTCCCGGCCGACATCGCCCCCGGCGACCTGGTGGCGGTCCCCGGCACCGGCGCCTACTGCCGCAGCCTGTCGAGCCAGTACAACCACACCCCGCGGCCGCCGGTCGTGGCCGTCCGTGGCGGTCGCAGCCGTGTCGTCGTGCGTCGTGAGACGATCGACGACCTGCTCGCCCTCGACGTGGCGGACGCGTGAGCCCCCAGCCCGAGGAGACCCGACCCCCCATGGCGCACGAACCCGGTGCCCCCCTGCGCGTGGCCCTGCTGGGCTGCGGTGTCGTCGGCTCGGCCGTCGCCCGGATGCTCGTCGAGCAGGCCGACGACCTGGCCGCCCGCGCCGGCGCCCGTCTCGAGATCGTCGGCATCGCCGTGCGCCGCCCGCAGCGGGCCCGGCCCGACGTCCCGGTCGACCCGGCCCTCTTCACCGCCGACGCCGAGGAGCTTGTCACCCGGGCCGACGTCGTCATCGAGGTCATCGGCGGCATCGACCCCGCGCGGGCCCTGATCCTGCGGGCCATGGAGCACGGCGCCTCGGTGGTGTCGGCCAACAAGGCCCTGCTCGCCGAGGACGGCCCCACCCTCTACGACACCGCGGCCCGGTGCGGCGTCGACCTCTACTACGAGGCGGCCGTCGCGGGCGCCATCCCGATCCTGCGCCCCATCCAGGAGTCGCTGGCTGGCGACCACGTGCGCAAGGTGATGGGCATCGTCAACGGCACCACCAACTTCGTCCTCGACGCGATGGACGTCTCGGGCGCGGGGTTCGCCGAGACCGTGGCGCAGGCCCAGGCGCTCGGCTACGCCGAGGCCGACCCGACCGCCGACATCGAGGGCTTCGACGCCGCCGCCAAGGCCGCCATCCTGGCGAGCCTCGCCTTCCACACCCGGGTCTCCGCCGCCGACGTGCACCGCGAGGGCATCACCGAGGTGACCGCGGCCGACATCCGCGCCGCGCGTGAGAACGACTGCGTCGTCAAGCTGCTCGCCATCTGCGAGCGGGTGACCGCCGACGGCGTCGACGCAGTGAGCGTGCGGGTGCACCCCGCGATGGTGCCGCGCGCCCATCCCCTCGCGAGTGTGCGGGAGGCGTTCAACGCGGTCTTCGTCGAGTCGGCGGCGGCCGGCGAGCTGATGTTCTACGGTCGCGGCGCCGGCGGTGACCCCACCGCCTCGGCCGTGCTCGGCGACGTCGTCGCCGTGGCCCGGCACCGGGTGGCCGGCGGCCGTGGTCCGGGGGAGTCGGCCTACGCCGACCTGCCCGTGGTCGACATGGGCCAGGCCGTCACGCGCTACCACATCAGCCTCGACGTGGCCGACCGCCCCGGCGTGCTGGCCCAGGTCGCGGCCGCATTCGCCGACCATGGCGTCTCGATCGAGACGGTGCGCCAGCAGGCCGTGGCGGGCGAGGGCGAGCGAGCGAAGCTCATCGTCGTCACCCACCGCGCCACCGACGCCGCCCTGTCGGCCACCGTCTCGGCGCTGGGCTCGCTCGACGCCGTCGACGACGTCGCCTCCGTCATGCGCGTGGAAGGGGCCTGAACCGTGGCGCACCAGTGGCGCGGAGTCATCCGCGAGTACGCCGAGCGCCTGCCGAGCCTGGCCGGCGCGCCGGTCGTGACCCTGCACGAGGGCGGGACGCCGCTCATCGCCTGCGAGGGCCTCTCCGAGCTCACCGGCGCCAACGTGCACGTCAAGTACGAGGGGCTGAACCCCACCGCGTCGTTCAAGGACCGCGGGATGACCGCCGCCATCTCGGCGGCCAAGCTCACCGGGGCCAAGGCCGTCATCTGCGCGAGCACCGGCAACACCTCGGCCAGTGCGGCCGCGTACGCGGTCAAGGCCGGGATGACGTGTGCCGTCCTGGTTCCCGACGGCAAGATCGCGATGGGCAAGCTGAGCCAGGCGATCGCCCACGGCGCCACCCTGATCCAGGTCGAGGGCAACTTCGACGACTGCCTCACGGTCGCCCGCAAGCTGGCCGAGTCCTACCCGGTCGAGCTGGTCAACTCGGTCAACCCCGCGCGCATCGAGGGCCAGAAGACGGCGGCCTTCGAGGTCGTCGACGCGCTCGGCGACGCCCCAGACATCCACGTCCTGCCGGTGGGCAACGCCGGCAACATCACGGCCTACTGGCGCGGGTACCGCGAGTACGCTTCTCCCACAGTCGGTCTCGGCGGCACGGTGCTCGATCCCGTGGCCACCCGCCGGCCGGCGATGTGGGGCTTCCAGGCCGCCGGCGCCGCGCCCATCGTGCTCGGCCACCCGGTCGACGACCCCGAGACCATCGCCACCGCCATCCGCATCGGCAACCCCGCGTCCTGGCGCCAGGCCGAGGCGGCCCGCGACGAGTCCGGCGGCCTCATCGACAGCGTCACCGACGACGAGATCCTCGCGGCGCACCGGCTGCTGTCCTCCACCGAGGGGATCTTCGTCGAGCCGGGCTCGGCCGCGAGCATCGCCGGGCTGCTGAAGATGCACCGCGCCGGCCGCATCCCGCGCGACGCCACGGTCGTGTGCACCGTCACCGGCCACGGTCTCAAGGACCCGCAGTGGGCGCTGCGCACCGCCGACGGCTCAGAGGTCGTGCCCGTGCGGGTGCCGGTCGACGCGTACTCGGTCGCCTCCGCGCTGGGGCTCGAGGGGTGAGCGCGGTGCTGCCGGTGGGCGCCGCCGTCCGGGTGCGCGTCCCGGCGAGCAGCGCCAACCTCGGCCCCGGCTTCGACTCGGTGGGCTGCGCCCTCGGGATCTGGGACGAGTGCACCGCGACGGTGGTCGCCGAGCCCGGTCTCGTCGTCACCGTCGACGGGGAAGGGGCCGGCGCGGTCCCGCTCGACGACAGCCACCTGGTCGTACGGGCGATGCGGGCCGCCTGGGCCGACCTCGGCGTGCCGCCGCCCGCGGGACTCCGCCTGGCCTGCCGCAACGCCGTGCCGCACGGGCGCGGGATGGGTTCCTCGGCCACCGCGATCGTCACCGGCATCGTGGCGGCCCAGGCCCTGGCCGACATCGGCGCCGGCCACTCCGACGGCGTGGTCGACCTCGCGTTCACCAACGACCTCGCCGCTCGCCTCGAGGGTCATCCCGACAACGCGTCGGCCAGCATCTTCGGTGGGGTGACGCTGTCGTGGACCGACGACCGCGGCCACACCAGCACGGTGTCGCTGCCGGTGCACCCGGCCATCGCCCCCGTCGTCCTGGCCCCCGAGACCCAGCTCTCCACCGCCCGCGCGCGCTCGGTGCTGCCCCAGCAGGTGCGCCTGGCCGATGCCGCCGCCAACTCGGCCCGGGCAGCGCTGCTCGCCCACGCCGTGACGTCGGCGCCCGAGCACCTGCTCGAGGCCACTCGCGACTGGCTGCACCAGGAGGCGCGGCGCCCGTCCTACCCCGCGTCGATGGCGTTGGTCGACCGGCTGCGCGCGCAGGGGCACGCGGCGGCCGTCTCGGGGGCCGGCCCCTCGGTCATCGTGCTGGCGACCACCTCCACCGTCGAGGCCGCGCAGGCCCACGCGCCGGCCGGATGGCGCGCGCTGGCCCCGGGCATCCCCCCGGGCGGGGCGCACGTCGAGGTGCTTGCGGCCGGCTGACGCGCCGCGAGGATCACCGGACCCGGCCGCTGCCTCGGTGGTACCCTGGGCCTGCGACCGCAGCCGACGCCGGGTTCACAGGACCCGCTGGATGCCGCGCAACGCTCCCCACGTCGTTCATGGCAGACACATGCGGCCCCTCGCGGCTGCGCGCCCGACGTGGACTCTTCCAGCAGACCGGCCCGAGCCGGTCCACGAGCGAGGGGAAGGATCCTTCGTGACAGACACCACCATCGAGGCATCGGCACCGGCCGGACAGCGCCGCTCCGGAGCACTGACGGCCATGCGGCTCGCCGAGCTCCAGGGGCTCGCCTCGAGCATGGGCATCAGCGGGATCGCGAAGATGCGCAAGGGCGACCTCGTCGCCGCCATCCGCGCCCGCCAGAACGGCGACGGCGTCCCTGCGTCGGCCGCCCGCGTCGAGTCGCCGGCAGTGCGGGCCGAGCGTCCGGCCGCCGAGCCCGCCCCTGCGGCACGCCCCGCCGACGACGAGCAGGATGCGCAGGCGCCGCGCGGCGCCGGTCGCAGCCGCCGCTCGCGCTCCGAGCAGACCCGCCCCGAGCCTCAGCACGGCGAGCAGACCCGCACCGAGCAGGACCGCACCGAGCAGGACAGTCCGGCGCGGGCGGAGTACTCGCGCCAGGGTCGCGACGAGCAGCAGGGTCGCGACCGCGACCGCCAGCAGGGCCGCGACGACCACCAGGGGCGGGACGAGCAGCCGGCGCGCGAGCGTCAGCGGGGCCGCGACGACCACCAGGGGCGGGACGAGCAGCCGGCGCGCGAGCGTCAGCAGGGCCGCGACGAGCAGCAGGGTCGCGACCGCGACCGCCAGCAGAATCGTGACGGTCAGCAGGGCAACCAGGGTCAGGACGGCCAGAACCGCTTCGCCGACGACGACGAGAGCGGCCGCGGCCGTCGCCGCCGTAACCGCGGCCGCAACCGCGACAAGCGCCGCTCCCAGGACGCGCCCGTCGGCGGTCAGGCACCGGTCGAGGGCGAGCCGCAGATCCACGAGGACGACGTCCTCGTGCCCGTGGCCGGCATCCTCGACATCCTCGACAGCTACGCCTTCGTGCGCACCACTGGCTACCTGCCCGGCAGCAGCGACATCTACGTGCCCATCCAGATGGTCAAGCGGCACGGGCTGCGCAAGGGTGACGCCGTCACCGGCGCCATCAAGGCCGCCCGCGAGGGCGAGGAGCCGCAGCAGCAGAGCGTCGGCTCGCGCAACAGCCGGCAGAAGTACACGCCCCTGGCGCGCCTGGACACGGTCAACGCGATGTCGCCCGACGACGCCCGTCGCCGGCCTGAGTTCGGCACGCTCACACCGCTCTACCCGCAGGACCGCCTGCGGCTCGAGACCGAGCAGAACCTGCTGACCACGCGGATCATCGACCTGGTGGCGCCGATCGGGAAGGGCCAGCGCGGCCTCATCGTGGCGCCGGCCAAGGCCGGCAAGACGATGGTGATGCAGTCGATCGCCAACGCCATCACGACCAACAACCCCGAGTGCCACCTCATGGTCGTCCTGGTCGACGAGCGCCCGGAGGAGGTCACCGACATGCAGCGTGCCGTCAAGGGCGAGGTCATCTCCTCGACCTTCGACCGGCCCGCCGAGGACCACACCACGGTGGCCGAGCTGGCGATCGAGCGCGCCAAGCGCCTGGTCGAGATGGGGCACGACGTGGTCGTGCTGCTCGACTCGATCACCAAGCTCGGGCGGGCCTACAACCTCGCCGCCCCCGCGAGCGGGCGCATCCTCTCCGGTGGTGTCGACTCGGCCGCGCTCTACCCGCCCAAGAAGTTCTTCGGCGCCGCGCGCAACATCGAGAACGGCGGCTCGCTGACCATCCTCGCCACCGCGCTGGTCGAGACCGGCTCGCGGATGGACGAGGTGATCTTCGAGGAGTTCAAGGGCACCGGCAACATGGAGCTCAAGCTCGACCGCCAGCTCGCCAACCGCCGGATCTTCCCCGCCGTCGACATCAACAACTCGGGCACCCGGCGCGAGGAGATCCTGCTCGCGCCCGACGAGCTGAAGATCATGTGGAAGCTGCGTCGCGTCCTCGCGGCACTGGACTCGCAGCAGGGCATCGAGCTGCTGCTCGACCGGCTGAAGAAGACCCGCACCAACTTCGAGTTCCTCACCCAGGTGCAGCAGACGAGCTCGAACAAGCTCGACGACGACGCCTGAGCGTCGCACCCCGGACGCCGTCCTGCCCTCGGGCGGGGCGGCGTCCGTGCGTCGGCGAGCGCCCGCGGCGTGAGGGCGGCGGTCAGCGGGGGACGGGCAGCCGCATCGCGGGGAACGTGCCGACGGTGAACCCCCGCCGGGCGTAGATGCGGCCACCCGCCTCGGTGGCGAACAGGTCGACGCGGGTGACGTCGGTGCGCTCGGCGAACCACGCGAGCAGGGCGTCGGTACAGGCCGCGCCCAACCCCTGACCGCGATGCCCGGCGAGCGTGGCGACGTTCGAGATCAGGCCCACCGACCCGTTGGGGCACCCCGGCCCGGGGATGAGGGCGGTGACCTCGCCGACGGCCCCCGACACGACCCGGCCGCCCACCTCGGCCACGACGACCAGCACCCCCGCCGCGTCGACGGCATCCACGAACCAGTCACGGGCGGCTGCCCGCCACGCCGGCTGGGCGAGCGCGGCGGCCTCCGTGCCCATCGCCTCGAACATCAGCACGCGCAGCGCCAGCAGGTCGTCGGCGTCGGCCCGGGTCGCCGGCCGGACGACGGGTGCGGGCGGGCCGCCCGTCGGGGCGGTGCTCATCGGGGCGGCCCGAGCTCGAGGCGGCGGCGCGTCTCGGCGCGACCGGACGGGTCGTCGGGCAGGTCCCACCAGGACTCGACCCACCAGGTCGCCCCCGCCTCGGCCCAGGCGGTGACCGGGGGGCGGGTGGTGCCGAAGTCACCGTGGCTGTCACCCTCGACGACCACGTCGTAGCCGTCCATGGTGAGGCCCGCCTCGGCCCGCAGCGCGGCGATGCGGCTGACGATCTCGCGCAGGGTGTCGTGGGTGAGCCGGGATCCGGGGTCGTCGAGACTTCCACCGGCGACGGCCGGGAGGACGCCCTGCCAGCGCGCCGCCCGCTCGAGCGAGCGCTGGCGGTCGCGCCCGGGGACGAGCAGCCCGACGCACCAGACCGGCGGATGCGGCGTCTGCACCGGTGGGGGCGGGACGAGCTCGGTGACCGGGCGGGCGCTGTAGTGCTCGCCGGAGTACTCGAACGGCTGCCCGGCCATCAGCCCGGCGTAGACCGCCAGCCCTTCGTCGAGCCGGCGGGCGCGCACGGCCCGGCCCTCGTCGGGCTCGAAGGCGAGCCAGTTGCCGTGCAGGGCACCCAGCCCGACGCCCAGGGTGACCCGCCCGTCCGACAGGCGGTCGACCGAGGCGACCTTGGAGGCGAGGTCCCAGGGGCGGTGCCGGGCGGCCGGGGTGAGCAGGGTGCCGAGCCGGATGCGCTCGGTCGCCATGGCGGCGGCGCCGAGGGTCACCCAGGCGTCCTGGCCCCACACGGCCTCCCACGTGAAGACCTGGTCCCAGCCCGCCTGCTCGGCGACGGCGGCCAGCTCGGTGAACTCGCGCTCGGACGCGTAGGGGATCACGGCTCCGTACCTCATGCGCCGCCACGTTACCGACGCCGGCCGACGGACCGCGCGGGTCGGACACCCCGCGGCGCGGACGGGAATGGGTGGGGGGCCGCCTCCGTTTAGGTCACTGTGTGCCTGCTCTGGCACACTTGAGCGCTGGACCGGTTCACGGTACGGATGCGTTCCTGAGCGGCCTCATCACGAGGGTCGCAGGCGGGGCGCGAGAGGGCTTGCAGCACCGCGCTGAGCCCGCCGACCCGGACACATCCAAGGAGAGCATCGTGCAGAAGGACATCCACCCCGAGTACGTCGAGACCACGGTCACCTGTACCTGTGGCAACACGTTCACCACCCACAGCACCGCGTCGAGCGGCAAGATCAGCGCCGACGTGTGCAGCAACTGCCACCCGTTCTACACGGGCAAGCAGAAGATCCTCGACACCGGTGGCCGCGTGGCCCGCTTCGAGGCCCGCTACGGCAAGAAGGCCGCCAAGTAGCACCCCCGACGCGCCGGTCCGTCCCCCGGGACGGGCCGGCGTGTTCGTGTCCCGGGGCGGTCGGGCCGCCGACACCCCGGTTCGTCAGCCTCACCCCGCTTCGGAACCGGGGTGAAGTGCACATTTCGGGGTGACCCCGAAAAGTCGAGGTCGAGACGGAGGAGGTCGGGATGCTGGAGTCGGCGCAGGCGCTGGTCGCCGAGCACGCCGCGCTCGAGCGCGCCATGTCCGACCCGGCCGTCGCCTCCGACCCCGCCCGGCTGCGCGAGGCCAACCAGCGCTACGCCGCCCTGGGCCCCACCGTCGCCGCGTACGCCGCCTGGGTCGCCGCCCGGGACGACCTCGGGGCCGCCCGCGAGCTGGTCGCCGAGGACCCTGCGTTCGCCGAGGAGCTCCCCGCGCTGGAGGCCGCCCTGGCCACCGCCGAGGACCGGCTGCGCCGCCTCCTCGTCCCGCGCGACCCCGACGACGAGCGCGACGTCATCCTCGAGGTCAAGGCCGGCGAGGGGGGCGAGGAGTCGGCCCTGTTCGCCGGGGACCTGCTGCGGATGTACCTGCGCTACGCCGAGCGCCGCGGGTGGCGCGCCGAGGTCCTGGACGCCACCGCCTCCGACCTCGGCGGCTACAAGGACGTGCAGGTGTCGGTCAAGGCGCGCGGCGCCGCCCGGCCCGGCGAGGCACCGTGGGCACTGCTGAAGTACGAGGGCGGCGTCCACCGGGTGCAGCGTGTGCCCGTCACCGAGAGCCAGGGACGCATCCACACCAGTGCCGCGGGCGTCTGGGTGATGCCCGAGGCCGAGGAGGTCGAGGTCACCATCGACCCGAACGACCTGCGCATCGACGTCTTCCGCTCCAGCGGCCCCGGCGGCCAGAGCGTGAACACCACCGACTCGGCGGTACGCATCACCCACCTGCCCACCGGGCTCGTGGTCTCGTGCCAGAACGAGAAGAGCCAGCTGCAGAACCGGGAGGCCGCGCTGCGCGTGCTGCGCGCCCGGCTGCACCAGCTGGCGATGGACGAGCGGCACGCCGCCGACGCCGACGCCCGCAACAGCCAGGTGCGCACCGTCGACCGCAGCGAGCGGATCCGCACCTACAACTTCCCCGAGAACCGGATCAGCGACCACCGCACCGGCTTCAAGGCCCACAACCTCGACACGGTGCTCGACGGCGACCTCGACCCGGTCATCCGGTCCTGCGTCGACGCCGACGAGGCCGCCCGCCTCGCCGTGATCGCCGACGCATGAGCCCGGCCACCGTCGACGCCCTCGTCGCGCAGGCGCGCCGGACGCTGACGACCGCGGGCATCGCCTCCCCGGACGCCGATGCCGTCGAGCTCGCGGCCTTCGTGCTGGGCCTGGACCCCGGCGAGGTCCGGCTGCGAATGGTGCTGCGCGCGCCGGTGGTCGAGCGCGACGCCACCCGCTTGCGCGACCTGGTCGCCGACCGTGCCACCCGGGTGCCGCTGCAGCACCTCACCGGGCGGGCGTACTTCCGCCGGCTGACCCTCGCCGTGGGGCCCGGCGTCTTCGTCCCGCGCCCCGAGACCGAGGTGACGGCCGGGCTGGCCGTCGAGGCCGCTTGGGCCGCCGGCCCCGCCCCCGTTCTGGTCGACCTCTGCACCGGCTCCGGGGCCATCGCCCTCGCGCTGGCCGACGAGGTGCCCGGTTCCACCGTTTACGCCGTCGAGCTCTCACCCGCGGCCCACGCCTGGGCCGTCGCCAACCGCGACCGCCTCGGACTCGACGTCGACGTCCGTCTCGGTGACGCCACCACCGCCTTCGACGACCTCGTGGGCGTCGTCGACGTCGTCGTCAGCAACCCGCCGTACATCCCCGACGGCGCGGTGCCCCTCGACCCCGAGGTGCGCGACCACGACCCCGAGGTCGCGCTCTACGGCCGGTCCGCCGACGGCCTGGCCGTCCCGCTGGCGGTCGCCGCGCGGGCCGCCCGGCTGCTGCGCCCGGGCGGTGTCCTGGTGATGGAGCACGCCGACGCCCAGGGCGAGACCCTCCCGGCCGCCCTGCGCGCCACGGGGGAGTGGGGTGTGGTGCTCGACCACCTCGACCTCGCGGGGCGCCCGCGGACCACCGTCGCGCGGCGCGCGCTGGTGGGTCACCCCGCGGCCGAGCCGGTGTCGCGCCCTACGCTGGGCCCATGAGCCCGGTCTTCGACTGCACCACCGACCAGGGGCGAGCCGACGCGATCCCGAAGGCGGCCGACGGCATCCGGCGCGGCGCCCTCGTCGTGCTCCCCACCGACACCGTCTACGGCATCGGCGCCGACGCCTTCTCGCCCGCAGCCGTCCACGCCCTGCTGGCCGCCAAGGGCCGCGGCGTCGACATGCCGCCCCCCGTACTGGTCGCCGAGGCGCGCACCATCGACGGCCTCGCCGCGAGCGTGCCCGACTACGCGCGGGCGCTCATCGACGAGTTCTGGCCCGGCCCGCTGACCATCGTCGTGCAGGCCCAGCCGTCGCTGGCGTGGGACCTCGGCGACACCGGCGGCACCGTCGCGCTGCGGATGCCGGACGACGACGTGGCCCTGGCGCTGCTGAAGGTCGTCGGCCCCATGGCCGTCAGCAGCGCCAACCGCACCGGGTACCCCTCGAGCCGGACCGTGGTCGAGGCCGCCAGCCAGCTCGGCGCCAGCGTCGAGTTCTACCTCGACGGTGGCCCCAGCACCGGCGGCCTGGCCTCGACCATCGTCGACTGCACCCGCGACGAGCCCTCCCTGCTGCGCGTCGGAGCGCTGTCGGAGGAGCAGGTCATGGCGGTCGTCGAGCGCTCCCGGGCCGACGCCCTAGAGTTGACGGGCGCCGTCAGCGGCGCGGACGTCGAGACACCGGCGCCCAGCCAGGACGAACCGCGGGAGACCAGCACCGATGAGTGACACGTTCTACGGATCCGACTTCGAGGCGCTCGAGGCCTTCGACCCCGAGATCTCCTCGGTCCTCACCGGCGAGCTCGACCGGCTTCGCGGGGGCCTGCAGCTCATCGCCAGCGAGAACTTCTCCAGCCCCGAGGTGCTCACCGCGCTGGGCTCGACCCTGTCGAACAAGTACGCCGAGGGCTACCCGGGCCGGCGGTACTACGGCGGCTGCTCCGAGGTCGACAAGGCCGAGTCGCTCGCCATCGAGCGCTGCAAGAGCCTCTTCGGTGCCGACCACGCCAACGTCCAGCCGCACTCGGGCGCCAGCGCCAACCAGGCCGTGTACGGCGCGTTCCTCAAGCCCGGTGAGACCATCCTCGCGATGAGCCTCCCGCACGGCGGCCACCTGACCCACGGCACCAAGGTCTCCTTCTCCGGCAAGTGGTTCGACGCCGTGCACTACGGGGTCGACAAGGACTCCGAGGACATCGACTACGACGAGGTCGAGCGGCTGGCCAAGGAGCACCGGCCCAAGGTCCTGCTGGCCGGCGGCTCCGCGATCCCGCGACTGATCGACTTCGCCCGCTTCCGGGCCATCGCCGACGAGGTGGGTGCGATCTTCTGGGTCGACGCGGCCCACTTCATCGGCCTGGTCGCGGGCGGGGCCATCCCCAGCCCGGTGCCCCACGCCGACGTCGTCTCGTTCACGACGCACAAGGTGCTGCGTGGCCCGCGCTCGGGGGCCATCATCTGCACCGAGGAGCACCGCGCCGCCATCGACAAGGCGGTCTTCCCGATGATGCAGGGCGGCCCGCAGATGCACACCATCGCGGCCAAGGCGGTCAACTTCAAGGAGTGCGCGACCCCCGAGTACGCCGCCTACACCCGCCAGGTCGTCGCCAACGCCAAGGTGCTGGCGCAGAGCCTGGGCGAGCACGGCATCCGCCCCACCACCGGCGGCACCGACACCCACCTCTCGCTGCACGACCTCCAAGGCGTCCTCGTCACCGGGGTCGACGCCGAGGCCCGCTGCGACGCCGCCGGCATCACGTTGAACAAGAACGCGATCCCGTTCGACCCGCAGAAGCCCAACGTGGCCTCGGGCATCCGGGTCGGCACCCCGTGCGTCACCACCCAGGGGATGGGCGAGGAGCAGATGCGCACCATCGCCGGGCTCATCGCCCGGGCGGTCGTCGACGGCGACGCCGACCCCCAGCACCCGGTCTCCCGGGAGGTGCGGGCCCAGGTCACCGACCTCGTCGAGGCGTTCCCCGCCTACCCCCGGCCCGACTCCGCCTGAGCCGCGCCGCCGTCCCGTGACGTCCGAGAGCCCCCCGCCCGAGCCCGCGCCGCTCCTGCTGACGCGCCTCAACCGGCGCGGCTTCCGGCTCGTCATGCTGCTCGACGGCGTGGGAGTCTTCGGGCTCTCGGTCCTGACCATGGTCTGGCGCTACGGCACCCCGCCGTGGCCCACCTACCCGCTGGCGGCCTACGCGGTCTCCTTCGCGGTGGCGACCCTGGTCTTCCTGTCGGCCTTCTACTTCGGCGGCCTGTACGAGCGCGAGCCACGGCTCGGCGGCGCCGCGGTGCTGCCTCGGGCGGCTCGGCTGTCCCTGGCGGCCGGCGGCTTCGTCGCCCTGCTGAACCTGGCCCTCAGCGGGGTGCTGCGCCAGCGGGGCTCGCTCATCGGGCGCGCGCTGCCGTTCCCCATCCCCAACCTCGTCGCCGTCATCGTGCTCGCGGGCATCGTGGTCGCCGTCAACCGCGCCGTCGTGCACGCGCTGCGTACGCGGCGCGAGGGGCCGCCGCGGGTGGTCCTCGCGGGGGAGTGGGACGACATCGAGCTCGCGCGCGAGCACGTCGCCGCCAACAGCACCGACCTCGTGGTCGTCGCCGAGGTCGACGACCCGCACTCGGTGGTCGAGCTGGTCGAGCGCAGTGAGGCCACCGACGTGCTGCTGCTCACCGCCGCCTGGCTCGACCTCTGGTACCCGCGCACCATCGGGCGTCTGGACCGTGCGGACGTGACGGTCCTGCTGCGCGTCGGCGGTCGCGAGACCCTCTTCGGTCTCGACCGGTTGCGCGAGGTCGCGGGCCTGCCGTTCGTGCTGCTGCTGCCGCAGACCCTGGCCGTCTCGCAGCGCCACTTCAAGCGGATCCTCGACCTCGTCCTGGTCGTCGCCACCGCGCCGGTCTGGCTGCTGCTGGTGGCCGGGGTCGCGCTGCACCAGCTCGTCGTCGCGGGGCGGCCCCTGCTCTACAGCCAGACCCGGGTCGGGGCGGGCGGCGAGACCTTCGAGATGGTCAAGTTCCGCACCATGCGGGTCGACGCCGAGGCCGGGGGAGGGCCTCAGCTGTCGGGCTCGGGGGACCCACGGGTCATCCCCGCGTGCCGCTGGCTGCGGGCCACCCGGGCCGACGAGCTCCCCCAGATCTTCCACATCCTCACCGGCCGGATGTCGGTCGTCGGGCCCCGGCCCGAGCGGCCCGAGCTCACCGCCGGGTTCGAGAAGGAGATCGCGGGCTACACCCGGCGCCACGAGGTGCCGCCGGGCCTCACCGGGCTGGCCCAGATCCACGGGCGCTACCACACCGACGCCGAGTACAAGCTGGGCTACGACCTGCAGTACCTCGTCAACTGGTCCCCGATCCTCGATCTCGAGATCATCGCGCGGACCATCTGGGTCGTTCTCGCGAGACGGGTCTGAGGGCGCGACTGGCACCCGCGGGATGCTTGTGATAACTTTCACAAGCCGTCCGGACCCCCCTCCGCCACGACCACCGAAGAGGCCGATCGTCGATGACCGACCACCCGCGCTCGCCCGTACCCGGGCCCGGTGCGCCCTTCGCCGTGATGTTGCGCGGAGCCCTGCTCCCGGCCTCGCTCGCCGGGGTCGTGACGCTCGTGGTCCTGGTGCTCGTGCGCGGCGGCGGCGCCCTCGCCGGCGGGGCCCTCGGCCTGGTCGTCTCGCTGGTGTTCTACGCCTCGGGGATGTTCCTGCTGAGCCGCCTCGTTCGCAGCACCAGCCCGCACGCGTTCTTCGCGGTGGCGATGACGGTCTACCTGGCCCAGGTCATCCTGCTGCTGCTCTTCATCTACATCTTCCGCGGGGCGCCGTGGGTCGACGGGCCCGCCCTCGGCATCACCGCCCTGGTGGTCACCCTGGCCTGGCAGGCGTTCGCCTACCGGGCCCTGCGCACGGCCCGTCTGCCCGTCTACGACGAGCCGGGCGACGACCCCGACGCCACCCGCGGCGGTGCCCGATGAGCCCGCGGCGGCCCGGTCCCGGCGTCGCCGTCGGTCGCTGGGGTCGGGTAGCGTACGTGCAGTCCCGATGGGCGCCCACCGCCGGCGCCCGCGACATCCCCGAGGAGAAGGTGTGAGCCCGACCGTGGTCTCCGCTAGCTGGCTGTCCGGTGCCGTCGTCACTGCCGAAGGTGGCGAGGGGGGCTTCCCGACCCCGGGGGTCGCCGACTTCTGGTGGCCCGTGGTCCCGTTCCACAGCGACAGCGCCTGGGCCCTCACCCGCCCCGCGCTGGTCATGCTGATCTCGGCGCTCGTGCTCGGCTGGTTCTACGTCAGCGCCACCCGCAAGCTCTCGGTGGTCCCGAGCAAGAACCAGTTCCTGGTCGAGGGCTCCTACAACTTCGTGCGCAACACCATCGGCCGCGACATCATCGGGTCCAAGGACTTCCTGCAGTTCGTGCCGCTGCTGCTCACGCTCTTCACCCTCCTCCTCGTGAACAACGTGTTCGGCATCGTGCCGTTCATCCAGTTCCCCACGATGAGCCGCGTGGGCATCCCGATCGTGCTGACCCTGATCGTCTACATCACCTACCACACGGTCGCGATCCGGCGGAAGCACGGCATCCTGCCCTACTTCAAGAGCCTGGTGCCCCCGGGCCTGCCGGGCTGGCTGAAGCCGATCCTGTTCGTCCTCGAGTTCCTCACCTACTTCGTGATCCGGCCGCTGACCCTCGCGCTGCGACTGTTCGGCAACATGCTCGCCGGCCACCTGATGCTGCTGGTGTTCATCGTCGGCGGTGAGTACCTGCTCCTCGAGGGCAGCAACCTCTTCCTCCAGGCCTCGGGCGTGCTGTCCTTCGCCTTCTCGATCTTCATGACGTTCTTCGAGCTCCTCATCGAGTTCCTCCAGGCCTTCATCTTCACGCTCCTGGCCGCCCTGTACATCAGCGACGCCGTGAGCGAGCACCACTGACCCCCGGCTCCGTCCGGTAGCACGACCGCACCACCGCACGACCGCAGCCACGTACCACCGACGCCGGGACCGGCCCGGCGCCACCGAAAGGAACAGTCAGCATGAACAGCATCGTCGCCACCGAGGTCACCGGCAGCATCGCCTACCTCGGCTACGGCCTCGCCGCGATCGGTCCCGGTATCGGTGTCGGTCTGATCTTCGCCGCCTACATCAACGGTGTGGCCCGCCAGCCCGAGGCCCGCGGCATGCTCCAGACCATCGCCTTCACGGGTATGGCCATCACGGAGGCGCTCGCCATCCTCGGTCTCGTCTTCGCCTTCGTCTTCCAGGGCTGAGACCCGGCTTACCGCTCCCACACCCGCGCTCGAACAGAGAGGACGCGAGATGTTCAACGCATCCGTGGCCACCGCCGACGGGGTCGGCTACCCCTCGGGGTTCCCGCTGCTCCCGCACCCCGCTGAGATGATCATCGGGCTCATCTCCTTCGCCATCCTGTACTGGCTGTTCAAGACGAAGGTGGTGCCCCGCCTCGAGGAGCTCTACACCGAGCGCGCCGCCGCCATCGAGGGCGGGATGGAGCAGGCCGAGCAGGCCCAGGCCGAGGCACGGGCTGCCCTCGAGCAGTACACCGCCCAGCTCGCCGAGGCCCGGGCCGAGGCCAACGGCATCCGCGAGGCCGCCCGCGAGCAGGGCGCCCAGATCGTCGCCGAGATGCGCTCCCGGGCCCAGGCCGAGGCGGCGCGCATCACCGAGTCGGCCAAGCGCCAGGTCGAGGCCGAGCGCCAGCAGGCCGTCGTCTCCCTCCGCCAGGAGGTCGGGACGCTGTCCACCGCGCTCGCGAGCAAGATCGTCGGGGAGTCGCTCGAGGACGAGGTCCGCCAGAAGGGCATCGTCGACCGGTTCCTCGCCGAGCTCGAGGCCGGCGAGGTCACGCCCGAGAAGGTCACCCCGGCCGGGACGGACGCCTGATGCGTGGCTCGTCCCGCGGAGCCGCCCGCGCGTCCCAGGAGGCCTTCGACGTCGCCCTGGCCGGCAGCGTCAGCGGCACCACCCTGGCCGAGGAGCTCTTCGCGGTCACCGGAGTCGTCGAGAGCAGCGCCTCGCTGCGCCGCGCCCTCGCCGACCCCTCGCGCGAGCCCGAGGCCAAGGCGGCGCTGGCGCGCTCGCTCTTCGGCGGCAAGGTCTCCGACGCCGCCGCCGACCTCGTGGCGACGGTGGTCGGGCAGCGCTGGTCCGCCGAGCGCGACCTGGCCGACACCCTCGAGAGCCTCGCCGTGCAGGCGCTGCTCGCCAACGCCGAGGGCACCGGGCGCATCGACCGTGTCGAGGACGAGCTGTTCCGCTTCGAGCGCATCGTGGCCGGCGACCCGGGGCTGCGCGACACGCTGTCGAGCCGCAACACCGACGCCGCCGGCAAGGCGGCGCTCGTCGACGCGCTCCTGAAGGACAAGGCAGCACCCGAGACGATCCGTCTGGCCGAGCAGGCCGTCCGCGTACCGCGCGGTCGCCGGCTCGACCGGGTCATGGAGGCCTACCTCGAGCTCGCGGCGCGCCGGCGTGACGAGCTGAGCGCCCTGGTCACCGTGGCGACGCCGCTGACCGAACCGCAGCAGGCCCGGCTGCGCGCGGCGCTCGAGGCGCACTACGGCAAGTCCGTCACGCTCCAGGTCGTCCAGGACCACGCGGTCATGGGCGGCATCCGGGTCCAGGTCGGCGACGAGGTCGTCGACGGCACCGTGCTCCGACGCCTCGACGAGGCCCGGCGACACGTCACCGGCGGCTGACCGTCGCCCACGACCCACCCCCGAACCACCGCACCGCCCCGTACAACCGCACCACCCACCGAACTTCGGCCCATCTGGGGCCGGTGACCGAGGAGAAGATCACACATGACGGAGCTCTCGATCCGTCCGGACGAGATCCGGGACGCGCTGGACAGCTACGTGCGCTCCTACGAGCCGGGGACGGCCTCCCGTGAGGAGGTCGGCCGCGTCACGGACGCCGGCGACGGCATCGCGCACGTCGAGGGCCTGCCCTCGGCCATGACCAACGAGCTGCTCCAGTTCGAGGACGGCACCCTGGGCCTCGCGCTCAACCTCGACGTCCACGAGATCGGCGTCGTCATCCTCGGTGACTTCAGCGCCATCGAGGAGGGCCAGGAGGTCAAGCGGACCGGCGAGGTCCTCTCGGTCCCCGTCGGCGACAACTTCCTCGGCCGGGTGGTCGACCCGCTCGGCACCCCGATCGACGGCATGGGCCCGATCGAGGCCGAGGAGCGCCGGGCCCTCGAGCTCCAGGCGCCGACCGTCGTCCAGCGCAAGTCGGTCCACGAGCCGCTGCAGACCGGCCTGAAGGCCGTCGACGCCATGACGCCCATCGGTCGCGGCCAGCGCCAGCTGATCATCGGCGACCGCCAGACGGGCAAGTCCACCGTCGCGGTCGACACGATCATCAACCAGAAGGAGTTCTGGGAGACCGGCGACCCCGACAAGCAGGTGCGCTGCATCTACGTGGCCATCGGGCAGAAGGGCTCCACGATCGCGGCTGTGCGCGGCACCCTCGAGGAGGCCGGCGCGATGGAGTACACCACCATCGTCGCGGCCCCCGCCTCGGACTCCGCGGGCTTCAAGTACCTCGCGCCGTACACCGGCTCGGCCATCGGCCAGCACTGGATGTACCAGGGCAAGCACGTCCTCATCGTCTTCGACGACCTGAGCAAGCAGGCCGAGGCCTACCGCGCCGTGTCGCTCCTGCTGCGCCGCCCGCCGGGCCGCGAGGCCTACCCCGGCGACGTCTTCTACCTGCACAGCCGGCTGCTCGAGCGCTGCGCCAAGCTGTCCGACGACCTGGGCCACGGCTCGATGACCGGCCTGCCGATCATCGAGACCAAGGCCGGTGACGTCTCGGCGTACATCCCGACCAACGTCATCTCCATCACCGACGGCCAGATCTACCTGCAGGCCGACCTGTTCAACGCCAACGTCCGCCCGGCGATCGACGTGGGTGTCTCGGTCTCGCGCGTCGGTGGCGCCGCCCAGATCAAGGCGATGAAGGACGTCGCGGGCCGCCTCAAGCTCGACCTGGCGCAGTACCGCGCGCTCGAGGCCTTCGCGATGTTCGCCTCCGACCTCGACCCGGCCTCGCGAGCCCAGCTCGCCAAGGGTGCGCGTCTCGTCGAGCTGCTCAAGCAGCCGCAGGCCTCTCCCTTCCCGGTCGAGGAGCAGGTCGTCTCCATCTGGATGGGGACGACCGGCCAGCTCGACAGCGTCGCCGTCGAGGACATCCGCACGTTCGAGGAGCAGTTCCTCGACCACCTGCGCCGCACCAAGAACGAGCTGCTCGCGGGCATCCGCGAGACCGGCAAGCTCCCGGACGAGACGCGCGAGGCGCTCGAGGCCGAGGTCAAGACGTTCAAGGACAAGCACTTCGACGGCTCCGGCGCCGAGACCGTGCCGGTCCGTGACGAGGGCGAGGACGGCAGCGAGGCGATGGACTCCGACCAGGAGCAGATCGTCAAGCAGAAGCGCTGACCGCACCCCACCGAGCAGACACCACGAAAGGCGGAATGACATGGGAGCGCAGATCCGGGAGTACCGGCAGCGCATCCGGTCCGTCAGCGCGACGAAGAAGATCACGCGGGCCATGGAGCTCATGGCGGCCTCGCGCGTCGTCCGGGCCCAGCAGGCGGTGCGCGAGTCGACGCCGTACGCGCGTGCCCTGACCCGCGCGGTCTCGGCGGTGGCGACCTTCTCCAACGAGGACCACCCGCTGACCACGGAGAAGGAGAACGTGCGCCGTGCCGCGGTCGTCATCATCACCTCCGACCGCGGTCTGGCCGGTGCCTACTCCTCCTCGGTCCTGAAGGAGAGCGAGCGCCTCGTCGCCCGGCTCCGCGAGGAGGGCAAGGAGGTCGTCCCCTACCTCCTGGGCCGCAAGGCGATCGGCTTCTACCGTTTCCGGCGGCGCGAGTTCGCGGCCGAGTGGAGCGGTGACTCCGAGAAGCCGACCTTCGAGCGCGCCCGCGAGGTGGGGGAGCGGCTCGTCGCCGACTTCGTACAGTCCACCGACGACGGCGGCGTCGACGAGGTGCACGTGGTGTTCACCCGTTTCGTGACGATGGTCACCCAGGAGCCCGAGGTCATCCGCCTCCTGCCGCTGGAGGTCGTCGAGGGAGCGGAGGCCCCGGCCGCCGACGAGCTCCTGCCGTTGTACGACTTCGAGCCCGGCCCGTCGCAGGTGCTCGACGCGCTGCTGCCGAAGTACGTCAACGCGCGCATCTTCAACTGCATGCTGCAGGCGGCCGCCTCCGAGCTCGCGGCCCGTCAGCGGGCGATGAAGTCCGCGACGGACAACGCCGAGGAGCTCATCAAGAAGTACACCCGGTTGGCGAACCAGGCCCGCCAGGCCGAGATCACCCAAGAGATCAGCGAAATCGTCGGTGGCGCCAGCGCGCTGGCCGAGAGCAAGTGAGAGAGAGACCATGACTGCCACTGTCACCGAGAAGACCGAGGCCGCCGCCCCCGGCGGCACGGGCCGGATCTCGCGCATCATCGGCCCCGTCGTCGACGTCGAGTTCCCCGTCGGCCAGATGCCCGAGCAGTACAACCTGCTGACCACCGAGGTCGAGATCGGTGGCGAGAAGAAGAACCTCAACCTCGAGGTCGCCCAGCACATCGGCGACAACATGGTGCGGGCCATCTCGCTGCAGCCGACCGACGGTCTCGTGCGCGGCACCCCGGTGCAGGACACCGGCGGCCCGATCACGGTCCCCGTGGGCGACGTCACCCTGGGCAAGGTCTTCAACACCACCGGTGAGGTCATGAACCTCGCCGAGGGGGAGACCTTCGAGGTCAAGGAGCGCTGGGGCATCCACCGCAAGGCTCCGGCCTTCGACCAGCTCGAGTCCAAGACGACGATGTTCGAGACCGGCATCAAGGTCATCGACCTGCTCACCCCGTACGTCCAGGGCGGCAAGATCGGCCTGTTCGGCGGCGCCGGCGTCGGCAAGACCGTCCTCATCCAGGAGATGATCGCCCGCGTCGCCCGCGACCACGGTGGCGTCTCGGTGTTCGCCGGCGTGGGCGAGCGCACCCGTGAGGGCAACGACCTCATGGTCGAGATGGAGGAGGCCGGCGTCCTCGGCCAGACCGCCCTCGTCTTCGGCCAGATGGACGAGCCGCCGGGCACCCGTCTGCGCGTCGCCCTGTCCGCCCTGACGATGGCGGAGTACTTCCGCGACGTCCAGGGCCAGGACGTGCTCCTGTTCATCGACAACATCTTCCGCTTCACCCAGGCGGGCTCGGAGGTCTCCACCCTCCTCGGCCGGATGCCGTCGGCGGTCGGCTACCAGCCCACCCTGGCCGACGAGATGGGCACGCTCCAGGAGCGGATCACCTCGACGCGCGGTCACTCGATCACCTCGATGCAGGCGATCTACGTCCCCGCCGACGACTACACCGACCCGGCGCCGGCCACGACCTTCGCCCACCTCGACGCCACCACCGAGCTGTCGCGCGAGATCGCGTCGCTGGGCATCTACCCGGCCGTGGACCCGCTCACCTCGACGAGCCGGATCCTCGACCGCCGCTACATCTCGGCCGAGCACTACAACACCGCGGTCCGGGTCAAGCAGATCCTGCAGCGCAACAAGGAGCTCCAGGACATCATCGCGATCCTCGGCATCGACGAGCTCTCCGAGGAGGACAAGATCCTCGTCAACCGGGCCCGTCGTATCCAGCGCTTCCTGTCGCAGAACACCTACGTCGCCAAGCAGTTCACCGGCATCGAGGGTTCCACGGTCTCGCTGGCCGACACCATCGAGGCCTTCACGAAGATCTCCGACGGGGAGTTCGACCACTTCCCCGAGCAGGCCTTCTACATGTGCGGCGGCCTCGACGACGTCGAGCGCCAGGCCGCCGAGATCGAGAAGAACCTCTGATGGCCCTCCAGGTCGAGCTCGTCGCCGCTGACCGCAAGGTCTGGGAGGGCGAGGCCAGCCAGGTCAGCGCCCGCTCGACCGAGGGCGACCTCGGAGTGCTGCCCGGCCACCAGCCGATGCTGTGCGTCCTCGCCGAGGGCGAGGTGCGCATCGAGGCCGGAGGCTGGAAGACCGTCACCGTCGACGGCGGCTTCATGTCGGTCGACCACGACCGCGTGACGATCGTCGCCGAGTCCGTGGACGCCCCCGGTATGGGCTCCTGATCCACCAGGGCGGGGACGGGCTTCGGATGGACGCACTGGTCACCTCCGAGCTCGTCCTCGCCCTCGTCGTCCTGCTGGTCGTCGGCGCGCTCACCTTCGTGTGGGCGCGCCGTCGCTACATCAGTGGCGACGGGCGCCCGGTGATGCTGTGCGCGCGCCGTGACGACGAGGGCGGGCGCTGGCGCCTCGGGCTGGCCCGCCTGGGTGCCGAGCGCTTCGAGTGGTTCAGCATCGTGGGGCCCTCCCTGCGCCCCGAGGTCTCGTGGCTGCGTGGCGAGGTCCGACTGGGGTCGCCCTCGCCGACGGCCGACGTCATCCCCGGCCTGGCCGAGCCGGTGTCGGTCACCGGCAGGGTCGCGGGGCGCTCGTGCGAGTTCGCGTTCGTGCCCGCCGCGTACACCGCCGTGCGGTCCTGGCTCGAGTCGAGCCCGCCCGGCTACAACGTCAACGTCGCCTGAGGGGCAGGCTCGAGGGCGGCGTCAGCGGCGCGTGGGGTCCTGCTCGCGGCCGCCGCCGGGGGCCCACAGCACGTCGCCGCCGGCCTCCACGTTCGCGGTCCGGGCCAGGACGAACAGCAGGTCGCTGAGCCGGTTGAGGTAGCGGGCCGTGGTGGGGTTGACCCCGCCCTCGCCGCGCGCCGTGCCCGGCTCGGTGCCGTAGGTCTCGATGGCCGCCCAGGTCGAGCGCTCGGCCCGGCGCACCACGGTGAGGGCCACGTGCAGGTAGGCCGCGCCGGGCGTGCCGCCGGGCAGGATGAACGAGCGCAGCTTCTCGAGGGGCTCCAGGTAGCGGTCGCAGTCGGCCTCCAGCTCGGTGACCCACTCCTCCTTGACCCGCAGGGGCGGGTGCGCGTACGACTCCTGCAGCGGGGTGGCGAGGTCGGCGCCGACGTCGAACAGGTCGTTCTGCACCCGCAGGAGGACCGTCCGGACGTCCACCGGCAGCGACCCGCACGCGATGGCCACCCCCAGGGCGGCGTTGGCCTCGTTGGCGTCGGCGTAGGCGGCCAGCCGGGCGTCGGTCTTCGCGGTGCGGCTGAGGTCGCCGAGGGCCGTGGACCCGTCGTCGCCGGTGCGGGTGTAGATGCGGGTGAGGTTGACCATGGCCCCAGCGTGGCAGACGGCGCGCGGACACGCGCCATGGCATGGAGGCGACAACGGCATCGACGTGCCACACTGGCCGTCCGGACGACGTATCACGCGGGGGCGTGCGTCCTCCTGACCGGGGAAGAGAAGGGGTGGAGATGGCGCAGTGGGGCGCGGGTCTGGTCACCATGACCGTGCACGAACGCGACGACGGCGCCCTGGTGCGCCTCGGGGGCCGCCTCGACCGGCGCTCGGCGTCCGACGTGCGGGCGGCGGTGGGCGCATTGCTGCTCGAGCCCGGGCGGCCCGTGCTGCTCGACCTCGAGGAGACGGTCATCGGCGACTCGACCGCGCTCGGGCTCCTGGTCGAGCTGCGCCGCCGCGCCCAGCGGCGCGGTACCGAGGTGCGGGTCGTCGCCGCCGACGAGCGCACCGTGCGGCTGCTGCTGCGGGCCCGGATGGGGGCGGTCCTGGCCGCGTCGCTGCGCCCGCTGCGCCCGGCCGACGCCGCCGGCGCAGCGGCCCTCGACGGCGCGGCCCTGGCGGGAACCGCCTGACGGCGAGGGGGGACGTGACGGGTCTCACCGCCTCCCACGCGGTGGTGTGGGCACCGTCACCGGCCAAGCGCCTACCCGCCTCCGGGGCCCGCGGCTAGCGTCGGGCGCATGTCCGAGCCGGCCGACCGCCCGCACCACGAGCGTGACCGCCCCTGGGTCATGCGGACCTACGCGGGTCACTCCAGCGCCGCGGCGAGCAACGCCCTGTACCGGCGCAACCTCGAGAAGGGCCAGACCGGGCTCTCGGTGGCCTTCGACCTCCCCACCCAGACCGGGTACGACCCCGACCACCCGCTGAGCCGTGGCGAGGTCGGCAAGGTGGGCGTGCCGGTCTCGCACGTCGGCGACATGCGCGCCCTCTTCGACGAGATCCCGCTGGCCACGATGAACACCTCGATGACCATCAACGCCACCGCGATGTGGCTCCTGGCGCTTTACCAGGTGGTGGCCGAGGAGCAGGCCGAGAGCGCCGGCCAGGACCCGGCCGCGGCGGTGGCGGCCCTCACGGGCACGACCCAGAACGACATCATCAAGGAGTACCTCTCGCGGGGGACCTACGCGTTCCCGCCGACCCCCTCGATGCGCCTGATCACGGACCTGATCGCCTACACCGTCTCGAGCATCCCGCGCTGGAACCCCATCAACATCTGCAGCTACCACCTGCAGGAGGCCGGGGCCACGCCGGTGCAGGAGCTGGCCTACGCGCTGTCCACGGCCGTCGCCGTCCTGGACGCCGTGCGGGACTCGGGCCAGGTGCCCCCCGAGCGTTTCGGCGAGGTCGTGGGTCGGATGTCGTTCTTCGTCAACGCCGGGGTGCGCTTCGTCGAGGAGATGTGCAAGATGCGTGCCTTCGTCCGGCTCTGGGACGAGATCGCGGCCCAGCGCTACGGCATCGAGGACCCCGCCCGGCGGCGCTTCCGCTACGGCGTGCAGGTCAACTCCCTCGGCCTGACCGAGGCCCAGCCCGAGAACAACGTCCAGCGCATCGTGCTCGAGATGCTGGCGGTGACGCTGAGCAAGGACGCCCGGGCGCGCGCCGTGCAGCTGCCGGCGTGGAACGAGGCGCTGGGCCTGCCGCGCCCGTGGGACCAGCAGTGGTCGCTGCGCATCCAGCAGGTGCTGGCCTTCGAGTCCGACCTGCTCGAGTACGACGACCTCTTCGAGGGCTCGGTCGTGGTCGAGGCCCGCGTCCAGGAGCTGGTCACCGCGGCGCGGGCCGAGATGGAGCGCGTGGCGGGGCTGGGGGGAGCCGTGGCGGCCGTCGAGGGCGGGTACATGAAGTCCGAGCTCGTCGGCTCGCTGGCCCGCCGCCGGGCCCGCATCGAGTCCGGCGACGAGGTGGTGGTGGGAGTCAACCGCTTCGCGTCCAGCGAGCCCAGCCCGCTGACCGCCGACCTCGACACGGCCGTGCACCGCGTGGCCGCCGACGTGGAGGAGGCGGCGGTCGTGGCGGTCCGGCGCTGGCGCGAGGAGCGTGACGCCGACCCCGCCGGGCGCGAGCGGGCCCGGGCCGCGCTCGAGCGGCTGCGCGCCGAGGCGGCCACCGACACCAACCTGATGGCCGCCACCCTCGAGTGCGCGCGCGCCGGGGTGACCACGGGGGAGTGGGCCGGGGCGCTGCGCGAGGTCTTCGGCGAGTTCCGCGCCCCGACGGGGGTCGGGAGCGCCTCCGGTGGCGACGGCGGCACCGAGGCCCTGCGCGCCGTGCGGGCGCGGGTGCGGGCCACCGGCGCCGAGCTCGGAGAGACGCTGCGGGTGCTCGTCGGCAAGCCCGGCCTCGACGGCCACTCCAACGGCGCCGAGCAGGTGGCCGTGCGCGCCCGGGACGCCGGCTTCGAGGTGGTCTACCAGGGTATCCGGCTGACCCCGGGGCAGATCGTGGACGCTGCCGTGGCCGAGGACGTGCACCTGGTGGGGCTCTCGATCCTCTCGGGCTCACACCTGGCGCTGGTCCCCGAGGTCCTCGACGGGCTCCGGGCCGCCGGCGCGGGCGACATCCCCGTCGTCGTCGGCGGGATCATCCCCGCGGTCGACGCCCGGCGGCTCGAGGAGCTGGGGGTGGCCGCGGTGTTCACCCCGAAGGACTTCGGGCTGACCGAGATCATGGGCCGCTTCGTCGACGTCGTGCGCGCCGCCCGCGGGCTGCCGCCGGAGACGAGGACGGCCGCGGACGGCACGGGGACGACGCAGGAGGCGGCGCCGCTCAGCCGTTGAGCGCGTCGACCAGGGCCTTCGAGAAGACCGGCAGGTCGTCGGGGTTACGGCTGGTGATGAGGTTGCCGTCGACGACGAGCTCCTCGTCGCTCCAGGCAGCGCCGGCATTGCGCAGGTCGGTCTGCAGGCTCGGCCACGAGGTGAGGTGGCGCCCCTGCAGGACCCCGGCCTCGGCCAGGGTCCAGGGCGCGTGGCAGATGGCGGCCACGGGCTTGCCCGACTCGACGAAGGTCCGCACGAACGAGACGGCGTCGGCGTCGGTGCGCAGGGCGTCGGGGTTGGCGACGCCGCCGGGCAGAACGAGGGCCGCGTAGTCGCCGACCTCGGCGTCGGCCACGGTCACGTCGACCTCGAAGGTGTCGGCCTTGTCGAGGTGGTCGAACGCCTGGACGCGCCCGGGCTCGGTGGAGACCAGGACGGGGGTGTGGCCGGCCTGCTCCACGGCCTTCCAGGGCTCGGTGAGCTCGACCTGCTCGATGCCCTCGGTCGCGACGAGGAAGGCCACCTTCTGGCTGCTGTTGGTCATGGGGTCCTCTCGGGGGAGATGCGGTCCCCGGTGGGCTACCCGGGGCGGCGCACGCCGAAACGGGCGGACGGTGCGTGCTCCGCCGGGTCAGAAGAGGCGGTGCTCGGTGTCGTCGATCCCCTTGAGGGCGTCGTAGTCGAGCACCACGCACCGGATTCCGCGGTCCTGCGCGAGGGTGCGGGCCTGGGGGCGGATGACCTGGGCCGCGAACACGCCGGTGACCGGCGCCAGATGCGGGTCGCGGTTCATCAGCTCGAGGTAGCGGGTCAGCTGCTCGACGCCGTCGATGTCGCCACGGCGCTTGATCTCGACCGCGACGTGCCCCCCGTCCCGGTCGCGACACAGGATGTCGACCGGCCCGATGGCCGTCATGTACTCGCGCCGGGTGAGCGTGTAGCCCTCGCCGAGGGTGGTGATGTGCTCGGCGAGCAGCCGCTGGAGGTGGGCCTCGACGCCGTCCTTGACCAGCCCCGGGTCGACCCCGAGCTCGTGGGTCGAGTCGTGGTGGACCTCGTGCAGGCGCACTCGCAGCCGGTCCTCGGACTTGGCGTGCTGCACGACCCAGACGGCCACGACGCCCTCGGCCGCCTCGGCGTCGTCGGGGGCCACCTCGGCCATCGCGCACGGGGGCGCCATCCAGTTCAGCGGCTTGTAGGAGCCGCCGTCGGAGTGGACGAGCACCGAGCCGTCGGCCTTGACCAGCAGCAGCCGGGTCGCGAGGGGGAGGTGCGCCGTGAGGCGTCCCTCGTAGTCGACCGAGCAGGTCGCGATCACCATGCGCACCCGCGCACCCTATCGACGCTGCGCGGTCCGCCGACGGTTGCCCCGGCCCGGTCGGGGACGCACACTGGAGCAGAGGTGAGGCCGATGGAGGCTGGCTGGTGGCCGCTGGTGTTCCTCGTGCTGCCCGGCGTCGTCTACATCGCCGGCTTCTCGGCCCTGGACTGGATGTGCGGCGGCGAGACCCCGCGCTCGGTGCGCTGGCTGCGCCGGCGTCTCGGCCCCGCCCTGCGCCGCCGCTGGGGCCACCACTCGGCCGCCGTCCTCGGGGCCCTGGAACGGGTGGGGGTGGTGACCCGGCGTCGCGACGATCCGGTACCGGCGGTGCTGCTGTCGCTCGAGCTGCGCCGCCTCGCGTACGAGGTGCGTCGGATCGACGGCGACCAGCAGCCGCACCGGGCCGCTCGGCTGGCCGCGGCGCTGGCGGCCTACGACCACGTCCTGGTGCAGCTGTGCACCCACGCCGAGGTCCCCACGCCCATCGGCCTGCTGCCGCTGGACCCCCGCGACCGCCTCGGGCTCGAGGCTGACCTGGTGGCCAGCGGCCTGGACTGGTGAGCCTCGCCGGTGACCGTGGGGTAAGGAGCGTCACGCCGGGTGCGGGTGCTGCTCACCCGGGGCCTCTGCGAGGATCGCCGGCATGGCGCGCGACTTCACCACGGTGGGTGTGATCGGACTCGGGACGATGGGGGCGGGGATCGTCGAGGTGTTCGCCCGCAACGGGCTCGACGTCTTCGCGGTCGACGCCGACGACGCCGGGCTGGCCCACGGCCGCGAGATCCTGGCCGGCAGCACCGGGCGCGCGCTGGCCCGCGGGAAGATGACGCAGGAGGCGCACGACGCCCTGCACCAGCGGGTCACCTTCACCACCGCGCTCGAGGACCTCGCCGGCTGCCAGCTGGTGGTCGAGGCGGTGCCCGAGCAGCTGGCGCTGAAGAAGGACGTCCTGGGCCGGCTCGACCGCATCGTCGCGGCCGACGCGGTGCTCGCGACCAACACCTCGTCGCTGCCGGTCACCGAGATCGCCGTCGCGACCAGCAACCCCAAGCGCGTCGTGGGGATGCACTTCTTCAACCCCGCCCCGGTCCAGCAGTTCGTCGAGGTCATCCGCACCGTCATCACCGCCGACGACGTCTTCGAGGACGTCAAGGCCCTTGCCGAGCGGCTCGGCAAGAAGCCCGTGGTCGTCGGCGACAAGGCCGGCTTCATCGCCAACGCGCTGCTCTTCGGCTACCTCAACCACGCGGTCGCGATGTACGAGAGCCGGTACGCCACCCGTGAGGACCTCGACGCGGCCATGCGCTTCGGCTGCGGCTACCCGATGGGCCCCCTGCAGCTGCTCGACCTCATCGGCCTCGACACCGCCTACGAGATCCTCGACACGATGTACAAGCAGGGGCGCGACCGCCTGCACGCGCCGACCCCCCTCATCAAGCAGATGGTCAGCGCGGGGATGCTGGGCCGCAAGTCCGGGCGGGGCTTCTACACCTACGCCGCTGCGGGCTCGCCCGAGGTGGTCCCCGACCGGCAGACGCCGTCCGGCGGGGTGCCCGACGGGGTGGCGCTGCGCGAGGTCACCCGGGTCGGCGTGGTCGGCAGCGGCGTGATGGCCGTCGGGATCGTCGAGGTGCTGGCCCGGGCGGGTCTGGCGGTGACCTACGTGGCGCGCTCCGACGAGAAGGTCGAGGCGGTGCGGGCGTCGCTGGTGGCCGGCCTCGCGCGCTCGGTCGAGAAGGGCCGGCTGGAGCAGGCCGAGGCCGACGCCACCCTGGCGCGGGTCACCGGGTCGAGCGAGCGCAAGGCCCTGGCCGGCGCCGACCTCGTCATCGAGGCGGTCGCCGAGGACCTGGCGGTCAAGCAGGACCTGTTCCGCGACCTCGACCGCATCTGCCGGCCGGGGGCGATCCTCGCGACCACCACGTCGTCGCTGCCGGTCATCGACTGCGCCAAGGTGACCTCGCGCCCGCAGGACGTCGTCGGGATGCACTTCTTCAACCCGGCGCCGGTCATGAAGCTGGTCGAGGTCGTGCACACCGTGAGCACCGCCCCTGACGTCTTGGCCACGGTCCAGCAGCTGTGTGCCACCGTGGGCAAGGTGGCCGTCACGTGCGGCGACCGCGCGGGGTTCGTCGTCAACGCCCTGCTCTTCCCCTACCTCAACGACGCCGTGAAGATGCTCGAGGCCAACTACGCCAGCGCCGACGACATCGACACCGCGATGAAGACCGGCTGCGGGCTGCCGATGGGGCCCTTCGAGCTGCTCGACGTGGTCGGGCTCGACGTGTCGCTGGCCATCGAGCGCGAGCTCTACCTCGAGTTCCGTGAGCGCGGCTACGCCCCGGCGCCCCTGCTGGAGCACCTCGTGACCGCGGGCTACCTCGGGCGCAAGAGCGGGCGCGGCTTCCGCACCTACGCCTGAGCGGTCCTCCCCTCCGGCTCGTCCTCCCCCCTCTCCGTCGAGAGGAGGGGACACGCCGGGTTCCAGGGCGCTCCGGTGTGCGTGTTGCCTCCTCTCGAGCGCGGCATCCGGCCGGGGCCCTCAGTGGATGCGCAGCCGCGCCGGGTCGAGCTCGAGGGCGCGGGCGAACCGGCGCAGGGTGGCGACCCGGCGGGCCCCGGGAACGAGGTCCTGCGCGAACAGCTCCAGGACGGTCCAGCCCTCGTCGCCCAGGAGCCCGTTGCGGTAGGAGTCCTCGCTACGGCGCCGGATCCCGGCGTGTACGGCTCCCTGGTACTCGCCGACGACGCGCTGGGCGCGCCACACCAGGTCGCCCTCCGCGAGCCAGCCACCCCCGGCGGCGTGGAGGGGAGCGTTCACCTCGGGCTCGGGGAAGCCGGCGTCGTGGAACATCAGGCGGGCCCGGGTTTCGGCGGGGGAGCGGACCCCGCGTCGCACCAGGGTCAGGGCGTCGCCGAGCAGGGACGCGTGCCGGGGCCTGACCCGCGCGGCCAGCGCATCCGCCAGCGCGCGTGGGGGACCGCCGGAGGCCTGCGGGTCGCTCAGCCGGGTGGCCACGACGTCGCCGACGACGACGAGGTCGTCACGCCCGAGCCCGCGGCGCACGACCTCCCCGAGGTCGACCCAGGTGTCGGCGAGCGCGGTGACCCGTAGCCCCTGGACGCTCGCCACGACCCGGTGCTCGAGGCCGCGGTGGCTGATGCAGCCACGGCGCTCGATGCGGCCACGACCGGTGTCGCGGATGACGTCGAGGTCGCCCTGCTCCTCGAGGTGCGCCGGCAGCGGGAGGCCCCAGAGCCGAGCGGCCGTGACGTGCGAGAACGCGACGTCGGGCGGGAGCGCGAGGGCGAAGGCCGCGGCCCGCTCGGGTAGCTCGGTCAGCGGCGCCGTGCTGCGCACCGAGCGGGTCGTCCGCAGCAGCTGCGGCATCCGCCACTGGTGGTCGGCCAGCCCCAGGTCACGGGCGGCGTCGAGCGACAGCGGCCCGGGGGGCAGCGGAGGCAGGACCGGCGGCATCCCCCGATCGTGGACGTTCCCCGCTCGGCGCCCGCGAGGTTCTCCACAGGGGGGGCTCCCGCCGCGGTCGAGAGGAGGTGACACGCCGAGCGGGCGGTGCGTGCGCCTGCGTGTCGCCTCCTCTCGACGAGGGGGATGCGGGCGCGGTGCGGCCGAGGGAGCCGCGGGGGTTCGGGTCGGTATCGTCGCTGCGATGAGCACCCGCGCCGCCCTGCCCTCGCGCGCCCGCGTCGTCGTCATCGGCGGCGGGGTCATCGGCACCTCGATCGCCTACCACCTGGCGCACGCGGGCGAGACCGACGTCGTGCTGCTCGAGCGCGACCGGCTCACGTCGGGGACCACCTGGCACGCGGCCGGCCTGATGACCTGCTTCGGCTCGTTCAGCGAGACCAGCACCCGGCTGCGCCTGTACTCGCGCGACCTCTACGGCCGGCTCGAGGGGGAGACCGGGCAGGCCACCGGCTTCCGCCCGGTGGGCCTGGTCGAGGCAGCGGCTGACGCGGACCGGCTCGAGGAGTACCGGCGGGTCGCGACGTTCCAGCGGCGTCTGGGGCTCGAGGTCGACGAGGTGTCGCCGGCCGAGATGGCCGCGCTGTTCCCGCTGGCGCGCACCGACGACCTCGTCGGCGGCTTCCACGTGCCCGGCGACGGGCGGGTGAACCCGGTCGACCTCACGATGTCGCTGGCCAAGGGGGCCCGCGCGCTCGGGGTGCGGGTCGTCGAGGGCGTGCGCGTCGAGGGGGTCCGGACCCGCCCGCGCGGGCTGGTCGAGCAGGTCACCGGCGTCGACACCGACCGCGGCGCCATCGAGTGCGAGGTCGTGGTCAACGCGGCCGGGATGTGGGCCCGCGAGCTGGCCGGGCGCAACGGCGTCGTCGTGCCGAACCAGGCGGCCGAGCACTACTACCTCGTCACCGAGCCCATCGACGGCATGAGCCCCGACGCCCCGGTCTTCGAGGACCCGGCCGCCTACGGCTACTACCGCGAGGAGGGCGGCGGGATGATGGTCGGGCTGTTCGAGCCCGAGGCCGCGGCCTGGCAGGTCGACGGCATCCCACCGGACTTCAGCTTCGGGACCATCGCGCCCGACACCGACCGCGTCGGCCCGTTCCTCGAGAAGGCCATGGCCCGCATCCCGGCGCTCGACGGGGTCGGCATCCGCACCTTCTTCTGCGGCCCCGAGTCCTTCACCCCCGACCTGGCCCCGGCCGTCGGGGAGGCGCCGGGGGTGCACGGGTACTTCGTCTGCGCCGGGCTGAACTCGGTGGGCATCCTCTCGGCCGGCGGCCTGGGGCGGATCGTGGCGCACTGGGTGGTCTCGGGGCGCCCCGACGTCGACGTGACCGGCATCGACGTCGCCCGCTTCCGCGACTGGCAGCTGCGCCCCGAGCACCGCCACGACCGCACCGCCGAGGTCCTGGGCACCGTCTACGCGGCGCACACCCCCGGCGTGCAGCTGACCACCTCCCGCGGGGTGCTGCGCTCGCCGGTGCATGAGGCCACCGTGGCCGCCGGCGGCTACCTGCGCGACGTCTCGGGCTGGGACTCGCCCGCCTGGTACGCCGGCGCGGGGCAGCGGCCGAGCGCCGAGCCGACGTGGGGCCGGGCGCCCTGGGCGGCGCACTGGGAGGCCGAGCACCGGGCGGTGCGCGAGGCGGCCGGCCTGTTCGACCTGTCGTTCATGACCAAGCTGGCCGTCCGCGGCCCCGACGCCCTGGCCGTGCTCGACCGGCTCTCGGCCGGCGACCTCGGCCGCGACGGGCGGATCACCTACACCCCGTGGCTCGGGCCCGCCGGCGGCGTCGACGCCGACCTCACCGTGACCCGGCTGGCGGCCGACGACCTGCTGGTCGTCGCGTCCGACACGGCCTACGGCCGGGTCGTCGGGATGCTGCGCCGCGGGGTGGGCGACGCGCGGGCGACCGTCACCGACGTCACCGAGGAGCTGGCGCTGCTGAGCCTCCAGGGCCCGGCGTCGCGCGCGGTGCTGCGGGCCGTCGCACCGGACACCGACTGGTCGGGGGACGCCTTCGCCTTCCGCGACGCCCGGCGGGTGCGGCTGGCCGGCGTCGAGGCGCTGGCCGTGCGCATCACCTACGTCGGCGAGCTCGGCTGGGAGCTGTACGTGCCGGCCGGCCACGCGACCGCCGTCTGGGACGCCCTCCTGGCCGCCGGCGCCGAGCACGGGCTGCGGCCCGCCGGCCTCGCGGCGCTCGGCAGCCTGCGCCTCGAGAAGGGCTACCGCGACCACGGTCACGACCTCGACAACACCGACGACGTGCGCTCGGCCGGCCTCGGCTTCGCCGTCGCGCCCGACAAGCCGGGCGGCTTCGTCGGGCGGGAGGCCACCCTCGCGGCTCGTGAGCAGGGCGCCCCGGCCCACCGCATCGTCTCGGTCGTGGTCGGCGACCCGGAGCCGCTGCTGTGGCACGGCGAGGTGCTGCTGCGCGACGGCGTGCCGGTCGGTGACGTGCGCAGCGGCTCCTACGGCTGGACCGTCGGTGCGGCGGTGGGCCTGGCCGGGGTCGAGCACCCCGAGGGGGTCACGGCGGCGTGGCTGGCCGAGGGCCGGTGGGAGGTCGACGTCGCGGGGCGTCGGTACCCTGCCGCGGTGTCGCTGCGGCCGCCCTACGACCCCACCTCGGCCAGGGTCCGCGGCTGATCGGCGAGACTGGGGGCGTGCCCCGCTCGAATCGCCGCCGCCGCGACCTCGAGGTGCGCCCCCTCGGGGCCTCGACCGAGGTCGTCACCGAGACCTGGCGCGGGCGGCCGTGGAACGTGCGCCGGCTCACCGGGGCCACCTCGGGGCGCGAGTACGTCTGCCCGGGCTGTCACCAGGGCATCTCCACCGGGACCCCGCACGTGGTGGCGTGGCCGGCCGAGGGCGTGGGCGGCCTCGAGCAGCGGCGGCACTGGCACACCCGGTGCTGGGGCGCCCGCAACGCCGCGCGCCCCTGACTCGGGAGCGGCCGGCCTCAGGCCGCGCGCTGGCGCGGCACCAGCACCTCGTCGTAGATCAGCAGCAGCCCGGCCGCCACCGGGATGGCCAGCAGGGCGCCCAGGATGCCCAGCAGCGCGCCCCCCACCAGGGCCGCGACGACGGTGACGATGCCGGGCACCGAGACGGTGCGCTGCATCACCCGCGGCGCGATGAGGTAGTTCTCCACCTGCTGGTAGACGACGTAGTAGACGACCACCACGAGGGCCTTGTGCGGCTCGTCGAAGAACGCCACCAGGGTGACCAGAGCGGCACCCAGCGTGGCGCCCACCATCGGGATGAGCCCCAGCACGCCGACCAGCACCGCCAGGGCCGCCGAGTAGGGCACCCCGACGATGAGCATCATGATCCAGGACATGGTGGCGTTGAGGGTCGCGATGGCGACCTGGCCGCCGGCGTAGGAGCCGACCCGGCGCATGATCTCCTCGGACAGCGACTCGACCCGGGTGCGGCGGGTGGCCGGCACCAGGGCGTAGGTGGCCTGCTTGACCCGGGGGAGCGAGACCAGCAGGTACAGCGTGAGCACCAGCACGGTGAGGATCTGGAAGGTGCCGGAGAGCACCGCGCGGCCGGCGCCCAGCAGCCCGCCGAGCAGGCCCTCGACGAAGCCCTGGTCGCCCAGCTTCTGGAGCAGCTCGGCCTGCAGCCGGTCGATGACGTTGTAGCGCGAGTCGAGCTCGCGGACCCAGCGCGCGTCGAGCAGGTCGACCACGTACTGCGGGGTGGCCTGGGTCAGCGAGGAGCCCTGGGTGATGGCCGTGGGCAGCACCACCCAGCCGATGGCGCCCAGGACGAGGAGCAAGCAGCCGAACACCACCGCGACGGCCCCCGGGCGCGGTACCCGGTGGCGCGTCAGCCGTTCCACCACCGGGTCCAGCGCGAGGGCCAGGAAGAACGCCACGAGCAGGATGCTGAGCGTGGTCGCGAGCCGCCCGAGGGTGGTCCACAGCCCGAAGGCGAGCATGGCCCCGGTCGCCCCGAAGAACCCGAGGTAGAAGGGCGAGTGCCGGTTCAGCGGCTGCCCCACCGCCCCGTAGCGCGAGAGCGGGTCGGGGCCGAGGGCGGCGCCCTCGGCGGGGAGCGCCTCGTGCTCGATGTGGTTGCTGCGCTCGAGCGCCTGGAGCTGGCGTCGGCGGAACTCGCCCCAGCGGGACGCCGGGCCCCACACCGTGGTCAGTCGCACCATCCACCTCCGCGCCTCACCCTAGCCGGGGCGGGCCCCGCGTGAGCGCAGGTCAGGGACCCGGGCACCGCGTCGCGGACGCGCGCCTCAGGCGCCGCGGAAGCGGTGGATCGCGGGCTCGAAGCCGGCCCGCTTCTCGGGGTCGCTGACGCCGAGGCCGGCCTCCGGGGCCAGAGTCAGGACCCCGACCTTGCCCTGGTGGGCGTTGCGGTGCACGTCGAGCGCGGCCTGCCCGACGTCCTCGAGCCGGTAGGTCCTGCTCAGGGTGGGGTGGACGATGCCGCGGTTCACGAGGTCGTTGGCCTCCCACGCCTCGCGGTAGTTCGCGAAGTGCGAGCTGAGGATCTTCTTGAGGTTCATCCAGAGGTAGCGGTTGTCGTACTCGTGCAGGTACCCCGAGGTGGAGGCGCAGGTGATGATGGTGCCGCCCTTGCGGGCCACGTAGACGCTGGCGCCGAAGGTCTCGCGGCCCGGATGCTCGAAGACGATGTCGACGTCGTGGCCGCCGGTCAGCTCACGGATGCGCCGGCCCAGGCGCTGCCACTCCTTGGGGTCCTGCGCGGTGCCCTCGGCGTTCCAGAACCGGTAGTCCTCGGCGGAGCGGTCGATGATCAGCTCCGCGCCCATGGCCCGGCAGATCGCGGCCTTCTCGGGCGAGGACACCACGCAGATCGGGGTGGCCCCGCCGGCCAGCGCCATCTGGGTGGCGTACGAGCCGAGGCCGCCGGACGCGCCCCAGATCAGGACGCGGTCGCCGAGCTTCATGTGGGCGCCGTTCTTGCTGATGAGCTGGCGGTAGGCGGTGGAGTTGACCAGCCCGGGGGAGGCGGCCTCCTCCCAGGTGAGGTGGGCCGGCTTGGGCATCAGCTGGTTGGCCTTGACGATCGCCAGCTCGGCCAGGCCGCCGAAGTTGGTCTCGAAGCCCCAGATGCGCTGCTGCGGGTCCATCATCGTGTCGTCGTGGCCCTCGGCATCCTCGAGCTCGACCGAGAGGCAGTGGGCGACGACCTCGGTGCCGGCCTTCCACTTGGTCACGCCGGGGCCGGTGCGCAGCACGACGCCGGCCAGGTCGGAGCCCACCACGTGGTAGTCCCGGTCGTGCCGCTTCGCGAACTCCGAGGTGCGCCCGTAGCGCTCGAGGAACCCGAAGGTCGAGACCGGCTCGAAGATCGAGGTCCACACCGTGTTGTAGTTGATGGCGCTGGCCATCACGGCCACGAGCGCCTCGCCGGGGGCGAGCTCCGGGGTGGGCACCTGCTCGACGTGCAGCGAGCGCCGTGGGTCCTTCTCCTTGGTGGGCAGGCCCTCGAACATCCCGACCTCGTCGCGGTGCACGGTGGCCGCCCGGTAGGAGTCGGGGACGGCGAGCCCGGCGTAGGTCTGCTCGCTGCGGTCTCCGGAGAGGATGGCCTCGCGGATCTGGTCCATGGGGTCGTGCTCCTTCGGCGGGCGGGGATGCGTCGCGGCGAACCTACTGGCGGGTTCGGCTCCGGAGCCGCCGCCTGAGACGGCGGTCACCGCGTGATCCCCCTCACGAGGGGTGCCGACGTCCCACACCCGGGCGGGATACGGTGCGCGGGTGAGTCGTGTCCGGGTGAGCCGCCGCGGACTCGTCCTCGGTGGCGGCGCGGCCGCCCTCGCCGGGGGGACGGGCGGTCTGCTGCTCGAGCGCGCACGCCACGCGCAGATCCCGCTCTACAGCGAGACCGTGGCGTTCTCGGCCCCCGCGCAGCGCCGGCTGGTGCCCGCCGGGCGTCCCGACGAGGTGGTGGCCCGCACCCGGGTCCTGGAGGCCGGGCCCTGGCGTTCGCGGCTGGTCGAGGACGAGCAGGAGTGGCTGGCCGCGTGCGCCCCCTGGGTGCGCGGGGCGGCCGACCGCGACGGCCTGCTGCACTCGGCGCTGCTCGACCTGCGTGCGCTCACCGCCGGGCTGCCGGTGGCGGTGGCCGGCTGGTCGCCCCGCTGGCGCTATGCCTGGCCGCGCGACGTCGCCTTCGTGGCCAGTGCGCTGGCCCGGGTGGGGCGCCCCGACGAGGCCGCCGCCCAGCTGGCCTTCCTCCAGGCGGTGCAGCGGCCCGACGGCTGGTTCGAGGCGCGCTACGACGTCACCTCCGGTGCCGCGCCGGACACGCGCCAGCCGCAGCTCGACGGCTCGGCGTGGGTGCTCTGGGCGGCCGACCAGATCGGCCGGTACTCCCCGGGGCGCGCGCACGAGCTGGTGGCTCCGCTGCGCCCCATGCTGGTGCGCGCCGCGCGCCTGCTGCTGCGCTCGCGCGACGCGACGACGGGCCTGCCGCCCCCGTCGAGCGACTACTGGGAGCTGGTCGAGGACACGCTCACCCTGGGTACGGCAGCGGCAGTGCTGGCCGGCCTGCGCAGCGGGACCGGGGCGCTGCGCCTGGCCGGCGAGATGGCGCTGGCCGACCGCACCGAGGCGGCGGCGGTGGTGTTGGGGCGCCACGTGCGCGACGTCTTCGCGCCCCGCGGGTACCCGCGCCTGCTGGGCGGCGACGCCCCCGACGCGGCCGTGACCTTCCTCGTCGCGCCCATCGGGGACCCCGAGCCCGACGTCTCGCTGCTGGTCGCGCTCGACCGCGCGCAGACCGCCCTGTCGCGCCCGGCCGGCGGCCTGGCGCCGGGTGCCTCCTGGAAGAGGGACGGCATCAGCTGGACCCCGGAGACGGCCCTGTTCGCCGCCGCGTGGGCGGCCAACGGCTATCCCGCCAGGGCCGAGGCGCTCCTGACCTGGCTCGGGCAGCATCGCACCGCCGCGGGCTCCTTCCCCGAGAAGGTGCTGCACGACGGCAGCCCGGCCGCGGTCGCCCCTCTCGCGTGGACGGCGGCATCCGTCGTCATCGCCCGTCACGAGCTGGCGCTGCGATGACCCGGGTCCGCGGCCTCGCCCTCGCCCTGTTCGCCGCGCTGTCGGTGGTCCTGGCCCTCACGGCCGCCGGCGCCTCGACGCCCGCCCTGGCCGGGCCCGCGCCCGCGGCCTCGCCCGCCGGGGCGCCGGTGGTGCTGGTCGGGGCGGCCGGTCTGGCGTGGACCGACATCGACGAGGTGAACACCCCGGCCCTGCACCGGCTGGCCGCCGAGGGGGCCGTCGCCTCGATGACGGTGCGCGGGGTCCGGTCACGCTCCTGCGCGGTCGACGGGTGGCTCACCCTGTCCGCCGGGCGCCGGGCGGCTGACGTCCCCGGCCCGTGCCGCCTCCCGGGAGCCGTCACCGACGGCGTGGTCCCGCACTGGGCCGACTACCTCGCCCGGGCGCGCGCCGACGGCTACGGCGCCCAGCCGGGGACCCTGGCGCAGCGGCTGGGGCAGGCGGGGACCTGCGTGGCGGCGGTCGGCGCGGGGGCGGCGGTCGCGGCTGCGGACCCCTCCGGCCGGGTGCGGACGACCGAGGGCGACCCGACGCCGACGTGCTCGGTCCTCCTCGTCGACGCCGGCCCCCTCCCGACCGAGCCCGCCGCACGGACCGAGGCCTTGCGTGCTCTCGACACGCTCGTGGCGGGCTACGCCGGCCGTCCCGACACCCGGCTGGTCGTGGCCGGCGTCGGTGACGGCGCCTCGCCGATCGTCCCGCGCGCCGTCGTGGTGCGCGGGCTCGGCCCCGGGGTGCTCACCTCGGCCTCCACCCGCCAGCCCGGGCTCGTGCAGCTCCAGGACCTCACCGCCACCCTGCTGGACTGGGCGGGCGCCGACCTCGAGGGCCTGACCGGACGCCCGGTCACGGTGGTGCCCGGTTCGGCCGACATCCCGGTCGCCGAGCGCATCGCCGCCCGCACCGGTTTCGAGATCCGGGCCGCCACCCTGCGCGCGCTCAGCCCCCAGGTCACCGCGTGGCTGGCCGCGGCCTACGCCCTGTGGTGCGCCCTGGTGGCGCTGGTGGTCGCCCGGGGACGACCCGCCGACCGCCTGCCCCGGCCGTTGCGGGTGCTCGGCGTGGCGGTGGCCGTCGTCCCCGTCGCCACCTTCGTCGCCAACCTCGTGCCCTGGTGGCACGCGGGGCATCCGGCCGTGGCCTTCACCGCGGTCCTCGCCGTCGTGACGGCACTGGTCACCGCCCTGGCCCTGGCGGTGGGTCGCCGCCACCGGCTCGGGGCACTGCTGGTGGTGGCGACCCTGACCGTGCTGGTCCTTGTCGGCGACGTGCTCACCGGCTCGGGCCTGCAGCTGGCCTCGGTCTTCGGGCAGAACCCGGTGGTGGGGGGCCGCTTCTACGGCATCGGCAACACCAGCTACGCCCTCTACGGCATGGCCACCGTCGCCGTCGTGGGCCTGGTGGCGACGAGCCGGCGGCTGCCCCGCGGGCGTGCCCTGGCGGCGGCGGCCGCCCTGGGCCTGGTGCTGGCCGCCGTCGAAGGCCACCCCTCCTACGGTGCGGACTTCGGGGGGCCTCCGGGGCTCGTGCTGGGAGCCCTGGTCGTCCTGGCCCTGACGTGGGGCCTGCGGCTCACCCCGGTGCGGGTCGGCGCCGCGGTGGGCGCGGTGGGGCTGGTGACAGCGGGGGTGGCAGTGCTCGACTGGCTGCGTCCGCCGGGGTCGCGCACCCACCTCGGGGAGTTCGTCCAGACCGTGCTCGACGGTGGCCTCGACAACGTGCTGGGGCGCAAGCTCGCCCAGAACCTCGACAACCTCGACTCGCCACCGCTGCTGACCATCACGGTGGCCACCGTGGTCGTGGGCGTGGTCCTGTGGCGGGTCCGCCACCGGCCGGCACGGCCCGCCTCGCTGGTCCTGCGGGGGTGCGCCGTCATGGGCCTGGTGGGCTTCGCCATCAACGACTCGGGCCTGGTCATCCCGGCCTTCATCGCGCTGTCGCTGCTGCCCCTGGTCCTGGCGGACCGCTCCCGCGACCCCGCCCCGCCCCCCGGATGACCGAGCGCCACCGCGGGTGGGCCGCGCTGGGCGCCGTCGCGCTGCTGACCCTCCTGGCGAGCACCTGGCACCTGTCGCGCAACGGGTGGGGCAACGTCTACTACGCGGGCATCGCCGCCACCGGCGGCGAGCACCTCGGCGCCGCGTTCTTCGGCAGCCTCGAGCCGCGCTCGGTCGTCTCCACCGACAAGCCGCCGCTGGGGCTCTGGCCGATGATGCTCTCGGTACGGCTCCTCGGCGTCCGGCCGGTGGCCGTGCTCCTGCCCCAGGCGCTGATGACGGCGGCCGCCGTGGCGCTGCTGGGTCGCACGGTGTGGCGCGTGGCCGGTCCACGCGCCGGGGTCGTCGCGGCCGTGCTGCTGGCGGTGAGCCCGGTGACCTTCGCCCTGTCCCGCTTCGACGACCCCGACACCATGCTGCTGCTGGTCTCGGTGGTCGCCGCGTGGGCGGTGACGGCGCTGGCCGACCATCCGCGCCGGCGTCTGCTGGTGCTCCTGGGCGCCGCCTTCGGGGCGGCCTTCCTCACCAAGTGGCTCGCGGGCCTGGTCCTGGCCCCGGCCGCCGTCGCCGCGCTCTGGCGTCCCCTGGCCGGGCAGCGACTCCGCGCGGCCGTCACCGTCGGCGCCGCCGCCGCCGTGTCCGGCCTGTGGTGGGTCGCGGTCCTGGCCGCCCTGGGCCCCGGCCGTCGGCCGTTCGCCGACGACTCGCAGGGCAGCCTGGTCGAGCTCGTCCTCGGCTCCAACGGGGTCGCCCGGCTCGAGGGGAGTGGGGGAGGGAGCATCTCGGGGCACCCCGGGCCGCTGCGGCTGTTCACCGCGCCCTTCGCCGACCAGGTGACGTGGTTCCTGCCGGGGGCGCTGCTGGCCCTGGTGCTGCTCGCGCTCGACCGCGCCCTGCGCGGTGGCGAACGGGCGCTCGTGGTGCTGCTGGGTGGATGGCTGGCCGTCGCCGCGGTGCTGTTCAGTGCCATGGGCGGGGCGATGCACCCGTACTACACCAGCTACCTCGCCGCGCCGGCCGCCGGGCTGCTCGGCCTGGCCGCCGTCCGGGTGGGACGCGCGTGGGCCCCCTGGCGGGGAGCGGCCCTCGTGGCGGTCCTGGGCGCCACCGGCACCGCCGTCCTGGCCGTGACCGGCCGCGAGCTCGCGTGGCTGGCGGCCGTGGCCGGCGCGGCCACCGTCGCCGCGGTGGTGGCGCTGCTGCTGCCCCGGGGCGGCCGGGCCCGGCTCCTGCCACTGGCGGCCGTCGCCGCCACCGTGTCCGTCCTCACCGGCCCCGTGGTCATCGACGCCGTGACCACCCAGGTGGTCGTCAACGGCGCCGACCCACGCGCCGGGTGGAGCCAGGCCGGCGTCACCTCCGTGCCGCCCCGGGCCCTGGTCGCGTGGCTGCGGGCGCGGCGCTCGGGCGACTGGGCGGCGGCCGTGCCCCAGGCGTCACCGGCGGCCCAGCTGCAGCTCGCGAGCGGCCTGCCGGTGCTGCCCCTCGGCGGGTTCACCGGGTCCAGCGACGCCCCCACCCAGGGACAGCTGCGCTCGTTCGTCGCCTCGGGGCGGCTGCGCTACGTGGTGCTGCTCGGCCAGTACCGGCGCTACCCGCTCGGCACGCCACCCGCGCTGGCCGGGCATCCCGTGGCGGCCGCCGTGGTCTGGGCCCGCAGTCGTGGCTGCCCGTCCGTCGTGGCCGGCGTGACCGTGCTGGACCTCGCCGACCGGACGTGCCGCGCCGGCGGTCAGTGAGGGGCCGCCGGGGCCGGCTCGACCAGCTCGACGAGCACGCCGCGGGCGTCCTTGGGGTGGATGAAGTTCACCCGTGAGCCGCTGGTGCCGCGCTTGGCCTGCGGGTACAGCAGCCGCATCCCCCGCTCGCGCAGGGTCGCGCTGACGGCGTCGAGGTCGTCGACGCGGTAGGCCAGCTGCTGGATGCCGGGCCCGCTGCGGTCGAGGAACTTCGCGATGGTCGACTCCGGTGTCAGCGGGGCGAGCAGCTGGATGCACGAGCCCGAGTCGCCGACCCCCATCATCGCCTCGCGCACGCCCTGCTCCTCGTTGGTCTCCTCGTGCAGCATCCGCATCCCGTAGGTCGCGGAGTAGAAGGCCACCGCGTCGTCGAGGTCGGGGACCGCGATGCCCACGTGGTCGATCGCGGTGAAGAGGTCGGTGGGGAGCGCGTCGGTCATGCCGCCAGCGTAGGAGCCGTGCGGCGGGGACGGCTCGCGCGGTGGCGAGCGTCACCGCCGGGTGAGGCTGCGCCGCGGGGCCGGGTGGCTAGAGTCGGAAGGGCACGCCCCGACCCGCCACGGAAGGCCCTCGCATGACCACCGACCCCACCGTCATCGTCGCCGGCGCCCGCACCCCCATGGGGCGGATGAGCGGCTCACTGAAGGGCTTCAGCGGCTCCGACCTGGGCGGCTTCGCCATCAAGGGCGCCCTCGAGAAGGCGGGGGTGGCCCCCACCGACGTCGACTACGTGATCATGGGCCAGGTGCTCACCGCGGGCGAAGGGCAGATCCCGGCGCGCCAGGCGGCCACCAAGGGCGGCATCCCGATGAACGTGCCCGCGCTGACCGTCAACAAGGTCTGCCTCTCGGGGCTCGACGCCATCGCGCTGGCCGACCAGCTGATCCGCGCGGGCGAGTTCGAGGTCGTCGTCGCCGGGGGCCAGGAGTCGATGACCAATGCGCCGCACCTGCTGGAGAAGAGCCGTGACGGGTTCAAGTACGGCGACGTCACCCTCAAGGACCACATGGCCCAGGACGGCCTCTGGGACGCGTTCACCGACCAGGCGATGGGCCTGCTCACCGAGTCGGCCAACACCGGCGAGGCCGCTTTCACCCGCGAGCAGCAGGACGCCTTCGCGGCCCGCAGCCACCAGCTGGCCGCGCGCGCCTGGAAGGACGGCTACTTCGACGACGAGGTCGTCACCGTCAGCATCCCGCAGCGCAAGGGCGAGCCCGTCGAGTTCCGCACCGACGAGGGGATCCGGCCCGACACCACCGCGGAGTCGCTCGCGGGCCTGCGGCCGGCCTTCCGCAAGGACGGCACCATCACGGCCGGCTCGGCCTCGCAGATCTCCGACGGAGCCTGCGCGGTGGTCGTCATGAAGAAGTCCCGGGCCGAGGAGCTCGGCCTTCCCTGGCTGGCCGAGATCGGCGCCCACGGGGTGGTGGCCGGCCCCGACTCCACCCTCCAGAGCCAGCCCGCCCGCGCCATCGCCAAGGCCTGTGCGCGCGAGGGGATCTCGCCGGCCGACCTCGACCTCGTCGAGATCAACGAGGCCTTCGCGGCGGTCGGGCTCGCCTCCACCCAGGAGCTCGGCCTCGACCCCGAGAAGGTCAACGTCAACGGCGGCGCCATCGCCCTCGGCCACCCCATCGGGATGTCCGGGGCGCGCCTCGCCCTGCACCTGGCCCTCGAGCTGCAGCGTCGCGGCGGAGGTGTCGGCGCGGCCGCCCTCTGCGGTGGTGGCGGCCAGGGCGACGCGCTCGTCCTGCGGGTCCCGAGCCGGGGCTGACCCCGCTGGCCGGGCGGCGCGAGGTCGACGTCCCCTCCCTCGTCGCCGCGGCCCGGGAGGCGGACCCGCGCGCCCTCGGGCGGCTCCTCTCCCTCGTCGAGGACCGGAGCCCGGTCCTGCGCAAGGTGCTGGCGGCGCTCGCCCCGCACGCCGGGCGCGCCCACGTCGTGGGCCTCACCGGGCCCCCGGGCGTCGGCAAGTCGACCACGAGCAGCGCGGTGGTCGCGAGGTACCGCCGGCAGGGGCTGACGGTGGCGGTGCTGGCTGTCGACCCCACCTCGCCGTTCTCGGGCGGGGCGCTGCTCGGTGACCGGGTGCGGATGGGCGAGCACGCCGGCGACCGGGGCGTGTTCATCCGCTCGATGGCCACGCGGGGGCACCTCGGCGGCCTGTCCTCGGCCGCCCCGCAGGCGGTCCGGGTGCTCGACGCTGCGGGGTTCGACGTCGTGCTGCTCGAGACCGTGGGGGTCGGCCAGAGCGAGGTCGAGGTGGCCGGCACCGCCGACACCACCGTCGTGCTCGTGGCCCCGGGCCTGGGGGACGGGGTCCAGGCGGCCAAGGCCGGCATCCTCGAGGTGGCCGACGTGCTGGTGGTCAACCACGCCGACCGGCCGGGAGCCGACCGCACCGTGCGCGACCTGCGCGCCGCGGTCGCGCTGGGCGCTCGGGCGGACGGGGCGTGGCAGCCCGCGGTCGTGCGCACCGTGGCCACCACCGGCGAGGGCGTCGGGGCGCTGGTCGAGGCGGTCGCGGCGCACCGTGCCGCGCTGGGGGAGACCGGCCTGCTCGAACGCCGTCGCCACCGAGCCGCCCGCGAGGTCGAGGCCCTGGCCCTCGACGCCGTGCGGGCCCGGATCGCCGGCCTCGGCGGCGGTGACGGGCTCGTCCGGCTGGCGGCACGGGTGGCGGGCGGCGAGCTCGACCCGCACGGCGCGGCCGAGCGGCTGCTCACCGCGCTGGAGCCGCAGCCATCGGCCGAGGGGCTCAGCGAGCGTCGGTGACCGGACCGTCGAAGGGCTCGACGACCTCGAAGGGGATGGGGTCGGGGACGCCCGCGGTGATCCGGCTCCCGTCGGCCCGGGTGCCGCCCAGCCGGGGGCGCCGGCCCAGCAGGCCGGACAGGCGCTCGCCGTGCCCGTCGAGCGTCACCACCACCGGCGTGCCGGGCGCGACCTCGTGCGCTTGCCCGCGCACCTCGACCGGCACGCTCGCCGCGCCCTCCTCCACCGTGAGCTCGAGCTCGTGCTCGGCCAGCCGCACCCGCAGCCGCGAGCCCCGCCACGTGAGCCGGAAGGTCAGCGAGCCCCAGCCCTCGGGCAGGCGCGGGTCGAAGCGCAGCATCCCCCCGTGGTCACGCATCCCGCCGAAGCCCCCCACCAGGGTCGCCCACACCCCGGCGGCGGACGCGATGTGCAGCCCGTCGACGGTGTTGTCGTGCAGGTCGGCGAGGTCGACGTAGAGGGCCCGGCAGAAGTACTCGTAGGCCGCCTCGTGGTAGCCGACCTCGGCCGCGACCACCGACTGGACGACCGCCGACAACGAGGAGTCACCCGTGGTGATCGGGTCGTAGTACTCGAAGTCGGCGCGCTTCTGGGCGGCGGTGAACCGGTCGCCCTGAAGGTAGAGCGCCAGCACGACGTCGGCCTGCTTGAGGACCTGGAAACGGTAGATCACCAGGGGGTGGTAGTGCAGCAGCAGGGGCCGCACGTCGAGAGGCGTGCGGCTGAGGTCCCACACCTCACGGTCGAGGAAGAAGTCGTCCTGGGGGTGGATGCCCAGGCCCTCGTCGAAGGGGATGTGCATGCCGTCGGCACAGGCCTGCCACTCGGCCGGCTCGTCGTCGCGCACCTGGAGGTGCCGGTCGAGGCGGGCCCACTCCAGCGGGTGCTCGCGGCGCACCCGCTCGACCGCGCGGACGGCCTGCTCGAGGTTGGCGCGCGCCATCACGTTGGTGAACAGGTTGTTGTTGACCACGGTGGTGTACTCGTCCGGGCCGGTCACGCCGTGGATGTGGAAGCTCGAGTCGCCGTTGCTGCGCCAGAAGCCGAGGGCGGCGTACATCCGGGCCGTCTCGACCAGGATGGCCACGCCGTCGCGCACGAGGAAGCCGACGTCGTCGGTGGCGGCCACGTACTGGACCAGGGCGTGGGCCACGTCGGCGTCGATGTGCACCTGGGCCGTCCCGGCGGCGTAGTACGCCGAGGCCTCCTCACCGTTGATGGTCCGCCACGGGAAGAGCGCGCCGGGCTGCGACATCTCGCGGGCGCGCTCCCGGGCGGCCGGCAGCATGCGGCTGCGGAAGGCCAGCAGGTTCCGGGCCAGCTCGGGCTGGGTGTAGGTGAGGAACGGGGCGACGTAGACCTCGCTGTCCCAGAAGTAGTGGCCCTCGTAGCCCGACCCGGTGACGCCCTTGGCCGCGATCCCGTGCTGGTCGGCGCGGCCGGCGGCCTGTGCCAGCGAGAACAGGTTGTAGCGCACGGCCTGCTGGAGGGCCTCGGCGTGGGGCGCCCCCGCCCCGATCTCGATGTCGGCGCCGGCCCAGAACCGGTCGTACCACTCACGTTGCTGTCCGTGGTGGTCCTCGACGGCCCGGGTGCCGGTCCGGTCGAGGGTGCGCTCGCACCGGTCGGCCAGCTCACGCACGGGCAGGCCGCGCGAGGTGTGGTACGCCACGAGCTTCTCGATGCGCAGGGTGTGCCCCTCGCGGGCCTCGACCCGGTGGACCGCCTTGGCGAGGTCGTCCTCGGCCCGCGTGACGACCTCGTAGGGGTCGGTGCACCGCACGGTGTGGTCGGCCATCACGGCCACCGTCATGGCCGAGTTGCGGCACCGGTGGCCGAGCACCAGCCGGTGCTCGGTGGCGGCGTGCAGGTGGGGCAGCAGCACCCTCCCCTCGAAGGTCCCCGCCCGGCGGGGGTCGGCCGTCCCCGAGGTGTGCGCGGGCGCGTAGTACTCGTCCTCGCCGTCGAGGCGGTTCAGCAGCTGGGAGGAGACCACCACGGGCGCATCGCCCGAGAGCATCGTGACCTCCAGGGTCAGCACCACGAGGTGCCGCTCGGTCATCGACACCATCCGGCTGGACTCGACGCGGACCCGCTTGCCCGACGGGGTGCGCCAGACCAGGGAACGCCGCAGGATGCCGTCGCGCAGGTCGAGGCTGCGCTCGTACTCCTCGAGGTCGGCCATGCCGATGACGAGGGGCTCGTCGTCGACGTAGAGCTTCATCAGCTTGGCGTCGGGGACGTCGACGATCGTCTGCCCGGTGCGGGCGAAGCCGTACGCGGCCTCGGCGTGCCGGATCGGCCAGGTCTCGTGGAAGCCGTTGACGAAGGTGCCGTGCGCGTGGGCCTCGCGGCCCTCCTCGGGGTTGGCCCGCAGGCCGATGTAGCCGTTGGCCACCGCGAACAGGGTCTCGGTGAGGCCGAGGTCGCCGAGGTCGGGCGCGGTCTCGACCAGCCGCCACGGGTCGGCCGGGAAGCGGGTGCGGTCGAGCGGGTCGGCGCCCACCCGCCCCGACCTCACGTGAGGTCCTGCAGGTCGGCCACGACCCGGTGGGCGCCGGCCGAGCGCAGCGCACTCTCGCCGGCGCCCCGGTCGACACCGACCACGAGGCCGAAGTCGCCTGCGGCCCCGGCCCGCACGCCCGAGACGGCGTCCTCGACCACCACGGCCGAGCTCGGGGCGGCACCACAGGTGCGCGCGGCCTCGAGGAAGGTGTCGGGGGCGGGCTTGCCGGGCAGGCCCAGGGCAGCGGCGACCCGGCCGTCGACGACGGTGACGAACCGGTCGGCGAGCCCGGCGGCCGCCAGCACGGCGTGCGCGTTGGCCGACGAGGAGACCACGGCCAGCGGGACCCCGAGGTCGCGCAGGTGGTCCAGCAGCGTGACCGAGCCGGGGTAGGGCTGCACGCCGTCGCGCTCGAGCACCGCCGTGAACGCGTCGTTCTTGCGGTTGCCGAGGCCGCACACGGTCTCGGCCTGGGGGGGATCGCCGGGGTCGCCGCGCGGCAGGTCGATGCCGCGGGCGGCCAGCAGGTCGGCGACCCCGTCGTAGCGGGGCTTGCCGTCGACGTGGGCGAAGTAGTCGGTCTCGGTGTACGGCGAGGTGTCGGCCCCCACCGTCGCGGGGTGGTCGGGGGCGAGGCCGCCGAGGAAGGCGTTGAACATCTCCGACCAGGCGGTCATGTGCACCGCGGCCGTGGGGGTGAGGACCCCGTCGAGGTCGAAGAGCACGGCGGCGTAGTCGCGCCAGGCCACTGGTCTCGAGCCGTTCACCCGCCCCACGCTAGGGACCGCGGGCCCGGACACACAATCGGACTCGCTGCCGGGCGCGTTAGCGTGCTGCCCGTGAGCGAGCCGGTACGCCTGCCCTTCGACCCCATCGAGCGGGCACGCGAGCTGTGGGTGCAGCGGTGGGGGGCCGGCTCCCGGGCCGACGCGATGGCGAGCGCGACGTCGGTGATGCGCGTCCAGCAGCTGCTGCTGGCCCGCTTCGACACGATCGCGGGGCGCCACGGCCTGACCTTCGCGCGCTACGAGGCCCTGGTCCTGCTGGCGTTCAGCCGCGAGCAGCGCCTGTCGATGTCGCGCATCGGCGAGCGCCTCATGGTGCACCCGACGAGCGCGACCAACATCGTGCAGCGCCTCGTGGCACAGGGGCTGGTCGAGCGGGTCCCCAACCCGGCCGACCGACGGGGCGCGTTCGCCGTCATCACCGCGGAGGGGCTGGCCGCCATGGAGGCGGTGACCGTCGACCTCGAGGAGGCCGACTTCGGGCTGGGGATGCTCGGCGCCGACGAGCACGCCGCGCTGTTCTCGGTGTTGCGTGAGGTGCGCGTGGGAGCGCGCGACTTCCTGCCCTGACGAGCGGGGATTTGTCGACCCGCTGGGCCGTTTGTCATGGTGGAGGGCACGAGTCGAGTCCGGCGGAGCCACTCCGGACACCCAGCGACAGCAAGGACCCCGACCCCATGGTCACCATCGTCACGCGCGCCGTCGGCGCGCTCCTCGCCCTCGTGGGCCTCGCCCTCATCGTCGTGGGGGTCTGGTTCGCGACCCAGCTGGGAGGCTCGGGGACCGCGCAGTTCACCGTCCACCCGCAGCCCGGGCGACCCGTCCTGATCACCCCGGACGTGCTCAACCGGGTCGACGGGGACGTCACCGTCACGGCCACCACCGCGGGGGACGGGCGGGTGTGGATGGCGCTGGCCAACCCCTCCGACGCCACCGCCGTGCTCAAGGACGCCCGACGGGTCGAGGTCACCGGCGTGGACGTGCGTGACTGGGCGCTGCTGACCACCTCGCGCGGGGGAGGGGAGCCACCCGCCCTCGGCACCGCGGACCTGTGGCGTCAGCAGGACGACGGCACCGGCCGGGTGTCCCTGACCGTCGAGCAGAGCCAGGCCCCGGAGTCGGTCGTCGTGGCGGCCGACAGCGGGAGCATCACGACCCTGACCCTGACGGTCACCGACAAACGCTGGTTCGTCGAGGCCGTCGTCGCTGCCCTGGTGGGCCTGTTCCTGCTGGCCGCCGGCGCCGTGGCCCTGTGGCCGCGCCGGCGCCGCGGCGGGACCGGTATACCGTCCACGGCCCTCGACGGGGACACCCCCGCACCGGGGCCCGCGCCGGCCGCCGGCACCGACACCACCGACCCGGCCGCCACCACCGACACCACCGACCACCCCGACCCGGGCGCCACCGACTCCGCGCACCCGCCGGCATCACCGCCCGTGCACCGGAGCGACACCGAGGAGGTCACCCGATGACCCGCCGACCCGCTCGCCGCCACCTCGTCACCGCTCTGGCGGTCGCGCTGTCCCTGGCCAGCGCCGGCTGCGGCGCCACCGACGCGCTCGTGGGGCTGCACCCTGCGCCCGCGGAGGCGCCGGTCTCCGCCCCCCTCGACGCCGAGGGGGCCACCGCCGTGGCGGCGCGTCTCCTCGCCGCCGCGCGCGCGGCCGCCGCCGCCACCGGGCCCAAGGGCGACAAGGCCCGGGCGGCCGTCCTGACCGGTAACGCGCTGCTGACGGCCAACGCCGCCGCCGCCCGCGGCGCGAGCGCCCCTGCCCCCGGCGAGCTCAGCAAGCCCCCGCAGCCGACGGTGCTCGCCCAGTCGCGTGGTCGCGGCTGGCCCCGCGCCATCCTGGCCACCACCCTCGAGCCCACCACGTCGACCCAGGTGCTGCACGTGATGGTCTCGCGCACGCCCGCCGACCCGTTCCGCATCACGGCCTCGGTGCCCATGTTCGGCGGAGCCCAGCTTCCGGCGCTGGGGTCGGAGGGGGAGGGCGCACCGTTCGTCGATCCCGCCGACGCCACCGGGCTGGTGCTGTCCCCGGCCGAGGCGCTCGCCGGGTACGCCGCGGCCCTGGCCCGGCCGGCGCCGGCCGACCCGCCCGCCGCGGTGTCCGTCGACGACCCGTTCGGGGCTGCGCTGGCGGCCTCGGCCACCCGCCAGGCCAAGGCTCTCGGCACGCTGGCGTCGCTGCGTCAGAAGCACGTCGCGCTCCCCAAGGGGACGGTGGCCTTCCGGCTGGCCGACGGCGGTGTCGTCGCCTTCGGGCTGCTCCAGCGCACCGACACCATCGCGGTACGGTCCGGGGCCAAGGAGCTGGTCCTGCCCAAGCGCTACTCCGACCTCGTCGGCAGGTCCACGGTGAAGACGTCGGTCAGCCTCAAGAGCCTCGAGCCCGTCGTGCTCGTCGTCCCCACCCAGGGCGACGTGACGGCCATCGGAGCCGACGAGCTCCTGGTCGACGGTTCCGGTTCCTGAACCGGCCGGCCGACCCCGCACCGACCACCTCGTCCCGATGGGGGAGAATCCGAGCATGACGCAGACGCCTGACCCGCTGGGCACCCGCGGTGCCGTCGACCTGTCGAAGGCGGCCGGCCCGGGCGCCGGCACCCCGACCGGCCCGTCCGGGGCCGCGGCTCCCGGCGCCGCCGCGCCCGCCATCCCGCCGGGGCTCGTCGTCGAGGTGACCCCCGAGAACCTCCAGCAGGCCCTCACCCGCACCGTCCAGGTGGCCGGGCTGCTCGTCCTGTGGTCGTCGGGGCATCCGCAGACGCGCGACCTGGTCGACACCGTGGCGCGGGTCGCCGCCCGCCAGGACGGCCGGGTCATCGTGCTCACGGCCGACCTCACCGGGCACCCGGAGCTGCTCCAGATCTTCTCGCCGGTGCTCCAGCAGGCCTTCGGCCAGGCCACCGTCCCGGCCACCTTCGGCCTGCTCCAGGGCCAGCCGGTCCCGCTCTTCCCGGGCCTGGCCGACGACGCGCAGGTCACCCAGGCCGTCGAGCAGCTGCTCCAGGCGGCGGTGCAGAACGGCATCACCGGCCGCGTCGACCTCGGCCCGGTGGAGGGAGGTCCCGACGAGGACGCGGTGCCGCCGCTGCACCAGGCGGCCTACGACGCCATCGAGCGCGGCGACCTGGCCGCTGCGACGGCCGCCTACGAGCAGGCACTGGCCGAGGACCCCAAGGACGAGGATGCGCGTCTCGGGTTGGCGCAGGTGCGGCTGATGGAGCGCACCAGCGGCGTCGACCTGGCCGCCGCCCGGGCCGCCGCGGCCGCCGATCCCACCGACGTCGGGGCCGCGATCGTCGTGGCCGACCTCGACGTCCTCGGCGGCCACGTCGAGGACGCCTTCAGCCGGCTCGTCGACCTGGTCCGCACCACCACCGACGACGACCGTGACCGGGCGCGCACCCACCTCATCGAGCTCTTCTCCGTCGTCGGCAACGACGACGAGCGGGTGCGCCGGGGCCGCACGGCCCTGATGAGCGCGCTGTTCTGAGCGTGCCGCCGACCCTCGTCGAGCGCCGGATGCGCTTCCGGCTCGACCCGCAGGACCCGGCCGTCACCGACGTCTCGCTCGAGTGCGACGATGCCGTGCCCGGCCCGCGTGCCCTGGTACGCGACGCCGGTGGCTGGTCCCTGGAGCTGGCCGACCCCGGGCTCCAGCGCGTGGAGTACCGCTTCGTCATCCATCGTGGCGAGGCCGTCGAGACCGTGCTCGACCCGGCCACACCGTGCACCGTGCGCACCGCGTTCGGCGAGCGGTCGGTGCTCGAGCGGCCGGGGTACCAGGAGCCGGCATGGCTGGCGGCCCACCCCCCGCCCGGGCGCTACGACCCGTTCACCCTGGCCGGTGAGACCCGCGACGACGTGCCGGTCACCGTCTGGTCGCCCGCCGGTCTGGGGGACGCCGACGACGCGCCGCTGCTGCTGGTGCACGACGGCCCCGAGTACGACGACCTGGCGTCCCTGACCCGCTACTGCGCGGTGTCGGTCGCGGCCGGGGTGCTGCCGCCGCACCGGGTGGCGCTGGTGCATCCGGTGCTGCGGGACGCCTGGTACTCCGGCTCGCCGGCGTTCCTGCGCACGATGGCCGACGCCGGGCTCGACCGGCTGGGCGAGCGGTACGCCGTCACGGGGCCGGTGGTGGTGATGGGGGCCAGCCTCGGCGGTCTCACCGCGCTGCTGCTGGGCCTCACGGCGGCGCCGCGCGTGGGCGGGGTCCTGGCGCAGTCGGGCTCGTTCTTCCAGATGCGCCACGACGGCGCCGAGAGCGGTTTCCGCTACTTCGACCGCATCTCGCGCCGGGTGCAGTCCATCCTCGACATGCGCCACACCGACCATCCCCTCGTGGTGGGGATGACCTGCGGGGCCCTCGAGGAGAACGCGGCCAACAACCGCGACATGGCGGCCGCGTTGCGCCGGGCCGGGCACGACGTGCGCTACCGCGAGGTGCCCGACCTGCACAACTACACCGCCTGGCGCGACGCCCTCGATCCCGCGCTCACCGAGGTACTGCGCACCCTCTGGTCCGCTCCGGGCGCCGACGGCTGACCGCCGCTAAGGTCGCTCGCATGCAGCGACGCAGCGTGCGGCTCGGCGTCCCCGGGCTCGAGGGTGACCTCGAGGTCGTCCGGCACGGCCACTGGGGCCGGCCGGTGCTGCTCTTCCCGTCCGAGGCCGGCAGCGCCCGCGACGCCGAGGGCAACGGGATGCTGGACGCCGTGCGAGCGCTGGTCGAAGCGGGCCGGATGAGCCTGTTCTGCGTCGACTCCCTCGACGGCCGGTCGTGGTCCGACACGTCCCTGCCCACCGAGGAGCGCGCCCGGCGGGCCGGGACGTACACCGCATGGCTCGAGCAGGCCGTGCTGCCCTGGGTGCAGGAGCAGAGCGGCGGCTCGACCGAGATGGTGGCCGTGGGTCCCTCGCTCGGGGCGTACCACGCCGTGCGTCTGGCCCTGACCCGCGCCGACGTCGTGCCGCTGGCCATCGGCCTCTCGGGGACCTACGACCCCACGGCCTGGAACGGCTGGGGCGAGCTCGGCGACGCCACGTACTTCGCCAACCCGACGGCCTTCGTTGCGAACGCCCACGGCGACCACCTCGCGTGGCTGCGCGCGCGCGTCTCGCTGCTGCTGGTCGTCGGGCAGGGCCCGTTCGAGGTCTCTCCCACCCGGGCGCTGCCCGGCACCCGCGCCTTCGCGCAGGTCCTGGCGCGCCAGGGCATCCGCCACGAGCTCGACGTGTGGGGCCACGACAGCGCCCACGACTGGCCCTGGTGGCAGCGCCAGCTGGCCCACCACCTGCCCCGCTTCGTCTGACCGGAAGGACCACGCCCGTGAGCAACCCCACCGACCACCTCGTCGGACTCCTCCTCGGTGCCGAGGAGGACTGGCCCACGGCGTTCGAGGCGCTGGCCCGGCGGCTGGGGGTGCTGCGCGCGCCCGACGGCAGCGAGCACACCGTCACCACCGAGCGGCTGACCATCGAGCCGTTCAACCTGCGCGACCGGGTGCGCCACGAGCTCGTCATCGACCGCCTCGCGCACTGGTACTACCACCCGCGCGAGTGGCTGAAGAAGGCCGCGCTGATGGACGACGTGTACCTGCTGAACAGCCCCTTCACGTTCCAGTCGATGGAGAAGCACTCGGCCTACTGTGCGCTGATGCGGCTGGGCTTCTCGGTGCCCGACACCGTGCTGGTGCCGTACAAGAACCCCGTCGACAACGCCCGGTGGGCCTACACCTCGGCCAAGTACAACCGCGCCTTCGACCTCGAGGAGATCGCCGAGCGGCTGGGCTACCCGCTCTACATGAAGCCGTTCGACGGTGGTGGCTGGCGCGGGGTGTCTCAGGTGCGCGACCGTGAGGACCTGCACCACTCCTACGACGACTCCGGCGAGATGCTGATGCACCTGCAGGCGTCGGTGCCCGACTTCGAGCACTTCGCGCGCTCGCTGACCATCGGCCCCGAGACCATGGTGATGAAGTTCGAGCCCGACCGGCCGATGCACGAGCGGTACACGGTGGCGCACGGGTTCCTCTCGGACGCCGTCGGGGCCGAGGTGCTGACGACCAGCCAGACCGTGAACGCGTTCTTCCGGTGGGAGTTCAACTCCTGCGAGATGCTCGTCAAGAACGGCGTCGTGTACCCCATCGACTACGCCAACGCCTGCCCCGACGTCGCGGTCACCTCGCTGCACTACTACTTCCCGTGGGCGATGAGCGCGCTGCTGCGCTGGAGCGTCTTCTGCGCGGTCACCGGCCGGACGGCGCGCACCCAGGTCGAGACCGACCCGTGGTTCGCGGTGGCCGACGACCCGGCCCTGGACCACCAGGGCCGGCTGGCGGGGTACCAGCGGCTGGCCGACGAGCACTTCGAGACCGAGCGCTACCGGGAGTTCTGCGCGAGCACCCTGCCCCACCTGGACGAGCTGGTGTTCGACTGGATCACCGGCGAGGACTTCCGCGCGCTGCTGACCTCGACCATCCAGCAGACCTACCCGCCGCACGAGTGGGAGCGCTTCGAGGCGCACTTCGGCGGCCTGCTGGGGCTGTGGGTGTCCGACGAGCAGGGGCGCCGGGCCGCGGCGGCGGACGCCTGACGGACCTCCGGGGTGGCCGGCCCGTGCGCGCACCCCCGCCGGTAGGGCGTCAGACCTCGCCGGCCCGCACCAGGTCGATCATCGCCTGGGTGCCCCGCGCGTCCTCGAGGGTCCACGGGAAGTCGGCCCCCTCGCGCAGCGTCGCCACGAGGTTCTCGAACTCGAGCACGTACTGGCGCACCGCCGGGAACCGCTCGATGCGCAGGGTGTCGCCCTGGGTCACGTGCACCTGCGCCTCGCCTGCGAGGCCGGCGTTGAACGGGGCGGTCACCCGGATCATCCCGTCCTCGCCCTGGAACGTGACCTCCTGGCGGGGGTACAGGCGGGTCGAGGTGAGCGCGCAGTAGCTGAACTCGCCGGCCGGTCCCGCCATCGTCCCGGTGACCTGGGTCCACACGTCGACGTCGTTCTCCCTCCGGATCCGCGAGCTCAGCGCCACCGGCTCCGAGCGCGCCGCCCACCGGGCCGAACCGTAGGTGTAGACGCCGATGTCGGGGATCGAGCCCCCACCGGTCTCGGGACGGTTGCGGATGTTCTCGGGGTCGCGCAGGTCGAAGCTGAACACCGAGTCCACGTGTCGGAGGGTGCCGATGGCGCCCTCGTCCAGCAGGGCCCGCACCCGCTGCCACTGGGGGTGGTGCACGATCATGTAGGCCTCGGAGGCGAACAGCCCGGTCCGGTCACGGGCCTCGATGAGCGCGTCGATCTCGGGCGCCGCCATGGCGATCGGCTTCTCGGTGAGGACGTGCTTGCCGGCCTCCAGCGCCTTCAGGGTCCACTCGACGTGCAGGTGGTTGGGCAGCGGGATGTAGACCGCCTCGATCGCGGGGTCGGCCAGGAGCGCCTCGTAGTCGAGGTGCACGGCCAGGTCCGGGGCGAAGGCCGTGAACGGCTCCGCCTTGGCCGCAGAGGACGTCGCCAGCGCCGCCAGCCGGGCCCCTCTCGCCCCGTGGATCGCGGGGGCGGTCTGTTCCAGGGCGAAGGTCGAGGCGCCGAGCACCCCGATGTTGACGGGTTCCATCTGTACTCCTGGTCGTTCTGGTGGTCGTGGCGGTCCTCGCCCGGCGGCGAGCGGGCGCTCAGCCGCCGAGGGCCGCGCCCACCACCTCCTGGGCCTCGGCCTGGACGTGCGCCAGGTGCTCGGGGCCGCGGAAGGACTCGGCGTAGATCTTGTAGACGTCCTCGGTGCCCGAGGGTCGGGCCGCGAACCAGGCCGACTCGGTGACCACCTTGAGCCCGCCGATGGCCGCGCCGTTGCCGGGGGCCTCGGTGAGCTTGGCGGTGATCGGCTCCCCGGCCAGCGACTCGGCGCTGACGTCGTCGGGGGAGAGGGCCGCCAGCTTGGCCTTCTCCTCGCGGGTGGCGGCGGCGTCGATGCGGGCGTAGGCCGGCTCGCCGTGGCGCTGCACCAGGGAGCGGTAGTGCTCGCTGGGGCTGGTACCGGTGCGGGCCTGGATCTCGGAGGCCAGCAGCGCCAGCAGGATGCCGTCCTTGTCGGTGGTCCACACCGAGCCGTCGCGCCGCAGGAACGAGGCGCCGGCCGACTCCTCGCCGCCGAACGGGCCCGAGCCGTCGAGCAGCCCCGGGACGAACCACTTGAACCCGACCGGCACCTCGACCAGCCGGCGCCCGAGGTCGGCGGCCACCCGGTCGATCATCGAGCTCGACACCAGCGTCTTGCCGATGAAGCCGTCGTCGCGCCACTGCGGCCGCGCCCCGCCGTAGAGGTACTGGATGGCCACGGCCAGGTAGTGGTTGGGGTTCATCAGCCCGGCGTCGGGGGTGACGATGCCGTGCCGGTCGCTGTCGGCGTCGTTGCCGGTGGCGATGTCGTACTCGTCGCGCCGGGCGATGAGCGACGCCATCGCCGACGGCGACGAGCAGTCCATCCGGATCTTGCCGTCCCAGTCCAGGGTCATGAACCGCCAGGTGGCGTCGACCAGGGGGTTGACGACGGTGAGGTCGAGGCGGTGCCGCTCGGCGATGGCGCCCCAGTAGTCGACGGCCGCGCCGCCGAGGGGGTCGGCCCCGATCCGCAGGCCGGCCTCGCGCACGGCGTCGAGGTCGAGCACGCTCGGCAGGTCGTCGACGTAGGTGCCCAGGAAGTCGTAGGTGCCCACGGTGGCGCGGGCGCGGGTGAAGGGAACGCGGCGCACGCCCTCCAGCCCGGCCCGGATGTAGGCGTTGGCCCCGGCCGCGATGACCTTGGTGGCGTCGGAGTCGGCCGGGCCGCCGTGCGGGGGGTTGTACTTGAAGCCGCCGTCGGTGGGCGGGTTGTGCGACGGGGTGACGACGATGCCGTCGGCCAGGCCGATGCCCGGGCGCAGGTCGTCGACCCGCGAGACCTTGCCGCGGTTGGCGACGAGGATGGCGTGCGAGACCGCGGGGGTCGGGGTGTACCGGTCGGCGGCGTCGACCAGCACGGTGACGTCGTTGGCGACCAGCACCTCGAGCGCCGAGGCCCACGCCGGCTCCGAGAGCCCGTGGGTGTCGCGGCCGATGAACAGCGGCCCGTCGAAGCCCTGCTCGCGCCGGTAGTCACAGATGGCCTGGGTGGTGGCGAGGATGTGCGTCTCGTTGAACGACGTCTTCAGGCTCGAGCCGCGGTGCCCCGAGGTGCCGAAGGCGACCTGCTGGTCGACGTCGTCCGGGTCCGGCTCACGCACGTAGTACGCCGTCACGAGGGCCGCGACGTCGACGAGGTCCGAGGGCAGGGCCGGCTGGCCGGCGCGCGATGAGCTCATGTCGCGATCCTCGCAGACCACCCCCGCGCCGGCACAGGATCGGTGTCCGCAGGATCACAGGGTGGCGAGGCTGTCGGCCCTGGCGGCGAACTACTACCAGATGTAGTACTTAGGTATGGAAACCCCTCGCAACCTCGTGGTCCTCGGCGCCGGCACCGCCGGCACCATGGTCGTCAACAGCCTCCGCCGCCGCCTGCCCGCGGCGTGGCGGATCACCGTGGTCGAGCAGCACGACACGCACGACTACCAGCCGGGTTACCTCTTCCTCCCGTTCGGCGCGATCGCGCCGGAGCAGGTCCGGCGCCGCACCCGCCGGCTGGTGCACGACGGCATCGACCTCGTGTCGGCGACCGTGGAGCGGGTCGACACCGCCGAGCACCGGGTGCTCCTCGCGGACGGGCGGGTGCTGCCCTACGACCAGCTCGTCATCGCCACCGGCACCACCCCGCGACCCGACCAGACCGAGGGCACCCTCGGCCCGCAGTGGCACCGCGAGGTCGGCGAGTTCTACACCTACGAGGGCGCACTCGCCCTGCGCGACCAGCTCGAGACGTTCACCGGCGGCCGGCTCGTCGTGCACATCACCGAGCTGCCGATCAAGTGCCCGGTGGCGCCCCTGGAGTTCACCTTCCTCGCCGACGACTGGCTGCGCCGCCGCGGCCTGCGCGAGCGCACCGAGCTGGTGTTCGTCACCCCCCTGGACGGCGCGTTCACCAAGCCGGTCGCCAGCCGAGCCCTCGGCGGTCTCCTGGCCGAGAAGGGCATCACCGTGGAAGCCGACTTCATGGTCGAGCGCATCGACCAGGAACGCCGCGTCCTGGTGTCCTACGACGAGCGTGAGGTGCCCTACGACCAGCTCGTCACGGTGCCGGTGAACATGGGGGCGGCCTTCGTCGCGGCCTCCGGGCTGGGCGACGAGCTGGGCTACGTGCCCGTCGACCGGCACACCTTCCTCGCCGACGGCCTCGACGACGTCTTCGCCCTGGGGGACGCGAGCAACCTCCCGACCAGCAAGGCCGGCTCCGTGGCGCACTTCTCGGTCGAGGTCTTCACCCAGAACTTCCTCGAGCACATCGCGGGCCGCCCCATGACGGAGTTCCTCGACCTGCTCGTCGGGTCCGACGCGCACCTGTGGGCCTGCCGGATGTCGGCCGACATGAACCACCTGAGCGAGGACGACCTCCACGAGGGGGTCGAGGGCACCATCTCGGCGGGCGACTTCATCGAGCTCACCGACGGAGCCCAGCTGCTCTTCGTCTGAGGCAGCCGACGCGAACGTGTGTGAACACGCCGGGGAAACACCGGCGTGTTCACACACGTTCGGGGGCGGCCGGGGGTCATATGCCGAGCTCGGGGGCCACCTTCTCGGTGCCGGGCACCGGCGCCAGGTAGACCGTCGAGAGCCGGGCGACCCGCACGGTCACCGAGTAGGGCTGGTCGTTCCACGGGGTCGCTTCGGCCTCGAGGACGGCGCCGGCCTGGCTCGGGCTGCTCGCCTCGTCGTAGCCGCTGGTGTCGAGCACGACCTCCCAGCGCCCCGAGCGCGGGACGCCCACGCGCACCCACTCCTTGTCCTCCCCGCTGTAGTTGACGATGGAGGCGACGACGTCGCCGGTGCCGTCGGCGTTCTCGAAACGCAGGTAGGACAGCAGGTTGCCGGTGTTGTCGTCGGCGTCGAGCCAGCGGAAGCCGGCCGGCTGGGCGTCGAGCGCCCACAGCGCCGGGTGCTCGCGGTAGAGGGTGTTGAGCTGCTTGACCAGCGCGTGCACCCGGTAGTGCGCCGCATGGTCGAGCAGCCACCAGTCGAGCGAGCGTCCGTCGGCCCACTCGCCGGGCTGGGCGAACTCCGAGCCCATGAACAGCAGCTGCTTGCCGGGGTGGCTCCACATGTAGGCCAGGAAGGCCCGCAGGGTGGCGAGCTGGTCGGGCCGCTCGCCCGGGATCTTGGTGACCAGAGAGCCCTTGCCGTGCACGACCTCGTCGTGGCTGATCGGCAGCACGAAGTTCTCGCTGAAGGCGTACATCAGCGAGAACGTCAGCAGGTTGTGGTGGTACTGGCGGTGCACCGGCTCCTCGTGCAGGTAGCGGAGGGTGTCGTTCATCCAACCCATGTTCCACTTCAGCCCGAAGCCGAGGCCGCCGGCCGAGGTGGGCTTGGTGACGCCCGGCCACGAGGTCGACTCCTCGGCGATGGTGACGATGCCGGGCACCCGCTTGTAGGCGGTGGCGTTGGCCTCCTGGAGCAGCCCGATGGCCTCGAGGTGCTCGCGCCCGCCGTGGACGTTGGGGATCCACTCGCCGTCGCGGCGCGAGTAGTCGAGGTAGAGCATCGAGGCCACGGCGTCGACCCGCAGGCCGTCGACGTGGAACTCCTCGAGCCAGTACACGGCGTTGGCCACGAGGAAGTTGCGCACCTCGAGGCGGCCGAAGTCGAACACGTGCGTGCCCCAGTCGGGCTGGTCACCGCGGCGCGGGTCCGGGTGCTCGTAGAGGGGCAGCCCGTCGAAGCGCGCCAGGGCGAACTCGTCGCGGGGGAAGTGGCCCGGCACCCAGTCGAGGATGACGCCCACGCCGGCCCGGTGCAGCGCGTCGACGAGGTACTTGAAGTCGTCGGGGGTGCCGAAGCGGGCGGTCGGCGCGTAGTACCCGGTGACCTGGTAGCCCCACGACGGTCCGTAGGGGTGCTCCATCACGGGGAGGAACTCGACGTGGGTGAAGCCGAGGTCGGTGACGTAGTTGACCAGGTGCTCGGCCAGGTCGCGGTAGGTCATGCCCTGGCGCCACGAGCCGAGGTGGACCTCGTAGACGCTCATCGGCGTGGTGTGCGGGTCGCTGGCGGCGCGGCGCTCCATCCAGGCGTCGTCCCCCCACACGTGGTGGCTGTCGTCGACCACGGAGCCGGTGCGCGGCGGGCACTCGGTGCGCCGCGCCATCGGGTCGGCCTTGGTGCGCACGCCGTCGTCGGCGCCGCGGATCTCGTACTTGTAGACCTCACCGGCGCCCACCCCCGGCACGAAGAGCTCCCAGACCCCGCTGGAGCCGATCAGCCGCATCGGGTGCATCCGCCCGTCCCAGCCGTTGAAGTCGCCGACCACGCGCACGGCCTTGGCCCGCGGGGCCCAGACCGCGAACGAGGTACCGCGCACGGTGCCCATCGGGCCGTCGTACTCGCGCACCCGCGCGCCCAGGACGTTCCACAGCTCCTCGTGGCGCCCCTCGCCGACCAGGTGCAGGTCCACCTCACCGAGGGTGGGGGCGAACCGGTACGGGTCGTCCTGCTCGTGCTCGATGCCGTCGCCCCAGGCGACGAGCAGCCGGTAGTCCATGGTGGCGGTGGCGTCGGTGCGGACCCCGGTCCACACCCCCTCGGCCTCGTGCTCGAGGGTGAGCTCCTCGCCGTCCTCGAAGCGGACCCGCACGGCGCTCGCGAGGGGCTTCACGACGCGGATGCGCAGCCCGCCCGGCTCGAGGTGCTGGCCGAGGAGGTCGTGCGGCTGCTGGTGGCGGCCTTGGACCAGCGCGGTGATGGCGCCGCCGACCTCGGGGCTGGGGGTGGGAGTCACGAAGGGTCTCCTTGGGGGATGGGGGGAGGTGCGTGCTCGGTGAGGCGGCGGACGGCCGCCCAGGGGATGCCGACCCAGGCGGGCCGGTTGCGGGCTTCGTAGACGACCTCGTACATCGCCTTGTCGAGCTCGAAGGCGGCGAGCAGGGGGCCGAGGTCGCGCGGGTCAGCACCGGCCGCGGCGGCGTAGCCGTCGAGGAAGGCCTGCTGGGCGGCGGTGACCCAGTCGCGGGCGGAGTGCCCGACGACCTGCTCGCGGGTGCCTCCGACGTAGTCGAAGCTGCGCAGCATGCCGGCCACGTCGCGGACCCACTGGTCGGGCAGCGAGCGCTCGGCCAGCGGGCGCAGCGGCTCGCCCTCGAAGTCGAGCAGCACCCACCCGCGCTCGGGCGAGTGCAGGACCTGCCCGAGGTGGTAGTCGCCGTGGATGCGCTGGAGGTCGGGCCACGGCCCCGCCGCCGCGGCCTCGAGGACGGCCTCGACCGCCGGGCGGGCCGAGGAGAGCTCGGGCACGGCCGCGACGGCGGCGTCGATCCGCGCGCGGACGGCGGCCAGGATGGCGTCGACCTGCGCCGGGCTCGTGGGGGTGGTGCCGAGGGTGCTCGCCAGCACCCGGTGCACCTCGGCCGTCGCGGCGCCGAGGTCGCGGGCGGGTCCGGTGAAGTCGGCACCGCTCTCGGCCGCCCGCAGGGCGACCCGCCAGGCGTCCTCGACCCCGGGCAGGAACTCCTGGGCGAACGCGAGGTGGCCGGTCGCGTCGCGGTCGCCCTCGGGCCCCGGGTGGGGCCACGCGCCGAGGACCGACCCGACGACGGCCGGGACCCGGCGGGAGCCGGCGTCGACCAGCGCGCCCTGGAGGACGACGTCGGGGTTCTCGCCGGGCGAGAGCATCCGGAAGACCTTGACGATGAGAGGCACGTGGTGCCCGGCCTCGTCGTCGGTGTCGAGGATGACCGAGGTGTTCGACTGCTCACCGGTGAGCACCCGTGACGAGCGCACGCGTACGGCGGCGTCCCAGCTGGGCTGGGGCACGCCGGCCACCGCGTCCTCGGGGGCGTCGGTGGCCGACGACGACGCCGCCTGCGCCCGGCCCTGGACGAGCTCGAGGAGCAGGGTGGCGTAGACGGGGTCGTGCGGGGCGTCGTACACCCAGCGCCGCCCCAGGACCGAGTGCTCGAGGACGCCGACCAGGGCGTGGTCGGCCGAGGCCAGCGGCTCACCGCGGTAGGTCAGCGGCACCTGGTAGACGACGGTCTCGTCGCCCGCCTCGTCGGCGACCACGAGGGTCTCGACACCCACCGCGCCGTCGGGGTCGTCGAGGCGCCACGCCGCGAGCCGGCGCAGCACGGGCCGGCGCCCCTTGGCGGCGTACCAGCGCTGGCCGCCCATCCACGCTTCGAGCAGCTCGAGCTTGCTCGGCGTGAGGGTGGCGCCGGTGTGGATCTCAGCCATGGGTGCCCCCCGGCGGCGGCTCGAGCGACAACCAGAAGAAGTCGCGCGACCCGAGGGTGACGGTGAGCTCGCCGTCGGGGCCGATGTCGGGGAAGCCGGTGCCGCCGAACAGGTCCCGGGTCAGCCAGCCCGCGAAGTGCTCGGGCACCCGGAGGGTGCTCGCCTGGGGCCTCGACGAGAGGTTGTTGACACACAGCACGGCCCGGGCCGAGCGGTCCTCGACCTCGCGCTCGCGCCGGTCGACCCGCACGAACGCCAGGACCCGGTCGTGCGAGGACGCGCAGACCTCGAAGTCGCCGAGGCCGAACACCGGGTGCTCGCGCCGGACGGCCAGCATCCCGCGCAGCCAGTGCAGGAAGGAGGAGCCCGAGGCCATCTGGGCCTCGACGTTGACGTGGCTGTAGTTGTGCACCAGCGACTGGATGACCGGCAGGTAGAGCTTGCCGGGGTCGGCGGTGGAGAACCCGGCGTTGCGGTCGGGGGTCCACTGCATCGGGGTGCGCACGGCGTCGCGGTCGTCGAGCCAGATGTTGTCGCCCATCCCGATCTCGTCGCCGTAGTAGAGGCAGGGCGAGCCGGGCAGCGAGAGCAGCAGGGCATGGATCAGCTCGATCTCGGGCCGGCTGTTGTCGAGCAGCGGCGAGAGGCGGCGCCGGATGCCGACGTTGGCCCGCATCCGCGGGTCGGGGGCGTACCAGCCGTACATGGCGGCCCGCTGCTCCGGGGTGACCATCTCGAGGGTCAGCTCGTCGTGGTTGCGCAGGAAGGTGCCCCACTGGGTGCCCGGCGGGATGTCGGGGGTGTCGGCCAGCACGTCGATGATGGGCGCCGCCTTCTCCTCGCGCAGCGCGTAGTAGAGCATCGGCATCACCGGGAAGTGGAAGCACATCTGGCACTCCGGCGCCTCCTCGGTGCCGAAGTAGTCGACGACGTCGCCGGGCGGCTGGTTGGCCTCGGCGAGCAGGATGCGCCCCGGGTACTCGGCGTCGACCATCGCGCGCAGCGACGCCAGGAACTCGTGGGTCTTCGGGTGGTTCTCGCCGTTGTGCCCCTCCTCCTCGTAGAGGTAGGGCACGGCATCGAGGCGGAAGCCGTCGATGCCCATGTCCATCCAGAACCGCACCACGTCGAAGATCGCGTCGTGGACCGCCGGGTTCTCGAAGTTCAGGTCGGGCTGGTGGCTGAAGAAGCGGTGCCAGAAGAACTGCCGGCGGATGGGGTCGAAGGTCCAGTTCGAGGTCTCGGTGTCGATGAAGATGATGCGCGCGTCGGTGTACTTGTCGTCGGTGTCGGACCACACGTAGAAGTCGCCGTACGGGCCCTCGGGGTCGCTGCGCGAGGCCTGGAACCACGGGTGCTGGTCACTGGTGTGGTTCATCACGAGGTCGGTGACGATGCGGATGCCGCGCGCGTGCGCCTGGGTGATGAGCTCGCGGAACTCCGGGAGGGTGCCGAACTCGGGCAGCACCTGGGTGTAGTCGGAGATGTCGTAGCCGCCGTCGCGCAACGGGCTGGCGTAGAACGGCGGCAGCCACAGGCAGTCCACCCCGAGCCACTGCAGGTAGTCGAGGCGGTTGATGATGCCCGCGAAGTCGCCCTCGCCCGAGCCGGTGGAGTCGCCGAAGGCCCGGACCAGGACCTCGTAGAACACCGCGGTGCGGAACCACTCGGGGTCGTGGCGCAGGCCCGGCTGGTTCATGCCCAGCCCGGGGGTGCTGTGCCCCATCCCGGGGATGGCGCTCATCGGCTCCTCCTGACCGCGACGACGTGGACGGGCTCGACCTCCGGGCCGAGGCGGACGTAGACCTCCTGCTGCCACTGCCAGGTGTGGCCGGTGAGCAGGTCGGTGGCCTCGAGCGTCTCGCCCGGCTCGGCGCCGAGCGCCGCCAGGTCGAGGCGCAGCGTGGTGGCCCGCGTCGAGTGGGGGTCGAGGTTGGCGACGACCAGCACCACGTCGTCGGTGCCGTCGGGCAGCGCGCGGCGCTTGGAGAACGCCAGGAAGTTCTCGTCGTCGACGTGGTGGAAGCGGATGCCGCGCAGGCGGTGCAGCGCGGGGTGCTCGCGGCGGATCTCGTTGAGCCGGGTCAGGTAACCCGCGAGGCTCCGGCCCTCCTGGGCACCCCCCGGCTCGTAGTCGGCCCAGCGCCGGTCCTTGAACTCGTACTTCTCGTTGTCGATCTGCTCCTCGGCGCCCGGGCGGGCCACGTGCTCCATCAGCTCGTAGCCGGCGTAGATCCCGTAGGTGGGGACCAGGGTGGCCGCCAGGGCGGCGCGCAGCTTCCAGGCGGCGGGGCCGCCGAACTGCAGGTACGGCGTGAGGATGTCGTGGGTCGTGGGCCAGAACGAGGGGCGCATGTAGGCGGCCGACTCGCCCGCGAGCTCCTCGACGTACTCGCGCAGCTCGGGGGCGGTGTTGCGCCAGGTGTAGTAGGTGTAGCTCTGCTGGAAGCCGATCTTGCCCAGGGTGTGCATCATCGCGGGCTTGGTGAAGGCCTCGGCCAGCCAGATGACGTCGGGGTGGTCCTTCGCCACGTCGGCGATGAGCCACTGCCAGAACTCGACCGGCTTGGTGTGCGGGTTGTCGACGCGGAAGATCTCGACGCCGTGGTCGATCCACACCTGGACCACGGCGCGCACGGCGGCGTAGATGCCGGCCGGGTCGTTGTCGAAGTTCAGCGGGTAGATGTCCTGGTACTTCTTCGGGGGGTTCTCGGCGTACGCGATGGTGCCGTCGGCGCGGGTCGTGAACCACTCCGGGTGCGTCGCGACCCACGGGTGGTCCGGCGAGCACTGCAGGGCGAGGTCCATCGCGACCTCCATCCCCAGGCGCTTGGCCTCGGCCACGAAGGCGTCGAAGTCCTCGAAGGTGCCGAGGTCGGGGTGGATGGCGTCGTGGCCGCCGTCGGGGGATCCGATGGCGTAGGGGCTGCCGGGGTCCTCCGGGCGGGCGTCGAGGGTGTTGTTGGGACCCTTCTTGGCCGCCTGCCCGATGGGGTGGATGGGCGTGAGGTAGACGACGTCGAAGCCCATCGCCGCGACCGCGGGCAGCCGGCCGGCGGCGGTGCGCAGGGTGCCGGTGCGCCAGCGGTGCTCGTCCTCGTCGTAGTGCGCCCCCTCACTGCGCGGGAAGAGCTCGTACCAGGCGCCGTAGAGGGCGCGCTCGCGCTCGACCAGGAGGGGCAGGTCGCGCCCGGGGGAGACCAGGTCACGCAACGGGCGCTCGCCCAGCTCGGTCTCGACGTCGGCGGCGGTGCCGGCCCGCAGCCGCAGCGAGGCGGGCCGCGTGGTGTCGCGCAGGCCGGTGATGGCCTCGATGAGCAGCTGCTCCTGCTCGGCGGTGCGGTCGACCTCGTCGACGGCCCGCTCGAGGACGCGGGCGCCCTCCTCGAGCATGAGCTCGGTGTCGACGTCGGCCGCGACCTTGATGGTCGCGTCGTGCTCCCACGTGCCGTAGGGGTCGGACCAGCCCTCGACCCGGTAGGACCACCAGCCGGTGCGGTCGGGCGTGACCCGCGCGACCCAGGTGTCGAGCCCGGGGTTGGTGCAGGTCATCGGGTGGAAGGTCTCGGCCCCGTCGGGGTCGGTCAGCACGACGGTGGCGTTGACGGCGTCGTGGCCCTCACGGAAGACGGTGGCGCGGACCTCGACCTCCTCGCCGACGACCGCCTTGGCGGGGCGGTCGCCGTGGTCGACGACGGGTCTGACGTCGAGGACCGGGATCCGTCCGAGGGGGGTCTGCGGAGGGGCGGTTCGGAGGTCGTCGCTCACCCCCCCGAACCTACACGGACCGGCCGGGCCGACGCAGTCGCGGCATCCGTCGGTCCCGGGTCGATCCCGGGTCGGGTCCCGGGCCGTCCGCGCTGGTCAGGCGTGCCAGATGCGCTCGAGGTAGTCGCGCATCGAGCGGTCCGAGGAGAAGTAGCCCGAGCGCGCCACGTTGAGGATGGCCGAGCGTGACCAGGCGTCGGGGTCGGCGTAGGCGGCGTCGACGCGGGCCTGGGCGTCGAGGTAGGCGCGGAAGTCGGCCAGCACCATGAACGAGTCCTGGTGCAGCAGGTTGTCGATCACCGGTGCCACCGCCTGGCGGTCGCCGCCGGTGAAGTGCCCGCTCGCCAGCAGGTCGATCGTGCTGCGCAGCTGCGGGTCGGACTCGTAGACCTCCGACGGGGTGTAGCCGCGCGCCGACAGCTCCTCGACCTCGGGCTCGGTCATCCCGAAGAGGAAGAAGTTCTCGTCGCCGACGAGCCGGCGGATCTCGACGTTGGCACCGTCGTCGGTGCCGATCGTCAGCGCGCCGTTGAGCGCGAACTTCATGTTGCCGGTGCCCGAGGCCTCCTTGCCCGCCAGCGAGATCTGCTCGGACAGGTCGGCGGCCGGGATGAGCTTCTCGGCCAGGGTCACGTTGTAGTTGGCCGGGAACGCCACCGAGAGCCGCCCGGCCACAGCGGGGTCCGCGTTGACGACGTCGGCCACCGCGTTGATGAGGAAGATGATCTCCTTCGCCAGGTGGTACCCGGGGGCCGCCTTGGCGCCGAAGACGAAGGTGCGCGGGGTGACCTCCTCGGCCGGGACGCGGCCGGAGACGACGTCGTCGTAGAGCGAGACGATGTGCAGCAGCTTCAGGGTCTGGCGCTTGTACTCGTGCAGGCGCTTGACCATGACGTCGAGCATCGTCCCGGGCGGCAGCTCGAGGCCGTCGCGCACCCGCAGCAGCGTGGCGAGCCGCTCCTTGTTGGCCTGCTTGACGGCCCGGAACTGCTCGCGGAAGCCGGCGTCGTCGGCGTACGGCTCGAGCTCGCGGAGCCGGTCGAGGTCGGTGACCCAGCCGTCGCCGATGGTCTCGGTGATGAGGTCCGACAGGCGCCGGTTCGCCAGCCGCACGAAGCGCCGCGGGGTGACGCCGTTGGTGACGTTGGTGAACTTCTCGGGCCACAGCCGCGAGAAGTCGGGCAGCACCTTGTCGCGCAGCAGCTGGCTGTGCAGCTCGGCGACGCCGTTGACCTTGGACGCCGCCACGGTGGCGAGGTAGGCCATCCGCACCGCCCGGTCGGGGTGCTCGGCGATGATCGACATCCGCCGCACCAGCATCTCGTCGCCGGGGTGTGCCTCGCGGACCTCGTCGAGGAACTCCTCGTTGATCCGGTAGATGATCTCGAGGTGGCGGGGGAGGAGGCGCCCCAGCAGCTCGACCGACCAGACCTCGAGGGCCTCGGGCAGCAGGGTGTGACAGGTGTAGGCGAAACACTTCCGGGTGATCGCCCAGGCCTCGTCCCAGACGAAGCCCTTGCGGTCGACCAGGATCCGCATCAGCTCGGGGATGGCGATGACCGGGTGGGTGTCGTTGAGCTGGAAGATGATCCGCTCGTGCAGGCGGTGCAGGTCGAAGTCGGCCGGCAGGGTGTTGTCGATGAAGTCGTGCAGCGAGCACGCGACGAAGAAGTACTGCTGCTGCAGCCGCAGCTCCTTGCCCTGGGGGGTGGAGTCCTCGGGGTAGAGCACCTTGCTGATGTTCTCGGCGGTGGTCTGGGCGCGCACGGCCTGGGCGTAGTCGCCGGAGTTGAAGATCTGCAGGTCGAAGGCCTGGGTGGCGCGTGCGCTCCAGAGGCGCAGGGTGTTGACGACGCCGTTGCGGTGGCCCGGGACCATGTAGTGGTACGGCATCCCGATGACCTGCCAGTCCGGGGTCCAGGTGCAGTGCTCGCGGCCGTCGACGTCGACGGCGGTCTCGGTGGTGCCGCCGAAGCTCACCAGCACCTGGCGCTCGGGGTGGGGGAACTCCCACGGGTTGCCGAGCGAGAGCCACGAGTCAGGCACCTCGACCTGGCGGTCGGCCTCGAAGGTCTGGCGGAAGATGCCGTACTCGTAGCGGATGCCGTAGCCGATGCACGGCACGTCCATGGTGGCCAGCGAGTCGACGAAGCAGGCCGCGAGCCGCCCCAGGCCGCCGTTGCCCAGGCCGGGCTCGACCTCCTGCGCGCGCAGCCGGGCGATGTCGATGCCGCACTGGGTCATCGCGACCTCGGCGATGTCCTGCAGGTTGGTGGCCAGCAGGTTGTTGCCGAGCTGGCGCCCCAGCAGGTACTCGGCCGAGAGGTAGCCGACGGTCTTCTGCGGGGCCTGCCGGCGCCGGGTACCGGTCTCGAGCCAGTCGGCCATGAGGTAGCGGCGCACGGTCCGGGCCAGCGCCAGGTACTGGTCGTTGACGGTCGACTGCGAGAGCAACGTGCCCTGCCCGTAGTTCAGCTCCCCGAGGAAGGTCTCGACGAAGCCGTCCACGGTGGGGGCGGGCTGGACGACGGGGCCGGACGCGAGCGGGTGGCTGGTGCGGAAGGCGGGGCCGATCCGGCGCACGTCGGTCGAGGGGGACTCGTCGGACATCACGGCGGGGTGGGGCACGGTGTCGGTCATTCGGGCTCGTCCTTCGGGGCCGGGAGGCGGATCAGGCGCAGCGACGGTGGTGCGCTGGACAGGGTAGCCATCTGGTGCGGAAACGCTTGCACGGATCGGCGCGGCGAGCTGGGGGGACTCAGGATGCGGGCGCCGCCACCAGGCGGTCGCGGGTGAGGTCGGCCAGCGTCCGGCAGCCGGTGAGGGCCATGGTCAGGTCGAGCTCGGCCACCAGGTGACGCAGCACCTGGGCGGCGCCCTCCTGGCCGGCCAGGGCCAGCCCGTAGACGTACGGGCGCCCGATCCCGACCGCGGTGGCGCCCAGGGCGAGCGCGACGAACACGTCGGCGCCGGTGCGCACCCCGGAGTCGAACAGCACCGGCATCGCGGACCCGCGGCCGCGGACGGCGTCGACGACCCCGGGCAGGGCGTCGAGGGCGCCCACGCTGCGGTCGACCTGCCGGCCGCCGTGGTTGGAGACCCAGACGCCGTCGACCCCGGCGTCGACCGCCCGCTGCGCGTCCTGGGGGTGCAGCACGCCCTTGAGGACGATCGGCAGTGAGGTCATCGCGCGCAGCCGGGGCAGGTCGGCCCAGGTGAGGCCGGGGCGCGAGAAGACGTCGAGGAAGGTCTCGACGGCCGCGCGGGGCACGGGCGACGTGAGGTTCTCGCGGGTCGGCCCGGGGTGGTTGCGGCTCATCGAGAGCAGGGTGCGCACGGCCGCGGGGGTGGGGCGCGGGGAGGGCTCGGCGGGCCGGCCGCCGGCCGCGTCGACCCGCTCCTGCACCAGGCGCCGGAAGACCGGGTCGGAGGTGTACTGGGCGATCCCCTCGCCGCGGGCGAACGGCAGGTGGCCCAGGTCGAGGTCACGCGGGCGCCAGCCCAGGTAGGCGGTGTCGAGCGTGACGACCAGCGCCTCGCTGCCGCACGCCTCGGCCCGGTGCACCAGCGAGGCGGCCAGGTCGTCGTCGTTGCTCCAGTACAGCTGGTACCAGTGCCCGGCGCCGCGCACGGCGGCGGCGACGTCCTCCATCGGGACACTGGCCTGGGTGCTGAGGACCGGTGTCACGCCCTCGCCGGCCGCGGCCCGCGCCGCGGCCAGGTCGGCCTCGGGGTGCGCACTCGAGAGCACCCCCACCGGCGAGAGCAGCAGGGGCGCCGGGTGGCGCCGGCCCAGCAGCTCGACCGACAGGTCGCGCTCGCGGGTGTCGACGAGCATCCGGGGGAGCACCCGCCACCGGTCGAAGGCGTCACGGTTGGCCCGGGCACTGGCCTCGCTGCCGGCCGCGCCCGCCACGTAGGCGAAGGCGCGGCGCGACATCACCTGCTCGGCGGCCGCCTCGAGGAGCCGCCCGTCGGTGGGCACGGCGGGGCGGTGCCCGAAGGAGCCGGCGCGGTAGATCGCGCCCTGCACGAGTCGTCCGATGTCGGTGGCGGCCACGAGCGCCTGTCTACCGGACCGGGCCGCGGGAAGCCACTGTCGGCGCGCGGTGCCCGAGTGGGACGCCTAGGGTTCACGGGTGCACCGTTTCCCCTGGGCCGCATGGGGCCTGCTCGTCGTCGTCATCGACCTGCCCCTGGGCGGGTGGGACGTCGCCCCGGACGTGGTGGGCTACGCCTGGGTCCTCTACGGACTGCTCGGAGCCACCGCGCGGCCCTTCCTGGTGGCGCGGGTGGCCGCGGTCGTGGGGCTGCCGGTGTGGCTGGTCACGGGCACGCCGCTGTTCGCCGCCGACCGCTACGTGATCCTGCAGTACACCGCGCTCACCGTCGAGGCGCTCGTGTGGGCCGTGCTCGTGCACCAGCTGTGCACCGGGGTGATGGCCGTCGGCATCCCCGAGGACCTCGCGCGGTGGGCCCACCGGCTGGCGCTCGCGGCCGTGGCCCTGGGGGTGCTCCTGGTCGGGTCGCTGGTGCTCTACGCCGCCTCCGGCCTGCCCCTCTACGGACTGGCGGTGGTGGCGGCCGTGGTCGTGGGGCTGCTCGCCGTCGTGCTGCTCCAGCGGGTGGCCCGCTCGGGCGCGCTCACCGCCGCCTGACCGACGCCGCAGGGACCGCCCTCCGACGCCGGCCCGCCCACGACGAGGGCCCGCCCCCCGTCAGCGGGAGGGCGGGCCCTGGTCGTGCGGGGTCAGCGTAGGAAGGGGATGGCCCGGTCGAGCAGGCCGCGCTCCTTGAGCTCGGCCCGCAGCGGGATCTCGTCGTCGATCCAGCCGCTCTGCTTGATGCCCCAGAACGAGGCGTGGTCGGGGCCGTAGCCGAGCAGCTGCTGGTGCAGCGGCGAGAGGTTCTTGAACCACTCCGAGTCCTGGTCGGCGACGTCCTCGTCGAGGGGCCGGATCCAGCGGTAGGTGTAGCCGATGAACATCAGCTTGCGGATGCGCTCGCTCTTGTTCATCGAGCGGCTGTGCCAGATGCGGCGGTCGAAGATGAACGCGTCACCCGGCTCGAGGCAGACCTCGACGGCGCCCTCGGGCTCGATGATGGGGTCGCCCGGCTTCTCGGGGCGGCCGGCCAGGGTGTTGCTCTTGTGGCTGCCCGGGATGACCTTGGTGTTGCCGTAGCCCGGCTCGGAGAGGTCGGTCAGGGCGTAGCAGATCTTCGTCATGAACATCGGACGCACGTCCATGTCGATGTCGGAGTTCTGGCGGTAGCCGTCCTGGTGCCAGTTCCAGAAGGGCGGCTCGTCCTTCGGCGGGTTGACGTCGATGTGGTTGTGGTGGGTGTAGATGTTCCAGCCCATCGTCCCCCAGATGTAGGGGAACGTGGTGGGCCAGGTGAGCAGCTCGGGGAAGCGCGGGTCCTTGTGCAGCCAGCCCATGACGTGGATCGACTTGTCGGGGCGGCGGCGGTCGGCGGCCTCCTCCTCGGCGTAGATCCGGTCGACGGCGTTCTCGAAGTACGCCCGGTCCTCCTCGGGGAGGGCGCCCTTGATGACCACGAAGCCGTCGCGGTCGTACTGCTCGCGGATGGCGGGGTCGAGCGGCTCGAAGCCGGTGGGGGCCTGGGTGGTAGCGGTCATGCTCGGATGCTCCTCACGTGGTGCCGGCGACGGCGGGGGCACCGCTCCCGCTGCCGCGCGCGGACGCACGGCTCGTTTCCGCCAGTGTAGGACCGCAGGCGGCGCCGGCCGGGAGGCGAGGCGGTGGCGGGTGCGGCGTCCGTGCCCGTGCACCTTCCCGTCGAGAGGAGGTGACACGCCCACCGCGAGGCTCCGACGACGTGCGTGTCGCCTCCTCTCGACCGGGGGCCGGGCGCGGCGCGGTCACCGGCGGGTCAGGCCGTGGCGTAGAGGCGCAGGGTGCCGGGCGCGACCGTCACCCGGGCGGGGGCCGCGAGGTCCTCGGTGGTCCCGGCGTCGACCTCCGGGCGGTCGTGGGCGCTGTCCCAGCGCAGCCGGTACCGCGCGCCGGCCGGGAGCGCCGGCAGGGTCACCTCGGCCTCCCGGGCCGAGCCGTTGACCACGATCAGCGCGCCGAGCTCGCCCGGTGCCGGGGCGGCCAGGGCCATCTGCAGGACCCGCGAGCGGGCGTCGTGCCAGCGCTCGCCCAGCGCGCTCCCGTCGGCTCCGAACCAGCCGATGTCGGGGGGGCCGTCCCCGTCGACGGGCTCGCCGAGCAGCCAGCCGCGCTGCCGCAGCACCGGCAGGTCGCGGCGCAGCGCCAGCAGGTGCCGGGTCGTGGCGAGCAGGTCCTCCTGCCACGACGCGAGGTCCCAGTCGACCCACGAGATCTCGTTGTCCTGGCAGTACGGGTTGTTGTTGCCGCCCTGGCTGCGCCCCAGCTCGTCGCCGGCGTTGATCATCGGCACCCCCGACGACAGCAGCAGGGTGCCGAGCAGCGCCCGCAGGGCCCGGGTGCGCGCGGCCAGGACCGCGGGGTCGTCGGTGGGGCCTTCGGCGCCGTGGTTCCACGAGCCGTTGCCGTCGGAGCCGTCGCGGTTGTCCTCGCCGTTGGCCTCGTTGTGCTTGTGGTCGTAGGACACCAGGTCGGCGAGGGTGAACCCGTCGTGGGCGGTGACGAAGTTCACCGATGCCGTGGGCCCCCGGTCCCGCGTCCCGAAGAGGTCGTGCGAGCCGGTGAGCCGGGTCGCCAGGTCGCGGGCGTCGTGCCCCGGATGCCCCTGCGCCTGTGCCCTGGCCTCGCCGACCCAGAACCGCCGCACGCCGTCGCGGAAGCGGTCGTTCCACTCCTGGAAGGGCGGCGGGAACTGCCCGGTCCGCCAGCCGTGGATGCCGAGGTCCCACGGCTCGGCGACGAGGGTGACCCGCGAGAGCACGGGGTCGGTGCGCAGCGCGACGAGGAACGGGTGGTCGGGGTCGAAGTCGTCGCCGCGCCCGCGTCCGAGGGCCACGGCGAGGTCGAAGCGGAAGCCGTCGACGTGGTACTCCTGCACCCAGTGGCGCAGGCTGTCGAGCACCATCCGGCAGACCACGGGATGGCGCAGGTCGAGGGTGTTGCCGCAGCCGGTGACGTCGATGTCCCGGCCGCGGTCGTCGAGGCGGTAGTAGGCCCGCTGGTCCAGACCGCGCCACGAGAGCGTCGCGCCGGTACGGCCCTGCTCGCAGGTGTGGTTGTAGACGACGTCGAGGATGACCTCGAGGCCGGCCTCGTGCAGGAGCTTGACCATCCCCTTGACCTCGTCGACCACCCCCTGGGGCTCGGTGGCCGCGGCGTAGGGCGCGTGCGGCGCGAAGAAGCCCAGGGTGTTGTAGCCCCAGTGGTTGGTCAGGCCCCGTCGGGCCAGGTGCGGCTCGTGGGTGAAGGCCTGGACCGGGAGCAGCTCGACGGCGGTGACGCCGAGGCCGAGCAGGTGCTCGACCGAGGCGGGATGGGCCAGGCCCGCGTAGGTGCCACGCAGCGCCGCGGGGACACCGGGGTGGAGGTGGGTCTGGTTGCGCACGTGCGCCTCGTAGATCACGCTCTCGCTGCGCGAGCGGCCCGGCGGTGCGTCGGCCCCCCAGTCGAAGGCGTGGTCGACGACGACCCCCCGCGGGACGTGACCGCGGCTGTCGAGGGTCGAACGCACCTCGAGGTCGCCGGACCAGGTGTCGTCGACCGCGTGCCCGTAGACCTCTGGTCCCCACGCGACGGCCCCGTCCACCGCCCCGGCGTAGGGGTCGAGCAGCAGCTTCGCGGGGTTGTGCAGGTGGCCGCGCTCGGGGTCCCACTCGCCGTCGACCCGCAGGTTGTACCGCTGGCCCGGCGCCATCCCCGGGACCTCGCCGAACCACCAGCCGTGCGCGCGCTCGAGCAACGGCACCACCCGCTCGCTCTCGCCCGCGGTGTCGCCGGGCTCGAACAGGCTCACGGCGACCGCGTCGGCGTGACCGGCGTAGACCGCCACGTCGGCGCCCCCCGCGGTGCGGGTGACCCCAGGCCGAGGAGGCAGGTCGCGGGTCCGGAGCCGCCGCGACGGTGTCTGCGAGTCCGGCCAGGGCGACATGGTCGCGAAGCCTAGCCAGTCGTTACGGTGGGACCATGACCGATCCCACGTCGCTGCCCAACTTCCCGCCCCCCGCGGACGAGCACCCCCTTCGCGGTCGCGTCCTCGACGTCCTGGTCGACCTCGGCCTGGCTCCCAACCTCGACGGGGACGGCGACGTGGCGTTCACCGTCAACGACCAGCAGCTCTTCGTGCGGTGCACCGAGGGCGAGGTCGAGATCATGCGCCTCTTCGGGCAGTGGCAGATCCAGGACGAGCTGGCCGGCGACCGGCTCGCGCTGCACGAGACCTGCAACGAGATCAACCTGCACATGAACCACGTCAAGCTCGGGGTCGCCGGCACCACGCTGGTGGTCACCGGCGAGCACGTGCTCACCGCGGGCTCCGACCTGGCCGTGCTCACCCAGGTCTCGATCCAGGTGGTGCTCTCGGCGGTGCACCTCTGGCACCAGCGCATCCTCGGCCTCGACCCCGAGACCGGCCGGCCGGCGGAGGAGGGGCAGTGAGCGCCCTGGTCCGCCTCGAGGTCGAGGCCGGCATCGGCACCATCCGCATCGACCGGCCCCCGATGAACGCACTGAACGCCGAGATCCAGCACGCGTTCGTCGAGGTGTGCCGCGAGGCCGCCGAGCGTGCCGACATCGCCGCGGTCGTCGTCTACGGCGGCGAGAAGGTCTTCGCCGCGGGCGCCGACGTCAAGGAGATGGCGACGATGTCGTACACCGACATGGTCGAGCACTCCGCGCTGCTGCAGGACTTCACCCGCGCCCTGGCCCGCATCCCCAAGCCCACCGTGGCCGCGGTCACCGGCTACGCGCTGGGGGGCGGGTGCGAGGTCGCGCTCGCCTGCGACTGGCGGGTCTGCGCCGACGACGCGCGCCTCGGTCAGCCCGAGATCCTGCTGGGCATCATCCCCGGTGCCGGGGGTACCCAGCGGCTCGCGCGTCTGGTCGGCCCGGCCCGGGCCAAGGACATCGTCTTCTCGGGCCGGTTCGTCGACGCGCAGGAGGCCCTGGCCATCGGGCTGGTCGACCGGGTCGTCCCGGCCGCCGACGTCTACACCGCCGCGCGCGAGATGGTGGCCCGCTACGTGGGCGGCCCGCGCTTCGCCATCCGGGCGGCCAAGGAGGCCATCGACCGCGGTCTCGAGGTCGACCTCGAGACCGGGCTCGAGATCGAGCGTCAGCTGTTCGCCGGGCTCTTCGCCACGAAGGACCAGGAGAGCGGGATGCGCAGCTTCGTCGAGCGCGGCCCCGGGAAGGCCACCTTCGAGGGGGCCTGAGTCAGTCGGCGTCCGCGTGCCGGCCACCGTGGCGGGCACGCAGCGCCGCGGCCTTCTGTTCGACCGTGGCGGCGTGCTCCGGTCGGGCCATCCCCGCCAGGTCGGCGAGCAGGCCCTCGATGCGGGCCGGCACCTGGAGGTCGTCGGCCCCGTAGTGCGCGATCTCGTCGAGGGCCAGGTCGAGCAGCCCCGCGAAGCGCGTGGGCCGGTCGAGCACCCGCACGACGCCCTGAGCGTCGACGAGGTGGGGTGACCGGTCGGGCTGCGCCGCGGCCACGCGCAGGACCCGGTGCAGCTCGTCGAGCACCTGGACCGCCGTCGTCGGGTCGTTGACGCTGGGGGAGAGGGCGCGCTCGGCGATGTCGACGAGCTGGCGGACCCCGAACTCGGGGTCCTGCGGCATGCTGCGCTCGCGCCCGAGCCCGATGGCGGCGCGCACGGCGTGCACCACGGGGTCGTCGGCGACCGCCCCGTGGACCAGGGCCAGCTCCTGCCCCTGGTGGCGGACGGCACCGACGCGGGTCAGGAGCTCGATGACGACGCCCGCACGTTCGGCGCACTCGACGAGGTGCGAGTAGTGGATGCGCTGCACGCAGCCGTGCCCCGTGCCGGTCGTGACGACGACGCGCGGGCCGGCGGCCTGCGACCACGTGGGCGCCCCGGCGCCCCCCTCGGCCCACTCCTGCTCGGAGCCGGCGCTCAGCACCCGCACCGTCGCCCTGGCCACCCGGTCGATGACCTTCACCACCTGGATGGACTGGGTGATGTGCTGGATGAACGCGAAGAACAGCGCCACGCTGGCCAGCACGAGCAGGAAGGCCACCGTCACCGAGACCTGCGGCACCCCGACGGAGTCCCCGCTGCTGATGGTGCGCAGCACCACCAGCGAGAAGACGAAGGAGGAGGTGAAGACACCGAGCGTCACCTGCACGATCCGGCTGGCGAGGAACGTGCCGAGCAGCCGGGGGGTGAACTGGCTGCTGGCCAGCTGCATCACGACCATGGTGATGGAGAACACCAGCCCGGTCACCGAGATCATCGCGCTCGCGATCGTGCTGAGCAGGCTGCGCGCGGAGTCGACGTTCCCGTCGAAGACGAACGGGACGTCGCCCAGGACCCGCGCGTCCAGGACGGGCAGCACGGCGGCCGCGGCGACCGCCGTGAGGGTGATGGTCGACGGCAGGACCCAGAAGGGGCTCCACAGCGCCTGCCACCAGCCGATCGAGTCGGGGTCGCCCACCGGCCCGACCGTGCGGCGGATGGCCCCTCGTGCGCTCTCGTCCCGGCTGCTCACGGTCCCGATCCTGTCAGAGTCGCGGTGACCCGCCGACGAGCCCGACAGTCGCGAACCCGGCGGCCCGGGCGGCAACGGGCGGCCACGGGCGGCACGGTCCGACGCGAGGCGGCGGCCGCACCACCGCATCCGCCGGCGGGCGCCGAGCCTCGACGGGTGGTGACCGTCACGCCCCCGGGGTGGTGGCCCACCGCCCACCGGCTGAGAGGATGGAGGGCGATACCGGCCCGGCCACCCGGGCGAGACCACGAACGACAGGAAGAGGACGAAGCACGCATGAACATCGTCGTCTGCGTCAAGTACGTCCCGGACTCCCAGTCCGAGCGCACGTTCCAGGAGTCCGACAACACCGTCGACCGCGAGGCCACCGACGGCCTCCTCTCCGAGCTCGACGAGTACGCCGTCGAGGAGGCCCTGAAGATCGTCGAGGCCCGCGGCGGGGGCGAGGTCACCGTCCTCACGGTGGGGCCGGCAGCGGCCGCCGACGCCATCAAGAAGGCGTTGCAGATGGGTGCGCACCGCGGCGTCCACGTGCAGGACGACGCCATCCACGGCTCCGACGCCGTCGCCACCTCGCTGGTGCTCGCCGAGGCCGTCAAGAAGGCCACCGACGGCAGCCCCGAGCTCGTGCTCACCGGGATGGCCTCGACCGACGGCACCATGGGCGTCGTCCCGGCGATGATGGCCGAGCGCCTGGGCCTGCCCCAGGTCACCTACGCCTCCGAGCTCACCGTCGGCGACGGCACCGTCACCATCCGGCGCGACGGCGACACCGCGTCCGAGACCGTCGAGGCCTCGCTGCCGGCGCTGGTGTCGGTCACCGACCAGATCAACGAGCCGCGCTACCCCTCGTTCAAGGGGATCATGGCCGCCAAGAAGAAGCCGGTCGACACCTGGTCGCTCGCCGACCTGGGGCTCGAGGCCTCGCAGGTGGGCCTCGACGCCGCGTGGACCACCGTCGTGACCTTCGCCCAGCGCCCTCCGCGCGCGCAGGGCCAGATCGTCACCGACGAGGGCGAGGGCGGCGCGAAGCTCGCCGAGTTCCTCAGCGCCCAGAAGTTCCTCTGATCCCAGCGCCCGCACCCCTCAGGAGCATCCACCCATGGCCGAAGTCCTCGTCCTCACCGACCACGCCGGCGGGCGTCTGCGCAAGTCGACCGCCGAGCTGCTGACCATCGCCCGCCGCCTCGGCGAGCCCTCCGCCGTGCACGTCGGCCCCGGCGCCGATGTCGCCCAGAAGACCCTCGCCAAGTACGGCGCCCACAAGGTGTACGTCGTCGACGACCCCGACGCCGCGAGCTTCCTCGTCGCGCCGCAGGCCGAGATCCTGGCCGCGCTGGTCGAGAAGGTCTCGCCGGCCGCCGTGCTGGTCCCCAGCAACGCCGCCGGCAAGGAGATCGCCGCCCGGCTCGCCATCAAGACCGGTTCGGGCCTGATCACCGACGCCGTCGACGTGCGCGCCGGCGACGACGGCATCGAGACCACCCAGTCGGTCTTCGCCGGGTCCTACACCGTGACCGCCAAGGTCACCACCGGCACCCCGATCATCTGCCTCAAGCCCAACTCGGTGGGCATCGAGGCGGCCCCCGAGGCCGGCACGCTCGAGACCGTCGACGTCACCGTCAGCGACGCCGCCAAGGCCGCGAAGGTCACCGACAGCCAGCCCAAGAAGGCCACCGGCCGGCCCGAGCTCACCGAGGCCGCGATCGTGGTCTCCGGTGGCCGCGGCACGGGCGGGGACTTCGGCCCGGTCGAGGAGTTCGCCGACAGCCTCGGCGCCGCCGTCGGGGCCAGCCGCGCCGCGGTCGACGCCGGCTGGTACCCGCACAGCAACCAGGTGGGCCAGACCGGCAAGCAGGTCTCGCCGCAGCTGTACGTGGCCGCCGGCATCTCCGGCGCCATCCAGCACCGCGCCGGCATGCAGACCTCGAAGACCATCGTCGCCGTCAACAAGGACGAGGAGGCGCCCATCTTCGAGCTGGTCGACTTCGGCGTCGTCGGCGACCTGTTCCAGGTCCTGCCGCAGGCGACCGGCGAGGTCAAGAAGCGCAAGGGCTGAGCGAGGGCCGCAGCCCTCCCCGAACGTGTGTGAAGAACGTCGGCAGATCGACGTTCTTCACACACGTTCGGGGTAGGGGGTGGTGCGCTCAGGCCCGCCAGACCGTCTTGAGGTTGCAGAACTCGCGGATGCCCTCGGCCGCCAGCTCGCGGCCGTAGCCGGAGGCCTTCACCCCGCCGAACGGGAGCTCGGGGAAGCTGGCCGTCATCCCGTTGACGAAGACCGCCCCCGACTCGAGCCGGCCGGTGAACCAGTCCTGCTCCTCGGCGTCGGTGGTCCACACCGAGCTCGAGAGGCCGAAGCTGGTCTGGTTGGCGACCCGCAGGGCCTCCGCACGGTCGTCGACGCGGTAGAGCGTGGCCACCGGCCCGAACGCCTCCTCCATGACCAGGGGCACCGGTGTCGGATAGGGCGAACGAGCCCTGCGAGCCCGCCGTCGCGACGACCGTCCCGGCCCCGTCGGCGCGGGCCCGACCGGCGGCGTCCAGCGCGTCGAGACCGGGGTAGCGGACCGCGAGGGTGGCCACGGTGGGAACGTAGAGGTCGACCAGCCGCAGGTCGAGATCGGGCACCGGGTTGCCGTCGTCGAGCGAGACCAGCGAGGCCGAGCCACCGGCCCGCTGAAGGGCCGTGTACCCGCAGGCGTCGACGTGCAGCCACGGGTGACCCGTGGGCAGCCGCGGGGGAGGGGCTGCGGGTCGGGTGACGATGGTGCGGGTGCCGGTGTCGGTGCAGACGAGCACCAGGCTGGTGGAGGTCTGCACCCCCGGGTCGACGTGCACCCCGGAGGTCCCGACGCCCTCGGCCGCCAGCTCCGCCAGCGCCGTCCGGCCCAGGAGGTCGTCGCCGACCACGCCCACGAACTCGACGTCGACCCCGAGCCGGGCGATGGTGACGGCCGAGTTCGCGGCGTTGCCGCCCGCCACCAGGGCGGTGGCCGTGCTCTGGACCCGCTGGTCCTCACCCGGCAGCCGGTCGACCACGGCCACGCTGTCGAGCAGGAGCGTGCCGACGCAGGCGACCGGCGCCGTGGTCGGGCTCATGCGGCGGGACGGGCTGGGGGAGAGGCGGTCTGGGCCGGCACGGGCTGCTCCTGGCGGGGTGGGGTCACGGGCGTGGGTCGACGGCCGGGCGCACCGAGGTGCCCCGCAGGTCGGAGATGAGCTCGGTGCCCTCGGGGTAGATGATGTGGACGTACTCGACGCCGTGGCCGACGGCGTCGAAGGCCACGCGGTGGGCGACCATGACCGCCGAGCCCGGGTGGCCGGCTCGATCGGGGTGGCGCCGAGTGCGAACCTCAACCCCGAGCGCGCCCATCCCTCGCTCTTCGAGCCGGTGCACGGCTCGGCGCCGGACATCGCCGGGCAGGGCGTCGCCAACCCGGTCGGGCAGATCTGGACCGGGGCGATGATGCTGGAGCACCTGGGCTTCGGCGCCGCGGCCGCGGCCCTCCAGGAGGCCTTCGAGGCCGTCACCGCCGACGGGGTGCGGACCCGCGACCTCGGCGGCACGGCGTCCACCGAGGAGGTCGGGGCGGCCGTGGTCGCCCGGCTGGAACGGTAGGCCCGCCGCAGAGCCCCGCGAACGTGTGTGAAGAACATCGGCATCCCGACGTTCTTCACACACGTTCGCGGTGGCGGTCCGGGGGCGCCCCCGAAACGTAGAGTGAGACCCCGTGACCCACTACCTCGACCACGCGGCGACCACGCCGATGCTGCCGGCTGCGGTCGAGGCCTATGTCGCCACCGCGGGGCGGGTCGGCAACGCCTCGTCGCTGCACACCGCCGGCCGCGCGGCGCGCAAGACCGTCGAGGAGTCCCGCGAGCGCATCGCGGCGGCGCTGGGCTGCCGGCCCTCCGAGGTCGTGTTCACCTCCGGGGGCACCGAGGCCGACAACCTCGCCGTCAAGGGCACGCTCGAGGCGCGCCGCGACGCCGACCCGGCCCGCGTCCGCATCCTGGCCAGCGCCATCGAGCACCACGCCGTGCTCGACCCGGTCGACTTCCTCGTCGAGCACCGGGGGGCGTCGGTCTCGTGGCTCCCGCCTGACCGCTGCGGCCACGTCGACCCCGAGGTGCTGACCGCCGCGCTCGCAGCGCACCCGGGCGAGGCCGCCCTGGTCTCGGTCATGTGGGCCAACAACGAGGTCGGCACCGTGCAGCCGGTGGTCGAGCTGGCCGCCATCGCGCGCGAGCACGGCGTCCCGTTCCACACCGACGCCGTGCAGGCCGTCGCCCATCTGCCCGTGCACTTCGAGGCGTCCGGGGCCGACCTGATGTCGGTGTCGGCGCACAAGGTCGGCGGCCCGGTGGGGGTCGGGGCACTGGTGGCGCGTCGCGACGCCCGGCTGGTGCCGCAGCTGCACGGCGGCGGGCAGGAGCGCCAGGTGCGCAGCGGCACCCTCGACGTCGCCGGCGTCCACGCCTTCGCCGTCGCTCTCGACGAGACCGTGGGGATGCGCGACGTCGAGGCCAAGCGCGTGCTGGCGCTGCGCGACCGGCTGCTGGAGGGCGCTGTGGCGCTGGGGCTCGGCATCACCGTGAGCGGCTGCTGGACCCCCGGCGACGCCACCCGCCGGCTGCCCGCCAACGCCCACCTGCTGGTCCCCGGCTGTGAGGGCGACTCCCTGCTCTACCTGCTGGATGCCGCGGGCGTCGAGTGCAGCACCGGCTCGGCGTGCCAGGCCGGGGTGCCGCAGCCCAGCCACGTGCTGCTCGCCATGGGCCACACTGAGGCCGAGGCCCGCGGGGCGCTGCGGCTCTCGCTGGGCCACACCTCCACCGACGCCGACGTCGACGCCGCCTTGGCCGCGCTGCCCGGTGTCGTCGAGCGTGCCCGGAGGGCCGGGGGGAGCAGCTGATGCGCGTCGTCGCCGCCATGTCCGGCGGGGTCGACTCGGCCGTGGCCGCCGCGCGGATGCTCGACGCGGGGCACGAGGTCGTAGGGGTGCACCTCGCGCTGTCGCGGTCGGCGGCCACGCTGCGCGAGTCGGCGCGGGGCTGCTGCACCCTCGAGGACGCCGGTGACGCGCGGCGGGTGGCCGACCGGCTCGGCATCCCGTTCTACGTCTGGGACCTCGCGGCGCGCTTCGAGCGCGACGTGGTGGAGGACTTCGTGGCCGAGTACGCGGCTGGACGCACGCCCAACCCGTGCCTGCGCTGCAACGAGAAGATCAAGTTCGCCGGGCTGCTCGACAAGGCGGTGGCCCTGGGCTTCGACGCGGTGGCCACCGGGCACTACGCCCAGGTCGTCGACGGGCCCGGTGGTCGCGAGCTGCACCGGGCCGTCGACCACGCCAAGGACCAGAGCTACGTCCTGGGGGTGCTCGACGCCGACCAGCTGGCCCGCTCGTTCTTCCCGCTGGGCGACACGACCAAGGACCGCATCCGCGAGGAGGCGGCCGCCCGCGGCTTCGCGGTGGCGCGCAAGCCCGACAGCCACGACATCTGCTTCATCCCCGACGGCGACACCCGCGGCTTCCTGTCCCGGCGGCTGGGGGAGCGCGAGGGTGAGCTGGTCGACGCCGTCTCGGGCGAGGTGGTCGGCACCCACGCGGGCAGCCACGGCTTCACCGTCGGGCAGCGGCGCGGGCTGGGCATCGACCGCTCGCGCCTCGACGGCGAGCCACGGTTCGTCGTCGGGGTCGACGCACCCCGCAACCGGGTGCTCATCGGCACCGGCGACCTGCTGGGGGTCGACGTCGTCGAGGGCGAGCACCTGCGCTGGTGCGGCCCGGTCCCGGCGGGGGAGGTGCGGGTCGGCGCCCAGGTGCGCGCCCACGGCGAGGAGCTGCCGGCCACTGCGGTGGTGGGCGACGGCCGCGTCAGCGTGCGGCTCGACACCTGGGTGCGCGGGGTGGCCCCGGGGCAGTCGGTGGTGCTCTACGACGGCACCCGGGTGGTGGGGTCGGCCACCATCAGCGCCACCAGCCGCGCGGCGTGACCGGGGGGAGCGACCCCGAGCGCGAGGGGCACGGCTTCGCGGCGGAGGCGGCCGCTCTCGTCGAACGGCTACGCGCCGACCTGCGCGAGCGGCTGGCCGGGATGGACCGCGACATGGAGCGGATGATGGCGGCCTCGCTCGACTCCAACGCTGACGACGAGCACGACCCCGAAGGGCAGACCATCGCCTACGAGCGGGCCCAGCTGGCCTCGCTCACGGCCGGGCTGCGCGAGCACCTGGCCGAGCTCGACGACGCCGCCGCGCGGATCGCCGAGGGCACCTACGGACGCTGCGCGGTGTGCGGCGAGCCGATCGCGGCCGGCCGGCTCGAGGCCCGCCCGGCGGCCCGGACCTGCGTGGTGCACGCGCGCTGAGCGACGCCCCGCCCCGCAGGTCGGCCCCGGTGAACTTTTTCGCCCCATGCCAGAACCTTCACCTCGGCACCGGAACGGTTGTCCGCCGATGGTGAAGGTTCCCGCACCGGGCGAAAAAGTTCAGCGGGGGTGGGGGAATGTTGAAAGATCAACTACTGTTGGACGAGGCAGCCTCCGCCCCGGAGGATGACCACGAGGAGCGTGAGTGACATGCCGGCCGTGACCGTCGAGAACATCCTGACCCTGCCGCGGGTCTCCGAGCCCGTCGCGACGGCGGTCTCCCGCCCCGTGCGCTCGGTGACGACGGCGCCCCAGGGCTACGAGGGGGAGGGGTTCCCGGTGCGCCGCGCGTTCGCCGGGGTCGACCTCGCCGCCCTCGACCCGTTCATCCACATGGACCAGATGGGCGAGGTCGAGTACGCCCCCGGTGAGCCCAAGGGCACCGCCTGGCACCCGCACCGCGGCTTCGAGACCGTCACCTACATCATCGACGGCGCCTTCGTGCACCAGGACAGCCACGGTGGCGGCGGCGTCATCACCGACGGCGACACCCAGTGGATGACGGCCGGCTCGGGGCTGCTGCACATCGAGGTCCCGCCGGAGTCGCTGGTGCAGTCGGGCGGTCTCTTCCACGGGCTGCAGCTGTGGGTCAACCTGCCGCGCGCCCAGAAGATGGCCGACCCGCGCTACCAGGACATCCGCGGCGGCGACGTCGCGCTGCTCTCGAGCCCCGACGGGGGCGCGCTGGTGCGCGTCATCGCCGGTGAGCTCGACGGCCACCAGGGTCCCGGTATCACGCACACCCCCATCACGGTCCTTCACCTGACGGTGGCTCCCGGGGCGCGCGTGCGCCTGCCCTGGAACCCCGGCTACAACGCCCTCGTGTACGCCCTCAACGGCAACGGCTCGGTCGGCCCCGACCGCCGGCCGCTCCGGATGGGCCAGCTCGCGGTGCTCGGCGGCGGGGACGTCGTCGAGGTCGGTGCCGACGAGAGCCAGGAGTCGCGCAGCCCGAGCCTCGACCTCTACATCCTCGGCGGCCGCCCGATCCGCGAGCCCGTCGCGGCCTACGGCCCGTTCGTCATGAACACCCGCGCCGAGCTGGTGCAGGCGTTCGAGGACTTCCAGGCCGGCCGGCTCGGCACCATCCCGACCGAGCCGCACCCGGGCCACGACGTGCTCTGACCCCGGGACGGCACGACGCCCCGCCACCTCGAGGTGGCGGGGCGTCGTCGTCGCGGGTCACCGCTTCTCGCAGGCGATCCCGTCCTTGTCGCGGTCGAGCCCCTTGTTGGCACGCATCGCCTGGGCGTAGAGGGAGTCGCTCCTGCGGAAGGTCGTCACCGGCCTCCCGGAGGTCCGGTCCTTCGCCTTCGCCTTCCCCACGCCGTGGGGGTACTTCTTCTGGACGCTGGTGCAGTTCTTCCAGACGCCGGTCGCCGCCTGTGCCGGACCGGCCGGCACCGCGACGACAGCCATGGCGGCCGTGGCGAGGACGGCGGTGGCCGTGCGCATGCTCATGCGTGCTCCCTCCCTGTGGTTCGCGGCGACCCTACGGGCCGGGCTCCCCGCAGGTGCCGGCATCGGCCCGCGGAGGGGCCGAACGGAGGAGGGGCGGGCGTCAGCGACCGCGGTTGCGGGGGTGCCTGCGGGCCTGCCGCTCGTTCCCTCGGCGGTAGTTGCCGGTGAGCCGCGCCATGAGCTCCTGGGGGTCGGCGCGCTCGACGTCGTCGAGGAAGTCGCGGGCGCGCACGCCCCGGAGCACGGTGGCCACCCGCCCGCCGTGGGTGATGACGACGTCGTCGCCGCGGCGGCGGTACGCGAAGCCCTCGGGTGCCGGCACGCCGGCCAGCCTAGGACGTGGGACGCGCCACCGCACCGGCGATGAGGCGCACCGCCGTCGCCGCCGCCGACTCGGGCAGCCCGGCGTAGCAGAGGACGAGCCCCCGGGCCGGCGCCTGCACCGCGTACGCCGACAACGGGCTCAGGGCGACCCCGGCCGCGCGGCAGCGGTCGGCGACCTCGTGGTCGTCCACGTCGTCCGGCAACCGGAGCACGACGTGCAGCCCGGCGTCGACACCCTCGAGCCGATGTCCCGGCAGGTGCCGGGCGACCGCCTCGACGAGGGCCGCCCGGCGAGCGCCGTAGGTCCGGTTGACCCGGGCGTGGTGCGTTGCGAGGGAACCGGACTCGATGAACGAGGCCAGCGCCAGGCCGGTCTGCTCGTTGACCGCGAGGCTGCGTGACTCGAGCGCGACCCGCAGCGGGTCACGCAGCCGGGGCGGCACGGCCAGCCAGGCCACCCGGAGCGAGGGTGCGAGCAGCTTCGAGGCGGTACCGACGTAGACGACGTGCTCGGCGGCGCCCGGGAGCGACCGGAGCGCCGGCAGCGGCGAGACGTCGTAGCGGAACTCGCCGTCGTAGTCGTCCTCGACGACGAGCCCGCCGCCCGCGCGGGCCCAGTCGAGCAGCCGGGCCCGCCGGGTGACCGGCATCCGCGCGCCGAGCGGGTACTGGTGGGACGGCGTGACGTAGACCGCCTCGACACCGGCCGGGATGTCCTCGGGGTCGAGGCCGTCGGCGTCGACCGGGACCGGCACGGCGTGGCAGCCCTCCGCGGCGAAGGCGGTCCACGCCTCGACGTAGCCCGGGTCCTCGAGGGCGACCCGCTTCCCCCGCAAACCGAACGCCTCGGGCAGCGCACGGAGGCACCCGCCGACCCCCGGCACGACGAACAGGTCCTCGGGGTCCACCGTCACGCCCCGGCTCCGGCGCAGGTGCTCGGCGAGCGCCGGTCGCAGCCGGGTGTGCCGGGGGAGCTCGCCGGCGTCGTTGCCGGGGAGGGAGCGCCCGACGTCGCGCCACGCCCGTCGCCAGGCCCCGGGGTCGACGAGCGAGGTGTCCGGACGCCCCGGTCGCAGGTCGAAGCGGACGCGCGGCGGGGTGGTGGGCCGGGGCTGCCGGCGCCGGGGGGCCGGGTCCGGGACGTGGGTCGCGGCGCCCGCCCGCGCGGCGGCGTCGGCACCGGCGGCCACGGTGGCGCCCGACCCCGCCCGGCTGACGACGAAGCCCGCCGCGACGAGCTCGTCGTAGGCGGCGACGACCGGACCGCGCGAGACGCCGAGGGCGTCGGCCAGGGCGCGGGTCGAGGGCAGCGCGTCGCCCGGGCGCAGCCGGCCGGTGCGCAGGGCCTCGACGACGGCGTCGGCCAGCCGGTGGCGCAGCGGTGCCGGGCCCTCGGCGACGTCGAGGTGCAGCTCGACCGGAGGAGTGCTGCGCGGCATCCCGCGACCATACTGGTCCCCGGTTCGCGGAGGTACTGGACCTTCGGTGGGGTCCACTCGGTGGGGGAGGATGGGGACGTGCCGTTGACGATGCGCCCCAGCTGCGAGTGCTGCGACCTCGACCTGCCCGCCGACGAGGTCGGCGCGGTCATCTGTTCCTTCGAGTGCACCTACTGCACCGGGTGCGCCGAGCACCTCGGCCGCGAGTGCCCCACCTGTGGAGGCGAGTTCATGCCCCGCCCGACGCGGGTCGGTGAGGCGCTGCGCCGCACGCCGGCCTCGACCGAGCGGGTCCACGGCACCACGCCCTGCCCGGGGCGCGGCTACACCGGCGGCACCGCTCCGACCCAGGGCCTCACCCGCAAGCCCGAGCGGGGGGAAGCCGGGCGGCCCGAGCTCGACGCCCTGCTCGACGAGGTGCTGGTGGGCACCCTGTCGACCGTCGTCGACGCGCGGCCCTGGGTCGTCCCGATGCTATTCGCCCGCGACGGGGACCGGGTCCTGCTGCACGGCTCCACCGGCGCCGGCGCGTTGCGGCAGGTGGCGGCGGGGGCGCCGGCCGCCCTCACCGTGGTCTCGCTTGACGGCATCGTGGTGGCCCACACCACCTTCGACTCCTCGGCCAACTACCGCTCGGCCGTCGTCCACGGCACGCTCACCCCGCTGGCCCCCGACGAGGCCGCCGCCGCCCTGGACGTCCTGTCGGACCGGCTCATCCCCGGGCGCACCGCCGAGGTCCGCCCCAGCNNACAAGGCGCGCAGCGGGGGCCCGGGCGAGCCCGACGAGCCGACCGAGGTCTGGACCGGTGTCGTGCCTCTCCGCGTCGTGGCCGAGCCGCCGGAGCCCGCGCCCGCCAGTGCGGACGCCGGCCGCGAGGTCCCCGCCTCGGTCCGCACCCTGCTCGACCGGTGGGCCCGGTGAGCGCCGTCCCCGCGGCCCGCATCCGCGCCACCGGGGTCGGCTCGTGGCCCGGGCGCTCGACCCGCGAGGCCGTGCGCACCGTGCGCGACCTGCTGGTCGACGGCGAGGGCGTCGGCATCCCGTACCTGCCCGAGACCCCCGGCCGTGGTCCGGGGGCCGACCTGGTCGGCCGGGCCGCGGGCCTGCTGGTCGACCTCCACGTCGACCTCCAGCCCAGCGGCTGGCGCGTCGTCGACCGCCCCGGCCACGACGCCGGGCGCACCGCCGCCCTGCTGCGCGAGGACCTCGACGAGCTGGCCGAGGCCTACGACGGCTACCAGGGGCCGCTGGCGGTCCAGGTCTGCGGCCCGTGGACGTTGGCCGCCACCCTCGAGCTGACCCGCGGCGAGCGCGTGCTCACCGACCCCGGGGCTGTCGCCGACCTCACCGCCTCGCTCGCCGAGGGCGTCGCCGTCCACGTGCGCGACGTTCGGCGGCTGGTGCCCGGGGCCGAGGTGACCGTCCGGCTCGACGAGCCCGGCCTGCCGGCGGTCCTCGAGGGCTCGCTACCCACCGCGTCCGGGTACGGGCGGGTCCGCGCCGTCGACCCGCAGCGCGCCCTCGGAGGCCTGCGCGAGGTCCTGGCGGCCCACGACGGGCCGACCGTCGTGCACTGCTGCCACCCGCAGGCGCCCATCCCGCTGCTGCGCGCCAGCGGGGCCGGGGCCCTCTCGCTCGACCTCACCGCCGCCGGGCCCGCCCGCTGGGAGTCGGTCGCCGCGACGCTCGACGGCGGCACCGGCATCCACGCCGGGGTCCTGGCCTCCGACGGCTCGACCGCCGACACCGCCGCGGTCGCCCTCCTCGTCGACGGGCTGTCGCGCGCCGGGCTGGCCCTCGACACCGTGCCCGGACTGGTGGTCACGCCCACCTGCGGCCTGGCCGGGCTCACACCGGAGGGGGCCCGGGGCGTTCACCGGGCGGCGCTCGACACCGCGCGCCGTCTGCTCGAGGAGGTCGGTCCCTGATGGCGCAGCCCCGCGTCCCGTGGCAGCTGAAGTTCGTCGCGCTCGTGCTGGTGTGGGGGTCGAGCTTCCTGCTGATGAAGGTCGGCCTCGACGCGCTCGCCCCGGTGCAGATCTCGGCGCTGCGCATCCTGGCCGGCGCGGTGGTCGTCACCGGCCTGCTCCTGGCCGGTGGCGGGCGGCTGCCGACGGGCCGCCGGGTGTGGGGGCACCTGCTGGTGTGCGGGGTGTTCCTCGCGGCCGCGCCGTTCACCCTCTTCGCGCTGTCGGAGACCCGGATCACGTCCGCGCTGGCGGGAATCGGCAACGCGGCCACCCCGATCGCCACCGTGCTCGCGACTCTCGCCATCCTGCCCGGCTCGGGGCTCACCGGCCGCCGGGTCGGCGCGGTCCTGCTGGGGTTCGCGGGCGTCGTGACCATCATGGAGCCGTGGTCCGCGACCTCGGGGCCCGACCTGGTCGGGTTCGCCATGGCGCTGGCCGGCGGGGCCAGCTACGGCATCGGCTGGACCTACAACCGCCGCTTCCTCGCGGGGGTCGACCTCGGCGGCTTCGCGATGCCGGCGGCCACGCTGCTCACCGGTCTGGCCCTGATGGTGCCCGTCACGCTGGCCTGGGCGGCGACCCGGCCCGAGGGGCTCGCGGCGGTGACGGCCTACGGCGAGCCCGGATCCTCGCCCGGATGGCTGCCGCTCGTGTGCGTTCTGACCCTCGGGGTGGTCGGTACCGGGTTCGCGTACGTCCTCCAGTTCGATGTGGTCCGTGGGGCCGGGGCGCTGGTCGGCTCGACCGTCACGTACCTGATCCCGGTGGTGTCGGTGGTGCTCGGCGTGCTGGTCCTGCACGAGCACCTGGGTGCCTGGCAGGTGCTGGGCTTCGCGGTGGTGCTGGTGTCCGCGTGGACGGTCAACCGCCGCCCGCGGTCAGTGCAGAGGGCCGTCGTCCCCGAGGAACAGGTCGTCTGAGGGCTCGGGCCCCACGGCGGCCCGCACGAACGCGCGTTGCGCCCGGCGTCCGGTGACGATCGAGGCGACCCCGAGGGCCACCATCGTCGCGAGAATCGGCCGTGGAGCGCGCTCGGCCCCGTCGAGGAAGCGCCCGGGCGCCCAGATGAAGACCGCCACGGCGATGGCGAACGCACCGACCACCATCACGGCGTCCCAGCCGCTGGCCCGGCGCCGCCACAGCCGCCACGCGCAGGCGGTCACCCACGCGGCGAGACCCGCACTCAGCAGCGCCACCGGGGCCATCACGATCTCGAGGGCCCCGGGCAGGTCGTCACCGGGCCGCGGCAGGAAGGTGACGCGCACCCAGAAGGCCACGACCAGCGCCAGCACCACCACCCAGACCAGGGAGAACCCGAGCCCGGTCGCCCGCCACAGCTCGGCCCGTCGGCGCGCGACACCCGGGTCCACCGCCCGGGCGCGGGTCGCCGAGCGGGTCGTTCGTGACGCGCTCACTCGGCCGGCGCGTGGACCTCGCGGCGGAGGATCTTGCCGGTGGGTCCCTTGGGGAGCGCCTCGACGACCCAGACCTTGCGCGGGTACTTGTAGGCGGCGATGCGCTCCTTGGTGAAGGCGACGATGTCCTCCGGCGTGGCGGTCGAGCCCTCGCGCAGCGCCACGGCCGCCCCGACCTGCTCGCCGAGCAGGTCGTCGGGCATGCCGACCACCGCCACCTCGAGCACGTCGGGGTGCTGGTAGACGACCTCCTCGACCTCGCGCGGGTACACGTTCATCCCGCCGCGCAGGATCATGTCCTTCTTGCGGTCGACGATCGTGAAGTAGCCCTCGTCGTCCATCGTCGCGAGGTCACCGGTGCGGAACCAGCCGTCGGGGATGGCCTCGGCGGTCGCCTCCGGGTTCTTCCAGTAGCCCTTCATCACGTTGTCGCCGCGGATCGCGATCTCGCCGACCTCGCCGGTGGGCACCTCGTTGCCGTCGAGGTCGACGCAGCGCATCTCGCAGCCGGGGATCGCGACCCCGATGGTGCCGGGCTTGCGCTCCCGGTCGGGCATGTTGAAGGAGGCGACGGGCGAGGTCTCCGAGAGGCCGTAGCCCTCGAGGATGACGCAGCCGAACTTCTCCTCGAAGGCCTTCATGACCTCGAGCGGCATCGCGGAACCGCCACTGGCACAGGTGCGCAGCGAGCTGGCGTCCATCCCGTCCGAGCTGGGGTGGTTGAGGATGGCGGCGTACATCGTGGGCACGCCCTGCATGATCGTGACCCGCTCCTTCTCGATGACGTCGACGGCCGCCTGCGGGTCGAAGCGGGGGATGAGGGCCAGCGAGGCGCCCGAGATGGTGGCGGCGTTGAGGCCGACGACCAGGCCGAACACGTGGAACAGCGGCAGGCAGCCCATGACGATGTCGTCGGAGGTCATGGTCTGGATGACCTGGGCCGAGCGCAGGGCGTTGAGGTGGATGTTGCTGTGGGTCAGCTCAGCACCCTTGGGCCGCCCGGTGGTCCCCGAGGTGTACAGGATGATCGCGGTGTCGTCGTCCTCGCGCGGCGTGGGCTCGGCGATCGGCTCACCGCCCTCGAAGTCGTTCGGGCCCATCGGGCCGGTCTCGACGACCACGGTGCCGCTGTTCTGCGCCCCCTTGGTCGCCTCGCCCACGAAGTCGGGCCACACGAACGCGACCTTGGCGCCGGAGTTGGTGAAGAAGAAGTCGATCTCGCCCGACTTCAGCAGCGGGTTCATCGGCACCACGATGCCGCCCGCCAGCAGGATGCCCCAGTACACGACGGGGAACGCCGGCACGTTGGGCAGGATGACGGCCACCCGGTCACCGGGCTCGACCCCGCGCTCGCGCAGCGTGCCCGCGACCTTCGCGGCCATCGCGTGCAGCTGGCGGTACGTGACGCCCTGGCCGTTCACGCGCAGCGCGTCCTTGTCGGCGTACTCGGCTGCGGTGGTGGTGAGGTTCGTCGCGAGGTTGGTCATCGGGGCTCCTGGTGGTCCGGCGGCGGTGACGGGATCCCATCCTCACCCGGAGGGCCCCCCGACCGCCAGCGTCCGTCGACACTTGGGCGCGCCGCGGGTCGGGGTTCACGCGCCGGGCCGGCCACCACTGTCGGTGGTCTGCGGCAGGATTGGCGCCGTGAGCGAGACCCCGAGCGATCCCGCGGCCGACCGGCCCGCCGACAGCGTGCCCGACGACGTGCGGCACGAGTGGGAGACCCTGGCCGACGAGGCCCGGGGCCACCAGTTCGCCTACCACGTCAAGGATGCGCCCACCATCAGCGACGGCGACTACGACGCCCTGATGAAGCGCCTCAACGCGCTCGAGGAGGCCCACCCGGGCCTGCGCACGCCCGACAGCCCCACCCAGCAGGTCGGGGGAGCGGTCCCCGAGTCCGGGCTGGCGCGAGTGGACCACCTCGAGCGGATGCTCAGCCTCGACAACGCCTTCTCGGCCGAGGAGCTCGCGGCCTGGGCGGCGCGCGTCCAGCGTGACCTGGGGGGAGCGGAGGTTCACTACCTGTGCGAGCTCAAGATCGACGGCCTGGCGATCAACCTGCTCTACGAGAACGGGCAGCTGATTCGCGCGCTCACCCGCGGCGACGGCCGTACCGGCGAGGACGTCACCCTCAACGTGCGCACCGTCGAGGGCGTCCCCACCCAGCTGGCCGGCCACGACGTCCCCGAGCTGGTCGAGGTCCGCGGCGAGGTGTACTTCCCGATCGAGGCCTTCGCCGACCTGAACGCGCGGCAGGTCGAGCAGGGCCGTCCTCCGTACGCCAACCCTCGCAACGCCGCGGCTGGTTCGCTGCGGCAGAAGGATCCGGGCGTCACGGCCACCCGACCGCTGCGGATGTTGGTGCACGGCATCGGTGCCCGCCGCGGCTTCGACATCACCCGCCAGAGCGAGGCCTACGAGCTGCTGCACGCCTGGGGCCTGCCGACGAGCACCCATTACCGGGTCGCGGACACGGTCGACGAGGTGCAGGCGTACGTCGACGAGTACGGCCGAGCACGGCACAGCGTGGAGCACGAGATCGACGGCGTGGTCGTGAAGGTCGACGAGATCTCGGCGCAGCGTCAGCTGGGTTCCACGAGTCGCGCCCCCCGCTGGGCCATGGCCTTCAAGTACCCGCCTGAGGAGGTCAACACCACGCTCCTCGACATTCTCGTGGGGGTGGGGCGCACCGGTCGCGCCACTCCCTACGCCGTGCTCGAAAAGGTCCTCGTCGCGGGGAGCCAGGTCCGGCAGGCGACCCTGCACAACCAGGACGTGGTGCGGGCCAAGGGTGTCCTCATCGGTGACACCGTGGTGCTGCGCAAGGCCGGCGACGTCATCCCCGAGATCCTCGGCCCCGTGGTCGACCTCCGTGACGGCAGCGAGCGCCAGTTCGTCATGCCGAGCGACTGCCCCGAGTGCGGCACGCCCCTGCGCCCGATGAAGGAGGGCGACGTCGACCTGCGCTGTCCGAACGCGCGGTCCTGCCCGGCCCAGGTGCGCGGCCGGGTCGAGTACATCGGTTCCCGGGCCGCTCTGGATGTCGAGGCCTTGGGCGAGGTCACCGCCGCCGCCCTCACCCAGCCCCGCTCGCCGAGCGAACCACCGCTGGTCACCGAGGCCGGCCTGTTCGACCTCCACATCGACCGGCTCGTCCCCATCGAGGTCCTGGTCCGGGACGCCGAGACCGGCGAACCGAAGGTCGACGAGGGGACCGGGGAGCCGGTGGTCCGGCGCCCGTTCCAGAAGCGGGGGGAGGCCACCTACCCGCCGGGGACCGAGGACCTGACGCCGAGCGAGCGTCGGCGAAGGGGAGTCCGCAAGGACTACCGTCCCACCCTGCCGTCCACGCAGGCCGAGACCCTGCTGCGCGAGCTGCAGTCGGCCAAGTCCAAGGACCTCTGGCGTCAGCTCGTGTCGCTCAACATCCGTCACGTGGGTCCGGTCGCTGCCCGGGCCCTCGCCGGGTGGTTCGGCTCGCTGGAGGCGATCGAGCAGGCGTCCGTGGAGGACCTCGCAGAGGTCGACGGTGTGGGGCCCGTCATCGCCGAGGCCGTCGAGGAGTGGCTCGCCGTCGACTGGCACCAGGAGATCGTGCGTGCCTGGCGTGCCGCCGGAGTCACCTTCGCGACCCCGGGCCACCCCGGGCCCGGCCGTACGGACGGGGGTGGAGGCCCGCTCACCGGGAAGACCGTCGTCGTCACCGGCTCGCTCGAGGGGTACTCCCGGGACTCGGCCAAGGAGGCGATCCTGGCTCGGGGCGGCAAGGCGTCGGGGTCGGTGTCGAAGAAGACCGACTACGTCGTGGTCGGCGCCAACGCCGGCTCCAAGGAGGACAAGGCGCGCGAGCTCGGGCTGGCCATCCTCGACGAGGCGGCCTTCACCCGGCTGCTGGAGACCGGGTCGCCGGACTGAGCCGGCGCGCAGGTCGCCGGACTGAGCCGGCGCGGGGGTCGCCGGGGCCCCTCGCCCGGCGACCCGCCGCCGTCAGTGGTGGCCCTCCAGCTGGTTGCGGATCGCCTCGTTGATGCTCCTGCCCGCGTCGCTGGCGTTGCCGGGGATGCCTTGGGTGAACGCGTCGTGCACCACCTGCTTCCACAGGGCGGGGTCGTTGGCGAGGAGGTGGCGGTACTCCGGCTTGACGTGTACGAGGTTCATGGCGTCGCGGACCGACATCCCCTGGAGCAGGTGGTTCGGGTCGTCCATCACGGTGCTCCACCGCAGGTTCGGGTGGTTGGGCACCGAGTAGCGGTCGCCGAGGAAGCGCGGGACGTCGTTGAGGATGTCGCGCAGCCCGCGCATCAGGCTGTCGAGGTCGGTGACCGAGTTCTTCAGGCCGGTGATCTTGGGTCCGATCTCGGCGGCCAGGGCCGAGATGCGGGTCGAGGCCTGGTGGATGATCAGCGGGGTGGCCGTGCCCAGGGTGATGACCAGCTCGGTGACGTAGCTGCAGAGGGCCCCGACGACCTGGGACAGCGCGTCACGCAGCAGCCCGTGCACGAAGCCGACGATGACCGCCGCCCCCTCGGTGCCGATCGACATGGCCCGCGCCGCACCGGAGTAGAGGGTGAGCTTGTCGGACATCTCGTCGACGTGCTGGCGGTAGCGCTCCATGTTGGGGCCGCTCATCCGCTCGAGCTTCTGGTTGGCCCCCATGACGAAGGTGGTGTTGGAGGCCGAGATCGAGTTGGCCACGTTGAGCCACGTGCCCGCGAACGCGCTGACGGCCTCGGGGTTGCCCGCCAGGTCGTCGAACCAGCCCTTGATCGGGTTCAGGTGGTCGATGACCCAGCCGATGCCGGCGGCGAACAGGCTGCCCAGCGGGTCGCTGTAGGTGGCGACGGCGTCGAAGCCGACCGCCACGCCGGAGAGGGCGGCGTCGACCCAGCTCCTGTCCGCGATCGCCTGGCAGAGCGAGGAGCCCGAGTCGATGAGCCCGGCGCCGGAGGTGCCCGACCGCTCGTCCGGCGCGACGACCAGGCCGCCGGTCATCGCCCGGCCCCGGTCACGCGCCCGCTGGCGTTGTCGTCGATGGTCTCGTAGGCCGCCGCCTGGGCGCGCAAGGTGGCGACGGTCTCGCCCATGTCCTCGGCGACGTTCGAGATGCCCAGGTTCACGGCCGCCCCGAAGATGCCCACGGTGGTGCTCAGGAACGCGTTGACGACACCGAACGCCGACGAGTCCAGGGTGGTCGCCGCGGCCGTCGAGCACGAGTGCAGGTCGCCCTCGATGCCGGCCAGGCTCACCGCGTGTTCACGGATTCCGGTGGGGCTCACTTCGTACTGCACGTCGCTCCGTCCCTCCCGAGGTCGCTCGACCCCTCGGCTCGTAGGATAGGCGCGCCTCCCCGGGTGACACGATGGGGAGCGGTCCCCATCGTCCGATGGGGCGTGGAAGTCGACCGAAGGGACGGCCGATGGTCTGGGGGCTGCGCGTCCTGCTCGTCCTGGTGGGGCTGGGGGTGCTGGCGATCGTCCTGCTGGTGCTGGGTCTCATCGTCCGGCCGGTGGTCACCGAGGCGATGCGCGCCAACGCCGCCGGCAACTGGTGGCTGCCGTTCCTGCCCCGCGAGGCCGGCGGGTACGGCCCACTCGCCCAGAACCACTGGTGGTCGGCCATGCGCGCCGAGACCCCCGGGTCCGCTGCGGCCCTGGCCGTGCGCTGGGGCTTCTGGGCGCTGATGAGCGTGCTCATCGTGGTCGCGATGGGGTCCGTCGTGGTCAACCTCGTCAAGCTGCTGGCCAAGGGCTGGACCGCGGTCGGCCAGGCGTGAGCGCCACCCGGGCCGGATGACCCGGCCGAGCCTCACCGCCCGAGGGTCACCAGGTCCCCGGCGGCGGGGACGCCGGAGGCGGTCCGCTGGGCGGGCGGGGGTCCTCGCGCCGGTCGGTCTCAGCGGCCACCACCTGGGGGCGATGGCGGGCGCCGTCGTCCCAGGACGCGCGGATGGTCGCCGCCTCCGGCGAGTCCTCACCGAAGGTCTCGGCGCCCGAGCGGGCGGCCAGCCGGGCCACCTCGACGCGGGCCCGGGTGATCGCCTCGCTCACCCGCCCGGCCAGGGCGTCGCCGCCGTCGGCACAGGCCGCGGTGGGGATCCGCAGGTCGACCAGTGACCCGGTGCCGTTGACGGTGACGCGCACGCCGTCGACCTCGCCCTCGGCGCGCATCGCCTCGACCGTCTGACGCCACGCGAGAGCGGCGCGGGCACGGGCCGCGAGACGGTCGAGCTCGGTCTGGGTCAGGCCGTCGATGCGGCGCAGGTCGTCGAAGCTCACCACGAGCCCCCTCGCGCGGGGCCGGGGGGCTCGGTGGGCTCACCGCCGGCCGCGGGCGTGTGCCGCGCGACCTCGTCGACGACGACCGCCGCCGTGGTGGGCGAGCCGGCCCCGAACATCGCGCTGGTCGACTCCTCGACCCGACGGCGCAGGTCCTGCTGGGCCGCGGTGTTGGCCTGCAGCACGGCCTGGGCCACCATCTGGCCCCCGTGCGCTGCGGCGGCGTCGGAGATGCCGAGCCGCACCACAGTGCCTCCCTGGTCGACCTCGACCGTGACGCCGCCGCGCAGCGCCGTGCCGCGCCCGGTGAGCTGCTGGACCTGGGCGGCCCAGGCCCCCGAACGGTCGGCCCTCTCCTGCGCCTCTCGGATCTGGGCGTCGATGTCGCCGTACGCGTCGTCGGCCGGGCTCCCCACCATGGCGGTCACCCTAGACGACGACGGGGCGCCGACGCGGGCGCTCGCCGGTAGCGTGGCGGGGTGGAGACGACGGGCCGCGAGGTCGTGGTGGAGGTCGCTCGCGGGGTCCGGGTCCTGGCTGCGGCGCTCGGCGTCCCGCTCTGCCTGGGGATCGCGCTGGCCGCGGTCGACGCGGTGCGGGCCCGCGACCCGGGCCTGCCGTTCGAGCGCACCGGGTGGAGCCCGTTCGTGACCGCCGGGTGGGCCGTGGCGCTCGCCGTGCTGCTGGGTGTCGGGCTGTCGCTGTGGGCCCTGTGGGGGACCTCGGTGCGGCTGGACCGGGCGGGCGTCACGCGACGGGCCTTCGGCCGGCGCCGCGAGACGGGGCTCTCGCACCTGCGGCGGGTGCAGGCCCGGGGGGCGAGCACCCACGGACCGACGGGCCCCCGCCCCGTGGCCGTGCTCCTGCTCGACCGCGAGGGTCGTACGGTGGCGGCCCTGCGGCCCACCGAGACCGGCTTCCGCGAGGCCCTGGCCGTGGTGCGCGGCTGGGTGGAGCAGCGCCCGGACCTGGTGCAGGACACCGACACCGCCGCGGTGCTCGGCACGGTCGACGCCGGCCGTCCGACCGCCTGAGTACTCAGTCGACCGGCGTGCTGCGCAGCGCCCTCGGTGCGTTGAGGTCGAGGGCGACCGCCACGACGCGGATGACGAACACGAGCACGACCGCGCCCCAGGCCGTCAGCGACGACAGGGCGCCCAGGTGCCGCAGGACGACGACCAGGCCCGCGCCCGCGAGCGCCGGCAGGGCGTAGAGCTCGCGCTGGAGCACCTCGGGCACCTGCCGGGCGAGGACGTCGCGCAGGACCCCGCCGCCCACGGCCGTGATACCGCCGATGAGGGTGGCCGCCAGCGGCGCGGCGCCACGGTCGAGGGCTACGAGGGCCCCGCTCACGGCGAAGACCGCGAGACCGGCCGCGTCGAGGAGGCGCACCACCGAGGACACCCGGCGCCAGCGGGAGCGCGGGTGGGCCGCGAACGCCTGCTCCCAGGTGCCGTGCAGGAGGAAGACCCCGAGCCCGGCCGTGACGGCCGCCGCCAGCAGGCGCCAGTCGCTGACCGCCACCGGAGGGGTGATGCCGAGGAACAGGTCGCGGATGATGCCGCCGCCGAGCCCGGCCACCCACGCGAGGACCAGGATCCCGAACAGGTCCAGGCCGCGGCGCACCGCCACGAGGGCGCCCGAGAGCGCGAAGACCAGGACGCCGACGACGTCGAGCACGGTCTGGAGCGAGGCGGTGTCGGTCAGCACCGCCCGATTCTCGCAGCGCCGGGGCACCGGCCGCGGGCCGTGGACGGGCCCGCACGGCGTCGCGCCGCGCCACCCATAGACTGGCCGCCATGGCCGACCTCACCCGCGCCGACGTCGCGCACCTCGCCGGGCTCGCCCGCATCGACCTCTCCGACGCCGAGCTCGACCGGATGGTCGGCGAGCTCGGGGTCATCCTCGAGGCGGTGGCCACCGTGCAGCAGGCCCCCATCGCCGACGTCGAGCCGATGAGCCATCCGATGCCCATCGTCAACGTCACGCGCCCCGACGTCGTGCGTCCAAGTCTGTCCCCGCAGGACGCCCTGGCGGCCGCGCCCGAGACCGAGCAGCAGCGCTTCAGCGTTCCCCGCATCCTGGACGAAGAGTGACGGGTCGCGCCCGCGCCGTCCGCCGCACCCGTCGTTCCCGCACCTCCTGAGGACCTCCCTGTGACCACCGACCTGACCCGCGCCACCGCCGCCGAGCTCGCCGACCTGCTCGGCGCCGGCACCGTCTCCTCCCGCGAGGTGACCCAGGCGCTGCTCGACCGCACCGCGGCCGTCGACGGCGCCGTGCACTCCTACCTCCACGTCGACGGCGAGGGCGCACTGGCCCAGGCCGGCGAGGTCGACCGGCGCCGCGCCGCCGGCGAGTCGCTGCACCGGATGGCGGGCGTGCCGGTCGCCGTCAAGGACGTCCTGGCCACCAGCGGCCTGCCGACCACGTGCGGCTCCCGCATCCTCGATGGCTGGGTGCCGCCCTACGACGCCACGCTGGTGACCCGCCTGCGCGAGGCCGGGATGCCGATCCTGGGCAAGACCAACATGGACGAGTTCGCGATGGGCTCCTCCACCGAGCACAGCGCCTTCGGCCCGAGCCACAACCCGTGGGACCTCGACCGCATCCCCGGGGGCTCCGGCGGCGGCTCGAGCTCGGTCGTCGCGTCGTTCCAGGCGCCGCTGGCCATCGGCACCGACACCGGCGGCTCCATCCGCCAGCCCGCGGCGGTCACCGGCACCGTGGGGGCCAAGCCCACCTACGGTGGTGTCTCGCGCTACGGCCTCGTGGCGCTGGCCTCCTCGCTCGACCAGGCCGGGCCGTGCAGCCGCACCGTGCTCGACTCCGCCCTGCTGCACGCGGTCATCGCCGGGCACGACCCGATGGACTCGACCTCGATCGACGCCCCGGTGCCCGCCGTCGTCGAGGCCGCCCGCCGCGCCGACGTCTCGGGGATGCGCATCGGCATCGTCAAGGAGCTCACCGGCGAGGGGTTCCAGGCCGGGGTGCAGGCGCGCTTCGAGGAGGCCGTGCAGCACCTGGTCGACGCCGGCGCCGAGGTCGTCGAGGTCTCCTGCCCGAGCTTCAGCTACGCCCTGGCCGCCTACTACCTGATCCTCCCCAGCGAGGCCTCGAGCAACCTGGCGAAGTTCGACGCCATGCGCTACGGCCTGCGGGTGAGCCCCGAGGGCGTCGACGCCCCCAGCGCCGAGCAGGTCATGGCGGCCACCCGCGACGCCGGCTTCGGCGATGAGGTCAAGCGCCGCATCATCCTCGGCACCTACGCCCTCTCCTCGGGCTACTACGACGCCTACTACGGCTCGGCCCAGAAGGTGCGCCGCCTCATCGCGAACGACTTCGCCGCCGCGTTCGAGCGGGCCGACGTCCTCGTCAGCCCCACGGCGCCAACGACGGCCTTCCGCCTCGGCGACAAGCTCGACGACCCGATGGCGATGTACCTCAACGACATCGCCACCATCCCGGCCAACCTCGCCGGCATCCCGGGGCTCTCGGTGCCGAGCGGGCTGGCCGACGAGGACGGCCTCCCGGCGGGCTTCCAGGTCCTCGCCCCCGCGATGGCCGACGACCGCCTGTACGCCGTCGGCGCCGCTCTCGAGGCGCGCCTGACGGCCGCCTGGGGAGGCCCCCTCCTGGACCGTGCGCCCGACCTGACGGAGGTGGCCCGATGAGCACCGCGACCGAGCCCGTGCTGGGCTTCGACGAGGCCCTCGCGACCTACGACCCCGTGATGGGCCTCGAGGTCCACGTCGAGCTGGGCACCGCCACCAAGATGTTCTGTGGCTGCCCGACGGAGTTCGGGGCCGAGCCCAACACCCAGACCTGCCCGGTGTGCCTCGGGTTGCCCGGCGCGCTGCCGGTGGTCAACGAGAAGGCCGTCGAGTCGGCCATCCGGATCGGGCTGGCGCTCAACTGTTCCATCGCGCCGTGGTGCCGGTTCGCGCGGAAGAACTACTTCTACCCGGACATGCCGAAGAACTTCCAGACCTCGCAGTACGACGAGCCCATCGCGTTCGAGGGGTACCTCGACGTCGAGCTCGACGACGGCTCGACGTACCGCGTCGAGATCGAGCGGGCCCACATGGAGGAGGACACCGGAAAGTCGCTGCACGTCGGCGGCTCCACCGGCCGCATCCACGGCGCCACCCACAGCCTGGTCGACTACAACCGCGCCGGCATCCCGCTCGTCGAGATCGTCACCAAGCCGATGCTCGGCGCGGGGGAGCGCGCGCCCGAGGTCGCCAAGGCCTACGTGGCGACGCTGCGCGACCTGCTCAAGGCGCTCGAGGTGTCGGACGTGAAGATGGAGCAGGGCTCGATGCGCTGCGACGTCAACCTGTCGCTGATGCCGAAGGGCAGCGCGGTGCTCGGCACCCGGACCGAGACCAAGAACGTCAACTCGCTGCGCTCGGTCGAGCGGGCGGTCCGCTACGAGATCGGGCGGCACGCCGCGGTGCTCTCCGGCGGAGGCTCGATCACGCAGGAGACCCGTCACTGGCACGAGGACACCGGCATCACGACCTCCGGCCGGCCCAAGTCCGACGCCGACGACTACCGCTACTTCCCCGAGCCCGACCTGGTGCCGGTGGCCCCCGCCGCCGAGACCGTCGAGGCGCTGCGCGCGACGCTGCCCGAGCCGCCCGCCGAACGCCGTCGCCGTCTGCAGACCACCTGGGGCTACAGCGACCTCGAGATGCGTGACGTGATGAACGCCGGGCTCGTCGAGCTGGTCGAGGAGACCGTGGCCGCCGGGGCCTCGCCGGCCGCGGCCCGCAAGTGGTGGTCGGGAGAGATCGCCCGGCGCGCCAACACCGAGGGCGAGGACGTGCCCACCTACGCCGAGCGGCTCGGGGTGACCCCAGCGCACGTGGTCGAGCTCGAGGGGCTCGTCACCGCCGGCCGGCTCAACGACTCGATGGCCCGCCAGGCCTGGGAGGGCGTCCTCGACGGCGAGGGCACGCCCACCGCGGTCGCCGACGCCCGCGGGCTCGAGCTGGTGCAGGACACCGGCGCGCTCGAGGCCGCGGTCGACGCCGTCATCGCGGCCAACCCCGACGTCGCCGACAAGATCCGCGACGGCAAGGTGCAGGCCGTGGGCGCGCTCATCGGCCAGGTCATGCGTGAGATGAAGGGCCAGGCCGACGCCGGCGTGGCCCGCACGATCATCCTGGAGCGGCTCGGCCAGGCCTGACCGGCCCTCGGGGTCCCCGGGGTCAGGGGAGGCGGCGCCAGCCGTCCTCGTCGGCCTCGAGGAGCAGGACGTCGCCCGGCGGCGGCACCAGGTCACGGGCGCTCGCGCGCGGTGCGCCGACCAGCGCGGGTACGCCGGCCCCGAGCGCCTCGCCGTGCGAGACCACCAGGACGGCCTCGCCCCGGTGCGTGTCGGCGACCTCCTCGAGCACGGCCCGGACCCGGTCGACGACGTCGGCGATGCGCTCGCCGCCGGGGAGGCCGCCGTCGGACTCGCGCAGGCCTTCGCGCACGACCACGGGGACGCCGAGGACGGCCGCCGCGATCTCGGCGGTCTGCGCCGCGCTCGGGAGCGGGCTGGACCAGACACGCGCCACGTTCTCGCCGCGCAGCCGCTCGCCGAGGGCGCGGGCCTGGTCGCGCCCGGCCGCTGTCAGGGCACCCCCGGCGCCCGTCAGGGCATCCCCGGCCGCCGTCAGGGCTTCCCCGGCACCGGCCGGGCCGAGCTCGTCCTCACCGGGGCGCGCCAGGAACACCCGGGCCGGGCAGTGCAGGTCCGACACGTCAGCGGCGGCCGCCGCCGAGGAGGCCGCCGAGGACGTCGCCGATGATGCTGCCCGCGTCGATGCCGCCCGAGCTGGGCGCACCGCCGGCCGGCCCCGAGCGGCCGGTGGCGTTGCCCAGCACCTGGCCCAGGACGTCCTGCAAGCCGCCGGCACCCCCGGTGGCCGCACCGCCCCGGGCCCCGCCGAGCACCTGCTTCGCGAGCCAGGACATCACGATGGGCGCCAGGAGGGGGATGATGCGCTGCACCAGCTGGCCGCCCACGTCGGCCCCGCTGAGCGGGGACTCGCCCAGCCGCGCGGCGACCGCCTCCTGCTGGGCGCCGAACACGTGCCCCGCGATGCGCTGGCCGTCCGCCTCGTCGACCTGGTCGAGCGAGACCCCGCCGTCGAGGAGGGTCGGGTCGTGCCGGCCCAGGGCGTCGACCAGCGAGCTCGCCCCCGACGGCTCCTGGGCGTTGGCGCTCATCCCGCCGAGGAGGGCCGGCAGGGCGGCCGAGGCGGCCTGGCGGACCTGGTCGGGCGAGGCGCCGAGGCGGCCCGCGATGTCGCCGACCGGGAGGGCGGAGAGGATCTCGTCGTACGCGCTCATGGGGGCCTTCTTCGCTCGGGGCGGCGCGGCGCACGCCCGCTGACTGCGACCCTAGCCCCGCGGAGGGTGATCCGGCCCGGGTCGCGTCGGGGCTGACGTGGCGGCGCGGCAGGAGGATGATCGGGGTATGACCCGCGCCGCGCGAGACCGAACGCTCGTCCTCCTCCGCCACGCCAAGACGGAGGAGAGCAACCCCGGGGGCGACCACGACCGCGAGCTCACCGCGCGAGGCCGCCGCGACGCCGCCGAGGCCGGCCGATGGCTGTGCCGCGAGGGCATCGGCCTCGACGAGGTGCTGTGCTCCACGGCGGAGCGCACCCGGCAGACCTGCGAGGTGATGTGGGAGGCGGGCTGCTCCGAGGGCGAGGTCCGCCACGACCGCCGCATCTACGGCGCCACGCCCGACGTGCTGCTCGACGTGGTCCGCGAGGCCGACGACGACGCCGACGTGGTGATGGTCATCGGCCACGCCCCCGGCATCCCGGTCCTGGCAGAGCTGCTGGCCGACGGGGAGGGTAGTGCCGACGGGCACCGCGCGATGGCCGAGGGCTTCCCCACCTGCGCGCTGGCCGTGCTCCACTACGCAGGGCGGTGGGCCGACCTCTCGTTCGGCGACGCACGGCTCGAACGCTTCCACGTGGCCCGGGGGGAGGAGCGATGAGCCGGTCTCGACGGCGCTGGCAGGACCTCCCGCCGCAGGGGAGGGCGGCCCTGGTCGGGGTCGCTGCGCTCGATGCGGGGTTGCGGGCCTGGGCGCTGGCCGACCTGCGCACCCGCCCGGGGGCTCAGGTCGCGGGTCCGAAGGCGGCGTGGGCGGTGGCCCTGGCGGTGGTGAGCTCGGCGGGGGTGCTGCCGGCGGCCTATCTGCTGTGGGGCCGGCGTAGCGGACGGCACCTCCTGCCGCTCGACTGACGGCCCGGCCGTCTCCCGGGCCGCACGGCTGGCGCCCCCGCCGCGGCCGGGCCGGGCACGGCACGTCCCGCCGCCGTCGGACCCTGCCGGCCCCGTTGTGGGTGTGGTGGCAGCAGGTCCGGATGCTCCCGGATCCGGGCCGGCCCAGCCTTCGGAGCACCTGTCCGTGTGCTCCAGGACGTGCGCTCCCGCTCGGATGTCGGAGCAGACATCCATGTGCTCCGAAGGGCAAAGCAGGGGGTGGGCGGTGCGCCGCGACGGTGTGGCCCGGTACTCGGAGCATCCGGACCTCCTGGGGGGACTACTCCTCGGAGCGGCCGGGAGGCGGCGCGCTGGGGCGACGCAACCGCAGGCTCCGCGACGATCGCACCCGGTCGCCGGGCGGCGACCGCACGGGCCGGCTCAGCGCGGGTCGAGCCCGGTGGCGTCGGCGACCCACCGCCAGTACCGCCCGACCTCGTCGCCGCCCGGGCGGGTGCGGGCGAGCACGTGGGTGGGCCGGGGCCGGCGGTCGTGCCACAGGCGACCGGGCGCGAGGGGCGCGTCGGTGGCCAGCAGCCACACCGTGGTGTCGGCGCCCGCGGTGTCGCTGCGCAGGACCGGGCGCAGCGCAGCGGCGAACCGGGGGAGTGAGGAGTCGAGCCCCGGGGTGGCGGCCCATCCGGGGTGCGTCGCGTGGACCGACACTCCGTCGGCGCCCCACCGCCGCGCCAGCACGGGGAGCAGCTCGACCTGGCCGCGCTTGCTGCGGGCGTACGCGACGCTGCCGCTGTAGGGGTCGCCCCGGTACTCGGGGTCGTCGGCCGGCAAGGCCTGGGTGTACATCCCGCCCGAGGTGACGAACACGACCCGCCCGGCATCGGCCGCGAGCTCGGGCAGCAGCAGCTCGGTCATCAGGACCGGCCCGAGCACGTGGAGGGCCTGGGTGAGCTCGTGCCCCTGGGTCGACTCCGTGCGCTGCGCCGGCAGGGCGCCGGCGTTGTGCACCAGGCCGCGCAGGGGGCCGCCCTCGGCGCGGAAGGCCTCGGCGAAGGCCCGCACCGACGCCAGGTCGGACACGTCGCAGCGCCACACCCGGGCGACGTCGGGGTGGCCGTTGGCGGCCCGGGCCTCGTCGGCCACGACCTCGCCCCGCCCGACGTCGCGCACCACCAGGTGCACCCGCGCCCCCAGCGTGGCCAGGTCGAGCGCGGTGCGCCGGCCGAGCCCGGACGAGGCGCCGGTGACCGCCACGGCGTGCCCGCGCAGCGCGTGGGGCGCCGGGTCGGCCGGCCACCCGGGCAGCCGGCGCCGGACCCCGAGCCCGAGAGCGGTGAAGCCCGGGGCGACGGCGCGGTCGAGCAGCGTGTCGAGACCGCGGGCGGCGGCCCGCGCGGCCCCGGCCGCGGCCGCATGCCCGGCCGCGGGCCCGGAGGGGGAGTCGCTCACATCAGCGCCCGCATGGCGGCCGTGGCCCCGCGCAGGTAGCGCTCGACGACCGCGCGCTCGGCGTCGGTGAGAGCGGCGTCGGTCTCGGCCAGGCCGGCGAACATGGGGGCGAGCCGGGTGAGGATCTCGAGACGACCCGAGTCGGTGATGACGACCTCGGTGCGGCGGCCGTCGCCCGCGTGCGGGCGGCGCTGCGCGTGGCCACGCGCGACGAGCCGGTCCACCACTCCGGAGGAGGCGGCCGAGGTGACGCCCAGCTCGCGGGCGAGCTCGACCGGGCCCATCGGAGCCGCCATGAGGTGACGCAGCGAGTGCAGCTCGCTCACCGACAGCCCGGCGCGGCGGGCGACCTCGTGGGGCACCTGGCCGGCGACGTCGACCAGCTCCTGGAGCGCCTCGAGCGAGCCCGACGACCGGTACGCGGGGACGACGGTCTGCAGCATCTCGGCGTCGGAGGTGCGCTCGTCCGTCGGGTGGTTTGCGCCCCGGGGTGTCGGGTCCGTAATATCACTCACCTACTTAGTAACTTGGTGAATCATCACCTGAACTACCACTCTACCAAGGGAGAACACCGATGGGCCGGATCGCGGAGCTGATCACGCGGCGGTGGGTGGCGGGGCTCCTGGCCCTGTTCGCGCTGCTGGGAGCGGGGGCCGTCATCGGCGTCGTGGGCCAGGCCGAGCAGCCGCCCACCACGATCGCCGCCCTCCCCATCGGCTCCGACAGCCGGGCCGCCGCCGAGCTGCGGGCCGAGCTGCCCGAGGCCGAGGGGTCGACCGCGATCGTGCTCTACGCCGCCGACACCCCCCTCACCGCCGAGCAGCTCGCCGTGGTGCAGGAACGCGCCCGCAGCCTGCCCGGGGCCACCGGTGCGCCGGCCCGGGTCGCTGAGGACGGCACCGCCGCCACCATCGTCGTGCCCGTCACCACCAAGGACGCCACCGAGACCGCCCAGGTCGTCACCGAGCTGCGCGCCGCCGCCTCGGCCGACCTCCCCCCAGGTCTCACCGCCCAGGTCACCGGTCCCGCGGCCATCCAGGCCGACCTGGCCGCGGTCTTCGACGGTGCGAACGTGCGCCTCCTCGCGGCCACCGCGTCGGTGGTGGCCCTGCTGCTCGTCATCACCTACCGCAGCCCGGTGCTCTGGCTCGTGCCGCTGACCGTGGTGGGCGCCGCCGACCAGCTGGCCGCCGTGCTCGCCACGCGCACCCTGGCCTTCTTCGACGTGCAGTGGGACGAGTCGACCATCGGCATCCTCTCGGTGCTCGTGTTCGGCGCCGGCACCGACTACGCCCTGCTGCTCATCTCTCGCTACCGCGACGAGCTCCGGGTCTTCGAGGACCGACGCGACGCGATGGCCCACGCCCTGGGCCGCACCGCCGAGGCCGTGCTCTCGAGTGCCGTGACCGTGACGCTCGGCCTGCTCACCCTGCTGCTGTCGGTGTTCCCGTCGACCCGTGGGCTCGGGCTCGCGTGTGCGGTGGGCGTCCTCGTGGCCGCGACCTTCGCCCTGGTGGTGCTGCCGGCCGCCCTCGTCGTCTTCGGGCGCTGGGTGTTCTGGCCGAAGGTGCCGCACGTCGGGCAGGCCAGCCTGGCCGACTCGCGCTCCCCGTGGCGTCGCGTCGGCGATGCCGTCGCCGGCCGCCCCGCCGTCTTCGTCGCGGTCACCCTCGCCGTCCTCGCCATCGCCGCCGCAGGCATCACCCAGATCCGTACCGGCCTCGACGCCGCCGACCAGTTCCTCCAGAAGCCCGAGGCCATCGCTGCCGCCGAGCGGCTGGCGGAGTCCTTCCCGGCGGGGTCGGCCGACCCGACGCTGGTCGTCTCGCGCACCGACGACGCCGAGGCCCTCGCGGCCACCGTCGCCCAGGTCGACGGCGTGGCGAGCGCCCGGCCCGTCGCCAGCAGCGGCGGGGTCAGCGAGGTGGCCGCCGTCTTCGCGGCCGAGCCCGGCTCCCCGGCGGCCGAGCGCACGGTCATCGCGGTGCGGGACGCGCTCGCCTCGATGCCCGACACCCACGTCGGCGGCACCGAGGCCGAGGCGCTCGACACCGCACGCGCCTCCACCCGCGACCGCACGGTCGTCTTCCCGCTGATCCTCGGGCTGGTGCTCGTGGCCCTGGGGCTGCTGCTGCGCTCGGTCGTGGCGCCGCTCGTCCTGGTGGCGACGGTGGTGGGTACCTACCTGGCGAGCCTCGGCCTCTCGTGGGTGATCTTCACCCAGGTGCTCGGGTTCGAGCGTCTCGACGACGGCGTGCCTCTGCTCGCCTTCGTGTTCCTGGTGGCACTGGGGGTCGACTACAACATCTTCCTCGTCACCCGCGCGGCCGAGGAGGCCCGCGCGCACGGGGCCCGGCAGGGCATGCTGCGGGCGCTCGCGGCCACCGGCGGCGTCATCACCAGCGCCGGCATCCTGCTGGCCGCGGTCTTCGCCGTGCTGGGCGTGCTGCCCCTGGTCGTGCTGGCGCAGCTCGGCGTCATCATCTGCGTCGGTGTGCTGCTCGACACCCTGGTCGTGCGCACCGTGCTGGTGCCGGCCATCGCGCTCATCCTGGGTGACCGCTTCTGGTGGCCGCGGCGGGTGGGGACGGCCCGGGGGGAGGCATGACCCGGGCCCTGCTGGTCGCAGCCGTGCTGGTGGTGGTGGCGCTCTACGCCGTCCTCTCCGGCCGCTGGGTCTCCTCCGACCCGGGCTGGTACGACGCGCTCCCCAAGCCGTCGTGGCAGCCGCCCCCCTGGGTGTTCGGGGTGGTGTGGCCGCTGAACTTCCTCGCTCTCACGGTGAGCGGTGTGGCCATCGCGTGGACCCGCCCGACCGGGGAGGCGCTGGGCTTCCTGGCCCTGCTCGTCGCGTCGGTGGCGGCTGCCCTCACCTGGGCGCACGCCTTCTACGTCCCCCACGATCTCGGCCGGGCCGCGCTGGCGCTGGTCGTGGCGCTGCTCCTCACCGTGGCCCTGGTGGTCGTGGCGGCAGGGTCGCTGCCGTGGGCCGGGTGGGTCCTGGTGCCGTACGCGGTGTGGATGGCGGTGGCCACCTCCCTCGCGCTGGCCTACTGGCGCCTGGTGCCCGAGGCCGCGTGAACCAGCCTCGCGGCCACTCGTCGGGACACCCGCACAGGACAGCGGGAGCGAACCTAGGATGACCGGCATGACGACCACGCCCGACATCAAGCCCCGTAGCCGCGACGTCACCGACGGTCTCGAGAAGACCGCCTCGCGCGGGATGCTGCGCGCCGTCGGCATGGGTGACGACGACTGGGCCAAGCCGCAGATCGGGGTGGCCAGCTCGTGGAACGAGATCACGCCGTGCAACCTCCCGCTCGACCGGCTCGCCAAGGCCGTCAAGGACGGCGTCCACGCCGGGGGCGGCTACCCCCTCGAGTTCGGCACCATCTCCGTCTCCGACGGCATCTCGATGGGCCACGAGGGCATGCACTTCTCGCTCGTCTCGCGCGAGATCATCGCCGACTCGGTCGAGACCGTCATGAGCGCCGAGCGCCTCGACGGCTCGGTGCTGCTCGCCGGCTGTGACAAGTCGCTGCCGGGGATGCTGATGGCCGCGGCCCGCCTCGACCTGGCGTCGGTGTTCCTCTACGCGGGCTCGATCCTGCCGGGCATCGCGAAGATGTCCGACGGCAGCGAGCGCACCGTCACCATCATCGACGCCTTCGAGGCCGTGGGCGCCTGCGCCCGGGGCCTGATGAGCCGCGAGGACGTCGACGCCATCGAGCGGGCGATCTGCCCCGGCGAGGGCGCCTGCGGTGGCATGTACACCGCCAACACGATGGCGTCGGTGGCCGAGGCCATCGGGATGTCGCTGCCCGGCTCGGCCGCGCCGCCGGCCACCGACCGTCGCCGCGACGGCTTCGCCCGCAAGTCCGGGGAGGCCGTCGTCGAGCTCCTGCGGCGCGGCATCACCGCGCGCGACATCATGACCAAGGAGGCCTTCGAGAACGCCATCGCGGTGGTGATGGCCTTCGGTGGCTCGACCAACGCGGTGCTGCACCTGCTGGCCATCGCGCACGAGGCCGACGTCGACCTCACCCTCGACGACTTCGTGCGCGTGGGCGCCCGGGTGCCGCACCTGGCCGACGTCAAGCCCTTCGGCCAGTACGTGATGACCGACGTCGACCGCGTCGGCGGGGTGCCGGTCGTCATGCGCGCGCTGCTCGACGCCGGTCTGCTGCACGGCGACTGCCTCACCGTCACCGGCCGCACCATGGCCGAGAACCTCGCTTCCATCGCGCCGCCGGACGTCGACGGCAAGGTCGTGCGGGCGATGCGGGAGCCCATCCACAGGACCGGCGGCATCACCATCCTCAAGGGCTCGCTCGCTCCCGAGGGCGCGGTGGTCAAGTCGGCCGGGTTCGACTCCGACGTGTTCGAGGGCACCGCCCGGGTCTTCGACGGCGAGCGGGCCGCGATGGATGCCGTCGAGGACGGCAGCCTCGGCGCCGGCGACGTCGTCGTCATCCGCTACGAGGGCCCCAAGGGCGGCCCCGGGATGCGCGAGATGCTCGCGGTCACCGGGGCGATCAAGGGCGCCGGGCTCGGCAAGGACGTGCTGCTGCTCACCGACGGCCGCTTCTCCGGCGGCACCACCGGGCTCTGCGTCGGCCACGTGGCCCCCGAGGCCGTCGACGAGGGCCCCATCGCGTTCGTGCGCGACGGCGACGGCATCCGGCTCGACGTCGCCGGCGGCACCCTCGACCTGCTGGTCGACGAGGCCGAGCTCGACCGCCGGCGGGCCGAGGGCGTCACCGCGCCCGAGCCCAAGTACGCCCGGGGCGTGCTCGCCAAGTACCGCAAGCTCGTCCAGAGCGCGAGCACCGGCGCCGTGTGTGACTGACCCCGTGGGGGAGGGGCCCGCGCTCGAGCTGGTGGGCCTGGTCAAGGAGTTCCGGGGGCGGCGGGTCGTCCACGAGCTCTGCCTGTCGGTCCCCCGGGGGTCGCTGTACGGCCTGGTCGGGCCCAACGGCGCCGGCAAGACCACGACCTTGTCGATGGCGACCGGGCTGCTGCGCCCGACTGCCGGCACGGCGCGCGTCCTGGGCATCGACGTGTGGGCCGACCCCGCCGCCGCCAAGTCCGTCATGGGCATCGCGCCCGACGGGATGCGGCTCTTCGAGCAGCTCTCGGGGCGTGAGCTGCTGCAGTACGTCGGGGCGCTGCGCCGGATGCCGCACGACGTCGTGGTCGAGCGCACCACCGAGCTGCTCACCGTGCTCGACCTCGCCGGCGACGCCCGCACCGTGGTCGCCGACTACAGCGCCGGCATGGTCAAGAAGATCAGCCTGGCCGCCGCGCTCATCCACGCCCCCCGGCTGCTGGTGCTCGACGAGCCGTTCGAGGCCGTGGACCCGGTCTCCGGCCAGACCATCCGCACCATCCTGCGGCGCTACGTGGCCTCCGGCGGCACCGTGGTGATGTCGAGCCACGTCATGGAGCTGGTCGAGGGCCTGTGCGACCGGGTGGCGGTGGTCGCGGGCGGCCGGGTGCTGGCCGAGGACACCGTCGCCGGTCTGACCCGCGGCGGCTCGCTGCACGACCGCTTCCTCGAGCTCGTCGGTGCCGGGGAGGTCGTGGGCGACGGGCTCGGCTGGCTGGGCGCCGGGCTCCAGGGCGGCCCGTGACCGGGCTCGTCGTCCGCCTCCGGCTGCGGATGTGGTGGACTGCCATGTCGCGCAGCTCGCTGCACCTCACCTCCTCGGTGCTCGGGGGGCTGGCGGCCCTCGGCGTCGTCGTGGTCCTCGGCCCGCTCATCGGGCTGCTGGCGCTGCGCCCGCCCGCGCTCACCGCGATCACGGTGCCGATCTTCACCGGCCTCACCCTGATGTGGGTGGTGCTCGGCCTCATCGCCGCCGGCGTCGACAACGTGCTCGACCCGGCCCGCTTCGCCGTGCTGCCGGTGCCGGCCCGCACCCTGGCCCGGGGCCTGCTGGCCGCGACGCTCACCGGCATCCCCGCCCTGATGCTCATGGGCCTGTCGTTCTTCCAGGTGCTCGCCTGGCTCAGCGCCCCGGTGGCGGTGCCGGCCGCCGCGCTGGCGGCCGTGCTCGGCACCCTCACCGCGGTCGTCGCCTCGCGCGCGGTCACCACCCTGCTGGCGCGGGTCATGACCACCCGCACCGGGCGGCTGGTCGGCGCCGCCATCGTCTCGCTCACGACGCTGCTGCCGCTCTCGCTCAACCTCGCCGTGGCCCGGGGGCAGCGCATCGACGCCCTCTTCGCCTTCGACGCCGGCCCGGTGGCGCGGGCCGCGTCGTGGTTCCCCACCGGCTGGGCCTGGGCGCTGCCCTTCGACGTGGCGAGCGGCCGGTGGCTGCCGGCCGCGGTGCACCTGCTGCTGGCCGTGGCCCTGCTGGTGGTGCTGTGGGCGGTGTGGGTGCGCCAGCTCGAGCGCGTCCTCACCTCCCCCCTGACCAGCAGCGGGGGCCAGAGCATCGGCGCCGGGCGCCTGCTGCCCGCGGTGCTGGGGCACTCGCCCGTCGCCACCGTCACCGCGCGCCGCATCCGGGCCTGGTACCGCGACAGCCGGCTGGTGGCGATCGCCCTGCGCACCGCCGTGCTGCCGGTGTTCTTCGTGGTGCAGAGCGTGGTGACCGGCACCCCGGGGCTGGCCGGCGCCGGCGTCGTCACGCTGGCCGTCTTCGCCGGCCTGACCCTGATGAACGACCTCGCCTTCGACGGCGAGGCCTGGTGGCTGCACCTGACCACGGGGCTGCGGGGGTGGGAGGACCGGCTCGGACGCGCGCTGGCCTCGGTCATCGTCTTCGCGCCGGCCGTGGCGATCACCTACGTCGTCTCGGTGGCGCTCGGCGTCATCGAGCACGCGGTGGCCTGGGGGAGCGTGGTGCTGGCCTCCTTCCTCGCCGCCCTGGCGCTGGCGCTCGCGGTCGGCGCCTACCTGCCGGGCACCGCGCCGCGCACCGGGGGCAACCCCTTCGCGGCGACCTCGGGGGGCGCCGCCCAGGGCTGCCTGACGGCCCTGGTGTCGTTCGTCGGCCCGCTGCTGCTCGTCGTGCCGGTGGTGCTCGGGGCGGTGCTCACCCTCGAGCGGCCGGTGGGGCGCTGGGTGGTGCTGGTGGCCAGCGCGCTCTACGGGCTGGGGCTGCTGGCCCTCGGCGTCCTGGTGGGCGGCCGGCGGCTGGACCGCCGGGGGCCCGAGATGCTCGGGCAGCTGGCGCACGCGCAGATGTGAGGCGGGGCCGTGGGCGGGGGACCACCCGTCGGTCGCCCCTTGGCCCGTGGCGTCCCGGCCCGTCAGGATGGGGGCGCCCCCGGCACCGCGCCGGCCCGGGCGAGACGAGGAGGCACGGTGAGCCGCTGGCACCCGCAGGCGTGGACGGTCGAGACCGAGGTCGAGCGTCCCGACCCGGCGCTGGTGGCGGCGCTCGCGCAGCTCCCCACGACCCAGATCGCCGACGGCGGTGGCCCCATCGCGGCCGTCGGCCCCGGCATCGCCCCGATGGTGGCGGCCGCCGAGATCTGCGGGCCGGCCGTCACGCTGTGGACCGCCCCCGGCGACATCCTCTTCATCCTCAAGTCGCCCGACGTCGTGCACGACGGTGACGTGCTGGTGGTCGACGCCGGGGGTCGCCTCGACGCCGCCGTCATCGGCGACGTCATCGGCGGGCGGCTGCAGGCCCGCGGCTGCGTGGGGATGGTCGTCGACGGCGCCGTGCGCGACGTGGAGGGGCTGGAGGAGCTGGGGCTGCCCGTGCACGCCCGCGGCGCGCATCCCGCCACCGGCTCCAACGCCGGGCCCGGCGCGCTCAACGTGCCGGTGCAGCTCGGCGGGGTGGGGGTGCACCCGGGGGACGTGGTGCGCGCCGACCGCAGCGGCGTCGTGGTCGTGCGGAGGGGCGGCCTGGCCGAGGTGCTCGAGCGGGCCGGGGTCGTGGCCCGCCGCGAGGAGCAGTGGCAGGCGGCCTTCGCCGCGGGAGCGGGGATGGACGAGGTGCTCGGCATCGACGCCCTCATCGCCGAGAAGGCCGCGGCGGCCGGCGCCACCGGCGGGCCCGAGGTCGAGGAGCGGTCGTGACCACGCCCGCCCCGCGGGCGACCCTCGCCGGGCTGCCGGTCACGGTGGAGCCGACGACCACCCCCCTGACCGACGCGGCCCGGGCCGACCGGATGCGCGACCCGGGCTTCGGCCGGGTCTTCACCGAGCACATGCTGACCATCCGCTGGACCCGCCAGGGCGGCTGGGAGGACGCGCGGCTCACCCCCTACGGGCCGCTGGCGCTCGACCCGGCGACGTCGGCGCTGCACTACGGGCAGTCGGTGTTCGAGGGCTTCAAGGTCTACCGCGGGCCCGACGGCTCGGTCGCCGCCTTCCGCCCGGAGGCCAACGCCGAGCGCTTCCGGGCGTCGGCGCGCCGGCTGTGCCTGCCCGAGCTGCCGGTCGAGGTGTTCACCGCGGCCGTCGACCTGCTGGTCGGGTACGACCACGCCTGGGTGCCGAGCGCGCCGGGGCAGACGCTCTACGTGCGGCCGCTGCTCTTCGCCAGCGAGCCCGAGCTGGTCGTGCGCCCCTCCGAGGAGTGCCTCTTCGTGCTCACCGCCTTCGTGGCGGCCGACTACTTCCCGCGCGGGCTCACCCCGGTCACGGTCTGGGTCGCCGACCACTTCGTGCGGGCCGCGCCGGGGGGTACCGGGGCCGCCAAGTGTGCGGCCAACTACGCGGCGGGGCTGGCCGCCCAGGCCGAGGCGGCCGAGCAGGGCTGCGACCAGGTGGTCTTCCTCGACGCCGTCGAACGCCGCTGGGTCGAGGAGCTCGGCGGGATGAACCTGCTGTTCGTGTACGCCGGCGCCGACGGGCCGCGCCTGGTCACCCCCGCCCTCACCGGCACGCTGCTGCCCGGCATCACCCGCGACTCGCTGCTCACCCTGGCGCGCGACCTCGGGATGGAGGTCGAGGAGGGCCGGATCTCGGTGGAGGACTGGGAGGCCGACGCCCGCTCGGGGGCGCTCACCGAGGTCTTCGCCTGCGGGACGGCCGCGGTGCTGACCCCGGTCGGGCGGGTCCGTCGCGAGGGGGCCGAATGGGTCGTCGGCGACGGCGGCACCGGCCTGGTCACCGCGGCCCTGCGCGAGCGGCTGCTGGCGGTGCAGACCGGGGCGTCCCCGGACGAGCACGGCTGGCGGCGCGTCATCCCACCGCTCGGGTGACCGGCGGGCCGCTCCCGGCGGTGAGCCACCTCACGGGTCCGGATGGTGGGACCGCCCGTCTCGCCGGTTGACACGCCCGCGGCCCGGGGTCACAGTGGTCACGTGGCCCGAGTCCTCGTACTTGCGCAGCGCGCCTGACCAGCACCACCAGGCGCGCTCCCTCCGTCGTCCCACCCGGGGCAGGAGGGTTTTTTTGTGCGTCGACCCGTCCGACATCCACGACAAGGAAGCGGTGACACCCTCGTGAGCGACACCACGCCGGCTCCCCCCACGACCCTGGCCCCGGCCCCGACGGCGCCGTCCCCCGCCCGGATGGCGCAGCAGGCGCGCTCCAAGGCCCCGGTCGAGGTCACCGGCGCCCAGAGCCTGGTCATGTCGCTCGAGGCGCTGGACGTCGACACCGTCTTCGGCATCCCGGGCGGGGCCATCCTGCCCGCGTACGACCCGCTGCTGGACTCGGTCAAGGTCCGCCACATCCTCGTGCGCCACGAGCAGGGCGCGGGCCACGCGGCCGAGGGCTACGCGGCCGCCACCGGCCGGGTCGGCGTCTGCATGGCCACCTCCGGCCCGGGCGCCACCAACCTCGTGACCCCGATCGCCGACGCGTACATGGACTCGGTGCCGATCGTCGCCATCACCGGCCAGGTCAGCTCGGCCGCCATCGGCACCGACGCCTTCCAGGAGGCCGACATCCGGGGCATCACGATGCCGATCACGAAGCACAACTACCTCGTCACCGACGCCGCCGACATCCCGCGGGTCATCGCCGAGGCCTTCCACATCGCCTCCACCGGCCGCCCCGGACCGGTGCTCGTCGACATCTCCAAGGACGCCCTCCAGGCGCGCACCACGTTCTCGTGGCCGCCGAAGATCGCGCTCCCGGGCTACCACCCCGTCACCCGCCCGCACGGCAAGCAGATCCGCGAGGCGGCCCGCCTCATCGCCGCCGCCGAGCGCCCCGTGCTGTACGTCGGCGGCGGGGTCATCCGGGCCCGGGCCAGCGAGGAGCTGGCGCGCTTCGTCGAGCTCACCGGCATCCCGGTCGTCACCACCCTGATGGCCCGCGGCGCGCTGCCCGACGGCCACGAGCTGCACCTCGGGATGCCCGGGATGCACGGCTCGGTCGCCGCCGTCACGGGCCTGCAGAAGTCCGACCTGATCATCGCCCTCGGCGCCCGCTTCGACGACCGCGTCACCGGCCAGCTGTCGACCTTCGCGCCCGAGGCCAAGGTCATCCACGCCGACATCGACCCGGCCGAGATCAGCAAGAACCGCAAGGCCGACGTGCCGATCGTCGGTGACTGCAAGGCCGTCATCGCCGACCTGGCCGACGCCGTCGACGCCGACCACGAGGCCGGCATCCGGGGCGACTACACCGCGTGGCGCGAGCGCGTCGCCGGGTGGAAGCGCGACTTCCCGGTGGGGTACACCCCGCCGGGCGACGGCGCGCTCTCGCCGCAGCTGGTCATCGAGCGGCTCGGCGCGATCGCTGGCCCCGAGGCGGTCTACGTCGCCGGGGTGGGGCAGCACCAGATGTGGGCGGCGCAGTTCGTGCAGTACGAGCGGCCCAACGCCTGGCTCAACTCCGGCGGCCTCGGCACCATGGGCTACTCGGTGCCGGCCGCGATGGGCGCCCAGGTCGGCGAGCCCGACCGCACCGTGTGGGCCATCGACGGCGACGGGTGCTTCCAGATGACCAACCAGGAGCTCGCCACCTGCGTCATCAACAACATCCCGATCAAGGTCGCGATCATCAACAACAGCAGCCTCGGCATGGTCCGCCAGTGGCAGACGCTCTTCTACAACGAGCGCTACTCCAACACCGACCTGCACACCTCGGTGGGCTCGCGGGTGCCCGACTTCGTCAAGCTCGCCGACGCCTACGGCTGCGCCGGGTTCCGCTGCGAGCGACCCGAGGACCTCGACGACACCATCCGGGCCGCCATGGCCGTGACCGACCGCCCCGTGGTCGTCGACTTCGTCGTCCACCGCGACGCCATGGTGTGGCCGATGGTCCCCGCCGGCGTCAGCAACGACGCCATCCAGGTGGCCCGCGACACCGCGCCCCAGTGGGACCGCGAGGAGTCCGAGGCGATCGAGCAGAGCACCGACGCCGACCACGACGGTCAGTGAGGAGTTGACGATGTCCAAGCACACCCTGTCCGTCCTCGTCGAGAACAAGCCGGGCGTCCTGGCCCGCATCGCCGCGTTGTTCTCGCGCCGGGGCTTCAACATCGACAGCCTCGCGGTCGGTGAGACCGAGCACGCCGAGGTCTCGCGGATGACCGTGGTCGTCGACGTCGAGGACCTGCCGCTGGAGCAGGTGACCAAGCAGCTGAACAAGCTGGTCGAGGTCCTCAAGGTCGTCGAGCTCGAGGCGGGCTCGGCGGTGCAGCGCCAGGTCATGCTCATCAAGGTCCGCGCCGACGCCGCCACCCGCAGCCAGGTCCTCGAGATGGTGCAGATGTTCCGCGCCAAGGTCGTCGACGTGGCCACCGAGTCGCTGACCATCGAGGCGACCGGCACCTCCGAGAAGCTCACGGCCCTGCTCGAGGTCCTCGAGCCGTTCGGGGTCCGCGAGCTGGTCCAGAGCGGGATGGTCGCCGTCGGCCGCGGGCCCCGCTCGATCACGGACCGGGCCCTGCGCAGCGCCTGAGCGTCCAGCCCCTACAGTCCCGACCCAGGGCGTCCCCCGGGAGCGCCCGACACTGACCAGCACGACGCAGCACCTGTCCGCAGCACCCCCGCACACGAAGGAGAGGCCTCCTGATGGCCGAGATGTTCTACGACGACGACGCCGACCTGTCGGTGATCCAGGGCCGCAAGGTCGCGGTCATCGGCTACGGCAGCCAGGGGCACGCCCACGCCCTGAACCTGCGTGACTCGGGCGTCGACGTCCGCATCGGCCTGGCCGAGGGGTCCAAGTCGCGCGCCAAGGCCGAGGCCGAGGGCCTGACGGTGCTCGCGGTGGCCGACGCCGTGCGCGACGCCGACCTCGTCGTGATCCTCACCCCCGACCAGGTCCAGCGCGGCCTGTACGCGGCCGAGATCGCCCCGAACCTGCGCGAGGGCGCGGCCCTGCTCTTCGGCCACGGCTTCAACATCCGCTTCGGCTACATCCAGCCGCCGGCCGGCTCCGACGTGCTGATGGTCGCTCCCAAGGGCCCCGGCCACATCGTGCGGCGCGAGTTCGTCGACGGTCGGGGGGTGCCGGTCCTCCTCGCGGTCGAGCAGGACGCCTCGGGCTCGGCCTGGGACCTCGCCAAGAGCTACGCCAAGGCGATCGGCGGCCTGCGCGCCGGCGGCATCCGCACCACCTTCACCGAGGAGACCGAGACCGACCTCTTCGGTGAGCAGGCCGTACTCTGCGGCGGCGCCTCGCAGCTGGTCATGTACGGCTTCGAGACCCTCGTCGAGGCCGGGTACCAGCCCGAGGTCGCCTACTTCGAGTGCCTGCACGAGCTCAAGCTCATCGTCGACCTGATGATCGAGGGCGGCATCGCCAAGCAGCGCTGGTCGATCTCCGACACCGCCGAGTACGGCGACTACGTGTCCGGGCCGCGGGTCATCGACCCGCACGTGAAGGAGAACATGAAGGCCGTCCTCGAGGACATCAAGAACGGCTCCTTCGCCCAGCGCTTCATCGACGACCAGGACGCCGGAGCCCCGGAGTTCCAGGCGCTGCGGGCCAAGGGCGCCGCGCACCCGATCGAGGCCACCGGCCGTGAACTGCGCGGGCTGATGGCGTGGGTCGACACCGACCGTGACAGCGACTACGTCGAGGGCTCCGCGGCCCGCTGACACCAGGCTCGCGCCTGACCGACGAAGAGGCGACGCGCACCGCCGGGAGCATCCCGGCGTCGTGCGCGTCGCCTCCTCGCGTGGCCCACATGGTGGGCGCGGGCGTCCACATACTGGCGGGCACCTACGATGGAAGCCGCGGCACAGCGGCGTGCCGTCCGGTTCCCGGCCGCCGCCCGCGCGGCCCTCCCTTTCGCACGGAAGTAGGGACGACTTCGTGACCAAGCCCGTCGTACTCATCGCCGAAGAGCTCTCGCCCGCGACCGTCGACGCCCTCGGGCCCGACTTCGAGGTCCGTCACACCGACGGCGCCGACCGCTCCCGGCTCCTGCCGGCCCTCGACGGCGTGGACGCCGTCCTCATCCGCTCCGCCACGCAGATGGACGCCGAGGCGATCGCCGCCGCCAAGGGCCTGAAGGTCATCGCCCGCGCCGGTGTCGGCCTCGACAACGTCGACGTCGACGCCGCCACCCAGGCCGGCGTCATGGTCGTGAACGCCCCGACCTCCAACATCACCTCCGCCGCCGAGCTCGCCATCGGCCTGCTCCTGGCGTGCGCGCGCAACATCGCCCCCGCCAACGAGGTGCTCAAGGGCGGGAAGTGGGCCCGCAGCAAGTACGGCGGCGTCGAGCTGCTCGAGAAGAAGGTCGGCATCGTCGGCTTCGGCCGCATCGGCCAGCTGGTCGCCGAGCGGCTGAAGGGCTTCGGCGTCGAGATCCTCGCCTACGACCCCTACGTCTCGGTGCAGCGCGCCGGCCAGCTCGGCGCCCGCCTCGTCACCCTCGACGAGCTGCTGGCCGAGAGCGACTTCATCACCATCCATCTGCCGAAGACGCCCGAGACGATGGGGCTCATCGGCAAGGAGGCGCTGAGCAAGGTCAAGCCGAGCGTGCGCATCATCAACGCCGCCCGCGGTGGCGTCCTCGACGAGGAGGCCCTGGCTGCCGCCATCGCCGAGGGGCGCGTGGCCGGCGCGGGCCTCGACGTGTACGCCAAGGAGCCGTGCACCGACAGCCCGCTGTTCGCCTTCGAGTCGGTCGTCGTGACCCCGCACCTGGGCGCGTCCACCGAGGAGGCGCAGGAGAAGGCCGGGGTCGCGGTCGCCAAGTCGGTGCGGCTGGCGCTCGGCGGCGACCTCGTCCCCGATGCGGTCAACGTCTCCGGCGGCGCGGTGGCCGAGGAGGTACGCCCCGGCATCGACCTGGTCGAGAAGCTGGGCCGCGTCTTCACCGCCATCGCCGGCTCGGTGCCGGTCCAGCTCGACATCGAGGTGCGGGGCGAGATCACCGCGCACGACGTGTCGGTGTGGGAGCTCGCGGCGCTCAAGGGCGTCTTCACCGACGTCACCGAGGACCCGGTCACCTACGTCAACGCGCCGCTGCTGGCCAAGGAGCGCGGCTGCGAGTCGCGCCTGGTCACCGACGCGACCAGCGACGAGTACCGCAACGTCACCACGCTGCGCGGGACGCTGGCCGACGGCACCGTGGTGTCGGTGTCCGGCACCCTCACGGGTCCGAAGATGGTCCAGAAGGTCATCGAGGTCAACGGCTTCGACCTCGAGGTCCCGCTGAGCCGGCACATGGCGTTCTTCTCCTACGTCGACCGCCCGGGCGTCATCGGCGCCCTCGGCCGTCTCCTCGGCGACGCCGACGTCAACATCGCCTCGATGCAGGTGTCGCGCCAGGACGAGGGGGGCACCGCCCTGGTCGCCCTCACCGTCGACAGCGCCATCCCCGAGGACGTCGTCAGCGCCATCGGTGCCGAGATCGGCGCCGACACGGTCAAGGTCGTCGCCCTCGGCTGAGCGCCCGCCACCGTCTCGCGCGGCGGGCCGCCCCCTCGAGGGTGGCCCGCCGTCGGTGTGTCCGGGGGTGCGGCCGAGGGGCTCGCCCGCGGATCGGGTGGAGATCGATGCGGCCGGCGACGGATCCGGTCGAGGAACCCGTCCTGTGACGCCGATCACGACGTCCAGCGGGTCCACATGATGGATGCCGGGTGACGGATACGAGGACGTCCTACTACCGTCGAAGGATGACGCGGCGGGTACTCCTCATTCCCGGCCGCGACGGGGTCAGGTAGCCGGCATCCCCGTCGCGGAGACCCCCGCGACCCCGCCGGCTCCTCGCGGGTGCACTCACCGGCTCGAGGACCGACCCCCCCACCGAACGTCGCGGCCAGGCCGCGGGATGTGAGACCACGATGAACGAGAACACCGGCTACGACGAGGCCGCCCGCGCGCGCCAGGCCCTGCAGGAGTCGCTGGATCTGCGCGACCAGGGCCACTCCGACGACTGAGACGGCCCCGACCATGCCTCCCGGGCGGGGGCGACCGGTCGGCTGCTTCCCGAAGGACGCCCCTTGCGGCCCGGACCACGCGAGGTCCGGGCCGCTGCGGTGTCCCCGCTCGGCACAGGGTCAAGGGGCGGGTGGATCTGCGGGTCGGGTCCGGACTCCGGACATGCCGTTCCGGTGGACGAGACGCGACCTACCCTGGCACGCATGCCCAGCGCTGCGCCGACGCCCCTGACCTCGCTCGACATCGCCGTCATCGGCGGCGACGGCATCGGCCCCGAGGTCGTGGCGGAGGGGCTGAAGGTCCTCGAGGCCGTCACCGGCCCGGGGGGCACCCGGGTCACGACCACCGAGTACGACCTCGGCGCCCGCCGCTGGCATGCCACGGGCGAGACGCTGCCGCCGTCGGTGCTCGAGGAGGTCAAGGCCCACGACGCCATCCTGCTCGGCGCCATCGGCGACCCCACCGTGCCGAGCGGCGTCCTCGAGCGCGGCGTCCTGCTGCCGCTGCGCTTCGCCCTCGAGCACTACGTCAACCTGCGCCCCGCCAAGCTCTACCCGGGCGTCGAGAGCCCGCTGGCCGTCGATCGGGTGGCGCCGAACGGCATCGACTTCGTGGTCGTGCGCGAGGGGACCGAGGGGCCGTACACCGGCAACGGCGGCGCCCTGCGCGTCGGCACCCCGCACGAGATCGCGACCGAGGTCAGCGTCAACACCCGGTTCGGGGTCGAGCGCGTGGTCCGTGACGCGTTCGCCCGGGCCCAGGAGCGGCCCCGCCGGCACCTCACCCTGGTGCACAAGCACAACGTGCTCACCCACGCGGGGCACCTGTGGCGGCGCACGGTCGAGGAGGTCGGCGCCGAGTTCCCCGACGTCGAGACCGCCTACCAGCACGTCGACGCCGCGACCATCTTCCTGGCCACCGACCCGGGCCGTTTCGACGTCGTTGTCACCGACAACCTCTTCGGCGACATCATCACCGACATCGCCGCGGCCATCGCCGGCGGCATCGGGCTCGCCGCCAGCGGCAACATCAACCCCGAGCGCCGGTTCCCGAGCATGTTCGAGCCGGTGCACGGCTCGGCGCCCGACATCGCGGGGCAGGGCGTGGCCGACCCGACCGCGACCATCCTCTCGGTCTCGATGCTGCTGGCCCACCTCGGCCTCGCCGACGAGGCCGAGCGGGTCGAGCGTGCCGTGGCCGCCGACCTCGCCGAGCGGGGGAGCGCGCCGCGCAGCACGACCGCCGTCGGCGACGCCATCGCCACGCGCCTCTGATCCACCCCCGCCCCGCCCCCGGCCCCGGCCCCCGCCCCCGCCCCCGCCCCCGCCCCGCC
>NZ_LMSE01000005.1:0-129739 GCF_001428065.1 Nostocoides sp. Soil756
CGCCGGCTGGATCGCCCAGAAACAACTCGTCCGCGGCCTCTCCATGGGAGCCATCAAATGACCCCCACCCCCGCGAGAACCCCCACCTGACCTGCACCCGGGGGGACCCGGCCGGCGGGCCGGCGCCGGGTGGTCAGTGGCAGCCGCACGAGTCGCGGACGACCAGGGTCGCCTCGATCCGTACGGTGCGCGCCGGCGTCTGCGGGTCACCCAGCCGCCGGGTCAGGAGCTCGATCGACTGGGCTCCGATGGCCGAGGTCCCCTGGGCCATCGCGGTCAGCCGCGGGTGGAAGATGTCGGCCCACTCGAAGTCGTCGAACACGGCGACGGCCAGGTCATCGGGGATGCTCAGCCCCAGGCGTCGGCACGCCTTCATCAGCTCGATGGTCGCCTGGTTGTTGCCGGAGACGACCGCGGTGGGCGCGTCCGGGCCGTCCAGCGCGGCCCGCAGCTGCGCCGCCAGACGGTCGCTGTCCAAGCCGTCCAGGACCGGCGCCTCCGGCAGGTCCCCCAGCCGGTGCAGTCCGAGACGGAAACCGTCCCACCGCTCCTGGGTCGTCGTCAGCCCGGCTCGGGGGCTGACGAAGCAGAGCCGCCGATGGCCGTGGTCGGCGAGGTGCGCGACCAGGGCCGCCGTGGCTTCGACGTTCTCCGAGCCCACCTGGTCCAGGCCGAGCGGCATCAGACGGTCGATGAGCACCACGGGCACCGCATTGTGCCGGGCGTAGGCGAGCGCGGCGGAGGGGTCGGCCGACGGGGCCAGGATGACTCCACTGACCCCCCGGCGCAGCAGGTCCGTCATCGCCCGCACCTCGTTGGTGGGGTCGTCGTGGGGGTCGGCCAGCACGAGCGAGTAGCCGTCCAGCGTCGCGCGCCGGTCCATGGCCTGCACCACGGTGCCGAAGTAGGGGTTGGTCATCGCGGACATGGCGATGCCGATGGTCATGGCGTCCGGGTCGGAGCCGGTGTGGCCGGGCCCGACGTACCCCAGCCGCGCCATCGCGGTGAGGACCGCCTGCTCCGTCTCGGGTGCGACCGGGCGGGTCTTGTTGACCACGTGCGAGACCGTCGACTTCGAGACGCCGGCGGCCGCCGCGACCGCGCCCATGGACGGAGAGGACTTCTGCTGACGTGCCACCCGTTCATGATGCCCGTTGCGCAACCGTTTCGCAGGCCGTGCGTGGCGTGTTGCGCGCGGTCGGCGACGGACGGTCGGGGCGCCCCGGCCCACTCACGCCCCACCTCGGCGATACTCGGGAGCCCGGCACGACCACGAGAAGGGCGACGACGCCATGACCGGCACCAGCGCAGGCACCCGCTACCCCCTGGCCGACCTCGAGGAGGTGCCCGACGACATCCGCGAGCGCATCCTGGCGGTGCAGGAGAAGTCCGGGTTCGTCCCGTCGGTCTTCCTCGTGCTGGCCCGTCGCCCCGAGGAGTTCCGGGCGTTCTTCGCCTACCACGACGCGCTCATGGAGGGCCCGGGCACCTTGACCAAGGCCGAGCGCGAGATGATCGTGGTCGCCACCTCGAGCCACAACCACTGCCTCTACTGCGTGGTCGCGCACGGGGCCATCCTGCGCATCCGCGCCAAGGACCCGCTCGTCGCCGACCAGGTGGCGGTCAACCACCGCACCGCCGACCTCACGCCGCGCCAGCACGCCATGCTCGACTTCGCGCTCAAGGTCACTGCCGCGTCGCACACCATCGACGACGCCGACCACGAGGCGCTGGCCGCCCACGGCTTCACCGCCGAGGACGCCTGGGACATCGCAGCCATCGCCGCGTTCTTCGGCCTGTCGAACCGGATGGCCAACGTCACCGAGATGCGGCCCAACCCCGAGTTCTACGGGATGGGCCGCGGCTGACCCAGCCCCGCGTCGGCCGCGGACCCGCTGCGTCAGCAGCTGCGTGGGCGCCCGGCCTCAGCCGGCCAGCACCCTCGCGACCCACGCGTCGCGCGTCGCCGTCATCGCCCGAGCCATGGGGGTCTCGGGGGCCATGAGGTCGAAGGCGTGGAAGCCACCGGGCCACACGTGCAGCTCGGCCTGGATGCCCGCGTGCCACAGGGCGGTCGCGTAGGCCACGTCCTCGTCGCGGAAGACCTCGGCAGTGGCGCAGTCGAGGTAGGTGGGCGGTAGGCCCGAGAGGTCGGTCGCGCGAGCGGGCGCAGCGTAGATCGAGACGTCGTCGGTGCCCTTGCGGTCCCCGAGCAGGGCCGACCAGCCGGTGACGTTGCTGGTCCGGTCCCAGACCCCCACGCCGTCGATCTGGGCGGTCGACACCGTCGCGTCGCGGTCGTCGAGCATCGGGTAGATCAGCAGCTGGCCCACCAGCGGCGGCCCGCCGCGGTCGCGGGCGAGGAGCGCGGTGCCGGCGGCGAGGCCACCACCGGCACTGGCGCCGGCGATCAGCAGCCGCCCGAGGTCCAGGCCGAGCTCGTCCGCGTGGTCCGCAGTCCACACCAGGCCGGCGTAGCAGTCCTCCACGGGGAAGGGGTCGGGGTACTCGGGCGCGAGGCGGTACTCGACCGTGACGACGACGGCGCCGAGCTCGGTGATCCACGGCAGGAACTGCGGCAGGCCGGTGAACCGGTCCCCGATGATCATCCCGCCACCGTGGATGTGGAAGACGACGGGCGACGGCCCCGTGCGCCCCTCGGCCTCCAGCACGGTGACCTCGATCTCGTCGCCCTGGTGCCCGGGGATCGTGTGGTCGGTGCGCCGGACCTGCGCCTGCGCGAGCACCTCATCGGCCGGGACGTCCATCGGCAGCGGCTCGCGCATCGCCGGGATCATCTCGGGCGTGATGCTGCTCGGCATCAACTCGGCCATCGCGGCCAGGACGGGCTCCAGGTCGGGGTGGAACGGGGGGCGGGGCAGTGCGGTCATGGGCGGTCCTCTCGGGGACGAGCACAGCGGTGGGCTCGGACCCCGCCATCCTGGCCGACCCACGGCCGCCGGCACATCCCCCTGTCCACGCGGGACGCCGGCAGGGAGGGGCGCGGCGTCAGTGGGCCGCGTCCGGGTGGATGCTGCGGGTCCGGTCGCGCGCGTAGCGACGGGGCAGCCAGTCGCGGGGGTAGACCTTGGGCAGGATCTTGGCGACGGCCAGGGCCAGGTACATGACGGTGTTGATCGCGACGAAGACGGCCAGCACCGAGAACCACGTGGTGTCCAGGACCGATTCGGGCAGCACGATCCCGGCGGGGACGAGGGCGCTCATCGGTGGTCCCCGTTCTCGACCAGCACGCGCCCGTCGGACGCCTTGACCACGTGCTGCCACTGCGCCTGCTTACCGGTGAGGATGTCGAGCACCCCTCTCACGTAGACGATGTTGAGGACGGTGGCGTAGACGAGCTCGGGGATCAGCAGGGCGCCGAGGATGCGGGCGCGCCAGCCGCCTCTCCAGACGCTCACGATCCGCTCGACGACGAACACGCCGCCGACGCCGACCCAGAACGGGAAGAACACGGTGCCGTCCAGGGCCAGGGCCATGACGGCGATGAGGGTGAAGTACGCGGTCAGCGCCACCACGCCGTAGCCGATCCCGAGCTGCTGGGCCCAGTACCGCAGGGTCTGCGGGGTCAGGCCGTAGGAGCCGAGGTTCTCGAGCGCCCCCCGCTGCCAGCGCAGCCGCTGGGCCCAGAGGGCCCCCCAGGTGGGCATGACCTCGGTGACGACGGAGCACTCCTGCGGCGAGATCATCAGGGCGCCCAGTGTCTTCAGGGCCAGGGTGAGCTCGTTGTCCTCGGTCAGGGCCGCGGTGTCGTAGACCTCGCCGCGCCGGCCCGGCAGGGCTCGACCGCGCTGCGCCGCGACCTCGCGCAGCGCCCCGGAGCGGAACACCGACGCCGTTCCGGTGAGGACGAAGAGCCGCCCCCGCCGGCGACGGATCTCGCGGCTGTAGCGGGTGTACTCGTTGCGCTGCAGCTGGCCCAGCAGCCCGCCGCCCTCCTCGCCGTAGAAGAGGCCGCCGACGGCCATGAGCGCACGGTCACTGGTCATCCGGGCCCGCACCACGGTGAGGTACCCCTGGTCGAGCACGGTGTCGGCGTCCATCACCATCACGCAGTCGTTCTCGCCGAGATCGGGCAGCAGCCGCTTGAGGGCCTGGTTGAGGGCGCCGGCCTTCTTGTGGTTGTTGTCGACGCTGCGCAGCACCTCGACGCCCATCCGCTCGGCGATCTCCTCGGTGCCGTCGGTGCAGTTGTCCGCGACGACGATGACCCGGTCGGGCCGGTCGTGCTGCTCGAGCAGCGAGCGGATGGTCGCGGCGATGCGGTCGGCCTCGTTGTGCGCGGGGATGAGGACGGTGACGGTCACCACACCGTGGAACACCCCGGCGGTGCGGGCCATCACGGGTTTGGGGGCCAACGGCGTCGCGCTGACGTCGTCGGAACGGCGGTAGCGGGTCGCGATGCGGCGCTCGATGCCGGCCACCCCGGCGGCCAGGAGCAGCGCGATGGCGATGGCGACCAGGATGAGGCGCGTCGAGGGTGCCTGGGTGTCGTACAGGACGCTCCAGATCCCGAAGACCAGGCCCTCCTTGGGACGGCGCAGCGAGCCGGGGTCGCTCAGGCTGAGCCCGAACCACAACATCAGAGCAGCGCCGAGCGCCATCCCCAGGACGACGACACCGACCCCCCGCTCGAGCCGACGCTTCTTCTTCATGTGAGGTCTCCTCCGACCAGTAGGGCGGACGGGCTGTCCGTGGCGAGCGATCCGGATGTGGTCCACTGCGAGCTGCCGCCGTGCAGGTGGCGCGAGACGAAGGTGTCGAAGGGCACCGGCTCCCCGATGTAGTAGCCCTGCGCGTAGTCGACCCCGAGCTCGCGCACGACGTCGAGGACGGCGGCCTCGGCCACGAACTCCGCCACGGTCTCCTTGCCGAGGTTGCGGGCGACACCGACGATCGAGCGCAGGATGGCGCGGTCCACCGCGGACGTGTGCGCGCCGGCGACGAACTCCCCGTCGATCTTGACGATGTCGAAGGGCAGGTGCTTGAGGTAGTAGAACGAGCCGAAGCCGGCCCCGAAGTCGTCGATGGCCACACGGGTGCCCATGGCGCCCAGCCGCTGGCTGAAGGCCCGCGCGGCGGGCACGTCGGCCACGGCCGCGGTCTCGGTGGCCTCGACGACGAACTTGTGCGCCGACACGCCGTGCCGGTGCAGCGCCTCGACGAACTCGCGCTCGACCGACTCGTCGCCGATGGAGTGCCCCGAGAGGTTGACCTCCAGCACCAGCTCGGGCTCGTGCTGGTGCAGCCGCGAGAGCGTGGCCACGGCGTGCCGGATGACCCACTTGTCGAGCTCGGGCGCCAGGCCGGCCCGCTCGGCCACGTGGACGAAGCGACCGGGACTCACCGGCGCGCCGTCGCGGTCGACCAGGCGCAGCAGGGCCTCGGCCGCCACGACGCGATTGGAGCGCACGTCGAGGATGGGCTGCAGGTACAGCTCGAAGGCGTCGTTCTCGATGGCCGCCTCGATCCGCGCCATCCATTCCAGGCGGGCGCCCGAACGCGGCTGCTCGGTGCCCGAGGGGTCGAGCACCGCATGCCGGTTGCGCCCGGCCTCCTTGGCGTCGTAGAGCAGCATGTCGGCCAGCGCCAGCGGGTCGACCGCCTGCTGGGTGGCCGCGGCGAAGGTCACGGCACCGACGCTCACGGTGACGCGACGCTTGGCCCCGTCCAGCGACTGGCAGTGCGCACGCACTCGCTCGACCAGCATGCGGGCCACGGACTCGGCCCCGGCCTGGTCGGCGTCGGGCAGGAGGACGGCGAACTCGTCGCCGCCGAGCCGGGCCACGAGGTCACCGCCGCGCAGCGAGTCCCGCACGACGGTCGAGATCGACACGATCAGCTCGTCGCCGGCCGTGTGGCCCATCGTGTCGTTGACCTCCTTGAAGTTGTCGAGGTCGAGCAGCAGCAGGGCCCCGCTCGGGCCGCGCCGGGCGCACAGCCGCAGGTGCTCCTCGAGCGCCTGGTCGAAACGGCGGCGGTTCGGCATCGCGGTCAGGGCGTCGTGGTCGGCGAGGTAGGTCAGCCGCTCCTCGTAGCGCCGGCGCTCCGAGAAGTCGACGACGTTGACGAGGATGACCTCGTCCTCCTCGTCCGGGCTCGAGAGCACCCGACTGGTGAGGGACACGTGGGCATCGGAGCCGTCGAGGCTCTCGATGGTCCAGTCGCCGACCAGGAGCTCGCCGGGGAAGGCCACGGCCCGCTCGAGGTAGACCGCCATCTTGTCGCGGTGCGTCGGCGAGAGGTCGCCGAAGGCCATGCCGACGACGTCCTCGACGGTGCGGCCGGCCATCGCGGCCAGGGAGTCGTTGACCTGGAGGACCCGACCGGCGAGGTCGAGCACGGCGACCCCGTGCGGAGCGTCGGAGATGAGCCGCTCGGTGCGCTGGCGCTCCGCCTCGAGAGCATGCAGACGGGCCTGCTCGTCGGAGACGTCGTGGAAGACCAGCAGGACCCTCTCGACGAGGTCGTCGCCGCCGTCGTGCATCGGCACCGCGTCGATGGCCACGAGCCGCTGCTCGCCCGAGTACCGGTCCTCACTGAGCACCAGGGCGCCCCGCACGGTCTCGCCGGCGAGGGCCCGCACCGAGGGCCACTCGTCGTCGGCCATCCGGCTCCCGTCGGGGCGACGCGCCACGAAGGTGGCCGCCTCGAAGAAGTCCGCGCCGTCGCCGAGCCACTGCCCGGCCGCCTCGTTGTGCAGCAGGATCCCGCCGGCCCGGCCGATGACGACCACGGCGTCCGGGATGGTCTCGGTGATGACGCGCAGGTCGTCGGCCTGGGTGCCGGCCTGGCGTGCGGCCCGGGCCAGCTCGCCCAGGAGACGGTCGCGCTCGCACTGCACCGTGGCCACGACCACCGGCAGGCCCACGGCCAGGAGCATGTAGGACTGGAGGGTCAGGGCGGTGGCCAAGGGGTCGTCGATGGTGCCGAACGGCCCGCTCCCGTAGGTCCGCACGAGGAAGAGGGTCGCGAACGCCCCGAGCACACCCTCGGCCGCGGCCAGTGGCAGTGGCAGGCGCAGGCCGGCGGCGAACAGCAGCGCCAGCGGCAGGAAGCTCAGGGGGAGGTTGCGACCGGGCCCGAAGACGAACCACTGCAGCGCCACGGTGACCGCGAAGAGCGGGAGCGCCGCCAGCAGGGAGCGCGCGCTGCTCCGCAGCCGCGTGCCGCGCGCTCCGGTGCCTGGCCCGCAGGCGCCCCGCAGGGCCAGCCCGGGCACGGCGATCACGACGACAGCGGCCGCGTTGCGCACGAACCATCCCAGGGCGGCCTGCCACGTCACGCCGGTGCTCGACAGCGCCAACCCGGTCATTCCCAGCGCGGTGCTCGTCGTCACCGCGGCGCCGCCGGCTGCCACGAAGCGGTAGATGTCGGTCAGGCCCCTGAGCGAGACCGGCCGCAGGTCCTGGGTCCAGCCCTGGCTCCGGTCCGCCACCATGAGGGCGCGGACGCCGACCACGAAGATGCCGTTGGCCAGACCGAGGAAGAAGGCGGTGGCGGGGGGCACCCCGGTCACGGCGTTCCCGACGGACGCGACGAGGAACACGAAGGTGGTGGCGACTCCGACCTCGCGGCGCGAGGCGGCGTACAGCCCCCAGAGCACGGCGACGCCGGCCGGCGGCCAGAAGAGCGCCAGGCCCGTCTCGGGCAGGATCGTCGCGCGCCCGAGCACGACCGAAGCCGTGAAGGCGACGACGAACAGAGCCGTCCTCGTGATCATGTGGTGCGTGTCCCTGGATCCGTGGTGGGATCCCCTGCAGTGCAACCCCATGCTCCCCGTCCCGCCGCGCGCGCGCGAGCCGGGAGGGCGGATTCGAGCCGGTCAGTGCGCGGCCATCGGCCGAACAGCCGAAGCCCGGGTCCCGCCGCCGGTGGCTCCGGAACGCGCCGTGCCCCGGACCGACGGGTCCGGGGCACGAGCGAACGTGGAGCGGGGTGGCTCAGAAGCGCCGATAGCCGCTGACGCCGGCGAACACGGGTCGCTCCTGGGTGACCTCGCCGGGCTTGCCGGAGTCGATCATCATCCCGTTGCCGGTGTAGATGCCCACGTGCCAGGCCGGGGAGCCGAAGAACACGAGGTCGCCCGGCTGCGGGTTGCTGACGGGAGTGCCCGCGGCCTGCTGCTGCGCGGCGGTCCGGGGCAGCGAGATGCCGGCCTTGGCGAAGACGTAGGAGGTGAAGCCCGAGCAGTCGAACCCGGTGCTGGGGCTGGACCCCCCGTAGCTGTAGGGGATGCCCAGCAGGCTCCGGGCGATGTTGACGACCGCACTCGAGGACTGCGGCATCGAGTTGATCACCCGACGAGCCGTGGAGCGGCTGGCCGTCTGCGACTGCGCACGGTCGGAGGTGACCCTGACGACCGGAGCAGGCTCGGGCTTCGGCCGGGGCTTCGGCTTGGCCACCGCACGGACCCCGGAGACCCCGACGATGTCGGCGACGACCGGGGCGGCGGCCTTGGGGGCCACGAGCGCCGGGGCCGCGGCCAGGGCCCGGGGCGACGCCGACGGGAGGGTGGAGGACGCGACGGGGGTGCCGCCGCGGGCCGTGGACTCGAACCCGACCGACGCGTGGGCCGGGAGTGCGAAGGTGGCGACCAAGCCTCCGGAGGCGGCCAGGACGGCCGAGGCGCGGGCCCCGGTCTCACCGGCGGTCCGGACGATGGAGGACAGCTCGGCGACGGGGCTGTAGCGGACGGCAGAGCGATGCCGTCCGGAGCGGGTGGGCTCGGACACGTTCAACCTCTCTGTGCCTACGGGGTGAGCTGTCGGGTTCGGGCAGAGGTTGCCCGGCCGGCGGTCCCGAAGGACCGGTCGGCTTCACCCCGAGGAGCCAGGCGTGAGAGTGGCTCCGAAGGTGGTTCCCCCGCTCCTGCCAAGCGGTGTGGTGCACGAGGACCCGTGGATGGAGGCAGGACTCGGCGGTTCCATCCGTGGGGCCCGACGTCCGGGTCGGTCGGGCCCAGCGAACCTAACATCAGGAGGCCGGATGATCACAAAACGATCACGAGAGGTCTCTCAGGATCCTGTGAAAGCGCTCAGGGCCCCGGCCACACGAGGTGGTCGGGGCCCTGAGCCCGGCGGATGACGGTCAGAAGTTCATCGTCACGTGCACGTGGTCCATGTGGTTCGCGGTGGGTGAGCCACGGTCCTCCATCAGGCGCCAACCCTCGCCTGGCGCCCAGTAGCGCTGCTGCCAGATGAGGTACTTGACGTTGAACTGGCCGACGTGGGCCTGGACCCACGCCGCGATGGCGTCGCCCTGGGCGGCGTTGGCGATCATGATGTCGGTCGCCTGGCCGGTGCCGTGCTCGTCGTTGCTGGCCCGGCGGCCACCGATGGTGGGCGGCCCGAAGGTGACGTCGACCGCGGAGCAGAGCCGCTGGGCGTTGGGGATGAGGCCGATGCTGGCGCAGCGGGCCGTGATGGTGCCCGACCAGGAGCCGACCGCGGCCGAGGCGGAGCCGCGCTCGGCCACTGCCGGCTTCGGTGCGGGCTTCGGCTTCGGCTTCGCGACGGCCTTGACGCCGGCGACGCCGACCGCGTCCGGCAGGGCCGGCGCGGCCTCGTCGGGGGCGGAGACGGCCGGAGCGGGCGTCGTGCGGGCGGCCGAGCGCGACGCACGCTGCGGAGCGGCGCGCTGGGCCAGGACCATCGCCGTGGGGGCGGCGGAGACCGCGCCGGGGTCGGCCTGGGCGTCGGCCTGCTCGACCGGGACGGTGAGGGCGACGGCCGCGCCCCCGATCACGCCGAGCCCGGCGACCGACTTCAGCACCCAGGACGCGCTGGTGCGGGGGAAGCCGTCGGGGAGGCGGCGGACTCGTCCGGGCGCACGGCGGCGGCCGGGGGGACGATGTGAGGACACAGAGGATCTCTTCCGGGGCGGGAGCGTTCGCCGGCCACGGTACGTCACCCTCGTGGGGATGTCACGTTTCGGTAACGCGAGGGGGTGGCCCCCCCGGGTCGCGCTCAGGCCAGCGCCACGAAGACGTGGGCCGCGATCTCCTGCGGCAGCGAGACGCCCGTGGCCTCGTCGGCGCCCTCCCGGCTGACCACGACACGGGCGCCGTCGCGGCGGACCCGGGCCGGCTCGCCGGGGTGCAGCCCGGCCGCGGTGAGCAGCCCGAGCGCCTCGGAGTCGACCTGCACGGGCTCGCCGATGCGCCGCACGATGACGCTGACGCCCTCGGGCACCGCGACGACGTCGAGGGTGCTGAGCCCCAGCCGGAAGTCGACCACGTCACCGACCTCGCCCAGCTCGTCCAGGCCCGGGATGGGGTTGCCGTACGGCGACTCGAGGTGGTCGGGGAGGATGGCGAGGATCTTGCGCTCGACCCGGTCGGACATCACGTGCTCCCAGCGGCAGGCCTCGTCGTGGACGAACTCCCACTCGAGCCCGATGACGTCGACCAGCAGCCGCTCGGCGATGCGGTGCTTGCGCATCACCCGGGTGGCCAGGCGGCGCCCGTGGTCGCTCAGCTCGAGGTGGCGGTCGTCGGCCACGGCGAGGAGGCCGTCGCGCTCCATCCGGGCGACGGTCTGGGACACGGTGGGCCCGGAGTGGTTCAGCCGCTCCGCGATGCGGGCGCGCAGCGGGGTGATGCCCTCCTCCTCGAGCTCGAAGATGGTGCGGAGGTACATCTCCGTGGTGTCGATGAGGTCGGTCACGAAGGTCAGCCTAACCGCGCGCGCCGTCGCCCGGACTGCGCCGACGAGGGTCGTGACGCGGCACCCAGCGCAGCAGCCAGCCGCCCCCGACGAGGGCGAGCACACCCACGACCACACTGGCCGCACCGAGCGAGACGACCGCGGTCAGGGCCGCCACGACCAGGGCCGCGCCGTTGTGCCCGACCAGCGACAGCATTCGCCACACCCCGAGGAACGGCGCCCGGCCCTCCGCCGGTGCCGCGTCGGCGCCGAGGGTCATCACGATGCCCGAACCCAGCCCGTTGCCGACGCCCATCACCACCGCCACGGCACCGACCGCGGCCAGGCTCGACGTGAGCGGCAGCACCACCAGCCCGAGACCCAGGAGCACGGTGACGGGGAGCGCCACCCACACCCGTCCCCGGCGGTCCATGATCGAGCCCGCGGGGTAGAACAGCAGCACCTCGACCAGTCCCGCGGCGCCGAACACGAGGGAGGTCTGGGCGGCCGACAGCCCGACGTGCTCCGCCCACAGCGGCACCACCACGACGCGCGACGAGCGGGCGAGGCCGATGGCCAGGACCCCCAGCCCGACGGTCAGCAGGACGGCCCGGTTGCGGCGCACCACCTCGCGGACCGGGACCGGCGCGGCCGGGGCGCCGTCGGAGCCCATCCCCCGGTGCACCCCGAGGTCGGGAGAGGCCCACGCCAGACCGGCCGCCGCGAGCCCCGCGCCGACGGCGATGCCGAACGCCGCCTGCGGCCCCCACGCGCCGACCACGGGAGCGCCCGCGAACGGGCCGACGAACAACCCCACCCGCGTGACGCCGCCGAGGGTGGACATCGCGCGCGCCCGCATCAGCTCGGGCGCGGCGGCCGTCAGGTACGACTGCCGCGCCAGCAGGAACACCGCACCGGTAGGCCCCGACAGCGCCACGGCGAGCGCGAGGACCCACAGCGACGGAGCCACCATCGCGAGCGCCGCGGCCGCGGCGTCGGCCACCCCGGCCAGGACGAGCGCCCGCCGCTCCCCCATCCGCTCCACCAGGACGCCGGAGGGCACCGCCGACAGCAGCTCGGAGACGGTGTTGATGCCCACGAAAAGCGCCGCGACCGCGACCGAGGCGCCGAGGGCGCGGGCGCTCAGGGCGACGACCGGCATCGTGGCGCCCAGGCCGACGGACCAGAGGGCGGTGGGGCCGAAGGCCGGGACGGCGATGCGCCGCAGCGAGAAGCCGACGATGCCGCTCGGCTCGCCCATCCGCCTCCCCCTCCCAAGTATCTTGACGTCAAGATACTTGCACGCCGCCGTGACGCACGCAACACCCCGGGGTCGGTGGGCCCGTCGGTAGGTTGTCGCGATGGAACTGACCGTCCCCACCCGCTACCGCGGGCCGGCGGGGTCCGGTAACGGTGGCTGGGTGGCCGGTGCCCTCGCCGCGCACGTGCGGACCTCACTCACCCTCCCGGCCGTCTCGGTCCGGCTGTCGGCGCCCGCGCCGCTGGGCCGGCCCCTGGCCCTGGTGAGCGACGACCCCGACCCGCTCACCGCCACCGCGGTGCTGCGACTGATCGACGGCGACACCCTCGTCGCCACCGGCACCGCCGTCCCCGAGCTCGACGAGCCCGTCCCCGACCCCGCCGGCCTCGACCAGGCCCGCGCCGCCGAGGCCCGCTTCGAGGGCCTGCACGCCCACCCGGCCCCCGAGTGCTACGGGTGCGGCACCGACCGCGACGACGGCCTCGGGCTGCGCCCCGGCCCGCTCGACGACGGCACCGCGCGCTACGCCACGGCCTGGGCGGCGCCCCCCGACGTGGCCGTCCCCGTGGTCTGGGCCGCGCTCGACTGCCCCGGCGGATGGGCCGCGGGGGCCGCCGACCGGCCGATGGTGCTCGGCACCGTCACGGCCCGGGTCTGGCGGTGCCCCGACCCCGGCGAGACCACCGTCGTCACGGCCTGGCAGCGTGGGGCCCAGGGCCGGCGGCACTGGTCGGCCACCACCCTGCACGCCACCGACGGCACCCTGCTCGGCCGCGCCGAGTCGACCTGGGTCGCCCTCGACCCCGCCCGCCCCACCCCCTCGTGAGGACCCCCCGATGAGCGACCATCCCACCGCCCCCCGTCCGACCGCCGTCGTCACGGGGGCCAGCAGCGGCATCGGTGCGGCCACCGCCCGGCGGCTGGCCGCGCACGGCTTCCGCGTCGTGTGCGCCGCCCGCCGCGCCGAACGGGTCGAGGCCCTGGCCGCCGAGCTCGACGGCGTGGCCGTGGCCTGCGACGTCACCGTCGACGCCGACGTCGCCCGCCTGGCCGAGGCGGCCGGGCCGCGGGTGGCCGTCCTGGTCAACAACGCCGGCGGCGCCCTGGGCCTGGAGCCGGTGGCCGCGGCCGACGTCGACCTCTGGCAGCGGATGTACGACACCAACGTCCTCGGCACGCTGCGCGTCACCAAGGCCCTGCTGCCGGCCCTGGTCGCGTCGGGCGGCGACGGCGCCATCGTCAACGTCGGCTCCATCGCCGGGCTGCTGGCCTACGAGGGCGGTGGCGGCTACACGGTGGCCAAGCACGGGGTGCACGTGATGAGCGAGACCCTGCGCCTGGAGCTGTTCGACCAGCCGGTGCGCGTCACCGAGATCGCGCCGGGGATGGTGCACACCGAGGAGTTCTCGCTGACCCGCTTCAGCGGCGACCAGGAGCGCGCCGACAAGGTCTACCACGGCGTCCCGGGGCCGCTGGTCGCCGACGACGTGGCCGAGGCCGTGGTCTGGATGGCCACCCGCCCGGCGCACGTCAACGTCGACCTGCTCGTCATCAAGCCGCGGGCGCAGGCGGCGCCGCACAAGGTCCACCGCACCGGCTGAGCCGGCGCCCCTACCCTGCTGCGATGGAGCCGTTCCGCGAGGTGCTGACGGCCGGGGGCCACCGCAACTCGCTCGGCCGGTCGGCCGAGGTGCTCGCCGCGGTCCGGGCCGACCCCGGCCGCCTCGACGAGCTCTTCGCCTGCATCGGTGACGACGACGCGTGGGTGCGGATGCGGGCCGTCGACACCTTCGAGAAGCTGGTGCGCGAGGACCCCGAGCGGGCGCGGCCCTACCTCGGGCGGGTGCTCGGCGACCTGACCCGCAGCGACCAGCCCTCGGTGCAGTGGCACGTGGCGCAGGTCCTGGCGGTGGCCCCGCTCACCGCGGGCCAGCGCCGGCGGGCCGTCGCCTGGCTGGTCGCGCGGCTGGAGACCACCGAGGTCGACTGGATCGTCGCGGCCCAGTCGCTGGCCGCCCTGGACGCCTTCGAGCGCCGGGGCCACGTGGGGACCGCCGAGCTCGTGCGCCTGCTCGAGGTGCAGGCCGGCCACCCCTCGGCGTCGGTGCGCCGCAAGGTCGCCGGGTACCTGGCCCGGGTCCGCCCGGCGGGCTGAGCCCGGCCGTGCCGGTCGGGCCGGGCGGTCACGGCTGGCGGCGCAGGACCTCCCACGACGCCGCGTCGGCCAGGTCGCCCTCGCCCACCCGCCGGAAGACCAGCCGGTCGTGCAACCGGTTGCGACGCCCGGCCCAGAACTCCACCTCGTCGGGCACGACCCGGAAGCCTCCCCAGAAGTCGGGCACCGGCACGTCGTCCTCACTGCCGGTGTCGGGGAACTGCGCTGCCCGCCGCGCGTACGCCTCCTCGAGGGCAGCCCGCGAAGCCACCGGCTCGGACTGTTGCGAGGTCCAGGCCGAGATGCGCGAGGCCCACGGCCGCGAGCGCCAGTAGTCGAGCACCTCGGCCCGGTCGACCTCGACCGCGCTGCCACGGAACCGGATCGCCCGGTACATCGAGGGCCAGGTGAGGGCCAGCGCCATCCGGGGGGTGGCCGCGATCTCGCGCCCCTTGGCCGACGTGAGCGCGGTGACGAAGCCGGGGCCGCGCTCGTCGAGGAAGCGCATCAGCACCGTGCGGACGTTGGGCGTGCCGTCGGCGTCGACCGTGGCCACCGAGACCGCGAGGGGCTCGAAGACGTCCTTCTCGTGCTCGGCCCGCTCCACGGCGTCGTCGACCCAGGCCCGCGCCTGCGCGTAGGGGGTCTCGAGGAGCTGGTCCTCGGAGAGGCCGTCGCCGGTGTAGTCGACGCGTCGGGGGTCCATGACGCCAGCGTAGGCGTGCGGTGGCGTCAGGGCGCCTCCCCGCCACCGGATGCCGGGGGCGGCGTCGAGGGCAGCCGGCTCAGGGCGTCGGGTGCCGGGCGTCGTACCGGACGAAGCCCGGCTGGAGGAGCGCCAGCACCACCACCGCGGCCACACAGGCGAGGCCACCCACCACCGCCGTCCAGCCCTCGCCGATGCGCACCGCCACACCGCCACCCGCGAGCTCGCCGAGCCGCGGGCCGCCCGCCACGACCACGATGAAGACGCCCTGGAGCCGGCCCCGCATCCGGTCCGGCGCGGCCGACTGCAGGATCGTGGTGCGGAACACCGCACTCACCGAGTCGGCGGCTCCGGCGAACGCCATGGCACCCAGCGCGGCCACCAGGGCGTGCCCGCGCGAGACCGCACCGTCGGCCGCCAGCAGCGCCACCCCGAGACCCGCGATGCCCACCCCCCAGCCGGCCACGCTGACCAGGATGGCGAGCCCCTGGCGCCGCACGCCGCCGAGCCGGCCCGACAGCAGCATGGCGAGGATGCCGCCGACCGCCGCCGCGGCGTACAGCGCCCCGACCGTCTTGGCCCCGCCGCCGAGGATGACCGCGCCCGCGGCCGGGAACAGCACGCGCGGCTGGGCCAGCAGCATCGCGGCGATGTCGGCGACGAACGTCATTCGGACGTTGGGGGCGGTCCGCAGGAACGAGAAGCCGTCGAGGACCGAGCGCAGGCCCACCCGCCGCGGGCCGTCGGCGTCGTCGTGGGGCTCGGGCGGGATGGCGGGCAGCCGCCACAGGCTGTGCAGGGCGGCCAGGGTGAGGAACGCGTCGACGGTGTAGGCGCTGCGGTAGCCGCCCCAGTCGACCAGCACCCCCGCCAGCAGCGGGCCGGCCGTGAGCGCCGTGTTCATCGCGAAGACCGACAGCGCGTTGGCGGCCGGCAGCTGCTCCAGCGGCAGGATGCGCGGGTAGATGCTCGAGCGGGCCGGTGACGACACCGCGAAGGCCCCGCTCCAGACCGCGACGATCCCGTAGAGGAGCCACACCGAGCTCGAGCCCAGCCAGGCCTGGGCGGCGGCCGCGACGCTGGTCGCGAAGGCCACCAGGGTCGCCACCAGGCCCACCGTCCGCCGGTCCAGATGGTCGGCCAGCGCACCGCCGTAGAGGCCCATCACGACCAGCGGCACCAGTGCGAACAGCCCCACCACGCCCACCGAGGCCGTCGAGCCGGTGAGGCCGTAGACCTGGAGCCCGATCGCCACGACTGCCATCTGGGAGCCGATGTTCGACAGGGTGAAGCCGGTCCACAGCCGCCGGTAGTCGCTGCTCACCCGGAACGGGGTCAGGTCGGGCAGGAGCGAGCGCAGCACCGGGGCATCCTCCCCCACCTGGCCGCGCGTCGGCCTCGAGCGTCCGCGCGCCGAGCCGCCCGGTCGAGAGGAGGCGACACGCAGGGATCTCGGCCGGATGCCGTGCGTGTCGCCTCCTCTGAACGACGCGGCCGGGCCTCGGGAGGCGCGCCGGCCGGCGGCACGTCCCGACGCACTAGCCTCGCGGGATGAGTGACACCGCGCGCATCGCGCTGCTGATCGACGCCGACAACGCGCGGGCGCGCCGGATCGACGTCATCCTCAACGAGCTGTCGACGGTCGGCGAGACCAGCATCCGTCGCGCGTACGGCAACTGGACCAAGGCCGGCCTCAAGAGCTGGCAGGACGTGCTGCACGACAACGCCATCCGGCCCGTGCAGCAGTTCGACCCCGCGAAGGGCAAGAACGCCAGCGACATGGCCCTGGCCGTCGACGCCGTCGAGCTGCTGCACACCCAGCGCCCCGACGCCTTCGCCATCGTCTCGTCCGACGCCGACTTCACTCCCCTCGTCATGCACCTGCGCGAGCACGGCGTCGCGGTCTACGGCTTCGGCGACGCCAAGACCCCCGCGCCGTTCCAGAGCGCGTGCACCCGTTTCCTGGTCCTCGACCGGCTCAGCGCTCCGAGCGGCCAGGCCGACGCCGGCGCCGACCCGGGCTCCACCGGAGAGGAGAGCGGCGAGCGCGCCGGCGAGCCGGCCGCGCCCGCCCCGACCGCCCGCCGGGCGACCAAGGCCGCCACGACCAAGGCCGCCACGACCAAGAGCGCCGCCGGGGGCAGCACCCGGGGCGGCGCCGCGGCCACCGCGAAGGAGAGCGCCACCGCATCCGGCACGACCACGAAGGCCACCGCGGCCGCCACGAAGGCCACGACCACGCAGGCCGCCGCCAAGAAGGCCGCCGCCGGGACCCCCGAGCGCGCCACCCGGGCCCAGCTGCGCCAGGACGCCCGGCTGGTCAGCCTGCTGCGGGGAGCGGTCGAGAGCTCGGCCGACGACGACGGCTGGGCGAAGATCAACACCGTCGGCCAGCGCATCGCCCGGCAGTCCTCGTTCGACCCCCGCAACTACGGCTACGCCAAGCTCAGCAAGCTCATCGAGGCCTCCGACCTGTTCGAGGTCCGCGGTGCCGGAGGCCCGGACATGGCGGTCCGCGACCCCCGCGCGGTGTGAGCGCGCCCGCATCCATCCCGGGCGCCGCCGGTAGGCCGCGAAGGCCCCGGCGTGCACAATGGCACGGCGTGAACGTGAACGTCAGTGGCGACGAGCGAACGGAGAACCTTCGATGACGACCTCTTCCTCCGAGGACCCGCACTTCTACCCAGGGCTCGAGGGAGTCGTCGCGTTCGAGAGTGAGATCGCCGAGCCCGACAAGGAAGGTGGCGCGCTGCGCTACCGCGGCGTCGACATCAACGACCTCGTCGGGCAGGTCTCCTTCGGGCAGGTGTGGGGGCTGCTCGTCGACGGCGAGCTCGACCCGGGGCTGCCGCCGGCCGAGCCCTTCCCGCTGCCGGTACACACCGGTGACATCCGGGTCGACGTGCAGTCGGGCATCGCCCAGCTGGCGCCGGTGTGGGGCTTCAGGCCGCTGCTCGACATCGACGACGACGAGGCTCGCGAGAACCTGGCCCGCGCATCGGTCATGGCGATCTCGTTCATCGGGCAGTCGGCCCACGGCCAGGGCAGGCCGATGGTGCCGCAGTCCGAGGTCGACAAGGGCCGCACCATCCCCGAGCGGTTCATGATCCGCTGGCGGGGCGAGCCCGACCCCAAGCACGTCGAGGCCATCGACTCCTACTTCATCTCCGCGGCCGAGCACGGGATGAACGCCTCCACCTTCACCGCCCGGGTCATCGCCTCCACCGGGGCCGACGTCGCGGCCTGCCTGTCGGGGGCCATCGGCGCCCTGTCGGGCCCGCTGCACGGCGGCGCCCCCTCACGCGCCCAGCACATGATCGAGGGCGTCGAGAAGACCGGCGACGCCACCAAGTACGTCAAGGGCGTCTTCGACCGCAAGGAGCGCCTGATGGGCTTCGGGCACCGGGTCTACCGGGCCTACGACCCGCGGGCCGCCGTGCTGCGCGACACCTGCAAGCGCCTCGGCGCCCCGCGCTACGAGGTCGCCCTCGAGCTCGAGAAGGCCGCCATCAAGGAGCTCGCCGAGCGCTACCCCGAGCGCCGGATGGAGACCAACGTCGACTTCTGGGCCGCGGTGCTGCTCGACTTCGCCGAGGTGCCGGGCGAGATGATGACGCCGCTGTTCGTGGCCGCCCGCACCGCCGGCTGGTCGGCGCACATCCTCGAGCAGAAGCGCACCGGCCGCCTCATCCGGCCCAGCTCGCGCTACGTCGGGCCCGGGCCGCGCCCCCTCTCCGACGTGCCGGGCTACCGCGCGCGCGGCTGACCCGCACGACCCGGCGCCGGGCACCCCGGAGGTGACCGGCCCGGGCCCGGACGTTCCACGTCGTGGACCCGGCGTCCGACATCCGGTCACGGTGGGTCAGGATGGAAACCGGTCCCGGGTACGCCGACGATGCCGCACCCGGGCCACGGGGAGCCACTCCCCGTCCCCCCACGGCACCGACCCGCATCGGAGACCCTCGTGAGCGACTCGCCCCAGATCAGCATCCCGGCCGACCTCCTGCCCGAGGACGGACGCTTCGGCTCCGGCCCGTCCAAGGTGCGTCCCGAGCAGGTCGAGGCGCTGGCCGCCATCGGTCGCACGGTGCTCGGCACCTCCCACCGCCAGGCGCCGGTGAAGAACCTGGTCAAGAACGTGCGCGAGGGCCTCGCGACCTTCTTCGACCTCCCCGAGGGCTACGAGGTCGTGCTGGGCAACGGTGGGTCCACCGCCTTCTGGGACATCGCCGCCTTCGGGCTGGTGCGCGACCGCGCCCAGCACCTGGCCTTCGGCGAGTTCTCCTCGAAGTTCGCCACCGTCACCAAGAACGCGCCCTTCCTGGGCGAACCCACCGTCATCACGGCCGACCCGGGCAGCCGCCCCTCCCCGCGCGCCGAGGCCGGCGTCGACGTCTACGCCTGGGCCCACAACGAGACCTCCACGGGCGTGATGTGCCCCGTGCAGCGGGTCGAGGGCGCCGACGACGACGCGCTGGTGCTGGTCGACGCCACCTCCGGCGCCGGGGGCCTGCCCGTCGACGTGAGCCAGGCCGACGTCTACTACTTCGCCCCGCAGAAGTCCTTCGCCTCCGACGGCGGCCTGTGGCTCGGGCTCTTCTCGCCCGCCGCGCTGGCCCGCGTCGACGAGATCGCGGCGTCCGGGCGCTGGGTCCCCGACTTCTTCAGCCTCCCGACCGCGATCGACAACTCGCGCAAGGACCAGACCTACAACACCCCGGCGGTCGCGACCCTGGCGCTGCTGGCCAACCAGGTCGAGTGGCTCAACGGCAACGGCGGCCTCGACTGGGCCACCGCCCGCACCGCCGACTCCTCCGGCCGCCTCTACGACTGGGCCGAGCGCACGTCGTACACCAGCCCGTACGTCACCGACCCCGACCACCGCAGCCGGGTCGTCGCGACCATCGACTTCGACGACGCCGTCGACGCCGCGGCCGTGGCGAAGACGCTGCGCGCCCACGGGGTCGTCGACGTCGAGCCGTACCGCAAGCTCGGCCGCAACCAGCTGCGCGTGGCCTGCTTCCCGGCCGTCCAGCCCGACGACGTGAGCCGCCTCATCGCCTCGGTCGAGTACGTGGTCGAGCACCTGGGCTGACGGGCGGCCCGGTCAGCCGCACGGCTGACCGCGGCCGCTCAGCGCGTGGCGGCGTAGACCGCGGCGACGACCAGCAGCACCGCGAGGACGCCGAGGGTCATCCGGCGGCGGAACAGCGGGGTCACCGGACCGGCTCGGGCATCGGCACGTGCGGGTCGTGGTCGCGCGCGACGGGCACCGTGGTGACGGTGACCCGTGGGCGGCGCTGGGACTCGTAGCTCACCCGGACATTCTCGGCCCGCGCGAGCCACACCGACACCGCGACCAGCGTGACGCCCACGGCGAGGGCTCCGACGCCGATGGTCCAGCGCGGCCCGAACTGCTCCGAGATCCAGCCGATCATAGGGGCCCCGACCGGCGTGCCCCCCATGAAGATCGCCATGTACAGGGCCATCACCCGGCCGCGCATCTCGGGCGCCACGCGGGTCTGCACCATCGCGTTGGCGGTGGTCACGGCGGTGAGGGCGGTGAGCCCGACCGGGACCAGCGCGACCGCGAAGGTCCAGTACGTCGGTGCCGCGGCCGCGATCGCGGCCGAGGCGGTGAACCCGACCAGGGCGACCAGCAGCACCCGCAGCCGCGGCTCGCTACGGCGGGCCGAGAGCAGCGCAGCCGTGAGCGAGCCGACGGCCATGATCGAGCCCAGCAGCCCGAACTCGCTGGCGCCCTTGCCGAAGACCTTGGTGGCCATCAGCGCCATGGTGATCTGGAAGTTCATCCCGAAGGTGCCGAGGACGAAGACCAGCAGCATCACGAGCTGGATGTCGCGGCGGTGCTTGACGTACGCGAAGCCCTCGCGGATGCCGCCGCGGCCCTTGCGGCGGGTGGGCGAGCGCAGCTCCGAGACCTTGAGCATCACCAGGGCGGCCAGCACGAAGACGAAGGTCAGGGTGTTGAGCAGCAGCGCCTGCCCCGTCCCCCACCAGGCGATGACGAGCCCGGCCACGCCCGGGCCGATGAGCCGGCCGGCGTTGAACGAGGCCGAGTTGAGCGCCACGGCGTTGGTGAGCCGGTCGGGCGGCACCATCTCGGAGACGAACACCTGGCGGGCGGGGTTGTCGATGGCGGTCGTGACGCCCTGCACCAGGGCGATGACGTACACGTGCCAGAGCTGGGCGGTGCCGGTGACGGCCAGCAGCCCGAGCACCAGGCTGGTGACGGCCAGCATGGTCTGGGTGACCAGCAGGATGCGGCGGCGCGCGAAGCGGTCGGCGATGAGGCCGCTCCACGGGGCCAGGAGCAGGAACGGCAGGAACTGCAGACCGGTGACCACGCCGAGCGCGGTGGCCGAGCCGGGGGTGAGGACGGTGAGCACCAGCCAGTCCTGGCCGACGCGGCCGACCCAGGTCCCGACGTTGGAGACGAAGCCGCCGAGGAACCACAGCCGGTAGTTGCGGATCTCGAGCGAGGTGAAGGTGGGGCTCATTCGGCGGCCACCCGTTCCAGCAGCGCGGTCGCCTCGAGCAGGAGGGCGCGCTCGTCGTCGCCGAGGTGCTCGAGCCGGGTCGCGAGCCACTGGTCCCGACGACGGCGGGTCTCCTTGATGGTGCGCCGGCCCTCGGACGTGAGGCTGAGGATGACCTGGCGGCCGTCGGCCGGGTCGTCGGAGCGCGAGACCAGGCCGCGCTCGACGAGGGTGCCGACGGTACGGCTGATGCTGGGCGCCGAGACCTGCTCGATCTCGGCGATCTCCTTGGGGGTGCGCGGGCCGTCCTCGAGCCGGACCAGGATCGAGAACTGGTGCGGCGCGACGTCCATCGTGCTCTCGAACCGCACCCGGCGCGAGATCCGCATGCAGGCCATGCGCAGGTCGCTCGTCAGGCGGTCCTTCTGCGCGCGGCTCATGGCGGGGGCGGATGCAGGCACGGCGTTCTCCAGCAGGTCGTACGGGGATGTCGTTAGCACAAGTCATTACTTGTGCTAACTATTCCACATCAGCGACTGGCCCACGTCCGGTTCGCGGGTGACATGCCGCCGACGACCTCCACGGCGCACTCCGGCGCACCGGCCAAGCTGCAGCGCACCGGCCAAGCTGCGGCGCACCGGCCAAGCTGCAGCGCACCGGCCCCATGTGACCGGTGCGGAGCGAGCTCGCCGCGGCCCCGCAGCATCACCGGTGCAGCAGGGACTCACCCCCACCCCGCAGCGCACCGGCCAGGCTGCAGCGCACCGGCCAGGCTGCAGCACACTGGCCCCATGTGACCGGTGCGGAGCGAGCTCGCCCCGGCCCCGCAGCATCACCGGTGCGGCGCGGGCTCGCCCCGGCGCGGCGGCATCCACCGGTTCGACCCGCCGCGACCGATCCGCGGCGCGCCGCACCCGGGCGGCGCTGGCCGAGGAGCATCGCGGACCCTCGACACAGGGGTCCATGCACGAGACCCCGGCTCGCAGCCGGGGTCTCGTGGGCATTTCGGGGTGACCCCGAAAAGCGGGGGCTGGTGGGCCGCGTGGGACTGTGGCGCGGGTGGGGCTCAGCCGGTGAAGGCCGCCGTGATGGGCTCGATGAAGAAGTAGACGACGAACAGCCCGGCCGTCACCCACATCATCGGATGCACCTGAGCGACCTTGCCGCGCACGATCTTGATGACCACGTACGCCACGAACCCCGCGCCGATACCGACGGTGATGGAGTACGTGAACGGCATCAGGATGATCGTCAGGAAGGCCGGGATGGCGATCTCGACGTCGTCCCAGGCGATCTCCTTGACCTGCTGCATCATCAGGAAGCCGACCAGCACCAGGGCCGGCACGGCGGCCTCGTTGGGGATGATCTCGACCAGCGGTGCGAACACCACCGCCACGAGGAACAGCACACCGGTGACCACCGACGCGAGCCCGGTGCGAGCCCCCTCCCCGACGCCCGAGGCGGACTCGATGTAGGAGGTGTTCGACGAGACCCCGGCTGCGCCACCGGCGGCCGCGGCGATCGAGTCGACGACCAGGATGCGCTGGGTGCTGGGCGGGTTGCCCTCCTCGTCGAGGAGGCCGGCCTCGGCCCCGATGGCCGTCATCGTCCCCATGGTGTCGAAGAAGTCGGCCAGCATCAGGGTGAAGATGAGCAGCACCGCCGCCACGACGCCGACCCGCGAGAACGAGCCGAGCAGGTTGAACTCGCCCAGCGTGCCGAAGCTGATCGGGTCGATGTGGTCGGGCCAGGTGGGGACGTTGAGGTTCCAGCCCCGCGGGTTGACGATGTTGTTGCCGGCGGAGTCCTGTCCGGTGACGGTGGGGCCGACCTTGGCGATGGCCTCGATGACGAAGGCGACCACCGTCATCGTGATGATCGAGATGATGATGGCGCCCTTCACCTTGCGCACCCAGAGGGCGATGATCAGCACCACGCCGAGCGCGAAGACCAGGGTGGGCCAGCCCGCGAGCTGTCCGCCGATGCCGAGCTCGACCGGCACCGGGCCGGTGCCGGTGCGGCGCACGAAGCCCGCGTCGACCAGCCCGATGAGCGCGATGAAGAGCCCGATGCCCACCGAGATCGCGACCTTGAGCTGCGCCGGGACGGCGTGGAACACCGCCTGCCGGAACCCGGTGAGGACGAGCACGAGGATGACGACGCCCTCGATCACCACCAGCCCCATGGCGTCGGCCCAGGTCATCTTGCTCGCGATGGCGTAGGCGACGAAGGCGTTGAGCCCGAGGCCGGTCGCCAGCGCCAGCGGGTAGTTGGCGACGAGCCCCATGAGGATGGTGAGCACGCCGGCCACGAGGGCGGTACCGGCCGCGATGGCGGGCAGGTTGGGGGCCGCACCCCCGCCGAGGAACTTCCCGTCGGCGTCCTTGACGAAGCCCAGGATGAGCGGGTTGAGCACGACGATGTAGGCCATCGTGAAGAAGGTGGCGACGCCGCCGCGGATCTCGCGGCCGAGGGTCGAGCCCCGCTCGCCGATGTGGAAGAACCGTTCGAGGGCGTTGTCCGGGGCGGCGCTCTTGGCGGGCCCGGCGGTGGTGGTGGTCTCGGCCATGGCGGCAGGCTAGTGGTGTCGCGGGGTGGACGCGTGACCGGCGTCCGACGGCGAGACGGGGCGGTGCTCGCGCGGGGTCCCGGGCCCGATCCGGCCGTGTCCCGGGCCCGATCCGGCCGGGTCCCGGGTCCGACCGGGCCGCGGGCCCGGGTCCGACCCGACCGGCGCCCGCCCGCGTGGCTACGCTGGCCCCGTGACCGACAAGAGCCCCCGACCGACCCGAGCCCCCCTCGGGGAGTCGGCGCCGGTCGACCCGCCCTCCGTGCCGGCGCGCAGCATCGCCCTGGTCGGGACCGGCGCCTGGGTGTTGGCGCTCGTCGTCTGCCTGCTGGTGCCGGCGCTGCACACCGGAGCACGCTCGTGGTGGCCGTGGGCGTGCGTCACCGGCATCGCGCTCGGGGTGTTCGCCTGGGCCTACATCCGGCGCGGGCGCGGGAACGCCGCAGGGGCCTGAGCCGGCCCGACCGCCGCTCCCCCGCAGGGATCAGGAGAGCTCGACCGCGGTGTCGTCGAGGATGGGCTCGCCGATGCGCTCGGGGGTGGGCGCGGGCGCGTCGGCCTCGGAGTGCGCGCCGCAGCCGTGGTCGAGGCTGACCACCCGACCGTCGGACGGGGACCACGCGTTGGCGCAGACACCGAAGACCGAGCGCAGCGCCCCCGGCATCGGCAGGAAGAACCCGCAGGACGAGCACGGCATGGGGGCCTTGACCGCCACCGCGGCCTCGGGCCCGTTGTCGCCCTCGTACCAGCGCTGGGCCGCGGCCTCGCGACCCTCGGCCGAGAGTACGCGCGGGCGGCCGAGCCCGAGCTCCCAGAACGCCATGGCGTCGACGTCCTCGTCGCCGGTCGCCTCGAAGCCCGCCACGAGCAGCGGGTCGTCGGCCACGTACGGCGTGACGTCGCCGGGGCCGAGGTCGCCGGGGGCGAGCCGCTCGGCGTAGGGGACCCACTCGGGCGAGAGCACGGCACCCTCGCCCGGGACGAGCTCGACCTCGCACACGGTGACGACCTTGGAGCGGGGCACCCGCGCGACGGAGACGGCCCAGCGCCATCCGACATAGGCGATGGACGCCGAGGCGAAGTAGTGCGTCGCGAGGCGCTCCTCGACCATCTCCATGCCGAGGTGCTCGCCGACGCTGTCGCGTTCGGCGACGGCGACCAGGGCCTCACGGGCGGTCTCGACCGCGCCCCGGAGGGTGGCGTCCGGCCGGACGGCGGTGGCGGCGGCCATCAGAGCTCGAGGTCGTCGGCGACGGCGTGCAGGACCTGGGCGACCTTGTTGCCGTGGGCCTTGTCGGGGTAGTGACCGCGACGCAGGGACTCCGAGACCGAGTCGAGCAGCTTGATGACGTCCTCGACGATGACGACCATCTCGTCGGCGGGCTTGCGGTCGCGGATCTTGCGGTTCGCGGAGACCGACGGCGCGGGGTCGAGCAGCTGCACGGTCATGGCCTGGGCGCCGCGGCGCCCCTCGACGATGCTGAACTCGATGCGCTGGCCGCCCTTGAGGCCGGGGACGCCCTGGGGCAGCGCCGAGGCAGGGACGAACACGTCGCCCTCGCCGGCGTCGCCGGCGACGAAACCGAAGCCCTTCTCGGCATCGAAGAACTTCACCTTGCCAGTCGGCACGGTCCCACCTCACCCATCGTCTGCGTCCGGCGCCCGGTACGGGCACCACGGCCAAGGCTAACCGCTGGAGAGTTGCCCGCGCTGCCGGGTTCCGACGCCCCCCCCGGAGCGATGGCGCGGCAGGCGTCGTCGGCGGCCGGGAGCGGTGGCGAGCCCCGCCGCCGGCGCTCGCGCGAAACCGGTCGAGGCCGTCGGTGGCGCGTGGCAGGGTTCTCGCATGCCCGCGCCGCCCGAGACCGACGTGCCGGCGCCCGTGGAGGTCGACCACCGGCTCACCCTGCGCGGGTTCTGGGGTGCGCTGCCCGGGCCGGGGCGCTGGCTGCTCTCGACCACCGCCGTCTCCACCCTGGGGCGGGGGATGACGCTGCCGTTCACGGTCATCTACATGCACGAGGTCCGCGGCGCACCCCTCGGCGTGGCCGGGCTGTTGATGGGGCTCCTCGGCCTGGTGGCCGTGGTCGTCACCGCGCCGGTCGGCATCCTCACCGACCGGCTGGGGGCGCGGCCCGTCGTCATCGCCGGTCTGCTGGCCCAGGTGCTCGGGGCGGTCGTGATGGCCTTCGCCACCACCGTGCCCACCCTGGCGCTCGCGGTGGGGCTGCTGGGCGTCAGCTTCGGCATCGGCTGGCCGGCCTTCAACGCCATGATCGCCAGCATCGTGAGCGGCCGGCTGCGCACGCAGTACTTCGGCGTCAACTTCGCGCTGGTCAACCTCGGCATCGGGCTGGGCGGGGTCGTCAGCGGCTTCCTCGCCGACGTCGAACGCCCGGGCACCTTCACCGCGATCTTCCTCGTCGACGCCGGGTGCGTGCTGGTGCCGGTGGCCCTCCTGCTCGGGCCGCTGCGGGCGGTCGCCGGGCGCCCCGAGGCCGCGGCGGCCGGAGAGGCGCCGGGCAGCGGATACCTCGCCATCCTGCGGCGGCCGTCGGTGCTGTGGATCACGGCGCTCACCTTCCTGTCGAGCTTCGTCGGCTACGGCCAGATGGAGGCCGGCTTTCCCGCCTTCGCGCGCCAGGTCAGCGAGGTCTCGACGCGCACCATCGGGCTCGCCTTCGCCGCCAACACCGCGGTCATCGTGCTGCTCCAGTTCCTGGTGCTGCGGCGCATCGACGGCCACCGCCGCACCCGCGTCTTCCTGGTGCTCGTCGCCCTGTGGGTGGCGGCGTGGTCGCTGCTGGGGGCGACCGGGCTGGTCGCGGGCACGCTGGCGGCGGCCGCGGGCGTGGTGGTCTTCCACGTGCTCTTCGGGCTGGGCGAGACGATGCTGCAGCCCACGGTCCCGGCCATCGTCAACGACCTGGCGAGCGACCGCGACCGTGGCCGCTACAACGCGGTCTCCGCGATGGCCTTCCAGGTCGGGGCCATCACGGCCCCGGTCACGGCCGGGTGGCTGCTCGACCGCCGGATGGCGGGGGTGTTCGTGGGGATGCTCGTCGTCTGCCTGGGGCTGGTCGCCCTGCTGGCGCTGGCGCTCGAACGCGTCGTCCCCCCGGCGGCCAACGGCGTGCGCGGCCATGACACCCCCGTCGCGGTGCCGGCGACGCGCTGACCACCCGCCGCCCAGCCGACCCCTGGCCCCCGCTCCCCGCGCAGAGGGAGCCGCCACACAGGTCCGGATGCTCCCAGATCCGGGCCACCCTGCCGCACCCGCCCGTACCGGCCCGGCCCACCAACCGGAGCACCCATCTGACTGCTCCGAAGGGTGAGCGGCGGTCCAGGAACGGGAGCATCCGGACCTGGACCACACCACCCCTTCCGTGCCGGGCCGCACCTACGGCTCAGCCCCCGGCGGCCACCACCAGCACGGCCTTCATCCCCTGCTTCGCGGCCAGGACGCGCACGGCGGAGCCGACCGCGAGGGAGTCCCCGGCGGGCGCGATGGTCGAGCCGTCGAGGACGTACGTGGCACTGAAGCCGTCCGTGCTCTTCACGCTCAGGCTCGTGCCCGGCGTGTAGGCCGTCACCTGCCCCGACTGCACGACCATCACGGCCGGAGTCCCCGTCACCGAGGTGGTGAACTCACCGTGCAGCACGGCGCCGAGACCGCCGAGGGCGCCGCCCATCGCCCCCATCCCGGGCAGCTGCTGGGTGCCGTTGCCCGGCCCGCCGCCCTGGCCGTTCCCCCCGGGCCGGTGTCCGGGCGGCAGGGCCTGCCCGTTCGGGTCCTGCCGGCCCATGCCGTTGCGGCCCTGCCCGTCCCGGTCCTGGCGGCCCATGCCGTCGCCACGCCCCGGGCCGTCCTGGTCCCGCCCGAAGGACGTGCCCTCGCGGCCGCCGGCCATCCCGCGCCCCCGGTCGCCCACCAGCGCGGCCCCGAGCCCGATGAGCGCCACGAGCAGCACGACGCTGAGCACCCCGATGGCCGCGAGCGCCACTCGGCCGCCTCGTGTCGCGCGGGTCTCGTCCCAGGCCCGGCGCACCGGCCCGGCGGGCCCCGGCGTCCGGCCCCACCCGGGCGGTGGCGCGCCCGCCGCCGGCATCCACGTCGGAGCGGCGGCGGCGACCGGGGGGACGACACCGGACGGCGCTCCGCTCACCGGCTCGTCCGGGGGCGGAGCATCCGCGGGAGCCGGCGCCTCGAGGGGGGCGGTCTCGTCCGCGGGCGGGGGCGCGCCCTCGCTCGGGCTCTGCGGGTCCTGGGGTCCACGGGTGGTCATGTCTCATCATCCGCCCGCAGCAGGACGACGGCGTCGCCCGGCCGTCGGTTCACACCGAACTCACAGGGGTGAGGACCCGGCCTCAGCCCCCGCTGAGCGCCGTGACGACACGCGACGGGGAGGGACGCCCCAGCTGCTCGGCCATCCAGGAGGACGTCGCGACCAGGGCGTCGAGGTCGATGCCGGTCTCGACGCCCGCGCCGTCGAGGGCCCAGACGAGGTCCTCCGTCGCGAGGTTGCCGGTGGCGGACTTCGCGAACGGACAGCCGCCGAGACCGCCGGTGGAGGCGTCGACCACCGAGACCCCGTCCCGCAGGGCGGCCAGGGTGTTGGCCAGCGCCTGCCCGTAGGTGTCGTGGAAGTGCACGCCCACCCGCTCGGGCCCGATGCCGGCCGTGGCCAGGGCCTCCAGCAGCCGGTGGACGTGCCCGACGGTGCCGACGCCGATGGTGTCGCCGAGCGAGAGCTGGTCGCAGCCGAGGTCCATCAGGCGCCGGCAGACGTCGACGACCTGGGCCACCGGCACCGGCCCCTCCCACGGGTCGCCGAAGCACATCGAGACGTAGCCGCGCACCCACAGCCCCTCGGCCCGGCCCCGCTCGACCACCGGGGCGAACATCGCGAGCGACTCCGCGACGGTGCGGTTGAGGTTCTTGCGGGCGAAGGTCTCGGTGGCGCTGCCGAAGATCGCCACCGCGCCCACCCCGGCGGCCAGCGCCCGGTCCAGACCGCGCACGTTGGGGACCAGCACCGGCCGTCGCGGCCCCCGCCCGGCGTCGCCCAGGAGCGCCAACACCTCCTCGGCGTCCGCCAGCTGCGGCACCCAGCGGGGGTCGACGAACGAGGTCGTCTCGACGGTCTCGAGCCCCGCGGCCACGAGCCGGCGGACGAACTCGGCCTTCACCGCCCCCGGCACCACGGCGGACTCGTTCTGCAGCCCGTCGCGTGGCCCCACCTCGTAGACGGTGACGCGCCGCGGGAGCGACGGGTCCGGCTCGACCTGCGGCAGTGCTCGGCTCATCCCCCGATCCTGACACGGTCGACCACCGCCGGCGACCGACGGCCGGCGGCGTCCGCGCAGGACGACCCCGCAGCACGGTCAGGTCTTGCGGACCCCGAGGGCGTCGACCAGCACCACCCGGCCGCTGGTGCGCGCCCTGAGGGTGATGGTGCCGCTGCGCAGCGACGGCACCCACACCGACTTCACCTGCTTGGCCCTGCTCGTCGAGGAGTAGAGGTTCAGCGTGCCGACGCGCGTGGAGCCGACGAGAACGTCGATCGATCCACAGGTGGGACAGGTCGCGACCACGACGACCACGCGCCGCACCGACGCACCGGACCGGCCGATGGCGGCACCTGCCCTCGTCGCGCGGGTGACCGTTCCCGCATACGCGTACACCGACGTCGAGCGCGTCCAGCCGGAACCGACCACCAGGTTGCGGTCGTCCATGGGCCGCGTCGTGCAGCGGTCGGACGACCAGGGCGACACATTGCCCATCAGGTCGTGGGCGCGCACCGAGAAGCAGTACTCGTACCCGACGCCGGCGCGGACCGTCACCCGGCGGCTCGTCGTCCCCGACCAGGACGAGGGCCGAGAGTAGGCGGTGAAGGCGGATGACGAGTACCGCGCCCACCGCATCCGCACGTCGTACGAGGCGACGCCCGAGGCATCCGTCGCCCCGTACCGGAACGTCACGGTCGTGGCGAGCGTGGCGATGGGCAGCGCCACGGGGCTCACCGTGGGGGCGGAGGTGTCGACCGTCCAGCGGTAGGACCCCGTGCCGACACGGCCGAACGGGTCGGTCGCCGTCACTTTCAGCGTGTGCGTCCCGGAGGCGACCCTCCCGCTGTAGCCACCGTCGCATCGAGGCACCGCGACCCCGTCGAGGGTGCACTCCACGGAGAGGCCGGCGGCCGGGACGGTGTCGTCGACCACCCGCACGGGCAGCGAGACCGACCCGGAGGTGCGCGACCGCGCCTTGGGGAACGCGACGGTCGGCGCGCGCAGATCGGCCCGGCGCCACGACAGGGAGTGGATGGGGTGGCCGGCCGCCGGAGCCACCGTGCTGGTGCCCCCCTCGCCGCCGACCGCGTCCGCCCGCCAGAGCGCGACCGCGTCGCTCGCGCCCGGTCGGTGGGTCGGGACGGCCAGGGCCGCCCCGTCCGGGGCCCACGCCGGCGCTCCGAACGTCTGGTCCAGGGCGTTGGCGCGCAGCCGCGTGGTCACCCGACCTCCGGCGACGGGCAGGGTCCGTACCTCGGCGAAACCGTCGGACGCGACGGCGCCGAACGCCACGAGGTCCCCACGGGCAGAGACCTCGGGACTGTCCGCACCCTCCGAGCCGCCCAGGGCGACGCGGGCGCCGTCCGCTCCGATGCGCAACAGGCCTCCGGCGGCCTCGTCGACCGCCACCACGGACCGGCCGTCCGGGAGGAAGGTCGGGTGACCGGCACCCCAACCCCCGGGGAGTGGCGCCGCCGGGCCGGACCCGGTGGGGGCGCACCAGAGGGCGACACCCGCCTGGTGGGCGTCGCGGGTGTAGCAGACCCGGGAGCCGTCCGGCGCCCAGGCGGGGTCCAGCTCGTCGGCCGCGGGGTCATCGACCAACCGCCGGGCCGCGGCGCCGGCGGGTGCGGTCCCGCGCACCCACAGCGAGGTCGTGCCGAGCGCCGGGTCCCGGACCTCGTACGCGACCGAGCGCCCGTCCGGGGAGAGAGCCACCGCGCCCACGGGCTGCCCCGTGGCCCACGGCAGCGGCGTCCCGTCGCCCACGGCCGCCGACAGCAGGTCCGGGGTGTCGCCCGCGGCGAGGAGCAGCTCCTCGGACGCGCCGACGACCGGAGCGGAGGATCCCGTGGCCTGGGCTCCCCCCGAGGTCGACGAGACGACGAGGCGGTACGTCGACGTGGCCCCGGTGGCCGAGGTATCGTCGACCCAGGACGTCGCGTCGCCGGGCAGGTCGGCGACGGGGACCCAGGGGCCGCCGTCGGTGGAACGGTCGACCTCGATGGCGCCGGCCGTTCCGTCCGACACCCAGGTGACCAGAGTGCGGCCCAGCAGGGGGGTGCCGGACGGTACCCAGGTCGTCCCCGCCACGGCCGGCAGCGGCGCGACGACCCATCCCGACACCACCAGGGACGCGGCCACCGCCAGCGTCCCCCACGCCCCGGCTCCCCAGCGCGCACCGCGCACGGCACTTCTCCTCGACGGTCGGCTCCCGGCCCGGGCGCGGACCTGCCCAGACCCTACGAGCCGGCGGTCGCCGGGGGCGCCGGACGACGTGGATCCCGTCCGATCGGACGACCCGACCCGCCGCCTGATCCCCTGCACTCGGACGAAGATCACAGCCGGCATCCAGGAAACTCCCAGACATCGGGCCGACACTGGGAACCGTGAGTGTCACCCAGGTTCCCGAGGCCCGCCTCCTCGTCGTGGAGGACGAGCCGAACATCCGCGAGCTCCTCGCCACGTCGCTGCGATACGCCGGCTTCGACGTCGCCACCGCTGCCAGCGGCTCCGAGGCGCTGAAGGTGGCCGGCGACCACGACCCCGACCTGTGCGTGCTCGACGTGATGCTGCCCGACATGGACGGCTTCACCGTCACGCGCCGGTTGCGCGACCAGGGCCGCCAGCTGCCTATCGTGTTCGTCACCGCCCGCGACTCGGTCGACGACAAGATCAAGGGGCTCACCGTCGGCGGCGACGACTACGTCACCAAGCCGTTCAGCCTCGAGGAGGTCGTCGCCCGGATCCGCGCCGTGCTGCGCCGCACCCGGGGGGACGCCGACGAGGACCGACAGGTGCTGACCTTCGAGGACCTCGAGCTCGACGAGGACTCGCACGAGGTGCGCCGGGCCGGCCGCATCATCGAGACCAGCCCCACCGAGTTCAAGCTGCTCCGGTACCTGATGCTCAACCCCAACCGGGTGCTGTCGAAGTCGCAGATCCTCGATCACGTGTGGGACTACGACTTCCGTGGCGAGTCCGGCATCGTCGAGTCCTACATCTCCTACCTCCGGCGCAAGATCGACAGTGAGGGCGCCCCGCCGCTCATCCACACCAAGCGCGGCGTCGGCTACGTCCTGCGGCTCCCCCCGCAGGGCTGATGGCCGCCCTCTCCGGGCCGGCGCGCACCTCCCCCGTCGCGGGACCTGCGACCTCCTCGCGGCGCGAGGGTGTGGTCCGCCGGCTCGAGGCCATCCCGCTGCGGACCCGGCTCCTGCTCATCGTCGGGCTGCTCGTGGGCGCCGCCCTGCTGTCGACCAGCATGGTCACGGCCTACCTGCTCAAGAGCGACCTCGACGCCCGCGTCGACTCCGAGTTGCGCAGCGTCCTGGCGCCGGTGGCGACGCAGGCCATCACCGACCTGAGGTCCCCGCAGGACGACCCGCTCCCCACGAGCTACGCCTTCGCGCTGTCCACCCCCCAGGGGCAGGCCACCCGTCTCCCCACGGGGCAGCGGACCAGCCCGCTCTGGCCCGCTCTCGACCCGAGCGACCCGCGCGTGACCCGCCAGATCCCCTTCACGGTGGGCTCGGTCGACAGCCCGATGCGCTGGCGCTTCGTCGCGGCCCCGGTCGCCCACAGCGACGCGGTGGTGGCCGTCGGGGTCCCCCTCGAGACCGTGAGCCACACCGTCACCCGGCTGCTGCTGTCGACGGCTCTCCTCGGCACCCTGGCGCTCGCCCTGTCCCTCGTCTTGGGGCACTTCGCCGTTCGCCGCGCCTTCCGACCACTGCGTCGCATCGAGGACACCGCCGCCACCATCGCCGCGGGCGACCTCACCCAGCGCATCCCCGTGCGACAGGCCGACGACGAGGTCACCTCCCTCTCGCGCAGCCTCAACGTCATGCTCGCCCGCATCGAGTCCGCCTTCGCCGTGCGGGAGGCGAGCGAGGAACGGATGCGGCAGTTCGTCGCCGACGCCTCGCACGAGCTGCGCACGCCCCTCGCCACGGTCCGGGGCTACGCCGAGCTCTACCGTCAGGGCGCGGTCAGCGACCCCGAGGGCGTCGCCACCGCGATGGGCCGCATCGAGGCCGAGTCCGGCCGGATGAGCACGCTGGTCGAGGACCTGCTCGTGCTGGCGCGCCTCGACGAGGAACCCGAGGAACGTCCGACCGACGTCGACCTCACGGTGCTGGCCGCCGACGCCGTCGCCGACGCCCGCGTGCGCGCCCCCGGCCGGCGCATCCAGCTGCTGGGCCGCGGCGGAGAGCTCGGGCCCACCGTCGTGCGCGGCGCCGAGCAGCGGCTGCGCCAGGTCGTCACCAACCTCGTGGCGAACGCCCTGCGGCACACCCCGGACGGGACGCCCGTCGAGGTCGTGGTGGGTGTCGACGACGGCGTACCCGTCCTCGAGGTCCGCGACCACGGCGACGGCGTGCCGCCCGACATCGCCACCAAGGTCTTCGAGCGGTTCTTCCGCGCCGACCCCTCGCGCGGTCGGGGCAGCGGCGGGAGCGGCCTCGGGCTGGCGATCGTCGCCGCCATCGTGGCCGCTCACCAGGGGCGCGTCGGGGTGGCCCGGACCGCCGGCGGGGGCGCGACCTTCGTGGTCCGCTTCGCACAGCAGACTCCCAGCCACTGACCAGGGTTCGTCCACGTCGGGGGCGTTGAGTGGAGTCAACACACAACGACAAGGAGCAGCGAGCGAACGATGAGTGACCAGCACCCCACCCACCCGACCGGCACCGGCCCCGACGGGACCGCCCCCCAGTGGTACTCCCCGCGTGGCGGCGCGACGACCACCGACCGCGCCATCAGGAACGGGTCGCCGGCCACCGCATCCGAGCAGCAGCCCACCGGCCCCGGGGCCTCCGCACCCCACGGCGCCGCCCCGGCCGGCGACCCCTACCGCGCGAACCCCTACGGCTCCGCCCCCGCGTCCCCGTACGCGCCCTCCAACCCCCCGACGGCTCGGATGACCCCTCCCCCTCCCTCGGGGCCGTTCGGGCCGTCGGGGCCGCCGGCCGGGCCGTCGGGCCCCCGTTCCACCGGCTCGGGTCGTCGCCGTGCGATGGAGCTCACCGCCGTCGCCGTGGTGGCCGCGCTGCTGTCCGCGGGCGGCACGGTGGCCGCGACGCAGGTGCTCGACGACGCGCCGGCTCAGGCCACGTCGCAGGCCTCGTCGACCGAGCTGGGTCGGGGCACCGACCCGGGGCCGGTGAAGCAGGCCAACGCCAGCGCACCGGACTGGACGGCCACCGCCAGCGCGGTCTCGCCGAGCGTCGTGGCGATCACCGCCAAGCTCCCGAACGGAGGGGCGCAGGGCTCCGGCGTCATCATCGACGACGCCGGCCACGTGGTCACGAACAACCACGTCGTCTCCGGCGCCACCGCGCTGAAGGTCACTCTCACCGACGGGCGCACCTACTCGGCCCAGATCCGGGGCACCGACCCCTCGACCGACCTCGCCGTCATCACCATCGACCAGGCGCCGAGCGACCTCACCCCCATCGCGATGGGTGACTCCGAGGCGCTGGAGGTCGGCGACCCGGTGATGGCCGTCGGCAACCCCCTGGGCCTGGCCGGTACCGTCACCACCGGCATCGTCAGCGCCCTCAATCGCCCGGTCACCACCCAGGCCGAGGATCGTCAGCAGGGCCCGCTCAACGGCAGCTTCCAGCAGCAGCCGACGCCCGGACCCGTGGTGACCAACGCCATCCAGACCTCGGCGGCGATCAACCCCGGCAACAGCGGGGGCGCGCTCGTGAACGCCTCCGGCCAGCTCGTGGGCATCAACTCGGCGATCGCCACGCTGGGCTCGTCGGGCGGCGGCCAGTCGGGCAGCATCGGGATCGGCTTCGCGATCCCCGTGGCCGAGGTGCAGAACATCGCCAAGCAGCTCATCGCCAACGGCGAGGCCAAGCACGCCTTCCTCGGAGTCGTCCCGCAGAACGGGTCGGCGCCCGACGGGGCCGCGACCCGAGCCGGCGCCGAGATCGTCCAGGTCGAGCCGGGGACCCCGGCCGCCGCGGCGGGCCTGCAGAAGGGCGACGTGATCATCGCGGTCAACGGTGACGACGTCGAGTCGGCCGAGTCCCTCGTGGGCTACATCCGCGAGCAGGCCGTCGGGGCCACCGTGAAGCTGACCGTCCTGCGCGACGGCAAGCGCGTGCAGGTGCAGGTCACGCTGGCCGAGCGGAACGCCACCGTCGGCTGAGGTCCGCATCCCCGACGGGGCGCCGGGCACGGGTGAGTACCCATGCTCAGGCGCCCCGTTCGCGTCCCGGGGACGCTGGACGCATGGACCCCCGAGACCAGGTGCTGCACCTCGAGCGCGAGTTCGCCGACGCGATGCAGCGGATGTACACCGTCGGCAACGGCCTGGCCCGGTTGCGGGTCGAGCTCGAGTCCGCCTCCTTCGCGGCCACCCCGGTACCGGCGCCGCCTGCGACGAGCGCGGTGACGCTCGGGTCGGCCCCCGCCACCGCGGCCGCCACCGCCACCGCCGCGGCCCCCACGGCCCTCGCCACCACGGGGGCCGCAGCGGCTCCCCCGGCCGGTCCGGCGGTCGCCCCCGTGGCGCCGCGCGAGCCCTGGTACCGCCGGGAGGGTGCGGTCACCCGCGTCCTGGCCGTCGCTGGCGCTGTCGTCACACTCTCCGGCGTCGCGATGCTGCTCGTCCTGGCCGTGCGCCAGGGCTGGTTCGGGCCCGGAGCGCGGGTGACCGCCGGCGGGGTCCTCGCCGTCCTCCTCGGGACGCTCGGGACGCGTGGAGGGGCGCGTGACCGGGCGCGGGGGGAGGTCGTCGGCAGTGCGCCCGTCGCGCTCGTCGCGACGGGCGCAGCGGCCGCCTACCTCGACGTGGTCGCCGTCACCGCGCTCTACGGGTGGGTGCCGTCAGCCGTCGGGCTCGTCGGGTGCGCGGTCGTGGCCGTGGTCGGGCTGCGGCTGGCGCGCGTCTGGTCGAGCCAGCTGCTCGCGGTGCTCATGGTCGCGGGGGCCGCCCTCTTCTCGCCGGTCGTGGCGGGTGAGCCGGGGTGGCTGCTCTGCGCCATCCTCGGCGTGCTCTCGCTGGTCGGCTGGTGGGCCGGCGGTCAGCGCCCGGTGCCGCGGCTCACGGTCGCGCGCACGGCGCCGGTGGCCCTGGCCCTCGTCGCAGGCTCGGTCGGAGCGAGCGACCAACGGCTGGGGCTGCTGGCGGTCGCCGCCGTGGTGCTCGTCTCGACCCTGGTGACCTCCGCGCTGAGCCTGCGCCGGCACCCCGCGCCGGTGGCCGAGCTCGTCGCCGTCGTGATGACGGTCGTGGGGGTCCTGGCCGTCGTCGCGGGACAGGCCGAGAACGTCCGGACCGTGGCCGACGCCCTCGTGGCAGCCGTGCTCGTCCTCGCCGCCACGACCGCCGCGCGCCCTCCGCTCGGCCCGCTTCCCGCCGCCTTCACCGCCACGACGTGGGCGTCGGGGGCGGTCGCGGCCGTGCTCGCCGTGCTGTCCGGCGCACCCGAGGGGTTCGTGGGCACCGGGCTGCTGCTGCTGGCCCTCGGCCAGGTGGCCGTGGCGGGCGCCACCGGCTCGCGCATCACGCTGGCCGTCTCCGGGGCGCTCTCCGTGGTCGCGCTGGCCGCCTGGGCGGCGCATCCGTTCGCGATGCTCTCGCTCGACCTCGCCGTCCGTCACGACCTGCCGGTCGCGTTCATCGACAGCGGCTTGGCGGGGGCCCTGCTCGCCCTTCTCGCGTGGGCCGTCGCCGGGGTGCGCGGTGTCGACGGCGACGTGCGCCGCCTCGTGCGGGTCGGTTCGGTGGGCGGCGGCCTCGTCGCCGGCGCCACGATGGTCGTCAGCGTGCTCACCCTGACGGGTGCCCGGTTCGGCGACGCCTCCTTGGGGTTCGTCGGCGGCCACGCGGTCTCCACGGTGGCGTGGATGGTCGTGGCCGGCGGCCTCCTGCTGCGTTCGCTCGACCGCCCGGACCCCGACCTCACGGTCCGGCTCGGCCTGGGCCTGGCGGCCGTCGCCGTCGGCAAGCTGTTCCTCTTCGACCTGGCCGCCCTCGACGGGGTCGTGCGCTCGCTCGCGTTCATCGCCACGGGTCTGCTGCTCCTGGCCATCGGCAGCCGCTACGCACGCGCCTGGGAGCGCCGGCGTCGGTCCGTGTGATCGGAGCGTGCCGTGCGGCCCCCTGGTCTGCCAGAGTGTCCCGGTGCAGGGGCTCTCGGGACGGTGGGCCGGGGATGCACGCTCCGCCCTCCCCGGCGCTGACGAACGCGCCGTCGTGGCCGTGGGGCGCGACCTGCTGGAGCGCTGGGGGGAAGCGCACCGCTGCTACCACGGCCCCACGCACCTGGCCGAGGTCCTGGCGGCGGTCGACATCCTGAGCCGGGTCACGTCGCTGTCGAGGGGCGCCCGGGGGGTGGCGCTGCTGGCGGCCTGGTTCCACGACGCGGTGTACGAGGTCGAGGGCGACGCCGACAACGAGCGGCGCAGCGCCGAGCTCGCGCGGGCAGCCCTGGTGCGGCTGGGCGCCGGTGCGGGGTTCGTCGAGGCGGTGGTCACCGCCGTGCTCGACACCGAACGGCACGAGACCGACCGGCACCAGACGGAGCGGCACGGGGCCGACCTCGGGCCGGGGGGCGCCGCCCGCACCGTGCTGCACGATGCCGACCTGTGGATCCTGGGCGCGCCCACCCCGCGCTTCGACGAGTACTGCGCGCAGGTCCGCGCGGAGTACTCGCACGTCGCGCCGGCGGCCTACGCCCAGCGGCGCAGCGCCGTGCTGCGGCCGTTCCTGGTGCGCGGGCACGTGTACCTGACCGAGCACGCACGCAGCCAGTGGGAGGACCCGGCCCGCGAGAACCTCGCGCGCGAGCTCACCCGCCTCGCGGGCTGAGCACCGCCTCGGCCAGCGGCCACCAGAAGGTGTGGCCGCACAGCTGCTCGAGCTCGGTGCGAGTGACCCAGCGGCGGTCGGAGGTGTCGTCGTGGGTCGTCGTGAGCGGTGGGCGGCGACCCTCGACGCTCGCCCCGTACAGCTGGAGGAGGTCGCGCCCGGAGTCCCAGGGGCCGGTGCCGGCGACGCCCTGGAACCGTTCGTACCCGAGGGGACGGAGCGCCTCACCCTGCAGGACCAGGCCGGTCTCCTCGTGGACCTCGCGGACAGCGTTCTCCCGCACCGTCTCCCCGGCCTCCCGCCCACCACCGGGTGCACCCCACTCGTTGCGCCACACCGAGTGCACGACGGCGAGGTCGTCCGAGGAGTCGTGGACGAAGACCAGCGCCGCGAAGACGCGGGCGGCGTCGGCCTCGCGGTCGGCCACGATGAGGTCGACGTCGACGACGACGCCGTCCGCGAGGTGCACGCCGCACCGGCGCGCCACCCCGCGGTCGCCGCGCCGCTTCTGCATCCGCAGCCCGCTGGCGACCAGCGCGCGCAGCAGCTCGCGCGCGTCGGTGGCGCGGGCACCCGCGGCCACCACGGCGGCGTAGCGCTCCTCGGGGACGTCGTAGTGGTCACCTTCGAAGCCACGGGCCGGGATGCCGCAGGCCCGCGCAAACGCGTGCAGCTCGGCGAGATCGGAGTCGCTCACCAGGTGCGACCACCGCCGGCCGTGGGCCTCGAACCGCGGCGGGTCGATGAGGATGGTCACCGGCCGATCGTAGGCCGCGGGGCGGAGGCTGTGGATAACTCCCGGGCGGTGGTCGCGTCCCGGCCTACGGTCGTGGGCAGAGGTCGGCCGCCGGGGCCGGCCACCGCCGAAGGGGGCACCATGGCCGCACAGTTCCAGGTCGACACCGATCGCATCGCCACCGCGAGCGCCGACGTCGCCCGCATCTCCGCCGAGATCGACGGGCAGGTGGCGGTCATGCTGGCGCGCCTCACCGGCCTCCAGGACGCGTGGACCGGCACCGCCGCGGGCCAGTTCCAGGGGGTCGTCACCCAGTGGCGCGGCACCCAGCAGCAGGTGCGCCAGTCGCTCGACGCCATCGGGCAGGTGCTGGGGGCCGCCGGGGCCCAGTACGCCGAGGCCGAGGCGCAGGCGGTGCGCATGTTCACCTGACCGGCTGGGGCGGGCGGGGCCCGGCGGCGGCTCACTGGGTGGCGATGGCCTTCAGCACGTCCAGGCGCGCCGCCCGCCGCCCGGGCCACACCGCCGCCAGCACGCCCACGACGCCCGACAGCGCGACGAACCCGGCCAGCTGGAGCCATGGGATCGACAGCACGTCGATCCCGTCGTCGGCCAGCGACCGCTGCAGCGCGACCGCGAAAACCAGGCCCAGCACGACGCCCAGCACCGCCCCGAGCACCGCGATGAGCACCGACTCCAGGCGCAGCATGGTGCGCAGCTGGCGGCGGCTGAGCCCCACCGCCCGCAGGAGCCCGATCTCGCGGATGCGCTCCACCACCGACAGCGCCAGGGTGTTGACGATGCCCAGGACCGCGATCACCACGGCCAGCCCGAGCAGGGCGTAGACGATGAAGAGCAGCTGGTCGATGGGTTTGCGCTGCTCGGCCGCGTACTGCGCCTGGTCGGCCACCGTCACCGTGGGCAGGTCGGCGACGGCCCGGTCGAGCCCGGCGCGCAGCGCGGCCCGGTCGGCTCCTGGTGACGCCACGACGTAGGCGGTGCGGTCGGTGGGGGGTACCCCGAGGGCGTCGAAGGCGGCGAGCGACATCGTGACGTCGCTCTGCAGCACGGCATCCGGGGTGTAGGTCGCCACGACAGGCGCCTTCACGACGTCGCCGGCGAAGTCGACCTCGACGCTCGAGCCCACCGCGAGCCCGTGGTCGGCCGCGTAGGTGCCCGACAGGGCGACGCCGGAGTCGCCGAGGTCGGCGAGCGAGCCGGTGAGGACGACGGGGCGGGCCACCCGCACGACCGCCGCGGGGTCGACGCCGGTGACGAGCTCCCGGTCGCCCGCGATGTCGAGGCGCGCCGCCCGGACCCGGACCACCTCCTGCACCCCGGAGACCTTCTCGGCCGCGTCGGTGACGGTGGCCGAGAAGCCCTGGCCCACCACGCTGGAGATCACGTAGTCGGCCACGACGTCCTCGGCCAGCGACTTGTCGATGCTGGCCTTGGCCGAGGCCCCCAGCACCGACATCAGCGTGACGAGCGAGACCCCGATCATCAGGGCCGACGCGGTCGCCCCGGTACGGCGTGGGTTGCGCCGGGCGTTCTGCTCGGCCATCCGCCCGACGGCCCCGAAGCTCCGGCGGAAGACCAGACCGAGCACCGCCAGCACCGGACGCCCCAGGACGGGGCTGAGCAGCGCCGTCCCCACCAGTACCCCGAAGGTGCCGACCCCGAGCACGTACGTCGGCTCGCTGCCCCAGCCGGCCAGACCCCCCGCCATCCCCACGACGCCGGCCACGAGCAGGACCGCGCCCGTGACCAGGCGGCCGCGCAGGCCACCCTCGGTGGAGGCGGCGTCGTCGCGCATCGCTGCCACCGGCGGGACCCGACCGGCCCGGCGCGCGGGGAGGTAGGCGGCCACCAGGGTGACGAGGACCCCGACGACCAGGGCGACGACGACGGTGCGCGGGCGCAGCACGAGCTCGGTCGAGCCGAGGTCGAGTCCCACCCGCCCGAAGACCGCCCGGATGCCGATGGCGAGCAGGATGCCGAGGCCGATGCCCAGGGTCGACCCCACCAGCCCGACCACGCCCGCCTCGACCAGCACGGTGCGCGCCACCTGGCGGCGGCTGGCGCCGATCGCCCGCAGCAGCGCCAGCTCACGGCTGCGCTGGGCCACCAGGATCGAGAAGGTGTTGACGATGAGGAACGCGCCGACGGTCAGCGCCACCCCCGCGAAGACGAGCAGGAAGGTCGTGACGAACGAGAGAGCCTCGTCGATGCGGGAGGCCGCGCGGGCGGCGGTGGCGTCGCCGGTGGCCGCCTCGAAGCCGGGCGGGAGCGCCGCCGCGACGGCGGTCTTGAGGGCCTCCTGGCTGGTGCCGGGTGCCGCGCTGACCCACACCTGTGACCACGCGTCGGCGCCCTCGAGGTAGAGCTCCTGGGCCTGCCGAGGGTCGAGCATGACGATGCTCGCGCCGACCAGCGAGGTGCCGGCGAAGTCGGCCGTGCCGACCAGGGTCAGCTCGACCCGGGGCCGGGCTCCCGCGGTGACGATGGGCACCGTGTCGCCCAGGCGGTACCCGGCGCGGGCCGCGGTGTTGGCGTCGAGGAGCACCTCTCCCGAGGCGGTGGGCCAGCGGCCACGGTCGAGGGCGGCGGTGGAGACCCCGTTGGCGGCGGGCCCGTCGCTGTAGGAGACGGCGATGCCGGGCGGCCCGTTGCTGCCGACGAGCTTGCCGTCCTTGCCGACCACGTAGGTGCCGAAGGTCGTGATCCGGCCGTCGGCCCGCGCCGCCCCCGGCACCGCGGCCAGCTCGCGGACCAGGCTGTCGGGCACCGTGCGGGTCCCGCCGGCACCGGCGCCGGGCCCCCCCGAGCCGCCGTCCGCACGCACGATGACGTCGCCGACCGCGCCGCTGGTGAGGCCGGTGAAGGCGCGGTCGAGGGTGTCGGTGAAGACGTAGGACCCGGCCACGAACGCGACGCCCAGGATGACCGCGACCCCGCTGAGCAGCAGGCGCAGCTTGTGGGCGAGGATGCCCCGCCAGGTGGCCCGCAGCATCTCAGACCCCGGCGACGGACAGGCGCGCCATCCGGTCGAGCACGGTCTCGGGCGTGGGTTCGCGCAGCTCGTCGACGACGTGCCCGTCGGCGAGGAAGACGACCCGGTCGGTCCAGCTCGCGGCCCCGGGGTCGTGGGTGACCATCACGACGGTCTGGTCGTGGGTGTCGACGGCCCGGCGCAAGAAGCCCAGGACCTCGGCGCCCGACGTCGAGTCGAGGTTGCCGGTGGGCTCGTCGGCGAAGACCACGTCGGGGCGGCCCATCAGCGCGCGGGCGCAGGCGACGCGCTGCTGCTGGCCCCCGCTCAGCTCGCCGGGGCGGTGGCCGAGGCGGTCGCGCAGCCCCACGGTGTCGACGACCTCGTCGAACCAGGCCGGCTCGGGGCGGCGGCCCGCGATGGCCAGGGGCAGCAGGATGTTCTCCTCGGCGGTGAGCGTGGGCACCAGGTTGAACGCCTGGAACACGAAGCCGATGCGGTCGCGGCGCAGCTCGGTGAGCCGGCGCTCCTTGAGAGCGGTGAGGTCGACGTCGCCGAGGAACACCTGACCCGACGAGACCGCGTCGAGCCCGGCGGCGCAGTGCATCAGGGTCGACTTGCCCGACCCCGAGCGGCCCATGATGGCGGTGAACTCGCCCGCGTTCAGGTCGAGGGTGACGTCGTCGAGGGCCACCACGCGGGCCTCCCCGGCCCCGTAGACCTTGGAGAGGTTCTGGACGCGGGCCGCGGGGCGGCGCGCGGAGGCGGGCGGGGCGGAGGTGGGGTCTGCGACCGTCATGCGTCGTCCTCGGGGAGCGGGAAGGCGGGCGGAAGGGCCGCCCGGCGTGGGGACAACGCTAGGCGACGCTCTCGCGGTTCCCCGGCACGGGGCCGTCCGGGGCTGAGCCCGCGGCGCCGGACCGCGGACGCAGCCCGGCGCCGCCGCCCCCGACCATCCCCTCAGCACCCGTCGACGGCACGTCGACCGCCCAGACCCGTTGCAGCAGAGGGTGATCGTGGTCGTGGTTCAGCACCACTCCGGTGACCCAGGTCAGCTCCATCCCGTCGGGCAGGACCCGACAGAGCGCGATGTTGTTGTCGAACCATGGGCCCTCGGTGACGGTCCAGGGGTAGCGCGGGTCGGGCACCCGGCGCGAGTGCGAGGCCAGGAACCGCATCGGGCGCACGAGCGAGCGGGTGAGCATCGAGACCGCCACCCGCACCGTGCGCGGCATGGGGTTGCGGATGGGCGAGCACACGGCCTGCACGATGCGCGACGCCGCCCCGTACTGCATGGCGTCGGTGACCTCGGCGAAGTAGGAGTTGTGCACGTCGCCCGAGAGGAAGGTGACCGTCTGTGGGGCGGCCCCGCGGTGGCCGCGCGCGAGGTCCATCACCATCTCGAAGACCTCGTCGAAGCCGGCGCTGAAGGCGGCCCAGTGCTCGAGGTCTATGGTGCGCCGCAGGTGCTCGGCCACGCGCCCGGCCCGGCGCCCGAGGGAACCTTGGGCCACCGCCTCGTCGATGGCCTCGAAGTCGTGCAGCCCGGGCGGCAGCAGGAAGGGCAGCGAGGTGCCGACGAACACGTGCCGGTAGCCGCCGCGCAAGGTCTCGTCGAGCCATCGGGTCTCGGCGGGGTCGAGCATCGAGCGGTGGTCGGGCTGCAGGTCGCGCGCGGCCCGGGAGTCCAGGACCACGAGCAGGGAGTCGCCGAGCTCGCGGGTGTGGCTCCAACGGTAGGACTCGGGCTCGGCGTCCGCGCGGGCGGCGAGCCGGTCGAGGGTGTCGGTGAGGTCGAGCTCGTCGCCGGACCCGCTGCCCGCGTGGGCCACCACGTGCCGGTAGACCTCCTCCTGGGCGAGCTCGGCCGGCGAGAGGTTGCCCAGGTGCTGGTGCACCCAGTACGCCGCGAGCCCCGAGACGATGCGCTCCTGCCACCACGTCGTGGCCCGGATGTCGCGGCGCCAGGACCACGAGGTGTTCCAGTCGTCGCGGATGTCGTGGTCGTCGAAGATCATCGCGGACGGGATGGTCGACATCACCCAGCGGATGACGGGGTCGCCCCAGGTCAGGCGGTACAGCTCGTCGTACTCGGGGTAGTCCTTGATCTCCTCGTACGGGGGCTCGTCGAGGCTGCGGCGGCGGCGCATGAAGTCCTCGAGCTCGCCGTGCGGGGTGGTGTCCGCGTACACCTGGTCGCCGAGCAGGAGCAGGAGGTCGGGCCACCCGGCCGAGGGGTCGTCACGCAGCCTGACGCCGAGGCTCCGCAGGGCGTCGACGCCGTGCAGCGCGGTCCCGGCGTCGTCGTGGCTGCCCAGCGTGCGACACGAGCCGAACGCGAAGTACGGCAGCCGCTCGGGGTCGAGAGTGCGGATGCGGCTCGGGGCCGCGCCCGGGAGGGGCCACACCGGGGTGCCGTCGACGGTCACCGCGTACGGCTCGTCGGTGCCCGGGGTCAGGCCGTCACAGACGACGAGCGCGTAGTGCGACCCGTGCACCCCGAAGGTCGGTGCGCTCCAGGTGCGGCCGGCGCGCTCGACCTGCACGCGGGCGGCCTCCGCCGTGCGCACCCACACCGTCGCCGAGGTCTCGTCGACGTAGCGCAGGAGAGGTCCGAGGACCAGCGGTCCGGGGGCGTCGGCTCGGGGCGGGCTCACGGCCCCATCCTGCCTGCGGCACCGGGGTCGTGGCTGTGGGGGAACACCCCGGTCCGACCCCGGGCGGCGGGCGCACGGCATCCGGCGGCTCCAGACCCCGGTTCGTCAGCGTCACCCCGGTTCCGAACCGGGGTGAGGCTGACATTTCGGGGTGACCCCGAAAAGCCGGGACAGGTGGGGCGGGGTGAGGTGGGCTGAGCCCAGGACGCCCTGGATGCAGAACGCCGACGGGCGCCCCTCCTGGTGGAGGAGCGCCCGTCGGTGCGTGACGTGGGGTGGGCTCAGAAGCCCATGCCCCCCATGTCGTCGCCACCCGGCATGGCCGGAGCGGCCTTCTCCGGCTTGTCGGCGATGACGGCCTCGGTCGTGAGGAACAGCGCGGCGATCGACGCGGCGTTCTGCAGGGCCGAGCGGGTGACCTTCGCCGGGTCGATGACACCGGCTGCGACGAGGTCGACGTACTCGCCGGTCGCGGCGTTGAGGCCGTGGCCCGGGTCGAGGTTGCTGACCTTCTCCGCGACGACGCCACCCTCGAGACCGGCGTTGACCGCGATCTGCTTGAGCGGCGCCTCGATGGCGACCCGGACGATGTTCGCGCCGGTCGCCTCGTCACCCTCGAGGTTGAGGGTGGCGAACGCCTTGGCCCCGGCCTGGATGAGGGCGACGCCACCACCGGCGACGATGCCCTCCTCGACGGCGGCCTTCGCGTTGCGGACGGCGTCCTCGATGCGGTGCTTGCGCTCCTTGAGCTCGACCTCGGTGGCCGCGCCCGCCTTGATGACGGCGACGCCGCCGGCGAGCTTGGCGAGGCGCTCCTGGAGCTTCTCGCGGTCGTAGTCGGAGTCCGACTTCTCGATCTCGGCGCGGATCTGGTTGACCCGACCCTGGATCTGGTCGTTGTCACCGGAGCCCTCGACGATGGTCGTCTCGTCCTTGGTGACGACGACCTTGCGGGCCTTACCGAGCAGCGACAGGTCGGCGGTGTCGAGCTTGAGCCCGACCTCCTCGCTGATGACCTGGCCGCCGGTGAGGATCGCGATGTCGCCGAGCATGGCCTTGCGACGGTCGCCGAAGCCCGGGGCCTTGACGGCCACGGACTTGAAGGTGCCGCGGATCTTGTTGACCACGAGGGTGCTGAGGGCCTCGCCCTCGACGTCCTCGGAGATGATGAGCAGCGGCTTGCCGGACTGCATGACCTTCTCGAGCAGCGGCAGCAGGTCCTTGATGGACCCGATCTTGGAGTTCGCGATGAGGACGTAGGGGTCCTCGAGCACGGCCTCCATGCGCTCGGTGTCGGTGACGAAGTAGTGGCTGATGTAGCCCTTGTCGAAGCGCATGCCCTCGGTGAGCTCGAGCTCGAGGCCGAAGGTGTTGCTCTCCTCGACGGTGATGACGCCTTCCTTGCCGACCTTGTCCATGGCCTCGGCGATCATCTCGCCGATCTGGGGGTCGGCGGCGCTGATCGACGCGGTCGCGGCGATCTGCTCCTTGGTCTCGACGTCCTTGGCCTGGGCCAGGAGCTCGTCGGACACGGCGGCCACGGCCTTCTCGATGCCGCGCTTGAGCGCCATCGGGTTGGCTCCGGCCGCGACGTTGCGCAGACCCTCGCGCACCAGCGCCTGGGCGAGCACGGTGGCCGTCGTGGTGCCGTCGCCGGCGACGTCGTCGGTCTTCTTGGCGACCTCCTTGACGAGCTCGGCGCCGATCTTCTCGTAGGGGTCGTCGAGCTCGATCTCCTTGGCGATGGAGACGCCGTCATTGGTGATCGTGGGCGCGCCCCACTTCTTCTCCAGCACGACGTTGCGGCCCTTGGGGCCCAGCGTGACCTTGACGGCATCGGCCAGGGTGTTCATACCCCGCTCGAGACCGCGGCGTGCCTCTTCATCGAAAGCGATGATCTTGGCCATTCGGGTGGTTCCTCCCACGCGAATCGAAGGTGGTGACCGGGCGGTGCCCGCGACGGACGGGCCGAGGGCCGCGGCTCACGTCGCCGGGGCGCCCCGACCCTCACCGGGCCGGTCGAAATCTGTCACTCTCACGGGGAGAGTGCTAACGCCATTATTGGCACTCTCGGGGTGAGAGTGCAAACGCCCGACCCGGGCGAAGGGAGGCCCCTACGCCGCGTTGCGCCGGGTCACACCTCGGGGGTCCCGCCCTCGAGCACCACCCGCAGGGACGCGTCGGCCTCCGAGGTGACCGGGTCGCCGAGGTCGGCGACGAACACGGCGACCGCCTCGCGCGCCGGGTTGCCGGCGAGCTCGTGCAGCACCGCCCGCCAGGCCGCGAGGTTGGGGTGCTCCATCGCGGTGCAGGCCTCGGCCGGGGCGAGGGAGGTGACCGCCGCCTCGAGGTCCGTGCGCGAGAGCGGCAGGCTCGCCGTCGACCCGTCATGGCCGAGGATGGTCGCCAGCACGACCGCCGGCAGCTGGTGCCGGCCGCCGGGCGCGTTCACGTGCGGGAGGACCCACTCGGGCGAGGACGAGGCGGGCGAGAGCGCCACGGCGGACGCCACCGGCGGCTGCCAGCCCTCGATCTGCGCGGCGAGGTGGGTGCGGATGGCGGCCAGGCCCTCCGGCGTGCTCCAGTCGAGATCGCTCATCCCCCCATCGTCGCAGCCGGGCCGCCCCACCGGCACCGGGAGCATCGCGGGCCCCGGCGGCAAGATGAACAGCGAGTGAACGGGACCCCTGCCCTTGGTGAACCCGGCGTGACCACCCCACACTGGTCCCTCGTGGACGCACCTACCGTCATCCTCGCGCTGGTCATCGTGACCGCCCTCGCCTTCGACTTCACGAACGGCTTCCACGACACCGCCAACGCGATGGCCGCCTCGATCTCGACCGGGGCGCTCGCGCCCAAGGTCGCGGTCGGGCTCTCGGCCGTGCTCAACCTGGTCGGGGCCTTCCTCTCGGTCGAGGTGGCGCTCACGGTGTCGAACGCCGTCATCAAGCTCCAGGACAAGTCCGGAGCCCCACGGCCCGAGCTCCTCAGCGACGGCGGGGAGGCGCTGCTCCTCATCGTGCTGGCCGGCCTCGTCGGCGGCATCGTCTGGAACCTGCTGACCTGGCTGCTGGGGCTGCCGTCGAGCTCGTCGCACGCCCTGCTCGGCGGCCTCACCGGGGCCGGCGCCGCGGGGCTCGGCCTGGCCGGCGTCAAGTGGACCGGGGACGGCACCAAGCTCGACGGCGTCGTCGGCAAGATCCTGCTGCCCTCGCTGCTCTCGCCCGTGGTCGCCATGGCGGTCGCGTTCGTCGGCTGCTGGCTGGTGCACCGCATCACGAACTCGGTGATGGACCGCCTCCAGGAGCGCTACTTCCGCTGGGGCCAGATCGGCAGCGCCTCGCTGGTCTCGATCGCCCACGGCACCAACGACGCCCAGAAGACGATGGGGGTGATGACCCTCGCGCTCATCGCCAGCGGCCACTGGGAGCGCACCGACGCCGTCCCCGTGTGGGTCAAGATCAGCGCCGCGCTGGCCATCGCCGCGGGTACCTACATCGGCGGATGGCGGATCATCCGCACCCTGGGCAAGGGCCTGGTCGACATCACGCCACGCCAGGGGCTCTCCAGCGACGGAGCGACCGCGGCCGTGCTGCTGGCCTCGAGCCACCTCGGCTTCGCCCTGTCCACCACGCACGTCGCGACCGGCTCGGTGCTGGGCGGAGGCCTCGGGCGCGGGACCCACGTGCGCTGGTCGACCGCCGGGCGCATGGTCGTCGCCTGGGCCATGACCTTCCCGATCGCGGCCGGCATGGGCGCACTGATGTGGTGGGTCGGGCACACCCTGGGCGGTCTGCCCGGCGCGCTGCTGGTGTTCGCCATCCTCTGCGTGGCCTCGTTCTGGATGTACCGCCGCTCGCGCGCCGAGCACGTGGGACCCCACAACGTCACCGACGACTGGGACCGTTCCAAGGACGGCACCCCGCCGAGCACCACCCCCACCCGCACCCCGACCCACTGAGGAGACATCGTGCGCAGCCTCGAACTCGCCTTCCAGGGCGCCGGCAAGGTCCTCGTGGCCGGCCTCGTCTTCGGTGCCGGCCTGCCGGTGCTCTACGCGCTCGCCATGCGCGCTCTCACGCTGGGCTCGACCGACACCACGACGGCCGACGGGTCGGGCCGGTCCCAGAAGACCGTGCTGGGCCGGGTGCTCGCGGGAGTCCTGGTGCTGGTGGTGCTCGGCGGTATCGTGCTCGGCCTCATGCTGATCGTCGCCTCGGGCTTCGGCAAGGCCGTCAGCTTCGAGCACGTCGTCCCGACTTTCGTCGACAAGAAGTGAGGCCCCGATGCCGCAGCTGTCCCACGAGGTGATCGCCTGGATCCGCACCGGGTTCCCCGGCGGGGTCGGCGACAAGGAGGCCGCGGCCCTGGGCGCGGTCCTGCAGGAACGGCTCGGCACCGACGCCGCCCATGACGTCCTGCGCCGCCTGGCGACCGAGGGGCTGCTGTCGCAGCGCGCGGTGCGCGCCCTGGTCCCCGAGGAGGAGCAGATCCGACGGGTGTCGGCCAAGCTGGTGCTGGGCGGCTGGCCGCTGGGCGGGATGGACGAGGGTGAGGACGAGGCGCCACCGCGCGAGGGGAGCCCGCTGGCGCGCATCGTCAACTGGCTGCGGGAGGGCTACCCCGGCGGCGTGCCCGAGCACGACTACGTGCCGCTGCTGGCTCTGCTCGAGCGCCGCCTCACCCGCTCCGAGGTCAAGAAGGTGGCCAAGGCGCTGCGCCGCGCCGACGTCAGCCCGGCCGGCCCCGGCGACATCGCGGCCGCCATCCAGTCCTACACCAACACCGCACCCAGCGAGCAGGACCTGCGCCGGGTGCGGGCCCAGCTCGCGAAGAAGGGCTGGCCGGTCGAGTTCCCCGACCCCGACCTCCCCTGACGGGCGGCGGGGCGTCCGCAGCAGGCGGGCACAGGGACGCCCGTCCGGCTTCCCTCACGGACGGGCGTCGCTGGCTGGGGGGAGGTGTCGGTCAGGGCTCCAGACCGAGACGGCGGGCCGAGCGGGCGCGCTGGCGGCTGGCCCGCAGGCGACGCAGGCGCTTGACCAGCATCGGGTCGTGGGCGAGCGCGACGGGGCTGTCGATGAGCGCGTTGAGCACCTGGTAGTACCGCGTCGAGCTCATGTCGAAGAGCTCCTTGATGGCGGTCTCCTTGGAGCCGGCGTACTTCCACCACTGGCGCTCGAAGGCCAGCACCTCGCGGTCGCGCTCGGAGAGCTCCGGGGCGCTGACGGCGGGGTTGGCGTGATCGACGACGCTCACGGTGTGTTCTCGACCCTTCGGTTCGCTGCGGCTGGCTGGCGCTCACCATACCCGCCGAATGACACGCCTGTCATTCCTCTCGGCGAGCCCACCGCGTGTCGGCTGGACAGACCCACGCGGAGCCGACTCACACGTCACACCCGTCCCAACGGCCTCACCGAGCGTTCAGCCCGGCCGGGTCCTCGTCCATCGTGTCCAGGATGGTGCGGATGTCGTCCTCGGTCGTGGCCGGGTTGACGATGGCGAACCGCGCGAGCGTCTCGCCCTCGTGGCTCGTCGGGACGACGAACGCGAGCTCGTCGGCCAGCATCGCGTCGGACCACGCCTGGTACTGCGCCGGCGTCCAGCCGAGCCGCCGGAAGACCACCACCGACAGGTCGCGCTCGCGCACCAGCTCCAGGTGGGGGCGTCGCCCGATCTCCGCCTCCGCGAACCGGGCGACCTCGAGGGTGCGCTCCACGGCCGCGCTGTAGGCGTCGGTGCCGTTGACGACCAGCGAGAACCAGAACGGCAGGCCGCGGGCCCGCCGGGTGAGCCCCACCGAGTAGTCGGTGGGGTTCCAGTCGGGCGCCTCGGTGAGGACGTCGAGGTACCCGGCGCGCTGGGTGTGCGCGGCGCGGGCCAGTGCCGGCTCGCGGTAGAGCAGGGCGCAGCAGTCGAAGGGCGCGAAGAGCCACTTGTGCGGGTCGACGATGAAGGAGTCGCAGTGCTCGACCCCCGCGAACAGGTCCCGCACCGAGGGGGCCGCGAGCCCCGCCCCGCCGTAGGCGCCGTCGACGTGGAACCACACCCCGAGCTCGCGGCAGACCGCGGCGACCGAGGCCAGGTCGTCGACGATGCCGAAGTTCGTCGTGCCGGCGGTGGCCACGACCGCGAAGAACGTCTCGGGCCCCTGCGCCTCGAGCACCGCACGCAGCGCGGGACCGGTGAGCCGCCCGAGGTCGTCGGCCGGCACCCCGACGAGCTCGGCGTCCATCACCTCGCAGGCCGAGGCGATCGAGCTGTGCGCACCGCCGGTGGCCGCCACCCGCCAGGGCCGCACGCCCTCGGGGGCGCGGTGGCGGGCGGTGGCCCGGGCCGCGACGAGCGCCGACAGGTTGCCGATGGTGCCGCCGGGCACGAACACCCCGCCGGCCTGCTCGGGCATCCCGACCAGGTCGGCCACCCAGCGCAGGGCCTGGTTCTCGGCCCACACCGCGCCCGAGCCCTCGAGCCAGGACCCGGCGTAGATGGAGGACGCACCGACCACGAGGTCGAACATCACGGCGGCGTCGGCCGGCGCGCACGGGATGAAGGACAGGAAGCGCGGGTGGTCGGTGGAGAGGCATGCGGGGGCCAGCTCGTCGGCGAAGAGCCGCATCGCCTCGGCGCCCCCGACCCCTCCGGGGGTGATGGTGCGGCCGAGGGTGGCGTCGAGGTCCTCCTGGGTGCGCGGCCGGTCCAGGGGAGGCTCCATCCGGATGCGCTCCTCGGCGTACTCGGTGACGGCGTCGAGGAGGGCCGCGAGATCCTCGTGCGCGTTGCGCTGGTACGGGGTGGTGGGATGCACGCCCGGAGTCTAGGAGCCCGCGCGCCCGAGGAGGAGGGCCCGCAGGGCGGCGACGTCGTCGACCAGCGCGTCGGGACGTTCGGCCGCCAGCGCCTCCCGCTCGCCGGCGCCCCAGGTGACCGCCACGGCGGCCATCCCGGCGGCCCGGGCGGCCTGCAGGTCGACGGTCGCGTCGCCGACGTACGCGCAGGTGGCGGGGTCGACCCCGAGGGCCGCGGCGCCGTGCAGCAGCGGGTCGGGCGCGGGCTTGTGGCGCGCGGTGTCCTCCAGCCCCGCGACCACCCGCACCAGGTGGTCGATGCCGACACCCTCGAGCGCGAGGCGCGCGGTCTGCTGCCGCTTCGAGGTCACCACGGCGACGCGCACGCCGGCGGCGGTGAGGGCCTCGAGCAGCTCGGGCACGCCGTCGAAGCGCTGGATGAGGGCGGCGGTGTTCGCGAGGTTCCACTCCCGGTAGGTGGCGTCGAGGGCGTGACCGTGCTCGGGGCTCTCCTCGAGCAGGGCCTCGAGCAGCGGCCGGCCGATCCAGGCCCGGGCCCGAGCGTCGTCGACCTCCTCGCCGAGCACGGTGCGGAACGCGTGCTGGTAGGACGCGACGATGAGGGGGATGGTGTCGGCCAGGGTCCCGTCGAGGTCGAAGAACACGGTGGGCCAGCGCGGCGTGGAGGTCACGGGCCCCAGTCTGCCGACCGGCTCCGCTCAGGCCTCGACCGGCTCCACACGGAGCTCCGCGAGCAGGCCGAGCACGCGCCGCCGGATCTCGTCGCGGATGGGGCGCACCACCTCGATGCCCTGGCCGGCCGGGTCGTCGAGCACCCAGTCCGCGTAGCGCACCCCGGGGAAGAAGGGGCAGGCGTCGCCGCAGCCCATCGTGACGACGACGTCGGAGGTCTGCACGGCGTCGGGGGTGAGGAGCTTCGGGCGCTCGGCCGCGATGTCGACCCCCACTTCGCGCATCGCCTCGACGGCCACCGGGTTGACGGCGTCACCGGGCGCACTGCCGGCCGAACGGACCTCGACGGCACCGCCGGAGAGGCGCGTGAGCCAGGCGGCCGCCATCTGCGAGCGGCCCGCGTTGTGCACGCAGACGAACAGGACGGACGGGCGGTCAGCCATGGGGGAACCTCTTCCGGAGGGCCAGCGAGACGTAGACGAGGCCGACGAGCACCGGCACCTCGATGAGCGGGCCGACGACGCCGGCGAGCGCCTGGCCCGAGGTGACGCCGAAGGTGGCGATGGCGACGGCGATGGCCAGTTCGAAGTTGTTGCCGGCGGCGGTGAGGGCGAGTGTGGTGGTGCGCTCGTACGTCAGGCCCAGCGCCCGGCCGAGCAGGTTGCCGCCGCCCCACATCAGCGCGAAGTACCCGAGCAGCGGCAGCGAGATGCGGGCGACGTCGAGCGGGCTGTCGGTGATCTGCTCGCCCTGGAGGGCGAACAGCACCACGATGGTGAACAGCAACCCGTGGAGCGCCCAGGGCCCGATCCGCGGCAGGAACGACCGTTCGTAGGACGCTCTCCCCCAGCGCTTCTCACCGATCCGCCGGGACAGGTAGCCGGCCAGCAGTGGGACGCCCAGGAACACCAGGACCGACCCCGCGATCGTCCAGGGCGAGACGTCGAGGGCCTGCTGCGGCAGGCCCAGCCAGCCCGGGAGCACCGACAGGTAGAACCACCCCAGCCCGGCGAACGCCACGACCTGGAACACCGAGTTGAGCGCCACCAGCACGGCCGCCGCCTCGCGGTCGCCGCACGCGAGGTCGTTCCAGATGATGACCATGGCGATGCAGCGCGCGAGGCCGACGACGATCAGGCCGGTGCGGTACTCGGGCAGGTCGGGCAGCAGCAGCCACGCCAGCGCGAACATCAGCGCCGGGCCGACCAGCCAGTTGAGCACCAGACTGGCGCCGAGCAGGCGGCGGTCGCCGGTGACGGTGTCGAGCCGGTCGTAGCGGACCTTGGCCAGCACGGGGTACATCATCACGAGCAGGCCGAGGGCGATCGGCAGCGAGACGCCGTCGACCTCGACCACCGACAGGGCGCCCCCCAGCCCCGGCACCAGGCGGCCGAGGGCGAGCCCGACGAGCATGGCCGCCCCGATCCACACCGGCAGGAAGCGGTCGAGGGTGGACAGCCGGGACGTCACGTGGGCGCCGGGCTCGGGGGAGGCCGGCGCCGCGCGCGGGGTGGTCGGCGAGGACGGGGTGGTGCTCACGAGCAGCAGGCGCCCTGTCCGAGGACCTCGAGGCTGGCCGTGGCCGGGCGCGCACCCTCGGGGTTCTCGTCCTTGACGGTGTAGACCTCCCAGGGGGCGCCGGCCGGGTCGTGCACCCACACCTTGTCCTGGAGGGCGTAGCAGCAGGTGGTGTCGTTCTCGTCGAAGGACGCCAGCCCCGCGGCGGTGAAGCGGTCGCGGGCCTGCGCCACCTCGTCGGTGGAGGCGACCTCGACGCCGAGGTGGTTCAGGGCCCCGGCGGTCCCTGCGCCGCGCACGGCCTCGGAGGTCTCGATGAGCACCAGCTTCAGCGGCGGCTCGGCGACGGCGAAGTTGGCGTACCCGGGGCGGCGCTTGTGCGGCTCGACGCCGAACATCGCGGAGTAGAACGCGATGCTGGCTTCGAGGTCGGTGACGTTGAGCGCCAGCTGGACGCGGCTCGAGGGCGGGACGGGAGCGGACACGGGGCACCTCCGGGGGAACCTGACATCGACGGTCGTCGATGTCCTACCCCCACAGCGTGGCCCATCCCATCGACCTGTGTCAATATGGAGAACCATCGATGACCGAGGAGGTCGCCGTGCCCGTCCGAGAGCTCCCCCTGGCCACCGCCACGACGGCCGCGGCCTGCTGCGGCATCGGCGTCGAGGGCGGCCTGACCCGCGAGCAGGCCGAGGCCAGCGCCACCCTGCTCAAGGCCGTGGCCGACCCGGTGCGGCTGCGGCTGCTCAGCGCCATCCGCGCCACGGACGCGGGCGAGGCGTGCGTCTGCGACCTCACCCCCCTGGTCGGGCTGTCGCAGCCCACGGTGTCGCACCACCTCAAGGTGCTCGTCGAGGCCGGCCTGCTCGAACGTGAGAAGCGCGGGCCCTGGGCCTGGTTCCGGCTGGTCCCCGCGCGCCTCGACGACGTCGCCGCCATCTTCCGCTGACCCGCCCTCCCCCTCCCCGCTGCGGACGGGTGGATACCGTGGGCGGGATGAGCACGTCGAGCCCCGCGCGGCCCCTGGCCGAGCTCGTGCACCCCTCGTGGGCGCAGGCCCTGGCCCCCGTCGAGCCGGTCGTCGCCCGGATGGGGGCGTTCCTGCGCGCCGAGGTCGCGGCGGGCCGCGGCTACCTGCCCGAGGGGCCCCGGGTGCTGCGCGCCTTCGAGCGGCCGCTCGACGACGTCCGCGTCCTCGTCGTCGGCCAGGACCCGTACCCGACGCCCGGGCACGCCGTGGGGCTGTCGTTCTCGGTCGCCCCCGACGTACGCCCCGTCCCCCGCAGCCTCGCGAACATCTTCACCGAGCTCGAGGCCGACCTCGGGCTGCCCCGCCCCACCAGCGGCGACCTCACCCCGTGGGCCGACCAGGGCGTGCTGCTCCTCAACCGCGTCCTCACCGTCCGCCCCGGTGCGCCGGCCAGCCATCGTGGCCAGGGCTGGGAGGAGGTCACGGCCCGCGCCATCACGGCCCTCGTCGAGCGTGGAGGTCCGCTGGTGGCGGTCCTCTGGGGCCGCGACGCCCGCTCCCTGGTGCCGCACCTGCCCGGCGTCCCGTGCGTCGAGTCACCCCACCCCAGCCCGCTGTCGGCCCACCAGGGCTTCTTCGGCTCCCGCCCCTTCTCGCGCACCAACGCACTGCTGGCCGAGGCCGGCGCCGCCCCGATCGACTGGAGGCTCCCGTGACCACCCATCCCGCCGGGCGTCCCGTGTGGACCCGCTACGTGGCCATCGGCGACTCCTTCACCGAGGGGATGTCCGACCCCGACCCGACCCGCGAGGACGCCTACGTGGGGTGGGCCGACCGGCTGGCCCACCACCTCGACGGGGTGGCCGCGGCCGAGCGGCTGCCGTTCGGCTACGCCAACCTGGCGGTCCGGGGCCGCACCCTCGACGACGTGGTGGGCCCGCAGCTCGACGCCGCGATGTCGATGACCCCCGACCTGGTCTCGATGGTCGGTGGCGGCAACGACCTGCTGCGGCCCAGTGTCGACCTCGACGGCCTCGCGAGCCGGCTCGAGGCGGCGGTGGTGCGCCTGCGCGCCTCGGGCGCCGACGTGCTGCTGGCGACCCCCACCGACACCCGCGACGCGGGGCTGTTCCGGGCCCTGCGCGCCCGCCACGCGGTGCACTCGGCCAACATCTTCACCATCGCCCAGGACCACGGCTGCCACGTCCTGAATCTGTGGGGGCTGCGAGCCCTGCGCGACTGGCGGATGTGGGCGCCCGACCGCATCCACCTGACCACCGAGGGTCATCGGCGCGTCGCCCTGGCGGCCCTGACCGCTCTCGGGCACGAGACCGACCGCGGCGACTGGACGGCGCCGCTGCCCCCGGCCGAGCGGGCACGGCGCTCCGACGAGCTGCGCGGCCACGCCGAGTGGGTCCGCACGCACGCCGCCCCCTGGGTGGAGCGGCGCGTTCGCGGCACCTCCTCGGGCGACCGCGTCTCGGCCAAACGCCCGACCCTCCAGCACGTCCGCGACCCGCACCGCTCGCCCGCGGCCCCGGCCCACCCCGAGGGCTGACCCCGGCGGACGCGCGCCTGCCCACCCTCCGCGGACGACGGGCCGCCATCCCTGGTGGATGACGCATCTGCGGGACTATCGTGGCGTCCATGACGCAACTGCGGATCGCCGATGCCGCCTCCCTCCTCGGAGTCTCCGACGACACCGTGCGCCGGATGGTGGACTCTGGGCGCCTGGCCGCCCACCAGGACACCGCAGGACGCCGCGTCGTCGAGGGGGCCGACCTGGCCGCTGTCGCGCAGGATCTCGCGCACCCGGCCCCCGTCGGGGTCGTCGCCGACGAGTCGGCCCGCAACCGGATGCGCGGCATCGTCACCCGCGTCGTCAAGGACACCGTGATGGCCCAGGTCGAGCTGCAGTGCGGCCCCTTCCGGGTCGTCTCCCTCATGTCCCGCGAGGCGGTCGACGAGCTCGGCCTCGACCTGGGAACGGTGGCGGTCGCCACCATCAAGTCGACCAACGTGATCGTGGGAGTGCCCCGGTGACGCGGCGTCCGGGCGGCGCCGTCGCCCTCCTCGCCCTGCTGCTCGCCGGATGCGGCACGACGCCCGACACCGCCTCGAGCACCACGCCGGCCGGCGCGGGCCCGAGCGGGCCGTCGGGGGTCACCGGCGAGGTCACCGTGCTGGCCGCCGCCTCCCTGACCACGGCCTTCACCACGCTGGCCGGCTCCTTCGAGAAGGCCAACCCGGGCACCACGGTGCGGCTCAGCTTCGGCTCGAGCACCACCCTGGCACAGCAGATCGCCCAGGGCGCCGACGCCGACCTCTACGCCAGCGCCGGGACCACCGCCCTGCAGCAGCTCGGCGACGCCGAACCCACCGCCACCGTCACCCTCGCCCGGAACACCCTCGAGATCGCCACCCCCGCCGGCAACCCGGCGCAGGTCACCTCGCTCGCGGACCTGGCCAGGAAGGACGTCGACGTCGTCCTGTGTGCCTCCTCGGTGCCCTGCGGGCGGGCGGCCGACGAGATCCTGGCCGGAGCCGGGGTGCGGGCGCACGTCGTCTCCCGCGAGCTCGACGTCTCGTCGACGCTGGCGAAGGTGACCCTCGACGAGGCCGACGCCGCCGTGGTCTACCACTCCGACGTCGTCACCGCCGGAGATGCCGTCGACGGCGTCGAGATCCCGGCCGCGCAGAACACCACGCTCACCTACCCGCTGCTGCGCTTCGGTGACGACGCGGCCACCACCGCCTTCGCGGCCTACCTCGCCGGTCCCGAGGGAGCGCGGGCCCTGCGCGCCGCCGGCTTCCTCGTCCCGTGACGGTCGCCGACGTCAGCCCGGCCTCCGAGGGGGGCGCCGCCGCTCGCGCTCGCGGAGCGGGGCGGCGCCGCGCGGCTGGCCGGGTCCGCCTGTCGCGGGCCGTCCTCGTCGTCCCGGCCGTCCTCGCCGTCGCGCTCGTCGTGCTGCCGCTGCTCGGGCTCCTCGCGGGCACCGAGTGGCGAGGCCTCCCCGGGCGCCTGGCCGACCCGTCGGTGCGCCCGGCCGTGCGGCTCTCGGTCGTGACCACGCTGGTCACGGTGGCGGTCTGCTGGGCCTTCGGCACCCCCTTGGCCTGGCTGCTCTCGCGGGCCGAGGGGCGCACCGCCACCTGGCTGCGCGCGGTGCTCACCGTGCCGGTGGTGCTCCCGCCCGTGGTCGGGGGGGTGGCCCTGCTGCTCGCCTACGGGCGACGCGGGCTGGTCGGTCAGCCGCTGGTCGACGCCTTCGGGCTGCGCATCCCCTTCACGCCCTTCGCGGTCGTCCTGGCGCAGGTGTTCGTGTCGCTGCCGTTCTACGTCCTCGCCGTGGAAGGAGCGATGCGCGGCATCGACCGCCGGCTGCTCGAGGTCTCGGCCACTCTCGGGGCCCGGCCGCTGCGGGTCCTGACCCGGGTGGCGCTCCCGCTGGCCGCCGCCGGCATCGCCTCCGGCACCGCGCTGGCCTGGGCCCGAGCGCTCGGCGAGTTCGGAGCCACCATCACCTTCGCGGGCAACTTCGCCGGCGAGACCCAGACGACCTCGCTGCTGGTCTACGTGGCACTCCAGGACGACCCACAGACGGCCGTGGCCCTCAGCCTCGTGATGCTCGTCGTGGCGGTCGCGGTGCTCGGGCTGCTGCGCGGGCGGTGGCTGCGGTGACCCTCGACGCACAGGTCCGCCTCACCCGGGGCACCCTCGAGCTCGACCTGCCGCTGCGGGCCGCCGACGGGGAGGTGCTGGCCGTGCTGGGGCCCAACGGCGCCGGCAAGACGACGGCCCTGCACGCCCTGGCCGGCCTCGTGCGGCTCGGGGCAGGGCACGTGCGGGTCGACGGCGAGACCTGGGCCGGTGACGGGGTGCACCTCGACCCCTCGCTGCGCCGCGTCGGGATGCTCTCGGCCGACCACCTGCTCTTCCCCCACCTGACGGCGCGCGGCAACGTGGCGTTCGGGCCGCGCAGCCGGGGCGCGTCCCGGGCCGCGGCGGCGGCTCGCGCCGACGCCGAGCTCGAGGCCCTCGGGGTGCTCGACCTCGCCCGGCGCCGCCCGGCCCAGCTCTCGCACGGGCAGGCCCAGCGGGTCGCCCTGGGTCGGGCCCTGGCCACCGATCCCCGCCTCCTCCTGCTCGACGAGCCGCTGTCGGCGCTCGACCCGGGTCTGCGGCCCCAGGTGCGAGCCACCCTGGCGGCCCGGCTGCGCGAGTTTCGGGGCAGCGCGGTCCTGGTCACCCACGACCCGCTCGACGCCCTCACTCTCGCCGACCACCTGGTGTTCGTCGAGACCGGCCGCATCGTGCAGGAGGGCAGCCCGACGGACGTGGTGGCCCGACCGCGCAACCCCTACGTCGCCCAGGTGGTCGGGCTCAACCTGTACCCCGGCACGGCCGACGACGGCACCACCGTCAGCACCCCCCTCGGCGCCGTCGTCACCGGCGGTCACGACCACCGGGGCCCCTCCTGGGTCGCGTTCGCCCCATCCGCGGTCGCGCTCTACCCCGACGCCCCGCACGGCTCGACCCGCAACGCGTGGGCGGCGCGGGTCGCCTCGGTCGAGCTCGTGGGCCAGAGCGCGCGGGTCCGCCTCGTCACCGGCGGGGCCGGCCCCGCCGTCCTGGCCGAGGTCACCGCCGGCTCGGTGGCCACCCTGCGCCTCCAGCCCGGCCAGGAGCTCTGGGCCGGGGTCAAGGCCACCGAGGTCAGCGCCTACCCCCGCTGAGCCGGGGGGGCCCGGTGCCCCGGCCCGGACGTCCCGGACTCCTAGGACGTCCGAGCATCTCGGTACGCTCGGGCCATGCCAGCGACCCGGCTCATGCCCAGCGACGAGGGCCAGGACCTCATCGACCTGACCCGCGAGATCTGCGCCAAGGAGCTGCGGCCCAAGGTCGACGAGGCCGAGCGGGCCGCGGCCACCGGCGAGTCCTTCCCCACCGAGGTCTTCCGTGCCCTGGGGGCGGCGGGGCTGCTCTCGCTCCCCCAGCCCGAGGAGCACGGCGGCTACGGCCAGCCGTACGAGGTCTACCTCCAGGTCGTCGAGGAGATCGCGAGTGCCTGGATGAGCGTGGCCGTCGGCGTCTCCGTGCACTCCCTGACCGCCTACCCGGTCGCCACCTTCGGCACGCCCGAGCAGCAGGCCGCGCTGCTGCCGGGGATGCTCTCCGGCGACCAGCTCGGCGCCTACTGCCTCTCGGAGCCGCTGGCCGGCTCGGACATCGCCTCGATGACGACGCGCGCCACCCGCGACGGCGACCAGTACGTCATCCGCGGCCGCAAGGCGTGGATCAGCCATGCGGGCCACGCCGACTACTACACGACCTTCGCCCGGACCTCCGACGACGGCGGCAAGGGCCTCTCCTGCCTCGTCGTGCCGGCCGACGCCGAGGGCCTGTCCTTCGGCGCCCCCGAGCGGAAGATGGGGCTGCACTGCGACACCGTGCGCGAGGTGATGTTCGACGACGTGCGCGTCGACGCCGGCCGCCGGATCGGCGACGAGGGCCAGGGGATGGCCATCGCGCTGTCGGCGCTCGACGCCGGCCGGCTCGGCATCGCCGCCGCGGCCACCGGCCTGGCCCAGGGCGCGCTCGACCTCGCCGCCGGCTACGCCACGGAGCGCCGCCAGTTCGGCCGCGCCATCGGCGAGTTCCAGGGCCTGCAGTTCCTGCTCGCCGACATGGAGGCCGCCGTCACCTCGGCTCGGGCCACCTACCTGCACGCCGCCCGCCTCAAGGACGCCGGCCGCGCCTTCAGCAAGGAGGCCGCGGTCGCCAAGCTCGTCGCCACCGATGCCGCCATGAAGGTCACCACCGACGCCGTGCAGGCGCTCGGGGGGGCCGGCTACACCCAGGACTTCCCGGCCGAGCGCTTCCTGCGCGAGGCCAAGATCACCCAGATCTTCGAGGGCACCAACCAGATCCAGCGGATGGTCATCGGCCGGCACGTGCTGCGCTGACGGAACCCCGGCCGTCCCGGGGTCGTCCCACCCCGACGACCCCGACCGAAGGAACCCCATGCGCGTCCCCGTCCTCGTCACCACCATCCTCCTCGCGGCGGCCCTCACCGCCTGCGGCAGCGACACTGCCGACTCCTCAGCGGGCGGCGGCACCGCCTCCCCCTCCCCGAGCGACACCAGCGCCTCCCCGTCGCCGGCCACGCCGTCCGGCCTGCCCTCCCCCAGCGGGCCGCAGCCGACGTCGCGGCCGACGATCCCGCCGCCGGCCGAGGACGACATCCCGGTGGACCTCGACGAGGACCCGCGGGTGCAGGCGGCCCTGGCGGACGCCCGGGGCCGCGCCGGTGTGGTGCCCGCCGAGGTCCTGATCGCCGGCTACCGCGAGGTCACCTGGGACGACGGCTCACTGGGGTGCCCGGTGAAGGGCCGCAGCTACACCCAGGCCCGCGTCGACGGCGAGCTCCTGCTGCTGCGCGCCGACCAGCGCGTGCTGTCGTACCACTCGGCCCGCGGCGGCCCCTTCGAGTACTGCGCCACCCCGAGCGGTGCGTTCTCGCCCCGCGCCTAGCGTCGAGCCGCGTCACGCCGGCAGCCCGCACGCGGTCGGACCGGGCCATCTCATACGTGGCCCGGTCCGGTTCGAGCCTAGGCACGGGCCGATGAGGAGCGGGCGAGCGACACGCGGCGAACCGATGAACGAAGGATGTCGCCGGCTCAGCGCTCGCGGTCGGTCGAGATGCCCGGCAGCAGGGTCTCCCCCGCGCGTAGCGCGTCCAGCGCCGCCGGGTCGATGGACTCGATGTGGCTCAGCCCCTTGCGTCGGTAGCGCACCAGCTGCACCACCCCGAGGCCCCAGAAGAGGAACTGCACCGACATCGCGACGCGGAAGTCGTGGCGGGTGTAGTGCGACGAGCCGCCCGGCGCGAGGTGGTCGAGGATCACGCCGATCAGGGCGATGCACAGCAGCGACGCGGTGAACCCGCCGACGTTGACGACCCCCGTCGCGCGCCCCAGATAGGTCGGCGGATGGAAGGTGCGGGCCAGGTCGAAGCCCACCATCGACCCGGGGCCACCGACCGCGGTGACGACGGCCAGGACGACCAGCAGCCAGAGCGGAGCGGGCCCGGGCCAGAGCAACGTGACGGCCCAGGTCGTGGCGATGACCGCCACGATCCCGAGCACCAGCTGCGAGCGCCGGTACGGCAGCCGCGCGGTGAAGGTGGCGATCACCGGCCCCGCCGCCATCGCCGTGAGGGTCATCGCGACCAGGACCACCGAGGCGGTGCGCGGCGCCACGCCTTCGCTGACCAGGAACGGGTAGCCCCAGAGCATGGTGAAGACGGTGGACCCGAACTGCGAGGTGAAGTGCACCCAGAGTCCGAGCCGGGTGCCGGGGTTGCCCCAGACCTCGCCGAGGGTGCGGGCCAGGGCCCGCACCTTGATGCGCTCGACCGCCTCGCCCCGGTACGGGCTGTCCTTGACGACCAGGACGAGGGCCACACCGAGCACCACGCCGAAGCCGGCCGCGGTGGCGTACGAGCGGGTCCAGCCGAACGCGGCGAGGGCGGCAGCCAGCGGGGTGGCGGCCGCCACGGCACCGAGCTGCCCGACCATCCCGCTCAGCTGGGTGATGAAGGGCGCCTGCTTGACCCGGAACCACAGGGCCACCAGGCGCAACAGGGAGGTGAAGACCATCGCGTCGCCGGCCCCCAGCAGCACCCGCGCGGCCAGCCCGACCTCGAAGGTGCCCGCGACGGCGAACCAGAACTGCCCGGCGGTCATCAGCACCAGGCCGGTGAGCATGAGGCGCTTGGAGCCGAAGCGGTCGAGCAGCACACCCACCGGGATCTGCATGGCCGCGTAGACCGCGAGCTGGACCACGGTGAAGGTCGACAGCTGGGCGGCGCTGATGTGGAACCGCTCGGCCGCCAGCAGCCCGGCCACCCCGAGCGAGGTGCGGTGGAAGACGGCCAGCACGTACACCGAGAGGCCCACCGCCCAGATGGCCCAGGCGCGACGCCGGCCGATGTTGTGCACCTGGCGGAGCACGGGGCGGGTCACGCCCCGATTCTAGGAGCGCCGCGGACAGCCGGCGGCACCCTTCCGGTGCCTGAGCCCGGTCGCGGTCCCCGAGCCTGCTGCAGCAGGCTCGTCCACACCCACCCGGCTCGGCGGCGTCCATCCGGCTCGGCAGCACGACGCCGGGTCGCGGTGCCCGAGCCGGGTCGCGGTGCCCGAGCCGGGTCGCGGTCCCCGAGCCTGCTGCAGCAGGCTCGTCCACACCCACCCGGCTCGGCGGCATCCGCCGGGCTCACCTACCAGCACGCACGCCGACGGCACCGCCGCGCTAGGAGCCGACCGGGAGGCGCTGTTCGGCCACGCCGTTGCCGCCGTCGACGACCAGCACCTGGCCCGTGACGTAGGCGGCCCCCGGGCTCGCGAGGAACGCGACGGCCGCGGCCACCTCGGCCGGGGTGCCCGAGCGCCCGGCCGGCACGAGCAGCCCCTCGGCGACCTCGGACGGCGTCTGCGAGCCGGTGGCGATCCAGCCGGGGGCGACGGCGTTGGCGGTCACCCCGGACCCGGCCTCGTCCACCGCGAGGGCCCGGGCCAGACCCACGAGGGCGGCCTTGGCGGTCGTGTAGGCGACGTCGGCCCGCAGGGCCATCACCGGGCCGGCCGTCGACGACACCATGACGACCCGCCCGGACCCGCTCGCCCGCAGGTACGGCAGGGCCGCCCGGGTGACGAGGTAGGCGGTGTCGAGGTTGCGGGCCAGCGAGGCGGCCCAGCGTTCCGGTGGGGTGCCCAGGAGGTCACCCTCGAGGTAGTCGCCGCCGCCGGCCACCGACACCATCCCGGCGTTGTTGACCAGGACGTCGAGGCCGCTGCCGAGGGCGAGCGCGGCCTCGACGGTCGCCGCCGCCCCGTCCTCGGTGGTGAGGTCGGCGACCACGCCGACGGCCCGGCGCCCGGACCCCGTCAACGAGGCCGCCCGCGCGTGGACCCGCTCGGTCGTCGCCCCCATGACCACGGCCGCACCGCACTCGGCCAGCATTCGCGCACAGGCGAACCCGATGCCGGTGGCCGAGCCCGCGCCGGTGACGACGGCCGTCCGCCCGGTGAGGTCGAAGGCGGCCGGGAGCGCCGGCGGCACGCTCAGCCGACCGCGTCGGCCAGCGACTCCTCGAGGACGTCCATCGCCTCGTGGAGCAGGTCGTCGCCGATGGAGAGCGGCGGCAGGAAGCGGAAGACGTTGCCGTAGGTGCCGCAGGTGAGGGTGACGACCCCGCGCCGGTGGCAGCCGGCGTTGACGGCGGCCGTGAGGGCGGCCGCCGGCTCCTTGGTGTCGGGGTCGGTGACGAGCTCCATGGCCATCATCGCGCCGCGTCCGCGCACGTCGCCGATCTGGGCGTAGCGCTCGGCCAGCGAGCCGAGCCGCTCGCCGAGGATCTTGCCGATCGCGCGGGCCCGGCCGGCGAGGTCGTCGGCCTCCATCGACTCGATCGACGCCAGCGCGGCGGCGCACGCGACCGGGTTGCCGCCGTAGGTGCCGCCGAGGCCACCCCCGTGCACGGCGTCCATGATCTCGGCGCGACCGGTGACGGCGGCCAGCGGCATCCCGCCGGCGATGCCCTTGGCCGTGGTGACCAGGTCGGGGACGACGCCCTCGTGGTCGCACGCGAACCAGTCGCCGGTGCGGCAGAAGCCCGACTGCACCTCGTCGGCGACCAGCAGGATGCCGTGCTCGCGGCACCAGTCGGCCAGGCCGGGCAGGAAGCCCTCGGGCGGGACGATGAACCCGCCCTCGCCCTGGACCGGCTCGATGACGACGGCGGCGGTGTTCTCCTCGCCGACCTGCGCGTGGATCATCGACGTGACGGTGGCCAGCGCCTCCTCGGCGCACCGCTGCGCGCCACCGGGCCAGCGGTAGGGGTAGGCCATCGGCACGCGGTAGATCTCCGGGGCGAACGGGCCGAAGCGGTGCTTGTAGGGCATGTTCTTCGCGGTCATGCCCATGGTGAGGTTGGTGCGGCCGTGGTAGGCGTGCTCGAAGACCACGACGGCCTGGCGCCCGGTGGCGTGCCGCGCGATCTTGACGGCGTTCTCGACCGCCTCGGCGCCCGAGTTGAACAGCGCCGAGCGCTTCTCGTGGCTGCCCGGCGTGAGGGCGTTGAGCTTCTCGCAGACGCCGAGGTAGGGCTCGTAGGGCGTGACCATGAAGCAGGTGTGGGTGAACCGGGCGATCTGCTCGGTGACGGCGTCGACGACCCGCTGGTTGCCGTTGCCCACCGTGGTGACGGCGATCCCGGAACCGAGGTCGATGAGCTGGTTGCCGTCGACGTCGCGGATGATGCCGCCGGCCCCCTCGGTGACGTAGACCGGGAGCCCGGTGCCGACGCCCGAGGCGACCGCCGCCTGCTTGCGGGCCTGCAGCTCCTGGGAGCGCGGGCCGGGGATCGACGTGGCCAGGATGCGCTGCTGCTCGATCATGAGCGCATCATATCCGTGGCGTGCGCGAGACGAACCCACGGAATCCGTCGTCCAGCCCGGATCCGGCCGAGGTTCCGTCACACTAGGGGCATGCACAGCCCCCGGATCCCCCGCGTCGGCGCGATGCCGAACGCCTCACGACCGAGGAGGAGCGTGGCGGCCCGCCGCGGCTGCACCGCCCCGGGAACGCGAAAGGCGCCCGGGAGCTGCGTGCAGGGGGTTCGCAGCTCCCGGGCGCCGGCTCGGGGTCGGGCGACCACCGCGGTGATCAGACCCGATGTCAGTAATGTACATGCTCCGCGCCACCCCTCGGCGCAGAATCGGGGATGTTGATCGTGAATCGTGCAGGCGCGTCATGAGATTGCTGCTCGTCGAGGACGAGCGCCCGCTCGCCGCGGCGCTCGACGAAGCCCTCCGTGAGGCCAACTGGGTCGTCGACCACACCGACGACGGGCGCGAGGGTCTGCGCAAGGGTTTGGCGTCGCAGTACGACGTGATCGTGCTCGACATCATGCTGCCCGGCATGAACGGGTACGACGTGCTGAAGCACCTGCGCGAGAACCGCATCTGGACACCGGTTCTCATGCTCACGGCCAAGGACGGCGAGTACGACCAGACCGACGCCTTCGAGCTCGGGGCCGACGACTACGTCACCAAGCCGTTCAGCACGCCGGTGCTCCTCGCTCGTGTGCAGGCCCTCGCCCGCCGCGGCGCCCCCGAGCGACCGGTGGCTCTCACCGCCGGCGGCCTGAGCCTGGACCCCACGACGCGCCGCGTGACGCGTGAGGGACGTGAGATCCAACTCACAGCACGCGAGTACGCCCTCCTGCACCACCTGATGCGTCGCGCCGGCCAGGTGCAGAGCAAGGCAGAGATCCTCGAGAACGTCTGGGACTCCGACTACCCGGGCGCCGACAACGTCGTCGAGGTCTACATCGGCTACCTCCGCCGCAAGATCGACACCCCGTTCGACACGCGCATCATCGAGACCGTGCGCGGCATGGGCTACCGGCTCAACCCGCTACCGGCCGGGCCGGCAGCCTGACGGCGAACCGGCACCATCCCTCCGGGCTCTCGGTGGCCTCCACGCGCCCGTCGTGGGCGGCCACCACCTCGGCCACGATGGCCAGACCGAGCCCGGTCCCGCCGGTCCCCCGGGTGCGGGAGTCGTCGAGCCGCACGAAGCGACCGAAGACGCGGTCCCGGTCCTCCGGGGCGATCGGGGGCCCGTCGTTGTCGACGGTGATCAGGGCGTGCTCACCCTCGCGGGAGAGGACGACGCGCACGACCTGGTCGCGGTGCCGCTCGGCGTTCTCGAGCAGGTTGCGCAGCACCCGCCCCAAGCGCGCCTGGTCGCCCCCGACGCGCACCGGCTCGACCGACACCTGGATGGGCATCCCGCGTGCTCGCAGCGCCCCGGCCTCGGCGAGGACGACGTCGTCGAGGTCGACCTCGCTCCGACGGAGCACCATGGCGTGCTCGTCGGCCGAGGCGAGGGTGAGCAGGTCGTCGACCAGCAGGGCCAGCCGGTCGACCTCGGCCGAGGCCCGCGCCGACACCGAGCGGCGCTCCGCCTCGGACCGGTCCTCGGCGAGCCGGTCGAGCAGGACGCGGATGGTGGCGAGCGGGCTGCGCAGCTCGTGGCCGGCATCGGCCACGAAGGCGCGCCGTGAGGTGTCGGCGCGCTTCATCCGGTCGAGCAGGTTGTTCATGGTCTCGGCCAGCCGGGTCAGCTCGTCGCGGCCCGCGGGGATCGAGAGGGTCCCGCCCGCGGTGCCCGTGGCGGCGATGGCCTCGACCTGGTCGCGCATCTTCTCCACCGGACGCAGCGCCTGGCCGGCCGCGAAGGTGGTGACGGCCGCCAGCAGGGCGACGAGCCCCACCGCGCCGATGGCCGCGAACTCGGTCGACTGCCCCAGCGCGGTGGCCTCCACGCGGGTCGGGACCCCCACCAGCACGGTGTAGTGCCGCCCGTCGGTCGACACACCGTCGGCCGCGGCGACCACCCAGGAGCCGTCGGGCTGGCCCGGGACGGACCGCACGGTGCTGAGCCGCAGCGAGCCGGGCTCGAGCACGGGCGACACCAGGGGGCGACGGGTCGGCGCGCCACGCGAGGCCAGCACCGCGCCGGTGGTCGGGTCGACGACCTGGAAGACACGGTGGGGGTCGTCGGTGGCGTGCGCGGTGAGCAGGTCGTCGACCCCGTGGACCCCGAGGTCGGCCTGCAGCTCGGCCGCTTCGGCACGCGCGACGTCGCGAGCGGACGCCTCGAGCACCTGGCCGAGAGCGATGTAGACGATGCCCGCCAGCGCGGCGCTGACGATGACGACGATCGGCAGGGTCAGGGCGAGGATGCGGCTCCGCAACCCCAGCCGCCCGCGCATGGGCCGAGTCTAGGCGGGGAAGGCCGCGCGCACCGCGGCCATGTCGTCGTCCCCGTGCCCGGCCTCGGACGCCGTGACGAAGAGCGTGCGCACGGCATCCAGCAGGACGGTGGGAACCCCGGCGGGACCGGCGGCCTCGACCATCAGCCCGACGTCCTTGACGACACCGTCGACGGTGAAGGAGGGTGCCCAGTCGTGCTCGAGCATGGCCCCGCCCTTGACCTTCGCGTAGGGCGCGAAGACCGGGCCGCCGTCGATGGCCTCCAGGAACAGCCTCGGGTCCACCCCGAGGGCCCCGGCCAGCGCGAGCGACTGGGCCGTGCCGGCCGTGAGCAGGGCGACCCAGGCGTTGCAGGCGAGCTTGAGCGCACTGGCCGCGCCGACCTCGTCGCCGGCGACCACCGTGCGCGAGCCGATGGCGTCGAGGACCGGGGCGACCCGGTCGCGCAGGGCCGGCGGACCGGACAGCAGCACGACGAGGGTGCCCTGCTCGGCCGGGGCGCGGGTCCCCAGCACCGGCGCGTCGAGGACCCGCTCGCCCCCGACCTCGGCCACCGCACGGGTCCCCTCGACTCCCACCGTGCCGCACTGGAGCCACACGGCGTCGGGGGCCGCCGCCATCGCGTCGCGCCCCACCTCGAGCGTCGCGTCGGCGTCGAACAGCATCGTCACGACGACCTCGGCGCCGTCGACGGCGTCCTCGACCGAGGCCGCGACACGCACGCCGTCGCCGGCCAGTGGGGCGGCCCGCTCGGGCGTGCGGTTCCACGCCGAGACCTCGTGGCCGGCGCGCACCAGCGACCGCGCCATCCCACTGCCCATGATCCCCGTGCCCAGCACCGCGACCCGCACGTCGCACTCCTCGTCGTCGACCGGTGGGTCGCCGATCGGCGACCCACCGGTCACGATGCCACCCGGGCGGCGGGCGCAGGCGCCCGGGTGGCAGAGGTGCCGCTGCGCGGTCCTGGGCGGTCAGCCGGTGTGGTGCACCTCCTGGAGCCGGTAGACCGGGGTCTCGAGACCCTCGTAGCGCGCCTTGAGCTGGAGGGCGAGGTAGAGCGAGTAGTGCCGCGACTGGTGCAGGTTGCCGCCGTGCATCCACAGGTTCTCGACCTGGGTCGGCTTCCACATGTTGCGCTGCTCGCCCTCCCAGGGGCCCGGGTCCTTCGGGGTGTCCGAGCCCAGGCCCCACACCTTGCCCAGTCGGTCGGCGGTCTCCTGGTCGACCAGGTCGGCGACCCAGCCGTTCATCGAGTTGTAGCCGGTGGCGAAGACGACGAGGTCGGCCGGCAGCTCGGTGCCGTCGTCGAGCACGACCGCGTCCTCGGTGAGGCGCACCACCTGCCCGTGGGCGAGCTTCACGTCGCCGTTGGCCACGAGGTCGGCCGCGCCGACGTCGATGTAGTAGCCGGAGCCGCGCCGCAGGTACTTCATGAACAGGCCCGACCCGTCGGCGCCCCAGTCGTGCCAGAACCCGGCCTTCTCGAGGCGGTCGTAGAAGTCCTTGTCGACCTCGGCCATCTTCTCGTACGCGGGGATCTGGAACTCGTGCAGGATCCTGTACGGCAGAGACGCGAAGATGAGGTCGGCCTTCTCGGTCGTCACCCCGGCCTCGAGGGCCCGCTCGGAGTAGAGGTCGCCCAGGCCGTACTCCATCAGGCTGCTCGAGCGCACGATGTGGGTCGAGCTGCGCTGCACCATCGTGACGTCGACATCGTTCTCCCACAGCGCGCCACAGATGTCGAAGGCGCTGTTGTTGCTGCCGATGACGACCGCCTTCTTGCCGCGGTACGCGTCCGGCCCGGGGTGGCGCGACGAGTGGTGCACGTCGCCGCGGAAGATGTCGATGCCCTCGACCTCGGGCATCCGGGGCTTGCCCGACATGCCGGTGGCGAAGACCAGCTGGGTCGGGCGCAGGGTCAGCGGCTGCCCCTCGCGCTCGACCTCGACGGTCCACTCCCCCGCCTCCTGCGACCACGACGCGGAGGTGGCCACGGTGTCGGACCAGTACGGCACCTCCATGACCTTGACGTACGACTCGAGCCAGTCGCCGATCTTGTCCTTGGGCGCGAACACCGGCCAGTTGTCGGGGAACTTCAGGTACGGCAGGTGGTCGTACCAGACGGGGTCGTGCAGGCAGAGGGACTTGTAGCGGCCGCGCCACTGGTCGCCGGGGCGCCGGTGCTTGTCGATGACCAGGCTGGGCACCCCGAGCTGGCGCAGCCGCGCCCCGAGCGCGATGCCGCCCTGGCCGCCGCCGATGACCAGGACGTACGGCTGCGTCGTGGAGCCGAGCGACTCGGCCTCGGCCTGGCGCTGCTCCTTCCAGGTCGTGCGCGACTTGGTCGCACCGTGCTCGGCGCCCGGGGGCCGGCGGGTGCGGCGGGGCTCCTCGTGGCCCTTGAGCTCGTCGAGCGTGGTGAGCAGCGTCCAGGCGCGGTCCTGCCCGTCCTCCTGGACGAGGCGCAGGAGGCCGGTGCCACGGCCGACGGCCGTCTCGAAGGTGAACCAGGCGGTGACAACGCCACCGTCCTCGGTGGCGGGCTCGCTGGTGGCGAAGGTCGAGGGCGCGGTCCGCTCGAGGGTCGCATCGAGCAGGTCGCGCACGCCCTCGGGGTTCTCGACCGTCGTGAGGTTCCAGGTGAACGAGACCAGGTCGCGCCAGAAGCTGGTGGCCGCGAACATCCCGCTGGCGCGGTCGACGTCACCTGCGGTCAGGGCGTCCTCGAACCCGGCCAGCCAGGCGTCGGCCCGCGACGCGGCCGTGCCCTCCTCGGTCTGCGAGCGCTCCAGGGTGTCGGTCATGCTGCTCCTTCCGGCCCGCCGGGTCCTCGTCGACCCGGGCACCCCGTCAGGACACCCTGGGCGGCGGTGTCGAGGGAAGGGTTGCAGACGGTTGCAGACGGTTGCAGGCCGAGCGGCCCGCGGCTTCCGGGGGCTAGCCTGACCCCAGTCGTCCCGCGGCCAGCGCCCGGGGCGGAAGGAGTCGACGATGACGCCGTTCGCCGGCAGTGCCGTGATACCGGGCACCGACCTCGGTCAGCACGCCCGTGCCCTGCGCCGCGTCCACGACGCCGTGATGGGCGGCGCGGCGCCCCAGGTACCGGTCCGCCCCCTCGTCTCGCGCTCGTGGAGCCGCGTCCTCGGCTTCGGGCTCGACCCCACCCACGCCAACGCCCGCGACCCGCTGCCCTGGGCGGAGGTCGAGCGCCGCCGCCGCCACTCGCCGCTGGCACTGGTCGTCGACGAGCTGCGCAGCGTGCTGACGTCGGTGGCCGACGCCTCACGCTTCATCGTGGTCGTCACCGACGCCGACGGCATCATCCTGTGGCGCGAGGGCTCGGCAGGGGTCCTGCGCACCGCCGACACCCTGGGCTTCGCGGAGGGCGCCATCTGGACCGAGGACCACGTCGGCACCAACGCCATCGGCACCGCGCTCGCGGAACAGGCTCCGGTGCAGCTGTTCTCGGCCGAGCACTTCGAGGAGGGGCAGCACCCGTGGTACTGCACCGCTTCCCCCATCCACGACCCGCGCACCGGGGCGCTGCTGGGCGTGGTCGACGTCAGCGGCCCGGCGCTGACGCTGCATCCGGCCCTCATCGCCCTGGTCGAGACCGCCACCCGGCTCGCCGAGGCCCGGCTCTGGCGCCATCACGAGCAGGCGTTGCACCGGCTGCGGCGATCGGCCGAGCACGTGCTGGCCACCACCACCGGGCCGGTGCTGCTGGTCGACGACGACGGCTGGGTCGCGCACTACAGCGGGGTGCTGGTGCGCGACCGCATCGCCGCCCCGCGGGCCGACCTGGCGCTGACCGTGCCCGGGATGGGGCTGTGCGTCCCCGAGCGCCTGGGCGACGGGTGGCTGGTGCGTCCCGGTGCGGCACCCGGCGAGCTGACCGCGCGGTTGGCCACGGTCGGGCGCGAGGCGGTCCTCGAGGTGTCGGCCGTTGACGGGCCGGGATGGCGAGCCTCGCTGACCCCGCGGCACGCCGTCCTCCTGCGGCTGCTCGCCCAGGCCGGGCCCGAGGGGATGTCGGCGGCCGCGCTGAGCCGGGCGCTCTTCGGCGACGACGAGCATCGGGTCACGGTGCGCGCCGAGGTGAGCCGCCTGCGGCGCGTCGTGGGGGCGTTGGTCGCCACCACCCCGTACCGGGTGGCCGAGGGCGTCCGCCTCACCTGCGCGGACTGACGGCCGTCGGTGCCACCTCCTAGTCTGGCGACACCGACCGAGAGGGGTGCCGCCACCGTGACCACGCACCGCCCGCCGACCGTCCACCCCGCCGACGCCCACGACCTCATCCGGGTGCGCGGCGCTCGCGAGAACACGCTGCGCGACATCGACCTCGACCTGCCCAAGCGCCGGCTCACGGTCTTCACCGGCGTGTCGGGGTCCGGCAAGAGCTCGCTGGTGTTCGCCACGCTGGCCGCCGAGTCGCAGCGGATGATCAACGAGACCTACAGCGCCTTCCTCCAGGGCTTCATGCCGAGCCTGGCCCGGCCCGACGTCGACCGGCTCGAGGGGCTCACCACGGCGATCATCGTCGACCAGGAGCGGATGGGGGCCAACCCCCGCTCCACGGTGGGCACCGCCGCCGACGCCAACGCGATGCTGCGCATCCTGTTCAGCCGCCTCGGCGAACCGCACGTGGGGCCACCGACCGCGTTCGCGTTCAACGTGCCCACGCGCGTCGCCAGCGGGGTGCTGAAGACCGACAAGGGCGGGCGCCAGGAGAGGACCGTCGTGCGGGGGGCGGTCTACCAGGGTGGGATGTGCCCGCGGTGCGAGGGCATAGGCGCCGTCAACGACATCGACCTCACCGCGGTCTACGACGGGTCGCGCTCGCTGGCCGAGGGCGCCCTGCTGGTGCCGGGCTACAGCATGGACGGCTGGTACGGGCGCATCTTCGGGGGCGCCGGGCTGCCGATGGACGTGCCGGTGGCCGACTTCACCGCACGCCAGCTCGACAAGCTGCTGTACGGGGCAGCCGAGAAGATCCGCGTCGACGGCGTCAACCTCACCTACGAGGGCGTCGTGCCGAGGATGCAGCGGTCGATCCTCTCCAAGGACCTCGAGGCGATGCAGCCGCACGTGCGCCGGTTCGTCGAACGGGCGGTCACGTTCACCGCGTGCCCCGACTGCGGCGGCACCCGGCTGTCGGCCGAAGCGCGCTCGTCGACCATCCGGGGGCGGAGCATCGCAGACCTGTGCGCCCTGCAGATCACCGACCTGGCCGCCTGGGTGGGCGAGCTCGACGAGCCGTCGGTGGCGCCGCTCCTGGCCGGGCTGCGGCACCTGCTCGACTCGTTCACCGAGATCGGCCTCGGCTACCTCTCCCTCGACCGCCCGGCCGGCACCCTCTCGGGCGGGGAGGCCCAGCGCACCAAGATGATCCGCCACCTCGGGTCCTCGCTGACGGACGTCACCTACGTCTTCGACGAGCCGACCATCGGGCTGCATCCGCACGACATCCAGCAGATGAACCGGCTCCTGCTGCAGCTGCGCGACAAGGGCAACACCGTGCTGGTCGTCGAGCACAAGCCCGAGACCATCGCCATCGCCGACCACGTGGTCGACCTCGGCCCCGGCGCGGGGTCCGACGGCGGCACTGTCTGCTACCAGGGCACCGTCGAGGGGCTGCGCACCAGCGACACCGTCACCGGGCGCCACCTCGACGACCGGGCCACGCTCAAGGACAGCGTGCGCACCCCCACGGGCGCGCTCGCGATCCGGGGGGCGTCGACGCACAACCTCCGCTCGGTCGACGTCGACCTGCCGCTGGGGGTGCTGTGCGTGGTCACGGGTGTGGCCGGGTCGGGCAAGTCCTCGCTGGTCCACGGCTCCGTGGCGCGGCGCGAGGGGGTCGTCGTGGTCGACCAGAGCGCCATCAAGGGCTCGCGGCGCAGCAACCCGGCGACCTACACCGGGCTGCTCGAGCCGATCCGCAAGGCGTTCGCCAAGGCCAACGGGGTCAAGCCGGCACTGTTCAGCTCGAACTCCGAGGGGGCCTGCCCCGCGTGCAACGGGGCCGGGGTCATCGTCACCGAGCTCGGCATCATGGCCACCGTCGAGTCCACCTGTGAGGAGTGCGAGGGTCGCCGCTTCCAGGCCTCGGTGCTCGAGCACACCCTCGGGGGCCGCAACATCGCCGAGGTGCTGGCGATGTCGGTGACCGAGGCGGCCGAGTTCCTCGGTGCGGGCGAGGCGCGGACCCCGGCGGCGCACGCCGTCCTGATGCGGCTGGCCGACGTCGGCCTGGGCTACGTCCGGCTCGGCCAGCCGCTCACGACCCTGTCCGGCGGCGAGCGGCAGCGGCTCAAGCTGGCCACCCAGATGGCCGAGAAGGGAGAGGTCTACGTGCTCGACGAGCCCACCACCGGGCTCCACCTGGCCGACGTGGCGAACCTCCTGGGCCTGCTCGACCGGCTGGTCGACGCAGGCCGGTCCGTCATCGTCATCGAGCACCACCAGGCCGTGATGGCCCACGCCGACTGGATCGTGGACCTCGGCCCGGGGGCCGGGCACGACGGCGGGCGGGTCGTGTTCGAGGGCACCCCGGCCACGCTCGTGGCAGCACGCTCGACGCTCACCGGCGAGCACCTCGCCGCGTACGTCGGGGCCTGAGGTCGGTTCAGGCGCGGAGACGGCCCCCGGCTCGCAGCACGGCCGCGCGCGCCACGGCGTCGATCGAGTCGACGACGCGCGGGTCCTCGACGCCGAGCTCGGCGCGCAGCACCGACAGCTCGGTGCAGCCGAGCGCCACGACCTGCGCCCCCTTCTCGACCAGGTGCGCGACCAGGGCGTCGAAGCGCTCGCGTGGCACGGGGCGCCCGGCCTTCACGCCGTCGTAGATGACGCTCATCACCTCGCGCTGCACCTCGGGGCCGGGCACCACCAGCTCGACACCGGCCCGCTCCGCCGAGCGTGCGTAGGTGCCGGCCGACAGCGTCCCGTCGGTGGCCAGCACCCCGAGCCGCGCCAGCCCGGGCACGGCGACCCGGGCGGCGGCCACGGTCTCGTCGACGGTGTCGAGGACCTCGATGCCGACCGCGGCCCGCATCGCGTCGACCCAGACCAGCGCGGTGTTGCACGGGATGGCGACGAAGGTGGCCCCCGCCCGCTCGAGGGCCTGGACGTCGGCGACCAGGGCCGGCTCGGGGCTCTCGTTCTCGCCGCGCAGGAACCCGGTGCGGTCGGGGATGGAGCCGTGCTGCCAGACGAGGAGGTCGACGTGGTCCTGGTCGCGGTCGGCGTCGGTGAGCTCGACGACACGGCGCAGGAAGTGCACGGTGGCGGCCGGGCCGAGACCGCCCAGCACCCCTCCGGGCGGCCCGGGCACCGGAGGCCCGGGGTGGGTGTCGGCCGGCTCGAGGGGTTGGGGGGCAGGCTCGGTGTTCATCGGCGGTCCGTGAAGTACTGGCGGAACTTGCGCACGTGGTTGAGGTGGTAGATCGCGTTGTACACCCGCCGCTGGAGCGTGAGGTCGGGGCCGTAGACGTTGGGGTCGCTGGCTCGGCCGGCCTCGATGAGCCCCAGCGCCTTCGCGCGCAGCGCCGGGTCGAGGACGTAGCGGCGGATGACCGAGCGCGGCACGAACGCGAACAGGTGCTCGCCGCGCGCGATGGTGAGGCCCTCCATCGGCTCGTGGCGCACCCAGTCGCGCACGTACCACTCGGTGACGTTGTGGCCGCCGGCCGTCACGTAGAAGTTAGAACGCCCGAGCCGGACGTTGATCTCGAAGAACTTGTAGGTGCCGTCGCGGCGGTCGTACTTGAGGTCGAAGTTCGAGAACCCCACGTAGCCGATGTGCTCGAGGAAGCGCCGCGCGTGCTCGATGACCTCGTCGGCCTCGGTGTTGACGATGACGCACGGGTTGCCGATGGCCAGCGGGTGATGCTCCTCGAGCAGCACGTGCCCGACGGAGCCGAAGCGGACCTTCCCCTCGCGGTCGGAGTAGCAGGTGAGGACCCGCATGTTGGTGTCGTCGCCCGGGACGAACTCCTGGAGCAGCATGGTGCCGTCGTAGGTGGAGGCGCGGACCTGGCGCAGCGTCTCGGCCAGCTCGGCCTCGGACTCGCAGATGTAGACCTTCTTCTTGCCCTCGACGCTCGCGTAGTGGAAGCGCGAGCTGTCGGCGGGCTTGGCCACCAGCGGGTAGCCGAACGGCAGGTCGCGCTCCTCGCCGGCATCGGTCGACATGTCGACGACGACGGTGGCGGGATGCGGCACGCCGACCTCGTCGAGGATGCCGTAGAAGACGTCCTTGCGCACGATGCGCTCGAGCAGGCCCATGTCGATGTACGGGATGGTGAACCACTGCGCCAGGTGGTCCTTGTGCTCGACGACGATCTCGACGTACCAGTCGCCGGTGGCGATGAGCAGCAGCGGCGGCTTGTCGGGGCCGCCGTGCTCGCGCCCGACCCGCTCGAGAGTGCGGATGAGCACGGCCTCGTCGCCGAAGTCCTCGACGAACTCGTGGTCGCACAGGCGCGAGAGCCCGACGGGGCCGCCCTTGGTCATGTTCAGCACGAGCGGCCGCACGCCGTAGGCCTCGTGGAAGCTGCGCACGAGGGTGTAGGCGGTGATGTCGCCGCCGAGGATCACCGGTCGGACGTCGGCAGCGGGGACGGCAGGGGGCACGCGGGATCCTTCGGGGGTGGGGACGGGCTCGGTCCATGCTCCCAGATGCCCGGCCCCGCGCGACCGCCTCGGGCCGGCGCGCGGCGGTCGGCGCGGGTCTCACTGGTGTGTCCCACTTGCCGCGCTCCACCCACTCTGGGCGTCGACGAGGGTGCCGGCGTGCCCCTCACACGTGACGCGGAAACCGGCATTCGCCACGCGGAACGTGCCCGTTGCGGCGCCAGGTACAGCTTGGTCTCCGCGGCGTCGAGCATGGTGGTCACGAAGGTGTGGCGCAGCATGTGCGGGTGCATTCGGGCGGCGTGGACACCGCCGGTCTGAGCCAGCCGGTGCAGGCGGCGGGTGGCACAGTGGCGGTCCATCCGGGTGCCGTTTCGGGTGCGCCGGATGAGCGGACCCACGGACAGGCTGTGGGCCACTTCGCCACGCTCAGAGGACGACGCAGCACGTTCCACTGCCTGTCGGTGGGTCCGCCCCGCCCGCAGGGACCGCAGAATCCGAGGTCTCGGCGGACGTCGAGAGGCCACNGGCGTGTTGTGACCCCTCGACCTGGCCGTGGACGCCCTCAGTTCGGCAGATCCGGGAAAGGCGTCTGGCCGGCTCGGGAGCGTCAATCGGGGCACACCCGTCAGTCCGGGTCGCGGACCCCGTCGGCGCGCCCCAGGGTTCCGTTGGGGTCGAACAGGTCGTACACCCGCGGCGCCCACAGCAGCTGCCCACGCGAGAGCTCGGGCGGCCCCAGCCGCCGCAGCCGCCCCGGCGGCCGCGGCTCACCGAGACGCCCGGCAGCGGGCCGCCCGCGGCGCCGCCAGCGCACCGCGGTGCCGCGGATCGGGGCCTTGGGTCGGGGCACGTGCACCCGGCCGCGCGAAGGCCCGGCGTCGCCGTACCAGGCATCGAGCGCGTCGGCCGAGCGCGCCATCAGGTCCCAGATCTCGTCGGGGTCGTCGGGCACGTCGTCGGGGTCCAGGCCGACGTGCTCGCCCACCAGCTCGCGGCGCAGGCGCAGCGCGAAGGCGTCGCGTGGGGCCCGGCCACCGTCGCGCGCGACCCGCTCGTCCTGCACCGTGCACGAGAGCTCGGAGTCGTTCGTCCACGAGCGGCGGTTGAAGTTGTCCGAGCCCACGCTGGCCCACCGGTCGTCGATGATGCAGACCTTCGAGTGCACGTACACCGGGTAGCCGGCGGGGCTGGTCAGCCCGAACAGCGCCACCCGGTCGGGCGCCGCCTCGAGCAGCACGTCCATGGCCAGCTTGCGTCCGTACAACTGCGCCGGGAGCGACACGCTGCCGTCGACATCCGGGTGGATGGGGATGACCGCGATCATCCGCAGCTCGGGGTTGCGGGCCAGCGCCTCGCCGAAGTGCCGCCCGACCTCCTCGGACCACAGGTACTGGTCCTCGAGGTAGACCAGGCGCTGCGCGCCCGCGAGCGCCTTGCCGTTGCCCAGGGCCACGCTGCGCTCCCCGTGGGGCGCGAAGTCGAAGCCCGCGGCCAGCAGGTCGGGGTAGGTCCGCAGGACCTGGACGGCCTCGTGCCCGCCCTCGACCGGCGGCGGGGGCGGGGCCTGCTCGGGGAGGGGGCGCGTGCTGAGGTCCTCGCGCTGGAGGAGGCTGGAGGCGATCCGCCCGGGGTTCGAGGTGAGGGGCGTGGTGTCGTCCCAGCGCTCGCGGAAGCAGGTCTCCACGTCGTGGACCGCCGGCCCCTGGATGGCGCAGTGCACGTCGTGCCAGGCGGGGCGGGGCCCGAAGACCCCGGGCATGGCGATGGGCTGGGGGTCCCCCCGGTGCTCGGCGGTGTCGCGCCGGCTGTGACAGAGGTCGATGCCGCCCACGAACGCGATGTCGCCCGCCGGGTCGTCGCGGTGGCGCAGCACCACGAACTTCTGGTGGTGCGAGCCCCCGGGAGCCACCCGCATGTCGCGCAGACACTGGCCGCCGGCCTCGTCGATCTCGATGCCGAGCAGACGCGACTTCTCCGAGTGGAAGCCGAGACGCCGCCAGTGCGAGCGCCACAGGAGGCCGCGCACGACCACGCCGCGCCGGGCGGCGTCGCTCAGCACCGCCGAGAGGGTGGACCGGGGGTCGTCGGTGAGCCGCTCGTCGGGGTCGCCGCGCCAGTCCGCGAAGAGCAGCAGGTCGCCCTCGCCCATCCCCGCGATGCGCTCGTGCAGCTCGGCGAAGTACGGAGCCCCGTGGACCAGCGGGCGCACGCGGTTGCCGGTGCTCCACGCGACGTCGTCGGGGTGGTGGGCGTCGACCCGGGTGTGCGGGTTCTCGCGCTCCGAAGGACGGAGGAAGAGGTGATCGAGCATCGGGCCCGTCCTGTCGTGGGCGCGCGCAGGGTGGCGCGACCGGACTTCGCAACCTACCGACGGGGCGGTACCGGGCTCAATACGATGCCGCCAGGGGGATCCGGGTCGTGCTCGCCGAGGACAGCGCCCTGCTGCGGCGGGGGCTGTCGGCCCTGTTGAGCGAGCACCCCGACGTCGACGAGGTGCACGAGGCCCACGACCACGACTCGCTGGTCGCGCTGGTCGACCAGGTGGGGCCCGACGTCGTCCTCGCCGACATCCGGATGCCGCCCACCCACACCGACGAGGGCATCCGGGCGGCGAACACGTTCCGCCGCACCCATCCCGGGATCGGGGTGGTGGTGCTCTCGCAGCACGTCGACGCCGAGTGCGCGCTGGCGCTGGTGCGTGGGGAAGCACATCAACTCGACCTTCGCCCAGCTCGACCTCCCGCGCGCCGACGCCACCCACCGCCGCGTCGGCGCCATGCTGATGTACCTCGGCGACGTGCGCGGGTCCGAGGGCCAGGGCCCTCCCGCGTGGGACTGAGGATGCCGACCGGGCGACGACCGGGGGCGACGGCCAGCCCACCGGCGCGCCGCGACGGCGTGGAGCGGGTGCGCACCTGGGTCGTGGTCAACGCCGCGGTCATCTGGTGGCGGCCGGGTTCGTGTGGGTCGCGCCGTACACGACACCCATCGCGCTCCTGGTGCTCCACGTCCCCTCGCTGCTCATCACCGGCGCCTTCTCACTGCGCGCCCGCGGCGGCATCCTGCTCCCCACCGTGGTGCTCACCGGTCTCCTGGTCGGCGTCGGCGAGGCGCGACGCGAGGAGCTCGCGGTCGAACCCGCGCTGGTGCCCCACCTGCCGCTGCTCACGGGCGGCTTCACCGCGGTCGTGGCGATCCTGCTCGTGGTCGGCGTCCGGGACCAGATGCTGCGCCTGGCCCACCGGACCGCCGACCTGCGGGCCTCGCGCCGACGGGTCTCCGAGATCGGGTTCGAGACCCGCCGCGCCATCGAGCGTGACCTGCACGACGGCGCCCAGCAGCGCCTGACGACCCTGGCCGTCGACCTGGGGCGGGTGCAGCGGCTGTGGGCCGACGACCCCGAGCGGGCCCGCGCGATCGTGGCGGGGATGCGCGGGCAGCTCCAGGAGGCCATCCAGGAGCTGCGCGACCTCGCGCACGGCATCTACCCGGCGCTCCTCGGTGAGCAGGGGCTGGCCGGTGCGCTCCCGGCCGTGGCGCGGCGCACCACCGTCCCGTGCGTGGTCGACCTCCACCTCGCCGGGCGTTATCCGCCGACGTCGAGGCGGCCGTCTACTTCTGCTGCCTCGAGGCCGTGCACAACGCCGACCGGCACTCCGGCGCCGGGCGTATCGCGGTCGAGGTCCGTGACGACGCCGGGCCGACCGGCCGGGAGCTGTGGTTCCGGGTGCACGACGGCGGGGTGGGCTTCCCGGTCGAGCAGCGGGCGGGCAGCCACGGGCTGACCGGGATGCGCGACCGCATCCAGTCGGCCGGCGGTGAGCTCGAGGTCGAGTCGTCGCCCGGGGTCGGGACCAGCGTCGTCGGGCGGTTCCGGACCGACCGCGAGGTGGGCGCCGCCGTACCCCGCTGAGGGCGCCGTCGCGGCCGGCCCGCCGGCCGTGGCCGAGGTGGTGCTGACACCAGCACCGGCGCGGGAGCCCACCGTAGTGACCTCCGGCCCCTCCCCCGGAGAGGATGGCAGGGAAGGGGTGACCGTCGCAGGGGACAGGTCAGCCCGACCCAGGTGCGCAGGCGCACCCGCACCGCGACGGACCCCGGCACGACGGGGGTCCGTCGCGGCCTGTCGTGGGGTGTCCGCCGCGCGCCGCCGCCGGTACCGGGGGGTCAGACGGCGAAGTAGGCGATGACGACCGCGAACACCAGCGGCACCCCGAAGACGACGTCGAGCACGTGGAACGGCACCCAGAACAGGTGCGTCACCTTCCAGCCGTAGTCGGCGTCGGGCCACTCCGGGGGCACCCACCGGCGGGCCCGCCAGAGGCGCTGGCCCAGGAGCAGCAGCGCGTAGACCACGACCGCCACCCACCAGCCGTCGATCGTCCCGGTGGTCTCCCTCACGGCGCGGCCACCGGGTGGGGCGGGATGCGGGGCACGGTGGTGCTCACGCCTGGCCGATCGACTCCAGCAGCTCGGTGAACCACGGGGTCTGCGGGTCGAACGCCTTGCCTCCCTTGATCCGGGGGAACTCCACGGCGCGCAGCTCGTCGCCGCGCTCCTCGTCGTGGCCGACGACGCCGGACTCGCCGCGCAGGGCCGCGTCGACGGCGAAGTCGGTGCACTCCTTGATCAGGGCCAGGTCGCGGTCGTTGGCCGGGGCCGAGCGCGAGAAGTAGCCCGACTTCTGCACCATCGTCTTCTCGGCGCCGAGCACCTGCGCGAACTGCTTGGCGAACCAGGCGCCGGGGTTGACCTTGTCGAGCTGCACGTGCCCGAACGGGTCCTTGGGCACCTCCTGGCCGGCCGCCTCGAGCTCGGCGACGACCTCGGAGACGCCGGCGCCCTCGGAGAGGAAGATGGTGACGCAGCCGAGCTCGTCCATCACCGCCCGGAGCCGCTCGCCCTCGCCCTTGATGTCGATGGGCCGCTCGGGCACGAAGACTGCGTGCACGTCCCAGGCTCGGGGGTCGTTGCCGAGGGCCGGCGCGTACTCCTGCTCACCGACCCACCGGTGGTACTCGGCGGCGGTCGCGGCGGTCAGCCATCCGCAGTTGCGGCCCATGACCTCGTGCACCACGAGCATCCGGGGGTTGGAGGTGTGCTCGGCGACGATGTTCTGGGCGAAGCGGCTGCCCTGCTCGGCGGCGGTCCACGCGCCGAGGCTCTGGCGGATGGGCACGACGTCGTTGTCGATGGTCTTGGGGAGGCCGACGACGGTGAGCTCGTAGCCGTTCTCGTGCAGGTACGCGGCCAGGTCGGCGGCGGTGGTGTTGGTGTCGTCACCGCCGATGGTGTGCAGGACGTCGACACCGTCGGCCGTCAGCTGCTCGGCCGCGACGTGCAGCGGGTCCTGGCCCTCCTGCACGAGGCCGCGCTTGACGCAGTCGGAGACGTTGGTGAGCTTGACGCGGCTGTTGCCGATGGGGCTGCCGCCGAAACGGTGCAGCACGTGGGCCTGCGCGCGCGCCTCGGGGGTGATCTCGAGGTACTCGCCCTTCAGCAGACCGGCGTAGCCGTTCGTGTAGGCGATGATCCGCACGTCGGGGGCGACCTCGGTGTAGCGCTCGATGAGCCCACCGACGGCCGAGGACAGGCACGGGGCCAAGCCACCGGCGGTGAGCATGGCGACGGTGCGAACGGTCATGGGGAGGGCTCCTTCGTCGGCGGCTGAGGACTGCGCCCATTCTGGCAAGGACGGGGCGCCGGACGTGGCCGGGGTCACCATGGGGGACGGCGGCGGTCGAGCCGTGTCGACGTGGGCGAGCCGGGTCGGTGAGCGCGAGCCTGCTGCAGCAGGCTCGGGGCCACCGAGGCGGCTCGGGCGCATCCTCCCGGCTCGGGCGCAGCGCCGGGTCAGAGGTCGGCGGCCACCAGCTCGGCGGTCTGCAGCATGTTCAGGGCCGCGCCCTTGCGCAGGTTGTCGCCGCAGATGAACAGGTCGAGCGTCGTCGGGGCGTCCTGGCCCTGGCGCAGCCGGCCGACGAACCGCGGGTCGGCGCCCACCACGTCGTTGGGCGTGGGGAACTCGGGCTCGTCGGGGTCGTCGAGCACGACGACCCCGGGCGCCTCGACCAGCGCCTGCCGCGCCTGGTCCACGTCGATGCGCCGGCCGAAGGTCGCGTGCACCGTGACCGAGTGCGTCGACACCACCGGCACCCGCACGCAGGTGGCCGAGACCGGGAGGTCGGGCAGGTCGAGGATCTTGCGCGTCTCGTCGCGGACCTTGGTCTCCTCCGACGTCCAGCCGGCGCCCACATGATGCCCGACGAACGGGATGATGTTGAGCGCCAACGGTGCTGGGAAGGGCGACGCGGCGCCCAGCTCGTGCTCGACCAGCCGGCGCACGTCGCCGGGACGGGTGCCGAGCTCGCGGTCCCCGTGGATGACGTCGAGCTCGTCGTGCAGCCGCGCGATGCCGGCCCGCCCCAGCCCGGACGCGGCCTGGAAGGTCGTGACGACGAGGCTCTGCAGCTCCCATCCCCCGTGCAGCACGGCCAGCACGTCGATCATCGTCATGACGGTGGCGCCGGGGTTGGCGATGATGCCGCGCGGTCGCTCGCCCACCTTGTGCGGGTTCACCTCGGGCACGACCAGCGGCACGTCGGAGGCGGTGCGGAAGACGGTGCTGTTGTCGATGCAGACGATGCCGCGGGCCGCCGCGTGCTCGACCCACTCCCCGGCGATGCTCGGCGGGATGTCGAAGATCGCGACGTCGAGGTCGTCGAAGAAGCCGGGCCCGACGGGCGCGACCGTGAGGTCCTCGTCGCCGACCCGCACGACGTGGCCGACGTCCTCGGAGGCCGCCGCCACCGAAACGGCCCCCCACACGTGGCGGCGCATCGGCAGCACCTGGAGGACCACCCGGCCCACCGCCCCGGTACCGCCGACGATCCCCAGGTTGGGACGCCGGTCGCCGCGGGGCGAGGTGGGTGCCATGTCAGCGGCCGGTGCCTCCGTACACGACCGCCTCGCCGTCGGCGGAGTCGAGGCCGAACGCGCTGTGCACGGCGCGCACCGCCTCGTCGAGCAGCTCGTCGCGGGTGACAACCGAGATGCGGATCTCGGAGGTCGAGATCATCTCGATGTTGACCCCGGCGGCCGCGAGCGCGCTGAAGAAGGTGGCGCTGACCCCCGGGTTCGAGCGCATCCCGGCGCCGACGAGGCTGAGCTTGCCGATCTGGTCGTCGTACTGCACCTGGCTGAAGCCGACCTCGGGCTGGATGCGGGTGAGGACCTGCACCGCGGTGGCGCCGTCGCTCTTGGGGATCGTGAACGAGATGTCGGTGAGGCCGGTCTCGACCGCCGACACGTTCTGGACGATCATGTCGATGTTGATCTCCGCGCCGGCGACGGCCTGGAAGATGGTGGCCGCCATCCCGGTGCGGTCGGGGACGCCGACGACGGTGACCTTGGCCTCACTGCGGTCGTGGGCGACGCCGGCGATGATCGGGGCTTCCACGGGGGCTCCTTCGGGGGCGGGCTGGTCGGTGACGGTGGTGCCGATCTTCTGCGAGAACGACGAGCGCACGTGGATCGGGATGTCGAAGCGCCGCGCGTACTCGACGCTGCGCAGGTGCAGCACCTTCGAGCCGCAGGCGGCCAGCTCGAGCATCTCCTCGGTCGAGATGCGCTCGATCTTGCGGGCCGCCGGCACGATGCGGGGGTCGGCGGTGAAGACGCCGTCGACGTCGGTGTAGATCTCGCACACCTCGGCGCCGAGGGCGGCGGCCAGCGCGACGGCGGTGGTGTCGGTGCCGCCGCGGCCGAGGGTGGTGATCTCCTTGGTGTCCTGGCTGACGCCCTGGAAGCCCGCGACGATGACGACGTGTCCCTTGGCCAGGGCCTCGGTGATGCGGCCCGGGGTGACGTCGATGATCTTGGCCTTACCGTGGGTGCTGTCGGTGATGACGCCCGCCTGGCTGCCGGTGAACGAGCGGGCGCTGTGGCCGAGGTCGGTGATGGCCATCGCGACCAGCGCCATCGAGATGCGCTCGCCGGCGGTCATCAGCATGTCGAGCTCGCGCGGCGGCGGCATCGGGCTGACGTCCTGCGCGAGGTCGAGCAGCTCGTCGGTGGTGTCCCCCATGGCCGAGACCGCCACGACCACGTCGTGGCCGGCCTTCTTCGTCTCCGAGATGCGCTGGGCGACGCGCTTGATGCTCTCGGCGTCGGCGAGCGAGGAGCCGCCGTACTTCTGGACGACGATGGGCACGCTGGTCCTCCGGGTCGGTGGGCCGCTGGGGTCGGCCCCAACTCTAACCAGGGGCCCGTCCAGGGGATCCCACGCCCACATCCCGGAAGCCCGTCACCGGCCGGTGGGTCGGTCGAGGGTGGCACTGACCTACCACGGAGCCCGGGCGCCGCGTAGCGTCGGTGCCATGTCGATCGTCATCGTAGGAGCAGGACTCGCCGGCGCCACCGCCGCCACCGAGCTGAGGGAGCAGGGCTACACGGGGCAGGTCGTCCTGCTCGGCAGCGAGGAGCACCCGCCGTACGAGCGGCCGCCGCTCTCCAAGACCTACCTCCTGGGCCAGGACCCCTTCGAGAAGGCGCTCGTGCACCCGCCCGAGTGGTACCCCGAGCACGACGTGGACCTGCGGCTCGGCACCACCGCCACCGCCCTCGACACCGATGCCCACGTCGTCTCGACCACCGGGGGCGACATCACCTACGAGAAGCTGCTGCTGGCCACCGGCGCCGAACCGCGCACCCTCACCGTCGCCGAGGAGGCCGGGGTCCCCGTCGCCTACCTGCGCACGCTCGAGGACTCCGACCGGCTCAAGGAGGCCTTCCAGAAGGGCCGCCGCATCGTCGTGGTCGGCGCCGGCTGGATCGGCCTCGAGGTCGCCGCCGCGGCCCGCACCGCCGGCTGCGAGGTGACGGTGTACGAGACCGAGGCCCTGCCACTGCTGCGCGTCCTCGGGCCCACCGTCGCCGACGTCTTCGCCGACCTGCACCGGGAGCACGGCGTGCACCTGCGCCTCGGCGCCGCGGTGACCGCCGCCGACCTCGAGGGCGCCGACCTCGTGGTCGCCGGCATCGGGGTCACGCCGCGCGTCGACCTGGCGCGCTCGGCCGGGCTGTCGGTCGACAACGGGGTGCTGGTCGACGCTCGGCTGCGCAGCTCCGTGCCGTCGGTCTACGCGGTCGGTGACATCGCCAACCACGCGCACCCGGGCCTCGGGCGGCGCATCCGGGTCGAGCACTGGGACACCGCGATCAAGCAGGCCAAGGTCGCCGCGCACAACCTCGCGGGCGCCGACGAGGACTACGACGAGCTGCCCTACTTCTTCACCGACCAGTACGACCTCGGGATGGAGTACGTCGGCCACGCCGGCGCCGACGACGAGGTCGTCGTGCACGGCAGCCTCGAGGACAAGGAGTTCCGGGCCTTCTGGCTGCGCGACGGCGAGGTCGTGGCCGCCATGCAGGTCAACGACTGGGACGCCAGCGACGCCATCCGGGAGGCCGTCGAGTCCGGCACCCTCCCGAGCGAGGACTGAGCCGGGCGTCTCCCCGGCCCGGCAGCGGGCCGGGACCCCGGCTCAGGGGTGCAGCGCGTCGAACTCGGCCTCGGCGACGACCTCGTCGTCGGCGTCGAGGCGCACGTGCGCGAGCAGGGTCTGCACGACGCGCAGGGCCGAAGCGGCCCGCTCGCCCCAGTGCGAGAGGTAGCTGAACTGCCACCACCACAGGGCCTCGAGCGGGCGGCCGGCCTCCTGGTGGGCCAGCCCGTGGGCCAGCGCGGCGGCGACCTCGACCAGGTCGTTGGACACCGACCCGACACCGAGCTCGGGGGTGGTGAGCGGGTCGACGACGTCGGCGTACTCGTCGAGGCCCACGAACAGGTTCGCGAGGTTCTCCTGGAGCGGGGCGAACTCGGTGTCGGGCGCGTCGGGCTCGAAGCGCTCCTCGGGGACGACGTCCTCGACGGCCCCCAGCCGGGCACCCGCGACCAGCACCTGCGACAGGGCCAGCAACAACATCGGCAACGAGGCGTCCGGGGCGACCCCGGCGGCGACATCGCGGATGGTGGCGAGGTAGGTCCGCGCATCCTGGGCGGTCTCCTCGGCCAGCGCGGACCAGTCGGCCACGGCGGCCCGGGTGGCCTGTACGGGCTCGCTCGTCGCGCTGCTCTCGGTGGTCTCAGGCATCGAGCAGCCTCCGCCCCTCGAAGGCCCGCCCGAGCGTGACCTCGTCGGCGTACTCGAGGTCGCCGCCGACCGGGAGCCCGGACGCCAGCCGGGTGACCCGCTGGACCCCGACGTCGCGCAGCATCCGCGACAGGTAGCTCGCGGTGGCCTCGCCCTCGAGGTTGGGGTCGGTGGCGATGATGACCTCGGTGACGGTGCCGTCGGCGAGGCGGGTGAGCAGCTCGCGCACCTTCAGGTCCTGGGGCCCGATGCCGTCGATGGGGCTGATGGCGCCGCCGAGCACGTGGTAGCGGCCCCGGAACTCGCGGGTGCGCTCGATGGCCACCACGTCCTTGGGCTCCTCGACGACGCAGATGGCGGTGCGGTCGCGCCGGTCGTCGGAGCAGATGCGGCAGCGCTCAGCCTCCGAGACGTTGAAGCACACCTCGCAGAAGCGCACCCGTGCCTTGACCTCGGTGAGCGCGTGGGCCAGCCGCTCGACGTCTGCCGGGTCGGCCTGGAGCAGGTGGAACGCGATGCGCTGGGCGCTCTTGGGACCGACGCCCGGCAACCTGCCGAGCTCGTCGATGAGGTCCTGGACCGCGCCTTCGTACACCCCTGGAGCCTACGGCCTCGAGGGGCCGCCGTCGCCGCGGGGCGCGCGGTCAGGCGCGCACGAGCGCGTACCCGCCGGCCTCGTCGAGCGCCGCCGCGACCTCGGGGTCGGTGAGCGGCCGGTCGGCGGTGACGGACACCGTGGACGTGCCGTCGGCGACGACCTCGACCGCGACGTCACTGACCCCGCCGAGGGCGGTGAGCTCCTCGGTGACCGCGGCGGCGCAGTGGCCGCAGGTGAGACCGGTGGCGTGGAACTGCTGGGTGGTGGCCATGGGCCGTCCTTCCGAGGAGCGTGCGGATACCTCCCCCCAGTATCCACCGTGCGGTGTCAGATGCCGACCGCGGCCCCCGTGGACTCCGGCGGGAGCTCGTTGTGGCCCTCGGCGCGCTCCTGGCCGCTGAGGGCGGCGATGGCGTCCATCACCTCGTCGGTGAGCAGCCTCCGGGCCCTGCCCGCCGGCAGGTCTGCGAAGCGGTCGGGCGTGATGGGCGGCCCGAACGCCACCGTGACCCGGGCCGGGCGCGGGAAGCTGCTGCCCACGGGCTGCACCTGGTCGGTGCCCTGCAGCCCGACCGGCACCACCGGGACGCCGGCCGTGAGCGCGAGCCATGCGACGCCGGTACGCCCCTTGTAGAGGCGGCCGTCGCGCGAGCGGGTGCCCTCGGGGTAGATGCCGAACGCGCGACCGTCGCGCAGCACCTCGAGGGCGGCGTCGAGCGACTCCTGGGCGGCCCGGGAGGAGTGCCGGTCGACCGGGATCGCGCCGATGGTCCGGAAGAACCCGCGCCGCACCGCACCCCCGACGCCCGTCCCGGTGAAGTAGTCGGACTTCGCGAGGAAGCTGACCGGGCGCGGGGCCACGATGGGGATGGCGAAGGAGTCGATGAACGAGAGGTGGTTGCTGGCGAGGATGACCCCGCCGCTGCGCGGCACGTTCTCGGTGCCCGTGACGGTGGGCCGCCAGACCAACTTCGAGGTGGGCGCCACGATGAGGTGCCCCACGCGGTAGGCCAGCCGGCTCACCGCGGGTCCTCGCGGATGACGGTGCCCCCCAGGATGCGCTCGACCACGGGCAGCCCCACGTCGGTGAGGTCGTCGATGGACTCGTCGTCGTCGCTGATGGCGGTGTCGTCGACGACGCGCGCGGGGCGCACCTGCTCCTGCTCGACCTCCTCGGCCACGGTGGCCTTGGCCTGCTCGAGCGGGCTGGCCCACGCCGGTGCCGAGCCGGGCGGCGGCGGCGCGTCGGACCAGCTCGGAGCCTCGAGCCGCGACGACGACGAGGCGACGACGCCGAACGCGGCCGGGTCGGCACCGGGGCCGGACGCCGCGGCGTCGGCGTGGTGCCCGTCCTCGCGCCGAGACGTCGCGCCGGGCACGGCGGGCGCCTGGTGCTCGACCGCCGGCACGTCGCCGGGAACACCTTCGACCCGGGCGTCGACGCCGAGCACGTCGATGAGGGCCTGGCGCACGTACTCGGCGTGCGCGCCGCGCCGGAAGGTCTCAGCGAGCCCGGCCGTCGAGAGCGCCAGTACGAGGCGGCTGCCGTCGTACTCGGTGATCTGGGCGCTCTGGCTGACCAGGGTCCACGTGCCGCGGCGCATCTCGAACAGCTTGGCCAGCACGTCGGGCCAGGAGCGGCGCAGGGCGTCGGTGTCGAGGCCGCCCGGCCCCCTCGGGGTGGACGCCGCGGGCGACGGAGGCGGCGAGGCGGCCGGCTCGGGGCGGGCAGCGGCGACAGGGCCGGCCGGTGGGGCCGGGCCCCGGTCGGGCCCGGGGTCCGCTGGCGCCTGCTCGGCCGGGCGGGGGGAGGCCGAGGCCTGCGCAGCGACGGGCGCGGCGACCGGAGCCGGCGCCTCCTCGACCGGCGCGGGAACGGACGGCTGGCCGGCGACGGGCGGCACGGCATCCGGGGAGGACGCCGGAACCACGGCGGGCGCCACCGGCGGCGACGCAGCGGCGGGCGACGACGCAGCGGCGGGCGACGACGCGGCCGGCGGCACGAAGGACGGCGGGGCGGCCGGCGCGGCGGCGGCCGAGGGCACGCCCCCCACCTCGAGGCGCCGCTCGAGCCGGTCGAGGCGCGCGGCGTAGCCGGCCTCGCCCGCGGCCCCGGGCAGCAGGACGCGCGCAGCGATGAGCTCGAGCTGCAGGCGGGGCGCGGTGGCCCCGGTCATCTCGGTGAGCCCGGAGTTGACGATGTCGGCGGCCCGGGAGAGGGCCCCCGCCCCGAACGCGGACGCCTGGCGCCGCATCCGCTCGATCTGGTCCTCGGGCAGGTGGCGCAGCACCTGGCCCGCGCCCTCCTGGATGGCCTCGACGACGATGAGGTCGCGCAGCCGCTCGAGGAGGTCCTCGACGAAGCGCCGCGGGTCGAGGCCGGTCTCGACGACCCGGTCGATGGCGCGGAAGACCGCGGCGGCGTCGGCGGCCGAGAGAGCCTCGATGGTGGCGTCGAGCAGCTCGGAGTCGGTGAAGCCCAGCAGCGCCGCGGCCGACTCGTAGGTGAGCCCCTCGTCGCCGGAACCGGCGATGAGCTGGTCGAGCACCGACAGCGAGTCGCGCACCGAGCCGCCCCCGGCGCGCACGACGAAGGACAGCACGCCCGGCGCGACCGCGACGCCCTCCTGGCGACACAGCGACTCGGTGTAGGCCTGCAGCCGGGCCGGCGGGACCAGCCGGAAGGGGTAGTGGTGGGTGCGCGAGCGGATGGTGCCGATGACCTTCTCGGGCTCGGTGGTGGCGAAGATGAACTTCACGTGCTCGGGCGGCTCCTCGACGATCTTCAGCAAAGCGTTGAAGCCCTGCGAGGTGACCATGTGGGCCTCGTCGATGATGTAGATCTTGTAGCGGCTCTGGGCCGGGCCGTAGGACGCGCGCTCGCGCAGGTCACGCGCGTCGTCGACGCCGCCGTGGCTGGCGGCGTCGATCTCGATGACGTCGACGGTGCCGGCGCCCCCGCGGGCCAGCGCCACGCAGGAGTCGCAGGTGCCGCACGGCGTGGGGGTGGGGCCGGCCGCGCAGTTGAGGCAGCGGGCCAGGATGCGGGCGCTGGTGGTCTTGCCGCAGCCGCGCGGGCCCGAGAAGAGGTAGGCGTGGCCCACGCGGCCGGTGCGCAGGGCCTGCATGAGCGGCTCGGTCACGTGCTCCTGCCCGATGACGTCGGCGAACGTCTCGGGTCGGTAGCGGCGGTACAGGGCGGTGCTCACCTCCACGACAGTAGTGCCGCGCCCGGACACCCGGCACGTCCGTCCCGGGCCCGGGAGTGAGATGGTGTCGCGCATGACGGGAACGCGGGTCGAGGTCGTGGACGCCGCCAAGGAGCTCGACGGAGCGGTCCTGCTGCGGCCCACGTCGATGGTCGCCGAACCCGGGACGTGCGTGGTGCTGCGCGGCCCCAACGGCGCCGGCAAGACCACGCTGCTGCGGCTGGTGGGCGGCCTGACGACGCCGTCCGGCGGTACCGTCACCCTCGACGGCGCCCGCGCCGACGAGCGCGACCCGGCCACCCGCGACGCCGTGGCCGCGCTGCTCGGGGCGCCCGCCACCTACCGCGACCTGACCCTGGTCGACCACCTGACCCTGGTCGACGCCACGTGGGGCCGCGACCCCGACACCTGCGCCGAGCGCGTGGTCGGGGGGCTCGCCCGCTTCGGGGTCGACGGCCTCGCCGAGCGCTTCACCCACGAGCTGTCCTCGGGCCAGCGCCACCTGTTCCACCTGGCCCTGACCTGGTTCCGGCCGGCCCGGCTGCTGCTGCTGGACGAGCCCGAGCAGCGCCTCGACGACGACCGCCGCGTCCTCCTGGCCACCCGCATCCGCGAGCGCTGCGGCGAGGGCACCACCATCGTGATGGCCTGCCACGACCCCGACGTCACGGCGGCGGCCGCCGACGAGGTCGTCGAGGTGACGAGCGAGGCGGGATGAGCGACGACGGCGACCGGCACCGGCTGCGCGATGCCGAGCACGTCCTGCACGGGCCCGAGGGGTCTGGGGGCTGGCGCCAGCTGCTCTACGTCATCTACGTGCTCGCCCTGCTGGCGGGCCTCTACGGGTTCACCACCGTCCGCGGGCTGGTCGAGGTGCTCGGCCCCACCTGGCGGGCGCAGGGCCTGGTCGGGCCCATCGAGGTGGGTTCCGCGGTGCTGCTCGTGGTCGTCCTGGTGCTCGGTCATCTGGCCGGACGACGGCGGGGGCCGGTGACCCCGGACCTGCCGTGGATCGAGCACGTCGTGGCTTCGTCGGTCGACCGCCGGCTGACCCTGCGCGACGCGTGGCGGCTGCCCGCGACCGGCTTCGGGGCCGGGGGCGCCGTGGTGGGCGGGGTCCTGGGGGCGGCCCTCTGGGGCGGGGGCGCCGCAGGGCCGGCCACGGCCGTGGTCGGGGTCGTCGGCGGCCTGGCGACCGGCCTGCTCCTGGCCGTGCTGTGGCTCGCGGGTCAGGTGGTGTCCGACCCGGCGGTGGAGCGCCGCTCGTCCGGGGCGGCGGTGGCCGTCGCGCTGCGGCCGCAGGTGGCGCTGCGCGCCCTGGGCCTCGAGGGGCTGCGCGCCCACAGCGCGCGCTCTTCCCGGCTGGGCGGTGCGGTGCTGGCCGGCGACCCCCGGGCGATGCGCCTCGAGGCCGCCTCCCCCGTGCGCCGCGGGCGGTCGCTGCGACTGCGCTCCCGGGGCCGGGAGCGCACCCTGCTCGCCCGCGACGTCCTCGGGATGCGGCGCCAGCCGCTCCTGCTCGTCGGCGGCCTGGCGCTGGTCGTCCCGGGCAGCGCGCTGGCGGCCTGGTCCCTGGCCGGGTGGTCGGCACCGGTCGCGGGGCTCGTCGTCGGGGTGCTGCTGGCCCAGCTCGGGGGCGGCCTCTGGTGCGAGGGACTGCGGCTGCTGGGCGACACGCTGGGCGCACCGCGGCTGCTCGGCGGTTCGGTCGACCAGGAGGCCCTGGCGCACTCGGCGCTCCCCGTCGGGCTGTCCGTGCTCGCCGGCGCGGTGGGCGCGGTCCCTGTCACCCTCGTGGCCGGTGGCTCGCTCCTGGGGGCAGCCCTGGTCGTGCTGGTCCTGGCCCTCACGACCACCGCAGCGCAGTGGGTGGCGGCCTTCCGTGTCGGTCCGCCGACTCTCACCCTGGTCCCTGAGGCCGGGCCACCGTTGCTCGTCCTGTGGTGGGCGTGGCCGTTGCTGCTCGGCGTGCTCGTGGGGACGCTGACCCTCGCGTTCCCCGGCCCGGTGGCCGTCCTGGCCCTGGGCGCCCTCGCGATGCTCGCCCGGCGGTCGCTGCAGCGGGCCGCCGTCGCCCACCGCGACTGAGCCCGCCCCTCGTCGCTTACGCTCAGGGGGTGCGCATCGACGTCTGGTCCGACATCCTCTGCCCGTTCTGCCACCTGGGACGGCGCCACCTCGAGCTCGCCCTCGAGCAGTTCGAGCACGCCGACGAGGTCGGGGTGGTGTGGCACAGCTACCAGCTCGACCGCAACGCCCCCGCCGTCGACGACACCCCGCAGCTCGACCGCATCGCGCAGAAGTACGGCGCGCCGCGCGAGCAGATGGTCGCCCAGCACGAGCAGATGGCGCGCGACGCCGCCGCCGTCGGGCTCGACTTCCAGTGGGAGCGCCTCGTCGGGGGCAACTCCTACGACGCACACCGGCTGCTGCACTACGCGCGCTCGCTCGACGTCGAGGACGCGGTGACCACGCGCGTGCTGCGGGCCTGGTACTCCGAGGGCGCCGCCATCGGCGACCGCGAGACCCTGGTGCGCCTCGCCGTCGAGGCCGGGCTCGACGAGGCCGGCGTGCGCTCGATGCTCGAGGGTGACGACTTCGGCATCGACGTGCGCACCGACGAGGCCCTGGCCGCCCAGATCGGCATCACCGCCGTCCCGATGTTCGTCCTCGACCAGAAGTACGGCGTCAGCGGCGCCCAGCCCGTCGAGGTGATGCTCCAGGCCATCCGCCAGGTGTGGGACCTCCAGGGCACCGAGCCCGAGATGCCGGCCGCCGGCGGGGGCTGTGGCGGCGGATGCTGCGGAGGTTCGTGTGGTTCCGGCGGCGCCGAGGCGGAGGCCGAGGCGGCCACCGGCTGCGGCTGCGGGGCCGGTGGCTGCGGCGGGGTCTGCGGGCCCGACGAGCACGCCGACGACGAGCGCGTGGGCAGCACGGCCCGCTGACCCTTGGGGCCCGGCACCGGCCGGGCCCGGACGCGAGGACACCCCGCGTACCTGGAAGAGCCCACCTGCCCTTGCTGCATTCCTGCCCTGGGGGAGTTCAGTGGGGTACCACCACGCGGGGTGCCGTGCTCGATCGTACGGGCGAGCCCGGCCGCGGGCGAAATCCCGGGCCGAGACGGTGCCCGGCGGCGCGGCGCATGGCCCGGTCGGGCTATTGACGCCCGCACGCGGGGGCAACACCATGACGACCGGCGCCATCGGTGGCTCAGGGCCACATCGCGGGGTCGGGGGGTGGGTGCACCCCACGGGTCCGCCTCATCACCGACCGCGCGGCTCTCCGCCGCGCCCGCGCAGGGGAAAGACCACCATGACCAGACCTCGAGCCGTGCTCGTCTCCGGAGCGGCGCTGCTGCTCCTCGCCCTCCCGCTCCCGGCGGCCTCCGCCCATCGGGCCTCCCCCACCCCCCGGGTGGTGTCCGACCAGATGCTCGCCCCGTTCAACCTCGACGTCTCCTCGCGCTCGGTCCTCGTCGCCGACGGCGGAGCCGAGGTCGTCGGCGCCCTGGCGCGCGACGGCTCGCTCACGCCGTTGGCCACCGAGCAGCCGGGCACCTCGGGAGTGGCGCGTTCGCGCGACGGGCGACGCGTCGCGTGGACCACGACGGTCACGGACTACTCGACGTTCACCAACACCGCCAGCGGCCTCACCGTGCGCGGACCCGGCGGCCGCACGGTGCACAGCGACACCCTGGCGTACGAGACCGCCCACAACCCCGACTCCGGGGTGCACTACGGCGTCACGGACCCGACCCCGAGCACCTGCGTCACCGACGCGCTGACCGCGGCCGACATCCCCGTCGCCTACACCGGCGGCGTCGACTCCCACGCCTACTCCGTGGCCTCATACCGCGACGGCTGGGTGGTGGCCGATGCCGGGGCCAACGACCTGCTGTGGGTGGATGCCCGGGGCCGGGTGCACACGCTGGCGGTGCTGCCCGCACAGCCGACGACCATGACCGCCGCCATGGTCTCGGCGCTCGGGCTGCCGGAGTGCGTGACCGGGGTGACGTACAACTTCGAGGCCGTGCCCACCGACGTCGAGGTCGGCCACGACGGCGCCCTCTACGTGAGCGTGCTGCCGGGCGGCCCCGAGTCGCCCGTGCTCGGTGCCCGCGGAGCGGTCTACCGGGTCGACCCGCGCACCGGCGCCTCCCACGAGGTCGCCCGCGGCTTCCTGGGGGCCACCAACCTCGCGCTGGGTCACGACGGTGAGATCTACGTGGCCGAGCTCTTCGGCGGCAAGGTCTCGGTGGTGCGCCACGGACGCATCTCCACCTACGTCGAGCTGCCGGGCGTGGTCGCGGTCGAGACCGGCCGGGGCGGCGAGCTGTGGGCAGGCACCATGGCCAACGAGGACCCCGCGGCTCCCGGCACCATCGTGCGGATCACCCGCGGCCACGAGCACGGCCGGTTGCCGGTCCACGACTGAGCCGGGGGGTGCGCGGGTCGGTGNCCGCCGCCGTCGCAGCGGCGGCACCGACCCGGTGCGTGCTCCCCGGGCGCGCGCCCGTCGGGGTCGGTGTGCGGTCGATCGACGCATCCCGGAGAATGGGGACCTCCCGACCCGGAGGACCCGNNATGACCCCCCGCACCCTGTTCCCCGCCCTGGCCCGCGCCGAGGTGGTGTCCTGGTCCCTGTTGTTGGTCGGGATGTTCCTCAAGTACGTCTCGCAGACCACCGGCCTCGGCGTACGGGTCTTCGGCCTCGTGCACGGCGTGGTGTTCCTGGCCTACCTGCTCGTCACCCTCGTGGTGTGGGTCGACCAGCGCTGGCCCGCACGGGTGGGCCTCGCGGCGCTGGCCGCGGGCATCCCTCCCTTCGCCACGCTCTGGGTCGAGCGGCACGTCGAGCGCACCGGCCGGCTCGCCTCCGCGTGGCGGCTGCGCCCGGGCGGCGACGAGCCGGGGCACGCCCTGGAGCGCCTGCTCGCGCGGGGGCTGGCCCGGCCGGTCACGGCGGCCGTCCTCGGCGGGGTGCTGGTGCTGGTCGCCACGGCCGTGCTCCTGGTCGTGGGCCCACCCGGGGGCTCGGCCGGCGCCTGACCCGGCAGCCTCCGTGCCGGGCTCAGGGTCGGACGACCCAGAGCCAGTGCGTGCTGTCGGCCAGCGCGACGACGACGGCCGATACGAGCATCGACCCCAGGACCAGCAGGGCCAGGCCGCCCCACCCGTTCCAGGTCGGCCGGGCGCGGGGCACGGTCGTCGCCGCCGCGGGGTGCAGCTGTTCGAGCACGGCGTAGGCGAGCACCCCCAGCCCCAGCGGGAACCACAGCTGCCAGAACCAGAACCAGCGCGTGGCGCGCGTCGGGCGGGGCCCGATCACGACGGACGCGAACATCAGCAGGACGAGCGGCAGAGCGGCATAGACGGCCCGGTCGTCACCGAAGGCGTACCGCTGGTAGGAGCTGACGTCGGTGCGGACGCTCTCGCTCAGCCGGGGCACGCCGGCCGCGCGAGCCTGCTGGGCGAGGACGTCCTGCTCGTCCGGCGCGAGGGCGGGGTCGACGATGCGGAACCGGGCGAACGGTCCGTCGACCCAGTAGCCCAGCGCCTGCTCCCCCCGCACCGGCTCGGCCGAGGGGTCGGTCGTGCTGTCGTCGGTCGCTGCCGGGATGTCGATGCCGATCGCCCGCGACCACGACCAGCCCGCCTGGTCGGAGCCGAGGGCGACGACCTCCCAGCCGATGACCCGACCGGCGTCGAGGTCGTCGGTGAGCTGCTGGGGGGTGACCAGTCGCTGCTGGCCGAGTGCGGTCAGCACCAGCCAGGCCAGCCAGAGCAGCACCATGACGGCGCCGTACACCTGGTCGCTGCGCCGTCGACCGCGCGCCGCACCACCTGCCCGTGGCGTCCACCATCCCGAGTGCGACCCAGCCGGTGCGGTGGTGGCCACGGAGGCGGTCCCGTCGTCCATCCCGGGATGGTGGCAGCCGGCGGGCGCCCTGTCGAGCCCCGCGCACCCGCCCGGGGACGCATCGAGAGGCCAGAACACGCCGACGCGACCGCCGAACCGTCCGCGGGTCCTGGCCTCTCGACCTCGCTCGCTCGCCCGGTCCCCGCGCGGTGGGCGATTTCGGGTGGCGGCCCGCCTCCGGTAGCCTCCTCGGCGGAGGATTCGCATAGTGGCCTAGTGCGCACGATTGGAAATCGTGTTGGGATAAAACCCTCGGGGGTTCAAATCCCCCATCCTCCGCCAGCGGGAACCCCGGGCGCGTGCGACCGGGGTTTTCCTGTCGCCGGACGCGGAGGACGGGAGCGGCTCAGCCGTCGAGGGGCCGTGCGCGCCGGTAGACGTCGTACGCGTCGTCGCCGGCGCTGACGACCCGGAAGTGGTGCTCGGTCCACATCTGGAGGGCCGCGACCTCGCGGGCGCGCAGCTCGTCGTCGGAGTAGTGGGCGGTGAAGCCGCCGGCGTCGCGCGCGGCCCACGAGAAGCAGTGGGCGGCGCGGCGGCGCTCGTCCTCGGGCAGGCTCATGATGAAGGTCTCGAGCGTGGTGAAGCGCCCCAGGTACCGCTCGCCGGTGCGTTCGAGCATCCGGCCTCCTTCCGCGCGTCCCACCCAGCCTACGAGCAGCCCCGCGGCGACCGCCGGCACGACGCGGGCCCTCAGGCCAGCGGCAGGCGCAGCCCGACACCGGTGCGCTCGTCGTGCAGCTCGACGAGCCGCTGCTCGGACGCCGACGGCACCGGCCCGGATGCGCTCACCAGGCGGCACACCGCCGAGCCCGCCGCGGCGCGCTCGTACTCGTCGACCCAGCGCAGCCACCGCCGCTCCTCGGCCTCGTCGGCGCACGGCCAGCGCACCGGCAGCGCCGGCATCCCCACCCGGAACGGCTTGGGGGTGAGGCGGGCCCGATAGTTGGCGTGCGTGGCGCAGAGCTCGAGGTACAGCGGGTCGGTGCCGAGCGCCGTCAGGATGTCGCGGGCCCGTTCAGAGCCGGGCGCGGCGTCGGCGCCGGTCACGATCACCCGTAGCCCGGCGGCGGTCCGGTAGACCCGCACCCCGAGCCCGGGGTGGGCGCGCGCGAGCTCCCATGCGGGCTCGGCGGCGAGGCACTCGACGACCGACGGGCGCTCAGGGCCGGTGGCCGTCACCCGCAGCCCGGAGCCGCCCTCGTCGCTCGGGTACGCCTCGTAGCCCGACGGATGGGCGAGCCCGGGCGGCTCGTCGAGGCCCGCGGCGTCCTGCGTGCCCGGCGCCATCGGGGTCGGGTCGGAGCGTCCGAACACCACCCGGCGCAGCAGCGAGCCCAGACCAGCGCCGCCACCACCGGTCACCACCGGTGAACCGGACCCGCGCCGCCGGCCGCGGCGGCCCCGCGCGTCCGCCTCGGCGGCGAGCTCCTCGACGTCGACGTCGGCGATCAGCAGGGACTCGGTGCACAGCACCTCGCAGCCCATCCGGTTCCGGGTCACGACGCCCAGCCGTCCGTCCTCACCCTCGACCGGCGCGACCTCCTCCAGCAGCGGCTCACGCAGCGGCGTGCGGGGGTAGTAGCCGTGCCCGGGGGCCAACCGTCCCTCGCGCTCGATCCGCGCCAGGGTCTCCGCCAGCCGCTCGCGGCCGACCCGCTCGGCGTCCTGGTCGGAGGTCTCCGACCAGCCCCAGACCGACAGCAGGCCCCCGCGCTCGCCGAGGTGGGGGCTGAACCCCTCGACCCGGACCCAGTGCTGGGGGATCTCCATGGTGCCCGAGTGTGTCAGGCCCGGCGGGCAGGGTCACGCGCCGGCACCGGCACGGACCTCGGACGGCGCACGCGCCGCGGCCGCACGGAGGAATCCGTCACCATCGCCCGCCGCCGCTCCCGGCGCGGGGGCACGATGAGGCCATGAGCACCGGCGCCTACGCGGCCACCTACCAGCGGTCCCTCTCCGACCCGACGGCGTTCTGGGGCGAGGCCGCCCGGGCCGTCGAGTGGTCGACCCCGCCGACCACCGTCCTGGACGACGCGAACCCGCCGTTCTACCGCTGGTTCCGCGGCGGCCGGCTCAACACCTGCTTCAACGCCCTCGACCGGCACGTGCGCGACGGCCGGGGCGAGCAGACCGCCCTGGTGTACGACTCCCCCGTCACCGGCACCAGGGCCGCCTTCACCTACGCGGAGCTGCTCGAGAAGGTGGCCGTCTTCGCCGGCGCCCTGGCCTCGCTCGGCGTCGAGAAGGGTGACCGGGTGGTCATCTACATGCCGATGGTGCCCGAGGCCGTCGTCGCGATGCTGGCGTGCGCCCGACTGGGCGCCATCCACTCCGTCGTCTTCGGCGGCTTCGCGCCCGCCGAGCTGGCGGCCCGCATCGAGGACGCTCGCCCGGTGGTCGTCGTCGCGGCCAGCTGCGGCATCGAGCCCACCCGGGTCGTCGAGTACAAACCCATGCTGGATGCCGCCCTCGACCGCAGCAGCCACCAGCCCGAGGCGGTCATCGTGCTGCAGCGCCCCCAGGCCCGCGCGACCATCGGCGGGCGCGACACGGCGTGGCAGGAGGTCGACTGGGACGAGCTCGTCGCCGACGCCGAGCCCACGGGCTGCGTCGACGTCGAGGCCACCGACCCGCTGTACATCCTCTACACCTCCGGCACCACCGGGCGCCCGAAGGGCATCGTGCGCGACAACGGCGGCCACGCGGTGGCGCTGTGCTGGTCGATGGAGAACGTCTTCGACATCGGCCCCGGCGACGTCTTCTTCACGGCCTCCGATGTCGGATGGGTGGTCGGGCACTCCTACATCGTCTACGCGCCCCTGCTCACGGGCGCGACCACCGTTCTCTACGAGGGGAAACCGGTCGGAACGCCGGATGCAGGGGCTTTCTGGCGGGTGTGCGCGGAGCACGGGGTGAAGGCGATGTTCACCGCGCCGACCGCGTACCGGGCCGTGCGGCGCGAGGACCCCGAGGGCGCGCTGGTGCGCGAGTACGACCTGTCCCGCCTCGAGACCGTCTTCCTCGCGGGCGAGCGGCTCGACCCCGACACCTACGCCTGGGCGAGCGAGGTCCTCGGCGTGCCGGTGGTCGACCACTGGTGGCAGACCGAGACCGGCTGGCCGATCGTCGCCAACCTGCGCGGCCTCGACCCGATGCCGCTGAAGGCGGGTTCACCGTCGGTGCCGGTGCCCGGCTTCGACGTGCGCGTGCTCGACGAGACGGGCGAGGAGGTCGAGCGCGGCACCGAGGGCGCCATCGCGATCCGGCTGCCGCTGCCCCCGGGGACGCTGCCGACCCTGTGGAACGACGACGACCGCTACGTCGCGGGCTACCTCTCGGTCTACGAGGGCCACTACCTCACCGGCGACGGCGGCCTGATGGACGACGACGGCTACCTCTACGTGATGGGGCGTACCGACGACGTGCTCAACGTGGCCGGGCACCGGCTGTCGACGGGTTCGATCGAGACGGCGCTGGCCGGGCACCCGGCCGTGGCCGAGTGCGCGGTCATCGGCGTGGCCGACGCGCTCAAGGGGCAGGTGCCGCGCGGGCTCGTGGTCCTCAAGGCCGACGTCGACGCCGCGGCCGACGGCGAGCGCATCCGGACCGAGCTGGTGCAGCGCGTGCGCGACGAGGTCGGGGCGGTCGCGAGCCTGCGGCAGGTCGACGTCGTGGCCGCGCTGCCGAAGACGCGCTCGGGCAAGATCCTGCGCAAGACGATGCGCGAGATGGCCGACGGCCGCACGCCCGTCGTGCCGGGCACCATCGAGGACGCCTCGGTGCTCGACGCCCTCGCCCCGGTGCTGCGGCCGCCCGTCTGACCGCGGCGCTCAGCCGCCGGAGCGCGCGCGGTACTGCCCGGGCGACATCCCCACCAGAGCGGTGAAGTCACGGGTGAAGTGGGCCTGGTCGTACCAGCCGTGCTGCACGGCGAGCTCGGTCAGGGTGCCGTCGAAACCGTCGTGCAGCGCGCTGACCGCGTCGTGCATCCGGTACCGGGCGAGGACCCACTTGGGCCCCACCCCGACGTAGTGGGTGAACAGCCGCTGCAGGGTGCGCACGGTCGTCCCGTGCCGGTCGGCGACCTGGGCCACCGCCAGCAGGGTGCGGTCGGCCAGCATGTCGGCCACGACGTCGAGGAGCAGGTCGTAGCGCGGGTCGGGCCGCTCGCCGGCCAGCGCCGCCAGCCCGGCCTCGGCAACCTCCGCCCACGTGGTGCCGGCGTCGGCGAGATCGGGGTCGGCGAGGGCGCGCACCAGCGCCTCGGGGAGCACCTCGCCGGCGGCGACCGAACGGTCGGTCCAGGCGGAGGCCGGGTGCCCGGTGAGCGACGTCAGGCCTCCGGGGCGCATCCGCAGCCCCACCACCCGACCCCAGCCGCGCACCTCCACGTCGAACCGGCGGGTGCAGACGCCCGTGACGAGCACGGTCTCGCCGGCCGGCACCCCGACCCGCGGGTGGCTGCCGAGCTCGACGGTGAGCGAGCAGGTCGGATGCGGCAACACCTCGCTGTCGAACCAGCGCCCGCAGGGCAGCCGCCACCGCAGCGACCAGCGGTTCTCGACCCACGCCGCCGCCACCGCGCCCACGGGCTCGCGCACCAGGTGGACGTGCCGGGCGAGCTCGGTGGGCCGCAGCACCCCGCCCGTGGAGGCCGTGGCGGGCAGTGTCGCCTTTGTCCTATCCGGCACGAGCCCAGCGTAGGCAGGGTGGGCGACATCCCCGGCCGGGACCGCCCGGCCCCCGACGAGAGGTCCGCCATGGCGATCGCGACCCTGAAGATGATCACCCTCGACAGCTCCGACGTCCGCCGCGACGTGGCCTTCTGGGCCGGCGTCCTCGGGTGGGACGTGGCGCACGAGCAGGACGAGTACGGGATGCTCACCGGCCCCGGCGGCCTCGCGCTGGGCCTGGGCCTCGTGGAGGGGTACCGCGCGCCGGGGTGGCCCAACGAGCACGGCAGCAAGCAGTTCCACCTCGACCTGGCGGTCGACGACCTCGACGCCGCCGCCCGCGAGGTCGTGGGTCTCGGCGGGACCCTGCCCGACGAGCAGCCCGGCGAGACCTGGCGCGTCCTGCTCGACCCCAGCGGCCACCCGTTCTGCCTCACCCGGGCGGCGAACTGGGGCTGATCGGCCCTTCGACCGGCACGGGGTCGGTACCGAACCGTGACCCTCACGGTGTGACCCGCGCTCGTACGATGCGCCTATGCCGTCAGAGAGGCCGTCCGTCACGATGGCCGATGTCGCGCGGGCGGCCGGAGTCTCGCACCAGACGGTCTCCCGCGTCCTCAACGCCCCGCACACGGTGAGCCCCGAGACCCGGAAGCGGGTGCAGCGCGCCGTCGCCGACCTCGGCTACCGGCGCAACTCGGTGGCGCGCGCGCTGGCCAGCGGCCACACCCGCCTGATCGGGGTCGTCGTCGACGAGCTCGCCTTCCACGGGCCCGGGAGCACCGTGGTGGCGGTCGCCGAGGCGGCTCGTCAGGCCGGCTACGCGATCTCCCTGGACCCCCAGGTGACGATGTCGACCGACACCGTCTCGGCCGCGCTGGACCGCCTGCTCAGCCGGGCCGTCGACGCGGTGATCGTCGTGTCCGCTCACGGCTGGTCCGACATCGACGCCTCGGTCGCGCACGTCGACGTGCCGGTGGTCAGCATCGACGGTGCCCTGGGCGGGGCCACGGCGTCGGTGGGCGTCGACCAGCGCGCCGGTGCCGGACTCGCGACCCGCCACCTCATCGAGCTCGGGCACCGGCGCATCGCCCACGTCGCGGGCCCCCCCGACTGGCCCCAGGCGGTGCAACGGCGCGCCGCGGTGGCACAGACGATCGCCGAGCACGGCCTCGCCCCGGGTCCCGTCCTCGACGGCGACTGGAGCGCCCGCTCGGGGCACGCGGCGACGCGGCGGCTGCTCCAGCGGCACCGGGACGTCACCGCGGTCGTGGTCGCCAACGACCAGATGGCGGTCGGCGCCTACCGGGCACTCACAGAGCTGGGGCGCCGAGCACCCGACGACATCTCCCTCGTCGGCTTCGACGACATCCCCGAGGCCGCCTACCTCAACCCGCCGCTGACCACCATCCGGCAGGACTTCTCGGCCCTCGGCCGGGAGGCCGTGCGGCTCGTCCTCTCGACCCTGGCGCACGAGCCGTGCCCGGCGCGGCTCATCCCGCCGACGTTGGTCGTCCGGGCCTCGACGGCGCGCCCGCGTGGGCCTCAGACCGCCACGAGGTGAAGGAGCAGGCCCTGGGCCGGGGCGAGGACGGGCAGGGGGAGCCCGACGGACGTGAGCGTGGCCCCGGCCACCTCCACGCCGTCGCCGACGGCGGCCTCGAACCACGGCGGCATCGCGGTCTGCACGGTGGCGGGCAGGCCGGCCTCGCGGCGCACGCGCACCCGGTAGCGCCGCGCCGGGTCCACGCCGGGCAGCGGCACGAGCCCCGGGGTGGTGCCGCGCCCCGTCGCCACCTGGACCACGGTGAGCACCGCTTCGCTGCCGTCGGCCGCGACGACACCGCCCACGACCAACGCCGGGTCCGGGTGATCGGAGCGGATGACGTCACCGGAGTGCAGGAGGCCGCGCAGCTCGCGGTACAGCCGGGACCAGTCCCGCAGCGCGTCGAGCTCCTGCGGGGTGCACTCGGTGACGTCCCACTCGAGCCCGGCATGACCACCGAGCGCGACGAGCATCCGCAGCGACAGGTCGAGCTCGCGGTGGGTGGTGTGCGCGCGCCCGGGCCCGATGTGCGTGCCCATCCGCTCCGGTGGGACGAGCAGGCCGGTCCACCGCTGGATCTGGACCCGCTCGAGGGCGTCGTTGCAGTCCGAGGTCCAGACCCGGTCGGTGCGCTCCAGCACCCCCAGGTCGACGCGGGCCCCGCCGCTGGAGCACGACTCGATCTCGAGGCGGGGATGGCGACGACGCAGCTCGTCGAGGAGGCGGTACGTGGCGCGGGTCTGCGCGGCCACCGCCGGCCGGTCGGTCACCCCGTCGCGGGTGAGGACGGCTTCGTGCAGGTCGCGGTTGTGGTCCCACTTGACGTAGTCGATGCCGTACTCGCCGATGACACCGCTCACGGCCCCGAGGACGGCCTCGAAGGCCTCCGGGTTCGCGAGGTCGACGACGTGCTGGTGGCGCGAGGGCCGTGGCGGCCCGGCGACCGGACCGAGGACCCAGTCCGGATGGCTGCGGGCGAGGTCGGAGTCGAGGTTGACCATCTCCGGCTCGAACCAGAGGCCGAACTCCATCCCGAGGCCGTGGACGTGGTCGACGAGCGGGCCGAGCCCGTCGGGCCACACGTCCGGGGAGACGTGCCAGTCGCCGAGGCCGCGGGTGTCGTCGCGCCGCGCCCCGAACCACCCGTCGTCCAGGACGAAGCGCTCGACGCCGATGGAGGCCGCGGTGTCGGCCAGCGCCCGGAGGTGGTCGAGGTCGGTCTCGAAGTAGACGGCCTCCCAGGTGTTGAGCACGAGCGGGCGGGGGCCGCTCGAGCGTGGGTCGGCCGCGGCGCGCTGGTGCCGGAGCAGGCGCGCGGTGAGCCCGTCGAGGCCGTCCGCCGACCACACGGCCACCACGTCGGGGGTCCGGTAGGTCTCCCCGGGCCCGAGGCGGACCTCGCCCGGGGCCAGCAGCTCGCCGCCGCCGATCACCGCGGCGTGCATCCCCGCCCCCTCGGGCAGGCGCTCGACGAGGTGCTCGTGGTTGCCGCTCCAGGCGACGTGGACGGCCCAGACCTCGCCCTGTCGGAAGCCGAACCCGGGGGTCCCCGCGGTCAGCAGCAGGGGTGCGTCGTGGCCGGTGCGCCCCCGCCGGGACGCGCGGCGGAACGACCCGTCGGTCAGGGGGTGGCGCTGGGGCGAGCGCTCGCGCGCCCACCGACCGGTGAGGTCGAGCACCTCGCTCGCCCGGGCCGGGAGCGGCAGGAGGGTGCGCACCTCGGCCAGGTCGACGGCGGGCGCGTCGGCGGCCGCCGTCGATGTGACCTGGACGGACACCCGCAGGACACCGTAGGCGTCCAGCCGGTAGCACACCTCCGCTCGCAGGCCGGTCGCCTCGGCCTCCGCGACGACGTCGGCACCGGAGCCGCCGCCGCTGAGCGAGGCCCGCCAGCGCGGGGCCGTCGAGCCACCGGCGCGGTGGGCCGCCAGTCCCGGCGACCCCAGCCATCCGTCACCGGGGCCGGGCAGGACGGTGAGGTCCCAGGGCTCGTCCAGGGCGTTGTGCGGGACCGGGCCCGAGCGCAGTGCCACGAGGTCGGCGACTGCGTCGTCGGCCAGGTCCTGGCCCCAGTGAACGACCGCCGGCAGCCCGTCCCCGTCCTGGGCGAGGACGAGCGCGACCCCTCCTCCGCGCAGGATCGTCGTCGCCGTCATCCCTTCGTCGACCCGAGGGTCAGGCCCGAGACGAACTGCTTCTGGAGGACGAAGAAGACGACGAGGACGGGGAGCGCGACGATGATCGAGCCCGCCGCGACCAGGTTGGTGTCGGCGAAGAACTGGCCGCGCAGGTTGTTCAGCGCGCTGGTCACCGGGTACTTGTCGCCGCGCGAGAGCAGGACCGTCGCCCAGAAGAACTCGTTGTAGATCCAGGTCACCTGCAAGGTGGCGAGGGCGGCCAGGGCCGGGCGAACGAGGGGCATCGTCAGCTGCCAGTACTGGCGCCACACGCTCGCGCCGTCGAGCTCGGCGGACTCGTAGATCTCGTGCGGCAGCGTCTTCATGTAGTTGCTCAGCACGAAGGTGCAGAAGCCCAGCTGGAACGCCGTGTTGACCAGGATGAGCGCCCAGAAGCTGTTGAGCATCGACCCGCTCGAGCTCATGAACTGCGGCAGCGGGATCTCCCGGAACATCCGGAAGACGGGGATGAGCAGGGCCTGCGGGGGCAGCAGGTTGGCCGCCAGGAAGACGCCCAGCAGGGTGAGGTTGAAGCGGTAGGAGAACCGGGCCAGGACGAACGCGACGAGGGAGGACAGGAACAGCGTCAGCGCCACCGCAGGGACCGTGATGAGCAGCGAGTTCTTCAGGTGCAGGCCGAAGCTGCCGCGGGTCCAGGCCTCCTTGTAGTTGTCGAGCGTCCAGCCGCCGACCGACAGGTACCCGTTGGTCTGGGTGTAGTCGTAGGAGCGGAACGAGTTGTAGAGCGCCCAGAGCAGCGGGAAGAGCCAGATGAGCGCCAGGACGAACATCACGGTGGTGGCGACCCGGCCACGGCGCCGGTTGAGGACGCCGCTCTGGCCGGCGGTCTCGGCCTTGGCGGGGGCGGCGGTGGTGCCGGACGCGGTGGCGGTGGCGCTCATCGGCGCTCCTCCCGGAAGACGATGCGCAGGTAGATGGCGATGAACACCGAGGAGATGACCATCATGATGACGGCCAGGGCGGACCCGAAGCCGTAGCGGGTCGCCTCGCCGATGACGTTCTGGGACACCAGGGCCGAGATGAGCTCGAGCCCGTTACGACCCTTGTTGATGATCCAGACCAGGTCGAAGGCGCGTAGCGACTCGATGACGACGATGACGAGCACGATCATGTTGATCGGCCGCATCACGGGGAAGATGACGTGGAAGAACGTCTTGACCTCGTTGGCCCCGTCGACCGCGGCCGCCTCCCGGAGGGACGCGTCGACGCCCTTCAGCCCCGCCAGGTAGATGAGCATGATGTACCCGGTGTGCCGCCAGGAGGTGGCGACGAGTACCGCCCAGAGGTTGACCGACGAGTCCCCGTACCAGTCGACCGTCGAGCCGAAGACCTCGTTGATGAGGCCCTGGTCGGTGGAGTAGAAGAGCTGCCAGATGAAGCCCACGAGCGCGAGCGACAGGACGACCGGCAGGTAGAAGGCCGTCTGGTAGAACCGGCTGCCCCACATGTTCCGGTCGAGCACGACCGCCAGGACCATGCCGAGGATGGTCGGCAGCACGAAGAGGAAGGCCAGCCAGATGAGGTTGTGCCGGATGGCGGGCCAGAACGGGGGGTAGATCGTGGCGATGTCGACGTAGTTCTTGGTCCCGACCCACTCGATCGCGCTGAACTTGAAGCCGTTCCACCTCGTGAACGACAGCAGCACCGAGGCCGCCGCCGGCAGCCAGACGAGCCAGACCACGAGGACCGTCGGGACCCCGATCATCGACCCGATGACCAGGCGGTCCTTCCATCCGCGTTTCTTCTCGACCCGTCGTGACTGCCGGCGCCGTGTGTCCGTGGCCATCCCCGTTCCCGTCCCCTCGTCAGCCGAGGATCGACGCGGCCTGCTGCTGGATGGAGGCCGTGATCCCGTCGATGTCGTCGGGCTTCTTGATGAAGTTCTGCAGAGCGACGGTGATGACGGTGTTCGCGAGGTCGGCGTTGGTGTCGCGGTCGAGGAACTGGGCGATGGACTTCGCGTTCTGGACGACCTCGACCGACTTCTTCTGCAGCGGCCCGTACTTCGCCGTGCTGGCGCCGGAGTTCGCCGCGATGAACGGCACCGAGGAGGCGTTGTTCCCCGCGTCGGCGGCCTCGGCGCTGCCGAGCCACTTCGCGAAAGCCTTGCCCGCCTCCTGGTCGGCGCCCCCCTCGGCAACGCAGAACCCGTCGATCGGGGCGTCGAGTGCGTCGGCACCGATGGACGCGTCGAGCGCGGGGAAGGTGAAGAAGTCGAGGTCGTCAGCGGCATCCTTCGGCACACCGTCGACGACGAAGCTGCCGAGGAGGTACATCCCGCACTCGCCCTTGGCCATGGAGGTGGCCGCCTCCTGCCAGGTCCGGCCGAGGGAGTTCTCCTGGTGGTAGGGCAGGAGGGTCTTCCAGGTCTCGAAGACCCGCTTGACCTCGGGGCTGTCCCACTTCTTCTTGCCCTTGGTCAGCTCCATGTGGAAGTCGTAGCCGTTGAGCCGCATGTTGAGGATGTCGAAGGTGCCCATCGGGGCCCAGGCGTCCTTGGCGGCGAAGGCGAACGGGGTGATCTTCTTGCCCTGCATGTCCTTCAGGAGGGCCATGAAGTCGTCCTGGCTCTTGGGCTCGGTCCAGCCGTTCTTCTCGAAGACCGACTTGCGGTAGAAGACGGCCCACGGGTAGTAGCTCACCGGCACGAAGTACTGCTTGCCGTCCTCGGCCGTGGCCGCCTTCTTGAAGGCGTCGCTCATGCCGTCGATCGGCCAGATGTCGCTGAGGTCGCTGATCTGGCCGGCGTCGGCGAACTGGGCCATCCGGTAGCCCGCGAACCAGGTGAAGACGTCGTCGGGGGAGCCCTGGAGGTAGGTGGTGATGCTCTCCTGGAACGTGTTGTGGTCGACGGCGTTGACGGCGACCTGCGCACCGGTCTTCTGGGTGTACGCGGCGGCGATGGCGGCCAGGCGGTCGTAGGCCGGCCCGGAGCCCTTGGCCTCGTTGATGCCGAACTTGACGTTGCCGGGCTTGCCCCCGCCACCGCCGCCCGACGTGGCGGGGGTGGAGTCCGAGCTGCAGGCGGCGAGAGAGCCGGAGGCGGCGAGCAGGGCTCCCGCCCCGAGAGCGCCCCGGAGGATGGAGCGTCGGTCGACTCCGCTGACAGAGCCGGGGATGGTGAGTGAGGGGCGGGGTCCGCGAGTGACCGGACGGGCCATGGTGTCTCCTTTGACGGGCCGGTTCCGACACTTTCCACCAGAACCGAACAACGGCGATGCTCCGAGATCATGAAAGACGGGACCAGGGCTGTCAAGAGCCGTCCGCGCGGTCCGCTGAGAGACGAAACCCTGCCGCGCAGGGGTTTTCGCCGCCAAGGGACCGTGTTAGCGCTCACAAAGTTCTCGGGCCTCCCGCAGCGGGTCCAGGGAGGGTCGACACCGGCCGGTCTGTTCGAAGGTGTTGACAAGTGCGCGATCCCGTCCTCACACTGTCCGCCATGCGTCCGTGGCCGACCGACCGCGTCGCCTTCGGTGGCGACTACAACCCCGAGCAGTGGCCTCGAGAGGTCTGGGCCGACGACCTGCGCCTCATGGCCGAGGCCGGCGTCAGCTTCGTCACCCTGGGCGTCTTCTCGTGGTCCTGGCTCGAGCCCAGCAAGGGCGAGTACGACTTCGCGTGGCTCGACGAGATCATGGACACGATGGCCGACCACGGCATCGCCGTCGACCTGGCGACCGCCACCGCGACGCCTCCCCCGTGGCTCACGACCGCCTACCCCGAGATCCTGCCGGTCGACCGTGAGGGGCGCCGCCTCTGGCCGGGCAGCCGGCAGTCGTGGTGCCCGTCCTCACGGCTCTACCGCGACCTGGCGCTGACCCTCACCGACCGCATCGCCGCGCGGTACCACGACCATCCGGCCCTGGCCATGTGGCACGTCTCGAACGAGTACGCCTGCCACAACCTGCCCTGCTACTGCGACACCTGCGCGGTCGAGTTCCGGCGGTGGCTGCAGCGCCGGTACGACGACCTCGAGCCCCTCAACGAGGCCTGGGGCACGGCGTTCTGGAGCCAGCGGTACTCCGACTGGGACGAGATCCTCCCCCCGCGCATCAGCACGACGTTCAACAACCCCACGCACGTTCTCGACTACGCGCGCTTCGGCTCCGACACCCTGCTCGACTTCTTCCGGGCCGAGGCCGAGGTGATCCGACGGCACTCCACGAGCGTGCCGATCACGACGAACTTCATGACGATGAGCCAGTTCCGGATGCTCGACTACCACGCCTGGGCAGCCGAGCAGGACGTCGTCAGCACCGACCACTACGTCGTCGACTCCCTCGCGCACCCGCGGTCCGAGCTCTCCTTTCACGGCGACCTCACCCGCGGTCTGGCCGGCGGCCGTCCGTGGATGCTGATGGAGCACTCCACGAGCGCGGTCAACTGGCAGCCGGTGAACCTCGCCAAACCACCGGGAGGCACGCTGCGCGACTCCCTGACCCACGTGGCCCGGGGGGCCGACGCCCTGGGCTTCTTCCAGTGGCGCCAGTCGCGCGCGGGCTCGGAGGCCTTCCACTCGGCGATGGTCCCGCACGCCGGCCCCGACTCCGACCGGTTCCGGGAGGTCTGCGAGCTGGGCGCCGTGGCCGGCCGGCTCGGGGAGGTCGTCGGCTCCACCGTGGAGGCCGAGGTCGCGATCCTCTGGGACTACCAGGCGCTGTGGGCCCTCTCCGGCCCGTGCCTGCCCTCGGCCCGCGTCGACTACCCGGACGCCGCCCACACCGTGCACCGCCTCCTGCGCGAGCGCGGCATCACCTGCGACGTCGTCCATCCCGGCGACGACCTGAGCCGGTACCGCGTCGTCGTCGTCCCGACGCTGTTCCTCGTCTCCGACGAGCACGCCGCCGCCGTCGAGGCCGCGGCGCGCGCCGGTGCGCACGTCGTGGTCACCTACCTCTCGGGCATCGTCACCCCCGAGCTCCACATCCGCCTCGGGGGGTACCCCGGAGCGTTCCGCGACCTCCTCGGGGTCCGCGTCGAGGAGCTGTTCCCGCTCCCCACGGACGGCCGGGTGGACCTGCGTGATGCGGCCGGCGCCACGGTCGGCGAGGGTCGGGTCTGGACCGAGGACGCTCGGACCGTCGCCCCCGACTGCGAGGCCGTGCTCGAGTACGGGTCGGGGCCGCTCGCCGGACGGGTCGCCGCGACGCGCCGACCGGTCGGCGACGGCGTGACCTGGTACGTGGGCACGTTGCCCGACGACACCACCCTCGGCTCGGTCCTGGACCGCGTGGTCGAGGAGGCCGGGGTCCGAGCGGTCGCGACGGTCCCCTCCGGGGTCGAGGTCGTCCGGCGGCGGGCCGGCGAGCGCTCCTGGCTGTTCGTCCTCAACCACACCGGTGCCGACTGCGAGCTCGCGGCCTCCGGGCACGACCTGGTCGCCGACGTCACTGTCGGGCCGGTGCTCACGGTCGCCGCCGGGTCGGCCGCCGTGGTGCGGGAGGGCTGAGCCGTGCTGGCGAGCCAGCGCCGGGCCGCCATCGTCGCCATCGTCGAGGAGACCGGAGCCGCGCGCGTCTCCGACCTCGTCGACCGCCTCGGGGTCTCCGACATGACGGTGCGCCGCGACATCGAGCGGCTCGACTCCGAGGGCCGGCTCGAGCGGGTCCACGGCGGCGCGGTGGCGGTGCGGCCCCGGGCCGCCGACGAGCCGGGGTTCAGCGCCAAGTCCTCGCTGATGATCGAGGAGAAACGGGCCATCGCGGCGGCCGCGGCCCGCCTCGTGCGGCCCGGGGCCACGATCGGCATCTCGGCCGGCACCACGACGTATGAGCTGGCGGCCGCCATCCGGCATCTCCCCCAGCTCACCGTCGTGACCAACTCCGTCCCGGTCGCCCAGCTCCTGCACGAGTCGGCCTCCGGGCACGTCGTCGTCCTCACCGGAGGGGTCCGCACCCCGTCCGACGCGCTCGTCGGGCCCGTCGCGGTCGCGGCCCTGCAGGGCCTGCACGTGGACCGGCTCTTCCTCGGGGCCCACGGGATCGACCGTACGGCGGGGCTCACGACGCCGAACCTCGTCGAGGCCGAGACCAACCGGGCGCTGGTCTCGGCGAGCCGGACGGTCTGCGTCCTGGCCGACCACACCAAGTTCGGGATCGTCGGTCTGTCGACCTTCCTCCGGCTGGCCGACGTCGACACCCTGATCACGGATGCACGCACGCCCGCCAGGACCCGGGACCTGCTGGCCGAGTCGGTCGACCAGGTCGTCCTGGCCGACCTCGGGCCGATGGCTGACACCCCCCGGCGTCGGTCCCCCCCAGCGGGCGCTCAGCCGCCGAGCCAGGCCCGCAGCCAGGACACGAGGTCCGGAGCCATCGTGGAGAAGGCGTCCTCGATGGCGACGTCGCTGTCGTACCAGTAGTCGTCGAAGGCGACGAGCGAGCCGGAACCGAGGTCGTACGGCACCGGCCCCGCCAGATCCGAGATCGGCAGGTAGGCGGCCGGGACGTCCCTGCACGCCGAGGAACCCCGGTCGCTGCGTGGCGGGCCCGGGGGCCGGGCGTGCAGCAGGATGGCGGGATGATCAGCGTCGAGCTCGCCCGGGCCCTCTCCGCCGCCGGCGTGCTCTGGGAGCCCGCCCCCGGCGACCGCTTCGTCATCGACGCCGAGCTGCTCACCGGCGACGTGTTCTGGGTCAGCGACCTCACCGTCGAGGTGCACCACTACAAGGGCCAGTCGCTGCTCGGGTTCAACGGCACCACCGAGTGGGCGCTCGACTCGGTGACCCTCGACCAGGCGCTGTGGCTGCCGCGCGAGGATCAGCTGCGCGAGCTCGTCGGGAGCCGGCTGACCGGCGTGCGGCGCACCGACGACGGCTGGGAGGTCTGGTTCGAGCCCGAGCCGGAGGCCGAGGCGTCGGTCACCGACGCCGACCTCGAGTGCGCCTACGCCAAGGCCGTCCTGGCCCTCTGAGGTGCGGCCGCCGGCTGGCGCCCGACTGTTGACGCCGCCGCCTCGCGTCGGGACACTCGCCGGATGGGACGGGGACGCCGCGGGGGCCGGACGCGCGCTGGCGGTTGGGCGGCGGCCCTCGCGCTGGCGGCGCCGGCCCTCGCCGGCTGCGCGGTCCGCGCGGCCGACGGCGCGGCGACACCCGCGGCCGACGCTCCGGCGCGCGTGGTGCTCGACGCCTACCTGCGGGCCCTCGAGGCCGGGGACTGCGACGCCGCCCGGGCCATCTCCACCCCGACCTTCACCGGCGGGAACGGCGACCTCTGCGGCGACGTGCGAGTCTCGTCGTCGAGCGTGACCGAGCCCGCGGCGGCACCGGAGCCCGACCACCTCACGTACGCCACCGTGCTGGTCACCGAGGGCGGCGACGACACCCTGCCGGCCGGCGTGACGACCTGGTTCTACCGCCTCGAGCGCACCGCCGGCGGGTGGCGCGTCGCCGGAGGGGGCTCCGGCCCGTAGCGCGGCGGGTCAGCGGCGGCGCGTCGTCCCGAAGATCGACCGGGTGATCTCGCGCCCCAGCACGGTGCCCGCCGAGCGCAGCACCGAGCGGAACGCCGACGACGTGACGACCTGCTGCACGATGCTCGGCTCGCTCGCCTGCTTGCGCTCGGCCGCGGCCTGCGCCTTGGCGGCCGCCTCGCGCTCCTTGGCCGCCGCCTTCTCGGCCGCGGCCTGCGCCTTCGCGGCCTCCTCCGCCGCGTCCGCGTCGGCAGCCGCCTTCTCCTGCGCGGCCTTGGCGGCCTCGTCGGCCTTGACCCGCTCGGAGGCGGCCCGGTCGAGCAACTCGAAGGCCGAGTCGCGCTCGACGGGCTGCCCGTAGGTGGCCAGGAGGGGTGACGCGGCCACCGCGGCGTCGATGGTGGCGTCGGGCGAGGGCGCCATCAGCGACTCGGGCGCCCGCATCCGGGTCCACGCCACGGGGGTCGGGGCCCCCTTCTCGGACAGCACCGTGACGACCGCCTCGCCGGTGCCTAGGGTGGTGAGGAGCTCCTCGAGGTCGTAGGCGGTGTGCGGGTAGGTCTTGACCGCCGCCTTCAGGGCCGCGGCGTCGTCGGGGGTGAAGGCGCGCAGGGCGTGCTGCACCCGGTTGCCGAGCTGGGCCAGGACGTCGGCGGGCACGTCCTTGGGCGACTGTGTGACGAAGAAGATGCCGACGCCCTTGGAGCGGATGAGGCGCACCGTCTGCTGGATGGCGTCGAGGAAGTCCTTGCTGGCGTCGTCGAACAGCAGGTGCGCCTCGTCGAAGAAGAACACCAGCTTCGGCTTGTCGACGTCGCCGACCTCGGGCAGGTCGTGGAAGAGGTCGGCCAGCAGCCACATCAGGAAGGTCGAGAACAGCGCCGGCCGGTCCTGGACGGCCGGGAGCTCGAGCATCGACACGGTGCCCCGCCCGTCCGGCGCGGTCTGGAGCAGCACCGAGGTGTCGAACTCGGCCAGCCCGAAGAACGCGTCGGCACCCTGGTCGCTGAAGGTGATGAGCTCGCGCAGGATGACCCCGGCCGTGGCCGACGACAGGCCGCCGAGCTCCTTGAGCTCGGCCTTGCCCTCGTCGGAGGTGAGGTGCTGCACGACGGCCCGCAGGTCGGCCAGGGTGTCGAGGAAGTAGCCGTTCTGGTCGGCGTAGTGGAAGACCAGACCGAGGCTCGACTCCTGGGTCTCGTTGAGTCCCAGGACCTTCGCCAGCAGGGTCGGTCCGAAAGTCGTCACCGAGGCGCGCACCGGGACGCCCTTGCCGAGGCCGCCGAGCGCGTAGAACGACACCGGGAAGGAGGCCGGCTCCCACGCCATCCCGACGTCCTGGCTGCGCGCGGTGATCCGGTCGCTCGCCTCGCCGGGCGTGGCCATCCCGGACAGGTCGCCCTTGACGTCGGCCAGGAAGACCGGCACGCCCTGGGCGGCGAGCTGCTCGGCCATCAGCTGCAGGGTCTTGGTCTTGCCGGTACCGGTGGCGCCAGCGACCAGCCCGTGCCGGTTCATGGCCGACAACGGGATCCGGACCACGGCGTCGGGATGGGCGGTGCCGCCGACCACGGCGGCGCCGAACTCCAGCGCCGCTCCCTCGAAGGCGTAGCCGGCGCGGATCTCGTCGATGAGGGTGGTGTCGCTGCTCTCGCTCACGAGCGCCAATCTAGCCCTCGCCCGGGGTTTCGCAGCCGACCCGGCCGCGTGCTCCGCCATAGAGTGGGGACGTGATCTTCAAGGCCGTCGGCGACCACCGCCCCTACCCCGACCACGGGTACACGGGCCGGCAGTGGTCCGGCGTGCCCCCGCGGCTGGTCCGCCTCGACGAGCTCGTCACCACCAAGCGCGAGCTCGACCTCCAGCAGCTGCTGGCCGAGGACTCCACGTTCTACGGCGACCTGTTCGCGCACGTCGTCGAGTGGGAGGAGACCCTCTACCTCGAGGACGGCCTGCACCGCGCCCTGCGGGCCGCCCTGCACCAGCGCCCGACCCTCCACGCCCGCGTCCTGACCCTCTAGGCCCGGGCCGATGAGCGAGTACACGACCGAGTCGCCCGCGTCCCTCGAGAAGCGGGCTCGCCAGCGGCGCGCGCTCATCACGCTGGGCGTCCTGGTCCTCGGGCTGTTCTTCGCGTTCTGGTACGGACTCAGCTACTACCAGGCCGACGAGCACGCCCGCGCCGCGCGACCGCCCGAGCCCACCTGCCGCCCCTACGTGCCCCCGACGCTGGCGCCGGCGCAGGTCACCGTCAACGTCTACAACGCCACGACGCGGTCGGGGCTGGCCGGGAGCACCGCCAAGCTGCTGGCCGAGCGCGGGTTCACCGTCGGCAAGGTCGCCAACGACCCGACCCGGCGCGCCGTGCCCAAGGTCGCCGAGGTCCGCTTCGGGCCCCAGGGGAGCGCCGGCGCCGAGCTCGTCCTGAAGGCCCTGCCCGCGGGCACGACCTCGGTCCCCGACCAGCGCAAGGGGGCCACCGTCGACGTCGCCCTGGGGACCGGCTTCCGGGCCCTGCGTCCCGAGACGGCCGCCGCCACCGAGGGTGGCCTGCCGATGTGCCCGGCCCCGTCGCCGTCCACCTCCCCCTCGGTGCCGACCTCCCCGTCGGTCTCCGCGTCGCCCTCCTGACCGGGGCACAGGTCCCCCGGTGCCCCGCGGCGCCTCAGGACGCGGGGGTCTCGGACCGGCGGCGGCGGACCAGGTGCACGCCCACCGCGGCCACCACGACCACGCCGACGACCACGAGCGAGCCCGTGCCGAGCCACGCCTCCAGCCGCTGGTAGGAGTGCCCCGCGAGGAAGCCACCGACCACCGTCGCGAGGCCCCAGGCCAGGCCGCCGAGGGCGTTCCAGCGCAGGAAGACCGGGTAGGGCAGCTTCGAGGCACCCGACAGCGCCGGGGTCACGGCCCGCAGGAACGCCGTCCAGCGCGAGAGGAACACGGCCACCGGGCCGCGCCGCACGAGGAACTCCTGGGCGGACTCGATGCGCGGGCGGAACCGGTGCAGGACCCGCAGCTCGACCAGGCGCGGCCCGAGGTGGCGCCCCACCTCGTACCCCACGCTGTCGCCGACGATCGCCATCGCGACCACGAGGACCGCCATCCACACCACGCTGGTGTGGCCGATGGCGGCCGTCACGCCCCCGAGGATGGCCGCGGTCTCACCGGGCACGACGAAGCCGACGAACAGGGCGTCCTCGACGAAGACGACCAGCCCGACGACGACGTAGACGACCCAGGCCGGCTGGCCGAGGATCTGCTCGAGGAGTCCGCTCACCCGGTCATCCTCCCCCGCGTCCCTGTGCGCGGGCCATGCCGACCCTGTGCGGGGACGGCCTCCGAGCCGCCGTCCCCGTGGGCGCAGCCCCCCGGACCGCGCCGGGTCAGCGCACCCCCATCAGATGCTCCATGGCCAGCTGGTCGAGCGCCTCCGCGCCGACCGAACGGCGGCCCAGCTCCTCGATGTCGACGGTCTCGGCGCGCAGGTCCGCGAGCGACTCCCCGGACGCCAGGGTGGGCTCGGCGAGCCGCCCGACCTCGGCCGCCTCCATCGCCGCCACGACGTCGGGGTCGGCCCGGAAGGTCTGCACCTTCTCGCGCAGGATGAGGTAGTTGCGCATGCAGGCTCGCGCCGACTCCCAGACCCCGTCGACCGCCTCGGCGCGCGGGGGCTTGTAGTCGAAGTGCACGTAGCCGTCGTAGCGCAGGTCGGTGCCGCTGCCCAGCACGGCGTCGACGGCCCAGAACGCGCCCCGCAGGTTGCCGGCTCCGAAGCGCAGGTCCTGGTCGAAGCGCGGGCCGTGCTGCCCGTTGAGGTCGATGTGGAAGAGCTTGCCGTGCCACAGCGCCTGGGCGATGCCGTGCGCGAAGTTCAGCCCGGCCATCTCCTCGTGCCCCACCTCGGGGTTCAGGCCCACCATCTCGGGGTGCTCGAGCTCGTTGATGAAGGCCAGGGCGTGCCCGATGGTGGGCAGCAGGATGTCGCCGCGCGGCTCGTTGGGCTTGGGCTCGATCGCGAACCGCAGGTCGTAGCCCTGGTCGATGACGTACTGGCAGGCCGTGTCGACGCCCTCGACCATCCGGTCCAGGGCCGCGCGCACGTCCTTGCCGCCTCCGTGCTCCGAGCCCTCGCGCCCGCCCCACATCACGAAGGTGTCGGCGCCGAGCTCGGCCGCGAGGTCGAGGTTGCGCAGCACCTTGCGCAGCGCGTGGCGGCGCACGTCGCGGTTGTTCGCCGTCAGCGCCCCCTCCTTGAAGACGGGGTGGCCGAAGAGGTTCGTGGTGACCATCTCGGCCCGCAGGCCGGTGTCGGACAGGGCCTTCCGGAACCGGTCGAGGGTGGACGATCGGGTGGCGTCGTCGGGGACGAGGTCGTCGTCGTGGAAGCTGACGGCGGCCGCCCCGAGCTCGGCGAGCTTCTCGGTGGCGGCCACGGGGTCGAGCAGCGGGCGGCTCGGGCCGCCGAAGACGTCGACGCCCTGCCAGCCGACGGTCCAGAGGCCGAAGGAGAACTTGTCCTCGGGGCGGGGGGTGTAGTCGGTCATGGAGTGCTCTCCTCGGGATGGTTGGGGTCGGACGGGCTGCGGAAGGGGGCGAGGGTGGGGTCGTCGTAGACGCGGCGCAGGGCGTGGAGGGCGCCACCGCGGACGGCGGCCGCCAGCCCGAGGGAGGACCGTTCGGCCCGGCAGCCACCGGCGTCGGGGGCGAACACCTCGCGGGGGAGGTCGGCGTTCAGGCGGTCGACGAACCAGGGCCCGAGCTCGGCGAAGTAGCCGCCGAGGACCAGGACCTCGGGGTCGAGCACGTTGACGAGGGTGCCGCAGCCGGTGACCAGGGCGTCGCCCACCTGGTCGATCGCGCGCCGGGTGCGCGGGTGACCCGCCTCGGCCCGCCGACGCAGCTCGGCCAGGCGCACCGCGAGGTCGGTGGACGCGTCACGCACGGGGTCGTCGGCACGGGCGGCCGCGCGCAGGAACGCGTTCAGGCCCACCACGGTCTCCCAGCAGCCGCGCCGTCCGCAGCGGCACCGGCGCCCGCTGGGGTCGTGGTGCAGGTGCCCCACCTCACCGGCGACACCGCGCCCACCCCGCAGCAACCGACCCTCGGTGACGATGCCGCCGCCCACGCCGACCCCGCCGGTGATGAGCAGGAGGTCGCGGGCGCCCTCGGCGCCGCGGGCGTCGACCTCGGCCAGCGCGGCCAGGTTGGCCTCGTTCTCGAGGGTGACCGGGTGGGCGGGGTCGCCGAGGTCCGCGCGCAGCAGCGTCACCGCGGGCGCGTCGTGCCAGCCGAGGTTGGGAGCGTCGACCACGGTGCCCGTGGCGGGCTCGATGATGCCGGGCACGGCGAGGGTGAGCCCCACCGTTCGTGCCCCCGCGGCCACGAGCGGGCGGAGCACCCGGCGGACCAGGGTGGCGGCGGTGCGCAGCACGGCCGCGGGGGCCGCCCGCCCGTCGACGGGCACGCGTCGCTCGGCCACGGTGTCGCCGCGCAGGTCGAGCACCAGCACCGAGAGGTCGTCAGGGCCCACCTCGACCCCGACGGCCACGTACGCGGCGCCGGCGACACCCACGACGCGCCCCGGGCGACCGACGGCCCCACGCGCGACATCACCTTCGACGACCAGACCGCGGGCGGCCAGCTCGGCGACGAGGCTCGAGACGGTGACCTTGTTGAGCCCGATCTCGGCCGCGATCCGGGCCCGAGACCGGTCGCCCTGCCGGCCGAGGTGGTCGAGGACCAGCGCGAGGTTGTGGCGACGCACCGACATCTGGTCGGCGGTCGAAGGCCCCGGGGGCACTCCGTGCACGGGCACCGGCGGCCTCCACGTCGTTGTCCTCGACCAGCGTCCTTGCTAGTACGTTGGGTCAACAAACTAAGGGCGCCGCCGTCCCGGAGTCAAGACCTGCGGGTCGGCAGCGAGAGGGCGTCAGGCCGCGAGGACGACGTCGGGCTCGGAACGGTCGGCGCCGAGCCCGGCGGCAGCCGCGGCGACTCGCCGCCGGTGCAGCGCCAGGAGGGCGGCCGCGGCCAGGCCCAGCCCGAGCAGCAGCACTCCCCCACCGCCGAGCCAGCCCTGCACCTGCGCGTACGAGCGGCCGGCCAGGGCGCCGAGCACGACGCTGGTGGCGCCCCACGTGACAGCGCCGAGCCCGTTCCACACCACGAAGCGGCGGTACGACATGCCGGATGCGCCCGCCAGTGCCGGGACCATGGTGCGCACGAAGGCCGTCCATCGGGCGGCGACCAGGGAGAACGGGCCGCGCCGGGCCATGCCGTCGCGCAGGTGCTCGAGGCGGGCGCGCCGCGAGCGCAGCATCCGGCTGTGCAGGAGCCAGGAGCCCGTGGAACGCCCCATCCGGAAGCCCAGCCCGTCGCCGACCACGGCGGCCGCCACGACGACCAGCACCATCGGGACCAGGTCCGTGCGCCCCAGGGCGACGGACGCGCCACCGGCGAGGGCGGTGGCCTCCCCCGGCAGCAGGATCCCCGCGGGGAAGGCGCCCTCGAGCAGGACCACGATCCCCACGACGGCGTACACGACCCAGGCCGGCTCGGCGAGCAGCAGGGCGACGACCGTGTCCATGGGATGACTCTCGGGGCGGGGGCTGTGGTCGACCTGTGGTTCGTCGTGGCGGCGGCTGCGGATGGGTGACCCACGACACCCCGCCGGGCGCCCGGCCCGGCGGATGGTGACCTTCGCCCCTGCCGGTCCGGCGCAGGGGGTGGTGCGCTGGGTGCATGACGACCTCCCGCTCCCCCCACCGGCGCACCCTCGCCGTCCTCGCGGCGTCGACCGCCCTCCTGCTCTCGGGGTGCGGGTCGGCCGACATCGGCGGCGGGATGATGGGCGGTGGCGACGGATCGCCCGGCGGGATGCTGCGCGGCGACGGTCGCTACCACGACGCGCGGCTCTCGTGCCCCGCGCCGGCGACGCTGCCGGGGAGCACCGTCCGGGTCTCCCTGATGGACATGGGCATGATGCAGGCGACCGATGGCGTCGCGCGCCTGGGGGCGCCGATGCGGCTCGTCGCGTCGTCCCGCTCGGTCCCGGCCGGCACCGTGTCCCTGGTCGCCGAGAACCGCGGCTGGCGGACCCACGAGCTCGTCGTCCTGCCCCTGCCCGACGGAGCCGCCGCGGGTCGCCGGGTGCCGGGCCCGGACGGACGGGTCCCGGAGGAGGGCAGCGTCGGCGAGGCGTCGGCGTCCTGCGCGGCGGGAACCGGCGAGGGCATCGCCTCCGGCGCGGTGGGATGGGTGACCCTCCCGCTCGCCCCAGGCCGCTACGAGCTGGTGTGCAACCTCGAGAACCACTACGCGAACGGGATGTACCAGGAGCTCGACGTCCGCTGAGCCCGCGCCCGCGCCCGCGCCCGCGGCGTCGCCCGGCGCCGCGTTTGACGGTATACCCCCCCGGGGTACATCATGGAGACATGGACGACCACGCTCACCACGCCTCCCATGCCGTCGCGACGGCGGGCCCGGACCCCGTCCGCGGGGCGGACGTCGACCCGTCCACCGGCACCGGTGCGACCGAGTGGACCTGCCCCATGCACCCCGAGATCCGCCGCTCCGGCCCGGGTCCGTGCCCGATCTGCGGGATGGCGCTCGAGCCGGTCCAGGTCACCGCCGACACGGCGCCGAGCCACGAGCTCACCGACATGACGCGGCGCTTCCGGGTCGGCGTGGTCCTCTCGGTGCCCGTCCTCGCGCTCGGGATGGGCGGCGACCTCGTCCCCGCCCTCCACGACGCGCTCCCGGCGCGCACCTCCGCCTGGGTCCAGCTGCTGCTGGCCACCCCCGTCGTACTCTGGGGTGGGTGGCCGTTCTTCCAGCGGGCCTGGACCTCCGTGCGGACCCGGCAGCTGAACATGTTCACACTCGTGGCCATGGGGACCGGCGTCGCCTGGCTGTTCAGCGTGGTGGCGACCGTCGCCCCGGGCCTCTTCCCCGACGCCTTCCGGATGGACGGGGCGGTCGCGGTCTACTTCGAGGCTGCGGCCGTCATCACCACCCTGGTCCTGCTCGGCCAGGTCCTCGAGCTGCGTGCCCGCGAGCAGACCTCGGGCGCCATCCGCGCGCTGCTCGACCTCACCCCCGACACCGCCCGCCGCATCGACGAGGACGGCTCCGAGCACGACGTCACGCTCGACCAAGTGTCCGTCGACGACCGGTTCCGGGTGCGCCCCGGCGAGAAGGTCCCCGTCGACGGCGTCGTCGAGGACGGCCGCTCCACCCTCGACGAGTCCCTCGTCACCGGCGAGTCGATGCCGGTCACGAAGGCCGTCGGCGACACCGTCATCGGGGGCACCATCAACCAGACCGGCTCCCTCGTCGTGCGCGCCCAGCAGGTCGGCCGCGACACCATGCTGGCGCGGATCGTGCAGATGGTCGCCGAGGCCCAGCGCTCGCGCGCACCCATCCAGCGGGTGGCCGACCAGGTGGCGGCCTGGTTCGTGCCGGCGGTCATCGTCGCGGCCGTCGTCGCGTTCGCCGTCTGGGCCCTGGTCGGCCCCGACCCGCGCCTGGCCCACGCCCTGGTGGTCGCCGTCTCCGTCCTCATCATCGCCTGCCCCTGTGCCCTGGGCCTCGCGACGCCCATGTCGATCATGGTCGGGGTCGGCCGCGGTGCCGGCCTCGGCATCCTGGTCAAGAACGCCGAGGCCCTCGAGCGGATGGAGAAGGTCGACACCCTCGTCGTCGACAAGACCGGCACCCTCACCGAGGGCCGCCCCTCCGTGACCGACGTCGTCCCGGCCGAGGGCGTCGACCGCACCGAGCTGCTGCGCCTCGTGGCGGGCGTCGAGCGTTCCTCCGAGCACCCGCTGGCCACCGCGGTCGTCGCCGCGGCGCGCGACGCCGGCCTGACCGTGCCCGCGGCCTCCGACTTCGATGCCCCGGTCGGCCAGGGGGTGGTCGGCACGGTCGAGGGCCGTACCGTGCGCGTCGGCAGCGCGGCGTTCCTGGCCGGCGCGGGCCTCGACCCGAGCGCGTTCGCCTCCCGCGCCGACGCACTGCGCGGCGAGGGCGCGACCGTGGTCCTCGCGGGGGTCGGCGACCAGGTGGTGGGGCTCCTGGCGATCGCCGACCCGGTCAAGGAGACGACGCCCGAGGCCGTGCGCTCGCTGCGGGCCGAGGGCATCGAGGTGGTCATGCTCACCGGCGACAACCGCGTGACCGCCGAGGCGGTGGCCCGCCGGCTCGGCATCGACCACGTGGAGGCCGAGGTGATGCCCGACCACAAGGCCGACGTCGTCCAGCGCCTGCGCCGTGAGGGCCGCGTGGTGGCGATGGCGGGCGATGGGGTCAACGACGCTCCCGCCCTGGCCGCGGCCGACGTGGGCCTCGCCATGGGCACGGGCACCGACGTGGCGATCGAGAGCGCCGGCATCACCCTCCTGCGCGGCGACCTCACCGGCATCCTGAGGGCGCGGCGGCTGTCGGAGGCCACCATGGCGAACATCCGGCAGAACCTGGGCTTCGCGTTCGTCTACAACGTGGCCGGCATCCCCGTCGCGGCCGGCGTCCTCTACCCGGCCTTCGGCCTGCTGCTCTCACCGATGATCGCGGCGGCGGCGATGGCGCTGTCGTCGGTCAGCGTCATCGGCAACGCGCTCCGGCTGCGGGCACGTCACTTCTGAGTGGGGCCGCGGCCGACCGGCCGACATCGGCGGAGTCTCCGACGAACTTCCGCGTCGTCACAGTGATGACGGGGAAGTTCGTCGATGGCGCGGATGTATCCCTGGCAGGAGCGAACTTCCGCGCCGCCAGCGTGCCCACGCGGGTGGTCTGGCCAAAAGGGGCGCCGTACTCTCGGCCGTCCTCTCCCTCGGATCGACCCTGTCCGGCAGGAGCTGTCGGGCCCCTGGGACGAGGCACGAGATCGCCGGTCCGAGCCCTGAGGCTCGAACCGGCGACTGGCGGGCTTCCGACGAAAGTCGCTGACCTGCGGGTTCACCGGGTCGGCCGGGGTTGATGCCCCACCGCGATCTCGTTCATTCCCCACCTCACGGACGTTCCCGCAGGTCAGCGAGTTCCGGCCTGTGGCTATCGAGCGGCCATGATGTAGGGCACTCGGGCGTAGCGGAGGCGCAGAGGTGGTGTTGACCGTCGGTGACGAACTCCGCTCGGCCGTCCCATTGGATGGCGTCCGAGAAGAGTCCGTAGAGGCAGCGGGCTTTCCGCGCCGTAACCAGCGACGCCGTCCAGTTCGCCTGCCAGGATGCGCGCATGGTGGCAGCGAGACGGGATCAGCCGGAGTCGAGTCGCGTCCTCCTCCGCGGGTCTTTCTCATCGCAGCCTGGGGTCGGGGTCGCGTGAGTAGCGCACGCGGAAGCAGGACCACTAACTACGACGACCTCCGTATCGCGGCCTCATCTCGGGGTCCCTGATGGGAGGTTTACTTTTCGGCCTAGGTGCGTTCATCGTCGCAGCAGCGCTGATGGGAATCGACTACTTCGCCGTGCACGACCGGCCCACTGAACGCGTCACCGTGATCTCTCAACGCCCGTCTGGCACCACGGAGGCATGCGGGCCGCGTGGTCTCATCCCGGACACGCCGGGGGAGCAGGCGACCTACCGCTCTGCGGACCCGCACCCCGGGTTGCCTGCCGAGTTCCGGGTCAACCACTGCCCCGACTGGGACGACAAAATCGGGGACGTTGTCCAGGCCCGCCGTACCGGCCTGACGCAAGACGACATCTACCTCGATCCGATCCAGAGCGCCGGGCGGTGGTTAGGCATGGCCGGTCTGGTCGGTGCCGCGACGACCGTGATCGTCAGCGTTTTCGCCGGGTTGAAGGAAGCGCTGGGGACCTACCGTGCCCAGGACAGCGCCCCGTGGAGTGGTGGGGTTTGGGGTGACGGCGCGGCGTCCTGAGTGGAGGGGGCCACCGGCGAGATTCTCGATGTGCACCGCCAAGCACGCATCGAAGGAGACCTCACCGATGGCCTTGCCCCAGTCTGCCGTGTCCGAGCTGTTCGAGGTGTTCCGCACCGGAGAGGGCACCGACTTCATCCGAGAATGCGTCCGCGTCGCGATGCAGGAGCTGATCGAGACCGAAGCGGCGGCCGCGGTCGGCGCCGGCCGCTACGAACGCACCGAGTCCCGCACCACCGAACGCAACGGCACCCGCCCACGGCTGTTGACCACGCACGCCGGGGACGTCCAGCTGGCGATCCCCAAACTGCGCGCGGGCTCGTTCTTCCCGAGCATCCTGGAGCCACGCCGGCGGATCGACCAGGCGTTGTACGCGGTGGTCATGGAGGCCTACGTCCACGGCGTCTCGACCCGCTCCGTGGACGACCTGGTGGTCGCGCTCGGCGGGTCCGGGATCTCCAAGTCCGAAGTCTCGCGGATCTGTGCCGGGCTGGATGAGACGGTCGGGGCGTTCCGCACCCGCCGCCTGGACCACCTCGAGTTCCCGTACGTGTACCTCGACGCGACCTACCTGCACGTGCGCACCGAGCAGGCCATGGTCACCTCCAAGGCCGTCGTCGTGGCCACCGGCGTCACCAGCCAGGGCCGGCGGGAGATCCTGGGCCTGGACGTCGGCGACAGCGAGGACGAGGTCTTCTGGCGCGGTTTCCTGACCTCGCTGAAGAAGCGCGGCCTGACCGGGGTCAAGCTCGTGATCTCCGACCAGCACGCCGGCCTGACCGCGGCCATCTCCCGCGCCCTGCAGGGCAGCTCACACCAGCGATGCCGGGTCCACTTCATCCGCAACGTCCTGGCCCACCTGGGCAAGGGCGAAGGCGAGATGGTCGCCGCGGTCTTCCGCACGATCTTCGCCCAACCCCACCTGGCACCGATGAGCACGCAGTGGGACAAGGTCCGCGACGAGCTCGCCGCCCGCTACCCCAAGATCGGCCCGCTGATGGACGACGCCAAAGCCGAGGTCCTCGCCTTCGCAGCGTTCCCCCGTGAGCACTGGCGCAAGATCTGGTCCACCAACCCCCTGGAGCGGCTCAACAAGGAGATCAAGCGCCGCTCCCGCGTCGTGGGCATCTTCCCCAACGAAGCCGCCGTCATCCGCCTCATCGGAGCCGTCCTGGCCGACACCCACGACNAGCGCAAAAGACGACACTGAAACCGTCGCCCTCACCGAAGGCGACCGGTAGGCATCGAGATGACCACAAAGCCCACCACTCCACGGGACTCTTACGCCGCTTCGAGCTGTCTTGGGTAGAGGAAGCGGTGCCGGATGCGGGAGCCGATCGACGAGAGTACCCTCCGAGGCACGCCTAAAATGGGGGCAATTTCAATGTCGAATCGACTCCTCGGCCTGGCCGTCGCATCCTTTGTGGCTCTACCGCTGGCCATCACCTTTACGCCGGCATGGGCCGCCAGTACCGCGTCGTGTGACGTCTTCTCCTACACCCCATTCGCCAGCGGGGATGAGGTTGGCGGCACGGGCGGTAGGTCGGGGTGCACCTCAACCGTCAGCGTCCAAACCCGGCTGAAGTACGACCGGTTCGGGCCCGATCCGACTACGGCCTCCCGGGGCGGGCGGGTTACAAACATCACCTGGACCCCCTACGGCTGTTCAGGTCGTCAGTCCTACTACACCAACACGAGCACCGATTCAGGACAGGTCTCCGGGTCGCTGAACCGCACCATCACCTGCTGAGATGACGGACTCCCGGCCCGACATCGACGCACGCGAAGTCTCGGTCACCTACGGGAGCCGCCAGCTGGCACTCCATGGCGTCACCCTCCACGCCGGACCCGGTGTGCTCGGGCTCCTTGGACCTAACGGGGCCGGTAAGTCGACGCTGCTGTCGGTGCTGGCGACCCTGCTCCGCCCCAACACGGGAAGCGTCTACATCGGTGGCCACGACATCCACACGCGCAAGGGCCGGCACGCCGCCCGTGCCCGGCTCGGCTGGCTACCGCAGCGGTTCGACCTCGCCGGAGGGATGACCGCTCTTGAGACGGTGGCCTACGCCGCCTGGGCCAACGGATGCGACGCGGGAGCAGCGGACCACCGGGCCAGCGAGGCCCTCGGTCTGGTCGACATGGCCGAGTTGGCCTCAACTCGCGTCCGCCGGCTCTCTGGTGGCCAGCGCCAGCGCCTCGGGCTCGCCGCCGCCATGGCGCACGACCCGTCGGTTCTCCTTCTGGATGAGCCCACGGTCGGGCTGGACCCTGAACAACGCGTCAAGTTCCGCGCCTCCATCCGCAGGGCCGCCAGCCGCCGGACCATCGTGCTGTCCAGCCACCTCCTCGAAGACATCGCACACGTGTGCGACCGCGTCGCCGTGCTGCATCACGGCGAGATCAGGTTCATCGGCACTCCGACCGAGCTGGCTGCCCTCGCGGCCAGCGATGTCGGCACCTCAACTGATGTCCTCACCAACCCCTTGGAGGCGGGCTACCTGTGCGCGCTCCGGTCCGACGATGCGTAGGCGCCCCCTCGCGGTGCCTGGTTGGGTCATCCTGTCGGTTGGCCTGGGCACGGCCGTCCTCGTCGCCGTCAGTTCGTGGCCGCTGACCACGTGGGCCTACGGCGACTGGGTGTCGGTGTCCGCCGCGACGAGGGAGTCGCTGGTCTACGCCGGGCCCTGGGCCGCCGGGTGGTGTGCCTGGACCGCTGGCCGTTATCTCGGCCCGAGATCCCTGCTCTGTTCGCCGACGGCCTCCCGATCGGGCGCACCGGTGGTTCGGGCCCACCTTGCCTGGCTGTGCGGAGCCGCCGTCACCGGTCACGTCCTCGGACTGGTGCCGGTGCTCAGCTCGACCACCGGTCGAGCCACCGCGGGAGGCTTCGACTGGCTCGTCGCCCTTGGGTCTACCGGCGTCCTGCTGTCCTTCTGCGCGCTCGGCTACCTCACGGGATGCGTCATCGCCCGCGTCGCCTCCGTCATCGCCGCTGTGGTCACCGCCTTCGCGCTGATCCTCTTCGTCGACACGTGGGGCCTCGCCCTCGCCCCGCTGTGGCTGTCGATATCGGCGGCCGGCCAACAGGAAACCCCCGTGGTGGCCGCGTTCCGCGCCGTCTTCTACCTCGGGTTCGCGTTCATCCTCGCCATCACGGCGGGACGCTGGGTGGCCGACCGCGCCACCGTGCGCACGCCGGCGACCTACGCCACGCTCACACTCTTGATGCTGCCTGTCCTGGTCGGAGCAACGGCACGGAGCGCGGCCCCGCCCGCCCTGACGGCCGAATCCAACCCACCCGCTGTGTGCACCGAGGTCCAAGGAGTCTCGGTATGCCTTCACCGAGCCAAAGCCGCGCTCCTGAGTACTCTGGCCGACGACGTCAACGCCATTCTTAGCACAGTGGACGGCAAGCCGGCCGTCCCGCTCACCCACATCGTCGATGCCTCCCTGCGGCCGGCCCCCGAACCCGGCCTGGTGTCGCTCGAACTGCAAACGGAGCAATCAGACTGGCGGGACTGGGCTGCCGGTGACGTCGCCGGCTACCTCGCGGGGCGCCCCGCCTGCAGCCCCCAAGGAGACCTCACCGGCGGCGATGTTGACACAGTGCAAGGCCGCACCGCCGTCAGCTTGGCCTTCGCCGCGTGGATTGCACGAACCGCAGGGTTCAACCCACCACAGCTGGCAGCGGACCAAGGCGTCGCACCCACACCCAACAACCTAGATGCGCGCTCCGAGCGAGAAGTCGCCGCGCTGTATCACGAACACTCCACGGAGCTCGCCACGTGCACACTCACCCCCGACGCCTTGGGCTGATGCCGGGATGGCGCCTGTATCTCTCGGCTCGAGCCTTTCCAACTCTCCTAGCGCTGTATCTCGTCAGCGTGGCGCTGGTGCTCCAAGCCCACATCCTCGTCTTTGAAGTTGCCCTCGACAGCACCAAGATTGCGCGCTTCACCCCCGTGTGGGAAGCCGTCCCGGTTCTGCTCGCAGTCATCGCCCCTGCGCTCATCGCGCCCCGGCTCGCCAGCTGGGAGGCCCTCGCGCACGACCGCCTCGCCTGGCGAACAGGGCTTCTCGGAGCAGTCACCCTGCTCGCTCCGAGCACGATCCCCTGGATCGCCCACCTCAACCTTCCCCCCGATGCCCGCTGGTGGGACATCTCCTGGAACGTGCTCTTCCTAGGCTCCCTTGCCCTCACCGCAACAGCCGTGCTGGGCCGCCTCGGTGGCCCAGCCACGGGTCTAGCGATCTACGCCGCCCTCATCGCGGTACAGCAGACCGCTCCCAGCGCCGCCGCATCCCTCCCCTTCAGCGGAGCGAGCACCAACCTGCAACCCCACCCCGGCCCCGCCTCCGCCGCAGCAGTCACCGCCATAGCCGTGTGGAGCGTGACCCTCGGCCGATCGCGCCGACTCAGACTTCGAGAGCGAAACGACTGAGCCAAGCCTGCACAAGATGTTCTCTGGCTCTCACTGGGTGTGTCCCATTCCGATGCCAAGACATCCGCTCATGCCGAATGTCGGACGTCCGCCGGGAGGCACGTCGAGGGGTCACAACACGCAGAAGAAATCGCTCGATCCCGGGCATGTTGTGGCCTCTCGACGTCCGCCGAGACCTCGGATTCTGCGGTCCCTGCGGGCNAACAGGTGACCGAACTAGGCCTGGGGCGCTCAGACGGGGCCGGGGACCTTGCCCGCACGTAGGGACTCGATGAACTCGGCAGCGCGGGCCTTCGCGTCACCTTCGGTGTCGAAGACGTCCTGCCGGCACTGATGGTAGGGCGCGTTGTACCAGCGGCTCTTCGCCCAGTAGATCCGGGCGCCCCACGCGTCGTCGCCCCGGGTGGCGAACAGCATGACGACACCCCCAAGGAGTGCTTCGGTCAGGCCGCCGTACCCGAAGTAGCAGGTGAACGTCGGGGTCTTGCGAGGAAGGGCGAAGACCTTGTAGCGGCGGTCGCCGATGACGATCCAGTCGCTCTCGGTGGGTTCGCCGGGACCGCCAATCTCATCGAACGCGGCAGGCTGGACATCCTCGAAGATCCCGCTCACACCTTCCAGACTCTCGTCTTGGACGCTCCTGACACGCGCACAAGACGGATTTCTTACGCCTCTTACGGACACCCTACGAAGGGAGCAGAGGCTCAGGAGCGCGAAACACGGATCTGCCGCGAGCGGTGTGGCACCGAGGTGGGATCGTTTTGCATGACCTTCGATGGAAACCAAGGCGCGGTGGCGGATCCGAAGCAGTCTGAGCCGTACGAGCCCGCCGTCTTCATCAACTGGATCGATCTCGACGCAGACGAGTGGGACGGCGTCTGGCAGGACGGTCCCGAGCATCGCAGTCTCACTGGCACCAAGCGGGAGGTCGAAGAATGGGCCGCTTCGCTACTGGCGGTGCGCTACTGGATCTACGACGGGTCGGAGTTCGTCCCCTGGGATCCCGGCACTCGAGGGTCGGCGGGCTAACTCAGCTGAGGCAAAGCGCGACACGCGCCGGCTTGCTCGTGCAGTGGGCACACGAGGCCGACGGTTGGGTCATCCATCCGGAATTTGCCGCCGTTGGCGCGTTCGCCTACGCCGGTAAGTACCCTGCCCATGTGCGTGAAGTGACGGTGGTCGTCAGCGATCCTTGGGAGTTCGTCGACGAGCACGGGTCGAACGTTTTCGCAGCCACGGTTCGGGACAGATCTGAAGACCTGGTGTTGCTAGAGGTTGCTGGCCAGTTGTATGTGGCCAACCCTTGCGGGACTCCGGAGGGGTACAGCCTCACGCCAACCACCGCGGAACTGGTGCGAGGTGGACCTGAATCGCCCCGGGTTTCGTGGAGGCTCGGTTACTTGGAACCGGCCCCTGCTGGGACGGGTGTCTCAGGGTAGTGCTCGGGCGTGATGCTGGCCCAGTAGTTGGCCTCGAGCTCGGCTGGCGGGACGTGGCCGATCTCGCCGTGGAGGCGTCGGTGGTTGAACCAGTCGGCGTACTCGGCGACGGCGATCTCGACGTCGCGCACGCACTTCCAGCCGCCCTTGGGTCGCATGGCCGGGTTGCGGATGCACTCGGCCTTGAACAGCGAGTTGAGAGCCTCGGCCATCGCGTTGTCGTACGAATCGCCCTTGCTGCCAACGGATGCGACGGCCTCGGCTTGGCGAGCCGCTCGGTGTAGCGAATCGCTCGATATTGGACTCCGCGGTCGCTGTGATGGACCAGGCCGGTGACGTCCTGGCCGGTCCGCTGCCGTGCCCACAGGCCCATGTCGAGGGCGTCCAGGGCGAGGTCGGTGCGCATCGAGGTCGAGACCTGCCAGCCCACGATCATCCGGGAGAAGACGTCCAGGACGAACGCGACGTAGGTCCAGCCGGCGTGGGTGCGCACGTAGGTCAGGTCGGCCACCCACAGCTGGTTCGGGCCGGTCGCGACGAACTCCCGCTTCACCAGGTCCTCCGGACGCGGCGTTTCGGCGCCCTCCCCGATGGTGGTCTTGCGGGTCTTCTCCCGCGCGATCCCACGCAGCCCCTGGGCAGGCATCAGCCGCTCCACGGTGCACCGGGCGACCCGCACGCCCTGCCGGTTGAGCTGGGCGTGGACCTTCCGGGCGCCGTACACCCCCAGGTTCGCCGCGTGGGCGGCCCTGATCTCGGCGACCAGCTCCGCGTCCCGGACCGCTCGCGCCGAGGGCGGGCGGGTCTTGGAGGCGTAGTAGCCGCTCGGGGCGATCTCGACGTCCGCTGTGCGCAGGACCTCGATGATCGGCTCGACCCCGACCTGACGCTCATCGACCACGTCGCGGCGATGGGCGTCGATGTAGGCAACTACCTGCTGGTGGGGCGGTCGAGCTCCGCCGCGAAGAAAGCCGACGCCGTCCTCAAGATGTGGTTCGCGCGGCGCAGCTCGCGGTTCTCCCGCTCCAGCTCGGCCAACCGCTGCGCGTCGCTCGTCGTCGTGCCCGCCCGGGTGCCACCGTCGACCTCAGCCTGCCGGACCCAGTTGCGCAACGTCTCGGGGTGCATCCCGAGCTGGCCGGCCACCCGTCCGATCGCGCCCGACCTCGTCGCCGGGTCCTGCCTCAACTCCACCGCCATCCGCGTCGCGCGCTCACGCAGCTCATCGCCGTACTTCTTCGGTGCTGCCATAACTCTCATCCTCCATGGATTGAGAGCCTCCACCAGACCCGGGGCGATTCAGACCTCCTTGGGGCCAAGACGAGTGGCGGGGGCAACCGACCGCCCTTCTGGCAGATATCCGAGGGCTCTGACGTCCGCACATGCCGCGCTTGGTGCGATTCGTTGACCCTCAGGGTTGGCCGGGCGGACGCTGCGGGATGGCTA
>NZ_LMSE01000005.1:129776-130011 GCF_001428065.1 Nostocoides sp. Soil756
GCGCCGATACAAGCCGCCCACGATCAGCCGCCGTGTGGCGGTGGTGGCCGGGTTCTACCGAACCTGCGTCATCGACGAGGTGCTCGCCCACTCCCCAGCGGAGTACGTCCGACGCCCCAACGTTCCACCCGAATCACCGACGCTGGGCCTGACCCACCTGCAGTTCGAGGCGATGCTCGCCACCGCCCGCACCTCGTCGAACGTCAACGACTTCGCCCTGGTGGCGATGCTCGGA
>NZ_LMSE01000005.1:130025-133124 GCF_001428065.1 Nostocoides sp. Soil756
AGCCACCGCCGGCCGGGATTCGGGGCCATTACTGCGCACCAGGCGCGGAACCCGGATGGATCGCCACTGCGCCACCCGCCGCCTGCACCGACTCGCCGAGACCGCGGGGGTGAACGCGGCACGAATGCACCCGCACATGCTGCGTCACACCTTCGTCACCACCATGCTCGACGCCGGCGTCGACCTACGCGACGTCCAGATCGCCGCCCGCCACGCAGACCCCCGCACGACCATGCGCTACGACAGAGCCCGCAAGAACCTCGACCGCCACCCCAACTACATCCTCGCCGCCTACATGGCCTCAGGCACCTGAGATACCAACGCTCCTGCCGAATGTCGGACGTTGCGGTCCGCCCGAAAGAGTGGCCGCTCACACGCTGACGAGCCGGCCGTTCCCGCGCCGCCGCCGAACGGGAGATTGTCGTTGACGGCTTGCACGGGGCGAGCTATCTTCCTCAGCAATCGGCAACTGCGCCGGTGACTGGAGGGGGAAACGTGAACGTCCGGTCTGTGGCTTACGCCGTGTCCGCTTGCCTTCTGATGGCCGGTGTGGCCGCGCCCCCCAGTCAGGCCGGGGCTGCTCCCACCCCCGCAACCGGGACGACCAACGACCAACTTGTGTGGCAGGCAGACCCGGCCGCGTCGCAGCAGAGTTTCGCGGCTCTGGCCGTGTGGGCGGCGTGTGGGGTCACCACCTCCAGCACGAAGATCGTGCGGGCCTTTTCGCGGGCGGCGACGGCCGGCGTTACGCCCTACACGAGCAGTGGCACGTCCAACCTTGCGTGCGGCACTGCCGCCTCGTGGGGGTACCGCCACATCGTCGCTAACCACCTCAGCCAATGGGAGGCTCGCGCGGCCGTGGCAAGCGAGAGCTGGCGTGACACCGCCGACTACGGGATCGAGTGGGCGCTGAAGGACCCCGACCGGGTCACCTACCGTTCGAAGAATGACACGTACTGCTTCTCGCGCAAGATCAACCTGGTCAACAAGCGGACGAACCAAGTCGTCGGGGCCTACTACCCGAACGTCGTCGTCGCCCGAGGGACCAAGAACATCATCACTGCGATCCCGGCCAGCTCACAGTGCACCTGAGCCATGCCTCCTTTGCGGAGGTCCTACGTCGTGCCGATCTTCAGATCGACGGCGATACCTCGGCCGGGACAGCTCATTGCATATCTCCTCGGTGGCCGGGGCGCGCCTTGGTTCTAACCGCCGACGCTGACCGGCTCGAACGGGCTCTAGACAACGCTGGTAAGGACGTCAACACGCTGTGGCCGGGCAGGGACCGCCTCGACGGGGCCGTATCGTTGCTGGCCATTGCTCTGGATGCGGCGCTGGGCGCACGCGTCTCCGCGCCGGAGTCCGTGACGTTGGGCGAGGATGGAAGGTGGCTAACGTCTCCGAGGGACGTTCCTGCGTCGGGGGGTTGGGCAGCCGGTGGAGCGGCGAGTTGGCAGGCGTAGGGCGCTTCTCCCTGAGTGGGAGTCGTAGTCGGGCTCAGTGGGTGACGACCACCCCGTGGCGGAAAGGGCGAGGAGGTCGGCGTTGCGCGGCACTCTGCCTCAACCCGGCGCGCTTAGGTGGCGGTCCAGAACGCACTCAACTGCCGCGTAGTGCGCCATTCGACCTCACCGGTGAGGAATGACCAGCAAGATTGTCCTTGTGCCTGATACGCCGCCGGACGAGCCGTTCTTGGTTTGCTACGACTACGGGACCGGCGGGTTGTGGGGCGTGCTGATGGCGCCGTCCGCTGGCGCGATTCAGGCGAGGTACCCGGAACTCGCCATCGCGGACGAGGCGCCTCCCTGGATGAGCCGCGAGCGGTACCAATCGCTGCACGAAGAGCCGCTCTGGCTCGATGACGAGCCACCGCAGGGCCTACTCCACGCTCTGGTCAGCGATCGACGGCGCGGTTGATCCGTCGCACGCTCATGCCGCTGAACTGGCCGGCGGCGCGGCTCATGCCGAGGTGAGGACCTGACCAAGCTCGTCCGTGTGCGCGGACAGGTGGCGCAGGGTGGTCGCGATGCAGGCGACCTGCAGCCATCCGGTGGCCGAGATGGTGGTGTTCTCGAAGGACTTGGCCAGGCGGCGGGCGCGGCCGAGTCGTCCGTGGGCGACCTCGACGCGCCAGGCGTGGCGGATGGGCCGGAACACCGGCTGCTTGTCGTCCCAACCGACCCGGCGCACCTCGACCCCGTGGGCTCGGCTCAGGTCGCGCGCCGCGCTGGCGGTGACCCCGCGGTCGACGAGCACGAGTTCCAGCCGCCCGGTGACGTCCTGGCCGCCCAGGTGCTCCAGCATGAGCTCGCTGGTGCGGTTCTCGTGTGTGGACGCCGGCACCACCAGCGCGCCGACGGGAAGCCCGGTCACGTCCACGGCCACGACGCGCTTGGCGCCCTTCGTGCGCCCGTAGGCGCCGCCTCGGTCGTGGAAGGTGACCCCGCCGTTGGAGGCGCCGCGGGCCAGGTGGGTGTCGATGACCACCATCGACGGCGTGGCCGCGGCGCGGCCCTCCGCCTCGCGCGCCACCTGGTGCAGCACGGTCAGCGCCCGCGCCCAGGTGCCGTTGCGTGACCAGCGCCGGAACTGCGACCACACCCGGGTCCAGGGACCGAAGGACTCAGGCAGGAACCGCCACTGGCAGCCGGTGTGCGAGATGTAGAGCATTCCGTCCACCACCCGGCGCAGGTCCGGTCCGTGCTTGGGTCCGCGCTTGCCCGGCGCGTTGAACACCGGCTCCAACAGCGCCCACTGCTCATCGGTCAGGTCACTCCCGTACGACATGCGCCGCACCGTGCCCGCCTCCTCCGGCACGGCAATCGCCGCCCAATGGGACACACCCAGTCAGAGGTGGGGCCAGATCAAGCCGTCCTGCCGGGGCCAGATCTACTTGACACTCACAACGTGGAAGGCGTCAAGCACGGCGATGGCGTCGGTGAGCTCGCCGTTGATGGCGTTCTTGTACCCGTGGAACGGGTCCAGCGTCGCCACGGACACCCCAGAGCGGAACGCCTGCCCACGCTCGGTCAGCCCGGTCGAGTACGCGGCGCCGGAGCGGCCCGGGACCAGGTCCAGCAGCCGGGCACGGGTGCGGCC
>NZ_LMSE01000006.1:0-403 GCF_001428065.1 Nostocoides sp. Soil756
GCCGGTCTGGGTGGGGGTGCCGTCGGGCCCGTCGGCGGCCATCCGGACCGCCGCCCGCACCCGCCGTTCGGCGTGGACCGCGGTGATGGTCAGCACCCCGGAGACGATCGCGGGCGCGTCCAACGCCACGTGACCGAGGGCGCGGTGGGTGTCGATGACCTCCCCGTCGTCCAGGACCTCCGGTTCGATCGCGGCCAACCGCACGATCGCCGCATCCTGGGCCGCGGTCGCGGTGTCGATCACCGCCTGCAGCTCACCCAACGCGTGGGCCCACTCCTCCTGCGACCCCCGCACCTCACCGGGGCTGAGGACCTCCGAGAGCGCCCGGCGCGCTGAGCGTGCGGCCGACATCACGTCCTGTGGACCGGTCGTCACTGTCATCGGAAACCCCCTCCCCGTTACC
>NZ_LMSE01000006.1:409-135233 GCF_001428065.1 Nostocoides sp. Soil756
GTGACACGAACAAGCGTTCGAGGNNNNGCACCAATTCAAAATTGTGGCAACCCTTTTCCCGCCATAGGTGGGACTGGAGGTGCCAGTGTGACGACCAGGCGAGAAGGCGCCGGGCCGCGTACACAGGAGCACGGCGCTGCTCGCATCAAGGCCGCCGGTGAAGGCGCGATGCACCCGACCACAGACCAGCCGTCACGAACTGCCGGCGACGGTCCCTGCCAACGGAAAGCCCCCTGAGCTCGCCATCACGGCAGTCTGTGACGGCGCGACGAACCCGACCAAAGTCATCCGCGGGAGCCAGCCGAGGTCATCCGGGGAGCGGACGATGGCGGCCTCCGGGCTCACCCGCGGACGGTGACAGCCCCTGCCGACGGAAGGGCTGCCAAACTCGCCATCAAGGCCGCCGGTATAGGTGCGCCGAACGAGCCCGAGGTCATCCCCGAGACGCGGCAGCGGTAAACCGCGGGACCCGCCAGAACCCCTCGGAAGAACCCGGCTGCGGTCACCCACTGGCCCCGCCAGGGCCCCTCCGAAGAACCCGGCTGCGGTCACCCGCTGGACCCGGCAGCGGTCGTGCGCGAGACCGGGCCGAGGCCCTCCTGCCGCCCGGCAGCAGCCCCGCCTCGACACCCGTCGGAACCCACCGGCCGTGCCCGCGCACCCCTCTCGACACTGCTCGTAGGCTGGCGGCATGTCAGCCCCCGTCACCTGCAGCGTCGAGGGCGGCATCGCCCAGGTCCGACTCGACCGGCCCGAGAAGCTCAACGCCCTGACCCTCGACACCCTCGAGGAGCTGGTCGAGGCCGCCGGCCGGCTGCGCCGCGACCGCACCCTGCGGGGAGTCGTGCTGGGGGGCAGCGGCGACTCGTTCTGCGCGGGCCTCGACTTCGCGACCGTGATGGCGGAACCCCGCCGCGTCACGCGCGCCTTCGTCCCGCGGCCCTGGCGCGGCACCAACCTCTTCCAGGAGGCGTGCTGGGCCTGGCGCCGTCTGCCGGTCCCGGTCGTCGCCGCGGTGCACGGCCACTGCTATGGCGGCGGGCTGCAGATCGCGCTGGCGGCCGACCTGCGGATGACCACCCCCGACGCGCGCTGGTCGGTGCTCGAGGCCAAGTGGGGCCTGGTCCCCGACATGAGCGGGATGCAGGCGCTGAGCCAGCAGGTGCGAATGGATGTCGCCAAGCGACTGACCATGACCGGCGAGGTCGTCAGCGGCGAGCGGGCCGTCGAGCTCGGGTTGGCCAGCGAGGTGCACGAGGAGCCGTTCGTCGCCGCCACCCGCTTCCTCGAGGAGGTCGCCACCCGCTCGCCCGACGCGGTGGCCGCGACCAAGCGGCTGTTCGAGCGCACCTGGGCCTCCGGTCCGCGCCGCACCTTCGCCGGCGAGCGGCGCGAGCAGGCCTTCCTGCTGCGGCGCGGAAACACCAAGGCCGCCCGCGAAGCCGCCCTGCGCCGCGAGGTGCCGTCGTTCGGGCCGAGGGCCCGATGAGCACCACGGCCGGCCGGGTCCGCTACACCTCCTGCACCCTGTGCGAGGCGATGTGCGGGCTCGAGGTGACCCTGGCCGCCGACGGCGCCGTGGGCAGCATCCGCGGCCACGACGGCGACCCGCTCTCGCGAGGGCACCTGTGCCCCAAGGCGTTCGCCCTCCCCGAGCTCCAGGACGACCCCGACCGGCTCCGCCGCCCCCTCGTACGCGGCGTCGACGGCGAGCTGCACGAGACCACGTGGGACGCCGCCATCACCAAGGCGGCCGAGCTCCTCGGCGACGTGCAGATCGAGCACGGCGACGACGCCCTGGCGATCTACCTCGGCAACCCCAACGTGCACAGCCTCGGCGCCCTGACCCACCATCCGACGCTGGTGCGGCTGCTGCGCACGCGCAACCGCTTCTCCGCCACCTCCGTCGACCAGCTGCCCCACCACGTCGTGGCGTGGGCGCTCTACGGCCACCAGTTCCTCCTGCCGGTGCCCGACATCGACCGCACCGACCTGCTCGTGCTCGTCGGCCACAACCCGATGGCCTCCAACGGCTCGCTCTGGACCGTCCCGGACTTCCCCCAGCGCCGCCGCGAGCTCGCCTCCCGCGGAGGCCGTCTCGTGGTCCTCGACCCGCGCCGCACCGAGACCGCTCGCAGCGCCGACGAGCACCACTTCGTGCGCCCCGGCACGGACGCGTTCGTCCTGCTGGCCCTGGTGCGTGAGGTGCTGGGCTCCGGCCGCGCCCGGCCCGCCACCTGGGTCGACGGGGTCGAGACCGTCCGAGCCGCCGTCGAGCCCTTCACCCCCGAGCTCGCCGACACCGCCAGCGGGATGCCGGCCGACGCGGTGCGCGGGCTGGCCGCGGCTCTCCTCGACGCGCCGTCGGCGGCGGTGCACGGCCGGATGGGGGTGTCGACGCAGGGCGCCGGCGTCGTGTGCCAGTGGGCCGTGCACGTGCTGAACATCCTCACCGGCAACCTCGACCGCCCGGGCGGGACCATGTTCGCGACACCGGCCGTCGACCTCGTCGGCCGCGGGCTGCTCGGCCCGGGTGGGTTCTCGCGCCGGAAGACCCGGGTGCGCGGGCTGCCCGGCTTCGGCGGCGAGCTGCCGGTGTCGGCGCTGGCCGAGGAGATGACGACGCCCGGCAAGGGCCAGGTACGCGCCCTGCTGACGATCGCCGGCAACCCGGTGTCGTCGACGCCCGGCGGCCAGCACCTGGATGCCGCCATCGCGGGCCTCGACGCGGTCGTGTGCATCGACTTCTACCTCAACGAGACCACGCGGCACGCCGACGTCGTCCTGCCCCCCAGCGGGCCGCTGGAGCGGGACCACTACGACCTCGTGTTCCACCTGCTGGCGGTGCGCGACACCGCCCGCTTCTCGCCGGCGCTGCTGCCCAAGGACCCTGGCGGGCGGCACGACTGGGAGATCGCACGCGACCTCGGGGCCGCCTACCTCGCGGTCCGCAGCCGCAGCCTGTTCGGCCGCTGGTCGCGCTCGGCCCTCGAGGCGATGGCCCGGCTGCGCACCTCGCCGACCCGCCAGCTCGACCTGCTCCTGCGCACCGGCGGTGCGGGTCTGTCGGTCCGGAAGCTGAGGCAGGCCGGCCCGGGCGGGCTCGACCTCGGGCCGCTGCGCCCGCGACTCCCGGAGCGGCTCGCGACGCGTGACCGTCGGGTCGACCTCGCCGTGCCGCTGGTGCTCGACGACCTGCCGCGCGTCCTGGCCTCGGCCGAGCTCCAGCGCGACGCCGACACGCTCCTGCTGGTCGGCCGACGCCACCAGCGCGACAACAACTCCTGGCTGCACAACTCGGCGCTGCTCACGAAGGGCCGCGCCCGGCACGCCCTGCTGGCGCATCCCGACGACCTGGCCGTGCGCGGCATCACCGACGGCTCCACCGTGCGGGTGCGCTCGGCCGTCGGTGTGGTCGAGGTCGAGGTGGCCGCGTCCGAGGACCTGATGCGCGGGGTCGTCTCGCTGCCGCACGGCTACGGGCACCGGCGCGACGAGGTGCGGCTGCGCCGGGCCACCGCGGTCCCCGGGGTGTCGATGAACGACCTCACCGATCCGTCCGTCACCGAGCCACTCTCGGGCAACGCGGTCCTCAACGGCGTGCCGGTGACCCTGGAGCCAGTGCTCGAGCCAGTGCTCGAGCCGGTGCTCGAGCCAGTGCACGAGGCCACTCCGACAGCGCCGCCGGCCTGACGCGTCCCCGCGGCTAGGGTCGGTCCATGGACCACCCCTCCCGCTCCCGTCGGGCACTCGTCACCGGCGGCGCCTCCGGCCTCGGGCGCGCGCTCGTGGCGCTCCTCGTCGCCCGCGGTGACCGCGTCATCGCCGCCGACCTCGCCCCCGAGCGGCCCGACAGCATCCCGGCCGGTGCCGACTACCTCACCCTCGACGTGCGCCGCCAGCAGGACTGGGACGCCGCTCTCGCCCACGTGCGCGACACCTGGGGCGGCCTCGACCTGCTCGTGAACAACGCGGGCGTCGCCACCGGCGGCAGAATCGAGGTCGAGGCGATGGCCGACTGGGAGCGCGTGGTCGACATCAACCTGCTCGGCCCGGCCCGCGGCTGCCACACCTTCACGCCCCTGCTCAAGGAGCAGCGCCACGGCCACATCGTCAACGTCGCCTCGCTGGCCGGGCTCGTCCACGGCCCCGGCATGTCGAGCTACAACGCCACCAAGGCCGGCGTGGTCGCGCTCAGCGAGACCCTCGGCTTCGAGCTGGCGCCGTGGGGCATCGACGTCTCGGTCGTCTGCCCCGCGTTCTTCCGCACCAACCTGCACCAGTCGTTCGCCGGCAAGGACACCGCCATGCAGGAGGCCGGGGTCCGGCTCATCACCCAGGCCACGGTCGGCGCCGACGACGTCGCCCGCATCGTCCTCGACGGCATCGAGAAGAGGAAGCCGATCATCCTGACCGACCGGATGGGGCGCCAGGCGTACTTCGGCAAGCGCTTCGCCCGCCCCCTCTACGACCGGATGATGAACGGCCAGGCCGCCAAGCTCGCCCGCCGGGCCGGCGCCGACCCCAGCGAGCTCACCCGATGAGCCCCGCCGCCGGCCGGGCCGGGGTCGTGGTGCTCAGCACCCTGCCCGGGGACGCCGTCGAGCGGCTGCGGGCCGAGCACGACGTGCGGTACCGCGACGAGGACTCGCAGGTTCCGCCGGGCGAGCTGCCGATGTTGCTCGCCGGGGCCGACGCCGTCGTCGTCACCCTGAGCCAGCGGGTCGACGAGGCCTTCCTCGACGCCACCGGCCCCCAGCTGAAGGTCGCGGCCAACGTCGCCGTCGGCTACGACAACGTCGACGTCGCCGCCTGCCGCGAGCGGGGCGTGGTGGTCACGAACACCCCCGGCGTGCTCACCGACGCCACTGCCGACATCGCCTTCGCCCTGGTGCTGATGACCACGCGGCGCCTGGGCGAGGCCGAGCGCGAGGTCCGTACCGGGCGCCCGTGGACGTGGGGGATCTTCCACCTCATCGGCGTCTCGGTCCAGGGCAGGACGATCGGCATCATCGGCCCCGGCGCCATCGGGCTCGCCACCGCGCGCAGGGCCCGGGCCTTCGGGATGGACGTCCTGCTCTCGGGGCGCTCGGCCCCCGACCCGGACGCCGTCGCCGAGCTGGGGGCGCGCGTCGTCGACCTCGACACCCTCCTGGCCGAGTCCGACGTCGTCTCGGTGCACGCACCGCTCGGCCCGCAGACCCGCCACCTGGTCGACGCCGACGCGCTCGCCCGGATGAAGCCCACGGCCTACCTGGTCAACACGGCCCGCGGGCCCGTGGTCGACGAGGCCGCCCTGGTGGCCGCGCTCGATGCCGGCACCATCGCCGGGGCCGGCCTCGACGTCTACGAGGACGAGCCCCACGTCCACCCCGGGCTGCTGGCGCGCGACGACGTGGTGCTGCTGCCGCACGTCGGCTCGGCCACCATCGAGACGCGCACCGCGATGGCCGACCTCGCCACCGACAACGTGCTGGCGGTGCTGGCGGGCCGCGACCCCCTCACCCCGGTGCGGGGCTGAGCCGCTCGCGGCCGATGCGGGCACCGACGCGCCGCAGCAGGGCGGCAGCGTCGGCCATCGAACGAGCCGGGTCGGGCTCGAGCTCGCTCAACGCGTAGGCGCCGTCGAGCCCGAGAGTGCGCGTCTCACTGTCGGACAGCCGGTTCCGCCCGCAGACGGCCACGACCGGCACGTCCGCCGCGCGGGCCCGTCCTGCGACCCCGGCCACCGCCTTGCCGGATGCCGTCTGCTCGTCGAGCGACCCCTCCCCGGTCACCACCAGGTCCGCCCTCGCGAGCAGCGCGTCGAAACCGGCGAGGTCGAGGACCACCTCGACCCCCGGGCGCCGCTGTGCCCCGAGCACGGCCATCAGGGCGAACCCCACGCCGCCCGCGGCCCCCGCCCCGGGCTGCTCGGCCCAGCCGCCGCCGACGACCTCGGCCCACGTCGCCAGCCCGGTCTCGAGCCGGCGCACGTCCCTGGCTGAAGCGCCCTTCTGCGGGCCGAACACGGCGGCCGCGCCCCGGGGCCCCAGTAGGGGGCTGGTGACGTCGGTCGCCACCACGAGGTCGACCTCGCGCAGCCGTGGGTCGAGCCCCGCCAGGTCGAGTCCGGCCACCCGCTCGAGCGCCCCACCGCCGTCGGGTACCTCCGTCCCGGCGTCGTCGAGCACCCGGGCCCCGAGGGCGCGGAGCATCCCGGTCCCGCCGTCGGTGCTCGCCGAGCCGCCGACGCCGACCACCAGGACGCGCGGCGCCAGGCCGAGGGCCGCCCGCATCGCGTCGCCCAGCCCCCGGCTCGACGCCGCGAGGGGGGCCGGAACGCCGCCGGGCAGCCGCCCGAGCCCGCAGGCGTCGGCCAGCTCGACCACCACCGTGCCCGCGCTCCGGTGCCACGCGAGCGTCGTGGTGCCGGGCTCCCCGGTCGGGCCGTGGACGGCGGCCGGCACCGCCTCGTACCCGGCGGCCAGCGCGGCCGCGACCGTGCCCTCACCCCCGTCGGCCACCGGCACGACCGTGACCGCGGCGTCGGGAGCCACGTCGAGGATGCCGGCCCGCACCGCCGCCCCGACCTGGGCCGACGTCAGCGAGCCCTTGAAGGCGTCGCTCGCGAGGACCACCCGGCCGGCGCGCGGCATCCGGTCGGGCGCGGTCACTCCCTCAGCGTAGGAGAGCGCAGGACGAACTCCCGTCCGCTCAGCTCGTCGACCGTGATGGCGACGACCTCCTCGCGCATCCCGGGGACCCACGGCCGGCGCGGCAGCCGGTCGGCGGCCTCGGACTCCTCGCCCCTGAGCACCCGGGCCCGCCCGCGCACCACCACGCTGCGGGCGCGGAAGCCGTCGAGCTCGTCGATCTCGAAGGCGACGTCTGCGTCGAACCGGACGCCGAGCAGCTTGTCGCCCTCGGCGGTGCGGAACACCACCCGGTTCTGGTCGTCGACGCCGTAGTTGACCGGCACGAGGTGGACCTCGTCGCCCAGGTGGAAGGCCAGGCGGCCCAGCTCGTGGCGGTGCAGCATCTCCCAGGTCTCGTCGTCGGGCAGGACGCGGACCGCCGGGTCGGTGGCCGACGGCGGGGGGACGGACGGCGCGGGCATGGCGGGCTCCTTCGGCTCGTGGCGTCGGAACGGCGCTGTACTACCTAATGTAGTTTGGCCGTGCCGGCGTCCAAGGGACCAACGTCCCGGGGTCCGGGGTCGGCGCCGGGCCCGGAGTAGCGTGCCGCCATGGTCGACGGGCGTGGGGTCGAGGACGTGGTCGTCGTGGGGGCGGGTCCTGGGGGCCTGGCCGTGGCCGGCGCCCTGCGGATGCGCGGCGCCGACCCGTTGGTGCTCGACGCCGGCGCCGGTGTGGGTGAGCGCTGGCGCACCCACTACGAGCGGCTCCACCTGCACACCCCCCGTGGCTGGTCGCACCTCCCCGGGTACCGCATCCCCCGGCGGTTCGGCCGGTGGGTGGCCCGTGACGACGTGGTCCGCTACCTCGAGGAGTACACCGCCCATCACCGGCTGCGGCTGCGCACCCACACCGCCGTCGACCGCATCGACCCCGGCTCCGGCTCGGGCGACGCTCGATGGCACGTGCACCTGGCCGACGGCACGACGGTCGCCGCGCGTGACGTGGTGGTCGCCACCGGCTACAACCACACCCCGGTGACGCCCGCCTGGCCCGGTCGCGACGGCTTCACCGGCGAGATGCTGCACGCCCGCGGCTACCGCAACGGCCGGCCCTGGGCCGGGCGCGACGTCCTCGTCGTCGGCACCGGCAACACCGGCACCGAGATCGCCACCGACCTCGCCGAGCACGGGGCGACCCGGGTCTGGCTCTCGGTGCGCACCCCACCGCACATCCTGGCCCGCGACCGGATGGGGCTGCCGGCCCAGGCGACCGGCATCGCGGTGCGCCGCCTGCCGCCCCGGCTCGTCGACCGGGTCTCGGGGGTGCTGGCCCGGGTCCAGGAACCCGACCTGACGGAGTTCGGGATGCCGCGGGCCGCGCCCGACCTCTACAGCCGCACCCTCGAGGGCCGGGTCCCCGTGCAGGACGTCGGCATCGTCGGGGCCATCCGGGCGCGGCGGGTCGAGCCGGTGGCCGCGCTCGAGGCCTTCGACGGCGACGAGGTCGTCCTGGCCGACGGCACCCGGCTGCGCCCGGCCCTGGTGGTCACGGCCACCGGCTACCGGGCCGGCCTCGAGCCGCTGGTGGGCCACCTCGGCGTCCTGGGCGAGCGGGGGCTGCCGACCGTGCGCGGCTCGGCCCCCCCCGAAGCCCGCCCCGGCCTGTGGTTCACCGGGTTCACGAACCCGATCTCGGGGATGCTGCGCGAGCTGCGGATCGACGCCGGGCGCATCGCCGCCGGGATCAGCCCGTCGCGGGGAGGCGCTCGACCTCGAGGGTGAAGCCGTGGGCGCGCAGCCGGTGCACCAGCGGCATCCCGAGGGCCGTGGCCGGCGTCAGGACGCCGGCGACGTCGGGCAGGCCGGCGTCGCCCTGGGCCAGGGCCAGCGCCGACTGGCCGAGCATGATCGCCGTACCCGAGTACCCGGGGTCGTAGGGAGCGGCGACGGTGGCGCGGTACCGAGCGCCGTTGGTGGCGGACGCCGTGACGACCATCCGGAAGCGCCCGGCGCGCATGGCGTCCTCGCTCGGGCCCTCGCCCGGCGCGGGCAGGATGCGGTCGAGCACGGCGCGGGTCGGGCGCAGGCCCATCCCGGCGACGCCCGCGATCAGGCCCGCGGACACCACCCCGGCGGTCAGCGCGCCCTTGGGCCCGGAGCCGTAGTCGGAGTACTCGGTGTAGCGGAAGCCGCTGCCGTAGCCCAGCAGTGAGGCCGAGCGCGCGACGATGCGGGTGTTGAAGGCGGCCATCACGAAGGGCCCGGTGAAGTGGCCGTTGTCGGGGTCACGGCGCACCGGGGAGACCGTGGTGACCCGGCGGACCAGGGCAGCGACGCCACCGCGCCGGGGAGCGGCCACCCGGGCCGGGCGCTGCGGGCGGCCGCCCTCGGCCAGCGCCCACGGGTCAGCCACGATGCGGCGCGTGGTGGGGTCGGCGCGCATCTCGAGGGCCTGGGTGCGGGCCGAGTCGATGGTGCCCCCGCTGAAGCCGCCCTTCATCGAGCGCACCGCGAGGCGCGTCGGCCCCAGCTCGGCGCCGTCGGCGCGAGCGGCGTCGGCGCACAGCAGCACGCCGAGGTCGCTGGGCACCGAGTCGAAGCCGCAGGCGTGCACCACCGTGGCGCCGCTGAGCAGCGCGCGCTCGTGGTGGGCCGCGACGCTGCGGTGCACGAAGAGCACCTCACCGGTGAGGTCGCAGTAGTGGGTGCCGGCGGCCGCGCAGGCGGCGACCAGCGCGCGGCCGAGCTTCGCGTACGGGCCGACCGTGGTCACCACGACCCGGGCCCGGGCGGCGAGGTCGGCCGCCGCGCCGTCGTCGAGGGCGTCGAGGACGATGACCGGCCAGTCGGCGGCGGCCCAGCCCAGCTCGGTGCGCACGGCTTCGAGTCGCTCGCGGGAGCGCCCGGCCAGGCCGATGCGCATCCCGGCCGGTGCGTGCTCGGCCAGGTGGGCCGCGGTGAGGCGACCCACGAAGCCGGTGGCTCCGAAGAGGACGATGTCGAGCTCGCGGGGCGCGTCGGTCATCGGGCCAACCTACTGGCGTCGCGGCTGTCGCGGGTCAGGGATGTGCGGCGCGCAGGACCTCGGCGTAGCGGGCCCGTACCTCGGCGCCGCGCTCGGGCGCGCGCGGGTCGACGGTGGCCTCGACCGCGACGGGCCACATGGGGGGTGCGTCGCCCCCGGCGAGGGCCCAGGCGGCCTGCCGCGCGGCCCCGACCGCCACGTACTCGCCCGGCTCCGGCACTGCCACCGGCGCCCCGAGGACGTCGGGCGCGACGGCCCGCACGGCCCGCGAGGCGGCCGCGCCCCCGATGAGCAGCACCCGGTCGACCGGGCAGCCGGCTCGCTCGCGCACGGCGTCGACGGCGCTCGCCAGCCCCAGCAGCATCCCCTCGACCACGGCCCGGGCCAGGTTCTCGGGGGTGGCGTTGGTGCGGGTCAGACCGTGCAGCGAGGCGGTGGCGTCGGGCAGGTTGGGGGTGCGCTCGCCGTCGAGGAAGGGCAGCAGGGTCAGACCGCCGGCGCCCGGCTCGGCCGCGAGAGCCAGCTCGTCGAGCCCGGCGAGGTCGACCCCGAGCATGGCCGCGCCGGCGGTGAGCACCCGGGCGGCGTTGAGGGTGCAGACCAGCGGGAGGAAGCCGCCCTCGGCATCGGCGAAGGACTGCACGAAGCCGCTGGGGTCGGCGGTCGGCCGGTCGTGGCGGGCGAAGGCGGTCCCGCTGGTGCCGAGGGAGACCACGACGTCGCCGCGGCCCAGCCCGAGCCCGAGGGCGGCGCCCATGTTGTCGCCGGTGCCGGGCGCGAGGGCCATCCCGTCGCGGGTGCGGCCCACCACCTCGGCCGGGCCGGCGACCCGGGGGAGTGCCAGGTCGCGCCCGGCGGCCAGGCGCAGCAGGTCGGGGCGGTACTCGCGGGTGGCGGCGTCGAACCAGCCGGTGCCCGAGGCGTCGCCGGCGTCGGTGGTCCAGCCCTCGAAACCGCCTCGGTCGGCCAGGATGCGGCCGGTCAGCCAGTCGTGGGGGAGGACGACGCGAGTGGCCCGCTCCATCGAGGCGGGCTCGGCGTCGCGCACCCAGCGCACCTTGGCGGCGGTGATGGCGGCCAGGGGCACGATGCCCACGGCGTCGGCCCAGGCCTGCGGACCGCCGAGCTCGTCGACCAGGTCGCGGGCGGTGCCGGCCGAGCGGGTGTCGTTCCACAGCAGCGCCGGGCGCACCACCTCGTCGGCGTCGTCGAGCAGCACCATCCCGTGCTGCTGCCCGCCGACGGCCAGGGCCTGCACGTCATCGAGCAGCCCTCCGGCCGTGGCCGACTGCCACGCGTCCCACCAGCGGGCGGGGTCGACCTCGGTGGCGTCGGGATGGGTGCCGCGGCCGGTGCGCACGACCTCTCCGGTGGCGGCGTCGCACACCACGACCTTGCAGGACTGCGTCGAGGTGTCGACGCCGGCGACGAGGGGGCGGTCGGTCATCGGTGGTCCTCCGGGCTCAGGGGCGGCACTGCCACCGCTCATCCTGTCAGGCCGGTCGGACGACGTGGCCGGGGATGCTTCCGCCCCGGCCTCCGCTCCCTTATCTTTGGCCCGTGAACCCAACGAGCGCGGCGCCGGGCTCGCAGGCGTCCCTCCGGGAGATGAACCGCCTGCGGGTGCTCGACGCGGTACGCGAGCACGGCGCCCTCACCCAGGTCGAGATCGCGGGTGTCACCGGGCTGTCGGCCGCCACCGTCTCGAACCTCGTCAAGGAGCTCGACGTCGCCGGGATGGTCGACCTGCGCCCGAGCATCCGCAACGGCCGCCGCGCCACCCAGGTGTCGGCGGCGACGTCCGAGGGGCTGCTCGGCGCTGCGGTGTTCGGTGACCGCGACGTCCGGGTGGCGGTGGCCACCGGCCCCGGCGACATCGTGAGCCAGCGCCGGATGCCGCTGCCGGCCGACCACGCCGCCGACGAGGGCCTGTCCCGCGCCGCCCGGCTGGTGCAGGAGCTCGTCGAGGCGACCGGCCACGGGATGGCGGGCCTGCGGTCGCTGGTGGTGGGGCTGCCGGCCCCCATCGACACCGTCTCGGGCGAGGTGGGCTCCCAGGGCATCCTTCCCGGGTGGCAGGGCGTCGCGGTGGCCGCCGCCATGGAGGAGGCCGTGCAGGTGCCGGTCCGCCTCGACAACACCGCCAACCTGGCCGCGTTGGGGGAGGCGAGATACGGTGCGCTGCAGGGGGTCTCGACGGGCGTCTTTCTCAAAGTGTCCTACGGCGTAGGCGCGGGGCTGATCATCGGGGGCGAGCTGTTCCGGGGGAGCGCGGGCACCGCCGGTGAGATCGGGCACGTCACGATCGACGAGAACGGGCCCGTCTGCCGCTGCGGCAACCGCGGCTGCCTCGACACCTTCGTGGGTGCGCGCGCCGTGCTGTCGGCGCTGCGGCCCACCCACGGCACGCTCACCTTCCGCGACGTCATCTCGCGTGCCCTCGAGGGCGACCCGGGATGCCGCCGGGTCCTCGAGGACAGCGGTCGCCACCTCGGTGTCGCGCTGGCCGGAGTGGTCAACCTGCTGAACCCGGAGGTCATCGCGCTGGGTGGCCAGGTGGGGCGGGTCGGTGAGCTCGTGCTCGCCCCCATGCGCGAGGCGATCGAGCGCTGCGCCATCCCGAGCGCCGCCGCGTCGGTCGAGGTGCGCGTCGGCGCGCTGGGGCCCGAGGACTCCGACGTCCTGGGCGCCCTGGCCCTGGCCGACCAGCTGCGCGAGGACGCCGACCGGGCGGCGCTGGCGCTGCAGTGACCGTCGTGACCGAATCGTTGCCTCAATTCCTTGTATTCAAGGCTTGACGTCAAGCCGTGAAGCGAGTTGACTTCCACCCAGCCCGCACCAGAGTGGCTGCGGACGTCATGGCACCCAGGAGAGACACATGACCACTCGGTTCACCCGGATCGCCGGCGCCGTCCTCGCGCTCGGCCTGACCGCGACGGGCCTGGCGGCCTGCGGCAGCGACACCTCCGGCGGAGGGTCGAGCTCCGGCGCGGCCTCCGGCTCCGGCGGCGGCGCGCAGAAGATCGCCCTGCTCCTGCCCGAGAACAAGACCGCGCGCTACGAGGCGTTCGACAAGCCGATGTTCGAGGCGGCCGTCAAGGCCGCCTGCGCCGACTGCGAGGTGCTCTACAGCAACGCCGAGCAGGACGCGGCCAAGCAGCAGCAGCAGGCCGAGGCCGCCATCACCCAGGGCGCGGACGTGCTCGTCCTCGACGCCGTCGACGGCAAGTCGGCCGCCACCATCGTCAACAACGCCAAGTCGCAGGGCATCCCCGTCGTCGCGTACGACCGCTTCGTGGCCGGCTCCGACTACTACGTCTCCTTCGACAACGAGAAGGTCGGCCAGCTGCAGGGCAAGGGCCTGGTCGACGCGATGAAGGCCAACGGCGACACCAGCGGCGACATCGTGATGATCAACGGCTCGCCCACCGACGCCAACGCCGCCGACTTCAAGAAGGGTGCGCACAGCGTCCTGGACTCCAGCGGCTACACCATCAAGGCCGAGTACGACACCCCCGACTGGAGCCCCGACAAGGCCCAGGCGTGGATGGAGGGTCAGATCGGCACCCTCAAGGGCAACCTCGTGGGCGTGTACGCGGCCAACGACGGCACCGCCGGGGGCGCCATCGCGGCGCTCAAGGGTGGCGGCGTCGACCCGCTCCCGCCGGTCACCGGCCAGGACGCCGAGCTCGCCGCCATCCAGCGGATCATCAAGGGTGACCAGGCCCTGACCATCTACAAGGCCATCAAGCCCGAGGCCGAGGACGCCGCGAAGAACGCGCTCGCCCTGGCCAAGAAGGAGAAGCCGACCGCGGCGACCGAGAAGGAGGGCGTGCCCGCCACCCTGCTGGAGCCCGTGGTCGTGACCAAGGACAACATCAAGGACACCATCATCGCCGACGGCTTCTACAAGGCCTCGGACATCTGCACCGCCGAGTACGCCAAGGCGTGCGCCACCCTCGGCATCGGCTGAGCCACCGAGCTCCACCACCCCGTCCCCGGGTCGGCCGCGAGGTCGGCCCGGGGACGCCCCACCCCCTCACGAAGGAGTGAGCCACCCGTGAGCACCACCACGACCCTGGCGCCCGTGCTGTCGATGACCGGGGTGTCCAAGCGCTTCGGCGCCGTGCAGGCCCTCAAGGACATCGACTTCGACGTGGCCGCGGGGGAGGTGGTGGCCCTGGTCGGCGACAACGGCGCGGGCAAGTCGACGCTGGTCAAGACGATCGCGGGCGTCTACTCACCGGACGGCGGGACGGTCGTCTTCGACGGTTCCCCGGTCACCATCCACTCGCCCTCGGAGGCTCAGGCCCTCGGTATCGCCACCGTCTTCCAGGACCTCGCCCTGTGCGACAACCTCGACGTCGTCGGCAACCTCTTCCTCGGCAACGAGGTACTGCGCGGACGCGCCCTCGACGAGGTCACCATGGAGCAGGAGTCCTGGCGCCTGCTGCGCGAGCTGAGTGCCAAGATCCCCAGCGTCCGCATCCCCGTCGCCAGCCTGTCGGGCGGCCAGCGCCAGACGGTGGCCATCGCGCGCTCCCTGCTGGGCGCCCCCAAGGTCGTGATGCTCGACGAGCCGACCGCCGCCCTCGGCGTCGCCCAGACCGCCGAGGTGCTCAACCTCGTCGAGCGGCTGCGCGAGAAGGGCCTGGGCGTCATCCTCATCAGCCACAACATGTCCGACGTGATGGCCGTCGCCGACCGCGTGGCGGTCCTGCGCCTCGGCCGCAACAACGGCGTCTTCCGGGTCGCCGACACCACCAGCCAGGAGATCATCGCGGCCATCACCGGCGCGACGACCAACGCCGTCACCGCCCGCGCCGCCCGCCGGGCCCCGCAGGAGGAGCAGTCGTGACCACCGCGCACACCCCACCGCCGGCCGACCCGAACGCGACCGCCGTCCCCGCCGACCTCCAGGACGAGCGCCTCATCGCCAGCCCGGGTGTCGGCGGCTGGGCCGGGGCCACCTGGCAGCGGGTGAAGTCCGGCGACCTCGGCTCGCTGCCGGTCGTCGTGGGCCTGGTCCTCATCTGGGGCGTCTTCTACGCCCTCAACCCGCTCTTCCTCTCGAGCCGCAACCTCGTGAACCTCACGGTGCAGATGGTGCCGATCGGCACCATCGCCATCGGGGTCGTCCTGGTGCTCCTGCTGGGCGAGATCGACCTCTCCGTGGGGTCGATGTCGGGCCTGGCGGGCGCGATCCTGGCGGTGCTCTTCGTCCACCAGGGCCTCAACGTGTGGGTCGCCATCGTGGCCGCCCTGGCCGCCGGCGTCGTCACCGGGCTGGTCTACGGGTTGCTGTTCAACCGCTTCGGCGTGCCGAGCTTCGTCATCACCCTGGCGGGGCTGCTGGTGCTGCTCGGGCTGCAGATCCGCACCCTGGGCAAGGACGGCACCATCAACCTGCCGTTCGAGTCGGGCCTGGTGCAGTTCGCCTCCCAGCAGTTCCTCCCCGACGTGCTCGCCTACGTCCTGGCCGTCGCGGTGCCGGCCGTCTACCTGCTCTCGCGGCTGCGCACCAACCAGCGCCGTTCGGGTGCCGGCCTGTCGGCGGCGCCGCTGCCGGCGCTCGCCCTGCGGGCCGGCCTCCTGGCCCTGCTGCTGCTCGTCGCGGCCTACGTGCTGAACCGCGACCGCGGCGTGTCCTACATGGTCGTGCTGTTCATCGCGCTCGTGGTGGTGATGGACCTGTTCATCCGCCGCACCGCGTGGGGTCGCTCGGTCCTGGCCATCGGCGGCAACGTCGAGGCTGCGCGCCGGGCCGGCATCAACGTCAAGAGGGTGTACCTGACCGTCTTCATGCTGTGCTCGACCTTCGCGGCCCTCGGCGGCATCCTGGCGGCCGCGCGGCTGGCCTCGGCCAACCAGAGCAGCGGCGGCGCCGACACCAACCTCAACGCCATCGCGGCGGCGGTCATCGGCGGCACTTCCCTCTTCGGCGGCCGCGGCTCGGCCTACTCGGCGCTGCTCGGCATCGTCGTCATCTTCTCCATCAGCAACGGGCTGGCGCTGCTCTCGGTGTCGTCCGACGTGCGCTTCGTGGTCACCGGCGCCGTCCTCCTGCTGGCCGTCGTCATCGACAGCCTCAGCCGTCGCAGCCGGGCCGCCCACGGGCGCGCCTGAGCCACACCCGGCCTCGACGCGGCCCGGCCTCCCTCGGGGGCCGGGCCGCGTCGGCCGTCCGCGGCCCGCGTAGCATCGCGCCAATGGCGCTGACCGACCTCTCCCGCTGCTCGGCCGCGAGCCGGCACCGCGGCGACCCGCTCGCGGGCTCCGCGCCCGTGGCGGCCCGCTGGCTGCTCGTCGAGCACCACGGCCCGTGGGCCAAGGCCCCGCTCGACACCGCGCCGATGACCGGTCGGGTGGGTCAGGAGATGGAGGCCGTCACGGCCTCCTACGGCGGCCGGGTGCTGCTCATCCGCCGCCAGGGGCGTCGGCTCGGCGATACCGGCGACCCCGCCTGGTACGCCGTCGACACCGTGCGCGGCACCTGGGTCCGTGGCACGTGGCGCACGGCCGAGGACCTCCTCGCGGCTGCCCACGCGCTCGGCCCCGCCCTGAGCAGCAGCGACGAGGACGCCGAACCGATGGTGCTGGTCTGCACCCACGGCACCCGCGACGCCTGCTGCGCGGTGCGGGGCCGCCCCATCGCGGCGCGGCTGGTCCGCGAGCGGCCCGGCGACGTGTGGGAGTGCACCCACCTGGGCGGCCACCGCTTCTCCGGCACGCTCTTGGTGCTGCCCGACGGTGCCTGCTACGGCCGGCTCGACACCGACGACGCCGCCGAGGTCGTCACCGAGCACCTGGCCGGGCGCATCTCGGCCCGCCACCTGCGCGGCATCACGCGCTACGACCCCGAGGTCCAGGCGGCCGTGGCCGCGGTGCTCGGCGAGTACGGCCCCACCGACAGCACCGACGCCGAGGCGGGGCTCGTCACGCCGGGCCGGGACGGTGCTCCGACCCGGGTCGAGGTGCTCGGCCACGGGCCGGTGCCCGAGCTGGTCCTGGTCGACGTCGTGCGCGAGGACCTGCCCGAGGCCCCGCTCAGCTGCGGCGCGGGCCCCAAGGCGCACGTGGCCTACCGCACCACCCTCTCGCTGCCCGACTGACCGTCGGCGGCCGCGGCCGGCACGGCGGGGACGGTCGTGCGGGTGAGCGGCTCGTCGGCCGTGCAGGTGCGCCCGGGGTCGTTCGGGCGGGTGTCGATCCGGTCGCCGTTGATGATCGAGACGTCGTCGTAGGCGGGCCGGCCCTCGATGATGTCGTGGAAGCGGTAGCGCGTGAGCGACGACAGGCGGCACTTGGGGCCGAAGGTCAGGATGTCGAACGCCGACGGCTGGCCCTCGAGCTCCTCGCCGCCGTCGGGCGACTCCTGCGCGACGAAGTGCACGAACGGGCCGCCGCCGGTGAACGTGCCCACCTGGATGCGGTTGCCCTCGAGGTCGCTCGAGTGCATGTGGCCGTTGAGCAGGACCCCGCCCTTCACCCCGTCGAGGGCCCAGGGTTCGTGCGAGACGACGACGTCGGGGGCGGGTCGGTCGGCGAACGCGCGCTGGAAGGCCTCGCGGGCCGGGCGTTGCTTCGCGGGCGAGCCGGTGCCCGAGTCGCCGAACCAGCGGGGGTCGTTGAAGCCGGCGATGCGGATGCCGCCCACGGTGACCTCGTCGTAGTCGCCGTTCGGGCCCTGGAGGAGGACCACGTTGGGGACGTCCTGGAGCCGGGTGAGCAGCGCGGTGTCGGTGGCGCTCATGGCGTCGTGGTTGCCGCGGACGAACAGGTACGGGACGCCCAGCGAGGCGATGCCCTCGAACATGCCGGACGCGCTCGCCTCGGTGACGGTGCCGAAGTTCACGAGGTCTCCGGCGTCGATGACGATGTCGATGCTCTCCTGCTCGACGATGGTGCGCATCAAGGGGTACTGGAGGCCGCCGTGGATGTCGCTGACGAGGAGCACGCGTAGCGCGGGGTCGAACTCGAGCGACCCGGCGGCGTACTTCTGCTGGAGGGCGGTCGAGAGGGCCAGGAGGTTGCGCAGGTAGGGGACGGCCTGGGTGGCGCGGGTCTCGACGTCGCCGAGCAGGCCCTGGTTGCGCTGGAGGGTGCCCAGGATCTCGGTGGCGGTGAAGGTGCCCTGCCGGCTCGGCTGGTAGGTGGTGTAGACGCTGCCGGCGGTCCCGACGGTGGCGACGGTCCAGGCCACCACCGAGGCGGTGACCAGCCAGGGTGGCGGCCGGCGACGACGGCCCAGGGCCCACGCGCCGACGACGACCAGCACCAGGAGGGCGGCCCCGAGGGCGAAGCGCAGGAGCACGGCCACGCCCGCGTCGCGGATGGCGGTGTCGAGCTCCTGAGGGCCGGGGCGCAGGGACGCCAGGCTGACCCGGGGTCGCGAGAGGACGTCGGCGATGCTGGCCTTGACCTGCGGGACGGTGCGGATGCCGGGGGCGAGGCCCGTGAAGGTGACCCGGACGTCGCCGAAGGTGGTCTCGGCCCGCAGCTCACCCGCCCGTCGAGGGTCGCCGTCGAGACTGACCGTCGCCTGGTAGGTGCGGGTCTGTGCGGTCACCGGGGCCAGCGACGTCGCCCCGACGCCCGCGACCACGCAGCCGGCGGTGAGCCCGACCGCGGCCAGCACGTGCGCCACTCGGCGTGAGCCCACGCGGTGCCCGGCCGACCACCAGACCCCCACGGCGGTCACCAGCGGCCACAGCACCGTGAGGGCGGCCACGACCCGCTCGTGCGCACCGAAGGAGTCGCCGCTCAGCCCGAACAGGAGCGAGGCGACGGCCAGGAGCAGGACGGCCCCGGCCGGCCACGCGACCCGGCGGCGCAGGACCACGGGCCCGTCCCGCCGCGCGCCCACCACGGGCCAGAGCGCGAGCAGGACGAACGACGCCGTCGCGACGGCCGTGTGCAGTGACGAGGACTCGGTGCGCGAGGGGAGGGGGGCCAACGCGACGGCGACGGTCGCGAGGCCACCGAGCGCCAGCGCGACGCGGCCCGCACGGCGGGCGGCCCCGAGGGCGGCGGCCGTGACGCAGTGGGCGAGGCCCGTCACCACCAGCGCGGTCGTCATCACCCAGCGGTGCGGGGTGGCGAGGGAGGCGAGGGCGCTGATGGACTCGCTGCGGGGGTCGAAGCCGGCCCCCACCAGGTCGGCAGCCCAGGTCCAGCCCCCGACGAGGGCCACCACCGCGACGGTCGCGCTGGCGACTGCGGTGCGCGCCGCGCCGGGAGGTCGGGACATGCGCCACACCCTAGGTCGACACCCTGGACGTCGGGCGCGGATGGCGGAGACGGTGCCGCCGGGCCCGGACCTAGGGTGATCCCCATGCCCTCGACCCGCGTCCCAGCCGCCCTGACCCGGACCTTCGCGGGGGTGCTGCTCGACATGGACGGCACCCTCATCGACTCCATCGGGGCGGTCGAGCGGTCGTGGCTGCGGTGGTGCCAGGAGCACGACGTCGACCCCCGACGGCTTGCGGGCTTCCACGGCGTCACCGCGCGCAACCTCATCGCCGAGCTGCTGCCCGAGGCGCAGCGCGACGCCGCCCACGACCGCATCGTCGAGCTCGAGGTGGCCGACGTCGACGGCATCGCGGTGCTGCCCGGTGCGGCCGAGCTGCTGGGGCTGCTGCGCGCCGCCGGGGTGCCGACGGCCATCGTCACGTCCTCGAGCGACCCGTTGGCCGAGGCACGGCTGCGCGCCACCGGGCTGGCGCGCCCCGACGTCGTCGTCACCGCCGACCACGTCGAGCGCGGCAAGCCCTGGCCCGACCCCTGGCTGCTGGGCGCCGAGCGGCTCGGGCTCGACCCCGCCGACTGCCTGGTGGTCGAGGACGCCGTGGCGGGGCTGCGCGCGGCGCGGGCGGCCGGCTGTGGGGGGCTGGTCGCGGTGGAGAACACGATGGAGCGCGCCGAGCTGGAGCCGGAGTCCGACCTCGTGGTGCGCGACCTCGCGGCGCTGGTCGTCGAGGCCGTGGGGCGTGGGGTCCGTGTGGTGGGTGTCGAGGCATAGGGTCTGAGCCGTGGATGCCGACGCCGTCGTCGTGGGAGCCGGGCTCGCCGGCCTCGTCGCCGCGTGCGAGCTCGCCGACGCCCAGCGCTCGGTCGTGCTGCTCGACCAGGAGTCCGAGGCCAACCTGGGGGGCCAGGCGTGGTGGAGCTTCGGCGGCCTGTTCCTCGTCGACAGCCCCGAGCAGCGCCGGATGGGCGTCCACGACTCCCTCGAGCTGGCGTGGCAGGACTGGCAGGGCAGCGCGGGGTGGGACCGCCTCGTCGCACCCGACGGCGGGCCGGGCCCGGACCACTGGGGCCGCGAGTGGGCGCGCTCGTACGTCGAGTGGGCCGCCGGCGAGAAGCGCGCCTGGCTGCGCGAGCGCGGGGTGTCGTTCTTCCCGGTCGTCGGCTGGGCCGAACGGGGCGACGGCACCAGCGGCGGCCACGGCAACTCGGTGCCGCGCTTCCACATCCCGTGGGGGACGGGCACCGGCCTAGTCGCGCCGTTCGAGAAGCGGGTCCGGGAGCACATGGCCGGCGGCCGGATCGTCTACCGGCCGCGGCACCGGGTCGACGAGCTGGTGACCAGCGTCGGTGCCGTCACGGGGGTGCGCGGCGCGGTGCTGGCGCCCGACGCCTCACCGCGCGGGGTGGCCAGCAACCGCGAGGTCACCGGCGGCTTCGAGTACGGCGCCGAGGTCGTGCTGGTCGCCGCGGGCGGCATCGGCGGCGACCACTCGCTGGTGCGCGCCCACTGGCCCTCCCGTCTGGGGGAGGCGCCTCGCGACCTGCTCACCGGGGTCCCGGCCCACGTCGACGGCCGGATGCTCGCCATCACCGAGGCGGCCGGCGGCGCGGTGGTCAACCGCGACCGGATGTGGCACTACACCGAGGGCGTGCGCAACTGGGACCCGGTCTGGCCGGGGCACGGCATCCGCATCCTGCCGGGCCCGAGCTCGCTCTGGTTCGACGCGCACGGCGACCGGTTGCCGAGCCCCTTCCTGCCCGGGTTCGACACCCTCGGCACGCTCGGGCACCTGCGGCGCACCGGGGCCGAGCACTCCTGGTTCGTCCTCAACCGCTCGATCGTCGGCAAGGAGTTCGCGCTCTCGGGCTCGGAGCAGAACCTCGACCTCACCGAGCGCCGCTACCGCGACGTGCTGCGGCGGCCGGTCACGAAGGTGCAGCCGTCGGTACAGGCCTTCCTCGACCACGGCGAGGACTGGCTCACCGCCGACACCCTCGACCAGCTGGTGGCGCGGATGAACGCCCTCGAGCCCGACCATCCGATCGACGCCGCGCACCTGACGCGCCAGGTCGTCGAGCGCGACCGGCAGGTCGACAACGAGTTCACCAAGGACGCGCAGGTCGCGGCCATCCGGGTGGCTCGGCGCTACCGCGGCGACCGGCTCACCAAGCGCGCGTTCCCGCTGCACCGCATCCTCGACCCCAAGCACGGGCCGCTGGTGGCGGTGCGGCTGCGGGTGCTGTCGCGCAAGACCCTCGGTGGTCTGCACACCGACCTCTCGGGGCAAGTGCTCGACACGGCCGGTTCACCGGTGCCCGGGCTGTACGCCGCCGGTGAGGTGGCCGGGTTCGGCGGCGGCGGCGTGCACGGGTACCGCGCCCTCGAGGGCACGTTCGTGGGCGGATGCCTGTTCAGCGGGCGCGAGGCCGGGCGGGCGGCGGCGGCCGCGCTCTGACGGGTGGCCGGCGCGCCAGAACCCCGCACCTGCGGAGTTGTTGCGGTGGGAGCAGCCCCTCGCGCGCAACAACCCGGCACGTGGCTGAGTGTCGTGGCGGGACAGCCGCCTCATTCGTGGGGTTGACCTCCCGTGTCGCCGCAGCCCGCTACTGTTCCGCCCGGGGGTCCGGATGGCTCCACGCCGGGCGGCCCATCCCGAGGCAGGCTACGGCCGACACGTAGGGAGCTCTGGAACGATGATCACGTCGGTGGTGAAGGTGGTGGCGGGGGGCGTCGTCGTGGCGATCCTCCTGATCGGGGGACTCGTCGTGGCGACCACGCAGGGTTGGTCCCTCCCCTTCGGGAGTCGAAGCGAAAGCCGGGACTCCCAGGTCATCCAGGCGATCGAGCGCACGCAGGAGGTCTCGTTGGTCAGCCTCAGCATCCAGGGCATCGCGTCGCAGAAGACGAACGCCACCCTGTTCGGGAAGGCCATCCCCGGGTCGACCAGCAGTGTGTTCCTGCAGTACACCTTCAAGGGGAAGCTCGGCATCGACGGGGCCGCGGCGAAGGTGGCGACGGTCGGGCAGAGCGCCTACCGGGTCACCGTGCCGGAGTTCATCTTCATCGGTTACGACGAGCCGACGTTCGAGGTCGCCACGGAGGCCGGCGACTTCCTGAGCTGGACCGCGCCGGAGCCTGACAAGCTCAAGATGGTGAACGAGATCCTCGACCAGAAGGCCCAGCAGAAGTACCTCGACTCGAACCAGGGCGTCCTGAAGGACCAGGCGAAGACCTTCTACACGACGTTGATCACGACCATCGACCCGGCCGCGGTGGTCACGATGGAGTTCGCGTCCTGACCCACCGAGGTGGGCCTCGGTCCTTCACGCCGGGAAACCGGTTCCGCAAGAACGGTTTCCCAGGTTGAGGTCGGCCCGACGTCAGGCGGTGGGGTCGACCAGGACCTTGAGGCTCGTGGGGTCGCTGCGCAGCGTCTCGAGCGCGGCGCCGTACTCCGACAGCGGGAACCGGTGCGTGACCAGCCCGTCGGTGCGGACACGGCCCGAGCGCAGCCAGGCCAAGGACCGGTCCATGCAGTCGACCTGGGCGAAGGAACCCTTCACGGTCAGCTGCCGCCGGAACACGTCGTACGGGCTGAGCGGGATGCGGGCGTCCTCGGCGCACATCCCGTAGACGAACACGGTGCCGTTGGTCGCGGTCAGGCCCGGCAGGGTCGCGACCACGGCCGCCGCCCCGGTGACGTCGACCGTCACGTCGAACCCGCCGGGCTGCAGTGCGGCCAGGGTGCGCGCGGTGGCCTCGGCGTCGCGGGTCACCGGCACCACCCGGTCGACGCCGAAGGACTCGGCCAGCGCCAGCTTGAACGCCGTCGGCGCCGCCATCGTCACCCGGCCGGCCCCGCCGTGCAGCAGCAGCTGGGCCAGCAGCAGCCCGGTCGTGCCGGCCCCCACCACCAGCACGTCGGCCCCGGGGCGCAGGCCCAGCACGTCCATCCCGTGCACCGCGCACGCGAGCGGCTCGGCGAACACGGCGACCTCGGCGGGCAGGTCGTCGGCCTGGTAGACCTTGTGCGCCGGGCTGACGATCGACTCGGCGAACCCGCCGGGCGCGTTGACCCCGAGGGACAGGAAGTCCTCGCAGAACAGGTGGTGGCCGCGCGAGCACTCCGGGCAGTGTCCGCAGGCCGAGGCGTTGTCGACGGCCACCCGCTGGCCCACCCTCAGGTGCCCGACCCCGTCGCCCACCTCGCGCACGACGCCGGTCGACTCGTGCCCCGGTGTCAGGGGGAACGCCGCGAAGAACCCGCCCTCGTGCAGGTGCAGGTCGGTGCCGCAGACCCCGGCGCGGTCGACGTCGACCACCACCTGGCCCGGGCCGGCGCTGGGGCGCTGGACCTCCTGGACGGCGAAGGACCGGGGCCGGTCGTAGACCACTGCGCGCATGGTGCCTCCTGGGTTCGGGGCCCGGAGCCGGCCTGCTGCGCACGGTAGTCGCCGCGGCGGCCTCGGCGTGCCCGTGCCCGTCGGTGGACGTCGGTACGCTCTGCTCGTACTGGGGGCCGACGCAGACAGGGGGAGGACAGCCGGTGAACGCGCTGCTCACCGGGCTGGGGCGGGTCCTCGGCCTGGAGCTCGTCGGTCGACTGTCGGCCGGGATGCCCGAGCTGTGGGCCCGCCGCCTGCTCGTCGCGGTCGTGCTGGTCGTCAACCTCGGCCCGCTCCTCGCGGTGCTCTCCGGCGTCATCGGCTACGGCGACGTCTGGCTCTGGCTCGCGCTCGAGGTCGTCACCATCTACGCCTGGACCCTGGTGCGCGGTCTGCTCGCGCCGGCCGGCGCCCGTCGCTGGGGCACCCTGTTCTTCGGCATCCACTACGGGATGTTCGCGCTGGTGCCCTTCCTCGTCGGCCTCGGCACCGTGCTGCCCACGGCTCCGCTGCGCAGCCCGGTGCTCACCGTCGTGGTGCTCGGCGGGGTCGGGTTCCTGGCGGCCGGCTGGGGGATGGCCGACCGGCTGCGCGCCCGGACGCCCGTCTCGATCGGTGACTACGTGCGTGCCTACGCCCGGATGGCGCTCGCCTACGTCGCGCTCTTCCTCCCGTTCGTCGGGCAGCACGACGGGAAGGAGCTCGTCCCGCTCGGTCGGCCGCTCGAGCTCACCCTCGCAGTGGTGGTGCTGCTGGCCAAGCTGGCCCTCGAGCTGCTCCTGGGCGTCGGGCTGCGGCGGCACGCCGACGGGCGCGCCTACCTCCTGGGTCGCCCGGTCGTCATCACGTCGCGGCGCACGGCGTGAGCGGGCCGGAAGGGGCGGGGGGCGCCCCGCCCTCGTCGACCGGCCCGGTGCCGGTCGCTCCGCTGCGGGCCGACCGCGACTTCCGCGCGTTCTGGGGCGCCCGCGTCGTGTCCATCCTGGGCACCCTCGTCACGGCGGTCGCCCTCCCGGTGCTCGTCTACCGGCTCAGCGGCAGCCCGGCGCTCACCGCCCTGGTCACCCTGGTCGAGGGTCTGCCCTACCTGTTCTTCGGGCTGGTCTCGGGCGCCCTGTCCGACCGGCTCGACCGCCGCCGGGTCATGGTCGCGGCCGACCTGCTCAGCGCCTGCGCCATCGGGTCGGTCCCGGTCGCCTACGCCCTCGACGCGCTCACGGTCACCCACGCGCTGCTGGCGGGGTTCGTCACGCAGACCTGCTTCGTCTTCTTCGACGGCGCCGCGTTCGGGGCCCTGCCGGCGATCGTCGGGCGCGCGCGCCTGGGCGAGGCCAACGCCGCCGTCTGGGGGGTGGGCTCGCTGCTCGACCTGGGCGTGCCGATGCTCACCGGGGTGCTGCTGGCTCTGGCACATCCGGCCGTGCTGCTGGGGGTCGACGCCGTCAGCTTCGTGCTGTCGGCGCTGTTCGTGGCCCGCATCCGGGTGCGCCTCTCGGACCGGCGCGACCTGCCGCCGCTGCGACCACGGGTCCTGGGCGCCGAGGTGCTGGTCGGGCTGCGGTTCCTCTGGGCCCACAGCGGCGTGCGGGCCCAGACGGTCATCGGCTTCCTCATGTCGCTCTCGGGCGCGGGGTTCATGGCCCTGTCGGTGCCCTACGCCGACCGGCTGCTCGGGGTCGGCACCAGCGGCTGGCGCTTCGGCCTGGTCTTCGCGGCCTGGGGCGTGGGGGGTGTCACCGCCGCGGCGCTCACCCCGTGGCTGTTGCGCCGGATGCCGCCGGCCCGGGTCACGCTCGTGGCGCTCGGCCCGTCGGCCGTCGCCGGCATCGTGGTGGCCACCGCCTCGGCCTGGCCGGTCGCCGTGGTGGCCATGGTGGTGTGGGGCGTCTTCTACCAGAGCGTCGTGCTCAACTCGATGACCTACCGCCAGCAGGTCACCCCCGAGCCGCTGCTCGGGCGGGTCAACACCGCCGGCCGGATGCTCTCGTTCGGCGTCGGCTGGACCACCGGCGCCCTGGGGGCCAGCGCGGTCGCCGGGCTGCTGGGCGTGCGCGGCGCCATGGTGGCGGTGGTCTCGGTCGGGCTCGTCGCCGCGGTCTTCGGCTGGCTGTCGCCGCTGCGCTCGCTGGGCCGTGTCGACGTCGCGGTGCCGGTCTGAGGGGTGAGGGCGCCGCTCGGCCGCTCGGCGCCTAGAGGTACTGGCCGGTGCCCTCGGCGTGCCCCGGCTCGGACGGTGCCCCGGCCATGCCCGGCATCCCGGCGCCCGGGTGCGGCATCCCGGGGTGGGAGCCGGGCGGCAGCTGGCGCATCTGCTGCAGCTGCGCCTGGGCCGCCATCTGCTGAGCGACCAGGGCGGTCTGGATGCCGTGGAACAGACCCTCGAGCCAGCCGACCAGCTGGGCCTGGGCGATACGCAGCTCGGCGTCGCTGGGCGCCTCGTCGCTGAAGGGCAGGGCGATGCGCTCGAGCTCCTGGACCAGCTCGGGGGCCAGGCCGTCCTTGAGCTCGGCGATGGACCGCTCGTGCACGTCGGCGAGGCGGGCCCGGCCCTGCTCGTCGAGCGGCGCGCTGCGCACCTCCTCGAGGAGCTGCTTGACCATGGCGCCGATGCGCATGACCTTGGCCGGCTGCTCGACGAGGTCGGCGGGGTTGGTGGGGCGCCGGCGGGCGGTGCTCGTGCCGTCGTCGTCGGGGTCGGCGGCCGGCGCCTCCCGCGGTGCCACGCCCATCCCGTCGGGCGTCACGACCACGATGCGGTCCTCGTCGCCGACCACGGTCGCGGGCACCACGCGCTGCTCGTCGTCGCCGTGGTCCGGGCCCTGGCCCCGGCCCTGCTCGTCCTGCTGGCTCGCCTGGTCATTCATCCTCTCATCCTGCCCCACCTCGCGACCGCGACCCCTTGACATCGATTCTCGATATGCATATCGTCTCTCGATAGTACATCGACGGTCGATATGAAAGGACCGAACCATGGCCTCGACCCCCACACCCCGTCGCGACCCCCTGGCGTTCGACCGCTCCGACCGCTGGGGCCTGATCGGCCTGCTGGTCGTCGTCGCCCTCGCCGCACTCTGGGCCTGGCTGGTCGGGCCGCTCCTCGCCTGGGTACGAGGCGACGCCATCCCGCTCGAGCTGACCAGCGAGGTGTCGGTGCCGGCCCTCGAGGCCTCCGGCCTGCGGCCCGGGCCTGCGACCTACGAGGTGCTGGTCCGCGACCCCGGCGTGGGGCAGCGGCTGCTGGGCCTGGCGCCCGGGGTGCTGTACCTGGCGATCGTGCTCGTCACGTGCTGGGCCGTGTGGCGGCTGATGCGGTCCGTCGCCGCCGGCGACCCCTTCCAGCCCGCCAACGTCACGCGCCTACGGGCCGTCGCCGCGGCACTCGTCCTCGGGACGTCCGTGGCGTTCTTCCTCGAGATGGCCGCCCGCGGCGCCCTCACCACGACCATCGACTCCGGGGACCTGTCACCCGGCGTCTGGATCTCCGTCCCGTGGCTCCCGCTGGTGACCGGCATGGTGGCGGCCCTCCTGGCGGAGGCGTTCAAGGCGGGCAGCCGGCTGCGCGAAGACGTCCAGGGCCTGGTCTGATGCCGGTCGACGAGCCGCACCGGGTGGTGTGCCACCTCGACCGGCTGCTGGAGGAGCGCGGGATGACTCTGGCCGCGCTCGCCGAGGCGGTGGGGGTGACGGTGGTGAACCTGTCGGTGCTGAAGAACGACCGCGCCAAGGCCATCCGGTTCAGCACTCTCACCGCCGTGTGCGACGTCCTGGGGTGCCAGCCCGGCGACGTGCTGTCGGTGACGTCGCCGGTCTGATCGCGCCCCAGCACCCCGCCCCCTCACCTCGGCTTTTCGGGGTGACCCCGAAAAGGTCACGAGACAAGGGCTCGAAGCCGGGGTCTCGACGGCGAGGTCTTGTCTCGAGCCCGCTCAGGCCGGGGCGCCCTCGACGGCTCCGACGTCGTCGCCCGACATCCGGCCGGTCACCGGCACCCGGCGCAGCACCGGCTGCGCGGCCAGCGCCAGCAGCGCGGCCAGCGACCCGGCCGCGACCGTCACGGCGAACGCCCCGGGATGGCCGTGCACGTCCGCCAGCCGACCCGCGACGGCCGACCCCAGGGCATAGCCGACGCCCGTCACGGCCGCGAGCAGCGTCATCGCCGTCCCGACCCGCGAGGCCGGCACCGCCCGCTCGCCGAGGACGAACACGCTGATCATGTAGGGCGCGATCACGAAGCCCAGCACGAGCACGACCGCGAACAGCCGGGGCACCGAGTCGGTCACGAGCAGCGGCGTGGTGAGCAGAGCGAGCCCGAGCGCGGCCACCAGCACCCGTGACGGGAACCCGAAGCGCGCGGGTAGGCCGGCCACCGCGAGGCCGGCGAGCACCGAGCCCACCCCGAGCGAGGCGTGCACCAGCCCGGCGATCCCTGGCTGCCCGGCCGCGGTCGTGAGCACGGTCGTGCCCGTCTGGATGGAGCCGAACAGCACCCCGATGAGCAGCTGCGCGCCCAGGAGCACCCCGAAGGCCGCGGTGAGCAGCCGGCCGGTCGCCGCGGCCGTCGAGCGGTGCGCGTGCGCCAGGGCCGCGGTCGGATGCAGCGCGAAGGCCGTGCCGAAGGCGAGCAGCAGCACCGCCGCCACCGACACCGCCAGCGCCGGGCTGACCAGCACCACCAGCACCCCGATGAGGGCCGGCCCCAGGACGAACGAGGCCTCGTCGGCCGCCCCCTCGTAGGAGAACGCGGTCTCCATCAGGCGCGGCTGCGCGGCGCCCTGGCCCCGCGTCAGCGGACGCCAGCGCACCCGGGCCAGCGGCCCGATCTGCGGCATCGCGGCGCCGGCCACCGCGGCCGCGGCGATGACGACGGCCGGTGACCGCCCGGACACGGCGAGTGCCACGAGCGCCAGCAGGGCCACCCCACCGGCCAGGGACTGCACGAGAACGACTGGCCGCTGGCCGATGCGGTCGGCGAGCGACCCCGCGACCGGCGCGCCCACCGCGTTGGCGACGGCCAGGGCGCCGGCGGCGCCGCCGCCCAGCGCGTAGGAGCCGGTGGTGCCGGCGACGAGGAGGAGCGTGCCCATCTGGCTCATGGCGAGGGGCAGCCGCCCGACGAACGCGACGAGGACGTAGCGCGGGCCGGCGAGCGAGAACAGCCGCCGGTAGCTGGCGAGGGGTGACATCGGGTGTCGGCTTCCTGGGTCGTGCGCCCGGGGAGGGCGGAGCGAGCGTGCGCCGAACCCGCCTCCAACGACGCACCAGGACCCTGTGCGCTCCCGATGCTACCGGCTCGCGTCCCTCCCTCAGGTCGCGCGGCGGGTGACCTGAGGCGCCCTCCGGATGCCGGCCGCGGCCAGCCCGGCCGCCACCACCGGTACCAGCAGCCCGACGACCAGCAGCGACGGCCACGGGATGACGAGGATGCTCCCGCCGCCGGTCATCGCGCCGGTCAGGGGGTCGTACGACGACGACGTCAGCGGGCGCGCGATGGCGATGCCCGGGACCAGCCCCACGGCCACCCCCAGCACGCAGCCGACCACCGACAGCACGAACGCCTGCGCGGCCGCCATCACCCGGCGGGTCCCCCTCGTCGCCCCCAGCGCGGCGAGGGTGGCCTGGTCGGACTGCTGCTCGGCCAGCGTCAGCGCGGTGGACGTGAGCGTGACGACCAGGATCAGCAGCCCGAAGACCGCCAGCAGGATGGCCACCACCACGCGGTCGCCGCGCTGGAAGCCGTCCTCGCGATGGACCCCGACCTGGTCGCCGAGGCGCTGCTGCAGCTGCTCGACGGCGGCGTCGGACACCGGCGCACCGGAAGGGTCGCGCACGGTCCAGAGGTGGGTGAGCGTGGGCCATCCGGCCGTGGTGGCGGTGCCCGCGGGCAGGGCCATCGAGGCACCGAGCAGGGCGGCGGCCTCCGTGCGGTCGCGGGGCAGGCCCACCAGCGGGACCTGCCGGTCGGAGACGATCTCGACGGCCGGGTCGACGGGCTCGGTGGCCTGGGGATCCGCGGCGCGGGTGCCGCGCACCAGGCGGGCGCTCGCGTCGGTGGTCCCCATCACCACGGCCGCCCCGGCGCGGACCTTCGCGGCGTCGGCGGCGTCGAGCCCGAGGCGGCGCACCAGCTCGTCGGCCGGCAGGACCAGCACGTCGCCGGAGCCGAAGCTCTCGGTGCCGGCGACCATGCAGCGCTCCACCGGGGTGGCCCCCGACGACAGGGTCTGCTCCACGGAGCAGCCCTGGGGGACCAGGCTCACGAACGGGGCCCGGTAGGCCTGCTGCGGCGGGGTGGCGCTGTACCGGCCCGGGTCGCCCGCGGCCACGGGGTCGGGGATCACCGTGAGGCCGGGGGCCGCCTGCTGCACCGCCTCGTCGGTGAGGCCGTCGTCGCCGTACCCGCTGACGACCAGGACCTCGCCCGGCAGCGTGGTGGGCGTGTACTCGCGCCGGTTCTGCTCGGTGTCGGACGCCAGCCCGGTCAGCCCGAAGGTGAGACCGGCGACCACGGCCAGCACGGCGGCGACCGAGGGCGCGCTGCGGGCGCGGTGGCGGGCCAGGTCGCGCGCGGCCATCCGCAGCGACGTGGGCAGGCGGCCCCCCACCCGGCCGAGCCCGGCCAGTACCATCGGCACCAGGAGGATGGACCCGAGGATGAGGACGACGGCGCCCACGACCACCATGGTCTCGCCGCTGTCGCCGGCCAGCATCGACACCGCCGTGGTGTCGACGACGCCGGTGCCGCCGAGGGTCAGGACGGCGCCAACCGCGGTGAGCAGCGCGCCGACCGCGAGCACCAGCACGCTGGGGCGGGGCGAGACGCTCTGCCCGCGCATGACCCCGACGATGTCGAGCCGCCCGAGGCGCCGGGCGGGCACGAGGGCCGCGACCAGGGTCGAGAGGGTGGCGCAGGCGGCGACGGCCAGGAGCACGGGGACGCGCTCGTCGAACGGCCCGGACAGGCTGGGGTAGTCGGTGGTGGAGTCCCAGAGGACGAGCAGGCGCGCCACGCCCACGCCGAGGACCACCCCGAGCAGGGCCGAGAGGGTGCCCAGCACCAGGGCCTGGGCCAGCACGGTGCGCCGCAGCGCGGCGGTGTCGGCGCCGTTGCTGGCGGCCAGCGCCAGGGTCCGGCGCTGCCGGGTGGCGCTGACCGCGAAGGCCGGGCCCACCAGCAGCGTCGTCGCGATGAGCAGCATGGCCGCGGCCAGGCCGACCATCATCCCGGTGCGCTGCGACTCGGCGCCGGCGTCGGCGCGGACCTCCGCCGGCAGCTGCGCCAGCGGCGGGGGGTCGCGCAGCACGGCGGCGGAGGTGACCCGGAGGCCGTACTCGTTGAGGCGCTGTACCTCGGGCCAGGTGACCGGGTCGGACCCCAGCACGATCCAGCCGCCGTCGGGCACCACGGTGGGGGCCAGCGGCGCGGCGCTGACCAGGCCGGGGGTGTTCCAGCCGTCCGCGCTCGCGGCCGTCCCGACGACCCGCACCGTGCGCTGGGTGCCGTCGACGGAGACGACGACGGTGCCGCTCGACGGCAGGCCCCGGCGCGTCCCGGCCGCGGTCACGAGCACCTCGGCCGGCGTGGCCGGGTCGGCGGAGGGGGTGGCGGGCCAGCGCCCGGAGAGCAGCTGCAGCTTCGGGCCGAGGCCGAGGCGGCCGTCGAGGGCCAGGCCGGAGACCGACACCCGGCGGTCGTCGACGGTCGTGCGGGCGGTGAACCGGCCCAGGGCCGCCACCGGCGCCCCGACCAGGCGCGAGATCGCCTCCGCGTTGGCGGTGGTCGAGGCGTCGCGGTAGTAGCCGGGGATGGTGCGGGCGTCCGTGCTGCCGCCCGAGAACCCCGCGTCGGGATCGGCGCCCTGGGCGACGCGCATGGTGTCGGGCAGCTGGAGCAGGGCCTGCCCGCTGCCCATCGCGGCGGGGATCTTCTCGGCGCCGGTGACGTCGGAGGTGTAGGCGATGGTGACGACCGTCGACAGCAGCAGCGTCGGCAGCAGCACCATCACGACCACGAGGGCCGAGCGGCCGCGGTGCCGGCGCACGTCGCGGCGCGCCATCCGCAGCGCCACCGCCCACGACGCGCGCCAGCGGTCGAGGCGGCCCGGCTCGCCGGCGGTCGGGCCGGTGCCGTGGCGGCCGGCGTCGACCTCGGGTCGGGGCGGTGCCTGGGTGCTCATCGGGCGCCGTCGCCGGCGAGGAGGTCCTCGGCGCGCTCGGCGCCGGTGGTGTCGACGACCCGCCCGTCGCGCAGGAACACCACGCGGTCGGCCCAGGCGGCGTGCCGGGCCTCGTGGGTGACGAGCAGCCCGGCGACCCCGGCGTCGCAGCGCTCGCGCAGGACGCGCAGCACCTCCTCGCCGGTGTGGCTGTCGAGGGCTCCGGTGGGCTCGTCGGCCAGCACGAAGCGCCGCGTGCCGACCAGGGCCCGGGCGATGGCGACGCGCTGCTGCTGGCCGCCCGACATCTGGTCGGGGTAGCGGTCGGAGAGCTCCATGAGGTTCATCAGGTCGAGGGTGTGCCGGGCCTGGCGGCGCGCCAACCGGGCCCGGGTGCCGTCGAGCTCGAGCGGAAGGGCGACGTTCTCGGCGGCGGTCAGGCTGGGGATGAGGTTGTAGTCCTGGAAGACGAACCCCATCCGGCGGCGGCGCAGCTGGGCGAGGTCGCGCGGCCCGAGGTCGCCGAGGGTGTCGCCGCCGATCGAGACGGTGCCCGAGGTGGGGCGGTCGAGGCCCCCGGCGACGTTGAGCAGGGTGGACTTGCCCGAGCCGCTGGGGCCCATGACGGCGACGAGCTCGCCGGGGTGGATCTCGAGCGACACGTGGTCGAGCGCGGTGACCGCGGTCTCGCCGGTGCCGTGGACCCGGGTGACGTCGGAGATGACGACGTGCGGTGTGGTGCTCATGACGGGTTCCCCTCCAGAAGTGCCGGCGTGGCGCCGGGTGACGTGACGGTGCTGCCGGTGTCGCTCGCGCTGCTCGTCGTGGCGCGCGCCGCGCGCGCGGCCCGCTCCACGGTGACGGCGTGGCGGGCGAGGGTGGACTCCACGTGGTCGAGCCACCGCACCTCGGCCTCGGCGGCGAACACGAGGTTCTCGAGGACCAGCAGCCAGGCCAGCCCGTGCTGGGCCGCAGCGACGCCCTCGGCCGTCCCCTCCGCACGGCCGAGGGCGTCGCGCTTGAGCCGGGTGAGGTCGCGCAGGTGGCGCAGCGTCGAGGTGCGCTGGCTCTGCACCACCCGCTCGACGTCGACCCCGGGCGCGGTGACCGCAAGGGCCAGCTTGATGGTGAGCTCGTCGCGCGGGGTGCTGGTGCGGTCGACCGGGGTCGCCCACCAGGCGTCGAGCTCGGCGCGGCCGGCGTCGGTGAGGCGGTAGCCGATGCGGCCCTCGGAGTCGGCCTCCCCGGTCTGCTCGACGAGGCCGTCGCGCACCAGGCGCTCGAGGGTGGTGTACACCTGACCGACGTTCAGCGGCCAGGTGCCGCCGGTGCGCTCCTCGAACTCCGAGCGCAGCCGGGCGCCGTAGGACTCGCCCTCCGCGAGGAGGGCCATCAGGCCCAGCCGTACCGACATCCCGACCTGCTCCCTCCCGGATGCATACCGGGTATTCCGTGCTCGACGGAGCCATGTATACCGAGTATCACCGGGATCGGTCAAGCCGCTCCGGTCGGTCGAGCGGGCCGCTCGCCGCCGCGATCGTCCCTTCTGCCGAACGGGTGCTGGCGCCCGGGGCCGGGAGGACGCAGGATGTCGGGTGCAGGTCCCTTCGACGGAGAGGCAGACCGATGCTGGTCCCGATGACCGTGTCCGACTTCATCGACCGTGCCCGTACGGTCTACGGCGACCGCGTGGGGGTCGTCGACGAGCCCAGCCAGGTGGCCGACCCGCTGCCCGACCTCACGTACGCCGAGGTCGCTGCGCTCGCGAAGCGGCAGGCTGCGCGGCTCGACGAGCTCGGCATCGGGGTGGGCGAGCGGGTCGCGATCGTGTCGCACAACGCGGCCCGGATGCTGGTCGCGTTCTTCGGGGTGTGCGGGTCCGGGCGGGTGCTGGTGCCGGTCAACTTCCGGCTGCGCCCCGACGAGATCCGCTACATCGTCGAGCACTCGGGGTCTCGCGTGCTGCTCGTCGACCCCGAGGTCGACGAGGCGCTGTCCTCGGTGGGGGCCGAGCATCGGTTCGTGCTGGGCGACGACGAGGCGATCTTCGCGGCCGAGGGCGTCGAACCGCGCGCTTGGGAGCCCGACGAGAACGCCACGGCCACCATCAACTACACCTCGGGCACCACGGCGCGGCCCAAGGGTGTGCAGATCACCCACCGCAACATCTGGACCAACGCGCTGACCTTCGCGCTGCACGCCGGGGTCACCGACCGCGACGTGTACCTGCACACCCTGCCGATGTTCCACGCCAACGGGTGGGGGATGCCGTTCGCCACCACCGGGCTCGGGGTGCCGCAGATCGTGCTGCGCAAGGTCGACGGTGCCGAGATCCTGCGCCGGGTCGAGCGCCACGGGGTGACGTTCATGTGCGCGGCGCCCGCCGTGGTCAACGCGGTGCTCGAGGCGGCCCAGTCCTGGGAGGGGGAGATCCCCGGACGTGACCGCGTGCGCATCATCGTGGCCGGGGCGCCGCCTCCCACGAAGACGGTGGCGCGGGTGGAGGCCGAGCTGGGCTGGGAGTTCATCCAGATCTACGGCCTCACCGAGACCTCGCCCCTGCTGACCATCAACCGCCACCGCGCCGAGTGGGACGACCTGTCGCCCGAGGAGCGGGCCTCGCGCCTGGTGCGGGCCGGGGCGCCGGCGCTCGGGGTGTCGCTGTCGCTGTCGCCCGACAACGAGGTGCTGGCGCGTTCCAACGTGGTGCTCGAGGGGTACTGGCAGCAGCCCGAGGAGTCGGCCCGCGCGCTCGAGGACGGCTGGTTCCACACCGGTGACGGCGGCACCATCGGGGATGACGGGTACCTGACCATCTCCGACCGCAAGAAGGACGTCATCATCACCGGCGGCGAGAACGTCTCGTCGGTCGAGGTCGAGGACGTCATCTTCAGCCACCCGGCCGTCACGGAGGTGGCGGTGATCGGCGTGCCCGACGAGAAGTGGGGCGAGACGATCAAGGCGCTCGTCGTGGTCTCCTCCGACGCGCAGGTCACCGAGGCCGAGATCATCGCGTGGTGCAAGGAGCGCGCGGCCGGCTACAAGGCGCCGACGTCGGTGGAGTTCCGCTCCGAGCTGGCCCGCACCGCCACCGGCAAGCTGCAGAAGTTCAAGCTGCGCGCGCCGTACTGGGAGGGCCGGGACCGCCAGGTCAACTGAGCGCGATGCCGCTTCACGCGTCGACGCGGTGCCGCGGGCCCGGCGGGCCCCGGGGCGCGCCGGCATCCGGCCCAGTCCGGCCGCGGAAGGGGGTGTTCGATGAGGTCCGGATGCTCCCGATCCCGAGCCGGCGCCCCCCTCCTGGAGCACCCATCCATGTGCTCCGAGACGTGAGGCCGCGCCTCACCGTGCGGAGCACTCATCCATGTGCTCCGAAACGTGAGCGGAGGGGCGGCGGCCCCGGCCGGAGGGGCCTGGCTCATGGTTCGGAGGATCCGGACCTGCGCGGCCGCACACCTTTCCCGGCCAGCCTCGGTCGCGGGCGGCCGGCGTCAGCGGGCCGGTAGCTGCGCGACGAGCGCCAGGGCCGCCGGTAGTGCTTGGTTCGGGGCCAGCTCGGTCGTCCGGCCCGCCTGGCGGGGGATCACGGCCGCATCGATCGGCCCGCAGCCGCCGCGGCGAGCCGTCAGCCCACGGTGAGCAGAATCTTGCCGATGTGGCCGCTCTCCTCCATCTCGCGGTGCGCGGCCGGCGCCTCGGCCAGCGGGTGGCGCGCGTGGATGATCGGGCGCACCACGCCGTCGGCCACCAGCGGCCACACGTGCTCGCGCACCGCGGCCACGATGGCGGCCTTCTCGGCGCGGGGACGCGCCCGCAGCGACGTGGCGATGACCGCCGCGCGCTTGGCCAGCAGCGCCCCGAGGTCGAGCTGCCCCACGCGCCCGCCCTGCAGGCCGATGACGACCAGCCGCCCGTTGGGGGCCAGCACGTCGACGTTGCGCCCCAAGTACTTCGCGCCCATGTTGTCGAGCACCACGTCGGCGCCGCGCCCGCCCGTGGCCTCGCGCACCCGCTCGACGAAGTCCTCGTCGCGGTAGTTGACCAGGATGTCGGCGCCCAGGGCCCGGCAGGCCTCGAGCTTCTCGGCGCTCCCCGCGGTGACCGCCACCGTGGCCCCCACGGCCTTCGCGAGCTGGATGGCCATGGTGCCGATCCCTGAGGACCCGCCGTGCACCAGCAGCGTCTCGCTCGGCTGCAGGTTGGCCGTCAGGAAGACGTTCGACCACACCGTGCACGCCACCTCGGGCAGCGCGGCGGCGTCGGCCAGCGCCACCCCGGCCGGCACCGGCAGCAGCTGCCCCGCGGGCACCCTCACCAGCTCGGCGTACCCGCCCCCGGCCAGCAGCGCGCACACCTCGTCGCCGACCGCCCAGCCGTCGACGCCGTCACCCAGCGCCTCGACGGTGCCGCTCACCTCGAGCCCCGGGACCTCGGACTCGCCCGGCGGCGGCGGGTAGTGGCCCTGGCGCTGCATGGTGTCGGCCCGGTTCACCCCGGCGGCGACCACACGCACCAGCACCTCGCCGGCCTGCGGCGCGGGGGTGTCGACGTCGGAGAGGACGAGGGCGTCGGGCCCGCCGGGCTCGGGGATCGTGATCGCCTGCATCCCCCGAGGCTATGCCCGCGGGCCGAAGGAATCGAGGTCGGCCCGGGTGTCGACGTCGTGCGCCTCCCGCCCGGGCACCGGCACCTCGACGTGCGCCAGCGACAGCAGCGAGCGGGCCGGGACGCCCGCGGTCGGCAGCGCCGCCCGGGCCGCGAGCGCCGCGCGCCGGTAGGCCGCCAGCAGGGGGTTGGGGACCCCTTCGTCGTCGACCCCCACGGCCGCCTCCACCTCGGGGCCGGCCGCCGTGAGCACCGCCACCAACCGCTCCAGCGCCGGCGCCGCCTCCGGCATGTCACCCGCCACGACGGCCACCAGGTCGGCCCGCGCGACGGCGACGCCCGCCAGCAGCGCGGCCAGCGGGCCTCCGCCGGGCGGGTCCTCGCGCGCCCACGTCACCGCGCGCCGCGTCTCGCGCTCCTGCCCGACCACGACGACCGGCCAGGCGGCCGGCAGGGCATCGAGCAGGTGGTCGAGCACGGTGGTGCCGCGCAGCGGGGCGGCCAGCTTGTCGGCACCGAACCGGGTCGACCGGCCACCGGCCAGGACGACGACGCTCACGGGGGTGTCCGGCATCCCCCGACCCTACGGTGGCCGGGACGGACCGACCGTCTCGGGCCGCGGCTTGACCTGGAGTGGGCTCCAGGCGCGAGGATGGCTGCCGTGAGCACCGCGACCGCCACCACCGCACCCCTCGCCGGCCTCTCGATCGCCGAGGCCGCCGAGCGCACCGGCCTGACGACCGACACCCTGCGCTACTACGAGAAGGACGGCCTCCTGCTGCGCGCCGTCGGCCGCTCCAGCAGTGGCCACCGGCGCTACACCGAGGCCGACCTGCGCTGGATCGGGCTGCTGAGCCGGCTGCGCGCCACCGGGATGCCGATCCGCGACGTCCGCCGCTACGCCGACCTGGTCCGCGCCGGCAGCGGCACCGAGGCCGACCGGCTCGAGCTCCTGCGCGCGCACCGGCGGGTCGTCCTCGACCAGCTGGCCGAGGTCACCGAGCACCTCGGGGCCATCGACCAGAAGATCGGCATCTACGAGGACGTCGTGGCCCGCCAGGAGGCGGAGGTCGCCCGGGCTTGACCTGGAGCGCGCTCGAAGGAGTTGGCTGGGGGACATGACGACACAGCACCGCACCCTCGGCACCACCTCCGCCCTCACTGTCTCGGCCCTCGGCCTCGGCTGCATGGGGATGTCGGAGTTCTACGGCACCGGCGACGAGCAGACCGGGATCGACACCGTCCACCGCGCGCTCGACCTGGGCGTCAGCTTCCTCGACACCGCCGACATGTACGGCCCGTTCACCAACGAGCGCCTGGTCGGCAAGGCCATCGCCGGCCGCCGCGACGAGGTGCAGCTGGCGACCAAGTTCGGCAACAAGCGCGGCGAGGACGGCGCCCGCCTCGGCATCGACGGCAGCCCCGAGTACGTCCGCGCCGCCTGCGACGCCAGCCTCCAGCGCCTCGGTGTCGACCACATCGACCTCTACTACCAGCACCGGGTCGACAAGGCCGTCCCCATCGAGGAGACCGTCGGGGCGATGAAGGAGCTCGTCGAGGCCGGCAAGGTCCGCCACCTCGGCCTGTCGGAGGCCTCGGCCGAGACCATCCGCCGCGCCCACGCCGTCCACCCGATCACCGCGCTGCAGACCGAGTACAGCCTCTTCACCCGCGACCTCGAGGACGAGATCCTGCCGACGATCCGCGAGCTCGGCATCGGCCTGGTGCCCTACTCGCCGCTGGGTCGCGGCATCCTCACCGGCGCCATCACCTCCGAGGAGCAGCTCGAGGCGAACGACTCGCGCCGCACGGCGTACTTCCCGCGCTTCCAGGGGGAGGCCCTCGAGACCAACCTCCGCCTGGTCGCCAAGGTGCGCGCCATCGCCGAGGAGAAGGGCTGCACGCCGGGCCAGCTCGCGCTCGCCTGGGTGCTGGCGCAGGGTGACGACGTCGCCCCGATCCCCGGCACCAAGCGGGTGAAGTACCTCGAGGAGAACGTCGGGACGCTCGAGGTCCAGCTCACGGCCGACGACCTGGCGGCCCTCGACGCCGCCGTGCCGCGCGACGCCGTGGCCGGGCCCCGCTACGGCGACATGTCCTCGATCGACGCCTGACCCCAGGGACACGCGCGGACCGCGCTCAGCGCCCCCGCCCGACCCGCGCCGCGAGCGCCCCGGCCGTCCGCCCCACGGCGGCGACGAGGTGCTCGCGGCCGGCGTCGTCGACGTCGGCCTGGGGGTAGGTGACGGCCACCGCGGCCACCGGGTAGTCGTTCGCGTCGAGCACGGCGACCGCGACCGAGCCCAGGCCCGGCGTCACCAGCCCGTCCTCGACCGCGTACCCGCGCTGGCGCACCGCCTGCAGCCAGGAGCGCAGTTGGGTCGTGGATGCCGGCCCGCGCCCGTCGCGCCGTACCAGGGCGGCCCGGTCGGGGTAGAGCGCCCTGACCTGGGCGGCCGGCAGGGCCGCCAGCATCGCCAGCCCGGTGGCGGTCAGGGGCGCCGGAAGTCGCACGCCCACGTCGGTGACCAGCAGCGGGCGACCCGGCGCCCGGTGCTCGACCACGTAGAGCACGTCGCCGCCGTGCAGCACGGCCAGGTGCGCGTTGTGGCCGCAGCCGTCGACGAGCCGGTCCATCAGGCCGCGGGCCATCCGCTCCAGCGGTGCCTGGCGCTGGTAGGCCGACCCCAGCTCGTACGCGGCCAGCCCCAGCCCGTAGCGCCGTTCCTCGGGCAGGTGGCGCACGTAGCCGCGCTCCACGAGCACGGTCAGCAGGTGGTAGACGCTGGAGCGGGGCAGGCCCAGGTCGCGCGCGATGGCCGCGGCCGGCACCGGCTCACCGCGGCGGGCGATGAGGCCGAGGACGTCGAGGGCGTGCCCGGCCGCGGGGGCGTTGGCCATCGCCACAGTCTGTCCGACCCGAGTCGACGTTTCGGCGGACGGATGCTTCGTCAGTGATCCACAATCGTCTCGTGCATCCCACCCGTCACGCTGCCGCCGTGCTCGCCGCCCTCGTCGTCGGCGTCGTCGGCACCCCAGCCGTGGCCGCTCCCGTTCCTGTGCAGGCCCCGCCGAAGGCCGGCTCGGCGCTCGTGCCGGCCGTGCCGGTTCCGCAGCGCCTGGGCGCGAACGTGACCACCACCACCGACCAGACGCCCCGCATCGTGGCCAAGCTGAACGGCCGCATGGGTGCCGGTGGGCTCACCGCGGCGTTCTCGGGGCGCGTGAGTGACGACCACAACCGCACCATCTGGGAGCGTGGTGGGACCACGACACGGATGCCCGCCTCGACCATGAAGCTCGTCACCGCCGTCACGGCTCTTCGCTCCATCGGGAAGGACACGCGCTTCACCACCCCGTTGCTGCAGGACCCCCGGTACCGGTCGTCGCTCTACCTGAAGGGCGTCGGCGACCCGCGGCTGACCTCGGGCAACATCGCCACGATGGCCGCCGCAGCCGCGACCTCCCTGAAGGCCCAGGGCATCCTGACGGTCAACGTCAAGGTCGACGACTCGCTCTTCCCGGCCCCGACTCTCGCGACGGGGTGGAAGAGCTCCTACCTTCCGGGCGACGTGGCGCCGGTGCGCGCACTGGTCGTGGACTCCCGCGACGTGGCCGATACCTCGCTCGACGCGGGAGCCATCCTCACCGCCGCGCTGCGAGCCCGCGGCATCGGAGTGCGCAGCCTCGCGCGGCTGACCGCTCCGAGCGGGTCCACCCAGCTGACGAGCATCACCTCCACGCCTCTTTCGAGCATCGTCGGCTCGATGCTCAACGTCAGCCAGAACGACTACGCCGAGATCCTGCTGCGGGTCGCAGCCATCCGCCGCGGCCGGCCGGCGACCTGGTCGGGCGCGACGGCGAACGCCGTGACCGTGCTGAGGGAGAACGGGGTCGGTACCTACGGTTTCGTCATGCGCGACGGGTCCGGTCTCTCCCGCAGCGACCGGATGCCGACAGCCACGCTCACGTCCCTGCTGTTCCGCGTCGCGTTGGACCCCGACCTCACGGCCGTGATGCTGCCGCGGACGGCACTCCCCGTGGCGGGGCAGACGGGAACGCTGGCGTCACGCTTCAAGGTCTCGCCGTACTCGTGTGCCGCCGGCCGGGTCCACGCCAAGACGGGCAGCCTGGCGGACGTGGTGACCCTGGCCGGATACGCCGAGGGGACCGACGGCGTCATCCGCCCCTTCGCCTTCCTCATCAACGGAGTGACCAGCCCGAAATCGTCCCGGCTGGCTGTCGACCTGTTCGCGACCACGACCACCGGCTGCTACTGACGGTCCTCAGCCGACCCAGCGATACTGCCGCTCGGGGCGCCCGGTGCTTCCGTAGCGCAGCCGCACGTCGGCCCGCCCCACCTGCGCGAAGTGCTCGAGGTAGCGGCGGGCGCTGACCCGCGACATCCCGACGGTCTCGGCGACCTCGGTGGCCGAGACCGGGGCGGTGGCGGCCCCCAGAGCATCCTCGACCAGCCGTGCCGTCTCGGGGCTGAGGCCCTTGGGCAGCGGCGGCGCCGTACCGCCGACCCGCAGGAACACCCGGTCGACGTCCTCCTGGCCGGTGACCTCGGCCCGGGCGAGCAGGGATCGCTGCCCGGCGTAGCGCCGCAGCCGCTCCTCGAGGTCGGGGAACCCGAAGGGCTTGAGCAGGTAGTCGGCCACGCCCAGGCGCACGGCCGCCCGCACCGACTCGCTCTCCTTGGCCGCCGTGATGACGATGGCGTCACACGGGTGCGGCCCCCGGCGCACCTCGGCCAGCAGGTCGAGCCCGAAGCGGTCGGGCAGGTACAGGTCGAGCAGGAGCAGGTCGGGGCGCAGCGCCTCGACCGCCTCCACCGTCTCCGCCCCCGAGTGCGCGACGCCCACGACCTCGAAGCCGTCGACCTTCTCGACGAACCCCACGTGGATGCGCGCCACCATGAAGTCGTCGTCGACCACCAGCACCCGGATCATCGCGCCAACCCCTCGGCGACGGCGACCCGCGGCGGCGCGTCGGGGTCGACGAACGTCGACACCCCGAGGCGGGCCACGAACCGGGTCGTCCCGTCGACCCGCTCGACCTCGATCTCGCCCCCACGCCGCCGGCAGACCAAGCGGGTCAGGGCCAGCCCCACGCCGTGCTCCATCGGGTCGACGCGCTTGGTGGTGACACCGTGCTCGAACAGGCTGGCGCGCAACGCATCCGGCACGCCCGGCCCCGAGTCGGTGACGACGATCTCGACGGTGCTCGCATCCTGGCGCACCCGGACCCTCACGAACGGCGGCGTCAGCGGCCCCCGCGGCGCGTGCTCGAAGGCGTTGTCGACGAGGTTGCCCAGCACCGTCGCGACGTCGGCGGCGTCGTGGGTCTCGAGCCGCTCGAGGCGCGACTCCTCGGTGATGGTGAGGTCGATGCGCCGCTCGTTGGCGGTGGCCGCCTTGGCCATGAGCAGGGCCGCGATGGTCGGGTCCTGGACGAGGGTGTTGACCACGAGGTCGAGCGCGTGCCGGCGTTCGCTGAGGGTGTCGACGTAGCGCACCACCTCGTCGAGCTCGCCGATCTGGATGAGGCCGCTGATGGTGTGCAGCTGGTTGGCGAACTCGTGGGCCTGGGCGCGCAGCACGTGGGCGGTCGAGCGGAACGAGCCGATCTCGCGCTCGAGGTCGGCCAGGGCAGTGCGGTCGCGCAGGGTGGTGACCGTGCCGAGCACGCGACCGCCGCTGACGACGCGCATGGTGCTCATCACCAGCACCCGCCCGCGCCGGATGACCACCTCGTCGCGCGCGGCGGTGACGTGGTCGGCGGGGTCGGCGGCGCCACCGGGGTTCTCGCCCACCAGGACCTCGCGCAGCCGGCCCTCGATCCGCAGGTCCGAGACGGACGTGCCGATGGCGTGCTCGGGCAGGTCGAGCAGCTGGCGGGCGACCTCGTTGACCAGGGTGATGCGCTGCTGGGTGTCGAGCGCGATGACACCCTCGGCGATGCCGCGCAGCATCGCCTCGCGGTGCTCGGCCAGGCCCGCGATCTCGCGCGGCTCCATCCCGCGGGTCTGGCGCTTGATCCGCCGGGACAGCAGCCACGACCCGCCGAGCCCGACGGCCAGGGCGATGCCGAGGTAGGTGAGCAGGTAGGACGACGTGCCCTGGAGGCGTTCCCACGTGGACGGGGTGGCCTCGGCGACCATCACGGTGCCGAGCAGCTGCCCGGCGCGCGTCGGGGTGGCGGGGTCCTTGTCGTCGTCGTCACCGCCGAGCACCGGGACCTGCGAGGCGAGGTAGTCCTGCCCGTCGAGGGTGATCATCCCCGACCAGCTGCCGCCGGCCGCCACCCGTTGGTCGCCCAGCGGGAGCGGCTGCTCGTCGAGGGAGGGGTCGGTCGAGACGCGCACCTCGAGGTCGCGGTCGGCGAACGACACCGAGGAGACGCCGGCCTGGGTCACGACGCTCTGTCCGAGGGTCGCCAGCCCGGTGCGCGTCTCGGGCATCGTCAGGCTCACCCGCACGAGGGGGTTGGCGGCCAGCTGCTCACCGAGGGCGGCGACCCGGCGCCCCTCGGTGCGCTCGAAGGTGGCCTCCGACTGCGCCAGCGACACCGCGGCCACGGCGACGAGCACCACCACGATGATCGCCAGCTGGAGCGCGAAGAGCTGCCCGGCGAGGGTCGCCCGACGGCGCCTGAGCGTGACCACTATGTACTCAACCTCCACTGCGGACAGAAGCGCGACAACCCTGGTCCGGCTCCACCACGATCATCGCGTTCCACTCCACCACAGGAAAGGGATCTCGACGATGAGACTCCACCGCATCGCGCTCGGCGCCCTCGTCGCGGCCTCGCTGGCCCTCACCGGCTGCGGCGCCACGAAGGACCAGGGGACCGGCGGTGCCACGGCCTCCGCGGACGCTGCGCCCGCCACCGGCCTGCAGTACATGGTCCCCAACAGCCCCGGAGGCGGGTACGACACGACCGCCCGCACCGCGGCCCAGGTGATGGAGAAGGAGAAGATCACCGGCAGCGTCCAGGTCTTCAACCTGCCCGGCGCCGGCGGCACGGTGGGCCTCCAGCGGGTCGTCAACGAGAAGGGCAACGGCAAGCTCGCCATGCAGATGGGGCTCGGCGTCGTCGGCGCCGCCTACACCCAGAAGTCGAAGGCCAAGCTCAGCGAGACCACCCCCGTCGCCAAGCTCATCGAGGAGGCCGGGGCCATCGTCGTCCCGAAGGACTCCCCGTACCAGGACATCAACGCCCTCGTCGCGGCCTGGAAGGCGAACCCGAAGGGCCTCGCGGTCGGCGGCGGCTCCTCGCCGGGCGGCCCCGATCACCTGCTGCCGATGCAGCTGGCCCAGACCGTGGGCATCGACCCCCAGCAGGTCAGCTACGTCAGCTACGACGGTGGCGGCGAGCTCCTGCCGGCGATCCTCGGCAAGAAGATCGCGTTCGGCGCCAGCGGGTTCGGCGAGTTCCTCGACCAGGTCGAGGCCGGCGACGTGCGCATCCTGGCCGTCACCAGCGCCGAGCGGGTCAGCGCCCTCCCGGACGTGCCGACCCTCAAGGAGAGCGGTATCGACCTGGAGTTCACCAACTGGCGCGGCGTCGTGGCACCCCCCGGCATCTCCGACGCCGACAAGGCCGTCTGGGTCGACGCCTTCACGAAGATGCACGACTCCCAGGCCTGGAAGGACGAGCTGGAGAAGCGCGGCTGGGTCGACGCCTTCGAGACCGGCGACGAGTTCGGGGCCTTCATCGAGGAGCAGGACAAGAAGGTCGCCGACATCCTGACCACGCTCGGCCTGGCCTGACATGACGACCGAGGCCACCACCGTCCCCGAGGGCAGCACGCGCTCGGGGGCGGGTCCCCTCGGCCGGGTCCGGGACCGCGCACAGCTCGGGCTGTGCGCGGCCCTGGCCGTGGCCGGGGTCGTCGTCATCGTCGACGCGAGCCGCCTGGGCCCGGTCACGAGCAGCAACGACCCGATCGGCCCGAAGGCGATGCCCTTCCTGGTCGGGGGCCTGCTCCTCCTGGTCTCGGTCCTCTACGCCGTCGACGTCCTGCGCGGCGGGGTCGGCGAGGCCGAGGAGGGCGAGGACGTCGAGCTCGGCCAGGGCGCCGACTGGAAGACCGTGAGCATCCTCGCCGGCGCCTTCGTCCTCAACGCGCTGCTCATCGAGCCGCTCGGCTGGGTCATCAGCGGCGCCCTGCTCTTCGCGCTCTCGGCCTTCGCGCTCGGCAACCGCCACCACGTCCGCGGCCTGGCGGTCGGGATCGCGATGAGCCTCGCCACCTTCTACGCCTTCGCCATCGGGCTCGGGGTCAACCTGCCCGCCGGCATCCTCCAGGGGATCCTCTGATGGACAACCTCAACGCCCTGCTCGGCGGCTTCGCCGACGTCATCACCCCGACGAACCTGCTCATCGCGCTGCTCGGGGTCACCGTCGGGACCGCCGTCGGCGTCCTGCCCGGCATCGGCCCGGCGATGACCGTCGCCCTGCTGCTGCCGGTCACCTACGGGCTGCCCGTCGAGCAGTCGCTCATCCTGTTCGGCGGCATCTTCTACGGCGGGATGTACGGCGGCTCGACGACCTCGATCCTGCTCAACACGCCCGGCGAGTCCTCGTCGGTCGTCACCGCCCTCGAGGGCAACAAGATGGCCAAGTCGGGCCGGGCCGCCCAGGCGCTCGCGACCTCGGCCATCGGCTCGTTCGTCGCCGGCACCGTCGCCACCGCGCTCCTGGTGTTCGTGATGCCCGAGGTCGCGTCGTTCGCGGTCACCCTCGGGGCCCCGGAGTTCCTCGCGATCATCCTCGTCGCCTTCGTCGGGACGTCGATGATCCTCGGGTCCTCGCGGGTCCGGGGCTTCGCCGCCCTGCTCATCGGGCTGGCTCTCGGGCTGGTCGGCACCGACTTCGTCACGGGCCAGCAGCGGCTCACCTTCGGGTCGCCGTTCCTGGCCGACAACATCGACGTCGTCGTCATCGCGGTCGGCATCTTCGCGGTCGGGGAGGCCCTGTGGGTCGCCGCGCACCTGCGCCGCAAGGCGGGCACGGTCATCCCCGTCGGCCGCCCGTGGATGTCGAAGGAGGACTGGGGCCGCTCGTGGAAGCCCTGGCTGCGGGGCACCGCGCTCGGCTTCCCGTTCGGGGCCATCCCGGCGGGCGGGGCCGAGATCCCGACCTTCCTCAGCTACCTCACCGAGCGCAAGCTGACCAAGCACCCCGAGGAGTTCGGCCACGGCGCCATCGAGGGCGTGGCCGGCCCGGAGGCCGCCAACAACGCCTCGGCGGCCGGGACGATGGTGCCGCTGCTCGCGCTCGGCCTCCCGACCAACGCGACCGCGGCCATCATCATCGCCGCGATCACGTCCTACGGCATCGAGCCCGGCCCTCTGCTGCTCGTCAAGCAGCCGGACCTGGTGTGGATGCTCATCGCGAGCCTCTTCATCGGCAACGTCCTGCTCCTGGTGCTGAACCTGCCCCTCGCGCCGGCGTGGGCCAAGCTGCTGCGCATCCCTCGGCCCTACCTCTACGCGGGCATCCTCTTCTTCGCGTCGATGGGCGCCTACGCGGTCAACGCGCAGCCGTTCGACCTGTTCCTGCTGCTGGTGCTCGGCGGCATCGGGTTCGCGATGCGGCGGTTCGGGGTCCCGGTCCTGCCGCTCATCGTGGGGGCGATCCTCGGGCCGCTGGTCGAACGCAAGGCCCGCCAGGCGTTGCAGCTCACCGGTGGCGACGCCTCCGGGCTGGTCGGGGGGCCGGTCGCGTGGGTCTGCTACGCGTTCATCGCCGTCGTCCTCCTGTGGCCGCTGGTCGCGCGGCTGCTGCGCCGGGGCTCGGGTGGCGACGACGACCACTCCGGTGACGGGGACGGCGACCGGCCCTCGCCCGCCGCCGAGCCCAGCCGACCCGTCGCCTCGGAAGGAGCCATCCGATGACCGTGCTCGTGGGCTACGTGCCCAGCCCGCTCGGGGAAGCGGCCCTGGCCGCCGGCGTCGAGGAGGCCCGGCGCCGCGGCGAGCCGCTGGTGGTGCTCAACATGTCGCGCGACGACGTCCTCGTCGACGCCCGCCGCGCCCCGGCCGACGACCTGGCGCGGGTGCAGCGCGACGTCGCCGAGCTCGGGCTCGATGCCGTGGTGGTCCAGGTCGAGGAGGGCGGCGACCCCGCGGCCGCGATCGTGGCCGCGGCCACCGAGCGGTCGGCCTCGGTGCTGGTCATCGGCCTGCGGCACCGCTCGGCGGTGGGCAAGCTCATCCTCGGGTCGGTCGCGCAGCGGGTGCTGCTCGACGCCCCGTGCCCGGTGCTCGCGGTCAAGGCGGCGGCGCGATGAGCGGGGCGACGGGCCCGGTCGCGCCGGTGGTGGTCTCGACCGCCGACCTCTACGACGAGCGCGGTGACGCGCTCCAGTCGGTGTCGCTGCTGCGCCACTACGGCGGCCGGACCCAGTTCACCGGGGTCGTGAGCACGGTGCGCTGCCACCGCGACAACGCCCTGGTCAAGGCGGCGCTGGCCGAGCCCGGGGAGGGGCGGGTGCTGGTCGTCGACGGCGGCGGCTCGCTGGAGTCGGCGCTGATGGGCGACCTCATCGCGGCCTCGGCCGTCGAGCACGGCTGGGCCGGGGTCGTCATCCACGGCGCGGTGCGCGACGTGCTGGCCCTCGGCGCGCTGCCGCTCGGGGTGCTGGCGCTCGGCTCGAACCCGCGGAAGTCCGCCAAGGAGGGCGTGGGGGAACGTGACGTGCCGGTGTCGTTCGGCGGGGTCGAGTTCGTGCCCGGCGCCACCCTCTGGGCCGACGAGGACGGCGTGCTGGTCACCCGCGTGCCCTGACCCCTCGCTCCGCCGTCTCGGGTGTGAGACAGGATGGGCCGCCGCGTGGTGGCCCGGACGGCGCACCGGCCCTCCAATGGGAGGCATGACCGAGACCTCAGCCGCCGTGCCCGAGCCCGTCATGGTCGGGGGCGGTGCGCTTACCGTCGACGACGTGGTGGCCGTCGCCCGCCACGGCGCCCGGGTGTCGCTCGACCCCGACGCGGTGGCCGAGGTGCGCCGCACCCGCGAGATCGTCCGCGGCCTGGCCGGCGACACCCGCCCGCACTACGGCGTCTCGACCGGGTTCGGGGCGCTGGCCACCCGGCACATCCCCGTCGACCTGCGGCATCGCCTGCAGCGCTCGCTCATCCGCTCGCACGCGGCCGGCTCGGGCCCCGAGGTCGAGCGTGAGGTGGTGCGGGCCCTGATGCTGCTCCGCGTCGCCACCCTTGCGACCGGCCGCACCGGCATCCGCGAGGAGACCCTGCGCGCCTACGCCGGGATGCTCGACGCCGGCATCACCCCGGTGGTGCACGAGTACGGCTCCCTCGGCTGCTCGGGCGACCTCGCGCCGCTGTCGCACTGCGCGCTGGCCCTGATGGGGGAGGGCGACGTGCACGACGCCGCCGGCGAGCGGATGCCGGCCGCCGCCGCGCTCGCTGCCGCCGGGCTGACCCCCGTCGAGCTCGAGGAGAAGGAGGGGCTGGCGCTGGTCAACGGCACCGACGGGATGCTGGGGATGCTGTGCCTCGCGCTGCACGACCTGCGCGGGCTGCTCGTGGTGGCCGACGTGGCGGCGGCGATGTCGGTCGAGGGGCTGCTCGGCACCGACGACGTGTTCGCCGCCGACCTGCAGGCCCTGCGGCCGCAGCCCGGGCAGGCGACCTCGGCCCACAACATCCGGACAGTGTTGGCCGACAGCCCGATCCGCGCGTCCCATCGCAGCGAGGAGTGCACCCGCGTGCAGGACGCGTACTCGCTGCGGTGCGCGCCCGTCGTCGCCGGCGCGGCCCGCGACACCGTCGACCACGCCGCCCGGGTCGCCGGCTGGGAGCTCGCCTCGGCCGTCGACAACCCGATCGTGACGCTGGACGGTCGGGTGGAGAGCAACGGCAACTTCCACGGGGCGCCGGTGGCCTACGTGCTCGACTTCCTGGCGATCGTGGCGGCCGACGTGGCGTCGATGAGCGAACGCCGCACCGACCGCTTCCTCGACGTCGCGCGCAGCAACGGGCTGCCGCCGTTCCTCGCCGACGACCCGGGCGTCGACAGCGGCCACATGATCGCGCAGTACACCCAGGCCGCGATCGTCTCGGAGCTGAAGCGCCTCGCCGCGCCGGCCTCGGTCGACTCCATCCCCAGCAGCGCCATGCAGGAGGACCACGTCTCGATGGGCTGGTCGGCCGCCCGCAAGCTGCGCCGCTCGGTCGACGGGCTCTCGCGGGTGCTGGCCGTCGAGGTGCTGACCGCCGCCCGCGGCCTCCAGCTGCGCGCGCCCCTGGCTCCGGCGCCGGCCACCGCCGCGGTGGTCGCGGCCCTGGTCGAGGCAGGTGCCTCACAGCCAGGGCCGGACCGGTTCCTCGCGCCCGAGATCGAGGTTGCACACCGGCTGGTCACCGACGGCACGGTGCGGCGCGTCGTCGAGGCGGTCATCGGCCCCCTCGCCTGACGAGCTTCCCCGAACGTGTGTGAAGAACGTCGACATGCCGAGGTTCTTCACACACGTTCGGGGTGGGGAGGGGGAGGGTCAGCGCTTCCGGAGGGCCCGCACCACGAGGTCGTCGTGGTGGTGCGCCCCGGAGCCGCCGCGGACCGAACGGGGACGCGACTCCGGCCCGGTCACCGCCCAGCCCTCGCGCCCGCGCAGCGCCTGCGCCATCTGGGGCGGCGAGAGCAGCAGGTCGGGGTCGAAGCCGCGCTCGAGCGCCCGCTGCCGGTCGACCTCGGCGTGGTGGACGAAGACCAGCGTGCCCCCGGGCGCCACCAGCGACGCCAGCCGCTCGGCCGGGGCCTCCTCCAGGTCGAGCGCCGGGTAGAACACCGACACCAGGTCGAAGCCGCCCTCGGGTAGGTCGAGCCCGGCCAGGCCGCCGTGGCGCCAGTCGACCTCGACCCCGGCGGCCTCGGCGGCCGACCGGGCCCGGGCCAGCGCCACCCCCGACGGGTCGAGCGCCGTCACCCGCCAGCCCTGCTGCGCCAGCCACACGGCATCGGCCCCCTCGCCGCAGCCGACGTCGAGCGCGCGGCCCGGCGTCATCCCCTCGACCTCCACGGAGAGGGCGTGGTTCGGGTCGCCGCTCCACACCCGGTCGAGTTCCGAGTAGCGCGCGTCCCACACGCTCTCGTCGTCGCGCAGGGTCCGGCCGTGCTCGTGTCGGTGGGTGTCAGGGGTGTCGGGGGCGTCGTGCGTCGTCATGCGAGAAGTCTGCTCCGCGGGGCCGGCGGCCGCGGCATCCCGTTGCTGTTCCGGCAAGGCCGCCACGTCTCGCATCCCAGACGCAGACGCCCGCCCGGCCCTTCACCCCGCCCCACGCCGCCACGACAGTGGAGGCACCAGACGAAGGAGACCGACATGGACGGCGCCCGCCCCGTGCGCAGCCCCCGCGGCACCACCCTCACCGCCCGCCAGTGGTCGACCGAGGCCCCGCTGCGGATGCTCATGAACAACCTCGACCCCGAGGTGGCCGAGCGCCCCGACGACCTCGTCGTCTACGGCGGCACCGGTCGGGCGGCACGCGACTGGCGCTCGTTCGACGCCATGGTGCGCACCCTCACGACGCTGAAGGCCGACGAGACGATGCTCGTGCAGAGCGGACGGCCGGTCGGGGTCATGCAGACCCACGAGTGGGCCCCGCGCGTGCTCATCGCCAACTCCAACCTGGTCGGTGACTGGGCCACCTGGCCCGAGTTCCGCCGGCTCGAGCACCTCGGCCTGACGATGTACGGCCAGATGACGGCCGGCTCCTGGATCTACATCGGCACCCAGGGCATCGTCCAGGGCACCTACGAGACCTTCGCGGCCGTCGCAGAGAAGCGCTTCGGCGGCACCCTGGCCGGCACCCTCACCCTCACCGCCGGCTGCGGCGGGATGGGGGGCGCCCAGCCCCTCGCGGTCACCCTCAACGGCGGCGCCTGCCTCGTCGTCGACGTCGACCCGGCCCGCCTGCACCGGAGGGTCGAGCACCGCTACCTCGACGAGGTGGCCGACAGCCTGGATGCCGCCGTCGAGATCGCGCTCAAGGCCAAGGCCGAGCGCCGGGCCTGGTCCATCGGCGTCGTCGGCAACGCGGCCGAGGTCTTCCCCGAGCTGCTGCGCCGGGGCGTGCCGATCGACGTCGTCACCGACCAGACCAGCGCCCACGACCCGCTCTCGTACCTGCCCGAGGGGATCGCGCTCGAGGACTGGGCCGAGTACGCCGAGAAGAAGCCGGAGGAGTTCACCGACCGGGCCCGGGCCTCGATGGCCAGGCACGTGCAGGCGATGGTCGAGTTCCAGGACGCCGGCGCCGAGGTCTTCGACTACGGCAACAGCATCCGCGACGAGGCCCGCCAGGGCGGTTACGAGCGGGCCTTCGAGTTCCCGGGCTTCGTGCCGGCCTACATCCGTCCGCTGTTCTGCGAGGGCAAGGGCCCCTTCCGCTGGGTGGCCCTGTCCGGTGACCCGAAGGACATCGCCACCACCGACCGCGCCGTGCTCGACCTCTTCCCCGACGACGCCAAGCTGCACCACTGGATCCGCGGGGCCCAGGACCGCATCGCGTTCCAGGGGCTGCCCGCCCGCATCTGCTGGCTGGGCCAGGGCGAGCGCGACCGGGCCGGCGCGGCCTTCAACGAGCTCGTCCGCACTGGCGAGGTCAGCGCCCCCATCGTGATCGGCCGCGACCACCTCGACACCGGGTCGGTCGCGAGCCCCTACCGCGAGACCGAGTCGATGCTCGACGGGTCCGACGCCATCGCCGACTGGCCCCTGCTCAACGCGCTCGTCAACACCGCCTCGGGCGCGAGCTGGGTCTCGATCCACCACGGCGGGGGCGTCGGCATCGGCCGCTCGCTGCACGCCGGCCAGGTCTCGCTCGCCGACGGCACCGACCTCGCCGCGCAGAAGCTGCACCGGGTGCTCACCAACGACCCGGCCATGGGGGTCATCCGGCACGTCGACGCGGGCTACGACCTCGCCGAGCGCACCGCCGCCGAGCAGGGCGTGCGCATCCCGATGCGCGAGTCGTGACCCCGGGGTCAGCGCCGGTCGACAGGCTCGACCGGGTCGACCGGGTCGGTGACGTCGGCGACGTCGGCGTCGAGCACCGCCACCAGCGCGTCGGCCCCGACGGTGGCGGCCACCCCGTGGGCCCCCGCCCCGATCGAGACGGTGCGACCGGTGACGGTGACGTCGGCCACCACCGGCAGCCGCTGCAGCGACCCGAAGGGCGTGATGGTGCCGCGCTCGTACCCGGTGACCTCACGCGCGGTGGCGGCGTCGGGCATCGAGATGCGGTTGACCCCGAGATGCGCCCGCAGCTTGGGCCACGAGATCTCGCGGTCACCGGGCACCAGGACGAAGAGGTGGTCGTCGGCGCCGCGTCGCACCACGAGGGTCTTGATGATGCCGCCCGGCTCGACGCCCCGCAGCCGCGCCGCCTCGGCCAGCGACCCGACCCGCCCGTGCTCGGTGATGTCGTAGGCCAGGCCCGCGGCCGCGAGGGCCCTACGGGCGCGCTCGGCGCCGTCGTCCATCCGCCCAGCGTAGGCGCGCGCTGCTCCGCTGCCCCAGGTCTGGGCAGCGGGACAATCGCCGCGTGCCTCCGGCCCCGCCAGGGCGCCCGAGTTGGTGCAATGGTCCGCATGTCCAGCACGGTGGCGTCCGAGGGGTCGACCCTCGCCTTCCGGCGGATGTGGAGCGACCTCGAGCCACTGGGACTCGACCCCGGCACCGGGGGGTACCGCCGCTTCGCCTGGACCCGCACCGACCACGACCTGCGCGAGTGGTTCAGCGGCGCCTGCGGGGACCGTGGCCTCGACGTGACGACCGACCGGATGGGAAACCAGTGGGCCTGGTGGGGCGACCCCGATGCCGCCGTGGCTGCCGGCACCCCCGGGGTCGTCATGGGCTCGCACCTGGACTCGGTCCCCGACGGCGGGGCCTTCGACGGCCCGCTCGGCGTGGTCAGCGCGCTCGCCGCCCTCGACGCCCTGCGCGAGAGCGGCCTCACCCCGAGCCGCCCCGTGGGGCTCGTGAGCTTCGCCGACGAGGAGGGCGCGCGCTTCGGGGTCGCGTGCACCGGCTCCCGCGTGATCACCGGGGCGATGTCGCCCGACCGGGCCCGCGACCTGCGTGACGCCGACGGGCTGAGCATGGCCGAGGCCATCACCCGGGCCGGCGGCGACCCCACCCACCTCGGCCGCGACGACGAGACCCTGGCCCGCATCGGCACCTTCGTCGAGCTGCACGTCGAGCAGGGTCGCACCCTCGACCACGTCGGCCACGCGGTCGGCGTGGGCAGCGACATCTGGCCGCACGGGCGGTGGCGCGTCGACATCCCCGGGATGGCCAACCACGCCGGCACCACCGCCCTCGACGAGCGCGAGGACGCCGTGCTGGGCCTGGCCGCCACCATCATCGCCGCCCGCCGGGCCGCCGAGGAGCAGGGCTGCCTCGCCACCGTCGGCAAGCTCTCGGTCGTCCCGGGCGGGGTCAACGCCATCGCGAGCTGCGCCACCGGGTGGCTCGACGCGCGCGGGCGCGACGGCCAGGCCGTGCGGCGGGTCGTGGCCCAGGTGCGCGAGGTCGTCGACGAGTTCGAGGGCCTGGTCACCGAGGAGTCCTGGACCGACGCCACCCCGTTCGACGAGCGCCTGACCCGCCGGATCGCCGCCCTGCTCGGCGACGTGCCGGTCATCGGCACCGGCGCCGGCCACGACGCGGGCGTGCTGGCGACCTTCGGCGTACCGACCGCGATGTTGTTCGTGCGCAACCCCACGGGCGTCAGCCACAGCCCCGACGAGTGGGCCACCGGCGACGACTGTCTGGCCGGAGTCGCGGCCCTGACCGCCGTGGTCTCCGACCTCGTGAGCGAGCACCCCGGCGACCGGGTGGATCCGACGCCTGCATGAGCACGTACTGGTGCGAGCTCGCGATGCTCCCCGGTGGCGTCCGACGGCACGTGCGGCTCCGGACCGAGCGGGGGCGCATCGTCGAGGTCGTCGCCGAGGAGCCGATGGAGCCCGGCGACACGGTCCTGGCCGGGCTGGTCCTGCCGGGGTTCGCGAACGCGCACAGCCATGCCTTCCACCGGGCGCTGCGCGGCCGGACCCACGCCGACGGCGGCAACTTCTGGACCTGGCGCGAGGCGATGTACCGCGTCACCGAGCACCTCGACCCCGACGCCTACCGGGCGCTCGCGACCGCGGTGTTCGCCGAGATGGTCCTGGCGGGCTACACCGTCGTGGGCGAGTTCCACTACCTGCACCACCGCGCCGGCGGCCGCCCCTACGACGACCCGAACGCGATGGGCGAGGCGCTCGTGGCCGCCGCGGCCGACGCCGGCATCCGACTCACCCTCATCGACACCCTCTACATCGCCGGCGGCCTCACCGGCGGTGGCCACGTGCCGCTCGACGCCGTGCAGGAGCGCTTCTCCGACGGCTCGGCCGCGGCCTGGGCCGAGCGCGTCGGGGCCCTGCACCCGGCCGAGGGATGGCGGGTGGCCGCGGCCGTGCACTCGGTGCGGGCCGTGCCGCGCGCCGACCTGTCGGTGCTGGCCGGGGCGGCGGTCGAGCACGGGTGGCCGGTGCACGCCCACCTGTCGGAGCAGCCCGGCGAGAACCTCGCCTGCGAGTCCTTCTACGGCTGCAGCCCCACGCGGCTGCTGGCCGACGAGGGCCTGCTGACGCCCGCCGCCTCGCTGGTGCACGCCACCCACCTCGGCGACGACGACATCGCCCTGCTCGGCAGCGCCGGCGCCTGCGCGGTGCTGTGCCCGACCACCGAGCGCGACCTGGCCGACGGCATCGGCCCGGCCCGCGCACTGGCCGACTCCGGGGCGCGCCTCGCCGTCGGCTCCGACCAGCAGGCCGTGGTGGACCCCTTCGAGGAGGTGCGAGGGGTCGAGATGCACGAGCGGCTCGAGAGCCTCGAGCGCGGGCGCTTCTCGCCGGTGGACCTGCTCGCCCTGGGGACCTACGAGGGGTACCGCTCGCTCGGCTGGGACGACGGCGGCATCCTCGCCCCCCACCACGTGGCCGACCTGGTGGCCGTGCGCACCGACAGCGTCCGCACCGCCGGGTGCTCGGTCGACCAGATCCTCTACGCCGCGACCTCCGCCGACGTCACCGACGTGGTGGTCGCCGGTGAGCACGTGGTGGCGGGTGGCCGGCACCGGCTGGGCGACGTCGGCCGGCTGTTGGCCGGGGCGTTGGGGCAGGTGCGCGGATGAGCGCCCGCCTGGTCACCGGCATCGGAACGCTCGTCACCTGCGCCGGCCCCGGCGGCGATGTGCCCGTGGGCGACCGGTCGCTCGATGCCGCGACCCGGCTCGGGGTGGTCGAGGACGCCGCGGTCGTGGTCGAGCACGGGCTGGTCGCCTGGGTGGGCCCAGCGGCGAACGCCCCCGCCGCCGACGACCGCATCGACCTCGGGGGCCGCGCGGTCGTCCCGGGCTTCGTCGACAGCCACGCGCACCTGGTCTCGGCCGGCGACCGGGCCGCGGAGTTCGCCGCCCGGATGGCGGGCACGCCCTACGACGGCGGCGGCATCGGGGTGTCGGTGGCGGCCACCCGCGCGGCCTCGGACGACGAGCTGCGCGCCCTGCTGGCCACCCGCGTGGCCGAGGCCCGGTCCCTCGGCACCACCACTCTCGAGGTCAAGAGCGGCTACGGGCTCACCGTCGACGACGAGGCCCGCGCGCTGCGGCTGGCGGCCGAGGTCACCGACGAGACCACCTTCCTCGGGGCGCACGTGGTGCCGGCCGAGTGGCGCCACGACCGCGCCGGCTACCTCGACCTGGTGATGGGCCCGATGCTGGCCGCCTGCGCCCCGTACGCCCGCTGGGTCGACGTTTTCTGCGAGCCGCACAGCCCGCACGCCTTCACCGCCGACGAGGCCCGGCGGGTGCTGCTGGCCGGGCGCGCGGCCGGGCTCGGCCTGCGGGTGCATGGCAACCAGCTGGGGCTCGGGCCGGGGGTGCGGCTGGCCGTCGAGCTCGGGGCGGCCTCGGTCGACCACTGCACCTTCCTCGACGACGCCGACGTCGACGCGCTGGCGGCGGCGTCCGACACCACGGTGGCGACGCTCCTGCCCGGGGTGGAGTTCTCGACCCGGATGCCCTACCCCGACGCGCGGGCCCTGCTGGCCGTGGGGGTGTCGGTGGCCCTGGCCTCCGACTGCAACCCCGGCACCTGCAACACCGCCTCGATGCCGTTCGTCATCGCCCTCGCGGTGCGCGAGCTGCGGATGACCGCGGCCGAGGCGCTCGTGGCCGCCACGGTGGGCGGGGCGCGGGCCCTGCGCCGCACCGACGTCGGGCGGGTGGCCGTGGGCGCGCGGGCCGACCTGGCCGTGCTCGACGCCCCGTCGTACGAGCACCTGGCCTACCGGCCGGGGATGCCGCTGGCGCGCGCCCTCAGCTGACGGGCTGGTCCTTGATCTCCTTGGGCAGGTGCCCGGCGGAGTTGCGGTAGTACTCCGCGGCCTTGCGCTCGGTGAAGGTGCGGGCGGCGCCGACGGCGAGACCGGTGACGGCGGCATAGGCGAGGGCCTTGGCCAGGGGGGCGTCCGGGTTCTTGGGGTTGATCTCGTCGTGCCCGGTCTTGGCCCAGACCAGGTTGACCACCTTGGTGGCCAGGACGCCGGCGAGGATGGCGCCCCCCGTGCCGAGCAGCTTCCAGGCGGCGGTTCCCATGGGCGGTCCTTCCGACGAGCGCAGGTCAGGCGGGTCGCCGGACCGGTCCTGGCCACTCTAACCGCGGCGGGGTTATGCTCGGGGAGTCCAACGACAGGGGAGCGCCCTAGCGCTGAGAGTGCGGTTCGCCGCAGACCCTCGAACCTGATCCGGTTAGCACCGGCGAAGGGAGTCGGGAATCTCAGGTGTGCTCCACCGTCATGCGCTCCTCCCGGGGCGGATGGGGGTGGTGCGCACCTCCCCGAGGTCACCCACGACCACGGGAGAAGCAGAGCATGGCTACGAGCACCACCGAGGCGCCCACCCGGCACAGCATCACCGCGACCCGCCCGCTCCTGGGCTGGCGCACCGTCGACATCCTCACGATCGCCTTCCTCGGCGCGGCCTTCGGCGTCGCGTTCTGGGGCTGGGGGATCTTCTACAACGGCCCGATCACCGCGCTGAAGATCGGCTACGCCCCGCTGATGGGCCTGTTCACCGGGCCCTGGCTGCTCGCCGGCGTGGTCGGCGGCCTCGTCGTCCGCCGCCCGGGCGCGGCCCTGTTCTGCGAGGTCGTCGCCGCCCTGGTCTCCATGCTCCCCGGCACCGAGTGGGGTGCGACCGTCCTGGTGTCGGGCATCGCCCAGGGCCTCGGCGCCGAGATCGCCTTCGCCCTCCTGGGCTACCGGTTCTTCGGGGTCGGCGCGGCCGCGCTGGCCGGCGTGCTCTCGACGCCGTTGGAGTGGCTGTTCGAGACCGTGAAGTTCCCGGCGTCGTGGTCGGGCCCGCCGGTCCTCGGCATCCTCGCCGACGGCGGCGGCTGGTACGCCGAGTGGGGCATCGGCGACAAGCTCGCCTACCTCGCGACGATGGCGGTCAGCGGGGTGGTGCTGGCCGGCATCCTCGGCTGGCTGCTCACCCGCGCCCTGGCGCGTGCGGGCGCGCTGTCGGCCTTCCCTCCCGGCCAGGAGCTGCGGGAGAGTCACGCTGTCTGACGACGTCGTGGTCGGCACCCGCGGGCGGGTCGAGGTCAGTGGCCTCACCTGGCGGCCGTTCGGCCGTCGCGAGCCGGTCCTGCGGGGCGTCGACCTCACCCTGGAGCCCGGCGAGCGCGTGCTGCTCGTCGGGCCCTCGGGGTCGGGCAAGTCCACCCTCCTGCGGGCCCTCACCGGGCTGCTCGGGTCGGTGGAGGCCGGCGAGCTGGGCGGCGCGGTCACCCTCGACGGCGCCGCCCCCGGCTCACGTCCCGGAGCAGTCGGTCTGGTGCTCCAGGAACCGGGCGCCGGGGTGGTGGCCGCCACGGTCGGGCGTGACGTCGCGTTCGGGCTCGAGAACACCGGCGTCGAGCGGTCCGCGATGCCGGGGCGGGTCGCCGCGGCCCTGCGGGCCGTGGAGCTCGGGGACCTGCCCCTCGACACCCCGACCTCGGCGCTCTCGGGCGGGCAGACGCAGCGGCTCGCGCTGGCCGGCACCCTGGCGCTCGACCCCGCGCTCATCCTGCTCGACGAGCCGACGGCCATGCTCGACCCCGGCTGCGCGGCCGAGGTGCGTGAGGCGGTCGCGGCCCTCACCGCCGACAAGGGGCCGGATGCCGCCCGCACCCTCGTCGTCGTCGAGCACGTGCTCGGCCCGTGGCTCGAGCTCGTCGACCGCCTCGTCGTGCTGTCGTCCGACGGCGAGGTCGTGGCCGACGGGCCGGTGCACGACGTGCTGGCCGAGCGCCGCGAGGAGCTCCTGGCGATGGGCCTCTGGGTGCCGGGCGCCCCGGCGCCCGAGCCGTTGGCGGTCGACGCCACGCTCCTGGACCCCGCGCACCTCGACCCCACCCGGTCAACGATGGCGGCCGCGCCGTTCTCCGTCGAGCGCACCACTCGGCGGCTCGACGGCACCACCCGCACCGAGCGCGCCGCCGCGCTCGACGACGCCCTCGACGCGCGGCCCGGCACCCTCACCGCCCTCGTGGGCCCCAGCGGTGCGGGCAAGTCGACCCTGCTGTCGGCCCTGGCCGGCTTCCTCACCTCCACCCCCGCGGATGCCGTGCGCGTGGGCGCCGACCCCGGCTCGGCGGACCCGGCCTCCCTGGATGCGCGCACCCTGGCCGGTGCCGTCGCCTGGGTGCCGCAGTGGGCGAGCTCGACCATGGTGGCCCGCACCGTCCTCGACGAGGTGCTGGTCACGGCGCGCGCCCTCGGCCGCGACGACACCGCGGAGGTGCCCCGCGCCCGCGCGCTGCTGGGCGCCCTGGGGCTGTCGCACCTCGAGCGGGCCGACCCCCGCGAGCTCTCCGGGGGAGAGCAGCGCCGCCTCGCGGTGGCCGCCGCCCTCCACCACGGCCCCCCGGTCCTCCTGGCCGACGAGCCGACCGTCGGCCAGGACCGCCACACCTGGGCCGCGGTCGTCGGGCTCGTCGCCGCCTACCGGCGGGCCGGGGGAGCGGTCGTCGCGGCCACCCACGACGCTGCCGTGGTCGCCCGGGCCGAGGTCGTGCACCAGGTGACGGCTCCCACGCGCCCCGCCGCGCTCCCGCCCGCGCGGTCCCCGCTGGTGGCGCGCTGCGGGCCGCTGGCGCTCCTCACCGGCGCGCTCCTCGGCATCCCGGCCGGGGTGCTCTCGCCGCACTGGAGCACCAGCCTGGCCGTCCTCACCGTGCAGGTGGTCCTGGCGGTCGTCGGCCTCAGCGCGCCGGGCGCCGGTGCCCCACCGGCCGGGCGGCTGCGGACCGTCGCGCTGCGCACCGCGCCCGGCCTGCTGGCGGCCCTGTCGGTCGGGTGGTCGACCTGGTGGCTCGCGGGGCACGACGTGGATGCCGCCCTCACCGTCTCGCTGCGCGTCCTGGTGATCGTCGTGCCGTCGGCCGTCCTGGTGCCCTGGGTCGACCCCGACCGCCTCGGGGACCATCTCGCCCAGCGGCTCGGGCTCCCCGACCGGCCGGTGGTGGCGGTCGCGGCCGCCCTCCAGCGGGTGCACACCTTCGGTGCCGTGTGGAGCGAGATCGGCCGCGCGCGCCGGGTCCGTGGCCTCGGGGTCTCGGCCCGGCATCCGGCCACGGTCCTCGCCCACGTCTCGGCCCTGACGATGGGGCTGCTGGTGCGCACCCTGCGCGCGGCCGCCGAGCTGGCGGTGGCCATGGACGCCCGCGGTTTCGCCACCGCCCAGCGCCGCAGCTGGTGGGCTCCGGCGCCCTGGCGGGCGCGCGACACCCTGCTCGTGGCCCTGGCCGCCCTCCCCCTCGTCGCCGCGGTGACCGTGCGCTGACCCGGCGGGCATACTGGTCGCTCGTGTCTGCCGCCCCCGTGACCACGCCCGACGCGCGGGTCCGCATCCCCCGTGAGATCTGGGTCCTCATCGCCGCGGCCTTCGTGATCGCCCTCGGGTTCGGGCTCATCACGCCGGTCCTGCCGCAGTTCGCGCAGAGCTTCGGGGTGGGTGCCACCGCCAGCAGCATCGTGGTCAGTGCCTTCGCGTTCTTCCGGCTCGTCTTCGCGCCCGCGGGCGGCCGGCTCATCGCCCGGGTCGGCGAGCGACCGATCTACCTGGCGGGCCTGCTGATCGTCGCCGCCTCCAGCGCCGGTACCGCGTTCGCGCAGTCCTACTGGCAGCTGCTGCTCTACCGGGGCCTCGGCGGCATCGGGTCGGTGATGTTCACCGTCTCGGCCGTCGCGCTCATCGTGCGGCTGGCGCCCCCCGGCATCCGGGCACGGGTGTCGTCCGCGTACGCGTCGGCGTTCCTCCTCGGCGGCGTGGGAGGCCCGGTGGCCGGGGGACTGCTGGGCGGGCTCGGCCTCCGGGTGCCCTTCCTCGCCTACGCCGCGGCCCTGGTGCTCGCGGCCGCCATCGTCTTCTTCTTCCTGCAGAGCGCCTCGTTGCGGCCGAAGGAGGGGGCGCCGGTGCTGCCCGCCATGGGGGTGCGCGACGGCTGGGCCGACAGCGCCTACCGGGCCGCCGTGGCGTCGGGGTTCGCCAACGGCTGGGCCAACTTCGGGGTGCGCAACGCCATCCTGCCGCTGTTCGCGGTGGCCGTGATCGCCGACGACCCCCGGGTGGCCGGCTTCGCGCTGGCCGTGTTCGCGGCCGGCAACGCGCTGGGCATCACCTTCACCGGCCGCACCTCCGACCGGGTGGGGCGTAAGCCCTACATCATCGGCGGACTGGTCGTCTCGGGCATCGCCACCGCGGCGACCGGACTCGCCACGAACCTGCCGATGCTGCTGGCGCTCTCCCTCGTCGCCGGCGTCGGGGCCGGCACCCTCAACCCCGCGCAGCAGGCCACCCTGGCCGACGTCGTCGGGCGCGAGCGCAACGGGGGGCCCGCCCTGGCGGCCTTCCAGATGTCCGCCGACACCGGCACCATCATCGGTCCGGTCGTGGCGGGTCTGCTCGTCGACCGGGGCAGCTTCGGCCTGGCGTTCGCGGCCACCGGGGTGATCACGCTGCTGGCGGTCCTGCCGTGGCTGCGCGGCCGTGAGACGCACCCGGTGCGGGTCCCCTCGCGGGCCTGACCGCCGCTTCCCCGAGCCCCGCGGCGCGCACGTCCAGCACGACGTCGGGCCGTCCACCACGCGGTGGACGGCCCGCGCCGACGGTGGGCCGCGTCAGTCGTCGTGCCCGGGGCGCAGGTCCCAGGTGATCTCCCACGTGACGTTGTCGCCGTGCTGCTGGGTCCAGAAGGTCCGCCAGGCCTGCGAGCGGACGTTCGGCACCTTGGCGCCGAGGATGCCGGCCGGGGTCGGGTCGCCGTCGGACACGTGGATGCCGGTGATCTCGTTGTCGCCGTCGTTGTACTTCGGGCCGCCCGCCGCGTCGAAGGTGGCCGACGCGTCGCGCCCCTCGGCGAGGAAGCGCACGACGGACGGGGCCGCGCCGCGCCGCTCGCCCCGGCCGAGGTCGAAGACGTATCCGGAGTCGAGGGCGTTGCGCTGCTGGTGCAGCCCGTCGCCGGCGTCCTCGACGACCAGCAGCGTGTCGCGGGCCGCGAAGGTGATGTTGTCGAAGTCGGTGTGCTCCCGGTCGCCACCGGTCACCAGCGAGATCGTGCCGGTCTCGGCGCCGGCGCTCTTCTGGGCGATGCGGAACACCCCGCCGTAGGCGCCGGGCAGCGTGCTCGAGGTGCTGGTGTCGCCCGTCTCGGTGAAGTAGAACTCGCGGAAGTCGGTGCCGGGGCGGAAGACGCCGTTCTCGGGGCGCTTCAGCGGGGTGGCTCCGGCGGCCGCGGCCCCCGCGGTGGCGGCCACCGGCGAGGTGCCGGAGGCCACGTCGACCCAGCGGGTGCGGAACGAGGTCCCCTGGGTGTGCAGCGACGCGATGAAGGCGTCCGACGGGTCGGCCTGCAGCTGCGACGCCAGCACCGGCGTGCCGTCGGCGCGCTGGATCTGCAGCGCCTGCAGGGTGCCGCCGGCGCTGAGGTCGGTGCGGTCGGTGGGACGGAAGCGGTAGACGTAGGAGTTCGGCACCTTGCCGCCGCCGGCCGCGGCGCCCCCGACGTCCTCGACCAGCCAGACGTTGCCGTCGCCGTCGTTCTGGATGCCCTCGTACCCGCCGGAGCCGAGCGCCGGGAGCCGGGTCGCCGTGCCGTCGACGGCGTCACCGTGGGCGTCGAGCGAGACCCCGAAGACGCCCCCCTTGGGGGATCCCGCCTCGGCGGTCAGCAGCAGCTGGTGCGAGAAGGGGTCCCAGGTGATGCCGTCGATGGTGGGGAAGGGGGCTCCGGTGCTGTCGACGTCGCTGATCAGCGTGACGCGCTTGGCGGGGTCGGCCTGGTCGAGGTCGATGCGGGTGACGTACCCGCGCGGGCCGCCCTCGTGGCCCTGGTAGAGGTAGTGCCGGCCGTCGAACACGAGGTAGACGTTCTTGTCGGGCTCGGTCTTGTTGTCCTCGGTCGCCGCCTGGGTCAGCGGGCCCCCGAGCGTGGTGTTGTAGCCGTAGTGGGTGACCCCGTTGGCCGTGTCGGGGTTGGTCAGGGGCAGGCTGCCCCAGGCCACCGGGACCTGGCGGGCGCTGGGGCTGAGGACGTTGTTCTCGATGCCGATGCGCGGGTTGGCGTAGGGGACCGGGGCGAGCGAGAAGCCGGAGTGGGCCTGGGCGGGGGAGGAGACCAGAGCGGTACCGACGGCGACCGCGGCGAGGGCCGCACACGTCGTGGCCTTCGCGAGGGGGGACTGCAGCATGGGATGACCTTCCGATGACGACGTGGGTCCAGGGGCCCTGGACCCAGGGGTCAGCGTGCGTCCCGCTGCGTGACGGCCGCCCGGCCGTCAGGGGGCCGGCCGGTGAACACCGGCCGTCCGGTGCCGGAGCGTCCTCATCGCCGTCTCAGGAACCGGCCGCGGCCCCACCGGCGCCGACCTCGTGCACGGTGCGCGGCATCACGAACGAGGCGAGCAGCATCGTCACCGACACGACCGCGGCGACGAGGAAGACCGCCTGCAGGGCGGGCCCGAGCACGCCGGACGGCAGCGACTCCAGGTTGTCGGGGGTGCGGCCGAGGCGGTCGTGCACCACAGTGTTGGCCACCGCGCCGAAGGCCGCGACACCCACGGCGCTGCCGACCGAGCGGGCGAAGATCGAGGCCCCGGTGGCCACCCCACGCTCGTTCCAGGCGACGGCGGACTGTGCCGCGACGAGGGACGGGCTGGCCACGAAGCCGAACCCGAGGCCGAGCACCAGGCAGGCGCCCGCCAGCAGCCAGACCGAGCTGGAGGGGCGGACCAGCAGCAGGATGCCCGAGCCGATCACCGCGAGGACCGAGCCGATGAGCATGGTGCTGCGGAAGCCCAGCCGCAGGTAGAGGCGCCCCGAGGCCGAGGCCGAGATGGGCCAGCCGATGGTCATCGCGGCCAGCGCGAACCCGGCCACGATGGCGCCCGTGCCCAGCACCCCCTGGGCGTAGAGCGGCACGTAGGAGGTCAGGCCCAGCAGCATGACGCCGACCACGAGCGAGACCAGCATCGCGCCGCCCACGACCCGGTGCCGGAAGACCCACAGCGGCAGGACGGGCTCGGCCGCCCGCCGCTCCACGACGACGAAGGCCACGAGCAGGACGACGGAGCCCACGAACAGCCCGATGCTGACGGGGGAGGCCCAGCCCCAGAGGACCCCGCCCTCGAGGAGCGCCACCAGCAGCGCGACCGTGCCGAGCAGCAGCAGCACGGTGCCCGCGTAGTCGATCCGGGGCCGCGCGGCGGCGGGTCGTGGCGTCTCGCTGAAGCGGCGCCACAGCATCCAGGCCGCGGCCAGCCCGAGGGGCAGGTTGACGAAGAAGATCCAGCGCCAGGTCAGGGCTTCGGAGAAGACGCCGCCGAGGGTCGGGCCGACCAGCGACGCCACCGCCCACACCGAGGCGATGTAGCCCTGCACCGTGGCGCGCTCGGCCACCGAGTAGATGTCGCCGACGATGGTCATCCCGATCGGCTGGATGGCACCGGCCCCCAGGCCCTGCAGGGCGCGGAACGCGATGAGCGAGCCCATCGACCACGCCGCGCCGCACAGCAGCGACCCCACGACGAACAGGCCGATGCCGACGAGCATCACCGTCTTGCGTCCGTAGAGGTCGGCGATCTTGCCGTAGACCGGTACCGAGACCGCCTGCGCCAGAACGTAGATCGAGAACAACCAGGGGAACTGGGTGAGCCCCCCGAGGTCACGGACCACGGCCGGCACGGCGGTGGCGAGGATGGTGGCGTCGATGGCCACGAGGCCGGTGCTCAGCATCACGGCGAGCAGCACGGGGCCGCGCGCGCTGCGCAGGCCGACGTCGGCTCGGGCCACGCGGGCCGCGGTGGAGGTCGTCACCGCAGAGCCAACCGCGGCGCCCGGCGCCGCATTCCGAGCTTCTACGCCGTCGTCACACCACCCGGCGCAGCAGGGGCAGGCGGACCAGGACCGCCGCGACCCCGAAGGAGGTCACGATCACCAGGAGGTTCTGTCCGAGCACCCCTGCGGTCGTCCTGGCACCGGTCAGACCCGGGTGGCCGAGCAGGCGCGAGAACGCGTAGGTGACCAGCAGGTGGCAGCAGAAGACCCCGAAGGTGAGGTTTCCGAGGGTCCGGGCGCGGGCCGCCCACGAGCGGCCGGCAGCTCGCGAGCCGGGAGCCACGAGGGAGTGGACCAGGAGGAACACCGACACGGCCGACAGGGCCAGCAGGGGGCCCTGGTAGGACAGCGGAGCGAAGGTGTTCAGGGTGCGCGACAGCGCGGGGCTCAGCTCGGCGGCGTACAGCACCTGGAAGGTCATCTCCAGCGCCAGGGCCACGGTGACCACGGTGAGGGCTGCGCGGGCCCACCCCTTCACCACGACGTCCTTGAGGGCGTAGCCGAGAAGGTAGAACCCCACGTAGGGAAGGAACTGGGTCACCAGGGTCGGATCGGCCACGGCGATGTCAGACCCGAGCCTGGCCGCCACTCGACGCGCGACGAGGTCGGCCACGGGAAGTGCCGTGAGCGCGGCCGCCGTGACGATCAGGCCGCGCCGGGACAGCGCATCGACCACCGGCCACAGCAGTGGCGTGACGAGGTAGAGGCCGAGGATCAGCCAGAAGAAGTACAGGGCGGTGAAGGACTCCCCCAGGACGAACCGCGCCGCGATGCGCCGCCACGCCGGGTCGTCCACCAGCGCCACGGAGAACAGCCCGATGTACACGACGTGCCAGAAGAGCAACGGGATGCCGATGCGCGAGAGCCGGCGGCCGTAGAAGTGGCGGGGCGAGCGGTTTGCGGGGGGCCTGAGCAGAAGGACCCCGCTGACCATGACGAAGACCGGGACGGCCCACTTCGTGCTGAACGTCAGGTGCGCGGCGACGGTCCAGGCCAGGTTCTCGTCGTCGATCTGCTGGTAGCTGAGGCCGGCCACGTGGATGAGGACGACCGCGACGATGGCGATGATGCGCAGGTGGCTCGTGTAGGCCAGATCCGGCCGTGGCGGGGGGGCGTGGGCGGCTCCGGCCGCATCGACAGGAGAGACCGGCTCGGTCGGAGGGGTCAGCCCGCTCGGAAGGGCGGGCTCGCTGGGGCTGGTGGCTGCGGAGGACATCGTGGCTCATCATCCTCGATGACGATGCCCGGTGGGCGCGGCGTGGCGGCGCGCCTCTCACCCGTCGACGGCGCGGCCGGCGGTAGCGTGCCGCCGTGACCGCCCCGATGACCCCCGCGGAACGGGCCGTCGTCGAGGCGCTCGACCCCGACCGACTCGTCGCGACCCTGGCCGAGCTGGTGCGGATCCCCAGCATCACCGGCACCGCCGCCGAGGCCGAGGCCCTGCACCTGCTCGCGGACCGGTACCGCGCGGCCGGCCTCGAGGTCGACCTGTGGTGCGAGGACGTCGACGAGCTGCGGGCGACGACGGGCTTCCCGGGCTCCGAGGCGCCTCGCGAGGAGGCCTGGGGCCTGGTCGGCACCACTCCGGGCGACGGGCTGCCGGCGCTGGTCCTGCAGGGGCACGTCGACGTCGTCCCGGTGGGGGACCCCACGGCGTGGACCCACGACCCGTTCGGTGGGGTCGTCGAGGGCGGGCGCCTCCACGGCCGCGGCGCCTGCGACATGAAGGCCGGGGTGGCCGCCGCGCTGGCGGTGGCGGAGGCTCTGCACGCCACCGGGCTCCCGGCCCGGCGCCGGCTGGCGCTGCACGCGGTGGTCAGCGAGGAGGATGGCGGCCTCGGGGCGTTCGCCACCCTGCGCCGTGGGCACACCGGGGAGGTCGCCGTCATCAACGAGCCCACCGGTGGGCGGCTCCTGGTCGCGAACGCCGGGGCGCTCACCTTCCGGCTCGAGGTGCCCGGGCGGGCGGCGCACGGCAGCACCCGCCTCGAGGGCGTGTCGGCCCTCGACGGGTTCGCCCTCGTCCACGCCGCGCTGCGCGAGCTCGAGGCATCCCGCAACCGCGATCTCGACCCGCTGTTCGCCGGGGACCGCCTGCCCTACGCGCTCTCGGTCGGCACCGTGCACGCGGGCGACTGGGCCAGCACCGTGCCCGACCTGCTGGTGGCCGAGGGGCGGCTCGGGGTCGCGCTGGGCGAGGACCCGGCCGAGGCCCGCGTGGCCTTCGCCGACGCGGTCCGCCGCGCCGCCGAGACCGACCCGTGGCTGCGCGAGCATCCGCCCGTGATCACCTGGCCCGGCGGGCAGTTCGCCTCCGGTCGGCTCGCGCCTGGGCATCCGCTGGCGGACGAGGTCGCCGAGGCCGCCGAGGTCGCGGGGTTGGCGCGGCCGCCCGTGGCGGGCGCCCCCTACGGCTCCGACCTGCGGCTGTACGCGGCCGCCGGCATCCCGACCCTGCAGTTCGGCCCCGGCGACGTGCGGCTGGCCCACTCCGCCCACGAGTCGGTGGCGCTCGACGAGATGGTGGCGGTGGCCCAGGCACTCGCCGTCCTGGCCGTCCGCCGCCTCGGGGTGGGCTGAGGCAGGCGCCTCGGGACGGATGGGAGAGTGGGGTCATGAGCCAGGCCGACGTGACCATCGACGGGCTCCCGGCCCGCTACGCCACCCGCCGGCCGGGGGCGGCCGACGCCCCCGCGGTGACGGCCCTCCTGGCCGCCCACCAGCTCGCGGCCAAGGGCTCGTCGGGGGTCCACGAGGAGGCCGTGCTGGTGCAGCTGGCCGGTACCGGTTCCTGGACCCGCCGACAGGTGCTGGTCGAGACCGGCGGGAAGCTCGTGGCGTGGCTGTCGGTGCACGACCGCGCCGCCGGGCGCACGCTGGTCGAGCTCACGGTGAGCCCCGACCTCCCCGCCTCCGACGCGGCCGAGCTGGCGGCGTGCCTGTTCGCCGCCGGGGAGCGGCACGCGCGCGACATCGCCACCGTGCGCGGGCTGCGCACGACCCTGCTCGACACCGGCGCCTACGCCGACGACCCCCGCCAGCGCGGCTGGCTCGAGGCGGCCGGCTACCGCTGCACCCGCACCTGGTTGCAGATGAGCCGCCCGGTGACGCCCGAGGAGGCGACCGGGATGCCGGGTCCGCGCGAGGGCGTCGTCGTCCGGCCGGTCGACCGCCACGACGACGGCCTGCCGCTGGCCCAGGACCTCCAGGCCGTGCACCGGGTGCTCGAGGAGTCCTTCCAGGACCACTTCAGCTCCTACCGGGAGTCGTTCCCGGAGTTCGTGATGCGGCTGCGCGAGGACCCCGGACACCGCTGGGACCACTGGTGGCTGGCCACGGTCGACACCGACGAGGGGGCCGTGCCCGCCGGCGCCGTGGTGTCGTCGGTGCTGACCCCCGACGCCACCGGCGCCGAGGGCAGCTACGTCGACTACATCGGGGTGCACCGCCGGGCCCGGGGGCGTGGGGTGGCCAAGGCGCTCCTGCACGAGGTCATCGCCGACACGGCTCGCCGCGGGCGCAACCGGGTCGGGCTCGAGGTCGACGCCGACAGCCCGACCGGAGCCGACGGGCTCTACACCTCGATGGGCTGGGTCACGGCGTACCGCACCGAGTCCTGGCACCGCGACCTCGACGTGTGACGTGGCACCCGGCGCGGGCCGGGGGTCAGCGGGCGATGTCGACGACCAGCCGGCTGGGGTCGGTCATGGTGGTGACCTTGAAGGGGCGGCGGTCGCCGGTGAGCCCGATGAACTGCTGGCCCACGCCCTCGAAGCCGCCCCACAGAGCGGGGGCCGCCGCGATGCCGGTGCCCTTCAGCGACGACGGCAACGGGTCCTCGGGCGTCGGCGCCGACTCCCCGGGCATCCCGAGGGACGTCACGAGGACCTCGAGCCAGACGTCGCCCGGCACGTCCCTGACGTCGCCCGATCCGTCCTCCACGGGCTGGTCCACGTAGTGGACCCGGTAGTCGGGAGCGGCCGAGCCGGTGAACTCGTAGACGACGCGGACGTAGCCGGGGTGCATCCCGACCCGCGCCTCGCGACCGATGCCGAGGTCGGCCGCGAGCTGCGGCCAGCCCGGGGAATGCCGGTCGTCGAGCGAGAACCCCGCCAGCGACGGTGTCGGGGTGGGCGTCGAGGTGGCGGAGGAGCTCGACGAGGCGGACCCCGAGGCGCCGGCGCTCGCCGACGGGCTGATGCTCACCGTCGGGTCGGTGCCCGGGCCGGGTTCCTCCGTGCCGCTCGAGGTGCACCCGGCGGCCAGGCCCGCGACGAGGGCGAGGGCGACGGCACCGGTCAGGGGGCGGCGGAGCGACGGCGGCGGGATGTGGTTCACCCCTCCATGGTCGAGCACGGCCGGGTCCCGGTGTGGGACCTACGTCCCCGCCGTACGCTGCGGGCATGAACGAGAGCGGTCCGTCGGCATCCATCCCCTCGGGTCTGGCCCCGCTGGCCGACCTCGCCGAGGGCCTCGTCCCGTCCGGTGGGGGACGGGCTCTCCTCGGTGTCTGCGGGGTCCCGGGCGCGGGCAAGTCGACCCTGGCGGAGGCCCTGGTCGCCGAGCTGGCGCGCCGGCACGGACCGGGTTTCGTGGCCCACGTCCCGATGGACGGGTACCACCTCGCCGACGTGCAGCTCGAGCGGCTCGGCCTGCGCGACCGCAAGGGCGCCCCCGAGACCTTCGACGCGCTGGGCTACGCCGCCCTGCTGCGCCGGCTGCGCGAGGACGTCGAGCGCGACGTCTACGCCCCCGACTTCGAGCGCACGCTGGAGCAGCCGATCGCGGGGGCGATGGTGGTCGCCGGGGGTGCGCGCCTCGTCGTCACCGAGGGCAACTACCTCCTGCTCGACGACCCGGTATGGCGGGAGGCGCGCGCCGCGCTCGACGCCGTGTGGTTCGTCGACGGCGACGACGAGGTGCGCCGCTCGCGGCTGGTCGCCCGGCACGTGGCGTTCGGCAAGACCCCGGAGGAGGCGGCGGCCTGGGTGAGCGCGGTGGACGAGCCCAACGCCGCGATGGTGCGGGCCGGCCGGGGGGGCGCCGACCGCGTCGTCCTCGTGGCCGACGACGGCTGGCGGCTCCCCGACTGAGGCTCGACCCGCGAGGGCTCAGGCGCGCAGGGCCTGCGCCAGCTCGCGGTAGTGCGTGACGAGGCCGTCCATGTCGTCCTGGGTGTGGGCGAGCGAGACCAGCCACTGCTCGTCGAGCCCGGGCGGGGTGAGGATCTGGCGGTTGACGCCCCAGAGCCACGACAGCTCGGCGACCGCGAAGTCGGTGGCCTTGTAGTCGCGGTAGTTGCGCACCGGCGCGGTGGCCCACGTGACGCAGCCCTTGACCCCGAGCGAGACGGTGTGGGCGGGCAGCTCGAACTCGTCGATGACGGCGTCGAGCGCCTCGAGCGCACCGACGTTGATGTCCTCGGCGCCTTGGAGGGCCTCGCGGGTGCAGACCTCGTCGACCGCCTTGGCGGCCGCCATCACCAGCGGGTTGCCGTTGTAGGTGCCGAAGTGCGCCATCCGGCCGTCGACGACGACCTCCATGACCTCGCTGGTGCCGCCGAAGGCCGCCAGCGGCAGGCCGCCGCCGATCGACTTGGCGAGGGTGATGAGGTCGGGCTTGACGCCGAGGCGCTGCGAGGCGCCCGCGTAGCCGGCGGTCAGGCCGGTCTTGACCTCGTCGAGGATGAGCAGCACGCCGTGGGCGTCGCAGGCCTTGCGGACACCGGACAGGTAGCCCTCGTCGGGCAGCACGATGGCGAGGTTCTCGATGACCGGCTCCATGACCACGGCGGCGATCTCGCGGCCGTGCTCGGTGAGCATCCGCTCGAGGTAGGGCAGGTCGTTGTAGGGGACGACGTGCACGGTGCCGGCCTCGACGTCGAAGGGCACCTCGGGGATGGGGGCCTCGGCCGGGCCGATGTCCTCGAGCGCCGGCTTGACCGACACCTGGAGGGCGTCGTAGCCGCCGTGGTAGCCGCCCTCGATCTTCACGATGGCCTTGCGGCCGGTGTAGGCGCGGGCGGCGCGGACGGCGTACATCAGCGACTCGGTGCCCGACTGGGTGAAGCGCAGCATGTCGAGACCGAAGCGCTCCTGGTAGAGCTCGGCGACCTCGGTGGAGACCGGCGACGGCGTGACGAACAGGGTGCCGACCTCGCGCAGGGCGTGCTCGACGTGCTCGACGACGGTGGGGTTGAGGTGGCCGACGAGCATGGCGCCGAAGCCCATCGACAGGTCGAGCAGCTTGCGGCCGTCGACGTCGGTGAGCCACGCGCCGCGGGCCGAGGCGATCGAGATCGGGTAGGGGTCCCAGTGCTGGAAGGAGCTGGTGACGCCCAGGGGCAGGACCTTGCTGGCGCGCTGGTACTCGTCGTGCGAGGCGCCGGTGCTGGCGGTGAAGCGGTCCCACTCCTGCTGCAGGAGCTGCTGCACGCGCGCCTGGTCGAGCGGGGTCGACGAGGCGGGGATGCGGCGCCGGGTGGCAGGGTCGGGCGCGGGCCACGCGTCGGTCATGGGACTCCTTCAGGGGGATGCGAGAGCAGGGCAGATGTCCAGCATCATGCCAATTCCGTCGCTGATCCGCCAGTTGACGTACGGTTCAGTGCCCCTGAACGGCTCCAAACCACGGATTCCGACGCACAGTCCTGCTGGGCGGGGAGGGGGCGGCGCGTTCGGCGTGACCCCTGCGCCCTCCTGTGCCCCAGCCACCGCGAGTCGGCACGTGCGGGGTTGTTGCTGTCTGCTGGCTGGGGCGAACGACTGCTTCGGATGGGCTGTCGGTGGTCGCGTCTAGGTTTGGACCATGGAGGGGATCAGCACCGCACTCGTCGACCGGCCGCCGGCCGGCGGCTCCGTGCGCGTGGCGGTCGCCGATCTTCGAGAGTCGTTGGCACACAGTGACATGACCACGATGAGCGACCAGGAGCGCGTGGCCCTGATCGCCGAGCTCGAGCGGTTGAAGGGAAGTGCCAGCGCGTGCCAGATGCGTGCTGTCGACGCCGTGCGGGTGTCGCGCCTGGAGTCGCGGCCGCAGGACGCCACCAGGTCGGTCGGGTCCGAGGTCGCGCTTGCGCGGCGGGAGTCGCCGAGTCTGGGGGACCGGTTCGTGGGGGTGTCGCGGGCGCTGGTGGAGGAGATGCCCGAGACGTTGGCGGCGCTGGGGAGGGGCGAGATCGTGGAGCGGCACGCGGTGGAGCTGGTGCGGGAGACTGCGGCGCTCTCCCGGGAGGACCGGGCCGAGGTCGACCGCCGGCTCGCGGGGGTGCTGCCACGCCTGGGGTGGCGGGCCGCCGGGCGGGCTGCTCGCCGGGTGGCCGCCGAGCTCGACGCCGCGAGTGTCGTCCGGCGGATGGAGGCGGCCGTGCGCTCGCGCCGGGTGTCGGTCCGGCCGGCGCCGGACGGGATGGCGTACTTGACGGTGTTGGGCCCGCTGCGGGAGGTGGTCGGGGCGTACGCCGCCCTTCAGGCGCGGGCTCGGGCCGTCGTCGGAGGGCAGTGCGACGACGAGGGCGCCGACGGCCGTGGTGTGGGCTCGGTGGCCGCCGACACCGCACTGCGGGTGATGGCGGGTCTTGCGCCGGGGCAGGTACAGCCCGTCGAGGTCCAGCTCGTCATCACCGACCGCGCCCTGTTGGGCGTCGGCGACGCCGGCCGCTCGACGGCGGAGCCGGCGCGCGTCCCGGGCCACGGCAGCGTCCCTGCGCCGGTGGCACGGTCATGGGTGCGCGGCCCCGGGCCCGCGTCGGTCTGGCTGCGGCGCCTGTACACCTCGCCCGACGGCCGGGACCTGGTGGCGCTGGACTCGCGGCGGCGCATCTTCAGTGGCTTGCTGCGGCGGATGCTGGTCCTGCGCGACGACGTGTGCAGCACCCCGTGGTGCGACGCGCCGATCGTCCACGCCGACCATGCCCACCCCGCACGGCTCGGTGGCGCGACCTCGTTCGTCAACGGCTCGGGCCGGTGCGCCCGGTGCAACCAGGTCAAGGAGGCGCCGGGCTGGCGCGTGGGGGTCGTGCGCGGCTCGCCGCACGAACTCCTGATCCGAACGCCCTCCGGTGCGGTTCACCACTCTCTCGCGCCACCCCTCCTCGGATGGGGCACGGACCCGCCGGCCCCTTCGCCGCTCGAACGACACCTCGAGGCGCTGCTCGGCGCCTGACCCACAACACCCCTTACCCGACCCGTCGCGTGGAGCAGGGGTCCGGGATAGCGTGCCCGGATGGCCCACTCCCTCAAGTACGCCGTCGTCGAAAGGGAGCGGCGCTACCTGGTGGCGCGCATTCCCTACGGGGTCGTCGCGACCCGAGAGATCGAGGACCGGTACGCCGTCGGCACCCGCCTCCGGCTGCGCGAGGTGCGTGAGGAGGACGGCAGCGTCACTCGCAAGCTGGGCCAGAAGGTGCGCTTCCGCGACGACGCCTCCGAGGTCGCCTGCACCAACGTCTACCTCGACCCGGCCGAGTGGGCGGCGCTGGCCGACTTGCCGGCCCGCGTCCTGCGCAAGCGGCGGCACCTCGTCCGGCGCGACGGGTGGCTGGTCGCGGTCGACGAGCACGCCGACGGCACCCTGGTGGCCGAGATCGACGACGGCGAGGAGCCGTCGACCGCCGTCCCGCCGTGGCTCGAGGTGCTGCGCGACGTGACCCGCGACGAGTCCTGGACCGGGGCCGCCCTGGCCCGCTGACCAGATGCAGAAAAGGTGCTGGCAGGGAAGGCGGCGGGGCTGCGACGACCCTCGGTGCCCGGGCTTCGAACAACCGCGTGGCGCGCCGCCCCGGGGCCGGAAACCGGAAGAGGACGCCGCCGCGGCAACGGGAACAGATTTGCCGAACCGAGAGTTGAGTCGGGTGAGATCAAGTTTGGTCCGGACGATTTGCTCAACCCGAACCGTCGGACCTAACGTGAGCGAGAAGCACTCAACCCGAGTCAGTAGAACCAAGGAGCATCCCCATGGCCCGTGCAGTCGGTATCGACCTCGGCACCACGAACAGTGCCGTCGCCGTCCTCGAGGGTGGCGAACCCACCATCATCGCCAACGCCGAGGGTGGCCGCACCACCCCGTCGGTCGTCGCGTTCTCCAAGGGTGGTGAGGTGCTCGTCGGTGAGATCGCCAAGCGCCAGGCCGTCACCAACGCCGACCGCACCATCCGCTCCGTCAAGCGCCACATGGGCACCGACTGGGCCTCCGACGACGTCGATGGCAAGAAGTACAACGCGCAGGAGATCAGCGCGCGCATCCTGCAGAAGCTCAAGCGCGACGCCGAGTCCTACCTCGGTGAGACCGTCACCGACGCCGTCATCACCGTGCCGGCGTACTTCGACGACCACGAGCGCCAGGCCACCAAGGAGGCCGGCGAGATCGCGGGCCTGAACGTCCTGCGCATCGTCAACGAGCCCACCGCCGCGGCGCTGGCCTACGGCCTCGACAAGGGCAAGGAGGACGAGCTCATCCTCGTCTTCGACCTCGGCGGCGGCACCTTCGACGTCTCCCTCCTCGAGGTCGGCAAGGACCCCGACGACGGCTTCGCCACCATCCAGGTCAAGGCCACCTCGGGTGACAACCAGCTCGGCGGAGACGACTGGGACGAGCGCATCGTCAACCACCTCCTCACGACCGTGAAGAACACCTCGGGCGTCGACCTGGGCAAGGACAAGATCGCGATGCAGCGTCTGCGCGACGCCGCCGAGCAGGCCAAGAAGGAGCTGTCCTCGGCCTCGAGCACGAACATCTCCCTGCAGTACCTCTCGATGTCCGAGAACGGCCCGATCCACCTCGACGAGACGCTGACCCGCGCGCAGTTCGAGCAGATGACCAAGGACCTCCTCGACCGCACCAAGCAGCCCTTCCAGAACGTGATCAAGGACGCCGGCATCTCCGTCGGCGAGATCGACCACGTCGTGCTCGTCGGCGGCTCCACCCGGATGCCGGCGGTCAGCGCCCTGGTCAAGGAGCTCACCGGTGGCAAGGAGCCCAACAAGGGCGTCAACCCCGACGAGGTCGTCGCGCTCGGCGCGTCCCTCCAGGCCGGTGTCCTCAAGGGTGAGCGCAAGGACGTCCTCCTCATCGACGTCACGCCGCTCAGCCTCGGCATCGAGACCAAGGGTGGGCTGTTCACCAAGCTCATCGAGCGCAACACCGCCATCCCGACCAAGCGCAGCGAGGTCTTCTCGACGGCCGAGGACAACCAGCCGTCGGTGCTCATCCAGGTCTTCCAGGGCGAGCGCGAGATCGCGCAGCAGAACAAGCCGCTCGGCACCTTCGAGCTCTCCGGCATCGCGCCGGCGCCGCGCGGGGTCCCGCAGGTCGAGGTCACCTTCGACATCGACGCCAACGGCATCGTCAACGTCTCCGCCAAGGACCGCGGCACCGGCAAGGAGCAGAAGATCACCATCTCCGGCGGGTCCGCCCTGTCGAAGGAGGAGATCGAGCGGATGGTCAAGGACGCCGAGGCCCACGCCGACGAGGACAAGAAGCGCCGCGAGGAGACCGAGACCCGCAACATGGGCGAGTCGCTGGTGTTCTCCACCGAGAAGTTCCTCTCGGAGTCCGGCGACAAGGTCAGCGACGAGCACCGCGCGCCGGTCGACGCCGCCCTGGCCGATCTCAAGGAGGCCATCAAGCCCGACAGCGGCGCCTCCGTCGAGGACATCAAGGCCAAGATCGAGACGCTGAACACCAAGTCCCAGGAGATGGGCGCGGCCGTCTACGCCGCGGCCGCCGAGCAGGGCGAGTCGGGCGACGTGCCGGGTGCGGAGTCGGCCGACGCTGGCCAGCAGGCCGGCGGCTCGTCCGACGACGACGTCGTCGACGCCGAGGTCGTCGAGGACGACGAGGACACCAAGGAGTCCAAGTGACCGACCAGTCGCCCGACGACTCGGTGAACACCGAGGCGGTCAACGACGAGCCGGTACGCGGCGAGGAGGTGGCCCCGGAGCAGTCCGGGGCCGCCCCTGCCGCGGGGGACGTCCCCCCCGGGGAGCCCGCGGAGGCGCCGTCCGACGGTGAGGCCGCCGCGGCCGGGAGCACCGCCGACGCCGTGCTGGCGGCCGAGCGGCTCGGCGACCTGCAGCGGCTCCAGGCTGAGTACGTCAACTACAAGCGGCGCGTCGACCGCGACCGCGCGGTGGTGCAGGAGCGCGTCGTCCGCGACGTCCTCGAGTCGCTGCTGCCGACGCTCGACGACATCCACGCCGCGCGCGAGCACGGCGACCTCACGGGGCCGTTCGCCGCGATCGCCGACAAGCTCGAGGGGGCGCTGGGCCGCTACGGCCTCAGCCGCTTCGGGGCCAAGGGCGAGGCGTTCGACCCGCAGCAGCACGAGGCGCTGATGCACGCCCCGTGGCCCGCCGACGACGCGGAGCTGCCCACCGGCGCCACGGCCACGACCGTCGTCACCGTGCTCCAGCCCGGCTACCGTGCCGGGGAGCAGGTCCTGCGCCCCGCCCGGGTCGCCGTGGCCGACCCCGAGTGACCGGGCACCCGTGACCCACCCCGACCCGTCCACCGAAAGTGCGTGAGGAGGCGACTATGGCCAGCCAGGACTGGTTCGAGAAGGACTTCTACGCGATCCTCGGCGTCGCCAAGGACGCCGACGACGCCGCGATCAAGAAGGCCTACCGCAAGCTCGCCCGCAAGCATCACCCCGACCAGAACTCCGGGGATGCCGCGGCCGAGCAGCGCTTCAAGGACATCGGTGAGGCCAACGCCGTGCTCTCCGACCCCAAGCAGCGCCAGGAGTACGACGCGATCCGCTCGATGGCCGGCGGCGGCGCGCGCTTCCGGGCCGGCGGTCCGGGCGGCGGTGACGGTGGGTTCGAGGACATCTTCAGCGCCTTCGGCGGCGGGGGTGGTGCCGGGTCGCGGGTGCGGTTCCAGCAGGGCGGCCCGGGTGGCTACGGCGGCGCCGGCGAGCCCGACATCAACGACCTCCTCGCGCAGATGTTCGGCGGCGCCGCGGCCGGCGGCCGGGGCGGAGACCCCTTCGGCGGCACGGGGTTCCGCGGGGGACGTAGCACGGCGGGTCCCCGCCCCGGCGCCGACGTCCAGGCCCGCACCACCCTTCCGTTCCGCGATGCCGTCGAAGGCTCGACGGTCACGCTGAGCACCGGTGACGGCGGCCGCATCACGGCCAAGATCCCCCCCGGCGTGCGCGACGGCCAGAAGATCCGGCTGCGCGGCAAGGGCGGCGAGGGCGACCCCGGCGCGCCCCGCGGCGACCTCATCCTCACCGTCGGGGTCGAGAAGCACCCCGTCTTCGCCCGCGCCGGTGACGACCTCACCGTCGACCTTCCGGTGACGTTCGCCGAGGCCGCCCTCGGGGCCACCGTCCAGGTACCGACGCTCGACGGCTCACGGGTCCGCGTCAAGGTCGCGCCGGGCACGCCCAGCGGCCGGGTCCTGCGCGTCAAGGGGCGCGGGGTGGCCGGCAAGAAGGGCACCGGCGACCTCCTGGCCAAGGTCGTGGTCGTTGTGCCCCAGCGGCTCAGCGACGAGGCCCGTCGGGCCGTCGAGACGCTGCGTGACGCCGAGGGCGGCGCCGACCCGCGCGCGGCCCTGTTCGAACAGGCCGCGACCTGACGGGAGGTCCCACCGTGGCACGCATCGACATCAGCGCGTTCGCTCCCGACGACGACACCCCCGTGTTCGTCATCTCGGTCGCCGCCGAGCTGGCCGGAATGCACGCGCAGACCCTGCGCCAGTACGACCGGCTCGGCCTGGTCACGCCCTCGCGGACCAAGGGCGGCGGCCGCCGGTACTCCCAGCGCGACGTCGGGCTGCTCCGTGAGATCCAGCGCCTCAGCCAGGACGAGGGGGTCTCGCTCGCCGGGATCGCGCGCATCCTCGAGCTCGAGAACCAGGTCACGGCGCTGCGGGCGCGGGTCGCCGAGCTCACCGAGCAGGTTGATGCGCTCGAGGCCGGCGCCGGTCGGCTGACCCGGGTGTTCTCGGTCAGCCCCACCGGGGACGTCTACGCGACCCGCCTGGGCCGCCGCCCGCGCACCGACCGCAGCCAGGCTCTCGTGGTGTGGAGCCCGCCCCGCCGCTGACGGGGCGAGCCCGCTCCGTCACTGACGGGCTGCTCTGGCCCGCGGTACGGCCGCGAGCACCGCGCCCGCGGCCACGAGGGCCGCGATGCCAACCACGACCGACGACGGCTGGTCGGTGAGCCGGCCGACCGCGATCCACGCCAGACCCCACGCCATGGCGGCCGCCACCGCCCAGCGGGCGCCGAGCCGGACGGCGAAGAGCACCCCGAGCCCGGCGGCCACCGCGAGCACGACGACGGCCAGGACCTCGGCGGACGCGCCCTGCGGGTCGACGCCACTTTCGATGAGCGTGGTGGTGACGTTCGCGACCGAGGCGACGGTGACCCATCCCAGGTACAGGCCGAAGGTGCCGTCGACCAGCACGGTCTCGGCGTGCCCGTAGGTGGGGTACTGCTCGAGCCGCCGCACCAGGAGCCCCAGGAACCCGGCCAGGGCCAGGATGACGACCACACTCGCCCACAGCCAGCCCTGCTGCGTGACCAGCAGCCAGCCCGCGTTGAGCACCATCGAGGCCGCCACGAGCCAGCCGATGGCGCGGTGCCGGGGCTCGGCGGCCTGCTGCGGCAACCACTGCCAGACGGTGTAGCCGAGCAGACCCAGGTAGATCGGCGTCCAGATCGAGAAGGCCGGCCCCGCGGGCGCCACGAGAGTGGCGTCGGCGGCCAGCGCTCCGCCGGAGGACTCCTCGACGCGGGTGCCGATGACGCCGACCCCGACGAGGGTGCCGACGACGCAGAAGACCTCGGCCAGGGTGACGCCGACCTGGCGCACCCGGTCCGCGGAGGTCGGGGCGGTGGAGGTGGTCGTCGCGACGCTCATGCGCCGACGCTACCGGTCAGCCCAGGAGGTCCGGCCCGGTGACGGGCCGGTGTCGCTGTACGCGTCCATACTTCGAGGATGACCGAGCACCTCCTCGTCTTCCCTGACCGCGAGACCGCCGACGAGGTGGCTGCCGGGCTCGGCGACGAGGGCTTCACCGAGGTCCGGGTGGTGCGCGAGGCGCTGGCGGGCGAGGACGACGCCGAGGCCCACGAGTGGGCGGTGCTGGTGCGCGAGGAGATGGTGGTCGACGAGTCGCGCCCGGTCGAGCAGGGGCTGCGCGAGCGCTTCGCGGCCCTGGCGGAGGAGCGCGGCGGCTGGTACGACCCTCACCCGGGCGGCTGACCGAGGCCCTGGCCTGGTGCTGGCACCGGCTCGACGGGGCGCCCTTGAGTGGAATACACTCAACTTTGGTGAGCGTTGGCTCTGAGGACAGCGCGACCATCGGACCACAGGAGACCCGCACGGATGGAGCTCAAGCCCACGACGAAGGTGGCGGAGGCCCTCGCCCTCGCCCAGCGCGCCGCGCAGACCGCCGGCCACGCCGAGATCACTCCCGACCACCTCACCAGCGAGGTGCTCCGGCTCGACACCGCCCTCGCCGACACGCTGCTCGCGGCGGCCGGTACCGGCGCGGCGCAGGTGCTGGCCCACGCCGACGCCCGGCTCCGGGCGCTGCCCACCACCAGCGGCTCGACCGCGCCCCCCGCCTTCGGCCGTGACGCGCTCGCGGTGCTGCAGCAGGCCGACACCCTGATGCGCGCCAAGGGCGACTCCTACCTGGCGCTCGACCTGCTCCTCCTGGCGCTGGCCGAGACCCGGCATCTGGCCGCCGTCGAGCAGCGCGGCGCCACCGACATGGAGGCCCGCATCACCGAGCTGCGGGGTGGCCGTCCCGTCACGTCGGAGACCCCGGCCGAGGGCGGCGAGGCGCTCGAGCAGTACGGCACCGACCTCACCCAGGCCGCTCGCGACGGCCGTCTCGACCCCGTCATCGGTCGCGACGCCGAGATCCGCCGGGTCGTCCAGGTGCTCTCGCGCCGGACCAAGAACAACCCGGTGCTCATCGGCGACCCCGGCGTCGGCAAGACCGCGGTCGTCGAGGGCCTGGCCCAGCGGATCGTCGACGGCGACGTGCCGGAGTCGCTGCGCGGCAAGCGTCTCATCGCTCTCGACCTCGGCGCCATGGTCGCCGGGGCCAAGTACCGCGGCGAGTTCGAGGAGCGGCTCAAGGCCGTCCTGGCCGAGATCACCGGCAGCGACGGGCAGGTCATCACCTTCATCGACGAGCTGCACACCGTCGTGGGCGCCGGCGCGACCGGGGAGTCGGCGATGGACGCGAGCAACATGCTCAAGCCCATGCTCGCCCGCGGCGAGCTGCGCCTGGTCGGTGCGACCACCCTGGACGAGTACCGCGAGCACGTCGAGAAGGACCCCGCGCTCGAGCGCCGCTTCCAGCAGGTGTTCGTGGGCGAGCCCTCGGTGGAGGACACCATCGCCATCCTGCGCGGCCTCAAGGAGCGCTACGAGGCGCACCACAAGGTCGAGATCGAGGACAGCGCCCTGGTCGCTGCGGCCTCCCTCTCGGACCGCTACATCTCCGGCCGGCAGCTGCCCGACAAGGCCATCGACCTGGTCGACGAGGCCGCTTCGAGGCTGCGGATGGAGATCGACTCCAGCCCGGTCGAGATCGACGCCCTGCGCCGAGCCGTCGACCGGCTGCGGATGGAGGAGCTGCACCTGGTGAAGGAGACCGACGAGGCCTCCGTCGACCGGCTGCAGCGGCTGCGGGCCGACCTGGCCGAGCGCACCGAGGAGCTCTCCACCCTCACCGCCCGCTGGGAGGCCGAGAAGGAGGGCCTGAACCGGGTCGGCGACCTCAAGGCTCGCCTCGACGACCTGCGCACCCAGGCCGACCGGCTCCAGCGCGAGGGCGACTACGAGGGGGCCTCGCGCCTGCTGTACGGCGAGATCCCGGCCCTCGAGAAGGACGTGGAGGCCGCCCAGGCGGCCGAGTCGGCCGGAGCCGCGGCCGGTGCCGACCTGATGGTCAAGGAGCGGGTGGGCGCCGACGACATCGCCGAGGTCATCTCGGCCTGGACCGGCATCCCGGCCGGGCGGCTGCTCCAGGGCGAGAGCGAGAAGCTGCTCTCGATGGAGTCGATCATCGGCTCGCGCCTCATCGGGCAGGCCGACGCCGTGCGGGCCGTGTCGGATGCCGTGCGCCGCTCGCGCGCGGGCATCGCCGACCCCGACCGGCCCACCGGCTCGTTCCTCTTCCTCGGCCCCACCGGCGTCGGCAAGACCGAGCTCGCCAAGTCGCTGGCCGACTTCCTCTTCGACGACGAGCGCGCGATGGTGCGTCTCGACATGTCGGAGTACTCCGAGCGGCACGCGGTCGCCCGCCTCATCGGAGCCCCGCCCGGCTACGTGGGCTACGAGGAGGGCGGCCAGCTCACCGAGGCCGTCCGCCGCCGGCCGTACTCGGTGGTGCTGCTCGACGAGGTCGAGAAGGCCCACCCCGAGACCTTCGACATCCTGCTGCAGGTGCTCGACGACGGCCGCCTCACCGACGGGCAGGGCCGCACCGTCGACTTCCGCAACGTCATCCTCGTGATGACGAGCAACCTCGGCTCGCAGTACCTCGTCGACCCGTTGATGGATCCCGGCGCCCGCCACGAGGCGGTGATGGCCGCGGTGCGGGCCGCGTTCAAGCCCGAGTTCCTCAACCGGCTCGACGAGGTCGTCGTCTTCGACCCGCTCTCGCGCGAGGAGCTGGCGCGCATCGTCGACCTCCAGGTGCGCGCGCTCGCCACCCGGCTGCACGACCGCCGGATCACCCTCGAGGTCGACGAGCCCGCCAAGGAGTGGCTGGCCGAGCGCGGGTACGACCCCGCCTTCGGGGCCCGACCGCTGCGCCGGCTGGTGCAGCGCGAGATCGGCGACCGGCTGGCGACGGCGCTGCTCGCCGGGCGGGTACGCGACGGCGACACCGTGGCGGTGGGCCTCGACGCCGACGGCGGAGCCCTGACCCTGGGTTGAGCTCAGTCGCGGGTAGCGTCATCGGTATGGCAGACGTCAGCGACCTCCTCACCGACGCGCTCGACCGGGTCCGGGAGACCGTGCACGGCCTCCTCGACGACCTGCCCGAGGAGCGCCTGGCCACCCCGCCCGTCGAGGGCGCCAACACCGTCGCCTGGCTGGTGTGGCACCTGACCCGCGTCCTCGACGAGCACGTGGCCGACGCGTTCGACCTCGACGTGATCTGGACCTCCGGCGGCTGGTACGAACGCTTCGGGCTCCCCTTCCCGGCCAGCGCCCACGGCTACGGCCAGTCCTACGCCGACGTGCTCAAGGTCCGGGCGTCCGCGGCCGACCTGCGCGGCTACTTCGACGACACCTACGACCTCGTGGCGGGGGCCCTGCGCGGCCTGGGCCACGACGACCTCGACCGGGTCGTCGACGAGGACTGGGACCCGCCGGTGACGCTCGCGGTCCGGTTGGTCAGCGCCCTCAACGACGCGACCCAGCACGTCGGGCAGGCCTCGTACGCCGCCGGCATCCTGACCCGCGGCTGACCGCCGGTGCCCGAGCTGCCGGAGGTCGAGTCGGCCCGCGCCGCCATCGAGCGCTCCGGCCTGCACCGCACCATCACCGACGTCGACGACACCGACACCTACGAATGCCGCCCGCACCCGCCGGGCGAGATCCGCGACGCCCTCGTCGGGCACCAGCTGGTGGCCGCGCACCGGCGCGGCAAGTCCATCTGGTGCGAGGTCGGCGGCGCAGGCTCACCCACCCTGGGCATCCACCTCGGGATGAGCGGGCGCATCGTCATCGCCGGCCCCGAGGGGGAGGACGAGGGCGGTGACTACCAGGGCTCGGGGCGCCGCGCCGACCCGCGGCGGCGCAAGGAGGAGTGGTTCCGCTTCACGCTGACCTTCGACGGTGGCGCCCGGCTGCGGCTGCTCGACCCCCGACGGCTCGGGCGCATCCGGCTCGACCCCGACATCGACGCCCTCGGCCCCGACGCCGAGCAGGTGGGGCGCGAGGAGTTCCGCAGCCGCATCGGCTGGGGGACCGCGCCGGTCAAGGCGCGCCTGCTGGACCAGGCCAGCATCGCCGGGGTGGGCAACCTGCTGGCCGACGAGGTGCTGTGGCAGGCACGCATCGACCCGCGCCGCCCCGCCGGCGGCCTGAGCACCGACGAGCTCGACGAGCTGCGGCGTCGCCTGCGCCGGGCCATCCGCGACGCGCACCGCGACGGCGGCGTGCACACCCTCGAGATCGTGGAGCACCGGGGGCGCGGCGGCCACTGCCCCCGCTGCGGCGCCGAGCTCGCGCGCGCCACCGTGGGGACCCGGACGACCTGGTGGTGCCCGCGCGAGCAGGTGTGACGCTTCAGCCCTGGATGCCCACGGCGCTCACCCGTCCAGACCCACCGGGACCGGCAGCGGGCGTACTCCGCCGAGGCACTTGCGGTAGCGGACGTGGGTGGCGTAGTGCTCGAGCGCCTGCCACAGGGTGCGGTGCGCGGCCCACGGCAGCGGGTCGTCGCCGTGGCGCCACGAGGCGCCGAACGAGACCCACACCGGCACCCAGTGCTCGGCGTCGTCCCAGGCGCCGCGCTTGGCGACCAGGGTTCGGCGGCGGTACTGCACCGCCTGGCGCGGGCCGTCGACGCAGATGGGCGCCGTCGCCATCGGCCAGACCCGCAGGTCGTGGTGCATGAGGGCGACCTCGAGCTCGGCGAGCACCGCGGGGTCGACGAGGACCGTCGCGACGTTCTCGTGAGGTGGCCGGGTCACGCTCAGCACGGTAATACGAGGCACCGACGCGCGTCAGCCCCCGACCGGGGCGCGGGCTCAGGCGTCGAGCTGCGCCACGACGGGCGCGTGGTCGCTGGCGCCGGTGCCCTTGCGCTCCTCGCGGTCGATGGCGGCGCCGGCCACCCGCTCGGCCAACGCCGGCGAGCCCAGCACGAAGTCGATGCGCATCCCGCGCTTCTTCGGGAAGGCGAGGCGCTGGTAGTCCCAGTAGGTGTAGGTGCCCGGCCCGGGCGCGTGCGGGCGGACGACGTCGACGAAGCCGCCGTCGAGGAAGGACTGGAACGCCGCGCGCTCCGGCGGGCTGACGTGCGTCTTGTCGGCGAAGTACTCCATCGACCAGACGTCCTCGTCGCGCGGGGCGATGTTCCAGTCGCCGCACAGCGCCACCGGGGTGCCGTCCTCGGCCCACTCGACCGCCCGCTCGCGCAGCCGTTCGAGCCAGGCCAGCTTGTAGGCCATGTGCGGGTCGTCGAGGGCGCGGCCGTTGGGGACGTAGAGCGACCACATCCGCACCCCGCCACAGGTGGCCCCGATGGAGCGGGCCTCGGCGGCCAGCGGCTCGCCCCAGCCGGGGTCGCCGTCGAAGCCGACCTGGACGTCGTCGAGGCCGACGCGGGAGAGGATCGCCACGCCGTTCCACTGGTTCACGCCGTGGTGGGCCACCTCGTAGCCGAGCGCGCGGAAGCGGTCGTAGGGGAACTGCTCGTCCTTGGCCTTGGTCTCCTGCATCGCCAGCACGTCGACGTCCGAGCGCTGCAGCCAGGCCTCGACCCGGTCGATGCGGGAGCGGATGGAGTTGACGTTCCAGGTCGCGATGCGCACGGATTCCACCCTAGCCGCGGGCGCCGACGAGCCGCGCCGGCGTGCTTCACTGGCGACGTGGACGCCCGCACCTCACCCCGCGCCTGGTACGCCGCCGTCTCGGACGCCGCCGTCGACGTCGTGGCCCTCGTGCCCGACGACGCGTGGAGCAGCCCCGGCCTCGGGGAGTGGACGATCCGCGAGCTCGTGGCGCACCTCTCGCGAGCGTGGAGCACGATCGGGGACTACCTGGCCGAACCCGAGCCGGCCGAGGGGACGCCGGTGCTGACGGCGGCCCGCTACCTCACCGTCGGCCTCACCCTGCCGGGCGTGCACGAGGGGGTCGCGCAGCGCGCCCGGGCCGACGTCGCCGCACTGGGTGACGCTCCCGCCGCCGTCCTCCGTGACCTCGCGCGGAGCGCGACCGGGCTCGTGGCGGTGACCGCGGACGACCGGCTCGTCGACACCCGCTTCGGCGCGCTCCGGTTCGACGAGTACCTGCGCACCCGAGCCTTCGAGCTGACCGTCCACGGCCTCGACCTCACCCGCGCGCTCGGGCTGGCGACCCCGCAGGCCCTCGCCGACGCCGCCGTACCCACGCTGGCGCTCCTGGCCGAGACGGCGGCCGAACGGAGTTCGTCGGTCGTCCTCCTCGAGTCCCTCGCCGGGCGCCGCGCGCTCCCCGACGGGTACACCCTGCTGTCATGACCGGAGCCGACGAGACCACCGACCTCGATGTCGACGGCGTCCGGATCCGGGTCCGCCGACGCGGCTCGGGGTCGCCGCTGCTGCTCCTGCACGGCTACCCGCAGACCCACCGGATGTGGGACGGGGTGGCCACGGTGCTGGCCGAGCGGCACGAGGTCATCACGCCGGACCTGCGCGGCTACGGCGACAGCAGCGCCCCCGACGGCGGCCCCGACCACGCCGGCTACGCCAAGCGCGCGATGGCCGCGGACGTCGTCGCCGTGATGGCCGCGCTCGGGCACGAGCGCTTCGCCGTGGCCGGGCACGACCGCGGCGGCCGGGTCGCCCACCGGCTCGCCCTCGACCATCCGCAGGCCGTGACGCGGCTGGCGGTGCTCGACATCGCCCCGACCTTGCACATGGTCGAGAACACCGACCGGCAACTGGCGTACGGCTACTACCACTGGTTCTTCCTGGCCCAGCCCGACGGCCTGCCCGAGCGGCTCATCGGCGCCGACCCCGGGTGGTTCCTCCGCGAGAAGCTGCGGCGCTGGTCGGCGCCGGGCACGGTGTTCGACGAGGAGCGGGTGGCCGAGTACGTGCGCTGCTTCTCGCGCCCCGAGGTCGTGCACGCCTCCTGCGAGGACTACCGCGCGGCGCTCGGGGTCGACCTCGACCACGACCGGGCCAGCCGCGAGGCGGGCCAGCGGGTGGGATGCCCGCTGCTGGTGCTGTGGGGCGAGGCCGGGTTCGTGGCGCGCAGCTACGACGTCCTCGACGTGTGGCGGCGCTACGCCGACGACGTGCGGGGCCGAGCGGTGCCCGGTGGCCACTTCTGCCCCGAGGAGTCCCCCGCCGAGGTGGCCGCCGCGCTGGTGGAGTTCTTCGCGGTCGACGGGGCCGCCGGATGAGCACCGCCCTGGTCACCGGCGCGTCCGCCGGCATCGGTCGTGCGTTCGCGCTGCGGCTGGCCCGGGAGGGGAGCGACCTCGTGCTGGTGGCCCGCGACCGCGCCCGCCTCGAGCGGATGGCCGCCGAGCTGCGCGCCCAGCACGGGGTGCAGGTCGAGGTGCTGGTGGCCGACCTGTCGGACCGCCCGCAGACCGAGGAGGTGTGCCGCCGGCTGGCCGACCCCGAGCGTCCGGTCGACCTGCTCGTCAACAACGCGGGCTTCGGCCTGCGACGGTCCTTCCTCGACAACGACCTGCGCGAGGAGGAGACCGGCCTCGACGTGATGGTGCGCGCCGTGCTGCTGACCTCGCACGCGGCCGGGCGGGCCATGCGCGAACGCGGGCGGGGCGCGATCCTCAACGTCTCGTCGGTGGCGTCGTTCATCGCGAACGGCACCTACTCGGCCGAGAAGGCCTTCGTGACGGTGTTCTCCGAAGGGCTCGCGAGCGAGCTCGCGGGCACCGGCGTCACGGTGACCGCCGTGTGCCCGGGCTTCACCCGCACCGAGTTCCACGACCGGGCCCGGATGCGCATCTCGGCGCTGCCCGAGGCGCTGTGGCTCGACGCGGACGTGGTGGTGGCCCAGGCGCTGGCCGACGTGGCGGCAGGCCGGGTGCTGTCGGTGCCCGGGGTGCAGTGGAAGGTCGTGACGGCGCTGGTGCGCGCGGCCCCGCGGCCCCTCGTGCGCGGTGGTGCGATGCGCGCCCTCGACCGTTTCCGCCGCCGGAGCTGACCACGGCCACCCGCGCGGCCGCGGTGCGCGAGCGATCAGTCGACGTCGAAGATCGAGTGCGCGTCGTAGAAGTGCAGGACGTAGCGGCAGTGGGAGCACACCATCAGGGTCATCCGGTGCGACGTGAACCCCCACCGTGACTCCTGGCGCGACTCCTCGCGCTGGAACACCGTGTTGGCGCAGAGGGGGCAGCGCAGCTGCGGCTTGCCCCCCTCGCTGGTCGGGGCCGGTCCGTACTCGCTCATGGTGTCCTCCCGGAGGTCGCGGGCCGGACGCCCGCTGGTCTGACGTGGGACGCGACGGCCGGTGGTGCCGTTCCCGCGGGGCTCGCGGCGAACCGCGGCCACGCCCCCCGGCCGCGACGCCATACCGTAGAGGCGTGACCGACATCGCCGCCGACCGTACCCGCCTCCTCGAGATCGTCCGTGCCAAGGCCGTCGTCCACGGCCGGGTCACCCTCTCGTCCGGGAAGGAGGCCGACTACTACGTCGACCTGCGCCGCATCACCCTCGACGGCGAGGCCAGCCCGCTCGTCGGTCGGGTCATGCGTGACCTCGTGGCCGACCTGGAGTTCGACGCCGTGGGCGGTCTGACCCTGGGCGCCGACCCGGTGGCGACGGCGATGCTGCACGCCGCCGCGGCCGCGGGCGAGCGGCTCGACGCCTTCGTGGTGCGCAAGGCCGGCAAGGCGCACGGCCTCCAGCAGCGCATCGAGGGTCCCTCCATCGAGGGCCGGCGGGTGCTCGTGGTCGAGGACACCTCGACCACCGGCGCCTCCCCCCTCGAGGCCGCCCGCGCCGCGCAGGAGGCCGGCGCCACCGTCGTGGCCGTCGCCACCATCGCCGACCGGGCCACCGGTGCGGCCGCGGTGTTCGCCGACGCCGGCCTCGAGTACCGGCACGTCTACGGCCTCGAGGACCTCGGGCTGGCCTGACCGGCCCACTACGCTCGCACCACCAGGCCCGCGCGGCCCGACCGAGGAGTTGCCATGACCATCGCGATCATCGTCGTCGTCGTCCTGCTGGTGGTCGTCGTCGGCTGGGCCGTCGCCACCTACAACGGGCTGGTCCGGCTGCGCAACCTGGTGCAGGAGGCCTGGCGCCAGATCGACGTCGAGCTGACCCGCCGGCACGACCTCATCGGCAACCTCGTCGAGACCGTCAAGGGCTACGCGGCGCACGAGCGCGGCACCCTCGAGGACGTCGTCACCGCACGCTCGGCGGCGATGGCGCCCGGCCAGTCGCCGGCGCAGCAGGCCGAGAGCGAGAACATGCTCAGCCAGGCGCTCGGGCGACTGCTGGCGATCGCCGAGGCCTACCCCGACCTCAAGGCCAACCAGAACTTCCTCGCGCTGCAGACCGAGCTGACCTCCACGGAGGACCGCATCGCCTCGGCGCGGCGCTACTACAACGCCACCGTGCGCGACCTGAACACCAAGGTCGAGACGGTGCCCTCGAACATCATCGCGGGGATGTTCCACGTCGGCCGGGCCGAGTACTTCGAGGCCGTCGGGGAGCAGCGCGAGGCCCCGCGGGTCGACTTCGGCCAGCACGACGCCGTCATCCCGCCGCCCAGCGGCTACGCGGGCGGCACCACCCCGCCGCCGCCCGCCTGACGGAGGCGGTCAGCGGACGGCCGTGTGCAGGAGGTCGCGCAGTGGACCGTCCATGGGCACCGGCCGCCGGGTGTGCGGGTCGACGTAGACGTGGACCCAGTGCCCGACGGCCGCGACGGTGCGCGGCTCGGCGGCCGGCGCCAGGGCGAGCTCGTACGTGACGCTGCTGGTGCCCAGCCGGGTCACCCGCAGCCCCACGGCGAGGTCGTCGGGGTAGTGCAGCTCGTCGAGGAAGCGGCAGCCGGACTCGGCCACCACACCGAGAGGCGCGTCCGGGCCGGGCGCCGGCAGGCTCCGCAGCAGCCAGGTGTTGATGGCCGAGTCGAACAGCTGGTAGTAGACCGCGTTGTTGAGGTGCCCGTACACGTCGTTGTCGGACCACCGGCTCGTGACCACCTGCACGACGGGGAAGTCGGCCAGGAGCGGGCGTTCGTCGCTCATCGGCCCACCCCGTCGAACGTGACGACCTGGCGCACGGCCCGCCCGGACGCGAGCTCGTCCATCGCGGCGTTGACCTCGTGCAGCCCGATGCGGGAGGTGACCAGCTGCTCGACCGGCAGCCGGCCCGCCCGCCAGCGCTCGACGAACAGGGGGATGTCGCGCCGCGGCACCGCCGAGCCGAGGTAGCTGCCGATGATCGAGCGGCCCTGCGCCACGAGGGCCAGGGGCGAGACGGCCGCCAGGGCGTCGGGGGCGGGCAGCCCCACGGTCACCATCCGGCCGCCGGGGCCGGTGAGCGCCACCCCGGCCTCGAACGCTCGGACGTTGCCGGCGGCCTCGACGACGACGTCGGCGGCCACGCCGTCGGCCAGCGCCTCCTGGGGGGTCAGGGCCCGGTGGGCGCCGAGCTGGCGGGCCTGGGCCAGCTTGGCCTCGAGGGTGTCGACGGCGACCACCGTGACGTCGGGCTCCCCGAGTGCGGTGAGCAGTGCGGCCATCCCGACGCCGCCCAGCCCCACCACGGCCACCGTCTGCCCCGGCTGCGGGCGACCGGCGTTGACGACGGCCCCGCCGCCGGTGAGCACGGCGCAGCCCATCAGGGCGGCGACCTCCGGCGGCACGTCGTCCTCGACGGGCACGACCGAGCGGGTGTCGACGACGGCGTGGGTGGCGAAGCCGGAGACGCCCAGGTGGTGATGGACCGGGATGCCGTCACGGGTCAGGCGGCGGGCGCCGTCCATCAGCGTGCCCGCGGTGTTGGCCGCGCTGCCGGGGGCGCAGGGGACCAGGCCGCCCGAGCGGCAGCCGGCGCACTCCCCGCAGCGGGGGAGGAAGGTCATGATGACGCGCGAGCCGACCGCCACGTCGGTGACGTCGGCCCCCACGGCCTCGACGACGCCCGCGGCCTCGTGGCCCAGCAGCATCGGCACCGGGCGCGGGCGGTTGCCGTCGACGACCGAGAGATCGGAGTGGCACAGCCCCGCAGCCTCGATCCGGACCAGCAGCTCGTGCGGCCCGGGCCCGTCGAGGTCGAGCTCGCCGACGGTGATGGGGCGGCTGTCGCGGTACGGGCCGGCGCGGCCGACCTCCTCGAGCACGGCTCCGGTGATCTTCACGTCGCCACCCTAGGGGCGCCCGGGGCCCGGTGGGCGGCTCTGGCACCGCCGGCCGTGGTCGTCGGCCGGCCGTGGTCGTCCACCGGTCGGTGGACCACGGGTCCACCGCCCGGGCCTCGCGCGCGGCGGCGGGCACCAGCACCCTGGAGGTATGACACCAGCCATCCGCATCCGCGGCCTCCACAAGAGCTACGGCGCCCACCGGGCGGTCGACGGACTCGACCTCGACGTGGCGTCGGGAGAGGTCTTTGCCCTGCTCGGCCCCAACGGTGCCGGCAAGACCACCACGGTCGAGATCCTCGAGGGTTTCCGCGACCGTGACACGGGCGAGGTCGTGGTCCTCGGCACCGACCCGCACCACGCGCCCCGCTCCTGGCGCGACCGCATCGGCATCGTGCTGCAGTCCTCCGGGGGGCTCGACCTGCTGACCCCGCGGGAGGCGCTGCGCAGCACCGCCCGGTGCTACCGCGAGCCCCGCGACCTCGACGAGGTCATCGCCGTCACCGGGCTGGCCGAGAAGGCCGACGCCCGCATCGCCGGGCTCTCGGGCGGCCAGCGCCGCCGCCTCGACGTCGCGCTCGGCATCGTCGGCCGCCCCGAGCTGCTCTTCCTCGACGAGCCCACGACCGGCTTCGACCCGCAGGCGCGCCGCGACTTCTGGAGCCTCATCCGCGACCTCGCCGGCGACGGCACCACCATCCTGCTGACGACGCACTACCTCGACGAGGCCGAGCACCTGGCCGACCGGGTGGGGGTCATCGCGGCCGGCCGGCTGCTCGCGCTCGACACGCCCGCCGCTCTGGGTGGCCGCCAGTCGCAGGAGGCCACCGTCTCGTGGGAGGAGGACGGCGTTCGGCGCAGCGTCCGCACCGCCGAGCCCACGGCCGAGGTGGCCCGGGTGGCCGCGCGCTTCCCCGGCGAGGTCCCCGAGCTCACCGTCACCAGACCGTCCCTGGAGGACACCTACCTGAGCCTCATCGCCCCCCACGAGCACACCGCCACCACGGAGGTCCCCGCATGAACACCCTGGCCCTCGGTCTCGACCGCACCAAGATCGAGCTGACGATGTACTCGCGCGAGAAGGAGGCGGTGTTCTTCAGCTTCCTCTTCCCCATCCTGCTGCTGACCCTCTTCTCGGTGATCTTCTCGAGCCAGTTCGAGGGCGCCGGCGGCGGGATGACGGCCGCTCGCTTCTTCCTGCCGGGGATGGTGGCGGCCGGCGTGCTCTTGACCAGCTTCCAGACGATGGCCCTCTCGGTCGCGAGCGAGCGCGACGACGGCTCGCTGAAACGCCTGCGCGCCACCCCGATGCCGCCGGCCGCGTACTTCCTCGGCAAGGTCGGCCTGGTCGCCGTCACCTCGGTGGTGCAGCTCGCGGTCCTGCTGCTGGTCGCCCGGTTCGCCTTCGACGTCGAGCTGCCCTCGAGCGCGGACCGGTGGGCGCTGCTCGCCGGCGTCTTCACGCTGGGGCTCTTCGGCGGCACCGTGCTCGGCATCGCGTACTCCTCGCTCTCGAGCGCGCGCTCCATCGGCGCCGTGGTCATCGGCCCCCAGCTGGTGCTGCAGTTCATCTCCGGCGTCTACATCGCCTTCGGCGACGTCCCGTCGTGGCTCCAGCACGTGGCGGCGATCTTCCCGCTGAAGTGGATCGCCCAGGGGATGCGGGCCGTCTTCCTGCCCGACGCGCTCGCGCAGGCCGAGATGGCCGGCTCGTGGGAGCAGGGCCGCACCCTGCTCGTGCTCGCGGCCTGGGCGGCGGTGGGTCTGGTCCTGTGCGTCACGACCTTCCGCTGGTTCAAGCGCGGCACGGTCTGAGGGTGGGGCGCCGTGGCGGGACCGACGGGCGGCCGGTCGAGGATGATGAGCTCATGAGTGCATCCGGCCCCGCCGGCACCCCCGGAGCGGCCGAGACGCCCTCGACCTTCCGTTCCTCGAGCGACGAGCTCGCCGTGATGTGGCGCCGCCAGGAGCCGGTCTGGCACGCGGTGGCCGGCGTGGTCTGGCTGGCGGCCGTGGTCGTCACCTGCCTCGAGGTTCCCGGACCGCACGGCCGCGGTCCCACCCTGGCGCTGCTCGCGGTGATGGCGGTGGCCTACGTGACCGTCGGGGTGCGCGGGCTGCGGCACCTGGACGCCCGGTCCGGGGTCCTGTACCACCTGGCCGTCTGGGTGGCCCTGCTCGCGATCCAGGGCGTCGACCCCGGCACCGAGACCTGGCTGCTGTACTTCGCGCTCTTCCCCCAGCTGTGGGCGATGCTCTCGGCCCGCCGGGCCGTGGTCGGCACGGTGCTGGTGGTCGTGGCCTTCGCGGCCCTGCGCTGGGCCCAGGCGGAGTTCTCGGTGAAGGGCTTGGTCGAGGTCGTCGTGAGCAGCCTGATCTCGCTGGGCATCTCGCTCTCGCTGGGGCTGTTCATCAACCGCCTGCTGCTCGAGGCCGACCGGCGGGCCGAGACCATCGACGAGCTGCGCGCGACCCAGGCGCGCCTGGCCGTCGTCGAGCGTGACCGCGGCGTGCAGGACGAGCGGGAACGCATCTCGCGCGAGATCCACGACACCCTCGCGCAGGGCTTCACCTCGGTGGTCACCCTGACCCGGGCCGCTCAGGCCGCCCTCGGCCGCGGCGACGTCGAGACCGCCCGCGAGCGGCTCGCCCTGGTCGAGGCCACCGCGGTCGACAACCTGAGCGAGGCGCGCCTCATCGTGGCCGAGCTGACGCCCGGCCACCTCCAGTCGCGCACCCTGGTCGAGGCGCTCCAGCGCCTGGGAACAGCGGTCAGCAGCGAGACCGGGCTCCAGGCCCGCGTCACCGTCGAGGGGGAGCCGACCCCGCTCGGCGGGACCGCCGAGGTGGTGCTGCTGCGCACCGCCCAGGAGGCGCTGTCGAACGTTCGGCGGCACGCCGGCGCCGCCCGGGTCGGCGTGGCGCTCGCCTACCGGCCCGACCGGGTCGTCCTCACCGTCACCGACGACGGGCGCGGGTTCGACCTCGCCGCTGACCGGGCGGGCTTCGGCCTCGACGGCGTGCGGGCTCGAGCGGCCGAGGTGGGCGGCGAGGTGGCGCTGGTCAGCGCCCCCGGGGCCGGGACCACCCTGCAGCTGGACGTCCCCCGATGATCCGGCTGCTGGTGGTCGACGACCACCCCGTCGTGCGGGCCGGCATGGTGGCGGTGCTGGGTGAGGAGCCCGACCTCGAGGTGGTCGGTGAGGCGGGGCACGGCGCCGAGGCCCTGGCCCTGGTGCCGCGGTTGCGCCCCGACGTGGTGCTGATGGACCTGCGGATGCCGGTGATGGACGGCGCCGAGGCCACCGCCCGGCTGCGCTCCCTGCCGGACGCGCCGCAGGTGCTGGTCCTGACCACCTACGACACCGACGCCGACATCGTGCGGGCGGTCGAGGCCGGGGCCCGCGGCTACCTGCTCAAGGACGCCCCCACGGCGGTGCTCACCGACGCCATCCGCCGGGCCGCTGCGGGCGAGACCGTGCTGGCCCCGATGGTGGCCGCGCGCCTGGCCGACCGGTTGCGCACCCGTGCCCTGCCCGAGCTCACGGCCCGCGAGGTCGAGGTGGTGGCGCTGGTGGCGCAGGGGTGCTCGAACGCCGAGGTCGGGCGGCGGCTGTTCATCGGGGAGGCCACCGTCAAGACGCACCTGCTGCGGGCGTTCGCCAAGCTCGGGGTGTCCGACCGCACGGCCGCGGTGGCCGCGGCGCACCGGCGGGGGCTCATCGACCTCGACGGCTGATGCGGCCGCGGGGCCGGTGACGTCCGGGCCTCAGGGACGGTGCTCGAGGTCGTCGACGACCTCGTCGGCCCCACGGGCCGCTTCGGGCCGCGACATCCCCCGGTCCTTGCGATGGCGCAGGTACTCGACGGCCATGGGGATCACCGACAGCACGACGATGAGCAGGATGACCAGCTCGAGGTGGTTCTTCACGAAGGACACGTTGCCGAGGAAGTAACCGGCGAGCGTGACGACGGCGACCCAGAGAGCGGCACCGACGGCCGACCACGTGAAGAAGTGGCGGCGCTCCATCCGGCCGATGCCCGCGACGACCGTGATGTACGTGCGCACGACGGGCACGAAACGGCCGAGGACGAGGGCGCGGGCGCCGTACTTGTCGAAGAACTCCTCGGTCTGGTCGAAGTACGCGCGTTTGATGATCCGCCCGTCGTGGTGGCGCAGCGGTGCCCCCACGCCGCGGCCGATCTCGTACCCGACGACGTTGCCGGCGAAGGCCGCCACGAAGAGCCCGACGAGCGCGACGGCCAGGTTGTCGTGCAGCTGGCCGCTGGAGATGAAGATGCCGACCGAGAAGAGGAGGGTGTCGCCCGGGAGGATCGGGAAGAACAGCCCGCACTCGATGAACACGATCACCAGGGCGATCCAGAAGAACGCCGTGCCGTAGGTGTCGAGGAGGTACTGGGGGTCCATCCACTGCGGCCCGAGTGCGTGCATCACGGTCCCCAGGCTACGGGGGCGAGCGCGGACGGGAGGCCACTGCGCGCTGTGGGAACCCTGTGGTTCGTGCGGATGCCGGACGCCCGGGAGGCGCCGCGCGGCCCGCGGCTAGATTTGACGCCACGTCCGGCGCCGCCCCGCGGCCACCCCCGAAGGAACCGAATCGATGACCGCTCGCCACCACCGCCTCCTCGTCCCGCTCGCCGCGCTCGTGCTCGCCGCCGGCCTGGCCGCCTGCGGGGCCCCCGTCGACGAGACCGCCGCCTCGTCGACCCCGTCGGCCACCTCCACCGACCCGCTGGCCGGCTGCACCCCCGACGCGCTGAAGACCCTCACCCCGGGCACTCTCACCATCGGCACCGACAAGCCCGCGTATGCGCCCTGGTTCTCCGACGACGACCCGAGCAACGGCAAGGGCTACGAGTCGGCCGTCGCCTACGCCGTGGCCGAGAAGCTGGGCTACGGCAAGGACAAGGTGACCTGGGCCGTGGTGCCGTTCAACACCGCCATCGCCCCGGGGCCGAAGACCTTCGACCTGGACTTCAGCCAGGTGTCGATCAGCGAGGACCGCAGGAAGGCCGTCGACTTCTCGTCGGGCTACTACGACGTGCGCCAGAGCGTCATCACCTACAAGGGCAGCCCCATCGACGGCAAGACCACGGTCGCCGACCTCAAGGGCGCCAAGCTCGGCGCCCAGGTGGGCACGACCTCGTACACCGCCGCCAAGGAGCAGATCGCCCCGACCCAGCAGGTGGCCGTCTTCGACACCAACGACCTCGCCGTGCAGGCCCTGAAGAACAAGCAGATCGACGGCATCGTGGTCGACCTGCCCACCGGGTTCTACATGACGGCCGCCCAGCTCGACGACGGCGTCATCGTCGGCCAGCTGCCCGCGCAGGGCAGCGCCGAGCAGTTCGGCGCGGTCCTCGACAAGGGCAGCTCGCTCACCCCGTGCGTCACGGCCGCCGTCGACGCGCTGCGCGCCGACGGCACGCTCGACAAGCTCGTCGGCGAGTGGCTCTCGACGCAGGGCGCGCCCGAGCTGTCGTGACGGCGGCCCCCTCCTGGCAGCCGTCGGCCCTCGAGGTCGAGCGTCGACGCTACCGGCGCTCCCGGGCGGTGCGCTCGGCGGCGGTGTCGGGGGCCTCGACGGTGCTGGTCGTCGGCGTCGTCCTGACCCTGCTCGTCACCTCGCCGGGATGGCCGCGCGTGCGCGAGACCTTCCTCAGCTGGGACAAGGCGGTGGCCGCCTTCCCGGCGGTCGTCGAGGGCCTGTGGCTCAACATCCGGGTCATGCTGGTCTGCGGGGTCCTCATCGCGCTCCTCGGGCTCACGCTGGCCGTGATGCGCACCGTGCGCGGCCCGGTGGCGTTCCCGCTGCGGCTCTTCGCGACGGTCTACGTCGACCTCTTCCGCGGGTTGCCGCTGCTGCTGGTCATCTTCGTCCTCGGTTTCGGCGCCCCCGCGCTGCGGCTGTCGGGGCTGCCGTCGTCGGCCCTGTTCTGGGGCGCGTGCGCGCTGGTGCTGTCGTACTCGGCCTACGTGGCCGAGGTGTTCCGGGCCGGCATCGAGTCGGTGCATCCGAGCCAGCGTGCCGCCGCCCGCTCGCTGGGGCTGTCGTACGGGCAGACCATGCGGCACGTGGTGCTGCCGCAGGCGGTGCGCCGGGTCGTCCCCCCGCTGATGAACGACCTCGTCTCGCTGCAGAAGGATTCGGGCCTCATCGCGGTGCTGGGCGTCATCGACGCCATCCGGGCCGCCCAGATCGAGACCGCCACCGACTTCAACTTCACGCCCTACGTGGTGGCGGGCGCGCTGTTCGTGTGCCTGACGATCCCCATGGCCCGCCTCACCGACCACGTCGCCCGCAAGCAGGGCTTCCACGGGGCCGGGGGGGTCCTGTGAGCGGGGCCGGGGACCCGGTGCTGGTGCTCGAGGAGGTCCGCAAGTCCTTCGGCGCCACCGAGGTGCTGCGCGGTGTCGACCTCACCGTGCACGAGGGCCAGGTGGTTGTGCTCATCGGCGCCAGCGGCTCGGGCAAGTCCACCCTGCTGCGCTGTGTCGACCTGCTCGAGGTCGTCGACGACGGGCGGATCCGCCTCGACGGTGAGGACGTCACCGACCCGCGGGTCGACGCCGACGCCGTGCGGGCCCGGATGGGGGTGGTCTTCCAGGCCTACAACCTCTTCCCGCACCTCAGCGTCCTCGACAACGTCACCCTGGCGCCGGTGCGGGTGCACGGCGTGGCGGCCGGCGACGCGAAGGAGCGCGCGATGGCGATGCTCGAGCGGGTCGGCCTGCCCGAGAAGGCATCCGCCCGCCCCGACGACCTCTCGGGCGGCCAGCAGCAGCGGGTCGCCATCGCCCGGGCGCTGGTCAACCAGCCGCGGCTGATGCTCCTCGACGAGGTCACCTCGGCCCTCGACCCCGAGCTCGTCGGCGAGGTCCTCGACCTGCTGCGTGAGCTGAAGGACGAGGGCATGACCATGGTGCTCAACACCCACGAGATGGGGTTCGCCCGGCAGGTCGCCGACACCGTCTGTTTCCTGCACGGTGGCGTGGTGCACGAGCAGGGCCCGCCCGGGCAGGTGCTCGGCGACCCGCGGCAGGAGCGCACCCGGCAGTTCCTCTCGCGGGTGCACGCCTAGCCTGTCCGCGTGGAGGAGCGCGAGGTCGGGGTCGGGCCCTGGGAGGGACCGTGGCCCGCGGGCGAGCAGTGGGACCCCGCGCTGCTGCGCGACGGCGACCGCCGCAACGTCGTCGACCGGTACCGCTACTGGCGGATGGAGGCCGTGGTCGCCGACCTCGACACCCGGCGGCACCCGTTCCACGTGGCCATCGAGAACTGGGGCCACGACTTCAACATCGGCTCGGTCGTGCGCACGGCCAACGCCATGAACGCCGCCGCCTTCCACATCGTCGGCCGGCGTCGCTGGAACCGCCGCGGTGCCATGGTCACCGACCGTTACCAGCACGAGCACCACCACGCCACGGCCGCCGACCTCGCCGCCTGGGCCCGCACCGCCGGCCCCGGGGGCGCCCGGCTGCCGCTCGTCGGCATCGACAACGTGCCCGGCTCGGTGCCGCTCGAGACCCACGACCTGCCCCGGGCGTGCGTCCTGGTGCTGGGGCAGGAGGGACCGGGCCTCACCCCCGAGATGGTGGCGGTGTGCGACGTGGTGCTGCACATCGGGCAGTTCGGCTCGACCCGCTCGGTCAACGCCGGGGCGGCCGCCGCCGTGGCGATGCACGCGTGGGTGCGACGGCACGTCTTCGGCCAGCCTCCGGAACGGCCCGGTCGGGAGGGGCCGGAATAGCGTCGCGGCCCACGCCGCTGGACCTCGGGTGACCACGCCCGCGCTCTCCGTCCTCGACCTCGCACCCGTCCGCTCCGACCAGACGACGGCCGACGCGCTCGCGGCGACCCGCGCGCTGGCCCGGGTCGCCGACGAGCAGGGGTACCGCCGCTACTGGCTGGCCGAGCACCACAACATGCCCGCCGTCGCGGCGACGAACCCGCCGGTGCTCGCCGCGATGGTCGCCGCCGCCACCGAGCGCATCCGGGTCGGCTCGGGCGGGGTGATGCTGCCCAACCACGCGCCGCTCGTCGTCGCCGAGCAGTTCGCGCTCCTCGAGGCGGCCTTCCCCGGCCGGGTCGACCTCGGCCTCGGCCGCGCACCCGGCACCGACCCGGTCACCGCCTGGGCGTTGCGCAGCGGGGGCGGTGGCGTCGAGGCGGATGCCGCGGAGCGCTTCCCCGACCACGTCGACGCCGTGCTCGCGATGATGTCGCCGGAGGGCGTGGGCCTGCGCCTCGCCACCGGCGAGCACGTCCTGAAGGCCACGCCCCGGGCCGCCTCGGTGCCCACGGTCTGGCTGCTCGGCTCCTCCGACTTCTCGGCCCGGCTCGCCGCCTCGCGCGGGCTGCCGTACGTCTTCGCGCACCACTTCTCCGGCCGGGGCACCGCCGAGGCGCTGGCCCTCTACCGCTCGCAGTACCAGCCGTCCGAGGCGCACCCCGAGCCGCGCACGCTCCTCACCGTCAACGCCGTCGTCGCGCCGACCACCCATCATGCGCGGCGGCTCGCGCTCCCCAACGTCCGCTCGATGGTCGCCCTGCGCACCGGGCAGCCGCTGGCCGCCCAGCTGCTCGTCGAGGAGGCCGAGGCGGTGCCGGTGCCCACTGCGCACGAGGAGCTGGGGTCCGAGATGCTCCGGCGCTGGGTCGTCGGCACCCCGGAGGAGGCCGCCGGGCAGGTGCGCGAGCTCGCCGCGACCTTCGACGTCGACGAGGTGATGGTCCACCCCGTCGCCGGCGCCACCACCGGCACGCCGGCCGACCGGGCGCCGGCCCGCGAGGAGACCCTGCGCCTCCTCGCCACCGCGCTGGCCTGAGGCCGGACCTCTCGGCATCCGGGGAGAAAGTTCGGTAGACCTGTCGAATGCCGCCGGGCCCGTTCGTCACCGGGGTGAGGTCGCCACCGGGGCGGCCGTGAGCGAAGGAGCAGGCCATGACCGAGTACGTCGTCCTCATCGTCGGTGACGCCGACCGCTGGTGGACCACGATGGACCCCGAGCAGCGGGCCGCCGGCTACGCCGAGTACACCCGCTTCTCCGAGGAGCTGGCCCGCCGCGGCCACCGCATCACCGGCGGCGCCGAGCTGCACGCGACGAGCGAGGGCAAGCGCATCCCCGGCGGCGGCGGCGACGTCACCGACGGCCCGTTCACCGAGACCGCGGAGCAGGTGGGCGGCTTCTACCAGGTGGAGTCCGACGACCTCGACGACCTGGTCGACTGCTGCCGCATCATCGCCGCGCTGGGGGACACCGTCGAGGTGCGGCGCACGGTCACGCCCGAGGACCGGACCGCGTGAGCCGCCACCTGGTCCTCCTGCCCGCCCCCGAGGCCGAGTGGGCGCAGCTGCCGCCCGAGGAGCACGAGAAGGGGATGCGCAGCCACCAGCAGTTCCACCGTGACCTCGCGGACGGCGGCCACCGCATCGTCGTCGCGGGCCCGCTCACGCCGTCGGTCGAGGCGACCTCGATGCGCCCCGACGGGGAGGGCGGTGCGCTCGTCACGGACGGCCCGTTCACCGAGTCGGTCGAGCAGGTGGTCGGCTTCTACCTCCTCGACACCGAGGACCGGGCCGACCTCGTGCGCATCTGCACCGAGTTCGCCGCGCGCGGCGAGCTCATCGAGCTCCGCGACATGGTGGCCGGCACCGGTCAGCAGGACGACGGGCCGGTGACGTCGTGAAGCGGTACGTCGTCCTCGTCGCCTACGAGCCGGCCGCCTGGGCCGACGCCACGCCCGAGGTGCGCCGGGGGTACTCCGACGCGCACCACGCGTTCGAGCGCTACGTCGAAGAGCACGGTCGGCGCCTCTCCGGGGCCCCGCTCGCGGATGCCGAGACCGCCACGACCCTGGGTCCCGGCACGGGCGCGGACCGCGTCGTCACCGACGGGCCGTTCGTCGAGCTGGCCGAGCAGGTCGGCGGCTACTACGACGTCGAGCTGCCCGACCTCGATGCCGCCATCGCGGCGGCCCGCCTCCTACCGAGCGCCTACACGGTCGAGATCCGTCCGGTCGTCGAGATCCCCGACCACACACCGCTGTGACGGCGGACGAGGTCCTCGCGGCGGCGGTCCGTGACGAGTGGGGGCGGCTGGTCGCCCTCCTCCTCGGGCAGTTCCGGCGCCTCGACCTCGTCGAGGACGCGCTCGGGGACGCCGTCGAGGCAGCGGCCCGGCGCTGGTCGCGGGACGGCGTCCCCGACCGGCCGACGGCCTGGCTGCTCACCGCCGCCCGACGCCGGGTGCTCGACCGGCTGCGGGCCGAGGCGATGGCGGCCCGCAAGGCACCGCTGCTCGTCGTCGACGCGGAACGACCCGGAGGAGGGGCGATGGCCGACCCCGGTGACCTCGTCGAGGACGACCAGCTGCGGCTGGTCCTCCTGTGCTGCCACCCCGCGCTCGCCCCCGAGGTGGCCAGCGCCCTGGCCCTGCGCCTCGTCGTCGGCGTGACCACCGCCGACATCGCCCGGCTCTTCCTCGTCCCGGAGGCGACGATGGCGGCCCGGATCACCCGCGGCAAGAAGAAGATCGTCGCGGCCGGGATCCCGTACGGGGTGCCGGGCGCCGACGAGCTGCCCGGCCGACTGAGGACCGTCGCCCAGGTCGGCTACCTGGCCTTCACCGCCGGCTACGCGCCTGGGTCGGGGCCCGACCTGCTGCGGGCCGACCTCGCGGGGGCGGCGGTCGGGCTGGTCCGGGTGACCCTGGGGATGCGGCCGGGCGAGCCCGTCCTGCGCGCCCTCCTGGCCCTGATGCTGCTCCAGCACGCGCGCCGGGACGCCCGCGTGGGTGCCGACGGGTCCCTGGTCCTGCTGCCCGACCAGGACCGCTCGCTGTGGCGCGCCGACGAGGTGGCCGAGGGTCTGACCCTGCTCTCGGAGCTCGCACCCGGCCCGGACCCGCTCGTCGAGTCCTACCGGCTCCAGGCCGTGGTGGCCGCCGCGCACGTCACCGCCCCGACCGCGGACGCGACCCGCTGGGACCTGGTGTGCGACGCCTACGCGGCGCTCGAGCGCGTCAACCCCTCGCCCGCGGTTCGGCTGGCCGCGGCCGTTGCGGTCGCCGAGCGTGACGGCCCGGCCGGCGGCCTGGCGGCCCTCCAGGGGCTCGACGAGGCACTGCCCGGCAGCCACCGGGTGCCGGCGGTGCGCGGCGAGCTGCTGGCGAGGCTGGGCCGGGATGCCGAAGCCGCCGAAGCCCTCGACCTCGCCGTGGCCCGCTGTGGCAACGAGGTCGAGCGCGCCCACCTCGAGGCGCGCCGGGCGGGGCTCAGCGCGGCCGGCGGGCGCTGACCAGGACGACGGCGGCCACCGGGAGCAGCGACCACCACCAGTGCAGCCCGGCGGGGTCGACGAGCCCCCCGGCCGCCATCACCCCGAGGCCGCCGCAGCCGAGCACGGTCGCGAGCAGGGGGCGCCAGGCCGCGACGGCACCCGACCGGCGGGGCACCTGCTCGAAGCGCCCCACGAGCCGGACGACCAGGGCCGTGACGGCCGCGAGCCCCAGCCACCACAGCGGGCGGGTGGCCCACCACACGCCTGACAGCGGCTCCGGCCCCAGCCCCACGCCGCCCGCGAGCAGCGAGAGCCCGATGACGAGCACCATCACGGCGAGGTGCCAGAGGTAGACGCTCATCAGCCGCCGGCCGAGCAGCACGGTGACGGCCCACGGGCGCTCCCGCGCCATCCAGCGCCGCAGCAGGGGCTCGAGCGCCAGCACGACGCCCGCCTGCAGCAGCCCGAGGAACCCGAGGGTCACGCGCGTCGGGTAGGAGTTGTTCACCGTGGCGTCGTCGAGCCCGATCATCGACACCGGGTACGGGCCGAGGCTCACGAGCGCCACCAGCCCCGCGGCGCCCACCGCCGCGAGGGCCACGCGCCGCCCGACGCCGGCGAGCCGATCGTCGAGCCAGGCGTACCCGAGCTGGTGCACCGCGCCCCAGACCAGCACGTAGTTCGCGAACCCCACCCACCACGGCCCCACCGTCAGGCTCACGAGGTCGACCCCGCCGGCGAGCACCAGCGGCGCCACGACGCCGGCCCAGCCCCACCGCTCCCAGGCCCGCAGCGTCAGCGGGGCCAGGGCGCACACCACCACGTACGCGGCGAGGAACCAGGTGGGCACCAGCGCGACCTGGGACGCCGTGCGCAGCGATGCCCGGTCGACGCCGGCGGCGTCGGCCACCACGAGGAGGACGAGCCAGGACACCAGCAGGGGGGCCACCGGGGTCAGCAGGCGCCGTAGCCGGGCCAGCAGCCACTCGGGCCACCGCGTGCCGCGCTCGCGCGCCGCCCGCCACGACACCGCGTTGGCGTACCCGCCGACCAGGAAGAACACCGGCATCACCTGGAAGACCCAGGTCAGCGGATGCGTCCACGCCGCGCGGTCGAGCACGGCGCCGGTCTCGAGGACGCCGCCGCGCACGGTCACGGCGGCGATCAGCCAGTGGCCGAGGACGACCACGGTGAGGGCGGCGACCCGCAGCAGGTCGACGACGCGGTTGCGGCTGGAGGGCGTGGCGGCGGCGATCCGCGCCGGGGTGAGCGTCAGCATGCGGTCAGCGTGGGGCCAGGCCCGGCCGGCGCGCCTGAGCACAAGTACCCGGACCGGAGGGCAGGCAGTGTACGACCGCACCACCGGCCTCACCCACCCCACCAGAACCACGCGCCGCACGGTCGTCGGGACTACATCCGTGTGTTTCGGCGCGGGGTCTGGCGCGGCGAGTCCCGCCCCGACATACTCCTCTGATTCCACGCGTGGCTCATCGGAGGGGCGCGTCGGAGGTGCGTGACGCTTCGTACACGGACACGCAGGACCGAGGCCCCGACTCGCAGGGGGTCAGCGCCTCGTCCGCGGGGTGGCCCCTTCATCGGGTGCCACCCCGCTGCCGTGTCCGGCCCATCGGTCGATGGACGAGCGGGCTCGCCCGCGGCGATCAGTGCAAGGATCGGTGACGTACGGCACATTCACGTCCCGAGGAGATCACCGTGCCCATCGCAACGCCCGAGGTCTACGCCGACATGCTCGACCGGGCCAAGAACGGCTCGTTCGCCTACCCGGCCATCAACATCACGTCGAGCCAGTCGGTGACCGCCGCCATCCGCGGCTTCGCCGAGGCCGGCTCCGACGGCATCATCCAGGTCTCCACCGGCGGTGGCGAGTACGCCTCCGGCTCGACGATCAAGGACATGGTCACCGGGGCGAAGGCGCTGGCCGCCTACGCCGAGGAGGTCGCGAAGAACTACCCCGTCAACATCGCGCTCCACACCGACCACTGCCCCAAGGACAAGCTCGACTCGTTCGTGCGCCCGCTGCTCGCGGCCTCCGCCGAGCGGGTCAAGGCCGGCGGCCTCCCGATCTTCCAGTCGCACATGTGGGACGGCTCGGCCGTGCCGCTCGACGAGAACCTCCGGATCGCCGAGGAGCTCCTCGCGCAGTGCAAGGCCGCCCACGTCATCCTCGAGATCGAGGTCGGCGTCGTCGGTGGCGAGGAGGACGGTGTCGAGAACGCCATCAACGAGAAGCTGTACTCGACCCCCGAGGACGCCGTCGCCACCGTGCGCGCGCTCGGCTCGGGCGAGCAGGGGCGGTACCTGACCGCTCTGACCTTCGGCAACGTGCACGGCGTCTACAAGCCGGGCAACGTCAAGCTGCGCCCCGAGGTGCTCCAGGCCGCCCAGCAGGCCGCCGCCGCCGAGCTCGGCCTGGACGCCGACGCCAAGCCCTTCGCCCTCGTCTTCCACGGCGGCTCCGGCTCGCTGCCCGAGGAGATCTCGGCCGCGGTCGACTACGGCGTCGTGAAGATGAACGTCGACACCGACACCCAGTACGCCTTCACCCGCCCCGTCGCCGACTGGATGCTGAAGAACTACAGCGGCGTCCTGAAGATCGACGGCGAGGTCGGCAACAAGAAGCAGTACGACCCGCGCGCCTGGGGCAAGGAGGCCGAGGCCGGCATGGCCCAGCGCGTCGTCGAGGCCTGCCAGAACCTGCGCTCGGCCGGCACCCACCAGGGCTGAGACCTCCCCCGTGCGGTGACCTCGCGTCGCCGTCCGGCGTGAACGCGCCGTGCGCCCTCCCGGGTGCACGGCGCGTTCTCTACGCTCGACCCATGACCAACGACCTGCTCGGCATCCCGCCCACCCACCTGCCCGAGGACCCGGCCGCGGCCGCCCTCGACCGCGGGGTGGCCGCCGACCAGGTGGCCGCCGCGCAGCCGACCTCGTCGCTGGCCTGGGCGGTGCTGGCCGAGGACGCCCTGGCCGACGACCGCGTGGTCGAGGCCTACGCCTACGCCCGCACCGGCTACCACCGGGGGCTGGACGCCCTGCGACGCAGCGGCTGGCGCGGTCAGGGTCCGGTGCCGTGGGAGCACGAGCCGAACCGCGGCTTCCTGCGCGCGCTGGCGGCGCTCTCGCGCGCGGCGGGGCTCATCGGCGAGGAGGAGGAGCGGCACCGCTGTGCCGAGTTCCTGCGGGCCTCGAGCGCGACCGGAGCCCGCGAGCTGGGGCTCTGACGACCGCGCCGGCGCGCCTCGGTGCGCGCCGGCCGGAGGGGGCGGCCCCCGGTGCAGGTGTGTCCCCGCCCCCCATGGGGCGGGAGACCCGGATGGATGTCCACCCGGGCCTCCCTACAGCCAAGGCAGACCACCGAGATGGTGGCATTTCCCTCTCGCCAAGAAACGCACACCCGATGGTCCCCTGCAACCTCGGCGTGCGTCGACCATCGTGCAACGAACGCCCGGGACCGTGCGACACTCGTGGGCCAGTGGCAACAAATGGCCACAACGCCGGGTCTCAGGGAGGGATCGAGCACGTGCCGCCACGCACCGTCGAGACCGACGACGGGGCGTTCCTCGCCCTCGAGGAGCACCTCCGCAACGAGCAGGCCCGTCTCGAGGAACGCCGCCGCGAGCTCGAGCGCACCCGCGAGCTCGTTGCCCGTGTCACCAGCCGGTCACTGGGCGCCCGGGACGCCACCGCCGACGTGGTGCCCCAGGTGGTCGCGCCCTCGGTGGTAAACCAGCTCCTGACCGAGAGCACCGGGATGGTGCGCAACTACGTCCTCACCGTCGACGCCGGGCCGGCGCTCGACGAGGCCACCGTCAGCGCCAACCGGGCCCGCATCGAGCGCGGGGACGAGCAGCGGGCGGTCTACCCGGCCGACGTCCTCACGACGACCCGCGGCCTGCAGTGGCTGAGCATCTGGTCGGAGGTCGGGGAGGACCAGCGCATCCTGCCCTCGACCAGCACCGAGTTCGCCGTGTTCGGTGACACCGCCGTGGTGGCTCTGGCCGGCTGGGACGACCTCGAGTCGGGCTACGTCGTGCTGCGCGACCCGCTGGTGGTGCACCTCTACACGGCCTACTTCGACCTGGCGTGGAAGCACGGCGTGCCGGCCCCCACCGGCGAGCGTGGCGGGTCGGGGGACCCCCGGCTGGTCGAGCTGCTCGAGCTCGGGCTCAAGGACGAGGCCATCGCGCGCCACCTGGGGGTCAGCCTGCGCACGGTGCGCCGACGGGTGGCCCGGCTGATGGCCGTCAACGGCGTCGACACCCGCTTCCAGCTCGGCTGGGTGCTGGCGAGCCGCGGCGGCTGACGGGCGACCTGCTCGCCGGGCGTCCGGGCGCGATAGAGTGAGGTGGAAGAGGCTCCGGCGCGTTCCGCGGTGGGGCCTTCTCCGCGCCGGGGCACGGCCGTCCGGGCGCGTACGCGAGGGAAGGAGCCGGGATGCCGGCGATCGTGCTGATCGGAGCCCAGTGGGGCGACGAGGGCAAGGGCAAGGCCACCGACCTCATGGGCACCGACGTCGACTACGTCGTGAAGTTCAACGGGGGCAACAACGCGGGGCACACCGTCGTCATCGAGGGCGAGGACGGCACGCGCGAGAAGTACGCGCTGCACCTGCTGCCCTCGGGCATCCTCACGCCCACCGTGACCCCGGTCATCGGCAACGGCGTGGTCATCGACCTCGAGGTGCTCTTCCAGGAGCTCGACGGGCTGCAGGCGCGGGGGGTCGACACCTCCAAGCTCGTGGTCTCGGCCAACGCGCACATCATCGCGCCGTACAACCGCACCCTCGACAAGGTCACCGAGCGCTTCCTGGGCAAGCGGCGCATCGGCACCACCGGCCGCGGCATCGGCCCGACGTACGCCGACAAGATGAACCGCATCGGCATCCGGGTCCAGGACCTGTTCGACGAGGGCATCCTGCGCCAGAAGGTCGAGGCGGCCCTGGGCTTCAAGAACCAGGTGCTGGTGAAGATCTACAACACCCGCGCCGTCGACGTCGACCTCGTCGTCGAGGAGCTGCTGGGCTACGCCGAGCGGCTGCGCCCGATGGTCGCCGACACCTCGCTGGTGCTCGAGCGGGCGCTCGACGCCGGCGAGAACGTGCTGCTCGAGGCCGGCCAGGCCACGCTGCTCGACGTCGACCACGGCACCTACCCGTTCGTCACCTCGTCGTCGGCGACGGCCGGCGGGGCGTGCACCGGCTCGGGCATCCCCCCGACGCGGGTGTCGCGGGTCATCGCCATCCTCAAGGCGTACACGACCCGGGTCGGCGAGGGGCCGTTCCCCACCGAGCTGTTCGACGACGACGGCGAGACGCTGCGCAAGGTGGGCGCCGAGTACGGCACCACCACCGGGCGCCCGCGGCGCTGCGGCTGGGTCGACACCGTCATCGGCCGCTACGCGACGCGGGTCAACGGGGTGACCGACTTCGTCATCACCAAGCTCGACGTCCTCACCGGGTTCGAGAAGGTGCCGGTGTGCGTCGCGTACGAGGTCGACGGCGTGCGGCACGACGAGATGCCCGTGAGCCAGAGCGACTTCCACCACGCGAAGCCCGTCTACGAGGTGCTCGACGGCTGGTGGGAGGACATCTCGGGGTGCCGCACCTTCGAGGAGCTCCCGGCGGCCGCGCAGGCGTACGTGCTGCGGGTCGAGGAGCTCATCGGCGCCCGGGTCTCGGCCATCGGCGTGGGCCCCGGGCGGCACGAGATCATCCAGCGCCACGCCCTGCTGGACTGACCGGCCCCTGCAACTTTTTCGCCCGGTGCGGGAACCTTCACGTGCGCACCGGAACGGTTCCGGTGCCATGGTGAAGCTTCCGGCATGGGGCGAAAAAGTTGGCCGGGCCGGTGTCGGGGGTCGGGCTCAGGCCGGGCGCAGGACGTGCATCCGGTGGGCCGCGCGGGTCAGCACGACGTAGAGGACCCGCACGCCGCCGGGTGACTCCTGCGCGATGGCGTCCGGGTCCACCACGACCGTGGCGTCCCACTCCAGGCCCTTGGTCGAGAGCGGGTCGATGAGGCGCACCCGCCCGTCGCCGGCGCCGTCGAGGGAGGCCAGCCGGTCGGCCCACCGCCGCGGGGTGATGACCGCGACCGAGCCGTCGACCTCGCCGAGCACCTGCTCGAGCGCCTCCGACACCTCGTGCACCAGCGGCCCGGTGACCACGCGGTCGACCGGGTCGACCCCGGTCTCGCGCACCGCGGCCGGGATGTCGGCGTCCGGCACCAGCGGCAGCACGACGTCGCGCGCGTAGTCGAAGATCTCGCGCGCGTTGCGGTAGTTGGTGTCCATGTGGAAGGCCCGGCGCTCGAGCCCGGCGAAGGCCTCCTCGCGGGCCTGGGACGCCTCGGCCAGGTCGGGCCACGACGCCTGCGCCGCGTCGCCCACGACCGTCCAGGATGCCGACCGCCCGCGCCGCGCGACCATCCGCCACTGCATGGGGGAGAGGTCCTGGGCCTCGTCGACGAGTACGTGCGCGTAACCCGAGGCGCGGTCGAGCCGCCCCGCCAGCAGCCGCTCGCGCGCGTCGGCCGAGGCGAACACGGCCCGGGTCGAGCCCTGGCGCCCCGAGCGCGCCACCCCCGCGCGCACGTCGGTGACCCCGAAGGCCGAGAGGTCGTCGAGCTCCTCGATGTCGTAGAAGCCGGCCTCCTCGCGCTCGGCCTCCTGCACGGGCCCCAGCCGCGCGAGCAGGTCGTCGGCCAGGGCGACGTCGGCCACCGACCACTCGCCGGTCTCGACCGCCTCGCGGTAGGAGTGCGCCAGCGCGGCGCCCTCCTCCTGGTCCAGGACGCCGCGCGCGAGGGCGTAGACGTGGTCGGTGTCGGTGAGGGTCAGCAGCAGCTCGCGCGGGTCGAGCTGGCGCCACCAGGCGGCCATGAAGTCGTCGACGTCGCGGGAGGCGTCGAAGGCGTCGAGGAACTCGCTGCGCTCGCCCTGGCGCACCGAGCGCCACGCGGCCTCGGCCAGCGCGGAGCGGGCGGTATCCATCCCGAGGTTGTGCTGGTGCCCGCGCAGCACCTCGGCCCGCACCCGCCGCAGCACGTCGGTGTCGAGGCGCACGGCGTTCCCGGCGATGAAGGCGCGCAGGGCCGGCGGGGCGCCGACCGGGGGCCGGGCCGCGACCCGTGACAGCAGCCGCCGGATGCGCAGGCTGCCCTTGACGGCCGCGACCTCCGGGGTGTCCGAACGCGTGGCCGTCATCCCGTCGACGACGTCGCCGAGCGCCCGCAGCGCCACCGACTCCTCGCCGAGGCTGGGCAGGACGCGCTCGATGTAGGCCGTGTACGCGGCCGACGGCCCGATGACCAGGATGCCGCCGTGCTCGAACCGGCGGCGCTCGGCGTACAGCAGGTACGCGGCGCGGTGCAGGGCCACCACGGTCTTGCCGGTGCCCGGGCCGCCGGTGATCTCGGTGACGCCGCGCGACGGGGCGCGGATGGCCTCGTCCTGGTGGGCCTGGATGGTGGCCACGATGTCGCGCATCTGCCGGCCGCGGCTGCGGGTGAGGGCCGCCATCAGGGCCCCGTCGCCGACCACCACGATGTCGTCGGGCGCCTGGGCCACCATCAGGTCGTCCTCGACGCCGACGACGCGCGAGCCGGTGCAGCGCAGGACGCGCCGGCGCACCACGCCCATCGGGTCGACGGGGGTGGCGCGGTAGAAGGCGGCGGCGGCGGGGGCGCGCCAGTCGACGACCAGCGGCTCGTACTCGTCGTCGCGCACGCCGAGCCGGCCGATGTGGCGGACCTCGCGCTCGGCGGCGGTGGAGTCCTCCTCGCCGAGGTCCAGCCGGCCGAAGACGAGGCCCTCGTACTGGGTGTCGATCATGGCGCGGCGCCGGGTGGCGGCGAAGACCAGCGCGTCGCGCTCGAACAGGCCGGTGAGCTCCTCGTCGCGCACGTCGCCGGTGCGGCTGGTGCGGCCGCGGGCCATCCCGTCGGCCTCCACGTCGCGGGCGCGGGCGCCGGCCTTCTCGAGCTCGGCGTAGACCCGGTCGACGTGGGCCTGCTCGAGGGCCACCTCGCCGGCGACGTCGGAGGACGTGTCGGGCTGGCCCGGGTGATGCGTGGTCACGGAGGTGCGCACTCCTCGGTCGTCGGCGCAGGTCACGGAACGCACCAGTCTAGACGTCGCGCGCTGCGCCCTAGGCTGGGCGCCGTGAAGGTCCTCGTCATCGGGTCCGGTGCTCGCGAGCACGCCATCGTCCGGGCGCTCACGCTCGACCCCACGGTCGACGCGGTGGTCGCGGCCCCGGGCAATCCCGGCATCGCCGCGCTGGTGCCGTGCGAGGCTCTGGAGGGCGGGATGGCCGACGCCGACGCGGTGCTCGAGGTGGCGCGGCGGTACGAGGTGGACCTCGTGGTGGTCGGGCCGGAGGCGCCGCTCGTGGCCGGGCTGGCCGACGCCGTGCGGGCGGCAGGGCTGGCGTGCTTCGGGCCGTCGTCGGCGGCGGCGGTGCTCGAGGGCAGCAAGGCCTTCGCCAAGGAGGTCATGTCGTCCGCCGACGTGCCGACCGGCCGGGCGCTGGTGTGCACCACCGTCGACGAGGTGGACGACGCCCTGGGGGCGCTGGGGGCGCCGCACGTGGTCAAGGACGACGGGCTGGCGGCCGGCAAGGGCGTCGTGGTGACCGACGACCGCGACGAGGCGCTGGCGCACGGCCGGGCGTGCCTCGACAAGCCCGGCGGCCGGGTGGTGGTCGAGGAGTACCTCGACGGCCCCGAGGTCTCGCTCTTCTGCATCTGCGACGGTCAGCACGTCGTGCCGCTCGCGCCCGCGCAGGACTTCAAGCGGGTCGGAGAGGGCGACACCGGCCCGAATACCGGCGGGATGGGCGCTTACAGCCCCCTGGACTGGGCTCCGGCCGGGCTGGTCGACGACGTCGTGGCGCGGATCGCCCAGCCGGTGGTCGACGAGATGCACCGGCGCGGCACGCCCTTCGTCGGGGTCCTCTACGTCGGGCTGGCCTTGACCGTGCGGGGGCCCCGGGTCATCGAGTTCAACGTGCGCTTCGGCGACCCCGAGACCCAGGTCGTGCTCGACCGTCTGCGCACGCCACTGGGCCGGCTGCTGATGGCGGCCGCCACCGGCCGGCTCGACGAGCTCGAGCCGCTGCGCTGGGCCGACGAGCACGCGGTGACGGTGGTCGTGGCGGCGGCCGGGTACCCCGCCAGCCCGCGTACCGGCGACGTCGTGACCGGCGCCGACGCGGCGGAGGCGGCGGCGGCGGAGGCCGGCGCCTACGTGCTACACGCCGGGACCGTGCGCAGCGCCGACGGCTCGCTGGTCAGCGCGGGCGGCCGGGTGCTGTCGGTGGTCGGGCGCGGAGCCACGCTGGCGCAGGCCCGTGAGCGGGCGTACGCGGCGGTCGACGGCATCGGGCTCGACGGTTCGCACCACCGGCGCGACATCGCCGAGAAGGCCGAGCGCGGCGAGGTCGCGGTCCCCGTCGCGGGCTGACGCGCGGCCCGCGCGGCGCCCGTCAGGCCAGGGCGGCGTGGATGTCGGCGAGGTGGTCGAGGTCCGCCAGGTCGAGCACCTGCAGGTAGACCCGGGCCGCCCCCGCCTCCGCCAGCCGGCCGAGCCGCTCGCGGGCCTCCTCCGGGGTGCCGGCGATGCCGTGGGCGCGCAGCTCGGCGGCGTCGCGGCCGATGGCGGCCGCCCGGCGCGCGACGGCCGCGTCGTCCCTGCCGATGCACACGACCTGGGCGGCCGAGTGCACCATCGAGAGCGGGTCGCGGCCGTGCTCCTCACACACCTCGTCGACCCGCGCGAACATCCGGGCGGTGTCGTCGGCCGACGAGAAGGGGGCGTTGAACTCGGCGGCGTAGCGGGCCGCCAGCGACGGGGTGCGCTGCTTCCCCCCGCCCCCGACGATGATCGGCACCCCACCCTCCTGGACGGGTCTGGCCAGGGCCGGGCTGTCACTGACCGGGTAGTGCGAGCCGTCGTGCTCGTAGGGCCGCCCGGCCGGGGCCGACCAGAGGCCGGTGATGACGGCCAGCTGCTCCTCGAGCCGGTCGAAGCGCTCGCGCAGCGGCGGGAAGGGGATGCCGTAGGCCGCGTGCTCGGCCTCGAACCAGCCGGCACCGAGGCCCAGCTCGACCCTCCCGCCGCTCATCTGGTCGACCCCGGCCACCGCCACGGCCAGCGGCCCGGGCAGCCGGAAGGTGGCCGAGCTGACCAGGGTGCCGAGCCGGATGCGGGAGGTGTCACGGGCCAGGCCGGCCAGCGTGGTCCAGGCGTCGGTGGGCCCGGGGAGGCCGTCGCCGTCGCCCATGTGCAGGTAGTGGTCGGAGCGGAAGAAGGCGTCGAAGCCCAGGTCCTCGGCCGCCCGGGCCACCGCCAGGAGGTCGTCGTAGGTGGCGCCCTGCTGGGGCTCGGTGAAGATCCGGAGGTCCATGCGCCCCAACCTACGCAGCGGCGGCCGCCGCGTCGCCCCGCGCCCGCCCCCGCGCTGACGTCAGCTTTTCGGGGTCACCCCGAAAAGTGCACCGGACAAGGGTTGCGAGGCGGGGCCTCGTGCAGGAGCTCGTGTGTCGGGGCCCGGATGCCGCGGGCCGTCGGCTCAGCGCCGCAGGTCGGCCACCGTCATCCCGGCCACGGCGCCCTCGTCGAGCGACCCGAGCAGCGTCACGCACACCGCCCACAGCGCCGCCCCCCGGATGCCGTCGGGGGCGGTACGGGCCACGTCGACCACTCGGCGGTCCCGGTCGGCGGCCTCCGGTGGGGGCAGCGCCACCGCGCAGGCCCGGGCCCGCGCCACCAGCCGCAGCACCTCGACCCCGAGCTCGTCGGCCCAGGCAGCCACGACGCCGGGCGCCGCCGCCGCCAGCTCGCCGACGGTCCGCACCCCCAGCCCGGCGAACCGCTCGGCCCATCCCTCCCCGACCCCCGCGACCGCCCGCACCGGCAGTGCCGCGACCGCCGCCGGCACCCGCGAAAGGACCTCCTCCGACGTCCCGGCGGGCGGGGGCCCCTGCGCCCCGCCCGCCCGGAAGTGCAGCTCGGCCTGCCAGGCGACCTCGTCCCAGGCCGGCTCGCCGCCGCCGGGTACCGCCCCCACCCGCGCGACCACGTGGTCGAGGGTGATGACGCGCGCGGACTCGACGGCCGCCATCGCGCCCGCGACCCCCGCGTCGGCCTCGCGGGCCAGCAGGCCGGCCAGCTCGGCGGGCTCCATCCTCAGACCTCCGTGTGGAAGCGGATCTCGACCTCGCCGTACACGTCGGCCCGGGTGGTGCCGGGCGTGGCGGGGTCGTCGGCCGTCGGGGGGCGGACGGTGAGCCGCAGGTCGCGGATGGAGTCGAGCACGCTCGCGCTCAGCACCGGGCGCATCGTCACGAGCCGGTCCAGGGCACCGACGCGCACGGACGGCGTCACCGCCGGTGCCGGCGGCCGGGGCGCCGCCGCAGGGGTGGCCGTCGGGGTCGTCGCGCTGCGCACCGTCGAGAACGTCAGCTTCGAGCGCAGCGTCCCGCCGTCGACGACCACCTTCGGCATCCCGCGCCGGGCGATCTCGCGGATGCTCTCGAGCTGGTCGTGGGCGATGGCGAGGCGCACCGCCTCGGTGACCCGGGCGACCCCGGCGGCGGTCAGCCGCCGCCCCTCGAGGTCACCGTCGGCCAGGGTGACCCCGAGGTCGGCCAGTACGTCCTTGCGCGGCACGGCGCCCCCGACGACGAGAGCGGTGCCGCCGTCCGTGCCGGGGAAGGTACGGCTGAGGGCGGCGGCCACGACGTCGTCGGGCACCGCCGTGGCCGCGAACTCCTCGGGGGTCATCGCGGCGGACTCCTCGACCGCCCGCCGGCGGTCCTCCTGGCTGGAGTGCGCCGCGACGATCGAGTCGAGCGTCTCCACCAGGAGGACCGCGACGAAGTCGGCGAAGCCGACGTCCGCGACCGCTGGGGTGTCGGGCATGGCCGCGGACCCGCTCAGGCCTGGTTGAGCGGCAGGTAGTCGGTGTGGAAGTTGATCTTCACGCCACCGGTGATCTGCACGTCGACCCCCGAGCTGTTGCCCGAGACGGTGTCGGTGGTGCTGACCCGCACCGTGCTGAAGGCGGTCGAGGCCGAGGCCTTCACCCACAGCGACACCAGGCCGCCGGACTTGGCGCTGGCCCGGAAGTCGAAGGCGCTGCGCGAGTAGTCGGTGCTGTGGGTGCTGAAGTAGTCGGAGCCGTAGGCCCGGAAGTTCAGGCCGGTCTCGATCGAGCCGTTGTCGACGACGAGGCGCAGCATCCCGAGCTTCACCATGTCGACCAGGAGGGTGTACTTGTTCGCCGCGATCCGGATGGCCGCGGCCTCCTTGATCTTGTCGACGTCAGCCTGGGTGAGCTTCTTGGCGGTGGCGACCTTGTTGTCGTCGGCCACCCCGCCGCCGGTGACCTCGAGGGCCTTGTTGACGGCGGTGGCGTCGGCGGCGGTCAGGGTCTGGTCGACCGCGATCTTCGACGGCTCGGAGGTGGCGGTGGCGTCGGCCGGGGGCGCCGCGGCCGAGAGGAGCTGCATGATCTCCTCGGGCCCGATGTCGTCCTTGGTGTCGTTGATGTAGGTCGTCAGCGTCTTCGCGGTCTCCTTGAGCAGCTCGATCTGCGCCTGCTGCTGGCGGATGTTGGACGCCACCAGCGCGTCGAAGACGTCGCTGACGAGCTTGCAGGTGAACTCCGGGAAGTTGATCTCGTCGAGCCGCGACGCGAACCCGATCGCGGCATCTCCTCCTGTGGCCATGGTGCTACTCCCTGTGCGAGATGTGGCGCACGCCGGTCGTGCGTCCTGGGGAGAGGAGGGGGCGACGCGGGGCGGTGATACCTCAGGCGGTGCCGACGGTGACGGCCTCGGCCTCGATCTCGGAGTCGATGCGCTCGGCGCCGTGCTCGGGCTGCGCATCGATCGCCCGCACCAGCGAATGCCCCGTGCTCAGCACCGCGACCGCCAGCACGACCGCCCCGGCGCCCACCCAGAACGGGATGTGCACCGACTGCTCGCCGAGCCGCCCCGCGAGCCAGGGCGCCACCGCCCCGCCGCTGAAGCGCACGAAGCTGTAGGCCGACGACGCCACGCTGCGCTCGACCGGCGCGACCTTCATGACCGTCTCGGTGATGAGGGTGTTGTTGATGCCGAGCAGGCCACCGGCCACGACCACGCCGACCACGAGGACGCGCTTGTCGTCGGTCCAGATCGCCATGACGGCCAGCACGGCCGCGAAGCCCAGCAGCGCGCCCACCATCCCGACGTAGGTCCCGACGTGGCGCTGCACCCAAGGCGCGATGAGCACCGAGGAGATGGCGAGGAACAGGCCCCAGCCGAAGAACACCAGCCCGGTGCCGTGCGCCGACAGGTCGAGCGGGAACGGGGTGAAGGCCAGCAGGGTGAAGAAGCCGAAGTTGTAGAGGAGAGCGGTGACGCCGACGGTCAGCAGCCCGCGGTGGCGCAGCGCCTTGAAGGGGGCGCTGAGCGGGGTCGGGTGCGGCCGCTCGGTGGAGGCCGGGAGGGTGATCCACGTGGCGAGCAGGGCCACGAACATCAGGGCGCTCACCCCGAAGAACGGGTAGCGCCACGACATCCCGCCGAGTGCCCCGCCGACGAGCGGGCCGGCCGCGATACCGAGACCGAGGGCGGCCTCGTAGAGGATGATCGCCTGCGCGACCGAGCCGCGCGCGGCGCTGACGATGGTCGCGAGGGCGGTGGCGATGAACAGGGCGTTGCCCAGGCCCCACACGGCGCGGAACCCGACGATGCCGCCCACGGTGTCCTGCGTCCCGGCCAGCCCGGCACCGACGATGATGATGGCCAACCCGATGAGCAGGGTCCGCTTGGCCCCGATGCGGCTCGAGACCCAGCCGGTGATGAGCATCGCCACGCCCATGACGGCCATGTAGCTGGTGAACAGCAGCGAGACCTGCGACGGCGAGGCGCCGAGCGCGTCGGCGATGGGCTTGAGGATGGGGTCGACGAGGCCGATCCCCATGAAAGCGACGACGCAGGCGAACGCGACGCTCCAGACGGTCTTGGGTTGACGCCACATGGGCTCGTGGTTCCTCTCGGTGGGGATGGTCAGGGGGTGCGGGGGAGGGCGGGCGAGGGGCTGCGGGTGGCCTCGACCAGCTCGGCCAGCAGCGCCACGGCGTCGCGCAGGCGGGCGGGGTCGGCGTCGAGCCCGGCCATCACCGGCTCGAGCGCCCTGGCGCGGGCGCGGCGGGCCTCACCGAGGGCCCGGGCGCCGGCCGCGGTGAGGGAGACCAGCCCGGCCCGCCCGTCGTCGGGGTCGGGGACGCGGCTGACGTAGCCCTCGGCCTCGAGCCGCTGCACCTGGGCCGTCATCGTCGGCTGGCTGCTGTCGTCGGCGGCGGCCAGGGCGGTGACCCGGGCCGGGCCGAGCTCGTCGACGAGCGAGAGCACCCGGGTCTGGGCCCACGGCAGCTCGAGGGCGGCGTGCCGGCTGGCCCAGCGCGAGATGCGCGCGGCCGACCGGAGCAGGTCGTCGGCGAGGTCGGCGGTGGTCACCGCTCCACTATAGATAGATAGCCTATCTATCTCAACGGGGACGAGGGCGCGACGGCGCCCCTGCGGGCTGGAAGGATGGCGCCCATGGCCGACGCCCCCGTGCCCGCTGTCCCCGCCCCGCTCGAGCTCGCCGGGTACGCGCCCGTCTACTCGGGCAAGGTGCGCGACCTCTACGCCCCGCTCGACCCGGCCACCGGGGCCCCCCGCGACGACCTCCTGCTGCTGGTGGCCTCCGACCGCATCTCGGCCTTCGACTTCGTCCTCGACCGCCCGGTGCCCGACAAGGGCGAGGTCCTCACCCGGATGTCGCTGTGGTGGTTCGAGCAGCTGGCCGACCTGGTGCCCAACCACGTGGTCTCCACCGACGTCCCCGACGCCGTGGCCGGGCGCGCCGTCCTGGTGCGCCGCCTCGAGATGCTGCCGGTCGAGTGCGTCGCCCGGGCCTACCTGACCGGCGGCGGGCTGCGCGAGTACCGCACCGACGGGCACGTCAGCGGCCTCCGGCTGCCCGCGGGGCTCACCGACGGCTCGCGCCTGCCCGAGCCCCTCTTCACCCCCTCGACCAAGGCGCCCCAGGGCGAGCACGACGAGCCCATGTCGTACGCCGCCGTCGAGGCCGCCCTCGGCCCGGAGCTGGCTGCCCGGGCTCGCGACCTGACCACCCGGATCCTGGCCCGCGGCAACGAGATCGCGGCTGAGCGCGGCATCCTCATCGCCGACACCAAGGTCGAGTTCGGGCTCGAGGGCGGCGAGCTCGTGCTGGCCGACGAGGTGCTGACGCCCGACTCCTCGCGGTTCTGGCCGGCCGACCAGTGGGAGCCCGGCCACCCGCAGCCCAGCTTCGACAAGGAGTTCGTCCGCGAGTGGCTCCTGTCGCCGGCCAGCGGGTGGGACAAGGCCTCCGGCGAGGCGCCCCCGCCGCTGCCCGACGACGTCCTCGAGCGCACCCGGGCCAAGTACGTCGAGGCCTACGAGCGGCTCACCGGGCGGCCCTTCGCCGCCGGGCCGGTAGCCTGAGACCGGCACCCCGCCCCGCCGCCGCACCCTCGGGAGACACCCCCGCCATGGCCTCGTCGCACGCCCCCGTGCTGACCACCCTCCCCGGGGGCGCCGCCCTCTCGAGCTTCCGCGCCGCGGGCCTGCTGGCCCGGCTGCGCACGGTCGCCGACCAGGTCACCGGGGTCGGTGCACGCCACGTGCACTGGGTCGTCAGCGACACCGCGCTCGACGACGACACCGCCGCCACGGTCACCCGACTGCTGAGCTACGGCGACCCGTGGGCCGACCCGCCGGTGGGGGAGCACGAGACCCTGGTCGTCGTCGCCCCCCGCCTCGGCACGCTCTCGCCGTGGGCGAGCAAGGCCACCGACATCGCGCACAGCTGCGGCGTCGACGTCCGCCGGGTCGAGCGGGTCACCGAGTACCGCATCGCGTCGTCGGCGCCGCTCACCGAGCAGCAGTGGGCCGCGTGCGCCGACGTGCTGCACGACCGGATGACCGAGTCGGCGCTGCCCAGCCGCGAGGGCGCCGCCGCGCTCTTCGACGAGCGCGAGGCCGAGCCGATGGTGCACGTCGACGTGCTGGGCGGCGGTCGCGAGGCGCTGGTCGAGGCCGACCGGACCTTCGGCCTGGCGCTCTCGGACGACGAGGTCGACTACCTGGTCGAGGCGTTCACCGGGCTGCGCCGCAACCCCACCGACGTCGAGCTGATGATGTTCGCGCAGGCCAACTCCGAGCACTGCCGCCACAAGATCTTCAACGCCGACTTCGTCATCGACGGTGAGCCCCAGGCTCGTTCGCTGTTCGGGATGATCCGGCACACCGAGGAGGTCGCGGGCGCCGGCACCGTCGTGGCGTACAAGGACAACGCCTCGGTGATGGAGGGCAGCCGCCGGGTGCGTTGGCTGCCCGAGCGCGCCGACGGGCCCAGCCCCTACCGCGGCCGGGAGGACGACGTGCACGTCCTCATGAAGGTCGAGACGCACAACCACCCCACCGCCATCAGCCCCTTCCCCGGCGCGGCCACCGGCGCCGGCGGCGAGATCCGCGACGAGGGCGCCACCGGCCGAGGGAGCCAGCCCAAGGCGGGACTCACCGGCTTCGCGGTCTCGAACCTGCACCTGCCCGGTACCGACGAGCCCTGGGAGGGCGAGGAGTACGGCGCTCCGGTGCACATCGCCAGCCCGCTCGACATCATGGTTGAAGGCCCCATCGGCGCCGCGGCCTTCAACAACGAGTTCGGACGGCCGGGCCTGGGCGGCTTCTTCCGCGTCTACGAGCAGACCGTCGACGGCGTCCGGCGCGGCTTCCACAAGCCGATCATGAGCGCGGGCGGCCTCGGCACCATCAGCGCCGACCTCACCGAGAAGGTGCTCTTCCCGGCCGGCACGCTGCTGGTGCAGATCGGGGGGCCGGGGATGCGCATCGGGATGGGCGGCGGGGCGGCGTCGTCGATGGCGGCCGGCGCCAACGCGGCCGAGCTCGACTTCGACTCGGTGCAGCGCGGCAACCCCGAGATCGAGCGCCGGGCCCAGGAGGTCGTCAACCACTGCTGGAGCCTCGGCGCCGACGGCAACCCCATCCTCGCCATCCACGACGTGGGGGCCGGCGGCCTGTCCAACGCCTTCCCCGAGCTCGTCGACGGCGCCGGTCTCGGCGCCCGCTTCGACCTCGGCTCGGTGCCGCTCGAGGAGAGCGGCTTGGCCCCGAAGGAGGTGTGGTGCAACGAGTCCCAGGAGCGGTACGTCGTCGCCATCGCGCCCGAGTCGCTGCCGTTCTTCGCCGCGCTGTGCGAGCGCGAGCGCTGCCCGCACGCCGTCGTGGGGGTCGCGCGTGACGACGGCCAGCTGGTCCTGGCCGACGGCCTCGACGACCGCGAGGGCGAGGACCGCGCGATCGACATGCCGATGGAGACCCTGCTCGGCAAACCGCCGCGGATGACCCGCGACGTCGCCCGGGTCGAGCGGCACGGCGACGACCTCGACGTCGACGGGCTCGACCTGCGCGCGGCCGCCTACGCGGTGCTGCGGCATCCCACCGTGGCCTCGAAACGCTTCCTGGTCACCATCGCCGACCGCACCGTCGGCGGCCTGACCCACCGCGACCAGATGGTCGGGCCGTGGCAGGTGCCGGTGGCCGACGTCGCCGTCACCCTGGCCGACCACGTGGGCTTCGCCGGCGAGGCCATGGCCAGCGGCGAGCGGATGCCGCTGGCCGCCCTCGACGCCCCGGCCTCCGGCCGGATGGCCGTGGGCGAGGCGCTCACCAACCTGCTGGCCGCGCCCGTCGCCGCGCTCTCGGGCGTGAAGCTCTCGTGCAACTGGATGGCCGCGTGCGGTGAGGACGGCGAGGACGCCGCGCTCTACGACACCGTGCACGCCGTGGGGATGGAGCTGTGCCCGGCCCTGGGCATCTCGGTGCCCGTGGGCAAGGACTCCCTCTCGATGCGCACCCGCTGGGCCGACCCGGTCACGGGCGACGCGAAGCAGGTCACCTCGCCGGTGTCGCTGGTCGTCACCGCCTTCGCCGCCCTGCCCGACGTGCGCGGCACCTGGACCCCGCAGCTGCGCGGCGACTCGGTGCTGCTGCTGCTCGACCTCGGCGCGGGGCGTGACCGGCTCGGCGGCTCGATCCTGGGCCAGGTCTCGGGCGCCTTCGGCCGCGAGGTCCCCGACCTCGACGACCCGGCGCGCGTGACGGCCCTGGCCGCCGCCCTCGCCGCCCTGCGCGAGCGGGACCTCGTGACGGCGTACCACGACCGCTCCGACGGCGGCCTCTGGGCGGCCCTGTGCGAGATGGTCTTCGCCGGCGGGATGGGGGTCGACGTCGACGTCGCCTCGGTGGAGGCCCTGTTCTCCGAGGAGCTCGGCGCCGTCCTCGAGATCCCGGCCGACCGGTCCTCCGAGGCGCAGGAGGTCCTGGCCGACCACGGACTGCTACCGCTGGCGCGCCCGGTCGGCGCCCCGAACGGCGACCGGCGCGTCCGGGTGCGGGTCGGCGGCGAGCCCGTCCTCGACGAGACCGTGCGCGACCTGGCCCAGGCCTGGGACGAGGTGTCGTGGCGCATCTCGGTGCTGCGTGACAACCCCGGCTCGGCCGACGAGGAGCACTCGGCCGTCGGTGCCGACGACGACCCGGGCCTCGTGGTCGCGCCCAGCTTCGACCCCGCCGACGACGTGGCCCTGCCGTACCTCTCGACCGGGGTGCGCCCCAAGGTCGCGGTGCTGCGCGAGCAGGGCGTCAACAGCCACGTCGAGACCGCGTTCATGCTCGACCGCGCGGGTTTCGACGCCTACGACGTGCACATGACCGACCTCCAGGCGGGGCGCTTCGACCTCGCCGACGTGCAGGGCCTGGTCGCCGCCGGCGGCTTCTCCTACGGCGACACCCTGGGCGCCGGCGAGGGCTGGGCCCGGTCGGTGCTGTTCAACCCCCGCCTCACCGAGGCCTTCCGGGGCTTCTTCCACCGCGACGACACCTTCGGTCTCGGGATCTGCAACGGGTGTCAGATGTTCGCCGCGCTGGCCGACCTCGTCCCGGGCGCCGAGGCGTGGCCGCGCTTCACCCGCAACCGGTCCGAGCAGTACGAGGCGCGGCTCACCCAGGTCGAGGTCCTCGACTCACCGTCGGTGCTGACCGCCGGGATGGCCGGGAGCCGCATCCCGATCGCGGTCGCGCACGGCGAGGGCTTCGCGAACTTCTCGGCCCGGGGTGACGCCGCCGCCGTGCAGCGCGTGGCCCGCTTCGTCGACCACCACGGCGAGCCGGCCACGACGCATCCGTACAACCCCAACGGCTCGCCCGGCGGCCTCACCGCGGTCACCACCACCGACGGCCGGTTCACGGCGATGATGCCCCACCCCGAGCGGGTCTCCCGGAACGTCCAGCTGTCCTGGACCAGCGGCGACGTGGACGACGAGAGCCCCTGGCTGCGGATGTTCCGCAACGCCCGCGTCTTCGTGGGCTGACGAGGGGGAGCCCGGTGCTGACGCCCGAGGACGTGCGCTGATGGACCGCGTGGCCGCGGCGCTGGACGACCTCGAGCACCGAGGGGGCGCCGCGCCGGCCGTGAGCACCGGCGCCGCCCAGGCCACCTCCCCGGCGGCGGACGTCGGCCGGTTGGGCTCGCCCTGGCCGGGGTAGGACTCCGGAGAGAGCGACCACCAGGACGACCCCAGGAGACACCATGACCCACGGCATCGGCATCGGCATCGGCGCCGGCCTCGTCCGCGGAGCGCTCGCGGGGGCCGCGGGCACGACCGCCCTCAACGTCGCGACGTACCTCGACATGGCCGTCCGCGGCCGCGGAGCCAGCAGCGCCCCCGAGGACACCGTCGAGGCGATCGCCGACTCCCTGGGCGTCGAGATCCCGGGCGACGGCGACACCGAGGCCCACCGCGCCTCCGGGCTCGGCGCGCTGATGGGGCTCGCCACCGGCGTCGCCGTCGGCGCGGCCGTCGGTGCCACCACCGCGGGCCGCCGCCCCGCCCTGCCGGTCGTCGCCCTGGCGGCCACGCTCGGCGCGATGGCGGGCAGCATCCTGCCGATGGCCGCCCTCGGCGTCAGCGACCCGCGCGAGTGGGCCGTGGGTGACTGGGTGTCGGACGCGCTGCCGCACGCCGCGTACGGCCTCGTCACGGCCTGGGCCCTCGACGTCATGGGCTGAGCCCGCGATCGCGGTCAGTCGTCCATCGCCTCGATGCCGAGCTCGCGCAGCTCGGCCGTGCGTTCGCGCATCCGCCGGACCAGCTCGGCCGGCGGCTCCGGCCATCCCGTCAGCTCCTCGACGACCCGGACGGGTGCCGTGGTGCGGTACGACCGGGTGGGGTTCCCGGGGAAGCGCTTGTCGGTGACGTTGGGGTCGTCCTCGAGCGTCCCGAGGGGCTCGACCCGGTCGACGCGCGGCGGGCCCTCGCCGAGGGCGAAAGCCGCGGCCAGCGGCGCCCCCTCGGACGAGGCGGTGACGTAGACGTGCCGCGAGACCCGTCCGGACCCGTAGTTCGTGCGGTGGCCCGGCTCGAGCAGGTCCCCCGGGCGCAGGTCGGCCCGGGTGCCGTGGAAGAACGGGCCCGGGTCGTCGACCACCCGGGGCGGCGGGGCGGGCTCGCGCAGCATGCCGTCGAGGCGCCGCATCAGGACCGCGACCCGCGACGGCCCCGCGGGCGCCCGCGGGTAGCGCCGCAGCACGTCGACGAACGCCGGGCCGGCCCGGCGGGCACAGGCGGTGACGACGTACTCGGCGACCACGGGGTCGCCGCCCCGGGCCAGCTCGGCCGCGCGCGCGGCGTGGGCGCCGGCGCCGAGGAGGTGGCGCACCTGGGTGGCGGCCGCGAGCGGGTGCAGGTAGGCGGAGGCAGCGGCGTCACCCGCGGCCAGAGCGGCGTGCCGGGCGGCCTCGCCGGCGGCTTCCCGGCCCGCGCGATGCGCGGCGGCGGCGGCGGTGCGCTGCCACCGCGACCGGGGAGCCCCGGCGGTGAAGGCGCGCGCCGCCTCGAGGGCATCGGCCGGGCGGGGGTCGTCGGGATGGTCGCGGGCGAAGACGACCAGGGCGGGCTCGGCACAGGCCAGGGCGTACCCCGCGACGACCCGAAGGTCGTCGGTCGTCAGCTCGATCGGGCCGGGCCGTGCCTGCATCCTCCGCAGTCTGGCACGGGCCGCGGGGGGCCGGTCAGCGGCGGCGCCAGCCGTCGCGCGCGGGCGGCTCGGGCGACGGTTGCGCGTCGTCGACGCCGAAGGGCCGCGCCCCGGGCACCTTGCGGGCGACGTCGGCCCAGGGCAGCACCCCGGTGGGCAGCGCGGCGGAGGCCGTGGCCCGGCGCAGCGAGTAGAGGTCGAGCGGCCCGCGGGTCGCCACCAGCACGAGGTTGCCGAACCGGCGACCCTTGAGCACCTCGTGCAGAGCCACGAACGCCGTCGGTCCCACCGCCTCGACCGCCCCGGCGGCCACCCGCGCGGCGTAGCGCATCCCGGGCTCGTCGGGGACGTTCGCCAGGAAGAGCCCGCCGGGGACCAGCACCCGCGCCACCTCCCCCAGCCACTGCCGGTGCGTCAGCCCCGCGGGCACCCGGCCGCCGTCGAAGGCGTCGAGGACGAGGAGGTCGGCGCTGGCGTCGGCCAGGGCGGCGACGCCCTCCTCACCGGTGACCGGCCGCACCCGGATGCGGTGCCCGCGCGGTAGCGGCAGCTCGCGCCGCACGGCCTCGGTCAGGGCCGCGGCCGGCTCGAGGACGATCTGGGGCGAGCCCGGGCGGGTGTGCTCCAGCCAGCGGGCGAGCGTCAGACCGCCCCCACCGACGTGCGTGGTACGCAGCCGACCAGCCGGGGCCAGCGCCTCGACCGCCAGCGCCAGGTGCTGCACGTACTCGAAGGCCAGCACGGTGGGGTCGTCGGGGTCGACGGCCGACTGCGGGAGCTCGTCGAGGACGGTGGTGACGAGGCGGCCCTCGCGCTCGAACCGGGGTTCCTGCACGCCGGAAGCCTACGGCGGCCCCGGCCGGCCGTCGGCCCCCGCCGGTAGCGTGGGCACCATGCCTCCTCGCCGCCGTACCGACCCCGGCGCCGGCCGGGCCGCCCTGCGGAGCTGGCACGCCGACCCCGTGGGCGCCGACCGGGCCATCCGGGCCACCGCCGTGCGGCACACCCTCGAGGAGCTCGCCGCTCGCGCCCCCGGGAACAGCGTCGAGGTGCGGGTCCCCCCCTTCGGCGTCGTCCAGTGCGTCGAGGGACCGCGACACACCCGCGGCACCCCGCCCAACGTCGTCGAGACCGATGCCGAGACCTGGCTGCGCCTGGCCACCGGCGACCTCGGGTGGGCCCAGGCGCTGCGTGAGGGCATCCTGCGGGTCAGTGGCACTCGCGCCGACCTCTCGGGGCTGCTGCCGCTGACGGGAGAGCCCGCGTGAGCGGGACCCTGCGGCACGGCGTCGTCCTGCTCACCGACGAGCCCTGGCGCGAGAGCGCCCCGCGCTGGCGCGCGGTCGAGGAGCTCGGCTTCGACCACGCCTGGACCTACGACCACCTGGTGTGGGGAGGGCTGCCGGACAGCCCGTGGCGGAGCGCGATGCCCACCCTGGCGGCCGCCGCGGGCGTGACCGAGCGGATCGGCGTCGGCACTTTCGTGTCGTCACCCAACCAGAACCACCCCTACACCTACGCGCGCGACGTCATCACCCTCGACGACCTCACCGGCGGCCGGTTCCTGTGTGGCGTCGGCACCGGCGGCGACCTCGACGCGCGGCTGCTCGGCCAGGACCTGACGCTGCGCCGACGGGTCGACCGCTTCCACGAGTTCGTCCCGCTGCTCGACCGGCTGCTGCGCGAGGACCACGTCTGGCACGACGGCGAGTGGTACCGGACCGACGGCGCCCGGACCCTCCCCGGCCCGGTACGCCACCGCGTCCCGCTGCTGATCGCCGCCAACGGGCCGCGCTCGCTGGCGCTGGCGGCCACCGTCGGTGATGGTTGGGTCACCTACGGCGGGCGCGGAGAGACCCTCGACGCCTGGTTCGAACACGTGGCCGCCCTGGTCGAGCGCTTCGACGGCCTGGTCGCCGAGCAGGGTCGCACCGGCGTGTCCCGCTACCTGTCGCTCGACTCCTCCCCGCGGTTCTCGCTCGAGTCGGCCGGCCTCTACGCCGAGATGACGGGGCGGGCGGCCGAGCTCGGCTTCACCGACGTCGTCTGCCACTGGCCGCGCGCCGAGGGCCCGTACGCGGGCGACCCCGCCGTCCTCGAACAGGTGGCGGGTTCGCTCGGGCGCTGAGCCCGGCTGCGGTGCGTCGGTCAGGCGACGGCCATGACCATGATCGGCTGCCCGGTCGGTGCGGCCGAGCCCCCGGTGGGCTCGACGGTGACTCCGACCGCGGCAGCGCCGGTGAGCCCGCCCGCGAGGACCGCCTCGGCCCGTCCGTCCGGGGACGGGGTGAGGAAGCCGGCCGAGCGCGCGACCTCGTCGGACCCCATGTACCAGAGCTGGTAGGTGTGGCCGTCCGGGGCCGGCGGCATCCCGGTCACGGTGAGGGCCGAGCGGTTCAGCTCGCGGCTGTAGGCCAGGGTGGCGGTGACGGCGCCCTTGTGGCTGGTGACGGTGGCGGCGTCCGGGGCCTGGATGACCCGCTGCAACGCCGAGAGGGTCGGCTGGTCCGCGGACCAGGGACTCCACGCCGCGCCCCCGACGGCCAGCACCGCGGCGGCGGCGGCCGCTGCGATCCAGGTCGTGGTGCGGCGGAACAGCGGGATGACGGTGGCACCGGCGCGGGCGACCCCGGCCTCGCCGCCCATCGGCGTGGTGGGCCCGACGATGGTGGGCTCGTCGTCAGCGTCCTCGGCGGCGTCGTCGGCCGTGAGCGGGGGCAACGGACGGACCTGCGAGATGCCGGCCAGGACCGCGGTGCGCAGGGAGGCGGGCGGACCGGCCTCGGCCAGGACCGCCAGGCTGTGGGCGGTCGCCGACAGCTCGGTGACCTCGGACCGGCAGGCCTCGCACTCGGCCAGGTGTGACTCGAACGCCGAACGCTCGTCGCGGTCGAGGGCGTCGACCGAGTACGCACCGCTGAGATGGTGCAGATCGGGGCTCATGCCGGTACTCCCAACGTGTCCCGGAGACGGATGAGACCGTCCCGGATTCTGGTTTTCGCTGTTCCGAGGGGCAGACCGAGGAGCTTGGCGACCTCGGTGTGCGTGTAGCCACCGAGATAGGCGAGCTCGACGGCGCTGCGTTGCGCCTCGGTGAGGGTGCTCAGGGCCTTGCGGACCCGTTGCGCCTCGAGTGAGGCCTCGGCCGCCTCCGCGGTCTCGTCGAAGGCGACCGCCTGCGCCGAGGTGGCGTGGGCGTCGTCCCGACGACGCGAGGACTCGCTCGACCTGACCCGGTCGACGGCCGCCCGGTGGGCGATCGTCATCAGCCACGACAGTGCGCTGCCCTTCTGGGCGTCGAACCGGGCGCTGGTCCGCCACACGTCGAGGTACACCTCCTGGGTGACCTCTTCCGACATGGCGTGGTCGCGCACGACCCTCAGCACCAGCCCGAAGACCCGGCGTGAGGTGGCGTCGTACAGGCGGGCGAACGACTCCTCGTCGCCCCGGGCCGACCGGCGGAGCAGCTCCGCCAGGTCGGGTGAGGAGGCAGCCGCCCCCCCGGAGTCCGAGGTGGTCGGTACCGGGGAGGCGGCTGTCATGAGGTACATCATCGCTGATGGTCAGCTCGCGGGGACGAGAACCTTGTCGATGATGTAGACCGTGGCGTTCGCGGTCTGCACGTTGCCGCAGACGATCTTCGCGTCACCGGGGGTGACGGTGAAGTCCTCGCCCGAGCCGGTGACGGTGATGGTCTTGCCCGCCAGCGTCTTGTGGTCGCCGGCGAGCTCGTCGGGGCTGATGCGACCCTCGACGACGTGGTTCGTCAGAACCGTCGTGAGGAGGCCCTTGGGGTCAGCCAGGGCCGCGTCGAGGGTGGCCTTCGGGAGCGCCGCGAAGGCGTCGTTGGTCGGCGCGAAGACGGTGATGTCCTTGGCGGAGTTCAGCGTGTCGGCCAGGCCGGCCTTGGTGACCGCGGTGACCAGGGTGGACAGGACCGGGTTGTTGCTGGCGGCGGTGGCCACCGGGTCCTTGGCCATGCCGTCGAACGAGCCGGCGCCGTCGGCGGGAACCGCGGCGCAGCCAGCGCCGAACGGCATGTCGGTGGTGGCGGCGCTCATGGTCTCCGACGGGGTCGCGGCCGGCGAGCTGGAGGTGGCGGTGGACGAGCTGGTACCGGTGCTGCCTTCGTCCGAACCGCACGCAGCGAGGGTCAGGGGAAGGGCGAGCGCCAGGGCGGCGACCGTGAGTCGGGTGGTACGCATCGGAGGTGCTCCTTGCGGATCGGGTGGCTTGCTTCGTACGGATGTAGTTCGGAGCCCCGGGTGGCGCGGATTGGCTGGACCGGAACTTTTTCCGGCGCCGTTCGGGGATGGGTCGCGGTGGCACCGTCCCCGCGCGACGACGACGGCCGGCCCCTCGCGGGTGCCGGCCGTCGTCGTCCTCAGGGAGGGGTGCTCACTCGACGGTCATGATGACCGTGTGCCAGCCGGTGGCGCCCTTCGGGAACGGGGTCTGCCGCTGGTGGGTCTGGGTCTTCCCGGTCGCGTCGGTCGCTCGCACCACCAGGGTGTGGCGGCCGGGCAGGGCGTCCCACGGCAGGTACCACTGGCGCCAGTAGTCGATGCCGGCCTCCGGGCCGAGCTTGGCCTCGGTCCAGGTGCCGCCGTCGACCTGCACCTCGACCTTGCGGATGCCGCGCTCCTGGGCCCAGGCCACGCCGCCGATCACGGTCCGGCCACTCGAGATGGTGCTCAGCGGGCGCGGGGTGTCGATACGGGACTCGGTGTAGATGGGTGCGTCGGTGGCCCAGCCGCGCTCGGTCCAGTACGCGACGTCCTTGGCGTAGGTGGTGGCCGTGAGCTTCGTCAGCCACTTCGTGGACCCGACGAACCCGTAGAGGCCAGGGGTGACGAGGCGGACGGGGAAGCCGTGCTCGACGGGGAGCGGCTTGCCGTTCATCCCCACCGCGACGAGGGCGTCGCGGTCGTCGGTCATCGCCTGGAGCGGGGTGGAGATCGTCATCCCGTCGGTCGAGGTGCTGAGGATCTGGTCGACCCCGCTCTGCACCCCGGCCCGCTCGAGCAGCGTTCGCACCGGGACGCCCAGCCAGCGGGCGGCCCCGACGTACGGGCCGCCGACCTCGTTGGACACGCAGGTGAGGGTGATGTCCTTCTCGATCATCGGCATGGCCAGCAGCTCGTCGAAGGTGATGCTGAAGGGGTGGTCGACCTGGCCGTCGATCGTCAGCTCCCAGCCGTCGGTGCCGACGCGGGGGAGGACGAGCGCGGTGTCGATCCGGTAGAACTCGGCGTTCGGCGTGCGAAACGAGCTCACCCCACGGACCATCTCCTCCAGCCCCTGGGGGAGCGGCTCGAGGGGGGCGGCCGGGGTCGGCAGCACGATGTCGGCGGAGCGGCCGCGGCTGACGAGCGCCTGGCCGACAGCGCCTCCGGCGGCGGCCACGGCGCCCAGACCGGCCGCGGCGACGATCACGGTCCGGCGAGCGCTGGTGCCGTCACCCGGGCCGGGGTGCGCGGGGGTCGCCCCGGGGGCCCGGTCCGGGGTGACGGAGTCCACCGCATCGAGCCGCCCGAAGAGGAACTGCGCGCCGAGGACGCCCACGACGGCGGTGAAGAGGCCCGGGACGAGGTCGATCGGCTGGCTGGTCGGCCGGAAGGCGGCGGCGGCCAGCGCCAGGAGGGCCAGGATTCCGATGAGGGCGAGGCCGAGGCTGCGTCGGGTCCGGGCCAGCACACCGACGAGCCCGGCGACGACGAGGGTCACGATCGCGACCGACCCGATGAGGATGGCCTTGTCGTTGGTGCCGAAGGTGGAGACCGCCCACTCCTTGACGGGGGTGGGGGTGGCGTCGATGACCGTCGAGCCCACCGCGAGGACGGGGGAGGACTCCGGCGAGACGAGGGCCGCCACGAGGTGCCCCACGCCGGCGCCGGCCGCGGTGGCGAGGATCGCGCCGCCGGCGTACCAGGCGCGGCCCGGTCGATGCCCGGCGGAGGTCTGCGGTGTCGTGGTCATGTCGGGTGTTCGGAGCGAAACCCCCTGCCGGATGGGCGGTCCGCGCGGGATCCTGGGTCGTCGCCGGGCCGGCCGGGGGTCGGGCTGGGTCCGCGGGGCTGGCGTCGCCTACCGTTGAGGGGTGACTCCCGTGCGCGGACCTCGCTTCCTCCCCTTCATCCTCACCGGTGCCGTGCTCGGCTTCCTCGTGGGGGCCTACGTCGCCGCGAGCGGCCGGTTCGAGGACACCGGCTCGGTCCTGGCCCAGCAGGGTTCCTACACGCCGACGGCCGCCATCGGCTACCTCGGCCTGCTCGCGGCAGGCCTCTTCGCCATCGCGGCGGCCCTGGTCGCCCTGGCGGTCGACTGGTGGTCACACCGGGGCTGACCGCCCCCCTGTGGGAGACTCGGGGACGTGCCACGCGGAGACGGACGCCTCAGCCACGACCTGCTTCCCGGTGAGAAGGGTCCCCAGGACGCCTGCGGGGTGTTCGGGGTCTGGGCTCCCGGTGAGGACGTCGCCAAGCTCACCTACTACGGCCTCTACGCGCTGCAGCACCGCGGCCAGGAGTCGGCCGGCATCGCGACGTCCGACGGGCAGCGCCTCCTGGTCTACAAGGACATGGGCCTGGTCTCGCAGGTCTTCGACGAGCGCTCGCTGGCCTCGCTGCGCGGGCACCTCGCGGTCGGGCACTGCCGCTACTCGACCACCGGCGGCTCGACCTGGGAGAACGCCCAGCCCACACTCGGCGGACATGCCGGCGGCACCGTGGCGCTGGCGCACAACGGCAACCTGATCAACACCGCCGAACTGCGCGACCGGCTGGCCGGGCGCCGGGTCGAGGGTCAGCGCGGCGAGCTGGCCCGCGGCAACACCACCGACACCGCCATCGTCACGGCGATGCTGGCCGAGGACCCCGACCGCACCGTCGAGACAGCCGCCCTCGAGGTGCTCCCGCTGCTGCGCGGTGCCTTCTGCTTCGTGTTCATGGACGAACACACCCTCTATGCCGCGCGCGACCCGCAGGGCTTCCGGCCGCTGGTCATCGGACGGCTCGAGCGCGGATGGGTCGTGGCGTCTGAGACCGCGGCCCTCGACATCGTCGGCGCCTCGTTCGTCCGCGAGGTCGAGCCCGGCGAGATGATCGCCATCGACGAGGACGGCCTGCGCTCGCAGCGCTTCGCCCCGGCCGTCCCGCACGGCTGCGTGTTCGAGTACGTCTACCTGGCGCGCCCCGACACCACCATCGCCGGGCGCGGGGTGCACGAGGCGCGGGTCGAGATGGGGCGCCGGCTGGCCCGCGAGCACCCGGTCGAGGCCGACATGGTGATGCCCACCCCCGAGTCGGGCACCCCGGCCGCCATCGGCTACGCGCAGGAGTCGGGCATCCCCTACGGCCAGGGCCTGGTCAAGAACTCCTATGTCGGGCGCACCTTCATCGCCCCGTCGCAGACCATCCGCCAGCTCGGCATCCGGCTCAAGCTGAACCCGCTGCGCGACGTCATCAAGGGCAAGCGCCTGGTGGTGGTCGACGACACCATCGTGCGCGGCAACACCCAGCGGGCCCTGGTGCGGATGCTGCGCGAGGCCGGCGCGGCCGAGGTCCACGTGCGCATCTCGGCCCCGCCGGTGCAGTGGCCGTGCTTCTTCGGCATCGACTTCCCGACCCGCGCCGAGCTCATCGCCACCGGCCTCGGGGTCGAGGAGGTCTGCAACTCCATCGGCGCCGACAGCCTGGGCTACATCTCCGAGGAAGGGATGGTCGCGGCCACCGAGCAGCCCGCGGAGCGGCTCTGCACGGCGTGCTTCAGCGGCACCTACCCGGTGGCCCTGCCCGAGGACGGCCGGCTCGGGAAGGGCGTGCTCGAGCTCGAGCTGCCCCTCGAGGGCGGCCCCGAGGGGCGGGCCGTGGGACAGCGCCACCCCTCGCGGTCGAGTGCCGTAGCGGTCGCGGGCGTCCTCGACGTCGAGGGTGTGTCCACCGCCTCGGCCGGCGGCGCCGACGACGCGGTGCTGCGCCCCTGAGCGGCTCGACCCGCGCGGGAGCCGGCGGGCACGGGCAGGTCAGCGCCGGTCGACCCAGTCCCGCGGGGGGTACAGCGGGATCTCGCGTACCCGGTCCTGGCTCTCCGGGGGGCTGACGTCGTCGCGGTCCGGGTGCTCGTCGCCGGCCCGCACGACCGGGATCTCGCCGGTGTCGCCGAGGCGGCGTGGCGCCGCGAGGTTCGAGCTGCGGTACCAGGTCTCCGGCCGGACCACGGGGGGATGCCCAGCGGGCGACACGTCGACGCCGCCGCTGCCGGGGTCGACGGGTCCTGGCCCGTCGTCGGGCCGCCCGTCGTCCGGGCCGTCGTCCCAGCCGTCGTCGTCGCGGCGGCGGCGCGAGATGCGCGGCCAGCCGCGACCGCCGTTCTCGTCACGGCGACGGGGCTTCTCGCCGAAGATCTCGGAGTTCAGCGCCGCGCTCACCTGGTCGGGCTCGGGGACGTAGGTGAGGTCGCGGATGGCCTGCTGCTGCCCGGCACTCTCGATGATGAGGGTCCCGAACCCGAGGATCTCCCCGGCCAGGCTGCGCCGGTAGGTCATGTCGGTGACCTTGGTCAGGCGCATCATCGGCACGCTGAGGTCGACGAAGCCCTCGTGCTTGAGGATGCGCTTGTTGGTGGCGACGAACCAGCGGTGGCGGCGCTCGAGCTCCATCCAGCCGAGCCGCGCCAGCCCCACGAGGAAGACGATCCCGACGACGTCGATGAGACGTGGGGTGGCGTGCACGCGGAAGACCAGCCCCCACCAGATCCAGGCAGCCACCAGGGGCCAGACCGCCGGGCGCCAGAGGACCATCGGGTGCTGGCGGGTGCGGATGACGATGCGCTCGCCCTCGGCCAGCTGGCGCACCAGGCTCTGCCGGACCCGGCGCGGCATCACGGCGACGTCGGCCTCGACCGTGTCGGGGGTCCCGTCGCGGACGACGGCGCTGTGCCGTCGCACGCCTCAGCCCTTGATCAGGCTGTCGAAGAACTTCCCGATGTTGGAGACGCCGTTGGAGATGACGTTCCAGGCCGCGCCGAAGATGTTGGCGGCTTCGGTGGGGGAGGTCAGGATCGCGTACAGCAGGAAGATGACGAGGAGCCACATGACGATCTTCTTGATCGGTGGCATGGGTCACGTCCTCCTGCAACGCGGCGCACCCGGTGCACGCCTCGACTCATGATCGTCCCAGAGGCGACGGATGTGACGGATGAGGCGGCCCGGCGTGGCGTGTCGCCCGCGCTCGCTCCCGCTGACGCTACTCGGCGACGCCGTAGAGGCGGTCGCCGGCGTCGCCCAGCCCCGGCACGATGTAGCCGAGCTCGTTGAGCCTCTCGTCGATGGCCCCGGTGACCAGGGTGACCGTCGCCGCCAGGGGGTCGACGGACTCGCCGAGGTGCGCGACGCCCTCGGGCGCCGCCAGCAGGCAGACCGCGGTGATGTCGTCGGCCCCGCGCTCGGCCAGGTAGTGGATGGCGTCGGCCATCGAGCCGCCGGTGGCCAGCATCGGGTCGAGCACGTAGACCTGACGGCCGGTGAGGTCGTCGGGGAGCCGGTTGGCGTAGGTGATGGCCTCGAGGGTCTCCTCGTTGCGCTGCATCCCGAGGAAGCCGACCTCCGCGCTGGGCAGCAGGCGCACCATCCCCTCGAGCATCCCGAGGCCGGCCCTCAGGATGGGGACGACCAGCGGCTTGGGGTTGGAGAGCTTGATGCCCGTGGTGGGGGCGACCGGGGTGCGGATCTCGAAGGGCTCGACGCGCACCTCGCGGGTGGCCTCGTAGGCCAGGAGCGTCATGAGCTCCTCCGCCAGCCGCCGGAAGGTGGGGGAGTCGGTCCGCTCGTCCCGGAGGTAGGTCAGCTTGTGGGCGATGAGCCGGTGGTCCGGGTTGATCACGCGCATGGGTGAAACTTAGCGCGTGCCCTTCCCGCCCGATCCGCTCGACGAGACCCGGATGCGGCGCGCTCTCGCCCTCGCCGAGCGTGCGCTGGCCACCGGCGACGTGCCGGTCGGGGCGCTCGTGGTCGGGCCGGCGGGCGAGGTGCTCGGCGAAGGCTGGAACGTGCGCGAGGCCGAGGGCGACCCCACGGGGCACGCCGAGGTCGTGGCGCTGCGCGCCGCCGCCCGCACCCTGGGGGAGTGGCGGCTCGAGGGCTGCCAGCTGGTGGTCACGATGGAGCCGTGCCCGATGTGCGCGGGCGCGCTCCTGCTGGCGCGGGTGGCGCGGGTGGTCCTGGGCGCCTGGGACCCCAAGCTCGGGGCCTGCGGGTCGGTGTGGGACGTGCCGCGCGACCGGCGATCGACGCACCGGGCCGAGGTGGTCGGCGGCGTGCTCGAGCAGGAGTGCGCGGCGCTGGTCAGGGACTTCTTCGACGGCCAGCGCCCGCCACGCTGACGCGCGGCCGCCGGCGCCCGTCGCGGGGGGTACCGATTTCCGGGCGCCGGGGCGCTCCGGTAGCCTCTCCGGCGGTGGCGTGTCCGAGCGGCCGAAGGAGCACGCCTCGAAAGCGTGTGACGGGGCAACCCGTCCGTGGGTTCAAATCCCACCGCCACCGCCAAGTAGTTCACGTTAGAACTCCCGTCACGCCCGACCAGGGCGCGGCGGGAGTTCTTTTCGTGTCCGGCGTTCGCGGCGTCGATGTGGCCGTTGCGGGCCGCTCGGCCCCCACGCGCGCCCTGGGTGCCCCGGCGGGCACCGTTCGCCCCATGCGGGCCTGTCGCGGCCGCGCTGGGCGCCTGTGCGGTCTCGGCCGGTGCCGCTGTCATGCCCTCGTGCGCCATCGCCACCACTGCCTCGACCACCTCGTTCGGCTGTCCGTGGGTCTCGTCGTCGAGTCCGACGGCGATGCTGGTGAAGACAGCGTGGTTGAGCAACCCTCTGGCATCGTCTGGGCACGCCTCGTAGAATTCGCCTGCTCTGGCCATGAGGGAGAGCACCAGCTCGAGCCGTAGAGCGATGCGGTCGGTGTCCTGGGTCAGGTCATCGAGCCTGGACTGTGCGCTGGCCAGCTGCGCTGCCAGATCGCTCTGTTTGGCTTGGAAGTCGGTCAGGGTGAGCGCCTCGGCCAGGTAGGCATCGAGCAGTCGCTGCTTGGTGGCGGTGAGCCGCTCGACATCGCTTCGTGCTGCTCGCAGGTCCCGCGATTGCCGGGTGGTCATGGCAGCCAGTTCAGTGTCGGCTGCTCGTCTGGCTCGTTCGACATCGCCCGGCGTGAGGGTTTGGCGCTGCCACAGTGCCAGCACGCCGTCCTCGACGCCCGTCGCGCTGAGATACGGCATGTCGCAGTCAGTGCGCTTCTTGGCCCGTCCGAGGCAGAAGAAGTACTCGTAGACCGGCTCTTCGCCGATGAGTGTGGGGTGAGCACGGCGCGCCGGGTTGCTGGTTGAGGGGTGAATGGGTCGAGGCCCCTGAGGATCAGAGGACTTCTACCTCCACCCGATCTCAAGGACCTCGACGATGCCTGAGCCTACGTTGTGCTGCCGTGCCCGCGGCGGCTACTGCGACCGTTGCGACTTGCTGGTCGGCCTGGACGGGCTGCACGTGATCGGGGTCGAGCGTGATGACGGCGGCCGGCTGGTGATCGAGGTGGAGTCCGAGTCAACGCTGATGGGGTGTCCGGCCTGCGGGGTCGTCGCGCACGGCCACGGCCGGGTCGTGGTGCGGCTGGTGGATGCCCCGGCGATGGGCCGACCGGTGACGATCCGGTGGCGTAAGCGCCGCTGGGTGTGCCCTGACGCAGGGTGCCCGGTCGGGACGTTCGTGGAGCAGGACGAGCGCATCGCCGCCCCGCGCTCGTCGTTGACGACCAGGGCGTGCCGGTGGGCGATCGAGCAGATCCGGCGCGAGCACGCCTCGGTGAACGGGATCCGCCGCCAGCTGGGCACGGGGTGGCGCACGGTGTGGGAGTCGATCCGGCCGTTGTTGCAGGTCGCGGACGCCGACCTGGCACGGTTCGAGGGCGTGGTCATCCTTGGGGTCGACGAGCACGTGTGGCATCACGTGTCGACCACACCGATCGAGGCGGGTGGGCGCGGCCCGAAGGAACTGACCGGGATGGTGGACCTGACCCGGGATGACCAGGGGCGCACCAGGGCCCGGCTGCTCGACCTGGTTCCCGGCCGCTCCGGGCAGGCGTACAAGAGCTGGCTGACCGAGCGCGGCCAGGTGTTCCGCAACGGGATCGAGATCGCCACCCTCGACCCGTTCCGTGGGTACAAGAACGCGATCGACGACGAGCTCGAGGACGCCCGCTCGGTTTTGGACGCGTTCCACGTCGTCAAGCTCGCTACCGGTGTCGTCGACGAGGTCCGTCGGCGGGTGCAGCAGGACATCCACGGTCACCGCGGCCGCAAGGACGACCCGCTGTACCGGATCCGGAACATCCTGCGCGCCGGTGCCGAAAACCTCACCGACCGGCAACGAGCCCGCCTCGAGGCCACGTGGGCCGCCGACGAGCGACACGTCGAGGTCGAAGTCGCGTGGTCGTGCGCCCAGCAGCTCCGGTCGGCCTACCACCAGGACAGCCACGCCGCCGGACGCACGGTCGCGCAGAAGGTCCTCGACTCGTTCTCCTCATGCCCGATCCCTGAGGTCGCCCGCCTCGGCCGGACGCTGACCCAGTGGCGTCGAGAGTTCCTCGGCTACTTCGACACCGACGGCGCGAGCAACGGCGGAACGGAGGCCATCAACGGACTCATCGCGCTCCACCGACGCATCGCCCGCGGCTTCCGCAACCGAGACAACTACCGACTCCGGATGCTCCTCATCGGCGGCGGCCTCGACCCCTCACCCCACACTCATCGGTGAAGAGCCTCTTAACCTCGATCCACCGATCGGGCTTCTGTGATGGGCTGTTGGCGTTGAGGGAGTCGCCTGAGGTCGGGGGCATGGCTAGGTAGCTGACCTCGCTGTCAGGGTGTTCCACTTCGAGTTCGGGGTCGCGCCGTTGAGGGCTGGGTGGTCAGGTCGTGGCTGGTGTCGGTGGCCCGCAGCCGTGGGTGAGCAGGCGGGTCCACTCGCTCTCCCAGGGCCAGTCGGTCGGCAGGTGCAAGGTGATCCGCCGTGCCGAGGTCGCCACTCGGGCTGGGACGGTGATCAGCTTGCGGCGGATGGTTGCGGTGGTCGCCTTGGCCAGGTCGGTGCCGGTCAGGGTGGCGGCGGTACGGGTGAGGTTGAACGCGATGACTGCCAGCACCAGCCAGGCGGCGTTGGCGGTGAACTTGCCTGAGGGCAGGTGGGCCAGGGCGGAGCTCTTCAGGTCGGCGTGGACCTGTTCGATGATGGCGTGCCCGCGGTGGGTCTTGTCCGCGGCCACGGTGTCCAGGTCGGCGGGGTCGGTGGTGGTGAAGAAGGCGTGGAAGCGCCAGGTGTCGAACNAGGTGCCCTGCCCGGACACCTTCTTCGGGTTCAGGTCGGGGATGCGGCGCACCACCAGCCGGCCGGGGACCTGGTCGGTGGCCTTCTTGGAGGAGAACGCGGTGAAGGGCACCTCGGCGACCTCGGCGCGGGACACCCAGGTGTCCGAGGCCTCGTCGAAGATGGCGTCGGTGTACTCGATGGGCGTCCACGCGTCATCGCCGATCGCGGCGATCGCCTTCTTGACCTTGGGGTCCAGGCGCACAGTCACGGAGACCTCGGCTCCGCCGCGGAGCGCGGCACCGACGGTGGGCGCCCCATAGAACGCTGAGTCCGCCCGCAGCAGCGGCTTCACCGATGGGTGGCCGTGCAGGGTGCGCACGGTGCTCAGGGCGTCGGCGACCAGCCGTTTCGCGGCTCTTCCGACCTGAGTGTGGGGTGAGCACGACTCGCCGGGGCGCGGGCTGAGCGGGG
>NZ_LMSE01000007.1 GCF_001428065.1 Nostocoides sp. Soil756
CTTTGCGGCAACACCGGTAGCCACCACGAACCCGGGCTGAACCGGGCTGCTCCCTAGCCGCTGACCTGGAGTGATGTTCGCCGGAGGCCCGACGGCAACCCCAACCGCGGGAGTGAAGGCCCCGACGCGAGTTTCGGCCGCGGAGACCGTGAGAGCCGACGCAGGTCCAGCGGTGAACAGGCCGACCGCGACGGCGAGGATGGCGGCCAGGAAGGCAATGACCCAGCGCGGCCGCCGGGCCGTGCCGGTCGCCGTGGTCATGGCCTCGATCATCACAGCCGAGCTGCTCTCGGCCGGTGAACCACAAGGCTGTCCCCAGCAACCAGACTCACTCATCGACCCCCTCGCCGTTGGCCGGGTGGGCGAACCGTGGCCTACCCCGCGAGATCCAATCACGCCGATAGGACTCGAAGGACTCAGGCGCCGCCGTCCCGGGATTGTCATCGTTGCCAAACTCGAAGCCACACCGGGGACAGACTTCGTACGAAGGTCGGCCCAGGAGATCCTCGTACGGCGGAGTGAGAACTAGCTCAGGTGGCGGTGGCCACGTCTCATAGGGCTTCGTCGTCAGCCGGTCGCAGCCGCACACGGGACAGGTGAACAACGCGATCACTGCTTCGTCAGGAGTGTGACGAGATCCCAGCTTCCGTCGCTCGCAGGCGAGACCCGGATGCCGAACTGGAATGTACCGTCGCCGCCCGTCTTGGGGAACGTGCCGACCACATCCTCGATCCCGCCCTTCAGCGTCGCTGTCGCGGGCCTACTCGCGAGTTCCTGCATGTGGCCCCACCAGACATCCGGGTTGCCGCCGGGATCGATCCGGTTCAGGGAGTATGGTCCGTCCCCGATCAGATGCTTGTCGAGGTGTGCGCGTGTCAGGCCCCAGTTCGGGTCCGCCGCGTTGGGCCGCAGATTCAGTGCCCGGGTACCACTACCCGCTCCATCGACCAACACGGCTTCGGTGTTTGCGGCAACACCGNCGACCCACCACCGAAACGGCTGCCGGTGGGGCGTTCCCCAGGCGTTGACCTGCGGTGATGTGCTCCGCGACCCCGACGGCGTCCACCTCGGCCGGGGTTGAGGCCCCGACGCGAGTTTCGAGGACGGTCGGCTTGGCCGCGGACGCGGTTCCGGCACCCAGCACCGTCACGTGCAGGGTGGCTATGGCGGCTAGGAGGAGGGGCCACCGCCGGGCCGGCGGTGTCCAGGCTCGAAGTATCACAACTCGGTCCGAGCTCGATCGAGGAGCCACTGGATGGCCTCCAGCGGCACGGGCCTGTCGACGAAGAACGTGACCGTTCGCTCCTTTGTCGCTTCGTCTTCGAAGACCTCGGCGATCTGCTCTCCGTCGACCGTGTCCAACTCCATCGCCATCCCGTCTCGCGTGCCGACGGCGCTCACCAAGAGCAGTCTGTACCCGTTCATCCGCGAGGCTCCAGGAAGCCCATGAAGGACCCGTTGGTGCCGAAGCGTGCTCCTCGCCCGCTTGGATCCCACACGTTGATGACCCTGTCGCGGACTTCACTTGTGCTGCCTGGATTAGTCAGAATGTCGTCGATGACGGCTTGGCCCTGCGCATTCCGCTCCGCGGCTGTCCCTGTCGATCTGGGGAACACACTGTCCGGGCGGTCGCCGTGCTTCTGAAGGGCTCGACCCGCCCCGGACAACCCGTTGCGATCGATGGTTGCGGCGGCGCGACTCAAATCGTCGAGCGAGTGGCCACCGATGTTGGAAACCGTCTTTGCGGCAACACCGGTAGCCACCACCGAATCCGGCTGCAGGAGGGCCTGCCCCAACCGTTGANCCTGCGGCGATGCCTCCACTGGCCCCGACAACGTTCACGACGAGCGGGGTTGAGGCCCCGACGCGGTTTCCGGCTGTGGTGACCGTGGTGGCTGACGCTGTCCCGGCACCGCCCAGCAGGGTCGCCAACGCGACGAAGGCGGCTAGGAGGAGAAGCCCCAGCCCGCGCGGTTTCGCGTCCCTGGTGGCGGTGGTCATGGGGTTCAGTGTGACAGCGGGTATGCCGCCCGGTCGGGTTCGCCACGCCCCCACGGGGCCGCTCTGGCAGGGTCAGCTTGGGTGGGTGTGGCGGCGGTTGTACGCGGCCACGAGGCGCTCCATGGCTGGGGCCAGGACGGGCAGGTCGCGGGCGTACACGCGACCGGTATCGATCCTCGCCGTGAGCTCGTCAAGGACACTCGTCCACTCGGTGGTGGTCTTCGGTGACACGCTCACCTCGATTTCGCGGACGATCTCGCGGGTCTTCTCAACCTCGACGACACGGTCGATGACGCGGTCCACAACCTGCACTGCGGACCGGTCGGAGGCGGCCGCGCGGGCTTGTTCCCAGGCCCGGTGCCGGCACGACGCGGAGCACCACTTCGGCACCCGTCCGCGCGCCGGGATCGCGACCGTGGTCCCGCACCAGCCGCAGGTCACCACCTGCCCCGGGGTGCGCGAGGTTCTTCTCTTAGCCGCTTGTACGGGCGCCTGTGCTGGCTCTGGCGAGGCGGCCCGCGGCCTCGCCGGTCGGCTGTTGCGTGGCTCGTTCTGGTTGGTCATCGACTGGCCCCTCTTGCCCTTCTCTGCGTCGTTGCCGGGCCCCACGGGAGGGGCCCTTTTCGTGACAACGAGTTCCACGGGTCACCTGGGTGCCAGACGTGTGGCGCACAGGATTGGCCGTTTTCGGAGGTGACCGGCGGCTGGGGCGGCAGGCAGCAGCGGGAGGGGCTGGATCCGGGAATGCATGAGGTGTGTGGCACATGAGATTCGGGAAAACCGGGGTCTCCGTGGCCTGGTGAAGTCGGTGGGCGTGACCGGCGAAGCGCGCCGACTGGTGAGGGCGCGACGTTAAGCCGCTCGTCGGCGCATGGTCCCTCTCAGCGGTCACGAGGTTTGCGGTCTCGGTCGGCCGATACATGGGTGACAGACGCATCGCGTGGAAGGCGAAGGTGAGTGGCATGACAGAGGTCTTGGACCTGTTCGCCGGCAGCGGCGCCCTTCGGGTCGCTCTGGTCGTGATTGGACTCGCATCAGGTGCCTGGGTCAAGTGGTGGGTGCAGCACCGTCACCACGAACGCGAACACCAGGAGGAGGACCGGCGGCTGGCCCAGGTCGACCGCGTGCTGGCGATGATCGAGCGGGCCGCGTTCGTCCAACCCGAGGCGGTCGAGCCGCTCGCCCGGTTGTTGTCGACGCCCTCGTCAACGGCCCGCCCTGTCAGCCATTCACTGACGTCGGTGGGTCCGCCGGAAGAGTCGTCGCCGGGCAACGCCGCATGAACACGATCTGTCAGCGGCGGCCGAGGCTCGCGAGGGCCTGCTGTACCGCGTCGAGGGCGCGTGCGGCGTCGATGGTGTCACCGGTGGCGGCGTGCAGCTGCTCGGTGGCCTCCGCAACCGCCTCTGCGGGGTCGGTATGGTCGCCGTTCTCGTCGACCGCGGTGAGGTGTCCCGCGTCCGCGTGCGCGGCGAGGTGGGCGGCGACCTGGGTGAGGGCTTGCGGCAGCCGTGCCGTGAGGAGGGCCAGGGCGGCGACGGTGTCGTACATCTGGTCCACGGTCAGCGCTTGGCCACCGACGCCGGGACGGGTGGCGTGGTTCAGGTCGCGGACCAGCTCGGCGGCCGCGTCGGACAACCCGGCGGGTGTCGTCGGCTTCGTCATGAGGGATCGCCGGTCTCGGGTGATCCGGGGTGGGCGCGGTTCTCTAGTTCTTCTTCTTGAACCAAAGCAGCAAGAAGAGCAGCCGGCGACACCTTCAACAACGAGCCATCGTCACGAGCACTCTCTCCACGAGGACCGTCACCACCAGCGTCGTCGTTGTCGTCGCGTCGTCGCCTGGGGTCGGTTGCTGCGGGGTGGGTGGCGCTGTGAACGGCTTGCAACGCTCTGATGCTGACTTGGGCGTAAATCTGGGTGGTGGTCAGTTCGGCGTGGCCGAGCATCGCCTGGACGTACCGGATGTCGGCTCCGCCCTCCAACATGACGGTGGCCAACGTGTGACGGAACAGGTGGCAGGCGCCTTCTTTGGCGACTCCGGAGGTTTTGACGTGCTCGCGCACCAACTGGGTGAGCCGGTCGAGGCTGAAGGGTGTGCCGTCGACGGTGAGGAACAACGTCCCGTCATCAGGCTCACTGGCCAGCTTCGGTCGGGCGTCGGCCAGGTAGGTGTCCAGCCAGGTGATGCAGCGGGCGTGGATCGGGACGAGCCGGTCCTTCTTCCCCTTGCCCTGCCGCACCATCAACGTGGAGCGTTCCCGGTCAATGTCACGCACGTTGAGGTGGGCGAGCTCGGCGCGGCGGATTCCGGTGCAGTACAGGACCTCGAGCATGCACCGGTCCCGCACACCGCTCGTGGTGGTGGTGTCGGGGACGGCGAGGACCTGCTCGGCCTCGCCGGCGGTCAGCGCGGCTTTGGGCAGGCGTTGTTCGACTTTGGGCAGGTCCAGGTCACTGGCGGGGTTCGCGGCCAGGTGCCCGTTCTTCACACACCATGCGAACAACGCCCGGATGGGGAGCAGGCGCGCGTTCTGCGACCGGAAGGTGAGCGGGTCACCGCCGGCCTTGCGGTAATGGAACAACCACCGCTGGTACCTCACCAACACCGGCCGGGACACCCCGGCGGGCCCGTCGACGCCGCGGTCGAGGCCCCACTGCGCGAACACCGCCAGGGCTTGCCGTCTCGCGCGGACCGTGGCTGGGGAGTAGCCGCGCGCTGCGAGGTCGGTGAGGAAGTCCTCGACGACGACCGGCCACCCGGCCGGGTCGGCCCGGTTCCCCGGGATGGCCTGCGGGACGTGGACACCGCGGCGCGCCATCTCAGGCGCCCCTCAACGCGTTGTGGGCGCCGTTGACCGGTGCGTCGACGTCGCGGCCGGTGTTGTCGTCGGGTTCGTGCTCACCACGGCTGTCATGCGCACCCGGTGAGGCGTCTGGGGTGGGTCGACCGGGGGCCGACCAGGCCCCGACCGGGGGCCGACCGGGCCCCGACCACCCCGGGCTCTGGCCCGACCGGTTTCCGTCGTACAGGGTGGCCGGGTCGGTCAGGCCGATCAGGTACCGGCTACGACGACCACCGGCATCACCAGAGTTGCTCTCGGCGTCGGGGTGGGTGTGTTCGCGCCAGGCGAGCTCGTAGGTGTACGACCCGGACTCCGACCGGTGCACCAACAACAGTTCGAGGTCGGTCAGGCGGGACAGGTGGACCTTCAGTTGGGTGTCGCCCCACCCGGCCCCTTGGGTCTGCAGGTGCTCCCGCAACTGACGCCTGGTGAACCGGATCAGGGAGGCATCGACCGCCAGCTCGGCAGCCTGGGCGGTGACGTGCTGATGGACCGCCGACAGGAGGCGCCGGGTTTGCGGGGCCAACTCGTCCAGGGACTGCCCCAGGACCGCGTGGGCCAAGGTGTTCGCGACCTCAATGTCGCCGATGGTGGACTCGACGTAGGTGACCTGGTGCCCGTCGATGCTCGCGGTCTTGCGGGTGCGTTGGTGCTGGTGCAGCAACGTCACCGCCGCGATCAGATTCAGGTACTTCCCGTGATCGCGCCGGGTCCTGGTGCGCCCGTCGGCGAAGGTGAGCCGGTCCGCGTATGGGTTCACCACGGCGAGGGGCTCCAGGAGCCGTTGCGCGTCCCGGTGCAACGTCACCACCCGTTCCCGCTCGACCCGCCGCGACAACCCGTGCAGGGTTTGCGCCTGTCGTTGTGCGTGGTGGATCGCCTGGGTTTGTGCCCGGTCCTCGTCCACGGTCAGGACCAGGCACCGGTTGAGCAGTTCTTCGTCGACATCAATGGCGGTGGTGGTGAGCACGATCGCCGTCGGGCCCTTCACCGAATACGTGTGGGTGACCAGCCGCCCGGACGCGGTGTCCTTACCGGTGGACGCGATGCTCAGCTCACCCTCGGACTGCAGGAGTTTCAGGGCGTACGCGGCCCGGGAGGCGCCTTCTTCCTCGGCGATGGACAGCACCTTGTGCGCCAAATCGGACTCGCCCAGATAGAACAGGCTCTGCCCGGTCATGGCGCTGAAGGAGACGCGGTCTTCGGGTGGGACGAACCCGAGCACGGCCTCCATTACCGCCGACTTCCCGGCCGCCGACGTGGACTGCACGATCACGGCCAGGGGTGCCGGCAGTTTGCGGCTGATCGCGGACAGGTAGCCGACGAGGCAGTTCGTGGCCTCACCCACCATCCCCACTGCGGTGAACGCCTCCACGACCCGCTCGACCAGCCGCGGGTCCTTGAGCAACGCGAGGGCGTCGTCACGGGCCTGCCCCGACACCGTCACCTCGGCCTTGCGTTCGGGTTCGGCGGCGGCGGTGATGACGTCCTCAGCCTTGGCCTCACACGCCAGCAACACCCGCCCCAGATCGGACTTGACGACTTCGGGGGCCACCTTCAACTCCGCGGCCGCCTGACCGATGAACACACCCCGGGCTCTGGCGGAGTACAGGTCCAACGTGTCGACATGGAACCCGGTCGCGACGGCCTCCGGTGGGGTGTCGGTGCGGGCGACCAGGACGTTGACCTTCAATGCTTCGAAGGAGGTGACCCGGTCCAGCCCGCGGACCCGCCACGACCGATTCCCCAACCTCACGCGCAGTTCCACGGCCGGGCCCTGCCCGGACACGACCACCTCACCCAGCCCGGCCTGATCGGGCATGCGGGCCGGGGACACCGCCACCGGATCCACCGGCCCCTGCACCTCCGGGCGGGACGGCTGAGCGTGCTCGACAACCGGCACGGGCGTGGCCTCGCGCTCCTCATGGGGTGGATCGGGTTCTGCGGGAACAGGATTCACAACCATCTCCGGCGTCGGCTCCGGGGAAGAACCACCAGCAGCGACAACTGAAGTCAACCCGGAAGGTGTCGTGGCGGGGTCGCGGCCTTGGCCGATCCAGGCGGCCTTGCGCAGGAACCGGCCCAACGCCGCCCGCGCATCGGTGGCCTGCACCGCGACCTCGTTGACATCGGCGCCGCGCGGGAACTCGACCCGGAAACACTCCACACCCCGCGCCGTCAGGCTCGTGGCGAGGTCGGTCGCGCCCCGGTCGCCGGCCTCGTCCGCATCAAACGCCAACAGGACCCGTTTGATCGCGAGCCGGTCGATCAGGGCGTCATGATCACCCGTCCACCCCGACGTCCCATACGCAGCAGTGGTGTGCCGGAACCCGGCACACCACAACGACAGCGCGTCGATGATCGACTCAGTCACGACCAGTTCGTCCACCCCGGTCTCGAGGAGTCCGGCCGCGTTGAAGACACCCGTGTGGGGACCCGGCAGGTACAGGTGCAGTGGCGTGCCTGCCCGCAGGCGATGCTCGGCGACCTTGCGGCCGTACACCTCCCCCACACTCCCCTCGGCGTCGAAGACCGGGACGACGAGGGAGCCGGTGAAATGCTCATGCCCCGAACCACGCACGAACCCGAGGTGTTGCAGGCGGGAGCGCAGCGTCCCGCCGGCCTTCGTCGCCGAGTGCCCGAGCCGGTAGCCCAGGGTGCGGTTGGCATACCCCAGCCGGAACGTCGCCACCGCCTCCGGATCATCAATGCCGCGTTTGCCCAGAAACCCCAACGCCTCCGGCGATGAGCTCAGAGTGTCGGCGTAGTGGCCGATCACCGCGGCCGCCAGTTCGGCGTCACCGGCGTCCGGGGTGGTCAGCGGCGGCAACTTGCGCGTCGACGACTTCCCCACCGGACCAGCCCCATCCACCAGCGGCGAGGACCGCGCCAACACGCTCAGCGACGGCGACTCCTGCACCAGCAGCTCCACCGCATGACGGAACGAGACACCCTGCGCGGCCATCACCCAATCAATCGGGCCACCCCCACGACGGCACGCCCCCAAGCAGTTCCACAAGTTCTTGGCCGGCGTCACCACCAGCGACGGCGAGAAGTCGTCGTGGAACGGGCACCGCCCCACCAAATCCTTGCCCTGCGCGATCAGCTCGACCCCGCAGCCCTCCACGAGGCGCTGGACGCTCACCTCAGCCTTCAGCCGGTCAAGGACCTCCTCCGGGATACGCGCCACGCTGGGACCTCCAAAGAATCCTGAACTTGTATCTCATCCAACCCTTCATGACAGAGTATGCATGACAGTCCATGGTGCGATGCAACATGACGCAGGAAGGTGCTCCACGATGACGGCACACTTGAGCCCAGTGACACATCAAGTAGGCGAGGTAGCCATGGCTCTGGGCGAACGCATCAAAACCCTCCGCAAGGAACACGGCTGGTCTCAAGCCGACCTCGCCACCCGCCTCAACGCCGACGCCGGACAGATCAGCCGCTACGAGAACGGCAAGATCACCCCGTCCGTCGAAGCCGTCATCCGCCTCGCCGACATCTTCGACGTCAGCTGCGACTACCTGCTCATCGACGACGCGCCACGACGCCCCCTGCGCGGCGGCAACCCACTCGCCGATCGACTCGGCGACCTCGACAACCTCACCAGCGACGACCGGGCAGCGCTCATCCACATCCTCGACGGACTGCTGGCCAACACCCGCATCCGCGCCGCCCTCAACACCGCCGGCTGACCCGGCTCAGTCGCCAGCGTCCCAGGTGATGAACGCGGGCGAAACCTCGTCCGCCAGCCACACCTTCTCGTTCCCCGCATAGAAGGCCACCCCGGCCTCGGCGGCAACTTGAGCCTCAACGACCAGGATGACCGGGTTCGGCGCCTTGCGTTTCCCCACGGCTCTGGCCGTGTCCCGATCGACCGACAGGTGCACGAACTGCCGGCCCATCGGCCGCAGGCCCTGCACGCGGATCACGGCAACAGTCCCAGGAGACGTGCCGTGAAAGAGCCGAGGAGGAGGCTGCGCTGACGCACGCTCGATCCGCCCCTGCACAGAGTGGCCATACAACGCCCGAATACGACCATCGCGGACCTCATGCCGCTGCTTGCTCGCACCGGACACCATCGACTCGACATCCGCGACCGTCAACGCCGACCAGTCCCGCTCGAGCCGCAACGCCTCCACCAGCGACTCAAGCGACACCCAGCCCTGACCATCCAACTCAAGCTCGTACACCCACGGCTCATGCCGCAACGCATGCGACACGACCCGGCTCAGGTCGACATCACGCAACGTCACGAAGCCGCTTCCTCCGGAAGCCACTCGCAGTCTTCTGCCGCTACCTCGTAGGCACCAGAGCCGTCGACAAAGACAAGGAAGTGTCGGATCTTCCACCGACCCCAGGTCTCGCTGGGCTCTGCGGCCAGCAACTCAGCGATCCAGTCGGATTGCTCGACCTCGACGAGGGCGTCGTACGCATCCTCGATATGCCAAGCATTGCAATGGCTCTCAGCACGGAAACGGTAGGCGCGGACCTGATGAAACCGAATGCCCCTCGAGTACATCGACCCCTCTCGCTCATAGATGTACCTGAGTTCGGCGTTCCCACCTGGATGCGTGAACGCGACATCCTCGGTATACGCCGAGGGACCATCGGAAAGAGGTCCGATCACTCGCTTGGCACGCCCTGCGTTCACTAGAAATCAATCCCGGAACTCGTGAGCCCATTTCTACCAAGCTGACCCGAGAGCCGAGCCTCGAAAGCGCTCTGCCCAGTCCGATCGATGACGTTCCATGACGACCTTGGAACTCCCGCACGAATCAGAGCCTGCGACGACCGAGTGTTCAGGATCAGGCTGTTCCCGTCCCGCACGATGACATCAATGGGCACGTCTTTCGAAGTCAACGCACCCGAGCGCAAGTCGCCCGCGACGTCATCGATCGTCCGCCCCGAGAACGCGCCACCCTTGCTGAACGTCTCACTGAAGGACTTCTGGGCGAACTTCGCGCCGCCAATGTCTACGCCCTTTGCGGCNAACACCGGCTCGCCGAAACGGCGAGAGCCCGCCGTGGATGGCCTCGGAGTGGCCGCTGGTCGTAGCCCTGGCGTTGTCGACGTGGACACGCGACGCGAGGTGGTCGTAGGGGTGGTCGACCGGCGTTGTAACCGTGTTCGGTCGCGCCGAGGCGCCGCGCGACCAGTCGACGGCGTCGTGGGTGGTGAGGAGGTGGTGCACTGCAGGAGGTCCCCGCTCGGTGACGACGCCGGTCACCAGCGCAGGGTGATGGTGAGTGTCGCACACGTAGGTCGAGGGCGAGTCCGCCGGAGCGAGTGCGACGGCCTCGGTAGCTGGAACGGCGAACAGAGTCAGGACCGCAGCGATCACCGCGGCCACCAACCTCCCGATCCTGTTAGGCACCGGCGACGTCCTCCCACAGATGGTCAGTGAGTTCGCGGCGGGCGCCGAGCGCTGTCCCGAGACCCTCCATGTCGCGAACGACGTCGAGCTCAAGCCTGATCTCCCATTCGTAGATCTGGGTGCACAGTGTCTCGAAGGCGACGAGCCACTCACCCACATCGATTAGCGATTGCACGTTGTTGATGTCATCTGGGGTGAGCCCAACGGCTGCGTCCATCGCCTTGTGCAGACGGCCGGTCATCTCCTCGGGAGTCGGTGTCGGGGTCATGGAATCGGGAACCCTGTGATGATGCCCTCGCCGCCGGGTTCTAGGACGACCCGAATCTGGACGCCGTCTCGCACACCTTCGACGGTGTATCTGACTGGCGCACCGCCGCGAGTGAACGCGGCGCCTGCTCGACCCGTTTGCTGAGCCCAAGTGAGCGATGGATCGGTCGCGATGTCCGAGACCGAGTGCATGATCTTGTCAACTGACCAACCCTTGGGGAACCAAGTGTTGCCTGCCTTCCCGCCGTACCGGTGCCCATCAAGGATGTGGCTACGACGCGACGCGGAGGCCAGGTCGACTAACTCGTCCGCGGACTTTGCGGCAACACCGCGAGCCTCGACGAGGACGGGATGTAACGCGAGGCGGCTCCTGCCCCCAAACAGCGATCCCCGCCCATTTGTCGTCTCAGCGCTCTGCGTCGAGAATGGCGCCGGGGAGTCGTAGGTGCAGGCGGTGGCTGTGTGCGCAGCCGCGGCGACGGCTTCGGCCCGAGTCGCTCCGCCAACGATCCCTGTCACGGCAAGAGCAAGCCCGACGACGAACGTGAGCGATCTTTGCAGCCAGACGCTCGTCCTCCGAGGGACCTGCACATCACTGGCGTCACACACGGACTAGAGCCGCCCTCAGCTCGTCGGCCGCTTCGGTGGCCGCCCGCAAGTCATCGACACCGAGCCGGTCGCAACCAGACTCGAGCCAGAACGCGTTGACGTACTCGATCTGGTTCCGAAGGGATCTCAGCTCCGCGACCCAGGCGAAATCCGCCCCCGACGCTTCCATTGCCGCAAGCCGGATCTTTAGCACGTTGGACAAACGGTCAATGGTCATGGTTCCGCCGATGAACTGGTCAATGTCCATGATCATCTGACGGACCTGCTCCCCGACATCTTGATCGGTCATCGGGGCTTCACGGTGCCTGAGGTGACGGTGACAACTTTGCCGTCCGACGTGATCACCGTGACGTTATTCGCGGGGCTGTAGTGGGAGATCCGCCCAGTCGACTGCGTGACTCGCTCGCCACTTCGGATGGCGTCCTCGACAACCGAGGGTGTGAAGCCTTCGCTCTGCATCTCGTCTAGTGCGTGTCCGCCGTACGACCTCCCGCCGATTGATCCCGGTGCGTTGGTTCCGCGTGGCACGTCCATCGGACTCCCACGTCGCCCGACGATCGCCACCGTCCTGTCTCCGTACTTTGCGGCAACACCGGTAGCCGACGCCGTTTCGGCCTGCGGAGGAGCGTGCCCCCATCGCTGACCTGCACTGATGGACTCGTGAACTCCGACGATGTTCACCACGACCGGAGTTGAGGCCCCGACGCGGTTCCCGACCTCAGGAAGCGTCGTCGCCGATGCTGTTCCGGCGCCCAGGACACCAACGACCAAGGTGGCGGTGGCGGCTAGGAGAAGGCGCCACCACCGTTGGATGCTCGGCTGCCGGTGGGTCATGGGGTCAGTATCGCGGCTGGATGCAATGAGGTCAGGGACGTTGTACGCGTCAGGGTCGCTGTGGCCATGATGAGTGCTGGCCACGGCGAACTCGACAACATCACCAACATCACCAACATCACCAACATCACCAACATCGTCGACGCCCTCATCACCACAAGCAAACTTCGCGCTATCACCGGCTGGCTCAGCCTCGATCCACCGACGGCCTGGGTGGGGTGATCTGATTTCGCCCAGGTCTGTGGTGGTGGCTTGAGGGCAGAGCGGTTCTCCTGACCTCGCTGTCAGGGTGTTCCACTTCGAGTTCGGGTCGCGCCGTGAGGGCTGGGTGGTCAGGAAGTGACCGGTGCTGGTGGACCGCAGCCGTGGGTGAACAGGCGGGTCCACGCGGCTTCCCAGGGCCAGGCGGTCGGCAGGTGCAGGGTGACCCGCCGCGCCGAGGACGCCACCCGGGCCGGGACGGTGATCAGCTTCTCGCGGATGGTGGCGGTGGTCGCGCGGGCGAGGTCGCTGCCGGTGATGGCGGCGGCGGTGCGGGTGAGGTTGAACGCGATGACGGCCAGCACCAGCCAGGCGGCGTTGGCGGTGAACTTTCCTGAGGGCAGGTGGGCCAGGGCGGAGTTCTTCAGGTCGGCGTGGACCTGCTCGATGATGGCGTGCCCGCGGTGGGTCTTGTCCGCCGCGACGGTGTCCAGGTCGGCGGGGTCGGTGGTGGTGAAGAAGGCGTGGAAGCGCCAGGTGTCGAACNGGGTGCCCTGTCCAGCGGCCTTCTTCTTCTCGGCGTTGAGGTCGGGGATGCGGCGCACGACCAGGCGGCCGGGCACCTGGTCGGTGGCCTTCTTGGAGGTGAACGCGGTGAAGGGCACCTCGGCGACCTCAGCCCGCGACACCCACGTGCCGGTGACCTCGTCGAAGATGGCGTCGGTGTACTCGATGGGGGTCCACGCTTCTTGGCTGATGGTGGCGATCGCGGCCTTGACCTTGGGGTCCAGTCGCACGGTGATCGACACCTGGGCCCCACCACGGAGCGCGGCGCCGACGGTGGGCGCCCCATAGAACGCGGAGTCCGCTCGCAGCAACGGCTTCACATCTGAACGGCCGTGCAGGGTGCTGACGGTCTTCAGCGCGTCGGCGACCAGCCGTTTGGCTCCGCGCGGGGACCCGCACGACCCTTTGCGCAGCCGCTGCGCCACCACCACCGGCGCTGACCCGGAGGTGGTGACCGTGGCCAGCAGCGCGTTCAGGCCACGGACCCCGGAGTAGCCGAACCCGGCGCCCTGCTTGGCGTGGCCGTGGACCTCGATGATCGTGTCATCGATGTCGACCAGCACCCGTGTGCTCGTGCCGTCGCGCCGGACCTGCGCGCCCTGGCCGCCCGCAGCTGTGAGGTTGGCCAGGAACCTGGAGGCGACCGCGTCGAGCTGGCGGACGTGACCGAACGTGAACGCGCGCAGGAACGAACCCAGCGTCGACGGCGCGTACGCCCGGGCGAAGACCCGGCCCATCCCGCCGTGCCGCAGCAGCGCCATGTCATCGATGCTGTCGGCGCCGGCGACCATCCCCGCGACCAGGGAGGCCACCTTCAACCCGGCGTTGGCGCCCTTGTCACCCGGCACGCTCAAGTGCTCACCGGCCAGGCGTGCGAGCCCTGCCGAGTCCGCCAGTGCAAGGACCGGGACAAGCCCGGCCGCCGACACCAGGTTCGGGTCATCGAACACCGCCGACGTCGCCGCGCGGGTGTGGCAGAGTTTCATCCCAGAGATGCCCTTCCGGGTGGGTGGTTTGGAACTGTCGCAAGTACCAATCTCCCAGCACGGCAGGGCATCTCGTCGTTACGGCACGCTCAAAGGCCCGAGCTCATCGGTGGATCGAGGCTCAGGCCCGGCGTGCAATCTCGTCCTGGATCTCCTTGACCGATGGGGAGTACCCGCGCCGGTTCTGCATCCTGAAGTCCTTCAACTTCGGCAACCGAGCGATCGGGCCGAGATCCCCATCGGCGACCCTCGTCGACTCGTACAGGTACAACCGCTCCAAGTTCACCAACTCGCTCACGGGAGCAACTGAGGGAATTTCGCCCCCCTCGCTCAGATCGAAGAAATTCAAAGACACACAACCCGCGACCGGCGCGATGTCTGTGACCTTCTTGCATGACTGCAGCTGAAGTACCTGCAGGGCGGGAGGCAGCGACCGCTCAAGAGCGCTGATGTCCGCAAGCCCGGACGCCCAGAACACCCCCAACCGCAGCAGCCACGGGAACGCCTCGAGCCCGTCCAGCGACCGTAGTTTCGGTCGCTCCTTCATAACCAGCGACGTCAGCGACGTCAGTGTGGACAACGGCTCAAGATTCGGTTCCGAGTAGGACGGAAGAGCGAGATCCTCGATCTGCGGAGCGAACAGGATCGAAGCCCGGACCTGCGGCCAAGACGCAGCCAACGTCCGAACACGCGGGAGACCCTCGAGCTCGATCACGGCGCGCGGATCAGACTGGACGCGCAGCTCCTGAAGCGTCGAGCCCAGCGAGTACACCGGCGATAAGTCACTGACCGATCTGGCTAGCAGGTCGAGCTTGCGGATCGGCAAGCCGTTGATGAAGTCGATCGGCTGCTCACGAAACCCCCTGGCGTAGTTCAACACCAGGCCGTCAGCACGTCCGCTCTCCAACGCTTCTCTGGCAGCCGGCGACCAGTCTCCAGTCACCACCAAATCCACGCCCTGACCACGAGGTTCAAGCACGAAACTCATGGGCGGACATATCCCTCAGGCATCAAGCTCAGCCGACGGTCACCGATCGGGTTGACCTTGTTCAGGATGCCTGGCGCATCTCGACCACCAAAGCTGTCCAACTTTAATTGCTCGGTGACTTCTCGAGCGGTCCTGCCGCCGAGCACCTCAAACCGCTGGGCAGCGTCCACCTCAGCCTGCGTGAACTTGCCCGTCGATACGTGCTGGCCCAAGCGACTTGTAATGTTCCCCGACTGGCCGACATACACCTCGTCGGCCGCATTGCGGACCACATAGATGCCCTCATTCGGTACGACCTTTGCGGCAACACCGGTAGCCACCACGAACCCGGGCTGAACCGGGCTGCTCCCTAGCCGCTGNCTCGACTCCCCTTTCCGCCGCCTTGGCGCCTCGGAAGATGCGCCCCAGCGGCAGGCTGGTGGCGAGGTTGATCGCGCCTTCACCGGCATCGCCTCTCCTGATGGAGTTGATCCCGTCGATTGCACTGAGAATCCCAGCTTCCGGGGACATGTAGACCGCGAACATAATGGTCTTGGACACCCAGGTTTCCGGGGGTTCAACATAGGGCTGTTCGGTCCAATGGGATCCGGCGCCAGTGTATTTGGTTCCGCTGTAGTACTTCCCGAATACACTTGCGTAACCCTGTCCATTACTAGTGTCGTAACTAACGTTGTGGGTCCAAGCATCCACCTTGACATTCTCATTACCAAAAGTCCACTCTGACTTCCCGGACTTTGTGTAGCTCTTCTTACAGTTGATGCATCCTTCATCCACTGTCCCCAACGGCCGAAGTCCGGAGGGGTCACTCATCGAGACTGGATTATTCGTGCCGTACGAGTAAGCGTTCGGTGTCTGAGTGCTCTCTTGGACGTTGAGGGGGTCGGGGCTGAGGAAGCGTCCGAGGGTGGTGTCGTAGTAGCGGGCGCCGAGGTGGGTCAGGCCGGTGCTGGGGTCGGTGGTCTTGCCGAGCCAGCCCTTGTCGGTGGCGAGGGTGGCGGTGCCGGTGCGGGGGGCGCCGTAGGGGTCGTAGTAGGCGCGGTCGACGGTGCTGGTGCCGTTGGTGACTTGGAGGTCGGCGCTGTTCTGGCGGTCGTTGGCTTGCCAGGTGAGCTTGGTGGGGGTGCGGATGGCGACGACGTCGGCGCCGGCGCTGTAGTAGCGGCGGGCCGTGGTCTCGGCGCCGTTCTTGAGGTCGACCTCCTGTCCTGCGGCGTAGGCGGTGGCGGTGCCGTCGGGGGTGACCCGGGCCAGGCGGGTGCCGTCACCGGTGTGGACGAAGGTGGTGGTGGCGGACGCGGTGGTCGCGCTCTTGAGGTTGCCCGGGAGGTCCCAGGCGAGGGTGGTGGGGCTCCCGGTGGCGGGGGTGCGGGTGGTTTGGCGGCCTTGGGCGTCGTAGGCGTAGCTGGTGGTCCCGGCGGTGGTGACGGCGTGCGGGTGGTTGGGGTCGCCGTAGCCGTAGGTGGTGGTGGTGGGGCCGCGGCGGACGCTGGTGGTGTTGCCGGCCTGGGTGTAGGCCCAGGAGGTGTTGTACCCGGCGGGGCCGGCGGCGGTGGTGGTGTCGGTGTCGGTGCAGCCGGTGGCGGCGGTGGTCCAGGAGTGGGTGAGCCGGTTGAGGGCGTCGTAGGTGTGGCAGGTGCGGGTCCCGGTGAGGGTGTCGACCTGCTGGGTCAGGCTGCCGGCGTCGTTCCAGGTGAGGGTGTCGTTCTGGGCGGTGGTGGAGCCGAGGGTGGTGGTGACGCCGGTGAGGCGGGCGGTGGCCGACTCCCACGTGTAGGTGCGGGTGATCGGGGCCGGCGTTGCGGCCAGGGTGCGTGAGGTGACTTGGGAGACACCGTTGTACGTGGTGGCGCTCAGGTACGGCTGGGAGCCGGTGAAGGTGGTGAGCAGCCCGAGGTCGCTGTAGCCGGTGGTGACGGTCTCGGCGGGCAGCCCTCCGGCGGCGGGGTAGCTGACGGTGCTGGGGCGGCCGGAGGGGTCGTAGCCGATGGCGGAGGTGTAGGTCTTGGCGGCGGCGAGCCCGCCGAACCCGGCCGGGACGGTGGTGCTGGCCCCGGCGGGCTGGCCCCACGTGGTGTAGCCGGTGACGGCCGTCGTGAGGTCCCCGAGGGCGGAGTGGGTGGTGCTCGAGGCGGGGTAGCCGATGCCGAGGGTGGCGGTGTCGTAGGTGCTCTCGGTGAGGGTCTGCCAGGCGCTGGTCGGGCTGGTCCGGCCTTCGACCTTGGTGACGCGGCCGAGCTGGTCGTAGCTGGTCTGGGTGGCGGTGGTGTCGCTGCGGGTGGAGACGGTGGGCTGGCCGGCGTCGTCGTAGCTGGTGGTGCTGGTCCCGGCGTCGGGGTCGGTGCTGGTGAGGACGTGGCCCTGCAGGTCGTAGCTGCGGCTGCTCACCTTGCTGTCGGGGTCGGTGATGGTGGTGACCCGGTCGGCGGCGTCGTACCCGTACTGGGTGGTGGCGGTGGTGGCGCCGCTGCCTTCGGTGCGGGCGGTGGTGCGGCCGAGGCCGTCGGTGGTCTCGGTGACGGTCACCCCGCCGGCGGGTGGGGTGGTCGTCGCCGCGGCGTAGCCGGCGTAGCTGGTGGAGGACTTCCACAGCCGGGTGTCGCTGGCGTAGTAGCCGACGGTGCCGGGCCGGCCCATCGTGTCGTAGGCGGTCCGGGTCTCACGGACCTGGTTCAGGTTCAGGGCGATCATGCCGTGCCCGGCCGTGCCGAGGGCAGCGACGGGAGTGGTCTGGGCCTCGACCTGCCCGGCCTCGTCGTAGCGCGTGGTGACGAGCTGGGCGACGTCCTGGCCGTTGTAGGGGGAGGTGGGGGCGACGGTCTGGGTCTGGCGGGCCCGGCCGAAGGAGTCCAGGTAGGTGAACGACCAGTTCCACGCCCTCGCGGTGCCGGGCTGCAGGGTGGCGGTGGCGACCCGGTGCGGCTGGTCCGTGTACACGGTGTAGACGAACTTCATCGTCGGGGCGGCGTCGGTGTCCCCCGGGCGGGCCACGGTCTCCAGCCGCCCGAGCTCGTCGTAGGTGCTCGTCGTGGTCTGGGAGTTGGCGTCGGTGGTGGCCACCGGCTGCAGCCGGTACCGCTCGAAGGTGGTGCTCGTGGCGTGCTGCAGGGCGTCGGTGACGGTGACGACCTGCGGGACCGCGCTCACGGCGGGGTAGGTGGTGGAAGTGGTGTGCTGCAGCGGGTCGGTGCTCGAGGTCTGCCGGCCGTACCCGTCGAACGTCGCGGTCGAGGTCGAGCGGGTCGTCACCGTGGTGCCGGCGGTGTCGGTGTCCTTGCCGACCTCGACCTTCGTGGCGTCGCCCTTGGTCAGCGGCGCACCGGTCGTGGCGGTGGCGCCGTCGTAGTAGTAGAGGGTCGAGGACAGGTACCTGCCCAGGCTGGTCGCGGTCCCGGCACGCACGTTGACCACGGCCGGGTAGGACACCTTGTTCAGGGCCTGCGCGGCGGCGTCCCCGGCGTAGGAGGTCAGGGTGCACCGGCTGGCCGCCCCGGAGGCGGTGACGCAGTCGCTGACCGGCAGCCCGAACGGGGTGTAGGCCCGGGAGGTGGAGATGCTGCGGGTGCCGGTACCGGTGCTCTGCCGTTCGACGACACCGGACTCGACCATGAGGTAGGAGTCCCGGGCCGCGTCCGGGTTCGGTCCCACCTGGATCGCCGGCCGGGCCGTGGTCCAGCCGTGCGTGGTGGCCTCCTCCTCGCTCCAGGCCCCGCCCGACCAGAGGAACTCGCGGTGCTCGCGCAGCAGGCCCTGCAGGTTCGCCGTGTCCGGTGTCGTCACGTTCTGGGAGGTGGTGACGTCGTAGGACTTGCTCGACCCGTCCGCCATCGGCTTGCCGTCCAGGCCCCGGTAGTACAGGTCCGAGCTCTTGCGGATCACCCCGCTCGAGCCGCCCCGGAACCCGGCGTCGGTCATCGACTGGGTGCTCACCATGCCGTAGCCGCGCCACTCGCTGTAGGAGACCGTCGAGGGGTCGGCGGTCGGGTCGTCGGGCTTGGTCCACCCGCCGACCCCGTCGTAGGTGTAGGTGGTGCGCTCCTGCGGGGAGCCGGTGATCTGGCTGCTGGTCCCGGCCGGGAAGGTGTTGACCCGGGTGACCTGGGTGACGACGTACTTGTGGAACACCCCGAAGCCCGGCGCCGACCCGGTCGGGGACCACCAGCGCGGGAAGCACTCATGGTTGTTGGTGTCCCACTGCCACCCCGGCTGCGACACCAGCGCCGCCGTGCACACCCCGCCCGGGCCGTGCCCGTAGCTGACCTCGGTGCGAGCCCCGAGCTCGTCGATGATCGTGGCCGCCCGGTACTTCTTCAGCGGCGCCACCCCCGCCGAGGCGTTGTAGTCGACCCGGTTCGCCAGCAGCACCGACCCGACGTCCAGGACCGGCATCGACACGCTCCCCCCGACCAGGCCGGTCCGCTCGATCTTCGACAGCCACAGCGACGGGGCCGTCCCGTCGGTCGGGTCCGGCAGCTGGTAGCCGAGGCTGGCCCGCTCCACGTCCAGCCACGACCCCGACCCCGAGCTCCGCTGCGCGGTGACCGAGCGCAGCAGGTAGTGCGAGAAGAAGCTCGGCGAGGTCTGCGTGCACGACGAGGTGCACAGCAGGTCCAGCGGCACGTCGGGGTAGCTGGACTCGTTGCCGGCCCCGAACGAGGCGCACGTCCCGGACGGGGTCGGGTCGCCGTACATCCGCTGGGTGCAACGCGGCTCGTTGACCAGGTCGATCCGCGCCCGCGGCGCCTCCCCCGGATACTCGAACCGGCCGTCGTACTCGATCGCGGAGAGGAACCCGCCCCGGTCGTAGCTGGTGTCCGTGGTGTTGTTGCGGTGGTACTTGTTCGTCTCCTCCTGGTAGAAGTACGCCACCTGGTTGCTGTGGGTGTCCAGCTGCAGCTCCAGGTTCCACCGCCACGCCTGGTGGCACCACGACGCCGCCAACGTCGACTGGTGGCACGGCTCGCCCGCGTCGTCACCGAAGACCGGGACCGTCCACGTCGCGTTGGTCTCCCGCGGCGTCGAGTAGCCCGCGGTCTGCACGTAACCCCGGCCGAAGACGTACTTCGTCCCGTCCGGGGTGTACACGTTCCAGTACTCGCCGTCGTTGTCCGGGTTGTGCGCGTTGCCCGGGTTCGGGTACAGCTCCACCCGCCACCCCGGGTCGCTGCGCAGCCGGAACACCTTCCCCCCCGACACCGACGTCGTCGTGTCGCGGACCAGCCGCTCCGAGTGCCCGTTCATCACGATCCGGTACTTGTCCCCGGTCCAGCACAGGTCGCCCATCCCCGCATGCCCGTCGGTCGAGCACGGCCGGAACTGCCGCTCGATGTAGGGCACCCCCAGGTCCCAGCCCGACCCGACCTGGGAGGCCTGGGAGTTGTCGCCCGAGGTCATCCCGTCCACCGAAGCCGACGAGTAGCCCACCCCCAGCTGGGGCACCGGGCCCGTCACCGCCGCCACCGTCGGGAACGGGTAGGAGTACTGGAACGACCCCGACGCCGCATCCACCGACCACGACCCCGCCGCCGTCAGCGGCGTCGCCGCGTAGTCCCCCTCCTGCCCCGAGGTGCCCGAGGACACCACGTACGCCGACGTCATCGGCGCCGGCTGCGCCCCCGACCCGGTGTCGGTGACCCCGCCCGCGCTCGGGCCCACCGGCTTGAACGGCGCCCCGCCCGACAGCGACCCGCTCACCCCCGCCGGCGCGGCCCCACCCACCGGCCCCGGCAACGGCGCCACCACCTCCGCCGCGGCCGCGGCCGCCGCACCCGCCGGCAGCACCGCCAAATCCGCGGTCAGCACCCGGGTCACCGGGTCCACCACCGTCGGCAGCACCCGCGGCGCCCGCGTGCACCCCGACCCCGGGTCCGCCCCCACCCGGGCCGCCGCCCACGCACACAACGGCACCTCCACCAGCCGCAGCCTCGAGGCGTACCCGCCCCCGAACGCGTCCGAGAAGCCCGACACGTCCACCGACACCTGCGGCTCGTCCGCCCCCACCAACGGATCCAGACCCGCCTGCGACACCGTGAAGGCCAGCCCATCCCCACCCAGCCGCTGCGCCACGTCCCGGCCCGCCGCGTCGACCCGCCACACCTGCCCCACCCGCGGAGCCGACCGAGCCGCCAACGACACCACCGTGCCCGGTGCCTTCACCAGTCGGCCCACCAGCCCCGGCACCACCGACCCCGCACCCGCCTCCGGCCACACCACCGGCCGCGGCACATACGCCGGCATCGACCCCACCCCCGGCACCGCCACCGGCCCCACCACCGTCCCGTGGACCGGCGGATCCGACACCGGGCCGGCCCCAGCCGCCAGCCCCGACATCCCCGCGGACGGCGACGCCGCCACCGCCGGTGACCCCTGACCCGCAGCCACCACCGCCACGGCGACCACCCCGGCCACCACAGCCCCGAGCCGAACCCCACCCACCCCGACAAACCCGCGCCTGGTCACGACGCGCACCCTGCCAGAGAAGCCCCCAGAAGTCAGCCCTGTCTACGAGGAGCGCCAGACTGCGAGATCGTTCGACACGACCTCGACAGGCCCCGCCGTGACGCGGGTGCAGGCCCCGCGCGCTTGGGCTCCCCCTACCCGTCGCAGTCCGTCGCGGCACTCACCACGCTCGGCCCTCCTCATTGCCGCAGTCCATTCAGGGCCCCCGGGAGGTGGTGTCCCGGGGGACCTGCCACGCGGACGGTTCAGCAGACTCCCAAGCCGCGTGACGCGGCGAGGTAGACGACGTCCAGGCGGGCAGTCTCATGACCCTGAGGGGGCAGTTCCCATGCCCGCCAGCGGGCAACTTCGTGGCCGTCCCGGGACAGTTTGCCGTGGGCGTCGACCCACGCCGAAAGGGACGCGGGCCGTGCCGACCTGCTGGGCTGAGCTCAAGGTGCGACGCCGTCCCCGGCTCATCGGCTGTCCGTGCCCGATCCACCGACACGAAGGTTGCCACCCCGATCCTGGGACACACCATCTGCAAAAGCTGACTCCTTACAGAGCGTCCATTCAGCGTCCGTGACGACCTGTGACGAGTCCCGAGTCGCAACCGCGGACCTGCCGCGCGAAGGGTCTACATCGAGCGGCACGCATGCTACGAAGTTCCGTAGATCGGTCCGCCCGCGAGGGCGGACCGAACGTCGTTTCCAGGCTAGTTGACGGGCAGTGACGGGTGGTGGGGCGAGTGCATGGCGGGGTGAAGTTCTACCGCGGCTCGGCTGCCGCGGCGCGCTGCTATGTCGAGGCCGACCGGTCAGGCGCGGATGACTACTACCTGGCCGAGGGCACCGGCCTCGCCAGCCGGTACATCGCCACGGCCGTTGGGGACGGCCCGCCGACAGTCACCGAAGGGGGGACGTTGGACGGCCCGAGCTACGAGCGGTGGGTCGCCGGATACGACGTCGGGACCGGGGCCGCAAAGGGGCACCTGCGCACCGACGATCGGGGGCTGCGGTTCGTCGAGGTCGTCGTCAACGGACCCAAGACGTGGTCCCTGGTCGCGTCCCTGCACCCCGACGTCGCCGACGCCTACGATGCGGCGCAGGAGAAGGCGGCGAGGGAGATCATCGGGTGGCTCGCCGCGCACGCCACCACGAGGGTCGGGTCGCGGGGCCGGCAGGTCCAGGTCCCCGTTGACCGGCTCGAGGCGGTCGTGGTGCGGCACTACACCTCGCGGGCGGGAGACCCGCACCGCCACCTACACCTCCAGGTCAACGCCCGCGTCCTCGCCGGCGGGGCATGGCGAGGGCTGCACTCGGTGGGGGTTGTGGACTCCATCCACGCGGTCAACGGGATCGGGCACGCCGCCGTCGCCTGCGATCCCGGCTTCCGCCGGGCGCTGGCAGCCCGCGGCTACCACCTCGACCCGGCCACGGGGGAGGTGGCTGAGCTGGCCCGGTACGCGGGGCGGTTCAGTGGCCGCGCTTCCCAGATCGCGCGGAACGTCGACCGGTACGAGGCCGCGTGGCGGGCCGAGCATCCCGGCGCCGAGCCCGGGCCGAGGCTCCGCCGGGCGTGGGACCGGCGGGCGTGGGCGCAGGCCCGCCCCGACAAGGTCACCCCCACCAGCGGCGCGGACCTGGCCGCGCGGTGGCGCGAGGAACTGCACGACCTCGGCTTCACCCCACCCCCGCCTGGCCCGGACCTGGGCGCCGGGCTCGAGTGGACGGCGGTGGGGCGGGTCGACCGGAACGCCGTCGCCGACCTGGTCCTGACCCGGCTCGGCGCGCACCGGTCGGCCTGGAACGCCGCCGACATCCGTGGCGAAACCGAGCAGATCGTCGCCGGTCTCGATGTCATCACCGAGGCCGCGGTCCGCAGAGAACTGGTCGAGGACCTGACCGCACGTGCTGTTGATCGTTGCGTGCCGCTGGTGGAGCGCCCCGATGTCCCCGAGCACGTGCGGTCGCTGACCTCCCGGCGGGTGCTCGACGTCGAAGCCGACATCACGAGGCGCCTCGCCGCCCGCGCCGAACACCCCGGCACGCCGGAACTGGTGGGTGAGCGGGTCAGCGAGCGGCTCCTGGACCCTGCCCAACAAGGCGCGGTGGCCGCGCTGGCCGGCACCGCGCGGCTGGTCGTCGTCGAGGGTGCCGCCGGGGCGGGGAAGACCACCACCCTCGCCGCCACCCGCGACCTCCTGGACTGGCATGGGCAACGACTGGTCGTGGTGACGCCGACGTTGAAAGCGGCCCAGGTCGTGCAGGCCGAGACCGGCGCGGACGCGTTCTCCGCCGCGTGGCTGGCCCACCGCCACGGTCACCGCTGGGACACCGACGGCCACCGCTGGCACCAAGACGTACCTGCGGACCCGCTGGCGCGGCTGCTGCCCGGTGACCTGCTCGTCGTCGACGAGGCGGGCATGCTCGACCAGGACACCGCACAGGCACTGCTGCACGTCGCCGATGCCGCCGGCGCACGACTCGCCCTGGTCGGCGACCCCCACCAGCTGCCCGCGGTCGGCCGCGGCGGCGTCCTGGACCACGCCACCCGCTGGGCGGCGCCCGGCGCGCACGTGCTCCTCGACGGAATTCACCGGTTCACCGACCCTGACTACGCCGCCCTCACCCTCCTCATGCGCACCGGGACCCGCTCCGCCGAGGTGTTCGACGCTCTCTACGAGCGCGGGCAGGTCGTCATCCACCCGAGCCATGTGCAGCGCACCGCCGCCCTCGGTCACGCCGACGGGCTCGTCATCGCCGACACCCGCGAGCAGGTCGCCGCCCTCAACGCCGCCATCCGCGACCACCGCCGCACCGACACCCGCCTCCCGACCGGGCCGGCTGTCACCACCCGGGCCGGGGAGACCATGTCGGCCGGGGACCTGGTCGCCACCCGACGCAACCACCCTGACCTGGGCGTCGCCAACCGTGACCGGTGGGCCGTCACCGCCGTCGAGACAGACGGCTCGCTCACCGTCCACGGCCGGCGGGGCACCCGGCACCTGCCAGCCGACTACGTCCAGGACCATCTCGAGCTCGCCTACGCCACCACCGTGCACGGCGCCCAGGGCGACACCGTCCCCGAAGCGCACTTCCTCCTCGACGACACCACCGCCGCCGCCGCAGCCGCCTACGTCGCCATGACCCGCGGCCGGCAGACCAACACCGCCCACCTCGTCGCCGACACACTGCAGGACGCCCGCGCCCAATGGGTCGAGACCTTCGGCCGCGACCGCGCCGACCTCGGGCCCGCCCACGCCACCCAGCAGGCCGCCGAGGACATCGACCGCTATGGCCCCCAACCCCGGCCCGGCGACCCACACCTCACGGCCGTCCCAACTCGTCGTCCTCCCCCGGAGTACCGCCGCTGGCGGCCGACCTCGCCCGGCCGGTCCCCGGGTGTCGGACGGTAACGATCTCGTGACAACTTCAGCGCAAATGTCCTCATGGCGGCGCTTCAAGGCCTTTGGAAGCGGAGGCACCAATCGTCGTCACTGGAGGCCAGCGTATGCACCCCATCGAAGTCCCCACCCAGTGGGACGACACCGCCCTGCTCACCTTCGAACAGTTCTGCACCCTCATCCACACCCCCCAACGCACCGTCCGCGACTGGCGCCGCCGCGGCGTCGGCCCGCGCTGGGCCCGCTTCAACGGCACGGGACGCCTCTACACCACCGTCGCCGAAACCCGCCGCTGGCTCGGCATCCCGCGGTCATGACAACCACCGCGCGCCGTTCCTACGAGACCCTCGCGCAGGCCGCAGAGCGCACCGGGATCAGCACCAAGACGCTTCGACGGCGCAGCGCTGCCGGAGCGTTGACCGCCTACCGGTGCGGACGGCTCATCCGCCTGGACCCTGATGACGTGGACCGCATGATGGTCCGCGTCCCCAACGGGCGATGACCGATGCGCTACTCCCCGTCGGGATTCGACATCCGGGAGAGGGCTTCGGCGATCTGCCGGTCGCGCCCCTGGGCGGCGTGCTGGTAGCGCAGGGCGGCGTTGACGCTGCTGTGGCCGAGGCGCTGCTGGAGCTCGGCGAGGGTGGCCCCCGCCATCGCCGCCATCGTGGCGCCGGTGTGGCGCAGGTCGTGGATCCGCAGGTCGGGTCGGCCGGCCTTCGCCCGCGCCTCCTTCCAGTACTTGTAGAAGCCGGACGGCTGCAGGCTGGAGACCCCGTCCGCCGCCGGGAACAACAGCGCATCGGGCCCAGGTGCGACGAAAGCCTGGAGGTGGTGCGCGAGGGCCGGTACGACGTGGGGCGGAATCGCTACGCTCCGGACGCCGGCAGCCGACTTCGGCGTCCCGATGACGGCGCGGCCGTGAACCTGAGACACAGCGCGCTCGACCCGAACCGTCCCGTTGACGAGGTCGACGTCCCGTCGGCGGAGCTCGAGCATTTCTCCCGACCGCAGAGCACACCAGGCGCCGAGGAGCACCAGCGCCCGGTAGCGCTCGGGCATCGCCTCGACGATGACGGCCAGCTCCTCGACCGTCGCCGGCCGGACGTCCCTGGCTCGCGGCGCGTTCGACGCACCACGGATGCGGCACGGGTTGACGTCGACGAGGTCGTCGGCGACGGCGGTGTTCATCACCGCCTTGAGCACCCCGTAGGCGCGGGCCCGGACCGTGGGGGTGGTGGGGTCCATCGAGGACCACCACGCGCGCACGTCGGGCGGCTTGATCTGGACCAACGGCCGAGCGCCGAACGTCGGCAGGAGGTACTTCGAGAGGATGTGCTCGTACCCCTCCCGGGTCTTCGGCTTGATGTCGCGCGTCGCGACCCAGGTCGTGGCGTAGCCGCCGAAGGTCTCGAGCACCGGCGGTGGTGCGGGCGGTTCGGGCGGCTTCGCACGCTCCCAGGTGCCGTCCGCGATCTTCCGGTGCTGCACGCCGAGCCACCCCTCGGCGTCCGCCTTCGTGAAGAAGGTGACCGGGGCGTTGAGACGGCGAAGATCAGGAGCCATGTAGCTCGCCTGCCAACGGCCCAACGGCAGTTTCCGGATCCGGCCGAACCCGCGCTGACCGACTCGCCCGCTCATGACGAACCGGGATGACACGACCGATTTCGTGCCGCCTGCGTGCCATCCTGGCGACCAATCCTGGCCATCGCTGACCCCCTGTGTCCACATCGGCAAGGGTGCCGACAAGGCACATCATCCCAGGTGAGAGGCCTATACGGCAAGGTCAGGAGCGAGAGCTGGCGGGGGGACTCGAACCCCCAACCCCCTGTTTACAAGACAGGTGCGCTACCGGTTGCGCCACGCCAGCACGCCGGTCGCCCGGCGGCCCCACACTCTACTGGCCGCTCCACCCGCCACCCCGCTGCGAGCCGCGCCCGGCACACCCCTCGCCCTCCGACGACCGAGGACCGCGTGGTCACGAGGGGCATCCGCCCCCCGTTCTGAGCACCCGAGTCAGAGGCGGGCGTCGCGGAACCCGGCGAACACCGCCCGGGTCGCCGGCGTGACCTTCACGATGGACTGCCCGTCACTGCTGGTGCCGATGGCCCCGGGCACGACGGTGTGCTTCACCTTGGCCGGGTCGATCCGGTAGAAGGCTGCGAGGAAGGTCAGCGCCGTCTCGGCGTCGACGTCGGTCTGCGCGTACTTGCTGACGATGCTCATCTCCTTCGGCAGGATCGCGGGCCCCGCCAGCCGGGCGGCCACGCCGCCGGCGATGAGGATCTCCTGCTGGTGGCGCGACCGGTCGAAGTCGCCGTTCGGGAACGCGTGCCGCTCGCGGGCGTAGGCCAGGGCGGTGCCGCCGTCGGCGACCTGTCGCCCCTTCTTGACCTTGAGCAGGTCCAGGAACGTGAAGGCCTTCTCGATGACCAGCGGCACCCCTCCGGACTCGTCCACGATGCTGCGGAAGCCGTTGAAGCCCGTGACGACGTAGCCCTGGAGGTCGATGCCGCTGAGGTTCTCGATGGTCCGGGCCTCGGCCGACCCGCCGCCGTAGGCGAAGGCCGCGTTGATCTTCGAGGTGCCCCCGGTCGACAGCGGCACGTAGAGGTCGCGGGGGATGCCGACGATGCCGGCGCCGCCGCGGCCGTCGAGGCCGACGATCTGCAACGTGTCGGTGCGGCTGCCCTTGAGGTTGCTGCCGCGCGCGTCCGAGCCCATGACGAGCATGAACCTCGGGAAGCGACCGAGGTCGGTGCCCTTGCCGAGCGACGGCCACCAGCCCCCCACGACCTTCCACTGCGGTCCGACCGCGAGCGTGACGTCGTCGCCGGAGGTGACGACGGCGACCTTCTCCTTCATCCACGTGCCGAGGGTGGCGGTGGCCTCGACGCCCGTCTTCCCGGCGTAGACCTTCGCGACCGCGGCCGTCAGCGCGGCGTCCGCGCCGTCGACCACCACGGCCGGGGTGGGCGTCGGCGTGGGGCTCGCGGAGGCCGCGGCGGCCGAGGAGGGGCCGGCCGCGGTCGGAGCGGCCTGGTCGCCACCACCGGAGCATCCGGCCGCGAGCGCGAGGACGACGACGAGGGCCAGGGGCGTACGGATGCGCATGGCGCAGAGGGTAGGCGCCCACCCGGGACGACCGCGAGCGGCCCGCCGAACCCGCAGGTCAGGCCGTGTCGCCCTCGACCCGGCCCTGGGTGGCACCGCGCATCCGGCGGTCCCAGGGGGCGGCGATGAACTCACCCAGCACCGTGCCGGTCGCGATGGCCAGCAGCGCCGCGCCCGCGCCGAGGAGCGTGGTGATGCCCGCCTGGAGCGAGAGCAAGCCCTGGTCCGAGCCCTGCGCCACCATCTCGTACAGCCCCCGGAAGATCGTCAGACCGGGCAGCAGGCCGAAGCTCGCCGGCACCACGAGGACCATCGAGGGCGCGTCCATCCGCTGGGCCACCAACCGGCCCATCACCCCGACGGCCACCGCGCCGATGCCCGTCGCCGTGACCGCTCCGACGTCGAGCACGCGCGTCAGCAGGGCCACGACCACCACGCCCACCACCGTCAGCACGGCCGTGGGGACCACCAGGCGACGACGGCTCTGCACCGTGACGGCCGCGGCCAGCCCCACGACGAGGGCACCCATCACGGCCGGCACGATCGGCGCCTGGGTCACCCGCAGGTCGAGGACGGCCGGCGACACGAACGGCGCTCCGGTGGAGGTGACGACGGTGAGCAGGATCCCGAGCCCCCCGGCGATCCCGATGATCAGCCCCGTGAGCGAGAGCAGCACCGCCAGCAGCCGCCCGGCCCCGGTGAGGGGGTAGCCGAAGATGACGTCCTCGATGGCCGCCGCCATGGTGCGCCCCGGCAGCATCGCCACGATGCCGCCCGCCACCACGAACGCGAAGTCCTTCTCGCTCAGCGGGATGACGCCGAGCGCGCCGAGGACGAACGCTACGCCGGCCAACAGTGTCGCGGCCACGGCGTTGATGGCGTTGCCGTAGAACTCCGGCAGCCCGACCCGCATGTGGGTGCGCGAGACCCCGGCGACGGCGAGCACCACCACCACGGTGACGACCGCTGCGCCGACCCCGGCTCCGATGATGACCGCGACGGCGGCCGCCAGGAAGGCGTTGGCCACCGAGACCGCCCACGCCGGGAAGTTGCGGGGGTGCCGCTCGATCGAGCGCAGCCGTTCGCGCGCCTCCGCGGGGGTGACCTCCCCCGCCACCAGTGACTGCACGAGGCGGTGGACCGCGACCAGGCGGGCGTAGTCGTGGCGGCTGTGCCGCACCACGGTGAGGAGGGTGTGCGGGCTGCCGTCGCTGCTGGTGGCCTGCACCAGGATCGACTGCAGGGTGATGTCGAGCTCGATCCGGTCGACACCGGCGGCCGCGGCCACCGCGGCGATGCTGCCCTCGACCTGGGGTGCCCCGGCCCCGCAGCGCAGCATCAGCTCGCCCACCTTGACGGCCAGGTCGAGGCCCTCGCGCACCGCCTGGTCCTCGCCGGCGCGGCCCGGGATGCGGGCGTGCCGGTAGGGCGTGCGCCGCAGCAGGTCGGCCATCGGCATCGGCTCGGTCGGGAAGTCGCCACGCAGGATGCGAGGACGGCGCTGGCGGGGGTCGCTCATATCGCCGGGACCACCGAGTCGACCCACCCGGGAGCCTGCACCAGCGGCCACCAGGCCGGGCCGCCCCGCCCGACCGCGACGGCGACCAGCACCGCGCCCGCCAGCAGCGCCACCACGACCAGGAGCCGGTGCGCGGTGGGGTGGCCGGTCATCCCCCGCACCAGGCTGCGGCTACCGCGCCGCAGGCCGGCTCCGCCGGGGCCCCACCAGGCCGTGAGGGCGGTGAAGATGCCGGCCGCCAGCAACGGCAGCGGGCTGTCGGCGGCCACGGAGCGGACCTCGACGGTCTCGACGACCAGGGCGGTGGCGAACATCGCGCAGATCCCCACGACCAGCGGGGCCAGCAGGGTGACCACGGCGCCGACGGCCCCCATCAGCACGTGCCAGGGGCCGGTGACGACCGAGAGGGCGAGGTCGCTGCCCCGCGGACCGCGGGTGTGCCGGCGCACCATCAGCGAGGTGACCGCCCGGTCGGCGGTGCGCGCCAGGACGACCCAGGCGGCCAGCACCAGCAGCGCCACCAGGGGCGCCGCCACCGTGAGACCGGCGAGCAGGGCCAGCAGCGCCAGCAGCGCGCCCGAGCGCGTCGGCAGCCCGATGCGCGGGTCGAGGCGCACCTCCAGCGCGTCGTCCTCGTCGTCGTCGCGCCAGGCGGCGGGCGCCAGGGCCGGCCGTTGCTGCACGGGAGGCAGCGCCACCCGAGGCGGCGGGGGCGGGCCGTACCCCGGCGGCGTGGTGTCGACCGGCGGGCCGACCGGCGGTGGCGGCTGGGTGGGGAGCTGTGCCGTGCGCGCGGCGAGCACCTCGGTGGACGGGCGGCTGCGTCGTACGTCGATGGCGGCCGTGGCCGGGGCGCCATGGGCGTAGGACTCCAGCGCCCGGACGACCTCGTGGTGGTGGGGTCGCTCGTCGGGATACGGCGACAGCGCGGCGTACAGGAGCGGCTCGATGCGCGGGTCGACGGCCACGAGGTCGGGCTCGCCCGCGGCCACCCGAGCCAGCACCGCACTCATCCCGCCCCGGCCGAAGGGTGGCGTGCCGCTGGCCGCGAACGCGGTCGTGGCCGCCCAGCCCCACCAGTCGGTGGCCGGGGTGACGTCCTCGCCGCTGACCACCTCGGGCGCCAGGTAGCCGGGAGTCCCCATCACCAGGCCCGCACTGGTGAGCCGGATGTCGTCGACGACATGGGCGATGCCGAAGTCGATGAGCACCGGACCCCCGTCGACCAGCAGCACGTTGCCCGGCTTCACGTCACGGTGCACGACCCCGGCCGAGTGGATGGCGTCGAGCGCCTCGGCCAGCCCCTCGGCCACCCGGTGCAGCTCGGTCGGCGAGAGGGGGCCGCGCTGCTCGACGCGCTCGTCGAGCGAGGGTCCGTCGACGAAGCGGGTGACGACGTAGGGGGTGGGGCCGTCGACGTCGGCGTCGACGACCGGCGCCACCCGCGGGCTGCGGATGCGGCTCAGGGTGTCGACCTCACGGACCAGGCGGGCGCGGGCATCGGGGTCGTCGGCCACGTGCTGGCGCAGCAGCTTCAGGGCGAACGCCCGACCCTGCCGGTCGAGGGCCAGGTGGACCACACCCATCCCCCCCTCACCGAGGCGCTGGACCAGCCGGTACTGGCCGAGCCGGGCGTGCGTGCTCGGCTCGGGCGTGGCCTCCGGTCCGGTGCCGTCGGCGAGGGCGTCGGCGGTCATGCCCCCACGGTAGGGGGTCGGCCTGGGCGCGGGCTGGAGGCCGCGGCCCGGCCCGCGGCTACTGCTGGATGTAGTCGCGCAGCTGGTCGCGCTCGGCCTGCAGGGTGTCGATCCGGAACTTCACGATGTCGCCGATGGACACGATCGCCCCCAGGGCCCCGTCGACCAGGACGGGGACGTGGCGGATGCGACGGTCGGTCATCAGCGCCGCCATGTCCTCGAGGGAGTCCTCGGGGGTGCAGGTGTGCACCTCGGCGGTCATGATCCGCTGCACGGGCGCGTCGAGCAGGTCGGCACCGTCGGTGTGCAGGTGGCGCACCACGTCGCGCTCGCTGACGATGCCGTGGACGCCCGCGCCGTCGTCGCTGACCACGACGGCGCCGATGCGGTGCTCGGCCAGCAGCGCCAGGAGCTCCCGCACGGTGGCGTCCGACCGCACCGTGACGACGGCAACGCCCTTGCGCTTCACGACGTCCGCGATCCTCATGGCCCCACCGTAGGGCGGTCGACCGCGACGCGCCAGAGATGCGGCGGCCGTCCCTGGGGCCCGGACGTGGCGGCGTTCCCCGCGGACGGCCCTCCCCGGCGCCCCACCGGCCGGGCTATCCTCGGAACACCGTGTGCACCGACGCAGACGGGAGCTCCACCCTTTACAACGGATCGTCCGGCACGTTCCTGCCGGTGAAGGAAAGGCAAAGACGCCATGGCAACTGTCCGCTTCGACGAGGCCACCCGGGTCTACCCGGGCAACGACACCCCCTCGGTCAACAAGCTCAACATCGACGTCCAGGACGGGGAGTTCCTCGTCCTCGTCGGTCCCTCCGGATGTGGCAAGTCCACGTCCCTGCGCATGCTCGCAGGTCTCGAGGAGGTCAACGACGGCAAGATCTGGATCGGTGACCGCGACGTCACCGACCTCTCGCCCAAGGACCGCGACGTCGCGATGGTCTTCCAGAACTACGCGCTCTACCCGCACATGAGCGTCGCCGACAACATGGGCTTCGCCCTGAAGATCGCCGGCGTCGACAAGAGCGAGATCCGCAAGCGGGTCGAGGAGGCCGCGAACATCCTCGACCTCACCGCCTACCTCGAGCGCAAGCCCAAGGCCCTCTCCGGTGGCCAGCGCCAGCGCGTCGCCATGGGCCGCGCCATCGTGCGCAGCCCGCAGGTCTTCCTCATGGACGAGCCGCTGTCGAACCTCGACGCCAAGCTGCGCGTGCAGACCCGCACCCAGATCGCCTCGCTCCAGCGCCGCCTCGGCGTCACCACCGTCTACGTCACCCACGACCAGGTCGAGGCCATGACGATGGGCGACCGCATCGCGCTGCTGAAGGACGGCATCCTCCAGCAGTGCGCGACGCCGCGCGAGATGTACGACAGCCCGGCCAACCTGTTCGTCGCGGGCTTCATCGGCTCCCCGGCCATGAACCTCGTCGCCGTCCCGGCCGGTCCCGACGGCGCCCGGTTCGGCAGCCACACCGTGCCGCTGCCGCGCGAGCGTTCCGAGCACGGCGGCAAGGGCGTCGTCGTGGGCGTGCGGCCCGAGGACGTCGAGGTCACCACGAATCCGGACGGCCTCGAGCTCACCGTCGACGTCATCGAGGAGCTCGGCGCCGACGCCTACGTCTACGGCACCCCGACCGACCCCGAGGTCACCCTCGAGGGGGGCGACGACAACCTGGCCAAGCCGTTCATCGCCCGGGTCGACGGGCGCAACGTCCCCGCCAAGGGCTCGAAGATCTTCGTCTACCCCAAGTCCGAGCACCTGCACGTGTTCGACCAGGCGTCCGGCAAGCGCATCTGACCGGGGCCTTCGACACGACGACATCGGCGGCGCCCCGGACGAGCAGCTCGTCCGGGGCGCGGCCGCGTCGGGCACCGCCCTCCGCCCACCACCGCCCGCTGGAGCACCCATGGCCCTCGAGCTGACCGCCGCCCGGCCCGACCCGGCGCTGCTCGACCTGCCGTGGCGGGTCCCGCTCGAGGAGTGGCCCGAGGACATCCTCGCCGCCCTGCCCCGCGGCATCTCGCGGCACGTGGTCCGCTTCGTGCGCCTCTCCGGTCGGGTGCTCGCCATCAAGGAGATCAAGGACGACATCGCGCGGCGCGAGTACGACATGCTGCGCAACCTCGGCCGGCTGCACCTGCCCGCGGTCGAGCCGTTCGCGGTGGTCAGCGGGCGCGTCGGCCTCGACGGTGAACCCTTGGACGCCTGCCTGGTCACCCGCCACCTGCAGTTCTCGCTGCCCTACCGCGCGCTCTACAGCCAGTCGCTGCGCAAGGGCACGGCGACCCGCCTCATCGACGCCCTCGCCGTGCTCCTGGTGCGCCTCCACCTGGCGGGGTTCTGGTGGGGAGATGTCTCGTTGTCCAACACCCTGTTCCGGCGCGACGCGGGGGCCTTCGCGGCCTACCTGGTCGACGCCGAGACCGGCGAGCTGCGCGAGCGGCTCAGCGACGGCCAGCGCGAGCACGACCTGGACATTGCCCGGGTCAACATCGCCGGTGAGCTGATGGACCTCGAGGCGGGCGGGCTGCTCCAGGAGGAGCGCGACCCGGTCGAGGTCAGCGAGCGCATCGTCACCCGCTACCGCGAGCTCTGGGCCACGCTCACCGACGAGGAGACCATCGACGACTCGGAGCGCTGGCGGGTCGACGACCGCATCCGGCGCCTCAACGCCGTCGGGTTCGACGTCGACGAGCTCGAGATCACCACCGACATCGACGGCACCTCGATCCGGTTGCAGCCCAAGGTCGTCGACGCCGGTCACCACTCACGGCGGCTGCTGCGGCTCACCGGGCTCGACGTGCGCGAGAACCAGGCGCGCCGGCTGCTCAACGACCTCGACGCCTTCACCGCGGGGACCGGGCGCCAGGGGGAGGACGAGGAGATCGTCGCCCACGACTGGCTGAACCGCATCTACGAGCCGGTGACGCGGCGGGTCCCGCGCGAGCTCACCGGCAAGCTCGAGCCGGCCGAGGTCTTCCACGAGGTGCTCGAGCACCGCTGGTACCTGGCCGAGCGGGCCCAGCACGACATCCCGATGGAGGAGGCCATCGACGACTACCTGGCGTCGGTGCTGCCGGCCAAGCCCGACGAGCGGGCGGTGCTCGGCGTCGACACCGCCGAGATGCCGGTCATCGACACCCGGCCGGGGCGCTGACCCTCGAGGCCCGCCTGCGGAGGCCGGCGGGTCAGGCGGGTGAGAGCCAGGTCCAGCCGGGGACGTTGCGCGCCACCCAGAACGCCAGCACCGCCCAGAACAGCGCGTAGAGCAGCCAGGCCGGAGCCATCCGGGTTCGCTGGGCCCCGGTCCACATCCGGTGGGTCCACACCACGAACCAGACCGCGAGGCCGGCCGAGGCGATGACCGTGACGGGGTTGCGCGCCAGGGCGGTCGGCACGTCGCCGTGGGTGAGCGCGTGCAACGCGCGCAGGGTGCCGCAGCCGGGGCACCAGGTGCCGGTGACGAAGAGCCACGGGCACGTCGGGTAGTGGCCGCTCTCGTTGGGGTCGACGGTGGCGACGACGGCCAGGACGCCGGCGGCCGCAGCGGCGACCGCGAGGGGCCGCAGGAGGCGGCGGCCCCTGCTCGAGGTGTCGAGCAGGGGTCGCACGCACTCCTGGACCGAGGTCACCCCTGGGTCACATACCCGAGCTGGACGTGCTCGCCCCGAGGATGCCGAGACCGACGACGAAGACGAGGTAGAGGACGATGACGATGACGCCGGCGATGGCGCCCCACTTGATCCACTTGCCGGCGTCGGCGGCGGACTGCTGGGCGCCGGCGTGGTCGCCGGCGGCCCACTTGCTGTTGACCTCCGCCGACTTGATGATGGCCACGATGCCGAAGGGCAGGCAGCAGAACAGGGTGACGAGGATGGACCACACGAGCTTGTTGTCGGGCGGGGTCCCCATCGGGCCACCGGCCGGCGGGGGCGCCGAGTAGCTGCCGCCGCCGTAGCCGGCGTCACCCGATCCGGGCGGGGGCGGGGGCGGCGGGGTCGAGCCGTAGTCGGACATGGGTTCCCTCTCTCACGGATGTGGGGGGTTCTCCACCCCCGCCGGGGCGTCCCGGCGGCGCCGATCCTTCCACAGGGAGACCCGCGATTTCACGCATCCACGCCCGAAACGGGGGCGATGGCGCGGGGAGGTCTCCCCCCGCGGGGTCAGCCGCGTCGGCGCCGCGCGACCTCGTAGAGCGTGACGCCGGTGGCGATCCCGGCGTTGAGGGACTCGACGGCCGAGCTCATCGGGACCGACACGATCTGGTCGCAGGTCTCGCGAACCAGCCGCGAGAGGCCCTTGCCCTCCGACCCCACGACGACAACGATCGGCTCGGACGCGAGCTCGAGGTCGGGCAGCTCGACGTCGCCGTCCATGTCGAGGCCGATGACGAAGAAGCCGGCCTTGCGGAAGTCCTCGAGGGCCCGGGTGAGGTTGGCCGCCTGGGCCACCGGGATGCGCGCGGCCGCACCGGCCGAGGTCTTCCAGGCGCTGGCGGTCATCCCGGCCGAGCGGCGGGTGGGCACGACGACGCCGTGGCCGCCGAACGCCGCCACCGAGCGCACGATGGCGCCGAGGTTGCGCGGGTCGGTGATGCCGTCGAGGGCCACGACCAGTGGGATGCCGGGCATCTCGGGGTCGACCAGGTCGCGCGGGTGGGCGTACTCGTAGGGCGGCACCTGCAGGGCCAGGCCCTGGTGCACGGCCCCGTCGGTGATCCGGTCGAGCTCGCCGCGCGGGGTCTCGAGCACCGGGATGCCCCGCTCGGTGGCGGTCTTGATGGCCTCGCGCACCCGGTCGTCGCTGTCGATGCGGCCGGCCACGTACATCGTCGTCACGGGCACCCAGGCCCGCAGCGCCTCGACCACCGAGTTGCGCCCGGCCACGACCTCGCTGGAGGCGGGTGCCTTGCGAGAGCCGTTGGGGCGGCCGCCCGAGCCGCGCTTGTCGCCGCCCTTGGCTGCGCCCTGGTGCGCCTTGTGGTTGGGACGGTCGGCGGCCTTGGGCGTCGGCCCGCGGCCCTCGAGCCCGCGGCGGCGCTGGCCACCGGAGCCGACGGTGGGGCCCTTCTTGCCGCCCTTGCGGATCGCTCCGCGGCGCTGTGAGTTACCGGGCATCGTCAGTCTCCCTTGTGTCGGGCGAGGCTCCAGCGGGCACCGGCAGCGGTGTCCTCCAGGGCGATGCCGGCGGCGGTCAGCTCGTCGCGGATGGCGTCGGCGCTGTCGTAGTCACGGGCCGAGCGGGCCGCGGCGCGGGCGGCGATACGACCCTGGACGAGGGCGTCGAGGGCACTGGTGGCGTCCTCGGCGTCGGAGCCGCCCGTCGACCACACCGGGTCGAGCGGGTTGACCCCCAGCACGTCGGCCATGGCCACCACCTGGCGCGCGATGCCGGCCGCATCCTCGGCGTCACCGTCGTCGAGGGCGGTGTTGCCGGCGCGGACGGCCTGGTGGATGACCGCGAGCGCGTCCGAGACGCCCAGGTCGTCGTCCATCGCCTCGCGGAACTCGGCGGGGAACTCCGTGGAGCCGTCGGGGACGAGGGTGTCGACGCCGGGCAGCGCGCGGCGCAGGAAGCCCTCGACCCGCTCGACGGTGGCGGCCGCCTCCTCGATGGAGCCGTCGTGGTACTCGACGGTGCTGCGGTAGTGCGCGGCCGTCAGGTAGTAGCGCACGGCCAGGGGGCGGTGCTCGCGCACGACCTCGCTGACCCGCAGCGAGTTGCCGAGGGACTTGCTCATCTTCTCGCCGCCCATGGTCACCCAGGCGTTGTGCAGCCAGTAGTTGGCGAAGCCGAGCCCGGCCGCGCGCGACTGGGCGACCTCGTTCTCGTGGTGCGGGAAGCGCAGGTCGACGCCACCGCCGTGGATGTCGAAGGTGTCGCCGAGGTACTTGCGCGCCATCGCGGAGCACTCGAGGTGCCAGCCGGGGCGGCCGGCACCGAACGGGGTGGGCCAGCTCGCGGTGGCGGGCTCGTCGGCCTTGCGGCCCTTCCAGAGGGCGAAGTCGCGCGCGTCACGCTTGCCGCGGGGGTCGGCATCCTCGGCGTCGTTCATGTCGTCGACGCTCTGGTGGGTGAGCTCGCCGTAGCTGGGCCAGGACCGCACGTCGAAGTACACGTCGCCGGAGTCGTCGGCCGCCGGGTAGGCGTGGCCCGCCTCGACCAGGGCCTGCATCAGCTCGACCATCTCGGTGATGTGGCCGGTGGCGCGGGGCTCGTAGGTGGGCGGCAGCACCCCGAGGGCCTCGAGCGCGTCGGCGGTCTCGAGCTCGTTGCGGTAGCTGAGCGCGAACCAGGGCTCGCCGGCCTCGGCCGACTTGCGCAGGATCTTGTCGTCGATGTCGGTGACGTTGCGGATGAGGGTGACGTCGTAGCCGTGGCCGCGCTCGAGCCACCGGCGCAGCACGTCGAACGCGACGGCGAACCGGACGTGCCCGATGTGCGGCGGGGCCTGGGTCGTGAGCCCACAGATGTAGATCCCCGCCTTGCCGGGCACGACGGGGACGAAGTCACGCTGCTCGCGCGTGAGGGAGTCGAAGAGCCTGAGGGTCACCCGCGACAGGCTACCGGCGGCGGCCGGTAACCCCCGATTCGCCCGCTCGCGGGGGCGGAGCTTCCGCGTCATCACGGTGACGACGCGCAACGACACCGACGACGCGGATGCATCGCCGCCCGGGCGGAGCTTCCGCGCCGTCACAGGGACGGCGCGGAAGCTCGGCCCCCGCCGGCACCCCCCATCCCGGGGCCTGTGGATGACGGGACGGCCGGTCGTCGCGCAGCGGGCACCATCGAGCGATGTCCGAGCGACTCCTCGCCCTCGCGGCCGCCCAACAGGGCGTGCTGTCCAGCCGCGACGCCACGCGTCTCGACGTCGATCCCAATGCCCTGGCCGCCCTCGTCGCCTCGGGCAGGCTCGCGCGCGTCCGGCGCGGTGCGTACGTGCTCGGCGCCCTCTGGCAACCCGCCACCCCGGAGCGCCGTCTCGACCTGCGGGCCCGTGCGGTGCTCCACGCACGCCGACGATCGGAGGAGGCCGCCACCCACCAGAGCGCGCTGGCCGTGCACGGGCTGCCCCTCCACGGGGTGGCCATGGACGTGGTCGACCTCCAAGGGCAGGTGTCGCGCGTCCGCCGGGCCGCGGGCCTGCGCCTCCATCCCCTCGACGGCGCGCTCCCGGACGTCGTCGTCGACGGATGCCGGGTCCTCTCCGTCGAGGCCGCGCTCGCCCAGGTCGTGCTGCGCGAGGGACGCGACGCCGCCGTGGTCACCGCCGATGCTGCGCTTCGCTCGCGCGTGGCCGACCTCGACCGGGCCGTCGACCTCGTCGAGCAACTCGCGGAGTCACCCCGGCGGGCTGCCCGGGCCGGGAGATGGCTGCACCTCGCGGACCCCCTCAGCGAGTCGGTCGGCGAGACCCGCACCCGCCTGCTGCTCGCCGACCTCGGGTACGAGGCCACCAGCCAGGTGCGCGTCCGTGACGAGGCCGGTTCCGTCGTCGCCCGCGTCGACCTGCTGGTGGGGGCGTGGGTGGTCGTCGAGTTCGACGGGCTCGTGAAGTACGAGGGCGCCGAGGGCCGGGCCGCGCTGGCCGCCGAGAAGGCGCGCGAGGACCGGCTCCGCGCCCTCGGGTACGAGGTCGTACGCCTCACGTGGGCCGACCTGGCGAGACCGCAGCGGGTCGCGGCGCTCGTGCGCTCCGCTGTCGAGCGGGCGGCCGCGCGTCATGCTCGGCCGACCGGGTGAGGTTCCGCGTCATCCCTGTGACGACGCACTTGCCCGGTGCGGACGCGGATGCATCCTCGCCCGGGCGGAGCTTCCGCGCCGTCACAGCGACGGCGCGGAAGCTCAGTGGCCGCGGTCGAGCCACTCCTGCAGGTGCGGGGCCTCGGCGCCGATGGTCGTCGGGTCGCCGTGCCCGGTGAGGACCGCGGTGTCGGCCGGCAGGCCGAGCAGCCGGGTGCGGATGGACTCGACGATGGTCGGGAAGTCGCTGTACGAGCGGCCGGTGGCGCCCGGGCCGCCCTGGAACAGGGTGTCGCCGCTGAACAGCACCCCCAGCGCCGGCACCGAGAGGCAGCAGGCCCCGGGCGCGTGGCCCGGGGTGTGCAGCACGATGGCCTCGACGTCGCCGACGGTGAGGACCTGCCCGTCCGCGAGCTCGGCGCCCGGTGCGGCGTCCTGGCTCAGGTCCCACAGCACCCGGTCGTCGGGGTGCAGGTACGCGGTGGCCCCAGTGGCCGCGACCACCTCGGCCACGGCGTTCACGTGGTCGTTGTGGCCGTGGGTGCAGACCAGCGCCACGACCTCGCGGCCGGCCACCGCCTCGACGATGGCGCCGGCGTCGTGCGCGGCGTCGACGACGAGCACCTGGCGGTCGTCACCGAGCAGCCAGACGTTGTTGTCGACCTCCCACGACCCGCCGTCGAGCTCGAACACCCCGGAGGTCACGAGCCGCTCGACCCGTACCCCGCCGGGCGAGGTCGGCACCGGCATCCCGAGGTCGGTGCTCACGCGGGGCCGTCCATGACGACGACCGAGCGCAGGACCTCGCCGGCGTGCATCTTGTCGAAGGCGGCCTCCACGTCGGTGATGCCGATCCGCTCGGTGACGAAGGCGTCGAGGTCGAAGCGGCCCTGCCGGTAGAGCTCGACCAGCATCGGGAAGTCGCGTGAGGGCAGGCAGTCGCCGTACCAGCTCGACTTCAGGGCCCCGCCGCGGCCGAAGATCTCGATCATCGGCAGGGTGACCTGCTTCTCGGGGGTCGGGACGCCGACCAGCACCACGGTGCCGGCGAGGTCGCGGGCGTAGAACGCCTGCTCGTAGGTCTCGGGGCGCCCGACGGCCTCGACGACGACGTCGGCCCCGTGGCCACCGGTGAGGGCGCGGATCGCCTCGATGGCGTCCTCGCTCGAGGAGTCGACGGTGTGGGTGGCGCCGAAGCGCTTGGCCCCCTCGAGCTTCTTGGCGTCGACGTCGACGGCGATGATCGTGGTCGCGCCGGCGACATGCGCCCCGGCGATGGCGGCGTTGCCCACCCCGCCGCAGCCGATGACGGCCACCGAGTCGCCGCGCCCGACGCCGCCGGTGTTGACCGCGGCCCCGAAGCCGGCCATCACGCCGCAGCCGAGCAGACCCACGGCGGCCGCGTCGGCCTCGTCGACCTTGGTGCACTGGCCGGCGGCCACGAGGGTCTTCTCGATGAAGGCCCCGATGCCCAGGGCCGGGCTCAGCTCGGTGCCGTCGGTGAGCGTCATCTTCTGGGTGGCGTTGTGGGTGGCGAAGCAGTACCAGGGGCGGCCCTTGCGGCAGGCGCGGCACTCCCCACAGACGGCGCGCCAGTTGAGGATGACGAAGTCGCCCGGGGCCACCTCGGTGACGCCCTCGCCGACGGACTCGACGCGGCCGGCCGCCTCGTGGCCCAGAAGGAAGGGGAACTCGTCGTTGATGCCGCCCTCGCGGTAGTGCAGGTCGGTGTGGCAGACGCCGCAGGCCTCGACGCGGACGACGGCCTCGCCAGGGCCGGGGTCGGGCACCACGATGTCGACGAGCTCGACGGGCGCGCCCTTGCTGCGGGCGATGACTCCCTGGACGGTCTGGGGCACGGGTTCCTCCTGGAAGCGAGCGGCATGGTCTGCATCCACGCTAGCCCGCCGCCCGCGCGCGGCCTCCCCCCGGCGTCCGGCACCCGGCGGTCCGAGCGGGCGAACCCGCAGGTGACAACGGCTGCTTCTGCTTTCCCGGCAGGAAACCCTCGGTACGCTCGAGGGCATGCCGCACCCGGTCTTCGACGAGGTCATCCACGAGCCGCACCGGCTGCGGATCTGCGCGTACCTGGTGCCGGTGGCCGGGCGCGAGTTCAGCGACGTGCGCGACGCGATGGACCTGTCGGACTCGGCCCTCTCCAAGCACCTCAAGGCGCTGTCGGCGTGCGGCTACACCACGCTGGAGCGAGGGGTGCGCGACGGCCGTCAGCTGACGACCGTGCACCTCACGGCGGCCGGGCGCGAGGCCCTGTGCGGCCACGTCGCCGAGCTGCAGCGGATGGCGCGCATCGTCGGCACCGACCGGCGCGTGGGGCCGCGCACCCGCTGACCCCGCCCCACCGCGTACCCCCGCGTACCCCCGCGCGACCCCGAGATCACGGCCGGTCCGGCGGAGGCGGTCGGACGCTCAGGCGGTCGGGATGACGAGGGCGGTCGCGACGGCGGCGACGCCCTCGCCGCGCCCGGTGAGGCCCAGTCCGTCGGTGGTGGTGCCGCTCACCGACACCGGCGCCCCCGCGGCGGACGTCAGCGCGGCTTCGGCCTCGGCACGCCGGGACCCGATCTTGGGGGCGTTGCCCACGACCTGCACCGCCACGTTGCCCACCTCGAACCCCGCCGCCCGCACCAGGCGCGCCGCCTCGGCCAGCAGGGTGACCCCGGAGGCGCCCGCGAGCTCGGGGCGGGCGGTGCCGAAGTGCGCCCCCAGGTCGCCGATCCCGGCGGCCGAGAACAGCGCGTCGCAGGCGGCGTGGGCGGCGACGTCGGCATCCGAGTGCCCGTCGAGTCCTGGCTCCCCCGGCCAGAGCAGCCCTGCGACCCAGAGTTCGCGCCCCGACCCGGCCGGGGCGAGGGCGTGCACGTCGACGCCGACACCGACGCGGGGCAGGACGGTCATGGCGACGATGCTAGGACCTGCCGGTGTGCGGCACCGCGACCAGACCGTCGGCCACGAGCCCCTCGGCCCGCGCCAGGTCGTCGGCGGTGGTGACCTTGAAGGCCAGGGCGTCACCCTCGACGACGAGGACCCGGTGCCCGGCCCGCTCGACCAGGGCGGCGTCGTCGGTGGCGGCGAGCCCGGAGGCGTGGGCGGCGTCGAGGACCGCTCGCCGGAACCCCTGCGGGGTCTGGACGGCGCGCAGGCTGGCGCGGTCGGGGGTCCCGGTGACGAACCCGTGGCTGTCGACCGTCTTGACGGTGTCGACGACCGCGACCCCGGGCACGACCCCGTCGGCACCGGCCCGCACGGCGGCCACCACGCGCTCGAAGACGGCCACGGGGGTGAGGCAGCGGGCGGCGTCGTGCACGAGGACGACGTCGCAGGCGGCGTCGAGAGCGGCCAGCCCCGCCGCGACCGAGGCGGTCCGTTCCGCCCCGCCGGCCACCAGCACGGCCGACGCGGGCAGCCATCCCCCCTGCCAGGCCGGATGCCCCGGATCCTCGTACCCCGGAGGGACGGCGAGGACCAGGGACGCCAGGCCCTCGAGGTGCCGGACCGGCTCCACGGCCCACTGCAGCAGCGCGCGACCCGCCAGCGGCACGAAGGCCTTGGGCACCTCGGCCCCCAAGCGCGACCCCGACCCGGCCGCGACGACGACGACGCCCACCCCGCGCGAGGCGGGATGGGCGTCGTCGGTCACGTCAGTGCTGTCGCCGGAGCGAGGCGTCAGGACGCGAGGACCTCGTCGAGGATGACTTCGGCCTTCTCCTCGTCGGTCTTCTCGGCGAGCGCGAGCTCGGAGACGAGGATCTGACGGGCCTTGGCCAGCATGCGCTTCTCGCCGGCCGAGAGGCCCCGGTCCTTGTCGCGGCGCCAGAGGTCACGCACGACCTCGGCGACCTTGATGACGTCGCCCGAGGCGAGCTTCTCGAGGTTGGCCTTGAAGCGGCGCGACCAGTTGGTCGGCTCCTCGGCGAACGGGGTGCGCAGCACCTCGAACACCTTGTCGAGGCCGGCCTTGTCGACGACGTCACGGACGCCGACGAGGTCGCAGTTCTCCGCGGGTACCTCGATCACGAGGTCGCCCTGGGCGACCTTGAGCTTGAGGTAGAGCTTCTCCTCTCCGCGGATGGTGCGGTTGTTGATCTCTTCGATGCGGGCAGCCCCGTGGTGGGGATACACGACCGTTTCGCCGACCTTGAAAACCATGTGTTGTTGGCCCCTTTCGCGAGGAGAAGTCTATCACGACACGCCGGTCGCGCCCAATGGAAGCGACGGGCATCGTCGCAGGTCAGAGGCCTGCCGACCCGATCCACACCCCCAATTCGGGGGTTGACAGAAGGCCGCTGCACGTGCTTCGCGCGCGTCGGGCGAGCGCCTCGCGCGTCCGCGCGCGGGGACGGGTCGGCGACACCGGCACGGGCCCCGCTATCCTGGCGCCGTGACGAACCGGACCGCCTCCGCCCTGCGCCTCACCGGGATCCTGGGGGCCACCCTCCTGGCCTCCGGATGTGCGGTGATGTCGCCGGTGCAGACCGACCAGCCCTACATCCCGGCCGACGGCGTGCAGCTGACCATCCCCGGCCTCGAGCTGCGCAACCTGCTGATCGTCTCGAGCGGGAAGGGCGCCCCCGGGGTGCTGGTGGGCCAGGCCGTCAACCGCTCGTCCGACACCGTCGACGTCGTCTTCGCGGTCGGGAACGCCCGCACCTCGCCGACGGCGGTGCCGGCTCTCACCGGGAGCAACCTCGGCGCCGACGGCGGGACCGTCGACGTCGGCACCGTGCCGGTGGCGCCCGGGGCGATGGTCGAGCTCTCGGTCACCACCCCGCAGGCCGGGCGCAACGTCGTCCTCGTGCCGGTGCTCCCCCCGACCCGCTACTACTCCGACCTCCCGGTCCCCAGCGCCGGCCCGACCGGCTGAGGCCGCCGACCTGCGGCCTCAGGCCTCGTACTTGTAGCCCAGGCCGCGCACGGTCAGGATGTGCACCGGCGCGCCGGGGTCGGCCTCGACCTTGGCCCGCAACCGCTTGATGTGCACGTCGAGGGTCTTGGTGTCGCCGACGTAGTCACTGCCCCAGACCCGGTCGATCAGCTGGATCCGGGTCAGCACCCGCCCGGTGTTGCGCAGCAGCATCTCGAGCAGCTCGAACTCCTTGAGCGGGAACGAGAGCTGCTGGCCGCGCACGGTCACCACGTGCCGCTCCACGTCCATCCGCACGGGGCCGGCCTCGATCGTCGCCGGGACGAGGTCCTCGGGCTCGGCGCCGCGACGCAGCACGGCCTTGATGCGGGCCAGCAGCTCGCGCGAGGAGTACGGCTTGGTGACGTAGTCGTCGGCGCCGAGCTCGAGACCCACGACCTTGTCGATCTCGCTGTCCTTGGCGGTCAGCATGATGACCGGCACGTTGGAGCGCTGGCGCAGGGCCCGGCAGACGTCGACGCCCGAGATGCCGGGCAGCATCAGGTCGAGCAGCACCAGGTCGGCGCCGGCGGTGTCGAAGGTCGTCAGCGCGTCGTGGCCGTTGTCGGCGACGGACACCTCGTACCCCTCGCGGCTCAGCAGGTACGACAGGGGGTCCGAGAACGACTCCTCGTCCTCGACGATCAGGATGCGCGTCATGCGGGGCTCTCTCCTCGGGCGGCGGCGGCCACGCCGGGGTCGGGGTCGGCCGCGGGGTCGTCGGCGGTCTGGTCGACCGCCACCGGAAGTCTCATCGTGAACGTCGAACCGCGCCCCTCCTCCGACCACACGGTGACCTCACCGCCGTGGTTGGCGCAGATGTGCTTGACGATCGCCAGGCCCAGGCCGGTGCCGCCGGTGGCGCGGGAGCGGGCGGCGTCGACGCGGTAGAACCGCTCGAAGATGCGCTCCTGCTCCCCCACCGGGATGCCCTGGCCCTGGTCGGTGACGGCGATCTCGACCGCGTCCCCGACCTGGCGCGCCCCGACCCCGACGCGGGTGCCGGCCTCGCTGTAGTTGACGGCGTTGGCCAGGAGGTTGGCCACCGCGGTGACGAGCAGCTCGAGGTCGCCGAAGACCCGCAGGCCCCGCTGGGCCGCGACCTGCACGTCGATGTGCCGCGCGTCGGCCGCCACCCGCACCCGGTCGTGGGCCTCGTTCAGGACGGCGTCGACCTCGACCAGGTCGGGCTCGTGCAGGGTGTCGGCGACCTGCAGCCGCGAGAGGTCGACGATCTCCTGGACGAGGCGTCCGAGGCGGGTGGCCTCGATCGAGATGCGCCGGGCGAAGCGGGTGACGGCCTCGGGGTCGTCCTTGGCGTCGAGCACGGCCTCGGCCAGCAGCGAGATGCCGCCGACGGGGGTCTTCAGCTCGTGGCTGACGTTGGCGACGAAGTCGCGGCGGACCTCCTCGACGCGGCGCGCGTGGGTGTGGTCCTCGGCCAGCAGCAGCACGTGCGCCGCCCCCAACGGGGCGACCCGCACCCGCATCACGACGCTCGCGTCGGTCGCCGGGCCGCGGGCCAGGTCGAGCTCGGCCTCGCGGATGACCCCGTCGCGGCGGACCTGACGGGCCAGATGGCGCAGCTCGTGGTGCACCAGCTCGCCGTGGCGGACCAGCCCGTAGGTGACGGCCGAGGCCGAGGTGTTGACGACCGCGTCGGAGGCGTCGACGACGACGGCCACCGACCGCAGCACCGAGAGGACGTCGCCGACCCCACGGGGCAGCGGCGGCTCGGGGGACGCCGGGACGCTGTCGAAGCTGCGCTCGGAGTAGCGCCCGGCGAGCACGGCCACGGCACCGATGACGAGGCCGACGGCCCCGCCGAGCGTCGCCGCGATCGTCGCATCCACGGCATCAGGGTACGGCGAGGGGCGGCGCACGCCGGCCCGCTGACGGCCCCCGGAGCGGCGCCGACGCCCGAAGTTCACCTCGGGGGCGCCTCCGGTTCACCGCCACCTGCGACAGTCGACCTCGCGAGCAGCGGCGCGGGCCCGACCCGCGCGCCCAGACACCCCCAGCGGAGGACCACCCAGCGTGATGCGCAAGGCCTACCACGAGGAGCTCGACCGGATCGCCGAGAGCCTCGTCGAGATGACCCACCTCGCGGCGTCGGCGATGAGCCGGGCGACCACGGCCCTCCTCGACGCCGACGTCCACCTCGCTGACTCGGTCATCACGGCCGACGCCGAGATCGACGCGCGGCGCGAGCAGATCGACCTGCTCTCGTTCGACCTCCTGGCCCTCCAGCAGCCGGTCGCCACCGACCTGCGGGTCGTCGTCACCAGCATGCGGATGAGCAGCGACATCGAGCGGATGGGGGACCTCGCCCGCCACGTCGCGAAGGTCGCCCGGCTGCGCTATCCCGCCTCCGCGGTGCCCCCCGAGCTCCGGGGGACCTTCCGCGAGATGGGCCAGGTCGCCGAGCTCATCGTCGAGAAGGTGGGCTCGGTCATCGCGGCCCGCGACGTCGACGGCGCCCGCGAGATCGCTCGCGACGACGACGTCATGGACGCCCTGCACCGCGAGCTCTTCGAGCACGTGACGGGCAAGGACTGGCCGCACGACACCGAGACGGCGGTCGACATCACCCTGCTCGGTCGCTACTACGAGCGCTTCGCCGACCACGCCGTCTCGGTGGCCGAGCGGGTCGTCTGGATCGTCACCGGCGCCTGGGGCCACGAGGCCAACGGCAGCCACGAGGACGCCGAGGACGCCTCGACCACCCCTCGCATCCAGGGCTGACCCGGGGCGCCGGAACCCGTCCGGCCCGGCGCGGGCCCGGCGCCGGACGCGCGCCCCGTTCCGTCCGCCGGGCCTCCGGGTGATGATGGGTCCGTGACGCCGATCGCCGCCGACGACTTCGCCGGGTTCGTGGCGGCCCGCTGGCCCGAGCTCGAGGTGGTCGCGCTCGTCGCCACCCTCGACGCGGAGTCCGCCCGCGCGCTGGTGACGGAGGCGCTGGCGCGGCTGCGGGCGCACTGGGGCGAGGCCGTCGAGCAGGGTGCGCCCACCGCGGCCGCGCGCGCCGAGCTGCTGGCCCGCATCGTCGCCCTGCCCTCGTCCCCGCCGCACCGGCCCCGCGAGGGCTCGCGGCCGGAGGCCACGGCGGTCGATGACGTCACCCGGCTGCTGGGGGCCGGCGCCGACGGCCGACCCGGCGCGGACTCCCCCGTGCCGGCCGCCCTCCTGGCGGCGCTGGCCGCCGAGCCGCCCCCGGTGCGCGCCCTCCTGGCCGCGACCAGCGCGTGGGACATCCCGCTCTCCGGCCTCGCCCCGCTCCTCGGGCGGCAGGGCGCCGGTGGGCTCCAGGCCGTGCCGGAGGCCCGCGAGCGGCTGCTGCTCGCGCACCGGGCGGCCCGCGCCGCCGACGGGCTCGCCCCCGCCGACCACCACCTCGACGACGACGTCGCGACCGTCGTCGAGCGCCTCGGCGCCGGGCTGACCGAGCCGCCCGACCCCGCCGCGCTGGTCGCCGAGCGCGCGGGGGGGCTGCGCCGGCGGCAGCTGCTGCTCGGCGCCGGGGCCGTGGCGGTGGCGGGCGCCGGCGCCGCCTGGTTCGTCCGGGGCGCGGCCGCACCCGGCGCCCCGAGCCCCGTCGCCTCGACGTCGGGGCTGCCCGGGCCCCGCGACCCCCGGTGGGCCTTCACCGGCCGCTGGCCCGCCCGCGGCCCGCTGGCGGGCGACCTCGGCATCCGCGCCCTGGTCGTCCGGGCCGGTGGTCCGGGCACCCGGCTGGTGTACGCCGCCGACCTGCCCGGGGTACGCGCCGCGGTGGCGGTGGTCCCCCAGGTCGACGACACGCCGGGCGTCGGCAGCACGATCAAGGTCTGGAGCGGGGCCCCCGGGACCCCGGCGGAGCGGCTCGTCGATGTCCCCCTCGGGCTGCAGGGCATCTACGGCCCCTCCGACCTGGTCGCCGTCGGGATCCCCTCGGGCCCGGCCGCGGTGCTGCTGGCGCTCACCCGGCCCACGGTGCGGACCATCGACTTCTCACCGGTCGTCACGCTCACCCAGGGCGGCTCGGTCCAGCGGATCTACGCGCGGCTGGCCCTGACCGACGGCATTACCGCCTTCGTGCTCGACCAGCGCTTCGGCGCCGGCGCCAGCCTGCGGGCCAGCGGGTACGAGGGGCCCGTCCCCGCCCCCGAGCAGTGGGGCGGCTACGACATGTACGGCGACGACCCGGCCCAGAGCCTGGTGCAGCAGGTCGCGTCGGCCACCGGTCTTCCGGCGGGCCGCCTCGTGGCCCGCATCCTCGTCGACTCCCCCACCGACGGCAGCGTCCTCGACGCCACTGCCCTTTCGGCGCGCGGCGAGGACGGGCGGGTGCGGGTGGCGGTCCTGCGCACCCCCGACCGGGCCGTGGTGCGGATGGCCGTGGTGAGCGACGACGGGCGCGGCGCGGGCGGCATCCGCTTCGACCCGCCCAAGGTCGTCCCCGCCGAGCTGGCCGAGGACCCGCTGGTCGTGCCGCTCGACGGCGTCCCCCCAGCGACCGGCCGGTACCTCGTGGTCGTCCCGGCGGGCGGCGCCACCTGCCAGTTCCTGCGGGATCCGGGCCGGGAGCCGGTCTCGGAGCGCACCGCGATGAAGGGCCGGACGGCCGTGGTCCTGGTCGAGAACGACGACGGTGCCGGCCCGTACCGGCTGGTGGTGCGAGACCGGGCCGGCACGGTCGTCTACGACGGCGTGCCCACCCCCGGGCGCGAGCTGTACGGCGACGACACGTCCGTCGTCGAGGAGACGACGACGAGCTGGCTGGGGCGGCCCAGCGACCAGGTCCCCTGAGGGAGTGGCCCTACTTGCCCTGGTTGGCGACGGCCGCGGCCGCCTCCGCGGCCGCCTCGGGGTCGAGGTACTCCCCCGGCCCCGTCGGCATGAGGTCGTCACCGAGGCGGTAGACCAGGGGCATCCCGGTGGGGATGTTGAGGCCGGCGATGTCGTCGTCGCTGATGCCGTCGAGGTGCTTGACGAGAGCGCGCAGGCTGTTGCCGTGGGCTGTCACGAGAACGGTGCGACCCTCGCGCAGGTCGGCCTGGATGTCGTTCTCCCAGTACGGCATCATCCGCGGGATGACGTCGGCGAGGCACTCGGTGAGCGGCACGTCGACGCCGACGTAGCGGGGGTCGCCGCTCTGGTCGAACTCGCTGCCGCGCTCGATGGGCGGCGGCGGGGTGTCGAAGCTGCGGCGCCACAGCATGAACTGCTCGTCGCCGTAGGTCTCGCGGGTGGCGGCCTTGTCGAGCCCCTGGAGGGCGCCGTAGTGGCGCTCGTTGAGACGCCAGCTGCGGCGCACCGGGATCCAGTGCCGGTCGGCGGCGTCGAGTGCGAGGTTGGCGGTGGTGATGGCGCGGCGCAGCACAGAGGTGTGCACGACGTCGGGCAGCAGCCCCGCGTCCTTCATCATCCGCCCGCCCGCCACGGCCTCGGCCCGGCCCTTCTCGGTGAGGTCGACGTCGACCCATCCGGTGAAGAGGTTCTTCTGGTTCCAGTCGGACTCGCCGTGGCGCAGGAGGATCAGCGTGTGCTCCGTCATGCCCGCCAGCCTAGCGAGCGGCGCCGTGCCGACCGCGGGGTGCACCGGGGGTGAGACCCGCCGGCGAGGAGCCTCGAAGCGGCGGCCTCATCCCTCCCGTGGCGGGTCGCCGGGGCGGGCCAGGAGATGGCGGAAGGCCTCGAGGTTGCGCAGGCTCTCGCCGCGCGAAACCCGCCACTCCCACTCCTTGCGCATCGAGGTGAGGAACCCCAGCACCAGCAGCTCGTCGAACGGCTCGTCGGCCGCGGTCAATACCACGCCGAGCAGCTGGTCGAGCGCCTCGGCGTCGACCCCGGCCGCGGGGAGCCGGCCGGTCACGAACACGTCGCCGGCCCGGTCGATCGAGTAGGCCAGCCCGGGCAGCCGCAGGTTGCGCCGCAGCAGGTGGCGGTAGACCTCGAGGTGGTTCTCGTCGGGGTTGCGGATGACGAACGCCGAGACCGAGACCCCGGTGTCGGAGCACACGAGCGACACCACGGTCCTGAGCTTCTTCTCGCCGGGGAGGGTCGCCACGACCTCCTCGGGGCGTGCCCCCTCCTCCCACTCGATGCCGGCGTCGTCGAGGACGCGCTGCACGGTGGCGGCGAGCTCGTGGGCGCTCACGGGATGACCGCCGTCGGGATGCCGGTGAGCCGCTGGGCGCCGTGGATCGAGACGTCCTTGGGGCGGCTGAGGGCCTGGCCGTACACGTCGAGCAGGCGGTGCGCGGTCCGGGCCCAGCCGAAGCCCTGGGCGTGCTCGGTCGCCCGCCGCGAGAGGGTGGCGCGCAGCGTCGGGTCGAGGACGAGGCGCCCCAGCGCGGTGGCCCAGTCGGCGGTGTCGTGGCCGTCGACGAGCAGCCCGGCGTCGCCGACGGCGATGGGCAGCCCGCCGACGTCGGCGGCGACCACCGGTGTGCCGCAGGCCTGGGCCTCGACCGCCACGAGCCCGAAGGACTCGCTGTGCGACGGCACGGCCAGCAGGTCGGCCGCCCGGTACCACTGCGCCAGGGTGGGCCGGTCGGCCGGCGGGACGAAGCGCACGGCGTCGGCGATGCCCAGACGGGCCGCGAGGTCGGCCAGCCCCATCGGGGTGCGGGCTCCCACCCCGCTGGCGCCGCCGAGCACGGCGACGACGAGGCGGTCGCGCAGCCCCGGCTGCCGGCGCACGAGCTCGGCGGCCGCACGCAGCAGCACGTCGGGGCCCTTGAGCGGCTGGATCCGCCCGACGAAGAGCAGCAGCACGGCGTCGGGGCGGACGCCGAGGGCGGCCCGCGCGGCCGCCTGCGAGCCGGGCGAGAAGGTCGTGAGGTCGACCCCGGGCGCGACCACTGCCACCCGCGCCGGGTCGGCGTCGTAGAGGTCGACGAGCTCGCGCGCCTCCCGCTCGGTGTTGGCGACGAGCCGGTCGGCCGCCTCGACCACCTGGGCCTCGCCGATCTCGCGGCCCCGCGGCTCGGGCTCGTCGCCGTCGGCCAGGTGCAGGTTCTTGACCCTGGCCATGGTGTGCATGGTGTGCACCAGCGGCACCGCCCACCGGTCGGCGGCGAGCCAGCCGACCTGGCCCGAGAGCCAGTAGTGCGTGTGCACGAGGTCGTAGTACCCGGGGGGCGCGAAGGCCGCGACGCGCATCATCCCGGCCGCGAAGGCGCACAGCTGCCCCGGCAGGTCCTCCTTCGAGAGGCCCTCGTACGGCCCGGCCGGCACGTGGCGCACGACCACGCCGGGCTCGACCTCGACCACCTCGGGCTGGGAGGCGCTGGTGGTGCGCGTGAACAGGTCGACGGCGGTCCCCATCCGGGCCAGGTGCCGGGCGACCTCGAGGACGTAGACGTTCATCCCACCCGCGTCGCCGACGCCGGGCTGGGCCAACGGCGAGGTGTGCACGCTGACCATGGCCACGCGCCCCGGGCGCGTCGACGGCGCGCTCACGCCGACGGTCCGTCGGCCGGGGGGCGGGGGGTGTCGGTGACGGTGACAACGGCCCGGGCCGACCACACGTGGATGGCGATGCGGCCGTCCTGGCGCAGGTCGACCGCGCGCGGGACCTGCACCGGGCCCACGGCCACGTCGGTCCCGAGGACCCAGGTGAACGTCGGCTGCTCGACCACGCTGGGGTCGACCCAGTAGGCGCGCTCCTTGAGGTTGCGCGCGGGCAGCGCCGGCTCGATACCCACGGTGGCCGGGCGCCAGTCGAGGTTGACGATGACGGCGGACGCCCCCGGCACGGCGACGTCCATCCGGATCCGCCCGTCGGTGGGTTCGAAGGAGATGCGCAGGGGGCGGCTGCGCGTCTCGTCGTGCACCACCCCGCTGTAGGTGACGGTGTCGTGGTCGCGGTTGACGGCGTCGATGGTGACCGCGGTCAGCGCCGAGCGCACCTTCTCGCGCGGGTGCTCGCCGGACCGGTCCACGGTGCCCATGACGGCCACGACGGGCGCCCCCTTGGTGACGGTGTCGGCCAGCACGGTGCTGCCGCGCGAGAGCCGGAAGCCGCGGTCGTAGAGGGTCACGGTGAGCCCCGCACCCAGCGACTGCACGCCGAAGGCGTTCTGCGAGACCTGCAGCAGCCCGGGCTCGACGTCGGTGATGCCGATGTCGCGCGAGAGCACCTTCGGCACCCACGACATCATCCCGAGGACCAGGGCCGCGGTGAGCGAGAGCATCAGCGAGACCATCGAGAGGCTGATCTCACCCTCTCGGCTCCGCGCCCGCATCCGGTCCAGCACGAGGTCAGCGTATGTCCGCGCGCTGGGGGGATGCGTCCGGTGCGCGCGGCGGGCACCGGGCGCCGGGTGGCCGGGCGGCGCCGGGGCGGCCGTCGGCAGGTCCGTAGGCTGGCACCGTGGCCGGCCAGCGACCCGTGGGTGCCATCACCCGGGGCACGACGAACCCCAACCGGCTCCGGCGCTGCGACCGCTGGCTGGCGGGCCCGCAGGCCGGGCGGCTGCGCCGGGCCGCGGGCATCCCGGTGGTGGTCGACCTCGGGTACGGGGCATCCCCCGTGACCGCGGTCGAGCTGCACGAGCGGCTGCGGCGGGTGCGGCCGGACGTCGAGGTGGTCGGCATCGAGATCGACCCGGCGCGGGTGGCTGCGGCGCTGCCGCTGAGCCGCCCGGGGCTGCGCTTCGCGCTCGGGGGCTTCGAGGTGCCGCTGCCGGGCGGCGCTCGGCCGGTGATGGTCCGCGCCTTCAACGTGCTGCGGCAGTACGACGAGGATGCCGTGGCGGGCGCCTGGGCCACCACGGTCGAGCGCCTGGCCCCGGGCGGCCTGCTCGTCGACGGCACCTGCGACGAGCTGGGACGCCTCGCGGCCTGGGTGGCCGTGACCGCCGACGGGCCGCAGACGCTGACCCTGGCGTGGCGGCTGCGTGGGCTCGAGCGACCGGGGCTGGTGGCCGAACGGCTGCCGAAGGCCCTCATCCACCGCAACGTGCCGGGCGAAGGGGTGCACGCCCTGCTCGAGGCGCTCGACGACGCCTGGCGGCGGCAGGCACCGTTGGCGTCCTACGGCGTGCGGCAACGCTTCGTGGGCACCGCGGCGGCGCTGCGCGACGCGGGCTGGCCGGTGCTCGACGGGCCGGCACGGTGGCGGCTCGGTGAGCTGACGGTGGCCTGGGACGCGATGGCGCCGCGCCCCTGAGACCGGCGCGGGGCCCGCCGGCTCACCAGGGGCCGTAGGGCCCCTGGTTGCTGCCGCCGCGCCCCATCACCTGGTCGAGGGCCGGCTTGACGTCGGCCAGGTAGACCCCGGCGGCGACGATGCCGACGATGGCCAGCAGCCCGAGCCCGCCCAGCGCGACGACGCCCAGCAGCACCGCCACGCCGGTGACCGCCGACCAGAAGCCCTTGGAGCGCTTGCCGGCGGCGGTGAACGCGTCGGGGCGGCGGCGGAGGCAGTCGACGAGGGCGTAGACCTCGACGCCGAGCGCCGCGATGGACAGGGCCAGGACGATGTAGCCCTGCACGGTGCCGAGGAAGCTCATGACACCCAGGGTATGGGCTCGGGCCGGGTCAGGCGTCGAGGACGATGGTCACCGGGCCGTCGGCGACCAGCTCGATGTCCATGTGGGCCCCGAAGACCCCGGTCGCCACCTCGAGGCCGCGGCTGCGCAGGTCGTCGACCACGGCCTGCACGAGGGGCTCGGCGACCGCGGCGGGGGCGGCGGCGTTCCACGAGGGGCGCCGGCCCTTGCGCACGTCGGCGTGCAGGGTGAACTGGCTGACGACGAGCACGGGGGCGGCCTCCTCGAGCACCGAGCGCTCGCCGTGCAGCAGCCGCAGCTCGGCGATCTTGCGCGCGGTGAGGGCGACCTGGTCGGGTCCGTCGTCGTGGGTGACCCCGACGAGTGCGAGCAGCCCGGGGCGGGTGAGGGCCCCGGCCACCTCGCCCTCGACGGTGACCGCCGCGCGCGAGACCCGCTGGATGACCGTCCTCACACCCGGAGCGCGGGCGGGCCGTCGCCGTGGGCGTTACGGCGGGTGAGGTCGGAGCCGTCCTCGATGCCGACGGCCACGACGGACCCCACCGGCACGCCGTGGCCGAGCACGGGCGAGTACTGGAGGACGTCGTAGGCGGCCGACTCGATCCCGAGGCGGCGCAGCACGGCGGCCAGCACCACGGCACGGGCGCGCGGGCCGCCGTCGGCGACCTTGACGGCCACGCCGCGGCCGTCGGGGAGCCCGACGGCGTAGACCGACTCGGCGCCGTCCTTGGCGATGACGCCGTCCGTGCCGCGGATGAGGGCGGTGACGTCGCGACGGCTGCCGCCGAGCAGCTCGGGGTGGGCCCGGACGGCGTCGCGCACGGCGCGCTCGGGGGTGCCGGCCTCGGCGATGGCGAGGCGGCCGAAGGCACGCGCCAGCCCGGCGAGCGAGATGGCCATCACCGGGGCACCGCACCCGTCGACGACGGTGGCGGCCACGGGCTCGCCCGCGAGGTCCTCGACCGCGACGTCGATGGCGCGCTGCAGCGGGTGGGCCGGGTCGAGGTAGCCCGTGAGGTCCCACCCGTTGACGCGGCAGGTGGCGAGCATCGCGGCGTGCTTGCCGGAGCAGTTCTGGGCGATCGAGACCGGGCCGCGACCGGCGGCGACCCAGGCGTCGCGCTCGGCCGGGTCGTAGGGCAGGTCGGGGGTGTTGCGCAGGTCGGCCTCGGTGAGGCCGACGCCGGCGAGGATCGCGCGGACCCCTTCGAGGTGGAACGGCTCGCCGCTGTGGCTGGCGCACGCGAGCGCCAGGTGGGGGGCGGGCAGGCGCAGGCCGGCGCGCAGCATCCCGACGGCCTGGAGCGGCTTGTTGGACGAGCGCGGCAGGATGGGGTCGAGGGGGTCGCCCCAGGCCTCGTGGACGGTGCCGTCGGGGCGGGTCACGGCGACGCTGGCGCGGTGGGCGGACTCCACGAACCCTCCCCGGACCACGTGGGCGAGGACGGGGGCTTCGGCGAGGGCCGGCGGGGTGGAAGGGCTCACCGTTCGACCCTATCCGCCCTGGTGGGGCGCCCCGGTCGGCGCGTGCGCCGGCAGACGGGCGCCGTCACAGGTGAGGCTCATGGACGGCGGAGGTCGCGCGCCCCGGGCGCCGGTGGACCGGTGCCGACGGGGCGCGCGACCTGGGGTGGCTCGGGGGCCGCGGGGTGTCGCCAGAGGAGGTCAGCCGACCTTCTCGGCGCCCTTCTCGGCGGCCTTGGTCGTGGCCTTGGCCGTCTTACGGGCGCTGGTGCCGGCCGCCTTGGTGGAGGCGGTGGTGCGCTTGGTGGCCTTCTTGGCGGTGGTGGAGGTGCGCTTGGCGGCGGTGCGGGTGCGCTGCGCGGAGGTGGTCACCTCGGCCTGGGCGACCTTCGCCTCGTCGGTGAGGGTGGAGGCGACCCGGGTGGCCTCGTGGCGCCCGGTGGTGAGGGTCGCTTTGGCCGAACGCTCGATGTCGTCGGCGGCCTTGCGGGCGGTGGTGACGGCCCCCTTGGCGTGCGCCACCGTGGTCCCGGCCTGCGCGACGAGGTCCTGGGTGGCCTTCTGCCGGCGGATCCGGGTGACGACGTCCTTGCCGCGGCTGGCGAAGGACTCGTAGCCCTCGGTGACCTTGCCACCGACGGCGAGGCCCTGGTTCAGGGCGAGGGCCGGCAGCTCGAGGACCTGGCCGGCGACCTGGGTGGCCCGGGCCTGGACGGCGGCAGGGGCGAGGTCGGCACGGGCGGCGTCAGCGCGACGGGCCATCTCGGCGCGGTGGGCGTCGGCGCGCTTCTGGGCCTCACGGACCTTCTCGACGGCGAGGTCGGTGACCCCGGCGATGGCGTAGAGGGGGGTGGTGTCGATGGACTTGCGGAGGTCGTCGATGACGGCCATGGCGGGCTCCTTCGGGAGGGTGGGCGGTGTGGATGGACATCCCGTCGGCGACGCTGCCGGGGGCGGTGCGGCGTCAGCGCCGGGTGTCGTCCTCGACGTAGGACTCGTAGATGTCGAGGAGGGTCTTCTTCTGGCGGGCGGTGAGCAGAGCGTCCTGGGCGATGGCCCGGCGGACGTCCGGGGCGTCGGGTGCGGGGGCGCCGGTCTCGGCGTCGAGGATGCCGGCGCGGACGTAGAGGGACTCGGCCGAGACCTCGAGGCCCTTGGCCAGCTGCTGGAGGATCTCGGCGCTGGGGCGCTTGAGCCCCCGCTCGATCTGGGACAGGTAGGGGTTGGACACCCCGGCGAGCTCGGACAGCTGACGCAGCGAGAGCTTGGCGGCCGTGCGCTGGTCGCGCAGGTACTCGCCGAGGCTCTCGCCCAGGTCGTTCAGCGGGTTCTTGCTCACAGGACCATTGTGCTTGCTCCAGTTAGCAGAATGCAAACCAGAGCAAGCGTGAGGGTGGCCACACCGCGAACGGCGGGCGGCCCAGCGGCCGGCGGGAGGGGGTGTGGGCGCGTGCGGCGGGGCATGGCTCGAGAGTCGGAGCATCCGGACCTGCGGCAGGACCCCCCATCTGGGGGCGCGGGCGGCCGAGGGTGCCGGTCAGCCGGCGACGGGCTCGCGACTGCGGCGGCGCAGGCTGATGTCGGCGCACTCCACGCAGGTGTCGTCGGCGACGACGCCGAGACGGATCAGCTGCCCGAACACGAAACACCCGGCACAGAAGCCGACGAACGCCTCCAGCGACGCGAACACCAGCAGCACCGACAGCAGCACCACGGTCACGACGGGCGCCCCGAGGGCCAGCGCGACGGTGGCCGCGAGCGTGAACACGAGCCCGACCCCCTGGGCGAACTGCTTGGGCGCCCCGGAGACCATCCTCGGGTCACCGAGCCGCGGCGCGACGACACCGACGGCGAACCGGCCGAGGGGGCTGAACCGGGGGCCGGCCGCCACGCGCAGGGCGAACCCGAGCGCGAGCACCGCAGCCAGCCACAGCCAGCCGGTGGCCAGCGTGACCGCCGTGATCACCACGACGCCGGCCGCGACGACGCGGGCCGCCTTCTCGTTGACGACGGCGGGGAAACCGATAAGTGAAGCCATGCTCGCCATAACCACCGATTATGGAGAGGCATTCCGCTCGGTCCGACCACCGTCCGCTCCGCGGACAGCGGACTGCCGTGCTCAGCCGCGGCGGTCCTTGACGCCGAGCAGCGCCCGGGCGTCCTCGGTCGACATCGCCGGTCGCTGGAGGAGTGCGGCCAGCTCAGCGGCCCGTGCCACCAGCTCGTCGTTGTGCTCGACCACCTGGCCGCGCCGGAACACCACGTTGTCCTCCATGCCGACCCGCAGGTGCCCGCCGGCCGACAGAGCGGCCGCCATGATCGGCAGGTGACCGCGCCCGATGCCGGTCGCCGACCACGACGTCACCGCCGGCGGCAGCATCGCGACCCCGGCCATCAACGCGGCCGTCGTCGCCGGCATCCCCCCGGGCACCCCCGTCACGAAGTCGACGTGCACCCGGCCGCCGAACGGCAGCCCGTGGGTGTCGAGCAGCCGCGCCAGCGCGTGCACGTGCCCGAGGTCGAACAGCTCGAACTCCGGGACGATCTCGCGGTCCTGCGCCTGGACGTAGAGCTCGCTCATGAACGGCCACGGGTTGAGGAAGACGTCGTCGCCGAAGTTCGTCGTGCCGCAGGTGAGCGAGCACGAGTCCGGCTCCGCGTCGAGCACGGTGAGGCGCTGCTCGAGGGGGTCGTGGACCGACCCCCCGGTGGAGAGCTGCACCACCAGGTCCCCCGTCTCGCGCACGGCCTCGACCGCGGCGCGCAGGTACCCGGCGTCCAGGGTGGGCGCGTGCTCGCCGTCGCGGATGTGCAGGTGGATGAGGGAGGCCCCGGCCGCCTCGCAGCGCCGAGCGGTGTCGACCAGCTCCTCGAGGGTGGTCGGCAGCTGCGGTAGGTCTGCCTTGGCGTGCTCGGCGCCGGTGGGCGCGACGGTGATGAGGGTGCCGGTGGCGGCGGACGACGTCGTCATCCGTCCATCATGGCAGGGCGCCGCGCCCAGGCGCCGCAGGATCTGCGGCGCTCAGCGCTCGACGACGACCGTCTGTGCGGCCGAGACCCCGCCGACCACAAGATCGACGTCGATGGGCACCGACCGCTTGATGACGGCGAGCGCCACCGGGCCGTCCTCGTGATGGCGCGCCACGGTGGTCAGCCGCCCGATCTCGCGGCCGTCGTACACCAGCGCCGCCCCGGCCTCGGGCAGCACGTGCCCGGAGCCGTCGAGGTGCAGGAACACCAGCCGCCGCGGCGGCCGACCCAGGTTGTGCACCCGCGCCACGGTCTCCTGCCCGCGGTAGCAGCCCTTGTGCAGGTGCACCGCCGTGCGCAGCCAGTCGACCTCGTGCGGGATGGTCCGGTGGTCGGTCTCGGCTCCCAGGCGTGGGCGCCAGGCCGCCACCCGGAGCGCCTCGGCGGCCCAGGTGCCGGCCAGCGGGCGGTCGCCCACGGCCTCCTCGAGGGCCTCGCGCGGCACCAGCAGCTCGCGCCAGGCCCGACCGGCGGCGGGGTGCCCCTCGAGCGGCCCGTAGGCCACCGTGTCGCCGACCAGCCCCGGCCACGGGTCGACCCAGGCCAGGGGTTCGCCCTCGACCGACTCGATGCCGATGGGCTCGCCCAGCACCGCCCACTCGGCGGTGACGTCGGCCACCTCGACGCGCAGCATGAACCGCATCGACTCCAGCCACGCCACCAGGGCCGGCGCCGTGCCGGGCTCGAGCGAGAGCCAGGTGGTGGTGCCGTCGTCGACCAGGTGCAGCGCGTGCTCGACGTGCCCCTTGGGCGAGAGCACCAGGGTCTCGCGCGACTGGCGCGGCGCCAGGCCGGTGAGGTCCTGGGTCGTCATCGAGTGCAGCCACGAGAGTCGGTCGGGGCCGGTGACGGTGACGACGTCGCGGTGCGAGAGGTCGACCACGGCCAGACCCTCGGCCAGCAGGCGCTGCTCGCGCATCGGGTCGCCGTAGTGCGACGCCACGCCGGCGTCGGCGGCATCCGCCTGCACCGCGCCGTGCCGGGCGAGCAGCGGCGAAGGGTGGTCGAGCGATGTGGTCATGGCGCCTCCCGGCAGGTTCGGCAGAGTCCGTGCACGGCGGCGTGGCTCACGTCGGCGGCGAAGCCCAGCTGGTCGTCGATGCGGGCGACGAGCTCGTCGGCCACCTGGAGCGGCATCTCGCCGACCCAGCCGCAGCCGCGGCAGAGCACGTGCAGGTGCGTGGCGTGCTCGGCCAGGTGGTAGCTCGGTGCGCGGTGGTCGACGTGGGTGTGCCCGACCAGCCCCAGCTCCTGGAGCGCGTCGAGCGAGCGGTAGACGGTCGAGACCGGCACCGACCCACCGCCGTCGTCGCTCACCGACTCGGTGATCTCGTCGGGGGTGGCGTGGCCGAGCCGGCCCACGGCGCTCAGCACCCGCTCGCGCTGCGTCGTGAGGCGTTTGCCCCGCGCCCGCAGCTGCGCTCCGAGATCACTCACCCCCCCAATGTAGGCGTCCTCCCTCGGCCCCCAGACCCCGCGCCTACACTGACCCGGTGCCTGAGCGGACCATCGAAGACCTGGGGTTCACGAGCGAGGACGCGCCCGAGCCCCGGACGCGTCGTTCCCGCCGTGACGATCGCGGACGCGGACGCCGTCGTTCGTGGCTCCGGCGGACCTTGGTCGCCCTGCTGGTGATCGTGCTCCTGGTCGTCGCCGCGGTCGTCGGCTTCGGCGTGTTCCTCGGCGCGACGGTCGACAAGAACGTCACCCAGGGGCAGTTCCTGCCCTCCCCGCAGGACAACCCCGTCACGGCGCCGGACGGCTCCGCGATCCCGACGTCGGGGGTGGGGACCAACTTCCTGGTCATCGGCACGGACGGACGCAGCGCGTCCGACCGCGGTCGCTCCGACGTCATCGTCCTCGTCCACATCCCCGAGAACCCCTCGACCATCCAGATGATCCACTTCCCCCGCGACCTCTACGTGTCGATCCCCGGGCACGGGAAGAACAAGATCAACGCCGCCTACGCCTTCGGGGGCGAGCCGCTGCTGGTGCGCACCCTCCAGAACATGCTGGGGATCCGGATCGACCACGTGGCCCGCACCAACTTCACCGGCTTCAAGGCGATGACCGACGCCGTCGGTGGCGTGCGCGTCTACGCCGAGGAGGGCAACGACGCCGGGGGCAACGGCGGTGTCGTCATCAAGAAGGGCTGGAACGAGCTCAACGGCGAGCAGGCGCTGGGGTTCGTCCGCGAGCGCCACGAGCTGAGCCAGGGCGACATCTCCCGCGGGCGGCGCCAGCTGGCCTTCATCAAGGCGCTGCTGCTCAAGGCCACCTCCTCCGAGACCATCACGAACCCCCTGGCGGTGGCGCGCTTCACCGACGCGGCGACCAAGAACCTCGTCGTCGACGAGAACCTGGGGGTCTCCGAGATGAAGGACTACGTCCTACAGCTGCGCGGCATCCGGGGCAACGACGTGGTCTTCGCGACCGCGCCCTACACGGGCTTCGCGATGGACCCGGTCGCCGGCAGCATCGACGTGGTCGACCAGAAGAAGATGGCCCTGCTGGGCAAGGCGCTGCGCACCGACAGCATGGACACCTACCTCGACGTCTACCAGACCCCCTGACCCGAGCCGGGGCCGCCCGGCCCCCGGGCCCGAGCGAGCAGGCGCCTCACTCGAGGCGCTTGAGCTCCGCGGAGACGTGGGACTGCAGCGGCTGCTCGACGGCCGCCATATCCATCACCCACATGAGCCCACTGTCGACGTAGCCGTAGAGGCGATGGGCCGCGGCGTACTCCTTGGCCTCCGGGCTGCGCATGACACCGTCGGTGCGCAGCTCGACCTTGGCCGGCTCGGCCCGGCCGGCGTACATCTCGACGAACCCGGTGGGGTGCGCCAGCAGCAGCTCGACGTTGGTGCCGTCGGTGGCCTCGGCGACCGGCCGCCAGAACCCGAGCTCGGTGGCCAGGGGGCGTACCTGGTTGCCGTCCTCGTCGAGGAGCCAAGTGCGCGACTCCCAGCGCAGGAAGCGACGCCCGTCGTGGCTGCAGACGATCTCCTGCCCGAACCGGGCCGACTCGATCGTCGGGTAGCCGACGAGGCCGGCCCCGGCCCACCGGCCGACGAGCCAGGCGAGGGGGGCGAGATCGGCGTGCAGGGTGGTGTCGAGCGTGAAGACCATACGCTCCAGTCTATGGACTCCCCCGCGAGCAGCCTGGTCGTCAAGGTCACCTGCGGCCCCGAAGCCCTCGAGCGCCTCCACCAGGGCTTCACCGTGGCGGCCACCGCGCTCGCCGCGGGGCTCGAGGTCAGCCTGTGGCTCACCGGCGACGCGGCGTGGATGGCGGTGCCGGGCCGCGCCGAGGAGGTCACCCTCCCCCAGGCCGCAGCGCTGGCCGAGCTGCGCGACGCCGTGCTGGAGGGGGGCCGGCTCACGGTCTGCGGGCAGTGTGCGGCCCGGCGGGGCCTGACGGGGGCCGACCTCGTCGACGGGGCCGTCATCCGCGGCGCGGCCGCCTTCGTCGAGGAGGTCGTGGCCCCCCACACCCGCGCGCTCGTCTACTGACGCGGGGGCGTCAGCCGACGAGCGCGAGGGCGACGCCGTAGGCCACGACGCCGGGGACGAGCAGCCCGGCCGAGGCCGAGGCCAGCTGGCCCCGGATGGAGGTGACGGGCGGCAGCACCGAGAGCACGCGGCGCAACGCGTGCGAGACGGCGGCCACCAGGATGCCGGTGAGGGCGGCGGCCGGCGCCTGCGGGGCCCCGAGCACGCCGGCGCAGATGAGGCCGGTGCACCCGCCGAGCACCATGGCCAGCGGCAGCAGCCAGGGGCGCAGCCGTGCCTGACCGACGAGGAGATCGACGAGCGAGGACACTCCGACGGCGGCCAGCCCGGCGATCGCGAGGTCGGCGCGGCGCTCGTCGGCGGTCAGCGGTAGCCAGGTGGTGCCCACCGCCACCAGGGCCAGCCCGAAGGCGGTGACGCCGACGGACTCGGTGAGGCGCGGGCGGCCGTCGCGGCGCAGGATCTGGTGGCCGAACATCAGCCCCAGCCCGACCGCGAGCGCCACCGGCACCAGGCGCAGGTCCGGGACGCCGTCGGGCAGCACCGCCGAGACCGGGGCCAGGACGGCCGCGACGCCGACCGCGAGGGAGGAGCCGAAGCGGCTCGAGCTGCCGAGCAGGCGCGGCCATCCCCAGGAGAGGACCAGGCCGCACCAGGCCAGGGCCGCGGCGACGAGGACGGGGTCGGTCCGCACGGCCGGGATCACCAGAGCACTCAGGACGACCCCGGCGACCACCACGACGGGTCGGGGCACGGTGGCCATGGCCGGCAGCAGCGGCGCCGGCCGGGTCGCCTCACGCCGAGCCCGTCGGCTCGCGCGCGTCTCGGCCCCGTCCTGCTCCACGTCCGGCATCCTCGCATCACCCACCGGCGAAGGGCGGGAGCACCTCGACGACGGCGCCGGGGCGCAGCGGCACGTCGGGGCCCGACGCGGCGAGCCCGTCGACCAGGAGGGTGCAGACCGGCAGCACACTCTCGAGGACCGGATGGGCGGCGACCAGCGCGGCCTGGAGGGCGCCGACGGTGGCGGGCGCGTCGACCTGCTCGGCGTCGAGCCCGGTGGCCGCGCGGGCGGCCGCCCAGAAGCGGACGGTGACCGTGGCCGGGGCCATCGGGTCCGTCCCACCGGCTCGTGCGACCTGCTGCCGTGCTTCCATGACCGCCTATCCTGGGGCGCGATGGCCCACCTGTTGCTGCTGACGAACACCTTGGCGCCCAGCGCCGAGGTCCTTCCGGCGCTCGGGCTCCTGAGCCACCATGTTCGCATCCTCCCGGCCGAGGCGTCGGCGCTGGTCGACACACCGGACGCCGACGCCGTGCTCGTCGACGCGCGTCGCGAGCTGGCCATGGCCCGGTCGCTGTGCCGGGTGCTCACCACCACGGGGGTCTCGGTGCCTCTCGTCGTCGTGGTCACCGAGGGCGGGCTCGCGGGCCTCACCAGCGAGTGGGGCGTCGACGACGTCATCCTCGACACCGCCGGCCCGGCCGAGGTGGAGGCCCGGCTGCGGCTGGCCATCGGGCGCCGGGCCGAGGCCGACCCCGCGCAGGGCGGCCCCATCACCGCGGGGTCGCTGGTGATCGACGAGGCGACGTACTCGGTGCGGCTGCGGGGTCGCGTGCTCGACCTCACGTACAAGGAGTTCGAGCTGCTGAAGTACCTGGCGCAGCATCCGGGCCGGGTGTTCACCCGCTCCCAGCTGCTCCAGGAGGTGTGGGGCTACGACTACTTCGGCGGCACCCGCACCGTCGACGTCCACGTGCGGCGGCTGCGGGCCAAGCTCGGCATCGAGCACGAGCTGCTCATCGGCACGGTGCGCAACGTCGGCTACCGGTTCGTCCCCGAGGCGGCCGCCGACGTCGACGAGCTCGAGCAGGTCGAGGGCTGATGGCGATGACCGAGCGGCTCGGCGCCGTGGACGCCGCCGCTCGCGCGGAGGTGCTCGCGCTGGCGGCGCGGGCGGCCGAGGTCGACGGGGTCGGCGCGGTCTCCGAGGCCTTCCGGCTGGCCCTGGGGCCGCCCCGTGACGGCGTGGTGCACCTGGTGCGCCGCGGCGACGACGGCACGCTGGTCGGGTACGCGCAGGTGGCGGCGGCCGGGACTGCCGACGCCGCCGCCGAGCTCGTGGTCGACCCCTCCGACCGCCGGGTGGGCCACGGTCGGGCGCTGCTCGACGCCGCGCTCGACGCCGGGACGCGCAGCGTCTGGGCCCACGGCGACCTCGACGGCGCTCGCACGCTGGCGGCCTCCGCCGGGCTGGCCCGCAGCCGTGAGCTGTACCGGATGGAGCGCCCGCTCACCGCCGCCGACGCCACCGACCCCGCTCTGCCGCAGGGGTACTCGGTCCGCCCGTTCGAGCCGGGCCGCGACGACGACGAGTGGGTGCGCCTCAACGCGGCCGCGTTCGCGCACCACCGGGAGCAGGGCCGGCTCACCGTCGACGACCTGCACGAGCGGATGTCGCAGCCCTGGTTCGACGCCGCCGGCTTCCTCCTCGTCGAGCACGACGGCCGCGTCGTCGCCTTCCACTGGACCAAGGTCGAGCCCGGCTCCACGGCCGGCGAGGTCTACGTGGTGGGGGTCGACCCGGCCGAGCAGGGCCACGGTCTCGGTGCCCCGCTGACCGGGCTGGGCCTGGCGCACCTCGCCCGGCAGGGGCTGGCCACGGTCGACCTCTACGTCGACGGCGACAACCACGCCGCCCGCCGCACCTATGCCCGCCTCGGCTTCGAGGACGTCGCACTCGACGTGCAGTACACCGTCGCCGCGCCCTGACCGGGCCGGGCGTGACCTGACAGGATGGAGCCATGACGGCCGAGCCCCGAGTCACCCCGGACGGGCCGGGCACGAGCGCCCGCGACACCGCTGCCGACGCCTCCGCCGAGGCGGCCATCGTCAGCGAGGTCTCGATCGCGAGCGCCTCTGCGAGCGAGACCCGGCACCAGGCCCAGCCCCGCAGCGCCAACGGCCGTTTCAGCCGGGCCGCCCAGCAGTCGCCGCCCGAGGAGGAGCACGGGCTGCCGGCCGACCGCTTCCTCGACCGTGAGATCTCGTGGCTGCAGTTCAACGAGCGGGTGCTCCAGCTGGCCGCCGACGAGCACGTGCCGCTGCTCGAGCGAGCCCGCTTCCTGGCGATCTTCGCCCAGAACCTCGACGAGTTCTTCATGGTGCGGGTGGCGGGGCTCAAGCGCCGCATCGCCACCGGCATCGCGGTCCGCTCGGCCTCGGGGCTCGAGCCGCGCGAGGTGCTCGAGCAGATCTCGCACGTGGCGCACGAGCTGATGACGATGCACGCGCGCGTCTACAGCGAGCAGGTCCGCCCCGCCCTCGAGGACCAGGGCGTCACGATCGTGCGCTGGGACGAGCTCTCCGACGACGAGCACGCCCGGCTCGCCTCGGTCTTCACCGACCGGCTGTTCCCGGTGCTCACCCCGCTGGCCGTCGACCCCGCTCACCCCTTCCCGTACATCTCGGGGCTCTCGCTCAACCTCGCGGTCATCCTGGTCAACCCCAAGACCGGCAAGGAGCACTTCGCCCGCGTCAAGGTGCCCCCGATGCTGCCGCGGCTGGTGCGCGTCGAGCCCGGCCCCGACGAGTCACCCCTGGCCGACATGTACGACACCCGGTTCGTGCCGCTCGAGGACGTCATCGCCGCCCACCTCGACCACCTCTTCCCCGGGATGGACGTCGTCGAGCAGTTCACCTTCCGGGTCACCCGCAACGAGGATCTCGAGGTCGAGGAGGACGACGCCGAGAACCTGCTGACCGCGCTCGAGCGCGAGCTCACCCGCCGCCGCTTCGGGCCGCCGGTGCGCCTCGAGGTCGAGGAGGAGATGGACGACCACGTCCTCGACCTCATCGTGCGCGAGCTCGGCGTGGCCGCCTCCGAGGTCTACCGCCTTCCGGCGCCGCTCGACCTGCGCGCGCTCAACGTCATCGCCGACCTCGAGCGCTCCGAGCTGCACTACGAGCCGTTCGTGGCCCGCACCAACCCCGACCTCGCGCCCACCGAGTCGGCCAAGGCGCGCGACATCTTCGCCTCCATCCGCAAGCAGGACGTCCTGCTCCAGCATCCCTACGACTCGTTCTCCACGTCGGTGCAGGCCTTCCTCGAGCAGGCGGCATCCGACCCGCACGTGCTGGCCATCAAGCAGACGCTCTACCGCACCAGCGGCGACAGCCCCATCATCGACGCCCTCATCGACGCCGCCGAGGCCGGCAAGCAGGTCCTCGCGGTCGTCGAGATCAAGGCGCGCTTCGACGAGGAGAACAACATCTCCTGGGCCCGCAAGCTCGAGCACTCGGGCGTGCACGTGGTCTACGGGATCGTCGGGCTCAAGACCCACGCCAAGCTCTGCCTGGTCATCCGTCAGGAGGCCGAGGGGCTGCGCCGCTACTGCCACGTGGGCACCGGCAACTACAACCCCAAGACGGCACGGCTCTACGAGGACCTCGGCCTGCTCACCGACGACCAGCAGGTGGGTGAGGACCTCGGGCGGCTGTTCAACCAGCTCTCCGGCATCGCGCCGCGCAGCCGGTTCAAGCGCCTGCTCGTGGCGCCGCGCTCGGTGCGCGCCGGGCTGATCGCCCACATCCAGCAGGAGATCGAGCAGGAGCGGGCCAACCCCGGCAGCGGACTGATCCTGTGGAAGGTCAACTCCATCGTCGACGAGCAGACCATCGACGCCCTCTACCGCGCCTCACGGGCCGGGGTCCGGGTCGTGCTGTGGGTGCGCGGCATCTGCTCGCTGCGCCCGGGGGTGCCGGGGCTGTCCGAGACCATCGAGGTGCACTCGGTGCTGGGCCGCTTCCTCGAGCACTCGCGGGTCTTCTACTTCGGCGGCGGCGGCGACCCGGTCGTCTACATCGGCAGCGCCGACATGATGCACCGCAACCTCGACCGCCGCGTCGAGGCCCTCATCCGTCTCACCGACGAGCGCCACCTCGAGGACCTGCGCTCGCTGCTCGAGCGCGGCGCCTCCGATCGGTACGCCCGCTGGGTGCTCAGCGGCGACGGCCGCTGGACCCGCCACCACCTGGGCCCCGACGGCCTGCCGCTCGAGGACCTCCAGACCGCCCTGGTCGAGATGCACGCCAAGCGCCGCCGCAAGGCGCGGCGACGCTGACCGGCACGTCGATGCCGACCTCGATCCCCGCCGCCGGGACGCTCCCGTGGCGCGTGTCCGAGCACGGGCTCCAGGTGGCGATGGTGCACCGGCCCCGTTACGACGACTGGTCCTGGGCCAAGGGCAAGCTCGACCCCGGTGAGGAGTGGGCCCCGGCCGCCGCGCGCGAGACGTACGAGGAGACCGGGCTGGTGGTGCGCCTCGGCGTGCCGCTGCCGGAGGCCCGCTACACGGTGCTCGCGCGCGACGGCAGCCCGGGCGAGAAGGTGGTGCGGTACTGGGCGGCCGAAGTCGTCGGCGGCGACGGGCGCCTGGTCAACGAGATCGACGACGTCGCCTGGCTCGACCCGCGCACCGCCCACGACCGCCTCGACTACGCGCGCGACCGCGAGCAGCTGCGCGCGCTGGTGCGCCACCACCAGGGCGGGATGCTGCGCACCTGGCCCCTGATGCTGGTCCGCCACGCGCACGCCGTCGCACGGAGCGCGTGGACCGGCGAGGACCGGCTGCGTCCGCTCGACGAGGCCGGGCGGGCCCGGGCCGAAGCGCTGGCACCGGTGCTCGCGGCCTACGGGGTCCGGCGCCTGGTCAGCTCACCCTCGGTACGGTGCACCGCCACCCTGGCCCCGCACGCCGCCGCCTTCGGGCGCCGGCTGCGCGAGCGTGAGGCGCTCTCGGAGGAGGGGTACGCGGCCGACCCCACCGCCGCCGTCCTGCGGCTGCAGAAGATCATCGACCGCGGCCGGCCGGTCGCCGTGTGCTCGCACGGCCCGGTGCTGCCCGCCCTGGTCGACGCTCTCATCGGGCTGGCCGGGGGTGCGGCCGACCCCCATCGGGACCGGCTGGTCGAGGCCGCCGCGGACCGGCTGGCCAAGGGCGAGGCCCTGGTCTGTCACGTCGCCGGGGCCGGTGCCGATGCCCGCGTCGTCGCCGTCGAACGCCACCTGCCCTGAGAGTCCGGGGGCCCGGTCGGCGTCCCTTGACCGGTCGGTCGCGCAATGGCCCGCCACCGTTCACGCCCCGTTCACCGCGTACGGCCCGACGCGTCACCCGCCGTTCCTACGTTGCCGGTGTACGACCACGAGGGTCCTCTTCGGTGCCTCCGAGGGGGAACCCGGGTGGCCCCCCATCCGTAGAGAGGCACTACCCGTGAAGCGCACCACTTCGGCCTGGTCGGCGGTCCCCGCCGCACTCGCCATCTCCCTGACCCTCACCGCCTGCGGCGCGGCCAACGAGGACAGCGGCTCCGGCTCCAGCGCGTCCGGCTCGGCGAGCAGCGGGACCTCGGTCTCGGGCACCATCGCCGGTGCGGGCGCGAGCACCCAGACCGTGGCCCAGCAGACGTGGAAGGCCGGCTTCGAGGGTGCGAACCCCGACGCGACCGTCAACTACGACCCGATCGGCTCCGGTGGCGGGCGCGAGCAGTTCCTCGCCGGCGCGACCCAGTTCGGCGGCTCGGACGCCTACCTCAAGGACGAGGAGCTGGCCAAGGTGCCCGCGTCCTGCGGCGAGGTCATCGAGTACCCGGTGTACGTGTCGCCCATCGCGATCGCCTACAACCTCAAGGGTGTCGACAACCTCAAGCTCGACGCCACGACGCTCGCCAAGATCATGAAGGGCGAGATCAAGACCTGGGACGACCCGGCGATCAAGGCGCTCAACGAGGGTGTCGACCTGCCGAACACGGCCGTCGTCCCCGTCCACCGCAACGACGAGTCGGGGACGACCGAGAACTTCACCGACTACCTCCACGCCGTCGCCCCCGACGTGTGGACCGACAAGCCGAGCGGCACCTGGCCCGTCTCCGGCGGAGAGTCCGCCAAGGGCACCCAGGGTGTCGTCCAGGCCATCACGGCCGGCGAGGGGTACATCGGCTACGCCGACGCCTCGCAGACCGCCAAGCTCGGCAACGCCCAGATCAAGGTCGGCGAGAGCTTCCAGGGCCCCAGCGCCGAGGCGGCCGCGAAGATCATCGACGAGTCCGAGCGCGTCCCGGGCCGCGGCCAGTACGACTTCGCGATCGACATCAAGCGCGACGTCGCCTCCGAGGGTGTCTACCCGATCGTCCTCGCGTCGTACACCCTGGCCTGCACGAAGTACGCCGACCAGAAGACGGCCGACCTCGTCAAGGCCTACCTCTCCTACACGGTGAGCCCCGAGGGCCAGAAGGCCGCCGCGGACGCGGCCGGCAGCGCGCCCATCAGCGACGGAGCCACGAAGAACGCCACGACGGCGATCAACGCCATCTCCGCGGGCTGACCCCCACCGCACACGGCGCGGAGGTCGTCCCGTCAGGACGGCCTCCGCGCCGCGGCGCCACCACCGATGGGCGGCGCAGCGCGGGCCCCCGGGGCCCCCGGGCCCCGTCACCCCCGGCCAGACACGAAGGAGAGGCCAGTGAGCACCACCTCAGCCAAGCCCCGGGGCGTCCACGACGCCCCGCGCTACGGCGACCGCATCTTCGCCGGCGCGGCGACCGGTGCCGGGGTCATCATCCTCCTGGTCCTCGCCGGCGTCGCCGGCTTTCTGCTGTGGCAGGCGCTGCCGGCCCTCACCGCCTCCCCCGAGGACGTCCGCGGCGGGAAGGGGCTGTTCGAGTACATCTACCCCCTCGCCTTCGGCACCATCCTCACCTCGGTCATCGCCCTCGTCATCGCGACGCCGCTCTCGGTCGGGATCGCCCTCTTCATCACGCACTACGCTCCGCGGCGGATCGCGCTCGCGCTGGGCTACGTCGTCGACCTGCTGGCCGCCGTGCCGAGCATCATCTACGGCCTGTGGGGGGTCTACGTCGTCGCGCCGGCGTCGGTCCCAGTGGCGACCTGGCTGTCGAACTGGCTGGGGTTCCTGCCCTTCTTCGGGCCGAGCCCCAGCGCCTCCGGCCGGACCACGCTCGTCGTGGGCGTCGTCCTCGCCATCATGATCCTGCCGGTCATGACGGCCGTGAACCGTGAGGTGTTCCTCCAGACCCCCCGCCTGCACGAAGAGGCCTCGCTCGCCCTCGGCGCGACGCGGTGGGAGATGATCCGCCAGGCGGTGCTCCCGTTCGGGCGTTCCGCCGTCATCTCCGGGGCCATGCTCGGCCTCGGGCGCGCCCTCGGCGAGACGATGGCGGTCGCGATCATCCTGTCCACCGCGGTCGGCGTGCACTGGGACATCATCGGCACGGCGAACTCGAGCACGATCGCCGCCGACATCGCCCTGCAGTTCCCCGAGTCCAGCGGGCTCGACGTCAACACCCTCATCGCGGCCGGCCTGGTCCTGTTCTTCATCACCCTGCTCGTCAACATGGCGGCGCGCTGGGTCGTCTCGCGCCGGTCCGAGTTCTCGGGAGCCAACTGATGCCGGACGCCGACCTCCACGCCCTCGACCAGCCCGCCGTGCGGCCCGTGCCCCAGCCCACGCCCGCAGCGCCGAGGCCGCCGACCGACACCCCGCTCCTGCACCGGCGCCTGCCCCGGTTCGCGACGTTGGGGATGCTCGCGGCGTCGCTCGCGGTCGCGATCCTCCTCGGGCTCACCGTGTGGTCGCTCAACCCCGTGGCCCTGCTCCTCGAGACCGCGGTCCTCTACGGCGTGGCGGTCTTCGTCACGAGCAGCGTCGTCGAGGGGCGCCGCAACGCGGTCGACCGGCTCGTCACGGTCGTCGTCACGACCTTCTTCCTGCTCGCGCTCCTCCCCCTGGTGTCGGTGCTCATCGAGGTCGTCGGGCAGGGCTACCAGCGTTTCGACCTGACGTTCTTCACGTACTCGATGCGCGGCGTCGTGGGCGCGGGGGGCGGGGCGTACGCGGCCATCGTCGGCACCCTCATCATCACCGCCCTGACGACGGCCGTGTCGGTGCCGATCGGGATCCTGACCGCCGTCTACCTCGTCGAGTACAGCAAGGGCGGGCGCCTCGGCAAGGTCCTCACCTTCTTCGTCGACGTGATGACCGGCATCCCCTCCATCGTCGCCGGGCTCTTCGCCGTGGCGCTCTTCGTCCTGTTCCTGGGCCCGGGAGCCCGGGCCGGCATCATCGGCTCCGTCGCCCTGAGCGTGCTCATGATCCCGGTCGTGGTCCGCTCGACCGAGGAGATGCTCCGGCTCGTCCCGAACGAGCTGCGCGAGGCCTCCTACGCGCTGGGGGTCTCCCGGTGGCGCACCATCACCAAGGTCGTGCTGCGCACCGCGGTGGCCGGCATCGTCACCGGCGTCACCCTGGCGGTCGCCCGCATCATCGGCGAGACCGCCCCCCTGCTGGTCACGGTGGGCACCACCACCTCGACGAACACCAACCCCTTCTCGGGCCGGATGGCGACCCTGCCGGTGTTCTCGTACTACGAGTACGCCCAGCCCGGCATCCCCCGCGAGCCCTACCTGGACCGCGCCTGGGCCGCCGCCCTCACCCTCATCATCATCGTCATGGCGCTCAACCTCATCGCCCGCCTCGTCAGCCGGATCTTCGCCCCGAAGACCGGGCGCTGACCCCGACCATCCATCGCAAAGGACGACACCCACCGTGGCCAAGCGCATCGACGTCAAGGACCTCGACATGTACTACGGCGACTTCCTCGCCGTGAAGGGCGTCACCATGACCATCGAGCCCCGCGCGGTGACGGCCCTCATCGGGCCGTCCGGCTGCGGGAAGTCGACGTTCCTGCGCAGCCTCAACCGGATGCACGAGGTCATCCCGGGGGCGTACGTCAAGGGCGAGGTGCTCGTCGACGACCAGAACCTGTACGCCCCGGGCGTCGACCCCGTCGGGGTGCGCCGCCGGGTGGGGATGGTCTTCCAGCGCCCCAACCCGTTCCCGACGATGTCGATCTACGACAACGTCGTCGCGGGGGTGAAGCTCAACAGCAAGCGGATGAAGAAGTCCGACATGGACGACCTCGTCGAGGCCTCCCTCAAGGGCGCGAACCTGTGGAGCGAGGTCAAGGACCGGCTGGCCAAGCCCGGGTCGGGCCTCTCCGGCGGTCAGCAGCAGCGGCTGTGCATCGCCCGGACCATCGCGGTCAAGCCCGACGTCGTCCTCATGGACGAGCCGTGCTCGGCCCTGGACCCGATCTCGACGCTGGCCATCGAGGACCTCATCAACGACCTGAAGTCGGAGTACACGATCGTCATCGTGACGCACAACATGCAGCAGGCGGCGCGCGTCTCGGACATGACCGGGTTCTTCAACCTCGAGGCGACCGGGCAGCCGGGCCGGCTCGTGGAGTACGACGACACGCAGAAGATCTTCAGCAACCCCGGGCAGAAGGCGACCGAGGACTACATCAGCGGCCGCTTCGGCTGATCCGCGGGGAGCCGCTGGCAGGTCGGCGACTGTCAGGTCAGCGGCGAGAGCAGCCCGTAGACCAGCGCGGCGGCCAGCCCGGCCCCCGGGAAGGTCAGCACCCACGCCAGCACGATCGAGCGCGCCACGCCCCAGCGCACGGCCTTGGTCGACCGGGTGGCGCCCACGCCGGTGATGGCGGCGGTGATGGCGTGGGTCGTCGAGATCGGTGCGCCGGTGGCGGTCGCGACGTACAGCACCGAGGCCGCCGTGGCCTCGGCCGCGAAGCCCTGTGGCGGGTCGAGGGGGATGAGGCCGCGCCCCAGCGTGCGCATGATGCGCCATCCCCCGGCCGCCGACCCCAGGCTGAGCACGACCGCCGACAGGGCGACCACCCACAGCGGCACCGAGGTGTCCTCGGCCCGCTGATGGCCGCCCGCCACCAGGGCGAGCGCCACCACCCCGGCCGTCTTGCTGGCGTCCTGCATCCCGTGCCCGAACGCCATGGCCGCGGCCGACACCGTCTGCGCGTACCGGAACCCTCGCGCCGTCGGCCCCGGTGCGGCCCGGCGGAAGATCCACAGGATGGCCGTCATCACCAGGAAGCCCCCCACGATGCCGACCACCGGCGAGACGACCATCGGGATGGCCACCTTGTCGCGGATGCTCGCCCACTGCACGCTCGCGCCGGCCGCCAGCGCGGCGCCCCCCAGCCCGCCCACCAGCGCGTGCGTCGACGACGAGGGCAGCCCCCACCACCAGGTGAGCAGGTTCCACCCGGTCGCCCCGACGAGCGCCCCGATGCACAGCACGATGCCCGTGGGGCCGGTGGGCACCTCCACGATGTCGGAGCCGATGGTCTCGGCGACCCGCATCCCGGCGAACGCCCCGAGCAGGTTCATCACGGCGCCGAGCCCGAGCGCGATGCGCGGGGTGAGGGCGCGGGTCGACACCGAGGTGGCGATGGCGTTGGCGGCGTCGTGGAAGCCGTTGGTGTACGTGAAGCCCATCGCGAGGACGACGACGAGCGCGGTGGGCCACCAGTCCACGACCGTCAGGACTCCCGGACCGCGATCGCCTCGAGGGTCAGCGCCACGTGCTCGAAGCCGTTGGCCGTGGCCTCCAGCGCGTCGATGATGTCCTTGTGCTTCATCACCGTGAGGGGGTCGGTCTTCTTGACGTTGAAGAGGTCCGCGAGCATCCGGCGGTACTGCTTGTTGGCGCGGTTCTCGAGCCGGTTGACCTCGACCCAGTAGTCGCCGAGCTCCCTCAACGAGCGCATCCGCGGCATCGCGTCGACGGTGAGCTCGGCCATCCGCGCGATGATCTCGACCTGCTTGGCGACGCGCGGGAGGACCTCGTCGACCTGGTAGAGCACGATGAGGTCGACCGCGGCCTCCATCAGGTCGACGCACTGCTCGAGGGCCACGGCCAGCGTGTGCATGTCGGCGCGGTCGAACGGCGTCACGAACGAGCCGGCCACCCGGCGGATGATCTCGTGGGTGACCTCGTCGGAGGCGGCCTCGATGTCGTGCATCCGGCGCAGGATGCCCTCCCGCTCGTCGGCGTCGGCCCCGAGCAGCACGGTCAGCTCGCGGGCACCCTCGACCAGCTGCTGGGCCGAGGTGGCGAACAGCGCGTAGAACGTCGGGTCCTGCGGGGTGAGGCGAAAGCCCACGGTTCGGTCTCCGGATGGTCGGCCTGGTGCTGGCTACAGGCTAGAGCCAGGGGGGCCCGGCCACGAAGGGGGTCCGCGGGTCGTCGGGCGGGGACGTCACGAGCCGGCTACGGGGCCGCGTCGCCGGGCGTCGCCGTCGCGACGTCCTCCTCGGGGGAGGGCGGGTCGACGGGGTCCGCGGCGGCGGGGTCGTCGCCCCCCTCGACGCCCAGCACCTGGTCGATGCTCGACTGGCTCATCGGCCCGTCGGCGTCGGCCGCGGCCAGGACGAGCGCACCGACGAGGTCGATCTCACCCTGGAGATCGTCGTCGGTCAGAGACGGGTCACCCTGCATTCCCCCACGGTAGGTCCGACCCGGCCACGCCCGCTCGTTGTCCACAGGCCAAATGTCGGATCGTCCAGGCCGGGGCGCCGAACGGAGGAGGGGTGTGGGTGCAGGACCGGGAGCACCTCTCGGTGCGAGGCCGCTCGTAGCGGCTGATGTTGGGACCCGGGGCTGCCGCGGTCCTGCACCCACGACAGACCCTAACGCCCCACCCCCGCGGATGTGTTCCGCCCACCGAACCCGGGGCCCGTGTCCGGAGGGCGGTCGGCCCCACCAGCGGGGCGGACAGGCCGACCATCCGGTCTCAGTCGAGGTCGCCGGCTCGCCAGAGGGCCGCGCTCTTGCGCAGGTCCTCTCCGGTGGTGAGGAGGGCGGCGCCGCTGCGGGTGAGACCGCTGGCCCCGGCGGGGTCGAGCGCGTCCTGGTCGTGGGCCAGCTCGGCGCGGCCGGCGGCGATGACGGCGCAGAACGCGGCGGCCCGCTCGAGCGCCACCGCCAGGTCGCCGTCGAACACCCCCGCGAGGATCTGGTCCGCGACCCGCTGCAGCTCCTCGGGGCGGGGCGGCTCGGCGATGCCGGCCACGGCGTGGGCCACGTCGGTGAAGCGGATGCCGGCGGCGTACTCGCGGCTGGCCTCCTCCGGGCTGCGGCGCACCCACTCGCGCAGCGCGTAGAGGCGCCACAGGGCGCCGGGCAGCGAGCGGGCCGGCCTGGCCGCCCACAGGTCGGCGACGGTCGGCAGCCCCAGGTCGTCGACCAGGGTGACGAGCCGGGAGGTGACCTCCGGGTCCCGCGCGGCGCGGCCGGTGCCCACGAGGATGGCGGCGGTCGCGTGGGCGACCTCGGTCACCTCGGCCGGGCCCGGGAGCAGGCCACCGTGGGCCTCGAGGTTCTCGGGGCCGAACTGCAGCGGTCGCCGCGGCAGCGGGCGTCCTCCGTCGCTGGTCACCCCGCCAGTCTGACAGGTGCGGGTGGCGCCCTCGCGGGGCCGTCACCTGCAGCATCGCGCGGCGGGCGGCTAGGTTGGACGGGACAGTGGCGCATCCACGCCGTCCGCTCAGCCCAGGAGGACCGATGCCCGACGAGGGTTCGGCCGCGGCCAAGGCCGCCAGCGCCCCCACCCCGGAGGCCGAGGGCAAGCCCGACTCCCCCACCGACGTCACCCGCCGAGGGTGGCGCGTGGTGCTGCGCTCGGCCGTCGCCGAGTTCCAGCGTGACCAGTGCACCGACCTCGCGGCCGCGCTCACCTACTACTCGGTGCTGTCCATCGCGCCGGGGCTGCTGGCGCTGGTGTCCCTGCTCGGGCTCGTGGGGCAGGGGCAGAGCACCGTCGACACGATGCTGAGCCTGCTCGGCCAGCTCGGCCAAGGCGGCGTGGCCGACACCCTGCGCGGCCCCATCGAGGACATGGTCAAGAGCCAGGCGGCGGGCTTCACCTTCGTGATCGGCCTGCTGACCGCGCTGTCGTCGGCGTCGGGGTACGTCGGGGGGTTCGGCCGGGCCCTGAACCGGGTCTACGGGGTCGACGAGGGGCGCCCGATCTGGAAGCTGCGCCCGCTCAACCTCGCGGTCACCGTGGGTCTCGTGCTGCTCGGCGCGCTGGTGCTGGTGGGTCTGGTCGTCACCGGGCCGGTCACCCAGGCGATCGGTGACGTGATCGGGCTGGGCGAGCAGGCGGCATCCGTCTGGGACCTCGCCAAGTGGCCGGTCATCCTCCTCGTGGTGATGGTGATGGTCGCGCTGCTGTACTACTTCACCCCCAACGTGCGCCAGCCGAACTTCCGCTGGGTCTCGCCCGGCGCGGCGCTGGCCATCCTCGTGTGGGTACTCGCGTCGGTCGCGTTCGGCTTCTACGTCGCCAACTTCGGCAAGTACGACGCCACCTACGGCTCCCTCGGCGGGGTCATCGTCTTCCTGCTGTGGCTGTGGATCACCAACATCGCGCTGCTGCTCGGCGCCGAGCTGGATGCCGAGCTCGAGCGGGTCCGTGAGCTCGAGGCCGGCATCCACGCCGAGCGCTTCCTGCAGCTCCCTCCGCGCGACAGCAGCGGCTCGGTGAAGGCCGAGGAGAAGCTCGAGGAGCGGGTCGCGGCGGGTCGCGAGCTGCGCCTGGCGGCAAGCCACGGCGACCGGGATCCGGAGCCCGACACCTCGCCGACCGGCCACGCCGTGGCCCTCGAGCCGCTTCCGTCCCAGCGGGCGCAGGGGCTCGTGCGGTCCTGAGGCGTACCCCCGATCGCGTTTCACAAACCCTCGACATTGCAGGTCAGGCCCGGCGTATGGGGCCCTTTCGGCCGACTACCCTGGCCGGTGTGAGCACAGGACGTGACCGGTGAACCGGCTCCAGCAGGACTACCGACTCGGTGGCCGGTACCTGCTCGACCGGCGGATCGCCTCCGGCGGGATGGGCGACGTGTGGGCCGCCCACGACGACACCCTCGACCGCACGGTGGCCGTCAAGGTGCTGCGCCCGCTCACCGATGGCGAGCCCGTCTTCGCCCGCCGCTTCCGCGACGAGGCCCTCTTCACGGCCGGGCTGCGGCATCCCAACATCGCCCAGATCTACGACTACGGCGAGGAGGACTCGCTCGCCTACCTGGTGATGGAGCTCGTCCCCGGCGAGCCGTTGTCCACCACGGTGCAGCGCGACGGCGCCCAGACGCCCGAGTTCGTCCGGTCGGTGATGGCCCAGGCTGCCCTCGCCCTGGGCGCGGCCCACGAGGCCGGGGTCGTGCACCGCGACGTCAAGCCCGGCAACATCCTGGTGAGCCCCGACGGCACGGTGAAGCTCACCGACTTCGGCATCGCCCGCGCGGTCGACGGGGCCGGGCACACCCGCACCGGCGAGGTCCTCGGCACTCCGCACTACCTCTCGCCCGAGCAGGCGATGGGGGAGGCCGCCACCGGCGCCTCCGACCTCTACGCGCTGGGCGTGGTCGCGCACGAGCTGCTCACCGGCAGAAGGCCGTTCGAGAAGCTGACGCCCGTGGCCACCGCCCTGGCCCAGGTGAACGACCCGCCCCCGCCGCTGCCCTCGCACGTGCCGCCCGCGCTCGGCGCCCTGGTCGAGCAGTGCCTCGCCAAGGCGCCCGGCGCCCGGCCGGCGAGCGCCCGCGAGCTCGGCGAGCGGCTCGGCGCCATCGACGCCGCCAGCATGGACTCGGTCACCACCCCAGCCCTCCAGGTGGTCGGGGCCGCGGCCGAGGCCGAGGCGATCGCCGTGCAGGCGGCGGCCGAGGGTCCGAGCCCCTCCCTGGATGCGCCGGGGGCCGCCGCGCGACCGGCGCCGGTGCACACCCCGCTCCCCCGCCGGCCGGCCGGTGCCCATCGCCCCGCGTCGGCCACGCCGATCGTCCGGCGCGTCCGGGGAGCCCGCGGGCCTCGGGTCCACTGGGGGTGGATCCCGGCGACGGGGGCGCTGACCGCGTTGGTGACGGCGCTGGCCATGGCAGCGCTGCGATGACTCCGCCCTCCCGTCCCGGGCGCGGCCCGGATGGCAGGGGAGATTCACAGCGTTCCCCCAGCCGGATCGGGCACAACGGAGGCCTTCGCGACGTTGACCCCACAACGGGAGCACGGGACCAGACGCAGTCCGGCCGCGGCCCACGGCCCCACCACTTGCACACAAGATGAGACAAACCTTTGACGGACCGGCCTGACCTGGGCATACTCAACACTCCCGGGATCGGCGACGGACCCTCATCACGACGGAAGGTGCACGACGATGGCCACTGACTACGACGCTCCCCGGGTTCGCGAGGGCGAGGACGAGAAGAACGACACCCTCGTCGAGCTCGACGCCGCCCGCTCCCGCACGACGACCGACCTCCTCGAGGAGGACACCGAGGCGACCGACGGCCTGACGCTGCCGGGTGCCGACCTGTCCGACCTCTCGCTCGAGGTCCACGTCATCCCCCAGCAGGCCGACGAGTTCTCCTGCATCGGCTGCTTCCTCCTGGTGCACCGCTCGCAGGAGTCCAAGCCCGGCACGCACCTCTGCCGCGACTGCGCCGCCTGACGCACCCCCAACACCTTCCGCCCCCGGGCGGGGTGCCGGCCCTTCCTCCAGACCGGCACCCCGCCCGTTGTCGTCGGCTGAGGCCGCGTTGGGTCGTGGCAGGGCCAGCGCGCTACTGTCGGTCGCGCGTTCGGTCGGCATCGGTCGGCGCAGCGGGCCTCTAGCTCAATGGTAGAGCTGCGGACTTTTAATCCGTAGGTTGTGGGTTCGAGTCCCACGGGGCCCACCAAGAACCCTGTCTTACAATGGTTTCGAGATTGCCCGCTCATTCGGACGACAGTCCGACTGCACCACCGTGACCCGCCGTGGCGCCGAGCACGCTCCGCGAGAACTCAATTCGTCACATCACGCGTCATGTCTGAGTCGTGACAATCCGTGGCGGGGGTCGCGCCTTCGCCGCGGGCTCGATGCGCGCCTCGCGCTCGGACTTCACGTGGCCGACGCCCACCCGGCCCGCAAGCTCCCGGATCGCGTTCATCAAGATCGCGAGTCCCAACGCCTGGCTCAGCCCCGCAGTCCAGGGGCGACCAGTCACCTGCGGGTGCAGCAGGCGCGGTGGAGACTAATGTGCAGCCACCATGACGCCAGGAAGGCGGTGGGTCACGGCACGTAGATCATGATCACTCGGAACTCGAACCGTGAGCCTCGCTCCCGAACCTCCAGCTCCAGGGCGAGGTCGCTGCAACCCTCCTCAGCAGTCCACAGATCGACGAGACAGTCCCAGTGGTCGGCGTCGACCCGCCCCAGCCGCGGCGTGCCCAAGCATGACGTACTCCACCGTTCGCTCGGCGTCGAACTCCGTGGAAGGGCTCTAACCCTCCAGCGACACTTCTCGCAGCACCCACGGATGTCCGACCTCGTCGGACTGGCAATAGGTCCAGAAGACGTCGATGGCCTCTGCCCAGGTGAACACCTCGGCCGGCCGCACCGTCTCACGGAACCCGTCCCAGAACACCTCCTGGTCCGCCGGCGCACCGTCCGTCAACGGGGCGCGACCGACCACGAACTGCCGAGCCAAGCCCGCGTCGATCATGCGAAGCTCGACCGTCATCCGATCAGCAGAGCCGGCCGCTTGAAGGAACTCCTGCGGCCACGCATCCAAGTCCACGTCATCGAAGGCCACTCCCGGCGGCAGAGCCCACAGCCCCAACGAATACCGCTCGGCAGCGTCCAGTCGCTGAAGCCTTCCTTGGATCTGATCGCGGAGCGAACCCGAAGCGGGCTTCAGCTCGCTGTGGATCCGGCCGTTCGTGGTGACCGCGTGCGTCGCACTCATCGACCTCTACCCATGCGTTGGACGTGGCGAGGATCCGCTAGCCGTTGACGATGACCTGGCCAACGCCGTACTTCCGAGTAGTGATTGACTTGCAGCCAGTGAAAGGGATTTCACAGAAGACCCTCGTCGAACCACACGTCCTCGTAGCCGGGGGCCAACAGGACGCGCCAACCTGGCGGCAAGCCGAGGTAGGGCAGGATCTGAGGACACCATTCGGCCAGGTGCGATACGTGCAATGGGACGAAGAAGTCGGGTGCGTCTGAAAGTTCCTCACCGGACCAGATGTACCACCCTGAGGTATCGCCCTCAGGCGGGTGCCGAAGCGCGTTGAGAGGCTGCAGACCAGTTAGGACGTTCCGCGCGATCCCGACCTTAACGTTGCTGTTGAGCGGGACTGCGACGGTGCCAAACCGCGCGGCCATCTCACGCTGACTGTCGTTCACGTCGGTCATTCGAGCCCATGCAATCTGCGCATCTCGATAGAGTACCGACTCATTTGCGCTCCCTGACGGGCCGAGCAGGTGGGGCACTGAGCTTGCACTGCTTCCACCGACCGCATCCGTTGGAGGTCGATACTGCCGGTTCGGTAGTACTCCTTCACCAGCGGATCGATGTGATCAGCGACCTGCCGCTCTGCGATTTGGCCGCACTCGACACAGGGCTGACCTTGGACCGCCTCTCGCTGAGCTCTTGTCGTCGCTCCAGCCGGTCGGGAGTAGCGGGTAGTGATGCTGACAGCATCATCCGCACCGTTTGCGGCGAATTTCGAGACGCCGTAGTCGACGGCTTCCACGCCTGCCTTCGCGCCCTTGCCGATCTTGAAGGGAATGGCGCTGATCGCGAGTTCGCCACCATCTTCAGGTCCACACCAGGGAAGACCTCGCTGTACGTGGCCTCGTTGCCCACGACGGTCGGCTCCGGAAGCGACTGCGGCCAGGACAGCGACAGCTTCACCCCCCGCTGCGTCATCGACACCAACGGCACGGACCCGCCCGGCGAGAACGAGATCGGCACTGCACTGACCGCCGGCGTCCACGACCCGTCCGCCGCCCGGACCAGCGTCGAGTCCACCGCCTTCCAGGACCCGCCCACCCGCACCCGCTCGGGCTCCAGGGACTGCTCGCGGGTCATCGTCCCGTCCGGATTGGCGAAGACCTGGTCCGTCTCGGACCTCATCGACGTCACCTCGACCCGCGCGCCCGAAGCCTTCGCCTGCACGAACGCGTCCGCCGTCGAGAATGCCTCGACCGACGCCCCGCCATCGGCCACCGCCCCGTCGACGGGGACGCCGATCCCAGAGCCGACCAGCGCCATAACCACGACCCCGAAAAGGGCGCACTTCACCCCAGAAATTGACCCCATGGCTGCCCGCAAACCTGTCTTCCGTGCGGCCCGAAAGCCGCGACCCCAAGGCCTCCCCACGGGTGGCAGGAGAAAAGTAAAGCCGCCTCGCTACGGTCTGCAAGTCGAGCACCAAGAATTTGCCAGCACTTTACCTAGCAATCGGTAAACCCCTGGGCGACCTACGGCTCAAGGGTCCTTGGGCTTGTCGTCACTCCGGCATGGGCCAACGAGGGTCTCCCCCGCGAGGCATCACCCGGCCCGCGACGCGAGGTCCTGCCTACCGAGCGATCTCAGCGGACATCCCCACCGCGCCGGCTCCATCGTCATGCCGTGCGTATGCGGGACTGCTGCACCGATAGGTGACGCAGTCCCAGGACAGTCGACAGGTAGGTCAGCCGTTCAGCACCCAGCGGGTTCTTATCCCTAGCCCGGCGGACCCACGGAGACACCTTGCAATCACGTGCGCACCACTACTCTTGATGCATGAAGGCCGCGACCGACCAGAGCGCAGCTCTGCGCTTGGCCCTCACGCGCCACCGCGGTGAACTGCAGCAGATCCTCGAACGCTACTCCGCGAGCAACGCACGACTGTTCGGCTCTGTGGCGCGCGGCGAGGCCGGTCCTGGAAGCGACATCGACCTGCTGGTAGACCTCCTTCCCGGCGGCGGCAACCCACTGCTGCGGGTCTCCGGAATCGCCGAAGAGCTGAGCGTCCTCCTCGATGCCAGGGTCGACGTCGTGGCGCCCTCGTTGCTCCGGGATGACGTGTCGGCCAGCGCCCTATCAGACGCGGTGGCCTTGTGAGCCGGTCGGACCAGCAACGGTTCGACGACATCCTGCACGCCATCGAGCGCTGCCAGGAGTACGCACCGCACCTGGGCTCGGGTGACTTCACCGACATGGCCTACGACGCGGTCCTGCGCAACCTGGCCGTCATCGGCGAGGCCGTCCGCGCCCTCCCCGAGGAGACACGAGCCTCCATGCCGGACGTGCCGTGGGCGTCCATCGCCGGCCTGCGCAACGTCGTCGTGCACGAGTACTTCCGCGTCGACCCCCAGCTCGTCCTCGACATCGTCGAGAACCAGCTCGCCGACCTCGCCGCGGTCCTCCGCGCCTGAGTGAGCCGCTCCTCGACAACCACGCGGTGCAGTTGTGGTGCAGTTGCAGGGCGTCCCACTGCGTCTCAACGACGTAGGCGGCTCTTCGAACTTGACCGGGCACGCCGGTCCTCCGCCGTGACGTGGGAGGGCCCGTGACCTCGGTGATCATGGCTGTTGTCGAAGCAGTTCATGGTCACGAAGCGAGGTCACGGGCTTGGTTCAGGGTACGCATTGTGGAGGGCGGGACGGGCAGCGCGGCGCGACGCTGCTGTTGGGAATCGAGGGGCTGAGCGTCGCCTCGGTGACCGTCGTCGCCGATGGCGTCAGGGTCGTGGAGGTGGTCACCGACGATGAGAGCGCGGCGGGCTGCCCACGGTGCGGGGTGCTCTCGAGGTCGGTCAAGGAGCGGGTGGTGACCCGCCCGCGGGACATCCCGTACGGCGCCGCGCCGGTCGCGTTGGTGTGGCACAAGACGCGGTGGCGGTGCCGCGAGCAGGCGTGTCCTCGGGGGTCGTTCACCGAGTCCATCCCGGCGGTTCCGGCCCGGTCCCGGCTGACCAGGCGGCTGCGGGCCGAGTGCGGCGCCGGGGTCGCGCAGCGGTTCTCCTGTGTCCTGGCCGGGGCTGAGCACTATCGGGTGTCCTGGCCGGTCGCGCACGCCGCCTACGTCGCGCACGTCGCCGCCGAGCTCGCCGCGCCGCCGCCTTCGGTGGCCGTGCTCGGGATCGACGAGACCCGCCGTGGGAAGCCGAAGTGGGCCCGCGACCCGGTCACCGGGCGGTGGGCCGTGGTGGCCGACCGGTGGCACACCGGCATCGTCGACGCCGCCGGCACCGGCGGGCTGCTCGGCCACATCGACGGACGCACCGCCGCCAAGGTCAGCGAGTGGCTGACCGCGCAACCGCCGGCGTGGCGGGCCGGGATCACTCACGTCACGATCGACCTGTCCGCGTCCTACGCCAAGGCGGTCGCCGACGCCCTCCCGAACGCGGCCGTCGTCGCCGACCGGTTCCACCTGGTCCGCCTGGCCAACGACATGGTCACCGAGGTCCGCCAGCGCGCCACCCGCGACGCTCGGGACCGCCGCGGCCGCAAACGCGACCCCGAATGGGCCGGGAGGCGGCGGCTGCTCACCGCCCACGAACGCCTCGACCCCGCCGCCTTCGCCCGGCTGTGGAACTCCCTGGTCGACGCCGGCGACCCCGGCCTCGAGGTCCTGCACGCCTACACCGTCAAGGAGAACCTGCGCCAGCTGCTCGCCCTGGCCGGCACCGACCCCGACCGCGCGCTCATCCGGGAGCGGCTGTGGCGCCTGTACGACCAGGCCGCCGCCTCACCCTCGCCTGAGGTGCACCGGTTCGCGGGGACCATCGAGGCGTGGTGGCCGGCAATCGAGGCCGCGATCACCACCGGCTACTCCAACGCCCGGTCCGAGGGGTACAACCGACTCGCGAAACACCAGAGCCGCAACGCCTTCGGCTTCCGCAACGTCGACAACCACCGCCGACGCGTACGGTGGGCCTGCACTCGTCAACACCGACGAGCATCAGCTACGACCAGCGAGGTGCCCGGTCAAGTTCGATGAGCCACGTAGGCTGGGAGCGAAAGCGCAGGTCGAGCGACTGGATGAGCCTGCCTGACACAGGTTGCCATGACCTTTTAATCCGTAGGTTGTGGGTTCGAGTCCCACGGGGCCCACCGAAATCCCTGTGCCACAAGCTTTTCCGACTGGTCCGCCCACCGGGAGGACCGTGCAACTGCACCACCGCAATCCCTTTCGGCGCTGAAGTCCTTCTACGAGAACATATTTGGTCATGTCATGCGTCATGTCTGAGTCGAAACAATCCGTGGCAGGGGCCACCCGGCCGACCGCCGTCTCGCTGCGCGCCTGGCGCACGGACTTCACGACTTCGTCGCCGACGAGGGACCGTCAAGCCCGAACCGGGGTTCTGCACCACCGGGACGTCCAACGTCCTGTCCGGTCCTGACAGCCGGGAGTGACCTGCCACCTGCCGGTGCAGTCGCAGCCCTCAGGGAAGCACGGAGACGTCGACGAGGGCCCAGAGAAGTCCGGCACCCAGACCCACGACGACCGAGATCGCGGCGCCCAGCTGCGCCGTCCGCGCGGACCACGGGCGTGTGGCTGTGAGCCCCGACGCCGGGTCCGCCCGAGCCAGCGCGGGTGCCACCCACCGGAGGTAGTAGAACAGCGACACCAGCGAGTTGCCGAGGACGACGACCGTGAGCCACGGCATCCCGCCGTCCCACGCCGCGGTCGCGGTCGTCAGCTTGCCGACGAACACCGCCGTCGGGGGCGTGCCGACCAGGCCGAGAAGAGCGACGACGAGGGCGACGGCCAACCCCGGCCGACGACGGAGGAGTCCGGCGTAACCCGCGAGGTCGCGCACGTCCGGGAGCGCCGTCGTCACGGCGAAGGCGGCGATGTTGGTCACCGCGTAGGCGGCCAGGTACAGCAGCATCGACGGCAGCGCCAGGTCGCTCGTGCCCGCGACCGCGACGGGGACCAGGAGGTAGCCCGCCTGGCTCACGGTCGACCAGCCGAGGAGTCGTCGCGGGTCCTCCTGGCCGAACGCGGCGAGGTTGCCCAGGGTCATGCTCGCCGTGGCGATGACTGCGACGAGCAGGCCCCAGGCGAGGGTGTCGGGGAGGGCGAGGAGCAGGCGGTACAACGCGATGACGGCACCGATCTTCGGCACTGTCGTGACGAAGGCCGCGGCGAGCCCGGTGGAGCCCTGCGCCGCGTCCGGGACCCAGAAGTGCGCCGGAACCGCTCCGGCTTCGAACGCCAGCCCGGCGACGACGAGGACGACCCCGGCGGCGACCGCGACGGTCGGCAGGCCCTCGAGGCGGGCGGCCAGGTCGGGGTAGCTGGTAGACCCGGCGAGCCCGTACACGAGCGTCACCCCGAGGAGCATGAGGATCCCGAAGATCGCCCCGACCAGGTAGGTCTTGAGCGCGGCCTCGGCGCCACGAGCAGTTCGGCGCAGCCCGACGAGGGCGTACACGGGCAGACTGGCGAGCAGGAACCCTACGGCAAGGACGAGGAGGTCACGTGCTCCCGTGAGCACCAGGGCGCCGGTGGCGGCGAACAGGACCAGGGCGTAGGTCTCGCTCTCGCGGTCGTTCCCGGCGACCTCGTCACCGGCCAGTAGCAGGACGAGCAGGGTCGCGACGGCGACGGTCACCCGTCCCGCGGTGGTCACACCGTCGACGACGAAGGCACCCTCGAAGGCGGAGCCGGGCACGAGCGAGCCGAGGACGGCGGCGACGGCACACCCGAGGAGAGCGAGCGCGGCGACGGCCCGCAGGCGCCACTGGCGGCGACGTGCGGTGAACGAGCCGCCCAGCAGACACGCCAGTCCGCCCCCGAAGAGCAGCATCTCCGGCAGCATGGCCAGCGGCCTCATGGCCATCGACTGCATTCGCCTCACCCACCGAGGAGGCCGACGACCGACCTCGCGGCGGGCTCGACGACGTCGAGGAGGGGGCGCGGGGCGACACCAATGACGAGCGACAGCACTAGCAGGGGTGCGATGGCCCACAGCTCGTGACCTCCGACGTCCGTGAAGCCACGGGAGGACGGCCCGAGGTCGCCGGTGAAGACACGTTGCAGGGTCCACAGGAGCACCCTGGACACCACGAGGATCCCGAGTAGCCCGACCACGCTCCACGGGACGGCGGCGATGCTGCCGGTGAAGATCTGGAACTCGGCGACGAACCCGGACAGCGCGGGCAGCCCGAGCGAGGCGAACGCGGCCACGGCGAACAGCCCCGTCGTGCGCGGCGCCGGCCCGGCCAGCCCTCCGAAGCGGTCGATCTCGTAGGTTCCCGAGCGGTCGAGGAACACACCGGCGATCAGGAACAGTGCCGCCGTGACCAAGCCGTGGCTCACCATCTGGGTCACCGCGCCGGACACAGCGATGCTCCGCGCCTCCGTCGTCCCCGACGACACGACCCCCGCCGCACCGACGGCGAGGACGACGTACCCCATGTGGTTGACCGACGTGTAGGCGATCATCCGCTTGAGATCCTTCTGGGCCAACGCGACCAGGGCTCCCCACAGCACCGACACCAGCCCGACGACGAGCACGACCCAGGCCCACGCCCGCCAGGCCTCGGGCAGCAGGACCATCCCCAACCGGACGAACCCGTAGGTCCCGAGCTTGAGCAGCACCCCGGCCAGGACCGCCGACCCGACCGCGGGAGCGTCGGTGTGCGCAGGCGGCAGCCAAGTGTGGAACGGGACCGTCGGCGTCTTCACGGCCAGCCCGAGGAGGATCGCACCCAGCACCGCGGCCGCCACGGTCCCGCCACCGGCGAACGGGTCCTGCCGGGCGAGCTCCAGCATGTCGAACGTGTGCGGGTCGGCGGCGAGGTACAGGCCGATGAACCCCGCCAGCAGCGCGAGGGAGCCGAGGAAGGTGTAGAGGAAGAACTGCAGGGCCGAGCGGGCGCGGTCTCCGTGGCCCCACCCCGCGATCACGACGTACATACCGACGATGGACAGGTCGAAGAAGACGAAGAACAGGATGAGGTCCGCCGCGGCGAAGACGCCGAGACACACCGTCTCCAGTGCGAGGAAGAGGGCGGCGCGGCTGCGTGGGCGGTCCGGGTCACGCACCGAGTACACGGCGCAGGCCAGGAAGACGACGGCGGTCATCGCCACGAGCGGCAGCGACAGCCCGTCGAGGCCGACGTGGTAGCTCGAGTCCACCCCGGGGATCCAGGGCACCTGCTCGTCGAAGGCCAGGGATCCGTCGGCCGGGGTCTCGTAGCGCCACCACAGGACCCCGACGAGCGCAAGCTCAAGAACGGACGCGAGCACCCACCCCCACCGGGCGGCCCTCGGACCGACGCCGGGGACGAGCAGCAGCAACGCCGCCACGAGCGGAAGAAACACGGTCAGCGAGAGCACGGTCACCTCACGACGAGGAGCAGGACGACGCCGAACGCGACGAGCGCGACGGCCTGGACGTAGTACTGGTGCAGCTGCCCGGTCTGCGGCCGCCGGGCCGCCCTCCCGGCCCGCCGGACGGCACCGGCGACCGCGAGGACCGTGCCGTGGATGCGCTTCTCGTCCACGGTCCCCGTGAACGACGCCACTCGGCGCGCTGCCGTGGCCACCCCGACGACGCCGGCCGATATCCTCCGGTCGATGCCGTCCAGCGACTGCGCGAGCAGCACGGTCGGGCGGACCACGAAGTGGTGGACCGCACGCTCCACGCCACCCCAGGTCCGCACGAGGCCGACCCACCGGCCGTCGCGGCCGACGGGGCGCCACCAGAGCACGGCGATGACGAGCACCGAGAGCACACCGCTGCCGGCCATGCCCGACGCTCCGGGCTCGACGAGCTGACCCCCGACCACCTCTTCCACCCGCTGGGCGACCGCAGGGACGGCAAGAGCGCCCAGCAGCACCGCGGCCGTCGCCAGGACGGCGATCGCCGCTGCCAGCGAGCGGGGCACCCCTCCCCGGGCCTTCTCCTCCGAGCCCCGTAGCTCCCGGGCCCGTTCGGCCTCGCCCGGTCCGACGGGTGCCCACAGGACCCGCAGGACGACCCCCGCGTACGCGGCCGACAGCCCGGCGCCGACGACGGCGACCAGCCCGAGCACGGTGGACCGCTCGAAGGCCGCGGCCAGGACGAGGTCCTTGGTGGCCCACAACGCCAGCGGCGGAACGCCCGCGAGCGAGAGCAAAGCGACGGTCGCCGCGACCCGCACCAGCCGCCACTCCCCCACGGCGCCGCGCAACCCGTCCAGCGCCTTGGTGCCGAGGGCCGAGAGCCAGGCCCCGGCGGCGAGGAAGAGCGCGGCCTTCGTCGCGGCGTGGGCGACGAGGTGAGCCGTTCCCGCGGTCGTGGCACCGAGCCCGGCGGCGAGGACGACGAACCCCAGCTGGGCCGACGTCGAGGCCGCAAGGAGCTGCTTCAGGTCGCGCTGCCCCACCGCGACCAGCCCGAGGGCGACCGTCGTCAGGGCGCCCGACCACGCCGTGGCGGACCCGGCCCACGAGGTCGACAGCAGCAGCGGGTTCAGGCGCAGCAGGAGGTACCCACCCATGGCGACCATGGCGGCCGAGTGCAACAGCGCACTGACCGGCGCCGGACCGTCCATCGCCCGGGACAGCCAGAAGGCGAGGACGAGCTGGGCGGCCTTCCCGAGCGCTGCGACGAGCACGCCGGCAGCCAGGACGTCCCGCCACCCGGATGGTGTGGTCGCGAGGTCGGCCAGTCCCAGTCCGGCACCCCCTGCCAGGGCCGCTGCCGCCGCGACGTACAGGCCGAGGTCGGCGGCCCGCGTCGTGAGGAAGGCGGTGAGGCCGGAGGCCACCCGTCGCCGCTCCTGCCACTCGAAGCCGATGAGGGCGTACGAGGTCGCGCCCATGACCTCCCAGGCGAGCAGGAGGGTGGGCAGTGTCGCCGCCGTGACGGTCAGCAGGGCGCCCGCCGTGAAGACCAGCATCAGGCCGTGGAAGCGGTGGCGTGACTCGCGGACGTCCGCCGAGCCGCCGAGCAGCGCGAGGGTCGCCACGACCGACACGACGGGCGCGACGACCGCGGCGAGGCCGTCGACCTCCAGCGCGAGGTCGGACCCCGCGAGGAACGGCACCCCGACGGAGGGCCGCATGGTCGCGACGACGGCGGCGAGCAGGCTCGTCACCGCGGCGACGCCCACCCCGACCGCTGCGGCCACCCGTCCGCGTGCTGCGGAGGACGGCGCGAGCACCAGCATGCCTCCCGCGGCCGCGGGCAGCACGACGAGAGCCCAGAGGGCGGTCTGCGCGAAGGTCATCCGGTCGAGCACCTCATCCGGCCAGGTCCGTCGCCGAGTCGGTCATGTCGCTGCCGCGGTGGCGATGGACGAGTGTGGCGACCGCGAAACCCATCGCCATCTCGACCGTCATCGCGGCCAGGACGACGAGGAGGAGGACCTGGCCGGTGGGGTCCGGGGCGAGGAACCACCACATCGCCCCCGCCGCCAGGAGCACGGCGTTGACCATGACCTCGAGGCCCATCATCACCATGACGACGACCTGCTGCGAGATCGCGCCGTAGAGTCCGACCGCAAAGAGCGCGGCCGCGACGAGGAGGACGGTCTGGAGGGTCATCGACCCACCCCTCCCCGTTCGGGGTCGCGCGGCGGCCGGACGTCGAGGTCGTCACCGAACCGGTCGTAGCGGGTGCGACCGGCGGCCAGGACGATCCCCCCGACGATGGTCGCGACCATGACGGGGCTGACGACGACCATGACGAGCATCTGCTTTCCCATGAGGGCCTCACCCAGCGCGGCCGTGACGTCGGGCGACGGGACGCCACGGCGCACGGGCCACGGCACGAGCAGCGCTCCGGCGCCGAGGACGACGAAGGCGGCGACGGACACGGCGAGGGCGGCGCGCTTGTCGTGGACCATCGACATCGGCATCAGAGCCGGGTTCATCCCCATGTACATCACCATGTAGACGGCCATGACCGCCATCTCCATGACCATCATGAGGACGGTGACGACGCCGACGTAGTTCTGCTGCAGCAGCAGGAGCGAGAGGCCGACGGCGACGAAGGACAGCGCGAGGGCGTAGGTGGCGCGGGCCATCGAGTCCACGACGAAGACGAGGACCGCGGAGGCGACGGCGAGGATCCCGAGGACCCAGAAGCCGATGTCGACGAGCACCCCGATCACCCCCGCACCGCGACGACGACGGCGACGACGAGGTCCTGGACGAGGACGGCGGGCAGCAGGACGACCCAGCCGACCTCCATCAGCCGCTCCGGACGCACCGACGGCAGGGTCCGCCGGGCGAGGACGAACAGCGCGAGGAGCACACTGGCCTTGACCGGGACCCACAGCCACCCGGGGAGCGCCGGTCCCGCACCGCCACCGAGGAACAGAGGGACGGCGAACAGGGCGCCCGCCGCGAGCAGGGCGTAGCGGCCCGCCTGCGCCAGGAGCCGGTCGACCCCGCTGAGCTCGGCGAGCACCCCACCGGCCAGGTCGTGACCGGCCGGGACCGCGAAGGGACCCCACACGGAGAAGGCGACGACGCCGAGACAGTAGACGGCGAACGCGACCGGCATCCACACGACGAACCAGAGGCCGGACTGGGCCGCCGCCACGTCACCGAGCCGGAGACTGGCGGCTCCGACCGCCGGGGCGACGAGGGCGAACATCAGCGGCAGCTCGTAGGCCAACGCCAGGGCCAGGAAGCGGTACCCCCCGACGAGGGAGTGCGCCGAGTTGGCCCCCCAGCCGAGGAGCCAGACCAGGGCCCAGACGAGAACGTCCATGGTGTTGAACCACACGATGCCGACGTCGAGGTCGGACACCACGTGGTCGCCGAAGGGGACGACGGCGACCATGAGGAGGGCGGCGACCACGAGCCCGCTGCTTCCTACGCGCCACACCAGGGTGTCGGCCGACAGCGGTGCGCGGCGCCGCTGACGGAGCAGACGGGCCGTCTCGTCGACCACACGGGTCAGGCTCGGCCGCAGGGGAGCTCCCTCCGACCTCGCCGCCAGGACGCCGTCGAGAGCGACGGCGCCAACGGCCAACGCGAGCAGGGCTGCGGCCCACAGGAGAAGACCCGGCAGACCGACGGTCGTGAGCGACGACGCGTCAGACATCGACGACCTCCCGGACCGCTGTGGCGCCCAGACTGGCGACGACGAGCCGCGCCTCCCCCACGTCGAGCCCGGTGACGAGAGCCGCCACCGTCTCGGGCCCCACGAGCTCCGCGCTGGAGACGTCGGCGCCCTCGCCGCTCGTCGCGGCCCGAGCCCGGTCGGCCAGGACGAGGAGCCGGTCGTGGCAGTCGCCGACGAGCCACTCCGGCACGTGGAACCCCGGTGCGGACTCCGCCGTGACGTGGCCGGCCCCCGCCAGCGACCACCGCAGCGTCCGGGAGCTCTCGATCCGGCGGCGCAGGGCCGAAAGGACCGTCACGGCGACCTCGTCCCGGCCGTCGAGCGCCGCGTCCCTCGCCCGTCGGGCGCGGGCGGCACCGTCCGGCCACCCGGCAAGGTCGAGCATGGCAGCGAGGTCATCACAGCGCCGGGCCCCCACCAGGGCCGCACCGACCTCGGCGGGGGCCCCTACGGGCACGAAGGACCCGGTGGCGGCCACCACGAGGTCCCCGTGCAGGACCAGGTCGAGGACCAGACCGGCCGGCCACGCGGGCAGGACCGGACCCAGCCGCAGCGGCAGCTCGTCCATCTCGAGCCCGTCGCGGTCGTGCTCGGACGCGCCGGCGAGCGGGATCCCGTCCGGCGCCATGTCCATTTCGCCGTGGTCCATCTCGCCGTGGTCCATCTCGCCATGGTCCATGTCGCCGTGGCCTGTGGAGTCGTCGGCGCGTGCCGGGTCGCCACTCGCCGACCCGGACCGTCCGTCGGCATCCGTGCGTTGTGTCCCGTCGTCCACGAGGTCCAGCACCGCGGCGTCGAGCACGTCCGCCACGGCGGCCGCGCTCTCGGCGCGGCCACGGGCACGAGGTCCCGGCATGGCATCCCAGTGTCGCTCGACGATCTCGGCCATCTCGCCGTCCGCAAGGCCGGTGACGACGAGGACGTCGGCGGACGCCGGCGAGAGCGCCAGTCGCCACCCTCGGGCGCGCACGGCCCGTTCCACAGCGACCCGGACCTCCCACGAGCCCGGGCACTCGACGACGAGGACACGCGCGGCGCGGACGGCCCGTCGTGCGAGCCAGGACCTCACACCCACCGCAGCGCCCCTTCCCGCCAGGCCCAGGCGACGGCCACGAGAAGCGCACCGAGGAAGACGAACATCTCGGTGACGGCGCTCGCGCCCAGGTCTGCGACGACGACCGCCCACGGGTACATGAAGAGCATCTCGACGTCGAAGGCCAGGAACAAGAGCGTCGCGAGGTACCACCGCACGTGGAAGCGCGAGAGGGCATGGGCGTCCGGCTCCCAGCCGGACTGGTACGGCAACGGGCGGAGCGCACCACGCCACGGCACGAGCAGCCAGTGGACGGCGTACACGACGGCGACCCCGCCGACGGCGAGGATCGCCATCGCGAGCAGGCCACTCATGTCCGCACCGTCGCCCGGGTCGGCAGGCGCACCTCGAGGGTCGCCCCTCGACCCGGTCCACCGCTCTGCGCGGTGATGGAGCCGCCGTGGGCGTCGACGATGGCGCGGCTGATGGTCAGACCGATCCCGGATCCGCGGTCGGTGCGGTCGCGGGCGGTGTCCCCCCGGTAGAACCGCTCGAACACGTGGGGCAGCTGGTCGTCACCGATGCCCTCACCGTCGTCCTGGACGGTGATGACGACCTCCTCGGCGTCGACCCTGCTGGCGATCCGCACGTGGCCGCCGCCCGGGGTGTGCCTCACCGCGTTGTCCAACAGGTTCGTCAGCACCTGTCCGAAGCGCTGCGCGTCCACCCGCACGGTCGGCGCCGGACCCGCCTCGTCGACACGTTCGAGCGAGACCGCCTTGTCCTCGAACCGGGGCCGGACGGTGGCGACGGCGGTGTCGACCAGCCTGGCCACCGGGACCTCGCGCAGGTCGAGGGAGAGCCGGCCCTCCTCCGCGCGGCTCACGTCCTCCAGGTCGGCCGCCAACCGGGACAAACGGATCACTTGCTGCGCCATGATCCCGCTCGTGTCCGGCCCCCACGTGGCGACGCCGTCGTCGAGCGCCTCGAGGTAGGCCGAGCAGGTCGCCAGCGGCGTGCGCATCTCGTGGGCCAGGTCCGCCAACAGCCGGCGTCGGGTGTCCTCGGTGGTCTGGAGGCGCATCGCCATCTCGTTGAAGGACTCCGCGAACACGTCGAGCTCCGCACCCGCCCCGGTCGGTGCCACCCGCCGGTCGTAGCGGCCGCCGGCGATCGCGCGAGCCGCCGACGACAGGTCGTCCAGCGGGCGACGCAACCGCCGGGCCATGACCCAGGTGACCACCCCCGCACTGACGATCGCGATGAGGAACGCGACCCCGAAAGCCAACAGGCTGGAGTCGAGGTAGGCCCGCTCGACGTGGTCGACCTGGCTGTCGTTCAGCGACCCACGGGCCCGCAGCAGGTGCGCGTGGAAGAGCGGGGGCCCGAGGACTGCCGCGACCACAGCAGCCGTGACCACACTGGCCACGAGCACCCCGAGCTGCGCGAGCATCAGTCGCGTCGCGAAGCCGTCCCACCGTCCGATCCGGGGCGCGATCATGACGGGAGCATCCGGTAGCCGACCCCGCGGACCGTCTCGACGAAGCGCGCCTCGCCCGCGTCGTCACCGAGCTTGCGCCGCAGATGGGCGACGTGGACGTCGACGATGTGCTCGTCCCCGACCCAGGCCGGGTCCCAGACCTCGTCGACGAGCTGCCGCCGCGCCCAGGCGTACCGCGGTCTGCTGGACAGGACCTCGAGGAGGTCGAACTCGGTCCGGGTGAGGTCGACGAGGTGTCCGCCCAGGAACACCTGCCGCGCTCCCGGGTCGATCTCCAGGTCACCGAACACGCGGGTGTCGGCGCCGTCCGGGACCGGACCGCGCCGGGGTCTGCGGAGCAGCACGTGGACCCGGGCGACGAGCTCGCGCACGCTGAACGGCTTGGTCATGTAGTCGTCGGCCCCCACCGAGAGTCCGACGATCCGGTCCGTCTCCTCCGACCGCGCCGTGAGCATGAGGATGTAGCAGTCGCTGAAGGTCCGCACCTGACGGCACACCTCGATCCCGTCGAGTCCGGGCAGGCCGAGGTCGAGGACGATGACGTCCGGCGCCGTCTCCCGCGCCGTGCGGACGGCCTCCGGACCGGTCGTGACCCTCTGGGTGCGGTAGCCGGCGCGTTCCAGGTAGGTGCACACCATGGCGGCCAGGGCCGTCTCGTCGTCGACGACGAGCACACTGGCCGGTGGCATCTCGTCCGGAGCAGGCACGTCGCCAGTCTGTCGGACCGGCCACCGGGACGACGAGGGCCCGGGACTGCGCGCCACCATCCTTCGTCGATTCTTCATCGAACCTGAACCTGCGGCTGAAACGCTCGATGCCCGCCGACCGGGGCGGCCAGCCGCCACCGATCTCGACCCCGAGCCCTGGAGACGCCACTCATGCCTCGCCGGCCAGCCGCCGCTCGTCCTCACCGCATCGCCCTCAACCTCGCAACCACGGCCGTCGCAGCGCTGCTCCTCGCCTCGTGCGGCTCCACCTCGCAGGATGCCGACCTCGGAGAGTCGAGCCCGGACCCACGTCCGATGGGACACATCCACGCCGTCGCGTCGGACCCCGGCAGCGGAGACGTCCTCCTGGCGACGCACGGCGGTCTGTTCCGGCTCGGTCCGTCCGGGACCACGCCGGTGGGGCCAGCCGTCGACCTCATGGGCTTCGCCGTCGCTCCCGACGGCGCCTACCTCGCGTCCGGCCACCCCGGTCCCGGCACCGACCTGGACCAGCCCGTCGGGCTCATCCGGTCCGAGGACGGCGGGCAGTCCTGGTCCGCGGTCTCCCGGGCCGGGAAGTCCGACTTCCACACCCTCACCGTGGGCCCCGGTGTCGTCGCGGGCTTCGACGGAGCCCTGCGAGTCGGCACCGACGGCTCCTCCTGGCAGCAACGTCCGATCCCGGCGCCACCGCGCACGCTGTCGGCCTCGCCCAGCGGCGACCGGCTGCTCGCGACCACCGAGCAGGGTCTGCTCTCGTCCGAGGACCAGGGCCGGGCCTGGGCACCGGTCGCGACGCCGGACCTGCTCGTCACCGTCGCGTGGGCCGACGCCGACACCCTCGTCGGGGTGAGCGTCACCGGCACCCTGGTCATCAGCGAGGACGCCGGCGGCACCTGGACGGCCGGCGGGTCGGTCGGTCAGGCCTCCGCGGTGTCCGCCACGCGCACCGCCGACGGGCTGGACGTCCTCCTCGTCGTCGGCGAGACCGTGGTGCGCACGACCGACCGTGGAGAGACCCTCGAACGGGTGGTCTGACCCCACTCGTCGCCAACGGACCGGCGCGGCGGGCGTCCTCACGGCGTCGTCGATGCCCGGAAGCCTCGCAGCCGCAGGCTGTTCGTCACGACGAACACCGAGGAGAAGGCCATGGCCGCCCCGGCAATCAGCGGGTTGAGCAGGCCGAGCGCCGCCAACGGGATCGCCGCGACGTTGTAGGCGAACGCCCAGAACAGGTTGCCCTTGATCGTCGCCAAGGTCCGCCGCGAAAGCCGGATGGCGTCGACGGCGGCCGTGAGGTCGTCCCGCACGAGGGTGAGGTCCGAGGCCTCGATCGCGACGTCGGTCCCCGTGCCCATGCTGATCCCGAGATCGGCCGTCGCGAGCGCAGCCGCGTCGTTGACGCCGTCGCCGACCATGGCCACGACCCGGCCATCGGCCTGGAGGGCGCGCACGACCTCGACCTTGTCCTGGGGCAGCACCTCGGCGTGCACCTCGTCGATCCCGACCGCCGCCGCCACGGACCGCGCGGCGCGGTCGTTGTCGCCGGTCAGGAGCACCGGACGCAGCCCGAGGCCGCGCAGGGCCCGCACCGCGTCGGGGCTCGTCGACCGCACCGTGTCGGCGACGACGAGGAGGCCGCGGGCGACGCCGTCCCATGCGGCGAGGACGACGGTCGCGCCCTCCGCCTCGGACTCGGCCGCGACGGCGAGGAGCGCGTCGTCGACGACGACGTCGTGCTCGTCCCGCACCCATGAGGGGCGGCCGACCAGCACGGCCCGGCCGTCGACGACCCCCTGCACCCCGAGCCCGGCGGTCGACGAGAAGTCCTCGACCCCGGGCAGCCGGCCCCCGACGAGGTCGCGCCCCCCGTCCGCGACGGCCCGGGCGATCGGGTGCTCCGAGGCACTCTCGACCGCGCCGGCCAGGCGGGCGACGTCGTCGCGATCCTCCCCCGTGGCGGGCACGACCTCGACGAGCCGCATCCGTCCGCTCGTCACGGTGCCGGTCTTGTCCAGCACGACGGTGTCGACGACCCGGGTCGACTCCAGGACCTCCGGACCCTTGATGAGGATGCCGAGCTGCGCCCCACGACCGGTCCCGACGAGCAGGGCGGTCGGCGTGGCGAGCCCAAGAGCACAGGGGCAGGCGATGATGAGCACCGCGACAGCGGCCGTGAAGGCCGCCGCCGCCGGGTGTCCGAGGAGCAGCCAGACCGCGAGGGTCGCCAGGGCCAGGACGATGACAACCGGCACGAACACGGCCGAGACCCGGTCGGCCAGCCGCTGGACCTCCGCCTTGCCGCTCTGCGCGTCCTCGACGAGCCGCGCCATCCGGGCGAGCTGGGTGTCGGACCCGACCCGGGTGGCCCGCACGACGAGCCGACCGCCGGCGTTGACGGTGGCGCCGACGACGGCGTCCTCCGGACCCACCTCCACCGGGATCGACTCCCCCGTGAGCATGGACACGTCGACCGCCGACGTCCCGGACTCGACGACGCCGTCCGTGGCGACCTTCTCACCGGGCCGGACGACGAACCGGTCCCCCACCGCGAGCTCCGACACCGGGATCCGGACCTCCGCCTCCTCCGGGGCGGCGCCGCGGAGGACGGCGACGTCCTTGGCGCCGAGGTCGAGCAGTGCGCGCAGCGCGGCACCCGAGTCCCGCTTGGCCCGCGCCTCGAAGTACCGCCCGGCGAGGATGAAGACCGTGACCGCCGCCGCGACCTCGAGGTACAGGTGCGGCTCGGCACCCGCCTCGCTGGGCAGCAGCGTGAACTCCATCCGCATCCCGAGCTCGCCCGCCATGGTGAAGAGCAACGCCCACAGGGACCACAGGTAGGCCGCGGCCACCCCGACCGAGATGAGGGTGTCCATCGTCGCCGCCCCGTGCCGGGCGTTCGTGACCGCTGCGCGGTGGAACGGCAACGCGCCCCACACGACGACCGGCGAGGCCAGGGTGAGCGTGATCCACTGCCAGCCGTCGAACTGGAGCCACGGCACCATGCTGAGGACGACGACCGGGGCCGCGAGGACCGCCGACACCACGAGCCGCTGCCGCCAGCCGGCCGCCTCGTCCGGTTCGCCGGCGGTCGCCGTGTCAGCGGGCGTCGCCGACGGCTCGGGCGGCAACTGCGCGGTGTAACCGGTGGCCTCGACCGTCGCGACGAGGTCGGCGGCGCTGATGCCGTCGACGAAGGTGACCCGCGCCTTCTCGGTGGCGTAGTTCACCGTCGCGGTGACGCCGTCCATCCGGTTGAGCTTCTTCTCCACCCGGGCAGCGCACGAGGCACAGGTCATGCCGCCGATCACGAGCTCGGTGTCGTGTGTCGCGGCGCCTGCGGTGACGTCGGTCATGACTGGTCTTCCTTCCTGGTGCGGCCGCCAGCGTGTAGGTCAGGACGTGAGGTGGTAGTCGCCCGCCTCGTCCAGCGCGGCGACCACGGCCTCCTGGTCGAGGGGCTCCGCGCTCGTGACGGCGACGGCGGAGGCGTCCCCGGGCACGAGGTCGATCGTCACTCCGGTGACGCCATCGATCCCGGACAGCTCCTCGGTGACGGCGTGGACGCAGTGGTCGCAGGTGAGGCCGGTGACGCTGTAGGTCTGGGTGGGCATGGTGGTGTTCCTCTCGATGGGTGGTGGTGCGGTCAGGAGCGGACGAGCCGGGCGATTGCGTCCGACGCCTCGGTCAGCTTGACCTCGGCCTCGTCACCCCCGGCCCGGACCGCGTCGGTGACGCAGTGCCGGAGGTGTTCGTCGAGCAGGCCGAGGGCCACGGTCTCGAGAGCCTTCGTGGCGGCTGCGACCTGCGTGAGGATGTCGATGCAGTACACGTCCTCGTCGACCATCCGCTGCAGACCGCGGACCTGGCCCTCGATACGCCGCAGCCGGTTCTGCACCGCCTGCTTCTCCCCGATGTAGCCCGGGACCGTGTGTGCCATCTCCGCCTCCTCGCTTACCCCACGGGGGTATCACATGGTGAGGCTATTACCCATGGGGGGTATGCGTCAAGCTGTCCCTCACGTACCCATCAGCAAGTCGGCCCGCCCTTGTTGTCGCACCTCGAGCGCGACCACGGCGACGGCGACGCCCAGCCACAGCAGGCGGCGAGCCCCCGAGGAAGGCGACCAGACCCAGGCCGGCCACCTCGACGTGAGCGCGCCCCACCCCGCGCGCAGCACCATGAAGGCCGCGCCCATGACGGCGGCGATGCCGAGCGGGTTGTACGTCCACGCGAGGCCGAGCTCGCCGCGGGCGGTGAACACCGCCGCCCGCGTCGCCCCACACGTGGGGCCCATGACACCCAAACGATGAAGGGGTCCGTGGGTGTCGACCGACGGCAGCCCGACCACGGCGAGCACGGCGGCCGCCACCATGCCCCCGGTCGCGACGAGGGTCAGCCAGCGGTGGCGGTCGTGGTCCTCGATCGCCACCGGCCACCCGGAAGCTCGTGGGACGGGTCCCAGGCGCGCTACCACAGTCCATCTCCTCCACGACACGACGACCGTCCTACTGTGCTGGAGCAGCCTTCGGGAGGTCGAGCGGGACCCGCAGATCTTCATCGCTTCTTGACGGGCCGCAAGCCGCATCTCCACCTATCCGCGTGATGGTGGAGCCATGGAGAAGAACATGCTGACGGCTATGCGACCGGAGGCGGCCCTCAGCGCCGCCTCGGCCGGGCCGGGAATCGGTGGCCTGCGCGGGTGGGGCGTCGCGGTCGCGCTCGTCGCTTTGGCGTCCCTCGCAGCCTGGTGGACCACCCGACGGCGGCGACGATGACGCCGGACCCGCGCCCCCCGGTGAGCCGGCGCGCCGTGGTCGCCGCGGGCGGCCTGGGCGCGGCCGCTGTCGCGGTCGGGGCCTGGGGCACCTGGCAGGCCGTGGGCAGATCCTCGACCGGCGGGGCCTCGTTCGCCGAGCCGCCGGTCAGTCGCAGCGCCGACGGGCTGCTCGAGGTCGTGTTGGAAGCGGCGCCCGGAGTGACCCTGGCGGGGCGTTCCACCCACGCCCTGGGATACAACGGGCATTCGCCGGGACCCACGCTCGTCGTCCGCCCGGGGGACCTGGTGCGGGTGACCCTGCGCAACCGGCTCGACCAGGCCACCAACCTCCACACGCACGGCCTGCACGTCTCCCCGGCCGGGAAGAGCGACAACGTCTTCCGCGTCGTCGGTCCCGGCACGGACGCGGACTACGAGTACCGGATCCCCGACGACCACCCGGCGGGCACGTTCTGGTACCACCCGCACCACCACGGGACCGTCACCGACCAGGTCTTCGGCGGCCTGCTCGGGGCCATCATCGTCACCGGACCCGACCAGCCGGTCGTCGACCGCGACCGACTCCTCGTCATCAGCGACACCAGCCTCACGAGCGACGGCACCGTCGCCGCGGCCGACCACATGGACGCCATGCTCGGCCGCGAGGGCGACCTCGTCCTCGTCAACGGCCTCCAGCAGCCGCGCATCGAGGTGGCCGCCGGCACCACCGAGAGGTGGCGCATCGTCAACACCTGCGTCTCCCGCTTCCTCGACCTCGAGATCGAGGGCCAAACGTGGCAGCTGCTCGGCTACGACGGCCAGGCTCTCCGAGCACCACAGGAGCGGGACTCCCTGCTGCTCGCCCCGGGCAACCGCGTCGACGTCCTCGTCTCGCCCTCGGCCACCGGGTCGACGACACTCCGCAGCCGCAGCTACGACCGCGGGGACATGGGCATGGGTGGCGGCATGATGGGCGGCAAAGTCGACTCCTCCAAGGACGTCACGCTCGCGGCGGTCACCATCACTCCCGGGCCCGATGCCTCACGAGCCGTCTCATGGCGCGGCCCCGGGGTCCCCGCCCGCGACCTGCGCCGAACCTCGGTCGACCGGAGCCGCCAGCTGACGATGACCGGCGGCGGGATGGGCATGGGCATGACCGAGTTCGGCTTCGGCGGACGGACCTTCGACCCCGACCGGGTCGACCAAAAGCTCCGGCTCGGGACCGTCGAGGAGTGGACCATCACGAACACGACGACGATGGACCACCCCTTCCACCTGCACGTGTGGCCCATGCAGATCGTCGGTCCCGAGGAGTCTGCCGAGCCGGACTGGCGCGACGTCGTCATCGTGCCGGCGAACGGACAGGTCACCGTCCGCGTCGACGTGCGCGACCACCCCGGGCGGACGGTCTACCACTGCCACATCCTCGACCACGAGGACCTCGGGATGATGGGCGTCGTCGAGGCGGTCTGACGCCGTGGTCGCTACCCGAGGGTTCGGGTGGCGCGACGGGCGCGGGCCAGTCGGAGGATGCCGAAGCTCGTGGCCCACACGAGGGCGAAAACGGCGACGAGGGCGAACCCGGCGAACTCCAGGTCAACCGACGTCGCCCAGGACAGCCCGGGAACATCGAGGCGCTGCGCGGTGAGCTGGAGCAGCAGCAGAACGCCGACGGCCAGCGCGACGACGACCGACAGGAGCGTCACGGTGGCGTTGTACGCGATCTTGCGCCCGGGGTCGACGAACGCCCAGCTGTACGCGCGAGACATCACGATGCCGTCGAGGCTGTCGAACAGCAGCATGCCGGCCGCGAACAACGTCGGCAGCACGAGAATTGCGTACCAGGGAAGGGTGTACGCGGCCGTCCCGCCTGCGAGGACCAGCAGGGCGACCTGTGTCGCGGTGTCGAAGCCCAGTCCCATGAGCAGGCCCACCGGATAGATGTGCCACGGCTTGTCGACCCGCTGGACGGCCCGGTGGAAGAGGCGTGCTAACAGCCCTCGCTGGTGCAGGTGGTGCTCCAGCGCAGCCTCGTCGAACGAGCCGGCTCTCCAGTGGCGGTAGGCGTGGACGGTGCCGAAGAAGGCACTCAGGTTCAGGAGCCCGATCGTGATGAGGAAGATTCCCGCCGCCAACGTCCCGACCAGACCGAGACTGCTCTGCAGGGTCGAGCTCTCGTCCTGGACGGGGCCCGCGAGGGCCCGCACGCCCACCGCGAGGAGGAAAGACAGCCCGAAGACGACACTGGAGTGGCCCAGCGCGAACCAGAACCCGGTGTCGAGAGCCCGCTTCCCCTCGCCCACGAGCTTGCGGGTGGTGTTGTCGATGACCTCGATGTGGTCGGCGTCGAAGGCGTGGCGTGCGCCCAGCAGGAACGCCGTGACTCCGAGCCCGACCCCGAACACGCCCGCGTCGCCGACCTCGTACCCGCGCGGCGCGATGACCAGGAGGAGAACTCCCCAGCCAACGGCGTTGACGAGGAGGACCGCCGAGACGACTCGGACCAGGACCACCCGCTCGCTGGCCGTCCAGCGTCGTCGGTCGGTGGCGGTCGGCACACCCCCACCTTATTGCAGGGTGTTCGCAACAGGGCGGGAAGCTGTTGCACGACCCGGGCACCACCCACGGCCGGACCCCGGCCCCCACGACGACGGTGGAAGACCACGAGCTGTCCACGGGGAAACATCAACGCGGTGCGAGCACCGCGGTCATCACCCTCCGGCGTCATGCTCCACGCTGCGGCCACTGGCCTCCCAGGCGTCCATCCCGCCCTGGAGCTCCACGACGTTCGTATACCCCAGACCCGCAAGAGTGCGCGCCGCGTCACTGCTCATCCGTCCGCTGCGGCAGTAGACGGCGATCAGGGTCGCAGTATCCGCGGGAAGCCGCTCGCGTTCGTCGCGGATCCGGTCGAAGGGGACAAAGACGTCGGTCCCGGGGATCTCACCCTCGTACGGCGTGTGGACGTTCACCGCCGTCACGCTCGGCTTCCTGATCATCTCGGCGAACGCAGCCGGCTGGAGCAGCCGAGCCGCCGGGGAGTCGGTGGTCGTCGGCGTCTGCGCGTCGGCCTCGCAGCCTGTCGCACCCACCGCCGCGAGGGGCAGGACGAGCACCAGCGCTCGACGGGACATCCTGTCCCTCGTCCTCGCCCCGTCGATGGCTACCCTCCTGCGTCTGCGCGTCGCGGTCCTGACCCTTGGCTTTCAGGAGCTGAGGAGCTTCTTCATCGTCGCGATCTCCGCAGTCTGCGCCTTCTCGATCTGTCCCGCCAGAGCGACGGCGTCGGCGTCGGCGCCGTCAGAGATCTCGGTACGTGCCATCTCGATGGCGCCCTCGTGATGAGCCACCATCATCGTGAGGAACCGGGTGTCGAAGTCCGCTCCGGAGGCCTTGGAAAGGGACGCCATGTCGGCGGTGCTCATCATCCCGGGCATCGAGCCCGACATGTCCATGCCGCTCATGTCGGCCGGTACCGGCCGACCCCACGCGGTCAGCCACGCGGACATCGTCTTGATCTCCGGGCCCTGAGCGTCCTTGATCTGCGTCGCCAACGCCTTGACCTCCTGACGCTTTGCCCGGGTGTCCGCGAGCTCCGCCATCTCGACGGCCTGACGGTGGTGGGAGATCATGTCGGTCGCGAAGCTGACGTCGGCGTCGTTGAACGTCGCTGACGTCGTCGCGGACAACGAGGACGTCGACGCCGAAGATGACGCCGCACCGTCACTCACCGTGCCGCTGCACGCTGTCAACGCGACGGCCGCGAGCGTCAGCGAAACAGCCAGGGTCTTGAGTGCCACGCGGGCTCCTTCGGGAAGAGGACCCGCGATCGCGAGCCAGGTTCGGTGGCGGTCCACCCGCCGGTGGTCCCAGTGTGCGGACCGTTCCCCGGCCGCCACCCCACCCGAACCATGAAGACTTCATGTAGATGCGGCTCCGAAAGTGCCATGGCCCGGCTTGACGGAATCTCAACACGATGTCGCTGCTCTCTTCACACGCGAACGCCACGGTGGAGCGCGTGTTCGAGGTCACGGGAAGTATCGGGTCGCTCCTCGCCGCCGGGGTGGCGCTCTCCCTCCTGTGGGGCGCTGTGGTCTACGCCGTGATCCGCTGCGTCGACACTCAGCCGAAGGCGGGAAGAGGATCGGCCGCCCCGTCGGTTGCCCCGTCCGTCGGCAGCCATCGGCGCTTCCGTGCCCGGCCGTTCCAGCCCGGACGAGGCGGTCGGCAGTGACCGGCCACGCAGCCGACATCGCTCGACGTGGGCTGTTGGGCCTGGCCGGGAGCACCGCCGTGGCGGCGCTGGCCGGGTGCTCTCCGGATCCCCACTCTGTCGCCGCGCAGGCGAAGGCCGGCGACCAGAAGGGCTACGTGTCCGGGGATGGCGCCGTGGAGACCGTCCGTGCGGTGGACCGGGCCGAGCCGGTGACGATGTCGGGCAAGCTGCTCGACGGCACGGCGTGGGACATCACCTCGACCCGCGGGACGGTGCTGGTCCTCAACGTCTGGGGGTCGTGGTGCCCGCCGTGCGTGGCGGAGGCGCCTGGGCTTCAGAAGGCCTGGGAGAGCGTTCAAAAGAAGTCGCTGCCCGTACAGTTCATGGGCATCGACTTCCGCGAGGAGGCTGCACGCGGGGCGGCGTTCAACCAGAAGTACGGGATCACCTACCCGAGCTTGTCCGACGAGGCGGGGGTGCTGATCCTGCGGTTGCAAGGCAAGGCGCCGACAGTGCCGACCACACTGGTGCTGGACCCGAAAGGCCGGATCGCGGCCCGGGTCAACGGCACCGTCGATGCGACCACGTTGACGGGCCTCGTCGACGACGTGGTCGCGGAGTCGTGACGCAGATCCTGGCCGTCGCCCCCGGTGACGCGGTGGCGACCGGCGCGCTGCCGCTGGCCGTGGCCGTCGCCGCCTTGGCCGGGCTCGTCTCGTTCGCCAGCCCGTGCGTGCTGCCGTTGGTCCCGGGGTTCCTGGGTTACGTGACGGGGCTGACCGGTCAGGGCTCCGATGCGGAAGCGGTGAAGTCCGGGCGTGGCCGGGCGGTACTGGGCGCTCTGCTGTTCGTGGTGGGCTTCACGGTGGTGTTCGTCCTGGGTGCGGTGTTCGTCACCTCGGCCGGTCGGGTCCTGGTGGAGCACCGGGTGCTGCTGTCACGGGTCGGTGGCGGGGTCGTGGTCCTCATGGGTCTGGCCTTCCTCGGCGTGGGCAGCGGCCGGGAGGCGCGGATCCGCTGGCGACCACGGGCAGGGCTCGCGGGATCGCCTGCGCTCGGGGCGGTGTTCGCCCTGGGGTGGGCGCCGTGTACCGGTCCGACGTTGGCCGCGGTGCTGGTCATGGCCAGCACGTCCGTGGACCCACAGGTGGGCCGGGGCGCCACCCTGGCCGTCGCGTACGGCCTCGGACTCGGGCTGCCGTTCCTCCTCGTGGCCGCCGGACTGGACCGCGCCGGCCGGGCGTCCGCCTGGCTGCGACGTCACCACCGTCCCATCCAGATGTTCGGCGGGGCCATGCTCATCCTCGTCGGGCTACTCCTGGTCACCGGCATGTGGGAGACCCTCAACCGTTGGGTCCAGGCCGAGCTCGTCGCCGGCTTCCAGGTCTCGCTGTGAGCACCGACCAGCGCCCCACCGGGCCGGCGTCGGACGCCCACGGGCCCGCCCCCGGCGGTCCCGTGACGCAGCCTCGGCTCGGGCTCGTCGGGTGGCTGCGGTTCGTCTGGCGGCAGCTGACGTCGATGCGCACCGCGCTGCTGCTCCTGCTGCTCCTCACGGTCGCCGCGATCCCGGGCGGTACCTTTCCCCAGCGCTCGATCGACGCCGCCCGTACCGCGCAGTGGATCACCGACCATCCGACCACCGGGCCCGCGCTCGACCGCCTCGGCTTCTTCGAGGTGTACGCCTCACCGTGGTTCGCCGCGATCTACCTCCTGCTTTTCGTCTCGCTCATCGGCTGCGTCGCCCCACGCTCACGGATCCACTGGCGGCAGGTACGGGCCGACCCACCGCGAGCGCCGCGGCGGCTCGACCGGCTGGGCGCCCATCGCGAGCTGGAGATCGACGGGCACCCCGACGAGGTCCGCGAGCGACTGCGGACCACCCTGCGGCGTCGGCGCTACCGGATCCACGCGTACGACGACGCGACGCTGTCGGCCGAGAAGGGTCACCTCAGGGAGACGGGCAACCTCGTCTTCCACCTCGCCCTCATCGGCGTCCTGGTCGGCGTTGCCTGGGGTCACCTCCTCGGCTGGAAGGGCGACGTCATCCTCCCCGTGGGCCAGACGTTCGCCAACACCCTGTCGCGCTACGACACCTTCAGCCCCGGCCCAATGGTCGACGTCAACCACCTCGACCCGTTCACGCTCACCCTGGACGAGTTCGCCGTCTCCTTCGAGACCAAGGACCGCGGGCGGGGACAGTTCGGCGCCCCACGTGACTTCACCGCCACCACCCGCTTCACCCCCGCCTCCGGACCGGCCCGAGAGGTCGACATCAAGGTGAACCACCCGCTCGAGACCGGTGGCGGCACGGTCTTCCTCCTGGGGAACGGGTACGCCCCCCACGTCACCGTGAAGAGCGCCGACGGCAGGGTTCTCTACTCCGACGCCACCCCGTTCCTCGCCCAGGACAACAACTACACCTCCGTCGGGGCCATCAAGGTCCCCGGCGCCCAGCCCGACCAGCTGGGGTTCGCCGGCTTCTTCCTGCCCACCGGCGTCATCGACCAGCAAGAGGGGCCGCACTCGGTCTTCCCCGACGCCCTCGACCCCCAGCTCGCCCTCACTGCTTTCTCGGGCACCCTGTTTCCCGGCGGGGCACCGCAGTCCGTGTACACGCTCGACACCGCACAGATGACCGCGCTCCCCGGCAAGGACGGCGCCGACCAGCTGCGCATCCTCCTACGCCCTGGTGACACCTACGACCTGCCCGGCGGTCGCGGGTCGATCACCTTCGACGGGGTCGAGCGCTTCGCCGGCCTGTCCATCCGCACCGACCCCGGCAAGACCCTCACCCTCGTCTCGGCCCTGCTCGCGCTCGCCGGACTCGTCCTCAGCTTCGTCGTCCGACGTCGCCGGGTCTTCGTCCGGGTACGCCCCGCCGACGACCCTGCCCGAACGGTCGTGGCCGTGGGGGGTCTCGCCAAGGACGACGACACCGCCATGGACGACGAGGTCGCCGACATCATCCTCTCCGTGAAAGGAACGCCATGACCGAATCGACCTGGGCCGCGCTCTCCGACTACTCCGTCTTCTCTGCCCTCCTCGTCCTGTCGGGCGCGCTCGTGGGATACGTCGTCCACCTCGCCCGAACCGTGCCTCGGGAGGACACCACATCGGACGGCGCCATGACCTCCGCTCCACGCGTGACGCAGCAACAGCTCGTGGATCCTGCCGGGGCGCCGACCCCCGACGGCGAGTGCTCGGGCCCCGCGCTCGTGGGGGTCGCGACGACGCACGGGCCCGACCACGAGACCGGACGTCCCGACCCCGGGCCTGCTCGACGGGCATCCGGCATCGCCTGGATGCTCACCCTGCTGGGTACCGCCCTCGTCGTCGCCGGGGTCGTGCTGCGCGCCCTGGACGTCCACCGGTGGCCGCTCGGCAACATGTACGAGTTCGCGCTCGCCGGCGCCATGTTCACCCTCCTGGCGTACATCGCCTGGTCGACCCGGCGGGACCTGCGGTGGCTGGGCGCCTTCGTCCTGGCGCCCGTCCTCGCCGTCCTCGGGTCGGCCGTCACGATCTGGTACACGGAGGCATCCCAGCTCATGCCGTCACTGCGGTCGTACTGGCTCGCCGTCCATGTCACCGTCGCGACCATGACGGTCGCCGTCTTCACCCTCGGCGCTGCCCTCGGGGCCCTGTACCTGATCCAGGACCGGATCGAGACCGGCGGCTCCGCGCGTGCCCGCCGCTCCTTCATGAGCCGGCTTCCGACGGCGCAGGCTCTCGAGCGGCTCGCCTACGCCGCGCACGTCGTCGCCTTCCCGATGTGGACCTTCACCGTCATCGCCGGCGCCATCTGGGCCCGGCAGGCCTGGGGCTCGTACTGGAACTGGGACCCCAAGGAGGTGTGGAGCTTCGTCATCTGGGTCGCCTACGCCGCCTACCTCCACGCCCGCGCCACGACCGGGTGGAAGCGCCAGAACGCCACCTGGATCGCCCTGGCCGGCTTCGGCGCCGTCATCTTCAACTTTGCCGTCGTCAACGTCTTCATCGTCGGCATGCACTCCTACTCCGGCCTGTGACCGGCATCGACCGGCCCGAGGACGGGACCCGCTGATGACGACGCTCGAGACCACGGCCGGGATCCTGCTCGTCGGGCTGGTGCTGCGGGACATCTTCCACACCCTCTTCCACCCGAGCGGCTTCGGGACCATCGCTCGGAGCACCTTCGTCTCCGTGTGGCGAGGGACACGGTTCGCCTGGCGCCGGGGTCGCGGGTCGGAGCTCGCCGGTCCGGCTGCCCTCGTTCTCGTCATCGCCCTCTGGGCCCTCGGCGTGGTCGGTGGCTTCGCGCTCGTCTACCACCCACGCCTGGAGTCGTTCACCGTCGGCCACGGGCACCGGGCCGCGACGACCTTCGGCACGGCCCTCTACGTCTCGACGGTCGCCGTCAGCACCCTCGGGCTCGGGGACGTCGTCCCGGTCGACGGACCCATGCGGACGGCCATCGTCCTCGAGGCGCTGATCGGGTTCCTCCTCCTGACCGCGGCGATCTCCTGGGTCCTGCAGCTCTACCCCGCCCTCACCCGACGCCGGGTCCTCGCCCGCAGCCTGCACACCCTCCACCGCACTCGCTATGCCGACCACCTACGAGCGGGGTCCGGCCCGAGCGACGCGGTCCTGTTGGACGGCCTGAGGCAGCAGCTCGCCACTGGCGCTGTCGACCTGGAGCAGTACCGCGAGTCCTACTACTTCCGGGAGTCGAAGCGCGAGACCGCCCTGGCCGCCACCCTTCCCGTGGCCCGTGCCGTGGCCGACTGCGCCTGTGCCCCGTCGTCGCACGTCGAGTGCCGACGCGCAGGACGACGACTCCGGGCGGAGCTCGACACCTTTCAGCACCAGGTCGCCGACGTCATCGGTGCTTCGGCGGACGACGACCCGATCGGCGCGTACGCAGCCGATCACGAGCACAGACCGTTCATCGACCACGCCGCACTCGACGACGCGTGACCCGGCGCGGTGCGAGTCCGTCAACGGTCGAGCCGACCCGCTTCCTGGTCCACCGTCGCCGACCACCACGGCGGCAGCTGCGCGATCCTCGTGCGGCTGGCGTGGGCCAGGGACACGAACGCCGCCACGCTCAGAGCCGCCATCGCCGCGAGATCCCAACGATCCTCGGCGTAGTGAGCGATCCCGGCAGGAACCAGCAGAGCACCCGTCCCACCCGCAACGACGACCGGCCAACACACCGGCGGGAGCCGCTTGCGCAGACTGGCGACCACGAAGACCGTTGAGAGCAGCAGCGCAACAGCGGCAAAGAAACTGTGGCCAAGTATCACCGACGGGTGCCCGGCTCAGCGCGGCCGGCCAGGACCGCCCCGACGACGAAGACCGCGCCGGCCGCCGGATAGCCGGCCACGAGGTCGACGAGCCCCGAGGGACTGCTCGTCAGATGTGCCCCGACGTGGACGATCGCCACGACGGCGGCAACGCCCATGAGCACCTTGCCGGCCAGGACCAGTCGCCGGTGCCTCCGGTACTCCTGCACTGCCGATCCGTGCGCTTCTGGCATGTGCCCGTCCTCCTGTTTGTGGTCGTTCGGTCCGCCGTCAGGCCCGCGGTGACGAGGGCGAGGAGAGCGGCGACGGGTCGAGCCTCACATGTCGACGTCACGCAGCGGTCACGGCAACGGTGCATTCCGACCTTCTTGACGCAACGTTCATGGTTCCTCAACGTGGCCCGAGGAACGGTCTGCGAGCGTCGGATCGTCCGACACCCAGACAGGAGCCCGCGCCATGTCCTACGCACTGTCCGTCACGACCGACGGCCCCTTCGACGCAACCCTGACACGGACCCGGTCCGCCCTCGAGGACCAAGGCTTCGGCGTCCTCACGGAGATCGACATCGCCGAGACCCTCGCGGCGAAGACCGGCGAGACGATCCCGGACCAAAGGATCCTCGGGGCGTGCCGCCCGCCGCTGGCCCTCGACGCTCTTCGAGCGGAGCCCGGTATCGGCCTCCTCCTGCCCTGCAACGTCGTCGTCCGGGAGGCAGACGACCGGGTGCTCGTCGAGGCCATGGATCCGGAGGTCATGGTGCAGGTCACCGGCAACCAGGACCTGCACGGCGTGGCAGCCGACGCACGGGCCCGTCTCGAGGCTGCCCTGACCTCGATCACGGCCTGACCGCGCGCTCACCATCCCACGCTCGACCATGGTCCCACCCTGGTCGAGTCCCCTGTCGCAAGGAGCTCGTCAGTGGCCCGCCCCGATCGTCCCTCCCATGCCCGGCTCGAGAAACTGAAGAACCAGCAGCGCGCCCGCGAACGCCGCACTCGGTGGCTCTGGGTCGGCGGCACCTCCCTCGCCGTGTTGGCCATCATCGCCGTCGTCGTGTTCACCGTGGCGCGCGACGTGGCGACCCGCCCCACGCTCGACGCTGTGAGCACCTACGAACCGAGTAGGAACCACGTCACGACCCCCGTGACCTACAAACAGTCGCCGCCCGTCGGCGGAGACCACAACCCCGTCTGGCTCAACTGCGGCGTCTACGACAAGCCCGTCCCCAACGAGAACGCCGTGCACTCCCTCGAGCACGGCGCCGTATGGGTCACCTACTCCCCCGACCTGCCTGCCGGGCAGGTCGACGGCCTCGTCTCCAACCTTCCAGCGGACTACGTGATCGTCTCCCCCTACACGGGGCTTCCATCACCCGTCGTCGCCTCCGCCTGGGGAACCCAGCTCGAGCTGGACGGCGTCGACGACCCGAGACTGGGCGAGTTCGTCCGCGAGTACCGCCAAGGGCCACAGACCCCCGAGCCCGGTGCTGCGTGTACCGGCGGCACCGATGGCACCGGCACCAGCGGCGCCGGCATGGAATAGTCGCCGTGACCACCGAGACCTCGCGCCCGCCCACCAGCGCACACTGACAGCGGCCGCGCGACCAGCCTGGACCACCCTCGCTCTGGCGAGCCTCACCGCGCTGCACCTCGAAGCGCTGGCATACCTTCTCGCCGGCTCACGCCACGACCTCGACCTCGACCCCGGTAGCCGACACCGACTCCTCCCGCGACATGCAGCTCGCCACCGGCAAACCGCCATGACGGCCTCCACAATCCGCGACCGCACCAACGACATCGCCACCTGCTCCGGGACGACGTGTCGGCCGGCACTCGGTCGAGCGCGGTGGCTGTATGAGCCGGTCGGTCATGAACATTTCGCCAACGGCCTGCGCGCCATCGAGCGCTAGCAGAACCACGCACCACACCCGAGCTCGCGTGACTTCCGGAAGTGTCTAGTCACCCATCGCCGACCTGCGGAACGTAATGGTGCGCAAGCACCTTTCGCGTCGATCCCCAGCTCGTCCTCGACATCGTCGAGCACGGGTTTTCCGCCGCCCTTGGCGCCTGAAGCGCGCCAAAGCCCCCGCACCCGGCGGTGCAGTTGTGGTGCAGTTGCAGGGCGTCTCCTGGCGTCTCATCAACGTAGGGTGGACGCGAAGGCGCAGGTCCAGCGACTGGATGAGCCTGCCTGACACAGGGTGCCGTGACCTTTTAATCCGTAGGTTGTGGGTTCGAGTCCCACGGGGCCCACCGAAAACTGTGTGCCACAACAGTTTCGAAGTCAGCCGCTGATCCAAACGACCGTTCAACTGCACCATCGCAACTCCAGCGGTGCCGAGATCGCTCTGCTCGAATTCATTTCGAGGCATCATGCGTCATGTCTGAGCCGTGACAATCCGTGGCAGGGGCCGCCCGGTCGACCGCCGGCTCGCTGCGCGCCACGCGCACGGACTTCACGTGGCCGATGCCCGGCTGGCGCCCGAACTCCCAAATTGCGTTCGCAATAGTTACGATAATCAATGCCTGGCTCAGCCCCGCAGGCCAGTGGCGCTCGGCACGTCCTGGTCGCCTGTGTGGACCTTGATCAAGCCGGTCTTGGCCCTGGCCGCCGCGGACTGGTCCCGGTTCGAGAGCGCCACCGTCCTCGGGGTTGACGAGTACGTGTGGCACCACGTGTCCACCAAGCCCGTTGAGCACGGCGGACGGGGTCCAAGGAGCTGACCGGGATGGTCGACCTCACCCGCGAGCGAAGGCCGTGTCCATGCCCGGCTGCTGGACATGGTCCCGGACCGATGGAGTGAGACCTACACATCCTGGCTCCGAGACCGCGGGGAATACTTCAGAAGTCGGGTGGAGATGGCCACGCTGGACCCGTTTCACGGGTGGAAGAACGCCGTCCACGACCAACTCGAGGACGCCCGCTCCGTCCTGGACGCGTTCCACGTCGTCAGGCTCGACACCCAGGCCGTCGACGAGGTCCGCCGCCGGGTCCAGCAGGACACCACTGGACACCGCGGCCGCCGCGGCGACCAGCTGTACCGGATGCGGATCATCCTGCGCGTCGGCGGGGATCGCCTGAACCGACTGGCAGCGAGCCCGGTCGCACGCCGCGTTCACCGCGGGGGAGGCGCACGTCGAGGTCGAGCTGGCCTGGCGGTGCGCCCAGCAGCTCCGTGTCGCCCACCACCAGGACAGCTACGCCGCCGGTCGTGGGATCGCGAGAAGATCGTCACGACGTTCGCCCCCCGGCCCTATCCCCGAGGTTGCCCGCCTCGGCAAGACCTCACGGTGATGGAGCAGCGAGTTCCCATGCTGCGTCGACACCAACGGCGCGAGAAGCGGCGGCACCGAAGCCGTCAACGGCCTCATCGAGCTTGACCGCCGCATCGCCCGCCGGTCTCCGAAACCGAGACAAGCCACCGCCTTCGGCGGTCATTATCGCCGGACGTCTACAGATCCCGACCCACGCTCATCCGTGACGAGCCAATTTGGTGAATGTCCCTCAACTGGTGGAGCGCCCGAGACGCCGCTCAAATAGGGCCTCATTCCCTATGCGGAAAAAACCACACAGGACGCTGCGCCAATGCTACAAAGATGCTCGCTATCAATCCCGAAAGAATGCTTGCGACGCCAACAACAAATAGAACCAGTCCAACGTCCTTAGTCACCGACTGTCCAGGGGTGTGATCGAGCGCCGCAAAACCGAGTAGCCCGACACCGTACCCAACGAGGCCGATATACAGCAGGATCCCCGATCCTGTGAAGCCGTTTGCGAAACGCTCAGAGGTTGACAGCGCAAATGCACGAGCATATCGCTCCCATTTTTCCTTGCTTTTTCGACAGTCGACCCAAAACTTCAAGCCGGCCATCCCAATCACCAAGGTGGCAAGCGCGCCCAGAACCGCTCCGCTCACTTATTCGAACCTCTCGTACACCGCGACTGTGCCCTGCTCGGCTCCCTTGCTGGCGAAGTACCCGGCCACCGCGCCGATGCCGAAGCCGATTGCTGCCCCCGCAACGGTGCCGAGGACTGGGATAGGTATCGCGGTGCCAATCGCGGCGCCGACGTAGGCCCCAGCCAAGCCTGTAGCGAGGCTGCCGGCACCGGAGATCGCGCCCGCTGCTGCCGCGGCACCTGCGCTGCCCGTTTCATCCTTGACGACGTTATACGACGAGTAGGCGGAAACGGCGACGCCGGCGACGGCCAACCCCCGCCCAGCCACCTTCACGCCGTTCACCATTCTGGGATCGGGGCGCCCGCTTTGTCCGGCCATGCTCCACGCGGCGGCGCGCTCGCCCGCGGCGCGGCGCTCGGCTTGGCGAAGAGCTTCGGCGCGAGCCGCGGCACGCGCGGCGGCGCGCGCGGCGGCGCGGGCGCTCGCTGCGATCTGTGCTCGACGTGCGTCGGAGCGGTAGTCGTCCGCCCTCGGCGATGGTGCCCGATAGTTGCGTCCTCCGGTGTACTTGTAGCCGGTGTAGCGGGCCCCGTAGACGCTCCGCGACCCGTGGGACTCGTCGCCGTAGCTCCAGAATCGGGTGGTCTTGCCGCTGGAGGACTTCTTCGTCGTGAGCTTGCAGTTGGAGCAGGCCGTGTCGCCGGCTCCGAGCGGGCGGCGCCCGTCGGGGTCGGACATCGCGACCGGGTTGTTCTGCCCGTAGGTGTACGCGTTCATCTGCAACGGGTCCTGCATATCGATCACCGGGTCGACACTGAGGAACCGTCCAGGCTCGGGTCGTACCCCCGAGCCCCCAGATGGGTTAGCCCCGTCGCGCTGTCGCATGGCCCGTCCAGGAAGCCGTGGTCACCGTTCCAGTCCACGCCCCACCGCGCGTCCCACCGTAGGGCGTGGACGGCGGACCGCCTTCAGCCCTTCCCACTTCCAAGGGCACGGGCCCGGTGGATCCTCCTGATCCAGTACTCTGCGTGGGGGATAAGGAGCCAGATCACCATAAGAGCGACGAGTAGCGCCAATAGGTAAAAGTCGCCATCTGCCGTACCGATCAGAGGGACATCTACACCTCGCGCCTCAAGAGTAAAAGATACTCCGAGCAGGCCGTAGAGCGCGATGAGAGCACTTCCCAACCAGAACCAGCGCGGAAAGTACTTCGCGGTTGCTGGGCCATATAGACCGATGGCTATAGCGCCCCGTTCCAACCTGCTCCACACGCCCGCATCCCGGCGGGCCTTCTTCCAGGCCCAGAGTCCGCTCGCACCCAGGAGCACTCCGAATGCGCCGGTCAACAACGCTATAGTCCCACCGCTGTCAGCCATTCGGAACACCGTAGTGATTCCGGATGGCCGGTTGATAGAAACTCTGCGCCAGGGCCGAGAACGCCCAGCCGACGCCGAACCCAATCGCGGCGCCAGCAACAGTCCCAACACCGGGGAACAGGAACGTACCCACACCTGCCCCGACCGCGCCCGCGGTGAGGCCCGTCGCGGTCGCAGCAGCGAATGTTGCGTTCGCGACGTCGTCTGCCTGCTCGTCGGTTGCCCCGAGCTGGAGAACGTCTCGCCGCTCCTGTTCGGCCTCGAGCGCCCCGCCAAAGGGAGCAAGGACCCAGGCCCCCTTTGTCGCCAGCTTTCCCAACCGCGCATTGGTCGCGAGATCACCTTCATACGACGCCACACCATGGCGCCCGTAGAACCTATGGGTACCCACATGGGACGTTGACTGAGATTGAGCAAGCTGGGTTGCGAAGTCACCGCTCTTGAGCGCGGCATTAGCCCCGGCCGTAATCGCAGCCCATTGAGTGCGCTTGCGCGAGATCTGATCATTGATGGTCTCGCGCACATAGGGCCGGTAGTTGCGTCCGCCGGTGTACTTGTAGCTCCTGCTGCGGCTGCCGTAGACGCTCCTCGATCCGTGGGACTCGTTCCGGTAGCTCCACGAGCGGGTGGTCTTGCCGCTGGAGGACTTCTTCGTGGTGAGCTTGCAGTTCGTGCAGGCCGAGTCGCCGGCTCCGAGCGGGCGGCGCCCGTCGGGGTCGGACATCGCGACGGGGTTGTTCTGCCCGTAGGTGTAGGCGTTCATCTGCAGGGGGTCCTGCACGTCGATCACCGGGTCGACGCTGAGGAACCGGCCCAGGCTCGGGTCGTACTCCCGAGCCCCCAGATGGGTCAGGCCCGTCGCGCTGTCGCTCGGCCCGTCGAGGAAGCCGTGGTCACCGTTCCAGGACACCCCCGGACCGCGGGTCCCGCCGTAGGGGGTGGACCGGCGGACCGTGAGGGTCGAGGTGGTGTTGACCACCGAGTGCAGCGCGGTGTTCTGCGGGTTCGAGAACAGCGTCGAGACGTCGGCGTTCGAGCCGCCCTTGCGGACCGCGACCGTCCGGCCGGCGAAGGAGTAGTACCGCTGCGCGGTCACCACCCCCGTCGAGGTGGTGACGGTCAGTTCCGTCGGCCCGAGGTACAGGGTCGTCTTCCCACCCTGCCGGCGGGTCATCCGGTTCCCCTCGGAGTCGTAGAGGAACTCCGCCACAGTGGAGGACCCGGTGACCTTCGACAGGTGCCCCTCGGGATCCCACGCCAGCGTCTGCGACACCCCGTTGTCGACCCGGGTCGCGGTGTTCCCGGCGCCGTCCGCGGTGAACGACCTCGTCCGGCTCGACGTACCCGTCGTCACCGCCGTCGTCGAGAAGTGCGGCCGGGGCAGCACCCGGCGCAGGGTAGGTCGTTCGCCAATAGAGTTCGTCAAAGTCGGAATATTCAACGCCTGCCTCAGCCCCCGCAGGCCAGGAGCGCTCGGCACGCCTTGGTCGACTGTCCAGGAAGCCGTGGTCACCGTTCCAGGACACCGGTGTTGAAGGTCCGAGCACAAGGTCGACACCTCCGCGTTCGCGCCAGCCTTGTGGACCGCCACCGTGCGGCCAGCGAACGAGGCGTGCCGGTGCGGGGCGCCGTCCGCCGACTTCCGAACATCCAATAGGTGGCTATCGATGCGCTGGGTCCAAGGTGCGGGCCTCATGTCGCAGCCTGTCTACCTCAATCCCCAGCCGTCCTAGGTCGAGCAAGGTCGGGTCGTCCCGCCAGGCGTACAAGTTCCGTTCCCAGGTCACGGCTGGGAGACCGAGCGTTACGAAACCCGCCTGATCACCGTCCAGCATGCGCACGTCCACCCGACCGGACGGATCGAAATTAACGCCGTCGATGGCGGCCCAGTCCGCGCATCGCGTCTTGTAGTGGATCCGTTGGGCCACGCCTTTACCCGTAACGATGATGTCGCCCCCGCCGCCTAAGCGGCGGAACAACGGATAGGCAACGACCGCCGCGAAAGCGAAGGCGACCCATCCGCCACTGCTTCCCCCTCGCAGAGCGGACAATCCGACGAGCACGAACAACAATAGACAGCCGGAGAGTACGACGATACCCGGCAGTTCACGAACAACCGTGCGGATCTGGATTCCACCGTCGCGCTGTCGGATGCTCGATTCAATCGGCCGCCGGAAAAGGCTGGATGGCGTAAAGTTCATATCTTCTACCAATCCGTGAAGAACCCGGTGACGGATCGGACGCCGTCGGACCAGTTGGACGAATGCAGCCCATTATCGTACATGGACTCGGCCACGCCCGACGTGTACAGCCCAACGCCGAAACCTACAACGGCACCGATGACAGCACCCGGTACGGCTCCGATGCCGAAGGCTGGCGACCCGGCGACCGCCCCCACAGCGGCACCTGCGGCTATGGACCCCAGCAGGCCTGCGCCGGTGCTGACCGCAGCGCGCTTGACGTCGTGGTCCTCGTCTTCAGCGACCGTCGCGGCGAAGCCGACCGCTGCGAAGACGCCCGATCCCTTCAAACTCTTCGCCTTCCCTGCAGCCTTGATAAGCGGCTCTTCACGGATGAGCGTGGGTGAGGGCGCGACGCGCTGAGTGGGGTGGTTGTCGGGGGTAGGGGTCGAGGCCCCCGAGGATCAGAGGACTTCTACCTCTCCTGATCTCAAGGACCTCGACATGGATGACCCTACGGTGTGCTGCCCTGCCTTCGGCGGCTACTGCGACCGGTGCGACCTGATCGTTGGCATCGAAGGGCTGCATGTGACTGCGGCCGAGCGTGACGATCGCGGCCGGCTCGTGGTGACGGTGGAGTCCGAGCCGGTGGTGATGGGCTGCCCGGCTTGCGGTGTCGTTGCCCGTGGTCATGGTCGGGACGTGGTGGAGCTGGTCGACGCGCCCGCGTTCGGTGCTGCGGTGCGGATCCGGTGGCGCAAGCGGCGCTGGGTGTGCCCGGACGCCGGGTGCCCGGTCGTCTCGTTCGTCGAGCAGGACGAGAGGGTCGCGGCGCCGCGGTCGAAGCTGACCACCAGGGCGTGCCGGTGGGCGATCGAACAGATCCGCCGCGAGCACGCGTCGGTCAACGGGGTCCGTCGCCAGCTCGGGACGTCGTGGTCGACGGTGTGGATCAGCATCGAGCCGATCCTGGCCGCGGCCGCTGCGGATGAGTCCCGCTTCGAGGGCGTGAGGATCCTCGGCGTGGACGAGCACGTGTGGCACCACGTCTCGACCAAGCCGATCGAGGACGGCGGGCGGGGTCCGAAGGAGCTGACCGGGATGGTCGACCTCACCCGCGACAGCCGCGGCAACGTGCAGGCGCGGCTGCTGGACCTGGTCCCGGGCCGCTCCGGTGAGACCTACAAGACCTGGCTGCACCAGCGCGGAGAGGCGTTCCGCTCGAGCGTGGAGATCGCCACGCTCGACCCGTTCCACGGGTACAAGAACGCCGTCGACGACCAGCTCGAGGACGCCCGCTCCGTGCTCGATGCGTTCCACGTCGTCAAGCTCGCCACCGCCGTCGTCGACGACGTCCGCCGCCGGGTGCAGCAGGACACCACCGGCCACCGAGGCCGCCGCGGCGACCCGCTGTACCGGGTCCGGAACATCCTGCGCGCCGGGCAGGAGCACCTCACCGACCGGCAACGCGCCCGCCTGCACGCTGCGTTCACCGCCCGGGAGGAGCACCTCGAGGTTGAGCTCGCCTACCGATGTGCCCAGCAGGTCCGGGCCGCCTACCACCAGCACACCCTGGCGGCCGGCCGTGCCGTCGCGGAGAAGATCGTCGCCACGCTGCCCACCTGCCCGATCCCCGAGGTCGCTCGCCTCGGCAAGACCCTGCGCCGGTGGCGCCGGGAGTTCCTCGGCTACTTCGATACCGACGGCGCGTCCAACGGCGGCACCGAAGCCGTCAACGGCCTCATCGAGCTCCACCGCCGCATCGCCCGCGGCCTGCGCAACCGAGACAACTACCGCCTCCGGATGCTCCTCATCGCCGGAGGACTACCGATCCCGAACCACGCTCATCCGTGAAGAGCCCGCAATCCTCGGCACCGCAACGGGAAGTCGGAAAATTTACCTACTCATGAACTTCGCCGATACTCCGCGAGCAACGCACCACTGTTCGGCTCCGTGGCGCGCGGCGAGGCCGGTCCTGGACGCGACATGGACCTCCTAGTCGACCTGCTTCCCGACGCGGCATCCCGCTGCTGCGTGTCTCCGGAATCGCCGAAGAGCTGAGCTTCCTCCTCGGTACCCGGGCTAACGTCGTGGCGCCCTCGTTGCTCCGGGAGGACCTGTCGGCCAGCGCCCTACTCGACGCGGCTGGCGGTGTGAGCCGGTCGGACCAGCAACGGTTCGACGACACCCTGCACGCCATCGGGCGCTGCCAGGAGTACGCACCGCACTTGAGCTCGGGTGACTTCACCGACGTGGCCAACGACGCGGTCCTGCGAACCTCGCCGTCGTCGTAGAAGCCGTGCGGGCACTGCCCGAGGAGACACGTGCCTCGATGCCGGGGGCGTCTGTCGCGGGCCTGCGCAACGTCGTCGTGCACGACTACTTCCGGGTCGAGCCCCGGCTCGTCCTCGACATCATGGACTACCAGTTCGCCGACCTCGCCGCAGCGCTTCGCGCCTGAGTGGGCCACGCCTCGACGACTCGACGGTGCAGTTGTGGTGCAGTTGCAGGGCGTCTCACGGCGTCTCACCGACGTAGGCTGAGAGCGAAATTGCAGGTCGAGCGACTGGATGAGCCTTCCTGACACAGGGTGCCATGACCTTTTAATCCGTAGGTTGTGGGTTCGAGCCCCACGGGGCCCACCACCTCCCGCCGGTGCCGGCTGAGTCCCGCTCTCAGGTCGCACGGCGTTGCCTGAGCCGCGCGGAACGTCGGCCCCTGTCCAGGAACCGGGCTTCCTCGCTGCCCGGCACGGGTCCACGGCCGCCACCGTGGGATCCTTCGGTCATGACCGATCGCAGCTGGGGGTTCCGCACCCGCGCCCTGCACGCCGGCGGGGCGCCCGACCCCACCACCGGGGCCCGCGCGGTGCCGATCTACCAGACGAGCAGCTTCGTCTTCGACGACACCACCGACGCCGCCAGCCTCTTCGCGCTGCAGAAGTACGGGTCCATCTACACCCGCATCGGCAACCCCACCGTCGCGGCCTTCGAGGAGCGGATGGCGAGCCTCGAGGGCGGCATCGGCGCCGTCGCCGCCGCCAGCGGGCTGGCCGCCGAGTTCCTGGTCTTCGCGGCGCTGGCCGGCTCCGGTGACCACATCGTCGCGGCCGGCAGCCTCTACGGCGGCACCCTGACCCAGCTCGACGTCACGCTGCGCCGCTTCGGGGTCGACACGACGTTCGTCCGCGGGACCGACGCAGCCGACTACGCGGCCGCGATCACCCCGGCCACCCGCTGCCTCTTCGCGGAGGTCGTGGCCAACCCCAGCGGCGAGGTCGCCGACCTGGCCGACCTCGCCGACGTCGCGCACGCCGCCGGCATCCCGCTGGTCGTCGACGCCACGACGGTGACCCCCTGGCTCTGCCGCCCCATCGAGCACGGCGCCGACATCGTCATCCACAGCGCGACGAAGTTCCTCGGCGGGCACGGCACGACGCTCGGCGGCGTGGTCATCGAGAGCGGCCGGTTCGACTGGGGCAACGGCAAGTTCCCGCGGATGACCCAGCCCGTGCCGTCGTACGGCGGCATCGAGTGGTGGGGCAACTTCGGCGAGTACGGCTTCCTGACCCAGCTGCGCAGCGAGCAGCTGCGGGATGTCGGGCCCGCGCTCTCGCCGCACTCCGCGTTCCTGCTGCTCCAGGGCATCGAGACGCTCCCCCAGCGCATGGACGCCCATCTGGCCAACGCCCACGAGGTCGCACGCTGGCTCGACCAGGACCCGCGGGTCGGCTGGGTCCGGTGGGCCGGCCTCCCCGACCACCCGCACCACGAGCGAGCGCAGCGCTACACGCCGAAGGGCCCGGGTGCCGTCTTCTCGTTCGGCGTCCGCGGCGGGCGGGATGCCGGGGCGCGGTTCATCGAGTCGCTCCAGCTGTGCAGCCACCTGGCGAACATCGGCGACGCCCGGACCCTCGTCATCCATCCGGCGAGCACCACCCACCAGCAGCTGCGGGCCGACCAGCTCGAGGCCGCCGGGGTCGGCGAGGACCTGGTGCGGATCAGCGTCGGGCTCGAGGACGTCGAGGACATCCTCTGGGACCTCGACCAAGCCCTGGCCACCGCCGCGAAGGACGCCCGATGAGCGCGGGCTGGACGTCGCCGTCCGCCCAGGAGCGCAGGGCACTGCTGGGTCGTACCCGCACGGTCGCGATCGTCGGGGCGTCGGCCAAGCCCTCGCGGGCCAGCTACTTCGTGGCGACCTACCTGCTGTCGAGCACCGACTTCACGGTGTGGTTCGTGAACCCGTCCGTGAGCGAGATCCTCGGCCACCCGGTGTACCCGTCGCTCGCCGCGCTGCCCGAGGCGCCTGACCTGGTCGACGTGTTCCGCAAGGCCTCGGACCTGCCCGAGGTTCTCGACGAGACCCTCGCGGTCGGCGCCAAGACCCTCTGGCTCCAGCTCGGGCTCTGCGACGACGCGGTCGCCGAGCGCGCCGCCGCCGCCGGGCTCGACGTCGTGATGGACCGGTGCCTGAAGATCGAGCACGCCCGGTTCGCCGGCGGCCTGCACCTGGCCGGCTTCGACACCGGCGTCATCAGCTCCCGCCGGCGCTGAGCCGCGGGCGGGTGCGCCGCGCCGCACCCCGGATCGAGAGGAGGCAACACGCGGATAACGGGGCACGGCGCATCGGCGTGTCGCCTCCTCTCGACGGGGGCGCACCCCCGAGGACGCCCGCGTCAGAGGCGGACGACCATCTTGCCGGTGTTCTCACCCTTGAGGACCCCGAGGAAGGCGTCGACCGCGTGCTCGATGCCGTCGGCGAAGGTCTCGCGCGAGGTGAGCGTGCCGTCGGCCAGCCACCCCGCCGCGCGCTCGGCGTACTCGCCGGCCAGGTCGTAGTGGTCGCCGACCAGGAAGCCCTGGATGAGGCCACGGGTCTGGATGAGGCGCGCCAGGTTGCGCGGGCCGGGGCTGGGCTCGGTGTCGTTGTAGACCGAGATCATCCCGCAGACCGCGATGCGGCCCCCGAGGTTGAGCGAGCCGACGGCCGCTTCGAGGTGCTCGCCGCCGACGTTGTCGAAGTACACGTCGATGCCGTCGGGCGCGGCCTCGCGCAGCTGCTTCGCGACCGGCCCGTCCTTGTAGTTGAAGGCCGCGTCGAAGCCGAGGTCCTCGACCAGGTGGCGCACCTTCTCGGCCGAGCCGGCGCTGCCGATGACCCGGCTCGCGCCGAGCGCCTTCGCCAGCTGCCCCACGGCGCCGCCCACGGCCCCGGCGGCTCCGGAGACGAACACGACGTCGCCCTCCTTGAGGGACGCGATCCGGGTCAGGCCGGCGTAGGCGGTGAGCCCGGTCATCCCGAGGATGCCCAGGTAGGCCGAGGCCGGAGCGCGCTCGACGTCGACGACGCGGGCGCTGGAGGCGTCGACGACCGCCACCTCACGCCAGCCCAGCGCGTGCAGCACGTGGTCCCCGACGGCGAACCCGTCGGCCCGCGACTCCTCGACGACGCCCACGGCCCCGCCGCCCATGGCCTCGCCGACGGCGAAGGGAGCCGCGTAGGACTTGGCGGCGCTCATCCGACCCCGCATGTAGGGGTCGACCGACATGACGACGTTGCGCACCCGCAGCTGGCCGTCGGCGAGCTCGGGGACCTCACTGGTCGCCAGCTCGAAGTCGGCGGGGGTCGGCCAGCCCACGGGTCGCGCGACGAGGCGCACCTCGCGCGGGGCGTCCGAGGGCGTGGGGGTGCTGGTGGTGTCGGTCATGACGACCTTCCTGTCGAGGGATGGGCAACAGGTAGGTCCAACGACGACACCAGCGCCGGTATGCCGGGCCCGCCGACCAGCGCGATGCCGTCGGCCGGGCCGACGTCCCGTGACACCCCCGAAAGGCCGGGCGTGCCCCGCGCGAGCGGGGGCGCCGGGGCTCCTCAGCCGTCGGTGCGGGCGACCTTCTCGGCCCGGATGCGCTCGACCCGCCGCTGCCGCTCGCGCAGCAGCTTCTGCTGGGGGTCCTCGGCCGTCCCGAGCTGCGCCGGCCCGAAGACACTCGTGGCGATGTAGCGGAACCGCCACCCCAGGCGGTACCCCAGGGACAGCCCCTCGACCTCAGCACGCGCCATGTCGACCCCTCGCCTTCAGTAAGTGCACTAAGTATTATGACGTGAACCTACCCGCACCGGTCCTAGGATGGAAATCGTGACTCCGCCGCGATCGCCCTCGCCCCGCCCGGCCGAGGACGACCCGCTCGCCCTGGACCGCCAGGTCTGCTTCGCGCTGGCCGTGGCGTCGCGCAACGTCATCGGCCTCTACCGGCCGCTGCTCGAGCCCCTGGGCCTCACCCACCCGCAGTACCTCGTGATGCTCGCCCTCTGGGAGGAGGCGCCGCTGCGGGTCTCCGCGATCGCCGAGCGGCTGAGCCTCGAGCCGGCCACGCTCTCCCCCCTGCTGAAGCGCCTCGAGGCCGCCGGCCTCATCCGCCGGGACCGCGACCCACGCGACGAGCGGGTGGTGGCGGTGTCATTGACCCCCACCGGGCGTCGGCTGCGGCGCCGAGCCGAGGGCATCCCCCCGGCCGTCCTGGCCCGGCTCGGGATGGACCTCGCCGAACTCGAGGACCTCCGAGACCGGCTGACCGGGCTGATCGCCGCCACCCGCCGCGCCCCCTGAACCGGCATGGACCGGATTTCGCGCAGCCCTCCCCCCGCCGCTATCCTGGCGGCCGAAAGGGAGTAGTCCCCAATCGCCGTGTCGACACACTGACCTCCGGGTCCGGTGCGGTGGGCCACCTCGGGTGGCGGACGAGACTTTCGGCCAGCTCACGACCATCTTTCGAGGACGTGTCCGGCCGAGACGTCCTCCCCAGGAACCTCGCCGGCCGCGAGGAGACCATCACATGAACGCCTTCCTGATCAGCACGGCCGTCATCTTCGTGGCCGAGCTCGGCGACAAGAGCCAGCTGATGGCCATGACGTTCGCGACCCGCTACCGGGTGCGCGACGTCCTCATCAGCATCACCGCCGCCACCGCCATCGTGCACCTGCTCTCGGTGGGCCTCGGCGCCCTGGTGGGAACCGCCTTCTCGCAGTACCAGGGTGCGATCTCGGTCGTGGCCGGCGTCGCGTTCCTGGTCTTCGCCGCCTGGACCCTGCGCGGCGACGAGCTCACCGAGGACGAGGCCGACAAGGCCCGCCGCAGCACCGGCGCCGCGCTGCTGGCCGTCGGCGGCGCGTTCTTCCTGGCCGAGCTGGGCGACAAGACGATGCTCGCCACCATCACGCTGGCCACCCAGGAGGGCTGGCTCGGCACCTGGATCGGCAGCACCGTGGGGATGGTCGCGGCCGACGCGCTCGCGATCGGCGTGGGCGCCGTCCTGGGTCGCGCGCTGCCCGAGAAGGCCATCAAGTACGGCGCGTCTGCCGCCTTCGTGGTGTTCGGCCTGCTGCTCATCGGGCGGGGTCTCGGCTGGTTCTGAGGCCGGTCGGTACGGCGCCGGTCCGCCGGGGTCGCGACCCTCAGACCTCGAGGGGCGTGGCCAGCGCGCCGCCGCAGTGGTAGACGTCGGGGCGCCCGGGCCAGATGTGGCCGGCCTCGTGCATCCGGTCGTCGAGCTCGTTGCGCCACGTCCCGGCCTCGTCGACCCAGTAGCGCGCCGCGTGGTCCCAGAGCCGGCGGTACCAGCCCTCCCAGTGCTCGTCCCCGGTGCGTCGCAGCAGGTACGCCGCGATCTGGATGCCCTCGCACACCGGCCAGTGCAGCCGCACGTCGGCCACGGGGGTGCCGTCCCAGTCGACGGTGTAGACCAGCCCCGGGCGCCCGTCGAGGCTCCAGCCGCCGTCGAGGGCTCGCCGGGTGAGCGCCTCGGCGGCCTCCGCCAGCCAGGGCGGCGACGCGACCAGGGGCGAGTCGTCGAGCTGGAGCAGGAAGCGGGCCCACTCGAGGGAGTGCCCGAAGGTCGCACCGTACGGCCGGAACGGGTGCATCGGCTCGTCGCGGTTGTAGTCGAGCACGACCTGCCAGTCGGGGGTGTAGTGCTCGGGCAGCAGCCAGCCGTGCTCGCGGGCCGCGCCGTCGATGAGGCGGGCGGCGACGGCCAGCCCGCGCTCGTGCCAGCGCGGTTCCTGCAGCGCGGTGCCCATGGCCAGGAACGCCTCGAGGCCGTGCATGTTGGCGTTGGCGCCGCGGTAGTCCTCGGAGTCGCTCCAGTCGGGAGCGAACGACTCCCGCAGGGCCTGCGCCTCGTCGTCCCAGAGGTGGGCGTCGACGACCTCGGCGACCTGCGCGAGGAGGCGCGCGGCCGCGGGGTGCCCGACCTCCAGGGCGGCGGCGGCGGCGAGCCCGACGTGGACGTGGTCGTAGGTCATCTTGCGGGTGACGCTGCCGGGCTCGCTGAGCCAGCCCCCGTGCTCGGGGTCGGCGTGCAGGCCGGTGAGCGAGGTCATCGCATGGTCGAGCAGCTCGCCCGCTCCAGGGATGCCGTGCCGTACCGCGATGGCCGCGACGTACCCCATCCGTGCCGTCAGGAACAGCTGCGGCGAGCGGCCGGGCAGCGGCTCCCCCGCGCCGTCGAGGTGGTGGAAGCCTCCCTCGGGCCGGATGGAGCGCAGCGAGAACGCGACGAGGTCGGCGAGGCCGCCCTCGAGCCAGGTGCGGTGGGCGGGGGTGTCGAGCCAGGACGTCACAGGTCCTCCACGGTGAGCCGGTAGGTGAGCGTGTGCGTGGCGCCGGGGGCCACGGTGACGACGTCGGCGAGGGCGTTGGCGGCCTCCACGCAGACGAAGCGCGGCCAGTGCGCGCCGATGTCGTCGATGCCGGCGGCCTTCTCGGACCAAGGGTTCCAGACCACCCGGTCGGCCGCACCGTCGGTCTCGACGACGAGCCGCCGCCCGAGCACCGGGTCGGTGATGACCACCGGTGCGGCGGAGCGGTACACGCGGTCGGTCTCGCCGGTGAGAACGAGGTCGCCCTCCTGCACCCGGTCCTCGCCCGCGACCTTGTCGTGGAAGGTCGCGCCGTCGAGACCGCCCACCCGGACCTCGCGCACGTCGCCCACGGCCAGGTAGGCGTGCAGGGCCTCCCCCACGACGAACGGCTCGTCGCCGAGGTTGCTGGTGCTCAGGCGCAGGGTGAGCGAGGGCCCGAGGGTGACCTCGAGGTCGAGCCGGTAGGGGTGCGGCCACCAGGGGCTCGTGGCCTCGTCGGGCGTGAGGCGGTGGGTCACGGTGGCGACGTCGCCGTCGGTGATGGTGCCGCGGTACTGCCAGAGCGCGCCACGGGCGATGCCGTGGGCCGGCGCCTCCGGCTGCGGCCCCGGCCCGAACCACGGCCAGCACACCGGGATGCCGGCGTGCGGCGGCATCCCGGCCTCGGATCCGGCGCCCGGAGGGGCGAACAGGACCGGGTCGCGGCCGGCGGGGGCCCACCGCAACACCAGCGCCCCGGTGTCGAGCACCTCGGCCGTGCCGGCCGGGCCGTCGACGCGACGGGAGGTGGGGGGCGCGCTCACCCGCTCAACCTACCGGCGCCGACGACCGGCCCCAACGGCTCACGACGGTTCGGAACCGACCGTCTCGCGACGCGGGGCCGCATCGTCGTCCGTCCCGCCGGCCTCCGCTCTGCGCTTGGCCACCAGGCTGGTGACCGTGACCAGCGCCAGGATGCCGACGATGACGCCCAGCGAGGCCAAGGTAGGCACCTCGGGGGTGGCCGGCCAGACGCCGTGCGCCCAGTGCAGGACGAGCTTGACGCCGATGAACGCCAGGATGGCCGCGAGGCCGAAGCCCAGGTGCGCCAGGGCTCCGAGCAGGCCCTCGAGGACGAAGTACAAGGCGCGCAGGCCGAGCAGGGCGAAGGCGTTGGTGGCGAAGACCAGGTACGCGTCGCCGGTGATGCCGAAGACCGCCGGCACGGAGTCGACCGCGAAGACGATGTCGGTGCCGAGGATGGCGACGGTGACCAGCGCCAGCGGGGTGAGGGCGCGCCGGCCGTTCTCCATCACCGTCATCCGCGGGCCGCGGTAGTCCTCGACGACCGGGCGGACGCGGCGCAGCAGCCGGACCGTGCGCAGGCTGCCGATGTCGACGGCGGCCTCCTCGTGCGACAGGGCGTCACGCAGCACCTTGACGGCGGTGACCAGGAGGACGGCGCCGAACAGGAGGAAGGTCCACGAGAAGGTCGCGATCATCTGCGCGCCCAGGGCGATGAAGACACCGCGCAGCACCAGCGCCCCCGCGACGCCGATGAGGAGGACCCGCTGCTGGAGCTCCTTGGGCACCGCGAAGGCGGTGAGCAGCAGCATGAAGACGAACAGGTTGTCGACCGAGAGCGACTTCTCGACGAGGTAGCCGGTGTAGTACTCGATCCCCCGGTCGCCGCCGTACCGACTCCAGACGAACACCCCGAACGCCAGCGGCAGCGCGATGTAGAAGGACGACCAGCCGACGGCCTCCTTCATCGAGACCTCGTGGGGCCTGCGGGTGATGACGAAGTCGAGGGCGAAGAGCAGCAGGACGCCGCCGATGGTGATCCCCCAGAGCAAGGGGGTCCCGACGGAGTCCTGGGCGGCGGCCGGCTGGACCGCCGCGAGCAGGGTGGGGAGGGTCGACATGGTGCTCCTCAGGGCGTGGTGGTGCTGTCCTGAGGTCTCCTTCACCGCCACCTGGCGGCGCCGTCCCGGGAGGACCATGGGGCCCTCGTACTGACCGGAACGAGCTTGGGAAGTACTCCCCTCGTGCTCTCAGCGTACCCTCAGGCGCCGCGTCGCCCAAGTCCCGGCGCGCCACAACCTCGCACGTGCCGGGATGGTGCGCCACCGCATCCCCTCCGAGCGCCACAACCCCGCACGTGCCGGGATCGTGCGCCCGGCCGCCCGCGCCTCAGCGCCCCTTGACCGCCGCGAGCCGGTCGAGGGCCTCCTGGCGCTCAGCGGCGTGGTCGACGATCCGCTGCGGGTAGCCGTGCGCGTAGCCGTCGGCGTGCTCCCACGGCTGGTGCGCGGCCTTGCCGGGCAGGTGCCGCAGCTCGGGCACCCACCGGCGCACGTACTCGCCGTCGGGGTCGAACTTCTCGCCCTGCGTCACCGGGTTGAAGACGCGGAAGTACGGCGAGGCGTCGGTGCCGGTGCCGGCGACCCACTGCCAGCCGTGGTTGTTCGATGCCACGTCGCCGTCGGCCAGGTGGTCGAGGAAGTGCCGGGCCCCCACGGGCCACCACACGTGCAGGTCCTTGGTGAGGAAGCTGGCCGTGATCATCCGCACCCGGTTGTGCATCCAGCCCTCGGCCAGCAGCTGGCGCATCCCGGCGTCGACCACCGGGTAGCCGGTCTCGCCCTTCGTCCAGGCCTCGACGGCGTCCTCGGGCTCGTCGTAGCGCATGCCCTGCAGGGTCGGGCGCAGGTCGTGCCACGCGCTCCTGGGGTTGTGGTGCAGCACGTCGGCGTAGAACTCGCGCCAGGCCAGCTCGGTGCGGAACGAGTCGGCGCCCGTGCCGCTGCGCTCGCCCAGCTCGGCCAGCAGGGTGCGCGGGTGCACGACCCCCAGCTTGAGGTAGGGCGACATCCGCGAGGTGGCGTCGAGGGCCGGCCGGTCGCGGTCGTCGTCGTAGCCCGCGAGGTGGTCGTCGCGGAAGGCCCGGAAGCGGCGCAGCGCGGCCTCCTCCCCGGCTGCCGGCAGGGCCGGCAGGTCGGAGGCCGACAGCGCGGCGTCGAGGGCGGCGGTGGCGTCGGCGTCGTTGCGGGCGTGCCGCAGCGGCAGCTCGCGCGGGGTGGGTGCGGGGTCTGGCCAGCCGTGCCGGCGCCAGGCGCGTGCGAACGGGGTGAAGACCTTGTAGGGCTCGCCGGAGCCGTTGGTGACCAGGCCGGGGCCCACCGCGTAGGGCGTGCCGGTCTCCACCCACTCGACGCCGGACCCCAGCGCGTCGCGGACGGTTCCGTCACGCCGCAGCCCCGCCGGGGTGGTCTCGCGCGAGACGTGCACGGACGTGGCCGACACCCGCCCGGCCAGCGCGGGCATCACGGTGCGGGGGTCGCCGTGCAGCAGGGTCAGCGCGCCCCCGAGGGACTCGTCCAGGGCGCGCAGGTTCGCGGCCAGCCAGGCCCGGCGCACCGGCCCGGCCCCGCCCCAGAGCCGCGGGTCGACGACGAACGCGACGACCAGGTCACCGTCCCCGGCGGCGTCCCGCGCAGCGAGCAGGGCGGGGTGGTCGCGCCGGCGCAGGTCGCGCCGGAGCCAGAGCACGGCGGTCACGGGGACTCCTGTCAGCTGAGGCGATCGAGGACGACCGGGAGCAGGAAGAGCATCCCGAGCGACCAGGTGAGGTGGGTGACGATGGGGCCGAGGATGCCGCCGGTGACTCGCCGCTGGAGGCCCACGACGAACCCCACCAGCGCCGCCGCGAAGACCAGGAGCGGGATGCCCGAGGTCGCGGTGACCAGCGCGTAGACGACGGTGGTGACCGCCACCGCGTGCTTGCGTCCGACCCCCGCATAGAGGGCGCCGCGGAAGTACAGCTCCTCGGCCACGCCGTTGACGGTCGTGACCACCGCGACCACGGCCAGCGACCCGTACCGGGCGTGGTCGAGCAGGGTCAGCACCGGGTCGCGCAGGAACGGGATGCGGGCCACCACCACCGCGCCCGCGAGGAAGAGCCCCAGCAGCAGTACGCCCAGGGCGAGGGACTGCACGACGGCCCGGCTCTCGAGGTCGCCGTGCCGGGTGTGCCCGCGGCCGAGGTGCAGGGGGCCCGAGACGAAGGCGCCCACGGCCCACACGGCCGCCAGCGCGAAGGTGGCGACGTAGAACATCGGGTTGCCGGGTTCGATGCGCAGCGCCCAGGTGAGCAGGGCCGCACCCACGACCAGGGTGACGACCACCACGACGCGCCGGCGCCGGAAGGCCCAGTCGGGCTCGGTGTGGTCACGCGGCACGGGGTCGACCAGGGCGGCCCGGACGAACGAGCGCAGCTCGGCCACCGGGTTCAGCCGTCCCCGGCCGGGAGCACCCGGGCCACCCCCGGCCCCGGGGGCGCGACCGCCGGCCGTCACGACGACGAGCCGCGTCCGCCTCCGGCCCACGAGGGGTCGGCCGCGTTGACGCGGGCGGGGTCGACGGTCCCGGGCTCCGGGCGCGGGTCGGCGTCGTCGCCGGCGATCGCGTCGGTGACGCCCCGGTCGTAGCCGAGCAGGCCACCGGCGGGGGCGCCCACGAGGTCGTCGATGTCGTGCTCCTCGCAGACGACCTCGTGCAGCAGGCTCTCGACCAGCGGCTTGGCCAGCCCGGTGGGCACCGGGGTGACGAAGCCCACCCACTGCGAGGCCAGCCGGGGGGTGAGCACCGGGACGGTGACGATGGTGCGCGGCATCAGCCCCGCCAGGCGCGCGAAGCGCATGATCATCTCGCGGTAGGTGAGCACCTCGGGGCCCCCGATGTCGAAGGTGCGGGTGACCTCGGGCGGCAGCTCGGCCGCTCCCACCAGGTAGTGCAGGACGTCGCGCACCGCGATGGGCTGGATGCGGTTGTCGAGCCACTTGGGCGTGATCATGAACGGCAGCCGGGTGGTCAGGTGACGCAGCATCTCGAACGACGCCGAGCCCGACCCCAGGATGATGGCCGCCTGGAGCACCGCGGTCGGCACCCCGCTGGCCATCAGCAGGTCGCCCACCTCGACGCGCGAGGCGAGGTGGTCGCTGAGCGGCCCGTCGGACGGGTGCAGGCCCGAGAGGTAGACGATGCGGCCCACCTCGGCCTCGAAGGCGGCCCGGCCGAAGCCCGAGGCCAGCTCGCGGTCGCGCTCGACGAAGCCGCCGTCGGCGTCCATCGAGTGCAGCAGGTAGTAGGCGACGTCGACGTCGGCCAGCGCCTGCGCCAGGGTCGAGCGCGACGTGGCGTCGCCCTCGACGACCTCGGCGTCGGCCAGCCACCAGCGGTCGTGGAGCTTGCCGGCGTCGCGGGTGAGCACCCGCACCGTCCAGCCCTCCTCGAGCAGGGTCGGCACCAGGCGGGACCCGATGTAGCCGGTGACCCCGGTGACCAGGGCGCGACGGCCGGTACCGCGTCGTTCGCTCACCGGCGGTCCAGGGTCTCCTTGAGCTGGGCGGCCGTGCGGTCACCCAGACGCTCCAGGAGGGGCTTCATGATCGGCCCGAGGAAGCGCGCCGGCCCGGAGAAGTCGAAGTCGGCCCGGTAGGTGACCGAGGAGCCGGTGCCGTCGGGTCGCACGGTGATCGTGTCGTGGCTGGTCGTGGACGCGTTGCGGCCGACGACGACGAACTCGGGCTCGGCCACCTTCTCGGTCGTGTACTCGAGCTCGACGGAGCGGCCGGCGAAGGTCGAGACGTTCCGGTAGACCGTCCCCACCCCGCCGTCACCCGAGACGCGCTCGCAGGAGTCGGTGCCGGCGTCCCACTCGGTGGCGTTGCGGAAGTCGACGAGGTAGGGGAAGACCACCTCCGGGGCGGCGCTCGTCCGGATCGTGCGTTCGACGGTCATGGACATGTGGTGGCCTACCTTCTGGCGAGACGGATCTGTGCGACGTCCAGGTACCCGGTCGCGAAGCCTGCCTCACAGTACGCGAGGTAGAAGTCCCACATCCGGCGGAAGGTCTCGTCGAAGCCGTGCTGCTGGATCTGGCTCCAGTTGGCGTTGAAGGTCTCCCGCCAGCGGTGCAGGGTCTCGGCGTAGTCGGCGCCGAAGGCGTGCACCCGCTCGACGCGCAGCGAGGTGGAGTCGCGCGAGACCTCGCGGATGGCCTGCAGGGAGGGGATGAGACCGCCCGGGAAGATGTACTTCTGGATCCACCCGAAACTGTGCTTGGTGGCCAGCAGCCGGTGGTGCTCCATGAGGATGGCCTGCACGGCCACCGCCCCGCCGGGCGCCAGCAGCTCGTCGATCTTGCGGAAGTAGGTCGCCCAGTACTCCTCCCCGACCGCCTCGATCATCTCGACGCTGACGATGGCGTCGAACTGGCCGGTGGTCTCGCGGTAGTCCTGGAGCAGGACGGTGACCCGGTCGGACACCCCGGCGGCCTCGATGCGCTGCAGGGCCAGGGCGCGCTGCTCGGCCGAGAGGGTGACCGAGGTGACGGTGGCGCCGCGGGCGGCGGCGCGCAGGGCGAGCTCGCCCCAGCCGGTGCCGATCTCGAGCACGCGGCTGCCCTCGCGGACGTCGGCGGCGTCGAGGATGGCCTCGACCTTGCGCACCTGGGCCTCGTGCAGGTCCTGCTCGGCCAGCGGCCGCGCCGGGTCGAAGAGGGCCGAGCTGTACGACATCGAGGGGTCGAGGAAGGCGGCGAACAGGTCGTTCGAGAGGTCGTAGTGCGCGCTGATGTTGCTGCGCGAGCCCTCGAGGGTGTTGCGCATGGCCTGGGGGATGGCGCGGTCGACGACGCCGCGCAGCGCCAGCAGGGGCTTGGGGACCAGCTCGCCCATCCGGGCCGCGAACGGCATCAGGGCCTGCGCGAGGTCGGTACCGTCGGCGGCCTTCCAGTCGCCGGCCATGTAGGCCTCGCCGAGGCCGATCTTCGGGTGGGCCTCGAGGCGGCGGAACATCGCCCGGGGGCGGACGACCTCGATGACGGGGCTGTCGGGGCCGCCGCTGCCGACCACGGTGCCGTCGGGGTAGCGCATCCGCACCGGCATCGGCTTGACGGCGACCTCGGTGATGGCCTTCGCGACGGCGCCGCGGGTGAGGACGCGGGGGAAGCCGAGCCGCGGGGCGGCGAGCTCGAGGCGGGGGGTGTCGGCGGTCATCGCACACTCTCCAGGCTGTGGTGGGGACGGGGGCGGACGGGCAGCCTCCGCAGCCACAGCCAGATGCCGTGGACCCGGATGAGCCCGCTCACCCGCTGAGGCATCAGCGGGTACCGCACCACGGCCCTGGCCACGGCCGAGGTGGTCGCCCGCCTCGGCACGCCGGTCACGGTCGCGGTCACCAGTGGTTCGTCGCGGACGCGCAGTCGGATGGCCACGCCGACCGTGGAGGGGGTCAGGGTGAGACGGATGGCGTACTCACCGTCGACGTCGTTGAAGGGCGAGACGAAGAACTCCTTGCGGAGGTCGGCCCGCCCGGCCGCGTCGGGGCGCAGCACGTAGGCGTGCCGCTCGCCGTAGGTGTTGTGGACCTCGACCAGCACCGCCCGCAGGGCACCGCCGGGCGCGAAGACCCAGAACGCGCTCATCGGGTCGAAGACGTGGCCCAGGACGCGGGCGTGGGCCAGCATCACCACCCGGTCGCCGGGCGTGGTGTCGACGCCGTCGCGCTCGAGCACCCGCAGCACGTTGGCCTTCAGTGCGGGGATGCCGGGCTCGGCTGACAGGTGGTCCTCGCCGCGGAACGAGGCGAACGGGCGCAGCCACCGCGGCAGGCTCGGCATGGCGTCGAGGTCGACCAGCCACTGGGTGTGCCGGTTCGTGAAGGAGTGGTGCACCGGACGGAAGCGGGTGTGGTGGATCCGCCCGACGACGAGGGCCGGCAGCGGGGGGAGGTCGGCGGTGCTGGTCACCAGGTGACCCCGAAGGCGGCCGCCGCCTCGACGCCCGAGCGGCAGCCGTCCTCGTGGAAGCCCCAGCCCTGGTAGGCGCCCGCGAAGGCGGTCCGCTCGGTGGTGATCTCGGGGATGCGGCGCTGGGCGCGCACCGCGGCGAGGTCGTAGAGGGGGTGTGTGTACTGCATGGTGGCCACGACGCTAGCGGGGTCGATGCGCTCGGTGGCGTTGAGCGTCACGTAGAACGGCTCACTCGCCGGCAGGCCCTGGAGGCGGTTCATCCAGTACGTGACGATCGCCCCGCGGGAGGGGTCGTCGCCCAGCAGGTAGTTCCACGACGAGCGGGCCAGCCGCGCCCTCGGCATGAGCGAGCCGTCGCGGTGCAGGACGGTCTCGTTGCGGCTGTAGCGGAACGCGCCCAGGACCTCCTTCTCGGCCGGGGTGGCGTCGGCCAGGAGCCGCAGGGCGTCGTCGGCGTGGGTGGCCAGCACCACCCGGTCGTAGCGGTCGAGCCGGCCCGCGGCGGTGCGGACCGCCACGCCGTCGTCGGTGCGGGTGACGGAGGTGACGGCGTCGCCGCTGCGCACGTCGGCCAGGCGGGCGGCCAGCGCGTCGACGTAGCTGCGCGAGCCCCCCACGACGGTCATCCACTGCGGGGAGTCGCCCACCGAGAGCATCCCGTGGTGGGAGAGGAAGCGGAACAGGTAGCGGGCCGGGTAGTCGAGCGCGTCGCCCTCGCCGCTGGACCACACGCACGCCACGACGGGGATGGCGTAGTAGCGGACGAACGACTCGGGGAAGCCGTGCTCGCGGATGAACTCGCCGTAGGTGGTGGTGTCCTCGTCGTCGCTCTGCTCGAGGAAGGCGCGCGCGAGCGTGTGGAACCGCTTGACGGCCCGCAGCATCCCCACGTACTCGCGGTCGAGGAGCTGGCGGGGGCGCGCCACGAAGCCCTTGACCCCCCGCCCGCCCGCGTACTCGAGCCCGGTCGCCTCGTCGCGGATGGACATCGACATCTCGGTGTCATGGGTCTGCACGCCGAGCTCGCCGAAGAGGCGGCGCAGGTAGGGGTAGGTGCGGTCGTTGTGCACGATGAACCCGCTGTCGACCCGCAGGTCGCCGGCCGCGGTGGGCACGGTGTGGGTGTGGGCGTGGCCCCCGAGGCGGTCCTCGGCCTCGACCAGCGTCACGTCGTGGCGGGTGGCCAGGACATGGGCCGCCGTGAGCCCCGAGACCCCCGCCCCGACGACGACGACGCGCTCGCGCGCCGGGGAGCGCTCGGAGATGGACAGGGCGGGCATGGTCACGACCGTAGAACCTTCCATGAAGTTTCGTCAAAGGTTTGTCAAATCTAGGGGCACGACGTACCGTCGTGTCCATGAGACGTTCGGCTCCACCCTCGATGCGGATTGGCGAGCTCGCGACCCGGGTCGGCGTGAGCACCCACGTCCTCCGGGCCTGGGAGTCGCGCTACGCCCTCCTCACCCCGACCCGCTCACAGGGCGGCTACCGCCTCTACGGCGCCGACGACGAGCGCCGGGTCCGCGAGGTGCTCAGTCTGCGCGACCAGGGCGTCAGCGCGATGGAGGCCGCCCGCCAGGTGCTGGCCGCCGAGCGCGCCGGCACCGCCGCGGCCACCGGCATCGCCGCCGAGCCCGGGCCCGACGACGCGCAGTCCCCGGAGGATGCCGAGTCGAGGCTGCGGCTCGACCCGCCGCTGCTCGTCGCCCAGCTGCTCGACGCCATCACCGCCCTCGACGAGGACCGCGCCCACGCCGTCCTCGACACCGCCTTCCTCGACCGCTCGGTCGAGAGCGCCGTCGTCGACGTCCTCGTCCCGTTCTTCGTGCGGGTCGGCGAGATGTGGGAGCTCGGCCGCATCGGCATCGCCCAGGAGCACTTCGCCAGCAGCCTCGTCCGTCGCCGGCTGGGAGCCCTGTCGATGACCTGGGGCCTGGGCACCGGCCCGATCGCCGTCCTGGCCTGCCCCCCGGGGGAGTTCCACGACATCATCCTCATGAGCTTCGGCGTGCTGCTCGGCCGGGCCGGATGGCGGGTCCGCTACCTCGGCGAGGACACCCCCATCCCGTCGCTGGTGTCGGCCTGCCGCCTCACCAAGCCCGACGCCGTGGTGCTGGCCTCGCGCCGGCCGTCCGGCTTCCGGGCCCACGCCCGCCAGCTCAAGGCCCTGCACGAGCAGCACCCGCTGTGGATCGCGGGCCGGGGCACCACGCCCCGGGTCCTCACCGAGATCGGCTGCCACCACCTCGGGCCCGACATCGTGGCCGACGTGGCGCTGCTCACCGAGGCGGCGCGAGCACGGCGGCGGGCCGCGGAGTCCGCGGCCCGGGAGTCCGCCGCCCGGGAGTCCGCGACCCGCCAGGGTGCGGCGCTCGAGGCCGCGGCCTCCGAGGGCGCCGGCCTCGAGGCCGAGGATGCCAGGCCATCCGGGGCGCGGTCGGACTCCGAACCGCTTGCGTGACCTCGCGGCACCCCCGCGCCCGCACCCGACGCCAGGAGCACCCATGACGATGACCGACCAGGCCACCACCGCGCCGACCACCCGCTCGGCCGGGGTCGCGGGGCGGATCGAGGCCGCGCTGCGCCCCCTCATCGCGGGGCCGTTGCCGGTGCGCCTGCGGGCCTGGGACGGCTCTGAGGCGGGCCCGGCCGACGGCACCCTCGTCGAGCTGCGCACCCCGCAGGCCCTCACCCGGCTGCTGTGGCACCCGGGCGAGCTGGGCGCCGCCCAGGCCTACGTCACCGGTGAGCTCGAGGTCGAGGGCGACATCGGCGACGCGCTCGACCTCGTGCGCGAGACCGTCGCCGCCCGCAACATCCCGCCGCTGACGGCCTCCCGGGTCGGCCGGCTGCTGCCCGACCTCGTGCGGCTCGCCCGCGACACCGGCGCCCTCGCCCGGCCGCCGGCGCCACCGGCCACGCAGGCCGTCATCAAGGGCCGCCTGCACTCGCTCGCCCGCGACCGCGCCTCGATCAGCCACCACTACGACCTGTCGAACGACTTCTACCAGTTCCTGCTCGACCCGCACATGGCGTACTCGTCGGCCTACTTCGTCGACGGCCCCGACATGCCGCTCGAGGCCGCGCAGGCCGCCAAGCTCGACCTGGTCTGCCGCAAGGTCGGACTCACCGAGGGCACCCGCTTCCTCGACATCGGGTGCGGCTGGGGCTCGCTCTCGCTGTACGCGGCCGAGCACTTCGGGGCCCAGGTCACCGGCGTCACCATCGCGGCCGAGCAGAAGGCCTTCATCGACAACCGGATCCGCGAGCGCGGCCTCGAGGACCGCGTGCAGATCCAGCTGCGCGACTACCGCCAGATCGACTCCGGGCCCTACGACGCGGTCGCCTCGCTCGAGATGGGCGAGCACGTCGGCGAGAAGAACTACGCCACCTACGCCTCGGTGCTGCACCGCAGCGTCAAGCCCGGCGGCTACGTCCTGGTGCAGCAGATGTCGCGCCGCGGCGTGCACCCCGGCGGCGGCCCCTTCATCGAGCAGTTCATCGCGCCCGACATGACCATGCGCCCGGTCGGCGAGACCCTGAACTACCTCCAGGACGCCGGCTTCGAGGTCCGCGGCGTCCACGCACTGCGCGAGCACTACGTGTGGACCGTCGACGCCTGGCACCGCACCCTCGAGGAGAACTGGGACCGCGCCGTCGAGCTCATCGGCGAGGAGGGCGCGCGGGTCTGGCGCCTCTATCTGGTGGGCGGCTCGCAGGCCTTCCGCGACAACCGGATGGGCGTCGACCAGCTGCTGCTGCGCCGCCCCGGCGGCCCCGCCGTCGTCTCGGACCCGGCGCGCTGATGGGCGCCGGGTTCTCGGGCGGGACGCTCGTCGCGGTGCTGCTGGCCTCGGCGCTGACGTCCTTCGTCGCCATGGCCGTCACGGCCGTGGTGGCGCGCAGCCGCGGCAAGTACGCGGTCGTCGACATCACCTGGGGGCTGGTCTTCGTCGCCATCGGGTGGGTCGCCTACCTCGTGGGGCAGCACTCGGCCCGCTCGCTGCTGCTGGCGGTGCTGGTCACCCTGTGGGGCGGCCGGCTCGCGTGGCACATCCGCGGGCGGGCGCTCGGCCAGGGCGAGGACCCCCGCTACGAGAAGCTGCTGTCGGCCGTGCCGCCCGAGCAGCGCTTCCGCTACGCCCTGGTGCGCATCTTCGGCACCCAGGGCGTCGCGGCCTGGTTCGTCTCGCTGCCGCTGCAGGTCGCCGCGGCGACCTACTCGGCGCTGGGCTGGGTCGCGGCCCTCGGCGTGGTCGTCTGGCTGGTCGGGGTGACCTTCGAGGGGGTGGGCGACGCGCAGCTCAAGGCGTTCAAGGCCGACCCCTCCAACAAGGGCAAGGTCATGGACCGGGGCCTGTGGGCCTGGACGCGGCATCCCAACTACTTCGGCGACTCCGCCGTCTGGTGGGGGATGTGGGTGATCGCCGCCGGGGCCTGGCCTGGCGTGCTGACGGTGCTCTCGCCGGTGGTCATGACGTACTTCCTGGCGTTCGCCACCGGAGCGCGGCTGCTGGAGTCCGAGATGTCGAAGCGGCCCGGGTACCCCGACTACATGGAGCGCACCAGCATGTTCTTCCCGCTGCCCCCGAAGAAGCGCTGACCCCCGGCGCGCGGCAGGGCCGCCGTCGCGCGTCGAGCGCGCCGACGACCGGGCTCGGAGGGCTCAGGCCAGGGCCTGGCCGACCGCGTGGATGACGACCCCGGCCAGGGCGCCGACCACGGTGCCGTTGATCCGGATGAACTGCAGGTCGCGCCCCACGTGCAGCTCGATGCGCTCGGCGGCCTCGCGCCCGTCCCAACGGTCGACGGTGACCGAGATGACCTCGGCCAGCTCGCTGCCGTAGGTGTTGACGACGAACGAGACGGCCTCACCGAGGCGGGCCTCGAGGCGCTCCTTCCACACCGGGTCCTCGCGGAGCCGGCGGCCGAGGTGCTCGAGCAGCTCGTCGCCCCGCGCGTGGAAGTAGGAGCTCTCGTCGTCCATCGCGGCCTCGAGCGCGGTGCGGAACGAGCGCCACAGCCCGACGGCGGTCTCGGCGGCCTGGGGGTGGGTGAGCAGGCGTTCCTTGAGCGCCTCGGCGCGGGCCATGACGTCGTCGTCGTGCTGGAGGTCCTGCGCGAGCCGGCGCAGCAGGTCGTCCAGGGCCAGCCGGGCGGGGTGCCGTTCGTCGCCGCGGATCTCGCGCAGGAAGGCCAGGAGCTGCTCGTAGGTCCAGCCGATGACCCGGTCGTCGAGCCACGGCGGGCTCCACCACGGCGCCCGCGAGCCCAGGACGTCGGCGTAGGTGCCGGGGTTCTCGCGCAGCCAGTCGTGCAGCTCCTCGAGGCCGAGGTCGACCAGCCCGTGGTGGGTGCGTTCGGCGACGATGCCCTCGAGCAGCGCGCCCGCGATGGGGCTCACCGGCTCGCGCATCAACCGCGGCACCAGGAAGTCCTGGACCAGGCCGCGCACCTCGTCCTCGTGCAGCCGCCCCAGGCCGGCGCGGGCGACGCGGACGACCTCGGTGAGGACGGTCGCGCGGTTGCCGGGGTCGGCCAGCCAGCGGCCGATGCGGTCGCTGACGTGCGCGGCGGCCAGTCGCTCCCGGGCGATGTCCTCGGTGAGGAAGTTCTCGGTGACGAACTCCTGGAGGTTGCGCCCGATCTCGTTCTTGCGCTTGGGGATGATGGCCGTGTGCGGCACCGGCAGGCCGAGCGGGTGGCGAAACAGGGCGGTGACCGCGAACCAGTCGGCCAGCGCGCCCACCATGGCCGCCTCGGCGGCGGTGTTGACGTAGCCCCAGACGCCGTCGTGGTCCAGGCGCAGCGTGGCGAGGAAGACCACCGCCGCGAAGCCCAGCAGCGCGAGCGCGAGCATGCGCATCCGGCGCAGCCCGCGACGGCGGCGCTCGTCGGCCGGGGAGGGCGCCATGAGACTCACGGCCCCGATCCTGCCCCACCCCGATGCTCAGCTTTTCGGGGTCACCCCGAAATGTCAGGCTCACCCCGGTTCGGAAGCGGGGTGAGCCTGACGAACCGGGGTGTCGAGCCAGCGAGTCACGTCCCGCCCGCGACGCCGGCCCCTCGCGGCCCACCAGCCCGCCGGATGCCGCGCGCCTACCCTGGGGCGGTGCGCTTCCTCAACGACCTGCTGCCCCAGCACGACCTCACCTACGACGACGTGTTCATGGTGCCGAACCGGTCGGCGGTCACGAGCCGGCTCGACGTCGACCTGTCGACCTCCGACGGCACCGGAACCACCATCCCCCTGGTGGTCGCCAACATGACCGCTATCGCCGGGCGCCGGATGGCCGAGACCACCGCCCGCCGCGGCGCGCTCACCGTCATCCCCCAGGACATCCCGGTCGAGGTCGTGGCCGAGGTCATCGCCTGGCAGAAGACGCGCCACCTCGTCTACGACACCCCCATCACCCTTGACCCGACCACCACCGCCGGCGAGGCCCTGGTCCTGCTGCACAAGCGCGCCCACGGTGCGGGCGTCGTCGTGCGCGGCGAGCGGCCGGTGGGCGTCGTCACCGAGTCCGACCTCACCGGGGTCGACCGGTTCACCCAGCTCTCCGACGTCATGGTCACCGAGATGGTCACCGTCCCCGACGGGGTCGACGTCGAGGAGGCCTTCGACACCCTCTCGCACGCCCGCCGCCGCCTGGCCCCGGTGGTCGCGCCCGACGGCCGGCTCGTCGGGCTGCTCACCCGCACCGGCGCCCTGCGCGCCAGCCTCTACTCCCCCGCCGTCGACGCCGAGGGTCACCTACGGGTCGCCGCAGCGGTCGGCATCAACGGCGACGTCAGCGCCAAGGCCACCGCTCTGGCCGAGGCCGGCGCCGACGTGCTCGTCATCGACACCGCCCACGGCCACCAGGAGAAGATGCTCGAGGTGCTGGCCACCCTGCGCGCCCTCGACCTCGGGGTGCCGCTGGTGGCGGGCAACGTCGTCTCGGCCGAGGGCACCCGCGACCTCGTCGCCGCCGGGGCCGACATCGTGAAGGTCGGGGTGGGCCCGGGCGCCATGTGCACCACCCGGATGATGACCGCCGTCGGCCGCCCGCAGTTCTCGGCCGTGCTCGAGTGTGCCGCCGCAGCCCGCGAGCTCGGCAAGCACGTGTGGGCCGACGGCGGCGTCCGGCATCCGCGCGACGTGGCGCTGGCGCTGGCCGCCGGCGCCTCCAACGTGATGGTCGGCTCGTGGTTCGCCGGCACCCTCGAGTCGCCCGGCGACCTCTACACCGACGAGAAGGGGCGCCAGTACAAGGAGTCGTTCGGGATGGCGTCGGCCCGCGCGGTCCGCAACCGCACCGCCAGCGACTCGGCGTACGACCGCGCCCGTAAGGCGATGTTCGAGGAGGGCATCAGCAGCGCCCGGATGTACGTCGACCCCGCCCGCCCGAGCGTCGAGGACGTCATCGACGAGATCATCGCCGGCCTGCGCAGCTCGTGCACGTACGCCGGCGCCCGGACGCTGGAGGAGTTCCACGAGCGCGCGACGGTCGGCATCCAGTCGACGGCCGGCTTCGCCGAGGGGCGCCCGCTGCACACCTCCTGGTGACCCGGCGCTCGCCCGGTCCCGGCGTGCGACAGGATGGGCGCATGGCCTTCGACGTCGAGCGCATCCGGTCGCACTTCCCTGCCCTGGCCGAGGGCCTGGCGCACTTCGACGGGCCCGGCGGCAGCCAGACCCCGGACGTCGTGGGCGCCGCCGTCGCGGGCACCCTCACCGCGGCCATCAGCAACAAGGGCGTCGTCACCGCCTCCGAGCGCCGTGCTTCCGCCGTGGTGGCGGACTGCCGCCAGGCCATGGCCGATCTCCTGGGCGCCGACCCGCGCGGCATCGTCTTCGGCCGCAGCGCCACCTCGCTGACCTACGACGTCTCGCGCGCCCTGGCCAAGCAGTGGGGTCCCGGCGACGAGGTCGTGGTGACCCGGCTCGACCACGACTCGAACATCCGCCCCTGGGTGCAGGCCGCCGAGTCCGCCGGCGCCACCGTGCGCTGGGCCGACTTCGACCCCGCCACCGGCGAGCTCACTGTCGCCGACATCGAGGCCGTGCTCTCCGAGCGCACCCGGCTGGTGGCCACGACCGCGGCCTCGAACCTCATCGGCACCCGCCCCCCGACCCGCCAGATCTCCGACGCCGTGCACGCGGTGGGCGCGCTGCACTGGGTCGACGGGGTGCACGCCACCGCGCACGCCTCGGTCGACCTGCGGGGCCTCGGCGCCGACGTCTGGACCTGCTCGCCCTACAAGTTCCTGGGCCCGCACTGCGGGGTCCTGGCGGCCGACCCCACGCTGCTCGAGACCCTCCACCCCGACAAGCTGCTCCCCTCGGCCGACACCGTGCCCGAGCGCTTCGAGCTGGGCACCCTCCCGTACGAGCTGATGGCCGGCGCCACCGCCGCTGTCGACTTCCTCGCCGGGATGGACGACCTCGACACCCCGGTCACGGCCGCCGACCGCCGCGAGCGTCTCGTGGCCTCGTTCGCCGCTCTGGAGGCCCACGAGGAGTCGCTGCTGGCCGTCCTCGAGCCGGCCCTGCGCGCGATGCCCGGAGTCACGGTGCACTCCAACGCGGCCCACCGCACCCCCACCCTGCTGTTCACCGTCGAGGGCGTCGACGGGATGGACGTCTACCGCGGGCTGGCCGAGCACGGGGTCAACGCCCCGGCCAGCAGCTTCTACGCGCTCGAGTGCTCGCGGCATCTCGGCCTCGGCGACGGCGGCGGGGTCCGCGTGGGGCTGGCGCCCTACACCAACCGCGACGACGTCGACCGGCTGCTGGCCGGGGTGGCCGACGTCATCGGGTCCCGGGGCTGAGCGGCAGCGCCCGCAGATAGCGCCGGGTGTAGACCTCCTGCACCCGGCGGGTGACCGGCGCCCCCCACCGCGACAGCAGGATGCCGGGCCGCGAGAACGCGCGGACGTGGGCCCGCACGGTGCCGTCGGGGTCGAGGACGACCTCGAACAGCTCCTCGCCGCTCTCGGGATGCCCCGGGAGCGTCCCGTAGGCGAACCCGCGGCGCCGCGGCTCGTCGACGACGTAGACCACCCGCACCGGCACGTCGGCCGGCCACCAGCCGATCCGCAGGGCAGCCTCGTCGCCGGGCGCCACCGGGCGCCCCTCCGCCGTCGTCGTCGTGCGGATCCGGATGCCCGCACCCCGCTGCATCCCCCACCGCTGCACGTCGTCGCCGGCCCGCTCGAAGAGCGCGCTGCCGGTGCCGATGACCGCCCACCGGTCCACGGCCCGGAAGCCCGCGGGCGGCCGGTCGAGGAGGTCGTCGCGCGCGGTGGCGCCGACGTCGGGGTAGGTGAGAGCGGCGGGAGCAGGGTCGCGCGGACGGGCCATGCCGGCATCGTCGCACCGGGCCGCCATGCGGTCGCTCCGGGGGCCCGCCCGGCACCACCGGCTATGACAGCATCGGGCGCATGGTCGCGCTGCTCGAGCCCCTGCAGGCCCCGGTCGAGCCGGTCGACGCCCTGCGCCGCATCGCCTTCCTGCTCGAGCGCACCCGGGCCGGCACCTACCGGGTCGAGGCGTTCCGCAACGCGGTGAAGACCCTGCGCACCGTGGACGGCGCCGAGCTCCCGGCGCGGGCCGAGGCCGGCACCCTCCAGGAGCTCGACGGCATCGGCAAGTCCACCTCCGGCGTCATCGCCGAGGCTCTCGCGGGCGAGCTGCCGGCGTACCTGGCCTCGCTGCAGGAGAAGGCCGGCGGCCCGCTCGTCGAGGGCGGCGGCGAGCTCTACGGGCTGCTGCGCGGCGACTGCCACCTGCACTCCGACTGGAGCGACGGCGGCTCCCCCATCGACGAGATGGTCCTTACCGGCGTCGAGACCGGCCACGAGTGGATGGTGCTGACCGACCACAGCCCGCAGCTACGGGTGGCGAACGGCCTCACGGTCGAGCGGCTGCGCCGGCAGCTGAAGATCGTGGATGGCGTGAACCGTTCGCTGGCAGGGCAGTTCACGCTGCTCAAGGGCATCGAGGTCGACATCCTCGACGACGGCTCGCTCGACCAGACCGACGAGATGCTCGGGCAGCTCGACCTGGTGACCGCATCGGTGCACAGCAAGCTGCGGATGAACGAGGGGCCCATGACGAAGCGGATGGTGGCCGCCGTCAGCAACCCCCGCGTCAACGTGCTGGGGCACTGCACGGGCCGGCTGGTCGAGGGCTCGCGCGGCGTCCGCCCGCAGTCCGACTTCGACGCCCGTGCCGTGTTCGAGGCCTGCGCCGAGCACGACACCGCGGTGGAGATCAACAGCCGGCCGGAGCGTTGCGACCCGCCCGATGAGCTGGTCGCCCTGGCCCTCGAGATCGGCTGCCTGTTCTCGGTCGACTCCGACGCGCACGCGCCGGGTCAGCTCGACATGAAGGCGTACGGCTGTGAGCGCGCCGAAGCCCTGGGCGTCCCCACCGACCGCATCGTCACCACGTGGGACGTCGACCGGGTGCGGGAGTGGGCGGCACCGTGCTGATCGGCAGGGCCGGGCGCTCGGGCGACGGACCCCGTTTTGGTGGCACGCGCGGCGTCCCCTATGCTTTCGGAGTCCTCGACGGATCCGAGCCCGGTCTGCGTGACGACGAGGGTCCGACGAGTCGGGTCCCCATCGTCTAGCGGCCCAGGACCCCGCCCTTTCACGGCGGTAGCACGGGTTCGAATCCCGTTGGGGATACGGTCTTGCGTCACACCAAGGCCCCGTAGCGCAGTTGGTTAGCGCGCCGCCCTGTCACGGCGGAGGTCGCGGGTTCGAGTCCCGTCGGGGTCGCTCCTTCATGGAAGGGCCGGATGCGTCCGGCCCTCTCGTGCAGGTCCGGCCAAGTAGCTCAGTTGGTACGAGCGTCCGACTGGATCCCGGGACACGGATCTAGTGTCGCGCGTCGTTAATTGATTTACAGTAGGTGGTCCGTGAGAATGGGGCATGGACACTGCAGCGCTGGTGATCAGTGATGAGGACCGGGCCACGTTGGACTCGTGGGCGCGGTCGCGGGCGATCCGGGCCAGTCATGTCGAGCGGGCGCGGATCGTGCTGGCGGTCGCGGACGGTAAAGGCACCTCGGGCACCGCGCGCGAGGTTGGGGTGTCGCGTCCCACGGTGATCAAGTGGCGCGACCGGTTCGCCGAGCACGGGTTGGCGGGGTTGGAGGACGAGCCGCGCCCCGGGCGGCCGAAGACCGTTGATGACTCGGCGATCATCGCCGCGACGCTGGAGCCGCCGCCGGTGTCGCTGGCGGTGACGCACTGGTCGAGCCGGCTGCTGGCCAGGCAGCTCGGGATCGGCGACGCCACGGTGGCCAGGGCGTGGCGCAAGTACCGGGTGCAGCCGTGGAGGCGTGAGACGTTCAAGTTCTCCACCGACCCGCAGCTCGAAGCCAAGGTCCGCGACGTGGTCGGTTTGTACCTGAACCCGCCGGAGAAGGCCGTGGTGTTGTGCGTGGACGAGAAGTCCCAGATCCAGGCGTCGAACCGGACCGCGCCCATCCTGCCGCTGCGAGAAGGGCTGCCGGAGAGGGCGACCCACGACTACAAGCGAAACGGGACCACGACGTTGTTCGCCGCGCTCGAGGTCGCCACCGGCAAGGTGACCGACCAGTGCTACGACCGGCACGGCAAGGCCGAGTTCGGCGACTTCCTCAAGAAGGTCGCCAAGGCCTACCCGCGCCGCCGCCTGCACGTCGTGGTGGACAACTACCACACCCACAAACACCCCGAGATCAACGCTTGGCTGGCCAAGAACCCACGGGTAACACTGCATTTCACGCCGACCTCCGGGTCCTGGCTGAACCTGGTGGAGGTGTTCTTCGGGATCATCACCCGACAGGCGATCCGGCGCGGGTCCTTCGACAGCGTCAAGGAACTCGTCGCTGCGATCAGTGCCTTCATCGACGGCTGGAACGACCGCTGCCACCCCTTCACATGGACCAAGACCGCCGACGAGATCCTGCCCCACGCCACCCGTAAACGAAACTCAGACGCGCGACACTAGAGGTCCCGCAGCCGTGACGCGTCGACTCGGCTGGCCCAGCGCGCCGAGGCCGCCGTGGCGAGGACAGCGCCGGCCCCGACCGTCACGAGGAGCACGCTCATGAAGGTGACCGGAACAGCTGGAACCTCGGGCGGGGGGTCGAAGATGCCGTTGAGCACCTTCACCAGCTCGAACGCCACGACGGCGCCGGCCGCGAGGCCGCCGACCACGCCCGGGACCACGATCCAGCGAGCCTCGGTCCACAGGAACCCGGCACGTTGCCGGGCGCTGGCGCCCAGGACGGCGAGTGCGACGAGCGAACGACGTCGCTGGGATGCTCCGACGGCGAGAACGAGTGCGGCGCTGGTCACGGCGAGAAGGAGGCCGAACGCCAGGATCAGTCGGGCAAGGCCGGCGAGGCTGCCGGCCGCCAGACCGGAGGCGGAGGGTACGGCGACACGAGGCGCGGTGATGTCGTTGACCAGCGCGGCGACCGGTGCGTGGATCGCTGCGGCGACCGCGGCCGGGTGGTCAGTTCGCACGAGCAGGGTCTGCACGGCAGCCACACCCGTGGTCGTGGCGAGGTAGTCGCGGTTGGCCAGGATGAAACTGTCGCGGGGCGCGGTGGCGAACTCCGTCACGACTCCGACGACATGGAAGGTGTACGCGACGTACCTTCCAGCGGCGTCGCGCAGCCGCAGTCGGACCTGGTCTCCGGTGCGCAGCTGGTAGTCGTGCAAGGTCTCCTGCGAGAGCAGGACACCGTCCGGGGTACGGGCCAGGGCCGACAGTGCGGCCGTGACACTCGAGCCCGGTGTGAACGCGTCCTGGAGGGGCGCGGCTCGGCCGATCGTGGCGGCGTCGATGCCGTAGATGTCCTGCAGGTCCGGACCAACGTACGCCAAGCGGTGCGAGACCTGCTCCACGGCGAGCACCCCGGGCACCTTGGCCATCGACGGGTTCAGTGAGGTGGTGGCGTCGGGAGGGAGCGTGACGGAGACGTCCGAGCCGACGGTCAGTGCGACATCCACGCGGGCCTGCTGGTCGTAGGTCGTGGTGAACACCGCCGCGGACGTCGTCACGGCCAGCGCAACGGCCAAGCCGGTCGCCCCACGAGCGATCAGCCGGCGGCGGCGCCGAACGACCTCGTGCCGCAGGTCCGGTAGCCGGCCCTGGGTATCGGCGCTCGGGGTCCGCCCGGCGCGGCTCACGGACATGGCGGTGAGCCGCCAGACCAGGAGCGCCAGCCCGGGCCACGCCAGAGCCGGGGCGAGCAGCGCTGCGTAGTTGACCGAAGCCACCGGCACCCCCTCCGGCACCACGACGACCTGGTAGCCGCCACGTGAGGTCAACCAGAAGACGACCCCACTGGCCACGAGCAGGACGACGTCCAGGCCGAGCCGCAAGGCCAGAGGCGTCGCGACGGATGCGGTGGCGTCGACCTGGCTGCGCACCGACGGTGAGCCGTCGCGCAGGAGCCGGGCGACAGGGGCCATCTCGACGACGACGGCCAGAATCGCGCCTGCCAGAACGGCGGCGATCATCCAGCCTCCGGCGAGGGTGGCCCCGGACCCGAGGGCGGCGCGGGTCGCGATCCATGCCCCCACCGCTCCGAGAAGACCTCCGAGGACACCGTCCAACACGGCGGTAGCACCCAGCAGCAGTGCGGCACGGCGCGGGGTGGCTCCGCGCAACCGCAGCAGCCCGAGGTCACGGCGTTGGCGGTCGTTGCGCAAGGAGATGACCAGCCCGGTGACCACTGCCGACAGGACCAGACCCGGGGCACCGAGCAGGAGGACGAGCAGGCGGGCGTAGAGGGCGTCCTCTCGGGCGCCGGACAGGGCGGCCTCGAGGTTGTCCCCGACCAGCGCGGTGCCGGCGACGGCGGTTACCAGATGGTTGGCGCGGGCGCGCACCTCGTCCGCCGCGGCGGCCGGGTCACCGGGCAGCCCCTCGTGGTCAAGACGGACGTGCAACTGGTGGATCACGTCCGCCGTGGGGACCAGGGTGGCCAAGGTGGCGGGAGGGACGAGGAGCACGTTGTCCGGGGCCGGGGTGGACGTGGCAGCTCCGGTAGCGCCGACGACCTGGAAGAAGGAGTCCGCGTTGGGAAGGTCAACGACGCCGGTGATCGTCACGCTCCGAGTGGTACCGACGACGGTCACGACGGTTCCCGGCTGGGCGGCCAGGTTCGATGCCGTCTGCTGTTGCAGCACCGCGCCGGTCGGGCTCCCGACGAGCGTGCGTAGCTCACTGGGGGCGAACGTGGCGTAGTCGGGAGGGAGCGAGACGACGTACGCCGCCCCCGTGGTGCGGGTGCCCGCAGCCGTCGTGGCACTCAGGCCTTTGACCTTCGCGTAGTCCACGGGCCGCGACCCGGCCAGGCCAGGGACTGCGGCAACGGCCTTGGCCACCACGGCGGCATCTGCTCCGGGGCCGAGCTGGACCTGCCAGTCGACCGGGACCCGGCCCGAGGCGCGCGCGGTCAGCTGGCTTCCGGTGGCCGCGGCGAACGACCCCAAGGACGCGAGGAAGGCGACGCTGAGGGCGATGGCCAGCGCGGCCACCACCGTGTCGAGCGGTCTGCGGACCACGGAGGCGACGACGTAACGGATGTTCATCGGATGCCGCTCTGGTCGAGGACGAGGGTGGAGGGTTCAAGGGCGTCGAGGACGATCCGGTGCTCGAAGCGCGCGGCGACCTGATCGTCGTGGGTCGCCACGACCAGGGTCGAGCCGGTACGCCGACACTGAGCCTGGAGGGCGTCCATGACGAGGTCGCCGGTGTGCTGGTCGAGGGCCCCGGTGGGTTCATCCGCCAGGAGGAGCCTGGGTTCGATCGCGAGTGCCCTGGCCAGGGCGGCCCGTTGCTGCATCCCGCCGGACAGCTGGGCCGAGAGGGCTTCGCCTGCTTGCTGGTCGAGGCCGAGCAGGGTCAGTGCGTCCTGTCCGCGCTGTTGCGCTTCTTCCGGTGCGATGCCGCGCAACCGCAGCCCCAAGGTGGCGTTCTGGGCGGCGGTGAGCTCCGGGATCAAGGACGGGGCCTGCGGTACGTACACGACCTGGCGGGCATCCAGTCCGTGGTGGACGCTACCGCCCCCTGGGCGAAGGAGGCCCGCGAGAACCAGCAGGAGGGTGGTCTTTCCCGATCCGGAACGTCCCAGCAGGGCGCACTGCTCGCCGGTTTCGAGGCGCAGGTCCACGCCCTGCAGCACGTGGCGCCCCCCGTAGGCGACGCTGACCCCGGCCGCCGTGACGCTCATCGGATGCTCCCGTCGACGAGGCGGACCGTGCGGTCCGCGTGGCGTGCGACGGCCGCCGAGTGGGTGACGATCACGGTGGCCGAGCCGGCCGGACGCCAGGACCGCAGCAGCTCCAGGACGGTGCGTTCCTCGGTGCTGCTGACCTCGGCGGTGGGCTCGTCGGCGAGGAGGAGCGCCGGCGCGCCCGCCAGGGCAACGGCCAGGCCGGCCCTGGCGGTCTCACCCCCGGAAAGGGTGCGGGGTGAGGCCCGGCGGACGGCGCCCAACCCGAGACCGTCGACGAGCTCTTCCGGCGATGGGCCGTCCGAGCCGCGCAGGCCGGCCGCGAACCGGACGTTCTCCAGCACGTCCAGGTGGGCGAGGAGCCCGCTGGCCTGGGTCAGAACGCCCACGCAGCGCGCGCGCAGCCGCGCGGAGGCGGCAGCGCGCTGGTGGCTGAGTCTCTCTCCGGCCACCAGCACGAGCCCCCCGTCCGGGTCATCGAGGCCGGCCAGAAGACCGAGCAGAGTCGACTTGCCCGAGCCGGACGGCCCGGTGACGGCCACGGTCTCGCCGGCGTGGCAGGTGAGCGACACGTCCTTGAGTGCCGCCACCTCGGTCTCGCCCCTGCGGTAGAACCGGTGCAGACCCACGGCCTCGAGAGGCACGGGTGAAGCGGGGGTGACGGTCATGACTGCTTCAGACTGGTGATCATCGTCTTGTAGGCGTCGACGTTGTCCTCCCCGACCGGTCCGAACAGCTCCACGATCACCTCGTGGCCGTGGGACACGAGCTCGTAGCGCTGCACCTCATCGCGGTACTGACGCCCGGTGACCCCGTCCGGCGCCGAGTTTCGGCGGTAGACGATCACGACACCGCTCCCTCCTGGCACGGACGCGGCCGAGACGTCGCGCAGTTCGAACGCCGCCTGGCTGCGAGCGAGGGCCGGGACGGAGTCGGCCTTGGCGGAGGCGACGGTCGGCGGCGTCGTCGCGGCTCCGGGGACCACCTGGACGCCGTTGAGCTTGTCCGTGAACAGGACTCCGGAGCCCTTCACCTGCTGCAGCCATCCCTCGGGATGGGTGAAGGAGTACCCCCCGGCGGCGTTGGAGTAGGTCACGAACGCGACGTTGTCCGGGATGTCGCCGGGAGGGTTGTTCTCGGGCGGCACCGGCTTCTGGTTCGCTGCTCCATTCGCCGTGCCCGATGGCAGGACGGCGGTCGTCGACGGCGAGGCGGTGCTGCGCGGCGCGTTCGAGGAGGTCGACGTGCCCGTGGATGCCGCGCTGCAGCCTGTGAGGGCGAGGGTGACAGTTGCGGGGAGGAGGACGGCGCAGAGGACAGCTCGCTTCATGTCGGCGACGCTACGGGCGCGTCACCCAACGCCCGGCCAGCCCAAGGCAAAACCGCCGTTAACCTTCTGCGGCCTAGGCTTCGAGCGTGCTCACCACCCGTCGACCAGCCCGATCGCGCGGGCTTCGCGGGCAGGTCCGGGCAGCCATCGCGGCGATCGTCGTCGCCGCCCTTCTGCTGTTCGGGGTGCCGCTCGGCGTCGTCATCGGGCGGCTGATCGAGAGCACCGCGCTCACCGGGCTGCAGCGGGACGCCACCCGGCAGCTCGCGCTGGTGCCGGACAACGCGATCGAGGCCGGCGCGAGACTTCCACAACCTCGCGCTACACCGGGGACCCTGCTGGGCGTCTATGACGTCCAAGGGGTCCGGATTACGGGGACCGGACCCAGAAGGTCCGACCTCGCCGCGCGGGCCACGGACGGGCGCGAGCATGACGGCTCGGACAGCGGCGATCTCGCGGTCGTCGTCCCTGTCCTGTCCGACACGACGGTCGCCGGGTCGGTGCGGGCCGCGGTCCCCCTCGCGGTGCTGCACCGGCGCGTCGCCACCTCCTGGGGCCTGTTGGCACTGCTGGCCGGCCTGATCGTCGCCGTGGCAGCGATGGCCGCCCAGCGCGCATCTCGGTGGATCTCTGCACCGTTCGAGCAGCTCACCGTCGCGGCCCGCGAGCTGGGAACAGGCCGCTCGGACGTGCGGCTGCCGCCCTACGGCATCGCGGAGGCCGACGCCGCCGCGGGCGCGCTGACCGACAGCGCCCGTTCCGTGCACGACCTGCTCTCGCGTGAAAGGGAGTTCGTGAGGCACGCCTCGCACCAGCTTCGCACCCCGTTGGCCGCCCTGGTGGTCCACCTCGAACGAACACCACCGGACGTATCAGCGGCCCTGGAACGGGCCGACCACCTCGAGACCACCATCGCCGACCTGCTCGCCCTACGCAGCCCCTCACCCAGTGCGCGCTGCAACCCTGCAGCCGTGGCCGCAGACGCCGCCGCCCGCTGGCACACCCCGACCCGCCCGGTTCTCCTGCGCGCTGACGACACCCGTGCGGCCGCGTTGTCGACCTCTGCGCTGCGACAGTGCCTGGACGTGCTCGTGGACAACGCCATCCGCCACGGCGCCGGCGACGTCATCGTGACGGTCGAGCCGGTGGGCGAGATGGTGGCCGTCGAGGTCTCCGACGAGGGGCCGGGCTTCGTGGACGGTGCCGAGCCCGGTACCGGGCTGACGCTCGCGGCGGAGATCGTCGAGCGCAGTGGTGGCTCGTTACTGGTCCGCCGCCGGACGCCTCGCCCGCGGGTGGCCCTCCTGCTGCCTGCCGCGGGGACGGGTGAGGCCGGTCTGAGTGTGTCAAGTTCATCTGGCCCCGGGAGGACGGCCCGATTTGGCCCCAGTCAGGCTTAGGGTTGCGCCATCGTTGAGCTGTGCCAGCTGCTTGGGAGATTGAGCGGGGTTGCTGCTAGACCGGCTTCCTTGAGAGGACCTCTGCGCCGGTTGGATCTAGAGTGATGCGCTCTCCTGGTGACCGGGCGGCGGCTTCGAGTCCGTCGATTGAGGTCACGCGGAATGGGGGGGCTTCGTTGTCGCCCTGTAGTGCGGGGAAGGTCAGGTTGCCTTCGGAGTCGACTTGGGCGACGAGCTCTCCGTCCCAGGCCGTGCCTAGGACTTCGGGTGCGTAGCTAAACACCTGGGACGATTCGTCGAGGAACAGCAAGACGGTGCCGAGGCTCTCGAGGCCGTTAAGCACCTCGTCGGGAGAAAGATCAGGCCCGAAGCTGAAGCCGACCTGCTCTCCCTCTTTGAGCGCTCGTCCCGCGACCACACGGTCCACCTTTACGGTGGCGTGGAATGTTCGCCAAGCGGCGTCGGGGCTGTCGAAGGGGACTTCCACGCCGCTCGGCGAGTCCTTGGCTGAGTACGCGCGTCCCGCCTCCACAGCGGTGAAGTGGCCCACGACCACGGAGGAGGAGTAGCGCCATTGGGGTCCGTCGCCTGCTTGGTAGGTCCGGTTCGGGAGCAGGTCGACCAATGAGTCGAACGGCTTGGTCCGAGCGGCGGCGTCGTGGCGTCCCTGCAACTGTTCGATGACGGCGCTGCTGTTGGTGCTGACGCAGCCCGCCAACAGAGTGGCGATGACGATCAGGGGCGCAGCGGCCCGGGTCAGGCGTCGCATGGCGTTCCTCAGTAGTTGGCGTTGAGGTGGGCTTCGTCGTGGTCGGTCAGGTAGGTCGGGTAGGTCAGGTAGGTCTCCATGCATCCGGTTTCGGCGTCGCGGTGAGTCAGCCCAAGTGAGTGGCCTATTTCGTGGCATGCCAGTCCACGCTCCTGGCTTTGGTTCGCGGCGTTGAAGTATGAGATGTCAAATCTCACCGTGTGCGACTCACACTTGAAGCCACCAGACAGCGAGTCGCACGTGGTGAGCCCTACGGTGGATCCCGGGTGCCAGGAGAATCCGCAGTACGTGGTGTAGTCCTGGTTCCGGACGATGACGTCGGTGGTGGGGTCGAGGGTGGAGTCGTACCCGGTGTTGACGTCGGTGGAGTCGTAGTTGTAGGTCCGCGACCAGGCGACGGCGCTTTGGACCGCGCTGTTCAAGCTGACGTAGTTGAAGTTGTGAGTCCCGCCGTCGGCCATATTGACCGGAGACCCACCCGAACAGCCCGTCTTGCCGTTCGCACCACTGAAGTTCGCGTGCGCTGCCACAGCGTTCGTCATGACCAGCCCCACGGCGACCAATAGCGCTGCGACGAAGCGGAATCCGCGTGCCAGGGAGTGGATTGCGGTGTCTTGCTCGGCCATGCCGCCCCCCGTTCATCGGTGAGCGCAGCGTAGTGCTCCCACAGCTGGCTCGTCCAGTGCTTCCTTCACCCGACGACAGTCAGGACAGAGCCTGCTGCCGGCCGTGGGCGAGGCGGTAGGAGTGGGTGCCGGTTTCGATGATGGTGCCGTGGTAGGTGAGGCGGTCGACGATGGCGGCGCACAGGCGTGGGTCGGTGAAGGTGTCGGTCCAGCCGGAGAAGGAGACGTTGGAGGCGATCGCGATGAAGTTCTTCTCTTCGCGTTCGGTCAGGACCTGGAAGAGCAGCTCGGCGCCGCGGCGGTCGAGCTCCATGTAGCCGAGCTCGTCGATGATGAGCAGGTCGACGCGGCCGTAGCGGGCGATGGTCTTGGCCAGGACCTTGTCGTCGGCGGCTTCGACGAGCTCGTTGACCAGTTTCGTGGCCAGGGTGTAGCGGACGCGGTGGCCGTGTTCGGCGGCGGTGGTGCCCAGGGCGATGAGCAGGTGGGACTTGCCGGTGCCGGAGTCCCCGATCAGGCACAGGGGTTCGCCCTTGCGGATCCAGTCGCCGGTGGCGAGCTCGTTGATGGTGGCGGGGTTGATGGCCGGGTTGGCGGCCATGTCGAAGTCGCCGAGCCACTTCTCGCGGGGGAACCCGGCGGCCTTGACCCGGCGCAGGGTGGAGCGGCGGTCGCGGTCGTCGACCTCGGCCAGCAGTAGCTCGGCCAGGAAGCCGTGGTAGGTCAGCTGTTCCTTGGTCGCGGCGGTCACGGCCTGGTCGACGAGGGCGCGGATGGTCGGCAGCCGCAGCCGGCGGCAGGCCTGGTCGACCGCTGCGGCGGCGGCCTGCTGGGTCAGGCCGCGCCGGCGGCGCAGCGTGTGCGCGACCGGCGTCGGCGAGGTGTTGCTGGCGGGGGTCATCGGGTGCTCACCTGCGCCTCCTGGCCGGTGGGGAGGGTTCGTCGTCGTGGGAGGAGCTCGTCGTAGGCCGCGACCGAGGGCAGGGGTCGGGTGTCCGGTGGGAGGCCGGCGATGACGGCGTCCGGGTCGGTGAGGCGGCGCTGGGTCAGGCTGACAACCCGTTCCTCGCGCACGACGTGGTGAGCAGCGAGGTGACGGCCTCCGCTGGCTCCACCCTCGGTGCTCGATTTGCCGCCGGTGGTGGCGTGGCGGCGGGCCTCGACGGCGACGACGTCAGCCGAGACGGCACCCACGGTCAGGGCAGCCCGGATCCCTGCCACGACGTCCCGCTGGTTCATGCTGCGGTGGAGTAGAAGGACCTCGATCAGCTCGCGGGTGCCGTCGGCGTCGCCGTTGACCTTGCGGGCTTCGGCCCAGAACGCTTCGTGAGCCGGGGTGAACGTGCCCGCGGCGCGGGCTTGGGCCAGGGCCGTGGAGCCGGGAAGAGCGCCGGGCTTGGTGCGCAGGACCTCGAGGTAGTGGTCCAGGTCGAGGCGGTGCCCGGTGCGGGCGGCGACCCTGGGGTGGACCGCGACGACGGTGCGGGCGTCGAAGACCACGACCTGGGAAGCGCGCAGCGAGACCCGCACCCGGCGCCCGATCAGGTGCGCCGGGACGGAGTACTTCACCATCCGGACGGTGACCATCGAGGAGCGGTCCACCCGCGGGTGCAGCACCGTGCCCGGGTCGAAGCCTTCACTCGGCAACGGCGCGAGCAGGGGCCGTTCCCGCGCGAACGCGGCACCGACCGGCTCAGCCCGACCACTGATGACCCGCGCGTCGTCGACGGCCTCCCACTCCAGGATCTTCTCGTTGAGCTCGTCCAGGTCGGCCACCTCGGGCACCGGGGTGAGGTGGTTGCGGCGGAACCAGCCGACCGCCCCCTCGACCCCGCCCTTCTCGTGGGCGCCCTCGATCCCGGGTTGGCAGTAGAACGCGTCGAAGCCGTAGTGGGAGCGGAACAGCACCCACCGCTCGTTCTCCACCCTGGCCCGCCCCGGCCCGTGCACGACCTGGGAGACGGCGCCCTTGAGGTTGTCGTACTTGATGTGCCCGGTCGGGATCCCGCCGATCGCCTCGAACGCGGCGATGTGCCCTTCCAGGAACGCCTCCTGCGCCTGGGTCGGGTAGACCCGGTGGATCGCCTTGCCGGAGTGGGCCAGCCAGAACACGAACAGGAAGCACTTCGTGCGCACCCCGCCGATCACGACCCAGACCTCGCCGAAGTCGACCTGCGCCTCCACCCCGGGCGCGTGGTCCTGGGCGATGAACACCTCGACCCGGCGGCCGGCCTCGAGGTCGACCTGCGCGCGGCGCAGCCGCACGTAGTCCCGCACCGTGGAGTACGACAACCCGGCCGCGTCGTGTTCTTGGACCAGTCGGGCCAGGATCCGGGTGGCGGTGTGCCGCTGCTTGCGCGGCGCGTCCAGGTCCGAGCGCAGCATCGCGTCGATCGCCGCCTTGTACGGCTCCAGCCGCGGCGATGACCGCACCGGCCGCTTCCGCGGCGGCGGCACCGATGACGCCAACGCCTGACGGACCGTGCGCCGGTGCACACCATGCCGAGAAGCCAGCTCCCGGATCGAGAGCTCCTCGACCCGCGCGTCCCGGCGGATCGCAGCAAAGACGTCCACATGTGATCCCATCCCGACCCAACCCCTTACCGAGAACCAGTGGTGGAACTCAGGCTCAGGTGGGGCCAGATCAAACCGTCACAACCGCCCCGGCGCGTCGCCCGTGGGGCCAGATCAGACCGTCACGGTGGGGCCAAATCAACCTGTCATAGTCACCGGTCAGGGCGTCGGGTCCACCTCATAGCGGTAGCCGTACCCCCGCAACGTCGTGATGCGGTCCCACCGCTCACCGGCATCCGCGAGCTTTCGACGCAAGTTGGCGACATGGACGTCGAGGGTCTTGGTGGAGCCGTGCCAGTGCTCGTCCCACACCTGATCCATCAACTGCTCCCTGCGCACCGCCTCACCCGCACTAGCCACCAGGACCGCCAGCAGCTCGTGCTCCTTCGGCCGCAGCACCAGCTGGGTCTCCCCGACCCACGAGCGGCGAGCCCGCAAATCCAACCGGACCGACCCGCAGCGCAGATCGTCACTACCGAGGGCCGGTTCACGCCGGCGGAGGTGGGCCCGCAGCCGGGCGAGCAGCTCGACCGGCCGGAACGGCTTGAGCACCACATCATCCGCTCCCCCGTCCAACGCCCGGACAGCGTCCAGCTCGTCTGTGCGCGCCGTCACGACCACGATCACGAGGTCGGGGTCGGACCGCAGCTCGACGCACAGGTCGAGTCCGTCAACGTCGGGGAGGCCGAGGTCAAGAAGCACCAGGTCGAAGTGTTCCTCGGCCGCCATCAGGCGCGCGCTGCCGCCGTCCTGGGCCCACCGCACCGAGTGACCGTCCCCCGCGAGCAGCCCCACCACGCCCGCACCGAGGCTGCGATCGTCCTCGACCACCAACACTGCCGAGCCGGCGATGGGATCAGGCACGGTGCATCCCGAAGCGACGGAGGATCATGCGTCGAGTGTGCATCAGCACCAGGAGTGCCGAGGGACACGCCCCGAACGTCGCGCCCGATGCCGCCGCAGGACCACCGCGGTCCGGACGATCTGCTGCCGCGCGCTCCAGCCACTGACCAGGACCGTCAACCGGAGATCGCTCACCCCCGACCGCCAGCACACCCTGTCCGAAGAGGGTGCGCACCGAACGGCCGTGTCGAGCGCCTTACTGCCCTGGCGGCCCTGGTGCGCTCGCCATGGTGCCCAGCCAGGTCGTCCAACGAGGTGAGGGGGCGACAGGGACTCTGTGCGCTCATCGTCATGCATCCCCGTGGGGGTCCGATCATGGGGGACGACGGGAACCACCCTGACCGTCCTGCACGGCATCGGACCCATCGACGCTTCGTCCGGCGACAACGTGCGCCACTGCCTCTTCCCCCACGGCAGGAAGCGCAAGGTGGACGTACCTGGCTGTCTGCCAGCGGCATACGCTCCGTCAAGTCAGTCCATTCTCGTCGCAGGCGGGCTTGACAGTCGCCAGAACCTCCGGAAGTGTTGACGCTCTCACGTCCCAGTACGCCCGGACACCAGCGTGCACCATCCGGCGTCGGAGAGAGCTCCGGTCATGCGTTATGATGATCGCGCCGCGACAGGCCTGCCTCGGGTAAAACCGCAGGTCAGACCCGTCGCGGAGGCATGTGCAGCACCCCCTAGGCCAGGTAGCTCAGTTGGTACGAGCGTCCGACTGAAAATCGGAAGGTCGGCGGTTCGACCCCGCCCCTGGCCACACCCCCGAAGCCGCAGCTCAGAGCCCCGCTGACCTGCGGCTTCTTCCTTTCCCCGCGCCGTAGGAGCCGGGTTCGACGAACCACGGCTGACCGCCCCCTGGCCCGGACTGTCCAAGAGACGTTGCACGAGATGTTGCACGAATCAACGTCGAGGGCTCGCGATGTGGGCGCCGTGTCGGCACGTTGAGGAAGTCCGCCCGCTCCAGGGGCGACCGGGCGGCGTGGGCTGTCACGGTTCGATGGTTCTGCGCTCACGCGGAGCGGTCGAGCCGTGCCCTGACGCGGTCGAGGGCTGGTGACGGGGGCAACTGGTTGGTCAAGGGGTTCATCGCCTCGAGGTCGTCCACGAGCCGCTGACGATGGTGGGCCGCCGCCACGGCGAGCATCATCTCGTACGTCTCGAAGACTCGGAGGGCTTGTTGGTGCTGGTGCGACTCATGCGCCACGACCATGGCGGAGTAGACCGCATCGAGGACGGTGTCAACGTCGTCGTCGCGGTACACGACCGGGTGCGGCGCCCTCCCCGTGCGGTCGCCCTCGCGCAGCCACCGGGCTGCGAGGTCGCTCAGTGCGTGAAGGGACTGCGCGGCGATGGCGGGGTTCTGCTTGGACGTCGATCCGCTGGTCCATCCGATGTTGCTCAGGTCGCGGATGGCTGTACTCGCGTCGAGGTCGATGTCCGGAGTACGGCTGATCGGGAGCGCGATGGCGACCTCGCGACGCACCGCTTCGGCCGCGCCAGAGTCAGGGTGTCGGATGCTCGCGAGTGGCTCTCCGGCGACAACCGCGGCGCCCACGGTGACGTGTAGCTCCACTTCGGCGTCCGGGTGGTCGCCGATCGCGGCCACCACCCGCTCGAGGTCAACCGACTCGAGGAACCCGTACGTGGGACAGCTGACCGAGGCAGTCACGGGCGCAGCCGACCGACTGCAGCGTCGGGTGGCGGTGACGAGACGCCGCTCCTGGTTGTGCGCGGCCACCGCGCGGTCGTGCAGCTGCCGGACCACGTTGTCAGGGCGCATCTGGTCGATCGTCGAGTACACCAGCAGCAGCAGGCAGGCCAGGGCCACCACGGTCAGCACCGTGGCGATGAAGGCGCCGATGACAGGAGGGGTCTTCTTCTGGACAGCGGCCAGGACGATGTAGGAGTAGAGGGCCAGACCGACGAAGAGGCCGAGGTAGAGCTGGTTGGTGCGCCGGCGGACGAACTGGTCGAAGACCACTGGAGACAGCGTCGACGCCGTTTGCTGCACTGCCAGGAGCAGGACGGAGAAGGTGATGGACGTGACTGTGACCAAGCCAGTGGCCACAGCGCTCAGCGTCCCGCTGGCGCTGTCCTTTCCGATGAAGTGGCCGAGCGTTTCGCGCAGCCCCTCGGCTGCCGGTCCGTGTGACTGGTCCCCCATGATGGAAACTGCGGCCAAGGCCACCATGACCACGACCATCAGGACGGGGACTGCCACGAACTCGCGCAGGGCGCGAGGCACCCGCAGTCGGAGGGGGATCTGCGCGCTCGCCGGTGAGCTCGGGGGGCCTTCAGGTGGAGCGTCCGACGAGGGGCCGGTCTCACGAGGACGGTTCACATGGCCTCCGTTTCCTCCGGGGTGGGTACTGCGCCTGGATGCCGTCGCATGGGCGACGACCGTTGTTCGCTTACCCGGGGCAGGTGGCGGGTAAGCAGCACTGCGTGGTCGCGTTCCTCTTGGTGGTCGTCGGTGCAGGGCTGGTGGCGTTGGCTCTTGCAGACGTCTTCTACACCGTGCTGTTTCCTGGCAGCGGTCGCGGCCCAGTGCGGCGGGTGCTGAGCCGCGCTGTGCTCAGGGCCTTTCGCCTCACCCGCCACATGGGACGTTCACGGGCGCAGCGGGCCATGGCGTACTGCGGCCCTGTTCATGTCGCGGCCACCCTGGGGGTGTGGTTCGTTCTGCTGCTGACCGGCTGGGCGGCCATCTACCGGCCTGCCCTCGGCAGCGGAGTCGTTGCCGCCACAGGGACGACCCAGCGCACGTGGGCGACAGCGCTGTACTACAGCGGATACACGCTCACCACATTGGGTCTCGGCGACATCGTCGCGGTGACCCCGGCGTACCGGGCCGTGACTGTGGTGGAAGCGGCGACCGGTTTCATCAGCTTCACCCTGGTCATTTCGTACTTCGTGTCGGTGTACACGACTCTGACCGCCCGCAACGCCTTCGCTCTCGCCTTGCACCAGCGCAGTGGCGGCACCGGCCGCGGTGTGGATGTTGTCCGTGCCCTGGTGCTCGAAGGACCAACTGCTGCAAGCCTGCACTTGGCGGAGGTCGCGGGCGAACTGCGCCGGCTGGTGCAGACCGACGCCTCCTACCCTGTTCTGCGGTCCTTCCACTACCGCCGCGACTACGACGCGCTGCCACAGATTCTGCAGACGTGCTGGGAGACCGTGACGCTCCTGCAGACAACGGTCGCCCCAGACGCGGCACGCCCGGAGCTGCACGGCAGCAGCGTCAGCGAGATGGCCGCCTGCGCCGAGCAGATGTGCGCCCGTATCGCGGGCGCCCCCCCTTCCGACACAGCAGCACCCACGTCGGACCATGACGCCTGGATGGCCCAGCACGCGAGCATGGCCGCCGACCTGGCCGCCGCCGGTTCCCCTGTCCGCAGCAACGCGGCCGCCGCCTACGTGGCAGCCAGAGAGGTTTGGAGCCCGGCGCTGGACGCGCTCGCGCATGACCTGCTGTACCAGTGGCCGCGCCCGGGTGAGCACTGACCGGCCGGCATCGGGGACCACCACTCAGCCAGCGCCCCGAGCCGCCGGCTGCCGGAGGGCAGCCGGCGGCCGGCGGGTCAGCGACGTCGGGCGACGTCGACGAACACCGGGTTGGAGTAGCACCACAGGTCGTCCCACGGCGACTCGAGGCGGGCGGCAGCACATCCGGACCTCGACGTCGTTGTTGCGACCGCGCTTGACGGTGACGGTCTCGCCGACGGTGGCGGGGCGCCCCGCGTGCGAGACCGAGACGTCCAGGCTGGTGACGAGGTCGCCGGTGGCGACGAAGATCCGGCCGGTGCGCAGACCGTCCATCACGTCGGCGTAGTCCTGGCGCGCGCTGACGTAGGTCTTGGAGTACTCCCCCGACCCGAAGTCAAAGCCGCCCCGCGTCAGGTGTACGTGGGAGTCCGAGGTCGCGGTGATCCGGCACTTGCTGCCCTCGCCGAGCGGGGAGTCCCACAGGCCGCCGACGACCGCGGTCATCTGGTCGTCCCGCCGTGCGTGGAGTAGTTGCCGGGTCGAGCTCGGCGTAGCGCGACTCGAGTTCGTAGAGGAGCTGGGCCTCGTCGTCGCGCCGCGGGATCATCAGCATGTGGTGGTCCATCTGGGGCGCGGCGAACTCCACGCCCCAGAACTGCAGGATCTCCGGCACCAGCCGTCGCGACCGCAGGTCGGGGTAGGCGAGTTCGAGGTTGACCTTGGAGTGCGTCGGGGCGCGTTGGCCGGTGCACATGAGATCCACCCCGCCGCCGGCGTGGACGCCCCGATGCCCTGGCTGCAACGACGAGGGCTGATCTGACGGCGAACCGGCTCTCGGCCGCCCCGCGACGGAGGCGTCACCAGTCCGCTCCTTGGCACCGCTGGTCACTGGTCTCGACCTGCAGGGTCGCGTGGGCGATACCGTAACCCTCTCGCAGGATGCGGGATGCGTCGTCGAGCACTCGGTCCGCGTCGCCGGTCGCCACGAGGTGCGCAGTGGCGACGTCCATGCCCGAGGTGAGCGTCCACACGTGGAGGTCATGGACGTCGGTCACCCCGGTGACGCCCTCCAAGGCCCCGAGCACGGCGCGGGGCTCGACGTCCGCAGGGGCGTGCTGACCCAGGACCACGAGGACCTCGCGGCCGAGGCGCGCCGCGCGCACCAGGACGAACGCACCGATGGCGAGGGCGATGACGCTGTCCCAGAGCGCCGAGCCCGTCGTGGCCACGAGGACCGCGGCCACGATGACCCCGGCCGACCCCACGGTGTCCGCGACGACCTCGAGGTAGGCACCCTTCACGTTCAGGCTCTCGCCGGCACCGCCACGCAGCAGCAGCAGCCCGATGACGTTGATGACGAGGCCGAGACCGCCGACGACGAACATGGCCGTGGACCCGACCTCGGCGGTCGAGCCGATACGCCCGATCGCCTCGACGACGATGTAGACCGAGACGCCGACCATCACCAGGACGGCGAACGCGGAGGCGAAGACCTCGGCCCGGTAGGAGCCGAAGGTCCGGCGCCCGGTGGTGTCGGTGCGGGTGGCGATGCGGGTGGCCACGAGAGCCGCACCCAGCGTCACGACATCCGCCGCCATGTGCCCCGCGTCGGACAGGAGGGCGAGGGACTGGGACAGCAGCCCGGCGGCGAGCTCGACCCCGAAGAACGCCGCGACGAGGCCGAAGGTGACCGCCAGCCGCCAGCGGTGCTTGCCACCGGCGTGTCCGGCCGCGCCGTGGGAGTGGCCGCCGCTCATCGGGTCGATGCCCCGGACGTGCGGGGCCCGGTGTGGACGACGTGCTCGCGGGTGACGTCCAGGAGCATCCGGACGTGCCCGTCGGAGAGGCGGTAGTACACGTTGCGACCGTCGCGCCGCCCGGTGACGACGCCGGACGCGCGCAGCATCCGCAGCGCCTGGCTCACCGTCGACTCCGCCGTGGAGGTCGCGGCCGCCAGGTCGCAGACGCACAGCTCTCCGGCCTCGAGGAGCGCGTACAGCAACCGGGCGCGAGTGGGGTCGCCCAGCAGCTTGAACACCTGGGTCACGACCGCCAGCTCGTCGGCTCCCGGGGCACTGGACCTGACCAGGGCGACCTTCTCGGGATGGACGCAGTCGACGGTGCACCCGTCGAGTCCCACGACCTCACTCATCGACCCTCCACGTCTGAACAACCGGTCAGGTATGACGGTCGTCGCTTCGACGGTTGCTGTCAAACCGCCCCGCGGTTCCCGGTGCTCCCGGCCTGGCGGGTGACCGCGGCCGTCCCGCCCGGAGGAGCCGTCCCGCCCGGGCGGGGCCGACGCCTTCCTGAGCAGGATGCAGCTCGGCCTGCGGACCGCTACCGTGGTCGGAGTCGGGGTCGTGACCAGGGTCCCCCCTGATGCGCGAAGGGGGTGCGACGCGAGACCGTGGGGGCCATGACGAGGATGTGGGGCGCGGCCGCGCGGTGGGCCGCGGGCGCGGGCGCCGCGACGGCGGTCGTGGCGCTGGCGATCCCGCGGGTCACCGGCACGTCGTGGCAGCCGGTCGTCGACGCTCTCGCTCGGCCGAGCGCCCTACAGCTCGCGCTGCTGGCCGCGCTGTGGCTCGCCGGTCTCTGGGTGCACACCCCCTCGCTGACCGCCGCGCTGCCCGGCCTCACGCACCGGCGCGCCCTGGTGCTCAACCTCTCGGGCTCGTGCGTCTCCAACCTGCTGCCGCTGGGGGGCGCCGCCGGGACCGCCCTGAACTGGCGGATGGCGCAGGCGTGGGGCTTCGGGTCGGCCGCCTTCGGGCGCTGGGCGCTGCTGACCAACCTCGCCGACACCTCCGTCAAGCTACTGCTGCCCGGGGTGGTGCTCTGCTGGTTCGCGGTCTCCGGCGATGGCGCCGTGGCGCGCCTGGTCGGCCCCGCTGTGCTGGGCGTGGTGCTGCTCGCTCTCCTGCTCACGGCCGTCGTCCTGGTGGGGCGCGACGACCGGGCGCTGCGCCGGGCCGGGCAGCTCGCCGACCGTCTCGTGGCCCGGCATCCGCGCCTCCCGAGCGCGCCCGACGGCTGGGGCGAGCGGGCGGCCCGGTTCCGTTCCGAGAGCGCCGAGCTCGTGCGCAACGGGTGGGGCCGGATGCTGGGCGGCAAGCTGCTCTACGCCGTGTTCCAGGCCCTGCTGCTGTGGGCGTGCCTGGCCGCGGTCGGTGCGCCGTCCGCCCCGCTGCTGGTGGCCTCCGCCTTCGTCGTCGAGCGCCTGCTGTCGATGCTGGTGATCACCCCCGGGGCGACCGGCGTGGTCGAGGTCGGGATGGCCGCGGCCCTCACCGCGCTCGGCGCCCCCGCGGCACCGGCGGCCGGTGGGGTGCTGCTCTACCGCGCGTTCGTCATCGGGATGGAGGTGCCGGCGGGCGGCGTGGTCATTCTCGGCTGGTGGATCGCCGGCCGCCGGGAGCGCGCCACCCAACAGGAGCACGCCGGTGTCCGGTCGGTGATCGGCGTGCACCACGCCCCCGTCGCGGTCGGCGCGGGGCGCATGATGCAGGGACCGACCCGACCCAAGGAGCATCCGCATGGAGTACACCCGTCTCGGTAGCACCGGCCTGCGCGTGAGCCGCATCGCCCTGGGGTGCATGAGCTACGCCGACGGGTCGCGGGGGAACCATCCGTGGGCGCTCGACGAGGGGACCTCCGGCGCGTTCTTCCGGCAGGCCGTCGAGCTGGGGATCACGTTCTGGGACACAGCGAACGTCTACAGCGCGGGCACGTCCGAGGAGTTCGTGGGCCGGGCGATCCGGCGGTACAGCCGGCGCGAGGACATCGTGCTGGCCACCAAGGTGCACGGGAAGATGCACGACGGGCCGGGCGGCTCCGGGCTGTCGCGCAAGGCGATCCTCGAGCAGGTCGATGCCTCGCTGCGTCGCCTCGACACCGACTACGTCGACCTCTACCAGATCCACCGCATCGACCCCGAGGTGCCGATGGAGGAGACGATGGAGGCGCTGCACGATGTCGTGCGCGCCGGCAAGGCCCGCTACATCGGGGCGTCGTCGATGTGGGCCTGGCAGTTCGCGTCGATGCAGCACGCGGCCGACCTGAACGGCTGGACCCGGTTCGTCTCGATGCAGGACCAGTACAGCCTGCTGATGCGCGAGGAGGAGCGCGAGATGCTGCCGCTGCTCGCGGCCCAGGGTGTCGGCGCCATCCCGTGGAGCCCGCTGGCGCGCGGCCGCGTGGCGCGGCCGTGGGGCGAGCAGACCGACCGCTCGGGCACCGACGAGTTCGGCAAGCGGCTCTACCAGGACTCCGACGCCGACATCGTGGGCGCCGTCGAGCGGATCGCCGCCGAGCGGGGCGTCGCGATGGCGAGCGTCGGCCTGGCCTGGGTGCTGCGCAACCCGGTCGTCGACGCGCCGATCGTGGGCGCGACCAAGCCGCACCACCTCGGCGACGCCGTGGCCGCCCTCGACATCGAGCTCACCGACGACGAGGTGGCCGCGCTCGAGGAGCACTACACGCCGCGCCCGAACACGGGGTTCTGAGCCGGCGGGCGGGCTCCCGTCGAGAGGAGGCGACCCGCAGGCGTCCACCATCCGATGCTCTGCGTGTCGCCTCCTCTCGACCACGGGGGCTCAGGCCTAGAGGTCGCCCAGGACCGCACCGACGCCGGCCGCGACCACGGCCCCGTCGGTGGTGACGGCGACGAACGGGATGCCGTGGGCGACAAACGCCCGCGCCCCCTCGGGGGCTCCGGCGAAGCCGCCCACGAGGATGCCCTGACGCTGGGCGGCCGCGACCACCCGCGCGAGTGGGCCGGCGGGGTCGTGGTCGGCGAGCAGCGCCTCGGGGGTGGTGCCCAGCGAGAGCGACAGGTCGAACGGCCCGACGAACAGCCCGTCGACGCCGGGGGTGGCCGCGATGGCGTCGACGTCGTCGAGCGCGCCGGAGGTCTCGACCATCACCCAGCACTGCACCGCCTGGTTGGCCTCCTCGGGCGTCGAGGTCGTGCCGCCCCACAGCGTCGCGAACGGGCCCCAGCTGCGGTCGCCCAGCGGGGGGTAGCGGGTGGCCAGGGCGGCCCGTTCGGCGTCGGCCACCCCCTCGACCGACGGGACGATGACGCCCGCGGCCCCGGCATCGAGGGCAGCGCCGATCCAGGCGGCGTCGACCGCGGGCACCCGCACCAGGAACGGGGTCGGCGACCCGGCCAGCGCGCGGCCGATGACGTGCAGGGCCGCCCGGTCGACGGGCCCGTGCTGGGCGTCGAGCGCCAGCCAGTCGAAGCCGCCGGCGGCCAGCCGCAGCAGCAGGTCGACGTCGGTGGTGCAGGTCCAGATGCCGCGGGAGGTCTCTATCCCGCCATCCTGCCGGTCCGTCGGTCAGCCGGGGCCGAGGGCGCGCACCTGGTCGATGGTGTCGGCCTCGTCGGGGCCCTTGTCGTCGCGGTAGCGCAGGACGCGGGCGAAGCGCAGCGCGATCCCGCCGGGGTAGCGCGACGAGCGCTGGATGCCGTCGATCGCGATCTCGACGACCTGCTCGGGGCGCACCGTGACCACGTACCCGTCGGCGGGCCCGTCGGCGAGCGCCGTGAAACGCTCGGTCTGCCACGCGAGCATCTCGTCGGTCATCCCCTTGAAAGTCTTGCCGACCATCACGAAGCCGCCGGTCCCGGGGTCGCGCGCGCCGAGGTGGATGTTCGAGAGCCAGCCCTGGCGCCGCCCCGACCCGCGCTCCACCGCCAGCACGACCAGGTCGAGCGTGTGGGTGGGCTTGACCTTGACCCAGCCGCTCCCCCGGCGGCCCGCGGCGTACGGCGCAGCGGCGTCCTTGACGACGACGCCCTCGTGCCCGGCCGCGACCAGCCCGTCGAAGAAGGACGCAGCCTCGGCGGGGTCCGCGGTGCGCACGCGCGGGACCAGCAGGTGCGGCGCCAGCGCCTCGAGGACCTCGTGCCGCTCGAGCGCGGGAGCATCCACGAGGTCGCGCCCGTCGGCGTGCAGCACGTCGAAGAGGTAGGTGGTGAGGGGGACCTCGGCGCGGAGCCGCTCGACGTCGGCCGAGCTGGCCGTGCGGGCCCCGGTGACCTGGAACGGCGCCGGCCGTCCGTCGCCCAGGATGACGATGGCCTCGCCGTCGAGCACGAGGTCGCCCCCGGGCAGCGCCGCGACCGCCTCGACGACCTCGGGGACCCGGTCGGTGATCTCGTCGAGGCTGCGGGTGAAGACGGTGACGGCCCCGTCGCGCCGGTGCACCTGCACGCGGATGCCGTCGAGCTTGCCGTCGACGAGCATCTCGGCGCCGGCGAACCCCTCGACCGCCTCCGCCGTGGTCTTGGCCGAGCCGGCGAGCATCGGGCGCAGCGGGCGCCCGACCACGAGCCCCACCTGCTCGAGCGCGTCCCGTCCCCCCTCGGCCGCGAGCCCGGCGACGACGTGGGTGGAGCCGGCGAGCATCACGGCGCGCCGGACCACGGCATCGGGGACGTCGAAGGCACGGGCGAGGGCGGCGAGCACCACGCCGTCGAGGGCGCCCTGGCGGAGGTTCCCCGTCATCAGGGCGCGCAGGAAGGCCTGCTCGTCGGCGGTGGCGCGGGCCATCAGCTCGACGAGGGCGGCCCGGCGGGATGCCGTGGAGCCGGCGCCGGCCGTGGCGGCGAGCCGGTCGAAGGCGGCGTCGACCTCGGCCACCGTGAGGGACGGCTCGGCCGCGGGCGCGGGCAGCGAACCGAGCGAGCGGTACCCGACCCCGAGCCGCCGCTGCGGGAGCACCCCGGACAGGAACGCGACGACGGTGCCGACCTCCGCGGCGTCGGCCCGGGCGACCAGCCCGGCGATGGCCTCGGTCTTGGCCGTGCGCGAGCGGGTGGCCGCGACCTCGTGGGAGACCGCGACGAGGTCGGCGAGGGCGACGTCCATCCGGCCATCCTGCCCCCGGGCACCGACAGCCCGCGCCCCCCCGACCCCCCTCGGCTTTTCGGGGTGACCCCGAAAAGTGCACCAGACAAGGGCTGCGAGGCGGGGTCCCGTGCAGCAGCTCTTGTCTCGAACGGTGGCTCGCTCCCATCGAGGCCGCGAGCGGCGTCAGCGGGCCAGGCGCATCGGCACGTGCGGGATGCCGTCCTCGACGAACTCGGCCCCGTCGCGCTCGAACCCGAACCGCGCGTACCACCCCTCGAGGTAGGACTGGGCGTCGAGCACCACCGGGCCCCGGACCGCCGCGAGCACCGCGCCCATGAGCTCGGCCGCCACCCCGGCCTTCCGTGCGGACGCCGCCGTCGCCACCCGCCCGATGCGCGCCACGCCGGCGCCGTCGTCGAGCACCCGGAGCGTCGCCACGACCGACCCGTCCGCCGCCTCGGCCCACCACTGCACGGTGGCCGGCTCGAGGTCGCGCCCGTCGAGGTCGGGGTAGAGGCACGCCTGCTCGAGGACGAACACGTCCTGGCGCAGCCGCATCAGCGCGTACAGGATCTCGGCAGGCAGCTCGCACGTCGGAGCGCAACGGACGGTGGGCACGCCATCCACCCTAGGCACCGCCACCACGCACGAATGTGTGTGAAGAACCCCGGCATGCCGACGTTCTTCACACACATTCGAGGGAGGAGGGGGGCGGGGGGCGAGGGGGGGGCAGGGTCAGTGGCCGCGGAACTGCGCGGGGCGCTTGGCGACGAAGGCCGCGGCGCCCTCGCGGTGGTCCGCGGTGCCGCCGAGCATCCGCTGGCCGGTGTCCTCGCGACCCAGCGCGCCCTCGACGTCGACGCTGGCGGCGTTGATGGCCGCCTTGGTCTCGGCCAGCGCCAGGGTGGCCCCGCCGGCGAAGGCCGCGAGCAGGGCGTCGGCCCGGGCCGCGAACCCCGCCGCCGGCACCGACTCGGCCACCAGCCCCCAGTCGGCCGCGGTGGCGCCGTCGAGCTTCTCACCGGTGAGGGCCAGGCGCATCGCGCGGGCCCGGCCCACCGACGCCGCGACCAGCGCGGTGGAGCCGCCGTCGGGCATCAGGCCGATCCGGGCGAAGGCCAGCACGAACGGCGCCTCGTCGGCCGCCAGCACGTAGTCGCAGGCCAGCGCCATCGGTACCCCGATGCCGGCGGCCACCCCGTGGACCAGCGCGACGACCGGAGTGCGGCTCGCCAGCAGCGTGCGCACCAGCTCGGCGCCGGCGTCGAGCACGCCCATCTGCGCGCCCTCCGCCGTGAGCGGGGCCCCGGAGCAGAACCCGCGCCCCTCGCCGCCGAGCGCGATGACGCGCACCTGCGGGTCGGCATCGAAGGCGCGCACGGCCTCCACCACGGCCGCGCACATGTCCGGGTCGACGGCGTTGAGCCGCTCCGGGGCGTTGAGGGTGATCCGTCCGATGGGGCCGTCCGCCTCGACGCGGACCCGCTCGCTGCTCATGCCCACATCCAACCCCACCGGATGCCGCCATGGCACGCCCCGCCCCGGGTGTTCGCCTCTGCCTACGCATGTTAGGTTTTGGCCGAATGGCCATCGGAAACCACAGGAGGATGCCGTGCCACGCGCCGGACTGAGCCCCGAGCGGCTGACCCTGGCCGCCGCCGAGCTCGCCGACCGCGAGGGCCTCCACGCCGTCACGGCCACCGCGCTGGCCCGGCACTTCGGGGTCGCCCCGGCCAGCCTCTACTCCCACGTCCGCGGCACCCTCGACCTGCGCGAACGGGTGGCCCTGCTGGGCCTGCAGGAGTCGGCCGACGCCCTGGCCGACGTCCTCGCGGGCCGGTCCGGGCGCGCCGCCCTGGCCGCCCTCGCCGCCGGCTACCGCGACTACGCCACCGCGCACCCCGGCCGGTGGGCCGCCACCCGCACCCGCCTCGACCCCGCGGCCGCAGCCACCAGCGCCGGCCCGCGCCACGCCGCCCTGGCCCGCGCCGCCCTGGGTGCCTACGGCCTCGACGAGCCCGACCTCACCCACGCGGTCCGCATCGTCGGCGCCCTCGTGCAGGGGTGGATCGAGCTCGAGACCGCCGGCTCGTTCGACCACAGCGACCCGCCGGCCGCCGCGAGTCGGGAGCGCCTCGTCGACGCCCTCGACGCGATGTTCCGCGCCTGGCCGGCCACGCCGCACCCGACCACCACCCCGCAGACCGAGGACCACACCCCGTGACCGCCCTGACCACCGTCCCCCTCACCGCCGACCTCGTCCACGGGGCCCTCGAGCTCGAGCCCACCCCCGGCGGCGGCCTGCTGCCGCACCGCCTCCCGGCGTGGGCCCGCGCGCAGAACATCGACCCGATGCTCGCGCTGAACGAGGCCCAGCCGTCCGGCGTGCGCATCGTCGCCCGCACCACCGCCCGGGTCGTCGAGCTCGAGGCGCTCGTCACCCGTCGCGCCCTGGCCGGCGCCCCGGCCCGCGCCGTGGGGAGCGTCGACCTCGTCCTCGACGGGCAGGTCGTCGACGGCGCACCGGTGCCGCACGGCGACCTGCTGACGACCGACGTCGCGACCGGGGCCAGTGAGCTCGCCCGGGGTGGCCCCGGCACCGTGCGCTTCGCGCTCCCGCCGGGCGAGAAGCGGGTGGAGCTCTGGCTGCCCCACCAGGAGAACGTCGAGCTGCTCGCCCTGCGCGCCGACGCGCCCCTCGACCCGGTGAAGCGCGGCGAGGCGCCCCGGTGGGTGCACCACGGCAGCTCGATCAGCCACGGCTCCAACGCGGTCCGGCCCACGGGAACCTGGCCCGCGGTCGCCGCCCAGCTCGCGGGCCTCGACCTGGTCAACCTCGGCTTCGGCGGCTCGGCCGTGCTGGACCCCTTCGTCGCCCGGGCCATGCGCGACACCGGGGCCGACCTGCTGAGCCTCAAGGTCGGCATCAACATCGTCGGCGGCGACCTGATGCGCCGTCGCGTGCTGGGGCCGGCGCTGCACGGCTTCCTCGACACGATCCGCGAGGGCCACCCCAGCACACCGCTGCTCGTCGTGACCCCGGTGCTGTGCCCCATCCACGAGGACGTCCCCGGCCCCGGCGCGATCGACCCGGCCGCCCTGGGCGAGGGGCGGCTGGTGTTCACCGCCACCGGTGACCCCGCGGAGGTGGCCGCCGGCAAGCTCACCCTGCACGTCGTGCGCGAGGAGCTGACCCGGGTCGTCGAGCAGCGCCGGGCCACCGACCCGCACCTGCACCTGGTCGACGGGCTCGGGCTCTACGGCGCGGCGGATGCCGTGCGCCTGCCCCTCCCGGACGCCCTGCACCCGGACCCCGAGACGCACCGGCTCATCGGCGAGCGGTTCGCCGAGCAGGTGTTCGGGCCGGGCGGCACGCTCGCCCGCTGACCCGGCCGACCGGTCCCACCGACAGGCAGAAGGCACCGAACGGGAGGTGGAGGGACGCCCGCCGGGGGCTCTGCCCGTCGGGGCGTCCATCTCGGACCGCCGGCTCAGGCCTGGGCCACCGCGCCCGACGCCAGCAGCGCGTCGACCTCGGCGGCGGTGAACCCCCGCGCGCTCAGGTACGTCGTCGTGTCGGCCCCGGGCACGGGCTCGGCGCCCGGCCCCACCTGCGGGGTGCCCGAGAAGCGGGGCGTGGGCGCCGGCACCGGGGTGCCGCCCGGCCCCTCGACGAACGCGCGCCGGGCCGCCAGATGCGGATGGGCCGACGCCTCGGCCAGCGACAGCACCGGCGCCACGCAGGCGTCGGTGCCCTCGAAGACCGCCGCCCACTCGTCGCGGGTGCGGGAGGCGAAGGCCGCGGTGAACGCCGCGCGCTGGGCCGGCCAGGTGGCGCGGTCGGCCTGCTCGAACTCGCCCCCGACGCCCAGCCCGGCCACCAGCTCGGCCCAGAACTGCGGCTCGAGGGCCCCGACCGCCACGAACCGGCCATCGGCGCACTCGTACACGTCGTAGAACGGCGCACCCCCGTCGACGAGGTTGACGGCCCGCTCGTCACGCCAGGCGCCGGCCCCGAGCATCCCGTGGACCATCGACAGCAGGTGGGCGCTCCCGTCGACCATGGCGGCGTCGACGACCTGTCCGCGCCCCGTCACGCCCCGCGACACCAGCGCGGCCAGCACCCCGGCCACCAGGTACATCGCGCCGCCACCGAAGTCGCCGACCAGCGGCACCGGCGCGACCGGGCGCTCGCGCGGCCCGAGCGCGTGCAGGGTCCCCGACAGCGCGGCGTAGGTGATGTCGTGCCCGGCCCGCTGCGCCCAGGGCCCGTCCTGCCCCCAGCCCGTCATCCGGCCGACGACCAGGCCCGGGTTGCCGGCCAGCAGCTCGGCCGGGTCGAGCCCGAGCCGCTCGAGCACGCCGGGGCGGAAGCCCTCGAGCAGCACGTCGGCGTCGCCGAGCAGGCGCCGCACCACCGCGACCCCGTCCGGATGCTTGAGGTCGACCGCGATGCTGGGCCGCGAGCGCCGCAGCCCGCCCTGGAGCGCCAGCACATTGCGCTCCCCCGGCCGGTCGACGCGCACTACGTCGGCGCCCAGCTCGGCCAGGACCATCGCGGCGAAAGGCCCGGGTCCGATGCCGCCGAGCTCGACCACCCGGATGCCGGCCAGCGGCCCCGTCGTCATGCTCGGGTCGGCGCCGGCGCTCACCGGGCGGCGGGGACGAGCTCGCGCAGCCCGGGGACGACCTGCTCGGTGAAGGTGCGCAGGAAGCGCTCCTGGTCGTGGCCGGGCCCGTGCACCACGAGGTGGTCGAAGCCGAGGTCGGTGTAGAACCGCAGCGCCTCGACGACGTCCTCGGGCTTCGAGGTGACCACCCATCGCTTGGCGACCTGCTCGATCGGCAGCTCGTCGGCGGCGCGCTCCATCTCCTCGGGCGAGTGGATGGAGTGCTTCTGCTCGGCGCTCAGCGACAGCGGCGCCCAGAAGCGGGTGTTCTCGAGGGCCTGCTCGGGGTCGGGGTCGTAGGAGACCTTGATCTCGATCATCCGGTCGATGTCGTCGTGGCTGCGGCCGACCTTGTCGAGCCCCTCGTCGACGGCGGGCACCAGCTGGTCGCGGTAGAGCTCCTCGCCCTTGCCGGAGGTGCAGATGAAGCCGTCGCCGTGGCGCCCGGCGTAGCGCGCCACCATCGGGCCGCCGGCGGCGATGTAGACGGGCACCGGCTGGTCCGGCCGGTCGTAGATCGCGGCGTCCTCGGTGCGGTAGTACTCCCCCTCGAAGGTGACCCGCGACTCGGTCCAGAGCTGCCGCATCAGCGTGACGGCCTCGCGCAGACGGGCGAAGCGCTCCTTGAACTCGGGCCACTCCCCCTCGGTGACCGAGCCCACGGCGATCTCGTTGAGGGCCTCCCCGGTGCCCACGCCCAGCATCACGCGGCCGGGCGCCAGGCACGCCATCGTGGCGAAGGTCTGCGCGACCACCGGGGGGTTGTAGCGGAAGGTCGGCGTCATCACGGAGGTGCCGAGCATGATCCGCTCGGTGCGCGCCAGCACCCACGACATCCAGGCGATGGAGTTGGGGGCGTGACCGCCCTCGAGGCGCCACGGCTGGAAGTGGTCGGAGATGGTGACCGAGTCGAGCCCGAGCTCCTCGGCCAGGACCGCGAACCCGGCCAGACCGGCGGGGTCGAACTGCTCGGCGGAGGCCTTGTACCCGATCCGGAGTCGCTGCGACGTCGTCATCGCTCCATCCTGCTACAGGCGGTGCGCCGGCGGGAGGGGCGGCCCCGGACCCGCCGGATGCGACACCCCGCCCGCGCACCGAGGGCTAGCGTGACCACGTGCGCCACCCCCGTCGGCACCTGCTCGTGGCCGGGCTGCTGCTCGTCCTCACCGCCGCGTTCGTGCCGCTGCCCGCCGCCGCCTCCTGGCCCGCCCACGTCCTGCTCGGGTGGTCCGTCGGTGCGGTCGCGTTCAGCGTCCCCGTGCTGGTCCTCAGCCACCGGATGAGCGCCGGCGCCACCGCCGACCTGTTCGAGGGGGCGGACGGCGGCCGCACCGAGACCGACGTGATCGTGGTCCTGGCGGCCTTCGCCAGCCTGGGCGCGATCGGCGTGATGCTCGGCGGGAGCGGGGGGAGCCGAGCCTTCGAGGCGGGCGTGACGATGCTGGCCGTCGGCGCCAGCTGGCTGGCCATCCACAGCGTCTACACGCTGCGCTACGCCCGGCACTTCCTGGTCAACGAGCCCGGGTGCATCCAGTTCGAGGGCTCCGAGCCGCCACGGCTGTCCGACTTCGCGTACCTGTCGTTCACGCTCGGCATGACCTACCAGGTGTCGGACACCGACCTGCAGACCTCCGAGGTCCGCCGCATCGTGCTGCGGCACACGCTGCTGAGCTACCTGTTCGGCACCGTCATCGTGGCCGCGACGATCAACCTCGTCGTGGGCCTCGCCTCCAGTGGCTGAGCAGCCACCGGTCTAGCGTGGCCCCCATGGCCTCCGACCCCCGCGACCTCACCGATCCGCGCGCCCCCACCGACCTCACCGACCTGGGCGGGCACGAGCAGGTCGTGTTCTGCACCGACGCCGCCACCGGGCTGCGGGCCGTCATCGCGCTGCACTCCACCGCCCTCGGCCCCGGCCTCGGCGGCACCCGCTTCCACCCCTACCCCTCGATGGCCGCGGCCCTGGGCGACGCGCTGCGCCTCTCGCGCGCGATGTCGTACAAGAACGCGCTGGCCGGGCTCGACCACGGCGGCGGCAAGGCGGTCATCCTCGGCGACCCCGCCACCGACAAGACCCCCGAGCTGCTGCGCGCCTACGGCCGCTTCGTCGAGTCCCTCGGCGGCCGCTACGTCACCGCCTGCGACGTCGGCACCTACGTCGCCGACATGGACGTCGTCGCCGAGGAGACCCGGTGGGCCACCGGTCGCTCGCCCGAGCGCGGCGGCGCGGGCGACTCCTCGGAGCTGACCGCCCTCGGGGTCTTCCAGGGGATGCGCGCCGCCGCCCAGCACGTCTGGGGCGAGCCGACCCTGGCCGGGCGTCGCGTCGGCATCGCCGGGGTCGGCAAGGTCGGCTCCCGCCTGGCTGCCCTCCTGCTCGACGACGGGGCCGAGGTCGTCGTCACCGACGTCGACGCCGCCGCGGTCGCCCGGGTCAGCGCGCGCCACCCCGGAGTCGCCACCGCCCCGGACGCCGCGACCCTGGCGGCCCAGGAGCTCGACGTCTTCAGCCCCAACGCGCTCGGCGCCGCCCTCGACGACCCCACCGTCGACGCCCTGCGCGCCCGCGTCGTGTGCGGCGGAGCCAACAACCAGCTGGCCCACGACGGCACCGCCGCGCGGCTGGCCGAGCGCGGCATCGTCTACACCCCGGACTTCCTGGTCAACGCCGGCGGCGTCATCCAGGTCAGCGACGAGCTGCACGGCTTCGACATGCAGCGCGCGGCCGGCCGCACCCGGGCGATCTTCGACAGCACCCTCGAGGTCCTGCGCACCGCCGACGCCGACGCGACCACCCCGGCCGAGGCCGCCGACCGGCTGGCCGAGCGCCGGATGGCCTCCGGCGGCCGCACCCCCTGGCTGCCGTCCACAGGGTGAGACGGCCCCCACGGCCGGCGGGGCGTGGAACCGGGGCAGTGGCGCCCGGGGCCTCACCACCGGCGGTGCGGGCCGCGCCCTGCGTCAGCGGACAGCCCCCTCGCCATGTATCGTTGCCGTCACGATTGCACACCATTCCCGGAGCCGCTCCGCGACGCCGGAAGACCCCTCTCTCGGGGCCGTCCGACCAGCGATGCCGCCCCGGCAGACGCACGAGGGGGTCACGCCATGGGGCGCGGCCGAGCCAAGGCCAAGCAGACGAAGGTCGCCCGCGAGCTGAAGTACTTCAGCCCGGACACCGACCTCTCGGCACTTGAGCGAGAACTGCACACGCAGACCAGTCCCGGTGGCGGCGCCGCCGAGCGCGACCGGGACGACGACGACGACTACGACTCCTGGGCCCCCGGCCGGCGCTGACGTCGGCCGGGACCCCCTCCGCCTCCCGCCACTCCTCGTGGCGAGCTCTCGGGCCCCAGCTCCTGTGCACCCTGGTGGTCATGCCTGCGTGCCGTCTGACATGCTCCGGTCATGAGCACGTCCACTGCGGCCGAGACAGCTCGCCTCGGCGTCGAGACCACCGGCATCGAGATCATCGACGAGGCCGAGCGCACCGCGTCGCCCCGTGACCTCTTCTGGCCGTGGTTCGCGGCCAACGTGTCGGTCTTCGGCATCTCCTACGCGGCCTTCGTGCTGCAGTTCGGGGTGTCCTTCTGGCAGGGCGTGCTGGTGGCCGTCGTCGGCATCACCGTCTCGTTCGCCCTGTGCGGTGTCATCGCGATCGCCGGCAAGCGCGGGTCGGCCCCCACGATGGTGCTCTCGCGGGCGGCCTTCGGGGTCACCGGGCAGAAGGTGCCGGGCGTCATCTCGTGGCTCACGTCGATCGGCTGGGAGACCTTCCTCGCCATCCTCGCCGTGCTCGCCACCTCGACCATCTTCGAGCGGTTGGGCTGGGGCGGCGGGACCGGCACCAAGATCGTCGCGGCCCTGGTCGTCGCGGCCCTCATCGTCAGCGCCTCGGTGGCGGGCTACCACGTCATCATGCGGCTGCAGTCGGTGCTCACCTGGGTCACCGGCGTCGTCACCGTCGGCTACGTCCTGCTCACCCTGGACCACGTCGACTGGAGCGCGGTCTCGTCGATGCCCAGCGGGTCGCCGGCCGCGGTCATCGGCGCGCTGGTCATGGTGATGACCGGCTTCGGCCTGGGCTGGATCAACATCGCCGCCGACTGGTCGCGATACCAGCGCCGCGACGCCTCGGGCGGTTCCATCGTGCTGTGGAACACCATTGGCGGGGCGGCCGCGCCGCTGGTGCTGGTGTTCTACGGGCTGCTGCTGGCCGGCTCCGACCCGAAGCTGCTCGACGGCATCGCCGCCGACCCCATCGGCACCCTGGCCACCCTGCTTCCCACCTGGCTGCTGGTGCTCTTCCTCGTGGCCGTCATCCTTTCGCTGGTGTCCGGGGCGGTGCTGGGCATCTACTCCTCCGGACTGACGCTGCTCTCGCTCGGGGTCCGCATCCCGCGGACCCGCGCGGCCTTCGTCGACGGGGTGATCCTCACCCTCGGCACGATCTACGTGGTCTTCTTCGCGCAGAGCTTCCTCGGCCCCTTCCAGTCCTTCCTCATCACCCTCGGGGTGCCGCTCGCTGCCTGGGCCGGCCTGATGATCGGCGACATCTGGCTGCGCCACCGCGACTACTCCGACGACGACCTGTTCACCCCCCGCGGCCGCTACGGCTCGTGGGACCGGGTCTCGACGGTGACGATGGTCGTCGCGTCGATCGTGGGCTGGGGGCTGGTCGTCAACCTCTTCAGCGACGACGCCTCCTGGAACAACTGGCAGGGCTACCTGCTGGGCCCGATCGGTGGCAAGGACGGGCCCTGGGCCTACGCCAACCTCGGCGTCCTCGTGGCGCTGGTCCTGGGCCTGCTCGGCTCCCTCGTGCTGCGCCGCGGCACTGTGGCCCGCCAGGAGAGCATCCCGGCCGGCGCCACCTCCACGCCCGTCGCCTCCGAGCCCCTCACCTGATGCCCGGCGCCGACGGCTGGCTCGTCGTCGTCGACCCCCAGGCGGTCTTCGCCGACCCGGGCGCGTCGCCGTGGGGCTCACCGATGTTCGGCGACGCCGTGGGCGAGATGGTCGCCCTGGCGCGCCGGTTCGGGCTCGAGCGCACGGTCGTCACCCGCTTCGTGGCCGACCCCGGGCTGGGCGGCTCCTGGGAGCCGTACTACCGCGAGTGGCCGTTCGCCCTGGTGCCCGACGGCGACCCGCTCTACGCGGTGGTGCCCGAGCTCGAGGGGCTGGCCGGGCACGTGGTGACGGCCGGGACGTTCGGGAAGTGGCCCGTGCTGTCGGGGCTGGTGGCACCGGGCGACCGGGTCACCCTGGCCGGGGTCGCCACCGACTGCTGTGTCATCTCCACCGCGCTGCCGATGGCGGATGCCGGCGTGCGCGTCGAGGTCGCGGCGCGGGCGTGCGCGGGGTCGACCCCCGAGAACCACGAGCGGGCGCTCGCCGCGATGGCGCTGTTCGCGCCCCAGATCGTGGTCTGACCCGCCCATCCGGGAGGACGGTCCGGGACCGCCGGCTCAGAGCACCCCGGCCAGGGACAGCACCCCCGCCCCGGCGGCCGTGCCGACCAGGCCCGCGAGCAGGCCGGTGGCTCGCGGGCCGAGCGCGGTCCGCCCGGTCAGGGCCGCGACGGCTGCGAGCCCGACGCACCAGCCGACCAGGAGCCCCGGCGCCGCGTCGAGCGCGAGACCGCCGGCGTCGAGGCGGCCCGACCCGAGGTCGAGAACGCTCCCGAACAGGGCGACCACCAGGGCCACGGCCAGCATCACCAGCGCCAGGTAGGCGGCCAGCGCGAGCGTGCCGACGAGGAGGACGCCCACCGCCCACCGACGGGCCCTCCGGTGGCCGAGCAGGTCGGGCTCGGCGTGGTGCTCGGCCAGGGCGGTGGTCGTCTCAGCGGGCATGCCCCCGAGGGTGACCGGGCAGCACCCCCGCCGTCATGAGTGCCGGTACTCAGGTCGGCATCCGCCCCGTCGCAGGGGGTCGGTGGCGTCAGGCGCGCGGGTGGTCGCCGACGAGCTCGACCGAGCCGCCGTCGACGCCCTTGGCCCCGCGCACGACCTCGCCGGCAGCCGCGTCAGCCGCCGAGGCGGGATGCACCTCGCCCATGACCCAGGTCCGGATGCCGCGGGCCTCGAGGTGGGTGCTCGCGGCGTCGACCGAGGCAGCCGGCAGCACGGCGACGAACCCGACCCCCATGTTGAGGGTGCGCTCGAGGTCCGCGCGCGGCACGCCCCCCAGCGCCGCGACGGTGGAGAACACCGGCGCCGGCGTCCACGACGCACGGTCGAGCCGGGCGTGCACGGTGTCGGGCAGCACGCGGGCCAGGTTGGCGGCCAGGCCGCCACCGGTGACGTGCGAGAGCGCGTGCACGTCGACCCCCTCGAGCCGCACGAGGTCGAGCAGGTCGGCGGCGTAGACCCGGGTGGGCTCGAGCAGCTCCTCGCCGAGGGTGCGGCCGAACTCGTCGACGTGCCGGTCGAGGGCCCAGCCGGCGTGCTCGACCACCCGCCGCACCAGGGAGTAGCCGTTTGAGTGCAGCCCGTTGCTGGCGAGCCCCAGGACGACGTCGCCCGGGCGGACGCGCTGGGGGCCCAGGACGTCGTCGTACTCGACGACGCCGGTGGCCGCGCCCGCCACGTCGTACTCGTCGGGCCCGAGGAGGCCGGGGTGCTCGGCCGTCTCGCCGCCCACGAGGGCGACCCGGGCCTGGGTGCACGCCGCGGCGATGCCCGACACGATGGCGGCGATCCGCTCGGGCACGACCTTGCCGGTGGCGATGTAGTCGGTCATGAACAGCGCCTCGGCGCCGCAGACCACGATGTCGTCGACCACCATCCCGACCAGGTCGAAGCCGATGGTGTCGTGCCGGTCGAGGGCCTGCGCGATGGCGACCTTGGTGCCCACGCCATCGGTCGAGGTCGCGAGCACCGGGCGGCGGTACGTGGCGAGCGCGCTGGCGTCGAACATCCCGGCGAAGCCACCGAGGCCGCCCAGCACCTCGGGGCGGGTGGCCCGGCGCACCGAGTCCTTCATCAGCTCGACGGCGCGGTCGCCGGCCTCGACGTCGACCCCGGCCGCCGCGTAGGTGATGCCGGTGGGCCGCTCGGTCTCGCTGGGCTCGCTCACGCGGGGCAGCCTACCGAGGCGGCGGCCGGCTGCCGGCCGACGCCCGCCCCGACCGCCCCGACCGCCCCGAGCAGACGAGAGGAGGCAACACGCAGACGATCCGGCCCGGCGCTCCGCGTGTCACCTCCTCTCGACCCCGGCCGGCCGGGTCGCGGGGTCGCGAACCTCTCGCCGCAGGCCTGCGCGGTCACAGCGCCTTGAGGATGTCCTCGACCCGGTCCTTGGCGTCGCCGAACAGCATCTGGGTGTTGTCGCGGAAGAACAGCGGGTTCTGCACGCCCGCGTAGCCGGTGGCCATCGAGCGCTTGAAGACCACGACGTCCGTGGCCTCCCACACCCGCAGCACCGGCATCCCCGCGATGGGCGAGGTGGGGTCCTCGGCCGCGGCCGGGTTGACGGTGTCGTTGGCCCCGATGACCAGGACCACGTCGGTGGCGGCCAGGTCGTCGTTGACCTCGTCCATCTCGAGGACGATGTCGTAGGGCACCTTGGCCTCGGCCAGCAGCACGTTCATGTGCCCCGGGAGCCGCCCGGCCACCGGGTGGATGCCGAAGCGGACGTCGACGCCCTTGTCACGCAGCGCCTTGGTCAGCGACGCCACGGGGTACTGCGCCTGCGCCACGGCCATCCCGTAGCCGGGGGTGATGACCACCGTGGAGGCGTTCGAGAGGAGCGACGCCACCCCCTCGGCGGTGATCTCGCGATGGTCGCCGTAGTCGGTGTCGTCGGCCGTGGTGCCGCCCTCGACCCCGAAGCCCCCGGCGATGACCGAGATGAACGAGCGGTTCATGGCGCGGCACATGATGTACGACAGGTAGGCACCCGAGGAGCCCACGAGCGCGCCGGTGATGATCAGCAGGTCGTTGCTCAGCAGGAAGCCGGCCGCGGCCGCCGCCCAGCCCGAGTAGCTGTTGAGCATCGACACCACGACCGGCATGTCGCCGCCGCCGATCGAGGCCACCAGGTGCCAGCCGAGGGCCAGTGCCAGCAGCGTGACCAGGCCGAGCAGGGCGTGCCGGCCGAAGACGGCGTGCTCGGGCACCGCCACGTAGACGATGGTCAGCACGAGGAACAGCGCGAGCGCGCCCAGGTTGATCCAGTTGCGGAAGGGCAGCATCAGCGGCCGGGACGGGATGCGGGCCGAGAGCTTCAGGAACGCGACGATGGAGCCGGTGAGCGTGACCGCCCCGATGAAGACCCCGACGAACACCTCGATGTCGTGGATGGTCGGGTAGGGCGCCACCTCGTAGGAGCTGTTCCAGCCCACCAGGACGGCCGCGAGCCCGACGAAGCTGTGCAGGAGCGCGATGAGCTCGGGCATCCCGGTCATCTCGACCTTGCGGGCGCGGTCGAGCCCGATCGCAGCCCCGATGGCCATCGCGACGAGGATGAGCAGCAGCCCCAGCCACCCGGAGCCGCCGGCGCCGAAGGTGGCCGCCAGCACGGTGGCGACCAGCGCCACGGCCATCCCGGCGATGCCCAGGCGGTTGCCGCGCCGGGCGGTCTCGTGCCGGCTGAGGCCGGCCAGGGCGAGGATGAAGAACAGGCCGGCGACGACGTACGCGCCCTGCACCAGGGTCGCGCTCATCGGGTGGCCTCCTCGCGGCGGAACATGCCGAGCATCCGGGCCGTGACCCGGAACCCGCCGAACACGTTGATGCTGGCCACCAGGATGCCGACGAAGGCCAGCACCGTGACGGCCGCGTGGCCCCGCCCGACCTGGAGGAGGGCGCCCACGACGATGATGCCGCTGATGGCGTTGGTGACCGACATCAGCGGCGTGTGCAGCGCGTGGTGCACGTTGCCGATGACGTAGAAGCCGATGACCACCGCGAGCATGAAGACCATGAAGTGCCCCAGGAAGGGCGCCGGGGCGAAGACCGACACCAGCAGGAACAGGGCGACAGCGGCGCCGGCCAGCGCCAGCCTGGTGCTGGCGCTCATCGGCGTCTTCGGCTCGGGGGCGACCCGGTCGAGGGTGGCGACGGCGGTGCCGGGCGCGGGCGCGGCCGCCGACACCTGGACCGGCGGCGGTGGCCACAGCACCTCCCCCTCCCGCACGACGGTCATCCCACGCTGCACCACGTCGTCGAGGTCGAGCACGAGCTCGCCGTCCTGGCCGGGGGTCAGCAGCTTCATCAGGTTGACCAGGTTGGTGCCGAACAGCTGGGAGGCCTGGGTGGGGAGGCGGCCCGGCAGGTCGGTGTAGCCCAGGATCGTGACGCCGTGATCGGTCACGACCTTCTGGCCCGCCACGGTGCCGGCGACGTTGCCCCCGTTGGCCGCGGCCATGTCGACGACGACCGAGCCCGGCTTCATCGACGCGACCATCTCCTCGGTGAAGAGACGGGGGGCGGGGCGGCCGGGGATGAGGGCGGTGGTGATGACGATGTCGACGTCGGCGGCCTGCTCGGCATAGAGCGCCGCGGCCTTGGCGTCGAAGTCGGCGCTGGTCTCCTTCGCGTAGCCGTCGGCCGAGGGGCCGGAGTCGTCGACGTCGATGCGCAGGAACTGGGCGCCCATCGACTCGACCTGCTCGGCCACCTCGGGGCGGGCGTCGAAGGCCCGGACCACGGCACCGAGGCTGTTGGCGGTACCGATGGCGGCCAGCCCGGCCACCCCGGCGCCCACGACGAGGACCTTGGCCGGCGGCACCTTGCCCGCCGCGGTGACCTGCCCGGTGAAGAACGAGCCGAACTCGTGGGCGGCCTCGATGACGGCCCGGTAGCCGCCGATGTTGGCCATCGACGACAGCACGTCGAGGGACTGGGCCCGCGAGATGCGCGGCACGGCGTCCATCGCCAGGGCGGTGACCCCGCGGTCGGCCAGCTTCTGGACCAGCTCGGGCTCGAGGGCGGGCGACATCAAGGAGGCGACCAGCTGGCCGGGGCGCAGCCGCTCGAGCTCGTCGTCGGAGGGGGCGTTGATCTTGAGGATGACGTCGGCGTTCCAGACGGCGTCGTCGATGACATCGGCCCCGGCGGCGCGGTAGGCGGTGTCGTCGAAGCTGGCGAGTCGGCCGGCACCGTGCTCGACGAAGACGACGTAGCCGAGCGCGACGAGCTGCTCGACGGTGCGCGGGGTCGCGGCCACCCGCGTCTCACCGGGCCGGGACTCGCGGGGGACGCCGATGCGCACGGGGGTTCCTCTCCGGAGGGGACGGGTGCGACCGAACCTATCGGGTCGGGACGGGCGCGGCACGCCCCGTATCACCGGGATCACGCCCGGCCGGACGCCACGACGCGCCGGCCCCCGGCGGGGGTCGGCGCGTCGTGGTCAGCGCCCGGGCGCGGCCGGGCCAGCGGACGCGGCGCTCAGCCCTCCGAGCGGCGGAAGCCGCTGCGCTCGGCGGCGCCCGCGTCGTAGAACCAGACGTCGGCCTGGGCCTCGTCGTAGCCGGGGTCGCCCGGGACGCGGAAAGTCATCGTGTCGCGGTAGGCCTGCACCGGGTGGTCCAGCGGCTGGGCGCCGTCGTCCAGCGGCGCCGCCGAGCCCATCCCGTAGCCGCCGTCGCGGATCTCGTGGAACTCCGAGATGCGGCGGGCCGGCGCCGGCGGCTCGACGGCCGGCTCGTCGTGGGCGGCGTCCGGTTCGTCGTGGGCGGCGTCCTCCTCGGCCGGGGCCTCGTCGTGGCTCGCGGACTCGTCGTGGCTCGCGGACCCGCCGTGGCTCGCGGACCCGCCGTGGGCGGCGGCCGGCTCGTCGTGGNCTCGTCGGACGGGGCGTCGACGGGGTGCTGGCCGGCCTCGGCCGCCGCGGAGGAACCGTCGTCCGTGCCGGTCTCGGCGCCCCGGCTCGGCGCCGCGCCCTCGACCTCGCCCTCGGGCTCGGCGTGGTGCGCGGTGTCGATCCCGACCGCGGCCGCGTCGCGCTCCATGTCGGCGCGGTCCTCGGCCAGCCGCTCTCCTCGCGCCTCGTTCTCGGCCAGCATCGCCGGCTCGTCGGCGCCCCAGTCGCGCTCGGGCGTGGTGTCGTACCGCTCCTCGGCGGAGGCCTCGGCGCCGGCCGCCTCGGCCGGCGCGTCGTCGCCGTGCTCGTCCGCGAGCGCTTCGGGGTCGGCCGCGGCGGCGGGGGTGTCCTCGTCCTGCACCGCGTCGTCCGCGTCGGGGGCTTCGTGCGGGCCACCCCATTCGTTGGAGGGGGTCTGCGCGTCCCGGGCGGCGTCGACGGGTGTCTCGTCGTCCGTGGAGGCCGGGGTGGGGTCGTCGAAGGAGCCGGACGTCGTCGTCATGCCCGCCTCCGTACCCGCTGCGGTGCCGGTCCACACCTCTCCCGAACCCGGTGCCCGGTCGGACGCGGACGCCGAGCCGTCGTCGGGCTCCGCCGCGGTCGGCGCGTCGTCGGTGACGTCGCGGTAGTCGGCGGCCGTGGCGATCCGGGCGCTCCGGTCCTCGTCGGGCTCGTCGCTGCGGCCCTCGTCGGGCTCGTCGCTGCGGTCCTCTTCGGGCTCGTCATCGTGCGGTGCCGCCGCGACGGGCGCGACCCGCCCGCCCTCGACGTCGGTGGGCTCGTCCCACCACGCGGCCTCGCCGGAGGCCGCCGGGGCCGGCTCGTCGGCCACTGCGTTCCGGTCTTCGCCGCCCGCGCCGTCCGTCACCCCGACCGGCGCGTCGGCCCGGTCGGCCGCTGCGTCGTCACGGTGCCCGTCGTCGTGCTGCTCGGCCCAGATCCCGGCGCCGACGACGGCGGCCCCCGAAGCCCCCGGCACCGGGGCGGCCGGGCTGCTCGCCCAGGCCGCGCGCTCGGCATCCTCGCGCCGGGCCCGGGCCTCGGCGCGCGTCTGCGGCTCCCGGTCGAGGTCGTCATCCTCGGCCCGCTCGGGCTCGTCGACCGCCACGGTGTCGGACGACGGCGACGACGTGCGCACGTCGGGGTCGACCTCGTCGGCGCGCGAGAGCATCGAGGTGTAGTCGGTGCGGGTCTCCTCGACCGCGGCCCGGTGCTGACCGGCCTCGACGGTGAGCCGGTCGGCCTGGCGGGCCGCCTCCTCCGCCTGCCGCGCGGCGGCCTCGGCCTCGGCGCGCGCCAGCTCGGCCCGCTCGTCGGCCTGCTGCGCGAACACCTGCTGCCCCGCGAGCGCGCTCGCGACCGCCTCGGCGTCGGCCCGGATCCCCGCCGCCTCGACGCGTGCCTCGTCCTTGCGCGCCGCCGACCGTCGGACGAGGAGCAGGACGAGGGCCACCGCGACGACGATGACGAGGAGGAGGAGGATCAGCTGCGTCGTGGTCATGGCACTTCCTGTCGTGGAGGACACCGTTCAGTAGGCGTCGGCGGCCAACCTACCGCCGCGCGCGCCGCGCGCCACGGTCGTGCCGCACCGGGATGTGGCGGCCTGCCGGGCCCGGGCGCCGCGACGTCCGTGCTGGTCAGAGGCCGAGCTCGGCCACCGTGGCCTGGCGCATCTCGACCTTGCGGACCTTGCCGGTGACCGTCATCGGGAACTCGTCGACGACCTTGACGTAGCGCGGCACCTTGTAGTGGGCCAGCCGGCCGTCGCAGTACGCCCGCACCGCCTCGGCCGTCAGCGGCTCGGCGCCCTCGCGCATCCGGACCCAGGCGCACAGCTCCTCGCCGTACTTCTCGTCGGGTACGCCGATGACCTGGACGTCCTCGATGTCGGGATGGGTGTAGAGGAACTCCTCGACCTCGCGCGGGTAGACGTTCTCGCCCCCGCGGATGACCATGTCCTTGATCCGGCCGGTGATCTGCACGAAGCCGTCGTCGTCCATGACGCCGATGTCGCCGGTGCGCATCCAGCCGTCGACCAGGACCTCGGCGGTCTTCTCGGGCTCCTCCCAGTAGCCGAGCATCACCGAGTAGCCCTTGGTGCAGAACTCGCCGGGCGTCCCCCGCGGCACGGTCTCGCCGGTGACGGGGTCGACGACCTTGATCTCGAGGTGCGGGTGCACCGAGCCGACCGTGTTGACCTTCTGTTCGAAGGTGTCGTCGACCCGGTTCTGCATCGACACCGGCGAGGTCTCGGTCATGCCGTAGGCGATGGTGACCTCCTCGATGCCGGACTCGATGAGCCGGGTCATCATCGACGCGGGGCACGGCGAGCCGGCCATGATCCCGGTGCGCACCGAGGACAGGTCGTAGTCGCCGAAGGTCGGCAGGTTCCACTCGGCGATGAACATCGTCGGCACGCCGTACAGCGAGGTGCAGCGCTCCTCCGCGGTCGCCGCCAGCGTCAGCGCCGGGTCGAAGCCCGGCGCGGGGATGACCATGCAGGCGCCGTGGCTGATGGCCGCGAGGTTGCCCATCACCATCCCGAAGCAGTGGTAGAAGGGCACCGGGATGCAGATGCGGTCGGCCTCGGTGTAGCGGCACATCTCGCCGACCAGGTAGCCGTTGTTGAGGATGTTGTGGTGCGAGAGGGTCGCGCCCTTGGGGAAGCCGGTCGTCCCCGACGTGTACTGGATGTTGATGGGGTCGTGCGGGTCGAGCTCGCTCGCCACCAAGGTGAGCCGCTCGGGGCTGACCTCGTCGGCCCGGGCGAGCAGGGCGTCCCACGACTCCTCGCCCAGCACCACCACCTGCTCGAGCGCGGGGCACTCGGTGCGCGCGGCCTCGACCATCGCCACGTAGTCGGAGGTCTTGAACGACGCGGCAGTGACGAGCATCCGGATGCCGGCCTGGTTCAGGACGTAGGTCAGCTCGTGGGTGCGGTAGGCCGGGTTGATGGTGACCAGGATCGCGCCCACCTTGGCGGTCGCGAACTGCACCAGCACCCACTCGCTGCGGTTGGGGGCCCAGATGCCGACGCGGTCGCCCTTCTCGATGCCCGCGCCGACGAGCCCGCGGGCCAGCCGGTCGACCTGCTCGCCGAGCTCGGCGTAGGTGAGGCGCACGCCCTGGGCCCGGTCGACGAGGGCCTCGCGGTCACCGAAGCGCTCGACGGTGGCGTCGAGGCAGGCCCCGATGGTCTGCTCGAGCAGCGGGGGCTCGAGCGGGCCGACGGTGTGCGACAGCGTGGGGTCGGGCGTGGTGGCCATGGGGGTCCTTCCGTTCGACGGTGCCAGGGTGCCCAGCCAACACGGCCCGGGGCGGTGGCGGCAACAGCGGGGCGGACTCGATCAGGGGGACGGGCGGGGGGTGGGGCGGCTCAGCCGGTCGAGGACCCTGAGGAGCAGGGCCTCGCGGACCGCCGGCGGGCAGGCGTCGAGCAGCGCGTTGACCGGCGCCATCCGGTCGGGCAGGTCGATGCTCCCGCCCTCCCCGGAGAGTCCGGCGGCGGCGAGCAGCCCGGTGAAGGTGGCCTCGTCGAGGCTGCCCGGGTCCAGGCTCGCGAGCATCCCGCCGAGGCCGGGGTCGACCGCCACCGGGCCGGCGGCGCGGGCGGCGGTGGTGGTGGTGCGCAGCGCCTCGAGGAAGTCGGGCACCGATGGCGCGGTGGCGGCCGAGAGGGTGAGGTGCAGGGTGGGCGGCACCGCGCCGAAGGCCATCTGCGGCTGGGTGAACCAGCCCCGCTCGAGCATCCCGTCGGCCAGCGAGAAGACGTCGCAGGTGTCGTCGGTGGTCAGCGCCAGGAGGGTCGAGTCGGGCGCGACCAGGACCCGCAGGCCGTCGATGCGTTCGACCCCGGCGGCGAGCTCGAGCGTCGCCCGGCGCGCCTGCTGGGCGAGCCGCGCGTAGCCGTCGGCCCCGATGTGGCGGGTCACGGCCCAGGCCGCCGCCAGCGGGCCGCCCGACTTGGTCGACTGCGCCGTGGTGTTGAGCATCGTGTAGCCGGGCCAGGCCGCCGAGGCGAACAGGTGCCCGCGGCGCAGGCTGGCGTCCCGGTGCAGCAGGAGCGAGACGCCCTTGGGGGTGTAGGCGTACTTGTGCAGGTCGACGCTGATGCTGGTGACGCCCTCGACGGCGAAGGTCCAGGGCGGGAGGTGGTCGAGGTGGGGTAGGACCCAGCCGCCGATGCAGGCGTCGACGTGGCAGCGGATGCCGCGGGCCGCGGCCAGCGCGGCCACCTCGGCCACGGGGTCGACGACGCCATGGGCGTATGAGGGGGCCGAGGCCACCACCAGCACGGTCGAGTCGTCGACGGCCTCGGCCATCGCGGCCGCGTCGGCCCGCAGCGTCACGGGGTCGACGTCGACGACGACCGGCCGCACCCCGAGGTAGGAGGCGGCCTTGAGGAAGGCGGCGTGGGCGCTGGCGGGCAGGACCATGCTCGGGGTGGTGACGTGGGGCGCGCCCTTGCGGGCCGCCAGGACGGCCAGCAGGATCGACTCGGTGCCGCCCGAGGTCGCGGACCCCACGAACCCGTCGGGCGCGTCGAGCAGGGCGCCGGCCAGCGCGACGAGGTCGTTCTCCATCCGCTGCAGCGAGGGGAAGGCGGTGGGGTCGAGGCCGTTCGACGACGCGAACATGGCGAGCGCCTCGCGGCCCAGGGCGTCGGCGTCGGCCAGACCGGAGTCGTACACGTAGGCGAGCGTGCGGCCCCCGTGGGTCGGCAGGTCGGCCGCCTGCATCCGGCGCAGCTCGGCGAGCACCCGGCCGGCGGCCGGGCCGGAGGCGAAGGGCGGCGGCGCGTCGGTCATCGGGCGACCTCCCGGTCGGGTCGGTAGTGGCGCAGGAGCAGCAGCGAGAGGGCCACCAGCACGGCCGGCACGACGGTGAAGCCGAGCGCGATGGCGGTGCGGGCGGAGGAGGGCTGTGCGGCGGCGGCGTCGGTCGAGGACACGTAGCCGCCGAGGGTCAAGGCGCCCGCGTAGAGGAAGGGCCCGAGGGCCAGGCCCAGGGTCTCGCCGGCCGTCCACACCCCGGTGTAGGTGCCGGCGCGGTCCTCGCCGGTGCGGGCGGTGTCGGCGGCGGCGACGTCGGGCAGCATCGCGAGCGGGAACATCTGGCAGGCGGCGTAGCCCACCCCGACGACCGCCACGGTGGCCGCGGTGGCGGCGAGGCCGAGCGGCACCGCAGCGAGGGTGGCGAGCGCGCCCAGCCCCAGGAGCAGCGAGCCCCAGAGGTAGCCGGTGCGCTTGCCACGGGCCCGCCCGACCCGCTGCCACAGCGGGGTGACGAGAAGGGCCGGCCCGACGAAGCAGACGAAGAGCACGCTGGATGCCGCCGGGCTGCCCAGCAGGATGCGCGCCACGTAATCGACACCGGCCAGCATCGAGCCGGTGGCCAGCGCCTGCAGCACGAACACGCCCAGCAGCGAGCGGAACTCGCGCGACGCGGCGACCACGCGCAGCTGGTCGCGCAGGCTGCCGCCGGCCGTCGCGGCCCGGCTGGTGGGGACCGTGCGGGTGCCCCACCAGGCGCCGAGGGTGCCGAGGGCGATGAGCGCGCCGACGAACAGCCCCACACCGCGGTAGCCCCACGTGGGCCCGAGGGCATCGCGGACCACCGGGGCCAGGCCGCCGCTGACCAGGATGGCGAGGGCGAGCACGGCCACCCGCCAGGTCATCAGCCGGGTGCGCTCGTCGTAGTCGTCGGTCATCTCGGCCGGCATCGCCACGTACGGCACCTGGAAGAACGCGTAGGCGGTGGCGCAGCCGAGGAAGGCCACGACGACCCAGGCGGTGGCGATCCCGGTGGGTGCGGTGGGGCCGGAGAACAGGAGGACGAACAGCACGGCGAGGAGCAGACCGGCCCGCAGCAGGAAGGGCCGGCGACGGCCGCCGGGGTGGGTGGACCGGTCGCTGATGCGGCCCGCCACCGGGTTGAGCAGGACGTCCCAGGCCTTGGGCAGGAAGACCACGAGCCCGGCGACCCCGGCGGCCACGCCGAGGCGGTCGGTGAGGTACGGCAGCAGGAGCAGACCCGGGACGGTGCCGAACGAGCCGGTCGCGACCGAGCCGAGGCCGTACCCGCGGCGGGCCGACGCCGGGAGGGCACCAGCCGCGCCGAGTGCGTCGGCATGGCCGGGCACGCTCGGGGCGCGGCGGCCCGGGGGCCGACCTGCTGCGTCGGAGGTCATGGGCGGACCATAGCCAGCGCCGGCGGTCGCAGGCCACGACGCGCGGAGGGCGGGGGCAGCGGCGGGCGCGGGGCGGTCGGTGGGCGCGGCGGGGCGCGGCACGCAGAAGGGGGCGCGGCGCGGCGGGCAGGATGGGGGGATGGGCGAGCGGCGGCGGTTCCGGGGGCGCATCGCCGGCGTGGGCTCGACATCCGGGGTGCGGGTGGTCGTGGGGTGGTGGCTCGAGACGCCGTTCGGGCCCTTCGCCGACGTGATGCTCGAGCGGCCCGACGGGCACCGGGTGCTGCTGGCGCCGAGCGAGCAGGTGGCCGAGCTGGTCTCGACGACGTACACCTTCGACGAGGTGCGCCTCGAACCCGTCACTGTGGCCGGGGCTCCACTTTCTCGCCCGATGCGGCATGCTTCAGGTCCGCACCCCCACGGTTCCCCGGCGACCCTGAAGGTCCCCCTGTCGGGGTGGTCGGTCGCGACGCCGTCGCTGTCGCTCGCGCTCGACGTCGGTGGCCGCACCCCGCTCGGCCGGCTGCTCCGGCTCGTGCCGCGTCCGGTCGCGACCAGCCCGGGGTTCGCCACCCTGGCCGACCCGGTCGCACGCCTGCTGCTGCGGGGGGTCCGCACCCGTGGCGTCGCCCGCGCCGGGCGGCGGGAGTACTACGGCGCCACCGACGTCCGGGGCGTCATCGGGATGCACGGCTCGTTCGACGGGCTGGACCTCGGAGCCCTCGCGGCGGTCGACCCGCCGTGCCGCTTCGGCTTCTCGTCCACCCCGCGGCGCCCGTCGGTCACCGAGGTCAGCACCACCATCGTCGACGCCTGAGTCGCTCCGGGCCGCCACGCCCGGTCGAGGGGCCAGGACACGCGGATGGACGTGCCGAACGCTCCGCATGTCCTGGCCTCTCGACCTGACCGGGCCGCGGGGCTGCGTCACTCGATGCGCAGCGTCGCCGGGTCGACCCCGAGCGCGCCCGCGAACCGCCGGAGCGTCGTGCGCCGTCGCGGCGGTGACCAGATGTCCTCGGCCCACAGCTCCAGGACGGTCCAGCCCTCGTCGCGCGCGAGTCCGGCCCGCTGGGCGTCGCTGCTCCGGCGGCGTCGGTCGGCGTGCACCTCGCCCTGGTACTCGCCCACGACCCGCTGTCGGCGCCAGACGAGGTCGCCCTCGAGCAGCCATCCGCCGTTCGCGTCACGCACCATGCCGTTCACCTCGGGCTCGGGGAAGCCGGCGCGGACGAACATCAGCCGAGCGCGCGTCTCCATGGGCGATCGGCTCCCGCGCCGCGCGAGGGTGAGCGCATCCAGCAGCGCTCCCCGCCCACGCGGCCGCACGCGCCGCTCGAGGGCGGCGGACAGCGTCCCGACGGCCAGGGGATGGGGCGGCCCCAGGAGCGCATCGGCTGCGACCACGAGGTCGTCGACGGTCATCGAGCCGCCGGGGAGCTCGCCCAGGTCGCACCAGGTGTCCGCACCCCCGACCACCCGGACCCCGTGACACAGCACCACCTCGCGCGACTCGAGACCTCGGTGCCCGCGGCACCCGGCGCGCCGCGTCCTCGAACGGCCGGTGGGGCGCATCACGTCGAGCAGGACCTCGGACTCCAGGGCCGCGGGGAGGGGCAGCCCGAGCAGCCGAGCGGCCGTGGCGTGCGAGAACGCGGCGTCCGGGGGCAGGGCCACCGCGAACGCCGTGGCCCGCTCGACGAGCGAGCCCGGCCGGGCCAGCATGCGGACCGCGCGGGTGGGCCGGTGCAGGGCCCGCAGGTCGCCGCCCCGCAGCCCGGCGGCTCGCGCGCGACCCACCGTGAACGGGCCATCACCCAGCTCCTCCGGCAGCTCGACCCTCCCCATCGCTCCACTGTGTCCCGTGGCGCCGGAGCCCCGCGGTCGTCATCCACAGGCACCGGGGACGAGAGGCCAGAACACGCCGATGGATGACCGCCGCCGTCCGCGTGTCCTGGCCTCTCGACCGCGTCCGACGCGCTCCGCGGGCCGGGGATCAGGTGCGAGGCGTGATGCGCAGCAGCTTGTCGTCGTCGCCGTTGGTCGTCGTCACGTACAGCGCCCGGTCGGGCCCCAGCCGCGCCGCCCGCAGCCGCCCGTACGGGCCGTTGGTGGCCTCCGGGATGGCGACGTCGGTCACGGCCCCGGCATCGTCGAGGGTCAGCACCAGCAGCTTGGCGCCCTTGAGCGCCGTGACGACCAGCGCGCCGTCGAACGCCCCCCACTGCGGCCCCTCGAGGAACGCCAGCCCGCACACCGCCTGGGTGGTCCGGCCCGACTGCCACACCGCGGGGACGGCGTCGGGGTAGCGCGCGGTGTCGGTCATCGGGACGCCCTCGTCGTAGCCGCCGACGGTGCCGCCCTGCGCCGGGTCCCACCCGTAGTTGGCGCCGGCCCGGATGAGGTTGACCTCGTCGTTGTTGTCCGGCCCGTGCTCGGCGGTGAACACCTGGTCGGTGCCCGGGCGCAGCGCCACCCCCTGCACGTTGCGGTGCCCGTACGTCTGGACGTACCGCTGCTTCACGTTCGCGGCGCCGATGAAAGGGTTGTCCGGCAACGGCGCGCCGGTCTCGAGGTCGAGCCGGAGCGTCTTGCCCCCGAGGCTGGTGAGGTCCTGCGGCAGCGACCCGACAGCGGTGTCGCCGGTCCCCACGACCAGCGCCCCACCGGCGTCGAGGGTGGGGCGGCACCCCGAGTGGCGCCCGGTCGAGAGGGGCAGCCCGGTCAGCAGGTCGCGCACCCTGGTGGCCGAGGCGCCGTCGGCCGAGAGGCGCCAGGTGACCAGCCGGATGTCGACGGGCGTGCCACCCTCCTGGTGGGTCTGGCAGGTGGTGAACTCGCGGCTCGTCGCGAAGTCGGGATGCACGACCATCCCCATCAGGCCGCCCTCGCTGTTGACGTAGAGGTCGCTCAGGTCGGCGCGGACCTGGGTGCGCGTGGCGCCCGCGCGCAGCCCCGAGACCAGGGCGATCCGCCCCGGGCGCTCGGTGACCAGCGCTCGCCCGTCGGGCAGGAACCCGATGTCCCAGCCGTGCTCGAAGCCGCTCGCGACCACCTCGACCGCGAGGTCGGGGACCGCCGTGCGGCGCGGGGCCGGGCGGCTCGAGGCGGGGGCCGACGAGGACGGGGACGCACCCGAGGCCGGCGGCCCGGCCGGCACCTCGCCGTAGCCGGCGTCGTCGGCCGAGGACGAGCAGGCCGTCGTGGCGAGCAGGGTCAGCAGGGCCACGGCGGCGGCGGGGCGCAGCCGGGGACGGGCGGTGGCGGAGGATGGCATGCTCCAGTCTCACCCCGGATGCGGCGACGGGGGCGGGCGCCGACGGGCGGCACCGGGCCCGTGTGCGGGGTCGCCGGTCGACGGCCGGGTCCGGCGGCCCGCCCCCGGCCCGACGCCCCCGACGCCGTCGGTCAGCCCGCAGGCGCCGGCAGGTCGGCGGTCACCCGCTCGTAGGCGCCGGCCAGCGCCGCACGGTCGGCGCGGTGCTCGGCGATCCGGCAGCCGAGCCCGTTCGGCTTCATCAGGATGCCCTCCTCGGCCCACCGCACCCGGGCCGGCTCGCGCAGCGGCTCCGGCAGGTCCCCGGAGGCGTTGGTGACCCGCCACCACGTCACGTTGCCCCCGTAGACCTTCATGATCGAGCCCACCTGGCGCGGACCGATGCCCACCAACGAGGCCAGGTCGCCGTACGACACCACCCGGCCGCGCGGGACCTGCTCGACCGCCCGCAGCACCCGCTCCACGACGACGTCGTCCACGGTCCGAGTGTGCCCGAGCGCCCGACTAGAGTGCGCGCCATGGGCTCCCCCACCGCGGCGCCGACGATGGCGCACGTGGCGCGCCGGGCCGGTGTCTCGCACCAAACGGTCTCGCGCGTGCTCAACGACGCCGACGCCGTGCGCCCCGAGACCCGGGAGCGGGTCCTGCGGGCCATCTCCGAGCTCGGCTACCGCCGTAACTCCGCCGCCCGCGCCCTGGTCACCCGGCGCAGCGGCCTCATCGGGGTGATCGTCGACGAGCTGCGCCTCTACGGACCGGCCAGCACGGTCTCGAGCATCGCCCAGGCCGCGCGGGAGGCGGGCTACGGGATGACCCTCGACCTGCTCTGGGACGTCACCGGCCCGAGCGTGTCGGCCGCCCTCGAGCACCACCTCAGCCAGTCCGTGGAAGCCATCGTGCTGGTCGCCGCCCACGGCGAGACCCCCGACCCGGCGGTGCTGCGCGACCTCGACGTCCCGCTCATCGCTCTCGACGGGTTCCTCGGAGCCGGCACCCCCACCGCCGGGGTCGACCAGCGGGCCGGCGGGGCGATGGCCACCCGCCACCTGCTCGACCTGGGGCACCGACGCATCGGCCACATCACCGGGCCTGAAGACTGGCCGCAGTCGCAGGCCCGCCAGGCCGGGTACCGCGAGGCCATGGAGCAGGCCGGCGTGCGGCCCGGGCCTGTGGTCACCGGTGACTGGTCGCCCCGCTCCGGACACGCCGGAAGCCTGCAGGTGCTCGACCAGGATCCTTCCACCACAGCCATCTTCGTCGCGAACGACCAGATGGCGATGGGTGCGCTGCGGGCCTTGGCCGAGGCCGGCAAGCGGGTGCCCGAGGATGTCTCGGTGGTGGGCTTCGACGACATCCCCGAGGCCTCCTTCGCGCAGCCGCCACTCACCACCATCCGGCAGGACTTCGCGGCCCTGGGCCGCGAGGCGGTGCGGCTCGTCGTGGGCGCGATCGAGGGGGCCGACGAGCTCCCGTCCACCCTGGTGCCGCCGCGGCTCGTCGCGAGGGCGTCCTCGGGCCGCGCGCCCCACGCGCCGCGCGGCCGGCGTCGCTGAGACCCGACGCCAGGTCACGAATCGGTCACGCCGCTTGCGCCGCCCCGATGTGAGCGCTAACAATGTGAGCGCTCACATCACCTCCGTCGACGGCGACGGTGGGGGCCGACGGCGAAGGAGCCAGGGATGACCCTCGATGACGACCGCTACGTCATCGGCGTCGACTACGGGACGCTGTCGGGTCGGGCCCTGGTCGTCCGGGTGAGCGACGGGGCCGAGATGGGCTCCGCCGTCCTGGAGTACCCCCACGGGGTCGTCGACTCCGTGATGCCGGGCTCGGGCCGCCGCCTCCCGCCGGACTGGGCCCTCCAGGTGCCCTCCGACTACGTCGAGGTGCTGCGCACCGCCGTCCCCGCCGCCGTCGAGTCCGCCGGCGTCGACCCGGCCCGGGTCATCGGCATCGCCACCGACTTCACCGCCTGCACGATGGTGCCCACGCTCGCCGACGGCACCCCGCTGTGCGACACCGACGAGCTGCGCGACGAGCCGCACGCCTACGTCAAGCTCTGGAAGCACCACGCCGCCCAGGGCCAGGCCGACCGCATCACCGAGCTGGCCCGCGAGCGCGGCGAGGGTTGGCTGGCGCGCTACGGCGGCGTCATCTCGAGCGAGTGGGAGTTCGCCAAGGGCCTGCAGCTGCTCGAGGAGGCCCCCGAGGTCTACGCCACGATGGAGCACTGGGTCGAGGCCGCCGACTGGATCGTCTGGCAGCTGTGCGACCGCTACGTGCGCAACGCGTGCACCGCCGGCTACAAGGGCATCCGTCAGGACGGCGCCTACCCGAGCCGCGACTACCTGGCCGCCCTCAACCCGGACTTCGCCGGGTTCGTCGACGACAAGCTGGACCACCCGATCGGCGAGCTCGGGAGCGTGGCCGGCCACCTCAGCGCCCGGGCCGCCGCCTGGACCGGCCTGCCCGAGGGCATCCCGGTGGCCGTCGGCAACGTCGACGCCCACGTCTCGGCCCCCGCCGCCGACGCCGTCGCCCCCGGCCAGATGGTCGCCATCATGGGCACCTCCACCTGCCACGTCATGAGCAGCGACGTCCTGGCCGAGGTCCCCGGGATGTGTGGGGTGGTCGACGGCGGCATCGTCACCGGTCTCTACGGCTACGAGGCCGGGCAGTCCGGCGTCGGCGACATCTTCGGCTGGTTCGTCGCGAACCAGGTGCCCAAGGCCTACGAGCAGGACGCCCACGCGGCCGGCGTCGGGGTGCACGAGCACCTCACCGCCCTGGCCGCCGAGCAGCCCATCGGGGCCCACGGCCTGGTCGCCCTGGACTGGTGGAGCGGCAACCGTTCGGTGCTGGTCGACCACGACCTCTCCGGCCTGGTCATGGGGATGACCCTGACCACCCGCCCCGAGGACGTCTACCGCGCGCTGCTGGAGTCCACCGCTTTCGGGGCCCGCGTCATCGTCGAGACCTTCGCCGCGTCGGGGGTGCCGGTCACCGAGTTCATCGTCACCGGCGGCCTCCAGAAGAACGCCCTGCTCATGCAGATCTACGCCGACGTGCTGGACATGCCGCTCTCGGTCGTCACCTCGACCCAGGGGCCGGCCCTGGGTTCGGCCCTGCACGCGGCGGTGGCCGCCGGGGCCTACGGCGATGTGCCGGCCGCCGCCAAGGCCATGGGCCGGCGCCAGCAGGCGGCGTTCACCCCGATCGCCGAGAACGTCGCCGCCTACGACCGCCTGTACGCCGTCTACCGCGAGCTGCACGACCACTTCGGCCGCACCAGCGGGGCCATGCGCACCCTCAAGGCCATCCGCCGGGAGGCCCACGCGTGAGCGCCACCACCCCGATCTCGGATGCCGTGCGCGGCACCGTCGAGCGCCTGCGGGCCGAGGTCGCCTCCCTGCACGGCGAGCTGACCCGCTACGGCCTGGTCATCTGGACCGCGGGGAACGTCAGCGCCCGGGTGCCAGGGGCCGACCTCATGGTCATCAAGCCGTCGGGCGTCTCGTACGACGAGCTCAGCGCGGAGGCCATGGTCGTCACGGACCTGCACGGGACCCTCGTCGAGGGCGAGCACGCCCCGAGCTCCGACACCGCCGCGCACGCCTACGTCTACCGGCACCTGCCCGAGGTCGGGGGGGTCGTGCACACCCACTCGACCTACGCCTGCGCCTGGGCGGCCCGCCACGAGGCCATCCCCTGCGTCCTCACCATGACCGCCGACGAGTTCGGCGGCGAGATCCCGCTCGGGCCGTTCGCGCTGATCGGCGACGACTCCATCGGGCGGGGCATCGTCGAGACCCTGCGCGGGTCGCGCAGCCGGGCGGTCCTGATGGCGGGCCACGGCCCGTTCACGATCGGGCGCGACGCCCGCGACGCCGTCAAGGCGGCCGTGATGGTCGAGGACGTCGCCCGCACCACCCACATCGCCCGTCAGCTGGGCGAGCCGGTGGCCATCGACGCCGCCGACGTCACCCGGCTCCACGACCGCTACCAGACCGTCTACGGACAGCAAGGAGACCTCCAGTGACCCAGCGTCAGATCTGGTTCCTCACCGGGAGCCAGGGCCTCTACGGCGAGGACGTGCTCGAGCAGGTCGCGGCCCAGTCGCGCCGAGTCTCGGACGCCCTGGCCGGGTACGACGGCATCGTGGCCGAGGTCGTCGCTCAGCCCGTGCTCAAGGACGCGGCGGCCATGCGGCGGATGATGCTCGAGGCGACCTCCGACGACCGCGTGGTCGGGGTCATCGCCTGGATGCACACCTTCTCCCCCGCCAAGATGTGGATCGGGGCCCTCGACGCGCTGCGCAAGCCGCTGCTGCACCTGCACACCCAGGCCGACCGTGAGCTGCCGTGGGCGAGCATCGACATGGACTTCATGAACCTCAACCAGGCCGCCCACGGCGACCGGGAGTTCGGGTTCATCCAGACCCGGATGCGCCAGCCGCGGCTCACCGTGTCGGGGCACACCTCCGACCCCGCCGTGCTCCAGCGGGTGGCCGACTGGTCGCGAGCGGCCACCGCCGCCGCCGAGCTGCGCACGATGCGGGTGGTCCGCTTCGGCGACAACATGCGCGACGTCGCCGTCACCGAGGGCGACAAGGTCGAGGCCGAGATCCGCCTCGGGGTGTCGGTCAACACCTACGGGGTCAACGACCTCGTCGCCGTCGTCGACGCCGTCGAGGGCCGCGAGGTCGACGCGCTGGTCACCGAGTACGCCGACCTCTACGACGTCGCGCCCGAGCTGCTCCCCGACGGCGAGCGCCACGAGTCGCTGCGCTACGGCGCCCGCATCGAGGCCGGCCTGCGCCGCTTCCTCGACGACGGCGGCTACACGGCGTTCACCTCGAACTTCGAGGACCTCGGCGGCCTGCGGCAGCTCCCCGGCCTGGCCGTGCAGCGTCTGATGGCCGACGGCTACGGCTTCGGCGGCGAGGGCGACTGGAAGACCTCGGTCCTGGTGCGCACCCTCAAGGTGATGGCCCAGGGCCTGCCGGGCGCCACCTCCTTCATGGAGGACTACACCTACGACCTCACCCCGGGCCACGAGCTGGTCCTCGGGGCGCACATGCTCGAGGTCTGCCCCACCCTGTCGAGCACGCCGGCCCGCGTGGAGATCCACCCCCTGGGCATCGGCGGGCGCGAGGACCCGGTGCGGATGGTCTTCGACGCCGACCCCGGTGAGGGTGTGGTGCTCGGCTGGAACGACCTCGGCGACCGGTTCCGGCTCGTGGCCAACGAGGTCACCGTCGTGACCCCGCCGCACGCGATGCCGAACCTGCCCGTCGGGCGCGCCGTGTGGCGCCCCAAGCCGGACTTCGCCACCTCCACCGAGGGCTGGCTGATGGCAGGCGGCCCGCACCACACGGTGCTCTCGACCGCGCTGACCTCGGGCCACCTCGACCAGCTCGCCGAGATCGTCGGGCTCGAGCTCGCCCTCATCGGCGAGGGCACCACGCTGCGCGCGTTCCGCCAGGAGCTGCGCTGGAACGCGGCGTACCACCGACTCGCCGGCGGCCTGTGAGCCCCGGCGCGACAGACCCGACGACGGCACCGACGCCGCTCGACGGACAGACGGACCGGCTTCCCCGCCGGCCCTGGAGAAGAAGGAGAACCACCACGATGCGCAAGTTCCTTGCGGTGACCGCAGTGACGGTGATGGCGCTCACCGCCTGCGGGCGCTCGACCGAGCCCACCGGTGCCGCCGCCGACGCGTCGGCCAAGCCGGGCGACATCACGGTCGGCGTCGCCATGCCGACCAAGACCTCCGAGCGCTGGATCAAGGACGGTGACTACATCAAGCAGCAGCTCGAGGCCGCCGGCTACAAGGTCAACCTCCAGTACGCGAACGACGACATCCCGACCCAGGTCACCCAGCTGCAGGACATGGTGACGAAGAAGAACGGTGTCCTCGTGGTCGCGTCGATCGACGGCACGGCGCTCAAGGGTGCCCTGTCTGACGCCAAGGCCGACGGCATCCCCGTCATCGCCTACGACCGTCTGCTGCGCGACACCGACGCCGTCGACTACTACACGACGTTCGACAACCTCAAGGTCGGCAAGCTCCAGGCCGAGAGCCTCCTCAAGGGCCTCGAGGCCTCCGGTGCCCCGAAGCCGTGGAACGTCGAGCTGTTCGCCGGGTCCCCCGACGACAACAACGCGACGTTCTTCTTCAACGGCGCCATGGACGTCCTCCAGCCCAAGATCGACGACGGCACCATCAAGATCGCCTCGGGCGAGACCGACTTCAAGACGGTCGCGACGCTCCGTTGGGACGCCGCCGTCGCCAAGAAGCGCATGGAGAACGTCCTCACCAAGGCGTACTCCGACAAGGACGTCAACGGCGTGCTCTCGCCCTACGACGGCCTCTCACGCGGCATCATCGCGGCCCTGAAGGGCTCCGGCTACGGCAGCGGCGGCAAGAAGCTCCCGGTCGTCACCGGCCAGGACGCCGAGCTCGAGTCGGTCAAGTCGATCCTCGCGGGCGAGCAGTACTCCTCGGTCTTCAAGGACACCCGCGAGCTCGCCAAGGCGACGGTCGCGATGATCCAGCAGATCCTCGAGAAGAAGACCGTCGAGGTCAACGACACCAGCTCCTACGACAACGGCGTCAAGAAGGTCCCGACGCAGCTGCTCCAGCCGGTCGCCGTCGACAAGTCCAACATCAAGGACGTCCTGCTCAAGGCGAACTACTACACCGCGGACCAGCTGAAGTAACGGTCCGACGCCCCGGGGGCGGCGGGCGCGGCCACGCGTCGCGCCGCCGCCCCTCGGGTCGAGCGGTCCCCAGAAGGAGAAGGAGCGAGATGGCGGACGACACGATCCTGTCGATGCGCGGCATCACCAAGGAGTTCCCCGGCGTGCGGGCCCTCGACGAGGTGCACCTCGACGTCCGGCGCGGCGAGATCCACAGCATCTGCGGTGAGAACGGCGCCGGGAAGTCGACCCTGATGAAGGTGCTGTCCGGGGTGTACCCGCACGGCTCCTACACCGGCGAGATCCACTTCGAGGGCCGCGAGGTCGAGTTCCGGGGCATCCGCGACTCCGAGCGCGCGGGCATCGTCATCATCCACCAGGAGCTGGCCCTGATCCCCCAGCTCTCGATCACCGAGAACCTGTTCCTGGGCAACGAGAGCACCCGGCGTGGTGCCATCGACTGGCTCCGGGCGCGCAAGCGGGCCGGCGAGCTGCTCGCCAACGTCGGGCTGCACGAGGACCCCGACGTGCTGATCGGCGACATCGGCATCGGCAAGCAGCAGCTCGTCGAGATCGCCAAGGCCCTCGCCAAGGACGTCAAGCTGCTCATCCTCGACGAGCCCACCGCCGCCCTGAACGACACCGACAGCCAGAACCTGCTGCGCCTGCTCGGCGGCCTGCGTGACCGCGGCATCACCTGCATCATGATCAGCCACAAGCTGGGCGAGATCGAGCAGGTGTCGGACTCCATCACCATCATCCGCGACGGTCGGACGATCGAGACCCTCGACGTCAGCGCCGGCGGGGTCGACGAGGACCGGATCATCCGCGGGATGGTGGGGCGCGACCTCGACCACCGCTACCCGCCGCACGAGTCCCACGTCGGCGAGGTCCTGCTCGAGATCCGCGACTGGACGGTGGCCCACCCGGCCGACCCGAACCGGCTGGTCGTGCGCGGCGCGAACCTCACGGTGCGCCGGGGCGAGATCGTGGGGCTGGCCGGGCTCATGGGCGCCGGGCGCACCGAGCTCGCGCGCAGCGTGTTCGGAGAGTCCTACGGCACCAAGCGCGGCGGCACCCTGCTCAAGGACGGCAAGGAGATCCGGGCCCGCAGCGTCGGCGAGGCCATCAAGGCCGGCCTGGCCTACGTCACCGAGGACCGCAAGGCCCTCGGGCTGAACCTGCTCGACTCGATCAAGGTCTCGATCACCTCGGCCGGCCTCACCCGGATCCGGCGCCACCTGGCGGTCGACGACAACGCCGAGGTGGTCGCGGCCGAGCGGTACCGCAGGAGCCTCAACATCAAGGCGCCCAGCGTCGAGGTGGGCGTCAACAAGCTCTCGGGCGGCAACCAGCAGAAGGTCGTGCTCGGCAAGTGGATGTTCACCGAGCCCGACGTGCTGATCCTCGACGAGCCCACGCGCGGCATCGACGTCGGCGCCAAGTACGAGATCTACGAGATCATCAACCAGCTCGCGGACACCGGGCGGGGGGTGCTCGTCATCTCCTCCGAGCTGCCCGAGCTGCTCGGCATCTGCGACCGCATCTACACCCTCAGCGCCGGCGTCATCACCGCCGACGTGCCCCGCGCGGCGGCTGACCAGGAGCTGCTGATGCGCCACATGACCCAGAGAAAGGCAGGCTGACCATGCCCGCAGACGCCGCACCCGAGCGCGCGAAGACCACGCGCGGCCCCCTCCTCGCGGAGATCCGGGCCAGCCTCGGCGGCAACATCCGCCAGTACGGGATGATGATCGCCCTGCTGCTGCTGGTGGCGATGTTCTACTTCCTCACCGACGGCCTGTTCCTCGAGCCGCGCAACGTGACCTCGCTGCTGGTCCAGAACGGCTACATCCTCATCCTGGCCATCGGCATGGTCATGGTCATCATCGCGGGTCACATCGACCTCTCGGTGGGCTCGGTCTGCGCTTTCGTCGGGGCCTCGGTGGCGCTGGCGATCCAGCACTGGAGCCTGCCGTGGCCGGCCGCCATCCTGCTGGGCATCGCCCTCGGCATCCTGGTCGGGATGTGGCAGGGCTACTGGGTCGCCTACGTGGGCATCCCGGCCTTCATCGTCACCCTCGCCGGCATGCTGCTCTTCCGCGGCCTCGACCTGATGATCCTCAACGCCCAGTCGATCTCGGTGCCCGAGTCGTTCCAGAAGATCGCCAACGGCTACCTGCCGGAGATGGGACCGGTCACCGGCTACCACAACCCCACCCTGGTCCTGACCCTGCTGGCGATCGCCGCGTTCGCGTACTTCGAGCTGAAGAACCGCTCGGACCGCAAGAAGTACGAGATGCACGTGCCGCCGATGGCCGTCACCGTCATCAAGATCGCCTTCGCCGGCATCCTGCTGCTGGTGCTGGGGCTGCTGCTCGCGTCGTACAAGGGCGTCCCGGTGGTCGGCCTCATCCTGTTCGCGCTGGTGCTCCTCTACACGTTCATCACGCAGCGGACCGTGACCGGGCGGCACATCTACTCGGTGGGCGGCAACCGCAACGCGGCCGGCCTGTCGGGCGTGAACACCCAGCGCGTCGACTTCCTCGTGATGGTCAACATGGGGCTGCTCGCGGGCATCGCCGGCATGGTGTTCACCGCCTACCTCAACGCCGCCAACCCCAAGGACGGCGTGGGCTTCGAGCTCGACGCCATCGCCGCGGTGTTCATCGGTGGCGCGGCGGTCGCCGGCGGTGTCGGCACCGTGACCGGCGCCATGATCGGTGGCCTGGTGATGGGCGTGCTCAACCTGGGCCTGGCGAACATGAGCGTCGACAGCAACTGGATCCAGGTCATCAAGGGCCTGGTCCTGCTCGGCGCCGTCGCGTTCGACGTGCTGTCGAAGAAGGCCGGCCGCCGCTCGTTCATCGGGATGGTCATGGAGGCGTTCGGCGGCCGCCGCGAGAGCGCACGCTCGGCGCCGTTGCCCGACACCGGGGTCGACGACTCCGGTGCCCACCCGACCGGCGGCTCGACGGCGGCGGTCGAGGAGGCCGCGCACTCCATCCACCTCGACGAGGTCGTCCCCGAGGAACCGTCCCGACAGGGGTGACGCACCGGGACCTCGGCCGGGGTGGCGACGTGAACGCCACCCCGGCCGACCGCTGTCCGGGGCGGGTCGCGGTCCGGCGGCGCGGAACACCCGGGCGCCGTGGGGACCGGGCTGGAACACTGGCCCCATGCGCCGCATCGTCCAGAGCAAGAAGCTGCAGCACGTCCGCTACGACGTGCGCGGTCCGATCCTCGTCGAGGCCCAGCGGCTCGAGGCCGAGGGCCACAAGATCCTCAAGCTCAACATCGGCAACACCGCGCCCTTCGGGTTCGAGGCCCCCGAGGCGATCGTGGCCGACATGGTGCACAACCTGCCGCAGAGCCAGGGCTACGCCGACTCGCGGGGCATCTACTCCGCCCGCACCGCAGTGGCGCAGTACTACCAGTCGCGCGGGCTCACGGCCACCTCCGTCGACGACGTCTACATCGGCAACGGCGTCTCCGAGCTGATCACGATGGTGCTCCAGGCGTTCGTCGACGACGGCAACGAGGTGCTGGTCCCCGCCCCCGACTACCCCCTGTGGACCGGCGCGGTCTCGCTCTCGGGCGGGACCCCGGTGCACTACCGCTGCGACGAGGAGAACGGCTGGATGCCCGACCTCGCCGACATCGAGGCCAAGATCACGCCGAACACCCATGCGCTGGTGCTCATCAACCCGAACAACCCCACCGGGGCGGTGTACTCGCAGGAGATGGTGCGTTCGCTGGTCGACATCGCGCGGCGCCACGACCTGGTCGTCATGGCCGACGAGATCTACGAGAAGATCCTGTTCGACGACGCGGTGCACCACCACGCCGCGGCCGCCGCCGGCGACGACGTCCTGTGCCTCACCTTCAGCGGGCTGTCCAAGGCGTACCGGGTCTGCGGCTACCGCGCCGGCTGGGTCATGGTGTCCGGGCCGACGCACCTGGCCGGGGACTTCCTCGAGGGCCTGACCCTGCTGGCCAACATGCGGATGTGCGCCAACGTGCCGGCCCAGCACGCCATCCAGACCGCGCTCGGCGGCTACCAGTCGGTGAGTGAGCTCATCGCTCCCGGCGGCCGGTTCCGGGAGCAGAGCAAGCTCGCCGCTCGGCTGCTCAACGACATCCCGGGCGTCTCCTGCGTCGAGCCGATGGGCGCCCTGTACTGCTTCCCGCGCCTGGACCCGCAGGTCTACCCGATCGAGTCCGACGAGGCGTTCGTCATCGACCTGCTGCGGGCCAAGAAGATCCTGGTCACCCACGGCACCGGCTTCAACTGGTTCGCGCCCGACCACTTCCGTCTCGTCACGCTGCCCGACGAGGAGATCCTCACCGAGGCCATCGGGCGGATCGCCGAGTACCTCGAGACCATCCGCGCCTGATGGCGGCGACCCAGGGCTCGTTCCCCGACGTCCGGCTGCTCGCCGCGGTGGCGGCCGGCGGTGTGGTGGGGTCCCTGGGGCGCTGGTCGGTGGGGCTCGCGCTGCCTCACGCAGCCGGCGGGATGCCGTGGGCCACCCTGGTCGTCAACGTCACCGGCGCCTTCGCGATGGGCCTGCTCGTGGCGTTCCTGGTCGACCGGCCCGGCGTGCACCGGCTCCTGCGGCCGTTCGTCGGGGTGGGGGTGCTCGGGGGCTGGACGACGTTCTCGACGCTGGCGGTCGACGTGGTGCAGCTCGGCGTGGCCGGGCGGGTGGCGGTGCTGCTGGGCTACCTGCTGGCTACCCTCGCCGTCGGGGTGGCGGCCGTCGGGGCCGGGGTGGCCCTCGGGCGCCGGGTCTGGCCGGGCCCGTGACCGCCACCCCTGCGCTGCTGGTCGCGCTCGGGGCCGCTGTCGGGGCGCCGGCCCGGCTGCTCGTCGGCCACGCGCTGCGCACGCGCTGGGGGGCCGTCCCGCCCGCCGGCACCCTGGCCGTGAACGTCGCCGGCTCGTTCCTGCTGGGGCTGCTGGTGGGCGGCGGGGCGGGCCCGGCGTGGCTGGCGCTGTTGGGCACCGGCTTCTGCGGGGCCTTCACGACGTTCTCGACCCTGGCCCTCGAGGTGTGGGAGGCGGCCGAGGACCGGCGGCGGGTCGAGGCGGCCACGGTGGTCGGCCTCTCGCTGGTGCTCGGGCTCGGCGCCGCCGCCCTCGGCTACGTCTTCGCCGCGTAGGCGCCGGCGCCCGGCCCCGGACCCGCGCCCGTCAGAGGACGAAGACCGTGAGGTAGCGGACGAACAGGACCGCGGCCACGAGGGCCAGCACGGCGGCCCCGGCGGAGAGCTGCCGGCTGACCGGCACCGCGGCCGACGGCCTCACGACGGGGCGCAGGTCCGCGACGGCAGCGGCGACCGCCGCCGCGCTGGGGCCCGTCCGGGACCGTGCACCTCCTCCGCCGCCCCAGGGTCCCAGCACCAGGACGTCCTCGGCGTCGTCCGCGTCCTCCGCGTTCTCACCCCGTCGCTTGTCCCACAGCAGCACCACGAGATCGTCCCCCGCGACCCTCACATCGGCCACCGCCCCCATCGGGACGTGGTGGCGCCACACCGCGTCGACGAGCCGGAGCCGGTCGCGACCGACGTGGACGCAGGAGAGGAGGCGGGTCATGCCCCAGTGCGCGGCCGACAGGACGCTGAGGCAGACGCCGATCGCCTGCCACCACGACGCCTCGTCCCAGCCGAGGACCCAGACGCCCGCCACGGTGGCGGCGAGGGCAGCCGCCGCACCCACGGCCCGGTCGAGCACGGAGGGCGACAGGGCGACCGGCAGTTCGGCACCGGCCACGTGCTCGGCCACGGGTTCGCTCCACGCCGCGACGTCGTCCTGGAGGTCGGGGTCGAGGAAGGCGTCGTCGATGCTGGGCAGGCCGCCCAGGGCGACCAGCGGCGCCGCCGGCAGCTCGGTACCGCCGGGGTGGACGAGCGCGCACCACCCGCCGTCACGGACGTCTCCGACGAGCCACCCGGACCGTACGCGGTGCTCCAGGCGGGCCGGCCCGTCCGCCGCCAGGCGCGGACCGCCGACGGTCTCCAGCTCCGCGACGACGACGTCACGGTCAGTGGCGATCACCGGCAGCGGAGAGTCGTCGACGTCGAGCCACCGCACCGGAACCCCCGACGACGGCGGGTGCGCGAGGAGAGCGCCCCGCCGTACCCGACCGGTCAGCAGGGGCCTCCCGACCACGAGCGCGAGGAGCAGCGCCCCGCCCGCCAGTGAGACCCACCACGTGCGGTCCGGGGGCTCGGCCACCAGATGGGTCCAGGTCGCATCGGTGGGGTCGACCCGCGCCAGCACCGCGTCGCCCACGTCGTACTCGTCGAGGGTCGTGACGACCGGCTCCGGCGGGACGCCGGGCACCGGCCGATCGAGCCGCAACCGGTACGCGGCCCCGTCCTCCCCGTCCACGACCGCGACCACCTTCGCCGGAGCGTCGACCGCCCGGCCCTCGTGGGCCGCATCGGAACGCAGATCGAGGGCGAAGAAGCCCAGACCCGCGACCGAGACTGCCAGCAGGGCACCCACCGCCACGTGACGCACCCCGACGGCGACGCCCGGGTCGCGTCCGGAGGGGACGACGGGAAGCGCGACGAAGGCGTCCAGGAGCACGCGGCGGCGCGCGGTGTCCTCGCGACGGAGCACGACGACATGCCATACGTGGAGGACCGCGAGCAGGGTCCACGCGATGTTCGCTGCGAGGACGTCATCGAACCCGAGGTCCAGGAGGGCGAAGGCGATGGCGCACCCCGCCGCCTCGAGGGGCCTCCACCACACGAGCACCACCGCAGCGAACGCGAGCACGATCGCCGCGGCGAACGTCGGGTGGGGCCCGCAGACGGACGGGTCCGCAGGGGAACAGCGACCCGTGTCGCCGGCGACGGAGATCCCGAAGGCCGCGACGCCCGCGACGACGAGCGCCCCCCGGCGCGTGCTGGACCCGAGTCCGGCCGTCCACGCCCGGGCGCGTTCCACTGTCATCCCGCGCGTCACGCCGCGAGCCTAGGACGCACCCGGCTCACGGCCCCGTCGTGGCGCGCCGGTGGTGCTGTCCGCGTCAGGAGACGGCGCGGAGGGCGTTGACGATCCCGTCCCCGTAGAACCCGTTGAACGACGTCGTCCCGACACAGGTGGCGGTGAACTCCGCCGTGCGTCCGACGTCGAGGTAGGACTGCGACCCACCGTCCGGGCAGGCGTGGTCGCGTGCGGTCGCCATCAGGATCGAGCGCGTCTGCGCGGAGGGGAGGCCGAAGTCGGCCGCGCTCGTGCCACTGCCGTGGGCCGCGACGACCAGCGCGGCGACACCCGCCGCGTGCGGCGAGGCCATGGACGTCCCCTGGAGCCACTGGTAGTAGCCACAGGTGGCGGTGTTCTCGTTGAACTTGCCGTTCGAGCACGACTTGAGCACGCCGTTGGTGCGCCCGGCCTTGGTGACGTTGCCGTTCTTGTCGACCTCACCGGTGGCGAGGAGGACGTTGAGCGGCGCCGTCGACAGGATGAGGTTGCCGTTGGTCCGGTACGAGCTCGTGCCCAGCCCGTCGCGGTACCAGCCGCCGGGCGCCGAGACCTCGATCTCGCCGGAGGCGAGGTCGGTCGTGTAGTTGGAGTAGTCCGCCTTGCGCTCGGACGGCCCGAGCGCGGAGACGCCCACGACGTCCGGGCCCTCGACCGGCAGGTCGAAGCACGTGGCGTTGTCGATCGTGCGCGGGTGCTCGGTGCCGCCGGGGTAGTCCGGGCTCGAGGTGTCGGTGCGCGGGTCGGCCATGTCCTCGTGGTTGTTGCCGAGCGCTCCGACCAGCGTGACGCCCTTCTCCGAGGCGTACCGCAGCGCCCGCGTCATCGCGGTGATGATGAGGTCCTGCTCGGCGGCCTGCTCGGGCGTGTCCTCGGGGGCACCGCCTTGGCAGTTGTAGAGCCACGGGTCGACGTAGAACGACATGTTGACCACGTCGATGCCCTCGTCGCCGGCATAGGTCAGGGCGTTGACGACGGGGCTCAGGAAGAAGTAGCCGCTGTCCTGGCCGCCTCGGATGTTGACGATGTCGGCGTCCGGCGCCACGCCGGACAGACCGACGCCGTTGAGGGCTGCCGCGATAGTGCCCGCGACGTGCGTGCCGTGACCGTCGTCGTCGACGTTCGCCGGGTCGACGCAGTCCGCGTACTCGCACGGGCCGTCGATGGCCGGGATGTCGGTGGTGAAGTTGCGCGACAGGGCGTTGTCGAAGTTCGGCGCCAGGTCGGGGTGGGTCCCGTCGACACCGGTGTCCAGGATGCCGACGCGGACCTTCCGGCCGGTCTCGACCGCGTGGGCCTCGGGGGCGTCGATCATGTCCATGCCCCAGAGGAGGCCGTCGAGCGGGTCCCCACCCGGCGGCGGTGCCGGCACCGCGCCCGAGCCGTTCGCGCGGCTCTTGTCGAAGGCGTGCTCCTTCTCGACCGGGTCCGGCGCGGCCGGGGCGGTCGTGGTCGCGCGGCCGACGACGCCGTTGACCGCAGCGCCCGACACCCCCGGGAGGGAGCGCGCGCGGGCGGCGAAGCCGCTCTGCGTGGAGCTGACCGTGACCAGCCCGACGGCGGTGTTCACCGACGTCACGGTCGCTCCGGCCTGTTCGAGCCGGGTCGCGAGCGCGCGGGCGTCGGTGCCCTCGGCCGCCAGCACGGCGTAGTCGGTCCGGGCGGTCGTGGTGCCGGCCGTGGTCAGGGCCGTGGCGGTGGTGGTGGCGCCGAGGGCGCTCGTGGCCAGGGCCACCGCACCGGTCAGGGCGACCATGCGAGATCGTCGCATCGTGTGTCTCCTCCGTCGGGGATGGGCGCGTCGTTGCACCCACGCCGCACCGTAGGCCAGGGACCGGGTCCCGGGGAAGGGCCCGGACCGTATGCTCTGGCCGTATGCCACGCCATCCCCGGGGGCCGGTCCCCGACGTCTTCGAGGCGTTCGCCGACCGGGTCGAGGACGCACCCGGTCGCGGCGACGCCCTCCCCGCCGGCCGGCACCTGGCGCGTTCGGCGGGGCTGACCGTGCTCCTGATGGTGCTGGGCGGTCTCGGCACGATCGGCGGCGCGTGGGTCGCCTCCGGCCACACCCCCGACCTCGCCTACACGACGCTGCTCTGGGAGGGCCTCGCGCTCGTGCTCTGGTGCGGCCTCTGGGGGCTGCTGTCGGGGGCCTCCACGCTCGCCCTCGGGGTACTCGTGGTCGCGCTGCCGTGGGTGCGGCGGCGCCGGCGTGAGGGTCAGGCCCGGATGGCCGAGGGCGCTACCTCCACCTCCAGCCCGTAGGACCAGCCCGGAGCCAGCGGCAGGGTGTCGCCGCTCCAGAAGCGGCCCGGGTCGTACCAGTTCGTCGGCGCGTCGCCGCGCAGCACTCCCATCTCCTCGAGCGTGGCCGCGACGACCTCGGCGCAGTAGGCGTCCTCGGGCCGCAGCCCCTTGCGCTCTAGGGTCGCGCGGGTCAGGTGCGCGTCGCGACCCTTGAGCCAGCGCCAGCCGAGGCGCAGGGTCGACGGGAACGAGACCCCGTCGAGCCGGGCCACCGTGCGCAGGGCTGCGTCCTCCTCGGCCGGGCCCGCCGCCGGCTCGAGCTGACGCAGCCAGGCCCGCTGGCCGTACCGGCCCTGCCAGGTGCCCACCGCCTCGGCCAGGTCGTGCAGCTGCACCCCGCGGTGGTGACCGCCGGTCCAGTGGTCGCGCAGCGAGCGCCCGAGCTCGGCGTGCCACATCAGCGGCGGCAGGTCGTCGAGGACGAGCGCCATCCCCACGTGGTTGACCGGGGCGTTGCTGGCCGTCTGGATGACGCGGTCGGCCACCGTGCCGCCCCGGAAGATCCAGAGGTCACCGGTACGGGTGGCCGCGACGGCCTCGTCGAAGGGGACGGCATGGGACCCGGTGCGCGCCATGGCCCCAGTCTGCCCGGCCCCCGCCTCGCTACTGTGGGCGACATGGCGAACCGCAACCGCTGGCTGAAGCTGCTCGGGGTGGCCAGCGCGGCCGGGGTGGTGGCCACCGGGGTGCTGGTGGCGCGCGACGAGCGTGCGCGCCGCGCCTACTCCCCCGACGAGGTGCGCGACCGGCTCCGCGAGCGCGCCGAACGGGGCACCGAACGCCCGGGCGGCGACGGCTGACGACCGGCCGGACCGTGCGCCGGTCCTCAGCGGCGGGGGATGAGGGGATGCTCGGCGCGGGCCCGGATCTGCTGCACGGCCCAGGTGTTGCCGTCGGGGTCGGCGAAGCCGAAGAACGTCGAACCGTCACGCTCGTCGAACGAGGTGATGTCATCGCAGGCCACCCCGCGGGCAGTCAGCCCGTCGCGAGCCGCCACGGCGTCGGCCACCACCAGCTGGAGGCCGTGCAGGGAGCCGGGTTCCATCCGCTGCATCGCCGGCATGGTGCCGAACACCACCGAGCAGCCCGAGCCGGGCGGGGTGAGCTGCACGACGCGGCCGAAGCCGGCGTCGACGTCGTGGTCGAGGTGGAAGCCCACCCCCTCGCGGTAGAAGGCGATGGCGGCGTCGACGTCCGACACCGGCAGCGTCACGACCTCGAGGGTGAAGTCCAGGCCGGTCACGGCGGCGGGGGTGTCCATCCGGTCACTCAACCACAGCGCCGGCTGCGGCTGCCACCGATGACGACGGCGCTCCGCGCGGTGCCCCCGACCCCCGCACCACGAGCCGCGTGGGCAGCACGACCGTGCGCGCCGGGGACTCGTCGCCCAGCAACCGCGCGAACAGCGCTTGCGCGGCCCGCTCGCCCATGGCGGTGGGATCCTGGTGCACCGCTGTCACCGGCGGGTCGACCAGCTCGGCCAGCTCGAAGTCGTCATACGCCACCACCGACAGGGACAGCCCCAGCCGGCGGAGCGCGACCAGCGCCAGCAGTGTCACCCGGTTGTTGCCGGTGATCACGGCCGTCACGGGTGGTCGACTCCCCGCCCAGGACGTGAGTGCGTGGTGCACCGACACGTCGGTATGCGGACCCATGACGACCAGGGGCGGCCCGGCCAGCCCCAACGAGGCGTGGGTGGCCACGAAGGACTCCCGCCGCTGACGGGCGGTCCAGAACTCGGGGTCGTCGCCGAGGAAGGCCAGCCGGCGGTGCCCGTGGGCCACGAGGTGTTCCACCGCGCTCCGCATCCCGCCCGGGTTGTCGCTGAGAACCGTGTCGTAGCGGCCGCCGCGGACCGGTCGGTCCAGGTGCACGATGGGGATGCCGCTGGCCTCGAGCGACGGGTCGGCCACCGGCTCGTCCCCGGCCGGGACCACCACGATGCCGTCGACCCGGCGCGCGACCAGGGCCTGGAGCACCGCCCGCTCGCGGCTCGGTGAGTTCTCGGCCGACACCGTGATGAGGTGGTGGCGCCGCATCCGCGCTTCGCGCTCGACCGCCGCCGCGATCTGGGAGTAGAAGGGGTTCGCCAGCTCCTCGACCACCAGCCCGATGGTGAAGGTGCGTCCCTCGCGCATGGTCGTGATCCCGCCCGAGCGGCGGAACCCGAGCCGCTCGACGACGGTGCGGACCCGGTCGGCGGTGTCCGGCCGGACCCCGGGCAGATGGTTCACCACCCGCGAGACGGTCTTGACCGAGACGTGCGCCTCGGCTGCGACCTCCGCCATCGTCGCGCGGCCGGTTGTCCGGCGGGACGACGTCGATGTCATCGCGCCATGACACCAGACGCGCCGCTGACCGGCAACGGGAGGCCCACAACCCCCGGGGCTGACCGGCGGATGTCCGCTCGCCTGTCCGGACCGGACAAGAAGGCCGCTGCGGTTGACACCCCCGGCACGGCACCCGAGGCTCACGGCACCGGCGGGCAGTGACGCCATCCGGCGACCCACGAGCACGGAGGACCCATGGGAGCCATCACCAACATCCGGGTCGGCGTCACGGTCGCGGCCCTCGTGGCCGCGACGGTCGTCGGTGGGGGAACGGCAACCCCGGCCGCCGTCGCCGCCGAGCCGGGCTCGTTCTCCACCTCGTTCGAGGCCGGGCAGCCGCAGCCGAGCGCGTCGACCGTGGAGGTGGGACCGAACGGGCCGCGCCAGTCGCAGGTGAGCGGCACCGCGAGCACCGACGGCAGCGTGCTGGGCCAGGTCGTCGCGGTGACAGCCAGCGCGCAGAACCTCCCCGGTGAGGCCGCGGCCAACCTCGCGGACGCCAACCCCGACACCAAGTGGCTCGCCTTCGCCTCCACGGGGTGGGTGCGCTACCAGCTGGCGAAGCCCGCCACCGTGGTGCGCTGGTCGATGACCTCGGCCAACGACGCCCCCGAGCGCGACCCCCGCGACGTCACCCTCCAGGGCTCCACCGACGGCACCACCTGGACCGACCTCGACCGCCGAACGGGCATCGACTTCCCGGCTCGCTTCGCGACCCTCTCGTACGACGTGGCCACCCCGAAGGCCTTCACGTACTACCGGCTCGACGTCACCGCCAACCACTCCGGCGACATCGTGCAGCTGGCCGACTGGGACCTCTCTGACGGCACCACCGGGGGCGGCACGCCCTCGCCGATGGTGACCACGGTCGGCTCCGGCCCGATCTCGGGCTACAACATCAAGCCCCTCGTCGGCTGGACCGGGGTCAAGGCGCTGCGCTACTCGGGCGGCCACACCGCCGACGGGCGGGGCTACGCCTGGAACCGGCTCTTCGACGTCGACCTCCCCGTGGGGCCCGACAGCCGCCTCACCTACAAGATCTTCCCCGACATGGTCAGCGGTGACCTGACCTACCCCTCGACGTACACCGCCGTCGACCTGCGCTTCACCGACGGCACCTACCTCTCGGACCTGCGTGCCGCCGACGTGCACGGGGTCGAGGCCAGCCCGAGCGGCCAGGGAGCCGGCAAGATCCTCTACGCCAGCCAGTGGAACGCCGTCACCGTCGAGCTCGGCACGGTCGCGGCCGGCCGCACCGTCGACCGCATCCTCGTCGGCTACGACAACCCCACGGCGGGCTCGGACACCCGGTTCGGCGGCTGGCTCGACGACCTCGACATCGAGGCCCACCCGGCCCGGGTCGACCGCGGAGACCTCACCAACCTCGTCGACGTGCGCCGCGGCACCAACGCCTCGAGCGGGTTCTCGCGCGGCAACAACCTGCCGATCAGCGCGCTGCCCAACGGCTTCACGTTCTTCACGCCCGTCACCAACGCGAACTCTCAGTCCTGGCAGTACTACTACCAACAGGCCAACAACGCGCAGAACCTGCCGATGCTCCAGGGTCTGGCGATCTCGCACGAGCCGAGCCCGTGGATGGGCGACCGCAACCAGCTCTCGGTGATGCCCTCGGTCGCCGCCGGCGTCCCCACCGGCAGCGCATCGGGCCGGGCCCTCGCGTTCGACCACGCCACCGAGGTCGCCCACCCCGACTACTACCGTGCCCTCCTGGCGGGCGGGCTCAAGGTCGAGCAGACCCCAGCCGACCACGGCGGCCTGATGCGCTTCACCTTCCCGGAGAGCGCGAGCACCGGGCACCTCGTGCTCGACACCGTGAACGACAACGGCAGCTTCACCGTCGACCCGGCGACGTCGTCGCTGACCGGATGGGTGGACAACGGCAGCGGCCTCTCGGCGGGGCGGAGCCGGATGTTCGTCTACGGCACCTTCGACGCGCAGCCGACGGCCACCGGCACCGCCCCCAACGGCCACGCCGGCACCCGCTACGCCAGCTTCGACACCCGCACGACCCACAGCGTCACCCTCAAGCTCGCGACCTCGTTCATCTCACTCGACCAGGCGAAGCGCAACCACGCCCTCGAGCTCGCCCCCCACGGCTTCGACGCCGTACGGGCGGCCGCCAACCGTGCCTGGAACGACCGCCTCGGCGTCGTGGCGGTGGAGGGCGCGAACGACAGCGACGCGACCACGCTGTACTCGAACCTCTACCGGCTCAACCTCTACCCCAACAGCCAGTTCGAGAACACCGGCACCGCGGCCGCGCCGCGCTACCAGTACGCGAGCCCGGTGGCTCCGCGCACCGGCGCCCCCACGGCGACGACCACGAACGCGATGCTCGTCGACGGCAGGATCTACGTGAACAACGGGTTCTGGGACACCTACCGCACCGTGTGGCCGGCCTACAGCCTGCTCTACCCGGAGGTGGCCGCGGAGATCGCCGACGGTTTCGTCCAGCAGTACCGCGACGGTGGCTGGGTCGCCCGCTGGTCCTCACCGGGCTACGCCGACCTGATGACGGGGACGAGCTCCGACGTCGCGTTCGCCGACGCCTACCTCAAAGGCGTGCAGCTGCCCGACCCGCTGGCGGCGTACGACGCCGCGGTCAAGAACGCGACCGTGCTGCCGACCTCGAGCGCGGTGGGCCGCAAGGGCATCGACACCTCGACCTTCCTCGGGTACACCGCCGACACCACCGGCGAGAGCGTCTCGTGGGGCCTTGAGGGCTTCATCAACGACTTCGGCATCGGCAACATGGCCAAGAAGCTGGCCGACGACCCGGCGACACCGGACGCCCGCCGGGCGCGCCTGCGCGAGGAGTCGGCGTACTTCCTCGAGCGCGCGACGCACTACGTCAACAGCTTCGACGCCGAGACCGGCTTCTTCCGCGGGCGCCGACCCGACGGGACGTTCCCCGACGCGTCGAGCTTCGACCCCGAGGCCTGGGGTGGCGACTTCACCGAGACCAACGGGTGGAACTTCGCCTTCCACGCCCCGCAGGACGGCATCGGGCTCGCAAACCTCTACGGCGGCCGTGCCGGGCTCGAGAAGAAGCTCGACGCCTTCTTCAGCACGCCCGAGACGGCCACCAAGCCCGGCGGCTACGGCGGCGTCATCCACGAGATGCTCGAGGCCCGCGACGTGCGGATGGGGATGCTCGGCCAGAGCAACCAGGTCTCGCACCACATCGCCTACATGTACGACTGGGCCGGGCGCCCGGACAAGACGGCCGAGAAGGTGCGCGAGATCCTGCGCCGCCTCTACGTCGGGACCGAGACCGGCCAGGGCTACCCCGGCGACGAGGACAACGGCGAGATGTCGGCCTGGTACGTGCTGTCCTCGCTGGGGATCTACCCGCTCCAGGTCGGCTCGTCGCGCTGGGCGGTGGGCTCGCCGAAGTTCCAGCGCACCACCGTGCACCGCACGCAGGGCGACCTGGTGGTCAACGCTCCGGGCAACTCCGAGCGGAACATCTACGTGCAGTCACTGGCGGTCGACGGGAAGAAGCACAAGAGCTGGTCGATCGACCAGTCCGAGCTGTCCGGCCCCACGACGGTGGACTTCACCATGGGCTCGACGCCGTCCTCGTTCGGCACCCGCGCCCAGGACGCCGCTCCGTCGCTGACAACCGGGACCGCGGCGCCGCAGCCGCTGCGGGACGCCACCGGGCCGGGTCGCGGCACGGTCGCTGCCACCGGGTTGGCCGACGGCTCGACGGCCGCCGCCCTGGTCGACAACACCTCGCGCACCGGCGCGACGTTCACCACGACCACGCCGACGGTGACCTACACACTGACCGGCGACGGCCAGCGGGCCACCTGGTACACCCTCACCTCGGGCTCGTCCGCGGGTGACCCGACGGCCTGGCGGCTCGAGGGGTCCAAGGACGGCAAGACCTGGCAGACGCTCGACGAGCGCAGCGGCGAGAGCTTCCCCTGGCGGACGCAGACCCGCCCGTTCCGCATCGACCACACGGTGACCTTCCAGCACTACCGGCTGGTCGTGACGAAGGCGACGGGCCCGGTGCGCCTGTCCGAGATCGAGCTGCTCACCGACGGGTCGAAGGCCTCGAACGACCCGCTCACCGTCACCGCCGCCGCCCCGGTGGAGGTCTCGCAGGGCCAGCCCTGGTCGGGCACCCTCGCCACCTTCTCCGGGGTGTCGGGCACCGCGACCCCCACCGTCGAGATCGCCTGGGGCGACGGGACGACCTCGGCCGGCACGGTGCGGGCCGGTGAGCTCGGCACGTGGACGGTCTCCGGGGCGCACACCTGGGCGGAGGCGGGCTACTACCAGCCGAACGTCAGGGTGACCGCCGGCCGCGACACCGCCTCGGCCCTGGCCGGCGCCACCGTGCACCAGGCCGTGGTCCCGCCGTACGCGGTCGGGTTCAACAGCGTCTGCATCGGCGACGACGGCACGTCGACCCCCTGCGACGGCGGTCGTTCCGGCTTCTCACGCCAGGCGCTGGCCGCGGCCGGCGCGGTGCCGGGCAAGCTCATCACGGTGCCCGGGACCACTCTGCGATGGTCGCTGCCGGCCGTGCCCGCGGGCGAGCCCGACAACGCCACCGGGGCGGGTCAGACCCTGCCGGTCACCCTGGCGCCGGGCGCCACCCGGATGTCACTCATCGGCACCGCCACCCAGAAGGCGCAGGACACCACCGCCACGGTGACCTTCACCGACGGCACCACCACCCCCTACCCGGTGCAGTACGGCGACTGGTGCGGCGACCCGCAGTTCGGCAACCTCGTCGCCGTCGAGACGGGGTACCGGCTCAACGGCACCGGCACCGACGGCTGCCACGCCACGCTCTTCGCCACCGCACCGCTCACCATCCCGGCGGGCAAGGTGGTGCAGTCGGTGACGCTGCCGACCCAGACCGGCGACCCGCAGAGCGCAGGCCGCATCCACGTGTTCGCCGTGGCCGACGACGGCGCCCCGGTCGCCTTCGCGCCGGCCTCGGGTGCCACCGCACCGGCGGGGACGGCGACCGGAATCACCCTGGGTACGGTCTCCGGAGGGGTCCCCGGCGACGGGTACGCCGCTCGCGTCCAGTGGGGCGACGGGACCGTGACCGAGGATGCCCTGGTCACGATCGGCACCGACGGCACCGGCACCGTCTCGGGGCGACACGCCTACGAGCGCGCAGGCAGCTACACCGTCCACGTCCTCGTCGGGGACTCGCGGTCCGACGTGCTCGGGTCGGTGACGGTGGCCGTGCGGTGACGGCGGCGCAGCGACGACCGGTCAGGGCGCGGTGATGGGCGGGGTCAGCCGGGCGACCACGTAGAGCACCCCGTACGGGTCGCTGACGTCGAGGGCCTCGCACGTGAGGCCGCCGCGGGCCGCCATCACCGATGCGGCCACCTGGAGCGGGGCCCGGCCCTGCGCCAGCAGGTCGGCGCAAACGGCGGGGTCGAGGGCCAGGAGCGCGTCGGCGTCGGCGGCCCGCAGCGCGCTCACGATGCTCTCGTCGACGGCGGCGGCGCGCTCGTCGAGGTGGCCCGGCGCCTTCTCCCCGCGCCGGGCGCTACCGTCGGCGACCACCACCAGGGTCGCGGCCGGTCGGGCGGACAGGTGCCGACCGAGCGCGCGACACTCGGCGGTCGGGGCGTCCCAGGCCACGACGACCATCCCGTCGACCCCGACCCCGGCGAGCCCGGCCAGATGCCGGCCCACCCGCTGGCCCAACGGCGGCCGGGTGCCGCGCTGCTCCCGGTCGGTGGCGACGACGAGGACGACCCGGTCGGTCCCGTCGGCGTCGGTGGCGGCCCGGATGGCGTCGACGCAGCGGGCGCGCAGGTCGGCGCCGACGTCCTGGCGCCCGGTGTACTCGGGCAGCAGCAGCGGGGCGCTGGGGACGACGACGACCGACGAGCTCATGCCAGCCCCCGCACCGTGCGGGCCGGCGGCAGGTCGCCGGCGACGACCGAGACCAGGTCGAGGACCTGTCGGGTCTCGACGACCTCGTGCACCCGGTAGACCTGCGCCCCGTGCCAGGCGCACAGGGCGGTGGCGGCCAGGGTGCCGGTGAGCCGCTCGCCGACGGGCAGGTCGAGGGCCTCGCCCACGAAGTCCTTGTTCGAGAGCGAGACCAGCACCGGCCAGCCGAGGGTGGTCAGCTCGTCGAGCCGCTTGGTGACCTCGAGGGAGTGCCAGGTGTTCTTGCCGAAGTCGTGGGCGGGGTCGATGATGACGCGGTCACGCGCCACCCCCATCGAGACGGCGCGCTCGGCCTGGCGCAGCAGCGAGGCCCGCGCGTCCGCGACGACGTCGTCGTACTCGATGCGGTGCGGGCGGGTGCGGGGCGTCACGCCGCCGGTGTGGGTGCAGACCAGGGACGCGCCGAACTCGGCCGCCACGGAGGGCAGCTCGGGGTCAGCACCGCCCCAGGCGTCGTTGATGAGGTCGGCCCCGACCTCGCAGACGGCCCGGGCCACCTCGCTGCGCCAGGTGTCGACGCTGATGACCAGGTCGGGGTAGGCGCTCCGGACCCGGTCGACGAACCCGACGACCCGGCTCTTCTCCTCGGCGGCGTCGATCTCGGCCCCCGGCGCGGCCTTGATACCGCCGATGTCGACGAGGTCGGCGCCTTGGTCGACGACCTGCCGGACGCGGTCGAACGCGGCGTCCTCGGCCCAGGTCCTCCCCTTGTCGTAGAACGAGTCCGGGGTGCGGTTGACGATGGCCATCACCAGCCGCGCCGACGCCGGGAACTCGCGGCGGCCCAGCCGCAGCGGCGCGCCCCGGCTCACGCCGGCACCCCCGGGCGGTAACCGTCGACGCCGGCGGCGGGGGGCCGCTCGCGCAGGTCGACGTCACGCGGGCGCGGCGTGAAGCCCGCTGCCGTGCGGTCGTACTGGGTGAGCACCGCCGCGTCGGGGCGCTCACCGCGGCGCCCCAGCCGGGCTTCGACGGCCGCGACCACCTGCACGGCCATCGGCCCGAGGGTGTCGTGACGGTGGTGCCGGTGGGTGCGGCGCCCGAGGTCGACCTGGGCGATGGCGTCGGCGCCGTGGGCCGCGGCGGTGTCGACCAGCGCGGCGATCTCGACCCCGTAGCCGACGGGTACCCAGAACCGCTCCATGGCCGCACGTCGCACCGCCCACTCACCGGCCAGCGGCTGGACCAGGCCGGTGAGCTCGGGGTGGTGTAGAGCCAGGAGCGGGCGCGCGACGAGCTCGGTGACCCGCCCGCCGGACTCCGCCTCGTGCCCCTGCGCGTCGAGCAGCGGGCGGTCGTAGACGGCCTTGACCAGCATCACCGACGGCTCGGTGAGCAGCGGCCCGAGCAACCCGCTGACGAAGTGCGGCCCCCACTCGATGAGGTCGGCGTCGAGGAAGACCAGCACGTCGCCGGTGGTCACGTGCAGCGACTTCCAGAGCGCCTCGCCCTTGCCGCGGGCCGGCCCCAGGGCGGGGGCGATGTCGGCGGCGGCGTGCACGGTGGCACCCGCCGCGCGGGCGCGCTCGGCGGTGCGGTCGATGGAGTCGGAGTCGATGACCACGAGCTCGTCGACCAGCGGGACGTCCTCGACCCAGGCCCGCCGCACCCCGGCGACGACGTCGGCCACGGTGGCCTCCTCGTCGCGCGCCGGGACGACCACGCTCACCCGGGTGTCACCCTTGGCGGCGAGCAGGGTCTCGAGGTCGACCGGGGCCGCGAGGGTACGCACCGGCATCAGGCGGCGTCCTGCACCGGGCGGCGGAAGACCGCCAGCAGGGCCAGAGCGGCCAGGACCCCGCCGACCGCAGCGACGACACCCCAGACCAGGCCCGAGAACGGCAGGCCCAGGGCGCCGTCGAGCGACCAGGCCCCGGGCCCGACCAGGGCGAGCCCCACGGCCACCAGCGCGACGAGGACGACGTACTCGGCCCCACCCTTGAAGACGAAGTAGCCCTTGCCCCGGTGGTCGGTGAGCGCGGCCACGGTCATGAGGCCGACGAACGCGGCGCAGGCCGGCCCGGTGAGCAGCCCCAGCGTGACGAGCACGCCGGCGCCGAGCTCGGTGAAGGCGGCCAGCCGCGCGTGCAGGCGACCGGGTCGCAGCCCGAGCGACTCGAACCATCCGGCCGTGCCCGCGAGGCCGCCGCCGCCCCAGACCTTGTTGGCCCCGTGCGCGACGAGCATCGGGCCGAGGGCCAGGCGGACGACGAGCATCCCGAGGTCGAGGTCCATCCCACTCCGTCCGTGGTCGAGGTCGAGGGTCCGGTGACCGTGGCCGCCGCCCCCGCGAGGGGCGCGAACGCCCGGTTCCGGTGGTTCACGAGTCTAGGTCGCCGGGTCGGCGCGCCCGAGGTCAGGCGGTGACCTCGACGCCCTTCCAGAACGCCACCCGGTCGGTGATCTCGCGGGCCGCGTCCTTGGGCTCGGGGTAGAACCAGGCGGCGTCGGGGTTGGTCTGCCCGTCGACCTCGAGGCTGAGGTAGGAGGCGGTGCCCTTCCAGGGGCAGACCGACGTGGTCGTGGAGGGGCGGACGACGTCGTCACGCACCGCGGCGCGGGGGAAGTAGTGATTGCCCTCGACGACGACGGTGTCGTCGCTCTCGGCGATGGTGGTGCCGTTCCAGATGGCCTTCATGGCGCGCTCCGCTTCACTCGGTGGTCGATGTCAGGTGAACGCGGGGCGCCGGGCTCCTCTTCCGCCCTGCTCCCCGGGACCATCCGGCTGTCGAGGGTTGCCGCGGCCGGGATCGTTGGCGATGCTCGGGGCATGACCCAGGACACCGCCGCCCTCGCCACGACCTTCCTCGAGCTGCACCGCGCCCCCACCCTCCTGCGGGTGGTCAACGTGTGGGACGCGGTCAGTGCCCGCACCGTCGCCGCCGTCGAGGGCACCACCGCCCTGGCCACGGCGTCGCACTCGATCGCCGCGACCTTCGGCTACGAGGACGGCGAGAACATCCCGCTCGACCTGATGCTCGACATGGTCGGCCGCATCGCCGCCGCCACCGACCTGCCGGTCAGCGCCGACCTCGAGTCGGGCTACGGCGACCCGGGCACCACCGTCCGGCGCGCGATCGAGGCCGGGGTCGTCGGGGCCAACCTCGAGGACGGGATGCGTCCGCTGCCCGACGCCGTACGCGCGGTCGAGGCCGCCCTGGGCGCGGCGCGCGAGGCCGGCGTGCCCGACTTCGTCCTCAACGCCCGCACCGACGCCTTCGTCAAGGCCGAGGGCCGCTCGCCGCAGGAGTGCCTGGAGGAGGCCGTCATCCGCGGCCGGGCCTTCCTCGACGCCGGCGCGCCGGTGGTGTTCGTGCCCCGCGTGACCGAGCGCGAGCACGTCGAGCGCCTCGTCGCCGAGCTCGGCCCGCAGCGCCTCACCCTCATCGTTCTCCCCGGCATGCTGCCGCTGGCCGAGCTCGAGGGGCTGGGTGTGGCCCGCGTCTCGTACGGCCCGTGGTCGCAGCGCGTCGCGCTCACGGCCCTGCAGCAGCTGGCCGAGCGGGTCCGCGACGGCGAGGGGGCCCTGCCGGGCGACGTCCGCCCGCTGAACTGAGCCCCCGTCCGGAGGCGGCCGGTCAGCCGGCCGCGACCGGCACCAGGGGGTGGATGGCGATGTCGCCGGCCAGCGCACCCTCGGCCGCGCCCAGCGCGGCGGCGATGTGCGGCGTCCGCATGTGGGCGTCGAGCGCGGCCTGGTCGGTCCACTCCTCGACGGTGACGAACACCCCCGGGGTGGAGGCCGACTCGTAGAGGTCGTAGGCGAGGCAGCCCTCCTCCTGCCGGGTCGCCGCCACGAGCGTCGTGAGCGCGTCGCGCAGGGCGTCGGTGGTCTCGGGCCGGGCGGGGATGGTGGCGACGACGTGCAGCGACATGGTGGACCTCTCTGTCCTGGGGGAGCCCCAGGTTAGACCCCGCGGCGCGGCTCCGACCGGTGCCGGTCGCGCTCGGCCAGGGCGGCCAGGTTCAGCAGCTGGCGGCGCGCCATCACCAGGTCGCCCACGGCCACGAAGGGGGCCAGCACCCGACCCCGGGCCATCACGACCTTGAGCAGCAGGCGCGCGACATCCGGTCCCACCGGCTCGACCCGGTACGACATGACGGCACCGAGGATGCGGCCGGTCAGCTCGCGCCCGGGATCCACGGCGAGCACCTCCCCGACCGGGCGTCCGGCCGTGGCCGTGAACGGGTCGCCGACGCGCGGCGGGTCGAGGCCGAGCAGCCGGTCGGGCGAGCGCCGGCCGAGGTTGTCGACCAAGTCGTAGGAGTAGGGCGCGACCCGGATCTGGGTGACCCACGGCCAGACCGCGTCGGCGGGCGCGGCCACGTCGACGCCGCGCCACACGGCCAGCACGGGACGGGCCACGAGGTCGTCACAGCCGTAGCGGCGCGAAACCTCGGCGTCGGTGACACCCCAGCGGTCGGCGATCATCGGCCGTCCCCGAACGTGGGTGAAAACACCCCGGGGATCCCGGCGTGTTCACACACGTTCGGGTCCTGGGACGCGGTCAGGAGGTCCGGGGCTGGATCTCGCCCATCGGCCCGAACCCGGTGACCTCCTCGGCGTCGACGTAGATGATCTGCGGCTGGGCCGAGACGATGTCGGGCATCTCGTTCATGAACCGCTCGACGTGGGGCTGCTGCATGTGGGCGGCCCCGGCGGCGCTGTCGCGGAAGCCCTCGATGCACACGAAGGTGTTCGGCTCGTCGACGGACTCGGAGAACTCGAAGAACACGTTGCCGGGCTCGGCGGTGACGGCCTCGACGTAGAAGCGCGACAGCTCACGCCACTGCGCCAGCTTGTCCTCGCGGATCGGGAACTTCACGGTGATCAGGATCATGGGGTCTTTCTCCTGGTGGGGACAGAGCGGGCGGCTCCACGGTAGGGCGAGTCACGACCCCGCCCCGCCCGGGGGGTGGCTCCGGGCGGGGAGGGGGGAGCCGGCGGCGGGTCAGGCCGCCGCCGGAGCGGAGGGCGGGGCAGCGGCGGGCGGGGACGCCGACACCCTCCGGGTCAGGGTCTCCTGGATGCGGGCGCCAGCCACCGCGGAGGCCCAGCCGAACGCGCCCCCGAGCACGATCGCGAGGACCGTCGACCAGAACGAGGCGCCGTTGCCGAAGAACGAGGCCGCCCCGAAGAAGGCGCCGGGGATGAAGGACAGGACGTGCCACCCGGCCTGGAGGCACATCAGGGCGGCGATGACGGCCACGGCGACGGCCAGCGCCCCCGGGAAGGTGACGGCTCCGGCGAACCAGACCGCGAGCCAGCCGTAGACGACGCCCGAGAGCGCCGAGGCGAGCACGCGGACGAAGCCGTCGCGGTGGGCGCCGGCGGCGTAGAAGCCGGCCCAGATGACGAAGGCGATCCAGGTGACCAGGCCCAGCGTGACGCTGAGCTGGGTCCAGATCCCGGCCAGGACGCCGATCGAGACGGCGACACCGAGGTAGTTCTTCACAGCGGACTCCTTTGTCCGGAGGGGGGAACGGTGCCGCTCAGGGCACGAGGATGGCGCGCCCGCGGACCTCGCCGGCGTCGAGGTCGCTGACGGCCTGCTGGAAGTCGTCGAGCGCGTACTTCTGGGTGTGCAGGGTGACCAGGCCCTTGGCCGCGAGCGCCATCAGGTCCTGGAGGTCGTTGTAGGAGCCGACCAGGTTGCCGATGACGTTCTTCTCGCTGGAGACCAGGTCGATGGTCGGCACGTCGACGTTCTCGCCGTAGCCGACCACGTGGTAGTCGCCGGCCTGCCGGGTCATCGCGATGCCCTCGGCGGTCGAGCCGTTCTCGCCGACGAAGTCGACGACGACCTCGGCCCCGAAGCCACCGGTGAGCCCGAGCACCTCGTCGACGTGCCCGCCGTCGCCCAGCACCCCGACGTCGGCCCCGATGGACTCGGCCAGCTGCAGGGCCGCCGGGTTGCGGTCGACGACGACCAGTCGCGCCGGGGTGAGAGCCTTGAGGACCTGGATGCCGATGTGCCCGAGGCCGCCCGCGCCGATGACCACGCAGGTGTCGCGCGGGGTCAGCCGCCGGGCCGCCTTGGCCGCCGCGTGGTAGGCCGTCAGGCCGGCGTCGGCCAGGGCGGCCACGTCGGCCGGCTCCAGGGCGTCGTCGAGCTTGACGCAGGAGCGGGCCGAGGTGAGCAGGTACTCGGCGTAGCCGCCGTGGGTGTCGATGCCGGGGAAGGCGCTGTTCTCGCAGTGCACGTCGTCACCCGAGCGGCACGCCCGGCACAGCCCGCAGGTGACGAGCGGGTGCAGGATGACCTTGTCGCCCTCGGCGACGTTGGTGACGGCGCTGCCGACGGCGTGCACCCATCCGGCGTTCTCGTGGCCGATCGTGTACGGCAGCGTGACCTGCGACTTCTCGGCCCACTGCCCCTCGAGGATGTGCAGGTCGGTGCGGCACACCCCGGCCCCGCCGATGCGGACCACGACGTCCCACGGCCCGCGGGCCTCGGGGATCGCGGTCTCGGTCATCTCGAGCTTCTGGTGGTAGCCGACGACGCGGACGGCGCGCATGGTGCTCATCGGTCAGGACTCCTTGACGCTGAGGGGAAGCAGGTGGTGGTGGTCGGCGGGCTCGGCGCCCTCGGGCCGCGGCTCCTGGTCGGCGCCGGACCCCTCGTACCGCGTGCGCAGCAGGCCGCGGCAGAAGTGGGCGTTCCCGTCGATGCTGACCCGGGTGGCTCGGGCCCGGCGCAGGAAGAGGGCGGCCGTTCCCGGCGCGGGCGGGCGTCCCTCGTGGTCGACGAGCACCGGGGCGTCGTCGTCCGGCGGCAGCCCCAATGCGTCCCGGCGGCGCAGCAGCGCGTCGCGCTCCCGCCCGGCCGGGAGGTCGCCCAGCCGCACCTGCTCCGGGCCGCCCTCCGCGAGAGGGGAGCCCTCCCGGAGCAGGACGGTGAGGGCCCGCTCCATCGCGGCCGTGTGGGCCTTGCGCCGGAACGTGGCCCGCAGCTCGTCGAGGTCGTGCTCGGCCTCGTGCCGGAAGGTGCCGACGTAGCCGGCGTCGGCGGCCAGGCCCGCGTTGATGAGGTCGGAGTCGTGGTGGTCGTCCAGCTCGACGACCACCCTCCCCACCCCCTCGAGTGCCATCACGGCGTCCTTGCTGTCGGAGGCCATCAGGTAGGCGAAGTTCGGCGAGCAGAACGACGTCGGCAGGCGCAGGTGCACGGTGACGTCACCGTCGTCGACGGCGACCGAGCGCACGAACCCCAGGTCGGTGATGGGTTCGTCGAGCTCGGGGTCGAGCACCGCGCCGAGGGCGCCGCGGACGGCGTCCTCGGTGACGGGCCGGGTGGCGAGCGCCGTCATCAGACGCTCGCCAGGTCGGCCGCCTCGGGGTCGCGCGGACCCGTCGCGGTCTGGTCGGCGTCGGGGAGCCGCAGCTCGGGCGGCACGTCGAGCCCGTACATCTTCGCGGCGTTCAGCCCGAGGATCTTCTTCTTCTGGTCGGTGCTGATCGGGGCGTACTCGGTGAGGTCCTCGGGGATCTGGAAGTCGACGAAGCGTTCGACGAGCCACTTCGGCGTCCAGATGGCGTAGTCGCTGGAGAAGAAGATGCGGTCCTCCCCGATCCAGTAGAGGAGCTCACCGAGGATCTGCGCGAAGTAGCGCGGTCGGGTGTGCATGAACGGCATCGCCACCGCCAGGCCGCCGTACACGTTGGGCTCCTGGGTGGCGATCCAGCAGAAGTCCTCCAGCCGCGGCAGGCCCACGTGCTCGACGATGAAGTTGAGGTCGGTGAAGTCGGTGGCCACGTGGTCGATGTCGGCCACGTCGAAGGCGTCGCGGTCGAGCGGGCGGATCGTGGGGCCCTTGTGGATGTGGATGTTGGTGATGCCCAGCTCGCGGCACGCCTCGAGGTAGCGCACCGCCCAGGGGTCGGTGAGCTTCCAGCCGCGCGACTCTCCGTGCCACTCGGCGGTGTACAGCTTGACCCCGGTGAACTTCATCTTCTCGTGGTCGGCGCGCAGCTGGTCCAGCCCCTGCTCGCCGTTGCGGGGGTCGAAGTTGTGGTTGTAGGTGAGCTTGGTCGGGTTCGCCCGCGCGAGCTCGAAGGCCTCCTCGGTCTGACCGAAGCCGTTCTCGTAGAACTCCGTCAGGGCCGCCGGCTGGAAGATCGCGTGGTCGACGTAGCCGTCCTCGAAGAGGTCCTTCAGGAGGCGCTGGCCGCCCTGGTAGAGGTAGTCCTCGTAGCTCCACACCTCGCTCTCGGGCGAGAGGTTGCGGTGGTAGTCGTAGAAGCAGTCGATGAACTGCTTCCCGTGGATGTTGCGCTGGTTCTCGGGCCGCGCATCCCACAACGCCACGTGGGCGTCGACGATGTAGTAGCTCTCGCCGTCCTTGGTGTACATCCGCACTCTCCGTTCTCGCGACGCCGTCGTCGCTGACGGGTCCGACGCTAGGTCGGCCCCCGGCGCCCGGCGAGAGGGGCCGTGTCCCACTTTGGGACATCCGGGGATGTCGCCGCACACCCCGCGGCGTTACCGTCGGAGGGTCGAGAGGAGCCGGCGATGACGCCGTCCGAGGAGGCCCGCCTGCCGCATCGGGCCGTCGCGTCCTCGCCCGGTCAGGCGCCCACGACCTCGCGCCGGTTGCTGGCCTCGTGGCGGCGCAGCGAGGAGTACGGCGTCTCGCTCGAGAACGTCGAACCGGTGTGGGGCGGCACGGTGGTCACCGACTCCCTGTTCGTCGAGTGCGGTCACGAGGTGCTCACCGGCCTGCACCGCACGCTGGCCTCCGAGCCGCTCAGCCTGATGCTCACCGACGCCGACGGACTGGTGCTCAACCGCTTCTCGGGCGACACCTCCCTGCTGCGGGCGCTGGACGCCGTCCACCTGGCCCCGGGGTTCGCCTTCTCCGAGCGCGAGGCCGGCACCAACGGCCTCGGCCTGGCCCTCGCCGACCGCACGCCGTCGCTGGTGCGGGCCGAGGAGCACTACAGCGCCAGCCTCTGCACCTACACCTGCGCGGCCGTCCCGGTGCTCGACCCCACCACGGGCCGGCTCGAGGGCAGCGTCAACATCACCACCTGGGCGCGGTCGTCGGCCGGTCTGTTGCTGGCCCTAGCCGAGTCGGCCGCCAGCACCACCAGCGCCCTGATGCTCGCCCGCTCCCGGGGGCGCACCCCGCGCACGCCGCCCCGGGGCGGGGTCTTCCGGATGCAACGGGCCCGGCTCGAGCCCGGCGCCGGGACCCTCGACGCGATGTCGGCGCGCTGGGTCGATGCCCTCCGCCGCGCCACCGACGCCCTCGCAGCCGGGCGGGTGGTGGCCGCCGTCGGCGAGCCCGGCTCGGGGCGCGCCACGCTGCTGGCCCAGTCCCTGCGACGCGCGCACCCGCGCTTCCGCATCCTCAGCGCCGCGGCCCCGGCGCCCGAGGATGTCGAGGGCTGGCTGTCGCTGTGGACCCCCGAGCTCGCGAAACCCGAGACCGCCGTGATCGTCGAGGGCGTCGACACCCTGCCGGCCTGGGCCGCCCAGGAGCTGCACACACGGGCCGTCGCGGTGCGCCGCGCGGCAGGGACCCCCGACGCCCAGGGCCCCCGTCTCGCGTGGGCGGTCACCGCCGAGTCGCTCGACACGGTCCCGCACCCGCTGGCGGGTCTGGTCGAGACCGTGGTCGACGTGCCGGCCCTGCGCGAGCGGGTCGACGACGTGATGCCGCTGGCCCGCTACGCCGGGTACCAGACGCGGCTGCGCGAGGTGGGCTTCACCCCGGCCGCCGAACATGCGCTCACGACCTACGGCTGGCCGGGCAACGTCGACGAGCTGATGCGCATCGTCCACGACGCCGCGGCTCGCACCGAGACCGTCGACGTACGCCACCTGCCGCCAGTCGTCCTGCGCGGGGCGAGCACCCGTCTGACCCGCATCGAGACGGTCGAGCGCGACGAGATCGCGCGGGTGCTGTCCGAGCCGGGGACGACCGTCAAGCAGGCCGCCACCGAGCTCGGGATGAGCCGGTCGACGCTGTACCGCAAGATCGGCCACTACGGCCTCGACGACCTGCGCTGAGCCGAGGCGCACCAAGGGCACTCTGCCGGCCGGCGGACACGCCACCGAGAACGCCCGCCCCGCGTGACAGGCTGCCTCCATGACGACGGTCGGGGCCAATTGGGCCGGCAGCTACCACTACCGGGCCGCGGGCCTGGCGCGTCCCGAGTCGGTCGAGGAGCTCCAGGAGCTGGTGGCGGCCTCCCCGCGGGTGCGGGCGCTGGGCTCGCGGCACTCGTTCTCCGACCTCGCCGACACCGACGGCGTCCTGGTCGAGCTGACCGGTCTGCCCTCCGACATCCGGGTCGACCCGGAGGCCGGCACGGTGTCGGTGGCCGGCGGTGTCCGCTACGGCGAGCTCGCCGAGCAGCTCGAGCGCGAGGGCTGGGCGCTGGCCAACCTCGCGTCCCTGCCCCACATCTCGGTGGCGGGCGCCGTGGCCACGGGGACGCACGGGTCCGGGGTGCACAACCGCTCGCTGGCCGGCGCGGTGGCGGCGATCGACGTGGTCGGCCCCGACGGGACGCTGCGACAGGTCCGCCGCGGCGACGCCGACTTCGGCGGCTCGGTGGTCTCGCTCGGGGCCCTGGGGATCGTCACCCGCCTCGAGCTCGACGTCGAGCCGACCTACCGGGTGCGCCAGGAGGTCCGCACCGGCCTTCGGTGGGGCACGGTCGAGGAGCGGTTCCCCGACATCGCGGCGGCCGGCTACAGCGTCAGCCTCTTCACCCGGTTCGGCGACGAGGGCGTCACCCAGCTGTGGGTCAAGAGCCTCGAGGACGAGGCGCCGCTGGCCGACACCTTCGGCACCCTGGCCGCCCCCGCGACGATGCACATGATCCGCGGCGGCGCCGTCGAGGCCGTCACCGGGCAGGGCGGCGAACCCGGGCCGTGGCTCGACCGGCTCCCCCACTTCCGGATGGGCTTCACCCCCAGTGCCGGCGCCGAGCTGCAGAGCGAGTACTTCGTGCCGCGCGGGCACGCCGTGGCCGGCATCCGGGCGTTGCGCGCCCTGTCGTCGACCATCGACCCGCTGCTCGAAGTCGCCGAGATCCGTACCGTGGCGGCCGACGAGCAGTGGCTCAGCGGCGCCGGGGGCCAGGACGTCGTGGGGTTCCACTTCACCTGGGTGCGCGACGAGCCCGCGGTCCGGGCGGCGGTCCGGGGCATCGAGGGCGCGCTCGCACCGCTCGGGGTGCGACCCCACTGGGGCAAGGTCTTCGAGCTCGACGCGGCGGGCGTGGCGGCCGTCTTCCCGCGGCTGCCCGACTTCGTGGCCCTGCGCGACCGGGTCGACCCCGACCGGGTGTTCGGCAACGCCTTCCTCGAGCGTGTCCTGCCTTGATCGCGCTCAGTCGCGGCCGAGGCGCCACTGCGTGGTCGTCGCGTACCGCTCGCCGGGGCGCAGCACGGTGCTCGGCCAGTCGGGGTGGTGTGGCGCGTCGGGGTACCCCTGGGTCTCGAGCGCGATGCCGGCCCGCTCGGTGAGCGGCCGGCCGTCGAGCCCGGTCTGGGTACCGTCGAAGTGGGCACCGGTGTACACCTGCACCCCGGGCTGGTCGGAGTGCACCTCGAGCCAGCGCCCCGACGGCGCCACCAGCCGCGCGGCCATCCGCATCCCCGCCCCGTCGACGACGTAGTGGTGGTCGATGCCGCCGGCGATGCGCAGCTGCTCGTCGTCGCGGGCGAGGGCGTCGCGCAGGACGGTCGGGGTGCGCAGGTCGAAGGGCGTGCCGGCCACGGCGCGGACCTCACCGGTGGGGACGAGGTCGGGACGCAGCGCGAGGAACGAGGAGGCCGGGACCTCGAGGGTGTGCTCGTCGACGGTCGCGCCGGCGTCGAGACGGAAGTAGGCGTGGTGGGTCAGGTTCAGCACCGTCGGGGCGTCGGTCTCGGCGCCGTACTCGATGGTGACGCTGCCGGGGGCGACGCGGTAGGTCACGGTCACGGTCAGCGTCCCGGGGAAGCCCTGGTCGCCGTCCGGGCTCGTGAGACCGAGGGTCGCGTGGCTCGGTCCTTGGTCGAGGAGCTCCCAGTCCCGCCGGTCGAACCCGTCAGCGCCCCCGTGCAGGGTGTTGCCGAACTGGTTGGTCGTCAGCCGGTGCTCGGCCCCGTCGACCACGAGGCGCCCGGCGTCGATGCGGTTGCCGTACCGCCCGACCACGGCGCCGACGTAGCCGCCGTCGACCACGTACGACGCCGGGTCGGCCAGCCCGAGTACGACGTCGGCCGGGCCGTCCTCGTCGTCGACGACGAGGCGCCGGGCAGCCGCCCCGGCGGTGAGGAGCTCGAGCCGCAGGCCGTCGGCGGTCAGGTCGAGGATGCGGGGGGTCGCCATCGCGCCATCCTCCCGCAGGCCGGCCGGTCCGCGCCCGAGGGTGGTGGCCGCCGGCGGCCGGCAGGGCCGTTCCCTCCCCAGCGCCGAGGCCGGATCCGTCGAAGGATGTTCAGCCGCGTCGTTTACGGGTAGAGGACGAGGGCATCGAACCATCATCGACAGAAGGAGAACCAGCCATGTCGGCTGACGAGAAGGTCGCGAAGGACATCGTGGAGACCCTCAAGGACGGCCGCGACGGGTTCGCTTCCGCCGCCGAGAAGCTGCGCGACAGCGACAACCCCGCAGCGGCCTCGACCATGCAGCGCTTCTCAGAGCAGCGCGCCGGCTTCGCCCGCGACATCGTGGCCATGGGCCACGACTACGGCGACGACGTCGACGAGAGCGGCTCGGTCGCGGCCAAGGTCCACCGCGGCTGGCTGTCCCTCAAGGACGCCGTCACCAGTGACGACGCCGCCGCCGTCATCGGCGCCGCCGTGTCCGGCGAGGACCACGCCGTCTCCGAGTACGAGAAGGCACTCCAGCAGAGCGACCTCAGCGAGGGCTTCCGGGCCGTCCTGCAGCAGCAGCACACCGCCATCGTCGCCGCGCGCGACGAGGTGAAGGCGCTCCAGCAGACCTCCTGAGCGGAGGGGCCGCGACGGCGGGTGGTGCCACACGGCACCGCCCGCCGTCGTCGTGTCGGCGACCCACCCCGGTCACCCGGGCCACTCCCGCACCCGCCGCGGCAGCACCACCGCGAGCAGCGCGAGGAAGGCCGCGAAGACGAGCGGGATCGGGCCGATCCCGAAGAAGGAGCCGACGAGCCCCAGCGGGGGCCAGACGCTGAGCATCCACCGCGGCAGCAGCCCCACGCGCCACGACCCCGCTGCCAGGAGGGCCAGACCGAGCATCAGCCCGAACGCGCACACCGGGTACAGGGGACCCCAGATCAGCTCGGAGCCGTCAACGACCGAGGCCGTGCACTGCACGACCAGCTCGGTCAGACACAGGCCGTACACCCAGATCCCGGCGGTACCGAACCTGCCGTCCCGGCCGTGCTGGAGGCGGTGGACCCCGAGCGTGACGAGGAAGAGGCCGAACCCCTGGGGCAGCGCGGAGGCGGTGAGCACGTAGTCGGTGGCGCGGAAGTCGTCGTCGTGGAACGTGCCGAAGAGCAGTGACAGGCCCATCATCAGCAGCCCGATGATCCCCAGGGCGATCCCGGCCGTCGTCAGGCGCAACCAGAAGGCGTCGGTACGGGCTACGGGTCGGAGGGCCGTGGTGGTCGGGGCGGTCATCAGGGTGTCCTCTCTGCGGGGTATGGCGAGGACGCTAGGGCGGCGCGCCGCACCGGTCGTCCGCCCAGGCGGCGAATCCCGTCCTGCCCGAGGTGTCCTCCTCGAGGAGGATGCCGGCCGCCGCCGGTCCTCCTAGGCTGTGGAGGGTGCCGGAGCGTGCAGGACCGACCACGTCGGACGCGGTGGTCGCCGTGGGCTTCGTGCTGGCCGGGCTCGCCGAGGCGGCGGTGCTGCACCGGCACTCCCCCGGGCTCCTGGCGTTCACGGTGGCCGGGGCGCCCCTGCTGGGTGTCCTTTCGGTGCGTCGGAGCCGCCCGGTCGTCCCCCTCTGCGTCATCGCGGCCTTCGCGGTCCTGGGGACGGTCGTCCAGGCGGTGCTCTGGCCCGACGCCGGGGACGGCGGCGGGGTGTGGCTGTTCGCGCTCATCGTCGCCTCGTACTCGCTGGGCGCCCACGGGCGCGGCCCCACGGTCGTCCTCGGCGGCCTCGTTCCACTGCTGCTCGCGCTGGCCGTCGACCTGCCCAGCCTGTCGGGCTGGGCCCTCGTCAACGGCCTGCTCTTCCTGACGGCCTTCGTCGGCGTGCTGCCGACGGCGGTCGGCCGGGTCGTCCGGATGCGCCGCGAGCGGCTCACCGCCCTCGACGCGCAGCGCTACCTGGTCCTGCGCAGCCACCACGCACAGCGCGAGGCCGCCGTGATGGCCGAGCGGCTGCGCACGACCGAACGGCTCCAGCCGACGCTGCTCGACGGCCTGCGCACGATCGCGGACCGGGCCGAAACCGGGGCCGACCCGAGCGAGATCGAACAGGCCGCCCGCCGGCTGCTCGGTCGCACCCGCGACGAGGTGGTCGCGCTGACCGCGCCGGTGCAGGTGCCGGCGCCTCCCGCCCCGCCCGCCCCCGACCACCTGGCTGCCCTGCGGGCAGCCGCCCAGCGGTGGACGGTGCTCGCCTCGGGCGCTGTCGGCGCGGGACTGGTGCTGGAGTCCACACAGGCGTTCCGGCCACCGGCGTCGACCGGGCTGGCCCTCGTTGCGGGCGCAGCGGTCGGTCTTCCGCTCGCGCTGATGTGGTGGCGCCCCCTGGCCGCCCTGTCCGGGGCCTGGTGCGCGCTGCTGGCGTTCTCGCGTCTGGTCGTGCCGCTCGACGGCTCGCTGAGCGGCACCACCTTCACCCTGGTCGCCGCGTTCGCTGTGGCGGCGCTGTCCGCGCGGCGGTACGCCGGCGTCGGGCTCTCGCTCTGCTTGGTGGGCCAGCTGGTCGGAGTGGGGACCGCCGACCCGATCGGCGAGGGGGCGATCATCCTCGTCTGCTGGCTCGGCGGCCTGGCCGTCAACGAGGTCGGCACGCTGGTGGAGCGGAGCCGGGCCCACACCCTCCTGCTCAGCGGGCAGGAGGCGGTGGCGCGGCAGCGCGCCGTCGTCGAGGAACGTCTCCGCCTGGCCCGCGAGGTGCACGACCAGATCGGGCACAGCCTGACGGTGGTGGCTCTCCAGGCGGGTGCCGCCCGGCGGCTGGCCGGCACGGACCCCCGGCGCGCCGAGCAGGTCATGACGACGATCGCGCACGCGGCGCGTGAGGGCGCGACCTCGATGACGAGCCCCGGCGGCACCGACGTGACCGCCCTCCTCGAGCGCACCCGGAACGCCGGCCTGGACCTCACCGCCGACGTCGCCGATCTCGACCGCCCTGACCTGCTGGACCCGGCGACCCGCGAGGTGGCGTGCCGGATCGTGCAGGAGGGACTGACGAACGTCCTGCGCCACGCACCCGGGGCGCGGGCCACGGTGACCGTGCGGAGGGAGAGCGGCAGCGTGAGCGTCACCCTGCGCAACGGGACGCCGGTCGGTGCGCGCGGCACCCCGGGGGGCGGGCGTGGTCTCAGCGGGCTGCGCGACCGGGTGGCGGACCAGGGCGGCGAGCTGGGCTGGGCCTCGTGCGGGGACGGCGGCTTCGAGCTGCGTGCGGTGCTGCCCGTCCGTCGACCGCACGGAGCGGGCCGATGATCACCGTCGCCATCGCCGACGACCAGCCGCTCGTGCGCAGCGGGCTCCGCATGATCCTCGAGGGCGAGCCGGACCTGGAGATCGTGGGCGAGGCCGCAGACGGCGAGGCGGCGGTCGCCCTCGTGACCGGTGCGCGTCCCGACGTGCTGCTGCTGGACGTCCAGATGCCCGAGGTGGACGGGCTGGATGCACTGGGCCGGCTCACGGCGGCCGAGGCCACCACGCGGGTCCTCATGCTGACGACCTTCGACCTGGACGAGTACGTCTACCGCGCGATGCGCGCCGGGGCCTGCGGGTTCCTCCTCAAGGACATGTCCGGCGAGGACATCGTCACCGCTGTCCGCCAGGCGGCTCGCGGCGCCGACGCCCTGCTCGCTCCGGCCCTCACCCGTCGACTGGTCGACCGGTTCGCCGCCGACCGTCCGACGACCGGCACGCCGGGCCTGGAGCGGCTCACCGCCCGGGAGCTCGACGTGCTCCGACTGGTGGCTCGAGGGCTGTCCAACGCCGAGATCGCCGCCGAGCTCTTCATCGGTGAGACCACGGTCAAGACGCACGTCACCCGGATCCTGATGAAGCTCGGCCTGCGCGACCGCGTCCAGGCCGTCGTGGTGGCCTACGAGGTCGGCCTGGCGCGAGGAACGACCGGGGCATGAGCGGTCCGGCGCGGGGGTTGTATCGGCCGACCGGAAGGTCACGTCGGACATCGTGGAGACCCGCTCGGGCGGCTGCGACGGGTCCGGATCCGCCGCCGTGAGCGGCGAGGACGGGCCGTCTTCGACGACGAGAAGACGCTCCAGCGCACCTCATGACCGGAGGGGCCGCGACGGCGGGTGGTGCCACACGGCACCGCCCGCCGTCGTCGTGCGCGGCCGCCAGACCAATCCGGATGCCCCGCGGCGCCGAACCTCCCAGGCATCACCACGGCAACGTCGGGCCCGACTCGGGGCCCACGAACAAGGGAGTTCTTCGTGAGCATCACCACCAAGCTCGGCACCGCGACCCTGGGGTCGGCCCTCCTGCTGACCCTCGGGGCGGGCATGGCCCAGGCCGCGACCGTGGCTGACGGCAACACCATGGCGACCCTGCGCCCCGTCGCCCTGAACGGCGTCAAGGCCAGCGGGACCGCGATGGTCACCGTCAACGGCAACCGGATCGACGTCACCATGGCCGCCTCGGGCCTGCTGCCCGACAGCCCGCACGCGGCCCACATCCACTTCGGGGCCGACGCCCGGAACGAGTGCCCCCAGGCCTCCGACGACAAGGACGGCAGCGGCACCCTCAACACGACCGAGGGTGGCCCCGCATACGGGCCGATCGTCGTCTCGCTGACCAAGACCGGCGACACCTCGCCGAAGAGCGGCTTGGCCGTCGACCGCTTCGACACCGCCCCCGGCGGCAAGATCTCCTACGAGCGGGGCAGCATCACCGTGTCCCCCGACGTGGCCCAGGCCATCACGGACGGCAAGAGTGTCGTCGTCGTGCACGGCGTCGACCACAACAACGACGGGAAGTACGACGGCGACACCAAGAGCGACCTCGACCCGAGCCTTCCCACCGAGGCCACCGACCCCGCCATCTGCGGCGTCCTCGCGGCGGCCCCGGCCGGCGGCGTCCAGACCGGCGGCGGCGGGACCTCGACCCCCGACAACACCCTCGCCCTGGCGCTCGGCGGCGGCCTGATCCTCGCCGCCGTCGGCACCGGCGCGTTCGCCGCCCGCAAGGCGACCAACCGTCTCTGATGTCGATCTCGTCGACTCTCGGTGGCCGCCGCGGTGTCCTCGCCGCGGTGGCCACCGTCGTCCTGCTCGTGCTGGGCGGGGGGCTGGTGGCCCGCGCGCTGACCGCGCCCGGGCCGCCGCCCCAGCCCGACAGCAGCCAGGCAGTGGCCGCTCCGGCGACGCCGTCGACCTCGGCGTCGGGCCGCCCCACGCCGGCGACCGCACCCACGGCGGCCGAAGCCCCGGACCCCGACTTCGGTGTGCTCATGGCGCCCAGTGCGCCGGTCGCGCTGCGCATCCCCTCGATCCACCTCGCCACCAAGGGTCTGGTCGAGCTGGGTATCGGCACGCGCGGCGAGCTGGAGGCTCCGAAGGACTTCCAGCGGGCCGGGTGGTACGCCGCGGGCCCGACGCCCGGCGAGTTCGGCCCCGCCGTCATCGCGGGGCACGTCGACAGCACCCTCGGCCCGGCGGTCTTCTACCACCTCGGCGCCCTCAAGAAGGGCGCGCAGGTCATGGTGGACCGCAAGGACGGCTCGACCGCCACCTTCGTCGTCGACCGCGTCGCGCGCTACCCGAAGGCGCACTTCCCGACGTCCGAGGTGTACGCCGACACCGGGGGCCGGGCCGAGCTACGCCTGATCACCTGCGGCGGGGACATCGACCGCCGGAGCGGGCACTACCTCGACAACGTCGTGGCCTACGCCCACCTCGTCCAGGGCGCCTGAGCCCCGGAGGTCACCCAGCGGCGCCCAGGTCGCGGAGCAGGAACTGGCGCCGCACCTTGCCGGTGGTCGATCTCGGGATCTCCTCGACCACGAGGTACTCCTTGGGTCGCCGCGCGGGCGCCAGCCGCGCGGCGGCCCACTCCCTCAGCTGCTCCTCGTGCACGTCGCCCACGACGACGGCGACGACGCGCTCGCCCCAGCGCTCGTCCGGGCGGCCCACCACGACCACGTCGGCCAGGCCGCGAAGCGAGAGCCGGTCGGCCGGCGTCCGAGGAGGCTCCACGGCCGGTGACGCAGAAGTTCGGGCGCCACGCTGCAGTTGCTGCGTGGGACCAGAACTTCTGCGTGCCGCCGGCGCGTCCACAGGGTCGGCCGGCGGTACCGGGCGCAGGACGCCGCCTGGGCTTTCCCGGGCCGATGACCGGCGCTGCCGCGGATGGTGTACGTGGCCGGTTGCGTCGTCGGACGGTTCCAGCCGTAAGCGGTGACGGCAGGCGGCGACCCGGATGTCGTGGACCGCGAGCCCGGGGACGAGTAAGCCCCCGACAGCGTTTCCGCTGGCCGGGGGCCGTCGTCTGTCTCAACACAGAGCGCGCCCGAAGGGATTCGAACCCCTAACCTTCTGATCCGTAGGCCCAATCCGGGCCTGACAAGCCCCGATCCGCGACGACCGGTGGCGACTGGATTCGCGGCGTTTTCGCAGGTCGGAGCGCATGAAGCGTTCCGAGTCGGCGCAGGTCGCATCGTTACGGAATCGAGACTGCGGGCGAATTTTGGGGCCCATTTTGGGGCCCAAGAAGCCGAGCCGAAGGAGACAACGCCCAGGCCCGGCAAGCGACGAGGGAGATGTCTCGGCTGAGGGGTACGTGCGTCCTGGTCCCGACCGCGATCTCGCCGTCGCTTTCGCCCGGAGCCAGCGCCGACGCGACCCCACAAGCGTGCTCGATCGCCCATGACCGGATGTTCACTCACATGCCGATGAGCGGTAGCCCGTGGGACGCTTCGATCGTGTCCAACGAACTGCCACGCGACATCGCTGACGAGGTAGCCGGGTGGCCAGAGTTCCGGATGGGCGTCAAGCGCGTGCGAGTGGAACTCAGCGACGGTCGGACCTTTGAGGACGTTATGGTCGCGGGTGACCGCGTCGTCGGGGTCCTAGGTCGCGAGGAAGTTCCGTTCGCGGCGTCCGACGTGGTCGCTGTCACCGACTTCGCCGACGCTCCGCTGCCTCCCGGCTACTGACGAGAACCGCCCCGCACATGCCGCGGTCAGGGCGTCCCCTCAAGCCCTTCCCGCCTGGCGCAATACAGCCACAAGCCGTGTCGGGTCGCTCGCGGGTTCTTGCAGAACGGTCGAAAACTGGGCTGCGGTAGTAAGTGCCCACTCGCGGATCTCGACCGACTCCCCAAGAGCGTCCGCAATGCCTGCCTCGATCCAATCGGCATGGTTGTCGTCCGCTTCCTGCAAGGCGGCGGAAAGCACGCGGAGGCCCGGCTCATCTACACGCGCCATCAAGGCCCGTGCCCCGGCCTCGGTCACGGCCGTATCCTCCGGATCTAGAACGAGTTGCTGAAGTTGCTTGCGCACTGCCGGCACCTCGGCGAACTGCGCGAGTCCGACCACGGCAGCTACGCGGTCGCGGTAGTCGCCACTGGTAGACAGCGCGGCGAAGCGAGCGATCTCATCACCTGCACCTCGCTCGGTCATGGCGTAAGTATCCCGGAGGGGCGCAGCGCCCGGCCACAAGACGACCGCAAATGCCGCTGATGGCTGTTGGTGACACCCTCAACTCTTGGGTTGGTCTGATTCACTCGAGCCATGCTCGACGACGACCAGCGGGACGAGTGGGCACGGGTGGCATCGCTCCAAGGCGTTGACTCGAGCCCGCCGTTGCGGGGTGAGAAGTTGGGTGTGGCTCTCAACGTGCGTGATGGGCTGTGGCCGGTCAACGGCCTTCGGCACCATCCCGCTGCAGACACGTGCGGTTGGTATGTCTGGGCCGGCGAGGAACTGCGAGCGGACGATGACTTCTTCAAGCCCGTTCATTTGGAGCACGTGGAGGAGTGGTGTCCGGCAGCCCTACCGTTCCTGGGGCTCCCGCCCGGATGGCGCTTCCTCGTTGCCCCGGGCCAGCAGGATGTCTGGTTCGATCCCGCCCTCCTCGAACCCTGATCACAGTGCGGCGACGCTTCCCCTCGTGCCGCCTTGCGGCAACTCATCAGCTGCATGCGAATGATTGGAACTCGCGGACCGACCCCGTGGTGTACACGTCCTGGTCGGCCTTCTCGTCGTAGCCGGATGGGTACAGGACTTGGCCGGGCGTCATCTCGCGCAGGCGGGCCCCACTGACCGTCACCGACCCCGTCGAGCTGCTGTTGTCGTGGGTCCACCCGTACAGCGTGTATTCGCGGTCCGCCTGCAGTTCGGCGAGCTCGAGAGTGGCCGTCCAGCCAGCGTGGGGCCCGTTCAGTGACCATGCGGCAAACGACGTGATCGGTGAGTTGGCAGTCCAGGTGCCGGCGTCGACGCTGCGTTCCTCGGCTGAGGCCGCGGCCGTGTCTTCGTAGTACAGGGTGGCGCCGTCGATGTGCTCGTCGCAGACCGCCAGGTAGCCGACTGGACGCCCTTCCTGGTCGACCCCGATCCCAGCCGACCCCACAACCGGGACGGTGCACCCGGACAGCGCAGCAATGGCGCACAGGGTCACGAGCAGCCGGGTCACGACCGAAATCTAGGGCGGCGGGGCGTGCCCCTTGCCGGGCTGCGGCGATCGTTGCGGAAACGTACTCAACTGCCGCTTCTGGCGCACTGGAAAGAGGTCGCGCCCGGGCGCATGCGACGAGATCATGGGTTCATGTCCGGACCGCGGCGCCTCTTCGACGTTGGTTGTGGTCAGTGGGTCTTGGACCGGCTCTTGGAGCCTCGGGGGCCGGGTTGCCGGGTCGGCACCGTCGTACCGACCGGCTTCGCCCGCGTGGTGCGTGTGCTGCATCCTGCCGGTGACGGGCGTAAATGGGCGCAGGTCGCCGCTTCCAGCGGTAGGCAGGTCCATCCGTTAGTGCAGTGGGGAAGCATCGCGCCGCACTTCGACGGCAGCGGCCGCTCGGGGGACGTTGACCCCGAGGAAGGATCGATCCCGGCTGAGAGCCTGGCGGCGATCTTGGAGTACTGCCCTACAGATCAGGACGTGACCTACGCGGTCTGGGCCGGCTTCGGGTCTTGGGCCGACCGGGGCGGCGGTCATGCGCTGTTGCCGGGGTGGGGTGGCCGGGACTATCTGCTCTTCGAGGCGCCAAAGGCGCCGATCATGACGTGGCCCGGTATGGACCCGCTCTGGCCCCAGTCCGCCAACCTGATCTGGCCCCAGGATCACTCTTGGTGCATCGCCACGGAGATCGACTGGGACAGCACCCTCATCGCCGGCCCGTCCGCGGTCACCCAGGCAATCCTCGACGACGAACGCCTCGAGAGCTTCGAGGTCGACTACGGCGACGACCTCAGCTGGTACGGCGACCGGATCAACCCTCTCCCTGACTGGCTCCGGGCGAGGCGTTGAGCGCAGCAAGGTAGTCGGCACGCAACCGGACATGCCGCGTCCGGCGCGCTCCTGAGTCAACTCGCGGAGGACCAGACCCGCTCGAACTCTGCCGCTGAGATCGCCCAACCAGTCCAGTCCTCGAGGGCGTCCAGCCGAGCGTCGCCCAGATGGCCGTACTCGTCCTCGGTGCGGTCCGGGCCGTATTGCAGCGTCGGGCCATCGTCGTAGATCTCGACCTGGCGCGTCGGCCAGCCGTCGTCGCCAACCTCGAAGAAGTAGGTCGCAGCGCCCCAAGAGTCGAACTGGTCACCCCGCGAGTCATCCCAACGTCGCTTGAACCATCGCCTCGCCACGTCTGCAGCGTGCCATGCGATCCGCACTCACATCCGCGGATGGTGCGCGTTCCATCCTGCTGATGTGGTGACACATGGCATCGGTCCCTTCTCCGCGTTCCCGCGGGAGCGAACGATGCGGTCATCGAAGGGTGCTGCTCACGTCCGCGGTCCCGATGATCGTGGTGCCGTCTTGGTCGTAGACGGGAAGGGGTTGCTGGGTGAGTCCCTGGCCGGTCAGTTGCGGGTTGGCCTCATCGGTCAGCTGGTGGTAGTCGACCCAGCCGAGCTCGCCGTTGGTTGCGAGGGCCGGGACCAGGTCCGGAGGCTCTTGGTTGCCCGGGATGCCAAGCGTCCGGCCTCCGGTCAACGACGCCGTCTTGGGGTTGAGCATGTCCGTGTACACCGCGTACAGGCGCCAGTGGGTGCCGTCATGGACTGTCACCGGTAGTCCCTGCTTCGGGTCGAGCGTGTCGAGCGCTTGGGGGTTTGTCGGGTCCGGCCGATTCGTGAGTGGCAACGCGTCCCGCTGCACCATGGGGCCCGACGGGCCGTCCGACGTGATAGATCCACCGGGTGTGGCGCACAGGGTGCCGTCGTAGCAGGTGAGCTCCACCCTGAGATAGGTCGCGCCAGCGGGTGTGGAGGGCAGGGGGACGGCGGCCGGCCCGACCCCGTTAATGATGAGCGGGGTCCCCAAGACCGGGGATGCCACGTCGGCGGCGGGGCGTAGGCCTGCGACAGCGGTCACGCCGCCGAGCCCGACCGCGCCGGCGACGCCAGCGCCGACAAGGATCGTCCGCCACCGCAGCGGTGTTCTTGCTGGCCGCGGGGCGACCGGCGGGTCCGCAGCGATGATGGCCCGCACCATCGCCTGCGCCTGGCCGGGGTCGTAGGTGCGTTCTTGGGTGATGGGGTTGACTGCCTGCAGCAGGGTTCGCAGTTCCTGCGGGGTGGGCGTGGACAGGGTCTGAGTCTGCTTAGTCATGGGAGAGCTCCCTCGTGGTCAGGGGTGAACGCGTGGCAGGTGCCACTGGGGCCGGATGCGCCATGGATGCCGGTGAGGGGCGGGCCTGCGCGGCAAGCGCGGCTTCCAGTCGTCGTCGTGCGCGGTGCAGCCGCACCCGGGCCGCCACGGCGGACACGTTGAGCACCGTCGCGATCTCAGCCGGTTCAAGCTGCTCCCACGCCCACAGCTGCAGAACCTCAGCATCCGCGGGAGACATCCGGCCAAGTGCCTTGGTCACCGGGCCGTGAGCGGCTACCCGGTCGTCCACCTGGTCGGTGAGGTCAGGTGCCACCAGCTCGCTGCGCGACGCCAAGCGCGCCAGCATCGTGCCCCGCCTGCTGTGCTCCCGGATCGTGTGCAGAACTTCACGAGCAGCCACGCCGTACAGCCACGGCAAAGCATGGGCCGGGACCTCGTCACGCTTTCGCCACGCGATGGTGAACACCTCGGCCACCAAGTCCTCCGCGTCGGCGTAGGTGCGCCGGGAGACGTACGCCTGGATTGCGCCGTGATACCGACCGAACAGGTCCTCGAACCACTGGACATCATCGGCTCTCGAGCTGCGTTGTCCGACCGGTTCCTTGGTGGGGTCCATGACTACCTACTCCCGCAGGGTGAGCAATCGTTACACCACGGGCCGACGCCGCACGGGAGGCCACCGCGAGTCGCAGCCCCCAACGGGCCCAGAAGAGCCAGGACAACCCTTCGGTTATCAGCGGAGACGGTTACCGGAAATGCCGCACATCGGTAGCCTCACCGCGTGAAGCGGATGGTGGTCGAAGGTGAGCAGTTCGATGTCAACACGCGGCCCGGTGAGCCCGGCGTCTACGACTTTCGGTGGACTTCAGGTCCGAACGAGGGGTACGGCTTCGCGAGCGCCGGGCACGGCGGTGGCGGCATGACGGACGCTGAGTTGGAGGACGCCATCCGCAACTTCCTGAGCCAAGTTGATCCCACCATTGGCTACATCGCGTAAGCAACCGGATCTGCCGCGAATCGGGATCGGTCAGGGCTCCGGGCGATACTCAAACTGCCAGATCGGGCGGCCCGTCTCATCCGCCTCTGGCTCGTCGGAGGCTCGGTAGTAGCGGGCGTCGTCGCCGTTCGGGTCGTCCTCCCACGGCTCTAGGTCGAAGAACTCTGGCAGGGTCCCCATCCGATGAAGTTCGCCGTCCCGGGGGTCACCGGGTCGAGGAGCACCAACGGTCCGAATCCAGAACCAGTCGTCGGGGACGTCCATGGTGCGAGCGTAGTAGCGGCGCTCCAAACGTCCGGAACTGCCGCGATTCGCGCGTGCTCAGTCCTTGCGCGTCGCACGCTTCGGCCGCACGCGCGAAGCGCACCGCCGTCCCCTCGACCGCTCACCGGCAATGTCGTGACGGCGAAGCCGAAGCACGACATGCTGAGCACGACTTCACGAAGCACTTGGACGGCCGAGCACAGGAGGTGGCACCCGATGGACTTCTTCCCCGACCCGCCCCCACCGCACGAGGAAGAGCCCGAGGAGGGCTACCAGCCCGTGTGGTCCAGCGCCCCCGAAGACGTCCTGCCCGGGGTGGTGCCCGTGGAACTGCTCATCGCCCGGTCGGCGAGCACGGTCGTGATGCTCACCGGCATCCGCGCCTTCCCCGAGGGGTTGGCCATGACCTTGGCCATCCGACTGCGTGGTCCCCTGGAGCGCCGGGACCTGCACTCTGAGGTCTTTGACGGCCCCTACCAGCACAGCATGGGCGAGCAGTGGCAGGCCGAGCGCTTGAAGTGGGGCTTTGAATTCTCTGACGGTCGCCGGGCCACCAACGTCGATCCACCCGCTTGGGACGCCGAGGACGAACGCCCCTGGAAGGACAAGTCCTGGCGCCCGGATCGTCCCGTGCTCAATGGCCAAGGAGGCGGAGGCGGCCAACGCGCGATCGACCGTGACTACTGGTTGTGGCCCCTGCCGCCGCCCGGTCGCCTGCGGGTGGTCTTTCAGTGGCATCAACAGGGCATCGAGACCACCACTCACGACGTGGACGCGCAGCCGTTCCTTGACGCCGCCGCACGCTCCCAGCCCGTATGGGGCCCGGAGTAGGCACCAAGCCGTATTGGGGGACGACCAGGGAGCTGACCGGCGGTACGCTCGCGCCGTCCGTGCTGATGCCAAGTCTCGCCACGGTGAAGATGCTTCCGGTCATGCCGCGGCCAGTGCGTGCCTGACTCGTGAAGCGGCAACAGGGGCCCGCGGTGTCGGGTTCATCTCTTTGCGAAGAAGCCGCCGTCGTAGAACCACGTTCCTTCGAGGTCCTCGCTGGGAGATGTCGCCAACGACTCCTCTAGGTGGACCGTCATCAACCTCGCGACGGCCTCCTTCGCGGTGACGCCTGGCCCCCAAAGGTCGCGGGCGAGTTCGTCACCGTCCGCCAGCATGCTGGATAGTGCATTGTCCGGCAGCACGAGGGTGAGGTGTTGACCTCGGTATTGGGCGTACAGGTTCCTGGAGCCCTCCGCCGCAGGCTGGACCAATGTGCCGCCCATGCGCAGCTTTGCGATGAAGAGGCTCACCAATTCGTCGAGGTCGTTCGTCACGGAGACACCTTTGCATGACGCGCCCAGTCACTCGGTCTGTTCCTCAATTGCCGCGGATAGTGCACTTGACCAGTTGCGTCGTCGGGCGGCCTTAGCCGTAGTGGTACCGGCAGGCGGCGATCCGGATCTCTTGGTCCACGAGCTTGTATACGAGGCGGTGCTCATCAGTGATACGCCGGGACCAGTAGCCGGCGAAGTCGTGCTTGAGCGCCTCCGGCTTGCCGATACCCTCGTTGCCGTTGCGCTGGATGTCGGTCAGGAGCAGGTTGATCCGCTTGAGGACTCTGCGGTCCTGGGCTTGCCACCACAGGTAGTCCTGCCAGGCGTTCTCGTCCCAGACGAGCTGCACGTCAGTCGGCGTCGATCATGTCGTGTGGCTCGCCGTGGCCGGCTTCGAGGCGCTCCATGGCATCCAACAGGCGACGCGCGTTGGCCGGCGAGCGCATCAGGTAGGCCGTCTCGCGCAGCGACTCGTAGTCCTCGAGAGAGACGATGACCACCGGGTCGTGCCCGGCCCGGGTAATGATGACTTCCTCGCGGTCGTTGGCGACGCCGTCGAGCACCTCGGCGTAGCGAGCGCGGGACTCGGTGTAGCTCATCGTCTTCATGGTGACCTCCTGTACGGAAAACTGTACGTCAGGCCTCGACGGGACGCAATGTTCGAGTCATCGCCAAGACAGCGCCCGCCACCGGCGCCGAGTACTTTCGGATGGTGCCCAGCAAGTCAGAGCGACAGGCCGCGCGCGACCGGGTCGCGTCGTACCACGAGACTCAGCAGGCCGAGCTTGTGGCACATGTAGGCGACGCAATCGACCGGTACCGCGCCGGTGAGCTGAACGCGTTCGACGTCGACCAGGCCTTGTTCCAGTACTCGCGCGCGGCCAAGGAGCTGTGGAAGTTCTGCAACCTGGCGTCGATAGACCTGGCGGCGGCGATGATCCGCGACGACCCGGCCATCAACTGGTGGGAAGTCGGCGCACCGAAGCGGCGATGACTTCCAGACGTGGCGGCCCCGATAGAACGTGGCGGGCGTCGTTTGCCTGACCCTGTAGAGCCGAGCCGGCGTCTGGGGGCCGCGCGACGGGCACAACCACCAGGTTCGGCCACTTCCGCTGACCCACGCAACGCGCACCGCACGCGATCGACGCCTTCGCCGCCACCGCACTCCGCTCGACCCCTGTCCACGCGATCTCGACGCAGCCCCAGCCAGGTGTCGCACGTCCCCGTCTACTGAACCCAAATTCGAACCGCACTCCTCAGCCGCACACCCGATGCACTCCGGCGCTCCCGAAGTCGTTGCAACGAAATGCTTCCCACCCTGTTGGCCGCCAAGGACGCCCTCACGGGCATCAGGGAGCAGGCGAGTCCACAGGAGGTGGCGCATGGCGCGGAAGCGGAGCAGGCGGGACCAGGCCAGGGCCAACCGCCAGGCCAGGCTGCAGTCCCCACCCCCCGGTCGGGCCGCCGAGGCCCGCTCAGCCGGGCAGCGGCACGAGCCGAGCGGCTCCACCACGGACCGAGGAAGCGTCACCTGCGGCTGGTGCGGTGCTGGTGTCACGGTTGCCGCGCGAGGCAGGGTGCCGAAGTGGTGCTCGGCGACGTGCCGGCACCGCGCGTGGGAGCAGCGCCGGGCGGCCGCTTCGGGGCTGGTCGCGGTCGAGGTGGTCGACCGGCGCGTCGAGGTGGTTCGAACCGTCACGAAGGTGAAGCGAGTCCTCGTGGAGGCTCCGCGGCCGACGGCGGGTGGGACGAACCGTGACTGGGCCCAGCAGCTCGCGAACCTCGCCGACGATCTCGATCGAGGCTGCATCTACGACCGGGAGGTCGAGGCGATGATGCCGGCGATGACGGCCCTGGTCGCCGCGTTCAACCGCCGGTACCGCTGACCACTCTTGTGCCCCAGTGACAACGTCCCCGGTTTCGTCCCTCCCCCACGGACCACGCCGGGAAGACCGCGGCGAGCACCACGATCAGGGCCGGCTCCGAACCCCGGGGAGAGTGCCGGGCGAGTCACCCCAGAGCGTGGTGCCCATCCGCCGGGCGGCCTCGTGCCGCAGCTCGTCGACGGCGTGGACGTAGCGCTGCGCGGTGGCCAGCTCGGTCCAGCCCATGATCGCCATGACGGTGCGGATGTCGACACCCTGCAGCAGCAGGAGGGTTGCCGCGGTGTGCCGGGCGTCGTGCAGGCGCACCTCGCGCACCCCGGCGTCGCGCAGGATCTGCTTCCAGTCGCGGTAGTCGGCGTGCGGGTCAATGAGCGCACCCCAGTCGGTGCAGAAGACCAAGTCGTGGGTGTGGTCCCAGACGTCGGCCCGCTCCAGCTTCAGCCGCAGCTGGGCGGCCCGGTGGGCGCGCAGCTCGGCGACCAGCGGTGGTGGCAAGGCCACCGAGCGCCGCGACGACCGGGTCTTGGGCTCCACGAGCACCAGCCCGCCGTCGCGGCGTTGCGGGCACTCCGCCCCACGAAGCCGCCCGCATGCGGGTTCCTTGCGGCGTCGCGGGCTGCAGCCGTGCGCCCAGGTCCGACGCTGCACGGCTCGTCGCACGCGCAGCACCCCGGCGTCGAGGTCGATGTCGTCCCACATCAGCCCGAGCGCCTCCCCCTGGCGCAGCCCCAGGGCCAGTGCGACCGACCACCGGGCCGCGTTCAGCCGCCCGCGTGACGCCGCCAGGACCGCCCGGCACTCGTCGGCGGTGAGCGGCTCGATCTCGCTGCGCTCGACCCGGGGCGGCCGGGCCAGGGCGGCGGGGTTGGTCAGCAGCCGTTGCCGCCGCACCGCCTCGTTCAGGCTGGAGCGCAGCACGCGGTGCACCCCGTGGACGACGTGGGTCGAGCGGCCGTCCTCGATCAGCTGCCGGTAGAGCCGCTCGAGGGTCTCGGGGCGCAGCTCGCTCAGCCGCGCGGCCCCGATGGTCGGGATGACGTGCACGCGCAGGTGGCTGGCGTACCCGGATCGGGTCTTCCAGCGCACCGACAGGGGCAGGATCTCCTCGAGCCAGTGCTCGAGCCAGTCCTCGACGGTGACGTTGTCGAGCAGCCAGGGCTGCTGACCGCTGTCGCGGGCGTTCTCCAGGTCGCGGATGGCGGCGTCGAGCTCGCGCTTGGTGGCACGGGTGAGGTGCCGGCGGTCGCGCTCCCCGTCCAGCCGCCGCCCGACGGTGACCCGGGCGTGCCACCGCCCGTCGGCGCCGCGGTACCGGGTCGTGGCGCTGTCCGCCGCGGCGGCGCGTGGCCTACCGCGCATCGCTGCTACCCGGCATCGGGGTCCCGCAGGGACGCGACGAACCGGTCAAGCTCGGTGCGCTCGACGCGCACCGAACGGCCGAGGTGCACGGTGCGCAGGCGGTGCTCGGCGATCTGCCGCTCGACGCTGCGCCGGGTCCAGCGCAGCTGGTTGGCGACCTCGTTGAGGTTGAGCAGGAGGGTGGGCTGGGGGCTGGGTGGCGTGTTCATGCCTCCAGAAGCCCCCTGGCGGCTGCTTCCCGGCCAGCCGCGACCCCACCGATCGTGTTCACGACCCCAGTGTCAGCCCAGCCGACCCGAGGACCTGGTGGCGAATTTTGGGGCCCACGCCCCCATCGGAGACCATCCGGATGCCGGACAGCACAAGGCCCCGACCGCGTTACCGCTGGTCGGGGCCCGTCCTACTGTCTCAACACAGAGCGCGCCCGAAGGGATTCGAACCCCTAACCTTCTGATCCGTAGTCAGATGCTCTATCCGTTGAGCTACGGGCGCCCGTCACGCGCGAAGCGCAACGACTGAGCAGACTACCGGAGCGTCCGCCCGCCCGAGAAATCCGGGTGCCGGAGCGTGCTCCGACACCCGGATGCGACGCTCAGGTGCTGGAGTCGCTCGAGCCGTTGGCGTCCGACGGGTCGCTGCTGCCGGCGCCCCCCTGGTCGCCCTGGGCCGGCCCGTTCCGGTCGCCGTCACGGTCGCCGGCCCCGCGGTCCCCGTCGCGGTCCCGCGGGCCGCCGGGGAACTGGCCCTGGCCGCCGCCGGGCAGCTGCCCCTGGCCGGGGCCACCCGGCCGGCCGGGCGTGCCCGGGAACTGCCCCTGTCCGGGAACACCGCGTCCGAAGCCCCCGCGACCACCGTCGTCCGACTGCGCCACGGCCGCAGAGGCGCCCAGGGCTCCGAACACGCCGACAGCCAGCGCGGCGACGAGCGCGACGCCGGTGCGACGCCCCGACCACTGCCCCGGCGACCGCCACGACTCGAAGGAGCGACGCAACGCACCGCCGGAGCTCGGTGCGGCGCCCACGGCGGCGGCGGGCTCGGCGCCGAGACCAGCAGCCGGGGTGACGGGCTCGCTGACGGGGGCCCCGGCATGCTGGCCCTGCGGCCCGGGAGCCGCCTGGGTCCATGCGGGCGTCCCGGAGGGAGCGGCGCCGAGGGAAGTGGCAGCGCGGGGCGTCGCCTCGGTCTCGGCCGCGCTCGGCAGTTCGGTCGTGGCGTCGGGGGTGGGGTCGGGCGTCGCGGACTGCGGTGTCCCGTCGGGGCGCTCGTTCATGGGTCTGTCACTTTCTCGTCTGGAGGGTTCCACCCGAAGGCTCCCGCCACCGCCTGTGGCCGGACTGTGGCGGAGCCAGCGAAGAACTGGCAGTCAGCCGTGAAGGCGCACAGGATCCACACAGCGGACCCATGGACTCGGCCCAGAGCGAGCACCCACACTGGAGCCATGCCCAGCCGACCGACCGCGCCCGCGACGGCTCTGAGCCGGATCGACGGGAGCCCCGTGCGCGTCCTCGTCGTCGACGACGAGCCCAACCTCACCGAGCTGCTCTCCATGGCCCTGCGCTACGAGGGCTGGGACGTGCGGACCGCCGCCAGCGGCATCCAGGCGGTGCGCGCCGCCAAGGACTTCGGCCCTGACGCCGTCGTGCTCGACATGATGCTGCCCGACTTCGACGGGATGGAGGTGCTGCGCCGGATGCGCGCCGACGACCCCAACGTGCCCGTGCTGTTCCTCACGGCCAAGGACGCCGTCGAGGACCGGGTGGCCGGGCTCACCGCCGGCGGCGACGACTACGTCACCAAGCCGTTCAGCCTGGAGGAGGTCGTGGCCCGGCTGCGCGCCCTGATGCGGCGCACCGTCGCGGCGGCCGACGACGGCGCCGCGCTGCTCGTCGTCGGCGACCTGACCATGGACGAGGACAGCCACGAGGTCACCCGCGGGGGTACCCCGATCCAGCTCACCGCCACCGAGTTCGAGCTCCTGCGCTACCTGATGCGCAACCCTCGGCGCGTCCTGTCCAAGGCCCAGATCCTCGACCGGGTGTGGAACTACGACTTCGGCGGGCAGGCCAACGTCGTCGAGCTCTACATCTCCTACCTCCGCAAGAAGATCGACGTCGGCCGGGCGCCGATGATCCACACCATGCGCGGCGTCGGCTACGTGCTGAAGCCGGCCGAGTGACTCCATGACCCCTCGCCCGACTCCGGCCGCCGGGGCGCCGCATCCGGCGCACCCGTCGAGCTGGACGCTGCGGACGAAGCTGCTCGCGTCGGTGCTGGCCCTCTTCACCGTCGTGATGCTGGCGACCAGCGCCCTCACCGTCTTCGAGACCCGGCGCTACCTCGACGCCCAGCTCGCCCAGGACCTCCAGGGCGCGCTCGGCCGGGTCGGCGACCGCCGCGGCATCCCCGACCTCGACGCCGACGTCGACGGGCGGGTCCCGCCGCCCGGGGTACGCAACGGGGCCCCGGGCGGCGACAAGATCCTGCTGCTCGGGCTCACCAGGACAGGGCAGGTGGCCACCGACCCCGGCAGCGGCAGCCCGTTGAACAGCGTGGTCCTGCGCGACGGCGACTACGGGACCCTGGATGCCGGCCAGATCGCGACCGTCGTCGCGAGCCTCGAGGGCTCCCAGACCGAGCGGGTCTCGCTCGGACCGCAGGTGGGCGAGTACCTCGTCACGGCGCGCCCCCTCTCGGGCGGCGGCACCATCGTCGTCGGCGTCTCGACCTCCTCGGTCGACGAGCTGCTGGCCAAGTTGCTGGCGTTGGTGGTGGGCGGCACCGTCATCGGGCTGGTCCTGGTCGGGGCCGGCGGCGCCGTGGTCATCCGCCGCAGCCTCGCGCCCCTCGACCGCGTCGCCTCCACGGCCCGCCAGGTCTCGAACCTGCAGCTCGACTCGGGCGACGTCACGCTGGGGGTACGGGTCCCCGAACGCGACGCCGACGGCCGCACCGAGGTGGGCCAGGTCGGCCTCGCCCTCAACACCATGCTCGACGACGTCGAGTCGGCCCTCCAGGCCCGCCAGGAGAGCGAGATGCGGGTGCGCCAGTTCGTGGCCGACGCCTCGCACGAGCTGCGCACCCCGCTGGCGTCGATCCGCGGCTACGCCGAGCTGACCCGCCGCGAGCACGCCCCCGTGCCGCCCACCGTCACCCACGCCATCTCGCGGGTCGAGTCCGAGGCGCTGCGGATGCAGGAGCTGGTCGAGGACCTGCTGCTGCTGGCGCGGCTCGACTCCGGGCGGCCCTTGGAGCGCGAGCCCGTCGACCTGTCGCTGCTCGCGATGAACGCCGTCAGCGACGCCCACGCCGCCTCGCCCGACCACGCCTGGGAGCTCGACCTGCCCGACGAGCCCGTCGAGGTCACCGGCGACGGTGCGCGGCTGCACCAGATCCTCGCCAACCTGCTGGCCAACGCGCGCACGCACACCCCGGCCGGCACCCGGGTCGTCACGCGCCTCCGGCCCGAAGGGGCGCTCGTGCGCATCTCGGTGTCCGACAACGGGCCCGGCATCCCCGCCGAGCTGCAGAAGAAGGTCTTCGAGCGGTTCACCCGTGGCGACGACTCCCGCAGCCGGGCCCAGGGGTCCACCGGGCTCGGCCTCTCGATCGTCGCCGCGGTCGGGCAGGCGCACGGCGGCCGGGTCGAGGTCAGCTCGCGACCGGGCGACACCACGTTCTCGGTGCTGCTGCCCGCCTGAGGCCAGGCGCGCGCCTCTTCAGGTCAGGGAGAGCCGGAACGCGAGGAGCCGGATGCCGTCGCGCGGCGACCAGTCGCGCTCGGGGGTGCGGGCGAACCCCATCCGGCCGTAGAGGCGGTGCGCGGCGGCCATCCCCTCCCCGCTCGACAGCGCGACCGCGGCCAGCCCCTCCGCCCGGGCCTGCTCGACGCACGCGTCACTGAGCCGGCGCCCCACCCCGGCGCCACGAGCGGTCGGTGCCACCGCGAGCATCCGCACCTCGGCCTCGTCGGGGCCGCCGACCTCGGCGAACGCGGACCCGGGACGCACGTAGGTGACGGTGCCCACCAGCAGGCCCCCCTCGTCGACCGCCACCAGCAGCGTCGCCTCGCGCGCGCGGGCCGCGGCGTCGAGGAGGGTTGCGGCGTAAGGGTTCCCGGGGGTGACCTCGCCATCGGCAGCGTACGCCGCCAGCGTCAGCGACCCCACGGCGCCGAGCTCGTCGGGACGGGCCTCGCGGACGGTGAGCGGCATCCCCCCATCCTTCCGTGCACTACTGGCCGCCGACGAGTCAGGTCCGGCCGAAAGGACCGGCACAGGCGGCCCACAGCGGCCGGCCCGACCGTGTGAACCATGGACACCGCGACCCTCCCGAGCACCTCCCGCGACGAGCGCCTCGGACCCCGTGCCGCCGACCGCGCCCGCCGCGCCCTACGCGGCCCCCAGACCGACCCGGTGTGGGCGCGCCCCGGCCTCCTCGCGCTGCTGGTCCTCACCGGTACCGCCTACCTCTACAACCTCACCGCGGGCGGCTGGGCCAACAGCTTCTACGCGGCCGCGGTGCAGGCCGGCAGCGTGTCGTGGAAGGCGTTCTTCTTCGGCAGCTTCGACGCGGGCAACGCCATCACCGTCGACAAGCCCCCGGCCTCGCTCTGGGTGATGGCGCTGTCGGTGCGGCTGCTCGGGCTCAGCTCGTTCGCGATGCTCCTGCCGCAAGTGCTGATGGGGGTCGGCACCGTGGGCGTGGTGCACGCGACCGTGCAGCGTCGCTTCGGGGCCGGCGCCGCGCTGCTCGCCGGGCTGTCCCTGGCGCTCACGCCGGTCGCGGTCCTGATGTTCCGGTTCAACAACCCCGACGCGCTGCTCACGCTGCTCATGGCGCTCGCGATCTGGGCGACCCTGCGCGCGGTCGAAGCCGGTTCGGTCCGCTGGATCGCGCTGGCCGGCGTGTTCACCGGGCTCGGCTTCCTCACCAAGAGCCTCCAGGTGCTGCTGGTCGTCCCGGCCGTCGCCGTGGTGTGGATGCTGTGCGCCGACGCCCCGGTGCGGCGCCGGCTCCTCGGCGGCCTGACCTCGGCGGCTGCCTTCCTGGTCTCGGCGGGGTGGTGGGTGGCGGTCGTCGAGCTCGTGCCCGCCTCGATGCGCCCCTACATCGGTGGCAGCCAGACCAACTCGTTCCTCGAGCTGACCTTCGGCTACAACGGCCTGGGGCGGCTCGACGGCTCCGAGGTGGGCAAGATCGGCGGTGGCGGCGGACCGTTCTCGAGCGGCGTCGGCCTCTTCCGGATGTTCGACTCCTCGGTCGCCGGGCAGATCTCGTGGCTCCTGCTGGCCGCCCTGGTGATGCTCGTGGGCGGCATCGCCCTGCGCGGCCGCGCCCCGCGCACCGACCTGCGCCGCGCCACCTACCTGGCGATGGGCCTGTGGATGCTCACGACCGCCCTCGTCTTCTCGTCCATGCAGGGCATCTTCCACGAGTACTACACCGTCGCCCTGGCCCCGCCGGTCGCCGCCCTCGTGGGGATGGGCGCGGGCGAGGCCTGGCAGCGTCGCCGCGGCCTGCTGGGCGCGCTGGTCCTGGCGTCCGCCACCGGGGTCACGGCGGCCTGGGCCTTCGTGCTCCTCTCACGGACCACGGCCTACGGCAGCGGGCTGCGCGCCGGGGTGCTGGCCGTGGGGATCGCCACCACCCTGCTGCTCCTCGTCGTGGGGCGGCTGCACCGCCGGGCCCTGCCGGCCGTCGCCATCGCTGCGGTCGTCGTCGGGCTGGCCGGCCCGGCCGCCTACGCCGGCACCACCCTCTCGACGGCGCACCGCGGCTCGATCGTCACCGCCGGCCCCGCCACGGGGGGCCCCGGGGGAGGCGTCGGCGGCCCTCCCGGTGGCGGCTTCGGCGGCCCTCCCGGCGGCACCACCACCGGAGCGGGCGGGATGCGCGGCCTGCTCGACGCCACGACCCCCGACGCGGCCGTCGTCGCGGCCCTGAAGGCCGACGCCGCGCAGTACACCTGGGTGGCGGCGGCCGTCGGGTCGCAGAACGCGGCCGGCCTCCAGCTCGCGACCCAGCTGCCCGTGATGGCCATCGGCGGGTTCAACGGCTCCGACCCCTCCCCGACCCTGGCCCAGTTCCAGGAGTACGTGGCTCAGGGCCGCATCCACTACTTCGTGGCCGGTGGCGGCTTCCGCGGCCAGCAGGGCGGGTCGAACGCGGCGAGCGAGATCGACACGTGGGTCTCCGAGCACTACTCGGCGGTGACCCTCGGCGGCCAGACGTTCTACGACCTCACGCAGCCGACCGAGGCCGCCTCGTGACCTGGTCGGGCACCACCGTCGCCACCGGCCGGGCCCTCGCCCGCCGGTGGCGTGGGGTGGGCGCGGAGGTCGTGACGTTCGCGGTCATCGGGGCCGCCAGCACCGTCGTTCACCTGGGCGGTTTCGTCCTCCTGCGGCAGGCCGCCGAGCCGCAGCTCGCCAACACGGTGGCGCTGTTGGTCGCGGCTGTGGCCAACACCTGGGCCAACCGACGCTGGACGTTCGGCATCCGCGGACGCGCCGGGGCGGCGCGCCATCAGCTTCAGGGGCTATTGGTCCTCGTTCTGACCCTCGGCATGACCTCGGGCGGCCTGGCGCTGCTGGCCCGCCTCGTCCCGGGGGCGCGGACCGGGACCGAGACCCTCGTCGTGGCAGCCACCACGGTCGCCGCCACGGCCGTGAAGTACGCGGCGATGCGGTGGTGGGTGTTCGCGCCGAGTCGCACCGGCCCGCCGCCGGGCGACGCGGATCAGAGCTCGACGACCGCGAACGACCCGCCGGCGTCCTCGAACAGCACCGCGCCGGTCCACTCGTAGTCGTCGAGGGTGCCGTGGCACACCACGACCGTCGAGGCCTCGATGAGCGCGGCGTCAGGGCAGGTGATGTCGGCGGCGTAGCCGGCGTCGTTCTCGAGGCTCTCGAGCAGGCGGGCCAGCCGGTCACCGCCGAGGCCTCCTCCGTCGCTGATCCCGGGGATGGTGCCGCGGATGGTCTCGTAGCCGCCCCCGTCCGACATCCCGCCGCCCAGCACCGTCATCCCGAAGGTCACGAGCGAGAGCAGCAGTCCCAGCCCTCCGGCCACCGCGCCGGCGATGCCCCAGCCCATCGCCGTCCCGGCCTTCTCCCGGGCCGCGACCACGGCCGGGTCGCCGCCCGGCGGGGGCACCATCGGCCAGGCCGTGGCGGGCGCGACGGGGGCGGCCGCGGCCGTCGGGAAGGCGGTGAGCGGTGGCTGCGGGAAGGGTGCAGGAGACGGCGTGGAGGCGTCGGCGGGCGATGGGGTGTCAGCCGGGGGTCCCCCGTGGGGTGCGGTGGTCACGGCGGGAGTGTGACATCCGGGGCGGCGCCGCGTCCCGCCTTTGCGGGTGGCACGCCGAGCAGCCGACGGGCCAGCCGGGGTCGGATGAGACCCGCGGTGACCTGTTTTGCCCGGTGGCCCGACCGCCGGATACCCTGTGCAGGCGTTGGAGGCGTCGCCTAGTCCGGTCTATGGCGCCGCACTGCTAATGCGGTTTGGGTCTCAAGCCCATCGAGGGTTCAAATCCCTCCGCCTCCGCCCACTGGAAACCCCCCGGGAGCTTGCGACCGGGGGGTTTTCCATGGGCGAGCGGCGGCGGGATGCTGGGAGGGCACCGGGAGACCGAGGAACGAGGTCACCCGGAGCCTGGCGTCCCTCCGCCTCCGCCACCGACGCCCCTCCGCCTCCGCCGACACCAGCAGGGCGAGCGAGCCCGGCGCTGGAGCACACCGACGGGAGGGAGCCCCCGGGGGGCCCAGTTCCCCCGAGGGCTCCCGGCACTTCACCGCCGCGGCCAGGCACGGCTGCCGGCGCGGTCAGTGCTTCTCGGCCAGGCTCCACATCGTCCAGAGCTCGGTGCGCATCCGGCGCGGCTGCTGCAACGTGTGCAGCACGGCGCCGGCGATGTCACCGGGCTCCATGAACGGCCCGGAGGCCGGGTCGCCGTCACCGAAGCGACCGTCGGCCGCGGCGAAGGCGGTGTTGACCCCGGCCGGCGCGATGACGGTGGTGCGGATGCCTTCGCCGCGCAGCTCGCGGTCGAGGGCGTAGCCGAGGTTGATCTGGGCGCCCTTGGTCGCGGCGTAGACCGCCTCCTGGCCACCGCCGATCAACAGGCCGGCCACCGAGCCGAGGATGACGACGTCGCCGCCTCCGCCTTGGGCCCGGAAGCAGCGGACCGCCGCCCGCGCCAGCCACACGGTGCCCTTGACGTTGACGTCGACCATGAGCGAGATCTGGTCGGCGCTCATGTCGAGGACGCCGCCGTAGAACCCGACCGCGGCGTTGGCCACGACGGAGTCGACGCGTCCGAAGGCCTCCGTCCCGGCCGCGACGAGGGCGTCCGCCGTGGCCTCGTCGCGCACGTCACCGACCACCGGCACGACCCGGTCGGCACCGAGCTCGTCGACCAGCGGGGTGAGCGCGTCGCCCCGGACGTCACCGGCGACGACCCGCGCCCCGGCCTCCACGGCCAGCCGTGCGGTCGCGCCGCCGATGCCGCCGCCGGCGCCGGTGACCACGACCACCGTGCCCGTCAGGTCACGCGTGGGCGCCGGCATCAGGCCACCGCGCCGAGGGGCGATTGGGCCGCAACCGCGGGGGCGCCGGTCATTTGATGGCTCCCATGGAGAGGCCGCGGACGAGTTGTTTCTGGGCGATCCAGCCGGCG
>NZ_LMSE01000008.1 GCF_001428065.1 Nostocoides sp. Soil756
CAGCGGCTAGGGAGCAGCCCGGTTCAGCCCGGGTTCGTGGTGGCTACCGGTGTTGCCGCAAAGACTAGAGCACGTGCCTGCTCGTTCTCGGGAGCCACGACCGTGCTCATGGCGGACGGCAGCCGCAAGCCGATCGAAGACGTCCGTGTCGGGGACAAGGTCATCGCAACTGATCCCGAGTCCGGGGAGCAGGTCGCCAAGACCGTCGAGCACGTCTTCGTCCATGAAGACACAGTGGTCGACCTGGTCGTCGACGGGGAGGTCATCAGCACCACCGAGGATCACCCGTTCTGGTCGGTGACCGACCAGCGGTTCGAGCGTGCTGACGAGCTCAGCGACGGCGAGAAGGTGCTGAGCGCCGACGGCCGAGTGATCACGGTGTCTGGTCTGCGGCTCGGAACCACCCGCGCGGCATTGGCCTACAACCTCACCGTCGAAGGCATCCATACCTACCACGTCGGCCAGGGCGAGATTCTTGTCCACAACACGTGTGGCGTTCGAGGACTGTGGCAGATCACCGACGCGAAGAGTCTGACGACTAAGGTGGTCGGGAAGCACAAGTACTCAAAGCAGGCTGACGGTACGTGGTGGTCTCGGGATACAGCCGGCCATGGTGAGTCGGCCTGGAAGGTGTACGAGGAGGTGCCCGGCGGCCTGAAGTGGTATCGCGACGCAGACCGATACGGGACTTACATCGACCCAGCGCTTAAGCACAAGAGCGATGTCGGCATGAACGTTCGGTGGTGATGAATGATGATCGAGTCTGCGGAAGATTTCGTGAGGCTCCGGACCAGCAACCTGCGGGACGAGTACCTGCGGGCCGCGGAAGAGGAGGCCTCGACCAACGTCTGGATCGACGTGATCAATCGCTACCCAGACATGCGCTCGTGGGTCGCTCACAACAAGTCCGTTCCCATCGAGGTGCTGGCTCTGCTTGCGGTCGATCCGGACCCAGCTGTCCGGTCTGTTGTCGCGACTCGGCGCAAGCTAACCCCAGAGCTGTTTCACAAGTTGGGCGCGGACCCGGACGAGGCCGTGCGAGCACGTATCGCATACAACAAGAAGGTGCCGCTCGAAATCCTTGAAGCTCTTGCTGTTGATCCAGCTGAGCTTGTGCGAGAGGGCGCCGAGATCGGTCTCGAGCGTCGAGGCTGATGTGCGAGTTCCTGTGAGTATCGGAACGCGCACATGCCACCCGCGCCGCGGGCAGTTCTCATTCCTAGCCGCCATCGTCGCTTTCCTGGCCACGATCATCGGCAGCGCGACCGCGTCGGCCGCAACCGTGGCGGGGGCCGGATACCGCGTCGGGGCTTCCGCCGTCGCTGTCTATGTATTCGTTGAGCCCCCCCCCAGCACGAACCCTCAGGTCAGCGGCTAGGGAAAGACGCCGGGGAACCAGAAATCGTGGTGGCTACCGGTGTTGCCGCAGAAACCGGTGTCGCCGCGGCGGAGAGAGGGGTGTCGCGCCTACGTTGACGGCTGCAGAGCAGCGATCGGTCGCCTCGTTGCAGCGGCAGGTCCGGGATGCGACGGCCGCTGACAACCGTTCCGCCTCCCCACGCCGGGCCCGGCGGCCCGGCATGCAACGGTCGGGGCCGGCTGGCTTGAGCCGTACTCGGGCCCACGCCGAGAGGGTCAACGGTGGTCAAGAGCGACCATGGGGATGGCACGTGGAGCGTACGTTTCGCCACTCGGGACTGCTGCACCGATAGGTGACAACCAATCTGTGGTGCCGTCTGGTGCCGCTGGAAGGATGTCGCTGTGCCCAAGCCCTACCCCAAAGAGGCTCTTCCGACCTGAGTGTGGGGTTCATAGGTCGAGTCCTCCTCCGATGAGGAGCATCCGGAGTCTGTAGTTCCCTCGGTTCCTGAAGCCACGGGCGACCCTTCGGTGCAGCTCGATGAGGCCGTTCATGGCTTCGGTCCCGCCGTTGTTCGCGCCGCCGGTGGTGAAGTAGCCCAGGAACGCCTCGCGCCACTGCTTCAGGGTCCGGCCGAGGCGGGCGACCTCGGGGATCGGGCACGAGGTGAAGCTGTTGAGGATCTTCTCGGCGATGGCCCGACCGGCGGCGGGGGTGTCCTGGTGGTACGCGGAGCGGACCTGTTGGGCGCACGACCAGGCGACCTCGACCTCGAGGTGCTCTTCGCGGGCGGTGAACGCCGCCCTCAGGCGGGCGTGTTGCCGGTCGGTGAGGCGCTCCTGACCCGCGCGCAGGATGTTACGGATCCGGTACAGCGGGTCGTTGCGGTGGCCGCGGTGCCCGCAGGTGTCCTGCTGGACCCGGCGCCGCACGTCGTCGACGACGGCGGTGGCGAGCTTGACGACGTGGAAGGCGTCAAGCACGGCGACGGCGTCGGTGAGCTCGTCGTTGATGGCGTTCTTGTACCCGTGGAACGGGTCCAGCGTCGCCACGGACACCCCGGACCGGAACGCCTGCCCACGCTCGGTCAGCCAGGTCGAGTACGCGGCGCCGGAGCGGCCCGGGACCAGGTCCAGCAGCCGGGCACGGGTGCGGCC
>NZ_LMSE01000009.1 GCF_001428065.1 Nostocoides sp. Soil756
TGGGGTGACTTGTTCGGTCCGTTGACCACGGTCATCGAGACCTTCGGGGGGAGCTGGTATGACATGGACTGGAACGCCACGGTCGATACCCCGGAGTGGAAGGAGGCGGTGACGTTCTACAAGAAGCTGCTGGATGAGTCGGGCGAGTCGGACCCGGTGTCGTACTCGTTCAACGAGTGCTTGACGGCGGTCAAGGAGGGCAAGTCCGCGATGTGGGCCGATGCCACGGTCGCGGCGTCGATGTTGGAGGCGGCCGACTCCCCGGTCAAGGGCAAGATGGGGTATGTCCCGATGCCGGTGGTCAAGACCGACAAGTCGGGCTGGCTGTGGAGCTGGAACCTGGCGATCCCGTCCTCGACGAAGAACAAGGACGCCGCGATCGACTTCGTGAAGTGGGCCACCAGCAAGGACTACATCAAGCTGGTCGGGCAGAAGATCGGCTGGTCCAACGTGCCGCCGGGCTCGCGGACCTCGACGTACGAGATCCCGCAGTACAAGGAGGCCGCGGCCGCGTACGCGCCGTTGACGTTGAAGGTGATGAGCTCGGTCAACCCCAAGCAGCCGGGTCTGAACCCGCAGCCCTGGGTCGGGATCCAGTACGTCGCGATCCCGGAGTTCCAGGACGTCGGTAACCAGTGCGCCCAGCTCATCGCGGACTACATCGCCGGGCGTGGCACCGTCGAGGACGCCCTGTCCAAGTGCCAGCAGATCGCCCAGAAGGCCGGCGACGCGCACAAGAAGTAACACCCCCGCGGCATGGGCCCGGGTGGGCACCACCCACCCGGGCCACGCCCACCACAACCGCCGACCCGAGCACCCCGAAGGTCCTGAAGTCCTGAAAGTCCTGAAGGTCCTGAAGGGTGCTGGGGGTCGTGAGGTCGCATCCTGTTTCGAGGTCGCACGAGGGAGTGCCGAGATGACCATGACCGATACCGACACGGTGCCGGCCGCTACCGCCACCGATGTCCGGCGGGTGAAGAAAGGACAGTTCCGCGCCGCGCGGGGGCTGCTGGCCCCGGCGGTGCTGTTCCTGGTCCTGCTGACCCAGATCCCGTTCCTGGTGACCATCGGGTTCTCCCTGGTCAAGTGGAACCTGCTCTACCCCCAGGACCGGGGCTTCACCGGCCTGGACAACTACGCCACCGCCTTGACCTCGGGCGCGCTGGGCCCCTCGATCCTGGCCACCGTGCTGATCACCGCGCTCTCGGTGATCCTCTCGGTGCTGTTCGGGCTGCTGTTCGCGCTGCTGCTGGACCGCCCCTTCCGGGGCCGGGCCCTGGCCCGGACCCTGATGATCACCCCGTTCCTGGTGATGCCGGCCGCGGCCGCGCTGATCTGGAAGTACTCGATGTTCGACACCAACATCGGCATCCTGAACTGGGTCTCGCGCAGCCTGCACCTACCGGTCCTGGCCTGGTCCACCGACCACCCCCTGCTGACCGTGGTGACCGTCCTGACCTGGCAGTTCACCCCGTTCATGATGCTGATCCTGCTCGCCGGGCTCCAAGGCCAGGACAAAGGCATCCTCGAAGCAGCCCAGGTCGACGGCGCCGGCACCTGGCGCACCTTCACCTGGATCACCCTGCCCCACCTGCGGATGTACGTCGAGATCGGGGTCCTGCTCGGAGCCGTGATCATCCTGCAGGTCTTCGACCCCATCGCCATCCTCACCAAAGGCACCGGCGGCACCAAGACCCTGGCCTACCTGCTCTACGAACGAGCCTTCATCGGCCTGGACGTCGGCGAAGCCGCCGCCTACGGCGTGGTCACCGTCATCCTGACCATCATCGTGGCCACCGTGGCCCTACGCACCCTCTTCAAGGTCTTCATGGCAGGAGGCTCCCGATGACCACCCGCACCAAGAACACCCTGGCCACCACCGCCACCTGGATCCTGGTCCTGATCTTCTTCTTCCCCGTCTTCTGGATGTTCCTCAACGGGTTCAAACCCGAATCCATCGCCTCCTCCGCCCACCCCCGCCTGATCTTCACCCCCACCCTGGACGGGTTCCGCGCCGCGTTCGACCGCGGCATGCAGGGCTACCTCATCAACTCCCTCAACGCCTCCCTCTGGGCCACCCTCATCGCCATCGTGCTGGCCATCCCCGCCGCCTACGCCCTCTCCATCCGCCGCGTCAAGAACGTCGAAGGCGCCCTGACCTTCTTCATCTCCACCCGCTTCATGCCCCTGGCCGCGGTCGTCCTACCCCTGTTCATGATCCTCAAAACCCTCGGCCTGCTCGACAACATCTACGTCCTGGCCATCATCTACGCCGGCGTCAACCTGCCCGTCGCCGTCTGGATGATGCGCTCCTTCTTCCTCGAAGTCCCCTTCGAAATCATCGAAGCCGCCCGCGTCGACGGCGCCGGCCTCACCCGCGAAATCTTCCGCATCGCCCTGCCCCTGGTCCTACCCGGCGTCGCCTCCGCCGCCCTGATCACCTTCATCTTCAGCTGGAACGAATACTTCCTCGCCTCCCTCCTGACCTCCTCCGCCGCCCGCACCACACCCCCCTTCCTCGGCAGCTTCGTCGACGGCCGCGGACAGTTCCTCGCCGTCCTCTCCGCCGCCTCCACCATCGCCGCCCTCCCCGTCATCATCGCCGGCTGGATCGCCCAGAAACAACTCGTCCGCGGCCTCTCCATGGGAGCCATCAAATGACC